>NZ_KI519398.1:2645153-4100153 GCF_000482405.1 Rhodococcus sp. JG-3
GACGCGACGTAATGCGCGACCCCGGACTTCTCCATGTGGGTGTGCGCGCCACCGAGCTCTTCCATCGTCACGTTCTCCCCGGTGACGGTCTTGATGACGTCGGGGCCGGTGACGAACATCTGACTGGTGCCATCGACCATGACCACGAAATCGGTCAGGGCGGGTGAGTAGACGTGTCCGCCGGCGGCGGGGCCCATGATCACCGAGATCTGCGGGATCACCCCGGAGGCGCGGACGTTGCGGTGGAAGATCTCCCCGTACAACCCGAGGGAGACCACCCCTTCCTGGATGCGGGCCCCGGCGCCTTCGTTGATGCCCACCAACGGCCGTCCGGTCTTGATCGCCAGGTCCATCACCTTGACGATCTTCTCGCCGTAGATCTCCCCCAAACTGCCGCCGAAGACGGTCGCGTCCTGGGAGAACACGCACACATCGCGGCCGTCGACGGTGCCGTAGCCGGTGACGACACCGTCACCGAAGGGGCGATTGTCACCCAAACCGAAATTCTGTGATCGGTGCCGCGCCAACGCGTCGAGTTCGACGAACGAGCCCTCGTCGAGCAGAGCGGTGATCCGCTCGCGCGCGGTCAACTTGCCCTTCGCGTGGACCCGCTCCACCGCCGCCTCACCCGACGGCATCTCCGCAGCCCCCAGACGTTTACGAAGATCGGCCAATTTACCCGCAGTGGTATGGATATCGGGTGCATCTGCCGACCCGGGTGCAGTGGAATCCTGGACGCTGGTCATGGGGCAACACTTTAACTGCGAGTGTGATCTGCGCCCCGACCGAGGGTGGTTCACGAGCCGACGTCGGTTCGTGCCGAACCCATATGCTGGTGGTCATGTGGACCAATCTGGATCGCCCACCGCTCGACGTCCGCGCACTCCGTCGAGCCTTGGTGGACGGACCGCAGGCCTCGTGGTCTCGGGTGGACGTGGTGACCGAGACCGGTTCGACCAATGCCGACCTCGTCGCTACGGCGGCAGATCGGGCGGACCGGACGGCCTTGATCGCCGAACATCAGGGGAGTGGGCGGGGCAGGCATTCGCGTCCGTTCTCCGGTGCTCCGCGATCGCAGATATTGCTGTCGATGCTGCTGAAGTTCCCGGGGATCGACCCGGCGGCGCTGGGTTGGCTGCCGCTGATGACCGGCGTGGCTCTGGTCGATGCGCTGCGTACCGTGGCCGAGGTCGATGCGCGGTTGAAGTGGCCGAACGACGTTCTGATCGGCGGTAGGAAGGTCTCGGGCATTCTGGCCGAAGTAGCCGCCCACGGACCGAGTCCGACCGTGGTCATCGGCCTGGGAGTGAACGTCTCGATGACCGAGGCCGAGCTCCCGGTGCCCACGGCGACGTCACTCGCGCTCGAACAGGCCGCGGTGCTCGATCGAGACACCCTGGTGCGTGCGATCCTGCGCGGGGTGGCCGCCGAGGTGGATTCGTGGCGGGATGCGCACTGGGATACCGAGGCGCTGGCGCACCGATACAGAGATCGGTGCGGCACCATCGGACAGCGAGTGCGTGTCGACCTCCCCGGCGGCGAGCACGAAGTGGGAACCGCTGTCGATGTGGACGAACACGGCCGGATCGTGATCGAGGTCGAACGTGCCGGCTCCGCATCGCCCTCGGTTCTCGCGGTGGCCGCCGGCGACGTCACTCATCTCCGACCTGTCTCGTGAGACCATCTTCACCCGGGCAGATCCGGCGCGAATAGTCAGGAGTGCACGTGGGTTACCCACAGGATGCGTTGGCCGACGAGGAAGAGCTACTGCTTCACCGTCACCCGCATTGGAAGATGTTGATTCTGCCGTCGATCACGTTCGTGCTCGCCACGGGTCTCGCCGGCGTCGCCCTCGGTGTCGCAGGTGCCCGACTCGAATCCACGGCCGCCGATGTGGCCACGATCGCCGCGCTGGTGGTGTGGGCAGCGATCGTCGGGTGGCGATGCCTGGTTCCGCTCGTGAGCTGGAAGTGCACTCACTTCATCGTCACCGATCGTCGGGTCCTCGTTCGGCAGGGTGTGCTCACGCATTCCGGAATCGACATCCCCATGAGCCGCATCAGCAACGTGCAATTTCGACACGGGCTGCTGGACAGGATGCTCGGTACCGGCACCCTGATCATCGCGTCGGCGTCGGACGACCCACTCGAGTTCGACGACATTCCGCAGGTGCAACGCGTCCATTCGTTGCTCTACCAGCAAGTATTCGACTCCATGGACTTTCGTCGCGAGTCCGTTCACGATCGGGACCGAGCATTCGAGCCTATGGCCGACGATGCACCGGCCGAGTCCAAGCCCGGTTGGCGCGCGGGGAAACGCAGGTAACACAGGCTGTTCTCACTTTCGAACCGTAGGGTTGCCGACGTGACCGATGTTCTGCTTGCCGAAGACGACGAAGCTATCGCCGCACCCCTCTCCCGTGCCCTCGGGCGCGAGGGCTACACCGTGACCGTCGAACAGACCGGGCCGGCCACGCTACAGCGTGCTCTCGACGGCAAGTTCGACTTGCTGATCCTGGACCTGGGGCTGCCCGGAATGGACGGCCTCGAAGTGTGCCGTCAGGTCCGCGCCAACCGGTCCGAGGTGGCCGTGTTGATGCTCACCGCGCGCACGGACGAGGTCGACTTCGTCGTCGGCCTCGACGCCGGTGCCGACGACTATGTGGGCAAGCCGTTCCGGCTCGCCGAGCTGATGGCTCGGGTTCGAGCGCTCCTGCGTCGACGCGGTGCCGGCGAGGACGTTCCGATCGAGGTCGGTGCCATTCGCCTCGAACCGGCTGCCCGACGGGTGCTCGTCGGAGGTACCGAGATCTCGCTGGCCAACAAGGAATACGAGTTGCTCAAGGTGCTGCTCGATCACGCCGGTCAGGTGGTCTCGCGAGAGGTGATCCTGCGCGAGGTGTGGGGCGACGCGGAGTTGCGCGGATCCAAGACACTCGACATGCACATGTCCTGGTTGCGCCGCAAGATCGGCGACGAAGGACCGGTGGCGGAGCGTCGCATCGCGACCGTTCGCGGTGTCGGATTCCGCATCAACAGCGACTAGTCGTCGATGCGGCGTCGAATCCTGGTCTCCATCCTCGCTGTCGTCATCATGACGGCCCTGCTGCTCGGGCTGCCGCTGATGTACACGGCCTGGCTGTGGGTCGAGGACTTCACTCGAAACGATCTGCAGGCGCGCCTCGACCGAATGGCCGCGGAGATCATCTCGCAAGAGGGGTCGGCCGGCCTGATCGAGGGTCAACTCGACATCGGTTCGCTGCGTCTGGCGATTCCGCAGGGTGGCCGCCTCGTCGTCATCTATCCGACGCCGGAGGATGCCGCGTCCCGTGCCGACATCGGCCAGGCATCCGTCCCCCGGCCACTCGTCGAATCGTTGTCGATGGGGACCTCGGGATCACTGCGACTCGAAGTACCGTCCGACGACATGCGTTCCCTGCAGCGGCAGGCTCTCGGCGCGGTGACTCTGGTGGTCCTGGCGTCCGCGTTGGCAGGAACCGTGGTGGCCGTGCTCACCGCCAAGCGACTGGCCGATCCGTTGCAGGACGTCGCGCGGCGGGCGGCCCGACTGGCCGAGGGCGACTTTCGGCCGGATCCCCGTCGGCACGGCATTGCCGAGCTGGACCGGGTGTCGGAGGTTCTCGACTCGGCCACCGTCGAGATCGCCGGGCGGCTGCAGCGCGAACACACGTTGGTTGCCGACGTCTCGCATCAACTTCGTAGCCGCCTGACCGCCGTTCGACTGCGGTTGGACGAGATCTCCACCCATCCGGACCCCGCGGTGGTCGACGAGGCGAACGAGGCGATGGATCAGGTCGATCGGTTGACCCTGGCCATCGACGAACTCGTCCGCTCCTCCCGCAGCGACGGCGCCGCCGATGCGCACGAGGTATCGGTCATCGAGGAACTGACCGGCACGGTGGTCGAATGGCAGCGAAATTTCGACGATGCAGGTCGGAGTCTGGTGCTCAAGGGCGACGCCGACCTCCAGGCGTCGGTGACCGGCTCGCGTCTGCGCGAGGCCGTGTCGGTACTGGTCGACAACTCTCTGGTGCACGGCGACGGTGCCTGCACGGTTGCAGTGCGCGCCGTGTCCGCCGCCGAGGGGACCGACCGGCGGCGAGAGAAACTGGTCTGTGTCGAGGTGTCCGACGAGGGTCCAGGGGTGAGCAACGAACTGGCACCCCACATCTTCGACCGCGGATTCTCCGGAGCCGGTTCGACCGGAGTCGGTCTCGCGCTGGCCCGGGCCCTGATCGAGGCCGACGGCGGACGGTTGGAACTACAGCGCAGACGGCCGGCACTGTTCTCGGTGTTCCTGCCCGCTCGGCGCGAATCGTCGCCCGCGCTCTCGCGGCGCGAACCACGCTGACCGAACTGGGGGTCAGTCGAGCGCGTTCGATGCGTCGGTCGGATCCCCGTTGCGCTCGGCGTCCACTTCCAGGATGGTGCGCGCGTTGTCCTCGGGAAAAGCGAAGCGACGCAGCGCCCAGAAGCGGAACGCCATCTGGAGCAGGTTGCCGATGATGTAGTTCAGCACGAAGTCGATGACGACCACCATCGTCAGCGACTCGTTGGTGTCGCGGATGTCGAAGATGTTGTTCGCGATCCACAGCGGACCGGCGGCGATGAGCACTCCGATGCCGCTGATGGCGAAGAAGAGAAGCGCTTCGTGGTGGCGTTCGCGCCCGCCGCGGTGCTTGAAGGCCCACTCACGGTTGAGGAAATAGCTGAGCAGGGTGGCGAGCACGCCCGAGATGATCTTCGCGATCACCGGCTTCTGCTCGAGCACCGTCAGGCTCAGCGAGTAGAAGATGACGAGGTCGAACACCATCGTCGTACCGCCCACGATGGCGAACTTGATCAACTCGCTGTGCCGGATCGCAAGGTCCCTGATGGGCTTGGGTAAGCGCTGAAGCACGCTGTCGATCGTCGGCACAACGGTGAAGTCTACGAAACGAACGCCCGATCCGGCGAACCGACGCTCTGTTCATCAGCGTTTCCACAGTCTTGACGACAGTGTTTCCACGGTCTTCGCGACAACGACGACCGCCGTGCGACTGCCGGTTCGGCCCGAACCGGCAGGACATGACACCATGGTGAGCCGTGACAGGTACCGAACCGCGCCCCACCGCTGCGCGCCCGTCGTCGACCGGAATGCCCGTCGTGACGATGATCGGCGGAGGTCAGCTGGCCCGCATGACCCATCAGTCGGCCATCGAACTCGGCCAAACGCTGCGCGTGCTCGCCGCGGGCGCAGACGAGCCGGCGGCTCAGGTGAGCCCCGACGTCGTGTTCGGGCTGCACGACGACCTCGATGCGCTGCGCACGGCCGCGACCGGATCCAACGCCCTGACCTTCGACCACGAGCACGTGCCGACCGAGCACCTCGAGACCCTGGTCGCCGAGGGCGTCAACGTCCAGCCGCCACCGAGCGCGCTGATCTTCGCGCAGGACAAACTGCGCATGCGTCGAAAGCTCGAAGAGCTGGGGGCACCCGGACCGGCGTACGCGGAGGTGTCGTGGGCGCAGGACGCCATTGCGTTCGGTGACGAACACGGGTGGCCGGTCGTCCTCAAGGCGGTCCGCGGCGGCTACGACGGCCGCGGTGTCTGGATGCCCGCCGACGCCGAGGAAGCCGAAGAGATCGTCACTGCCCAGCTCGACCTCGGTGTGCCGCTCATGGTCGAGGAGAAGGTCGCCATGCGCCGCGAGTTGTCGGCGATGGTCGCGCGATCGCCGTTCGGTCAGGGTGCTGCGTGGCCCGTCGTACAGACCGTGCAACGACACGGACAATGCGCGGTGGTTCTGGCCCCGGCTCCCGACCTGGACGAGGACGTCGCCACGTACGCCGGTCGGCTGGCGCTCGATATCGCGGGCGCCCTCGGCGTCGTCGGAGACCTCGCGGTCGAGCTGTTCGAGACCACCTCGGGCAAGCTTCTGGTGAACGAGCTGGCCATGCGGCCGCACAACTCCGGTCACTGGACCATGGACGGCTGCCGCACCTCGCAGTTCGAGCAGCATCTGCGTGCAGTGCTCGACTACCCGCTGGGTGACACCGATCCACTGGCACCGTTGACGGTGATGGCGAACATCCTGGGTGCACCCGAAGCGCCGGAGATGACGATGGACGAACGCCTGCATCACCTGTTCGCCCGCATGCCCGACGCCAAGGTGCACCTGTACGGCAAGACCGAGCGGAAAGACCGCAAGATCGGCCACGTGAACATTCTGGGCGCGAGGTCCGGATCGCTCGGCGACCCGGCCTACGTGGCGGCCGTACGTGAACGAGCCGAACGTGCAGCGCATTGGATGTCGCACGCCGAATGGACCGACGGATGGGACCCGCATCATGACTGACGAATCCGGTACCGCCGTCGTAGGCCTGATCATGGGCAGCGATTCCGACTGGCCGACCATGGAGGCCGCTGCAGAAGCCTTGGCCGAGTTCGGTATTCGGTTCGAGGTCGGTGTCGTCTCGGCCCACCGAACCCCGCAGCGGATGCTCGACTATGCCCGCGAGGCCGCCGGTCGTGGCATCAAAGTGATCATCGCCGGTGCCGGGGGAGCGGCGCACCTGCCCGGCATGGTGGCGTCGGCGACGCCATTGCCGGTCATCGGGGTGCCGGTACCGCTGAAGTACCTCGACGGTATGGATTCGCTGCTCTCGATAGTGCAGATGCCCGCCGGCGTTCCCGTGGCCACGGTGTCCATCGGCGGTGCCCGCAACGCGGGGCTGCTCGCTGTACGGATTCTGGGTGCGTCCGATCCTGTTCTGCAGCAGCGGATGTCGGCCTTCCAGGCCTCTCTCGAGGCCATGGTGCTGGACAAGGACGCGGCACTGCGAACCACGCTGCTGGGATGAGTGCCGCGGCGTCGCGGCGCGAGCAGATTCGACGAGCCGGCCGCAGCAAGTGGCAGTCGGTGTCGGTGACCCGGCTGGCACTGCGCTACGCGCAGCTGTGGGGCGGAACGGCGCGTTTCGACGACGAGTTCTCGATCTTCGTGTGTTCCGGCCTGCGCGGCGGATTCGGCCGCGGCGGAACCACATTCGGTGGGGCCTACCTGACGGCGAACAACACCGCCCGTCGGGTGCTGCGGCACGAGGCGATTCACGCCGACCAGTGGGCGAGGTTCGGGCTGACCTTTCCGTTCCGCTACCTCGTCGAGGAAGCGCGTCACCGCGGCAGCGCCAATCGGTTCGAGATCGAAGCGGGACTCGCGGACGGCGGCTACCGCCCGTCCGGATGAGGCGACAAGTCAGTCGAGGGTCGTCGTGACCTTCTCGGTGTCGATGCGTCGTTCCTTCTTGCTCTCGTCGGAGTTGGCCACCTGTACCAACGACGCTCCGGCCGCGAGCACCGAGAGCAGTCCGTCGATCAACTCGTCGGCGTTGGTCCAGGATGCACTGGACAACACTCGATCCGCGGCCGAAAGAGAACGGGCCTCGGCGCGTTCTCTCGCTGCAGCGAGTACGTCGTCCACCGAGCGGCCGTCCAATGCCGCGGCCCCGGATCCCGTTGCCCTGAATTGGTCACCGTGTACGCGAACCGAGGTGGCGTAGTCGGTCATCCCGAGGGGCAGATCGGGGACTGCCTTGCCGAAGGCATCGAGCGAGAGCGCCAGAACTTCGTCGACGTCGGGCGCGTCCTCGAGGCGGTCGCCGTGCACCAGCGCGAGATCCGCGGAGTCGTCTGCACCGAGCACCACCTCGCCGCCGGTCCACCAGATTCCCAGAAGTACGGCAGCGGTCTGCCAGTGCGCCGGCAACAGCACGCACACGCGCGCGCCCTGATCGAGTGCGAACTCGTCACGGAGCAGGTTGGCAGTCTTGGCCGCCCAATTCGCCAGTGTCACGGCGGACACCTCGACCCGCTCGCCGGTGGCATCGTCGTAGTACGTGATGCGGGGACCGGCCGGGTCTGCCGCCAGGATCGGCTCGAGCAGGGTTTGAGTCAGGTTCGAAGCCACACCACGACCCTAGTCGACGCCGACCCGCCCCGATTTCCGCGCTGCGTTCGTACTGTCAGTTCACGCACATGGGGCCGGTGGAACCCGCGTCGATCGGTGCCGCAGGCTCCTCGGGGACTGCTGTACCCGCTTCGGGTGCCACGGTTTCGGCCGTCGCGGCCTGACCCGAGCCGGGGCCGGCGTAGTCGTCGGCGAGCACGACCCGGACGGCATCGGCCGGCATGGTGTCGTCGGCGGTGATCTGCAGGCCACCGAGTGCGGCCGACACGGCGCGAGCGGCGTCGCTGTCCACGTCGGCGGTCTGGATGCGGCTCGTGGAGATGGACGAGCCCTCGTAGTTGCCGATGGTGCCACCGACGTACCCGAGCGCCGTCAACGATCCGGCCACACCGTTGGCCAAGCCTTCGATACCGCTGTCGTTCGCGACGTCCACCGTCACCGTCGACGGATCGACGGTCGGGGCATCCGAATTCTCGGCGTTGGTCTCGGCGGAGTTCCCGTCCTCGAGTAACCCGGCGACGTATTTCTTCACTGCTGCCGGGTCGACCTGCACGATGGACTCGCCGTAGTCGGTCGTCGCATTGATGTCGACCGCGGGAATGGTCTCGAACTTGACCTTGCCACCGGCGAGATCCTGCAGGCGAGTGGCGAACTGCAGGATGTCCCAGTCCGAATCGAGGGTGACCGACCGCTGCACCGCGGTACTGAGCTGACCGAGCTTGCTCGGATTGCTCAACGTCTTGGCGCTGAGCACACTGCGTACGAGGGAGGCCATGAAGACTTGCTGGCGCACGATCCGGTCCAGGTCACCGCGGGGCAGATCGTGTCGTTGCCGGACGAAACTCAGCGCCTGCGAACCGGACAGGTTCTGCTCACCGGCGGCGAAGTTCGCACCCGACAGCGGCTCCTGCACCGGATTGTTCAGGCATACCGCTACTCCGCCGACGGCGTCGGTCAGCAGAACGAAACCGAGCAGGCCGACCTCTGCGTAGTGATCGACCGTGATGCCGGTCAGGTTGGCGACGGAATCGATCAGCGCTTCGCGTCCGGCCTCGGTGGCCTGCGGTTCGGCGTCGGCATCGGAGACTCCCTGCTCGACCAGTTCGAGCCGTTTGTTCTCCTTGGTCGCTCCGTACGCGGCGTTGATCTTGGACATTCCGATCCCGGGCACCTCGACGTACGAGTCGCGCGGGATGGAGATGGCAGTGGCCGACGAGCCGTCGTTCGGAACGCGGATCAACACGATCGTGTCCGTGTTCGACGCAACTTCCTCGCCCGCGTTGAGCGAGGCCAGTTCTTCCGGTGAGAGCGCGTTGCCGTGGGCGTCGGTGCGGCTGTCGGTGCCGACCATCAGGATGTCGACGGCACCGTCCGCTGCGCCGCCCAGACCGAGGCCACCCGCAGTGGCGATGTTCGACCGCAGACTGTCCACACTGCGCCACGCGAAGCCGGTCACCAACAGGACGAGCACCGACAGCACGGCCACCGCAACGTGCGTCGCCGGCCAGCGACCGCCTGCGCCCGGTCGGCGGGGTGCCTCGCCTGCGTCCGGTCGTCGGTCGTCGCCTCGGGGCCCGCGCTGCGGTCGTCGTGTGCGGCCGGCCGTGGTTCGTCGTTCGTCGCCGGCCGCGCCGCCTCGGCGATGCACGCCCGGTTCGCCGTCTGCGGAGGGACGTACAGGTCGATCCTGAGAGTCGCGCCCGCGGGATGCACGAGGGTCGGTGTCACGGTCGCGTCGCTCGCCGCGCAGGCCGTCGCCGTCGGCTCGCCGCGAGGTGCGCCGGTGTGGTGGGGGCGTGCGCTCACCTCCGTGCGTGCCTGAATCTCGTGGCACCTTCGACCCTTTCCTCGTTTCCGGCAGGCATGGACACCTACCGACAGACGTTCACTCCCCCCGACTCGAAGGTTACTGGCGATCGGCCGCGCTCTCGCCGAACCGACCGCGGCGTGCCACACTTGGCAACCGTGAATGCGATCGTGGTGACCGGTGCACACGGCCAGTTGGGCCGACGGGTGGTCTCGCTCGCCGCCGAGCGTGATTCCGATGTCGAGGTGCACGGCTATTCGTCCGCCGACCTGGACATCACCGACCCCGATGCCGTCGACGCCGTGGTGACTGCGGGTGCGACCGTCGTCAACTGCGCCGCGTACACCGCCGTCGATGCCGCCGAAACCGACGAGTCCAGGGCGATGGCCGTCAATGCCGACGGTCCTCGAAATCTCGCGCGGGCGTGCGGGCGTGTCGGTGCCCGACTGATTCACATTTCCACCGACTATGTGTTCGACGGCACAGCGGCCGAGCCGTACGACGTCGACGCGGCGACCGCGCCGAAGTCCGTGTACGGACGCACCAAGTTGGCCGGGGAAACGGCGGTGCGTGAGGAACTCCCCGAGGCCGTCATCGTGCGCACCGCATGGGTCTACGACAACACCGGCAAGAACTTCGTCACCACGATGCGAAGACTCGAAGGCGAGCGGGAGACCGTCTCGGTGGTCGACGACCAGATCGGATCGCCCACCTTCGCCCTGGACCTGGCCGCCGGTCTGCTCGAGATCGAAGCCGACGGGACGGTGACCGGCCGGACCCTTCACTTCACCAACGCCGGGCAGGCGAGCTGGTACGACCTCGCGCGGGCAGTGTTCTCGGGAATCGGTGCCGACCCCGACCGGGTGCGACCGTGTTCGAGCGCAGAGTACGTCGTCCCGGCACCTCGGCCCGCATACTCGGTGCTGTCACCGAATGCGTGGTCGGCAGCCGGGCTCGGTGCGCCCCGCCCCTGGTCCGAGGCTCTGACGGCGGCTCTTGCTCGGTCGTGATGCGGGATCGATGCTCGCCTCGGGCTAGTCTTGCCCGCGTGAGTTCCGACCTGGCCGTGGTGACGGTGACCTATTCCCCCGGCGAATACCTCGAGCAATTTCTGACGTCTCTACGCGAGGCCACGACTCGGCCCGTGCGAGTCATCATGGCCGACAACGGGTCGGTCGACGGCACTCCGGAAGCTGCCGAGGCGGCGTTCGCGGAAGCAGAATTGCTGCGTACCGGCGCCAACATCGGCTACGGCGCTGCCGTCAATCGGGCGATCGCCGCGGTCGACCCCGAGGTCGAATTCGTCGTGGTCGCCAACCCGGATGTCAGGTGGCACCCCGGGTCCCTGGACGGATTGCTCGACGCCGCGGCGCGATGGCCGCGCGCAGGTTCGCTGGGCCCACTCATTCGTGAGCCGGACGGGTCGCGATACCCGTCCGCGCGATCGGTGCCCGATCTGACGTCCGGGGCCGGCCACGCAATTCTCGGCAAGCTCTGGCCGACCAATCCGTGGACTCGGCGATACCGCCAGGAGAACGAGACGGTGTCCGAACGGCCGGTGGGATGGCTGTCGGGATCATGCCTGTTGCTTCGCCGCGCGGCGTTCGACTCCATCGACGGATTCGATTCGCGCTACTTCATGTACATGGAGGACGTGGACCTCGGCGACCGGCTCGGCAGGGCGGGTTGGCAGAACGTCTACGTACCCGAGGTCGAGGTCACGCACTCGAAAGGCCATGCGGCAGGACGGCATCCGGAAGTGATGCTGCCCGCACACCACACCAGCGCCTACCGATTCCAGGCCGACAGACACGACCGGGTGTGGCAGGCTCCACTACGATGGGCGCTGCGCGCGGGTCTCGGTCTTCGCTCGAAGGTCGTTGTGACTTCGGCGCTTCGGGCCCGAGCTCGTGAAGAACGACCGTCGGACGAGAGAACAGAGGCTGGACATGTCGGATAGTTCCCCATCGGTCGCCGCACGGACGGATGCAGTGATCTTGGTCGGCGGCAAGGGAACTCGACTGCGCCCGTTGACTCTGTCGGCACCGAAGCCGATGCTCCCGACTGCAGGACTCCCGTTTCTCACCCACCTGCTGGCCAGGATCAAGGCTGCGGGCATCGAACACGTGGTTCTCGGAACGTCGTTCAAAGCCGAAGTTTTCGAGCAACATTTCGGCGACGGGTCGGCGTTGGGCATCGAACTCGAGTACGTGTTCGAGACCGAGCCCATGGGCACCGGCGGCGGAATCCGAAACGTGTTGCCGCGACTGCGGGCGGACAACGTCATGGTGTTCAACGGTGACGTGTTGGGTGGTACCGATCTGACAGCAGTGCTCGATACGCACCGCACGACCGACGCGGACGTGACGTTGCATCTCGTTCGGGTCGGCGATCCCCGAGCGTTCGGTTGTGTCCCGACCGACGAGAACGGCCGAGTCACCGCATTTCTGGAGAAGACCCAGGATCCGCCCACTGACCAGATCAACGCCGGTTGCTACGTGTTCAAGCGTGAGATCATCGAGTCCATCGCAGCCGACCGGCCGGTGTCGGTGGAGCGAGAGGTGTTCCCCGCCTTGCTCGCCGAGAACAAGAAGGTCTACGGGCACGTCGACAGTGCGTACTGGCGCGACATGGGTACGCCGGAGGATTTCGTCAAGGGATCGGCCGACCTGGTTCGCGGGATTGCGCCGTCGCCCGCACTGCACGGAGATCGCGGTGAGTCCTTGGTTCACCCCGGAGCGGGCGTCGCGCCGGGCGCACTGCTGATCGGTGGAACCGTCGTCGGGCGTGGTGCCGAGATCGGCGCAGGCGCTCGTCTCGACGGCGCGGTGGTGTTCGACGGTGCGATCGTCGAAGCAGGGGCCGTGGTCGAACGGTCCATCCTGGGATTCGGAGCCCGCATCGGACCGCGCGCACTCGTGCGTGACGCCGTCATCGGTGACGGTGCCGATATCGGAGCTCGGTGCGAGTTGCTGCGTGGGGCACGGGTATGGCCCGGAGTGAAGCTGCCCGACGGGGGAGTGCGCTTCTCCACCGACGTCTGATCGCCGTCCCGAGGGGCCGACCCGGGCCGATCAGCGATGCGCGGCGAGCGCGACGAGATGGTCGATGGTCTCGCGCTCGGCCGAGTCGGGTAGTTCGTCCACCGGCCACCAACGCAGGTCCGTCGATTCCTCGCTGCGCACGGCGCGCGCGCCGTCCGGGGCGCGCACCAGGAACCGCAGGTCCAGGTGCCGGGTCGGCTTACCCAGCGAGCACGTGATCGGGTGAGTGTGCGCCGAGAGCAACTCGGGATCGATCGACAGATCGGCAATTCCGGATTCTTCGGTCGCCTCGCGCAGCGCTGCGGCGACGACCGTCTCGTCCTCGGGTTCGCAGTGACCGCCCAGCTGAATCCACCGGCCCACCCGGGGATGCAGGGTCAACAGAACGTGCCGTCCCGACGCGTCGAGTACCAGCGACGACGCCGTGATGTGGCCGGCCTCGTTGGCACGAAGACACGCGTCGGGATTGCTGTGCAGAAAGGCGATCACGGTGTGCCGAAGGGATTCGTCCCTGGAGTCGGTCGGTGCCCATCGGTCGAGTGTCTCGGCCGCGGACTGCCACAGTGAGGAAGCGGACATCGTCGGTCAGAGCTCCACCAGCGAAGACCCGGGCGCGGCCGGATCTCGCACCGTCAGCGGTTCGCTGGGGTGTCCGATTGCGATGGCCCCCAATGCTTTCCAGTCCGCACGCAAGCCGAGCTCGGCGCGGACGGTATCGGCGGCGAAGATCGTCGAACCGATCCAGCAGCTCCCGAGATCGCGAACGGCCAGGGCGACGAGCAAACCCTGAACGGCGGCACCGACCGCCACGGTGAACATGGTGTCCTCCGCTGCGCGACGCCTCTCGTCGGGATAGGTGTGCGCCCCGTCCGGCACACAGAACGGAATCACGATTTCCGGCGCATCGAACAGAATGTCACCGCGGCTCAGCCTGGCGGCGATGCGGTCCTCGGTCAGCCCGTCGCCGGCCAGATCGGCTCGCCACTGCTCGCGCATGGTCTCGAGCAGTCGGCGACGCACCGCGGGCGTTCTGATCCAGACGAATCTGACGGGGTGGGTGTGATGCGGGGCGGGGGCGGTGAGGGCGTCCGCGACGGCGTCACGGATCGAGTCCGGGTCGACTGCGTCGGGGGAGAACGATCGAACCGACCGCCGGCGGAGCAGGGCCTCGCGTCGACCACGTTCGAGTGCCTCGGCGGTTCCCAGCCAGAACAGATCGTCTTCGCCGCCGCGCAGCAGGGTGGCGGCGGTGGAGCCGTCGTCGACCGGTGACAGGCCGCGGACGACGGCTATCGGAACGCCACCCAGCTTGCCCTTCACGAGATCGCCTGCCGCAGCGAGCTCGTCGGCGATGGCGACTTCGGTGACGATCAGTTCGTTGCCCTGGCCGTCTTCTGCCCCGGCGTATCGATGGACGACCGCCAGGCCGGCAGACCCGATCGCGGCATCGGTCTGACCGATCCGCCAGGCCCGGCCCATCGTGTCGGTGATCACGACAGCCACGGTGACTCCGGCCGACTCGTGCAGTGCTCGCCGAAGAGCCGCCGCGCTGGCGTCGGGATTCTCCGGGAGCAGCGCCAGTTCGCTGCCCTCGACGTTGGACCCGTCGATACCCGACGCGGCTTGCACGATGCCGAGGCGGTTCTCGGTGATGAGCGTCCGGCCTTTTCGGGCGACGACGCGAACGGCCTCCTGATCGACGAGGACCCGGCGGGCTGCGTCCCGCTCCTCGGGGTCCTGCGGTGCGGGCACCAGACGTCCCTCGACCTTGGAGACGATCTTGCTGGTGACCACGAGGACGTCTCCGTCGCGCAGCCAGGGCGCTCGGTCGACGATCGCTGCGGCGAGATCGTCGCCCGGACGAAACTCGGGAAGTCCCGTGACCGGCAGGATTTCGATCGATCCGCCCGGTGCGTGGTCACCGGGAGCCTCCGGCATCGACGCCACGTCGCGTGGGGCGGTCACAGTTCGAGTCCGGCTGCGCGCAGGGCGGTGCGGGCCATCACCGCTGTGGTCTCCGGGTCGGTCATCAGCAACGGAATCGACTGCACGTCGACTCCGTCGACCACCGCCGAGTCGGTGCTGTGCACCAGCCAGGCGTCGAGAATGCCGGTGCCGCTTCGGCTTCCGTAGAGGCGGCCGACGGCCTCGGCCGTCGTCTCGACGCCGATGACCGAGAGGCACTCGTCTGCCATGCCGCGCAACGGTTTACCGTCCACCACCGGGGACAGGCCGACGACCTTGGCGGCGGTGGTGCGGAGTGCGCCGCGGATGCCGGGTACGGCAAGAATTGCGCCGACACTGACCACCGGGTTGGACGGGGCCAGGATCACCGCGTCGGCCTCGGCGATCGCTTCGGCGACTCCCGGTGCGGCAGTGGCCTGTTCGGCACCGATATGAGCGAAACTGTGCGTGGGAATCTGCGCGCGGTAGCGAACCCACCACTCCTGGAAGTGGATTGCACGTTGCTGCTCGCCGCTGGGGTCGTCGGGGTCGGTGACCACGACGTGTGTTTCCGAGCGGTCGTCGGTGACCGGCAGCAATCGGACCCCGGGCTGCCATCGGTTGCACAGTGCCTCGGTGACGGCCGACAGCGGAAATCCGGTGCGCAGCATGCGACTGCGGATCAAGTGCGTGGCGATGTCCCTGTCGCCGAGGCCGAACCAGTCGGGATCTGCTCCGTAGGCGGCCAACTCGTCGCGGGCGTTCCATGTCTCCGCGACCCGGCCCCAGCCTCGCTCGGTGTCGATTCCGTTTCCGAGGGTGTACATGCACGTGTCGAGATCCGGGCAGATGCGAAGGCCGTGCATCCAGACGTCGTCGCCGACGTTGACCACCGCCGTGATCTCGTTCTCGGGTTCGTCGCCGAGAAGGGAACCGCCGAACAGGGATTTGAGCCCCTGGAGGAACCGTGCGCCACCGACGCCACCGACCAGAACAGTAACTTTCACAACATGCGAGCCTAGTGCGGTTGCCGCCCGCCCGGGTGAGCGCCCACCCGGACCGTCCGCGGGGCCGGGATCCGAGCCCGAGAACCGCCGCGACACGCACGGGACGCGCTCCGATTCGGGGAGACAGCCGATTTCGGGCATGGGATGGTATTGGATTTGTTCGATCGGCTTGACCGCGACACACCTGTACGTGTCTAATCACAGGTATGTCATTCAGCGTTCGCGGCACGAGTTCGACTGCAGCGAACCTGGTTTCGAACACTCGTTCCCTTCCTGTTCGTCCCTGAGTGGACGTGGAGTAGAGGTCGAGAGTTGGACGGGTGGAGAGTCGGCTCGGACGTACCAGCTCGATCGAATACCGGCGCGGGGCAAGGTATTCGAGATTACGAGGACCGAAAGTATCTGCGCTACCACAGGTGAGGAGGCGGAAGCGATGTATGACCAGCACGTGACACGTGATCAGCGGGGCGGACCCACTGCACACCTCAGCGCTGTCGACGACGCGCCGCAAACCGAGTCCGATTCCGGCGTGGATTCGAGCGTCTCCGTCGACGCCGGTTCTGCGTACGTGACCCCGTCGAACGATGCAGTCGACGGCGAACTCTCGAGTGATGCCGTCCAAATCGATCAGGACATCGACAGCCCCGATGTCGACAGCCCGGATGTCGACAGCCCGGATGTCGACGACGTCGATAACGATGACTCGGACAACGACGCCGATTCGATGCCGTTCGTGGCCGAATCGGTTCCTCCCGCCAAGCCGTTCCTCAGTCTTGTGGCGGGTTTCGACGAGATGTTCGAGGAGATCGAGGATCAGTGGCAGGAGCGCGCCCTGTGCGCTCAGACCGATCCCGAAGCCTTCTTTCCCGAAAAGGGCGGCTCCACCCGCGAAGCGAAGCGAATCTGTCTCGGCTGCGAGGTCAAGGACGAATGCCTCGAATACGCTCTCGCCAACGACGAGCGATTCGGAATCTGGGGCGGACTGTCCGAGCGTGAGCGTCGTCGGCTCAAGCGCGGGATCGGCTGAGCCGAACGCGCTCAGGAGGATCCACCCACGAGCCGACGCTGCATCACGGCTCGGCGCTGGCGGGGTCCACCTCGTCGGGATCGATCCCCAAATATGTCGCTACCTGCTCGACCAGGACCTCGAACAGTAGGTCCTCCAAATCTTCCGGATGCTTGGCGCGCCGCTCGAGCGGACGCCGGAACAGCACCACACGGGCGCGTGTCGTCTCTCCGCGCTTGTCGATCCCTGCGGGGACCAGTCGCGACAGGGGTACCGGTCCTTCTGCGACCACCTCGGGCGGCCACGTGACCGATTCCGGGTCCAACGCCCTGATCTTGGGCACGTCGTCGACGGCGATGTCGAGCTTCGAGAGCTTGTCGTGCCACCGGTGGTCGATGCGCGCGAACGCGTCGAGTACCAGCCGGTCGAACTTCTCTGCACGTGATCGCCGGGCAGGTAGGTCCTCGGGCAGCACCGGTCCGCGGATGCCGCGGCCGTGCCGCGCAACGGACCGCGACGTGATCCTGCGCGCGGAAGAGAACTGAGGCATGGGGGCAGGTTATCGCGGCTGTCCGGTGTGTCGGTCGTTCGGTCGGTTGCACGTACCGGATACTCTGCACTCGTGAGATCACTGCGTGGCTGCTGCAGGCCTGGTTGCAACCGTTCTGCCGTTGCGACGCTCACATATGTCTACTCCGACTCCACTGCGGTCGTCGGTCCGCTGGCCACCGTAGACGAGCCGCACTCCTGGGACCTGTGCGAGGTCCATGCCTCGACGACCACGGCACCCAAGGGCTGGGAGCTCGTGCGGTACGAGGGTGGTTACTCGACATCGACCCCCGACGAGGACGATCTGACCGCCCTGGCCGAGGCCGTACGCGAAGCCGGTCGGGGAGACCGGACGCGCTCCGAGGAGCGAGACAGCGGTGACCGGTCGCCGGCTCGCCACCAGGACACCGAGCGGCGGGCCACGCCTGCCGTCCGAACCGGCCGGCGCGGACACCTCAGAGTTCTACCCGATCCCACGTCCTAGACCCCCTGCGCAGAACGCCGCGGCGGGGCTATGCGCTGCGTCCGCCCGAATGAACGACGGGTCGACTGGCCCGCCCACCGGGCGTCTGGCAAGGTTTGCAGCAGTACCGAAACGGACAAGCCGGTCTGCCGAGCTTCGGTGTTGATCGCCCCGTACCCAACGCTGGATGTCCGACGCCGGACGACCGACAATCAGGAGAATCTTCGTGGCCCGAACCGCAGAGTCCGTCAACGCCGTCATCAAGGCCTACGACGTCCGTGGCGTCGTAGGTGAGCAGATCGACGAGGCGTTCGTCCGTGACGTCGGTGCATCGTTCGCCCGGTTGGTACGCGACGAGGAGGGCGCAGCGCGGACTGTCGTCGTCGGACACGACATGCGCGACTCCTCGCCGGGCCTGTCCCGCGCTTTCGCGGACGGCGTCACCGCGCAGGGACTCGACGTCGTGCACATCGGTCTCGCCTCGACCGATCAGCTCTACTTCGCGTCGGGCCTGCTCGAATGCCCGGGTGCCATGTTCACCGCAAGCCACAATCCGGCGAAGTACAACGGAATCAAGCTGTGCCGCGCCGGTGCCAAGCCGGTGGGACAGGACACCGGGTTGGCCACGATCAAGTCGGAACTGATCGACGGGGTGCCGGACTTCGACGGCCCGGCCGGTACGGCAACGTCGCGAGACGTGTTGACCGACTACGCCGGGTTCGTCCGCGATCTGGTCGATCTATCCGGCATCGGATCCATGAAGATCGCCGTCGACGCGGGTAACGGCATGGGCGGGCACACGGTCCCCGCGGTGTTCGCTCCGCTCCCGGTGACGATCGAACCGTTGTTCTTCGAACTCGACGGCAGCTTCCCCAATCACGAGGCCAACCCACTGGATCCGGCGAACCTGGTGGATCTGCAGCGCTTCGTCGTCGAGACCGGTGCCGACATCGGGCTCGCGTTCGACGGAGACGCCGACCGGTGCTTCGTCGTCGACGAGAAGGGCGATCCGGTCTCGCCGTCGGCCGTGACCTGCTTGGTGGCAGAACGCGAGCTGGCCAAGGAGCCCGGTGCGTCGATCATTCACAATCTCATCACCTCGCGTGCGGTGCCGGAGCTGGTCACCGAGCTCGGCGGCAAGCCTATCCGCACCCGAGTGGGGCACTCGTTCATCAAGCAGCAGATGGCCGATACCGGTGCGATCTTCGGCGGAGAACATTCCGCGCACTACTACTTCCGCGATTTCTGGGGTGCCGATTCCGGCATGCTCGCCGCGCTGCACGTTCTCGCTGCCCTCGGCGCCCAGGATCGACCGCTCTCGGAGATGATGGCCTCGTACGAGACGTACAGCGCGTCGGGTGAGATCAACTCGACGGTCGACGACGCAGCCGAACGCACCCAGGCCGTGCTCGACGCGTTCGCCGATCGGACCACCGGAATCGACCGTCTCGACGGCGTGACCGTCGACCTCGAGGGTGGTGCATGGTTCAACTTGCGTGCGTCCAACACCGAGCCCCTGTTGAGACTCAATGTCGAGGCGCGCACCCGCACCGAGGTCGACGCGTTGTCGACCGAGATATTGAGCATCGTTCGCTCCGGACTGGAATAGTGGTTACCTAGAGTTCACAAGTGGGTATGCAGGCATTTCGAGTCGGTGACGTAAGGGAAGGTGCCGAGGTCATGAGGGCAGTGACGTCTCTGGTCGATCTCGACGACGCCGGCGCGATCGTGGCCGCCGATCGGGAGGGCGCGCTCCGCAGCGCCGCGCTCGCGGGTGCTCAAGTACGCGCCGTCGCCACTGCGGTCGAAGAGTCGGTGCTGGCGCGCCTGGCCGACCTGCGACCTCGCAGCGTGGTGATAGTGACCGGCGACGGCCGCAGCAGCCGTGCCGCGTCTCTGCTTGTCGCTGCTCTAGGAAACCATTTGGGCGTTCCCCTGGTTCGTAGTACCGGAACTCCGCCGTGGATCGGGCCACTGGATGTCGTCGTGGTGGCCGGCGACGATGCAGGCGATCCGCGCTTGGCCGAATCGGTCGACGCGGCAGCGCGGCGCGGCGCGGAGGTCGTCGTCGTGGCACCGGAAGAGGGTCCCTTGCGTGCCGTGCGCGGTGCCAGGGTCATGTGGTTGCCGCCGCGCATAGCGGTGCGTGACCACAATGCGCTGATGCGCTACCTCGCGGCGTTCGTGGCCGTCCTCGGCGCGGTTGCCGGTGGTTCGTGGAAGGCGCTGCTGCCCAACCTTTGTCGGCTCGCAGATCTGCTCGATGCCGAGGCTGTGCGCAACAGCCCGTCCAACGAGGTGTTCCACAACCCTGCCAAAGCGCTTGCCAGTGGGTTCAGCGGCAAACGTGTGGTGCTCAGCGGTGCCGGGCCGGCTGCCGTCGAGGTGGCGCGGCACGGTAGCGAGGTGTTGCTGCGGGTGGCCGGTCTGATCGTGGCTGCGGGTGAGCTCGGCGATGTCATCGCTGCGTCCATCCGTGCGTCCATGGTCGAGTCATCGGGGCCGGTCAGCACCTTCGACTCGATCTTCCACGACGAGGAGCTCGACGGACCGGCTCCCGAACAGCCGATGCGGGTATTCGTCCTGGCGTCCGAATCCGATCGCGCGCTGACCGAACGACGCATTGCCGGTGTCCCGAATTCCGAACTGGTACTGACCGAGTCCGGTGAGGCGACGTCCGGCGGGGAGTTCGTGAGTTCGGGTTTCGAGGCCCGCGCGGCGTCACCCGATCCGGTTACACTCTCGATGCTCGACACGATGTCGGTGTTGGCAACGCGGTTGGACACCACTGCCGCGTACTTGTCGTTGATGGGCGGTAGCTAGTGCAACTCCTGCGAGGCGCAGTCCGGTCCTACGCTTGGGGTTCGCGCACTGCTCTGGCTCGTATCCAGGGTAGGCCGGTACCGTCCGATCATCCCGAGGCGGAGATCTGGCTGGGTGCACACCCGGCCGATTCTGCGCACGTGGTTCACGAGGGTGGCAGCACGCCGTTGCTCACCCTCATCGACGGGGATCCGGAAACACAGTTGGGCGGCTCTGCAGAGGACTTCTCGTCGCGGCTGCCGTACTTGCTGAAATTGCTTGCCGCAGAAGAACCTCTGTCGTTGCAGGCACATCCGAGCAGCGCGCAGGCGCGTGAGGGCTTCGCGCGGGAGAATGCCGCAGGTGTTGCGATCGATTCCCCGGTGCGCAATTACCGGGACGCCAATCACAAGCCCGAGCTGATCGTGGCACTCACCGAATTCGAAGCACTGGCAGGGTTTCGGCAACCGGCCGAGACGGTCGAGTTTCTCGATGCGTTGGCCGTGCCGTCCCTCGCGGGGTATCGCACGTTGCTCGCCGCTCAGCCCGACGCGTCGGGCCTCCGGACGGTGTTCACCTCGTGGATCACGTTGCCCGGGCAGTCCCTGGACGACCTGTTGCCTGCGGTCGCCCAGGGCTGCATCGATTATCTGTCGGGGCCTGCCCGCGCCGACGGCGGTCGATTCGCCGCCGAGGCACGGACGTTGCTCGAGCTGGGGGAGTCGTATCCCGGTGATGCTGGAGTACTGGCGGCCTTACTGCTCAATCGGGTCACCCTGACTCCCGGCCAGGGCCTGTACCTGGATGCGGGCAATCTCCATGCGTACCTGCGCGGAACCGGTGTGGAGATCATGGCCAACTCCGACAACGTTCTGCGTGGAGGGTTGACGCCCAAGCACGTCGACGTGCCGGAGTTGTTGCGCGTGCTGGACTTCGAGCCCGCCGACATCTCTCCGATCACGCCGGGTGAGAACGATCGGCCCACCTACCGATACCCGACGCCGGCCCCTGAATTCGTCCTCAGCCGGACGGCGGTCGGTCCGGGGGAGACCGTCGAGATTCCTGGAACCGGTCCGCGAATTCTGTTGTGCACCAGCGGTTCGGTGCTGGCGACGACCGGTGACACACACGCGGGGCTCACCGTGCCCCAAGGTAGTTCGGCGTGGATTCCCGCTGCCGACCGATCGGTCACCGTCACCGCGGACTCCGACGGTGCCGAAGTGTTCGTGGCGGCGGTCGGATCATTGCAGTCGTAAGGCGCGGCAAGTCGAGTGGCCGAAGTGTCCGACACGGGTGCCCGCTACCAATAAGGTGATGTCACAGTGAATTCTGGGACGGGTGGGTCCGATCGGATCGGCCGTCTGCAGAAGCGACGTGGCGATACGGAGGTCCGATGACCAAGGCAGACCGGCCCAGGAAGCCCCCGCGTACGACGGGGTGGTTCCGGACCAAGTCGATCGAACAATCGATCAAGGACACCGACGAACCGGACACCAAGTTGCGCAAGGAGCTCGGTTCGTGGGATCTGACCGTGTTCGGTGTCGCGGTGGCGGTCGGAGCCGGCATTTTCACGCTGACGGCGAGGACTGCCGGAAACGTTGCCGGACCGGCTGTTTCGGTGGCGTTCGTGTTGGCGGCCATCGCCTGCGGGCTCGCTGCCCTCTGTTACGCCGAGTTCGCCTCCACGGTTCCGGTCGCCGGTAGTGCCTACACGTTCTCCTACGCCGCATTCGGTGAGTTCATCGCCTGGATCATCGGCTGGGATCTGATCCTGGAATTCGGACTCGCCGCGGCGGTGGTGGCGAAGGCCTGGTCGCTCTACCTGGGAGACCTGCTCGGCACGTCGGCCCCGGTACTGCAGATCGGTTCGCTGAATTTCGACTGGGGCGCACTGCTCATCGTGGTGGTGTTGACGGTTCTCATCGCCTCGGGAACCAAGTTGTCCTCGCGCGTGTCGTTGGTGATCACAGCCATCAAGGTGATCGTCGTGCTGTTCGTCGTCGTGCTCGGTGCGTTCTACATCAAGGTCGCCAACTACGACCCGTACATTCCGCCGTCCGAGCCCGCGTCCACGGGTGAGGGGCTTCATCAGTCCCTGTTCTCCTTCGTCACCGGTGCGGGCGGTAGCACCTTCGGTTGGTACGGACTGCTGGCGGCGGCGTCGCTGGTGTTCTTCGCGTTCATCGGCTTCGACGTGGTCGCGACCACGGCAGAGGAGACGAAGGAGCCGCAGAAGGCATTGCCGCGCGGCATCCTCGGATCCTTGGCCATCGTGACCGTGCTCTACGTGGCGGTGACCTTGGTGCTGACCGGGATGGTCAAGTACACGGATCTGGCCGGCGACAGTGCCACGCTGGCAACGGCTTTCGAGCTGAACGGGCTGACGTGGGCCAAGAACATCATTTCGTTCGGCGCACTGGCCGGTCTGACGACGGTGGTCATGGTTCTCATGCTGGGGCAGACTCGCGTCCTGTTCGCCATGTCGCGAGACGGCCTGGTGCCGCGCGGTCTGGCCCACACCGGAAAGAAGGGCACGCCGGTTCGGACGACGATCCTGGTCGGTGTGGTGGTCGGACTGCTCGCCGCGTTCGTACCTCTCGGCACGCTCGAGGAGATGGTCAACATCGGCACGCTGTTCGCCTTCGTTCTGGTGTCGGCCGGTGTGCTCGTCCTCCGCAAGACGCGTCCCGATCTCGAGCGCGGGTTCCGCGTGCCCTGGGTTCCGCTGGTTCCGATCCTGGCAGTGGCCGCGTGCCTGTGGCTGATGCTCAACCTGTCGGTCGAGACCTGGTTGCGGTTCCTGGTGTGGATGGCAGCGGGTGTCGTCATCTACGTGCTGTACGGCCGCCGTCATTCGGTGATGGGTCTGCGCGAGGCGAAGAAAGTCGAGTCGCGACCCGAGTGAGACGCGGCCGAGTCGTCTTGCGAGGCCGGCCCCGACCGTCGATCGTGCGGGCGGGGCCGGTTTTCTCGGATCCGACGTGTCCGGGGTATCCGTCACACCCCTCGGTCCAAACGCCCGGCATGTTATACCCTCGAAAACAAACTGATAGGACCGCAAACATTCGGTGAGAGGGTGTGGCAACTGTGCGCGTGGACGGCCGAATCACCCCATCGGACGATTCGGGTGTCGCTTTCGGGGAGCGGAATTCGGCCGGGGCTGCACCTGCGGTTCGGCGGTGGGACAACAAGCGCTACCTGTGGATGCTGGGTCTGCTGGCACCGGCATCGGCACTGTTGCCGTCCCAATTGGTGTACTGGACCGGCATGCCGGTGTTCTGGTGGAGCGGCGTCCTGGTGTTCTTCGTGATCATTCCGATCATCGATCTGCTCGCGGGCGAGGACGGTCACAACCCGGACGCGTCTGCGGCCGACAAGCTGCAGAACGACCGCTATTACCGCTGGTGCACCTATCTGTTCCTGCCCATCCAATTCATCGGTCTGATCGTCGCCTGCTGGATGTGGGCGTACGGGGGCCTGAGCGTGGTGGACAAGATCGGGCTCGCGGTGACGGTGGGCCTGGTCGCGGGAACCGGAATCAACGCCGCCCACGAGCTGGGCCACCGCGTCGAGCAGCACGAACGCTGGTTGGCGAAGGTGGCCTTGTCGCAAACCCTGTACGGACACTTCTTCGTCGAGCACAACCGCGGCCATCACGTGCGGGTGGCCACTCCGGAGGATCCGGCCAGTGCCCGGTTGGGAGAGAGCGTGTGGACGTTCGTGCCGCGCAGCGCTGTTCTCGGGCTGGCCTCGGCCTGGAAGCTCGAGGCTCGGCGGCTGCGCCGCAAAGGCCACTCCGTGTTTCACCCGTCGAACGCCCTGTTGCACACGTGGCTGCTCAGCGCCGTTCTCTTCGTCACGCTGATGGTCGTCTTCGGCTGGGCGATCGCGCCGTATCTGCTGATACAAGCCGTCGTGGGATTCGTGCTCCTGGAGATGGTGAACTACGTGGAGCACTACGCACTGCTGCGCGAGACGAACGAGCGAGGCAGATACGTGCGATGCGCACCGCGGCACAGTTGGAACAGCGACCGGCTGTGCACCAACATCTTTCTCTACCACCTGCAGCGACACAGCGATCATCATGCCAATCCGGGGAAGCGATACCAGACTCTGCTCTCGTGCGACGAGGCCCCGCAATTGCCCGCCGGGTACGCGACGATGGTTCTACTGGCAGCGGTACCGCCGCTGTGGCGTCGGGTGATGGACCCGCGGGTGCTCGACCACTACGACGGTGATCTCGTCCGGGCCAACATTCTGCCCCGAAAGCGCGATCGGATTCTGGCGCGAGCCCAGCAACACGGGTGACCGCGGGACCACTCGACGAGCCGTCTGAAGGGCATCGGACCGATTCGCCGGGCAGACGGTCGCCGCGCGCCGCGACCCGATAGCCTGGACGAAGACATTCAAGTCAACAGGAGAGGCAAGATGACGACCTCAGTTACGTCAGGATCGGCACTCACCGTGGAACACCGCGGTGGAATCGACTTCAAGGTCGCAGACCTGTCACTCGCAGAATTCGGCCGCAAGGAAATACGGCTGGCAGAGCACGAGATGCCCGGCCTGATCGCGCTTCGTCGCGAGTACGCCGACGTTCAGCCGCTCAAGGGCGCACGAGTATCCGGATCGCTGCACATGACTGTGCAGACCGCCGTGTTGATCGAGACGCTGGTGGCACTCGGTGCCGAGGTGCGTTGGGCCTCGTGCAACATCTTCTCCACCCAGGATCACGCTGCCGCGGCCGTCGTCGTAGGCCCGTACGGCACCGTCGAAGAGCCCAAGGGCGTTCCGGTGTTCGCCTGGAAGGGTGAGACCCTCGAGGAGTACTGGTGGGCCGCCGAGCAGATGCTCACCTGGCCCGAGCAGCCTGCCAACATGATCCTCGACGACGGCGGTGACGCCACGATGCTGGTGCTGCGCGGTGCTCAGTTCGAGAAGGCAGGCGTCGTTCCGCCGACCGACGACGACCAGGATTCCGACGAGTACAAGGTGTTCCTCGGCCTGCTGCGTCGCTCCCTCGAGGCGTCGACGACCAAGTGGACCGAGATTGCCGCATCCGTGCAGGGTGTCACCGAGGAGACCACGACCGGTGTGCTGCGGTTGTACCAGTTCGCTGCTGCCGGCGAGCTGTCGTTCCCGGCCATCAACGTCAACGACTCGGTCACCAAGAGCAAGTTCGACAACAAGTACGGCACTCGCCATTCGCTGATCGACGGCATCAACCGTGGCACCGACGTTCTCATCGGCGGCAAGGCCGTGCTGGTCTGTGGCTACGGAGATGTGGGCAAGGGCTGCGCCGAGGCACTCAAGGGCCAGGGCGCTCGCGTGACGGTCACCGAAGCAGATCCCATCAACGCCCTGCAGGCACTGATGGACGGCTTCGACGTGCGCACGGTCGACGAGTTCATCGAGCAGGCCGACATCGTGATCACCTCGACGGGCAACCTGAAGATCATCACGTTCGAGCACATGCGCAAGATGAAGCACCAGGCGATCCTGGGCAACATCGGCCACTTCGACAACGAGATCGACATGGCCGGCCTCGAGAAGGCTGCCGACGTCACGCGGATCAACATCAAGCCGCAGGTCGACGAGTTCCAGTTCAAGGACGGGCACTCGATCATCGTGCTGTCCGAGGGCCGTTTGCTGAACCTCGGCAACGCCACCGGTCACCCGTCGTTCGTCATGAGCAACAGCTTCTCCAACCAGGTCATCGCGCAGATCGAACTGTGGACCAAGCCGAGTGAGTACGACAACGAGGTCTACCGGTTGCCCAAGCACCTCGACGAGAAGGTTGCTCGCATCCACGTCGAAGCGCTGGGCGGCTCGATCACCAAGCTCACCAAGGAGCAGGCCGAGTACATCGGCGTCGACGTCGAGGGCCCGTACAAGCCCGAGCACTACCGCTACTGACCGAGAGAGTTCGGTCGTTGGGAAAGCTCTTCGTCATCGAGGGAGTCGACGGAGCGGGCAAGAACACGCTCGCCCGTCGGCTCGTCTCGGCGTGGGAACGCGACGGCCTGGCCGTCGTCCGGGTCGGGTTTCCCCGGTACGGCAGGTCGGTTCATGCCGATCTGGCGGCCGAGGCGCTGCAGGGGGAACACGGAGACACCGCGGGCAGCGTGCACGCCATGGCGCTGCTGTTCGCACTCGACCGCAAGGATGCGGCCGACGAGATCCGAAACTTGTTGTCCCTCAACGATATCGTGTTGCTGGACCGGTACGTGGCGTCCAACGCCGCCTACACCGCGGCGCGGTTGGAGCAGTCCGTCGACGGAGCGGCCGTCGAGTGGATCCGGTCACTCGAATTCGAGCGGTTCGGTGTGCCCGTTCCGGACGTGCAGGTGCTGCTGGACGTACCGGTGGCTCTCGCTGCGGAGCGCGCCGCCGCGCGTGAGAGTGCGGACGCCGCGCGCACCCGGGATGTTTACGAACGCGACGGCTCGCTGCAGACCCGAACCTCGGCCGTCTACGGCCGTCTCGCAGAAACGAACTGGGCGTCGCCCTGGCGAGTCGTGCGCGCCGACGTCGACCCCGATCGACTCGCCGCCGACATGTTCAATCAGCCATCCGCCGAGCCGAAAGTGACACGATAGAGCCATGAAGCCTCGGATTCTGGTTGTGGACGACGATTCGGCTCTGGCGGAGATGCTCACCATCGTGTTGCGCGGTGAGGGATTCGAGCCGTTCGTCGTCGGAGACGGCACCCAAGCGCTGGCGGCCGTCCGCGAGAATCGACCCGATCTGGTGTTGCTCGACCTGATGCTTCCCGGAATGAACGGCATCGACGTCTGCCGCGTGCTGCGAGCCGACTCGGGCGTCCCGATCGTCATGCTGACGGCCAAGACCGACACCGTCGATGTGGTGCTCGGTCTCGAATCCGGGGCCGACGACTACATCATGAAGCCCTTCAAGCCGAAGGAGCTGGTGGCACGCGTCCGGGCACGACTACGTCGAACCGAGGACGAGCCGGCCGAACTGTTGTCGATCGCCGACATCGTCATCGACGTCCCCGCCCACAAGGTCAGCCGCGGCGACGAGCTCGTCTCGCTCACTCCGCTCGAATTCGATCTGCTGGTCGCCTTGGCTCGCAAGCCGCGTCAGGTGTTCACCCGTGAGGTTCTGCTCGAACAGGTGTGGGGCTACCGGCACGCCGCCGACACCCGCCTGGTCAACGTCCACGTTCAGCGTCTGCGCGCCAAGGTCGAGAAGGATCCGGAGAATCCGGAGGTGGTGTTGACCGTGAGGGGGGTCGGGTACAAGGCCGGACCGCCGTGATCGGTTTTTCCCACTCTCGGCGACGAATCAACGGCAAGTTCTCCCCGCTCCTGCGTTGGTTCAGGTCGCTGAGCACATCGCTGGGTCATGCCTGGCGAAGGTCACTGCAACTGCGCGTGGTCGTCTCGACCCTGACGTTGTCGCTCGTGGTGATCCTGATTCTCGGCGTCGTTCTGACCAGCCAGATCACCGATCGGTTGCTCGAAGCGAAGCTGTCCGCAGCCACCGAGGAACTCGACCGCTCGCGCACCACTGTGGAGGGCAACCTCGCCGGTGCCGATGATTCGAGCGGCCTGTCCACCCGTCTCGAACGGGCGAGAGCAGCGTTGACGAACCAGGACCTCGACGCTGCGTCGACCACCGGGTCTGCAGGGTCCTTCGACCCTGTTCTGATCGTCGAGGGCGACGCGACCCGCGCGGAAGCGTCGGTCGGTCCGGTCGACCAGATACCGGCCAGCTTGCGCGACTTCGTCAAGAAGGGCCTGATCAGCTCGCAGTACGCCACCGTGACCGACAGTGACGGCGGATATTCCGGATCGGCGCTCATCATGGGATCGCCCACCGGTTCCGACATATCGGCGCTGCAGCTGTATCTCATCTTCCCGCTCGCCAGCGAAGACCGAACGCTCTCCCTGGTCCGCGGCACGCTGTTCATCGGGGCCGTGGTGCTGCTGGTACTCCTTGCCGCGATCGCGATGCTCGTCGCGCGACAGGTGGTGCTACCCATTCGATCCGCGTCCCGCATCGCAGTACGTTTCGCCGACGGCAGGCTCAAGGAGCGAATGCCGGTTCGCGGTGAGGACGACATGGCGAGGCTGGCGATGTCGTTCAACGAGATGGCCGAAAGTCTGTCCAAACAGATCACCCAGCTCGAGGAATTCGGAAACCTGCAGCGCCGGTTCACCTCCGACGTCAGCCACGAACTGCGGACTCCGCTCACCACCGTGCGGATGGCCGCGGATCTCATTCACGACGCCAGTGACGATCTCGAACCTGCCCTCAAGCGTTCGTCCGAGCTGTTGGTCAACGAGCTGGACCGGTTCGAGACGTTGCTCGGTGATCTGCTCGAAATCAGCCGCCACGACGCCGGTGTCGCCGAACTGGCCGCCGAGCAACTCGACCTCCGGATGTGTGCACGCGCCGCGGTCTCCACGGTGCGTCACCTCGCCCGCGAAACCGGCACCGAGGTGATCGTCGACATGCCCGAGACGGCGGTCATCGCCGAGGTGGACCCGCGGCGCGTCGAACGTATCCTGCGCAACCTTCTGGCCAACGCCCTCGATCACGGGGAAGGCAAGCCGGTGCTGCTGCGCCTGAGATCGGATGCCGACGCGGCAGCCTTCGTGGTGCGCGACCAAGGAATCGGTCTGCGCCCCGGCGAGGAGAAGTTGGTCTTCAATCGGTTCTGGCGCTCGGACCCCTCCCGCGTCCGGCGCTCCGGCGGTACCGGCCTCGGGTTGGCGATCAGTGTCGAGGACGCCCGGCTGCACGACGGTAAGCTCGAGGCGTGGGGTGCAGTCGGCGAAGGCGCATGTTTCCGGCTCACGGTGCCACTGGTCCGTGGTCACAAGGTGATCGGCTCACCTCTGCCGTTGAAGCCGAGCACCAAGAAATACGCTCAGGGACAACCGATCCCGGCCATCGGTGCGCAGCGGGCCGCGTCGGAGTCGTCGACGTGATTCGCTCGTCTCGTCGGCTGTCTCGCTCGCTTGCAGTCTGCGCCCTGATCTCCGCCCTCGTCTCCGGTTGTGCCAGCCTGCCCGAGTCCTCGAGCCCCCAGGCCATCGGCACGTTGACCGACGGTGCCGCGCCCACCAGCGCCCCGGCTCCCGAACCCGGACGTGAGCCAGACCGGCTGCTCGACGACTTCTTCGAGGCCAGCGCAGTGTCGGCCAACCGCCACCAGGCCGCCCGACAGTTCCTGACCGAGGACGCGTCGAACACGTGGGACGACGGCGCTCGTACCGTCGTCGCAGATCGGATCGACACCCTGTCGGGGCCCCGAACTGCAGACTCTGCGCAGTTCACGATTCGGTCGACGACAGCGGGAATCCTGGCTCCCGGCGGGGAATATCAGGCCGGATCGGACACGTTCGACATCGCGATCGACATGACGCGCGTCGACGGCCAATGGCGCATCTCGAAGCTGCCCCCGGGTGTGGTCATCGATCGCTCGGCGTTCATGGACACCTATCAGCAGCGATCCATCTACTTCGTCGATCCGCTCGGTGGGGTGCTGGTGCCGGATGTTCGGTGGACGAGCGGATCGCAGGATCAGCTCGCAAACCAGCTCGTGCAGCTGTTGATCGACGGACCCAAGTCCGCGCTGTCCGCAGCGGTGAGCAACGAATTGTCCGACGACGTCAGTATCCGGGGGCCCATCACCAAGGCCGACGGACAGACCACACAGGTCGGAGTCGGTCTCGGCGGCATCAGAATCGACTTCGGTGGTTTGCAGAACAAGGGCGACCGCGACCGGGAATTGCTTGCCGCACAGGTGATCTGGACTCTGGCCTCGGCGGAGGTTGCCGGGCCGTACGTGCTGCTCGCCGACGGACAACCCATCGACACGACCAAGCCGGACGGGTGGACGACGGCCGGGGTCGACTCCTTCGATCCACAGAGCTCCACCAACGAATCGGTCGGCCTGCACGCACTGGCCTCCGGTCGACTGCTCCGCGTCGAGGAATCCGCGACCACACCCGCCCCCGGGTACTTCGGGCAGGCACGGAATCTGCGCTCGGTGGCCTTGTCGAACGATGGAACACTCGTGGCCGGCGTTGCGGACACCGGTAGACCCGCTCCGGCACCGTCGAGCACATTGATGGTCGGTAGCTACGACGGTGGCGCGTTCCCGGTGGCCGAGGGGCAGTCGATCACGCGTCCGACGTGGGGAGCCGATGACAACGCCGCCTGGGCGGTCATCGACGGCACCAACGTCATTCGCGCGGCCCGTGACCCCTCGACCGGTCAGGTATCGGTGATACCGGTCGATGCCCGCGCGGTCACCACCCTGGGAACTCGCATCACCGAACTCCGGCTGGCCCGCGACGGCGTTCGGGCCGCACTCATCGTCGACGGCGTGGTGTATGTGGCCACCGTGGTACGCGATCCGTCGGGCGTCTATTCGCTGACGGCCCCGCGCGCGGTTGCGATCGGACTCGGCAGTGACGCCACCAGCCTGGACTGGAGCACCGGCGAGGCCATCGTGATCGCACGGGTTGCCACCGATACACCGGTGGTCCAGGTGACGGTCGACGGCTCGAGGATGGACGCCCTGCCGTCGCGCAATCTCACCAATCCTGTTCTGGCGGTCGATGCGTCGCCGGAGACCGAGTACGTTGCCGACGCTCGCGCCGTGTTCGCACTCAACAATGCCGATCCGGTCGGCGACAGGTACTGGCGCGAGGTCACCGGCCTGGCCGGGGTGAAGGCCGTCCCGATCCTGCCCGGCTGACGTCCGGCGGGTGTCGGTGGCTACCGGCACACTTCACGATCATGAGAACGCTTCTGGACCTCGTCCTGCCCCTCGAATGTGCCGGGTGTGGGGTGCCGGGGGAGCAGTGGTGTCGCCGTTGTGAACAGGCGCTGTCGGTGCCGCCTGTCCGGGTGCGTCCGCGGGTCGATCCGGGGGTGCCCTGCTGGGCGCTGGGCACGTACACCGGTCCTCGGCGCAACGGGGTGATCGCACTGAAGGAACGGGGCCGACGGGCCGTGTCCGTGCCGTTCGGGCGGGCGCTGGCCGGTGCGGTGCACCAACTGCGTGCTGCGGGCGAGATCGATCCACCCGAGCTGAGTCACCTCGTTCTGGTGTGCGCTCCGTCCCGGGCGCGCGCAGCGCGAGTCCGAGGGGGTGATCCGGTGCTGCGGTGTGCGAGGAACGCAGCGACCGAGTTGGCACCGGAGCGAGTATCGGTTCCCCAGCTGCTGAAGATGGCCGGGGGAGTGCGGGATTCGGTCGGGCTCTCGGCAGGTCAGCGTCAACACAACGTGGCGGGCCGGATCGAACTGATCGGACAGTCGCGCCAGGGTATCGGCCGGCCGCGGCCGCGAACCGACGAACTGACCGTTCTTCTCGTCGACGACGTGGTGACCACCGGGGCGACCCTGGCCGAATGTGCAAGAGTGCTTACCGATTTCGGGATCTCGTTGGCCGGTGCGATCGTGGTGGCCAGCGCGTGAACGCGAGTCGACGAGACACGCCGACAACCAATTCGGGGTGAACGGTGGCACACGCGTCGATGACCGACTAACGTCGCGGACACGCTCCATCACGACGGAGCGGACCGGTAGAACGACCCGTAGAAACACGGACGTGAGGTGATGCCCCGGACTCGAGATGCCGGAAGGTTCCCCATTCGGCATGCACACCTGCCACGTCCAACAGTGGGCGTGGCCGATATCGGGAGGTACACGTGACGACCCCTTCACAAGCCTCGGTTTTCTTCGACGAGAAGCCTTCGGAAGAACCCGCCAAGAGCAATGCCGACGTTGTGGTCAAGGGCCGCAACGTTGAGATACCGGACCATTTTCGGATATACGTGTCCGAGAAACTGGCTCGCCTCGAGCGCTTCGACCCCTCCATCTACCTGTTCGATGTCGAACTGCAGCACGAACGAAATCGCCGTCAGGCCAAAGCATGTCAACGCGTGGAGATCACCGCGAAGGGCAAAGGCCCGGTCGTTCGTGCCGAAGCGTGCGCAGACAGTTTCTATGCCGCACTCGAAGCAGTGACCTCGAAACTCGAAAGCAGACTCAGGCGTACCAAGGATCGGCGCAAGGTCCACTACGGCGAGAAGAGACCCGTATCCGTCGCCGAGGCCACCGCAGAACTCGCCGAAGACGACACACTTGCGCTCGATCCCGAGACCAAGCTGGATTCGTTCGAGGACGATCAGACCGGCCCCGGGCACATTGTTCGCACGAAGGTTCACTCGGCGGCACCGATGAGCGTCGACGATGCGCTGTACGAGATGGAACTGGTCGGCCACGACTTCTTCCTGTTTCACGACAGCGCCACCGACCGGCCTTCCGTGGTGTATCGACGGCACGCCTTTGACTATGGCCTGATCAGGCTCACCTGACCGAGCGTGACGGCGAACGGGTCGTTCGCCGTCCGTGAAATATCCGACCACTGCAGGCTCGACGCCGGAAGACACGATCCCCACGTCGAGCCTGCAGTGCTGTGTCGGGGTTGTCCGAATGGTGGCGTGGTGTCGCTCAGGACCGACAGTGGGACTGCCGTACCCACAGCGAGACCGCCTACCATGGACGCGTTCGGGTTACTGCCGCGCGGACGTCACGGTGACGAACCCGTGCGCTCGTGCAGGTAGCAGTAACGCGTCGAGTAACAGATTTGTTCGTGTCAGTACCCGTGAACCGAGGATCGAGGACGAGAAAACCCGTGCCGTCGCTGTCGTTTTCCAAGCTGCTCCGTGTTGGTGAAGGTCGCATGGTCAAGCGGCTCAAGAACATCGCTGACCACGTCTCGACCCTGTCTTCGGACGTCGAGAGTCTCTCCGACGACGAACTGCGGGGTAAGACCGCCGAGTTCAAGGAGAGGTATTCGTCCGGGGAGACCTTGGATCAGTTGCTGCCCGAGGCATTCGCGGTCGCCCGTGAGGCATCGTGGCGGGTGCTGTCCCAGCGGCACTTCGACGTGCAGGTGATGGGCGGAGCCGCCCTGCACTTCGGCAACATCGCCGAGATGAAGACCGGCGAGGGCAAGACCCTGACGTGTGTTCTGCCTGCTTATCTCAACGCCATCTCCGGCGACGGTGTGCACGTGGTGACGGTCAACGATTACCTCGCCAAGCGTGACTCGGAGTGGATGGGCCGTGTGCACCGCTTCCTGGGTCTGTCGGTGGACGTGATCCTGTCCGGGATGACGCCGGTCGAACGCCGTGCAGCGTATGCCGCCGACATCACCTACGGCACCAACAACGAGTTCGGGTTCGACTACCTACGCGACAACATGACGCACTCGCTCGACGATCTGGTGCAGCGCGGACACAACTTCGCCGTGGTCGACGAGGTCGACTCGATCCTCATCGACGAGGCGCGAACCCCACTGATCATCTCGGGCCCCGCCGACGCGTCGAGCAAGTGGTACGGCGAGTTCGCCCGGATCGCCCCCATGCTGAAGGTCGACACCCACTACGAGGTCGATATCCGCAAGCGCACCATCGGTGTGCACGAGGCCGGCGTCGAGCTGGTCGAGGATCAGCTCGGTATCGACAACCTGTACGAGGCGGCCAACTCGCCTCTGGTGAACTACCTGAACAACGCCATCAAGGCCAAAGAGCTCTACACCAAGGACAAGGACTACATCGTCCGCGACGGCGAGGTCATCATCGTCGACGAGTTCACCGGTCGCATCCTGGTGGGACGCCGCTACAACGAGGGCATGCACCAGGCGATCGAGGCCAAGGAGAAGGTGGAGATCAAGGCCGAGAACCAGACCCTCGCCACGATCACTCTGCAGAACTACTTCCGCCTGTACGACAAGCTCTCCGGCATGACCGGTACGGCCGAGACCGAGGCCGCGGAGCTGCATCAGATCTACGGATTGGGCGTCATTCCGATCCCGACGAACCGCCCGATGGTCCGCGTCGACAACGGCGACCTGATCTACAAGACGGAAGAAGCCAAGTTCGACGCGGTGGTCGACGATGTCGTCGAGCGGCACGAGAAGGGCCAGCCGGTTCTCATCGGTACCACGAGCGTGGAACGGTCGGAGTATCTGTCCAAGCAATTCACCAAGCGCGGCGTCGCGCACAACGTGCTCAATGCGAAGTTCCACGAGCAGGAAGCGACGATCATCGCCGAGGCCGGGCGACAAGGCGCGGTGACGGTGGCGACCAACATGGCCGGCCGTGGCACCGACGTCGTGCTCGGCGGCAACCCGGACATCCTCGCCGACCTGAAGCTGCGTAAGCAGGGCTTGGACCCGGTGGAGACGCCCGAGGAGTACGAGGCCGCCTGGGAGCCTGCTCTGGAAGAGGTCAAGGCACAGGTCAAGGCCGACGCGGACACCGTGCGCGAGGCCGGTGGCCTGTACGTTCTCGGCACCGAGCGCCACGACTCACGCCGTATCGACAACCAGCTCAGAGGGCGCTCCGGTCGTCAGGGTGATCCAGGCGAATCGCGGTTCTACCTCTCGCTCGGCGACGAGTTGATGCGTCGATTCAACGGCGGCGCACTCGAATCGATCATGACTCGGCTCAACTTGCCCGACGACGTCCCGATCGAGGCCAAGATGGTGTCCAAGGCCATCAAGAGCGCCCAGACACAGGTCGAGCAGCAGAACTTCGAGATCCGCAAGAACGTCCTCAAGTACGACGAGGTGATGAACCAGCAGCGCACCGTCATCTACGAGGAGCGCAGGCGCATCCTCGAAGGTGCCGACATGGAGGGCCAGGTCGAGGGCATGATCACCGACGTGATCACCGCCTACGTCGATGGTGCGACGAGCGAGGGCTACGTCGAGGACTGGGATCTGGAGCAGTTGTGGACGGCGCTGAAGACTCTGTATCCGGTCGGTATCGACCACAAGGTTCTCTCGGGCGAGAACGAGGACGGCGAAAAGGGTGACCTGAGCCGCGACGAGCTGCGCGAGGCGCTGCTCGAGGACGCCCGCTCGGCCTACGCCGCTCGCGAGGCCGAGATCGACGGCATCGCAGGCGAGAACGGAATGCGGGAGCTCGAACGTCGGGTGCTGCTGTCCGTCCTCGATCGCAAGTGGCGCGAGCATCTCTACGAGATGGACTACCTCAAGGAGGGCATCGGACTGCGTGCGATGGCCCAGCGAGATCCACTGGTCGAGTACCAGCGGGAGGGCTACGACATGTTCCAGGGCATGCTCGACGGGCTGAAAGAGGAGTCGGTGGGCTTCCTGTTCAACCTCCAGGTCGAAGCAACCCCAGCCCCGGCAGGTCCGGCCGCGTCCGCAGGTCTCGCGGTTGCCCCCGGGTTGGCCTCACCCGTCGGATCCGGTCGCCCGGCACCTGCGGCAACGTCGGCACCTGCGGCCACGGGCGATCGGCCTGCGGCCAAGGCGGCCCCGGCCCCTGCCGCTCCAGCTCAGGCAGCTCCCACAGCTCTGCGTGCCAAAGGACTCGACGAGCGGGACGAACAGAGATTGACGTTCTCCGGCCCGGCCGAGGGCGGCGGTAAGGCTGTGCAGCGATCGGATGCTGCAGCGAGCGCGGAGTCGGCGGCCGAGGGAACCCGACGCGAGCGTCGCGAAGCAGCGCGAGCGCAGAACAAAGCACCGAAGAAGTCGGCGCGCTCCAAGCGCAAGAAGTAGTCGGCCGGGTCGATCCGGCGCGACCTCGCCGGGCGACCCGTGTTCTCAACCCACTCGCAGCGAGGTGACCGTCCATCCTGGCCGCCGCGGGTCGACCGCCTGCTCGATTCGGCCCGCGAAGGCGAAGGTGCGTGGGCCGCGGGTGTACGAGCCGAATATCTCGGCCGACGTGTCCGATCTATAGGCGACGTGCACGCGACGCACCGCGGCGAATCCGAGTCGCCGTCCCGGTGGGGGCGTGCGGACGATGGTGCGGATCAGGTCGATCACGGGCGCAGTGAACAACGAGGACAGTTGCTCGGCACTGCGCCTGCGGTCGATCACCTCGATCAGCAACCGCATGGCGCGTTCGGCGCTCGCCCGCGCATCGGCGGGCACCACTTGCACGATCGGTCGTTGCGGTGCCTCGGTCCGGCGGCGGGGGCGAGTGCTGCGTACCGATGCCGGATGGCGTTCCGGTGGCCTTTGCGAGCTCTCACCCCGGCCCCAGGTGTGCACCGCGCCTGCCGAGAGTGGCGGCTCGAACTGGGTCGGCCGCGACAAAAAGCAATGGTGCTCCGCGCGCAGCCGAGAGTCCGCCGGCGACGGTATCGGGCTGTCGTCCCCGGTGTCCGGCGGATCGTTGGATTCGATGACGCTCACACCGACATTGACGGTCGCGATCGAATTTCGGTTCCCGAGACCGACGACACGTCGGTGCCCACCCGGCACTAGGACTCACGTCGCGAACCCACGTACTCTGAGTTCGAGCACACCGCGCAACAGGCGGTATCGATCGGGGCGCACCACGTGCGAGGACGGGGACCGAGACACGCGATGGCGACCAGACTGACGGCGCAGGATGCGTCGTTCTACTTTCTCGAGGCCGGCAGCAGTCCCATGCACCTCGGCTCGCTCGCCGTCTTTCGGACCCCGCGGAGCGGTTTCAGTTACGACCGACTGTTGTCGTTGGTCGAACAGCGACTGATGCTGGTTCCGCGCTACCGGCAGAAGGTCCGCGAAGTCGCGTTCGGTCTGGCGCGGCCGGTCTGGGTGGACGACGCGGATTTCGACATCACCTATCACATCCGTCGTTCGGCACTACCCAAGCCGGGGACGGACGATCAGTTGCACGACCTGATCGCGCGACTGACCTCACGGCCGCTCGATCGCACCCGACCGTTGTGGGAGATGTACCTGGTCGAGGGACTCGCGAAAAATCGTTTCGCCATCTTCACCAAGTCTCATTCGGCCCTCGTCGACGGCGAGAATGCGCTCGACATCGGTCAGGTCATTCTGGATGCGAGCAAGAACCCCGCGCCGATGGCCGAGGAGCTGTGGATGCCTGCCCGTGAGCCCAAGGACTCGGTGTTGGTGCTCGACGCGCTCACCGAACTGGTGGTGCGTCCGGGCGAGAGCATCGAGACGTTGCGCGGCGCGGTCAACGGGGTTGCCGGTCTCGCGGGCGACGCATTGCGCGCCGCGGGCAAGGTCGCGGCCGTGCTGCGTACCGCGACACAGAGCGCCCCGTCCAGCCCACTGAACGCGCCGATCTCGCGAAATCGTCGGTTCGCCGTTGCCAAGACCGAGCTGGCGGATTACCGCAGGATCCACGACAGATTCGACTGCTCGATCAACGACGTCGTGCTCGCAGTCGTCACCGGCGCGCTGCGAAATTGGCTGCTCTCGCGCGGCGAACCCGTCACGGCATCGTCCACGGTGCGGGCCATGGTGCCGATGTCGGTGTACGTCTCGTCCGATCGCGTCGGCTTCGGTGAGGGCAGCGACATGTCCGGTGAGCCGGCCGAGGACGATCGCAGCGAGGTGTCCTCGTTCCTCGTCGACCTCCCGGTGGGGGAGTCGAACGCCGTCGTTCGGCTGTCTCACATCGCGCACGCGACCGAGGCCCATTCTCATCAGAGCCGCGGTGTGACGGCTCAGACGCTGATGCGGATCAGTGGGTTCGCTCCGGCGAGCCTGCATGCCATGGGTGCGCGGGCGGGTAGCCGACTCTCGCAACGAGTGTTCAACCTGATCGTCACGAACGCGCCGGGCCCGCAGTTTCCGCTGTACGTCGGTGGTGCCCGGATGCTCGAGATGTATCCGGTGTCGCCGCTGTTCGAGAATCAGGCGTTGAGTATCGGGCTGACGTCGTACGACGGTTTCGTGTTCTTCGGGCTCAACGCCGACCGCGGAGCGATGCCCGATGTGGATGTGGTGACAGCGCTACTGCACGAGGCGCTGGAAGAGTTGGTCGACGCCAGCAACGAATCGAGAGTGTGAGGTCTTCTGCAATGCGTGTCTACGTTCCGGCGACGCTGGAATTCTTGAAAGTGCTCGCAGCCGAGGGCGAGTTCAGTCCGGTCTCGCGCACCGCATTCGCGGTGACGCCCACCTTGCGTGAGGCGTACTCGTCGGGCGACGACGAGGAGTTGTCCGAGGTCGCGATGGGGGAGGCCGCGCGTGCCTCGCTGCGCCTGATCGCCGCGGCCGTCGACGACGAGGCGGACACGGGGACGGTGGCCGACGGCGTGGTCTACCGACGGGCGGTGATTGCCGCAGACGTCGACGATCCCACCCTGCGTCCCGATCTCGACGACGCTGTCGTTCGGCTGAAGGAACCGCTGCGAATGGATCAGGTCGCGTCGGTGCACGTCGATCTGGAAGGGGCCGAGGAAGCAGTTACCAAGGCTGTCTCCGCCGTGGACGCAGCGGACATGGGCGATGCCGATGCAGAATTCGTTCTCGGTGATGCCGAAGACCACACGCTGGCGTGGTACGCCCCCCAGGAACTACCGTTTCTGCTCGATCTGCTGTGATCCTGCTCTCGGCCACGACCTGGCGATATCCACGGTTGAGCTGCCTGCAGAGGTGACCAGGGGACTCAACCTACGGTAGCGTAACCTCGATGCCCGCACGCGGTTCGGTACGACGATCGAGGGGATGGGGAACACCCGATGGATCTGAAGAAGTGGTTGGAGGCCCCGGTGGCCGGTGTCTCGGCACCCAAGCGGCCGAGGCTGAACATGCTGCGTGGTGCTTTCACCCGCATCACCACTCCCTTGCTACCCGACGACTACCTGCACCTCGCCAACCCGTTGTGGTCGGCCCGTGAACTGCGCGGCCGCGTCGTACGCGTGGAGAAGGAAACCGCTACCGCGGTGACACTGGTGATCCAGCCCGGGTGGGGCTTCAATTTCGACTATCAGCCGGGTCAGTACATCGGAATCGGACTGCATCTCGGCGGTCGGTGGCACTGGCGCTCGTATTCACTGACCTCGCCGCCGAACTGGGAAGACAAGCTGATCTCCATCACGGTCAAGGCGATGCCCGAAGGGTTCCTGTCGTCACATCTGGTGGGCGGCGTGCCGCAGGGGACCATCGTGCGACTGGCGGCACCGAAGGGCAATTTCGCACTGCCTGTTCCGCCGCCCGCCAAGATTCTCTTCGTCACCGCAGGTAGCGGCATCACCCCGGTCATCTCGATGCTCAGAGCACTCGATCGCCACGGCGACATGCCCGATACCGTGCATATCCACTCGGCCCCCACAGAGGACGAGGTGATGTTCGCGGCCGAACTCGCAGCCCTCGAGAAGTCGCATCCCGAGTTCACCTCTCACGTGCAGTTGACGCGTTCCGATGGCAAGTTCGCTCTGTCCTCGCTCGACGAGCTGTACCCCGACTGGCGTACCCGCGACACCTGGGCCTGCGGTCCCGCGGCACTGCTCGAAGAAATCGAGAAGACGTGGAAGCGCGAGGGCATCGAGCACAAGCTGCACCTCGAGCGGTTCGAGATCTCACGCGCCGATACGTCCGGTTCGGGCGGAACCGTCACGTTCTCCAAGTCCGACAAGAAAGCGGCGGCGGACGGGGCGACCACACTGCTCGAAGCAGGCGAAAATGTGGGTGTTCGGATGCCGTTCGGCTGCCGTATGGGTATCTGCCAGACGTGTGTGGTGCCGTTGACGGCAGGACATGTGATCGACCTACGTTCCGGTAAGGAACACAGCGAGGGTGACCGCGTCCAGACATGCATTTCCGCAGCCGCGGGTGACTGCACATTGGAACTGTAGGTCTGTTTTTCGCACACTGCCTTCTCAGGCTGCTGGGTTACTCTCACGTAGGTTGCCCACGCTGAACCCCGGTATTTCGGGCGCCGCACACAACTGTTGGAGGACCCGGTGGCCATCACCGACATCAAAGAGTTCGCTCACCTGACCGAAGAAGACATGGAAGCGTTCGGGCGCGAACTGGACGCCATTCGCCGCGACGTCGAGGACAGTCGCGGTGAACGCGATGCCGCATACATTCGCCGGACCATCCGAGCTCAGCGCATGCTCGAGCTCGGCGGACGCGCCGTGCTGCTCGGCAGCAAGTACCGGCCGGCATGGCTCGTGGGGACCGCGATGCTCAGCGTCGCCAAGATCATCGAGAACATGGAACTCGGCCACAACGTGATGCACGGCCAGTGGGATTGGATGAACGATCCGGAAATTCACTCCACCTCGTGGGAGTGGGACCAGACCGGACCGTCGGAGCAGTGGAAGCGGGCGCACAACTACTCGCACCACACGTACACCAACATCGTCGGAATGGACGACGACATCGGTTTCGGCATCCTACGGATGACCCGCGACGAGCCGTGGAAGCCGATCAACCTCGTTCAGCCGCTCGCCAACATCGTCCTGGCGACGACGTTCGAGTGGGGCATCGCACTGCACGACTACGACGCTCAGAAGCAGCTCGACGGGGAACACGAAAAAGGCCTCTTCAAGTCACCGGCGGCCCGCGCTTTCGCGCGCAAGATCGCCAAGCAGGTCGGCAAGGACTTCGTCCTGTTCCCGGCCCTGTCCGGCCCGGCGTGGAAGTCCACGTTGACCGCCAACGCCACGGCCAACCTGGTTCGAAACCTCTGGGCCTACGCCGTGATCTTCTGCGGTCACTTTCCCGACGGTGCCGAGAAGTTCACGATCGGTCAGTTCGAGAACGAGACCCGTCCCGAGTGGTACCTGCGGCAGATGCTCGGTAGTGCCAACTTCGAGGCCGGCCCCGTCATGGCGTTCATGAGCGGAAACCTCTGCTACCAGATCGAGCACCACATGTTCCCGGATCTGCCGAGCAATCGGTACTCGGAGATCGCCGAGAAGGTGCACGCGCTGTGCGACAAGTACGACCTGCCGTACACGACAGGGTCGCTCGGTAAGCAGTACCTGTTGGCACTGCGGACCATCCACAAGCTGTCGCTGCCCGACAAGTGGTTGCGCGCAACCTCGGACAACGCGCCCGAGACATCGTCGGAGCGGCGTTGGCGCGTCGGCGATTCTCCGACCGTGCACGCACTTCGGATCGACCCGCTCACCGGCCAGCGCCGTGGACTGCGCTCGGCGATGCAGGAGGCGCGAGGAGCTCTGCGCAACGCGAAGAAAGAAGCCAAACGACAGGCGAAGGCGCTCCGGCGATCGGACGTCACCGCCTGATTGTGAATCGTCACACAGATTCGCGCCCGTAACCTACGCGACCGTAAGTTACGATACGGTAGGTGACGGAAATGCACACGGCTCACTACCGCACGCTGTGTGTTCACAACTGCCAGGAGGCTGTTTCCCATGGCGATTTCGGACATCAAGGAATACGCGCATCTGACCGACGCCGACGTCGAAGCACTGGGCCACGAGCTCGACGCGATTCGGCGAGACATCGAGGCGTCCCGTGGTGAACGCGACGCCCGGTACGTGAAGAACACGATTCGGCTGCAACGCTCGCTCGACATCGGCGGACGTGCAGTCCTGTTCGCCAGTCGCCGCCGCCCGGCATGGCTGGTCGGTACCGCCATGCTCGGGGTCGCGAAGATCATCGAGAACATGGAGCTCGGCCACAACGTCATGCACGGCCAGTGGGACTGGATGAACGATCCGGAGATCCACTCCACCTCGTGGGAGTGGGACAACACGGGGCCCTCGGCGCACTGGAAGCAGACGCACAACTACATCCACCACAAGTACACCAACGTGTTGGGCATGGACGACGACGTGGGTTACGGCCTGCTGCGCGTCACCCGCGACCAGCGTTGGAAGCCGTTCAACATCGGCAACCCGGTCTACAACCTGTTGCTGCAGCTGTTCTTCGAGTACGGCGTGGCGCTGCAGCACCTGGAACTGGGCAAGGTGGCCAAGGGCCGCGTCCCACGTGAGGAATTCGAGCAGAAGCGTCGCGAGGTTCTCGAGAAGGTCGGCAAGCAGATGGGTAAGGACTACGTCCTGCATCCACTGCTCACCGGACCTGCCTGGAAGAGCACGCTGACGGCGAACATCGTCGCCAACATGATGCGCAACGTGTGGACCAACACCGTCATCTTCTGCGGGCACTTCCCCGACGGTGCCGAGAAGTTCACCAAGTCGGACATGGAAGGCGAAACGCAGGGGCAGTGGTACCTGCGTCAGATGCTGGGCAGCGCGAACTTCAACGCGGGTCCGGTCATGGAGTTCATGAGCGGCAATCTCTGCTACCAGATCGAGCATCACCTGTTCCCCGATCTACCCAGCAATCGTCTGCGGGAGATCAAGGTTCGGGTTCTCGAACTCGCGGAGAAGTACGACCTGCCGTACACGACCGGTTCGATCGTGCACCAGTACTTCCTGTCCTGGCGAACCATTGCCAAGCTGTCGCTTCCGAACAAGTACTTGAAGGCGACCAGCGACGACGCGCCGGAAACCGCGTCCGAGCGTAAATGGGAACAGGCGCCTGCAGGTCTGTTCGCCGTCGATCCCGACACCGGAAAGCGGCGTGGCCTTCGGACCGCGATCGCAGAAACCAAGAAGCGCAAGGGAATTCGCAGACTGGTCGGCAAAGCAGCCTGACCGCCTCCGATTCCGAGCAGCGAAGCCTGGTACAGACCCCGTGGGTCTCTACCAGGCTTCGTTCGTTCGAACCGCTTCCAGCAGGAGCCGTACGGCAGCCACCCGTCGTGCTGCATCCCCGGTGAGCGTGTCGAGAGCGCACTCGGGATCTGCCGGCGGACCCAGGTGAGTGCAGCCGCGGGGGCAGTCCTCGATGGTCTCGGCAAGGTCGGAGAATGCGGCCACGACGTTCTCCGGCGAGATGTGCGCCAATCCGAACGATCGGATGCCGGGAGTGTCGACCACCCATCCGCCGCCCGGTAGCGGCAGCGCCACCGACTGCGTCGACGTATGGCGGCCCTTGCCGACGCCCGAGACCACCCCGGTCGCGCGATAGGCGTCGGGCACCAGTCTGTTGACAAGCGTCGACTTGCCGACACCGGAGTGTCCGATGAGCGCGGTGACCTTGTTCGTCAGCATGGCGGTCAGTTCGGTCAGGTCCTCGGACTGGCCCGCCAGTACCACCGGGACGTCCAGATCGGCGAACGACGCGGTGAACTCGTCGGGTGCAGCGAGATCGCTCTTGGTCAGGCACAGCACCGGTTCGAGTCCGCCGACGTACGCCGCGACGAGAGCGCGCTCGACGAAGCCGGTGCGGGGAGGTGGATCGGCAAGCGCTGCGACGATGAGCAGTCGGTCGGCGTTGGCCACCACGACGCGTTCGAACGGGTCGGTGTCGTCCGCGGTGCGGCGCAGCACCGTTCGCCGCTCGGCCACGCGCACGATTCGGGCCAGAGTGTCGACCTTGCCCGACAGATCTCCGACGATGCCGACCTCGTCGCCCACCACGATCGGAGTTCGCCCCAGCTCGCGGGCCCGCATCGTCACGACCGGCCGAGACGGGTCACCGTCGAGTACGCAACCCCAGCGGCCGCGGTCCACGGACACCACCATGCCGGCTTCGGCGTCGTTGTGTTCGGGTCGAGTCTTGGTGCGCGGACGAGAACTCTTGCCCGGCCGGATGCGGACGTCGGACTCGTCGTAGCGGCGCGCGGTCAGGATCCGACCCCGCTGGGTGTGGAAGCGGACAACATCGTGTCCCACAGGTTCTCGAAGCCGGGGAGAGTCTTGGCGGTGGTGCCGATGTCGTCGACCTCGACGCCCGGGACGCGAAGCCCGACGATCGCGCCGGCAGTGGCCATGCGGTGGTCGGCGTAGGAGTGCCAGGTGCCGCCGTGCAGCGGTGCGGGATCGATGCGAATGCCGTCGTCGGTTTCGACCGCTCGCCCGCCGAGGCGCACTATCTCGGTCGTCAGTGCGGCCAGTCGGTCGGTCTCGTGACCGCGTAGGTGGGCGATGCCGCGCAGGATGGACGGCCCCTCGGCCAGGGTGGCGAGCGCTGCGACGGTGGGGGTCAGCTCGCCGACGTCGTGTAGATCGAAGTCGATGCCGCGCAACGTGTTCGGACCTTCGACGGTCAGCACCCCTGCGCGTAGTTCGACCACCGCGCCCATCTGCGTGAGGATCTCGCGGAACACATCACCGGGTTGAGTCGTCGACTCAGGCCAATTCGGTACTCGCACAACACCTTCGGTGACAGCGGCGGCAGCGAGGAACGGGGTGGCGTTCGAGAGATCCGGCTCGATGCTCCAGTCGACGGGGGTGACCGAACCGGGATGCACGCGCCAGGTGTTCGCGTCTCCGCTCGATTCCGGGGTGTCGACTCGGACACCCGCACGGCGCAGCATCTCCACGGTCATGTCGATGTGCGGCATGGACGGGACGGGCTTACCGATGTGATGGATCTCGATTCCCTCGTCGAACGCCGCGGCCGAGAGCATCAGACCCGAGACGAACTGCGACGACCCCGAGGCGTCGATCTCGACGGATCCACCACGCAGCGAACCGGTACCGCGCATCGTGAACGGCAGCGCGCTGCCGTCGACGTCGGCGCCCACAGCGCGCAGTGCGTCGAGGATGGTGTCGAGCGGCCGGATGCGAGCCTGCTCGTCTCCGTCGAAGGACACCACGCCGTCGGCGAGCGCCGCCAGGGGCGGGACGAAACGCATGACCGTTCCGGCCAGGCCGCACTCGACGGATCCACCGTGCAGCGTTCCCGGTGTCACATGGAGAGACGTCGGATCGTTGCGGTCGGCGGCCACCTGCACGCCCAGTGTCTCCAGAGCATGGATCATCAAGTCGGTGTCGCGGCTGCGAAGCGCGCCGGTGACGGTCGACGGGCCGGATGCGAGCGAGGCGATGATCAGCGCGCGATTGGTGATCGACTTCGATCCGGGCAGAGTGACTGTCGCGTCGATGGGTCCATCGGCGGCGGGGGCTGTCCAAGTGCTCACCGGTCCATCTTCGCTCATCGGCGGTCAGTGTGCGGCGATGGGCGCGGTGACGGCGCGCGTGAGGCGAATGAGATCGGCTGGAGCGAGTTCGATCTCCAGGCCACGGCGACCCCCGCTGCACAGCACACGGTCGACCTCGAGAGCCGAGTCGTCGATGACGGTCGGCAGGGATCTACGTTGGCCGAGCGGAGAAATTCCACCGAACACGTAGCCCGACGACCGTTCGGCGGCAGCTCTGTCGGCCATCGCGACCTTCCGCGTGTTCAGAGCGGCTGCTGCCGCTTTCAACGAGAGCAATCCGGTGACGGGGACCATCGCGACGGCCAGCGAACGATCTGCGCGTTCGACGACCAGGGTCTTGAACACCTGCTCCGGGCGCACGCCGAGGCGCTCGCCCAGAATCTCGGCGGCCTCGCTGCCGAACGACTGCGTGCGCGAATCGTGCTCGTAGGTGTGCACGGTATGCGCCACCTTCCGTGCGGTGAGCAGCGCAAGAGCGGGAGTCGACGCAGCCATTCCTCGGACTCTATCGACTGCGGCGGGAACACCGCGGCGCGCGGCAGTGTTGTGACAGGGCAGATACGGATGCAGGCGGAAGGAATGACGAATGGCAGTGCTGACCGCGGGACGTCCCTTGGCGATCAAGGGGGTGATCTCGTCGCAGAAGCCAACTTCGGGCGCGGTAGCCTGGGTGGTGGAAGCTACCGAAGGGATCAGCGTGACAGAAGCCAGGACTCCCACCGAAGCGGACGAGAAGGCGATCGCCGAGCAGCGGGCAGCCGAGACCGAGGCCCAGCTGACCGAACGCTTCGAGCGTGACGCGTTGCCGATGCTCGACCAGCTGTACGGTGCCGCGCTGCGGATGACGCGCAACCCCGCAGATGCCGAGGACCTGGTGCAGGAGACGTTCGTGAAGGCCTACTCGGCGTTCCGGTCGTTCCGTGAGGGCACGAACCTCAAGGCGTGGCTCTACCGAATCCTGACCAACACCTACATCAACTCCTATCGCAAGAAGCAGCGTCAGCCGGCGCAGTACCCGACCGACGAGATCAGTGACTGGCAGCTCGCCGCGACCGCCGAACACACGTCCACCGGACTGCGCTCGGCCGAGGTCGAAGCGCTGGACGCACTGCCGGACGACGACATCAAGGCCGCTCTGCAGTCGTTGCCCGAGGAATTCCGGATGGCGGTGTACTACGCCGACGTCGAGGGTTTCCCGTACAAGGAAATCGCGGAGATCATGGGAACGCCCATCGGAACGGTGATGTCGCGCTTGCATCGTGGGCGTAAGCAACTTCGAGGTTTGCTGGCGGGTGTGGCCCGCGACCGTGGATTCAACCGGGACGGCGCAGTCGACCGGCACGAGCAGGAGGTAGTCCAGTGACGCGCACCGGTGATTCCGGCGATGACATCATCGGCGGCGGTTCTGTGGGCGACGGCGGAGCCGACGCCGAATTCGAGCGACTGGATTGCTCGGCCGTGATCGCGGACGTATGGATCATGTTGGACAACGAGTGCGACGAGGCCAGCAGGCAACGGTTGCAGAAGCACATCGACGAGTGCGGATCGTGCTTCGAGGCGTACGGCATCGAGGAGAAGGTCAAGCGGCTGATCTCCCGTAAATGCGGCGGAGATCAAGCGCCCGCCGGGCTTCGCGAACGACTCAGCGTGGAAATCCGACGCACGGTGCTGACCCGTAGCGTCGACTCCGAATAACCTGATCGTACCGACGACGAAGGGCCGAGAAGCAGTGCTTCTCGGCCCTTCGTGGCTGGTGGCAGAACGTCAGCTGTTGGGACGTTTGCCGTGGTTGGCCTTGTTGCCCTTACGAGCACGCTTCTTACGTCCACGCTTTCCCATGATGGGCTCCTCTCGTTTGTTCACTACAGTCTCCCACGTGTGATTGGCTTACTGTGACGGGCATGGTCTCCGGTGTGTGCCCGCCGCGGTTCGAGGTGTCGTGAGAGAGGGGTTCGCCGGTGTCCGAGGATGTTCGTGCGGAGATGGTGTCGACGGTGTTTCAGGTGGTCGTGGCCCGCGGTGATGCCGTCGAGGTCGGTGACACGTTGGTCGTGCTGGAGTCGATGAAGATGGAGATTCCCGTGCTCGCCGAGACCGCAGGCACCGTCACGTCCGTGGACGTCGCAGTGGGGGATGTCATTCAACAGGGCGATCTCATCGCTGTGGTGTCCTGACCGACGGCTGCGTGAGAACCCGTGTCGACCCTCAGTGACCTGCTGGCCGAACACACCGATCTGCCCGGTGCCGCGGTGGACCATCTGCAGCGCGTCGTAGGGGAGTGGCAGCTCCTGGCCGACCTGTCGTTCGCGGACGTATTGCTCTGGGTCGGTACCGACGATGTCTCGGACGGGTCGGCGGACGTGCTGTGTGTCGCCCAGTGCAGACCCACCACCGCGCCGACGGTGTTCACCCACGACATCGTGGGGACGACCATCTCCGAGTCCGAGCACCCCGAAGTGCTCGTCGCGTTGCAACAGCGAAAGATCGTGCAGGGTGGTGTTCTGACCCGCAGCGAGAGCATTCCCGTGCGATGTGGAGAGCACGTCATCGCCGTGCTGACCCGCGACACCAATCCAGCCCAGCTTCGTCCGCCGAGTGCGCTCGAGGTCGCGTATCGGGAATGTGCGGACGATCTCTGCCTGATGATCAGCGAGGGAACGTTTCCGACGCCGGAAGAGCGAACCGACGTCAACTCGTCGCCGCGGGCCGGCGACGGCTTCATCCGCATCGATACCGAGGGACGGGTGGATTACGCGAGCCCCAATGCGCTGTCGGCGTACCACCGGATGGGTTTGACGACGGAACTGTCGGGCCGCGACCTCGCGTCGGTGACGCGGTCTCTGGTGACCGACCCGTTCGATTCGCAAGAAGTGGCCGACCATATCCGGTCGTCACTGTCCGGCAACGTCGGGCACCGAATGGAAGTGGACGCCCGCGGCGCGACGGTTCTGGTGCGCACGTTGGCACTGCAGCCGCACGGTCGATCCGCGGGCGCAGCCGTACTCGTCCGAGACGTCACCGAGGTGAAGCGCCGCGACCGTGCGCTGCTCAGCAAGGACGCGACGATTCGCGAAATCCACCATCGGGTGAAGAACAATCTGCAGACCGTGGCGGCTCTGCTGAGGCTGCAGTCGCGGCGGCTCGAGAACGAGGAAGCGCGTACCGCGTTGTCCGAATCCGTTCGCCGCGTGACGTCCATCGCGCTGGTGCACGAGATGCTGTCGATGTCGGTCGACGAAGAAGTGGATCTCGACGAGATAGTCGACCGGTTGGTGCCGATCATGCTCGACATCGCCACCGTCAACCCTCGGGTGCGGGTGGTCCGAGACGGCCAACTCGGTGTCTTCTCCGCCGAGCGGGCGACGCCGCTGGTGATGGTGTTGGCCGAGCTGGTGCAGAACGCGATGGAGCACGGGTTCGACGCCGGATCGGTCGGCGTGGTGCGCATCGGTGCCGATCGCTCGTCGAAATGGCTCGACGTCGTCATCCACGACGACGGCCGCGGGTTGCCCGCAGGGTTCTCGTTGGAGCGTTCGGACGGACTGGGGCTGCAGATCGTACGCACTCTGGTGTCGGTCGAACTGAACGGTTCTCTGGGCCTGCATCCGGCTCCTGGAGGTGGCACCGACGCGATGCTGCGAGTGCCACTGGGCCGTCGGGTGCCGCGAGCCTGACGGGCCGCTCGTGAACAGTGCGTTACGAACCGGCCGCACTGTGACGTGAGAACGCCCGATCCGTGGAAGCGCCCGCTATGCAGTCCGACATGCAGAAGGCCCGGTATCCGCTGAGCGGATACCGGGCCTACCGAGTGTTGTGTGTCTGCGTCCTAGACGGAGCTACGTGCGCGCGTACGTGCGTTGCGTCGCTTGAGTGCACGGCGCTCGTCTTCGCTCATTGCGCCCCATACTCCTGCGTCCTGGCCGGATTCGAGTGCCCAGGATAGGCATTCTGCGGTGACGGGGCACCGAGTACAGACGACTTTGGCATCGGCGATCTGCGCGAGCGCCGGACCACTGTTTCCCACCGGGAAAAATAGTTCCGGATCTTCATCGCGACAAATTGCCTTGTGGCGCCAGTCCATCCTCTGCTCCTTACCGGGCGCCGAAGCGCCGTTTCGTTTCTCTTCTGTTTCACGAGTGGGTAACCAATGTTTCCGCACTGTTGCTTGTGAATGCTTTCACGAACTCAGGTGAAGTCAAGGGATACGCGCGTGACCGTGGTCAAGCTCACTCTGTTAGGCTCGCTTTAGCCTTCTGTGCTCCTTTGTACCCCGACTCGGCAGATATTGCTCGTGATTTCGCAGGAAATTGCCCATCGAGCATCTTCGCGTGCAGGTCACAGTGGGTCTCACGTGACGGGCGCGACAACATCCAATGCGTCGGGAGTCGAGAAGAACTCCGCCTCGGTGCGTTCACCCAGATAGTCCCCGTCCATCTGCAGCCCCATCGGTTCTGCAGACGTGATTCGAACACTCGGGACGTCGTCGACTCGAATCAACTTGCGAGACTTCGGTTCTGCACCTTTGGCCAACAGCTGACGCGACACCCGCAGCGTGGGGAACAGTGCCGTCGAGCGCATCGCGAACACACCGAGACCCGAATCGAAAGCGGTCCCGGGATTGGTATGGACCGGACGATCGTTCAAGAAGGTCCACGGACTCGAGTTCGACACGAACGCATAGTGCACGTTCTCGAACGGATCTCGCCCGGGAACCTCCACCGTCAGCTGCGCCGGACGACGCTTGTGCTTGAAAAACTCCTGCACCGAGAACCGGAGATAACGCGTCGCCGACACCGGCGTACCGTCCTTCCGGCTCGCATCGATGGCCCGACACACCTCCGCGTCCAAACCCATCCCGGCATTGAACGTGAACCACCGGTTGTCGCAATGCCCCAGACCGACTGTCCGCCGCGCCCGCGCGTCCAGCAGACCGATCAACTGATTCGTGGCCGCTACCGGATCCGCCTCGATTCCGAGAGAGCGGGCGAACACATTCGCACTACCACCGGGAACGACCGCAATAGGCGGAATCGCGCCGATCGTCACCGCCTGCATCGACGTCGGCAACGGAACCCCGAGCAGACCGTTGATGACCTCGTTCACCGTGCCGTCACCCCCGTGAACGATCACCAGGCCGACCCCGTCCTCACGGGCACCCCGAGCCAACTCCGACGCATGATCACGATGCGTCGTCTGCGCCACCGTCACCCGCAACCGACTCGACAATGCATGAGCCAACAGATCCCGAGCTGCAGCCGTCGTCGAAGTCGCATTGGGATTGACGATCAGCAGCGCACGCACAGGAACAAACACTAACCGGGTGGCTCGGCGGACTCCACCGGCACCACCTGGCTCGTTCCGCAGGCTCCACTTCCGCCCCCTGGGTCGTTCCGCAGGCTCCACCGGCACCACCCGGGTCGTTCCGCAGGCTCCACTCCCGGTTGCCTAGGCTGGTCCCGTGTCCACCCAACCCGAGAACCTCACCCCACCGGCCACTTTTCGATCCGCCGGGGTCCTCGTCGCAGCACAAGGTGCCGTCTCGCTGGTCGCGGCCTTCGTTCTCGTCGTGCGCGCGGTCTCCGGAGAGGGCGACAACGCTGTCGCGAACGGGTACGGCACGGCCGGGTGGTTCGGCGTGCTGGGCCTCGGCGTCGGGGCTGCAGGCGTTGCCCTGATTCTCGGCAAACGGTGGGGGAGGGCACTGGCAACCGTCGTACAGCTACTGCTGCTTCCCGTCGTGTGGTCGCTGCTCACCGGTTCACATCAGACCGTCTACGGCATCGTTCTGGGAATCGTCGTGGTTGCGGTGCTGGTGCTGCTGTTCAGTCCACCCTCGTCGCAGTGGATGGCGGCCGAGTACAGCGACGTCGACGACGAACCGCGTCTCTAGGACGCTTTCGCGGCCAGGTCCCTCAGGGCACCGTCGGTCAATCGGAATGTGGTCCACTCGTCCTGAGCCTGCGCGCCCAACGCTCGGTAGAACCCGATAGACGGAGTGTTCCAGTCCAACACCGACCAGGTCAGTCGCGTGTAGCCGTTGGTTTCGCACTCGGCCGCCAACGCTGCCAGCAGTGCGGTTCCGAACCCATGGCCGCGTGCGTCCGGCTGCACGTAGAGGTCCTCCAGATAGATTCCGTTGACCCCGTCCCAGGTGGAGAAGTTCAAGAACCACAGAGCGCACCCCACCACCACGCCGTCGTGCTCGGCGACGTGCGCGAATACCGTCGGATTCTCACCGAACAAAGCCGACCGAAGGTGGTCGTCTCGGACCGTGCACAACGAGGACGCCTTCTCGTACTCCGCCAGTTCGTGGACCAACCCGCAGATGGCGGATACATCGTCTTCGGTGGCGCGTCGGATCATCGTGGACCTCCGGTCAGGTCGGTGCCGATCGAGCGATCGGTGGCTGCAGAGAGAATCGAGGGGTGAACATTGTGGGCGATGAGCTGTCGAAAGGAGTGCTCGAAACCGAGCAGTGAGTAGGCGGCCGGGGACAATGCGAAGCGCTTCCCTTCGGTGATGGACGCTTCCGTCCAGCCGGCGATCAGTGCTCTCGAGAAGTGGCCGTGTCCCACCAGCACCACGTCCCGGCCTTCGAGCAGTGGAAGAACAACGGACAACACCAGTTCGACGCGAACAGCGATGTCACCGATCGACTCTCCGCCCGGGCACGGGTGCGTCCAGACGGTCCAGTGCGGCACTGTCTCGTGGATCTCCGACGACGTGATGCCCTCGTAGTCGCCGTAGTCCCATTCCGACAGCGCATCCCATGTTCGATCGACCTCGAGCCCCGCGAGATCGGCTGTTCGACGGGCCCGTTCGCGCGGGCTGCTGATGACCACCGGGTCGCGCAGATTCAGCAGAGTCAGCAGTGAGCCGGCCTCGACTGCCTGCTGCTCACCGTGGGCGGTGAGTGGAACATCGGTGTTTCCGGTGTGCTTACCCGCGAGGGCCCATTCGGTTTCCCCGTGACGGAGTAGAACGACTCGGCCGGCCTCGACGGCTCCGTGGTTGGTCATGCACTCGATCATGCCTGCCGGTCGGGTGTGGGCTTCGTCATACCGAACCGGTGGATGTGTCCGAAAACGCGATTGAGTCCAGACCTACCGGACGGTTATTCTCTTCTGGATCTTCACCGTCGCAGGCAACGCAGTCCTGTCCGTCAGTGTGCTCACTGCATTGACCTCGTAGCTCCTCTCATCGATCTGGAGAACAATGACCGACTTGCAGAAGCCCGCGCCCTCCGGTGCCCCGGAGAAGCTCGACGGAGCGTTGCTGAAGATCGCCGGTGTCGTCGTTCTCGGCGCGATCATGTCGATTCTCGACGTCACCGTCGTCAGCGTGGCCTTGAGGACGTTCACCGACGTGTTTGAGACCACGTATGCCAACGCGGCCTGGACGATGACCGGTTACACCCTCGCCTTGGCCACCGTCATCCCGTTGACGGGCTGGGCTGCGGACCGTTTCGGCACCAAGCGTCTCTACATCACGGCACTGGTGCTGTTCGTACTCGGTTCGGTGCTGTGCAGTTTCGCCTGGGACATCACGTCGTTGATCGTGTTCCGCGTACTGCAGGGCCTCGGCGGAGGCATGTTGATGCCCCTGGGCATGACGATCATGACGCGTGCCGCCGGCCCCGAACGGATCGGCCGCGTGATGGCCGTGCTCGGTGTGCCGATGCTGATCGGGCCCATCGCGGGCCCCATCCTCGGCGGTTGGCTGATCGAGGCCGCGAGCTGGCACTGGATCTTCCTCATCAACTTGCCGATCGGCATTCTCGCGCTGATCGCCGCAATCGTGATCTTTCCGCGAGACAATCCGACCCCGTCGGAATCGTTCGACTTCCGCGGGATGCTGATGCTCTCGCCCGGTCTGGCCCTGTTTCTCTACGGTGCGTCGTCGGTCGTCGAAACCGAGACCGTACTGGCCGTCAAGGTGCTGGTTCCGGTCATCGTGGGCCTGGTGCTGATCGTGTTGTTCGTCTTCCACGCTCTGCGCGTCGAGCATCCGTTGATCGACCTGAGGCTCTTCCGGAACCGCTCACTCACCGTCGCGGTCATCACGACCACCTTCTTCATGGTCGCGTTCATGGGCGCAGGGTTGCTGTTTCCCAGCTACTTCCTGCTCCGCGGCGAGTCCACACTGACGGCCGGGCTGCTTCTCGCACCGCAGGGTATCGGCGCGATGATAGCCATGCCGATCGCCGGAGTGATCGCGGACAAGACCGGTCCAGGACGAATCGTGCTGATGGGCATGGTCCTGATCACCGCAGGCATGGCGGTGTTCACCCAGGTCGGCACCAGCACGTCGTACACGTTGTTGATCGGAGCCTTGTTCGTCATGGGGCTGGGGCTCGGCTCGACGATGATGCCCATCATGACTGCTGCGCTGCAGACGTTGACGAACGAAACAGTCGCTCGCGGTTCGACATTGATGAACATCGTCCAGCAGGCCGCCGGATCGATCGGAACCGCGTTGATGTCGGTGGTGTTGACCGCGCAGCAGAAGCCGGCGCTGACGGCCTCGAGCCAGCTCGAAGCATTCGACATCTCGGCGCGCGCGTTCGGGACCACCTTCATGGTCGCGTTGGTGCTCATCGTCATCACGTTCGTGCCCGCGTTCTTCCTGCCCCGAACCAAGCACGTTTCTCAGGAATCCGCGCCGCCGATCGTGATGCACTGACGCGCCCGGAACCGACAAACCTCGCTCGAGCGGCGAATCTAGGCAAGGATCAGGGCGTGACGACAATTCTTGCGGTAGCGAATCAGAAAGGCGGCGTGGCCAAGACCACTACGGTCGCCTCGCTGGCAGCCGCGCTGCACGCACTCGACCGACGCGTTCTGGTGGTCGATCTCGACCCGCAGGGATGCCTGACGTTCTCGCTCGGTCACAACCCGGACAAGCTCGACTCGTCGGTGCACGAGGTATTGACCGGGGACGCACAGGTCGAGGACGTGCTGATCGAGACGGCGGAGGGGATCGTGCTGTTGCCCGCCACGATCGACCTCGCGGGTGCGGAGGCGCTGCTGCTCATGCGCGCCGGTCGCGAGTTCGCACTCAAGCGTGCTCTGGCACCGATTCTGCAGGATTTCGACGTGGTCGTCATCGATTGCCCACCCTCGCTCGGTGTTCTCACGCTGAACGGTCTCACTGCAGCGCAATCGGTTCTGGTCCCGCTCCAGTGTGAGACGCTCGCTCACCGCGGCGTCGGACAACTACTGCGGACGGTGTCCGAGGTGCAGCAGATCACCAACCCCGACCTCGCACTGCTGGGTGCACTGCCCACCCTGTTCGATGCCCGTACCACCCACAGCCGAGACGTGCTCGGCGATGTTTCCGATCGGTACTCGCTGCCGGTCCTCGCTCCGCCGATCCCCAGGACGGTGCGTTTCGCGGAGGCGAGTGCATCCGGCGCAACGGTGCTGTCGGGGCGAAAGAACAAGGGCGCGCAGGCGTATCGCGAGCTGGCCGAGAACTTGTTGGCCCACTGGGAGGGCACAGCAGAACTGAAGACGTACGACCCTGCGGAGTAGCTCCTCCGATCGGCCGTCCTCGATCAACCCAGCGCGACCAGGTCGGAACCGCGCTGCTCGACGACGACATCGCCGATCACGGAGGTCTGCACCGGTCCGTCGTAGTCGCCGCGATCGATCGGAATCTCGGCAATCACCGTGCCGGTGGCGAGCTCGACCACCGCGATCGCGTCGGGCACGGGAACCAGTAGCCTGCCGGCCATGACGGCACCGCTGCCGAGGGCCCCGGGCATGGACCACGCCGGAGTCAGGTCGGTGGAGTTCAGTGCCTGCACTCCGGAGCCGGTGAACCAGGTGAACACCGAACCCTGTTTCGCTGCCGGCGAGGCGGGCGGTGCGGATGTTGGGCCGAGGCCCGCGGGGAGAGCGAACTCGGAGACGGCCGTGGCGGTGTCGTCGTAGAGCGCGATGCGCGCAGGGGCACCGTTTGCGGACGGAACATACAGCGCGACAAGGCTTCCCGTCAGAGCCAGGACGCGTCCGGATGTCGGCTCCTGCTCCGAGGTGACGAGATCCGGGACCACCGAGGATCCGTACTCCTCGGGTTCGCTCGCATCCTTGGGGGCAGGGTTGAGCAGAGACAGTCGTGCGGCCGGCTCACCCGGGCACTGTTCGAGTACCGCCGTCCGCGAATTGGACGACGTGGTGGACAGGAGCGTGCATCCGGTTCTCGGCTGAGTACCCGGGTTGACCGGAGCATCGACGCGCCCGTATTCGAGTGTGCGCACCATGTCCGAGCGCCACAGTTCCATCCGAGTGTCACCTCGCGAGGTCACGTAGGTGCCGTCGGACGAGAGGTACACCGAGTCGTCTGCGTCGGACGTGCGCTGTGCTGTGCGGACGCCGGTCGATCCGTCGAGCGTGGTCACCTGCGAGCAACCGCGGTCGTCGCGGTAGACCGAGACGGCAGTGTTCCAGGAGGCGATCACCGAGCACAGGGGTAGGTCTCGCGAGTACGACCACGCCGGGTCGCCGGAACGGGGGTCGTGGCCGACCACCGAACCGCCATCGCCGGTCACGACTGTCGAACCGGTCACGACCGGAACCGGCGTATGCGTCGAATCCGTCGCCGAACTCGGTGCCCGCCACAACTCGGACAGGGCGGCGGGCACGGAGGCGGCCGCCTCGGACGGCGCAAGAGGATTGTCGGCCGTGACAGAGGTGGTGCCCCGAGCGTCACCCGTGAGCCAAGCGACGCTCGCGGCCACGACCACCGTCACCGCGATGACTGCCGCGACGACGAGATCGGTTCTCGACCTACGTTCTGGAGCCAGCACGGCTGGAGACTACTCCGACGCGCTCGCCGTCGACGGTCCGGTCTCGGCGGACGATCCGCTCGTGCGGCGACGGCGTCGGCGACGAGGAGCGGTCTTGGTCGACGCTTCCGGTGTCGACGAATCGGTCGAATCCGACTGTGCTGCAACAGGGTTCGCGGTCGATGCAGAGGCGTTGGCCGAGTCGGTCGAGGTCGAGGCCTGGTCCCCGTCCTGTCCCGCGCGGGTGCGACGGCGGCTGCGTGAGCGGCGCGGCTTGCTCGGTGCGGACGCCTCTGCCGACGGTGCTGCGGACTCGGTGTCGGGGGCCTTGTCAGCGGCCTGCTCTGCGGCTCGCGCGGGTGCCGCCTTGCGTACGGTGCCGGTCGCATCGGTGGGGATATCGAGCTCGGCGAACAGATGCGGCGAGCTCGAGTAGGTCTCGACCGGATCCGGCATACCCAGATTCAGGGCCTTGTCGATCAGCTGCCAGCGCGGGATATCGTCCCAGTCGACGAGGGTGACGGCGATACCGGTGCGCCCTGCACGGCCGGTACGGCCGATGCGGTGGACGTAGGTCTTCTCGTCCTCGGGGCACTGGTAGTTGATGACGTGGGTGACGTCGTCGATGTCGATACCTCGGGCCGCGACGTCGGTGGCGATCAGCACGTCGATCTTGCCGGTGCGGAACGCCTTGAGAGCCTTCTCGCGTTGGACCTGCCCGAGATCTCCGTGGACCGCGCCGACCGAGTAGCCACGCTCGGCGAGCTCGTCGGAGACTTTCTGCGCGGTGCGCTTGGTGCGGGTGAACACCATCGTCGCGCCGCGGCCTTCCGCCTTGAGCACCTTGGCGACCATCTCGACCTTGTCGAGTGCGTGCGCCCGGTAGACGTGCTGGGCGGTGCGATCGTGCACGGCGGAGGACTCAGCCTCTTCGGCCCGGATGTGCGTCGGCTGCGTCAGGAACGTGCGGGCCAGCGTGATGATCGGGCCGGGCATCGTCGCGGAGAACAGCATCGTCTGACGCTTGTCGGGGACCATGCCCAGGATGCGTTCGATGTCGGGAAGGAACCCGAGGTCGAGCATCTCGTCGGCCTCGTCGAGAACCAGGACGCCGACCTTGCCGAGGATCAGGTGGTTCTGCTTGGCGAGGTCGAGTAGACGGCCGGGAGTGCCGACGACGACGTCGACGCCGTTCTGGAGCGCGCTGATCTGAGCTTCGTACGGGCGGCCGCCGTAGATGGAAAGAACCTTCACCGGGCCGTTCGCGCCGCTGAGGTACTTCGATGCATTCTCGAGGTCGGAGCTGACCTGAACACACAGCTCACGGGTCGGCACGATGATCAGCGCGCGTGGCGTGCCGTCGAGCGGGGTCGTTCCGGAATTCTCCGTGGCGAGACGATGCAGAAGAGGCACACCGAAACCGAAGGTCTTGCCCATTCCGGTCCTGGCCTGCCCGATGAGGTCGTCTCCCGCGATCGCCAGCGGAAGAGTGAGCTCCTGAATGGCGAAGGTGCGCTCGATACCCATGTCGGCGAGTGCACGAACGATGTCGGCGTCGACGTTCAACTCGGCGAACGTCGGTGGCACATGCGTGTCGTCCAGTTGGGCCGACAGGGTCGTGTCGCCGGTCTCGGATTCTTGGTCTACGACTATCTTGCTCAGGGGACTGGCCTTCCTCGTGGTCGAACGTACGCACAAGGAAGGGCACAGGCCTATTGCCGGCCGAAGTCGATGCCCTCAATCCGATGTGATGTCGCCGTCAGCCTCAGCGCGGCCGCGAACTGTGACGTTCGCTGCGGCGAAGCTCTCGAGGCGACCCGGATCAGGTGCGCACACATTATCGATGATCGCCGCATCGGCTTTCGGTCCGTGTGACAGGTCCGCGAGCAACGATCGACACCATGGTAGCTTGCCCGGCCCGATTCTCCACGGTCGACGGGTCGCGGCAGGTGTGACGCGCCCCGCGACGGGGCGTCGGACACGGGTCTACGATTCGTGGAATGGGAGCCCATTCGTCGGAGTCGTCGTCGCCCGCAGTTACATCCACCGCCCTCGTCGGGTCGAGCGATGCGGACAGAGGGGAGCCCTCGATCGCACATGATCACCCGGGCGTTCCCGACTTGTTCGCCGTGCTCGCCTACGGCGAGATCTCTGCGTTCTACCGGTTGGCGGAGGACGCTCGAATGGCTCCGTCCATGGAAGGCCGGGTGGCGCTGGCGAGTATGGCCGCCGCCGAGATGAGTCACTTCGAGACGTTGGAACAGGCTTTGTCCAACCGTGGCCTCGACGTGTATTCGTCGATGGATCCGTTCGTGCGGGCTCTGGACGAGTACCACGCCTCCACCACGCCGTCGACCTGGTTGGAGTCGTTGGTCAAGGCATACGTGGGTGACGGAATCGCCGCTGATTTCTACCGGCAGATCGCGCACAGCCTCGCCCCCGACGTCGCGGAGATCGTCCGCGACGTGTTGGCCGAGACCGGGCATTCGGAGTTCGTCGTCCACGAGGTGTCCGAACGGGTCCGGGCGAGCTCCCAGGACAAGGCACGCCTGATGTTGTGGGGGCGTCGACTGCTCGGCGAGGCGATCACGCAGGCCCAGTTCGTGCTCGCGCAGCGCGAGTCGCTGACCGATCTCGTCATCACCGCGTCGGGCGACCTCAACGGGGTCGTCGCTCTGTTCGATCGCATGCAGGAGCAGCATGCCGAACGGATGTCCTCGCTCGGGTTGGACTGATCGGCTCGATCGGGCACCGGGCGGGGCGGGTCCCCGCCCGTTGTTCGCTGACAGCACAGGCCTGGAAGCGGCTGCGGCACGCGGGCTGCACTAGCCTGGCGAGAACAGCGTCAGTTGTCGAGAGTTCGGAGGTTGACCGTGGAGGTCAAGATCGGTGTGTCGGAGAGTTCCCGTGAGCTCGTCGTGAACAGTGCGCAGTCCCCGGCCGAGGTCGAAGCGCTCGTATCGACCGCCTTCGCAGGTAAGGACGGAGTGCTGTCGTTGGAGGACGAGAAGGGACGCAAGTTCTTGATCCAGACCGCCAAGGTGTCGTACGTCGAGATCGGCCCGTCCGATCCTCGCAAGGTCGGGTTCGCAACGACCTGAGACGGCCGGTAACACCACACGCCCCTCGTTCTTCTCGAACGAGGGGCGTGTGGCGTATGTGGGCGGGATGCCCGACCGGCTGGTTACGGAGACTGCAGCGGAACGTGCGACAGGCCGCCCCAGGCCAGTGAAACCGTGGTGTCGACGGCGTCTTCCTTGGAGATCGGCCGATCTGCTTCGAGCCAGTAGCGTGCGGTGAACTGGCTGGCACCGACGAGGCCGACGGCCAGCACTCGTGCTCGGTACGGATCGAGTCCGGAATCGTGGGCGACCAGGTCGAAGACGGCGTCGACGCATGCTTCGGTCGCCTGCTCCACGCGGGCGTTGACCTGAGGGTCACCCATCAGATCCGACTCGAAGACCAGGCGGAAACCCTGGGTGTCGGTGTCGACGAAATCGTAGAACGCCAGAACCGCAGCGCGGACGCGTTGCTTGTTGTCGGTCGTCGAACGCAGAGCCTGACGAACCCCGGCGATGAGGGTGTCGACGTAGCTCTGCAGTACCGCCAGGTACAGCTCGAGTTTGCCGGGGAAGTGCTGGTAGAGAACCGGTTTGCTGACTCCGGCGCATTCGGCGATCTCGTCCATTCCCGACGCGTGATAGCCGCGGGTCACGAAGATTTCGCTCGCAGCAGCCAGCAGTTGCGCCCGACGGGCATCACGCGGCAGCCTGGCGCTGCGGCGGTTGCCGGTGGTGGCCGGACGGTCGGAGGACCTCCGGTCGTCGAGATCTGTCATCAAATATGTTCCCATCGCGTCGACAGCTGCGCTCGTCTTGGTTCGACAACGTGCGGTCCGGCGTGAACTTCCGGCGGGTGGCCTTCGGTTCGGACCGCTCGTAGCGCAGATCACGGGCAACGATACTCGTGGCCGTCGGCACCGCTGGGATCCTGGGGGATCCTTGTCGGAAACGGGCGATCTCGAATCACATCGGATGGTTTGTTTGTACGATGTTTGTCGTACCGAGAGCCCGATAGATCCGTCCCCGGTATCGGCGTGCCGAGCGGCGAGCGAGCAGGATTGTGAGATCGTGAGCGAGTGACTGACCGAGGCGAGCCGCGAATTCGCGGCGGTGTGCAGTCCGGCGGGTTCGACGAGCGGTCGGACGATCTTCCACGAGGCGTGGGTGGTCGTGGGTCGCATCAGCCCTTGCGCGCGCAGTGGGACCCGACGCAGCGCGAGGTCAAGGACCGCAGTCGCCGCCCCGAGCGTGACGTGCGTAAACAGACCAAGTTGGGAAAGTTCGCCGCCACCTACGGCTGGCGGGCGTACGCGGTACCGATCCTGATCGCCGTCACCGCGCTCGTGGTCGTCGATGCCGTTCGGGCCGGTGACCCGGTTGTCGGCACCGCCTCTCAGGGCACCTCGCAGGACCCAGGGTTCGGCACGCTGAGCTCCGATACGTCCGGAACCGGAATCATCGGGGTCCCGCCGCAGGCCGACGGCAACTTCGCGGAAACGATCTCGTCCGGTGAGCTGCCCGACGGTGGACCGTTCGCGGTGCAGGGGGCAGGCACCTGGCACACCGTCGCCGGAAGCACCGAGCAGGTCGGCCAGGGAACCGAGCGGGTGTTCACCTATACCGTCGAGGTCGAGGACGGTGTGGACACCGTCGGTTTCGGCGGCGACGAGTCGTTCGGCCGTCTGGTGGATCAGACGTTGGCCAACCCCAAGAGCTGGACCAACGACCCACGTTTCGCGTTCCGCCGTATCGATCAGGGTGACCCGGATTTCCGGATCTCCCTGACGTCGCAGATGTCCATTCGGCAGGCGTGTGGATACGACATCCAACTCGAGGTGTCCTGCTACAACCCCGGCATCGAACGGGTCGTGCTCAACGAACCCAGATGGGTACGCGGAGCGATCTCCTTCCAGGGAGACATCGGTTCCTACCGTCAATATCAGATCAACCACGAGGTCGGGCACGCCATCGGCTACCAGCAGCATCAGCCGTGCGAAACCGACGGCGGGCTGGCACCGGTGATGATGCAGCAGACGTTCGGAACGGCCAACGACGACATCGCGCGGCTCGACCCCGAGGGCGTCGTGCCCATGGACGGCAAGACCTGCCGGTTCAACCCGTGGCCCTATCCGCGCGGGTGAGCGATCGCGGATTAGATTCGAAGGCGGCGAACGCAATTGTGCGGTCGCCCCGTCGAGTCGAGGAGTGTCGCTGAGCGTGGTCCACCTACCGCCACTGGTCGAAGCCACCGGTGAACTGACCTCCGAGGAGGTTGCCAGGTACAGCCGTCACCTGATCATTCCGGACGTCGGGACGGACGGTCAGAAGCGGTTGCGGAACGCCCGCGTGCTCGTGGTCGGAGCCGGCGGACTGGGTTCGCCTGCGCTGCTGTACCTCGCGGCCGCCGGCATCGGAACTCTGGGCATCGTGGAATTCGACGACGTCGAGCTGTCCAACCTCCAGCGACAAGTCATCCATGGGCGGTCCGACGTCGGACGACCGAAGGCCGACAGCGCACGGGACTCGATCCTCGAACTCAACGACGGCGTCTCGGTGGTGCTGCACAGGGTCCGCCTCGACTCGTCCAACGCGATCGACCTCTTCGGCAATTACGATCTCGTTCTCGACGGCACCGACAACTTCGCCACCCGCTACCTCGTCAACGACGCGGCCGCACTGGTCGGTATCCCGTACGTGTGGGGTTCGATCTACCGGTTCGAGGGGCAGGTCTCGGTGTTCTGGGATGCAGCTCCGGGCGGCGTCGGGATCAACTATCGAGATCTGTACCCCGAGGCTCCGCCGCCGGGAATGGTGCCCTCCTGCGCCGAGGGCGGCGTCCTGGGCGTGCTCTGCGCCTCGATCGGGTCGGTGATGGTGACCGAAGCCATCAAGTTGATCACCGGAATCGGCGAGACGCTGCTGGGACGGCTGATGATCTACGACGCGTTGGCCATGAGCTACCGAACCGTCGGACTGGCCCGTGATCCGCACCGAACCCCGATCACGGAACTGATCGACTACGACGCCTTCTGCGGGGTGGTGCCGGCCGTCGAATCCGACGACGCCTCGATCAGCCCCGAGCAGCTACGGGCGATGTTGGATTCCGGACGCGAGGTCGCCTTGATCGACGTGCGTGAGCCGGTGGAGTGGGACATCGTGCGGATCGAGGGCGCTCGGCTGATACCGCGCGGGCGAATTCTGTCCGGGGCGGCGTTGGCCGAACTGCCACAGCAGGTACCGATCGTTCTGTACTGCAAAACCGGCATCAGGTCCGCGGAGGTTCTCGACGCTCTCGTCGGTGCCGGTTTCACCGACGCAACCCATCTCGACGGCGGAATCGTGGAGTGGGCCAAGCAGATCGAGCCCGGCCTGCCCATCTACTGACGTGGCGGCTGGGCCGCATGCGCGCGTCGTCCGCAGAGCTCTGCCCGATCGGCGGTACCGTGGCGTTCGTGAGCTCTGTCGAACCTCCTCAGCACGTGATCTCTACGTTCGGGCTGCGCGATGTCGAGCCTGCGCCACTGGGTGCGGACTGGGACGGAGGGTGGCGTCTGGGTGACGTCGTGCTCTCGCCCGTCGCCGATCACGCTCGCGCAGCCTGGTCTGCGAAGGTGCGAGAAACACTGACTGTGGACGGTGTGCGCCTCGCTCGACCGGTGCGCTCGACCGATGGTCGATACGTCGTGTCCGGTTGGCGTGCAGATACGTTCGTCGCAGGCGAACCCGAGCCTCGCCACGACGAAGTGGTCTCGTTGTCCATGCGGTTGCACGCAGCGACCGCGCAGTTGGAACGTCCCCGCTTCTTGGTGCAGCCACCCGTCGCCCCGTGGGCCGACGTCGACGTGTTCGTCGCGGCCGACCGGGCCGCCTGGGAGGCCGTTCCGCTACGGACCGCTCGCGGTGCGGGTGCGCCGGAGCCGTCGTCGAGTGACGGCAAGAGCAGCCTCGAATTGGTCAAACAGCTTGCGACACTGCGTAAGCCCGTCGAATCGCCGGACCAATTGGTACACGGCGACCTGTTCGGGACGGTGTTGTTCTCCGGCAGCGATGCTCCGGGGATCAGCGATATCACCCCGTACTGGCGTCCGGCGTCGTGGGCTGCCGGCGTCGCCGTGGTGGACGCGCTCTCGTGGGGAGACGCCGACGACGGTCTGGTGGGCCGGTGGGACGATCTACCGGAATGGCCGCAGATGCTGTTGCGCGCGTTGATGTTTCGTCTGGCTGTGCACGCACTTCATCCGCGGTCGACGTCGGAGGCATTTCCCGGCCTCGCGCGCACGGCAGATCTGGTGCGTCTCATTCTGTAGGTTCGGGCGCGTGGCCCGGAGGGGCGGAGAGTTCGCGGAACAGCGACCGGGCGGAGGCGATTGCCCGGGCCGAATCACCGTCCACGATCGCGTCGACGAGGGCTGTGTGCTCGGCGACGTAGTCGTCGTCGTGAGCAGTGGCGTGTTCTCTGATCGTCTCGTGGATCACCGGTAGCAACGAGTCGTAGAACTCCAGGTAGATCGCGTTGTGGCTGGCGGCGACGATGCTCCGATGCAGGCGCGCGTCGATTCGTACGGCGTCGGCCAACGGCACGTCGCCGCTCGACCAGGCGACATTGCGGTTCTCGAGGGCGTCGTTCATCTCTCGGATGTCGTGCTCGTCGCGTCGATCCGCAGCCAATGCTGCTGCGGTCACCTCGAGAGTTTCCCGGAGCTCGGTGACGTCGCGATAACGGGCGTCCGAGAAGTACTTGCCCAGGGTGCCGCCGAGGTCCGAGCAGGTCATGACGAACGTTCCCGACCCCTGCCGTCGCTCGACCATGCCGGCGTGGACGAGTGCCTGAACGGCCTCACGAACCGTGTTTCGCCCGGTGCCGGTCATCTCGCACAGCTCCGGTTCGGTGGGAATTCTGCTGCCGACCGGCCATCGTTTCGACGTGATCTCGTCGCGCAGGGCTGCAGTGACCTGGGTGATCAGGCTCGATCGGTGGACCTGGCGCACGGAGGCTCCTCGTTCTGGGGGCGGTGCAGTGCTCGGGGTGCTGCGCCGACGATGATACTGCGTTGCACCCGATGATCCGGTCATCCTATGATTACGCGGTGAGTGCGCCTACCGTTTCCGAGACCACCCAGACCGGTACATCACTCGTTCGCGGCCGACTGCTGGTGTTCGCCGCCATCGTTCTTTCTGCGCTGACGCTGCGCGCCGCCGTGACGTCCATCAGCCCTCTGTTCGGCAGGATCGCAACGGATCTGCAGTTCGGGGATGCCGTCATCGGCGTCGTCGGGATGCTGCCGCCGGCGATGTTCGCCGTGTTCGGGTTGGCGACACCGCTTCTCGCCAAGCGCACCGGTCTCGAGCGCGCCGCCCTGCTCGCCATGGCGTTGACCACGATCGGGATGGCCACCCGGGCATTCGCGCCGAACACGGCGTCGTTGCTGGCGCTGTCCGCGATCGCCCTCGCCGGCATGGGTATCGGAAACGTCGTCATTCCACCTCTGGTCAAGCGGTACTTCTCGGATCGACTCGCAGTGGTCAGCACCATCTACATCTGTGCACTCCAGATCAGCACCATGATTCCGCCGCTGCTCGCGGTTCCGGTCGCCGATGCCCACGGGTGGCGGCTCTCCATCGGGGTCTGGGCGATCGTCGGTGTTGCCGCAGCATTGCCGTGGCTCGGTGTCGTGATCGCCCGACGTGGTCGCGACGAGAAGGACGTCTCTGCCGAGGCCGGTTCGGCGGCCGTGCACACCCGATCCGGCGGCCGCATCCATCGATCCTCGCTCGCGTGGGGAATGGTGATGATGTTCGCGATGACGTCGCTGATCACGTATTCGATGTTGACGTGGCTGCCGACGCTGTTGATCGACTCGGGTATCGGCGAGGGGTTGGCCGGAGCCTCGGTCGCCGCGTTCGGAGCGATGGGCCTGGTCACGTCGCTGGCCACGCCGACCCTCTGCGCAAAACTGCGAAATCCGTTCGGCCTCGTCCTGGTCGCCGCGGTGTGCTACCTCTGTGGGTTCTCCGGCTTGCACTTCTCGCCTGCCGCCGGAACGGTGATCTGGGTGTGCCTGATCGGCCTCGGCACGATGACCTTTCCGATGTCGCTGACGCTGATCAATCTAAGGACCCGCACCGCGGTGGGCTCATCCTCGCTCTCGGGCTTCACCCAGGGGCTGGGCTACGTGGTGTCGGCCACCGGACCGATACTGTTCGGCTTCCTGCACACCGTGTCCGGCGGTTGGGGATTGCCGCTGACGCTGCTCACCGGGTGCGTTGTGATTCTGCTGGTCGGCGGCTATCTGTGCTGTCGACCTCGGATGCTCGAAGACTCCTGGTGACCCGGCTCGTCGACGCGTTCGATCTCACGTACGCGCCGACGAGCGGGTGAGAACGAGTTAATCAGCGGGTCACCGCACGCAGCGCCGCTGCAACATGGCTTTCCTATCTTGGTGTCACTCACCGAACCAGGAGGCCATACGTGACCAGCCTTTCTCGCAGCGCTTCAGCCGAAACCGGCTCTGCTGCCACCGCACCCGTTCCGCCCGGAACCGTTCCCGTCTCGGTGAATCACCGGATCGCGCATTGGAATTCCGAGGACGTGCAGGCGTGGGAAGGCGGCGGTAAGCAGATCGCCAAACGAAACCTGATCTGGTCGGTCGTCGCCGAACACGTCGGCTTCTCGATCTGGTCGATCTGGTCGGTGATGGTGCTGTTCATGCCGTTGTCGGTTTACGGCATCGATGCCGCGGGCAAATTCTTCCTGGTGGCGGTCCCCACTCTCGTCGGTGCTGTCCTGCGTATTCCGTACACGTTCGCCACGGCGAAATTCGGCGGGCGCAACTGGACCATCTTCAGCGCTCTGGTGTTGTTGATTCCCACGCTGTTGACGATGTACTTCATGTTGAACCCGGCCTCGTACACCACGTACATCATCGTGGCGGCGTTCGCCGGAGTCGGCGGCGGTAACTTCGCCTCGTCGATGACGAACATCAACGCCTTCTATCCGCAGCGCGAAAAGGGTTGGGCCCTCGGACTCAACGCCGGCGGAGGCAACATCGGCGTACCGGTCATCCAGCTCATCGGTCTGCTGGTCATCGCTACCATCGGCAACACCGCGCCCGAGATCGTCTGCGCCGTGTACCTGGTGTTCATCGCGATCGCCGCCGTCGGTGCCGCGCTGTACATGGACAACCTCGACAACCAGAAGACCAACGGCCGCTCCATGATCGACGTGTTGAAGTTCTCCGACGCATGGTGGATCGCCTTCCTCTACATCGGCACGTTCGGATCGTTCATCGGCTTCAGCTTCGCATTCGGGCAGGTACTCCAGATCAACTTCCTGGCCGGATTGACCGACGGGGCGCCCGCCACGGCGGCTCAGCAGGCCCAGGCCTCGCTGCACGCTGCGCAGATCGCGTTCCTCGGACCTCTGCTGGGGTCGCTGTCGCGTCCGTTCGGTGGCAAGCTCGCCGACAAGATCGGCGGCGGAAAAATCACCCTGTACACGTTCGTGGCCATGACCTTCTCCACCGGAATTCTGGTAGCGGCCAGCACCTGGGACGACTCGACGCCAGGGGCGGCCAGCGGCACTGTGATGGTCCTCTTCGTCATCGGATTCATCGCACTCTTCTTGCTCTCGGGCCTCGGCAACGGGTCGGTGTACAAGATGATTCCCGCGATCTTCGCTGCGAAATCTGTTGCACTGCAGGGCATGACGGTCGAGGAACAGCAGCACTGGTCCCGCAAGATGTCCGGCGCACTGATCGGGATCGCCGGTGCCATCGGCGCACTCGGCGGTGTCGCCATCAACCTGGTGCTGCGGGCGTCGTACTCCGGTAGTGCGAAGTCGGCCACCACAGCGTTCTGGGTGTTCCTCGGCTTCTACGTGGTCTGCGCGATCGTCACGTGGGCGATCTACCTGCGCAGGACCGACTCCGCCGACGCCGACGCTCCGGTAGCTGTCTGACGCTCGGTGCAGGCGCACTCGAAACACACTGCACGGCAACGAAATCGGAAGGACCCGCAATGAAGAACGCGGTAGTGGTAGGGCACGGAATGGTAGGGCACAGGTTCGTCGAGGCGCTGCGGGCGCGCGACGAGGGTGCCGAGTGGAAGATCACGATCCTGTGCGAGGAAGCTCTGCCGGCGTACGACCGGGTGGGTCTGTCGTCCTACGTCGGTGCCTGGGACCACAAGGAACTTGCGTTGGCGGGCAACGACTATCCGGGCGACTCCCTGGTCGAGATGCGTACCGGGGTGCGGGCCGAGCGCGTCGACCGTGACCACCGAACCGTCGTCACCTCGGCCGGCGACACCGTGGAATACGACGCGCTGGTCCTCGCCACCGGCTCCTACCCGTTCGTCCCGCCGATCGCCGGACACGACCTGCCCGCGTGCTTCGTCTACCGCACCCTCGACGACCTGGACAGGATCCGTGCACGCGCCGACGCCGCTGGACCGGGAGCCGTGGGCGTGGTCGTCGGTGGCGGCCTGCTCGGCCTCGAAGCGGCGAACGCGCTGAAGAAAATGGGCATGACGCCGCACGTCATCGAGTTCGCGCCGCGGTTGATGCCGCTCCAGGTCGACGAAGGCGGCGGCGCGCTACTGGCCCGCCTCGTCACCGATCTCGGATTGAACGTGCATGTGGGAGTGGGCACGTCGTCGATCACCGAGAACGACAGCGCCGGGTTGACGGTCGAGCTGAGCAACGGCGACACGATCGACGCGGCCCTCCTGGTGTTCTCCGCCGGGGTGCGACCGCAGGACCGGCTGGCTCGCGAGAGCGGCCTCGACGTCGGCGAGCGCGGCGGTATTCTGGTCGACATCGGCTGCATCACATCCGATCCCGACGTCTACGCCATCGGCGAATGTGCTGCGGTCGAAGGCCGATGCTACGGACTCGTCGCGCCCGGATATTCGACGGCCGAGGTGGTGGCCGACCGATTGCTCGGCGGCGCAGCGGAGTTCCCCGGAGCGGACATGTCGACCAAGCTCAAGCTCATGGGCGTCGATGTGGCGAGCTTCGGTGACGCGATGGCCGCAACTCCGGGTGCGCTCGAGGTGGTCTTCAGCGACGCGCCGAAGGGCACCTACGCCAAGCTCGTCGTCACCGACGACGCGAAGACGTTGCTCGGCGGCATCCTCGTCGGCGACGCATCGGCGTACTCGTTGCTCCGGCCGCTCGTCGGACGCGAATTGCCGGGCGATCCGGGTTCGTTGATCTCTCCGGCGGCCGAGCAGGTCGGCATCGGAGCGCTTCCCGACGACGCCGAGATCTGCTCGTGCAACGGTGTGACGAAGGGTGCGATCTGCTCGGCCATCTCCGACGGTGCGTGCGATCTGGCCGCGGTGAAGAGCTGCACCACGGCAGGCACCACCTGTGGAGGATGCTTGCCGTCGATCAAATCGCTGCTGGCGGCATCGGGAGTGGTGCTGTCGAAGTCGTTGTGCGAGCACTTCTCTCAGTCGAGGGCCGAGTTGTTCGAGATCGTGCGGGCGACGAACACCCGAACTTTCTCGTCGTTGATCGCCAAGTACGGATCGGGTGCCGGCTGCGACATCTGCAAGCCCGTCGTGGCCTCGATTCTCGCGTCCACCTCGTCGGATCACATTCTCGACGGTGAACTGGCGTCGTTGCAGGACACCAACGACCATTTCCTGGCCAACATCCAGAAGAACGGCACCTATTCGGTGGTGCCTCGGATGCCGGGAGGGGAGTGCACGCCCGAGCAGTTGATCGTCATCGGTGAGGTCGCCCGCGACTTCGGGCTGTACACCAAGGTGACCGGCGGGCAACGCATCGACATGTTCGGTGCCCGCGTCGAACAGCTTCCCGAAATCTGGAAGCGGCTCGTCGACGCAGGCATGGAATCGGGTCAGGCGTACGGAAAGTCGCTGCGTACGGTCAAGAGCTGCGTCGGGTCCAGCTGGTGCCGCTACGGTGTTCAGGACTCGGTGGGAATGGCCGTCGACCTCGAGAACCGGTACCGCGGACTGCGCTCGCCGCACAAGATCAAGTTCGGAGTGTCGGGTTGCGCACGTGAGTGCGCCGAAGCCCGCGGCAAGGACGTCGGCATCATTGCCACCGAAGGCGGCTGGAATCTCTACGTCGGCGGCAACGGTGGCCAGTCGCCCAAGCACGCCCAGTTGCTCGCGTCCAACCTCGACGACGCCACACTCGTCAGCTACATCGACCGCTATCTGATGTTCTACGTCCGCACCGCGGACCGCCTGCAACGCACCGCACCGTGGCTGGAATCGCTCGATGGGGGATTGGACCACCTCAAAGCCGTCGTCTGCGATGACAGCCTGGGCATCGGCGCAGAACTGGAGGCCGACATGGCACGCCACGTCGCCGGCTACAAGGACGAATGGGCAGGGGTGCTCGAGGACGAGGAGAAGCTCGGCCGGTTCGTGTCCTTCGTCAACGCTCCGGCCGAGGCCGATCCGACCATCGCGTTCGACGAGTCCGGCGCACGCAAGGTGCCCGTGCTGATGGGGATGCCGCGCATCGGAGCGTGACGTGCTCGAGTGACGGGTTCCTGACAACCGACAGGTCACGAACCTGAGCGCATGTGCACAGGTGGGTAATCGCCGCTTAACGGCCAAGAAACACGGGCAGCGTCAAATAGCTGACCAGGAGGTACGCCATGACTGTCATCGATTCACATACTTCGGTACCGAACGATCTTTCGCGAGACTGGACCCCGGCCTGCACCCTCGACGCTCTCATCCCGGGTCGCGGGGTGGCGGTGCTGCTGCGCGGCGGCACCCAGGCGGCACTGTTCTTGCTGGACGACGGACGACTGTTCGCGGTCGGCAACATCGATCCCTACGGCCGCGCTGCAGTGATGTCGCGTGGTCTGGTCGGCGACCGCGGCGGCGAGCCCACCGTCGCGTCTCCGCTGCTCAAGCAGGTCTTCTCTCTCGTCGACGGACGTTGCCTCGACGATGCGGAGGTCTCGCTCGGCTCGTTCGAGGTCGCCACGGTCGAGGGTGTCGTGCTCGTCCGCGGCGGATCTACGTGACCGAAAATGCCGGGGCGGACATGCCTCTGGCCGGGTTCACCGTCGGGGTGACGGCGTCGCGTCGCGCCGAGGAGTTCGCGACTTTGCTCGAGCGGCGTGGGGCCAGTGTGATGCACGCGCCTGCGATCAGGATCATCCCGCTCGCCGACGACGCAGAGTTGGAACGCGTCACCGCGGCGATCATCGCTGCACCACCAGAGATCACCGTCGCCACCACGGGAATCGGTTTTCGTGGCTGGATCGAGGCCGCCGACGGTTGGGGGCGAGCCGAAGAACTCGGTCGTGCTCTGGGTGCGTCGCGACTGTTGGCGCGCGGTCCGAAGGCCACCGGTGCCATTCGCGCGGCGGATCTGCGCGAGGAATGGTCGCCTGCCTCCGAGTCGTCCGCCGAGGTGCTCGAACATCTGCTCGCCGAGGGCGTCGAGGGCAAACGCATAGCGGTACAACTGCACGGCGCGACCACCGAGTGGGAGCCGGTTCCGGATTTTTGCGAGGTACTGCGTTGCGCCGGAGCCGAAGTGGTGCCGGTGCCCGTCTACCGTTGGACGGCGCCCGACGATCAGAGTCCGATGGATCGCATGATCGAATCGGTCGTCGTCGGTGATCTCGACGCCATCAGCTTCACCTCGGCACCGGCGGTCGCGTCGATGCTGATGCGTGCCGACGAGAACGGCGTACTCGAGCCTCTGCTGCAGTCGATGCGTACGCGGGTGCTTCCGGTGTGCGTGGGGCCGGTCACCGCAGCCCCGCTCGAACAGCTGTCGGTTGCCACCACTGCGCCTGCGCGTGCGCGCCTCGGCGCGCTCGCCCGTCACATCGCCGAGGAGCTGCCCAGGAGAACCGGTCGCCTGCACGCAGGCGGGCATGTGGTCAGTGTTCGGGGTCGGTGTGTGGTGGTCGACGGGGAGGTGCGGCCCGTGTCCCCGGCCGGGATGGCGCTGATGAAGACGTTGAGTCGTAATCCGGGGCGCGTGGTCTCCCGTGAAGACCTGTTGGCCTCGTTGCCCGGAGGGGGTGGCGATACCCACGCGGTGGAGACCGCCATGACCCGACTCCGTTCCTCACTGGGGGCACCCAAGGTGATCCAGACCGTGGTCAAACGCGGCTACCGTATCGCGTTGGACTATATCGAGACCGAATCCGACTGTGATGCACACGAACCCGCGGGGGCTGTTTCCGTGAGCGAGGGGAGTAAGTACTGATGGAACCCACCTTGGTGTTGGTCGCACACGGCACTCGAAACCCGCGCGGTGTGGAGATGGTCGCCGCGCTCGCCGACGCCGTCTCGAAGCAGATCGGTACCACGCGTGTCGCCTTCGTCGACGTGCTGGGACCGTCCCCGTCCGAGGTGCTGCGCGATACTCCGGAATCCGCGGTCGTCGTTCCGGCATTTCTGGCATCGGGTTATCACGTCCACACCGACGTGCCGCGCGAGATCACGGACAGTGCGCACTCGTCGGTCGCCGTCACCCGTGCCCTCGGGCCGGACCCGGTGCTCGCACGAGTGATGGTCGATCGGCTCCGGGACGCCGGCTGGCGAGCCGGCCAGAGCATCGTGCTCGCGGCCGCAGGATCATCCGATCCTCGTGCGTTGCAGGAACATCGGATCGCGGCAGCGATGCTCGCGGACGCCGCTCGGACACCGGTGAAGATCGGATACGTGGCCACCAGTACGCCGACCGTCGCGCAGGCGGTGTCCGGACTGCGGGAAGCCGGGCACGATCGAGTGTTCGTGGCGAGCTATCTGCTGGCTCGTGGGCTCTTCCACAACCGGTTGGCCGACGTGGGAGCCGACGGCGTCGGTGCGCCGCTCGGGGTGCATCCGGCCATCGTCGATCTCGTCGTCGAGCGGTACCACGAGGGTGTTCGACTGCTGGCCGGTTCGGAATTCAGTACGGTAACGGAAGAATTGTCACCGGCTCGTCGTCGCTGACGTCGGCGGGTATCACAGCGAGCGCATCACGGCCGACGAGGTGCGCCAGATGAGCTGTCCTGACCTTGGTGTCGGCTCGCCAGCGGGTACCGTCGGCCACCACGGGAACGATTCGAGGGATCGGGGCTCGAACCTCGGATGCGTTGGACAACAACCCCGTTCGCGGTGAACGCGGACCGCGAGCGGTGAGCGCGTCGACGATGGCCGGTGCGGTCAGCAGCGCCGTGCTCACTGCCGCGAGAGGATTGCCGGGGAGGCCGAGGACAACCGTACCGTCGGGCAGGGTCGCGGTGATCTGGGATCCGCCGGGACGCACGCGCACTCGCCCGACCACGGTCTCGGCACCGAGGGCGGCGAGCGTGGAGCGTAGCTGATCGGCGGCGCCTCCTCCGGTGGCTCCGACCACGACCACGAGGTCGATGTTTTCGGTACTTCCCAAGAGGTCGGCGAACGCGGTCGCCGTGTCGTCGAGCAGCAGTACGTCCACGACGGCGATTCCACAGTGCGCCAGATACTCCGGCAGCGCCGATCCGAGTACATCCCTGGTCTCACCGGGTGCCAGCGGACCCGATACCCGAATCTCGTTTCCGCTGATCACAATTCGCGCGCGAACCGGTCCCCGCACATCGAGTTCGGTCACCTCCGCGCTCGCGGCGAGTGACCGAACAGCAGTGTCGATCGCGGTACCCGAGGCAACCAACTCCGTTCCGGGAAGCCAGTCCTCGCCGCGGCGACGCGTGTCGTCGGTCGACGTCGCCGTCGGTGCGCGTTCTACGACGCCGGCCGGTGTCGTGACCGCGTGTTCGTCGCGAACGACCGCAGTGGCACCGGGAGGAAGCGCTGCGCCGGTCGCGATGCGTACTGCGCTGCCGTCGGCGAGTCGGGCGATGCCGGACGTTCCGGCGTAGGCGATATCGGGTCTCAGCGTCCACGGAGGGGGGCCGCTCACGGCAAATCCGTCCATCGCGGAGATGTCGACCGCAGGCAGTGCCGTTGCTGCCACCAACGGTTGCGCGAGCACGGTCCCAGCCGTGTCCTGCAACGGAATTCGATGAACCGGGAGGGCGGCTACTCGCTGTCGAATTCGTTCGTGCGCGGCGTCGATGTCGAGTACGTCCTCCGATCTCGACGCGGCTGCGGCGCGCGCGGCGACCAGATCGGCAGGGGTATCGCAGTCCTCGATATCGGCAACCGCAACGACGCGGTGCTCGTTCGGGACGAGTGCGCGCATCGGGGCACCCTCGACGGTATCGAGCGCCGCCACCGCCGAGCGCAGCGCGCTGTAGCGCCAGACTCCGAGCAGGAACTGGGTGCGGCCGGTGGCGTCGGCCGCGAACACTGCGTCGGTCTCGACTCGGTCGAAGTGATCGATCAGTGACTGCACCGCAGAAGCATTCAGCAGCGGTATGTCCGACGCTACGACTGCCACCAGATCGGCTGTCCCGTCGAGTGATTCGAGTCCGGCGGCCAGAGCTGCCACCGGGCCGCCGCCGGCGGGGGACTCTCGGGTCTGCACAACCGAACCCGGTACTGCGTCGCGTGTGGGGCCCACCAGTACCGTTCGGCGACAGTCCGAGACGGCCGCCACTGCAATGTCGACCAGTCGTCGTCCGCCGACGGTGAGCGCGGGCTTGTCGACTTCTGCAGATGGCGAGCCGGCAAGGCCTGCCATTCGCGATCCGCGACCACCCGCGAGCACGATGGCGTCGCAGATCGGCTCGGTCGACGAGCCGCTCACCGGTGCGATCCCATCACGTCGGCAGCGGCACGTTCTGCAGTCGAACCTGGCCGCGCGCGATGGTCTTACCGCTGTCGGTCGCGGTGATCGTGACCAGCCAGAGTTGCTGAACGCGGCCCTGCTGCAACGGTTCCGCGAGAACATCCACCCGTCCGCCTTTGCTGGCGCGCAGGAAATCGGTTCCGTTGTGCACTCCGACCGCGAACTCGCCGCGATCCTTGACCGCCTCACTCGCACCGATGCTCGCGGCGCTTTCCACAGCGCTGGAATAGACCCCACCGTGCACGACGCCCCAGGGCGTGAAATGTTCCTCGGTCAACTCGATGTGCCCCGCTACCCGCGTGCCCGAGACCTCGTCGATCACCAGGCCGGCCGCGGCGACGAAAGTGCTCGCCTTGGACAGGGCGAACTTCGCCGTAGGGCGTGGATCGAACTGCCCGAGCCGATCTCCGATGTTCATCCTTCGAGATTAGTGGTCGACGTCGGAGGCTGGGGGAGCGCCCCGAAGTCGAACCGAACGGACTTCAGCGACACTCGCCCGTCGCGGATCTCGACACCTTCTCCGCGCAGCGTCTCGAGTTGTCTCGTCGCCAGATGCGCCGCAGGCTTTCCGCTTGCACCCAGGACACGGTGCCACGGCAGATCGGCGGAGTCGGTCCGCATGATCCACCCGACGATGCGGGGGCTGGACAGGTCGGCCGCCGCCGCGATGTCCCCGTAGGTGGCAACGGAACCGACGGGAATCGACGCGACCAACGCGCGTACCCGCTCCACCTGCGCCTCGGTGATCGGAGCCATCTACAGCAGGGATCGCACCAGCTCGGCCACGTCGGCCGGCTTGGCCTGGCCGACCATGTGATCGCAGTCGAGTTCGACGGTGCGCAGGTTCTCGCCGAGCTTGTCTCGGAGCGCGGACACGAATTCTTCGGTCACGTAAGGAGGTTCGACGCGCATGGCCCGCACCACGATGGTCGGGACGCTCTCGGCGGGCACCACGATCGGACGAGCGAGCTCGCCCCACGTCGCAACGATGGCCGGAATCGACATTCGCCACGCGACCTTCCCGCCGTCGGCGGGGACCAGGTGATCGGCGACCTCGCGGTCGAGCAACTCGGTGGGCACGTCCGCCCAAGCCCCGTGGATCTTCTCCGAACGCGCCTCGTCGGCGTCGGTGTAATCGGGGGACTTCGCAGTGGCCTCGGCGACCTCGAGCAGCTCCTCCGGCGGTAAGGCAATCGCAGGATCGAGCAGCACCAGCGCGCGCACCACCTCGGGGAACCGCTGTGCGAGATGCACGGCCAACGCGCCGCCGTACGAATGTCCGAGCACCACGACCGGACCGCGCGCATGGGCGTCGAGCACGGCCTTCAGTGCGGTGACCTGAGCGTCGATGTCCCACGGTGGAACGGACGGAGAACGGCCGTGGCCGATCAGATCGGGAGCCAAGATGCGGGCCTCGGGCAGGTGATTCTCGGCGAGGTCCCACCAACGGGCACCGTGGCCGGTCACACCGTGAACGGCGAGGATTTCGGGACCGTCTGCGGGTCCGAACGTATGCAGATTCAACTCGGGCACGTGAACCACTATGCCGCATCGAAGGCCCCGGTTTCGAAGGGGACGGGTCGGCTGCCGCCCCCGGGCCGCCGGATCGGGGCACGGCCCTTCGTGTCGGTGGGGCGTGATTGCATGTCCCGCATGAGCACGGACGGCAGACACGGCGCGACGGTCACCCTCGTCCGTGCACCCAGGGTGGCGCAGCCGCCCCGCCGGTGGACCGATTCCGCTGCCCGGTTGCTGGCGTGGACTCCCGATTCGGCGGCGGAGGCGGCTCAGGGCGCTCCTCGATGGAACCCCTGGCAGGTGCTCGGCGGGCCCGGCTCGGGAAAGACAGCGCTCGTGGCGGACTACGCAGTCTCCCGAATCGTGTCCGGCGATCCGGAATCGGTCCTGGTGCTCACTCAGTCGAAGCGCGCGTCCATCACGCTCCGCGAGCAGATCACCGCCGGTCTGTTCAGCGGCGATCACGCGCTGCGCGCCACGCGCGAACCGCTGGTACGTACGGTGCACTCCTATGCGTTCGCGGTACTCAGGTTGCAGGCCTCCCTCTACGGCAATCCGCCTCCTCGACTGCTGACCGGTGCCGAGCAGGACGCGGTGGTCCGCGAGATGCTGCGGGGCGACATCGAGGACGGCGCAACCGACTGGCCGGATCGATTGCGCCCGGCTCTCGGTACCGCAGGATTCGTCACCGCGGTGCGAGACATGATGCTCCGATCCGCAGAACGCGGAATCGGACCCGAGGATCTGGTCAAGCTGGGCCGCACGCACGGCAGACCCGAATGGATCGCCGTCGGCAAATTCGCGGCTCGATACGAACAAGCCATGTTGCTGCGCGGCGCAGTCGGCGTCGAAGCCGCAGGGGCCACGGCACCGGGCCTCGACGCGGCCGAGCTCATCGGCAGCGCACTGATGGCGTTCGCCACCGACCCGGATCTGCTGCGCAGTGAGCGCGCCCGCATCCGGCACCTCGTCGTCGACGATGCACAGCACCTCGATCCGCAAGCTGCGCAGCTGATTCGGTTGATCGGCACCGATACCGAATCGACCGTGATCGCCGGGGACCCCGATCAATCCGTCTTCACGTTCCGTGGAGCGGATCCCACGTTCGTGGCCGATCTGCTCGATGCGGACTCGCCTCGACGGGTGGTCCTGACGCGGAACTTTCGATCGGTGCCTGCAGTGGCGGAACTGACCGACATCGTGGCGGGGCGACTGCCCGGGCTCGGTCGGCACCGCAGTCCCGAGCCGGTGGCCACGGCTCGGTTCGGCGAGCCGGAGGCCCGGGTACACGTCGTGTCTTCGCCTGCCAAGGAAGCCGCGATCATCTCCGACGCCATGCGACGCGCGCACCTGATCGACGGAATGCCCTGGTCCGAGATGGCGATCGTCGTGCGGTCGGTCCCGCGTACCGTCGCGCCGCTGCGTCGCGCTCTGCACGCGGCCGGTGTCCCCATGATCACCCCGGCTTCGGAGTTGCCGTTGCATCGCCAGCACGGAGCGGTGGGCTTGCTGCTGGTGCTGCGGGCGATCTCCGACCCGTCGTTCGACGGAGAAGATGCGCTGGCTCTGCTGTCCGGCCCGATCGGGGGTGCCGATCCGGTAGGTCTGCGGCGGCTGCGCCGAGGTGTCCGCAGACTCGAACTGGCCTCGGGCGGCGAGCGCGATTCGGCCGAACTGCTCAGAGTCGTTCTCACCGGCGAGACGCGAGAGAAGTTCGGGTGGATCACTGGTCTGTCGGACGTGGAAGCGGCACCGCTGCGACGAGCACTGAGCGTCGTTCGTAAGGCGCGAGCGGTGGCTCGGGAGGGCCGCGGAGTCGAGGACGTGCTGTGGGCTGCGTGGCAGGCGTCCGGACTCGAGCGGCGTTGGGCCGCCGCGTCCGCGTGGGGTGGGTCCGCGGGTGCTCAGGCCGATCGAGACCTCGACGCGGTGGTCGCACTCTTCGACGCCGCGGCGGCCTACGTCGATAGGCTGCCGCGCGCGCAGCTGGGCGGATTCCTCGATTACATTGCGCAGCAACAGATTCCTACCTCGAGCTCGAATCGTTCGACTGCGCCGGCCGATGCGGTGACGCTGCTCAGCGCGCACTCGGCAGCCGGTCGCGAATGGGAACTGGTGGCGGTCGCCGGGGTTCAGGAGGGGCTGTGGCCGGGTCTGCGAGCGCGCGGCAGCCTCCTCGGAACCGACACGCTCGTCGATCTGGTGTCCGGCAAGGTCGACGCGGCTGCGGCCCTCGACGGACGACTGTCGAAAGCTGCACCGCTACTCGCCGAGGAACGCAAGCTCTTCCTCGTGGCGTGCAGTCGCGCGCGCTCCACTCTGCTCGTCACCGCCGTGGACTCGAGCACGGGCGATACCGATCTGGTCCGCTCCCGATTCGTCGACGAACTCCGGGGAGTCGACGGCGACGCAGATCCCGTCCCGCTGCCCGAAGGTTCCGAGCCGCCGACCCCGCACCGGGTGTTGGCATTACCGATGTTGGTCGCCGAGCTTCGCGGGGTCGTCTGTGATCCCGTTGTCGCCGAACATGATCCGGACAAGCGAGCGCGCGCCGCGCGGCACCTGGCCACACTCGCCGAGGCCGACGTCCGAGGCGCACATCCCGACGAGTGGTTCGGAATTGCGGGCCTCAGCACCAGCGAGCCCCTGTGGCACCTCGGCGATGGGCCGGTCCCGCTCTCGCCATCGACGGTGGAACAGCTCACCACGTGCCCGCTGCGCTGGATGCTCGAACGTCACGGAGGAAACGACGGCACCAACACTCACGCCGTCACCGGAACCCTCGTGCACACTCTGGTGCAGGCGGTGGCAGGCCGGATTCCACCGGACCAGCTCAGGCGGGCACTCGAGACGGCGTGGGATGCAGTCGATCTCGGATCACAGTGGTTCTCGCGTCACGAGCTCGATCGAACCGGGGCGATGCTCGACACGTTCGAGAATTGGCTGCAGGGCACCCGAGGCGAGCTCACCGAGGCGGGCGTCGAGGTACAGGTCGACGGCATTCTGGCCGCCCGATCCGAGGACGAGCCTGCGGTCGCCCTGCGCGGCCGGATCGATCGGCTCGAACACGATCCGGACGGCCGCCCGGTCGTCATCGACGTCAAGACGGCCAAAACGGTGATGTCCAAGGAAGACGCGCGCAATCACCATCAATTGGCTACGTATCAGGTCGCCGCTGCCGCGGGCGCAATCGAGGGAGAGCCCGCGGGCGAACCCGGGGGTGCCCGGTTGGTGTTCGTGGCCAAACCGCACAACAAGGACGGCGCAACGCAGCGGATCCAGGAGGTGCCGACACCGGAGAAACTCGAGGAATGGCGAGACACCGTCCACCGGGCGGCCTCGGCGACGCAGGGTCCCGTCTTCGAAGCCAGAGTCAACGACGGGTGCAGACATTGCCCCGTCAAATCCAGTTGCCCGGCCCACGAGACAGGACGGCAGGTGACCGAGCAGTGACCGCCTCGGCGACGCGCAGCGCAACCGTGCGGGTCTCACCCGTCGAACTGTCCCGCGCCCTCGGGCAGAAGCACCCACCCACCGACGAGCAGGCGGCGGTGATCGCCGCCCCACCCGGTCCGACGCTCGTCGTGGCAGGCGCAGGGGCTGGGAAGACCGAGACGATGGCCGCGCGAGTGGTGTGGATGGTGGCCAACGGGTTCGTCGATCCGGATCAGGTACTCGGACTGACCTTCACCCGCAAGGCTGCGCAGCAACTGACGTCCCGAATCCGCGCTCGGCTGGCGCGGCTCGCCGGGTCGGATCTGGTGCGCGCGCTGGATCCGAGTCTGGCACTGCGCGAACGGATTCTCGCCGCCGAGCCGGAGGTGAGCACCTACCACTCGTATGCCGGGCGACTGCTCACCGAGCACGGCCTGTTGCTGCCCATCGAGCCCTCCGCGACGCTGCTGTCGGAGACCGAACTGTGGCAGCTCGCGCATCGTGTGGTCAGCACGTGGGACGGCGATCTCGACACCGACCGAAATCCCACGTCGGTGACCGAGGCGGTACTCGCCCTCTCCGGTCAGCTGGCCGAGCATCTGGTGGACCCCGACCAGCTGCGCGAGGCGCACGTGGAACTCGAGAAATTGGTGCACACACTCGGCCCCGGTCCGCGTCAACGTGGTGGGCCGACCAAGGAGCTGCTCAACATCCTCGATGCCCAACATCAACGAATCACGTTGCTGCCGTTGGTGGAACGACTCGCGCAGACGCTTCGGCACGAAGGGGCACTGGATTTCGGTTCGCAGATGTCGATGGCGGCGCGGGTCGCGGCCGAACATCGCGAAGTGGGAATCGCAGAGCGGCAACGCTTTCGGCTCGTTCTGCTCGACGAATACCAGGACACCGGTCATGCCCAGCGGGTGCTGCTGTCCTCACTGTTCGGATCCGGTAGCGATGCCACCCTGGCGCTGACAGCCGTGGGCGATCCGATGCAGTCGATCTACGGGTGGCGAGGGGCGTCGGCGGCGAACCTGCCGCGGTTCGCCACCGATTTCCCGCAGGCGGACGGCAGTCCGGCACCGCGGCTCGAACTCCTCACCAGCTGGCGCAACCCGCCCGAGGCACTCGCTCTCGCCAATCTGATCACCGACCCCCTGCGCCGCGTCGGTGTACCGGTGCCGACCCTGCGGGCCCGGCCGGGCGCGGTGCCCGGCGATGTACGGCTGGCCGTCACCGACACCGTCCTCGACGAACGGGAATGGATCGCCGACCGAATAGCCGAGCACTACCGCGACGCCCTCGAACTGGACCGGCCTCCGCCCAGTGCCGCGGTACTCGTGCGGCGCAACGCCGATGCCGAGCCGATCGCCGAGGTGCTGCGTAGCCGTGGCCTACCCGTCGAGGTGGTCGGGCTCGGCGGATTGCTGCATGTGCCGGAGGTCGCCGACATCACCGCGATGCTGCGTCTGGTGGCCGATCCGACTGCGGGCAGCTCGGCCATGCGCATCCTCACGGGCTCCCGATGGCAGATCGGGGCCGCCGATCTGCGGGCGCTCGCTCAGCGCGCCAAGGAGCTCGAGATTCGGGGCGGCTACGGCACCGCGGGCCGTGTCGACGACCCACAGGCGCTCGACGCCGCGCTCGGAAGTGCCCTGCCGGGGGAACAGTCGGAGCAGGCCGGTCTGGCCGACGCCATCGCCGATCCAGGTTCGGCCGAACGATATTCGGAGGCCGGGCACCGACGCATCACTGCGCTCGCCGGAGAACTACATCTGTTGCGCGACCGAATCGGGCAGCCGCTGACGGAACTGGTCGCCGACATCGAACGCATCATGGGCATCGGCGTCGAAGCGCAGGCGCGGACACCGTTCGGTGTCGATGGTGCAGTCGGGCGCGAGCATCTCGACGAATTCGCCCATGTGGTGGCCGATTACGCCGACAATCCAACGGCCACGGTCACCGGATTCCTGTCGTTCCTCGCGGCGGCAGAGACTGTCGAGGACGGGTTGGCTCCGGGCGAGGTCGAGGTCGCCCCGCATCGAGTACAGGTGCTGACGGTGCACTCGGCAAAGGGCCTCGAATGGGAGGTCGTGGCCGTACCGCACGTGGCGACCGGAGTGTTCCCGTCCTCGAACGCCTCGTCGACCTGGCTCGGGGCGATGGCCGAACTGCCGCCGTCCCTGCGCGGCGACCGCGCTCTCGACGGTGAAGGTTCCGAGGGGGTACCGGTACTCGAGCTCGAGGACCTCTACAACCGAAAGGACCTCGAGGACGCCGTCAAGCGGCACAAGGATGCACTCGCTCGGCGTCGGCTCGCGGAGGATCGTCGACTGTTCTACGTTGCACTCACCAGAACCGAACGGGTGCTGCTGGTCTCGGCGCATCAGTGGGACGAGACGTCCACGAAGCCTCGTGGCCCGTCCGAGTTTCTCGACGAGCTCCACCGGTACACCTCGACGGCCGAGGACGCCGTCGCGGTGGTCGAGCAGTGGGCACCGGCCCCCGAAGCCGGAGCCGTCAACCCGTTGGGGGCCGAGCCGCATACGGCATCCTGGCCGCGAGATCCGCTCGGGCCGCGGCGAGGCGCGATCGAGAGTGGTGCGGCCGACGTTCTGCGGGCCCTGGCCGACAGGGCCGGCTCCCACCATGATTCGGACGAAGACGAGGACGAGGACGACCCGGAGGAGTGGGGCTTCGACGTCCGGACCTTGCTGGCCGAGCGCTCGGCGCGGGCCGTTGCCGGGGTCGATGTCGCACTACCCGAGAACCTGTCGGTGACGCAGCTGGTCGACTTGGCGGCAGATCCGGATGCGCTCGCCTCGCGACTGCGCCGGCCACTTCCGTTTCCCCCGAATCCGTTGGCGCGCCGGGGAACAGCGTTTCACGCGTGGATCGAGCGCCGGTTCGGCGCGACCCGACTGCTCGATCTCGACGAACTGCCGGGCTCCGCCGATACCGGTGCTTCTGCCGATGTGGACCTGGACACTCTTCAGCGGGCGTTCGAGGCCTCCGATTGGGCTCTGCGCAGTCCGGTGGAGGTAGAGGTGCCGTTCGAGACGTCGGTGGCTGGAACAGTGCTGCGCGGTCGGATCGACGCGGTGTTCGCCGACCCGGACGGCGGCTGGACCGTCGTCGACTGGAAGACCGGAGCCGAACCGTCGGCGTCCGAGCAGCAGGCGGTGGCGATGCAGCTGGCGGCGTACCGGCTGGCGTGGGCGGAGTTGATGTCCGTCGGTCGTGCCGAGCCGGTACCGCTCGATCGCGTCCGTGCGGCGTTCCACTACGTCCGCAGCGGTCGTACCATCTCGCCCGACAAGCTGCCTGACGCAACAGCTTTGGCGGCGTTGCTCGAAGGTCGATCCGTCGTGGACGACGTCGGCACTACGGCGCCAGTCGACGAGCTTTCAGAGCCTCGGTGACCAGTGGGATCTGCAGGGGGAGACGAGCGATCATGGCGGCCTTCAAGGCCGGTGACGTCTTGGAGCTGCGTACGTACTTCCATGCGAGGTTGATGTTGGCGGGGAATACCGTGACGAACAGGCCCGCTGCCAACGCACCGCCCACTCGACGGGTGCGGGGTGCGGCCAACGTGGCAGCGACAGCGAGCTCGGCTACTCCCGATACCTGGGTGTACGTCCGCGCCGAACCGGGCAGGGCGGTCGGTACCTGCGCATCGAAGAATTGGGGAGTGACGAAATGGAGTACTCCGGCGCCGGCGAGCAATCCCGCGAGACGCAGCGCTGCGGCCTGACTCGGTCTCTGTGTCATGCACACACCGTGCCACACGGTGCTGCATCCGCCCATCCGGTCCGCTCGAAGCGGTCGGTTGTCGACGCAGAAGCGCGGCATGGGGTTACGCTGCGTGCCGTGAATGATCTCGACTTCGGTGAGCACCTCGGTGGGCGACGTGGGAGGTAGGTTGCGCACGCGCCTGGGGGACAGCGGCGCGTTGACCGACAAGCCCGATTTCGCGCTGGTAGGTGTGCTGCGGGTTCCGGAAATCGAATCCAGCCCGTGGAGCGCGATCTACAAGCGGGTTCTGATGGCGTTGGGAATTCTCTTTCTCGCGGCGTTCGTCGTCTACCTCGATCGCGACGGCTACAGCGACAATCAGAACGGCGAGCTGTCGTTCCTCGACGCGTTCTATTACGCGACGGTGTCGTTGTCGACCACCGGATACGGGGACATCGCGCCGATGAGTCCGTCTGCGCGTCTGGTCAACATTCTGGTCATCACCCCCCTACGAGTCCTGTTCCTCATTCTGTTGGTCGGTACCACGCTGTCGGTTCTCACCGAGCGGTCTCGGCAGGCATTCAAAATTCAGCGATGGAGACGCAGCGTGCGCAATCACACCGTGGTCATCGGTTTCGGTACCAAGGGCCGAACCGCAGTCGACGCGATGCTCGGCGACGGAGTGTCGGCCTCGGACATCGTCGTGGTCGACACCGATCAGACCGTGCTCGACGCGGCCTCGGCGATGGGTCTGGTCACCGTCCACGGCTCCGCCACCAAATCCGATGTGCTCCGGCTGACAGGTGCTCAACACGCCGCGGCCATCATCGTGGCGACCAACCGCGACGACACGGCAGTCCTGGTGACGCTGACGGCCAGGGAGATCGCTCCGAAGGCCAAGATCGTCGCAGCGATCCGCGAGGCCGAGAACACGCACCTGGTGCGACAGTCCGGTGCGGACTCGGTGGTCGTCTCGTCCGAGACGGCGGGTCGGCTGCTCGGGATCGCCACGTCCACACCGTCCGTCGTGGAGATGATCGAGGATCTTCTCACCCCGGAGGCAGGCTTCGCCGTCGCAGAGCGAGAGGTGGAGCGGGACGAGGTGGGCGGTTCGCCGCGTCATCTGGCCGACATCGTGTTGGGAGTCGTCCGGGGCGGCAAGCTGTTCCGAGTCGGTTCGCCCGAGGTCGACGCGATCGAGGCAACCGACCGACTGCTGTATATCCGTCGCGTGGCCGACTAGGCAGGCCCAGTAGGGTCGTGAGCGTGCCGAATTTCCAGCTCGTACATCCACCTCGACTGTCTCGATCACCGCTCGACCGAGCCGAGGAATTGCGCCGCGACACAGCGGCACTGGCCGCCGGTTGGTCCACTGCTCGCATACTCGACGTGGACGGTCGCGGCAGATTCGCAGTGGACGAGGGTGGTCTGGTCTTCGTCGACGCCGCAGACGTGGCCACGGAACCGACCGAGGACGTGGTCTTCCTCGGAATTCATGGCGACCGGCACCTGTGGACACGACGCGTCGAACTACTTCAGGGCACGCTGGGAGACCTGCGAACCGACGGCGAGCGCCTCGACAGTGTGTCGCTGTCGATGGTCACCGGGGCTCTGGCCATCCTCAATTGGCACGCCAGTGCGCGGTTCAGCTCGCTCGACGGCGCTCCGTCCGTTCCGTCGGCCGCAGGCTGGTCGCGGACCAGCACGTCCTCGGGTCACGAAGAATTTCCGCGCACCGATCCTGCGGTGATCTGCCTGGTTCACGACGGCGCGAATCGAGTGCTCTTGGCGCGCGCACCGATGTGGCCCGAACGTCGGTTCTCGGTGTTGGCGGGATTCGTCGAGGCCGGCGAATCGTTGGAGACCTGCGTCGCGCGGGAGATCAAGGAAGAAGTGGGGCTGGACGTCTCCGGCATCGAATACCTGGGCAGTCAGCCGTGGCCGTTTCCGCGTTCGGTGATGATCGGCTTTTCGGCCGTCGCCGACCCGGATCAGCCGCTCGCGTTCCAGGACGGCGAGATCGCCGAGGCGCACTGGTTCGAGCGGACCGAGGTCGTCGCCGCCCTCGAACTCGGCGACTGGGGATCGGAGTCGACGTCTCGATTGCTGCTTCCCGGATCCATCTCGATCGCTCGCGGGATGCTGGAGGCGTGGGCAGCGACGACCTGACGCCCGATCAGAGCGACAGAGCGCGCTTGACCTCGGCGAGGCTGGGATTGGTTGCCGTCGATCCGTCCGCGAACTGCACGGTGGGCACGATGTGGTTTCCGTTGTTGACGCTGCCGACGAACTCGGCGGACTCGGGGTTCTGCTCGATGTCGATCTCGGAGTAGGCGATTCCGGCCTCGTCGAGTTGAGTCTTGAGTCGGCGGCAGTACCCGCACCACGTGGTGGAGTAGACGGTCAGCGCGGCCGGGGTCTGTTGGGTGTTCTCGGTAGTGGTCACGCAGACAGTCAACAGCAGGGCGCAGGTGATTGTTCCGTGACGGCCGCCTCGGCGAGTCTCGGCGGCGTCGGGCCCGGACATCGCTGTCGGTAGGCACTGACACAATGGACCCATGGCTGACGACGCGATGACCGCCGGGCTCGATCCGGAGCAATCCGCGGCAGTGCTGGCTCCTCGTGGTCCGGTTTGTGTGCTCGCCGGGGCCGGAACGGGCAAGACTCGCACGATCACTCGACGCATCGCGCATCTCGTGTCCGCGGGACACGTGTCCTCCGGCCAGGTACTGGCGGTCACCTTCACCGCGCGGGCGGCCGGTGAGATGCGGGGCCGTCTTCGAGAACTCGGCGTCGGGGGAGAGGGCCCTCCGGTGCAGGCTCGTACCTTCCACGCTGCCGCGATGCGTCAGCTCAAATACTTCTGGCCACAGGTCGTCGGCGACACCGGGTGGCAGTTGCTCGATCGCAAGTTCACCGTGGTCTCGCAGGCAGCGAACCGGGCCGGAGTGTCCACCTCTACCGACTCCATCCGCGACCTCGCGGGCGAGATCGAGTGGGCCAAGGGCTCGTTGATCGCTCCGGAGGACTACCCGCGCATAGCGGCGAGCAACCGACGCGACGTGCCCATGGACGCAACCAAGGTCGCTGCGGTGTACGCGGGGTACGAAGAACTTAAATCTCGCGGCGGCGACGGCATGTTGCTCGACTTCGACGATCTGTTGTTGCACACCGCCGCGGCGCTGGAAGAGCACTCCTCGGTGGCCGACGAATTCCGCGAACGCTATCGCTGCTTCGTCGTCGACGAGTACCAGGACGTGACGCCGCTCCAGCAGCGGGTTCTCGACGCCTGGGTGGGCGATCGTGACGACCTCACCGTCGTCGGGGACGCGAATCAGACGATCTACTCGTTCACCGGCGCGTCTCCTCGCTATCTGCTCGACTTCTCGCGCAAGTATCCCGAGGCCACGGTTGTCCGTCTCGAACGCGACTACCGATCGACGCCGGAGGTCGTGTCGCTGGCCAATCGCGTGATCGGTGCTGCGCGGGGTCGCATTGCCGGCACTCGCCTGCAGCTGATCGGTCAGCGTGATTCCGGTCCGGAGCCGGAGTTCTTCGAGTACGACGACGAGCCCGCCGAAGCGGACGGAGTGGCACGCGCGGTGAAGAGATTGATCGCGAAAGGCGTCGAGCCTGCCGAGATCGCGATCCTGTACCGCATCAATGCGCAGTCCGAGGCGCACGAGCAGGCCCTGACCGAGCTGAAGATTCCCTATCAGGTTCGCGGCGGCGAGGGCTTCTTCACTCGACCCGAGGTGCGGCAGGGAGTCAATGCTCTGCGCCAGGCTGCGGGCCGCGACGATCTACCCGACGGTTCTCGTTCCGGGGACGGCCTCACCGGTCTGGTTCGGGCCGTGCTTGCTCCACTGGGGTTGACCGCAACCGAGCCGACCGGTGCGCAGGCGCGGGAGAAGTGGGCCTCTCTGGGAGGTCTCGTGCAACTCACCGAGGAATTGCTGGTGCACGATCCCGATCTGACCCTCGACTCACTTCTGGGTGAACTCGCCGCTCGCGCCGAGGCGCGGCATCCACCGACGGTGCAGGGCGTGACGCTGGCCTCGTTGCACGCGGCGAAGGGGCTCGAGTGGGATGCAGTGTTCATCGTCGGGCTTGCCGACGGAACGCTGCCGATATCTCACGCGATCGGTAACGATCCCAGTGCGAACAACGAGGCCGCCGTCGAGGAGGAACGCCGCCTTCTGTACGTAGGTGTCACTCGGGCACGGGTTCACCTGCACCTGTCGTGGGCCCTGGCCCGTAACGAGGGTGGGCGCAAGTCGCGTCGCCGCTCCCGATTCCTCGTCGGATTGGTGCCCGAGGATTCGCCCGCGTCGCGCATCGCGGCACCCGCGGCCAAGAGGTCCGGGCCCAAGTGCAGAATCTGCGGTAAGCCGCTGATCGGCACGTCGGCCACGATGCTCGGACGATGCGACAGTTGCCCGTCCAACGTGGACATCGCCCTGCTCGATGCGTTGAAGTCGTGGCGCCTGGACAAGTCTCGTGAACTCAAGGTGCCCGCATACGTCGTGTTCAGTGACAACACGTTGACTGCTATCGCAGAACAGCAACCGCAGGACGAGCGTGGGCTCGTTGCGATACCGGGAATCGGGGCCAAGAAGCTCGAGCGCTTCGGCGAGGACGTGCTCACGGTGGTGCGCTCTTCCGACCGGTAACCGTCCATCGAACAGATGCCGTAAAACTGCTGGTCAAAAATAACTTGTGCAGATCTCGGCGGGGGGCTTAATCTGTTTCTCGTGTCGCGGGAGACCGCACACTGCCCAGTCCGCCCACGAGACCAGAACAGGAGCTGAAGAACATGATCGACACATTCGACATCGCCGGTGCAAGAGCAACCGTCGTGCTCAGCCCTGTCTGCGGTGCAACGCCCTTCGGCGATGCACTGGTCGGTACGCCCGCTGCTGCGGCCGTAGCCGCCGGCTCGGTTGCGCAGACGTGGATTCGTCCCACCGCTTTCGGCCCGATGCACCAGTCCGCATCGGAAGCCCTCGGGTCGAATTCCGCCCCCGGCGTCCTGGCGTTGGCAGCACCCGCTGTGTACACCCATCGACGTCTCCGCGCACCACGCGCGTCCGTGTTCGACAGCAGATACCGACTTCACTGTAGGTAGACGCTTCGATTTGCCCACCAGGCCACGGACCCGCACTCGCGGACCGTGGCCTTTGTCGTTCAGGTAGATCCTCTACCCGAGCGTGAGGCCGACATGGTTCGCATTACCCCTCGAACCGATAACGACGCCGCACGAAAAGTAGAGGAGACCGACGTGTCAACCGCCACGATCCGGACGACATGCCGACCAGAGTCCGAAAGCACCTACGCAGCAACAAGTTTCGCCGAATCGGCGGAGCTCGAGCTGTCGGTGCCTTGCCGAGCGGCGAACCCCGACATGTGGTTCGCCGACACCCCTGCCGAATTGGAGCAGGCCAAGGCGCTGTGCGCCGAATGCCCCATCCGCCGAACCTGTCTCAGCGCCGCATTGGATCGCGCCGAGCCGTGGGGCGTATGGGGTGGCGAGATCCTGGAACAGGGTGTTGTCATCGCACGCAAGCGTCCTCGCGGACGGCCACGTAAGAACGCGGCATGAAGCTCGATCCGGAGGTCCGGCTTCACCGAGTGATTCACTCGGTGAAGCCGGGCAACCATTCCGTCAGAATTGCCATGTACGGCGCATAGGCGTCGAGCTGCGCGCAGATTCCCACCAGGCCACCCAGTACCCGGAAGATCATCACGTACTCCGGCGGCATGTTCAGCGAGCGAACGGTGCGGAACTGTGCGCTGTTGAAATCGGCTGCGGTGCCTGCCGCTTTCTGCAGCCACGCCCGAGTGAAGTGAAACGACTCGGTGTGAATCGGGTCTGTGAACGGGCGAAGGTAATCGGCAATTTCCTTCTCCGTCACCGTGCGACCCGGCACCACGAAGCCACTTTCGGTGCACAGTTCGACCAGCTCGTCGAACTTGTCGTCACGAGCGAGTGCGACCATCCGGCCGAGGACCGGAGGCAGGCCGTCTGGCATCGGAGCACATGCCCCGAAATCGATGACGCCCATTCGGCCGTCGTCGAGCATCATGAAGTTTCCCGGATGTGGGTCCGCGTGCAACAACTTCGCGCGCGCGGGAGACTCGAACGCGAACCGCGCCAGTAGTTCGCCGGCTCGATTACGCTCGTCCGCAGTTCCGTGCGCGATCACATCGGCCAGGGGCCTGCCCGTCATCCATTCGCTCACAACCACTTTCGGGGCGCTGGCAACGATCTTGGGTACCGCGAACCGAGGATCGCCCGCGAATTCCTTGCTGAAGGCGCGCTGATTGGTTGCCTCGATACGGTAGTCGAGCTCGTCCTCGGTGCGAGCCGTCAGCTCTTCGAGCACGGGCTTGACGTCCGTACCGGCGAGCACCGTGCTGAACAGGTTCGCGAAACGAGACAGAGTCTTGAGGTCCGACCGCAGGGCGTCGTCCGCACCCGGGTACTGGATCTTGACCGCGACGTCGCGCCCGTCCGCCCACGTGGCTCGGTGGACCTGGCCGATGCTGGCCGAGGCGATAGCGGTGTCGTCGAAACTCTCGAACCGTGATCGCCACGCCGTACCCAGTTGTTGATCGAGTACGCGGTGCACTGTCTTGGCCGGCATGGGCGGGCCCTGAGCCTGCAGCTTCGTCAGTGCCTCACGGTAGGGCTCCGAATACTCCTCGGGGACGGCGGCTTCCATCACCGACAGCATCTGACCGAGCTTCATGGCTCCGCCTTTGAGCTCTCCGAGTACGGAGAAGAGTTGCTCGGCTGCTTTGGCGGCCATATCCGCGTCGATCTCGTCGCGGTTTCCGCCGGCGAGCTTCTTTCCGAAGCCCATCGCGGCACGTCCGGCCATTCCCAGGGGAATGCTGGCTAGTTTCGCGGTACGAGTGGATCCACGGCGCGGTATGTCTGACACAGCTCCATCATGGCTGAACCTTCCGACAAATGCTCGGACCGGTGAAACCGTGGCCTCGACGGCCGAGGTGGACGGGTGGTCGGGTGACCGTGTCGTCAGTACCAGCAATCGCAATGTGGATGTCGCGTCCACTGCCGTTTGTGCACGGACGTACCGGTTGCCGCGAAACTCAGCTCCATCGTGCAGTCGGTGGTTTCGGGCATCGTTCCGTCCGTGCGATCGATGAGGGTCTCGAGTTGCGCGAACGCGAACGCCGCCGTGGCCAACACCGTGGCGGTACTCGCCTGGCCCACCGTGCCGAGCAGATGTGCGGACAGGTGCGGCCACTCCGGATCGAGATCACAGCGGGTGAGATCGGCGCAGCGCAGGCAACTCGTCTGTCCGGGCACCACGAACGGGCCGACGATTCCTTTCCCGTCCCGCAGTCGCACCTGCAGGTGCGGGATCCTTTTCCGTACCAGATCGGTCACCAGGCGGGGCTCGGCGACGAGGTCGTCGGTGAGCACGACCACGTCGTACTGCCACGAGTTCACGGCGAGGTGCGGATAGCGTGTCGGGGTCAGGCTCGTTCTGGTCACCGCGACACTGGTGCGCCGCAACCCGGCGGTCAGCGCATCCGAGAGCGGCCCGCGGCCCACGAGATGCACGGAACGAATGTCGCGCAGTTCACTCGACGGAGCGTCCGCGTTGCTCGACGCCGGGCCACTCGTGCCGTGCACGAGCAGGCCGGAATCGTCCAATTCGGCGAGCATCGACGACACTCGGTTCGCGGACAAACCCAACGTCATTGCGTGACAGACGATGTGAGGCCTGGAACGTCCTGCCGCGAGAAGCCGCAGGATCTCGAGTATCGAGCCCGGTTCCGCACCGGGAGGGGGAGTGACGACGACGCTGGTCTCGGGGCTCCACCCCAGTTGAACGGTTCCGTCCCGTCGCGGCAGGATGGCCACCGCGGGATCGAGTCGAACGGTCGATGTGATCATGAACCACACTGTGACACTCGGTCCGACGGCAAACGCCCGCTCGGAGCGCGTTATCCACAGGGGAAAATGGGCTTCGAGCAGGCGTTCGACGGGGCCGACGGCATTGGTGTGCGCCGTACGGGTTCAGGGTGTGGAAGAGCCTTTGTCCGGATGGTCGTCGCCGTCCTCCGAGGCGTCGTCCGTGCTGTGTTCCGCTCGTTCGGCGGCCTCCTTTGCCTCCATCGCCTCGAGTTGCGCGATGGGGTCGTCGAAGCTGGAGGTGCCGCCGCCCACGACTCGGTCGATGAACGCCGCCGGATTGTCCAGGTCGGATGCGTCGGGCAGGAGATCCGGGTGTGCCCACACCCCGTCGCGGCCCTCCACGTCCGCGGCGGCCAGTAGTTGGCGCCACAGATCGGCGGCCTCGCGCACCTTGCGGGGACGCAACTCGAGACCGACCAACGTCGCGAACGTCTGCTCTGCCGGGCCGCCGGAGGCGCGGCGACGGCGAATGGTCTCGGCGAGGGCAACCGCGCCGGGGAGACGGTCGCCGAGTGCGGCCGTGACCACGGTCTCCACCCAGCCCTCCACCAGTGCCAGCAACGTTTCGAGACGTTCGAGAGCGTGCTTCTGCTCGGGTGTGGTCTGCGGCTCGAACGAACCCTGCTGCAGCAGCGCTTCGATCTTCGACGGATCCGTCAGCGCCGACGGGTCGAGCCCGGCAGCGGCTTCCTCGATTGCCGAGAAATCCATGCGGATGCCGCGAGCATATTCCTCGACAGTGGCGAGAACCCGCTGGCGCAGCCACGGGACGTGGCTGTACAGCCGCTGGTGTGCAGCCTCGCGGGCGGCCAGGAACACCAGCACCTCACGCTCGGGCTGTTCGAGACCTTCGCTGAACGACGCGATCGCCGACGGTAGCAACGCGGCGGTGCCCGACGGGCCGAGCGGGAGACCGATGTCGGTGGAGGTGAGAACTTCCTTCGACAGTTGGCCCAGTGCCTGACCGAGTTGCGAGCCGAACGCCATTCCGCCCATCTGGGTCAGCATGCCCATCATCGGTCCGGCCATCTGCTGAGCCTCCGGCGGCAACCCCGAGGTCCACATGCCCGAAATCTGCTCGGCGACCGGATCGCACAGCCGCTTCCAGGTGTCGATGGTGTTGTCGAGCCAGTCGACCGGCGTCCACGCTGCAGTCTTGGTGGCACCGGCAGGCAATGTGGTGGCACCGTCCAGCCAGAGCTCGGCGAGGTGCGCGGCCTCGGTGATGGCCTCACGCTCCCCGGCCGACACCGGGCTGAAATCGCCCATCTGCTGTCGGGCCAATTGCTTGGCGAGGTCGTAATTGACCGGTCCGGCCGACGATCCGCCCGACCCCGCGGCACCCATGCCGCTGAGCATCTGGCCGAACTGGGTGAGCATCTGGCCCAGCTGTGCAGGGTCGAAGCCCTCGGCCCCGAACCCGAAACCGGCGGGGTTACCCGACCCGTCCGGATTCTTCTTCTTGTCCGGGTCGTCGTCGGAAGCACCGAAACCAAAATTGCTCATGGCTCAACGGTACAAGCCATGAGCACTCGGAGCGCGAAAGATCGTCACGCTGACGGCGAACAGAACGGCTTCGTCGCATCGTGCGTCGGGCTCCGGCAGGGGCGGTATCCACGCCGCCGCACGTTCGGATCTAGTGTCTACCGAGTGAACCGAAGGATCGCCACACTCGTCGCAGCGCTGGTACCGGTCGTGGTGCTGGGCGTCACCGGCTCGGTCGTCACCGTTCCGTTCGCGGCACTCGGCCCCGGGCCGACCTACAACACTCTCGGTGACGTCGACGGCGTGCCCGTAGTCCAGATCGATGGCACCGACGTCGACCCCACCGCAGGCCATCTGAACATGACGACGGTGGCCGTGCGGGATCAGCTCAATCTTTTCGAGGCTCTCGGGTTCTGGGCCAGTGGGCGTCAGGGACTGGTGCCTCGTGAGGAGGTATACCCACCGGACAAGTCGAAAGAGGAAGTGCAGGAGGGGAATCAGGCCGATTTCGAGCAATCGGAATCCAGTGCCGAACTCGCCGCTCTGCATCACCTAGACCTCCCGGTGTCGCTGTCGGTGACGAGCGTGGCCCAGGACGGTCCCGCCGCAGGCGTGCTGAACATCGGAGACACTCTGGTTGCGGTGGGCGGCACCCCCGTCTCGACGGCCGGCGCGGTTCGCGAGGCCGTCAGCGCCAAGGCACCCGGCGATTCGCTCGACATCGACTACGTGCGTGATGGTGCCCCTCGTACGGATTCCGTTGTGCTCGGGGCCAGGCCGGACGATCCGTCCAAGGGATATCTCGGTGTGACGCCCGAGGAGCAGCCCGACGTTCCGTTCGACGTGAAGTTCAATCTCGCCGACGTCGGTGGTCCGTCCGCCGGCTTGATGTTCAGCCTCGCGGTGGTGGACAAACTGAGTCCCGGCGAGCTGAGCAACGGCGAATTCGTGGCGGGAACCGGCACGATCGACGCAGCGGGAACGGTCGGCCCCATCGGCGGTATTCCCTACAAGCTGATAGCAGCTCGTGAGGCAGGGGCCACGACGTTCCTGGTGCCCGACGCCAATTGTGGTGAGGCGCAACAGAATGTGCCCGACGGTCTGCGCTTGGTGCGAGTCGAATCGCTGGACAACGCGATCGACTCGCTTCAAGCGATCGGGTCGGGCGAAGACGCTCCGACCTGTAGCTGACCCGCTCGGTCGTATTCAGTCGTCGTCGACCACATCGAACGTCGCGTACAGACCGTGGACGACGTTGGGTGCCAGGTCCTCGGCGATGCGAAGGTCGATGGGAGCGAACGGATCGGCGTCCTCGTCCGGATGCAGTTGCAACAACGTCAACGACGGTCCGTCCTTGAGCACTGCCACGATCAGCCGCGCGTCACGCTTCTCGGGATGGTTCTCGGCGGCCGACCGCGCCGCGTCGTCGGCCGCGTCGGGATCTGCGAGAAGCGGCATCAGCGCATCGTCGAGTGCCGACTCCGCCGCAGGGGGGAGTACGACGATCTCCTGGACGAGTGCGCATCCCACGACGCCCTCGGGCCACGTCGACGTGGCGAGGAATTCGTCGAGGGCGGGGGAGCCGCCGGTGATGTCCTCGGGCAACGAATGCTGCTGGATCGGTGTGAGTGCAGCACCGTCGGCCAGATCGTCGAGCAGGCCGGGTTCTGCCGCGGCGAGGGCAGCGGTGGGCACCAGCGCGAACATCTGGGGCGACTGGTCCCACCCGCCCGCGTCGACGAAGTCCGCCACCTCACGCGCGCACCGAGCCAATGCCTCGGCGACGCCGGGTCCGCCCGACTCGGGGTCGAAGTCGTCTCCGAAATGTTCCTGGCCGGGCAGTCCGTCACTGTCGTTGCTCACCGCACTATCCTCGCATCCGAATGGTTACATGAATGTCGATGCTCCTGACCTGCGGTCCGGCGGGGCCGCGGTACGGGCGTCACAGCCGTAGGATCAACGTACGTACAGTAGGGCGAAACGGACATGCGGCGCACGCGAGGTGCGCCGTGACAGTCATCTGCGGCGCCATCGGCGTCGCCCGAAGTTGGAGTGTGGCACGTGGGCATGAGGCCCCCCACCGGTATGCCGTCGTTGTCGCGGCGAAGCCGGATCTTGCTCGTATTGGCCTTGGTAGTAGCAGCTTTGCTGCTCATCGGTCCGCGGTTGATCGATATCTACACGAACTGGTTGTGGTTCGGAGAAGTCGACTTCCGCGGCGTCTACACCACCACTCTGTTGACCCGGTTGGTGATCTTCCTCGTCGTCTCGGTCGTCGTCGGGCTCATCGTCTTCGGCGCGCTGGTCGTCGCGTACCGCAATCGCCCGGTGTTCGTTCCGGTGGCCGGACCCAACGATCCGATCGCTCGATACCGCACCACGGTGATGAGCCGGTTGCGGTTGTTCGGCATCGGAATCCCGGTCGTGTTCGGTTTCCTGTCCGGCATGATCGCGCAGACGAACTGGGTCACCGTGCAGCTGTTCCTGCATGGCGGCGACTTCGGCCAGACCGACCCGCAGTTCGGCCTGGACGTCGGGTTCTACTCGTTCGATCTGCCGTTCTACCGCTTCATCCTGAACTGGCTGTTCGTTGCCATCCTGGTTGCATTCTTCGCAAATCTGGTGACGCAGTACGTCTTCGGCGGCATTCGTCTCGCCGGCCGAGAAGGAGCGCTCACTCGCGCGGCGCGGATTCAGCTCGCTGTGCTGGCCGGCACCTTCGTCCTGCTCAAGGCCATCGCCTACTGGTTCGATCGATACACGTTGTTGTCGAGTAGTCGCAAGGAGCCGACGTTCACCGGTGCCAGCTTCACCGATATCAACGCGGTGCTGCCGGCGAAGCTGATTCTGTTGGCCATCGCAGTCATCTGCGCGATTGCCTTCTTTGCGGCCATCTTCCTTCGTGACCTCAGAATCCCCGCCTTGGCCACAGCCCTGTTGGTGTTGTCGTCGATCCTCATCGGTGCCGTCTGGCCGTTGGTGATGGAGCAGTTCTCGGTGCGTCCGAACGCGGCCGACAAGGAGAGCACGTACATCGAGCGCAACATCGCGGCAACGAGGTCTGCGTACGGCTTGACCGATGACGTGGTCTCGTACCGCGACTATTCGGGTGAAGCGTCGTTGAGCCCGAGCGAAGTGGCATCGGAGTCGGCCACGATGTCGAACATCCGATTGCTCGATCCGAACATCCTCGCGCCGACGTTCACTCAGCAGCGTCAGATCCGTAACTTCTACGGATTCCCCGACACACTGGCCGTCGACCGCTACCCGGACGCGGACGGCAACCTCCGCGACTACGTCGTCGCCGCGCGTGAGATCTCACCGCAGACTCTCGACGCGAACCAGCGTGACTGGATCAACCGCCATACCGTGTTCACGCACGGAAACGGCTTCGTTGCTGCTCCTGCCAACTCCGTCGACGAGGCTGTCGCCGACGAGTCCAGCGGCGGGCGTGGTGGTTATCCCAACTACCAGGTGAACTGGATCGAGAACAACGCCGAGGGAACCGTGCGTAAGGACGGCCCAGGTGACCTCGATCAGCCGCGCATCTACTTCGGCCCGGTCATCGCGAATTCCGACGCCGACTACTCCATCGTCGGCTCGGCCGGTGAACCCCGTGAGTACGACACAGACAGCAAGAGCTACTCCTACACCGGTGCAGCGGGTGTCGACGTCGGCAACTTCTTCAACCGACTCGTGTTCGCGAGCAAGTACGCCGAGCGCAACATCCTGTTCTCGAGTGTGATCGGTGACGAATCGAAGATTCTGTTCAACCGTGATCCCCGAGACCGCGTGCAGAAGGTCGCGCCCTGGCTCACCACCGACGGTTCGACGTACCCGGCGATCGTCGACGGCAAGCTCGTCTGGATCATCGACGGCTACACAACGCTGGACAACTTCCCGTATGCCCAGCGGATGTCGCTCGAGGATGCCACTGCCGACAGCATCGAGTCGACGACGACGCGCGCACTGCCGAGCCGGGAAGTCTCGTACATCCGGAACTCGGTCAAGGCCACCGTCGACGCCTACGACGGCACCGTCAAGCTGTACGAGCAGGACGAGAACGACCCGGTGCTCAAGGCTTGGGAAGGCGTGTTCCCCGGAACGGTCATCCCCAAGAGCGAGGTGTCTCCGGAATTGCGGGATCACTTCCGGTACCCGGAGGACCTGTTCAAGGTTCAGCGTGAACTGCTGACGAAATACCACGTCAACGATCCGCGAGAGTTCTTCACCAACAACGCGTTCTGGGAGGTTCCGACCGACCCGACCGCGGAGAACACTGCCGCCAAGCAGCCTCCGTACTACGTCGTCGCGTCCGATATCTCCAACGAGGAGAACCAGGCCTCGTTCCAGCTGACCAGTGCGCTGGTGGGGTATCGCCGAGAAGTGCTGGGCGCGTATGTCAGCGCGGATTCGGATCCGGAGAACTACGGCAAGATCACCGTGCTGAGGCTGCCTACCGATACGTCCACTCAGGGCCCGAATCAGGTACAGAACCAGATGACGACCACGACGGACGTCTCCGAAAGCCTCGGCATCGTGCGCCGGGAGAACACTGTCGAGTTCGGCAATCTTCTGACCCTGCCCGTGGGCAACGGCGGTCTGATCTATGTGGAGCCGGTGTACGCCTCGCGCACCAACGAGGCGTCGGCATACCCGCAGTTGATCCGGGTGCTGGTCTCGTACGAGGGTCGTGTCGGTTACGCCGCCACGCTGCCCGAGGCCATCGAGCAGGTGTTCGGGGCCGGTGCCGGACGGACCGTCACGGCGCCGGGGGAGACCGACGGCAGTACCCAGCCGGGTGCCGTACCCGAGACGACCCCGTCCGAGGGCGGTTCGACGCCGGCGAATCCGGCTCCGTCCACCGGTGGGTCGACCACCAGGGACGCCGCTGTCACCGGGTTGAACGACGCACTCTCCGCCGTGCGGACTGCACAGCAGAGCGGCAACCTGGCGCAGCTCGGTACCGCGCTGGAGAACCTGCAGAAGGCGGTCGACGCGTACAACGGGGCCGGTAGCTGATCGGCACTGTTCCACCGGGTTGACTGCAACGACAGAGCCGCCTCACCGAATCGGTGAGGCGGCTCTGTCGTTGTTCGCTACATCGGATGCGCTGGGCATCCACTGTGAGCGGAACGAGGCAGTTCTAGCGAACTGGCGGTGAATCAGCGTCCGATGGGTGCGAGCACTGGAGCGTTCGCAGCAGCGAAGTGCTGGAACTGGGTGCTCAGGCCGTACTGGTCTGCGAGCTTGGATGCTGCATCGAATGCGCCCTGAGCGGCCTGTGTAGCTGCTGCGACCTCGGGTGCGACGGCAGGCGCGGGGGCCGGTGCCGGTGCTGCCTGAGGAGCCGGTGCCGGTGCCGCTTCGGGCTCGGCTGCCGAGGTTCCGGTGGTCAGCTGCTGACCACAGACGGGCCATGCGCCCGGTCCCTGGCTCTGCAGAGTATTTTCCGCGACGCGGATCTGCTCGGCCTTGGAGGCGTTGGCGGGTGATCCGGTTCCGCCGTTGGCCGTCCAGGTGCTCTGCGAGAACTGCAGGCCACCGTAGTAGCCGTTTCCGGTGTTGATGTTCCAGTTGCCACCGCTCTCGCACTGTGCGACGCCGTCCCAGTTGTGGGGGGCTGCGTTGGCGGTTCCGGCAGAAACGCCGAGCGGAATGGCGACGGCTGCGCCGGCGATGGCGGCCAATCCGAGTGCGCGCTTACCGAAGTTGTTCTGAGTGGTCATGCGGGGTGAATCCTCTCCGCGCTCGACTGGCGCGACTGGCCTGCGAATCGTTACGCCGGTGGTGATGGCGATGACGACCAGGCACTTCGTATCGTCGCGGCTCTGCCCCCGTACGTATTGGGGACCACACCCGCGGGGCAGAGCGAAAGAAGCGGCGGGGTGGTGCAAGCCCAGCGGTTTAGGGCCGTCCGTGAAGGTAGTCGAGGATTCACTCACCGTCACTGAGCGGATATGGGATGCGACCCGTCCACATAGTGGGATCGGGCCCCCTGTTCGTGCAGCTCGAGCCGCATTGTGGCGGGAATGTTTCACCTTCGTGACCCGACCGTTATGTGACTCGAAACACGCAAGAAAAGAGACCCGGAGCACTATTTCGAGGGGCTGCGAACGTGCTGTTCGGGTCGGCTCGGCCGCGCGTCGAGCCTGATCGACTGGACCGAGCACCCCGTGGTCACGTGATTTGCATTCGTCGTACACGCAGGGGTAACTTCGTAGATGCAACGCGGGGTGGAGCAGCTCGGTAGCTCGCTGGGCTCATAACCCAGAGGTCGCAGGTTCAAATCCTGTCCCCGCTACCACTCGAAAAAGCCCGAGACCATACGGTCTCGGGCTTTTTTGTGCTCTGATAGCCACCGTGCAATCACGTTGGACTGCCCGATGCCCGTGCGAAGAGGGCGACCGAGGATGATCCTGCCCGCTGTTCGAGATCCCCGGCTCGTCACCGCCCGGCGCGGGGGACTGCTGTCCGATGACGATCATCGGGCCCTGGCACTCTGGGCTGCTGCCTGTGCCGAACACGTGCTGCCCCTGTTCGAGAGCTCGGTTCCGTCGGACGCCAGACCGCGGGAAGCCATCGACGGGATCGGCGCGTGGGTACGCGGTGAGCTGCCGATGATGGAGACCCGCGCCCTCGGCGGACACGCGATGGGCGCAGCGCGTCCCCTTCGCGGAGCGGCTCGATTCGCCGCCTACGCCGCAGGCCAGGCCGCATGCGTGGCGCACGTGGCCGAACACGACCTCGGAGCAGCGGCGTACGCCATCAAGGCAGTTCGAGCTGCGGCACCGTCGTCGAGCGCAGCAGCCGCGGCGTATGCGGAAAATGAGTGGCAGAGGGAACAGCTGCCGGACAGCGTGCGGGCTCTGGTGTTGGAGGACCAGCACAGGAGAAACAGCATCTGCTGGTACGTGTTCGAGTAGATCTACAGAACCGTGACCGTGAAGGACTGGGTGTCGATCTCGATCGACGTCGACGACCGGTTGCGCCGACTGGGCGCAGAGAACGCCGGCGGTTGCTTCAGTCCGAGACCTGCTCCCGTGCATCGTCACTGGTGACGATGTCATCGTCGTCGGTGGTCGCAGCATCCTCCGGCTCGTCTGCGGTGAGGTCGACGGTGTCCGCGCCCTCGAGAGCCGTCAGTTCCTGTTCCGCCTCTGCGATGAGGCCCTTGGCGTTCTCTTCGACCTTCTTGATCCACTCGGCCATGACTGTCACCCTTCGCTCGATCGTCTACCACCGGTCTACCAGACTCGAGCCCTCTAGGATCATCGGTGTGCGAATGCAGACCCCACGACTGGTTCTCGACGAGCCTGCAGATGCGGATCTCGACGCGTTGTACGAGATCTGCAGTGATCCGCAGTCGAGTGCGCGTACCGAACTCGGCCCGAAATGCCGGTCGTGGCATATCTTCTCGAACACAACCTCTCCTCCGCTCGCGTGGCAGAGCGCGCCGGCCTGAAGCTGGTATCCCGTGGACCCGATATCGGCAACCCCGATCCCGAGGCCATCCGACTGGTGTACGCAGAGCGACCGCTGACGGCCGATCAGGTGGATGCTGTGCTGTCCGCCTGATCCCGTGCGTCGGCAACCTCGGCCAGTCGTCTTCTCAGCAAACGCTTCTCCGGTGCCGTTCGCGCGAAATCCAGTGCTCTCCGGTAGTGCACGGCGGCCTCGTCCATCCGGCCCAGTCGGTGCAGCAGATCGGCCTTCGCCATCGCGAACGGGTGGTACCGGCGCAGGACCGGCTCAGCGGCGATGGCGTCCAACAACTCGAGCCCGGCCTCGGGCCCTTCGGTCATTGCGACGCCGACGGCCCGGTTGAGCGCGACCACCGGTGATGGTGTGAGTGCCATCAACACGTCGTACAGGGCCACGATCTGAGGCCAGTCCGTGCCCGCGGCGTCAGCAGCCTCGTCGTGTAATGCCGCGATGGCGGCCTGAACGGAGTACGGGCCGGCCGGCCCGCGGGTCAGGGCCTCGCTCACGAGTTCCGATCCCTCGGCCATGAACGCGGCATTCCATACGCGCCGGTCCTGATCGGCCAACAGCACGATCTCGCCGTGTTCGTCGATCCGGGCGCGGCGTCTGGCGTCGGTCAGCAACATCAGCGCCAGCAAGCCCGTCACCTCGGACGTGCCCGGCAGAGCCGCGTGCAGAACTCTGCCCATACCGATCGCTTCGTCTGAGAGATCGACGCGTCCGACTCCATCGCCGGATGTCGCCGAGTACCCCTCGGTGAAGATGGAGTAGACGACCTCGAGCACCATCGGCACTCTTTCCGCGAGCTCGTCCGGTCCTGGAACGCGAAACGGAATGCGAGCCGTGCGAATCTTGTTCTTGGCCCGCACTATTCGCTGTGCCGCCGTGGCAGGAGGGATGAGCAGTGCGCGCGCCACCTCTGCTGTGGACAGACCCGCGAGACACCTCAGCGTCAGGGCGAGTCGGTCCTGGGCAGCAAGAGCCGGGTGGGAGCACGTGAAGAACAGCTGGAGGCGATCGTCGGGCACACGATCGTCGAGCGCATTCGAGCCGGACGGGTTGTCGCGGTCCGAGTCGATCTGTAGTACGGCCATTTTCGCAGCCAGTGTCTCATCGCGTCGGAGGCGGTCGACTGCCTTGCGCCGGGCTGTGGTGAGCAACCAGGCCCCTGGCTTGGCCGGTATGCCATCGATCGGCCAATGCTTCAGAGCCGCCTCGATGGCATCCGACGTCACCTCCTCGGCGAGGTCGAGGTCACGGTAGCGCTGCACCAACGACGCGAGCAGCATCGAGCGCTCGGCACGGAAGACCGATGCGATCGTTCGACTGACGTCGACCTTGCTCACCGAACGATCCCGCGCGTCAGAATTCTGCGAGCGGGCGCACGACGACGGTGCCGCCGTCCTTGGAGCCGGGGCAGCGGGCCGCCCACTCGAGCGCGGCATCGAGGTCGGGAACGTCGATGACGTCGTAACCCCCGAGTACCTCGTGCGACTCGGCATACGGGCCGTCCGTGACGGTCCGTTCGCCCGTGCTCGGATCGACGCGTACCGCGGTAGCAGTGGTCAAGTCGGCCAGAGCGTGCCCGGCAACGTAGACCCCGGCCTCCTTCAGTTCCTTCTCGTACGTCATCCAGTCCTCCACACTGCTGCAGCCGGGTGCAGCACCGGGGGAGGTGTCGGCGTTGATCAACAGGATGTACTTCATGGTGCGCTCCTTGGCTCGGTACCTCGGTGTCGCGGCGCGATTCGCCGTACACGAAGACGACGATCGAGACATCACGATATCGACACCGACCCTCGACATTTCTTCCAAGCGCACGAAAGCGGCACCGGACGTACAGTCCGGTGCCGCTTGTCGATCACGTGCCGACTCGATGACGAGCCACTGCTTACTTCAGCTCGGCCGAGGACTTTCCGAGTACGCGACGGGCAACGATCAGCTGCTGGATCTGCTGCGTGCCCTCGAAGATGTCGAGAATCTTGGAGTCACGGCTCCACTTCTCTAGCAGCGGGCGCTCGGAGTAGCCGTAGGTACCGGCCAACTCGACTGCTTTGAGGGTGATGTCCACTGCGGAGCGTCCGGCCTTCGCCTTCGACATCGACGCCTGCAGCGAGTTGGGCTCCTTGTTGTCGGCCATCCATGCCGCGCGCAACGCGAGCAGGTGCGCGGCTTCCCAGTCTGCTTCGAGTCGCAGGAACTCTGCGGCCGCCGCGTGCTGGTTGTAGGCGGGAGTCTCGTACGAGATGTCGACTCCGGCATCGACCAGGATCGACCGCAACTCTTCCAGTGCGGCACGGGCGACGCCGATCGCCATACCCGCAACCAGAGGGCGAGTGTTGTCGAACGTCTGCATGACGCCCGCGAAGCCCTTTTCGACGTTGACCTCGGCGGTGCCGAGCAGGTTGTTCTTCGGGATGCGGCAATCCTCGAGCAGCAGGGCTGCGGTGTCGGACGCCTTGATGCCCAGCTTGTGCTCGAGGCGGGCAACGGACAGGCCCGGAGCGTCACGCGGGACGACGAACGACTTGATGGCCGCGCGGCCGAGAGACTTGTCGACCGTTGCCCACACCACGATGTGGGTGGAACGCTCACCGGCGGTGACGTAGATCTTCTCGCCGTTGAGCACCCACTCGTCGCCGTCGAGGACAGCGGTGGTGGTGACTGCCGCGGAGTCCGAGCCGAAGCTGGGCTCGGTGATGGCCATCGAAGCCCACACCTTGCCGAAGCGCTCGAGCTGCTCGTCGGTGGAGACCGCGGCGATAGCGGAGTTGCCGAGTCCCTGGTACGGGATCGACAGCGTGAGGCCGACGTCGCCCCAGCAGGTTTCGATGACGTTCACCAGAGCGGACATGTTGCCGCCGTTGGAGTTGGCGGTCTTGCTGGGCTTGGCCGACTCGCTGTCCTTCTCACGGCCACCGGCCGCTCCGCCGATTTCGCCACCGGCGTCGGACATGCCTTCGACCATGGACGCCATGGTGTCGAGTTCCACCGGGTACTCGTGCTCGGCGAGGTCGTACTTGCGGGAGATGGGGCGGAAGATCTCGGCAGCGACCTGGTGAGCCTGATTCGCCTGCGCCCGAAGCTTCTTGGGAAGTTCAAGATTGATCATCGTGTGTGTCCTTGGGTGAGTGCCATGGAATTCGGGGCGGCGAGCTAGATGAGAACGATGCCTTCGGCGACGCCGACGGACCGTAGATCGCGGTACCAGCGCTCGACCGGGTGTTCCTTGGTGAAACCGTGTCCACCGAGCAACTGCACACCGTCGGAGCCGATCTGCATGCCCTTCTCGGACGCGAGTCGACGCGCGAGCGCCGATTCACGAGCGAACGACAGGCCCTGCTCGGCTCGCGACGCACCACGCAGCGTGACCAGGCGCATGCCGTCGAGCTCGATCGCGATGTTGGCAACCATGAAGGCCACGGCCTGGCGATTACTGATCGGCTCGCCGAACGCGACGCGCTCGTTGACGTAGGGAATGACGTAGTCGAGTACGGCCTGGCTCGTACCGACGGCCAAGGAAGCCCAGCCCAGACGGGCCAAACCGATGGCGGCGCTGTACTCGGCGGCGCGCTGGTCGGCGTCACCATCACCGAGCAGGGCAGACTCGGGCACTGCCACATCGGTGAGGATCAGGCGACCCAGTCCCGCGGCGCGCAGACCCATGCTCGGATCCGCTTCCACGACGAGGCCCTTGGAATCGGACTCGACGATGAAGAAAGTCGGGCGACCTTCGAGTTCAGCGGCGATGACGAACAGCTCGGAGCTGCCGGCCGCGGGTACGAGGCTCTTGACTCCGTTGAGCTTGTACCCGCTGGGGGAGCGAACGGCCTTGGTCTGCAACGCGTACGGATCGAAAAGTGCGCGGGGCTCGTTGACGACCACTGCTGCGTTCGGCACCTTCTCGCCGACGAATGCCGGGAGGTACGTCTTCTGCTGCGCGTCCGTTCCCCACTGAGTGAGGGCGACAGCGACACCGCTGGGCGCGAGGATCGGCAGGGCCAGGCCCATATCGCCGTGGGCGAGAGCCTCGGCGACGAGGGAATTGGTGACCGCACCGCGCTCGCTGGCGGCACCGTCGAGTTCCTCGGGAACGTTGATGAGCGTGATGCCGAGTTCGGCCGAGCGACGAACCAGGTCCTCGGGCGAGGAGGCGTTGTGATCAGCCTCGAAGGCGGCCGGCCGGAGGATTTCCTCGGCGAACTCCTTGACCGTTTCGACGATCATGCGCTGCTCGTCGTCGGGCGTCAGGTCGAAGTAGCTCAGGTTTTTCGCGGCACCGTCGTCGAGACGCTTGGGCTTGCCGCCTCCGGTGACCTTGGCGAACGTACGGTTGGCGGCACCGAGAGTCTTGAAACCGGTTTTGGTGCTCTCGTACGTGACGCGGTCGATCGTCTGTCGGAGGTTGTACTTCTCCGCGAGTTCGGACCCGGTGATGGCCGTCAGAACGCGCATGGCGGTTCCGATCGCATCTCTCTTGAACGGGTTGAGGCCAACCGCAGAAGTATCGCGGGGCACCTTGGGGGCCTTCGCGTCGACCACACTGTCTTGCTTGCTCATGATCACCAGTTCCTCGGCGTCGGGCACGGACTTCACAGATCTTACTCCCGAGTAAGTTAGCTGTCTACTGTCGAGTAAGTACTGGTGGCGCACAACACCGTGGCGGGTCTTTCGTATCCTGCGTCGTACCGATGTGACAGGCTGTTTCCTGTGCATCCGATAGCTCAGGTCTTCGCCGCCCTCGCCGCGGTACTCCATGTCGCCATCTTCGTCATGGAAAGCGTGCTCTGGTCCAAGCCGGCCGTGTGGGCGAAGTTCGGTGTCGCCAGTCAGAACGACGCAGACATCACCAAACCGATGGCCTTCAATCAGGGGTTCTACAACCTGTTTCTCGGCATCGGCATCGTGGTCGGCCTCATCGTCGGCGGCTCGGCCGGCGACGCGATCGTCTACTTCGCGTGCGCCAGCATCGTCGGCGCGGCTCTGGTGCTCGCCACCGGCGGAGCGAAGTACTTCCGGCCCGCGTTCGTGCAGGGAATCACTCCGCTCCTGGCCCTGGTCCTGGCCGCAGTCCTCTGACTCCGCGCTGCTCTCACGGTCCGTCTCCGGTGAGTGCCGACCGAATCACACAGCGGGGGAGAGGCGGCCGAGGACGTCCTGGTGCAGCAGCCCGTTCGTGGCTACCGCGCTCCCGCCGTGCGGCCCGACGCGTCCGTCGAGCGAGGTGAACGTCCCGCCCGCCTCGCGCACCAGAACATCGAGTGCCGCCAGATCCCACAGGGAGACCTCCGGCTCGGCGGCGATGTCGAGGGCTCCTTCGGCGAGCAGGCAGTAGGAGAAGAAGTCGCCGTAGGCGCGGACTCGCCACACGTCATCGGTCAGTCCGATGAAGCGGTCTCTCGTTCCGAGGTCGGCCCAGCCGGACAGGCTGGAGAAGCTCAGACTCGACGCGGAAAGTGAGTCGACTTTCGACACGTTGATTCGACGGGCGGTTTCGTCGCCGACGCTCGTCCACGATCCCAGCTGGTCGGCGGCCCACCATCGGCGATGCAGCGCCGGGGCGCTGACCACTCCGACTGCGGGGACGCCGTCCTCGAGCAGCGCGATCAGCGTTGCCCACACGGGTACGCCGCGCACGAAGTTCTTGGTGCCGTCGATCGGATCGACGACCCATTGGCGGCCGCTGAACGTAGCCGTGCCACCGAACTCCTCGCCGAGCAGAGCATCGTCGGGACGCTCCGAACCGAGCTCCGCCCGAATCATCGTTTCCACGGCCAGGTCTGCGTCGCTGACCGGTGTGAGATCCGGCTTCGAGTCCACCGTCAGGTCCATGGCGAGGAATCGTCCACGAGTGATGACGTCGGCTTCGTCGGCGAGCCGGAGGGCGAGATGCAGATCGGCAGAGTAGTCGGTCACCGCAGAAGACTATCGCCGCGCACGGGCCTGCTCGTACGCGGCAATATGGGTGGCCGGGCCTATCCGGTGACTTCGTTCAACTTTCCGGTGGCAACATCGAAGACGAACCCGCGCAGCGACTCGTGCTTCGTGACGAACGGGCTGAGCTCGATGCGCGCCAAGGACTGCCGAACGTCGCGGTTCAGATCCGGGAACGACTCGGCAGCCCAGTTGGGCTTCAGACCGGTCTCCTCCTGGAGGTCGTTCTTGAACTCGTCGTCGGTGAACGTGAGCATGCCGCAATCGGTGTGGTGGATCAGGATGATCTCCTTGGTGCCGAGCAGCCGCTGGCTGATGGCCAGTGAACGAATCTCGTCGTCGGTGATCACCCCACCTGCATTGCGGATCACGTGTGCTTCCCCGTCTGCCAGGCCGAGAATCCGGTAGACGTCGAGCCGGGCGTCCATGCACGCGACCACCGCGACGTGCTTCGACGGCGGCAGCGGTAGAGGGCCGTCGAACTGGGCGGCGTATGCCTTGTTGTTCTCGAGGTACTGGTCGGTGACGGTCATACGAGACTCCTGTGTCCATCGAATGTCGCTGGCACCGTGCGGCGGCAGTGATGTCGACGTGCGCATATGTCGACGCGTCGAAAGCTAACAGCGGACGAGGTGCCCGAACAGGGTTCGAATCAGCACGGTTCGAACCCCTGGATGAGCATGCGTCTTCGGGGGCGGTCGGGGACGGGTTCGTGTGCCGGTAACCTTGACTCTCGTGCATCCCGACGTTTCTGCAGACCTCGCCGAGCTCGACACCACTCTGTCCACAGTCGAGTCCGTTCTCGACGTCGAGGAGCTGCGGCGACGCATCGACGAGCTGGAACATCAGGCCGCCTCACCCGACCTGTGGAACGACCAGGAACACGCTCAGCAGGTGACCAGTCAGCTCTCCCATGCGCAGGCCGAACTGCGCCGCGTCGAGGAGCTCCGGCAGCGGCTCGAGGACATGCCGGTTCTGTACGAGTTGGCCGAGGGCGAAGAGGGCGAGGCCGCCGCGTCCGCCACCGCTGACGCCGACGCCGAACGCGCCTCGCTCCGAGAGGACATCGCTGCCATGGAAGTTCGAACTCTGCTGTCCGGTGAGTACGACGCCCGCGACGCCCTTGTGAACATTCGCTCCGGTGCCGGCGGAATCGACGCCGCCGACTGGGCGGAAATGCTCATGCGCATGTACATCCGCTGGGCGGAGAAGCACGGGTACGGCGTCGAGGTCTACGACACGTCCTACGCCGAAGAGGCCGGAATCAAGAGCGCGACGTTCGCCGTCAAGGCCCCGTACACCTACGGAACGTTGTCGGTCGAGCAAGGCACGCACCGGCTCGTCCGGATCAGCCCGTTCGACAACCAGGGTCGACGCCAGACGTCGTTCGCGGAGGTCGAGGTGCTTCCGGTCGTCGAGACCACCGACCACATCGAAATCCCCGAGAACGACATTCGGGTCGACGTCTATCGCTCGTCCGGGCCAGGTGGGCAGTCGGTCAACACCACCGACTCCGCCGTCCGGTTGACGCATATTCCGACCGGAATCGTCGTGACCTGCCAGAACGAGAAGTCGCAGCTGCAGAACAAGGTGTCGGCCATGCGCGTGCTGCAGGCCAAGCTGCTCGAGGTCAAGCGCAAGGAAGAGCGGGCCGAGATGGACGCGCTCAAGGGTGACGGCGGCAGCTCCTGGGGTAATCAGATGCGCTCGTACGTGCTGCACCCGTACCAGATGGTCAAAGATTTGCGTACCGAGTACGAGGTCAACAATCCGTCTACTGTTCTCGATGGAGACATCGACGGCTTCCTGGAATCGGGAATTCGCTGGCGAATGCGAGGGGAGCAGTAACCGATGACGGCCTGGCTCAACGTGACGCCCGAGGTCAAGCTCAACGGCCTCGGAATCGTGCTGTACATCCTCGGTGGGCTACTGGCCGCGCGGTTCGTCACGTGGACCGGATCTCGAATCACTGCCCGCATCGACCAGAACTACCAGCACAGCGACGCGCTCGTCCGGTCGGAGGCCGCCAAACACCGTCATGCTCTGGCTCAGGTCATCACCTGGGTGCTGGTCACGCTCATCTACATCCTGGTCACCATCGAGGTGCTGCGCCGGTTCGGCTTCGGGGTCGGTGGACTCGTGGCACCCGCGACTGTCATCGGTGCAGCCCTCGGCTTCGGTGCTCAGCGCGTGGTGCAAGACATCCTGGCCGGCTTCTTCATCATCACCGAGCGCCAGTACGGCTTCGGTGACGTGGTGCAGATCGCCGTCAACGGCTCCGCCGAGGATGCCGAGGGCACCGTCGAGGACGTCACGCTCCGAGTGACGCGGGTCCGTAGCGTCGACGGCGAGGTCATCACCGTGCCGAACGGGCAGATCGTCAAGGCGATCAACCTGTCCAAGGATTGGGCTCGCGCCGTCGTCGACGTTCCGGTCCCCAGTACCGCCGATCTGACTCAGGTGAATGCGCTTCTGCGTGCGGTCGGCCGCGATGCGTTCGCAGATTCACACTTGCGTCCGCTCCTACTCGACGAACCGACCGTGATGGGCGTGGAGAGCATCGAGGTGGGGCAGGTCAACGTGCGCTTGGTCGCGCGGACGTTGCCGGGCAAGCAATTCCAGGTGGGACGAGAGCTGCGTGTGAGAGTTGCCGCTGCGCTGCAGCCCGAGGGCATCAACGTTGCCCCCGACGTCAGCACGGCCGGAGTTGCACCGGAATCATCGGGACGAGATCGAACGGAAGACCAGTGAGTACACCCGATACCGGAACCGAACGCTCGCAACGAAACTGGCGGCAGTGGCGCATTCCGGCCAAGATCTACGGCCGCGTCCGAACCTCCACCGTGGCGTTCGGAATCTGCTTCGTGCTCACCGCTCTGCTGTACGGGCAGGTCAGCGCAGATATCGCCGAGAGGAACGGGGAAGCGGTTCAGGGGCCGGTTGCGGTGAGCCCGGACGAGCTCACGCAACCGAGCGAATCGCAGACGTACGTACCGACCCCCTCACGTCTGTCGACCACCACCACACCCAGCACGACCACCGACCCGGAGTCGTCGACGAGCGCCGACGACACCGGTACCCAGTCGACGACGACCACCGCCCCGCCGACCACGACGACTGCCCCGTTCGGCGTGCCCATCCCGCCGGCGATTCAGTCGCTCATCCCGTCCCGGCCTGCACCGACGTCGTCGCGCTGACGCACTCTTTACCGGCTCTCGGGACTCGCCGCGGCACCCGCTCGCTTCCGGCGGTTACCGGCGGGTAAGGACTACACTGGCGACCCGTGATCAGCACCTCGAATGTGTCCAAGTCCTACAAGACCTCGACCAGGCCCGCTCTGGACAAGGTGACGGTCTCCATCGACAAAGGCGAGTTCGTGTTTCTGATCGGGCCCTCGGGTTCGGGCAAGTCGACATTCATGCGCTTGCTGCTCAAGGAAGAGACGCCGACGTCCGGCGATATCCATGTAGCGGACTTTCACGTCAACCGGCTCGCTGCTCGTCGCGTCCCGCGGCTACGACAGAGCATGGGGTGCGTGTTCCAGGACTTCCGACTGCTGCAGCAGAAGACCGTGGTGGAAAACGTCGCGTTCGCGCTCGAGGTGATCGGCAAGCCTCGATCGATGATCAAGCGCACTGTTCCCGAGGTGCTGGATCTGGTGGGACTCGGCGGCAAGTCCGACCGTCTGCCCAACGAGTTGTCCGGTGGTGAGCAGCAGCGTGTGGCGATCGCCAGGGCGTTCGTCAATCGGCCGCTGGTGCTGCTCGCCGACGAGCCGACCGGAAACCTCGATCCGGACACCAGTCAGGACATCATGCTGCTGCTCGAGCGCATCAATCGCACCGGAACCACCGTGCTGATGGCGACCCACGACAATCACATCGTCGATTCCATGCGTCGACGCGTCGTGGAACTGGACAACGGACGAGTCGTTCGTGACGAGGCCCGAGGGGTCTACGGCGTCGGCCGCTGACGCCGACCACCGAACTCGACCGCTCAGACTTCTCGACCGAACGAATCGAAGGGCTCGGATTCCGCGATGCGCGCAAGTTTCATCTTCAGTGAGGTCTTCACCGGGCTTCGCCGCAACATCACCATGACGATCGCCATGATCTTGACGACCGCTATTTCCCTCGGTCTGTTCGGCGGCGGATTGCTCGTGGTGCAGATGGCAGGAAAGACCCAGCAGATCTTCCTCGACCGGGTGGAGGTGCAGATCTTCCTCACCGACGACATCTCTGCCACCGACGAAGACTGTGCCCAGGAGACGTGCGCTACGTTGCGCTCGGATCTCGAGAACACACCCTCCGTGGTCTCGGTGCAGTACCTCAACCGCGAGGACGCGGTGAAGGATGCGACCGAGCGAGTGTTCAAGGACCAACCCGAACTGGCCGAGTTGGTCAGTGCCGACAGTTTCCCGGCCTCGTTCAAGGTGCGTCTGAGCGACCCGGAGCGATTCGGAGTGATCAACGACAACTTCGAGAACCGTCCGGGTGTGCAGAGCGTGCTCAACCAGCGAGACCTGGTGGAACGGTTGTTCAGCGTCCTCAACGGAGTACGCAACGCAGCGTTCGCGATTGCCACCGTGCAGGCGATCGCTGCGATCCTCCTGATCGCCAACATGGTCCAGATCGCTGCGTTCACCAGACGAACCGAGGTCGGAATCATGCGGCTGGTCGGTGCCACCCGGTGGTACACCCAGCTGCCGTTCCTCCTCGAAGCCGTGGTCGCAGCTCTGATCGGTTCGGCGCTGGCGATTGCCGGGCTGTTCACCGCGAAGAACATGTTCATCGACGACGTCCTCTCCGACGTCTATCAAGCCAATATTCTGGCCCGGATATCGAACAGTGACGTGCTGTTGGTCTCGCCGTTCCTGGCACTCGTCGGAGTGGGAATGGCGGCGGTCACCGCCTACATCACATTGCGCCTCTACGTGCGCGAATAAATTCGGTTGCCGATCGGTTCTATGCTGGAGCGGTTGCCGATGAGGCGGCGTCACGCATCGAACGCTCGAGAAAGGGCCCTGCAGTGAGAGAGAAGGGCCGCAAGGCCATTGCGACCAATCGCAAGGCACGGCACAACTACTCCATACTCGACGTCGTCGAGGCCGGAGTCGCGCTCGTCGGCACCGAGGTCAAGAGCCTGCGCGACGGCAAGGCCTCCCTCGTCGACGCCTTCGCGACCGTCGACGACGGCGAGATCTGGCTGCGCGGGCTGCACATCGCGGAATACACACTCGGAAGCTGGACCAACCACGCGCCGCGTCGAAACCGCAAACTTCTTCTCCATCGTCGCGAGATCGACCGCCTGGCCGGGAAGGTCAAGGAGGGAAACCTGACGTTGGTGCCGCTGTCGATGTACTTCTCGGACGGCAAGGTCAAGGTCGAACTGGCGTTGGCCAAGGGCAAGCAGGACTACGACAAGAGGCAGTCGTTGGCCAAGCGCACCGCCGAACGCGAAGTCACTCGTGAGCTCGGGCGTCGAGTGAAGGGCATGCGCTGACCGCTGTCCTGCTCGCTCTGGTAGCTGCCGTGGGCTACGGGGTGAGCGATTTCGTCGGCGGTGTCGCGTCCCGTCGAGTCGCAGCCCTGCGGGTGGTCATCGTGTCCTACCCGCTGTCGCTCGTCATCGTGTTGCTCGTCGCTCCGTTCGTCGGCGGGACCATCGAACTCCCCGCGATGCTGTGGGGCCTGGCGTCGGGTGTGGCGGGCGGCGTCGCCGTGTGGTGGTTCTATCTCGCGCTCGCGGCCGGGCCGATGGCAGTGGTGTCCCCGGTGACGGCTGTGTTGGTCGCCGGGATTCCCGTTCTGGTCGGGTTGTCGATGGGTGAGCGTCCCGGAGTCATCGCCTTCGTGGGCATCGCCGTTGCCCTGGTGGCCGTTGTGCTGGTCAGCAGGGAGTCACCGGACGAGGTGACCGGCGAGGTCGCGGGCGGCCGCGACATGAAGTTCACCCGCACCGTGGCCTGGCTGACGGTCGGGTCGGGTGTGACGTTCGCCTTCGCCTTCATCTTCCTGCATCAGATCGGTGACGGCAGTGGGCTGTGGCCCCTCGCGGCGTCCCGCGCATCGGCCACCGCGGTGGTCTGGGCCGTCGCGTTGGCATCGGGGCATTTCGCACCGCCACACGGCAGCGTGCTCAAACTTGCCGCGTTCGTCAGCGTGCTCGACGTGGTCGCCAACGCCGCGATGATCTACGCATACGAGGGCGGTCTGCTGTCGTTGGTGAGCGTCATCGCCTCGCTGTATCCGGCTGCGACGGTGTTGCTGGCGATGGTGATGCTCGGCGAACGGGTCGGCGCACTACAGAAGGTGGGAATGGCGTTGGCGCTCGGGGCAATCGCGATGATCGCGCTCGCGGGTTGAACTTGCCCGCGCACGGGTAATGAACCCGTTTATGACTGCTTCCGGTTCTACCTCCGATGTCCCCACATCCGAGAACGCGTCGTCTCGGCCGCGTGTGCTGGTCACCGGTGCCACGGGATACCTGGGCGGTCGTCTGGCACCGCGCCTGCTCGACGAGGGTTACCGAGTTCGCGTGTTGGCTCGGACCCCGAGCAAGCTCGACAACGTTCCGTGGGCGGCGGACGTCGAGATCGTCCAGGGTGACCTGAGTGATCGGGAGTCACTGAAGGAGGCGCTCAGCGACGTCGACGTCATGTACTACCTGGTGCACTCGATGGGCACCGCGGGCCATTCCGATTTTGCCGACACCGAACGCGACAGCGCAGAGAACGTAGCCACCGTCGCTGCGGATTGCGGCGTCGGCCGCATCGTGTACCTCGGGGGCCTGCATCCGCCGACGGGAGAGCTGTCGCCACACCTGAAGTCACGCGCCGAGGTCGGTCGTATTCTGATCGAGTCGGGTGTCCCGACGATCGTGCTGCAGGCGGGCGTCGTCATCGGGTCCGGTTCGGCCTCGTTCGAGATGATTCGCCACCTGACCAATCGGTTGCCGGTGATGACCACCCCACGGTGGGTACACAACCGAATTCAGCCGATTGCCGTACGCGACGTGCTGCACTACCTCATCGGGGCCGCGAGCGCTCCGGTCACCGAGTCCCGCACGTACGACATCGGCGGGCCGGACGTCATGCAGTACGGCGAGATGATGAACATCTACGCCGACGTGGCCGGTCTGCGCCAGCGTCGCATCATCGTGCTGCCGGTGTTGACGCCTCGCCTGGCCGGTCACTGGATCGGGTTGGTGACGCCGATTCCGCGCGGATTGGCGATGCCGCTCATCGAATCGTTGCAGTACGACGCCGTCGGTCACGAAATGGATATCGACGCCGTCGTTCCACGTCCGGCCGAAGGCTTGACGGGCTACCGAGATTCGGTGCGGCTGGCTCTACGCAAGATCGACGACGGCGAAGTCGAGACACGGTGGACCGACGCCACCGGAACTGCGGCCCCGTCGGATCCGCTTCCCTCCGACCCCGATTGGGCTGGAGAGGTCGTCTACACCGATACCCGGGTGGCCCGAAGCAGCGCGCGTTCGAGCACCATTCGGCCCGCGCTCGAACGATTGGCCGACGCCGAGGTGCTCACCGGTTGGCACCGTGACGCCACGGGGCCGGATGCGTCCGCCTCGGGAACCGAACACACCACCCGACTGAAGTCGTCACGACGGCTGCCGGGAGAGGCGTGGTTGGATCTCACGGTCGGTGGCACCGCCAAGCAGCCGACGATCGAACAGCGACTCGTGTTCTTTCCTCGCGGATTGGCCGGGCGAGCCGTGTGGTACGCGTCGTTGCCCGTACGCAGGGCCGTTGCTCGTCGAATGCTGCGGACAGTAGTGGAACGAGTCGAGTCCGACGCCGGTGCGGCCGCGGCGCAGGGACCTGCCGGCCGTTAACGGGATGAATATGGCCGATCGACGCGTTACACTGAACAGCCCGGGCACGGTGTCCGGGAACATACGGGGCTGAACGGTTTCGACTTTGTATGTTGAGTCAGGGGAAGCGTGTCGGTGCAGGCGAGAGACCACCGTAAGCGTCATCGCAACCTTATAAGCGCCGATTCCAATCAGCGCGACTACGCACTCGCTGCCTAAGTAGCGACTGCGTGTCTGTCAGTCCGGGCTTGCCCTCGGCCCGGGTACTGGCATCAGCTAGAGGGCTCACCGATTCATCCGGCCGCGGGATGATGAGGAACATCAAACAGTGGCTGGGATCGTCATCCTGACTTGTTCGCGAGATCGGGAGATCCAAGTAGAGGCATAGCGAACTGCACACGGAGAAGCCCTGGCAATGCAGCAGAGGACCCGGGTTCGATTCCCGGCAGCTCCACTGTGAAGGCCGGGCCGAGAGACTTTCTCTCGGCCCGGTCTTTTTTTGTGTCGGACACCTCACAAACACTGCTGTCGACCCGGTCCCACCCGGAGGGGGCTCGGTGCCGAATAGAGGGCATGAGCAACCAGCGGACCCCAGTTCTCTACACGGGGAAGCGGCTGTCGTCGCCGTCGATGGTGGTATTGGTTCTGAGCGGTGGCAAGGACGTGAGTCGCGCGCGCAGCAGGCCGTGGCACCTGGCGGGGTTGAGAATGTGGCCCTTCACCTGGACGCTTCGGCGGGCCGGACGTAGCCGCGATATTTCGGTCCAACAACTGCGATATCGGTTCCGCGGCTGGAACGCCCCCGAACGGACGCCGGTAGAGGACGCGCGGTGGGCGCTGCGCCGCATTCGTGACCGCAATCCCGAAGTTCCTGTGGTCGTGGTGGGTCACTCGATGGGTGGGCGCACAGCTGCTGCGCTGATCGACGACCCGTCGATCGCGGGTGTCGTTGCGCTTGCTCCGTGGTGGCCGCAGGGTACGGAGGCCGACGGATTCGACGAGAAGCGCACGCTGCTCGTGGTGCACGGAACTGCCGACCGGTGGACCGACCCGCGAACCTCCCGTCGCGCGACCGAACGCGCGATGGCGAACGGTGCCGACGCCGAATATCTCTCGGTGCCTGGAGGCCATTTCATGCTGCGTGATCCGCGCGTGTGGTCGCGCGTCACTCGTGACTTCGTTCTCCGTATCGCCGACGAGTCAAGAGTGCGAACCGATTCGAGCGAATCCGGTGCGTCGACGGGCTGCAGGGGAGAATCGTCGTGACCCGCCGTGTTGCCGTCGTGGGCAGCGGGGTGGCCGGCCTCACGGCGGCATACGCGCTGTCCAAGAACTCGTCGGTGACGTTGTACGAGGCCGACTCTCGGCTCGGCGGCCATGCCGACACCCACTTCGTGGACGGCCCCGGTGGTCCGGTGGGCGTCGACACCGGGTTCATCGTGCACAACGACCGCACGTATCCGACGCTGCTCCGTCTGTTCGACGAGCTCGACGTGCCGACGCAGGATTCGGACATGAGCATGTCCGTTCGGTGCGACGGCTGCGGGCTCGAATACTCGGGCGGACAGGGAATGCGGGGCATTCTCGCGCAGCGGACCGCGGTCCTGCGGCCTCGCTTCGTCTCGATGCTGCTCGACGTCAAGCGGTTTCATCGTCTGGCGACCGAGCTACTCGAGCGCGAGGACGCCGCGGACACCGAGACGACGCTCGCTCAATTCTTGGAGCAGCACTCGTTCTCCGCATACTTCGAATCCCACTTCATGACACCGTTGGTGTCCGCGGTGTGGTCGTGCGATCCGGACACCGCTCTCGCCTACCCGGCTCGCTACCTGTTCACTTTTCTCCGCCACCACGGAATGCTCACCGTCACAGGATCTCCCACCTGGCGTACCGTCACCGGCGGGTCGATCGAATACGTTCGTCGGGTTGCGGAGCACATCGACGAGGTATTGCTCGACAATCCGGTACATGCTGTCTACCGGTCCGGGGATTCGGTGCAGATCCGGGACGGCCACGACGACCTGCGCACGTTCGACGCCGCCGTGATCGCAGTCCATCCCGGTGCCGCGCTGAAGATGCTCGCGGAGCCGACTGCGCTCGAACACAGCGTTCTCGGAGCTATGCCGTATTCGGTCAATCACACTGCACTGCACACCGACTCGTCGGTGCTGCCACGAAACATCAGAGCGAGAGCGTCGTGGAACTACCACCTCCCGTCCTGTAGCGCCAAACCCGATCGAGTTCTGGTCAGCTACGACCTGACGAGGTTGCAGCGATTGGGTGACAGCGATCGAAGGATGCTGGTCACCCTCGGGGGAGCAGATCGCATCGACCCGAACACGGTGCTCGACGATATGACCTACGAGCACCCGCAGTACACCCCCGAATCCGTCGCAGCGCAGCGACGGCTGCCCGAATTGGACACCGATACGGTGTCGTTCGCCGGGGCGTACCACGGGTGGGGATTCCATGAGGACGGTGCGTTGTCCGGAGCGCGCGCCGCGCAACGGGTGGGGGCCTCGTGGCTCTGACGTCGGTTCTGCCGAACACCCGGGCGCACGGGGCGGCGCTGTATCTCACTCGGATCGATCACGTCCGACGAGCACCGATACGAAATACGTTCTCGTACAAGAGCTACAGCTGGTTCGTCGACCTCGACGCACTTCCCGAACTGCCGCGGATCCTGCGGCCACTCGCATCATTCGATTCCCGCGACCACATGGGTGACCCTGGTGCCACCATTCGCCAGAACGTCGATGCCTTCGTGGCAGAGAGCGGAATCGATCTCGGCGGCGGTCGCATCACGATGTTGGCCAGCGCGCGGGTGTTCGGGCACACGTTCAACCCATTGACTGTGTACTGGTGTCACGACCGCGACGGAGACCTCCGCTGCGTGGTGGCCGAGGTGCACAACACCTACGGCGAGCGATACCGGTACCTGTTGGACACCGGTCGTCACGGTGAGGCACGGACCACCAAGGAGTTCTACGTCTCACCGTTCAACGACGTCGACGGCGAGTACTCCATGCAGCTGCCCGAGCCGGACGCCACACTCCGGCTGTCGATCGTCCTCGAACGTCTCGGTCACCCTCCGTTCGTGGCGACCGTCGTCGGCCGTCGCCGCCAGGTGACGACGCGATCGATTCTTCGTACCGCACTCGAGATCCCGATGGCACCGCTGCGAGTGGTGATACAGATTCGCTGGCAAGGCATTCGGCTCTGGGCGCGGGGTCTGAAGATCGTGCAGAAACCTGCCCCTCCGGGGGCGCGGAGAGTTCAGAAGGAAGGAGCTCACAGATGACAACGGTGTCTCGAACCGATTCCGTGTCGCACCCGTCCGGTGCCGGGCCGCGCCCGCTCGTCGATCCTCGGGTCTGGCCCCAGATCGCCCACGTTCCCGGTGGCGTGAAAGTTGCGGTCGCCGCGCCCGTTGCCGACTTTCTCTTCCGTCGTGCGGTCGCGGGATTGCAGGTCCGAGTCGCGATGCCGGACGGCACAGTGCTCGGGGCCGGATCGTCCGACGCACCGTTGATGACGGTCTATCGGCCACACGACTTCGCCGCGCGCGTCGGCGACAGCGGCCTCATCGGATTCGGTGAGGCATACATGGCCGGAGACTGGGATGCCGAGGATCTCACCGCTGTGCTCGAGGTCTTCGCTCGTCGCATGGCGTCGCTGATTCCCGAGCCCTTGCAGCGACTCCGTGGGCTCTACGTCCCGAAACCTCCACGGAGTGAACGCAATACGACGAAGAACACTCGATCCAACATTTCGCGTCACTACGATCTGTCGAACGAGCTGTTCGAGCTCTTCCTCGACGAGACCATGACCTACTCGAGTGCGTTGTTCGCCGGATCGGGACCCGACGACAGCATGGAGCTCGCCGACGCCCAGCGCCGAAAGATCGACCGGCTACTCGATCGCGCAGGCGTCGGCGAAGGAACCAGGGTCCTCGAGATCGGCACCGGATGGGGCGAGCTGGCCATCCGCGCAGCCGCTCGTGGTGCGACGGTCCGGTCGGTGACACTGTCTGTCGAGCAGCAAGAGCTCGCGCGTAAGCGTTGTGCCGCTGCGGGTTACGCGGATCGAGTGCAGATCGATCTTCTCGACTATCGTCTGGTCGACGGGGAGTACGACGCCATCGTGTCGGTCGAGATGATCGAGGCCGTCGGGCATCAGTATTGGAGAACGTACTTCGAGACGATCGACTCGTTGCTCGCGCCGGGCGGTCGGGTTGCGCTGCAGGCGATCACGATGCCACACGACCGGATGCTGGCCACCCGAAACACCTACACCTGGGTACACAAGTACATCTTTCCCGGAGGTTTCCTGCCGTCGGTGCGGGCAATCGAGGAGGTGACCGAGCAGCACACCTCGCTCCGGGTTCGGGAGCGCCTGTCCATGGGTGACCACTACGCGCGCACCCTCGCGCTGTGGGACAGTCGATTCCGTGAATATCGCTGTGAGGCAGAAGCTCTCGGATTCGACGAGGTGTTCGCGCGTATGTGGCACTTCTACCTGTGTTATTCGGAGGCCGGGTTTCGATCCGGGTACCTCGATGTTCAGCAGATCGTGCTCGACCGAAGGGACAAGCGATGATTGCCTCGACACTTACCGCAGACCGGACCGAGTGCGGCGTCGGAGTCGCGCATCGGATCGCCGAGTTGATAGAACCCCTGGTGGGTGGCCCGCTTCCCGTCCGGCTGCAGGCGTGGGACGGATCCGTTGCCGGCGACGCCCTGGCACCGAAAGTGATGGTGCGGAGCCCCAGCGCACTTCGTCGATTGCTGTGGAGCCCTGGTGAACTCGGTGCTGCGCAGGCGTACGTCACCGGGGAGTTGGACGTCGACGGCGATCTTGCCGCGGCTCTCGATCATGTCTGGGGTGTGGTCCGTGAGCGCCGGCTCTCGGCAGTACGACCGGGGCCGGGATCGTTACTACGATTGGCGCGGCTGGCCAAGGATCTCGGCGTGTTCGGCCGCCCACTACCGCCACCCGCGTCGCAGGCCTCGGTGAAGGGGCGGCTGCACTCGTTGCTCCGCGACCGCGCTGCGATCAGCCACCATTACGACCTGTCGAACGACTTCTACGAACTGGTCCTCGATTCGCACATGGCGTACTCGTCGGCGTACTGGACCTCGGATTCGTCGGATTACACCCTCGATGATGCCCAGCGCGACAAGCTCGATCTCGTGTGCCGAAAGATCGGGCTCAACAAACGCTCCGGGCAACGGTTCCTCGACGTCGGTTGCGGCTGGGGGTCTCTCAGCCTGCATGCGGCACAGGAATACGGAGCGCAGGTCGTCGGAGTGACCATCTCACGCGAACAGAAAGCCTTCATCGACAAGCGTATCGCCGACCGAGGACTGCAGGACAAGGTCGACATCCGGATCCAGGACTACCGCGAAATCCCGGACGGGCCCTTCGACGCGGTGGCGTCGATCGAGATGGGTGAGCATGTGGGGGAGGCCAATTACCCGACCTACACCGCCGCACTGCATACCAACGTCAAGCCGGGTGGGCGAGTGCTGATCCAGCAGATGTCGCGAAGAGAGGGCGACAACCCCGGCGGCGGGGCATTCATCGAATCGTTCATCGCGCCCGACATGTTCATGCGTCCGGTCGGGCGGACCGTGGCCATGATCGAGGAGGCCGGACTCGAGGTTCGCGACGTCCATGCTCTGCGCGAGCATTACGTGCGGACCGTCGATGTCTGGACGGAGCGCTTCGAGGCGCGGTACGGCGACGTGGTGGCCATGGTCGGGGAAGAGGTCGCTCGCGTCTGGCGGCTGTACCTGATCGGCGGGGGAATGGCATTCCGGGACAACAGGATGGGCGTCGACCAGATCTTGTCCGTTCGCCCGGTCGAGGGGTCGTCCGGGATGGAACCGGTCCGCCCGGTGTGGGTGGCCGCGCGGTGAATTGGTCCGACTTCTTCACCGTGTCACTGGCGAGTCTCGGCGGTACCGCTGTCCTGATGATGGTCACCGCCCTCGTCGGTGCCCGTATCGGACGACACAATGTCGTAGATGTGACGTGGGGTGGCGGCTTCGTTCTGATCGCGCTGATCTCGGCTGCGACCGGAACCGGTGATCTGTGGCGACGACTCCTGCTGGTCGTGCTCGTCGGAGTGTGGGGGCTTCGTCTTGCGCTGCACATGGTGCAGCGCTCACGCGGACACGGTGAGGATCCGCGGTACACCGAGCTGCTGTCCAAGGCCACCGGCAACAGAACCTGGTACGCCCTGCGGAAGATCTATCTGACGCAGGCGGTTGCGCTGTGGTTCGTGTCCCTTCCACTGCAGGTATCCGCCGTCTCACACGGATCGGTTCTACCCGTCGTCGTACTCGGCGTAGTGGTCTGGCTACTCGGATGGACGTTCGAGGCAGTGGGCGACGCGCAATTGAAGGAGTTCAAGGCCGACGCGTCGAACAAGGGCAAGATCATGGACCGAGGTCTGTGGTCCTGGACGCGGCATCCCAATTACTTCGGCGACTCGGCAGTGTGGTGGGGACTGTTCCTCGTCTCGGCCTCGGCGTGGCCTGGGGTGTTCACGATTCTGTCGCCTGTCGCGATGACGTACTTCTTGGTGTTCGCCACCGGGGCTCGGCTGTTGGAACGGAGCATGGAGAAGCGTCCGGGGTATCGCGAATATCAGCAGCGAACCAGCTATTTTCTGCCGCGGCCACCGAAACGGCAGAGCAAGTAGCTCGCGGGTGGGGCAGCGGCGTTAGGGTTGAACGAGAAATTCGGTTCGTCGACCGGATTCGGTTCGTTCGAGGATTGAGGAGGCGCATCGTGGCGCACGAGAGAGCTGGAACCACTGCACTGCCGGAGGATCTGGTCGATCTCTCGCAACTCGTCACGGCGTACTACTCGCGCATTCCGGACGTGTCGGAGCCGAGTCAGCAGGTCGTGTTCGGGACCTCGGGGCATCGAGGTTCGAGCCTGGATTCGGCGTTCAACGAGGCGCACATCGTCGCGACCACGCAGGCCATCGTGGAATATCGTTCCGCGCAAGGCATCACCGGGCCACTGTTCATCGGTCGAGACACCCATGCATTGTCCGAGCCCGCCTGGACGACGGCTCTGGAGGTGTTGGCAGCCAACGACGTCGACGTTCTGGTGGACTCGGGGGATCGCTACACCCCGACGCCCGCCGTCAGTCATGCCATTCTCCGGTACAACGAGTCGGGGCCGACCGCGAAAGCCGACGGCATCGTGGTCACACCGTCCCACAATCCGCCGCGTGACGGCGGGTTCAAGTACAACCCTCCGCACGGTGGACCGGCCGACAGCGATGCGACGTCGGTGATCGCTGCCCGCGCCAACGAGCTTCTCCGCGAGGGCATTACCGGTATCAAGCGTGTGACTCTCGCGCAGGCGTTCGCGGGAAGCGTCTCGCGGTACGACTTCCTCGGCACCTACGTGGACGACCTCCCGAACGTGCTCGATCTCGATGCGATCCGCGCCGCCGGAGTTCGCATCGGTGCGGATCCGCTCGGCGGTGCCAGTGTCGACTACTGGGATGCGATCGCCGAACGACACAACCTCGATCTGACCGTCGTCAATCCGTTGGTCGACGGCACGTTCCGCTTCATGACGTTGGACACGGACGGCAAGATCAGAATGGACTGCTCGTCGCCGAACGCGATGGCATCACTGATCGCAGCCCGGGATCGCTTCGACATCGCCACGGGCAACGACGCCGACTCCGATCGACACGGCATCGTCACTCCCGACAGTGGTCTGATGAACCCCAATCACTACCTCGCGGTCGCGATCGACTATCTGTTCACCCACCGACCCGGGTGGTCACCGACCGCGGCAGTCGGCAAGACGCTGGTGAGTTCCTCCATGATCGATCGCGTCGTCGCCGGTCTCGGACGAAAGCTGCTCGAGGTCCCGGTCGGGTTCAAGTGGTTCGTGCCGGGGCTGCTCGACGGCGAGCTCGGCTTCGGCGGCGAGGAGAGCGCCGGTGCCTCGTTCCTGCGGCACGACGGCCGAGTGTGGACCACGGACAAGGACGGAATCATTCTGGCGCTGTTGGCCTCGGAGATCACCGCGGTCACCGGATCGACACCGTCGCAACGCTACGCAGAATTCACAGCCGAGTACGGCGACCCGTCGTACGCCCGCGTCGACGCTCCGGCAACCAGGGAGCAGAAGGCTGTGCTCGCCAAGTTGTCGCCCGACCAGATCACAGCCACCGAATTGGCGGGGGAGCCGATCACCGCGACGCTGACCGAGGCTCCCGGAAACGGGGCCGCACTGGGTGGGCTGAAGGTGACAACGGAGAGCGCCTGGTTCGCAGCTCGTCCGTCGGGAACCGAGGACGTCTACAAGATCTACGCGGAGTCGTTCCAGGGCAAGGAACACCTCGCCGAGGTCCAGGCTGCCGCACGTGAATTGGTCTCGTCCGCTCTCGAGAGCTCGTGACCGACTCACCGACACCCGACCACGACAGCTCGGCCCCCGAGCCGGCATTCCAACCCGGAGGCAAACTCCCACCGGAGATCTGGGTACTGGTCTCGGCAGCGTTCGTCATCGCCCTCGGATTCGGCATCGTCGCGCCTGCCCTGCCGCAGTTCGCTCGAGAATTCGGCGTCGGATACACGGCCGCATCGGCAGTGATCAGTGCCTTCGCTCTCATGCGGTTGCTGTTCGCGCCGGCGAGTGGCGCTCTGGTTCAGCGGCTCGGCGAACGACCCGTCTACCTGATCGGACTGTTGATCGTGGCGGTCTCCACCGGTGCGTGCGCTCTGGCTCAGACGTACTGGCAGCTGCTGGTGTTTCGCGGACTCGGCGGGATCGGGTCGACGATGTTCTCGGTGTCTGCTCTCGGACTGCTGATCAGAATCAGTCCACCTACCAGTAGAGGCCGCATCTCCGGGCTGTACGCGACCGCTTTCTTGCTGGGAACCATCGGTGGTCCGCTCGTCGGCGGCGCGCTCGTCGGTTTCGGTCTGCGGGTGCCGTTCGTCATCTATGCCGTGGCTCTGGTGATCGCCGCTGCCGTCGTGTACTTCACCCTCGGCAATTCCGATCTGGTCAAGCCGGAGAAGGGAACTGCGCCGCCGACGATGTCGTTGCTCGCTGCTCTGCGAATCCCGTCCTATCGGGCCGCCCTGGCGTCGAATTTCGCAAACGGATGGGCCGTGTTCGGTGTCCGGGTGGCGCTGGTGCCGTTGTTCGTCGTCGAGGCAATGCAGCGGTCCGAGGTGTTCGTCGGGATTGCTCTCACGGTGTTCGCAGTGGGTAACGCTCTGGTTCTCACCAGTGCCGGTCGCCTGTCCGACGTACGCGGACGCAAACCGTTCATGCTGGGCGGTTTGGCGGTGTGCGGCCTGGGAACGGTCGTGATGGGCTATGTCCACGATCCGGTGTTGTTCCTCGCGGTGTCGTTGATCGCCGGAATCGGATCGGGCCTGATGAGTCCTGCCCAGCAGGCCTCGGTCGCCGACGTGATCGGCTCCAAGGCGCGTGGAGGACCCGTGCTGGCTGCCTTCCAGATGGCGTCCGACGTGGGCGCTGTGATCGGCCCGATCGTGGCCGGAATGATCGTGGAACGGGTCTCGTTCGGTCCGGCTTTCGCCGTGACGGGCGCACTGCTTCTACTGGCGGGGTTGTGGTGGTCGCGCGTTCCGGACACCCTCGAGCGCGAGCGCAGCTGACGGATACGTCCGTAGTATTCGCTCTGTGAGCGAGAAGAAGACATCCAGCACGAAACACACTCCGCAGGCCTCGTCGAATACCGTGACGTACATTCTGGGCGGTATTGCATTCCTCGTGGTGGTCGCGGTCGTCGTGGTAGCGATCCTGTGGCAGCGAGGTAGCGACGCGCCCCGGAACGACGGGTACGGATCGGTCAAGAATCCCGAGGTCGAATTGTCGTTGCCGGGAGACGGTGTCGTCGTATTGGCTCGTCCGGGCGCGCAGCGCGTCCTCGATATCTACGAGGACCCGATGTGCCCATTCTGCAGTGATCTCGAGGTGAAGCACGGCCAGGAATTGGCTCAGAAAATCGACGACGGCGTTGTCTCGGTCAACTACCACCTGATCAATTTCCTCGATGCGAGCTCGGCCTCGGGTGACTATTCGACGCGGGCCGTTGCGGCGTCGCACTGCGTGGCCGCCACCGAGAATGCGCGGGTCTACTCGGCTTTCCACGCCGCGCTGTTCGACCCGGAATTCCAGCCGGAGGAAGGAAGCGACTCCGACCGAACCGATGCCGAGCTGGCGGAGCTGGCAACGTCGAACGGAGCGAGCGATCTTGCGGTGGAGTGCATCACCACGGGCGCTCAGCGTGACGCAGCGGTGGCGGACGCGACGACCGGTCGGGACGCCTTGGCCGCATCGGGCGCACGCGGAACTCCGGGTGTTCTGGTGGACGGACAGGTGGTCGACGCGCTGGGCGACTCGGAATGGCTGGCTACGGTCGGCTGATCGGGGTCGAGCGCGGGGGGCCCGTACCAAAGCATCGAGTAGGGGCCGCACCAGCTGATTTGTTGCTGCCGCGAGCCATGGTGTAACTTCGTTCGAGCAACCGCATGAGCGGGAGCACGCAGTACTCGGGGCTATGGCGCAGCTGGTAGCGCACCACACTGGCAGTGTGGGGGTCAGGGGTTCGAGTCCCCTTAGCTCCACCGAGAAAGCAAAAGCGCCGCCCATCGGGCGGCGCTTTTGTTGTGTCTATGGCTTCGGCCACCGAATCGGCGTCTGCAGCGTGAGTCCTGAGACGCCGATTCGGAAGGCGGGAGTCAGTGAGCTGCGTCGAACGCCTGCTCCACTTCGGCGGGTATTCTTCCGCGCGCAGAAATGTTGTGGCCGTTCGCCTTCGCCCATTCTCTGATGGCTTTGGTCTGATTGGCGTCGCGCTTCGCCCCGGTGGCCGGGGAAGTCGACTTCTTCTGTCGCTTTCCACCCACCTTCGTCGAGTGCTCGATGTAATAGTCGAGCTTGCGGTGGAATTCTTTGGCGTTCTTGTCGCTCAGATCGATTTCGTAGCTGACTCCGTTGACCGAATAGGTTATGTGTTCGCCACCGGATTCGATCGGTTTTTCGTCGATGTCATCGACTAGTTGCACATAGACTTTTCTGGCCATGCTGAAGCTCTCCAATGGTGCAGGGAATGATGCGGGGGGATGTCCAGATCGAACTGTGTCGACTATACGGCCGAACAATGTGTATATCCATGCTGGCCGATCGATTGTTACCGGTTTCGCAGCATTGCCACAGAATCTGCAGATGTATTCGTCGAAACCGACGTGGCGCAGGCATTAAGTGTGTGCGCAGTGCGAGGGATCGCTGTTGCGGTGAACAAAGACAAACTGTCCGGTATTGATAGGAAATTCGTTCTCGGGGTCGGTTCGAGCCGGCGGCCGATTTCGGAGTTTCGCGGCACTCGTGTCGCCGTCGTGGGAAACATGAGAAGGCTGAGCAGATCGCAACGAATCGATCACGAAATGCACTCCTTTGGCTAACGAAATTCGATCAGGGACTCGAATGGTTCGATTTCTGGTTCACTCGAGCAGCAAGTGTCTGTTGTGACGCACGGTAGCTCCTGATGCCAATGGGAACCGCGTGGCTCGACGGCGTCCGAGGTGCCGAGAGGGGAGTGGCGCGACCGGCTCGACCGGAGCGCCCACGAGTCGATGAAATCTTCACGAACAGCCGGGTCGGCTGCGGTAACGCTGATGTGCGCAGGTCTACTGAGTGCTGGAGCGCTCGTCGGCGCACCGGTATCGGCCGACCCGTCCGCGCCCGCCACTGCGCCGTCGGCGACACCCGGCACGGAATCGGCCGGACGAGAGTTGACGGGAAAGACGGTCTTCCTCGATCCGGGTCACCAGGGCACAGCTCACTCGGAGAATCTGCAACGGCAGGTCGACGACGGGCGCGGCGGTACCAAGGATTGCCAGACCACGGGCATGACCACGGTGGACGGGGTGCCGGAGCACACCATCAACTGGAAGGTCTCGGAGCTGGTTCGGTCCAGTCTGGAGAGTCTCGGTGCGACGGTGAAGACCAGCCGCGTCGACGACACCGGGTGGGGCGGGTGCGTCGACGATCGGGCTCGCGCTGCCAGCGCGTCCGGAGCCGATGTGGCCGTCAGCATTCATGCGGACTCGACGAGCACGACGACCGATACCGACAAGCACGGATTCCATCTGATCGTGCCGACACTGCCGATTCCGAATGCGGCGGCCGATGCGGCTCAGTCGGAGGGCGGGCGCTCGGCCTCGAAGCTGATGAGAGATTCCTACGTTCGCGCCGGGTTCGATCCCGCCAATTACTCGGGCGTCGTCGACGGGATCCAGGAACGATCCGACGTCGCGGGGCCCGCACTGACGACTGTTCCGTTGGTGTTCGTCGAGATGGGCAATGGTTCCAACCCGGACGACGCGGCGGTGCTGGAGAGCTCGGACGGTCAGGTGAAGCATGCGATCGCCATCTCCACCGGCATCATCGACTATCTCCTCGGAGCCGAGGCTGCCTCGTCGCCGGACGTCGCAGTTCCCACCGCCTCTGCGCCGACACCGACGAGCGCGACTGTCCCCGCAGCTACGTCGACGTCCGTAGCGGGTCGTAGTGCCTTGTCTCGACTGCTCGAAAGCGTCTCGCCGTATGTTGAATCGTTCGGTGTCGACGGATTGAAGGGATTGGTGACCGACGAGAACGTCAGCAGCGTCTCCACCTTCGCTCGAGGCCTCCTGAATCGAATTCTCGCCGCCCGGTAGTCTCGACCGGCGTGGCGCGTCGACGAATTCCGGTGGTGATCGTTGCCGGCTTTCTGGGTGCAGGCAAGACCACTCTGCTCAATCATCTGTTGCGCAACGATGCGGGAATTCGGATCGGCGTCGTGGTCAACGATTTCGGTGCGATCAACATCGATTCCATGCTCGTTGCAGGACAGGTCGATTCGATGGTGTCACTGGGCAACGGATGCATCTGCTGTGCGGTGGACATCACTGACATGGACGCGATGTTCGATGCGCTGGCACACCGCCGCTCGCCCATAGACGTGATCGTGGTGGAGGCTAGCGGATTGGCGGAGCCACGGAATCTCATTCGAATGGTGCGCGGCAGCGAGAACGAGTTCATCGTGTACGGCGGATTGGTGGGAGTCGTCGACGCGGTCGAATTCGCGGATACCCGCACCCTGCATCCCGAAATCGATCAGCATCTGCAATTGGCGGATCTGGTGGTACTGAACAAGTCCGACGCCGTCGAGGATTCGGAGCGCTCTGCGGTGGTGTCGAGGGTTCGGTCCATTGTCGGCGACGTCCCTGTCGCAGCTGTGTCGTTCGGACGCGTCGATCCTCTGTTGTTGTTCGACCGGCCCCAGAACGGGCCGGTCGAATCCGCACTACCCGTGCAATTGTCCTTCGACGAACTTCTCCGCGAGCACCTCGACGGCGACAGCTGCCACGAGCACGGACACCACCGACACCTGCATGCGCAGTACTCGCATACCGAGTTCGTCAGCACAGCAGCGATGCAGCCGCGTCGGCTGATCGAATTTCTCGAGAACCCGACCGGAAACCTCTACCGCATCAAGGGTGTCGTGCATTTCGACCTGCCGGGACACCAGCAGAAGTTCATCGTGCAGACGGTAGGGCGACACATCCGGTTCGAGAGTGCAGCGTGGTCACGGGGTGAAGCCCAGCAGACATCACTGGTGCTGATCGGCACCGAACTCGATGCGGACGCGGTCGAACATCGACTGCGGGCCTGCGTGCGCGGCCCTGACGACGCAGTCGACGCCTCGGCCATGTTGCCTGTCCATCGATACCTCGAGCCGGCGTAGGTCTTCTACAGTCCGACCCATTCGGTGCGCCCGCCTTCGAAGCCCTGCCGTTTCCAGATGGGTACCTCGGCCTTGATGCGTTCGACCAGTCGGGCGCACGCCTCGAACGCCTCGGCGCGATGAGCCGATCCGACTGCGGCCACGAGCGCGAGATCGCCGACCCGCAAGTCCCCGACGCGATGCACGGCAGCGACCGCAAGACCGGTTTCGGACGAGACCTCCGAGCAGCATCGGCTCAAGAAGCGTTCCGCATCGGGGTGGGCGCGGTATTCGAGAGTTTCCACGGCGTGGCCACCGTCGTGGTCACGAACGATTCCGCTGAACAGCACCACGGCACCGTGGTGCGAATCCTGTACCGCGGCTTCTACTTCGGCGGTCGTCAGCGGCTCGTTCGAGATGCGGGCGACGAGTTCAGTCATCGTGGGGTCCTCCTCCTGAGATCTGGGCGAGTACATGATCGAGGAGCGGATCGAGAACGGCCAAGCCGTCTTTCACGCCTCCCGGTGATCCGGGCAAGTTGACGACGAGGGTACGTCCGATCAACCCGGACACCCCGCGACTCAGCACCGCGTGCGGCGTCGCGGAGGTTCCCTTGGTGCGGATCTGGTCTGCTATTCCTGGCATCTCGATGTCGAGCAGTGCCGCCGTGGCCTCCGGAGTTGCATCGGTAGGGGAGACGCCGGTTCCGCCGGTCGAGATGATCAGCGACGGCTCGCCGCGTAGCGAGTCGCGCAGTCCGGCCTCGATGTCGGCATCGGCGTACACCAGCGGGCCGCGCACCGCGAAGCCCCGATCGGTCAGCCAGGATGCGATGGACGGGCCGGTGGTGTCCGGGCGGGTCCCGCGAGCACCGCCGGTGGAGGCCACGAGCACGACCGCCGACTTCGTCCCCTCCGACGGCCGAGCGTCGTCGTCGGGGGCGGTCGCCTTCGCATCACGCTGCCAATGTCCATGCTTACCACCGTCTTTGGTGATCAGCCGGACGCCGTTCATCGTCGCACCCGGGTCGACTGCCTTGACCATGTCGTGCAGAGTCAACCCGGCAACCGCGACGGCGGTGAGGGCTTCCATCTCGACGCCGGTCCTACCGGTCGTGCGGGCGGTGGCCTCGACCGTGATGGAGGTGTCGGTGAATCCGAAGGAGATCTTGACCGACGAGAGCGCCAGTTGATGGCACAGCGGAATCAGATCGGACGTGCGCTTGGCAGCCGAGATACCGGCGATCCGAGCGGTCGCCAGGACATCGGCCTTCGGCATGCCGTCCGCCTGCACCAACCCGATGACCTCGGGCGTGGTGACGAACTCGCCTGCCGCCACTGCCGTTCGGGAGGTTTCTTTCTTGTGCGCCACATCGACCATGCGGGCGCGGCCCTCGTCGTCGAGGTGCGACAGGGGGTTCTGCGGAACTTCGGTGGTCACAGCGGCCATACCTCCACGGGTGATCCTGCGGCGAGTTCGGTTGTCTCGGCGGCGATGTCGATGAGCACGTCGGCCCACGCCAGTGCGGCCACCAGGTGGGACCCCGGTCCGGCGACCAGTTCGACCCGGCCGTCGTCACGCAATTTTCCGCGGAGCAGTTGACGCCTGCCCGGCGGCGAGGTGATCGACTGGAACAGAGTCGCAGGGCCCGACAGGACCGGTGGCAGGCCGGCCGATCGCCGAACGATGTTGCGCGCGAACATAATGTACGACACCACGGTGCTGACGGGGTTGCCGGGGAAACTCAGGACCGGGGTGCCGTCGAACATCGTGATGCCCTGCGGTCCACCCGGTTGCATCCGAACCGATCCGAACTGTCCACCCAGCGGCGCGAGAACGTCCTTGACCACCTCGAAGTCGCCCATCGACACTCCACCGGAGGTGATGATGAGCTCCGCCGATGCGGCTGCGGACGTGAGGATGCTTCGGAAGCGTTCCGGATCGTCGGTGCTGCGTGCGACGGTGAGCACGTCGGCACCGCTCGCGCGCAGGTGCGCGGCAAGAGTGATGCCGTTCGAGTCGAAGATCTGACCGGGCGAGAGCGTCTCGCCTGCGTCGGCCAACTCTGCTCCGGTGGTCACCACGGCCACCCGAGGACGCGACCGTACGTCGACGGTGGCCAGTCCGACGGCCGCGAGAACCGAGATGTGCCGGGGCTCGAGCACTCTGCCCGCGTCGATCAGGATCGTTCCCGCGCGTACGTCGCTACCCTGTTCGCGCACGAATTCGCCTGCGACGCGGGCTCGTTCGACGGTCACCGCACCTGCGGTGGTCACCGTGGTGTCCTCCACGGGGACGATGGCGTCCGCTCCGTCGGGTATCGGTGCGCCGGTCATGATCTTGGCTGCGCTACCGGGCGTCAGCGTCGAGGGTCGGGTGGGTCCGGCAGCGATGATCGTCGATACCGGAAGCGTCACGGGCGCAGACTGCACCGAGCGAGAATCGACCGCATAACCGTCCATCTGCGAATTTCGGAACAGAGGTAGATCGACGGGGGAGGTCACGTCGTGGAATGCCACCCGCCCCAGTGCGTCGGTCAGCGGCACTCGTTGGGCTGCTCGGGTGCCCAAGTCTGCGAGCAGCGACTCGATCGCTGCTGCGTGCTCCTCGACGGATACGGCGCTCACAGTGCAGGTCCGGTGATCGCTCGAGTGTGCTCAGCCGTCATGGCTGCCAATCCTAGGCACGCCGACACGACGGGCGCGTGTGGGCTGCGGCATACTGGGTAGACAGGCCGATGTGAGACATGCAGGAACAGACGGATTCGAGGTGTGAGGTGACGGTGGACAGTGTCACGTCCCTCGGGATCCCGCGTATCGGTGCAGCTTCCTCGGGGTCGGCGTTCGGCCCGGTGGACGATCGTCCCGACGTGCCGCATCTGATCGATCGCTTCGGGCGGGTGGCACGCGATCTGCGCATCTCGATCACCGAGAAGTGCTCGCTGCGGTGCACGTACTGCATGCCGGAGGAGGGGCTGCCGGCAATTCCCACAGCCGACCTGCTGACCGCTGGCGAGATCGCTCGGGTCGTCTCGGTTGCCGTGCGCCTGTTGGGAATACGCGACGTGCGTTTCACCGGCGGCGAGCCTCTGATGCGTCGAGATCTGGACGACATCCTTCGTTCGTGCTCCGCTGTGGCGGACGGCGTGCCGTTGTCCATGACCACCAATGCCGTCGGTCTCGAACATCGTGCGCAGGCCCTCGCCGAGGCCGGTCTGACGCGCGTCAACGTGTCGTTGGACTCGGTCGATCGTGAACAGTTCGCGCGCTTGACTCGACGCGATCGTCTGCCGTCGGTGCTGGCCGGTATCCGAGCGGCCAAGAAGGCGGGCATCGGTCCGGTGAAGGTCAATGCCGTACTGATGCGAGATACGCTCTCCGGCTCCGTGGATCTGCTCCGGTGGTGTCTGGACGAGGGGGTCGCGCTTCGATTCATCGAGCAGATGCCACTCGACGCCGATCACGAATGGGCCCGCAACAACATGATCGACGCCCAGACGTTGCTCGACGAGCTGTCCACTGCTTTCGATCTACGTGAAGTGGGTCGCGCCGATCCGTCCGCTCCCGCCGAGGAATGGAGCGTGGACGGCACGGAGGCGACCGTGGGAATCATCGCGTCCGTCACGCGCTCGTTCTGCGGCGACTGTGATCGAACGAGGCTCACTGCCGAGGGGACCATCAGGTCCTGCCTGTTCAGCGACGACGAGACGGATCTTCGCGCGGCGCTGCGGGGCGGTGCCACCGATGACGAGCTGGCAGCAGTATGGCGCGGAGCCATGTGGAACAAATGGGCCGGGCACGGCATCGACGCCGAGGGCTTCGTGCCACCGACCCGCAGTATGGGAGCAATCGGTGGTTGAGACACAGCCCAGCACGACCGATAGTCGAACGATGCAGGTGGAGGTGCGGTACTTCGCAGCCGCCGTCGACGCGTCCGGCTGCGAGTCGGAACACCTCACTCTGCCGGCCGGTGCGACGCTGGGAGAATTGCGCGAGGCCATCCGTTCTCGGTACGGAGCCCCGATGGAACCGATTCTGCGGGTGTCGGCGTATCTGGTCGGAGACGAGTTGACCCGCGATCTGGGGCGGTCCGTAGGCAGCAGAGTCGACGTACTGCCGCCGTTCGCCGGCGGCTGATCGTCACCGATCGCCGCCGACGAAGGTCGGTCAGTGACCGTTCTTCCACCAATCGTCGAACGGTGTCACTGGAACGGTTCGCTTGTGCCGCGTCGCGGCGAACATCTTCTCGAGTTTGTCGGCCACTTCCTCGGTGACGTCCTTGCCTTCGAGGTAGTCGTCGATCTGCTCGTATGTGACGCCGAGTGCTTCCTCGTCGGGCAGAGCCGGTCGGTCGTCTTCGAGATCCGCGGTGGGGACTTTGCGCCAGGTACTTTCGGGCGCACCGAGCTCGCGCAGCAGCGCAGCACCTTGTCGCTTGGTCAGGCCGGTCAGTGGCGTCAGATCCACCCCGCCGTCCCCGAACTTGGTGAAGAAGCCGGTCACCGCCTCGGCTGCGTGGTCGGTGCCGACCACCACATAGCCGAGTTCGCCGGCGATCGCGTACTGGGCGACCATGCGTTGACGAGCTTTGATGTTGCCGCGCACGAAATCTCGGACCTCGCCGGTTCCCAGAGCCTCGGCGGTCGCAGCGGCTGCGGCATCGGAGGCCTCCTTGATGTTCACCGTCACCGTGCGGTCGGGATCGATGAACTTCAGTGCGATCGCCGCGTCGTCCTCGTCGGCCTGCACACCGTAGGGGAGCCGTACGGCGACGAATTCGGCCTCGTGCCCGTCGGTTCGTAGTTCGGTCACCGCCCGCTGTGCGAGCTTGCCGGTGAGCGTGCTGTCCTGTCCGCCGCTGATCCCGAGTACGAAACCGGAGGCCGGGGTCGACGCGAGGTAGTCCTTGAGGAAGTCCACGCGCCTGCGGACCTCCGTCACCGGATCGATGGTCGACTGTACCGCCAGCTCACGCATGATTCCGGAGCGCAATTCCGAGTTGATGTGTCCCATCCGATCATCCTAATGACGAGTGCGGGTACGCGTTCGGGTCGAGAAGGATGCGTAGTGTCGTTCGACGTGAGCGGATCCACCGATACCTTCGTCAAGCGAGATACCCGCGCGCACCCGGACTTCTTCGAGGCCGAGGCGACGGGACTCGCGTGGCTCGGTGAGACAGGGGTGCCTGTCGTCGGTGTTCTCGATCGCGGACCGACGTTCATCGAACTCGAGCGGTTGACGGCCGCGCGTCCCACCGAGATCGCGGCCCGTCGATTCGGGCGCGCACTGGCCCGGATGCACGACGGCGGCGCGGCCGGATTCGGGGCTCCGCCGAATCGCCCGGACGGCACACCGTTTCCCGGGCAGTTGTTCATCGGCTCGCGGCCCATGACCAACACTGTCCACGCCACGTGGGGTTCGTTCTACGCCGACGAGCGAGTGCTGCCGTTTCTGCGGATCGCGGTCGACGCCGGAAACGTGACGCAGTCCGAGGCGGCGACCGTCGAGGCGGCGTGCGAGCGGGTGGCGGACGGCGAGTTCGACGATGATGAACCGCCCAGTCGAATCCACGGAGACCTGTGGAACGGCAACGTCTTCTGGACCGATGCGGGTGTCGTGCTCATCGATCCCGCGGCACACGGCGGCCATCGCGAAACGGATCTGGCGATGGCGGCACTGTTCGGCTGTCCTCATCTGGACGCCATGGTCGACGGCTACGAGTCCGTGCACCCGCTGCGGACGGGGTGGCGCGACCGAACCGCCCTCCACCAGTTGCATCCTCTGGCCGTGCATGCGGCCGGACACGGCCGTTCGTACGGAACTGCCTTGCATTCGGCAGCACTGTCGACCCTCGCGACGTGACCGACAACCGCTATGGGACGCGAGTTGCTCTGCGCACCAGATCTTCCCACCCGTCGGCCAGACGATCCATCGTCATTCCGAGGTCTCGGTACTGGTGCAGCACCAACGTGGCTTCCAGGGGGGTGAGCAGCCAGTAGGTGAGAAGTTCCAGGTCTCCCTCCACGCCGGCTGCACGGAGCAAAGACAGAACGTGTGTGAAATTGACCATGTGCGCCGGAGCCGAATACCGAGCGTCGGCCGAGCTTTCCGCGGCCCGCAGCACCTCGCCCTGAACCCTGACGAATTCCAGCCGTGCCCGACCGAACGCGACGAGGCGGTCGATGGGATCGGCACCGGGCCCGAGCGGCGGTTCGCCGAACATGAACGAGCTCTGCAACATCTTCTCGGTGTGATCCAACAGGGCTCGCATCAACCCGGCGCGGTTGCCGAAGCGCCGGAACACGGTGCCTTTGCCGACGCCGGCCCTCGTTGCCACGGCTTCCATGGTGACGGCGTCGGCACCGAGGGTCGCCACCAGCTCCGTCGCGGCGTCGAGGAGCAGCCGGCGGTTGCGGGCAGCGTCACAGCGTTCGGAGTCTTCGCCTACTACGGGCAGCATCGGACCGGTCACCTGTTCAGGGTACCTCGCTGAGGAATACAAGTGGACCGCGGTCCGTTTGGATGGTATGAATTGACACGACGATCACGTCATCCGAACTTTCGAAGGAAGATTTCATGTCAGACGCACACGTACTCGTTCTCGTCGGAAGCCTGCGCGCCGAATCGGTGAACAAGCAGATTGCCGAGACTGCAGTCACCGTCGCACCGGCCGATGCCGAGATCGTGGTCTACGACGGGCTGGGCGACGTTCCCTTCTACAACGAGGACATCGACGTCGACGGCTCCGTGCCTGCGGCCGCCCTCGCACTGCGCGCCGCTGCCGAGAAGGCTTCTGCGCTGCTGTTGGTCACGCCCGAATACAACGGCACCATTCCGGCCGTGCTGAAGAACGCCATCGACTGGCTCTCACGTCCCTACGGTGCCGGTGCCATGGTGGGCAAGCCGGTCGTGGTCATCAGCGCATCGCCGAGCGGCAACGGGGCCAAGTGGGCCCACGAGGACACGAGCAAGGCCGTCCGCATCGCCGGCGGATCCGTACTCGAGGACGTCCAGCTCTCCATCGGCGGCACCATCGACAAGTTCGGGGCCGCCCACCCGCGTGAGAACGCCGAGGTGTCCGGTGAGATCGGCCATGTCGTGGCCGAGTTGGTCAAGGCGTCGAAGGAACTCATCAGCGCGTGACCACTTGATGGTATCGGGAATCGTTTTCATGTAGCCTGGTCTCATGAAGGTGAGAAATTCTCTGAAATCGCTCAAGAACAAGCCCGGCGCCCAGGTGGTTCGCCGCCATGGGGTCGTGTTCGTGATCAACAAGAAGGAGCCGCGGTTCAAGGCGCGTCAACGCTGACACTCGCGTGATCCACGTGACGGCCCCTCGGAGCAACTCCGGGGGGCCGTCGTCGTGCGCGGGTGTCTTCGGTGATCGTCACTGTCGGGGCGACGGTCGGTAGTGACGAAAGACACCTCGTTTTGTGACGTCCGACACGCCGATGTGGGGTGGACGAGCGTCGGTCGCACGGCCGTGACCAGCGAATACCACGCATGTTGTTCGCAACATCTCGTGTTCTAGGCAGATGGGGGACACTAGGTGTAGTGTTTGACCCGCCGAGAGACCACAACTCGAAGAGCCCGAACGACGTGGGTTCGAGCAGGTCGCAGTCGCCCTGAGCGGGAGATGTTCTCGGTGCCACACGCAGAGCACATCGTCGCCATCGGTGCACCCGACGGCGACAACGGAAAGAGGGACACCATGAGCATCACCGTTTACACCAAGCCCGCCTGCGTCCAGTGCAATGCCACCTACCGCGCCCTCGACAAAGCGGGTATCGAGTACTCCGTCATCGACATCTCGCAGGACCCCGAGGCACGTGACTACGTCATGGCGCTCGGTTACCTGCAGGCCCCCGTCGTCGTCGCCGGTGACGACCACTGGTCCGGTTTCCGCCCGGATCGCATCAAGACCCTCGCGACGAACGCTGCTTGAACAGATCGAGAAAGTGAGTGAGCGGTGAGTTCACAACAGCAGTCCTCGAACTCACTCGTCTACTTCTCCAGCGCGTCGGAGAACACGCACCGTTTCGTGTCGAAGTTGGATATCCCCGCGACGCGCATTCCCTTACGAGATCCGGACGGCACGTTTCGCGTCGACTCTCCCTACGTCCTGATCGTGCCGACGTACGGCGGAGGAACGACGTACGCCGGCCGCGACACCAACTACGTCCCCAAGCGTGTGATCAAGTTTCTCAACGACAAGCACAATCGATCGTTGATCAGAGCCGTCATCGCTGCCGGAAACACCAATTTCGGTGACTCCTTCTGCTTTGCCGGAGACGTCATCTCGCAGAAATGCGCGGTTCCGTATCTCTACCGCTTCGAATTGATGGGCACCCCCGAGGACGTAGTGCGAGTCCGCGAGGGACTCGAAGACTTCTGGGAACGGGAAGTCCGTCGCGCTGCCCACACGCACTGAGCATCAACCACCACAGACCAGTAGGAGCACCGCCGTGGCACCGACCATCACCGACGCAGCACCCGCACCCGCGACCGTTCGCAGCGACGGTGACATGGACTATCACGCGCTCAACGCGATGCTCAATCTCTACGGGCCCAGCGGTGAGATCCAGTTCGAGAAGGACCGCGAAGCTGCCAATCAGTACTTCCTGCAGCACGTCAACCAGAACACCGTGTTCTTCCACGACCTGGACGAGAAGCTGGACTACCTGGTCGAGGAGAACTACTACGAGCCCGAGGTTCTGGACCAGTATTCACGTGAGTTCGTGAAGTTCCTGATCAACCACGCGTACTCGAAGAAGTTTCGATTCCCGACCTTCCTCGGCGCGTTCAAGTACTACACCTCCTACACGCTCAAGACGTTCGACGGTAAGCGCTACCTCGAACGCTTCGAGGACCGTGTGTGCATGGTGGCATTGACGCTGGCGGCCGGTGACGAAGCCCTGGCCACCGATCTCGTGGACGAGATCATCGCCGGCCGATTCCAGCCCGCGACGCCCACCTTCCTCAACTCGGGCAAGAAGCAGCGCGGCGAGCCCGTCTCGTGCTTCCTGCTCCGCATCGAAGACAACATGGAGTCCATCGGACGATCCATCAACTCCGCGTTGCAGCTGTCCAAGCGCGGCGGCGGAGTTGCATTGCTGCTGAGCAACATTCGCGAAGCAGGTGCGCCGATCAAGCGGATCGAGAACCAGTCGTCCGGTGTCATCCCGATCATGAAGCTGCTCGAGGATTCGTTCTCGTACGCCAACCAGCTCGGGGCACGCCAGGGCGCGGGCGCGGTGTACCTGCACGCGCACCACCCCGATGTGTACAAGTTCCTCGACACCAAGCGTGAGAACGCCGACGAAAAGATCCGCATCAAGACGCTGTCCCTCGGAATCGTCATCCCGGACATCACGTTCGAGCTGGCGAAGAAGAACGAGGACATGTACCTGTTCTCGCCGTACGACGTCGAGCGCATCTACGGAGTGCCGTTCGCCGACATCAATGTCTCGGAGAAGTACTACGAGATGGTCGACGACAAGAGGATTCGCAAGACCAAGATCAAGTCGCGTGAATTCTTCCAGACTCTCGCCGAGCTGCAGTTCGAGTCCGGCTACCCGTACATCATGTACGAGGACACCGTCAATCGTGCGAACCCGGTGAAGGGCAAGATCACTCACTCCAACCTGTGCTCGGAGATTCTCCAGGTCTCGACGCCGTCAACGTTCAACGACGACCTCTCGTACAGCCATGTGGGCAAGGACATCTCGTGCAACCTGGGCTCGCTGAACATTGCCAAGACGATGGATTCGCCCGATTTCGGTAAGACCATCGCGGTGGCGATCCGTGGTCTGACTGCGGTGTCGGATCAGACCCACATCTTCTCGGTACCGTCGATCGAGCAGGGCAACAACGACTCTCACGCGATCGGCCTGGGTCAGATGAACCTGCACGGCTACCTCGCCCGCGAGCGCATTCACTACGGCTCGACCGAGGGAATCGACTTCACCAACATCTACTTCTACACGGTGCTGTTCCACGCCATCCAGGCCTCGAACCAGCTGGCCAAGGCTCGCGGCCAGTACTTCAAGGGTTTCCCGGATTCCAAGTACGCGTCGGGAGAGTTCTTCGACAAGTACACCGACCAGGTGTGGGAGCCTGCGACACCGAAGGTCGCGAAGTTGTTCGCCGACTCCGACGTCGCCATCCCGACCCAGGCCGACTGGGCCGCGCTGAAGGCGTCGGTGCAGGAGTACGGAATCTACAACCAGAACCTGCAGGCCGTTCCGCCGACCGGCTCGATCTCGTACATCAACAACTCGACCTCGTCGATTCACCCGGTGGCGTCGAAGATCGAGATCCGCAAGGAAGGCAAGATCGGCCGCGTCTACTACCCGGCACCGTATCTCGACAACGACAACCTGGATTACTACCAGGACGCGTACGAGATCGGCTACGAGAAGATCATCGATACCTACGCTGCCGCAACGCAACACGTCGATCAGGGCCTGTCCTTGACGCTGTTCTTCAAGGACACGGCCACCACCCGCGACATCAACCGCGCGCAGATCTACGCATGGCGCAAGGGCATCAAGACGCTGTACTACATCCGTCTGCGTCAGATGGCCCTCGAGGGCACCGAGGTCGAGGGCTGCGTCTCCTGCATGCTGTAGGGCTTCGCCGTCGTGCGCGTTTTGCGTACCTGGAGGGGCGCAAAACGCGCACGACGGAAGTTGTCGTACCCACTGGGCAGGATGGCCGGCCATGGAACATGGTCGGGGGGACGGTCGAGAACTTCAGGTTCTGATCGACACGCAGTGGGGGCTGTTCACTCAGTCGCAGGTCACGAAGTTGGGGTACAGCCGAAATCGAGTCCGCAAGCTAGTGGACAGTGGCGCGTGGATCGTTGTTCTGCGCGGCGTCTACTCGATCTTCACCGGACCGTTGACTCGGGATCGGATCCTGATGGCAGCGCTTCTGTACGGAGGTGGGCACGCAATGCTGAGCCACCGCTCCGCAGCCGAAGAATGGGGATTGCGACGGCCCGATCCCGATTCGGCCGTCCACGTCACCGTGCCGTACGGAAAGTCTGCATGCAATCAGCGCCCGACGCTGCGCTCGGTCCCCAGGGCCGGAACGAGGCTGGTGGCGGGCATCGGACTATCGCTGCATCCCGGAGTGGTGGTGCACCGATCTCGTGCGCACCGGCACATCGGCGTACCAGGGGATATGCCGCGAACGACGCTGGTGGACACTGCACTCGATCTCGCGGTGTCGGAACCTACGCCGAGGCAGGCTTTCCACAGCTTGGTGTCGTCGGTGACTCAGCGGCGAATTCGATTGACGGACGTTCGGGAGCAGATCGCTGTCCGCAGGCCGTACCGGTATCTCACAGCGCTGACCGAAGCCGTCGACTTGCTCGCGAACGGCGTTCAGTCTGTTCTCGAACTCGAATATGCGACCAACGTCGAAGAGGCTCACGGGCTCCCTGCTGCCGAACGGCAGAGCGAGATAAAGGTCGACGGGCGGACACTCTACGAGGACGTCGTGTACCGAGTTGGATCTCGTACGCTGACCGTGCGCCTGGACGGTCGTCGGTTCCATTCGATGCAAGAGGTCGCATTCCGCGATCGGCGACGTGACAATGCTTCGGAACTCGCCGGGCGTGCGCGACTCGTTTTCGGGTACGAGGAGGTCAGCAGCGATCCGTGCGGCGTCGCAGGAGACGTGGCGCAGGTTCTTCGACGTGAGGGCTGGGAGGGCGAACTCACGTCGTGCGCGTTGTGCGCCCCTCCAGGTACGCAAAACGCGCACGACACAGATCTTGTGTTAGCTATTGATGTCGGACACAACGGGTAGTGTTCAAGCAAGCCAATATTCGGCAGATTCTCTCGGTAGATAGGACACATGGTGAAGCTGATCGATCGCGTTTCCGCAATCAACTGGAATCGGGTCCAGGACGACAAGGACTCCGAAGTCTGGGAGCGTCTCACCAGTAATTTCTGGCTGCCCGAGAAGGTGCCGGTGTCCAACGACATCCCGTCGTGGGCAACTCTCACCGCCGTCGAGAAGCAGCTGACGATGCGCGTGTTCACCGGACTGACGCTGCTCGACACGATTCAGGGGACGGTCGGTGCCGTCAGCCTCATTCCCGACGCCATCACTCCGCACGAGGAGGCGGTGTACACCAACATCGCGTTCATGGAGTCGGTGCACGCGAAGAGCTACAGCTCCATCTTCTCCACCCTCAGCTCCACCCGCGACATCGACGATGCGTTCCGCTGGTCCGAGGAGAACGTCAACCTTCAGCGCAAGGCCGAGATCGTGCTGAACTTCTATCACGGTGACGACCCGCTCAAGCGCAAGGTGGCGTCGACTCTGCTCGAGTCGTTCCTCTTCTACTCCGGCTTCTACCTGCCGATGTACTGGTCCTCGCGGGCCAAGCTCACCAACACGGCAGACCTCATCCGGCTGATCATTCGTGACGAGGCCGTGCACGGGTACTACATCGGATACAAGTACCAGAAGGGCCTCGAGAAGGTCAGCGAGGAGCGGCGCGAAGAGCTCAAGAATTACACGTTCGAGCTGCTGTTCGAGTTGTACGACAACGAGGTCGAGTACACCCAGGATCTGTACGACGAGATCGGTCTGACCGAGGACGTCAAGAAGTTCCTGCGCTACAACGCCAACAAGGCACTGAACAACCTCGGCTACGAGGGCCTGTTCCCCAAGGACGAGACGGATGTGAACCCGGCAATTCTGTCGGCTCTCTCACCCAACGCCGACGAGAATCACGACTTCTTCTCCGGGTCGGGCTCCTCGTACGTCATCGGAAAGGCCGTCAACACCGAAGACGAGGACTGGGACTTCTAGAAACCCATCCTCGCGCCGGGCCGCTCACTCCTTCGGTGGGCGGCCCGGCGCGCGAATGTCTTTGGCCTCCTTCGGCATTCGGCCCTGCTCGCTCAGTGCTCGACGCAGTAGGAACTCGATCTGAGCGTTGGTGCTTCGGAGCTCGTCGGAGGCCCAGCGGGCAAGAGCGTCGTGCACCGCTGGGTCCAGCCGAAGCAGAATTTTCTTACGCTCGACGGCCATGGCTCACTGGTACAGCGATCCGGTGTTGACGACGGGCTGGGTATCGCGATCGCTGCACAACACGACGAGCAGATTCGACACCATGGCCGCTTTCCGCTCCTCGTCGAGTTCCACGACGTGTTTCTCCTCGAGCTTCGAGAGTGCCATCTCCACCATTCCCACCGCACCTTCGACGATCTGCTGACGCGCTGCGATGACAGCTCCGGCCTGCTGGCGTCGCAGCATGGCCTGCGCGATCTCCGGAGCATAGGCAAGACGGTTGATGCGGGTCTCGATCACCTCGACGCCGGCCGATCGCACCCGCGCGTGTACTTCCTCCGACATGGCGGCGGTGATCTCGTCGGCGTTCTCGCGCAACGACATTCGTCCTTCGGCGTCGTACGGGTAGCTACCGGCGATATGACGGACGGCCGATTCGGTCTGGACGGCGACGAACTCCTCGTAATCGTCGACCTGGAAGGACGCCAGGGCGGTATCGGCAACCTGCCAGACGACGATGGCAGAGATCTCGATCGGATTGCCGTCGGCGTCGTTGACCTTCGATTGACCGGTCTCGTGGTTGCGAATTCGCGTCGAGATGGCCCTGCGGTACGTCAACGGATTGGTCCAGCGCAGCCCCGGTGTACGCAGCGTCCCGCTGTACGAACTGCCGAGTAGCTGCAGAACGCGAGCTTGATTCGGTTGCACCAGAGTCAATCCCATGAGTGCCGGCAGCGAGAGCACGAACAGGACGACTCCGACGACCGTGAGCCCCACCACGGAGAAGACCAGTCCGAGAGCGAACGCGGCGATTCCGCCGAGAAACAGCGCGAGACCGACGCCGAGCATCGACCAGCCCGGCAGATCCCAGCCGGTGCGCTCGGCGATGGTCGTGGTCGGTGTACCCGTCGGCTTCTCGGCGACGGTAGCGGGTGCGGACATGAGAACCTCCCTCTCGATGTTGATAGTAAAGTGATATCACATTACGAATCGAAACAGGGACGGTTCGGTGGAGCTGTGTACTCGGTGCGGCAGGGGAGTCAGCGTCGAAACCATGCCGACGGGTCGTCGGCGATGGCTTTCTCGATTCGCAATCGCGAAGTGGCCGTGAGGTTTTCGGGTAGGCCATCGAGCTCGAACCAGGCCACATCGAGGTTCTCGTCGTCGGCGACATGAGGAGTGCCGCCGGTGTAGCGAGCGAGGAACGTGATGTCCAGATACTGCGCGACGTCGCCGTTGGGGTACGTGATGGGCTCCGTCACGTCGACGCTCGTCAGGCGCACGATCGTGGCGTCCACACCGGTCTCCTCACCGATCTCACGCAGCGCGGCGGGTGCAGGTTCCTCGCCGGGTTCGAGGATTCCGGACACCACGGCCCAGGTGTTGTTGTCTGCCCGCAGAGTCAGCAGCACGCGCCGATCGTCGTCGAGAACGACTGCGCTGACGCCGGACAGCCACAGCGGGGACGTGCCGACGACGCTGCGCAGCGCCTGAACGAAGTCCGGGATAGGCATCGCGTCAGGACACGTAGGCGTTCAGAGAAGCGGACAGGTCGGCCAGAACGGCCCGCGCCGCGACGACCCCGCTGCCCGACCAGACCGTGTCGTTCACCGCGAACACCCGCCCGTCGGTGACCGAGCCGAGAGCGTGCCACGCGTCGCAGTCCATCACCTCACGGCCGAAGGTCTCGCCGTCCGGACCCGCGAATCGCACGTAGACGATGTCGCCCTCGACGGGCTCCAGGTTGCCGGGCTCGACCGAGAAACCGGTGTCACGCTGATTCTGTGGCCGTGCCACGCCGACCTCGGCGAGCACCTGGCCGGCGAACGAATCTTGGCCGTCGACCTCGACGGAATCGGCATCGAATCGGATGACCGACGCCTGCGTCTGGGTTGCATCGATCTCGCGACCGACGCGTTCGGCATCCGCGGAGAACGACGCGAGCTGGTCGAATCCTGCCTGGCCTCGACCCAAGGCGGCTGCGGACTGCAGAAAAGTGTCTTTCCATCCCTGTCCGGTCGCGGTGAACACGGTCGGCGCGATGGCAGTCAGCGAATCGTAGGTATCGGATCCGAGAGAATCGGCCCCCAGGATCAGGTCCGGGGCGAGGGCGGCGATCGCATCGAGGTCGGGGGCACCGACCGGGCCGACCGACGGAACCGACGCCAGGCCGGTACCCAGGTACAGCGGCTGGTCTCCGTCTCCCCGGAAGTCGGGGTCGAGCGTGGCCGCGCCGACGACGCGTTCCCAGATCCCGACCGCGCAGCTGGCGTCGAGGCCTGCAGCGTCGAGGACGACGATGCGCTGTGGATCGGCCGGGATGGCACTGATGCCCTCGGCGTGCCCGACGGGGCGCGTATCGCCCTCGACTCCAGTCGGGTCGAGTGGGGCAAGTGCGGGACACAGTCCGACGGTGTCCCGGTTGTTACCGACCACCCCCGCTCCGGCAATGTTCGTCGTACTGCGAACGATGGTGGATGCGTCGTCCTCGGTCGCGGAGTCGGAGCATCCGGTCAACGCCACGGCTGCCATCAGACAGACAGCGGCCGCCGTGCCCGTGGTGTGTGGCGCGAACCGGCGGGGGAGTCGTGGTCGAAGTGGCAACGCGGAACTTCTTTCTGCGGGTCGGGTGGTCTCACACAGTAACGGAAATCGCCTCGCGCAGAGCACTGCCGCGGACCCTTCTCGGCCATCTGCTCGCACGGTGTTCCGGGGTGTGTCGGAGGGCTCGTAAAGGCCGACGGCGCAGGCAGATCGCACCCCGAACCATGGTTCGATCGAATCCAATACGACACACGGTAGGACCGGTTCGGCAAGCGTCGGTCCGACGGTCTACGATTCGAGTAGCGCACGACTAGTGACGTCGCCTCGTGATTCGGGGTCGGACGCGCAATCAGGAGGATCTGTGACTGCCCTAGCGCCTAGGCCCGCTCCCGCGGTGGATGCTGCTCGGCCTTTCCCGCCGCGGATGGGACCGAAGGGTTCGTTCATCCACAAGGCGGTGACCACAACCGATCCCAAGGTTCTCGGGATCATGTACATCGCGACGTCGTTCGCCTTCTTCCTCGTCGGTGGACTGATGGCGCTGTTGATGCGCGCCGAGTTGGCCGTGCCGGGGATGCAGTTCCTGTCCAACGAGCAGTACAACCAGCTGTTCACGATGCACGGCACCATCATGTTGCTGCTGTACGCAACGCCGATCGTGTTCGGCTTTGCCAACTACATTCTTCCGCTGCAGATCGGTGCGCCGGACGTGGCGTTCCCGCGTCTCAACGCGTTCTCCTACTGGCTGTACCTGTTCGGTGCGCTGATCACCACGGCCGGCTTCATCACCCCGGGTGGCGCAGCCGACTTCGGATGGACGGCGTACACGCCTCTCACCTCTGCTCTGCACTCGCCCGGTGTCGGTGCCGACCTGTGGATCATGGGCCTCGCCGTCGCCGGTCTGGGAACCATCCTCGGTGGCGTCAACATGATCACCACGGTGATCTGCCTCCGCGCCCCCGGTATGACGATGTTCCGGATGCCCATCTTCACCTGGAACATCCTGGTCACGTCGATTCTTATCCTGCTGGCGTTCCCGCTGCTGACCGCCGCACTGCTCGGCCTTGCCGCCGACCGCCACCTGGGCGCGCATCTCTTCGACCCGGCAACGGGCGGAGTGCTGCTGTGGCAGCACCTGTTCTGGTTCTTCGGGCACCCCGAGGTCTACATCATCGCGTTGCCGTTCTTCGGAATCGTGTCCGAGGTGTTCCCGGTGTTCTCCCGCAAGCCGATCTTCGGTTACTCGGGTCTGATCTACGCGACGATCGCCATCGCTGCACTGTCGATCGCCGTGTGGGCCCACCACATGTACGCCACCGGCGCGGTACTGCTGCCGTTCTTCTCGTTCATGACATTCCTCATCGCTGTTCCGACCGGTGTGAAGATCTTCAACTGGGTCGGCACGATGTGGCGCGGACAGGTCACGCTCGAAACGCCCATGCTGTTCTCGATCGGCTTCCTCATCACGTTCGTGTTCGGCGGACTGACCGGTGTGCTGTTGGCTTCGCCTCCCATCGACTTCCAGGTCACCGACACGTACTTCGTCGTCGCCCACTTCCACTACGTGGTGTTCGGCACCGTGGTGTTCGCGACCTACGCAGGAATCTACTTCTGGTTCCCGAAGATGACGGGCCGGATGATGGACGAGGCTCTGGGCAAGTGGCACTTCTGGCTGACGTTCTTCGGATTCCACGCCACGTTCCTGGTGCAGCACTGGCTCGGTAACGAAGGCATGCCGCGTCGCTACGCCGACTACCTGCCGTCCGACGGCTTCACCGAACTGAACATCATCTCGACCATCGGTGCGTTCATCCTCGGTGCCTCGACACTGCCGTTCGTCTGGAACGTGTTCAAGTCGTACCGATACGGTGAGGTCGTCACAGTCGACGATCCGTGGGGTTACGGAAACTCGCTGGAGTGGGCCACCTCGTGCCCGCCCCCGAGGCACAACTTCACCGAGCTGCCCCGGATTCGTTCCGAGCGTCCGGCGTTCGAGCTGCACTACCCGCACATGGTCGAGCGGATGCGGTCCGAAGCGCACGTCGGTCCTGGTGCTCATGGTGGCAAGACCACCGCGGTACTCGAACAGGCCCGCCGGGCTCCGATCGCGACCAGCGATCACGAAGGTTCGGGCGACCCGGATCCCCGGTAGTCCACAGCACAGCGAGAGCCCCTCCCGGCTACCGGGCGGGGCTCTTCGCTTGCGACAATCTTCCCTGCGCGTCCGGCCCGTTCGGCGGCAGTCGCGGGACACGAGCAGGGCACACCAGTAATGGGGGGACAGTGCGAAAGGGAGATTCGGTGAGATCGAGCGACACTGCGGTGTTGGTAACGGTGACGGGACCCGACAAACCAGGTGTCACATCGGTGCTGTTCGCGGCCCTGTCGCGGCACGACGTCAGCCTGCTCGACGTGGAGCAGGTGGTCATCCGCAACAGGCTGACCCTCGGTGTGTTGCTGACCTGTCCACGCGATCCCGAGGCGCTCCAGGAAGAACTCGAAGACGCGATGGCCACCGTGGGCGTCCATGTCGATGTCGAGATCGACGCGGCACAGAACGGTGGACGCACACTGGCCACGCATGTCGTCGTCGTGCTCGGCCGTCCGGTCACCGCGCGAGCATTCAGCACCATCTCGAGAGAATTGGCCCGGCAGGGGACCAACATCGATTCCATCCGTGGGATCGCGGACTACCCGGTGACGGGCCTCGAACTTCAGGTCACCGCCACCGACACCTCGCCTGAGGCAGACCTCCAGCTACGCACCGGCCTCGCCGCGATCGCAGCGGGAATCGGCGTCGACATCGCAGTGGAGCGAGCCGGCATCGCACGGAGGTCGAAACGACTCATCGTGTTCGACGTGGACTCGACGTTGGTCCAGGGCGAGGTCATCGAGATGCTTGCCGCCCGGGCCGGGCGCGAAGACGAGGTACGTGCCGTCACCGAGGCGGCGATGCGCGGGGAGATCGACTTCGCCGAGTCGTTGGAACAGCGTGTCGCAGCGCTGGCCGGCCTGGACGCATCCGTCATCGACGACGTCGCCGACAGCTTGGAGCTGACGGCGGGGGCTCGAACGACCATCCGGACGCTTCGGCGTCTCGGTTTCGCCTGCGGTGTCGTATCGGGTGGATTCCGCCAGGTGATCGAGGGTTTGGCTCACGAACTCGAACTCGACTACGTCAAGGCCAACACACTCGAGATCGTCGACGGGAAGTTGACCGGCCGCGTCATCGGCGACGTCGTCGACCGTGCTGCGAAGGCGACCGCACTGCGGGAGTTCGCCGCCCAAGCCGGAGTGCCGATGGAGCAGACGGTCGCGGTCGGCGACGGTGCCAACGACATCGACATGCTCACCGCGGCCGGGCTCGGCGTTGCGTTCAACGCCAAGCCCGCGCTACGCGAGATCGCCGACACTGCGATCTCGCACCCGTACTTGGACGCCGTCCTGTTCATTCTCGGGGTCACCCGAAACGAGATCGAAGCCGCGGATGCCGTCGACGGGGGAGTCCGCCGCGTCCCGATCCCATGACCGACGCCCCCGCCGTCGGCGACTCCGTCGATCGGGACCGTGCCGGGTCGACGTCCGATACGGCTGAACCCGAGCAGTTCTCGGACGCCAACACCTTCGCCTCGCGTCACGCCGAGTTGGCCCGCGGCTACGGCGGTGCCGAGGATCCCGAGGACCCGTCTGAGGTTCTGGCCATGCCCATGGTGCTGCACATACCCAAGGCCGACCCGCCGGTGCGCAACGACCTACTCGAAGCCGCCGCCCGAGCCGTCGTGGCGCTGTGCCTCGACCCACGGGTCGGTGTCGACGCCTCGTGGCACGAGCCTTTCGTTGCGTGGACCTCGGCGCGGATCAGGAAGGTGGCCCGCCGTGCCCGCGGCGCGCAATGGACTGCAGCGCAGGAAGTTCCGGGTGTCACGGTCGAGGTCGGGAACGCTTCGGCCCGTGCTTTCGTGCCGGGCCGCGTCGGCGATCTGGATCCGCGCATCAAGCGTCTTCAGATCGGCGGCACCGACGTACCGGCCGAAGAAGAGTCACCGCCGAGCGCCGGGCCGGTGCTGTGGATCGACGCGTCCCTGTCGATGACGGTGGGCAAGGCCGCGGCGCAGGTGGGTCATGCGTCGATGTTGCTGGCCGGTGCGATGAGCCTCGACGACTGTCGAGCCTGGGCCGATTCCGGTTTCGCCTGTTCGGTTCGATCGGCGGATCCGGAGCAGTGGACGCACGCGCTGGACGAGGTCCGCGCGGGTCGCGCCGTCGCAGTCCGAGATGCTGGTTTCACCGAAGTGGCTCCCGGTTCGACGACCGTGATCGCTGTCCGGATGTAACGCAGCATCGGCCGGGGGTCCACTGTCGCGCAACTGGCTATCGAACGAGGTATCCAGTGGCCGGACACTGACACCATGCCTTTCTCACCGCTACGCGTCGCCGGCCGTCGTCTCCCGTCTCGCCTGACGGCGCTCTACGTCGGCCTGTGGCTGTACGGCGCGTCCATGTCGCTGATGATCGCCGGTGGGCTCGGCGTCAACCCCTGGGATGTGTTCCACCAAGGTCTGTCGCGGCACCTGTCGCTCAGCTTCGGAACCATCACTGCCATCACCGGCGTGGCGGTGCTCCTGATGTGGATACCGCTGCGGCAGCGTCCGGGTTTGGGGACCGTGAGCAACGTGATCGTCATCGCTGTCGCCGTGGATACGACGTCGGCGATCCTGCCCCATCTGGACGGGCCGATCGTTCGGACACTGGCAATGGTGTCGGGCATCGTCGTCAATGCCTTCGCCACGGCGCTCTACATCGGTGCGGGAATGGGCCCGGGCCCCCGAGACGGTTTGATGACCGGGTTGGTGGCGCGCACCGGATGGTCGATTCGCCTCACTCGCACGGGAATCGAACTGACAGTGGTACTCACCGGCTGGCTGCTCGGCGGAACTCTCGGTGTGGGTACGGTGCTCTACGCGGTCGGGGTAGGACCGCTCGTGCAGCTGTTCATGACTCACCTACCGGCGCTGCGGAACACGAGAACGGTGGAGCCGGTCACCGAAATCTTCGAACCTGCCTCCAGTGCAGTGGTATCGGGTGGGACGCCGTCCACGCGAGAGGAATCGAGGACGGGCACGAATCGAGACGACGACCAACTGGGGCAGGCCAGCGTGATCTCCGCGGGACCGCCGGAATGCAAGATCAGCAACGAACTCGCGTCGTCCACCTGCCCGCCGTCGGAGGCGTAGGAACGCACGTCGGACCCGTCGACCCAGGCGGAGATCGTGCGCACCGAATCGTCGTTCCATCTGTCGTGATCGAATTCGATTCCGGCGGAATCGAACCAGACGAGGTCCGGTCGACCGGTCGGCGTCGCCCGGCCGGTGAAGAACTCCTGCTGACGCAGTGTCGGGGCGCTCGCGCGTACGCGCAGCAGGCGTGCCACGAATCGAATCATGTTCTGATCCGCGCTGTCCCAGTCGACTGCCCAGGCGTCGGATGCCGGTGCATCGTGAGATACGCAGTACGCGTTGTTGTTTCCGCCCTGGCTGTGGCCGAGTTCGTCACCTGCGAGCAGCATCGGTGTTCCGGTCGACAGCGTCAGGGTGGCAAGCAGAGCACGGACGTGTCGCCCACGGTCGTCGAGGACGGAGGGATCGTCGGTCGGACCCTCGACGCCGTAGTTGACCGAGGAGTTGTTGTCGGTGCCGTCTCTGTTCTCTTCGCCGTTGGCTTCGTTGTGCTTTCGTTCGTACGAGACCAGATCGTGTGCGGTGAATCCGTCGTGTGCGGTGACGAAATTGATCGACGCCCACGGCAGTCGACCGTTGCCGGCATAGAGGTCCTCGGAACCGGCCAGGCGGGAAGCCAATTCGCGCACTCCGTGATGGCCGGCCCAGAATCCTCGCACGGTATCTCGGTAGCGGTCGTTCCACTCGGACCACATGACCCCGAAGTTGCCCACCTGATATCCGGCACCGGTCGCATCCCAGGGTTCGGCGATCAACTTGACGCCCGACAGCACCGGATCGGTACCGATCGCCGTCAACAGCGGTGCACGAGAATCGAATCGCCAACCGCCCGGTCGGCCGAGCGTACTGGCCAGGTCGAATCGGAATCCGTCCACGCCCATGTCCTGCACCCAGTACCGCAGGCTGTCGCACACCATGCGGACCACGGCGGGAGACGCCGAATCGAGTGTGTTGCCGCAGCCGGTCAGGTCGACGTCGGATCCGCGACCGTCGAGCAGGTAGTACCCCGGCGCGTCGAGACCCCGCCAACTGATCGACGGCCCGTCGACCGCGGATTCGCACGTGTGGTTGTAGACCACGTCGAGGATCACTTCGATCCCTGCGCTGTGCAACGCGTCGACCATCGTCCGGAACTCGTCCACTTCGTTGCCTCGCACGGCTGCGAAACGCGGATCGGGAGCGAAATACGCACCCGTGGAGTAGCCCCAATGGTTTCGCATCCCTCGAGCGCGCACGCCGGGTTCGGTGAACGTGGTGTGGACCGGCAGCAATTCGACCGACGTGATGCCCGTTCGAGCCAGGTGTTCGAGTACGGCCGGTTGCGCGAGCCCGAGGTAGGTGCCACGGAGGTGTTCGGGTACGCCGTTGTGGCGCGCGGTGAACGACCCGACGTGCAATTCGTAGAGCACGGTTCTGTCCCAGGGAACGGCAGGCCTCGCCGGCCGGTCGCCGTTGTCCGACGGTCCGCGGACGACGCCGAGCGGGAGGTGGCCGAGGGAATCGCGACTGCTGGGGGCTCCGAACGGGTCGTCCTCGTAGGCCAACAGGGCCGCGGGATCCCCGAAGTCCCCGGACACCTGGCGGGCGGACGGGTCGAGCAGGATCTTGGCCCCGTTGAATCGTCGGCCCGAGTGGGGATCCCAGGTGCCGTGCGCGCGAAAGCCGTACCGCACGCCTGGTCCGACGTCAGGGACGAAGGTATGTCTGATGCCGAAGGTCCGGTTGGTCAACTCCACGCGCCGCTCGCCGCCGTCCGGGTCGATCAGACATACCTCGACGCCATCCGCACCGGGAGCGTGGACTGCGAATTGCGTACCACTGGGATGCGCAGTGGCACCCAGGGGGAACGGCTGCCCGGGCGGGTTCACGCGAGTGACCCCGTCGACGGGACGGCGGGAGGTGCGAGGTACATCGTCAATGGGCGACACGCGTGCACATCCTGCCGTGTCTGCGCGGGCAGTGTGCGGGAGGATAGGAGCCGTGTCTGAACCGGATCCCGACCTGCTCGTAGATTTCACCGATGTCGTAGTCCGCCGAGGTGGCGTGACGTTGGTGGGTCCCGTCACCTGGAAGGTGGAACTGGACGAACGGTGGGTCGTACTCGGGCCCAACGGTGCAGGTAAGACGTCGCTGCTCCGTATCGCTGCCGCCGAGATCCATCCCACGTCCGGTGTCGCTCACGTCCTCGGTGAGGTGATGGGCAGAACCGATGTCTCGGAACTGCGTCCTCGAATCGGCTTGTCGTCGTCCTCGTTGGCGCACCGAATCCCTGCCGACGAACTGGTCTCCGATCTGGTCGTGTCCGCCGGCTACTCCGTGCTGGGGCGCTGGCGGGAGAAGTACGACGCGATCGACACCGAACGGGCCGTCGAGATGCTCGAGAGCCTCGGGGCCGAGCATCTGGCGACGCGGACCTACGGCACCCTGTCGGAGGGTGAGCGCAAGCGTGTACTGATCGCCCGTGCCCTGATGACCGACCCCGAACTGCTGTTGCTGGACGAGCCCGCTGCCGGCCTCGATCTCGGTGGGCGCGAGGAACTGGTAGCCCGGTTGGCCGATCTGGCCGCCGACCCCGACGCTCCCGCGACCGTGCTGATCACCCACCACGTGGAAGAAATCCCGCCCGGCTTCAGCCACGCACTACTCCTCAAGGAGGGCGGCGTGGTTGCGCAGGGCCTGGTCGACGACGTCATCACGGCGGAGAACCTGACCGAGGCATTCAGCCAGTCGATCACCCTCGATCGCGTCGACGGTCGCTACTTCGCGCGGCGCACGCGCGCTGCCGGGGCGCACCGCCGCTAGAGCGGACCCCGTGCCCGGGCGCACCGGCTCAGCGGTACGTTGCGGAGATGAGCTCGAGCACCGCCGCCGATCCCGTTCCAGCACGTGATGCGTCGACCGTCATCCTGATCCGTGACGGCCGATCACAACCCGGCATCGAGGTGTTCCTTCTCGAACGCGTCGGCGGGATGGCGTTCGCGGGCGGCATGACGGTATTTCCCGGTGGCGGTGTGGATCCGTCGGATGCGGCCGCGGACATCGAGTGGGCAGGTCCGCCGCCGTCGTGGTGGGCCGACCGGTTCGGCACCGACGAGGGGAAGGCGCAGGCGCTGGTGTGCGCAGCGGCGCGCGAGACGTTCGAGGAGTGCGGCGTGTTGTTGGCCGGTCCGACGGCGGATTCGGTGGTCGCCGACACCGCCCCGTTCTCTGCGGAACGTGGTCGACTGGAACGCCGGGAGCTGTCGTTCGCCCAGTTTCTCACCGACCACGATCTGGTGCTGCGGGCAGATCTGCTGCGGCCGTGGTCGCACTGGATCACCCCGATCGGTGAAGCCCGACGGTACGACACGAGGTTCTTCGTTGCCGTGCTCCCCGAGGGGCAGAACGCCGACGGTGAGACCAGCGAGGCGGCGTCGGTGAGCTGGCGTTCGGCGGAGGACGCGTTGACGGACTGGCGTTCGGGGACCACCGTCCTGCTGCCACCGACGTGGAGCCAGCTCGATGCGCTCGGCCGATTCGACACGGTGGCCGACGTTCTCGATCACGAGCAGACGATCGCGGCGGTCCTGCCCGTCCTGACCCGGGAGAACGGCACCGTCCGAGTGGAGTTCGACGGCGAGGACGCGTACTACGCGGGCACGGTCCATCCCTGGTCGGATCGCTGAACTCGGGCGCGGTAGCCTTCGGCCATGGCTGAGTTCGTGACTCTCGAAGTATCCGACGGTATCGGCACCATTCGCTTGGATCGCCCACCGATGAACGCGCTCAATCGTCAGGTGCAGGAGGAGATCCGGGCTGCGGCACGCGAGGCCACCGTGAACTCCGACGTCAGAGCGGTCATCGTCTACGGCGGCGAAAAGGTGTTCGCGGCCGGTGCCGACATCAAGGAAATGGCGGCCATGTCCGTCATCGAGATGACCGATATCGCGGCGGAACTGCAGTCCGCCCTCGGCTCGCTCAGCACGATTCCCAAACCGGTCGTGGCCGCAGTGACCGGATACGCACTGGGCGGCGGACTCGAGGTCGCGCTCGGCGCAGACCGACGCATCGCCGGAGACAATGCCAAGCTCGGCGTTCCCGAGGTGCTGCTCGGAGTCATTCCCGGGGGCGGCGGCACGCAGCGCCTGGCCCGTCTGATCGGGCCCAGTCGCGCCAAGGACATGGTCTTCACCGGACGTTTCGTCGGAGCCGAGGAGGCCCTGCGCATCGGTTTGGTGGACGAGGTGGTTGCGCCGGACGAGGTGTACAACGCGGCGCGCGCATGGGCGGGGCAGTTCACGACCGGAGCGTCACGCGCTCTGGCTGCGGCCAAGGCGTCCATAGATCAGGGGTTGGACGTCGACCTGACCAACGGACTGCGCGTCGAGGCACAGCAGTTCGCGGCTCTATTCGCCACCGAGGACCGCACCGTCGGGATGGAATCCTTCATCGCGAACGGACCGGGTAAGGCCGGTTTCACCGGGCGTTGAGCATCGAGGTCGGTGGACGAACTTGTTCCATGGCTACCGGATAGTAGGCTCGCCTCATGACTGCAAGCCCCCACGACGGTGCGAATCGACCGACTGCTTCTGTGACGCCTCTCGTCTCGGCCGAGGCGCGAGACCGCGAGGTCGATCCGGCACCGAATCCGCACGCCACGGCCGAGCAGGTCGAGGCAGCGCGGTCGGACACCAAACTGGCGCAGGTGCTCTACCACGACTGGGAAGCCGAGACCTACGACGACAAGTGGTCGATCTCCTACGACGAGCGCTGCATCGATTACGCCCGAGGCAGGTTCGATCAGGCGGTGTCCGGTGACGCGTCGGCTCGAGCGGCTCTGCCGTACGTTCGTGCGCTCGAATTGGGTTGTGGCACAGGTTTCTTCTTGCTCAACCTGATGCAGGCCGGGATTGCCGACAAGGGCTCGGTCACCGACCTCTCACCCGGAATGGTCAAGGTCGCGCTGCGCAACGCCGAGCACCTCGGACTCGATGTGGACGGCCGGGTGGCCGACGCAGAAACGATTCCGTACGACGACGACACCTTCGATCTGGTGGTCGGTCACGCCGTGCTCCACCACATCCCGGACGTCGAGCAGTCTCTTCGAGAAGTTCTGCGCGTTCTCAAGCCCGGTGGACGCTTCGTCTTCGCAGGCGAGCCGACCACGGTGGGCAACTTCTACGCTCGCTGGCTGGGCCGTATCACCTGGGAAGCGACCACTCGTGCCACCAAGCTGCCGTTCCTGGCGGACTGGCGCAAACCACAGGAAGAACTCGACGAGTCCTCGCGAGCTGCAGCACTCGAGGCCGTCGTGGACCTGCACACGTTCGATCCGACCGACCTCGAGAACATCGCGTTGTCGGCAGGTGCCGAGGCCGTTCAGGCGAACACCGAAGAATTCGCTGCCGCTCTGCTCGGGTGGCCGGTGCGCACGTTCGAGGCTGCCGTTCCGGCAGGCAAGCTCGGCTGGAACTGGGCCAAGTTCGCGTTCAACGGGTGGAAGACGCTGAGCTGGGTCGACGAGAAGGTCTTGCAGCACGTGGTACCGCGAGGCATGTTCTACAACGTGATGATCACCGGAACCAAGCCCGCGCCCCGCGCTTGATTCGTTCCACCACCGTCGGCCGTACGGCCGACGCTGCATCGATCGGTCCCAACCGTGGGCTATGACTTCACCGGCACCGACCTCGACTTCCTGCGAAGCGAGGCCGGTGCCGAGGCACTCGGTGCAGTCGACCGACTCGAGCTCGACGCGCGAACTTCTCTGCGCGATATCGCCTCGGTACGTGCCCGCTACCCCGAGCACGTTGCGGCCCTCGTCGAGACGGTGACGGTGCGGCGGAAAGCACGGGCGAAGCTGCTGGGGTCCGACGGCTGGCTCGTCACCGACGACGCGGTGCAGCAGGCGACGCCGACGATCGTCGCTCGCAGGCGCGCGGACCGCCTGGCCGGACGGCGGGTGCACGATGTCACCTGCTCCATCGGCAGCGAGCTGGCGGCGTTGGTCGACACGACCGAACTTGCGGTGGGAAGTGACCTGGACCCGATTCGGGTGCGCATGGCTGCCCACAACGTGCCCTCCGCGACGGTGCTGCGCGCCGACGCACTGACCCCGACGACACGGGGGACCGTGATCGTGGCCGATCCCGGACGACGCGTCGGTGGTCGTCGACGGCACGATCCCGCAGCGCTCGAACCTCCGTTGCCGGATCTCCTCGACGCGTATCGGGGGCGAGATCTGGTCGTCAAATGCGCTCCCGGGCTGGATTTCGATGCCCTCGATTGGCCCGGTGAGATCGAGGTGGTCTCCCTCGACGGGGGAGTACGCGAGGCGTGCCTATGGTCGGAAGGTCTCGGCGACAGCGGAATTCGGCGACGTGCCGCGGTCCTGCGATCCGACGGAAGTGCGCTCGAGATCACCGACGCCGAGTCGGACGAGATTCCCGTTCGGCCGCCCGGTGAATACATCGTGGATCCGGACGGTGCGGTCGTGCGGGCCGGACTGGTGCGGCACTACGGTGCCAAATTCGGCCTCTGGCAATTGGATCCGAGGATCGCGTACCTGACTGGCGACGCCGTACCCGTCGGAGTGCGTGGTTTCCGAATCCTCGAGCAGTCGAAGTTCTCGGAGAAAGTGCTTCGGCAGCAACTGAATCGACTGGGGTGTGGCGCGGTGGAGATCCTGGTGCGCGGAGTCGACGTGGATCCCGCGTTGCTCAGGCCCAAACTCAAGCTGCGGGGCCGGGTCTCGCTGTCGGTCGTCATCACTCGCATCGAGCGCTCGGCCGTGGCGTTCGTCTGCGAGCCGGGCGCGGTCCGTCAGCCGGTGTAGGTGAAGATCTCGCCCAGGTAGCTCGCCGTGACGACCTGCCCGTCGGGACCGACGGACGTGCCCACGGTGGTGCCGACGACATCGGGTAAGGGCTGCGAATCGATGCTGTCGCCCGTCGCCGCGTCGAACGTGAGCAGAGCCAGCCCGTCGCCGTCGCGAACGACGGTGTGGCCGCGCCCGTCCGCGGATTGTGCTGCTGCCCCGGCCTGTTCGACGTCGTCGCGAACCCACACGCGCTCGGCCGAGTCGCCGTTGTCTCGAAGTCCCATCAGGGTGCCGTCGCCGCCGGCCGGGACGATGGTGCCGTCCGAGGCGATCGATGGACTGCCTCCGATTCCGAGTCCCGTGCCCTCGGTCCACTTCTGTTTCCCGTCCGAGGTGTCGAATGCGGTCAGTCGCCCGTCGACGTCGGCGATGTAGACCGTCGATCCGTCCTCGGAGAGCACCGGGCTCGATGCGACGCCGGCAGGGGGGAGGTCCGAGGACCACCGTTCGACGAGTCCAGGTGCGCCGTCGCGGGAGTACTGCAGCGAGACGAGTTGCGGCGCAATCGAACCCGGTCGCCACAGGGTCAGGTAGATGGCGTCGCTGGCGCGGTCCACCGCGGGCGCGGCAGGCACAGCGCATTCGGATTCACTCGAACTGCACTGGGCGAGTCCGGTGTCCATCGGCTCGAAGTCCGCATCGGGGTCGGTCAAGAAGTCCGGGGCCGGAACGAGATCGAGAATGGGTACTCGCAGTTGGCCGTTCTGGGAATCGAGGACACTGACCTGACCCATCTGGGTGATCGACAGCACGCTGCCGTCGCCCAAGAACTGGGCGGATTTCGGAACACCGTATACCGGTGTACGCCAACGTAATTGCCCGTGATCGTTGTATGAGTTCAGCCCGCCTTCGTCGCCGATGTAGACGTTGATCGCAGAATCGACGGTGGGGGTGGCGGTCACCACGGAAGGGCCGATCCGGTTGCACCAGCGTTTGCGGGCGGACTCGATCTCGAACGAGAACAGATTGCAACCCGATTCGGTTGCGGCAGTGACGAACATCTGCCCGTTCGAGCCGATCGATACCGGTGATGTCACGGTGCCGCCGGTGGGTCGAGTCCAGTCCAGCGTCAGTGGAGCACCGACCGATACGTCCGTCGAGCCACTGTTGCGGAGGTTCGCGTGCGCCGCGGGCCAGGAGTCGGGCGAGAGCGGTTCGATGGCAGCAGGTTCCGTGCTGCACCCGGCGAGGGTCAACAGGACCGTCGCAGCCACTGCAGTCAGACCCTTGCCTGCTCCGGACGTCGAACCTGCACCGAACCCGACACGCATTCGAGCACTCCCCATGATGTCCGTTGTGCCCTTTCGATCGGCGGTCGCTCGGCCTGCTGCGCCGATGCCCGGGCATCGGTCGAGAGACAACACTAGCCCGCTGACGGGTGCCGGCAGAGAGCGGGCGAGCGAGAAACTAGGGTGAACGTCCATGACGAGTATGTGGAACGCGCCGCTGCGAACACGCTGGCGCGGGTCGAGACGACGCGACAGCGAGCAGGCGCGGTTTCTCACGCGGGCGTCCCTCGACTGGGTGCTCGCCAACAAGGCCTACACCCCCTGGTACCTGGTTCGGTACTACCGTCTGGCCAAGTTCAAGCTCGCGAACCCGCACGTGATCCTGCGGGGCATGGTCTTCCTCGGCAAGAACGTCGAGATTCACTCCACCCCTGAACTGTCTCGCCTCGAGATCGGTCGGTGGGTCCACATCGGCGACGGCAATGCCATCCGGTGCCACGAGGGTTCGCTCCGCATCGGAGACAAAGTGGTGTTCGGCAAGGACAACGTCGTCAACACCTACCTCGACATCGAGATCGGCGCGTCGACGCTCGTGGCCGACTGGTGCTACATCTGCGATTTCGACCACCGGATGGACGACGTGAACATGCCCATCAAGGACCAGGGAATCGTCAAGGGCCCGGTACGAATCGGACCCGACACCTGGATCGCCGCCAAGGTGACGATCCTGCGGGAAACCAGAATCGGGCGAGGCTGCGTCCTCGGTGCCCATGCCGTCGTCAAGGGTGAGATTCCGGACTACAGCATCGCCGTCGGTGCCCCGGCCAAAGTCGTCCGCAATCGCAAGACGGCCTGGGAGGCCGGCGCAGCCGAGCGAGCGAAGTACATCGCGGCGCTGGAAGACATCGCGCGCAAGAAGGCTCTCGGTCAGGCCGAGGCGGCGCGGGAGAGCTGAGACCCATGTGAGTGGAACCTCGTAGTGGACTACGAGGTTCCACTCACATGGGGTCAGCTGCGATCGGGCAGGGCGCGTTCGACGATGTGCGGGCGACCCAGCGGATGGCGAACCTTGCGCTTGGCTTCGAGGTACACCCGAGCCGTCGACTCCGCGACGTGCTTCCAGTCGAAGTCGACGGTGAGACGTTCCCGAGCGGCGACGGCTCTCTCCTGCGCCGCATCGGCGTTGTCCAACACCCGCCGCACCGCCGCCGTCAGCGCGGCCACATCACCCGGAGGGAAGGACAGCCCGGTGACGCCGTCCACGATCGCCTCACCGAGTCCGCCGGCCGTCGATGCCACCAACGGAATGCCTGCTGCCGCGGCCTCGAGGGCGATGATGCCGAAGGGTTCGTACCGGCTGGGAAGGACGATGGCGTCGGCGCCGTGCAGCCATCCGAGCAGATCGGAGTGGTTCAGGTTGCCGAGGAACGACACCGACCTGGCGACGCGGTGGGTGCGTGCCAGACCTGCCAGCCACCCGAACTGAGTGCCTTCGCCGGCGATGTGCAGCGTGGTGCCGGGGTGACTTCGTCTGACGCGTGGCAGAGCGGCTATGGCGTCCTGGATGCCCTTCTCGTATTCCAGACGACCGACGAAGAGCAATTTCGCGGGCTCGGAGCGGGGCTGTCGGCGTCGGAAACTCCACGCGGATCCGTCGATGCCGTTGTGAATGACCGAGACCGCCGACTCGGCGACGTCGAACAGGGCTGTGACCTCGTCCTTCATCGACGCCGAGCACGCGATGATCGCGTCGGAATCGTTCGCGAGCCACCATTCGATCGAGTGGACCTGGCGGTTGACGGTGCCCGAGATCCAGCCGCTGTGTCGTCCGGCCTCGGTGGCATGGATGGTCGAGACCAGCGGCACGTCGTAGAACTCGGCCAGAGCGATGGCCGGGTGCGCGACGAGCCAGTCGTGGGCGTGGACGACATCGGGCTGCCAGCCGTCGCCGAGGCCGGGTTTACCGAGGGCGACCCCTGCCCGCACCATGGCGTGCCCCATCGCCAGAGTCCACGCGAGCATGTCCTCTCCGAACACGAAGTGCGCCGGATCCTCGGCGACGGCGACCACCAGTACGCCGTCCTCGATGTGGTGGGACGTGGGATGGGTGGACGCGTCGGTGCCGGTCGGTCTGCGCGAGAGGACGACGACCTCGTGCCCGCAGCGCACCAGCTCGGTCGCCAGGTGATGAACGTGGCGACCCAGCCCGCCGACCACCACGGGTGGGTACTCCCACGACACCATCAGAACTCTCATCTACGCCCCCCTGGGCCTTCTCGGCGTGCACCGGGCAGTCTGCGTGCGTCCAGCGCCGCGAACAGTCCGTCTGCGTGATTCCATTGCCGCGCCAATTCTTCGGCTCGGGCCGGGTGCTGCTGCGCGGCAGAGATTTCACGTAGCGCATGTGCGTGGACGTGAGCTCGCTCTCGGGCGTATCCGGCGGCGGAGTCCTTGCTGACCATGAACGCCCAGTCGCTGGCCACGGCCATGAGTGTCTCACGCAGAATCTGATCGTCGACTCGATTGCGCAGTTCGGGGCCACCCGCCCGGCTTCGGACGGCACGGGAGGCGTCGACGGCATCGAGCGCGGTCCGGGACACCTCGGCGTTGAGCTTCACCAGGTCGGCGACGTCGTCGCCTGCCCACACGCGCCAGTCCTTGCCCGATCCCCAGGAAGAATCCTGCAGTTCGAGTGGGGCTCCGACGTATCCCCGTTCCCGGGCATCGTTCAGCGTTCCGACGGTGACTCCCGCGGCGGGCAGTGCGCGCATCAACTTTTCGAGCCACTGTGGCCCCTCGTGCCACCAGTGTCCGAACAGTTCGGTGTCGAACGCGGCCACCACCACGGCATCGCGGCCGATCCGCTCGGATTCGGAGATCAAGCGCCGACGCACCACGTCGACGAAGTCGGCGACGTGACGGTCCACTGCTGCCGCGGCACGCTCGGGTTCGTAGGGAGCCTTGTCGTTCGAGTCGACGGTGCGGCCGGTGACCCGGGCCGGTTTGAGTCCGGTCGCGTGGTCGTAGGTGTGGAAATCCCGGTAGGCACCGTGGCCTGGGTAGCCGGACTTCGGTGACCAGACGCGGTAGCTGACCGGGAGGTCGCGCCCGAACGCGACGACGTCCGAATCCCACACGGGCCGGCCGAGGGAGGTGTCGCCCCGCATGGCGGGGCCGTCGACCATGAAGTGCGAGACACCTGCGGCCGCGTATTCGGTTTCCATACCGGGGGTGAATCCGCATTCCGGTGCCCAGATACCGCGGGGCGTGGTGCCCCATCGGGCGGCGGCGTCGCGTAGGCCCTCGCTCAGGGAGAACCGCCGCAGTCTTTCGTCGAGCAACGGTTGGAACGGGTGCGCGAGCGGCCCACCCAGCAGTTCGACGATGCCCGTGTCGATCAGCGGACGAAGTACTGCCGAGCCGCCGTGTCGCCATCGCGTCTCGAAGCGGTCCAGAGCTGCGGCGGATGCCCGGTGTTCGCGTATCGAGAGCGCGGGGTCGGTTGCCTCGTGCGCGCGTAGCTGCCAGTTTCCGAGCCAATGGTGCATGCCGGCCAGGCAATGTGGATCGTCGAGCTGGGCCGCGAGTACCGGGGTGACGCCGAGCGAGAGGACGTCGGTGTAACCGTCGTCGGCCAGCCGTTCCAGTGCCGCGGTCAGCGGGAGGTAGCAGTCGGCCCAGGACTGGTACAGCCATTCCTCGCCGACGGGCCACCTGCCGTGATTGGCCAACCAGGGCAGGTGAGAGTGCAGCACGAGGGAGAACATGCCCGGCACGGTGGCACCGGATGTCACCCGATCACCGCAGCCGAGCTCTTTCGGGCGACGGCGACCAGGTCGAGGCTGTCGTCGATTCGATCGGCCGCGATGTCGAAGTCGGCGATGGTGATCGCGGCGACGTCCTCTGCGAGTTCGGCAGGCCAGGGTTCACCGGCGAGTGCTCGTTCGATCTGCGCGTCGATGAAGGATCCGCCGTGTTTGGCGTCGAGGGCGGCCAGCGTGCTGCCGTGCCGGACTCCGGTGAGTTCGGTGACCTCGAGGCGGGCGGCGACGAGCAACTCGGTCAGTTCTGCCGCGTCGAGTTCGCGGGTGTGGAAGGGGTTGAGGGGAGTGTCGCGTCCGGGCGAGAAGGTGATGCGGTTGGGTGTGCTGATCAGCAGCGTGCCGCCGGGCTCGAGGACGCGGTGCACTTCGGCCAGGAACGCTCCTTGATCCCAGAGGTGTTCGATGACCTGGAAGTTGACGACGACACCGACCGAGGAATCCGCGAACGGAAGGCGGTCGAGATTGCCGCGCACCATCGTCACCGCGGGGTAGCGCGCGTGGACGTGCGTCGCGGCCGAGACGTCGTAGTCGAGGCCGACGACGCAGGCCGCAACCTCGGCAATCATGTTGGCTCCGTAGCCTTCTCCCGATCCGGCTTCGAGCACTGTGCGGTCGCGGCACCGCTCTGTGAGGGCGCGGTAGACCACCTCGTGACGGCGGAACCAGTAGTTCTCCTCGGCGATGCCGGGCACAGTCCGCTCGCCGGTGAGGGGGAGTGGTTCCGGTGCCGGTGTCCGAGCCGATGAATCGTTCACCGACGGAAGGTTAGTGCCTCCGGCGATGAGGTAAGCCAACGTGGTCTCCATAACAGTCGGGGTGCGGATGTATGGTCGATCGGGCAGGGAGGTAAGTTACCCACCAGTAACTACGGTGGGGTAACCTCGTAGCAGAACGTAGAACTGCACCAACCGTTCGACTTGCAGCAACCGTTAGAACACTCACGATCAGCAGAACATGACCAGGAGGTCGACGCAGACCCATGACGAACATCGTTGTTTTGATCAAGCAGGTTCCAGACACATGGTCCGAGCGCAAGCTCAGCGACGGTGACTACACCCTCGATCGCGAGGCTGCAGACGCCGTTCTCGACGAGATCAACGAGCGGGCCGTCGAAGAAGCCCTGCTCATCAAGGAAGCTCAGGGCGGTGAGGTCAAGGTTCTGTCCGCAGGCCCCGATCGCGCCACCGACGCGATCCGCAAGGCTCTGTCGATGGGCGCGGACAGCGCGGTACACCTCAACGACCCGAGCCTGCACGGCTCCGACGCCATCCAGACCGGGTACGCCCTGGCTGCGGCACTGGGCAACGTCGCGTTCGAGAACGACGAGCCTGCCGATCTCATCATCGCGGGTAACGAGGCCACCGACGGCCGTACCGGCGCAGTTCCGGCGATCATCGCCGAATACCTGCAGATCCCGGCCCTGACGCAGCTGCGCAAGCTGTCCGTCGCAGACGGCAAGGTCACCGGCGAGCGCGAGACCGACGAGGGCATCTTCGGACTCGAAGCCACGCTGCCCGCCATCGTGAGCGTCACCGAGAAGATCAACGAGCCTCGGTTCCCGTCGTTCAAGGGAATCATGGCCGCCAAGAAGAAGACGGTGCAGACCATCACTCTGGCCGACATCGGTGTCGAGGACGGCATCGTCGGCGTCGACAACGCCGGAACGACGGTCACCTCGTCCACCCCCAAGCCTCCCAAGACTGCCGGCGAGCGGCTCACCGACGAGGGCGACGGCGGCGACAAGATCGCCACCTACCTCGTAGGCCAGAAGATCATCTGATCCCGCCCCACCGAGCAATCGAAGACCAACGAGGAGCAAAGTCATGGCAGAAGTACTCGTGCTCGTGGAGCACGTCGAAGGAACACTGAAGAAGGTCAGCTCCGAGCTGATCACCGCGGCCCGCGCACTGGGTGAGCCGTCCGCGGTCGTCACCGGCCCGGTCGGTACCGCCGACAAGGTCGCCGACGCGTTGACCGAGGCCGGTGCCGAGAAGATCTACGTCGCCGAGTCCGACGACGTCGACGGATTTCTCGTCACGCCGAAGGTCGACGTTCTGTCGTCCCTCGCCGAGTCGGTCTCGCCTGCGGCGATCATCACCGCAGCGACGATCGAGGGCAAGGAAGTTGCCGGCCGCCTCGCCGCCCGTCTGGGCTCGGGCTACCACAACGACGTCGTCGCGATCAACGGCGACGGCAGTGCCGTCTACTCCATCTTCGGTGGTGCGTTCACCGTCGAGGCCAAGGCCAACGGCGACGTCCCCGTCCTCTCGCTGCGCCCCGGCGCAGTCGAGGCAGAGCCGAAGGCCGGAGCGGGAACCCGCGAGACCGTCGAGGTCCCGGCGCAGGAAGAGGGCACCGTCAAGGTCACCTCGCGTGATCCGATCGTCGGCGGCGACCGTCCGGAACTGACCGAAGCAACGGTCGTCGTCTCCGGTGGCCGTGGCGTCGGCAGCGCCGACAAGTTCACCGTCGTCGAGGATCTGGCAGATTCGCTGGGTGCCGCAGTGGGTGCCTCGCGTGCCGCCGTGGACTCCGGTTACTACCCGGGCCAGTTCCAGGTGGGCCAGACGGGCAAGACCGTCTCCCCGCAGCTGTACGTTGCACTCGGCATTTCCGGAGCCATCCAGCACCGTGCCGGCATGCAGACCTCGAAGACCATCGTCGCGGTGAACAAGGACGAGGAAGCACCCATCTTCGAGATCGCCGACTACGGCATCGTCGGTGACCTGTTCAACGTCGCGCCTCAGCTGACCGAGGCCGTCAAGAAGCACAAGGGATAGCCTCTCGGCGAAAATCTCTGCTCGACGGGCCCTCATCGCGATTGCGGTGGGGGCCCGTCGCGTTTCGACGGGCGCAATCGTGTTCATGCAAACTCTTCCGACACTTCTCCTCGGCGATGCCCGGTAGTCTTCCCCGCTCGTTAGACACACCTCATGACCACTTCCGTCATGAGCTCGACTGCATCGATCGTCCCGGCCACCGACCGCTATTCGCTCGTGTTGTCCACCGACCCCGAACACCGACTCGCGGCGCAGCGCCTGCGCTACGACGTGTTCGCTTCCGAGCCCGGCTTTGCCATACCCACCGACACGGACGGTCTGGACGCCGACCGGTTCGACGATTTCTGCGACCACCTTCTCGTTCGCGACCAGTGGACCGACACGTTCGTCGGTTGCTATCGCATGTTGCCGCCGCAGGCCGCGGTGTCGGCAGGCGGCTATTACACCGCAACCGAATTCGACATCTCCGCGCTCGATCCGGTCGGGATGAACATCGTCGAAATGGGTAGGGCTGCTGTGCATCCCGACCACCGATCGGGGTCGGTCCTCGGCCTGATGTGGGCGGGAATCCTGCACTACCTCGACGTGACGGGATACGAGTGGGTGATGGGTTGCGTGTCGGTTCCGATGCAATCGGCTCCCGGGGAAGCGGTCGGGGCCAACGTGCGTGGTGTTCGCGACCGGCTGTTGGATCGACACGCGACAGCGGTCGACAGGCGGGTCGTGCCCTACAATCCCGTGGTCGTCGACGGCGTCGATCTCCTCGACATTCCGGCGGCGAAGCGAGCGTCCATGCCGCCGTTGATGAACGGTTACCTCCGGCTCGGTGCCTCCATCTGCGGTGAGCCCGCCCACGACCCGGAATTCGGAGTGGCGGATTTCGTCGCGCTCCTCGGCCTGCACGAGGCCAACACCAGGTATCTGGACCGTCTTCGTTCTGCAGCAACGACATTCGAGTCGGGTGCCCGATGACGCAACCCCTGGTTCGCGCACACGCCTGGATGCCGTCCTCTCCGTGCAGTGACGGGTGTCTGCCGAAGAATCCGCCCACGGTGCGTCGAATCGTCCTCGTTCTGCGCATCGTTGCGGCAATCGCGGCCTTTGCGCTGCTGCCGCTGTTGGTCGTCCTGGGGGTGCCCTTTCCCCGGGTACGGCATGCATTGACGCGGCTGGGCGCTCGGATGCTGCTATCGGCCATCGGCATCGATCTCACCGTGCTCGATACACGCTCGGAGCGAGAGCGGTCGCGTACGGCAGGTGGTGCCCTGCACGTCTCCGGACACATTTCGTGGACCGACGTCGTCGTCCTCACGGCAGTGCGCCCGTCGACGTTCGTTGCCCGAGCCGATCTGGTGGACTGGCCGCTACTCGGGCGACTGGCCCGGGCCATGAAGGTGCTTCCCATCGATCGCGCACGACTGCGTGAGCTCCCGGCCGTTGTCGACCAGGTTGCCGACCGAATCCGCGCGGGCGCTTCGGTTGTCGTGTTCCCCGAGGCCACCACCTGGTGTGGGTTGGCCTACGGATCGCTTCGCCCGGCCCTGTTGCAGGCTGCCATCGATTCCGAGACGTGGGTGCAGCCCATCCGGCTGCGCTATCTCGATCGACACGGCGAACCGACCACCGCGACGTGCTTCGTCGGAGACGAGACGATCGGAGCGTCGATCGGCCGCATCTTCCGGCTCGCCGGACTGCGCGCCGAGGTCGAGTTCACCGCCCCGGAAGCGCCCGGCGGCGATCGACACGACCTCGCGCGGCGCTGCGAGGTGGCGATTCGACGCGACGACGGAGTAGAGCCTGCGGAACGACCCCGGAAGGACGTCTACGACCCGGCGGTGCACGAGGTGATGGCCGAAGCCGAGCGAAGCCCCAGCGCGCCGACGGTTGCAGCTGCCTGATCCACAGCTGAACCGGGCGACCGTGGACCCACCTCGCGCAGGTAGGTCTGCGGTCGCTGGACCGGGTATCGTCGAGCGCGTTATGCCTTCTGTGCGCAGTACGCCTGCCCCCGCCCCGCCGCAGCCATCGGTGTACCTCGATCACGCCGCGACCACTCCCATGTTGCCGTGTGCGATCGAGGCGATGAACTCGGTGTTCGGCACCGTCGGGAACGCGTCGTCGCTGCACACCTCGGGCCGGTCCGCCCGTCGCCGAGTCGAGGAATCTCGCGAGTCGATTGCCGCGGACCTCGGTGCGCGCCCGTCCGAGGTGATCTTCACCTCCGGTGGTACCGAAAGCGACAATCTCGCCGTCAAGGGCATCTTTTCGGCCCGTCGAGACTCGAACGCTGCACTGACCAGGATCATCGCCAGCTCGGTGGAGCATCACGCCGTGCTCGACGCGGTGGAGTGGCTCGTCGCGCACGAAGGGGCGAGTGTCACCTGGCTCCCGGTCGACGACGAGGGCCGGGTCACCCCCGATGTGCTGCGCGCCGAGCTGGCTCTGCACGCAGACGAGACCGCGCTGGTGACGGTCATGTGGGCCAACAACGAGATCGGCACCGTCATGCCGATCGCCGAACTCGCAGCGGTTGCCGCGGAGTACGGCGTTCCGATGCACAGCGACGCCGTGCAGGCCGTACCGCACCTACCAGTGGGATTCGCCGACAGCGGTCTGTCCGCCCTGAGTATCGCTGCGCACAAGTTCGGGGGCCCGCAGGGCGTCGGAGCCCTGTTGCTGGGCCGTCAGGTCCCGTGCGTGCCGCTGTTCCACGGTGGTGGTCACGAACGTGACGTCCGGTCCGGCACGCCCGACACGGCCGGCGTCGTCGCGATGGCGGCCGCACTGCGATCGACGGTGCAGAATCTGTCGCTGCACGGGGAACGAACTCGCGCGTTGCGTGATCGACTCATCACCGGGGTTCGCGAGGTGGTTTCCGACGCCATCCTCAACGGCCCGGAGGGCGACGGGCGGCTCGCCGGCAACGTGCACTTCACTTTCCCCGGGTGCGAGGGGGATTCGCTGTTGATGCTTCTCGACGCCGCGGGCATAGAATGTTCGACGGGATCCGCCTGCACGGCGGGTGTGGCGAGCGCGAGCCATGTTCTGATCGCGCTCGGGTGCGATCCGGGCGTGGCCCGCGGATCCCTTCGGTTCTCTTTGGGAACCGGCTCGTCCGATTCGGACATCACCACTGTGCTTGCGGCCCTGCCGCAGGTCGTCGAACGTGCTCGTGCCGCCGGACTCGCCGGCGTCGGAGCTCGAGGAGGAAATCGCTGATGCGTGTTCTTGCTGCCATGAGCGGGGGAGTCGACTCCGCAGTCGCCGCGGCTCGAGCCGTCGACGAGGGGCACGACGTCGTGGGCGTTCATCTGGCGCTGTCCACCGCTCCCGGGGCGCTGCGGACCGGCTCTCGCGGGTGCTGCTCGAAAGAAGACGCCGGGGATGCACGCCGAGCTGCCGACGTCCTCGGAATACCGTTCTACGTCTGGGACTTCGCGGATCGGTTCAAAGAAGACGTCATCGACGACTTCGTCGCCTCGTACGCCGCGGGGGAGACTCCGAACCCGTGCCTGCGGTGCAACGAGAAGATCAAGTTCTCCGCGCTCGCGGACCGCGCGTTGGCACTGGGCTTCGACGCCGTCGCGACGGGGCACTACGCGCAACTGCACGACGGAGTTCTGCGGCGTGCGGTGGACGCCGACAAGGATCAGTCCTACGTGCTGGCCGTCCTGAACCGCGGGCAGCTCTCGCGTGCGATGTTCCCCATCGGCGACACCCCCAAGTCCGAGATCCGCGAGGAAGCAGCCGAGCGGGGTCTCGCCGTCGCCGACAAGCCGGACAGTCACGACATCTGCTTCATTCCCTCGGGCGACACCCGGGCCTTCCTCGGCGCACACATCGGTGTTCGTCCCGGCAAGGTCGTCGACTCCGAGACCGGAGCCGAGTTGGCGGACCACGACGGTGTGCACGGCTTCACCATCGGCCAGCGTAAGGGTCTCGGGGTGGAAGGACCGGCCGTGGACGGCCGTCCGCGCTACGTCACCTCGATCGAACCGGACACCGGCACCGTCATGGTCGGTTCGGCGCAAAAGCTCGACGTCTGGTCCATCACCGGAGACCGCGCAGTGTGGACCGAGGGCACCGCGCCCACCGGGCCCATCGAATGCGTCGTACAGGTTCGGGCGCACGGCGGGCTGACCGACGCGGTTGCCGAGGCCGTCGGCGACGGGATGGAGATCCAGCTCCGGGCACCCTTGACCGGTGTCGCCAAAGGGCAGGCAGCGGTGTTGTACCGCAAGGACATTCACGGTGACATCGTGATCGGCAGCTCGACCATCTCGGGCACCCGATCCGAGCGCGAGTGACCCCGAGCACGTTCGGAGGGCTGGCGACCGGCATAGGTTCGTGGCCCGGCACCGACGTTCGTGAGGCCGTCGCCATCGTCCTCGGCGAGCTGGGTGAACTGCCACACGTGGTCGAACTGCCAGGGCGCGGGCTCGGTGCCGACATGATCGGCCGCACCGGAGCCATCATGGTCGACGTCGAACTCGACGTCCGGACGTCGGGCTACCGCGTCGTACCGCGTCCGATGCTGGCCGGTCGCCGTGCGACCGACTTTCTCACCGAGGATCTGGACGTGCTCGAGGAACTGTGGGAGGTCGCGGGACTACGCGGTGCCGGCCGGACCATCAAGGTGCAGGCTGCAGGACCGTTCACCATGGCCGCGCAGGTCGAATTGCGGCACGGACACCGCGCGCTGACCGACCGCGGCGCTCTACGGCACTTCGCGGAATCCCTCGGCGAAGGGTTGCGCCTGCACTGCGCAGAAGTGGCACGCAGACTCTCGGCGAACGTGGTGGTCCAACTCGACGAACCCAGTCTCGCCGCCGTTCTCGCGGGCAGTCTGACCGGGATCACCGGTATCGACTCGGTGCGCGCGATCCCGGAACCGGAGGTTCTGGACCTGCTCGACTCACTGATCGACACCATCGCGTTACCGGTCGCTGTGCACTGCTGTGACGGGGGAGCTCCCGTCGATCTGCTGCGCCGAACCCGAGCCGTCGCGGTGGCCGTGGATGCACACGAGCTGCGCCGAACCGACCTCGATGCGCTGGGAGAGCTGCTCCAGGCCGGCAAGACCCTCGTACTGGGATCGGTGCCGTCGGCAACCCCGGACCGACCACCCTTGTGGCGCGAGTGCGCCGAGCCCGGTGTGAAGTTGGTCGACAGCCTCGGCTTCGATCGTTCGATACTCGCTTCGCAGGTGTCGGTGACGCCGTCCTGCGGCTTGGCCGGAAGCACGCCCGAGTGGGCTCGTCGAGCAACGGCTCTCACCCACGAGGTTGTCGCGGCCTATCGGGACGCACCCGAATCGTTGTGACCACGGACCGGGACATTGTGACGAAACACAGTGTGCCGAGTCGGAATGCCTGGAGCGTCCTGCGGCTCCGTCCCGGGTCGTTCGGGACGTACAACAGGTGTGACATCATTCACACGGCCGTCGGGGGTCTGCTTTGAATCGGTGGGAGTTCGTACATGGCATCAGGTGGTCGCGGCTTCGATGAAGTCGCCTCCCTCCGACGTTCCGGCCGGCATCGACGCGGAGTTCTGGCCAAACTCGCCGCCGCCACGTCGGATTGGTACCGGGCTCCGCACGACTTCGAATGGATCATCAACCACCGGTCCACTCGTCCACTGACGGGAATCATCCGGGTCGTCTTCGGCACCGCCGTCCTGATGTATGCCCTCACGTCGATTCTCATGTTGTTCAGCGATCTCGGCCCCACCGGTTCGCCGGCAATCGGGTGGGTCTTCTTCGTCCTGTTCACGCAGGTACTCGTTGCCGCACGGTGCGTGTTCGGCCCGATCCCCGGGAAGAAGTTCTTCGTCGGGTTCCTGGCGTTCGGCGACATTCTGACCACCTCGGTGCTGGTGTTGTACGCGCCGGTCGCGTCCTTGATCGGAACGGTGCTGTTCGCCGTCACCGGAGCGTTCTGTACGTATTTCCTCAGCCCTCGATTGCTCGTCGCCCACCTGGTGTGGACGGCGACGTTCATCATCGGCTTCGGTATTCGCACGTTCCTCGCTGTGATGGACGGCGAGGTGGTTGCCGTCGACGGACCGGCGGTCGCGACGGCGACGGTGGTGCTGTTGCTGGCAACGGTGGCGGTACCGGTGTTCGCGCAGGTGGCGTGGACGACGTTGTCCAACGACGCCAAGCGGTCGGTACTCGATCCTCTGACCGGGGTGTACAACCGCCGCGGTATCGACAGTGAACTGCTCGACCTGTGGCAGCTCGCGAACAAACGCGGACTGTCGATGGCGTTCCTGGTGGTCGACATCGACAAGTTCAAGGCCGTCAACGACCGCTACGGCCACAGCCGGGGCGACGAGGTCATCGTCCGGGTCGCGGATCGGCTGCGCAGACTGGCCCGCCACCACGGCGGAGTGCTCGCGCGAACCGGTGGCGAAGAATTTCTGCTGGCCGTCGTCGGACATGCGCAGAGCACCGTCGACCTCGGCGTCGATGTGGTGCGCGTGCTGTGCGACCACCGGGACGATATTCCGGTCACGGCGAGCGTCGGTATGGCACTGCTGCGTGAGGACTCCGCGCTGTGGGACGTGGGCACCTCCGTCGTGGGACGAGCGGCTCGCACGGCGGACGCGGCGATGTATCGGTCCAAGCAGTCCGGCGGGAACAGTGTGGTCGTCGACGAGATCTGACACGGGGATCTGCGATGATCGAGACATGTATCGACTCTCGGACGCCCAGCGGCGCGGTCTGCCCGCCGGTGTCCTGCTCTCGGTGATGGCCTCCGTCCTCGGCGGTATCTACTCCGACGACTTCCTGACCGGATTCGCGCTGACCGCCGGAATCTGCGCGGTGGCGTTGATCGCCGCCACCCTGCTGCTGGGCCTGATGGGCAGATAGCCTTCCGGACGCAGGATCGTTTCGATGTCGGTGCCGTCGGATAATCTTCGTCACGTGCCTGAGCCGACCGAACTGCCTGCAGGAACCGACGATGCCGCCGAGGCTGCCGGAGTCGAACTCGATCCTGCCACCCCTGCCGACCGCGAGCGGTGGCAGACACTGGCCGAGGAAGTACGTGGACATCAATTTCGCTACTACGTGCGTGATTCGCCCATCGTCTCGGACGGTGAATTCGATGCCCTGCTGCGCGAACTGAACGATCTCGAACAAGCCCACCCGGACCTGCGCACGGCCGATTCACCGACCCAACTCGTGGGCGGTGGTTTCGCGACGGAGTTCACCGCCGTCGACCATCTGGAACGAATGCTGAGCTTGGACAACGTGTTCGATCACGACGAGCTCCGTGCGTGGGCCAAGCGGGTCGAGACCGAGGCCGGTCCGGATCTGCACTACCTGTGCGAAGTCAAGATCGACGGTGTGGCGTTGAACCTGGTGTACGAGAACGGCACTCTGGTGCGCGGTGCGACCCGAGGTGATGGGCGGACCGGCGAGGACGTCACGCTCAATGCTCGGACGATCGACGACATACCCGATACCTTGACCGGCAGCGCCGAATATCCGATCCCGGAGCTGCTCGAGGTGCGCGGTGAGGTGTTCTTCCGGCTCGAGGACTTTCAGGCGCTCAACGCGGCGCTCGTCGAAGAGGGCAAACCCCCGTTCGCCAATCCGCGGAACTCGGCGGCGGGCTCGCTGCGCCAGAAGAACCCGGCCGTGACCTCGAAGCGGCGTCTCGGCATGATCTGTCACGGCTTCGGACGGATGGTCGGCTTCACCCCCGATTCGCAGTGGCACGCCTACGAGGCTCTGCAGGCGTGGGGTCTGCCGATCTCGACCCACACGACGCGCGTGCAAGGCATCGATGCCGTCGTCGAGAAGGTCGAGTACTGGGACAAGCACCGCCACGACGTCGAGCACGAGATCGACGGCCTGGTGGTCAAGATCGACGAGATGTCGTTGCACCGTCGGCTCGGAACGACGTCGCGAGCACCGCGGTGGGCCATCGCGTACAAATACCCACCTGAGGAAGTCACCACCACCCTGCTGGACATTCGCGTCAGCGTCGGCCGAACCGGTCGAGTGACTCCGTTCGCGTACATGACGCCGGTGCTCGTCGCGGGGTCCACGGTGTCTCTCGCGACCCTGCACAACGCGTCGGAGGTCAAGCGCAAGGGTGTTCTGATCGGTGACACCGTCACGATTCGCAAAGCGGGAGAGGTCATTCCGGAGGTGCTCGGCCCGGTCGTCGACGCCAGGACCGGCGACGAGACCGAATTCGTCATGCCCACCGAATGCCCGGAATGCTCGACGCCGTTGGCACCGGCGAAGGACGGCGACGCGGACCTGCGCTGCCCCAATTCGCAGTTCTGCCCGGCGCAACGCCGTGAGCGTGTGTTCTTCGTGGCCGAACGGCAGCGTTTCGACATCGAGGGTCTCGGATACGAAGCGGCGACGGATCTTCTGGCCACCGGTGCGATCGAGGACGAGGGCGATTTGTTCTCGCTCACCGAAGAAGACCTGATGAAGACGGCGATCTTCCGCACGAAATCGGGCGCATTGTCGGCCACCGGTCGCAAACTGCTCGACAATTTGTCCTCCGCCAAGAATCAGCCTCTGTGGCGAGTGCTGGTGAGCCTGTCCATTCGCCACGTCGGCCCCTCCGCCGCACGAGCCCTCGCCGGAGAATTCGGCAGGCTCGAGCGCATCGAAGCAGCGTCCGTCGAGGAGTTGTCGGCGGTGGACGGGGTGGGCGGCACCATCGCGGCTGCTGTGTCCGAATGGTTCGAGGTCGACTGGCACCGGGCCATCGTGGAGAAATGGCGGAATGCCGGTGTGCGGATGGAGGACGAGCGAGACGCCTCCATCGAGCGAAATTTGGAAGGCCTGTCGATCGTCGTCACCGGTTCGCTCGAGTCCTACTCGCGCGACGAGGCCAAAGAAGCGATCCTGCTGCGGGGTGGAAAGGCCGCCGGTTCGGTTTCGAAGAAGACGGCGTTCGTCGTCGTCGGTGAATCGCCCGGTTCGAAGCACGACAAGGCCGTCGAGCTCGGCGTACCGGTCCTGGACGAGGCAGGGTTCACGCGTCTGTTGACCGAAGGCCCGGACGCAGTGTCGGAGCCGACGACGGACACCGACGCGTCGCAGTAGGGGAGACCGGGCGAGTTCCGGTGATCAGGTCAGGACGGTTGCGACGATCCCGGCGAGATAACCGAGCCGGGCTACCTCCGACGGCCTGAACTCGGGCCCTCCCGGCCGGCCGAGCATCAGCACGGTGCCGGTGGTGCCGAGGGGAGCGGCAGCGATCTTGGTGTCCATGTCCCGCCACACCTGAGGTACCCAGTCTGCGTCGGAGTCGAGTGCAGCGGGAGAGGTCAACGGGAACCAGGGTAGTTCGGCGGCGTGTGTTTCGGGTGCGCCCGGGCTACCGACCAGGCGGAACGGACCGTGCGCATTGGTGGCCACCACGGTGCTCCAGCCCACGCGCAGAACGCGGGGAGCGCCGTCGACCAGAACTTGCAGACGGTCGTCGGATGCCGCTGCGACCCGGTCGATCAGTTCCAGTTCGCGATGGGTGTCGAGAACGCCGGTGTACGGCCGGATCGAGTCCACGCGGACGTCGGTGAGGTTCTCGGCTGCAGTGATCAGCGTGTCGGGAAGCGAACCGGGCGCAACGTCGACCACAAGGTCGTCGACCGCATAGCCGTCGCCGCGTTCGATGACGTCGAGCGAGAGGATGTCCGCTCCGACCGAGCCGAGGGCCACGGCCAGCGATCCGAGGCTGCCCGGCCGGTCGGGCAGCTGTACGCGGAGCAGGTAGGACATGGCACGCTCCCTTTCGACGTCTGGCGTAGTTCAGGGAACACTGTGCACCCCCGGCGCGAGCAATCTTTGCATCTTCGACCTGGCCGGCTCGACACGCAACGCGGGACGTGACAATTCTGACACTCGTGCGGGCGAGATCGGCGGCCGATCGAGACCGCTGACCGGGAGTGAGGTCGGCGAAACGGTGCGCACTAGGCTGGACCGCGTTCGCGGACCTGTGCGGTTCGCTCTGCGCAAATACGGGGCCGGTTCCTGCAGGCCCCACTCCTACTGTGTGAAAGGGGTCTACGCGGTGCCCGATATCTCCCGCGACGAGGTCGCTCACCTCGCCCGGCTGTCGCGCTTGGCTCTCAGCGACGCCGAACTCGACGAGTTCGCCGGCCAGTTGGATTCGATCCTCCATCACGTCAAGACCGTGGCCGAGGTGGCGACGGACGACGTTGCGCCGACAGCCAACCCCAGCGACATCGTCAATGTGACGCGTCCCGATGTGATCGTTCCCGGTCTGACGCCGGAGCAGTCGCTGTCCGGTGCACCGAATGCCGAGGAGGGCCGTTTCGCGGTGCCGCAGATTCTGGGAGAGAGCGAATGACCGACCTGACCAAGCTCGACGCGTCCGAGCTCGCCGACCGTATCCACTCGCGTGACGTCAGTGCGGTGGAGGTGACCCGGGCACATCTGGATCGGATTGCCGAGGTCGACGGCGACCTTCACGCTTTTCTGCATGTCGCGAGCGCGCAGGCGCTGGCCGCGGCGAGCGACGTCGACGCCGGGCTGGCCGCGGGCTCGGCACCGGCCTCACCGCTCGCCGGGGTGCCGTTGGCGCTCAAGGACGTGTTCACCACCACCGACATGCCGACCACCGCCGGCTCGAAGATTCTCGACGGGTGGGTGTCGCCGTACGACGCGACGCTGACCTCGAAGCTGCGAGCCGCGGGCATTCCGGTTCTCGGTAAGACAAACATGGACGAGTTCGCGATGGGCTCCTCGACCGAGAACTCCGCGTACGGACCGACCAAGAACCCCTGGGACACCACCCGGATCCCGGGCGGCTCGGGAGGCGGAAGCGCGGCTGCGCTTGCCTCGTTCCAGGCACCGTTGGCCATCGGCACCGACACCGGTGGATCCATCCGGCAGCCCGCGGCACTGACCGGCACCGTGGGAACCAAGCCGACGTACGGCAGCGTCTCGCGGTACGGACTCATCGCCTGCGCCTCCTCGCTGGATCAGGGGGGACCCTGTGGTCGTACGGTGCTCGACACCGCGTTGCTGCACGAGGTCATCGCGGGTTACGACCCGCGGGATTCCACGTCGGTCGACACCCCGGTTCGTCCCGTCGTCGAGGCGGCCCGAGAGGGCGCTCGCGGCGACCTGACCGGAGTGAAGGTGGGTGTGGTCAAGGAGTTGCACTCGGACAACTATCAGTCCGGTGTCATCTCGTCCTTCGACGCCGCAGTGGCCGCATTGACCTCGCTCGGCGCCGAGGTTGTCGAGGTGTCGTGCCCCAACTTCGTCCATGCATTGGCTGCGTACTACCTGATTCTCCCGTCCGAGGTGTCGTCCAACCTGGCTCGGTTCGACGGAATGCGGTACGGCCTGCGTGCGGGCGACGACGGCCACCACAGCGCCGAGTCGGTCATGGCCACCACCCGCGCTCAGGGGTTCGGGCCGGAGGTCAAGCGCCGCATCATGATAGGCACCTACGCGCTGTCGGCCGGTTACTACGACGCGTACTACGGATCGGCCCTGAAGGTCCGCACCTTGATCGCGCAGGATTTCGACGCGGCATACGAGAAGGTGGATGTGCTCGTGTCGCCGACGACCCCGACGACGGCATTCCCGTTGGGCGACAAGGTCGACGACCCGATGGCGATGTACCTCAACGATCTGTGCACCCTGCCCACCAACCTCGCCGGCCACTGCGCGATGTCGGTGCCGTCCGGACTGGCGTCCGAGGACGGTCTGCCGGTGGGTCTGCAGATCATGGCTCCCGCGTTCGCAGACGAGCGGCTCTACCGCGTCGGCGCTGCGTACGAGGCTGCCCGCGGCGATCTGCGGTAGTTCGAGGTGCTGCATCGGTGGGCCGCCCGGTTGGCGCATCTGCCCTTGCTCGGTGGAGCGGTCCCGGTCATCGGATTGGCGGCGGCCACGGTGCTGGCGATCGTGGCCGCCGGTGCGATCGTGGTTCGCATCCGCCGTGGCCGTCCGCTCGGCTCGCCCGTCGGTGGGCTGAGCGCACTGGGCCTGGCAGCGGCGCTTCTGGTGGCGACCGCCGTACTGACCAACCTGACGGTGACGCGGTACCCCACGGCCGCGTCGGCACTCGGGCGTACACCGGTCGTGCACGTCGAAGGACACGGCCGGTTGTTCGACGTGGAGGTGCCCGGCACGGTGTCGCAGTTCCGTGCTCGTCCGGCGACGGTCTATCTTCCTCCCGCGTACGACGACGGAGCGGACGACCTCCCGGTACTGGTGCTGCTCACCGGACAGCCCGGCCACGTGGTCGACTGGATCGAAGGTGGCCGACTACCGCAGACGATGGACGCATTCGCGGCACGTCACGGCGGCGTCGCCCCGGTTGTCGTCGTCGCCGACGGGCTGGGGGACACCGAAGCCAACCCGATGTGCATGGATTCGGACCTCGGTAATGCTGCGACGTATCTGACAGTCGATGTCCCACAGTGGGTTCGGTCGAACCTCCACGTGTCCTCGGACCCGCGATCCTGGGCGGTCGGCGGGTACTCCTACGGCGGAACCTGCGCCCTTCAGCTCGCGACGACGGACCCGTCGGCGTACCCCACATTTCTCGACATCTCCGGTGAGGACGAACAACGTCGTGGCACCAGAGCGGAGTCGGTCCTTGCTGCGTACGGGGCGGACACACCGGCCGACGAGGATCGGTTCGATCGTTATACGCCTTTGAAAGTACTCTCCCGCAACAGCTTTCCCGACTCTGCCGGTGCCTTCGTCGTCGGAGCCGACGACGAGGAGTTCAGGCCGCAGACCGAGCGGGCCTACCGGGCAGCCGCCGCCGCGGGCATGGATGTGCACTACAGCGAGCTGCCGGGAGGACACTCGATGCAGGTCTGGGCGCCTGCGCTCGATCAGGAGATGGACTGGCTCGGCAATCGGCTCGGTCTGCTCGGCTGACGGACCAGCACTCCCTTTTCCGGCGGCCCCTCTCGTTAGCGGCAGCGAGCCATGGCCTCGCCTTGGTCGGTCCCGTATCGATGGCCGTGGCCCGACGTGACATCCAATGCGGCGAGCAGGTCGACGGACGTCTGCAGGAAGCCGACGACAGGCAACCACGGCGGCCGTGGGGCGTCGATCGTGAACGTCGTCGTATCCGGCGGCGACCACAACAGATCGAGAGACCATCGCGCGACGGGGTCCGACGAGTTGGCCAGGACGGCGGCACCGTCGGTGTCGACCGATCCCGCGGGCGGGCCGGCCCAGACAGCCCCGCAGAGTGACGAAATGTTCTGTTGCACGGCAAGGTACGCATCACTTCCTGCAACCGAACCCAGGCTCTGGCCGTACACGACGACTTTCGGTGTGGTCGGCTCCGCCGCCGCTCGGGTGGCGACCGCTCGAACCACGGCGTTCGCGGACCGGCGGGCGTCGTCCTCGGCGAACAGGAAGGTCGCCCAACTCGGCTTGTCGGAGTACTGCACCGCCACCGTCGCGACGTCACCGCCGAACGTTCTTTCGGCCCCGGTGATCGCATTCTCGTCCACCCAGCCGGACCCGGTAGGAATCGCGACCACGACGACGCTGCGTTCGAAGGCTCCAGCCCGTTCCATCTCGGAGACGGCCAGTGCTACACGCTCGTCCGGTGTCGCGGCCGACTCGAGTCCCACGTACGTCCGTACGGTGTCGAGATCCTGCCCTCCCGACGCGAACGCGCGGCCCTCGCGTCCCAGCGTGCGCCACGGTGCCGAGGATCCGGGACCGCCGGATCTCGTCTCCGATGTCGGGGCGGCCACTGCGTCGTCCATCGCCGAGTTCGAGGCCGAGTACGAGGCCGACAGAGTGGACCGCACGAACGGAACGGCCAGGGTGTATAACAGCGCAGCGACCGTGACGAGCAGTGCCACGCAACGGTTCCGGCCCAGAGTGGAGCAGATTCGCCGGAGCGCGTCACCGGCTCCGCACAGTACGAGCGCAACGCACAGGGCACCCCCGGCAACGTCGACGGCGTAGCTCCAGCTCACCGGCTCGACGTTCATCGCGGCTCGTAATCGATTCTGCCAGTGCATGTTCGAGGCCAACGCGACGCTCGAGATCAGTGCAGCAGTGACGACGGTCCACGCTCGTAGTCGTAGCGACGCGGGCCGTCGTCGCCTGAACGCCCGTCGGCCCGCCCATGCGACCGTCAGAGCGAGTGCCACCATGATTCCGGTGAACAGGGCCGCGGTGGCGGTGGAACGGGGCAGAAGTGACGGAGCCGAGGAGATCGCCACAGCCGCTGCAACGGACACCGACGTGCCGAGTCTCGGCAAGCGAAGACGGTTGGGCGAGAAGTTATCCGATGCGACCGGGGTCTCGACCCCACGGTTCGGGATGGCCGTGGTGGACATCAGCGTCGGTCCGTCAGGATCGGGGTCATCGACACACGTCGGTACCGCGCGACAACGGACGCGATCAGCAGCGTCAGCGCCAGCACGGCTCCGAACAGTGTCAGGGGCATGGCGGGTTCGGCGACCGGTGCACCGAACGATTGTCGCCAGGAATTGAGGTCGACTGCCGTTGCCGCCACGACCGCAGCTGCGTTGCAGATCTGCCGGGACCCGTCGTCGGTGCGATGGTGACAGGCGTCGTGCATGCGACTGTCGAGTTGGGCGTCGATCGCCCTGCGCCACTGTGGGTCGACGGTCGTGCCCGTCGCGTTCGCGTACCGGAGGAGGTCGTAGCCCAGGTCGTGGGCTCGGCACGCAGCCTCGAACTCGGGTGGCAGTGGGATCGGGGACGAACAATCCCCGCCGGGATTGCTCGCCATCCCGTCCTGCACCGCGGGCCGGTAGCCCATGACGTCCGCGAAGTCGCTCGGGATGGTCGACGCAGCGTCCTCGGCGGGTTCGGCGACCAGTGCACGAACGGTCAGTGCCACGGGGGAGCGACGGCCCTCGGTGGGTGTCGACGTTGCTGCTCCCGTCGTGGCGGTCACGACGACGATGGCAGCTGCCACGCACATCAGGGTGCGAGATATGTTCCGGCTCATGGCGATCGACGCTAAGTTCGGCCGGCCGAGGCGAGCATCGCTCCGAGGTTCGGCTGTGGTGAGTGCCCCCGGGACCGGTTCGACGCGGTCCTGATACCTCCGAGCCATGCCGAACCGATACCCCGGTACGAGGACGCCGGCGGTCGATGCTGCCTAGGCTCGAGACGTGCGAAAGAAAAGGTCGACGAGTCTCGAACTCGGGGTACGTGCTCGGCGCCGGGTGCCCGAGCAGATCGGCGGTGTCCGTTCGGTCGACGTGCTGATCATCGCGGTGACGGCAATTCTGTACTCGATCGCGTGGCCGACACTGACGGTCACGCATCAGGTTTCGGTTCCGTTGCTACCGTTCGTCGCAGCGTTGGCAGCGTTTCCGTTCGCTCTGATCAGACTCAATCCAGCGATGGGGTGGGCGGTATCGGCGCTGTCCGCGTTGGTGATTCCGGCGGCGTTCGACCGCGTTCCGGATTACGACTACCCGTGGCAAGTGGTGCACATCCTCGTCCTGTTGGCGTTGCTGTTCGCGGTCGCGCTGCGTTCTCCGGCGCAGGTGCTGTTGGTGGCGTGGTTGGCCAGCATGCTGGTGTTCTTCGCGTACATGCCGGGCTCCGACGGAATCGGGTGGTCGGTGGGCCTGACTGCCGTGGTGGTGTTCGGGCTGCTGATCCGGTGGCTCGTTCTCTCGCGCAGGCAGCTCGCGCAGCAGGAGGAGGTCAGCGAACTCGAACGCACTCGCCGCACGATTCTCGAGGAGAGGGCGAAGATCGCCCGCGATCTGCACGACGTCGTGGCACACCACATGTCGATGGTCGTCGTTCAGGCCCAGAGCGCGCCGTACCGACTGGACGACGTGTCACCGGCCGCGGCTCGGGAATTCGAGTCGATCGGCGCGAGTGCACGCGAGGCGCTCAACGAAATCCGGGGGATGCTCGGGGTACTGCGCAGTGATGGAGCGCAGATGCAGGACGCGCCCGCGCCGAGTGCACTGGATCTCGAACGCACATTGCAGGCGAGTCGCAGAGCGGGCATGAATGTGCGGTGGACCATCACCGGTACCGTCGAATCGGTTTCGGAGACAACAGGACTGGCCCTGTTCCGTATTCTGCAGGAATCGCTGTCCAATGCCGCGCGCCATGCGCCCGAAGCCGAGGTGGAGGTGTGTATCGCGATCGGCCCTGCCGTCGTGGACATGACGGTGATCAACGCACCGGCTCCGAACCCGAGCATCTCCCGCACTCCCGGAAGCGATTGCGGCGGGCACGGAATCGCGGGAATGCGCGAGCGAGCGCAGGCCGCACACGGCCGGCTGCATGCAGCCCCTCTGCCCGGCGGTGGGTTCGAGGTTGCGGTTCGTGTGCCGACCGGAATGTCGACTCCGCCGGCAACGGGTGACGCCGGCGACGCGGTTTAGGCTGTCACGCGTGGTTACAACGGTGTTCATCGCCGACGATCAAGCGATGGTGCGGCAGGGGTTCGGTGCACTGCTCGGCGCTCAGGACGACATCTCGGTCGTCGGCGACGCCGACAACGGTCGTACCGCCGTCAGGGAGGTAGCGCGGCTGTTGCCGGACGTGGTGCTGATGGACGTGCGCATGCCCGAGATGAACGGGCTCGACGCGGCCCGCGCGATCCTGTCCGCGTCGCACGCGTCGCCGGTCCGCGTCCTGATGCTGACGACCTTCGACATCGACGATTACGTCTACGAGGCCCTGGCTCTCGGGGCCAGCGGATTCCTCCTCAAGGACGCGCCGGCCGAGGAACTGATCAGAGGCGTACGAGTCGTCGCGGCCGGCGATGCGCTCCTGGCACCGTCGGTGACCCGACGGCTCATCTCCGACGTCACGACTCGTCGCGGTGCGCGGAGGAACACTCCTTCGCGCCTGGCCGATCTGACGCCGCGCGAGCGCGAGGTTCTCGAACTGATCGCGACCGGTATGTCCAATGCGGAAATTGCAGGTGCGCTGTTCTTGGCCGAACAGACGGTCAAGACCCATGTGGGCAAGGTGCTGAGCAAGCTCGGGCTACGCGACCGCGCGCAGGCGGTCGTGCTGGCCTACGAAACCGGTGTCGTCACGCCCAAGTGAGGCCGACCGGTACCGGCGCGCGCGGGGACCCACGCCCGATTAGGCTGATGTTCGTCACTTCGGTCCGCTCCGCGGGCCTGCGAGCAGAGAGGCCAAAATCGATGCGCATCGGAGTTCTGACCGGAGGCGGCGATTGCCCAGGGCTCAATGCGGTGATCCGCGCTGTCGTTCGCACCGCCGACGCGCGATACGGCTCCACGGTCGTCGGATTCCAGGACGGGTGGCGTGGGCTTCTCGAAGACCGTCGGGTCCAGCTGCGCAACGACGACCGCAACGACCGGCTGCTCACCAAGGGCGGCACCATGCTCGGGACGGCTCGAACCAACCCCGACGTGCTGCGGGCCGGTCTCGACCGAGTCAAGCAGACCCTCGAGGACAACGGCATCGACGTGTTGATTCCGATCGGCGGTGAAGGAACTCTGACGGCAGCTGCGTGGCTGTCGGAGGAGGGCGTACCGGTGGTCGGTGTCCCCAAGACGATCGACAACGACATCGATTGCACCGACGTCACATTCGGCTTCGACACGGCGCTCACCATCGCCACCGATGCGATCGACCGACTGCACAGCACCGCCGAATCGCACCAGCGAGTGATGCTGGTGGAGGTGATGGGGCGACACGCAGGCTGGATCGCGTTGCACGCGGGATTGGCCTCGGGCTCGCACATGACTCTCATCCCGGAGCAGCCCTTCGACGTCGAAGAGGTATGTACGTTGGTGCGCAAGCGTTTTCAGCGGGGCGACTCCCACTTCATCTGTGTCGTGGCCGAAGGGGCCAAGCCCGTCGAAGGTTCGATGCATTTGCTCGACGGCGGTATCGACGAATTCGGTCACGTCCGATTCACCGGAGTCGCACATCAGCTCGGCGTCGAGATCGAACGTCGCATCAACAAAGAGGTACGCACCACGGTGCTCGGTCACGTGCAGCGCGGCGGCACTCCCACTCCGTACGACCGTGTGCTCGCAACGCGATTCGGTGTCAACGCCACCGATGCCGCGCATTCCGGAGACTTCGGAAAGATGGTGTCGCTGCGCGGTGCCGAGATCGGCCTGGTGTCGTTGGCCGAGGCCACCAAACAACTCAAGCGGGTCCCTCAGACCCGGTACGACGACGCGGCAGCGTTCTTCGGCTGACCCCGAGGCGATCGGTGCCCGAGGACACGTGGTTACTCGGGTGGCGAATGCAATGCATAAACTACGGAGCATGACTGCTGCAACCGTCGATCTGATCGATTACGACGATGTGCTCGCCACGTTCGACCCCGTGCTCGGCATGGAGGTCCACGTCGAGTTGGGTACGGCCACCAAGATGTTCTGTGGTTGCCCCACCGCGTTCGGTGCGGAGCCCAATACGCAGGTGTGCCCGGTGTGCCTCAGCCTCCCCGGCGCACTGCCGGTGGTCAACGCTGCTGCGGTGGAGTCGGCGATCCGTATCGGGCTGGCGCTCAATTGCTCGATCACTCCGTGGGGGCGGTTCGCGCGGAAGAATTACTTCTACCCGGATCAGCCTAAGAACTACCAGATCTCGCAGTACGACGAGCCGATCGCCACGGAGGGGTACCTCGACGTCGTGCTCGACGACGGCAGTACGTTCCGCGTCGAGATCGAGCGTGCCCACATGGAGGAAGACACCGGCAAGTCGACGCACGTCGGTGGCGCAACCGGACGAATCGAGGGCGCATCGCATTCGTTGCTCGACTACAACCGTGCCGGTGTGCCCCTGGTCGAGATCGTGACCAAGACCATCACCGGTACCGGGGCGCGGGCCCCGGAGGTGGCGCGGGCGTACGTGACCGCATTGCGTGACCTGTTGAAGTCGCTGAACGTCTCCGATGTGCGGATGGATCAGGGTTCGTTGCGTTGCGATGCCAACGTCTCGTTGATGCGGAAGTCGGCCACCGAGTTCGGTACTCGCACCGAGACGAAGAACGTCAACTCGCTCAAGAGCGTCGAGGTCGCCGTGCGCTACGAGATGCGCCGTCAGGCTGCAGTGCTCGAATCCGGCGGCGAGGTGACGCAGGAAACCCGACATTTCCAGGAGTCCGACGGCACCACCACGGCGGGCCGGAAGAAGGAGACCGCGGAGGACTACCGCTACTTCCCGGAGCCCGACCTCGCTCCCGTGGCCCCGGATGCGGCGTGGATCGAGGAGCTGCGAGCCACTCTGCCCGAGCTGCCGTGGTTGCGCCGCGGGCGAATTCAGAAGGACTGGGGCGTCTCCGACGAGGAGATGCGCGACTTGGTCAACTCGGGTGCTCTCGAACTCGTGGCGGCGACCGTCGACGCGGGCGCGTCGGCGCAGGCTGCGCGGTCGTGGTGGGTGTCGTACCTGGCGCAGCAGGCCAACATCGCCGGCGTCGAATTGGGGGATCTGGCGATCACTCCGGCTCAGGTGGCCGAGGTGGCAGCCTTGGTGGCCGACGGCAAGGTCAACAACAACGGTGCCCGTCAGATCGTGGACGGCGTCTTGGCCGGTGAGGGCGAGCCCGCAGAGGTGATGTCGGCGCGGAACCTGGTGTTGGAGAAGGACGACACCAAGCTCCAAGCCGCCGTCGACGAAGCACTTGCCGCGAACCCCGGTGTGGTGGACAAGATTCGCAGTGGCAAGGTCCAGGCCGCCGGCGCCATCGTCGGCGCGGTGATGAAGGCGACGCGGGGACAAGCCGATGCCGCCCGAGTCAAGGAACTCGTGCTGGCGGCGTGCGGTCAGTCCTGATCGACGCATGAGCAGGGCGGCCGGGCAGCGATTGCTGCCCGGCCGCCCTGGTCGTTCGAAGGAGCTGTCGGATCAGTCGAAGCCGCCACCACCGCCGGCAGGGAACGGCACCTTGACGACGCGGTCGTCGGTGGGGCCGACGGCAGTGCCGTTCTTGTTCACCGTCCCCACCAGAATCTGACCGTCGCTCGTGCTGGTCGCCCCGTTCAACTGCCCGTACTTGTCCTGGATCAACAGGGTCGGCTCGGCGGACACGGCTCCGGTGTTCGGGTCCGTGGCCAGTGCTGCAACAGCTTTCGCTGTGGTGAGGGCAACCGCGACGCCGCTCTGACCGGCGGCGCACCCGGCCACACCCGGACGGTCGGGCCAGGTCCACACCGGGGAGAACACTGCTCCCAGCTTGTCGATGCGCTGCAGGCGATCCTCGGTGGCGGTGCGGTCGGTGACGTAGATGTTGCCGCTGCCGTCGGTGCACACGTCGCCCGCTGTACCGATGCCACTGAGCGCGATATCCGGACGCGGGGGAGTGGGAGTGGGCGACAGTGATGTCACGCGTAACAGCTTGCCGGACAACGAGTTCGGGTTGGCGGCGGCGACGGGATCGCCGTTGTCGCCGGTCAACACCAGAAGTTCGTTCGGCGTGTAGAACTCGAGGGAACCTCGAACTCCCGCGGCCCCGCGGGGGATTCCGGTCAAGATATCCTTGGGTACGTCCCCCTGCGCGAGCCGAACGACCCGCGTATCCGACGCCGTCGTGATCAGCGCGTAGAGCAGTTTGTCCTCTGCGTACGTGGGCGAGAGTGCGATGTCCAGCAGACCTCCGTCGCCCGTGCCGTCGACGGGGATCGTGGCCACCTGCTGTGGCGTCCGGCCTGCGGTGACCTCCATGATGCGGCCGGTCCTGCGTTCTGCCACGAGGCTGCTCTGGCCGTCGGGAAGAGCTACGAGTCCGCCCGTGGTGTCGAGGCAGGTGGCGATCACTGCCGGGTCGGGATCCACGCACGGTCCCGATACGGGCTGCGGGGCGTTCGGACCCGCCGGGGGCGAGGTCTCGCTGGGAGTGGTGGGTTTGAGCTCGGCAGCTCCGACATCCGGCGCGGGGGTGAACGGGGACGAGTTGGAATCGTCGAATCGGGCGCACCCGGCGAGCAGAACAGCCGTCGTCGACAGGGCGACCACAGCCGCGCGGGCAGTTCGTGACGATGCTCCGAGCGGCTTCATGGTTCGAACGTTACGGAACGTCGAGTCCGACGCGCCACGCGGCCGTGAGCGTCAACGTCGGTGGCGCGGGGTTGTCGGCCTTAGTGTGGGGAGGTGACCGATACACCGCGTGACCCCAACCAGCAGGATCCCTCGTACGAACCGGCCGAGAGCCCGTACGACAACCCCACCGAGAAGATTTCGCCCACGCGTTCGGGTTCCGACGCGTCCGGTGCATCGACCACAGCGTTCGGTGCGCAGCGTTCGGATCGTCTGCCCCGAACCGACGACGAGTTGGACTTCCCGAATTCCTCCGCATCCGACAAGCGGAGCACCGATGCGGCACCGACAGAGAAGATCCCGACCTACCGCCCGTCGGCCTTCGCCGACTCGCCGACCCAGACGCCGACGACGGCTACGACGGCCGGTGCCACCTCGAACGCGTACTCGGATCGTCCGACGGAGTATCTCGGTCAGTCCTCCGATTCGACGGTCGCTGCCCCGGCAGCCCCGGTGCGCACCGAGACCGTGGAAGTTCCGGCCCGACGCGGCACCACCGATCTGGGCCTGTTCGTCCTACGCGTCGCCATCGGAGCAGTGTTCCTCGGGCACGGCTTACAGAAGCTCGTCGGATTGTGGAACGGTCCCGGGCTGGACGGATTTCAGAATCTCCTGGAGGAGTCCGGGTTCCGATACCCGGAGATCCTCGCCATCGCGGCCGCGGCCGGCGAAACCCTCGGCGGCGCACTGCTGATCCTGGGACTGGCGACGCCGCTGGCCGGTGCAGCTGTGTTGGCGACCATCATCAACGCCTGGTGCTTCAAGCAGGTGGCGGAGCCGGGGCTGCAGTTCTCCGGTGCCACCGGCGTGGAGTACGAAACCGTTCTCGGCTTCGCGGCCGCGGCCATCATTCTCACCGGACCCGGAAAGATCGCGTTCGACGGCCGCCGCGGCTGGGCGACCCGCCCGCGCATCGGATCGTTCCTCGCACTCGCGGTGGGAATCGCTGCGGGCGTGTGCATCTGGATCTTCCTCAACGGAGCGAACCCGGTCGTCCGCTGATCCGGTCGACAACCAACCATGTGAGTGGTTCCTCGTAGCCTGCTACGAGGAACCACTCACATGTCTTTTAATCTGCTCAGGGCACGTAGCGCACAGCACCCTTGTCCGCGGATGTCGCCAGTGCGGCGTAGGCGCGCAGCGCCGTCGTGACCGTGCGCTGTCGATCGACCGGCTGCCACGGCCGCTCGGACGCGAGCATCTTCGCGCGTCGAGTCTCCAGAGTTTCCTCGTCGACGAGGATCTCGAGGGTGCGCGTGGCAACGTCGATGCGGACCTGGTCGCCGTTCTCGACGAGGCCGATCACGCCGCCGGCCGCAGCCTCGGGGGAAATGTGTCCGATGGACAGGCCCGACGTACCACCGGAGAACCGTCCGTCGGTGATCAGGGCACAGACCTTGCCCAGACCGGCACCCTTGAGGAACGCCGTCGGGTGCAGCATCTCCTGCATTCCCGGTCCACCCTTGGGTCCCTCGTACCGCACGACGAGCACGTCACCGGGTTGGATCTTCTTCTGCAGGATGGCCGAGACGGCTTCTTCCTGAGACTCGACGACCAGCGCAGGTCCCTGGAACGAGAAGAGGTCCTCGTCGATGCCCGCAGTCTTCAGAATCGCGCCGTCGACGGCAATGTTGCCGCGCAGCACCACCAGGCCACCCTCGACCGTATAGGCGTGTTCGAGATCGCGGATGCAACCACCCGCGGCGTCGGTGTCGAGGGAGGACCAGCGATTGCTCGTGGAGAACGGTTCGACGGTTCGGACGCCGCCGGGAGCGGCATGGAACAGCTCGATCGCCTCGTCGGATGCGGCACCTGAGCGGATGTCCCATGTGTCGAGCCACTCGTCGAAGCTCTTCGTGTGGACGGTCGAGACGTCGGTCTCGAGCAGATTCGCACGCCGCAGTTCACCCAGCAGGGCGGGAATTCCACCCGCCCGGTGCACGTCTTCCATGTGGTAATCCGAATTGGGGGACACCTTGGCCAGGCACGGCACCTTGCGGCTGATCGCGTCGATGGTGTCGAGATCGAAATCGACCTCGCCCTCCTGCGCCGCCGCGAGTGTGTGCAGCACGGTGTTGGTCGAGCCACCCATCGCCACGTCCAGTGCCATCGCGTTGCGGAATGCCGCTGGGGTGGCGATGTTGCGGGGCAGCACCGACTCGTCCTCGTCCCGGTAGTACTTGATCGCCGCCTCGACGATGGTCGTGCCGGCCCGGGTGAACAGGGCGCGGCGGGCCTCGTGGGTGGCCAGCGTGGAGCCGTTGCCGGGCAACGCCAGGCCGAGCGCTTCGGTGAGGCAGTTCATCGAGTTGGCGGTGAACATGCCCGAGCAGGACCCGCATGTCGGGCACGCGCTGCGCTCGACCTCGTCCAGGCCCTCTTCGGACACGGCATCGTTCGCGCTGGCAGAAATCGCGGTGATCAGGTCGGTGGGTGCCTGCGCGACCCCTCCGACGACCACAGCTTTACCGGCCTCCATGGGCCCACCGGAGACGAACACCGCCGGGATGTTCAAGCGCATGGCCGCGTTGAGCATGCCGGGGGTGATCTTGTCGCAGTTGGAGATGCACACGAGTGCGTCCGCAGTGTGGGCGTTGGCCATGTACTCGACCGAGTCGGCGATGATCTCGCGGCTGGGCAGCGAGTACAGCATGCCCCCGTGCCCCATCGCGATTCCGTCGTCGACGGCGATGGTGTGGAACTCGCGAGGGACTCCGCCTGCCGCGCGGACGGCGTCGGCGACGATCTCGCCGACGTTCTTCAGGTGCACGTGGCCGGGTACGAACTGGGTGTACGAGTTCGCGATGGCGACGATCGGTTTACCGAAATCCGAATCGGTCATTCCGGTGGCGCGCCACAGCGAGCGCGCGCCCGCAGCATTGCGTCCGACAGTGGTGACCCGTGAGCGTAGCGGCGGCATAGTGCAGTTCCTCGTTCGTTGCAGCGGTGATCGCAACGAGGAGGTTACTCGGCCCCTCGTCAGCGATCCTTCGGTGCCTGTTCGTCGTCGTGCTCGGCATTCTCGGCCTCTGCGCGTGCCTGATCCTCCGCCGCAGCTGCCGCGGCATAGGGGTCGGTGATGCGACCGCCGCTGGCGGCCGCGAGTTGGGGGAGCCGATCGAACCGCACGAGCGGAAGTGACTTCTCCGTCTTGTCGGTGAGCACCACGCGTGCCCAGCGGCGATCGGGGAAGTGCAGTCCGACCACGGACTCCCACTCGATGACGTCGGAGCCGATGAAACGGCGGGCCGTGATCGCCTCGGGGGTGATGACGGTGCGCACACGCAGCACCCAGATGCACGCGACGATCGGCAGAATCAGCAGCCAGCCCAGTGCGGCGGGCCAGCTCGCTGCAGGCAGAGAGGTACTGAACAGGAGCAACCCGACGCCGATCAGGGCCAGACGCGGGAGGCGGATGACCTGCCTGCTCGACGGCGGTGGCCCGTCGGCACTGTTCGGTTGCTCGGAACCGGTGTGGGATGATGGCCGAGGTGGTTCGGACTGCTGCGAAGACGACACCCATTCATCTTCGCATTGCATCTACGCGATCTCACATAATGGGATTGCGTCGTGACGAGTTTGACTCTTCCCTGTGCGCGCGCCTACCGTTCAGTGCGTGAAGCGGAATTGGATACTCGTAATCGGCCGGCGCGTCAACGCCTGAGCCGGTTGTTCAAACTCGCATCGACGCGCCACCCTCGTACAGCTCACGCTGACGGGGGTTTTTTCTTGCCCAGAGATCGCCCAGCAATTTCACATTCCTGAGGAAGCAATCAGTGAGCGCACCAACCGCACGCCCAGGGCCCACGACACGTAAGTCGGGGACAGCCACGAGCCCGTCGACCAGCAACCCGTCCGCAGACGCGGCGACCAACGAATCGCGACGCCACGTCGCACCCGAGAAGGTCAGCGGCGCACAGTCGGTCGTACGAGCTCTCGAAGAACTCGACGTCGACACCGTATTCGGCATTCCCGGTGGCGCGGTTCTCCCGGTCTACGACCCGCTCTTCGACTCCGTCAAGGTGCGCCACGTGCTCGTTCGCCACGAGCAGGGTGCGGGTCATGCCGCCACCGGCTACGCCCAGGCGACCGGCAAGGTCGGCGTCTGCATGGCGACGTCCGGCCCGGGCGCGACCAACCTCGTCACCCCGTTGGCCGACGCGCAGATGGACTCGGTTCCCATCGTCGCGATCACCGGTCAGGTCGCCCGCAGCCTCATCGGTACCGATGGGTTCCAGGAAGCCGACATCTCGGGTATCACGATGCCCATCACCAAGCACAACTTCCTGATCACCGACGGTGCGGACATCCCGCGCATCATGGCCGAGGCGTTCTACATCGCCGCGTCGGGTCGTCCCGGTGCCGTCCTCGTCGACATCCCGAAGGATGTACTGCAGGCGCAGACCACGTTCTCGTGGCCGCCGGAAATGCGTCTGCCCGGCTACCGCCCGGTCACCAAGCCGCACGGCAAGCAGGTTCGCGAAGCGGCACGCTACATCGCCGATGCCAAGCAGCCGGTGCTGTACGTCGGTGGCGGCGTCATCAAGGCCAACGCCTCGGCAGAACTGCTCGAGCTCGCAGAACTGACCGGCATCCCGGTCGTCACGACGCTGATGGCGCGCGGGGCATTTCCCGACACCCACCAGCTGAACCTGGGCATGCCCGGTATGCACGGCACCGTCGCGGCGGTCGCCGCTCTGCAGCGCAGCGACCTGCTGATCACGCTCGGTGCCCGGTTCGACGACCGCGTCACCGGTCAGCTCTCGTCCTTCGCTCCCGATGCCAAGGTCATCCACGCCGACATCGACCCGGCCGAGATCGGCAAGAACCGATACGCGGACGTGCCGATCGTGGGCGACTGCGGCGAGGTCATCACCGAGCTGATCGAGGCCCTGCGGGCCGATCGCGCCACCGGAACGACTCTCGACCTCGAGCAGTGGTGGGTCTACCTCGACGGCATCCGCAAGACGTACCCGTTGAGCTACGACCGTCCGTCCGACGGTTCCATGTCTCCCGAGTTCGTCATTTCCTCGGTCGGCAAGTTCGCCGGTCCCGACGCGATCTACTGCGCCGGCGTCGGCCAGCACCAGATGTGGGCCGCGCAGTTCATCAACTACGAGAAGCCGCGCACGTGGCTCAACTCCGGTGGTCTGGGCACGATGGGGTACGCGGTTCCGGCCGCCATGGGAGCCAAGATGGGCCTGCCCGACGCCGAGGTGTGGGCGATCGACGGCGACGGCTGCTTCCAGATGACCAACCAGGAGCTTGCTACCTGCGCGGTCGAGGGAATCCCGATCAAGGTCGCGCTCATCAACAACGGCAACCTCGGCATGGTTCGGCAGTGGCAGACCCTGTTCTACGAGGAGCGCTACTCCAACACCAATCTCGGAACTCACGGTGCCGTGCGCATCCCCGATTTCGTCAAGCTGGCCGAGGCTTTGGGCTGCGTCGGTTTGCGATGCGAGCGGGAAGAGGACGTGGATGCGGTGATCGCTCAGGCACGCGCCATCAACGATCGTCCGGTCGTCATCGACTTCATCGTCGGTGCCGACGCCCAGGTGTGGCCGATGGTGGCCGCCGGAACGGGTAACGACGAGATCATGGCCGCCCGCGGCATCCGTCCGCTGTTCGACGAGGACGAGACCGTGGGCAGTGAGCCAGGACTCGACGACGCGATGGAGCGCGAGCAGGCGCCGCACCCGATGAACAACGACGCGAAAGGCACGGACCTGTGAGCACGAGCCATACCCTCAGCGTTCTCGTCGAGGACAAGCCAGGTGTGTTGGCGCGCGTGGCCGCGTTGTTCTCGCGCCGCGGCTTCAACATCTCCTCACTCGCGGTCGGCGGCACCGAGATTCCCGATATCTCGCGCATGACGATCGTGGTGACGGTCGACGAGTTCCCGCTCGAGCAGGTGACCAAGCAGCTCAACAAGCTGATCAATGTCATCAAGATCGTCGAGCAGGACGACGATTCCTCGGTGGCGCGCGAGTTGGTCCTGATCAAGGTCCGCGCCGATGCCAGCGTTCGGAGCGAGGTCATCGAAACGGTGAATTTGTTCCGCGCCAAGGTCATCGACGTCTCTCCCGAGGCGGTGACGGTCGAGGCGACGGGCACCCGCTCCAAGCTCGACGCGTTGCTGAAGATGTTGGACCCCTATGGAATTCGAGAAATAGTTCAGTCGGGAGTCGTTGCCGTCGGACGTGGACCGAAATCGATCACTGCGTCGCGTTAGCGGCCCCGGTGACGAACATGCGTAAAACCCAAGAGGAAAGGTAACAACCAGTGGCAGTCGAGATGTTCTACGACGACGATGCTGATCTGTCGATCATCCAGGGCCGCAAGGTCGCTGTGATCGGCTACGGAAGCCAGGGCCACGCGCACTCGCTCAGCCTGCGCGACTCCGGCGTCGATGTTCGCATCGGCCTGGCGTCAGGCTCGAAGTCCCGCGCCAAGGCGGAGGAGCAGGGCCTGAAGGTCGGAACTCCCGCAGAGGTGTCCGAGTGGGCCGACGTGATCATGGTGCTCGCACCCGATACCGCTCAGGCCAAGATCTTCTCCGAGGAGATCGAGCCCAACCTGAAGGACGGCGACGCGCTGTTCTTCGGCCACGGCCTCAACATTCACTTCGACCTGATCAAGGCTCCGGAGTTCGTGACCGTCGGCATGGTTGCCCCCAAGGGCCCCGGCCACCTCGTGCGTCGTCAGTTCGTCGACGGCAAGGGTGTTCCCGCGCTCATCGCCATCGACCAGGACCCGAAGGGTGAGGGCCAGGCCCTCGCGCTGTCGTGGGCCAAGGGCATCGGCGGCACCCGCGCAGGCGTCATCAAGACCACGTTCAAGGAAGAGACCGAGACCGACCTGTTCGGTGAGCAGGCCGTGCTGTGCGGCGGCACCGAAGAACTCGTCAAGACGGGCTTCGAGGTCATGGTCGAGGCCGGCTACGCACCCGAGATGGCGTACTTCGAGGTGCTGCACGAGCTCAAGCTCATCGTCGACCTCATGTACGAGGGCGGCATCGCCCGCATGAACTACTCGGTGTCCGACACCGCGGAGTTCGGTGGGTACCTCTCCGGACCGCGCGTCATCGACGCAGGCACCAAGGAACGCATGAAGGCCATCCTGGCCGACATCCAGTCGGGCGAATTCACCCGTCGCCTCGTCGCCAACGTCGAGAACGGCAACACCGAGCTCGAAGGCCTGCGCAAGGCCAACGCCGAGCACCCCATCGAGGTCACCGGCAAGAAGCTGCGCGACCTCATGAGCTGGGTCGACCGCCCGATCACCGAGACGGCCTGATTCTCATCGAATCGCGTTGTCACGCAATCTGATCGAAGGGCACCCCTGGATTGCCGGGGGTGCCCTTCGGTGCGTGAGTCCGGTGGCGTCACCGTCTGACGTCTCGGACCTCTAAACTGTTCGTGCTGCACAGCCCGCCGAATTTTTCCGACCACGTCTCGAACCGATATAGGGAGTTTTTCACGTGAGCCAGCCAGGCCGTCCTGTCGTTCTGATCGCCGACAAACTTGCGCCGTCCACCGTCGAGGCACTGGGCGACGGCGTCGAGGTTCGCTGGGTCGACGGTCCGGATCGCCCCGCGTTGCTCGCTGCAGTTCCCGAGGCCGACGCCATTCTCGTGCGGTCCGCGACCACGGTCGACGCCGAGGTGCTCGCTGCCGGGACCAACCTCAAGATCGTCGCCCGCGCCGGTGTCGGCCTGGACAACGTCGACGTGCCCGCAGCCACCGAGCGCGGCGTCCTCGTCGTCAACGCACCGACCTCCAACATCCACACGGCCGCCGAGCATGCGGTGACGTTGCTTCTCGCGGCCGCGCGCCAGATCCCGGCTGCCGACGCCACCCTGCGTCAGCACGAGTGGAAGCGCAGCAAGTTCAACGGTGTCGAGATCTTCGGCAAGACCGTCGGCGTCGTCGGACTCGGCCGTATCGGCCAGCTGTTCGCGCAGCGTCTGGCCGCGTTCGAGACCCACATCATCGCGTACGACCCCTACGTCTCGGCAGCGCGCGCGGCGCAGCTCGGTATCGAACTGGTGAGCCTGGACGAGCTGCTCGAGCGGGCCGACATGTTCTCGGTGCACCTGCCGAAGACGCCGGAGACCAAGGGCATCATCGGCAAGGAAGCCCTCGCCAAGACCAAGCCCGGGGTCATCGTCGTCAACGCCGCACGCGGTGGACTGGTCGACGAGCAGGCACTGGCCGACGCCATCACCTCCGGTCACGTGTTCGCCGCGGGCATCGACGTCTACGCCTCCGAGCCGTGCACCGACAGCCCGTTGTTCGAGCTGCCGCAGGTCGTCGTCACTCCCCACCTCGGGGCATCGACCACCGAAGCGCAGGACCGAGCGGGCACCGATGTGGCCAAGTCCGTATTGCTGGCTCTCGCAGGCGAATTCGTGCCCGACGCGGTCAACGTCAAGGGTGGGGCCGTCGGCGAAGAGGTATCGCCATGGCTCGAAATCGTACGTAAGCAGGGTGTGCTGCTCGGAGCCTTGTCCGACGAGCTGCCCACCTCGTTGTCGGTGGACGTTCGCGGCGAACTCGCGAGCGAGGACGTGCAGATCCTGAAACTGTCCGCGTTGCGCGGACTGTTCTCGGCCGTCATCGAGGATTCGGTCACGTTCGTCAACGCTCCGTCGCTCGCCGAGGAGCGCGGTGTCACAGCAGAAGTGACCACCGCTCCCGAGAGCGAGAATCACCGCAGTGTCGTCGACATTCGCGCCGTCTACGGTGACGGATCGGTCCTCAACGTTGCCGGCACATTGACGGGCACCTCGCAGGTCGAGAAGATCGTCAACATCAACGGCCGCAACTTCGACCTCCGCGCCGAGGGCAAGAACCTCATCGTCAACTACGCGGATCAGCCCGGCAGCCTGGGTCGAATCGGCACTCTGCTCGGCGACGCCGGAATCGACATCCAGGCCGCAGCACTGAGCCAGGACTCCGAGGGTGACGGCGCAACGATTCTGCTGCGCGTCGACAAGGACGTTCCGGCAGAGCTCAGTGCGAGCATCGCCACCGCTGTGGGTGCGTCCACCATCGAGCTGGTCGACCTGTCCTGATCGCTCGCAGCCGATCGGACCGACACGAACTACGAGGAGTGAAATGAAGCTGGCCGTCATCGCCGGGGACGGAATCGGACCGGAGGTCGTCGCCGAAGCGCTTGCCGTTCTCGACGTGGTCGCACCCGGAGCCGAGAAGACCGAGTACGACCTCGGGGCGCGGCGCTACAACGCCACCGGAGAGTTGCTGCCGGATTCGGTGTTGGCAGAACTGCGTGAGCACGACGCAATTCTGTTGGGAGCCATCGGCGATCCGTCGGTGCCCAGTGGTGTGCTCGAGCGTGGGCTGTTGCTGCGGGCGCGATTCGAGCTCGATCACCACATCAATCTGCGGCCGGCCAAGTTGTACCCGGGCGTGGTCGGTCCGCTGGCCGGGGACAAGCAGATCGATGTCGTCGTCGTTCGGGAGGGTACCGAGGGGCCGTACACCGGCAACGGTGGTGCACTGCGCGTCGGTACACCGCACGAGGTGGCCACCGAGGTCAGCGTCAACACTCGCTACGGAGTGGAGCGCGTGGTGCGCAACGGTTTCGAGCGGGCGCTGACCCGCAGGAAGCACCTGACGCTGTTGCACAAGACCAACGTGCTCACGTTCGCCGGTAGCCTGTGGGCCCGCACGGTCGAGGCAGTTTCGGCGGACTTCCCGGACGTCGAGGTCGCGTATCAGCACATCGATGCCGCCATGATTCACCTCGTCACCGATCCCGGCCGGTTCGACGTGATCGTCACCGACAATCTGTTCGGCGACATCGTGACCGACCTCTCGGCTGCCGTCACCGGCGGAATCGGTTTGGCCGCAAGTGGAAACATCGACGCCACCGGTACCAACCCCAGCATGTTCGAGCCGGTGCACGGTAGTGCGCCCGACATCGCGGGACAGCAGAAGGCCGATCCGACCGCTGCCATCCTGTCGGTGTCCTTGCTACTCGATCATCTCGGCGACGCGGCGGGGGCCGCGCGAGTAGAAGCCGCTGTCGCAGCGGATCTCGCCGAGCGGGGAACCACGACCGTTTCGACGAAAGAGATCGGCGCTCGGATCGCCGCTCGCCTGTAACTCTCACGCCACGACATGCCACGGTGGGCCGACAGCCCACCGTGGCATGTCGTGTATCACGGGCAGGTCACCCCTTAGGCACGTCAGCGGGCGCGGTCTGCACCGGCGTCGGACGTCTCGTCCGTGGGCTCGGGTGCCGGATCGTCGGGCACGATCGGTACGGAGAGCGCGGGAAAGACCGCCGACACCAGGAACGCCACGGGGAAGCTGATGGCCGCGATCGCCCCGAACACCGGCGGCACAGCCGAGGCGAACACGTACTGACTCGTGTTCTGTACCCCGAGAGCGCGTCCGCTCCAATACGGTCCCGAGATTTCCGCGACAGCAGTGAACGCGAGGCCGTTCGGGGCAACGGTGGCAACGGACGCGACGACGAGCAGGACGATGGCGGCGGGGGAGTCGAACCAGTCGGCGATGCCGAGCCCGAGCATGCTGGCAGCGGCCGTCACGGCCACCCACCGCAAAGGCCGCATGCGGCTACCGACACGATCGGACAGCGCGCCCACGCTCATCCGACCCAGTGCGCCGAGAATCTGGGTCAGCGTGACGAGGACACCCGCGGCCGCGGCCGTCCACCCTCGGTCGGTCATCAGCCACACGAGCGCATACGTCCACACCACGTACTGCGGCACCACCAACAGGATGGACGTGGCGTGAATGCGCCACAGTTGGCTGCTGTTGCGGTACGGATTGTCGAGCAGACCCTGCGCCGCCGCATCGGTGCGGTTCGGACGGGGAGGGTCGACCACGGCCAGGCACAGCAGAGCGCTCGCAGCGCAGACGGCAGCGGGCACGAGCAGGGCCGCGCCGACTCCGTGGTCACGTGCGACAGGCGGGATGGTCAGTGCCGCGACGGCCACGCCGAGGGGAACCGACATCTGTCTGATGCCCATGGCCAGCCCACGACGGTGCGGCGGAAACCAGCCCACCACGACGCGTCCGCTCGCGCTGTTCGCGCTGGCCGCAGACATACCGCCGATCAACAGCAGGGCGGCGAGCGCCGGAATGGACGTGCTGACCACCGCAGCCAGGCTCGCGGCAGCGGTGAGCCCGAGCCCGATCACCAGAACGAGACGTTCGCCGATGCGGTCGACGAGCACGCCCCATGCGATGAGGGTCAGCATGATGCCCACGGTGGGCATCGCAACCACGAATCCTGCAGTCGCAAGTCCGAGTCCCCGGTCGTCGTGCAGGGCGGGAATGAGAAATGCAGCACCGTTGATGCAGACGGCACCGGCAGTCTGCGCGAGCATCCCGAGCACGAGCATGAACCACCGTCGCGTCTCGCCGATACTGGACAGCTGCTTCGTGGCGCTCATTCCGGCCTCTCGTCTCACTATGTGAACACGTAATCTTGCTATCTGGATGCAGATCGAAACATTACACCGGCGAAAGATCGACGGACAGGACGGCATCGGCGTGCGGAGAATGGCGGTCGATAGACTTTCGACATGCGTCTCGGTCGAATTGCAAGTCCTGATGGTGTGGCATTCGTGAGTATCGAAGGTGAGGGGGATGCCCGGACGGCGAAGGAAATTGCCGAACATCCTTTCGGCACACCGACGTTCACGGGTCGATCGTGGCCACTGGCCGACGTGCGACTGCTCGCACCGATCCTCGCCAGCAAGGTGATCGCCATCGGTAAGAACTACGCCGCGCACGCCGCCGAGATGGGTGGTGAAGCACCGGAGACTCCCGTCATTTTCATCAAGCCGAACACCTCCATCGTCGGTCCGGGTGCGGCCATCGTGCTGCCTCCGTCGTCGAACGAGGTGCACTACGAAGGCGAACTCGCCATCGTGATCGGTCGTCCGTGCAAGGACGTGCCCGCCTCCAAGGCGTACGACGTGGTGCTCGGATACACCGTCGCCAACGACGTCTCGGCACGCGACCATCAGAAGCACGACGGGCAATGGACCCGGGCGAAGGGGCACGACACGTTCTGCCCCCTCGGGCCGTGGATCGAGACGTCCCTCGATCCTTCAGACCTCGAGATCAAGACCGAGGTCGACGGCGTCGTCAAGCAGCAGAGTCGTACTTCGCTTCTACTGCACGATATTCCGAAGATCATCGAGTGGGTGTCCGCAGTGATGACCCTGCTGCCCGGAGACGTCATTCTGACCGGAACGCCCGAGGGTGTCGGCCCCATCACCGACGGAGACAGTGTGTCGATCACCGTCGAGGGAATCGGTACCTTGACCAACCCAGTCGCAGCGAAGAAGTAGGACAACGATGACCACAGCAGCAGATGTCCGCGTTCGGTTCTGCCCGTCGCCCACCGGCACACCGCACGTCGGTCTGGTCCGCACCGCCCTGTTCAACTGGGCGTTCGCGCGACATCACGGCGGCACCTTCGTCTTTCGGATCGAGGACACCGACGCCGCTCGCGATTCCGAGGAGTCCTACGCAGCGTTGCTCGACGCGCTGCGATGGCTCGGTCTGGATTGGGACGAGGGCCCCGAGGTGGGCGGTCCCTACGAGCCCTACCGCCAGTCGCAGCGACGCGACCAGCATGTGGCTGTCGTACAGCAACTGCTCGATGCCGGCGAAGCCTACGAGTCGTTCTCGACGCCCGAGGAAGTCGAAGCGAGGCACAAGGCCGCCGGGCGTGACCCCAAGCTCGGCTACGACAACTTCGACCGCGACCTGACGCCGGAGCAGAGGCAGGGATTCCTCGACGAGGGACGCGGGGCCGTGGTGCGGCTGCGCATGCCCGATCACGATCTGACGTGGAACGACCTCGTACGCGGCGAGACCACGTTCAAGACGGGGACCGTACCGGACTTCGCCTTGACTCGCGGCAACGGAGTTCCGCTGTACACGTTGGTCAATCCGGTCGACGACGCACTGATGAAGATCACGCACGTGCTGCGCGGCGAGGACCTGTTGTCGTCGACGCCTCGACAGCTCGCACTGTACGAGGCCCTGATCCGAATCGGTGTGGCCGACCGCACCCCGGAGTTCGGACATCTGCCGTTCGTGATGGGCCAGGGCAACAAGAAGCTGTCCAAGCGTGACCCCGAATCGAACCTGTTCATCCACCGCGACCGAGGCTTCGTCCCGGAGGGGCTGCTGAACTACCTGGCGCTTCTCGGGTGGGGCATCTCCGACGATCACGACGTGTTCTCGCTCGACGAGATGGTGGCGGCGTTCGAGATCTCGTCGGTCAATTCCAACCCTGCGCGCTTCGACCAGAAGAAGGCCGACGCGATCAACGCCGAGCACATCAGGATGTTGGCTGCAGACGACTTCGCGGCACGGTTACGCGAATTCCTCGTTGCTCGAGGGCATCTCACCGAGCCGGTCGACGAGAAGATGTTCGCTGTCGCAGCGGATCTGGTGCAGACGCGCATCGTCGTGCTGTCGGATGCGTGGGGCCTGCTGAAGTTCCTCTTCGTCGACGACGCGGAGTTCGAGATCGATCCTGCAGCGGCGGCCAAGAATCTCGGCGCAGACGCGGCACCGGTACTCGACGCCGCCATCGAAGCACTGACCGCAGTGACGGATTGGTCGACGGCCGAGCTGGAAGTCGCCCTCAAGGACGCGCTCATCGAGAAGATGGAACTCAAGCCCCGCAAGGCCTTCGCGCCGGTTCGGGTGGGAGTCACCGGCTCCCACATCAGCCCGCCGCTGTACGAGTCCATGGAACTTCTCGGCCGCGAGAGGACCCTCGCTCGTTTGACCGCCGCACGTACCCTTATCGCGTGACGGCGGTGCGACGCCGGCCGTCGAGGTCGGTCGGAGACTTTCGCACATGAGCGTCGCCGACCGACTGGATCGACTGCAGCGCAGGCGTCCGGTTCTCGGATTTCCGATTGCGGTGGTCTACAAGTTCGTCGACGATCAGGGTGGTTACCTGGCCGCGCTGATCACGTACTACGCATTCGTCTCGCTCTTTCCTGCGCTGCTGCTCTTCTCCGTGATTCTGGGCATCGTGTTGATGGGCAACCCGGAGTTGCAACAACAGATCCTGAACTCGGCACTCGGTCAGATCCCGGCGATCGGGGAAGAACTGGGGCGTCCCGAACGGATAGGTGGCGGCACGGTCGGTCTGACGGTGGGTATCCTCGGGTCGCTGTACGGCGGACTCGGCGTGTCCGTTGCGCTGCAGAACGCGATGAACACCGCATGGGCCGTACCGAAGAATCTTCGGCCCGATCCCATTCGAGCCCGAGTGCGGGGATTGGGTTTGCTGAGCACCGTGGGTCTGGCGGTACTGGCGATCACCGCACTCAATGTGCTCAGTGCCGCAGGATATTTCGGTCCGGAATCCGGTCTCGTCGTGTTCGTGATCGGAACGCTGCTGTACGTCGGGGTGTTCGTCGTTGCGTTTCGGCTCGCCACAGTGCGAGCGGTGTCGATCGGACAGGTACTCCCGGGAGCCATAGCGGCCGGTCTGACGTGGCAGCTGCTGCAGACCTTCGGCGGTGTGTACGTGAAGTACGTCGCCGCGAGTGCGACGGTGACGAACGGTGTCTTTGCGGTCGTGCTCGGGCTGTTGGCCTTTCTGTACGTGACCTCGGTATCGATCGTGATCTGCATCGAGATCAACGTGGTTCGTGTCGACAGGCTGTTTCCGCGGGCCCTTCTGGCCCCGTTCACCGACGACGTCGACCTGACCGAAGGTGACAAACTCACCTACACCGGACAGGCAGAAGCACAGCGCAGTACCGCGTTCGAGGAAATAGACGTGACGTTCGAGGACCCACCGAGCGCTCAGTCGGACTCCGGCTCGGCAGCCGGGGCACCGTAGAAGCGGTCGATCCTGGTCTCCATCGGGAAGAGCACTGCCGTGTCGCCGAACATCAGACGCGTGGCCGAGTCTGCCGCCGCAGCAACGGCCTCGGACACCCACGGTGCGTCTCCGAGTGGACAGTGCACCACTACTTCGTCGTGCTGAAAGAACACCAACTCACTTCTGCTCGACCGCAATCGCCCGCGCAGATCTGCCAACAGGCACAGCGCCCACTCGGCTGCGGTCGCCTGCACCACGAAGTTGCGCGTGAATCGGCCACGCGCGTGGGCGTCACCGGTGGACCACCACTGCGGCGTAGGGGGAGGGCACGCTCGGCCCAGCCACGACCGGACCACCTCGCCGCGCTCGCCGGCCCGCGCCGCCTCTTCCACGACCGCCACCGCGTCGGGGAATCTGGCGCGTAGGCGGGTCAGCAACGCACGAGCCTCACCCGACGTCGCGCCGTACAGCACTCCGAGAACAGCGACCTTGGCGTGCGCACGATCACCGTCGAACGACTCGGCCGCGACGGGGGCGTAGAGATCCGCTGTTCCCGCAGCGGCGACCATGCGTGGGTCACCCGACATCGCGGCGAGAATGCGGGGCTCGAGCTGGCCGGCGTCGGCGGCGACGAAGGTGTACCCCGGGTCGGCGATCACGCTGGCGCGCAGAGGTTTCGGGATCTGCAGACCCCCACCGCCCCGGCTCGCCCAGCGGCCGGAGACGACGGCCCCTGGCACGTAGACCGGCCGGAAACGATCTCCGCGAACCCACGCGTCCAGCCACGTCCACCCGTTGGTGCTGTGCAGTTTCGACAGATCTCGGTGGCGAAGCAACAGCGGCACCGCAGGATGGTCGATGTCTCGGATCACGTGTGCTCGAGTGGATGTGAGCTCGATACCGGCGCGCGCGAACGCGGCGACCACCTCCGCGGGTGAACCGGGGTTCACGCGGCGCCCGAACGCCGACGAGATCTCGTTCTCTAGCTTCACCAACGCAGGAGGAGTCGATCCGTCGACCGGCCTCGCACCGAGGGTCGCGTCGAGGTGCCGCCGATGCGCAGCGGCCGAGAACGGCAATCCGTCGAATGTCATCTCCGCCGCGGCCAGACCTCCGGCCGACTCGGCGGCCGCCAACAGCTGCAGCGCCCGATCGTCACCGATCTCCTCGCTCTGACGGCGGTAGTCGGCGAGCACTGCCACCGGATCCGCATGCGGGTCGGCGTCGAACAATCCGGGTCGCAGGTCTGCGGGTGTGGACGGTGTCGTGGTGCGCCCCGTTCGCATCGCCAGAATGGCACCGACGAGGGCGAGATCGTGGCAGCGCCGGACCCGCACCCCTCCGTCGAGCAGTCGCGGGTAGATGCGGCTCGTGTCCTCCCACACCCAACGGGGAGCGTGCTCTCGCTCGACAGCGGCCACGGAGCCCACCAGATCGTCGGTCACCTCCTCGGCAGCGGAACTGCCGCCGGACGGGGAGCCGTCCTCGTCGAGGCGGATCAGCACGGCCCGGTTGCCCTGGGGAACGAGCAGCACCTTCATCGGCGTCTGCGAAGTTCGAGAACGCTCACGACACAGAAGTCTGCTGCATGCTCTGCGGCCGACGATGCGCGGGTTCTGCGTTCACGCGATGGTGTCCGAGCGGGCCTCGAGGGCGGTCGAGGGCGGTTATCAGGGCTCTGAGCAGCCGATTTGGAGAATGGGTAGTGACCTTTGATAGTCTCTATCCCGGCTCGAAACGCAGTGCACATCGATCGGATGCGTATTTCGATTCAAGTCCATTGGGGTATGGTGTAATTGGCAACACAGCGGTTTCTGGTACCGCCATTCTAGGTTCGAGTCCTGGTACCCCAGCGAGCAGGTGAGCGGCGATTTTGCCGCCGATGCCGAGGCAGTTAAGCTACTTCAGCATCACGTGTTCGATACAGCGTCAACAATGCAGGTGAAGTTCCTGGCCCCGTCGTCTAGCGGCCTAGGACGCCGCCCTCTCAAGGCGGTAGCGCGGGTTCGAATCCCGTCGGGGCTACGAAGACAGCACCCCCTCGATCTCCGGATCGAGGGGGTGCTGTCGTTTCGGTGTGACCGTCGTTGCTGTCGTGCGGTGGTATCGCTTCGCGTCAGACGCTCTTGCGGCGGAACATCTTCTGGTGATCGGCCGGACCGTGGGCATTGTTCACCTTGGGGCCACCGTCCTTGTGGTCGACGGAATTGTGCGACTTGCTGTTCTTCTGTTCGAGAACCTCGCGGAACTTCTTCTTCAACTCTTCGCTGCCGGATTCTGACATGGGGCACTCCTTGCAGTCGGCGACCGGCCGGGTGGGCCGTTCGAGACGAACGTACTCCACTTCTGCGGTCACTTCAGCCGGTTTTTGGTGGGTGCCGCTCGATCGGCCTCGGTTCGGCGCTCAGAGGCGCTTGTGCAGCGCGTCGGCGGCGGCGAGCAGGTCTGCCGCCCAGCGTGCGCCCGGCTTGCGTCCGATGCGGTCGATCGGGCCGGACACCGAGATCGCTGCCACGACAGTGTCGTTGCTGTCGCGAACGGGAGCCGAGACGCTCGCGACCCCCGGCTCACGTTCACCTGCGCTCTGCGCCCACCCTCGCCTGCGGATCTCCAGCAGCACCCGTTCGCCGAATTCGGCGTCCGGCAGCACTGTGCGTTGAGTCTGCGAATCTGCCCACGCAAGAAGAACTTTCGCCCCGGAGCCGGCTGTCATGGGTAGCCGGGCCCCGACGAGCACGGTATCTCGGAGACCGGTCGGGGGCTCCATGGATGCGACACAGACACGAACGGTCCCCTCGCGGCGGTAGATCTGCACGCTCTCTCCGGTGATTTCGCGAAGCCGAGGCAGTACCGATGCTGCGGCGTCGAGCAGAGCATCCGACGCGCTCGCCGCCAATTCCCCCAGCCCCGGACCGGTGCGCCACAATCCGTCGGAATCGCGCACGAGGAGGCGGTGGGTTTCGAGTCCGACCGCGAGCCGATGCGCAGTGGCGCGGGGGAGCGCTGTGCGGGCACACAGGTCGTTGAGAGTGCAGGGTGTCTCGGCCACTGCATGCAACACGGCCATGGCCTTGTCGAGGACACCGATACCGCTCGATTTGTCGACGGTGCCGCTCAGGCTATGCTGTCTCATAGAACGATATTAGCCTCCCGAATGCTGAGATTGCACAACCGCGAGAAGTCCAGCGTGCCGCGGGGGACGATGTCGAGACGATCACGCGAGGTGGACCAGCCCGTCCGCCGGCGCGACGACAGGGAAGACGAGGTCTGCGACAGCGATGTCCGAAACGACGAAATCCGATGCGTCCGTAGCACAAGCGCCGAAGACGCTGGCGGAGAAGGTGTGGGACCAACATGTGGTCGTCCCCGGTGGGGGAGAAGGCGGTGCACGTGAGCCGGATCTGATCTACATCGATCTGCACCTCGTGCACGAGGTCACCAGCCCCCAGGCATTCGACGGTCTGCGGTTGGCCGGCCGCGACCTTCGTCGCCCGGACCTGACGATCGCAACGGAGGACCACAACGTCCCGACGGCCGACATCTTCGCGCCGATTGCCGATCTCGTCTCACGCACCCAGGTCGATACTCTTCGCCGCAACTGCGAGGAATTCGGAGTTCGGTTGTACCCGATGGGAGATCTCGATCAGGGCATCGTCCACATCATCGGCCCGCAGCTCGGTCTGACCCAGCCGGGTATGACCATCGTGTGCGGAGACAGCCACACCTCGACGCACGGTGCATTCGGTTCGATCGCAATGGGAATCGGCACCAGCGAGGTCGAGCATGTGATGGCCACCCAGACTCTGTCTCTGCGACCGTTCAAGACCATGGCCATCACCGTCGACGGAGAACTGGCTCCCGGTGTGACGAGCAAGGATCTGATTCTCGCGGTGATCGCCAAGATCGGCACCGGCGGCGGTCAGGGATACGTGCTCGAATATCGCGGTGAGGCCATCCGCAAGTTGTCGATGGAAGCCCGAATGACCATCTGCAACATGTCGATCGAGGCCGGGGCGCGCGCGGGCATGATCGCACCCGACGAGATCACGTACGAATACCTGAAGGGACGGCCGCATGCGCCCCAGGGGGCAGAGTGGGATGCGGCGGTGGCCGCCTGGAACGAACTGGCAACCGACCCGGATGCAGTGTTCGACAACGAGGTACACATCGATGCGAGCACTCTGACGCCGTTCGTCACCTGGGGAACGAACCCGGGTCAAGGTGCTCCGTTGGGAGATGCCGTGCCCGATCCCGAGGCAATGCTCGACGAGGGCGAGCGCGTATCGGCCCAGAAGGCCTTGCAGTACATGGGTCTCGAAGCCGGTACACCGATCCGCGAGATCTCCGTCGACACCGTGTTCGTCGGCTCGTGCACGAACGGCCGCATCGAGGATCTGCGTGCGGTGGCGTCCGTCCTCGAGGGCCGCCGCGTCGCAGACGGCGTGCGAATGCTGGTGGTACCCGGGTCGATGCGGGTGCGCGCGCAGGCCGAAGAGGAAGGGCTCGGTGAGATCTTCACCGCAGCAGGGGCCGAGTGGCGGCAGGCCGGCTGCTCGATGTGTCTGGGAATGAACCCCGATCAGCTCACCTCGGGAGAGCGTTCGGCATCCACGTCCAACCGCAATTTCGAGGGGCGTCAGGGCAAGGGTGGTCGCACTCACCTCGTGTCGCCTCTGGTTGCGGCGGCCACTGCAGTTCGCGGAACCCTGTCCTCTCCGGCGGATCTCGCGTAGCAGCGAGCCCTCCGACCGGATCGATCGAACTCACAGGAGAAATTTCGATGGAAGCTTTCACTCGACACAAAGGCATCGGCGTTCCGCTCCGGCGGTCCAATGTCGATACCGACCAGATCATTCCGGCGGTCTATCTCAAGCGAGTGACTCGCACCGGATTCGAGGACGGATTGTTCGCCGGTTGGCGGTCCGATCCGAACTTCATCTTGAACCTCGCGCCCTACGACCGCGGATCGGTTCTCGTGGCCGGGCCGGACTTCGGCACGGGATCGTCACGCGAGCACGCTGTCTGGGCGCTGTCGGACTTCGGTTTCCGGGTCGTCATCGCATCCAGATTCGCCGATATCTTCCGCGGAAACATGGGCAAGGCCGGCTTGGTGGCGGCCGAGGTGGAGCAATCGGACGTCGAATTGCTGTGGAAAGCCTTAGAAGAACAGCCCGGTCTGGAGCTCGTCGTGGACCTCGTCGACAAGACGGTCACGGCTGGAACCTTGGTGGTGCGCTTCGCGATTGACGACTACACGCGGTGGCGTCTGCTGGAGGGTCTGGACGACATCGGACTGACATTACGCCAGGTAGAGGCCATTACGGAGTACGAAAAGTCAAGGCCTTCATACAAACCCCTCACCCTTCCGGCAAGGATCGAGGAGCCTTCGAAAGGCTGACGGACGGGGGGTCCGACACGCTTTGCGGCCGTGAAGCATTCCGCGACACCGAAATGAAAATTGGCGTGGCGCATAGACTCTTGACGACTTGGGGTTTACCGTTGTAGTAGTCGGTCCGACGATGGGCCACAATATAGCGGAGGAAATCCATGAACAAGGCAGAGCTGATTGACGCCCTGACCGAGAAGTTGGGGTCTGACAGGCGGAGCGCCACAGAGGCTGTCGAGAACATCGTCGACACCATCGTGCGCGCGGTCCACCGCGGCGAAAGTGTCACGATCACGGGCTTCGGCGTGTTCGAGCAGCGTCGTCGCGCGGCGCGTGTCGCCCGTAACCCCCGCACCGGTGAGACCGTTCGCGTCAAGCCGACCAACGTACCGGCATTCCGTCCGGGCGCGCAGTTCAAGGCCGTCATCGCCGGTGGACAGAAGCTGCCCGCAACCGGACCTGCCGTCAAGCGCGGTTCGGCAGCAGCTCCGGCCAAGAAGACTGCGGCAGCGAAGAAGACCGCCGCCAAGAAGGCAGCGGTGAAGACGACCGCCCGCAAGGCCACCACCGCGGCAGCCAAGAAGGCGGCTCCGGCGAAGACTGCCGCCAAGAAGGCAGCTCCCGCAAAGACCGCCGCCAAGAAGGCAGCTCCCGCAAAGACAACCGCACGCAAGACCACGACGGCTGCTGCCAAGAAGGCTCCGGCCAAGACGACCGCACGCAAGGCCGCAACCACTACGGCCCCTGCCAAGAAGGCTCCGGCCAAGACAGCGGCCAAGAAGACCGTCGCCAAGAAGGCCCCCGCCAAGAAGGCTCCGGCCAAGAAGGCACCCGCGAAGCGCGCTGCAAAGAAGTAGCGCTCGACCGGCACCGGTCATCCAGGACCGGGCCGTTCTCGCACTCCACAGAAGGCCCCGACCGAAATTTCGGTCGGGGCCTTCTGCCGTGTTCGTGATCCGAGGATCCTCGGATGCGACTCAGTCGTCGGCGACCAGGTTCGGTAGCGGGCTGGCGATGTGGTCGGCCGCGACGAGCCGACCGTCGTGGCGCGAGAGCACCCACACGCTCCCTTTTCGATTTCTGTTGGCAGGCAACGTGATGCCGTCCTTGTCGGCCCACCATCGCATGAGATCGGGGATCACCTTGCCTTGGCTGCAGATCACCGGTGTGCTCATGGACTCGGCGATGTCGCGAGCCCGGTGGCGGCCCTTTCGGGGGTCCTCGGCGTACCCCTCCTCGGACAGCAGATGCTCCGGTTCGACCTGCACGCCCAGTGATTCGGCAAACGGCGCGACCGTCTGTTCGCACCGGACGCGGTCGGCCGCATACACCGAGTCACCGCCGAACGCGCCCAGCAGTGAGACGAGTGCCTCGGCCTGACGTCTACCGGTCTTGTCGAGGGGGCGATCGGCGTCGTTGCCCTTGTATCGCGACCGCGAGCCGGCACTGCCGTGCCGGACCAGCAGCACGGTGGACGTAGCGGCCGGCTTGGCGACGAATCGTCGAAGAATCTTGTGGTCCATGGGATACGAGAGTTCGCCGCCGATCTTGTCGGGTGCGATCCAGCGGAGTTCGTCCACTTCGTCGTTCGGGACGAATTCTCCGCCGGTTGCCTCGGCAGCCCAGTAGAGCACCTTCTTCATGCGACGGTGGCCGGGAATCGGGTAGGTGACGTAGGACAGCGACCGTCCGAGAGTCGAGTCGAAGCCCGTCTCCTCCTTGACTTCTCGGACAGCCGCGTCGACCGCTGTCTCCCCGGGATCGAGCTTTCCCTTGGGAAAAGACCAGTCGTCGTACTTCGGCCTGTGTACCAGAGCTACTTCCACCACCGAGTCGTTCTCCGGTGATCGTCGCCACAGAATCGATCCGGCCGCGAAGATGTTGGCGCGGGGGGAGCCATCGGAAGTGCCCATCAGGACGCCTGATTCCTCCGGCTGCGCATCAATTCCACCTGGTGTTCTCGGACACTTTCGCCTTGCGCAGGCGACGCGACCCAGCCACCGTCCGGCCCCAGTTCCCAGCAGCGGGTGGTGGGGTCGAGGGCCGAGTCGAAGATGTCACCGAGTTGCTTGGTCAGCTTCGGATCCTTGACCTGGGCCATCACTTCCACTCGCCGGTCGAGGTTTCGGTGCATCATGTCGGCGCTGCCGATCCAGAATTCGTCGGCACCCTGGAAATGCAGAACCCGTGAGTGTTCGAGGAACCTGCCGAGAATGGACCGAACTTCGATGTTCTCCGACAGGCCCGGTACGCCCGGCTTGAGCGCGCAGATCCCGCGTACGACCACCTTGACGGGGACCCCGGCGACCGATGCGCGGTACAGAGCGTCGATCACCTGCTCGTCGACCAGAGCGTTGGCCTTGAGGCGAATTCCGGCTGCGCGACCCGCCTTGAGGTGCTCGACTTCCGCTTCGATGCGCTCGACGATGCCGCGTCGCACGCCGTACGGGGCCACGAGAAGATTGCGGTACTTGGACTTTCGCGAGTATCCGGTGAGCGAGTTGAACAGGTCGGTGAGGTCCGCACCGATCTCGGGCGACGACGTGAGCAACCCGACGTCCTCGTAGATACGCGCCGTCTTCGGGTTGTAGTTGCCCGTGCCGATATGGCAGTACCGGCGGATGACCGATCCTTCTCGGCGGACGACGAGGCAGGTCTTGCAGTGAGTCTTCAACCCGACGAGGCCGTAGACCACGTGCACCCCGGCTTTTTCGAGCTTGCGTGCCCACTCGATGTTCGCCTGCTCGTCGAATCGTGCCTTGATCTCGACGAGGGCGACCACCTGCTTGCCGGCCCCGGCCGCGTCGACGAGTGCGTTGACGATCGGCGAGTCACCCGAGGTGCGGTACAGAGTTTGCTTGATCGCGAGGACCTGCGGATCGGCCGCAGCTTGTTCGATGAAGCGCTGCACGCTGGTGGAGAACGAGTCGTACGGGTGATGCACCAGAACGTCGCCGTCGCGCAGCGTCGAGAACACGCTCTTCGGGGTTTCGCGCTCACCGAACGCGGGATGTGTTGCCGGGACGAAGGGAGCGTCCTTGAGATTGGGGCGGTCGACGCTGTAGACCTGCCACAGGCACGACAGATCGAGCAGACCGGGAACCTGAATGACGTCGCCCGGATCGACGTCGAGTTCGCGTAGCAACAGTTCGAGCATGTGCTCGGTCATGTCGTCGGCGATCTCGAGGCGGACGGGAGAACCGAAACGCCTACGCGCCAGCTCTCGTTCGAGTGCCTGCAGGAGATCCTCGTCGCGGTCCTCTTCGACCTCGAAATCGGCGTTGCGAGTAATGCGGAACGCGTGGCTCTCGACCACCTCCATGCCGGGGAACAACACGTCGAGGTGCGCCGAGATCAATTCCTCCATCGACAGGAAGGCGTCGATGCGATGGCTCCCCTCACCGCGCTTGACGCGCACGAATCGGTCGACGTTGTCGGGTACCTTCACACGGGCGAAGTGCTCGCCGGTTGTGGAGTAATCCTTCACCGTCACAGCGAGATTCAGGCTCAGGCCGCTGATGTACGGGAAGGGGTGCGCCGGGTCGACGGCCAGTGGGGTGAGGACCGGGAAGACCTGTTCGGTGAAATAGTCGGACAGACGCGCACGCTCGTCGCTGTCGAGATCGGACCACCGGATGATTGCGATGCCCTCGGCCGTGAGCTCGGGCAGGATCGAATCGAGCAGTACTCGGGCGTGTTTGAGAGCGAGCTCCTGAGTGCGCTGCCCGATGACCGCGAGCTGCTCGCGCGGGGTCATGCCATCGGCCGATCGAACCGACAGTCCGGTCTCGTCGCGGCGTTTGAGCCCTGCGACACGAACCATGTAGAACTCGTCCAGATTGGACGCGTAGATGGCCAGGAACTTGGCACGCTCGAGTAGCGGCAGGGACGAGTCCTCTGCGAGCGCGAGAACGCGGGAGTTGAAATCCAGCCAGCTCAATTCCCGGTTCAGGTACCGATTTTCGGGAAGCACCATGGCAGCATCCACCGATTCCGGAGTGGCGGCAGGAAGGGCGGAGGGAATGCTCGGCATCGTTGCGGTCACCGGGGCACTCCACACCGGCTCCGCACCGTTGCTGTCCGCGGTCTGAATCGCCGGATCTTCGGTCGCTGGCTGCGCGTCGTCTGTGCTCACAGCACGATCATCCCCCATACCCGCCGTCGGTGAAACTCCGATGACCGAACTTGTTCGCACGTTCACCGAATCACGCGGTGGTTGCGGATTCCTCGTCGCTCCAACCGAGTGAGCGGAGTACGGCTGTCGTCTCCGGTCCGACCCCGAGTCGATGAGCCCGACGTACGTCGTCGACGGTGTCGACGTCGAGTCGAAGTCCCGGCCACGTGCCGTCCAGTGGTCGCGCTCCCGACAAGGTGTGGCGGCGTGCGGAATCCGATCCGAACAGCGGCGCGAGCTCGTCGGCAGAATTCTTCAGGATCAGCGCTGCGGTTCCGGTGCCGTGATGGTCGACCACGACCGACCTGCCGCCGGAGACTGCCGTCGCATACGCCTGCGCGAGTTCGGCGGGACGCAGCGCAGGCAGATCCGCTTGCAGCGCAACGATGTCGACCCGATCGGCCGGGGCCGCGCCGGGGTTCCCGTGGCGATCGCGTGGTGCGTGATCGACTCGCAGTGCGGCCGCAGCAGCGGAGAATGCGGCATTGAGACGGGCTTCGGGATCTCGTGCGCCGGAAGCCGACGGTTCGTCCAGCACCCGGGCACCGATTTGTCGCGCGGTGTCGGCGACGACCGGATCGGGTGTGACGACGGTGACCGAATCGACCACCGACACCGAACCGGCCGCGGTGACCGTGTCGACGAACATGGCGAGCACCAATCGGGTCCGGTCGGCCCCGGAGAACTCGGACGCCAGACGGGACTTCGCCGCTGTCAGGTCCTTGACCGCGATGACGACTCCGACCGCGCGGCGCAGCGCATCGGACGGCCGACTCTCGCGGTCGTCGTCGCTGCTTCGAATTGCGCCCATGGTGTTCGATCCTGCCAGCGTCACCGATGTCTGCCGACTCCGACCGCCCGGGCAGGTCTGCGCGTTAGGGTGATGCGCGCGTAGGCAGGGCATCGGCGAGCAGGTGAGAGGTTGGCGGCATGAGCAGAGCAGCGGTACTGGGGTCCGGGTCGTGGGGTACCGCATTCGCCAAAGTGTTGGCCGATGCCGGAACCGATGTCACCATGTGGGCGCGCCGAGAGGAACTCGCTGCCTCGATCAGCGAACGGCACGAGAACGCGGACTACCTCCCCGGAATCGAACTGCCGTCGTCGATCCGCGCCACGAGCGATCCGGCGACCGCCCTCGACGGCGCGGACATCGTGGTGCTCGCGGTGCCGTCGCAGAGTCTGCGCGCGAATCTGGGGGAGTGGACGGATGCGATCGCACCGCACGCGACACTGCTGTCTCTGGCCAAGGGCATAGAGACCGGAACGCTCATGCGCATGAGTCAGGTGATTTCACAGGTGACCGGGGCCGATCCCAGCCGGGTGGCCTGCCTGTCCGGGCCGAATCTGGCGCGCCCGATCGCCGAGGGGCAGCCGGCCGCGACGGTCATCGCGTGTTCCGACTCGCAACGAGCCCTTGAGATTCAAAAAGCTTGCGCCACAGGATATTTCAGGCCGTACACCAACTCCGACGTCATCGGTGCCGAGATCGGTGGCGCGTGCAAGAACGTCATCGCCCTCGCCTGTGGAATGGCCAGCGGAGTCGGCTACGGCGAGAACACCCTCGCGTCGATCATGACCCGAGGCCTGGCCGAGATCATCCGGCTCGGAGTCGCGCTCGGGGCCACACCGTCGACGCTGTCCGGGCTCGCCGGTGTAGGAGATCTGGTCGCCACCTGCTCGTCGCCGCTCTCGCGCAACCGTACGTTCGGTGAGCGGCTCGGTTCGGGCGGCTCCCTCGAGAGCGCGCAGGAAGCAGCGCACGGGCAGGTGGCCGAGGGCGTGAAGTCCTGTACGTCGGTGCGCGCGCTCGCCGAGAGCTACGACGTCGAGATGCCGTTGACCGATGCCGTGCACCGTGTGTGTCACGGGGGAATGTCGGTTCCGGACGCGGTGGGCCACCTGCTGGGGCGTCGAATCAAGCCCGAGTGAGGTCACGTTCGCGACGTGTGCACGAACAGGGCGAATCCGCGTTCGCGGGGAGACGGCGGTACGGTTTGTCACCGTGAGTACTCCCCGAATCAAAGTTGCCGTCGTCTTCGGTGGCCGCAGCAGTGAGCACGCGGTGTCCTGTGTCTCGGCGGGTAGCGTGCTCGCGAATCTGGACCCCGATACCTACGAGGTTGTCCCGGTGGGGATCACCCCCGACGGTGCCTGGGTGCTCGGCTCCAGTGATCCGGATGCGCTGACGATTCGGGATCGAGTACTGCCGACGGTGGACAAGTCCGGTGCCGCACTCGCGCTGAGCACCGATCCGGGACGCGCAGGCGCGCTGATCGCTCTCGGTGAGGGCGACGCCGGACAGGTCCTGGCTGCGGTCGACGTCGTGTTTCCGGTGCTGCACGGGCCGTACGGCGAGGACGGCACCCTGCAGGGAATGCTCGAACTCGCCGGTGTCCCGTACGTGGGTCCCGGAGTGTTGGCCAGTGCCGCAGGCATGGACAAGGAGTTCACCAAGAAGCTTCTGGGAGCCGACGGACTACCGATCGGCAGGCAGGTCGTGCTGCGACGCGGCACCGATGACCTGACCGAAGCCGAACGCGACCACATCGGTCTCCCTGCCTTCGTCAAGCCCGCGCGAGGCGGATCGTCGATCGGAATCTCGCGCATCACCTCGTGGGATCACCTGCAGTCGGCGATCGGCGTTGCCCGCGAGCACGACCCCAAGGTGATCGTCGAAGGAATGATCCACGGCCGCGAGGTCGAATGCGGCGTACTCGAATTCCCCGACGGCAGCGTGCGCGCCAGCGCGATCGCCGAGATCCGGCTCCCCGACGCGGACAGCGACGATCACGCCTTCTACGACTTCGACACCAAGTACCTCGACGATGTCAGCGAATTCGACATTCCTGCCGCACTCGACGACGACATCAGCGATCGTATTCGCGAACTCGCAGTCTCGGCCTTCCGCGCACTGGACTGCCAAGGATTAGCGCGGGTCGACTTCTTCGTCACCGAGCAAGGCGCGGTGATCAACGAGATCAACACGATGCCCGGATTCACGTCGATCTCGATGTACCCCAAGATGTGGGCCGAGAGCGGAATCGACTACTCGACCCTGATCAGCACCCTGATCGACACCGCTCTCGCACGCGGTACCGGCCTGCGCTGACCCGGCGCTACTGCAACGGTGCCGGGTCGAGGGGCTGCTGGGGTAGTGCTGCCGACACTGCTGACGAGGCATCCTGCAGAGGTGTCGGGCCGGAGTCGCCGGGAATGGTGAGAGCGATGTACGTGCCCCGATCGACGACGAACCACGTGCTGGCGTCGATGCCGTCGTTCTCGCCGGACACCTCGAACCACTGGACGCCGTCGATCACCTGAAGTGGTGCAGCCACATCGAATCCGATAGGGCGAGGCAGCCCGCAGCGAAGCACGACCGGCTCGGCGTTCTCCTCGGCCGATACCCAGGCTCGGACTCCGACAGGTGCCGGGTCGGCCAGGTCGGCGCGGCTGTAGTCGCCCAGCTCGTCGGGCAGCGCATCGAGGAGGGTCGAGCACTGTGCGCTCGCGGCGTCGGGTGCGTCGACCGGCCCCAGCGCTACCGGATCGTGGGCGGGGGAGCTGTTCACCGCTATCGCGGCCACGAGAACTCCCACCACCAACGCGACCGGCAGGGCGATCGCGGTGGCTATGACCGCAGGGTGGCGCTGCTCGCGGGTCTCGTCGGCCGCTGCTGCATTCTCGGACCGGGTGCCGGCGTCGTCGCCGTTGTCTTTGTCGTGGTTGTGGTCGTGGTCGGCAGAATTCATGCGCTACCGAACCGTCGAGGTCGACTGCGGGGCGACGGGACAGGTGAGGGTGCGCGTGATGGCATCGACCTTCTGAATTCGGGAGACGATGTCCGCGATCTCGGTGTCGGATGCGCCGTCGGCCCTGACGATGACGTCGTAGGGTCCGACCACAGCTTCTGCGGATACGACGCCGTCGACCGACTCGATCTGCCGCGCAACGGTCGTGGCACGGCCGACTTCGGTCTGAACGAGAACGAAGGCTTGCACCATCGGTGGTCCCTTTCCTTGCTGGGACGATCGACTGTAAGTTGAGTCGACTGTACGTTGAGTCGGTTGCGTACTCACAGCACGAAACCGGCTGCGCCGGACCGGGCCCGGGCACCGCTAAAGGTACCGCAGGCGCGGTGCCGGTTTCGCGGGAGACCGACGTCCGAATTGCGCTCTGAGGGAGGAACATCATCGACGACACCGGCCCTTCGGGGACCACCGCCGCCGAACCGACGGTGGCCCAGATCGGCGAGTTCGACGTCATCGCCCGGGCCGTCGCCGATCGAGTGCAACCGACGTCGACCATCGTCGGCCCCGGCGACGACGCTGCCGTCGTCAGTGCATCCGACGGCAGGGTGGCCGCCACGACAGATATGTTGGTGCACGGCAGGCACTTTCGGCTCGATTGGTCGACTCCAGTGGAGATCGGCCGGAAGGCGATCGCGCAGAACGGGGCAGACATCGCCGCGATGGGTGGGCAGTGCTCGGCATTCCTGGTTGCTCTCGGCTGCCCGGCGGACACACCGGTGAGCGTGACGGACGGTCTGAACGAGGGCATGTGGCGCGAGGCGTCGGCTGCGGGTTCGGCGATCGTCGGCGGTGATGTGGTGCAATCGGATCAGCTGGTGATCTCGATCACTGCGCTCGGTGACCTACAGGGCAGGGCTCCCGTACTGCGATCGGGTGCGCAGGTCGGTGATGTGATCGCGTTCGCGGGGCGGCTCGGGTGGTCCGCGGCCGGACTCGCTCTGTTGCTCGCAGGCGGCGATCGCTCCGGGCACGACGCGGTTCTCGATGCACACCGCGTGCCCGCCCCGCCGTACCGTGCCGGAATCGAGGCCGCCGAGGCAGGCGCGACATCACTCACCGATGTGTCCGACGGGTTGTCGGCCGACCTGGGGCATATCGCCGACGCATCCGGCGTATCGATGGTTCTGGAACCGGAGCGTCTTCCGATCGCCGACGAAGTCCGTTCGGCTGCAGAGCTGTTGGGGGCAGATCCCCTCGAGTGGGTACTCACCGGCGGCGAGGATCATGCTCTCGTCGGCACGTTCCCCGGCCTCGCTACCGTTCCGACGGGGTGGATCGTGATCGGCCGCGTCGAGCCGGCGTCGAATGCAACCGACGGTGGCGTCACTGTCGCCGGGCACCACCGCGTGGGCAGATCCGGTTGGTCGAGCTTCGACCGAGAGTGAGCTCCGACCGGGTCCATGGAGTCGGCTAAGTTGCAAGGATGGCTATCTACGCGCTCGGCGACCGCGAACCCGATATTCACCCGGACGCCTATGTCCATCCCGATGCAGTCGTCATCGGAGCGGTGACCTTGGCGGCGGGATCGTCGGTGTGGCCGACGGCCGTGCTCCGAGCCGATTACGGCACGATCTCCGTCGGTGCGGGCACCAACATCCAGGACGGGACCGTCATCCACTGCACCCCCATCGACGCGACCGTGATCGGTGCCGGATGCGTTCTCGGTCACAACGCGCATATCGAGGGTGCGACCATCGGCGACAACTGCCTCATTGCATCGGGTTCCGTGGTGCTCAACGGCTCGAGGATCGGGGCCGGTTCCATCGTGGGTGCGGGTGCGGTGGTGCCGTTCAAGTTCGTCGTTCCCGAACGCAGCATGGCGCTCGGTGTTCCCGCGAAAATCCGTGAGGGCTTCGAGGTTCCGGAGGGGCACGTGGACATCAACGTGCAGATGTACTCCGCGAACGCCGCGTACTACCGCGACGCGCTGCGCCGGATCGACCGGTGACGGCCCGCCCGCTCGCCGAGAGCGTAGATCCGGGTTGGGCCCGTGCCTTGGCTCCGGTCGAGACGAATGTTGCTGCGATGGGCGACTTTCTGCGAGCCGAGCTCGCCGCCGGAAAGCACTACCTCCCTGCCGGTGAGAACGTTCTGCGTGCTTTTCGGTACCCGTTCGACCGGGTTCGGGTGCTGATCGTGGGCCAGGACCCGTACCCGACCCCGGGTCATGCAGTGGGGCTGAGCTTTTCGGTCGCCCCCGACGTGCGTCCCGTTCCACGCAGTCTGGCCAACATCTTCAAGGAATATTCGGACGATCTCGGTCTGCCGACGCCCAGCAACGGTGATCTCACGCCGTGGGCGGAGCAGGGTGTGATGCTGCTCAACCGAGTGCTCACGGTCGAGCCGTCCGCAGCGGCGTCGCATCGCAAGAAGGGCTGGGAGGCGGTGACGGAGCAGGCAATTCGTGCTCTTGTTGCCAGAGCCGAGGATCCCCGGGCTCCTGGCCTGGTGGCGATTCTCTGGGGCCGTGACGCGGCGACGCTGAAACCCATGCTGGGATCGGTGCCGTACATCGAGTCGGCCCATCCGTCACCGCTGTCCGCATCACGGGGATTCTTCGGATCCAAGCCCTTCAGTCGCGCCAACGAATTGTTGGTCGAGGGCGGAGACGAACCGATCGACTGGACGTTGCTGTGACCGGCTCAGGAAAAATCGGGGCGACGCTTCTCGACGAATGCGTCGACGCCTTCCACTCCTGCAGGTGAGACTGCGGCCGCCGAGATCGAGGCGGCCTCGGCATCCAATTGCTCTGCCAGAGTTGCGGTGTCGGACGCCGCGAGCAGCTTCTTGATTCCCTGATACGCCGAGGTGGGGCCGACGGCGAGGGTTCGGGCCAGTCGTTCGGCCTCGCTGTCGACGAAGTCGTCGCCCACGAGGCGGCTGAGGATTCCGAGACGCACCGCATCCTCACCGTTGAGAATCGAATCGTTCAGCAGGATGTCCATCGCGTGGCCGGATCCGACGATGCGGGGCAGGGTCCAGGACATTCCACCGTCCGGTGTGAACCCGATGGCGGGGTAGGCCGGTCGAAGCTTGGTGGACGGGCCACCGATCGCGATGTCGGTGAGGCAGACCAGGCTCATGCCGGCACCGGCCGCCCAGCCGTGTACCCCGGCGACGATCGGAACCGTCACTGCTGCCAGTTCGCGAACGAAGGCGTGGAACGCATCGGCAACCGAGCCGACGAAGGCACCGCGATCGTCGGCACCGGCGAAGTCCCGCACGTTGCCGCCGGCGCAGAAGTTCGGCCCGCGGCCGATGAGCAGGACGCTTCCTACAGATGTGACACCGGTGTTCACCTCGTGCAGTGCCTGCGTTCCCGAGGTGATGCCGTCCAGGTCGAGAGAGGAACCGCCCGCCTCGGTGGCGACGACGATGTGCAGCACTCCGTCTTCGATGCTGACCTTGCTCGAGCTTTCGCTGTCCGAATGAGTCACGTTCGGCACTCTATCGGACGTCCAACTGTTTGCCCGAATGCGCAGGAACATCGACAGACAACTGTGCCCCGCATCCGAGTGGATGCGGGGCACAGTTCTCGCACGCGGTCGAGGCCGTGGAGGAAATCGAAGAGCGGGGCCGAAATCAGCCCCGAACCACCTTGCCTGCCTTCAAGCAGGAGGTGCACACGTTCATGCGCTTGGAGTTGCCAGGCGCAACCTGAGCGTGAACGGTCTGAATGTTCGGGTTCCAACGACGGTTGGTCCGTCGGTGCGAGTGCGAGACCGACTTACCGAAGCCGGGCCCCTTGGCGCATACGTCGCAGACGGCAGCCATAGTCGCGAACTCCTTGTTAGATGTTGAGCGTTACATGTGGTCGAAGACATCGAAACGAACTACGAGCAGATGCAAGGATTGCAATGCGTGAAGATCGCCTCGAGGCAACCCTGCAAGAATAGCGGCGTCCCACCCAATCACCAAACCGCCACCGCAGACGAGGTGTACCGGCTCACGCGCGCCGCGCTGACGATTCTGCCCGACTAAGCTTCGGGCACTGTCCGCGGCCGACATCGTCGGGCCCGGGCGCAGGTACGGACGGAACGCAGGGGAGGCGCTCGAGGTGGTCGACGTACTCGAATCCATCGATGCCTCGGACCTGCGCCGGTGGGCCTATCGCTGTGTGGATTCCCTCACTGCTCGGTGCGACGAGATCGACGCACTGAACGTCTTCCCGATTCCGGACTCCGATACCGGCACCAACCTGATGTTCACGTTCCGGGCTGCGGTCGAGTCCATGCGCAGTGCCGGGCCGGCCGCAGGCGCGGGTGCGATCGGACGGGCTCTGGCGGTGGGAGCCGTATCGGGCGCGCGAGGAAATTCCGGGGTCATCGTCTCGCAACTCCTGCGCGCCGTGGGTGAGGCCGCAGCCGACGGTCCGCTGGACACCGTGTCGATCCAGGCCATGTTGCGGCGTGCACGAGTTCTGGTGGCGGGCGCGGTCAGTGTCCCCGCCGAGGGCACCATGCTCACGGTGCTCGAAGCCGCTGCCCACGAGGCCGCTGCCCACGACGCGAACGTCGATCTGGCCACGCTGGTGGTCGATATCGCCGAGGCCACCGCTCGCGCTCTCGATCGCACGACGGACCAACTCGCACCGTTGCGAGAGGCGGGCGTCGTGGATGCGGGGGCGCTGGGGTTGTCGGTGATCTTCGACGCGTTGGTCGAAGTCGTGACGGGCCGCACCCCGCCGAGGCGACGCTATCGCCGTCCTCAGGACCACGAACGGGTGATCGAAGTCGGTGTTTCGAACGCACCCGGAGCCTCCGACGGGGCGGCGGCTCGTTCGCAGTCCCGGCCGCTCGGCTACGAGGTTCTCTACGTCGTCCCCGGCATCGACGACACCCGCGCGGCAGCGCTGCGTGCAGCGCTGTCGGACCTCGGCGATTCGGTCGTGGTTGCCGGAGACGGCTCCGGGGCGTACTCCGCTCATGTGCACACCACCGACCCGGGCGGTGCCGTCGAGTGCGGGATCGCGGCGGGAAATATTCGAGGAGTGCGCATCTCGTGTTTCGGACTGGCCGAGTACTCCGTCGACGCGAACGTCGGTGAGCACGAGCCCGAGGCTATGTCGGTGGGTCGCGATATTTTGGCCCTGGTCGCCGGTGACGGTGCCGCGGCTCTCTACGTACAGGAAGGTGCGACGGTGGTGCGATGCGACGAGCCCATCGATTCGTCGGTGTTGCATCGCGCCATCGTGGGCATGAAGCACCGCGAGGTTCTGGTGCTGCCGAACGGGGCGCTGTCCGCTCAGGAGCTCGTTGCCGTCGGTGCTGCGGCCAGGGCCGACGGTAAGGACGTGTCGATGTTGCCGTGCTCGGCGATGGTGCAGGGGTTGGCTGCGCTCGCAGTGCACGACGCGGCCAGAGCAGCCGTCGACGACGCGTTCGCAATGTCCGATGCTGCAGCGGGGACGAGGTGGGGTTCGTTGCGCATCGCCGAGCAACGCTCGCTTACCTGGGTCGGCATGTGCGAGCCGGGTGACTGTCTCGGTCTGGCCGGGCAGGAAGTGGTGATCGTTGCCGAGCATCCGCTCGATGCCGGATGCAGACTGCTGGACCAGCTGTTGGCCACCGGCGGTGAGATGGTGACGGTGTTGCTCGGGGCACTGGCTCCCGCGGATCTCGGAGGTCGGCTCGCCGACTATGTGGCGGGTGCGTATCCCGGCGTCGACGTGGTGGTCTACCCGGGCGGGCAGCCCGGGGATCTCGTGCAATTCGGAGTGGAATAGGGAATCTCGGAACAATGGCAACGCTGGTGGATCGGCTCGACGATGTCCTCGGAGCGGCGGCTGCGGCACCGCTGGCCGAGGTGTTCGGCATCCATACCGTCGAAGACCTGCTGCGGCACTATCCGCATCGCTACATGACGCACGGTTCCGAGCTCGGCGAGAAGGAACCCCCCGAGGGGGAACACATCACCATCGTCGCCACCGTGGAATCGGCCACCCTGCGTTCGATGAAGAACCGCAACGGTCAGTTCCTTGCCGTCACCCTTGCGGCCGACGGGCAGCGGATCGAAGCCACGTTCTTCAGCCCGCACAAGCTCAAACACGTGGTCGTGCCCGGGCGGCGGGGCATGTTCTCGGGCAAGGTCAAGTATTTCGGTCGGCGGTGGAACCTCACCCACCCCAGTTACGTGATCCTCGGGGGTGACGACAACGACGGGGCCATCGTCCCCGCGGGTCGCATCGTCGGCGGTGGCACGCTGGCCGGCCTGGCGCGTGGCTCGGTCGATTCGTCCGGAGCCGTCGACATGTCGGTGTTCGACCGCGCCTTCGTACCCATCTATCCCGCGGCGAAAGATGTCGAGAGCTGGACATTCATGCGCTGCGTTCGGCAGGTACTCGACCAGCTGGACGACGTGGTCGATCCGCTCCCGGAATCGGTGCGCCGCGAGCGTGGCCTCATCGACATAGACGCCGCGCTGCGTTCGGTCCACTTTCCCGATACTGCGGCGGACAAGGACGCCGCCCGGGAACGATTGAAGTTCGACGAGGCATTGGCTGTTCAATTGGTACTCGCGGACCGACGACGCGACGCGTCCGACCGGGTAGCCGCGCGGTGCCCACCGATCACCGACGGCATCGCGGCGGAGTTCGATCGCCGGCTGCCGTTCGAGTTGACGGTCGGTCAGCACCAGGTTGCTGCGGAGATCGCCAACGACCTGTCGGGTCCGCATCCGATGTCGCGTCTGTTGCAGGGCGAGGTCGGCTCGGGTAAGACCATCGTCGCGTTGCGTGCCATGCTGCAGGTGATCGACGCCGGACACCAGTGCGCACTGTTGGCACCGACGGAAGTGCTTGCCTCCCAACATGCGCGATCGATTCGATCGATGCTCGGCACGCTGGCCGCCGGTGGCGAGCTGGGATCGCACGAGCTGGCCACCAAGGTGGCTCTGCTGACGGGGTCGATGTCCACTGCGGCAAAGCGATCGGCCCTGCTCGATGCCGTGACAGGTGATGCCGGGATCGTCATCGGCACCCACGCTCTCATCGAGGATCGGGTCGAGTTTCTCGACCTCGCGATGGTCGTCGTGGACGAGCAGCACAGATTCGGTGTGGAGCAGCGAGATGCCTTGCGCGCGAAGGCTCGTGGAAACACCAGCCCGCATCTCCTCGTGATGACGGCGACACCGATTCCGCGCACGATCGCGATGTCGACACTGGGGGACCTGGAGACGTCGGTACTGACGGAGCTTCCGCGCGGCAGGTCGCCGATCGTCAGCAACGTCGTCCCGGCCAGATCCAAACCGGGATGGGTGGATCGAGCCTGGCAACGGATTCACGAGGAGGTCGCGGCCGGCCGACAGGCCTACGTGGTCTGTTCTCGTATCGGTGACGGCGATGATGCGGACACGGGCAAGAAGAGCGGAGCGGCGAAGAAGGCTGCGCCGAAAGTGGAGGACGGGCCGGAGACGACGGCTGCCGTGGATCTCTACGAGACGCTCTCCGCCGGGCCGATGGCCGATCTGCGTGTGGGGCTGCTGCACGGTCGACTGTCCGGTGACGACAAGGACATCACCATGTCGGAATTCAACGCGGGTGAGATCGACGTGCTCGTCTGCACGACGGTGGTCGAGGTGGGCGTGGATGTACCCAATGCCACGGTCATGGTGATCATGGATGCCGACCGCTTCGGCGTCAGCCAGCTCCACCAGCTGCGTGGGCGAATCGGCCGCGGCGGGCATCAGGGGCTGTGCATCATGATCAGCTGGCTCAGCCCGGGCGGTGGGTCGTTCGCTCGGCTCGAGGCTGTGGCCGCCACCAACGACGGGTTCGAGCTCGCCAAACTGGACCTGGCGACCCGCCGAGAAGGTGACGTGTTGGGAGCCGCGCAGTCGGGCACGGTGACCGGACTTCGGTTGCTCTCGTTCATCGACGACGAGGACATCATTTCCGACGCCCAGGATTGTGCCCGGTCGTTGTTCGCGCGGGACCCGTCTCTGGCCGACAATCCCGGCATCGCGTCGATGATGCGTTCGGCGTGGCGATCCGACAGAATCGACTACCTCGACAAGTCCTGACCCCGTCGCAGTCCGCACTGCACCGTTTCAGTAGCCGAAATTGAACAAAAGTTCCCGCATCGTGGGATCAGTACGCCTCCGGGGCTCTGTCTGCCGGGTAAGTTGAGCCAATGTTCTCCAAAGTTTTGGTTGCCAACCGCGGCGAGATCGCTATCCGCGCCTTCCGTGCGTCCTACGAACTCGGTGCCTCGACGGTGGCGGTGTTCCCGTTCGAGGATCGAAACTCGGTGCACCGAACGAAGGCCGACGAGGCTTATCAGATCGGGGAGAAGGGCCATCCCGTTCGGGCGTATCTCTCGGTCGACGAGATCGTCGCCGCCGCCAAGCGTAGCGGTGCCGATGCTGTGTACCCCGGCTACGGATTCCTTTCCGAGAACCCGGATCTCGCCGCCGCGTGTGTGGAGGCGGGCATCACGTTCGTCGGGCCCTCCGCCGATGTCCTCGAGCTGACCGGTAACAAGGCGCGCGCGATCGCCGCTGCGAAGGCCGCGGGACTACCGGTGTTGGCGTCCTCCGAGCCTTCCGCCGATATCGACGAATTGGTCGCGGCATCCGAATCCATGACTTTCCCGCTGTTCGTCAAGGCCGTGGCGGGTGGCGGTGGTCGCGGAATGCGCCGCGTGGCCGAGCCCGAGCAACTACGCGAGTCCATCGAAGCTGCTGCGCGCGAAGCGGAGTCGGCGTTCGGCGATGCGACCGTGTTCCTCGAGCAGGCAGTGATCGACCCCCGTCATATCGAGGTACAGATTCTTGCCGACGGCCAAGGCAACGTCGTCCATCTCTTCGAGCGCGATTGCAGTGTGCAGCGTCGACACCAGAAGGTGATCGAGTTGGCACCGGCGCCCAACCTTCCTCAGGAATTACGCGAGAAGATCTGCGCCGACGCCGTGGCGTTCGCCAAGCAGATCGGCTATTCCTGCGCCGGTACCGTCGAGTTCCTTCTCGATACCCGCGGCAATCACGTCTTCATCGAGATGAATCCGCGAATTCAGGTGGAGCACACCGTCACCGAAGAAGTGACCGATGTGGACCTGGTGCAGTCGCAGTTGCGTATCGCCTCCGGCGAGACGTTGGCGGACCTGGGATTGCAGCAGGAAAACATCGTGTTGCGCGGTGCAGCGTTGCAATGCCGCATCACCACGGAGGATCCCGCCAACGGATTCCGGCCCGACGTCGGCCGCATCACTGCCTACCGCACCCCGGGCGGTGCCGGCGTGCGCCTCGACGGCGGCACGACGTTGGGTGCCGAGGTCGGTGCCTACTTCGACTCGATGCTCGTCAAGCTCACCTGTCGCGGCCGTGATTTCGACACTGCCGTGGCGCGTGCCCGACGTGCGGTGGCGGAGTTCAGAATTCGCGGTGTCGCGACGAACATCCCGTTCCTGCAGGCGGTTCTGGTCGACCCCGATTTCACCGCAGGACGCGTCACCACCTCCTTCATCGAGGAACGTCCGGAACTGCTGACGTCGCGTTCCTCGGGTGACCGTGGCACCAAGATCCTCACCTACCTGGCCGACGTGACGGTCAACAAGCCGCACGGGGAACGTCCCTCGCCGGTGTACCCGCACGACAAGCTGCCCGAGGTCGACTTCTCGGCTCCCATTCCCGACGGCTCCCGGCAACGGCTGCTGGCCCTCGGGCCGGAGGGGTTCGCCCGCGATCTGCGCAATCAGAAGGCGCTCGGTGTCACCGACACCACGTTCCGTGACGCCCATCAGTCGTTGTTGGCAACGCGTGTACGCACCAGTGGTCTGCTCGGCGTAGCGCCGTACGTGGCGCGAACGACGCCGCAGTTGCTCTCGATCGAGGCCTGGGGAGGGGCGACGTACGACGTGGCGTTGCGCTTCCTGCACGAGGATCCGTGGGAGCGGTTGGCGAGCCTGCGAGAAGCCGTGCCCAACATCGCGATTCAAATGTTGCTGCGCGGCAGGAACACCGTCGGATACACCCCGTACCCGGAGAAGGTCACCCGTAGCTTCGTCGCCGAGGCCACCGACACCGGAATCGACATCTTCCGTATCTTCGATGCGCTCAACAACGTCGATCAGATGCGTCCGGCGATCGATGCAGTGCGCGAAACCGGTACGGCCATCGCAGAAGTGGCCCTGAGCTACACCGGCGACCTGTCGAATCCGAACGAGAACCTGTACACGCTCGACTACTACCTGAAGTTGGCCGAGCAGATCGTCGATGCCGGCGCGCACGTGCTGGCCATCAAGGACATGGCGGGTCTGTTGCGGGCCCCCGCGGCCAAGACGCTGGTGACGGCGTTGCGGTCCAACTTCGACCTGCCGGTGCACGTGCATACCCACGACACTCCCGGCGGACAGCTCGCTACCTACCTCGCGGCCTGGGAAGCCGGAGCCGACGCGGTCGACGGTGCCTGTGCTGCGATGGCAGGAACCACCAGTCAGCCCGCGCTGTCGGCGATCGTCGCCGCGGCTGCACACACCGAGCGCGACACAGGTCTCGACCTGCAGGCCGTCTGCGATCTCGAGCCGTACTGGGAGGCCGTACGAAAGGTGTACGCGCCCTTCGAGTCCGGGCTGCCGGCACCGACCGGTCGCGTGTACACCCACGAGATTCCGGGCGGCCAGCTGTCGAACCTACGCCAACAGGCTATTTCGCTCGGTCTCGGTGATCGCTTCGAGACGGTCGAAGCCAATTACGCTGCGGCCGACCGCATGTTGGGTCGATTGACCAAGGTGACGCCGAGCTCGAAGGTCGTCGGCGATCTGGCTCTTGCGCTCGTGGGTGCGAATGCGTCCGCCGAGGAATTCGCCGAGGACCCCAGCCGGTACGACATTCCCGATTCCGTTGTCGGGTTCCTACGCGGCGACCTCGGAACACCCGCCGGCGGCTGGCCGGAGCCGCTGCGCACCAAGGCGCTCGAAGGCCGTGGTGCGGGCAAGCCGGTGACGCCGCTGACCGACGAGGACGAGAAGAACCTCGACGGGACGTCGGCGCAACGCCGTACCACTCTCAATCGGTTGCTCTTCCCCGGCCCGACAGCGGAACTCGAAGCTCATCGAGAGAAGTACGGCGACACGACCCGATTGTCGGCCAACCAGTTCTTCTACGGTCTGCGTCAGGGCGAGGAGCATCGAGTCACGCTCGAGAAGGGCGTCGAACTGCTCATCGGACTCGAAGCGATCTCCGACCCGGACGAACGCGGTATGCGCACCGTCATGTGCATCCTGAACGGGCAGCTACGTCCGGTGTCGGTGCGCGATCGGTCCATCGCGAGCGAAGCACCCACGGTCGAGAAGGCAGACCGCTCCAACTCCGGACACATTCCGGCTCCGTTCGCCGGGGTGGTCACCCTGGCGGTCGAGGAGGGCCAGAAGATCTCGGCAGGCGACACCATTGCCACGATCGAAGCGATGAAGATGGAGGCAGCGATCACCGCACCGCGGGGCGGCTCGGTCACTCGTCTGGCGATCTCGGGCGTTCAGCAGGTGGAGGGCGGCGATCTGCTCGTCGTCATCGGTGGGGGGTCGACGGGCGAAGAGGCCGGGAGCGAATGACCCGGATCGTCGCGGGCGTTGCCGGGGGTCGCCGACTGGCGGTCCCCGGCCAAGGCACCCGGCCCACGTCGGAGCGGGTTCGAGAGGCACTGTTCAGTGCGCTCGAAAGTCGGATGGAGCTCGACGGGGCCGCGGTGTTGGATCTGTTCGCAGGGTCGGGTGCGCTCGGACTCGAAGCACTCTCACGTGGGGCCGCGTCGGCGGTGCTGGTCGAATCCGACGCACGGGCCGCCGCGGTAGTGCGCAAGAACATCGAATCGGTCGGGCTGACCGGAGCTTCGGTCAAGTGCGCGCCGGTGGCCTCGGTCCTGGCCGGCACCGCCGACGCGGCCTACGACCTGGTGTTGGCAGATCCGCCGTACGCCGTCACGGATACCGCCGTGGCCGGCCTCCTCGAGCGGCTCGTGAGCGGGGGATGGCTCTCGGTCGACGCGGTGGTCGTGCTCGAACGGTCGTCGCGTTCGCCGGAGACCGTATGGCCGACCGGGCTCGTGCCGGAGAAGTCGAAGAAGTACGGCGAGAGTCGAATCGAGATCGCAATCCGGTCAGGAGTGGAGCCTGCGGAATGACCGGGTTGGGTCAGGAGTGGAGCCTGCGGAATGACCGAAGTGGTCAGGAGTGGAGCCAGCGGAATGAGCTGGCTGAGCTGATAGGTTCGCGGGCATGACTGGCGCACTGTGTCCTGGATCCTTCGACCCGGTGACCATCGGTCACCTGGATATCTTCGAGCGCGCGGCGGCCGCCTTCGACGAGGTGGTGGTGACGGTGATGGTGAACAAGAGCAAGAAGGGCATGTTCAGCGTCGAGGAGCGGATCGAGATGCTCGAGGTCGCGACCGAGCATCTGCCTAACGTTCGGGTCGGTTCGTGGTATGGCCTGCTGGTCGATTACGCACGGCAAGAGGGCTTTTCGGCGATCGTGAAGGGTCTTCGGAGTGCTGTCGACTTCGATTACGAGTTGCAGATGGCGCAGATGAACCGGACGCTGACCGGAGTGGACACGGTGTTCCTCCCTGCGAATCCGGCGCACAGTTTTCTGTCGAGCTCGTTGGTCAAGGAGGTGGCCACGTTCGGGGGAGACGTCACCGGTATGTTGCCGCCGTTCGTGCAGGACCGGTTGATGTCGCGTATCGCCGAGCGTGCCGCCCAGTAGTTCGACGGCGCAGTAGTTCGATGGCGCAGTAGTTCGATGGCGCAATAGTTCGAAAGGGCGACACACCGGGTGGGTATAGCGCAGACCGGCGTATCGGCGGGCAGACTGAACAGCGAAGAACTGTGGGTGTCGTCTGCGGAGCAGATGCGTTCGCGGTGGCAGATTCGACGATTGGGGTAACCGGTGTACCGCGTATTCGAGGCGCTCGACGAGCTCGTCGCCATTGTCGAGGAGGCGCGCGGCGTTCCGATGACTGCCGGGTGCGTCGTCCCTCGCGGCGATGTCCTGGAACTGCTCGACGACGTCCGTGACGCCATCCCCGGCGAGCTCGACGATGCGCAGGACGTGTTGGATCATCGCGACAAGCTGGTGGGTGATGCGCGGGCGACGGCGGAGAAGACCGTCACCAGTGCGAACGCCGAAGCTCAGGACACGGTGGAGAACGCACGCGACTCGGCGGACCGCATTCTCGCCGACGCCAAAGCACAGGCCGATCGCATGGTGTCCGAAGCGTCGGCGCATGCCGATCAGCTCGTGGCCGATGCCGAAGCCGAGGCCGAGCGAACGGTTCTCGAAGGCCAGCGTGAGTACGAGGCGCTGACCGTTCGCGCTCGCACCGAGGCCGATCGGATGATCGAGTCCGGTACGGCGTCGTACGAGCGGTCGGTCGCAGACGGCACCGCCGAACAGAACCGGCTCGTCTCGGAGACGGAGGTCGTTCAGGCGGCCCACGCCGAGTCGGCTCGGGTGATCGACAGCGCACACGCCGAATCCGATCGGATGCGCAGCGAGTGCGACGTCTACGTCGACACCAAGCTTGCAGAGTTCGAGGAGTTCCTCAGCGGCACCATTCGGTCGGTGGGTCGCGGTCGGCAGCAGTTGCGCACCGGCTCGGGCGTCCCGGACTACGGCAACGAACCGTACGGTGACACCTCCTACGGAAGTGCAGACCAGGGACGTCGTAGTCGGCACTGACCCGTCACGATTTGCTCACGTATGCGCAGATGCGTATCGTTGTGTGGTTGCTTACCGACAGTAGGCACACCGACAGTAAGGAAGATCAGCCGTGCCCCCGCCCAAGAGAACGACGCGTCCCGAACTGGACGCAGGATTCGTTCTGGACATTCTCAACCTCGGTCGTCGACCCGGGTCGACGAAAACCATCGAGCGGACGGTTCCGGCTCCTTCCCGAATCGGCCTCGATGCCATCGCCATCGAAGCCGGTGTACCGGTTTCGCTCGATCTGCAGTTGCAGGCGGTATCCGAGGGCGTTCTCGTCACCGGTTCCGTGCGAGCTGCCACGGCCGGTGAGTGCACGCGCTGCCTCGACCCGGTCACTGGCAATGTCGACGTCTACCTCACCGAGCTGTTCGCTTACCCGAACAGCATCACCGAGGAGACCACGGATGCGGACGAGATTCACCGTATCGTCGACGACCTGATAGATCTCGAACCCGTCATCGTCGACGCGGTCGGTCTGGAGCTTCCACTCCACCCCGTCTGCAGTGACGAGTGCGAGGGATTGTGCCCAGAATGCGGCGTTCGCCTGGCGATTGCTGAATCCGGCCACAGTCACGATACAATTGATCCTCGCTGGGCTGGACTTGCAGCCAAATTTGGCGTGGATCCAGAACCGAGCACAGAACTTGTGAACAACGAAGCCGAGGAGAAGTAAGTGGCTGTCCCGAAGCGCAAAATGTCGCGTTCCAACACGAGGTCGCGTCGTGCACAGTGGAAAACCACTGCGCCCACCCTCGTGACGTGCCCCAACCGTGGTTGCGGCGAGAAGACGCTGCCCCACATCGCGTGCCCTTCGTGCGGTACCTACAAGGGCCGCCAGGTCGTCGCAGCGGTCTGATTCCCGCTCAGGTGACAAACGAAGTAGTGGACCGACACAACGGCGGGCCACAGAACAATAGCTCCACTGCCGTCAGCGGCGGGGACGACCGAGAGTCGCTCCTCGCCGCTATCGGTGTTTCTCTGTCCGAACCCTTGTTGACGCTGGCTCTGACGCACCGGTCGTTCGCCTACGAGCACGGTGGTCTGCCGACCAACGAACGGCTCGAGTTCTTGGGCGACTCCGTGCTCGGCTTGGCGGTCACCGAGCACCTGTACGCGGTGCACCCCACCAAGTCCGAAGGACAGCTGGCAAAGATCAGAGCCAGTGTGGTCAACATGCATGCACTCGCCGAGGTGGCTCGTGATCTCGGTGACGGCGGCCTCGGTCGTCATCTGTTGCTGGGTAAGGGCGAAGAGCAGACCGGCGGGCGCGACAAGCCCAGCATCTTGGCCGACGGTATGGAGTCCTTGCTGGGTGCCATCCACTTGCAACACGGAATCGATGTTGCCCGCACCGTGGTTCTGACACTGTTCGCCGGCTTGCTCGATCGGGCTCCCAAGCTCGGTGCGGGTCTGGATTGGAAGACCAGCCTGCAGGAGTTGACTGCGGAACGTGCACTGGGTGTCCCCGCGTACGAGATCTCGTCCACCGGACCCGACCACGACAAGGAATTCACGGCCACTGTGCTCGTCGGCGGATTCCCGCGCGGCGTCGGGGTGGGCCGGTCGAAGAAGGAAGCCGAGCAGAAGGCTGCCAGCACGGCGTGGAACTCGTTGTCGGACAACGAGACTCCTGTCGTTGCCGACTCCGCATCCGACTCTTCCTGATGCCTGAACTGCCTGAGGTCGAGGTGGTCCGGCTCGGCCTGGAATCTCACGTGGTCGGCAAGACGGTGCGCTCGGTGGAGGTACTGCACCCTCGCGCCGTACGGCGACACGACCTCGGCGGCCTCGATCTGATCGGCCAATTGCAGGGTCAGCGCATCGCCTCGGCCCAGCGGCGTGGCAAGTATCTGTGGCTGGTGATGGAACCCGGAGATTTCGCGACCGTCGTCCACCTGGGTATGAGCGGGCAGATGCTCGTGCAGCCTCCCACTGCCCCGGACGAGAAGCACCTGAGAATTCGAGCTCGCCTGGACGACGGTAGCGACCTCCGCTTCGTCGACCAACGGACCTTCGGCGGTTGGGCACTCGCTCCGATCGTGACGGTGAACGGGACCCAGGTACCCGAACCGGTCGCGCACATCGCCCGCGATCCTATCGACCCACTGTTCGATGCCGAATCGGTGGTGAACGTGTTGCGCGGCAAGCACACCGAGATCAAGCGGGCACTGCTCGACCAGACCGTGCTGTCCGGTGTCGGCAACATATACGCAGACGAAGCGTTGTGGCGCGCGAAGATTCACGGCAATCGAATCGCAGAAACACTGACGCGTCCCGCGCTGCGGCGTCTGCTGACCGGGGTCCACGCGGTGATGGGGGAGGCCCTCGCTCAAGGCGGAACGTCCTTCGATGCGCTGTACGTCAACGTCAACGGGCAGTCCGGCTACTTCGACAGGTCGCTCGATGCCTACGGGCAGGAAGGACTGCCCTGTTCGAGGTGCGGCGCACCGATCCGGCGCGAAAAATTCATGAACCGCTCCTCGTTCAGCTGCCCCACCTGCCAGCCGCGGCCGCGACACCTCCGGACCTGACCGCACAAGGTCATTCCGCAGGCTCCACTCCTGAACCGCCCGCCTAGTATTTCGGTCATGGCAGAACAGAGCACGCCGACCAACCTCTGGGTCGAGCGCACAGGCACACGTCGATACACCGGTCGCAGTTCGCGGGGAGCCGAGGTGCTCATCGGGTCCGAATCTGTCGAGGGTGTTTTCACTCCGGGGGAGCTGCTCAAGATCGCCCTCGCGGCGTGCACGGGCATGAGCTCCGACGTCCCGCTCTCTCGTCGACTCGGTGACGACTACTCCGCCACCGTCGAGGTGTCGGGGGCCGCCGACCGCGAGAACGAGCTCTATCCCGAGTTGAACGAGATCCTTCGAGTCGACCTCAGCGCGATGGACCCCGAGGCGCAGCAACGCCTGCTGACCGTCGTCGAGCGTGCCATCGACAAGGTGTGCACGGTCGGGCGGACCTTGAAGGCCGGAACGACGATCAACCTGGACATCGACGTGGACGCCTGATGAAGTCTCGGGCGATCCTCACCGCGGCGTTGCTCTGCGGCGCGTCGATCGCCGCGGCCCCGGCCGCACAGGCGTCGAGTGCGTGCACTCCGTGGTCTGTCCGCACTGTGGCGTCGGGATTCGGGATGCTCGAGAATCTTGAGTTCGACGGCCGCGGTTCGATGATCGTTTCCGAGACGTCGCCGATCGGACCGGGTGCTCTACGTAGCGTCGCGCCGAACGGAGACCGGGGCACTCTGGTGTCGGGCGTCGAGTCACCCGGCGGCTTGGTGCGGGACGGAGACACCCTGTACTTCACCACCGGAAACAGTGCGGCCGCAGGACTTTTCGATTCCTCGACCGGAACGATCGACGCGCTCGATCTCGATACCGGTGGTCGCTCGACGTACGCGTCGGGCCTGGCGATGCCCAACGGACTGGCGAGATCGGAGACGGGTGATCTCTTCACCACCCGTAATCTGGGTGTCGCTGCAGGCCTGAGCCGGATCGCGACCGATCGCACCGTGTCGACGGTACGTACGGATCTGGGGTCTGCCAACGGGATTGCGATTGCGCGCGGAAAGATCTACGTGGGCAACACGTTCGATGTCGAGCCCGTCGTGTACGTCCTCGACGAGCAGGATCCGTCCGGTTCGGTCTCGCGTGTTCGCGTCGACGGATTCGGACCACTCACCATGTCGGACGACCTGACCGTGGGTGTCGACGGAATGATCTATCTCGCACAGAATCTCGCGGGACGAGTTATTCGCATCGACCCGACGTCGGGGTCGTCGTGTGCCGTGGCGACAGGTGTGCCGCTGACATCCGCGGTCGCGTTCGGCGGGGTGGGATTCGACCCGACGTCGTTGTACGCAACGAGTTTCGACGGATCCGTCCGAGAGTTGAGCCCGGCATGAACGACGAGCGTCTGACGGCGTGGGTGCACGGCCTGGTGCAGGGCGTCGGGTTTCGGTGGTGGACTCGATCGCGTGCTCTCGAACTCGGTCTCGTCGGTCATGCGACCAACCACGCCGACGGACGGGTGCTGGTGATCGCCGAGGGACCGCGCGATCGTCTCGACGCGCTTCTCGAACTGCTACGCGGCGGTGGAACCCCCGGCACGGTGACGCTCGTCGTCGAGAGTTGGGGGTCGGCCCGCGGTGATCTGAGCGGTTTCGTCGAGCGCTGACCTGCACTACCGGAGGCTGGGCGCGCGGGTGGGCACCTGGCCGGTAAAGTACGGACGCTATGTATCTGAAGAGTCTGACGCTCAAGGGCTTCAAGTCCTTCGCTTCGGCGACGACTCTTCGATTCGAGCCCGGTATCACCTGCGTGGTCGGACCGAACGGCTCCGGTAAATCGAATGTCGTGGACGCTCTGACCTGGGTGATGGGCGAGCAGGGTGCCAAAGCCCTGCGCGGCGGCAAGATGGAAGACGTCATCTTCGCGGGAACCTCGGGTCGAGCGCCGCTGGGTCGGGCCGAGGTGACGCTGACGATCGACAACTCCGACGGAGCGCTGCCGATCGACTACTCCGAGGTATCGATCACCCGCCGCATGTTTCGCGATGGTGCGGGCGAGTACGAAATCAACGGAAGCTCCTGCCGTTTGATGGACGTCCAGGAGCTGCTGAGCGACTCCGGTATCGGGCGCGAGATGCACGTGATCGTCGGGCAGGGCCGGCTGGCGGCGATTCTCGAATCCCGCCCAGAGGACCGGCGAGCATTCATCGAGGAAGCTGCCGGCGTTCTCAAGCACCGCAAACGCAAGGAAAAGGCGGTCCGCAAACTCGACGCGATGCAGGCCAATCTCGCGCGACTGACCGATCTGACGACCGAACTGCGTCGGCAACTCAAGCCGTTGGGTCGGCAGGCCGAGGTCGCGCGTCGAGCGCAGACGGTGCAGGCAGACCTGCGCGACGCTCGCCTCCGGCTGGCGGCAGACGATTTGGTGGCCAGGCGAGAAGAATTCGCCAACCAGACGCAGGACGAGGAAGCGGCTCGCGAGCAGTATGCGATGGTGCAGGACGCCCTCGAGGCGGGGACCGTCGCCCTCGCCGAACACGAGCAAGCCGTGGCTCGCCTGACGCCCAGCGCCGAAGCGGCCGGGCAAACGTGGTTTCGCCTCTCTGCGCTGGCCGAACGAGTCAACGCGACTGTTCGCATCGCGCACGAGCGGGCCCGGCACCTCGACTCCGTGCAGAGCGCCGGCCGAGGGCAGGACCCCGACGAGCTGGAGGCACAGGCCGAGCGGGTTGCCGAAGAAGAGATGGAACTCGTCGAAGCCGTGGAGATGGCGCGGGAAACCCTCGAAGCGGCCCGCGAACAGTTGGCCGAACGCGAGTCGGCGGCTGCGGCTGCGGAGCGGGCGCACCTGGCGGCCGTGCGTGCGGTGGCCGATCGTAGGGAGGGCTTTGCGCGCTTGTCCGGGCGAGTCGATACTTTCCGGACCAAGGTCGAATCGATCGACGCCGAGGTGGCACGCCTGTCGGTGGCCATCGACGAGGCCCGTGAACGGGGCGAGGCGGCCCAGCGCGAGTTCGAGAGCGTGCAGGACCAGATCGGTACCCTCGACGCCAGCGAACTGAGCTTGGACACCCACTACGAGCGCGCAGTGGCTGCGCTACGTCATGCCGATGCGCGTGTCTCGGAATTGCAGGCCGAGGAACGCACCGCGGGTAAGCGGGTGGCGTCCTTCGAAGCGAGGATCGAGGCGCTGACGATGGGCCTCGAACGAAAAGACGGTGCCGGCTGGTTGGTGGAGAACGAACAGGACGGACTGTCGGGACTGCTGGCCGGGCACCTGACGGTCGAGCCGGGATACGAGATCGCGGTCGCAGTCGCGATGGGACCGGCGGCCGACGCTGCCCACGCCGAATCCTTCGCCGCTGCCCGCGATGCAGTCCTGGCGCTTCGCGCCGCGGACGGTGGTCGCGCTGCCATCGTGCACAGCAGTTCCGTTGCAGTGCAACCACTCTCGCGCCCCGAACTTCCTGATGGCGCGCGGTGGGTGCTCGATCTCATCGACTACCCGGACCGCCTGGCCGGTGCCATGACGGCATTGCTCGACGGCGTGGTTGCCGTCGACTCGCTCGACACCGCGCACCGACTCGTCTCCGGCAACGGCCGACTGCGCGCGGTGACCAAGGACGGCGACGTCGTCGAACCCGGGTGGGTGACCGGAGGATCGGACCGACGGCCCAGCACGCTCGAAGTGCAATCCGCCATCGACACCTCGACCGTCGAGCTGGCTGCGGCCGTGCGCCGGGCCGAGGAACTCGATGCAGCGCTCTCCGGTGCACTCGCGGAACAGCGCGACCGACGTGAATCGGCGGAGCAGGCTCTGGCTGCCCTCAACGAATCCGATGCCGCAATGGCAGCTGTGTACGAGCAGCTGGGCAGGCTCGGTCAATTGGCGCGGTCTGCTCATGCCGAATCGGCACGGTTGACGACGCAGCGTGATTCGGCCGAGACGAGTCGCGAGGAAGCGGTCGCTCGGCTGGCCGAGCTGGAAGACAGCCTGCGATCTGCCGAGGACGAACAATCCGGGTTCGTGGGAGACGGTGAGAGCGGCGACGCGGCCACCACGATGGAGCGTGAAATGGCGGCGGCCGCACTCACCGAGGTTCGCGCCGTGGAAGTCGAAGCTCGGCTGAACGTGCGCACCGCGGAGGAGCGTGCGCAGTCGGTCCGGGGACGGGCAGATTCGCTACGCCGGGCGGCGCGAGCCGAGCGGGAGGCCAGAGCCAGGGCCGAGAGGGAGAGCGCGGCTCGGCGTCATGCTGCCGCGGTCGCTGCCGCAGTGGCGGAGTCGGGTGAAGAGCTCGCGACTCGTCTCGGGGCGGTCGTCGCTGCTGCCGCACGGCGGCGCGACGAGCTCTCGGCCGAACGGACAACGCGCACAGCCGAACTCGACACGGTCAAGGAGCAGGTTCGGGCACTGCAGGGACAGTTGGCCTCGATCACCGACGCGGTGCACCGCGACGAGGTGGCGCGTGCCCAGGCCGCCCTGCGCATCGAGCAACTCGAGACGACCATTCTCGAACAGCACGGGATCGGTCTCGACGACTTGGTAGCGGAATACGGCCCCGACGTCCCGCTGCCTCCGACCGAACTCGAAATGGCCGAGTACGAGGCGGCCAAGGAACGCGGTGAGCAGGTGGTGGCACCCGCCCCGATGCCGTTCGACCGCGCCACTCAGCAGGCGCGTGTCAAACGCGCCGAACGGGATCTGGCCACGCTCGGCAAGGTGAACCCGCTGGCTCTGGAAGAGTTCGCGGCACTGGAAGAGCGATACAACTTTCTGTCCACCCAGCTCGAGGACGTCAAGTCCGCGCGCAAGGACCTGCTCGGGGTCGTCGCCGACGTGGACGACCGCATCCTGCAGGTGTTCACCGAGGCCTGGCTGGACGTCGAGCGTGAATTCACCGGTGTCTTCGCCAAACTGTTCCCCGGTGGCGAGGGACGGCTGATTCTGACCGACCCGTCGGACATGCTCACCACCGGAATCGAAGTGGAAGCACGGCCGCCCGGCAAGAAGGTCAAGCGGCTGTCGCTGCTGTCCGGCGGCGAGAAGTCACTGACGGCCGTTGCGATGCTCGTGGCGATCTTCCGTGCTCGACCGTCGCCGTTCTACGTGATGGACGAGGTCGAAGCAGCGCTGGACGACACCAACCTGCGGCGACTCATCGGTTTGTTCGAGCAACTCCGCGAGAAGTCGCAACTGATCGTCATCACGCACCAGAAGCCGACGATGGAAGTGGCCGACGCCCTCTACGGCGTCAGTATGCGCGGCGACGGCATCACCACCGTCATCTCGCAGCGGCTCAATCGCGAGCGTGTCGCCGTCGATACAGTCGAACCCGCCGAACCGGACGTGTCGGTGCCCAGCGACACCGATACCGCGACGTGAGGTTGCGCTACTTCTCGGGGTAGAGCTGCTCGGCGTAGGAGGGCCCGTAGTACTCGCGGAGTTCTTCCACCGTTTCGGGTGCCTGCGGAATCAACGCTTTCGTCAAGGACGCGACATCGGGAATGGAGTCCGCATCCCACGTGTCCGGCTGCCACAACTTGGACCGCATGAATGCCTTGGCGCAGTGGTGGAACACCTGCTCGATGTCGACGACGAGGCACATGATGGGTCGGTGGCCCTTGACCTGTAGTTCGTCGAAGAACGGTGCGTCGGTCACCAGCGACGCGCGACCGTTGATGCGCAGGGTGTCGCCGCGCCCCGGCACGAAGAAGTTCAGGCCGACGAACGGATTCTCGACAATGTTGCGGTAGCCGTCCATTCGACGATTACCGGGCCGTTCGGCCAGTGCGATCGTGGCCTCGTCGATGACGTGGACCAGGCTGCCAGGCGGATCACCCTTGGGGGAGACGTCGCACCGCCCGCTCGCGTCCGAGGTTCCCATCAGGCAGAAAGGCGAGGCCGCGAGCCATTGCGCGTCGAGTGGATGCAGGGTCCGGCGATCCTTGTTGGCCGCCCGAAAGCTGGGTTCGCCGAACATGGCGGTCAGTTGGTCGGCGTCGCGCACCGCGGTCCACGTCATGGCGACGATGCTATCGACACGACCCGGACGGCGGACAGTCCATTTCGGCGATGCACCACCGATGCGTTCGGTCGTGACCACCTGAGAGGATGGTCACGTGAGTAATCAAGCGTGGATCATCGTCGCGGCGATCGCTGCCGTCCTGCTCGTCGTCCTCGTCGTCGGGTTCGTTCTGTCCCGTCGCCGGAGAGTGTCCCTCAAGTCGGACGAGGCCGCCCGAATCGAGGACGCGGCCACCAAGGACAGATCCGGTGGCTACACCGCGGGCAGCGGTTTCTCGTTCAGTCAGGGCACTGCGACCGCCGAGCCCGTCCCGCCTGCCCCGAAGCCCGTCCCGCCTGCCCCGAAGCCTGTCGAGACCTTCCCGGTCGAGCCGACGCCGGTGCCACCCACCCACACTCGGGACGAGCCGGAGGTCCTCGACCCCGAGGTTCCGGTCGTCGAGCCTCAGGTGCCGGTTGTCGAGCCCGCCGAGCCGGCCGAGCCCACCGCGCCTGCGGTGCCGGAACCCGCCCCGGACGCCGAGGCACCTGCTCCTCGACTGGACACCATCGATCCGACCGAAGGTCGGTTGGACCGTCTTCGTGGACGTCTGGCTCGTTCCCAGTCCGCGGTGGGCAAGTCCCTGCTCGGATTGCTCGGCGGCGGAGACCTGGACGAGGACTCGTGGGAAGAGGTCGAGGACACGTTGCTGATCGCCGACATCGGCTCGGCCACGACGACGGAGATCATGCGTACGCTGCGCGAGCAGATGGCAGCTCGCAGTATTCGTACCGAAGCCGATGCGCGAGCGCTGCTGCGGGAAATTCTGGTGGCGCAACTGCATCCGGAGTTCGATCGTTCGATTCGCGCGCTTCCGCACGACGGCGCGCCTGCGGTGTTGTTGGTCGTCGGAGTCAACGGCACCGGCAAGACCACGACCACCGGCAAGCTCGCCCGTGTCCTGGTCGCGGACGGCCGGCGAGTGCTCCTCGGTGCGGCCGACACGTTCCGCGCTGCTGCCGCGGATCAGCTGCAGACCTGGGCCGAGCGAGTCGGTGCCGAAGTGGTGCGCGGCAAGGAAGCCGCCGACCCGGCCGCCGTTGCCTTCGACGCGGTGAGCAAGGGAATCGAGAACGGAGTCGACGTGGTGCTGGTCGACACCGCAGGTCGCCTGCACACGAAGTCCGGTCTGATGGACGAGCTGAGCAAGGTCAAACGCGTCATCGAGAAGCGGGCCCACGTCGACGACGTGCTGCTCGTTCTGGATGCGACGGTCGGCCAGAACGGACTGACTCAGGCGCGCGTCTTCGCCGAGATCGTGGACATCACCGGTGTCGTGCTGACCAAGCTCGACGGAACCGCGAAGGGCGGCATCGTTTTTCAGGTACAGCGGGAACTCGGGGTACCCGTCAAGCTCGTCGGTCTCGGCGAAGGTGCCGACGATCTGGCTCCGTTCGAGCCGGGGGCGTTCGTCGACGCACTGCTCGGTTGATCGACCTCGCCGGGCTCCCGCGAACCGGGTAAAAAGCACAAACGCCAGCACGAAACCTTTTAGCAACAGAATTCGGTCATGCGTTCACATGCCCGAAACACCCGAGTGTCACGGATGAAACTTCGTGAAACCACTCTTCTTGCGTAACGGCGCGCCAACCGGTGTGCAGGAGAATGGAGGGTGTACGTGAGTCCCGAGGATATGTTGGCCAACTCCGGCAACGCCGCGTGGATGCTGATGGCAGCATCGCTGGTACTGCTGATGACGCCGGGCTTGGCGTTCTTCTACGGCGGTATGTCGCAGTCGAAGTCCGTGTTGAACATGATGATGATGTCGTTCGGAGCTATGGCCGTCGTCTCGATCATCTACTTCCTGTGGGGATGGTCGATGTCCTACGGCACCCAGGATATCGGCGGTGTCTTCGCCAACCCGTTCGAGTTCTTCGGACTCAAGGATTCGATCACCGACGCGGACGGCAACTACATCGCCGGCGCATGGGGTTACGCCAACGTCATCGACGTAGCGTTCCAGGTCACGTTCGCCATCATCACGGTCGCCCTGATCAGCGGCTCGATCGCCGGTCGAGTCAAGTACGGCACCTGGCTCGCCTTCGCCGCAATCTGGGTCACCCTCGCGTACTTCCCGCTGGCACACATGGTCTGGGGCGGTGGACTGCTGTCGGGCTCGGAGAAGGGCTTGGCCGCAAAGATTTTCGGAACGATGGTCAACGACGACGGTGACACCGTCGCCAACGTCGCACCGATCGACTTCGCCGGTGGAACCGTCGTGCACATCAACGCCGGTATCGCAGGCCTGATCCTGGCGATCATCATCGGCAAGCGAGCCGGATTCGGCAAGGTCGCCTACCGTCCGCACAACCTCCCGTTCGTCATGCTCGGCGCAGCGCTGCTGTGGTTCGGCTGGTTCGGATTCAACGCCGGTTCGGCATTCGCCGCCGACGGTATCGCCGGTGTGGCCTGGGTCAACACCACCGCAGCCACCGCAGCGGCCATCGCAGGCTGGCTCATCACCGAGCGCATCCGCGACGGACACGCAACCAGCCTCGGTGCCGCATCGGGCATCGTTGCAGGCCTGGTCGCCATCACCCCGGCCGCCGGCGCGCTCACCCCGGTCGGAGCCATGATCCTCGGCGTCATCGCCGGCGTGCTGTCGGCTCTCGCCGTCGGACTGAAGTTCAAGTTCGGCTACGACGACTCGCTCGACGTCGTCGGCGTCCACCTGGTCGCAGGCCTGTGGGGCACCATCGGAATCGGCTTCCTCGGATCCGAGACCGGCCTGTTCTACGGTGGTGACTACAAGCAGCTCGTCGTGCAGATCGTCATCGCGTTGTTCGCATTGGTCTTCACCGCAATCGTGACCGCGGTCATCGCCTTCGCTCTGAAGCCGCTGGGCTGGCGCGTGACGGACGAGGAAGAGGCGAACGGCATCGACGAGGCCGAGCACGCCGAGACTGCATATGATTTCGCCTGACAAGGTAGAGATAGAGATGAACGCTGCACCGTACGACAACGGGCACTCGAGGTCTTGTGAAGGGAAGCAAAAATGAAGCTGATCACGGCAATCGTCAAACCGTTCACCCTGGAGGACGTCAAGACGGGGCTGGAACAGGCCGGCGTGCTCGGAATGACCGTCAGTGAGGTTCAGGGCTACGGCCGCCAGAAGGGCCACACCGAGGTCTACCGAGGTGCGGAGTACTCGGTCGATTTCGTTCCGAAGGTGCGTGTCGAGGTAGTCGTCGACGACGCCGCAGTGGAGAAGGTCGTCGAGGTCATCGTCGAAGCAGCCCGCACCGGCAAGATCGGTGACGGCAAAGTGTGGGTTTCCCCGGTGGATTCGGTCATCCGAGTCCGTACCGGAGAACGTGGCGCCGATGCGCTCTGACCCCACAGGGTCTCGGTCCGGGGGCCCCGGTTCTGGCGCACGCGCGCCAGAACCGGGGCCTTCGGTCTCTACGGGCTCCGCATCGAAGGGCACGAGCGATGCAGCTGCGGATCTCGCTCGGGCCAGAAAGCAACTGCTCGACGGCGGCACCCGCAACCGCCGCCTCGATGCGCCCTCGCTCAGGCAGGCGCTCGTCGATCTTCACGAGTTCTGGCTGACCACCAAGGGCGCAGAACTGGGCGTGAAGCCGGATTCCGGTTTCGCGATAGTCGCAGTAGGAGGTCTGGCGCGTCGCGAACTGCTGCCGTACTCCGACCTGGACTTGATTCTGTTGCACGACGATCTCGACCCCCGCATCGTGGCCGACGTCGCCGACAAGCTCTGGTATCCGTTGTGGGACGCCCACATCAAGCTCGATCACAGTGTGCGTACGGTGCCGCAGGCCCTGCAGGTTGCCGCGGCGGACATGACCGCAGCACTCGGCATGCTCGAAGCACGCCACATCGCCGGTGACGTGGAATTGAGCAACCTGTTGATCGGTGGCATACGCCGGCAGTGGCGCACCGGAATTCGCGGTCGCTTCGACGAGCTGATCGGCCAGACTCAGGGGCGCTGGGCACGGAGCGGCGAGATCGCACACCGTGCCGAACCCGACCTCAAGAGCGGCCGCGGCGGGCTGCGCGACGTGCAACTGCTCGACGCCCTCTCGATTGCTCAGTTGACCGATGGCATGCCCGGGTTGGGACCCGAATCACCCGGCGGCGGTTTGGCATTCGCGCACGGGCGACTTCTCGACGTGCGAACCGAACTGCACCGGGTGGCCGGTCGTGCCCGAGATCAGCTACGTGCGCAGGACGCCGACGAGATCGGTGCTGCGCTTCGCATCGGCGATCGGTTCGATCTCGCTCGTGTGCTCAGCGATTCGGCACGCACCATCAGCTACTCGGTCGATGTGGGTTTGCGTACCGCCGGCAATTCGCTTCCACGACGCGGTCTTTCGCGTCTACGTCGCGTACCCGTTCGCCGTCCGCTGGACGAGGGAGTCGTCGAGCACGCGGGTGAGGTGGTGCTGGCACGCGACGCACGACCGAACAAGGATCCGGGTCTGATCATGCGGGTTGCGGCAGCGTCGGCTCAGACCGGCATGCCGATGTCTGCCTCCACGCTCAACCGTCTGTCCGACAGCGCCCCCGAACTCCGTGAGCCGTGGCCCAAGGAAGCACTCAACGATCTGTTGGTGCTGCTGGGATCCGGCCGCAAGGCCATCGCGGCCATCGAGGCGCTCGATCGAACCGGATTGTGGGGCAGGCTGATTCCGGAATGGGGTGCGGTTCGAGATCTGCCGCCTCGAGATGCGGTGCACACCTGGACGGTGGATCGACACCTGGTCGAAACTGCCGCGTACGCAAGTGCATTGACCACACGTGTCGCTCGTCCCGATCTGCTGGTGCTCGGCGCGCTCGTCCACGACATCGGAAAGGGACGCGGCGGCGACCACAGCGTCGTCGGTGCCGATCTCGCCGTTCAGATCGGTAACCGGCTCGGCTTGTGGCCCTCCGACGTGGCCCTGCTGACGGCAATGGTCCGCTATCACCTCTTGCTGCCGGAGACTGCCACCCGGCGCGATCTGGACGACCCGGCAACCGTGCAGACCGTCGTGGATGCGCTCGGTGCGGACACCGTTCTGCTGGAGCTTCTGCATGCACTCGCCGAGGCGGACTCTCTCGCGACCGGACCCGGCGTGTGGGGGGACTGGAAGGCGTCGCTGATCCGTGAACTCGTTCGTCGTTGTCGGCTGGTGATGGCGGGAGAGACTCTGCCGTCGCCGGATCCGCTCGACCCGGCGCACATCGAGTTGGCCTCGCGCGGGGGAGTGCACGTCGACATCACGCCCACCGACGGTCTGCACACCTTCGTCGTGACCGTGGTTGCACCCGACACTCCAGGACTGCTGTCCGACGCGGCCGGAGTGCTGGCACTGCATTCCTTGCGGGTGCTGTCGGCCTCGCTCGGCAGTCACGACGGTTCGGCGATCAACTCGTTCGATGTCGCACCGTTGTTCGGTGCTCCGCCGCAGGCGGGGTTGATCCGGCAGGAGATCATCCGTGCGCAGGCGGGCGAGCTCGACCTGGTCGCCGTACTCGACGCGAAGGAACGAGACGCCCGCGTCGAGACCTCGGACGAGGACGGCGAGGATTCGGCTGTGCCGGTCCTGTACGCCCAGGCTCCGCCTCGGGTGCTGTGGTTCGACGACAACGAACCGGGTCAGGTCGTGCTCGAACTGCGAGCCGAGGACCGCCTCGGCCTGCTGTGTCGATTGGCGAGCGCAATCGAGCAGCAGGGATTCGATATTCGCTGGGCGCGGGTATCGACGCTGGGTAGTTCTGTGGTCGATTCCTTCTGCATCGACTTGGCCGGCGCGGACAGTCGGGCTGTGCGCGAGGATCTCGAACGCGCGCTCCTCGCCGTCGTGCCATCGCCGGAACCGCCCAAACCCCCGGAAAAGCCCGAGGGCACTTGACCGTTGGTCGGAAGTTCGTCGGAAACCGACATGCCGTGGTGACATTTCACGAACTTCCGGCCGATGGGTTTACCCCCGAGACCGATTTGTTATGTTCGTCACCTGACGCAGCAGGCCCTTCGGGCCGAACTGCCGGCTCCGCTGCTCGAACGTCTCGTCGTTCCTGCAGGCTCCAATTCTGACATTTCGAGAGGCGCGCACTGTGGGATCACACCGACGGTCGAACATCTACGTACCGGCCGAGACGGCATCGGGTACGCCCGGTGGCAAGCATCGCGCCGCGGAGGAAGTTCAGGACACCGGCAGGCGTGCGGCCACCATCGTCGCCGCAACCGGTGCCATCGTCGTCGGCGCGACCACCATGGGCGCGGGCACCGCAGGCGCGGCACCCGTCCCGGAACCGCCCGCGGCCGGATTCCCCTTCGCCGTCCCGGAGGGTGTGCTGCCTGCCGGATTCGAGCTGCCCCAGTTCGTGCCACCGCAGTTCGTGCCACCGCAGTTCGAGTTGCCGCAATTCGCGCCACCTTTCGGTGCGCCGCCGCAGGCCGCACCGGACCTTGCTCCGGCCCCACAGACCGATCCTTCGGCAGTCCCGTCGGACGCCGCGACACAGGCACCGACTCCGGGACCGCTCGCCGCTCTCGGCCCCGAGGTGGACGCCGCGGCTCAGCAGTGGCTCGACGACGTCGGACTCGGTAGAACGGGTGCCGGGCCGGCGTCGCCGCTGGAGAGTCTGCGTTCGTTGAAGAAGGCGACGGTCCAGCCCGTCGCCGGAGTGTTGACGTCGAACTTCGGTTCGCGGTGGGGCACTCAGCACAGCGGACTGGACATCGCCGCTCCGATCGGCACGCCCATCTATGCTGCAGCCGACGGCACGGTGTCCGATGCGGGACCGGCGTCCGGTTTCGGGCTCTGGGTCAAGGTTCTGCACGACGACGGCACCGAGACCATCTACGGACACGTCAACGACTTCTCGGTGCAGCCCGGTCAGCGGGTCACAGCCGGAGAACAGATCGCAACTGTGGGCAATCGCGGTCAGTCGACCGGCCCGCACCTGCATTTCGAGGTGCACGATCCCGCCGGCGTCAAAGTCGATCCTGCACAGTGGCTCTCCACCCGCGGCGTCGCTGTGACGTGGAGTGATTCGGCAAGCAAGGCCTGACCGGTCGCACCGCACCGAACGGACTCACTGCCCGACGCCCTGAGCGAGGATAAGGTGGGCTGGCGTTAGTCTGGTGACAACGCCGGACTCGGTCTGGTGACAGTGCCGGACTCGGCTCGTTTTCGGTGATCGGCTAGCTCAGGAGTGCAATCGGTGTTCGAATCCCTTTCCGACAGGTTGACCGAGACTCTCAAGGACCTGCGTGGCAAAGGTCGACTGTCCGGTGCGGATATCGACGCCACAGCCCGCGAGATCCGACTGGCCCTGCTCGAGGCGGACGTGGCGTTGCCCGTCGTGCGGGAGTTCATCAACCGCATCAAGGTCCGCGCCAAGGGTGCCGAAGTATCGGGCGCACTCAACCCGGCTCAGCAGGTCGTCAAGATCGTCAACGAGGAACTGGTCGGCATCCTCGGCGGCGAAACACGCAGACTGGTGTTCGCCAAGAACCCGCCCACCGTCATCATGCTGGCCGGCCTGCAGGGTTCCGGTAAGACGACCTTGGCGGGCAAGCTCGCCAAGTGGCTGAAGGGGCAGGGGCACACCCCGCTTCTCGTCGCCTGTGACCTGCAACGTCCCGGTGCCGTCAGCCAGCTCCAGATCGTCGGCGAACGGGCGGGCGCGGCAGTCTTCGCCCCGCACCCGGGCACGTCCATCGGCGGTGGCGAGAACGCGCTCGGCGTGTCGGCCGCGGACCCGGTCGAGGTGGCCCGCGCCGGAGTGGCCGAGGCTCGCAGCAAGCAGTACGACGTGGTCATCGTCGACACCGCAGGCCGTCTCGGTATCGACACCGAGCTGATGAGCCAGGCCGCCGGGATTCGCGACGCGGTCGAGCCGGACGAAACCTTGTTCGTTCTCGACGCCATGGTCGGCCAGGACGCCGTCAGCACCGCCGAGGCGTTCCGCGACGGAGTCGGCTTCACCGGTGTCGTGCTGACCAAGCTCGACGGCGATGCCCGCGGCGGCGCAGCACTGAGCGTGCGCGAGGTGACCGGGCAGCCCATCATGTTCGCGTCGACCGGCGAGAAGCTCGAAGATTTCGACGTCTTCCACCCCGACCGCATGGCCAGTCGCATCCTCGGCATGGGCGACGTGCTCAGCCTCATCGAGCAGGCCGAGCAGCACTTCGACGCCGAGCAGGCCGAGGCCACCGCCAACAAGATCGGCTCCGGCCAGCTCACGCTCGACGACTTCCTCGAGCAGATGATGGCCGTCCGCAAGATGGGGCCCATCGGAAATTTGTTGGGAATGTTGCCCGGCGCGGGCCAGATGAAAGAACTGGCCAATGTCGACGAGAAGCAGCTCGACCGGGTGCAGGCGATCATTCGCGGCATGACGCCGCAGGAGCGCACCGACCCGAAGATCATCAATGCCTCCCGACGACTGCGGATCGCGAACGGCTCGGGCGTGAAGGTCTCCGACGTCAACCAATTGGTCGATCGGTTCTTCGAGGCACGCAAGATGATGTCGGCGATGGCCGGTCGGATGGGCATGCCGGGTGCGCGAAAGCAGGTGCGCAACAACAAGAAGGGCAAGAAAGGCAAGAAGGGTGCTCGCGGGCCCACACAGCCGAAGATCCGCGGCGGGTTCCCCGGAATGCCGGGTGGAATGCCTGCCGGAATGCCCGACCTGTCGTCGATGCCCAAGGGCCTCGATCAATTGCCGCCGGGACTCGAGGGAATCGATCTCTCGCAGCTGAAGCTGCCGAAGAAGTAAGCGGGCCTGCGGTGTCGGCATTGCGGGTGCGGGGACGCGGGCTGCCGGACGAGTCCCCGATCGACCTGTGGATCGACGGCGGCGTCCTGTCCACGGAGCCCATCGCCGATGCCGACTTCATCCACGACGGCGGGTGGATACTGCCCGGGCTCGTCGACGCGCACTGTCATGTCGGCATCGAGTACGGCGGAGGACACACCGACCTGGCCGGGTCGATCGCGCAGGCCGAGACCGAACGAGGCGTCGGGGCTCTGCTGCTGCGTGACGCGGGATCTCCGGTCGACACGCGGGCGTTGGACGACCACGACGATCTGCCACGCATCATCAGGGCGGGGCGGCACATCGCCTCCCCGAAGCGATACATCCCTGGCCTGGCGATCGACATCGAGGACGAATCACAACTTCCCGAGGCGGTGGCGCAACAAGCGCGATTCGGCGACGGGTGGGTCAAGCTCGTCGGTGACTGGATCGACCGCTCGGTGGGAGACCTCCGGCCCCTCTGGAACGACGCGATCCTCGTCGACGCCATTGCCGCGGCCCATGCGGAAGGGGCACGCGTCACCGCGCACGTCTTCGGGGAAGACGCGCTCCCCGGACTGATCGCGGCAGGCATCGACTGCATCGAACACGGCACCGGCCTGACCGACGAGACCATCGAGATGATGGTCGAGCACGGGACAGCGTTGGTGCCGACGTTGATCAACATCGAGACCTTTCCCGGCATCGCGGACTCGGCCACCCGCTACCCGGTCTACGCCCGGCACATGCGCGCGTTGCATGCGCGAGTCGGCGATACCGTCGGCCGTGCCCACGACGCAGGTATCCCGATCTTCGCCGGAACCGACGCCGGCGGATCCATCGCGCACGGCCGCATCGCCGACGAGGTGGACGCTCTGGGACGCGTCGGATTGTCACCGACCGACGCGCTCGGTGCTGCTTGCTGGGACGCCCGGTCGTGGCTGGGGCGCGGCGGGCTCGAGCACGGTGCGCCCGCCGATCTCGTCGTGTACTCCGACGACCCGCGCGGGGGAGCGGACGTGTTGTCCAACCCCGAGCTGGTGATTCTGCGCGGCCGCGTGACCGATCGTCGTGGACGCGCCGCGAGTGGATCGGGATACGTCGATGGTTGATCCGCGGCAAGGCCCGGACCGATTCGATGCCGACCAGTTCGGCCGCACACCAGGAGGCGCGGGGGAATTCGACGTGAACCGGCCCAGCTGGGCGGGAATGGCACCGATGAATCACGTGCAACAGCAGGGCTCGGGACTGTCCGAGACCTACTGGCGTGCCGAAGCAGCGGCCGAGGAGCGCAGACCCGGCCAACGGTGGGGACTGCCGGCGGCCGCCCTCGTGCTCGGCCTCAATCTTGCCGGGTTCCTGCTCCTCGGCCTGGTCGTGTCCTCGGAGTCCTCGCCGCTGTTCGTCGTGGGGATCATGATCCCGAGCCTGCTCGCCGCAGGACTGGCGGTGGCGGTGACGATGTCGAGGGGCAACGGCCCCGTCGTCGACTTCGGGCTACCGAGATCCGTTCACGAACTCGTCGGTCATATCCGATCGGGTCTGGCCTGGGGCGGAGTCGCCCTCGTCGGTGGAGTGCTGCTCGCACTCGTGCTGCTCTCGCGTATCGATTTTCAGGATCAGGCACCGCTGGGCGGTATGGCAGACATCGCCGTGGGGTGGAAAGTCGTTTTCGCCGTGTGGATTTGGATCGGCGCACCGATCTGCGAAGAAACGATGTTCCGCGGCATGTTGTGGGGAGCTCTCGAAAAGCGCACTCGACCCATGCCGATGGCGTGGCTGGGCAACCGCTGGGTGGTCCTGGTGATCACGGCGGTGATGTTCGCGATCTGGCACCGAGAATGGTGGCGCTTCGTCGTCCTGCTGTGGGGAGGACTCGCCATCGGCATCGCGAGAATGAGAAGTGGCTCGATCGTCGCGTCGACCACGGCTCACTCCGTCAACAACACCTTTCCGGCTTTGGTGATTCTGCTGGCCTGACCGGGCGATTGAGGGTATCGGGTGGTCGTCTGGCAGAATGAACCGCTGTTCGCCCGTCTCCGGTTACGTACCGCGCGGCGGTCACGACAACTCCAACGCAAAACCGGGTTCGCATGCCGTGCGAACCGCTGAATTGCGCAGTGACCACTCCTCGAAAGGCTTCACCAGAACATGGCCGTCAAGATCAAGCTCATGCGTATCGGCAAGATCCGCACCCCGCATTACCGCGTCGTCATTTCCGACGCCCGCACCCGCCGTAACGGCCGTGCAATCGAGACCATCGGGACGTACGAGCCCAAGCAGGACCCCAGCGTCATCGAGATCAACTCCGAGCGTGCGCAGTACTGGCTGGGCGTCGGCGCGCAGCCGACCGAGCCCGTCGAGGCACTGCTGAAGATCACCGGCGACTGGCAGAAGTTCAAGGGCCTACCCGGCACCGAGGGCACCCTCCGCGTCGCCGAGCCCAAGCCGTCCAAGCTCGACCTCTTCAACGCTGCGCTGGCGCAGGCGGATTCCGAGCCCCAGGGCGAGGCCACCACCGCCAAGAAGAAGAAGGCACCGAAGTCGGACGATTCCGCTGCCGCGGACACCACCGACGCTGCAGCAACCGAGACGGCAGACGCGCCGGCCGCCGAGGCTGCTGAGAAGTGAGTGCCGTTGTCGCCGATGCCGTCGAACATCTCGTTCGCGGCATCGTCGCCAATCCCGATGACGTTCGCGTCGAGATGATCACCGGCCGTCGTGGACGCACCGTGGAAGTTCACGTGCACCCCGACGACCTGGGCAAGGTCATCGGACGCGGTGGTCGCACCGCTACGGCGCTGCGCACTCTCGTCTCCGGAATCGGTGGTCGCGGCATCCGAGTCGACGTCGTCGACACGGACCAATAGGTCACGTAACCCATCATGGAGCTGGTCATCGGTCGTGTCGCCAAGTCGCACGGCATCAAAGGTGAAGTGGTTGTCGAGGTTCGCACCGACGACCCCGACGACAGATTCGCCGTCGGCACTGTTCTGCGTGGCCGCAAGCCACGATCGAATGCACAGCCCGTGACACACACGGTGGACGCCGTCCGGGAACACTCCGGGCGGCTTCTGCTGCGTCTGAACGGCATCGACGACAAGACCGCAGCGGACGAACTGCGCGGGATTCTCTTCGTCGTCGAATCCACCGATCTCCCGCCGTCCGACGATCCGGACGAGTTCTACGATCACGAACTCGAAGGCCTCACCGTGGTACTCACCGACGGTTCGGTCGTCGGTACCGTCCGCGAGGTCCTGCACTCGGCAGCAGGCGAACTGCTGTCCATCACGCCGAGTGCTGACGAGGAATCCGGTCGTTCCGAGATACTCGTACCCTTCGTCTCGGCCATCGTGACCTCTGTGTCGTTGGCAGACAAGACAATCGAGATCGATCCGCCCGAGGGCTTGCTGGATCCGGAGTAGTTCGTGCGCCTCGACGTCGTCACCATCTTCCCGGAATACCTCACCCCACTGCGTACTGCTCTGCTCGGTAAGGCGATCGATCGCGGGCTGGTATCGGTGGACGTTCACGACCTGCGCTCCTGGACCCACGACGTGCACAAGGCCGTCGACGATTCCCCGTACGGCGGCGGGCCGGGAATGGTCATGAAGCCGACCGTCTGGGGTGACGCACTCGACCACGTGCTGACCGACGAGTCGCTCCTCGTCGTCCCCACTCCCGCAGGGGTGCCGTTCACGCAACGTACGGCCGAAAGATGGTCCACCGAACAGCATCTCGTGTTCGCGTGCGGTCGCTACGAAGGCATCGATCAACGCGTGTTCGACGACGCTGCACGCCGCGTTCGGGTCGAGGAAGTCAGCATCGGAGACTACGTTCTCATCGGCGGCGAGGCGGCAGTACTGGTCATGGCCGAGGCCGTCGTCAGATTGATGCCGGGCGTACTCGGAAATCAGCAGTCGCACCAAGAGGATTCGTTCTCCGATGGGCTGCTGGAAGGTCCGAGTTACACCCGGCCGGCCCGATGGCGAGAACTCGACGTCCCCGAGATTCTGTTGTCCGGCGACCACGCGAAGATCGCCGCCTGGCGTCGAGAACAATCTCTGCGCAGAACAGCGGACCGACGCCCGGATCTACTGGCGGACTGACGTTTTCAGCTGATTCTGCCGTCGGGGAACAACATCGACACGAAGCCGGTGAGAGTGTCTCGCGCGTGCAGTGCGCTGGCGTCGTCGCTCACGTCGACGACGGCTGTGTCCGGGTAACTTTCCATGTCGTCGGCGTAGAAGATGTCTTCACGGGACGACAGGGCCAGTACGTAGCGATTGTCCGCGCCGATGGTTCCCGTCGACAGATGGACCCACCGATCGGACACGCAGCACATCCAGCCCTGCTTGACTGCATGCACGGTCTCGCCAGGTAAGCCGTCGACGATCCCGAAGTGTTGCTTGTAGCCGTCGGCAGCTACGGGGGCCGAGCGTCGCAGCATTCCGATGATGATGTCGGTCGACGCGGTGGTCAGACCGCCGCTGCCGTTCAGCAGCCCGGCGTAGTAGCCGACCAGGTCGCTGGGAGTCGTTTCCGTGTTGTACCACTGGTCGTCGCCGGGAGCGTCGGTGTTTCTCAGGGCATATCGCGCCGCGACTGCGCGGACGATCTCGGACGAACCGTATCGATACCAGAGCGTGTATGCGGCATTGTCGTCGGAGAACTCGAGCATGCTGGTCATCGTGGCCAGCTCGTCGGCGGAGACGGGGCGGTTCTGCGACTGCGCCTCGAACATCACCTCGTCGGCAATGAAGAGCTTGGAGACCGACGCCGTTTCGATCGGCTCGTCGGCATCGCTGCTGTAGTAGGAGCCGGTCTCTCGATCCAGCAACGCGAAATTCACATCGGCACCGCGGGCTCGCGCCGATTCCACCGCCATCGGAATACGCGCTTCCAAGGCCACGCCGTCGACCTTCTGGATATCAGGGAACGGTGATGCCGATGTCTCGGCCGAATCCCTGCCACCGGGATCGCCGGCTTGATCATCGGGCGGTACGGAGCACGCGCTCAGGACCAACAGTGCGGCGCAGGTGGCGGTCAGTAACCGAGCCCCCCTGACCATCTACAGAACTCTCCCGCACATAGAACCGCTGACCGACCTGTTCCACACTAGCGGTAGGGTCCATCGCCGTGACCACTGCTCTGAAATCTGTGAACAAGCGCATAGCCGAAGAACTCGATGTTCGCGAAGAACAGGTTCGTGCCGCTGTAGAACTCCTCGACGGCGGGTCCACGGTCCCGTTCATCGCGCGCTACCGCAAGGAGGTCACCGGCACACTCGACGACGCGCAATTGCGCCAACTCGACGAGCGACTTCGATACCTCCGAGAACTCGACGAGCGGCGAGATGCCGTCATCGAATCGATTCGTTCGCAGGGCAAACTCGACGACGCGCTCGAACAGTCGCTGATGCTGGCCGAGACCAAGGCCCGCGTCGAAGACATCTACCTGCCGTTCAAGCCCAAGCGTCGGACGAAGGCACAGATTGCGCGCGAGGCCGGCCACGAACCCGTCGCAGACGCGCTGTTCACCGATCCGTCCACCGACCCGGCGCAGTTCGATCAGGAGCAGCTCGACGGGGCACGAGCGATTCTCGTCGAGCGTTTCGCCGAGGATGCCGACCTGGTGGGTGAGCTGCGTGAACTGATGTGGACCTCCGGCAAGCTGGTCGCCACCGTGCGCAAGGGAAAAGAGGAGGAAGGCGCGAAATTCTCGGACTACTTCGAGTTCTCCGAACCGTTCACGAGCCTGCCCTCGCATCGCATCCTCGCGACGCTACGCGGTGAGAAGGAAGAGATTCTGTCCCTCGGGTTCGAACCCGAGCGGGACGAGCCGACTCCCGGTGTGCCCAGTGTCTACGAGGGGCGTATCGCAACCAAGTTCGGAATCGCAGATCGCGGTCGCCCGGCCGACAAGTGGCTGCTCGATACCGTTCGCTGGGCATGGCGCACCAAAATGCTGGTCACAGTCTCACTCGATACGCGCATGAGACTGCGCCAGTCGGCCGAGAAGGACGCCGTGGACGTGTTCGCGAGCAACCTCAAAGACCTCTTGTTGGCCGCACCCGCCGGAAACCGCACCACGATGGGACTCGACCCGGGCTTTCGTACCGGAACCAAGGTGGCGATCGTCGACGACACCGGCAAGGTCGTCGACTACGACACGATCTATCCCCACAAGCCGCAGGGCAAGTGGGACCAGGCCGTGGCCACACTCGCCGGGCTCGCGGCCAAGCACAAGGTGGAGCTCATCGCCATCGGAAACGGTACGGCGTCTCGCGAAACCGATTCTTTGGCAGCAGAATTGATAGCAAAATTCCCGGCGGCGAATTTGACCAAGGTGGTGGTGTCCGAGGCGGGTGCCTCGGTCTACTCGGCGTCGGCGTACGCCTCGAGTGAGCTGCCCGAACTCGACGTCTCCATCCGCGGCGCGGTCTCGATCGCTCGCAGGCTGCAGGATCCGTTGGCCGAGCTGGTCAAGATCGACCCCAAGTCCATCGGTGTCGGCCAGTACCAGCACGACATCTCCGAAACTCTGCTCGCCCGTTCTCTCGGGGCTGTGGTCGAGGATGCGGTGAACGCGGTGGGTGTCGACGTCAACACAGCGTCGGTGCCCTTGCTGTCGAGGGTCTCCGGTATCGCCGGTTCGCTCGCCGAGAGCATCGTGGCGTACCGCGACCAGAACGGTCCGTTCTCCAGCCGTAGCACCCTCAAGGACGTACCGCGCTTGGGTCCCAAGGCTTTCGAGCAGTGCGCCGGGTTCCTGCGCATCTCCGGGGGAGAGGATCCACTCGACCGCTCCAGCGTGCACCCGGAGGCCTATCCCGTCGTGCGCCGCATCGTCGGCAAGGCGGGCGTGGGCGTGCGCGAGGTGGTGGGCAACACCGCACTCCTGCGCCGCATCGACCCCGCGGAATTCGTCGACGAACGATTCGGGCTGCCCACTGTCACCGACATCATCTCCGAGCTGGAGAAGCCTGGACGCGATCCGCGTCCGGAGTTCAAGACCGCTACTTTCGCAGCCGGTATCGAGAAGGTCGCCGACCTGAAGCCGGGGATGACGCTCGAAGGTGTCGTGACCAACGTGGCGGCGTTCGGTGCTTTCGTCGACGTCGGCGTGCATCAGGACGGACTCGTTCACGTCTCTGCGATGTCGCACAACTTCGTCAAGGACCCGCGTGAGGTCGTCAAATCCGGCGATGTGGTGCGGGTCAAGGTGATGGAGGTCGACATCCCACGTCAGCGCATCGGCCTGAGTCTGCGGTTGGACGACGAGCCCGGTGCGAGCGGTGGCAAGGACGCACCTCGTGGGCAGCAGGGTGACCGCTCCCGCGGTACGTCCTCGAGCAAGGGCAACGGCCGTCAGAGCAATGGCGGCCAGGGCAACCGCCCGCAACGCGACCGACGCGGCGGCCAAGCAGCAACGCCTGCGGCAGGTTCCATGGCCGACGCGTTGCGCAAAGCGGGCTTCGGGAAGTAGCGCTCGGACTTTCCCGGTCGATGCCGACCCCGGCGGCGAAGAACGAGAATAGGCTGATTCGGCGATAGCCGTTGTTTCGGGCGTGCGGCGGGAAGGACGTGGAGCGCGTGAGGTGGTTGGAGCACGGTGTCGTCGAGCACGGCCGCCTTCCGTTGCTCTGCTTCCTGCTCGGCCTACTCGTGGGATTTCTGCTGATTCGCCTGAGCGTCAGAATGATTCGCGCGGATGTGAAGTGGTGGCCTGGCAACATCACCCCTGGCGGCCAGCACATTCACCATGTCGTGTTCGGAATCGTGCTGATGCTGTTGGCGGGGATCGGGCTCATCGCGGTGTACGTGGACGGGTCGCAGACCATCGGTGCCGTGCTGGCGGCGATCTTCGGCAGCGGTGCTGCCCTCGTGCTCGACGAATTTGCACTCATCTTCTATCTCCGCGACGTCTACTGGTCCGAGCAGGGCCGAACATCCGTCGATGCGGTATTCGCAGCCGTCGCCTTCACCGGGTTCCTGCTACTGGGACTTCACCCGTTGGAGCTGCTCAGCCCCGCCGATTTCCGGGCCGATCCCGATCCCTGGGTTCGCGGAACACTCGGTGTGCTGGCACTGCTCAACCTGAGTCTGTGCGTCGTCGTGCTGCTCAAGGGCAAGATCTGGACCGGGCTGATCGGGCTGTTCGTTCTGCCCATCCTCATTCTGGCCGCGGTCCGACTCAGCAGGCCGAGTGCACCCTGGGCGAGGTGGCGCTACACGAGCAGACCGAAGAAGATGGAGCGTGCGCTGCGGCGAGAGAAGAAGTGGCGCAGGCCGTTGATACGGGCCAAGATCTACCTGCAGGATGCGATCGCGGGCAAGCCCAGCATTGTTCACGCGGTCGAGGCCACCGAGGACGAGCTCGCGCGGACCGTCGTGCCTGCACCCCAGGCCGGAACCGTGGCCCAGTCCTCGGTCGGGGCGATTTCCTCGAACGCCTGACGGTCTGGCACAATAGGCGGGTTGCCTCTCGCGAGGCACACACCTCACTCGGAGTACGAACCAGTTGTGCCGCCCCGGTGGCGAGCCGCTCGGTTCCTCTGCTCAAGCGCAGAACGCAAGGATGGCACAACCGATGAACACCCTGGACTTTCTCGACAATCAGTCGCTGCGTAGCGACATCCCCGATTTCCGCCCCGGCGACACGCTGAACGTGCACGTCAAGGTTATCGAAGGCTCGAAAGAGCGTATTCAGATCTTCAAGGGCGTCGTGATTCGACGTCAGGGCGGTGGCGTCCGCGAGACGTTCACCGTTCGTAAGGTGTCGTTCGGCGTCGGCGTGGAGCGCACTTTCCCGGTGCACAGCCCCAACATCGCGCAGTTCGAGGTCCTCACTCGCGGCGACGTTCGTCGCGCGAAGCTGTACTACCTCCGCGATCTGCGTGGCAAGGCCGCCAAGATCAAAGAAAAGCGCTGACCCGGTCGTATCGACCGCTTCGAGCAGCAACCATGCCGCGTCACCGAACATCGGTGACGCGGCATGGTGCGTTGGAGCCACCGCCCTGACATTTCGGACGTACCGGTACGAGCGATGCTCGGTGAAAACGCCGCAGGCGCGGACCGACCGGCCCGTGGGCGACGGTTCCGGCTAACCTGTCCAGGTGACGCAGTCCCCACAGGATCCGACCCCACAGGGTTCGACGAACGAGCCCGACGACGAGTCTCCCCGGAACAAGCGTGCGGATCGCAAGCAGCGGTCCTTCTGGCGTGAACTTCCCATCCTCATTCTGGTAGCTCTCGTGCTGAGTTTTCTGCTTCAGACGTTCGTCGCCCGGGTCTATCTCATCCCATCCGAATCGATGGAACCGACACTGCACGGCTGCGCCGGCTGCACCGGGGACCGCATCGTCGTGGAGAAGATCGGCTATCGATTCGGCGATCCGAAGCCCGGCGATATCGTCGTGTTCCGCGGCCCCGATTCCTGGAACGACGAATTCGTCTCGCAGCGCTCCGACAATTCGGTCATCCGCGGGGCCCAGGAAGTGGGCTCTTTGATCGGAGTCGTCGCTCCGGACGAGAACGATCTGGTCAAACGCGTCATTGCCACCGGCGGTCAGACGGTCGAGTGCTGTGACGCTCAGGGACGGGTGCTCGTGGACGGAAAGCCGTTGGACGAGCCGTACATACAGATGGATTTCCCGTTCGTTCCGGACACGATGACGTGCGAGACCGAATTGAAGTCGGGCCGGTGCTTCGACCCTGTAACGGTGCCCGAGGGCAACATCTGGGTCATGGGCGACAATCGCAGCAATTCGCGAGACTCGCGGTATCACGTCACCGACGAGTTCACCGGCACCGTTCCGCTGGACAACGTGATAGGTAAGGCCGTGGCCACCGCGTTGCCGCCATCGCGAACCGGCCTCCTGGACTCGCCGGACATTCAGGGTCGATGACGGCCCGTCCTCGTCCCGCGCCTCGTGCGCGCGCATCTCTGAGCCGCTCGTCGTGGCCGCCTCGTCCCATCATCAGGAGGGCGGCGGGGCTGCGGACCATGGAATCGGCACTCGAACGCAACGGGCTCGGTCCGGTTGCGGGTGTCGACGAGGCAGGCAGGGGAGCCTGCGCGGGGCCGTTGACGGTCGCGGCGTGCATCCTGGGCTCTCGGTCGCACACTGCCCTCGCGGACCTCGACGATTCCAAGAAGCTGACCGAGCGTCGCCGGGAGGAGCTCTTTCCCCGGATCAAGAAATTGGCACTGGCATGGAGTGTGGTGTTCGTCGACGCGGCCGAGGTCGACCGCATCGGGGTGCACGTGGCGAACATCGAGGGAATGCGCCGCGCGGTGGCGGGCCTGGGCCTCACTCCCGGGTATGTCCTCACCGACGGCTTTCGGGTTCCCGGACTTCCGGTGCCGTCTCTACCCGTCATCGGAGGGGATGCCACAGCTGCCTGCATCGCTGCGGCCAGTGTGCTGGCCAAGGTGTCCAGAGACCGGTTGATGGTGCAGATGGACACCGACATTCCCGGTTACGGATTCGCCGTGCACAAGGGGTACAGCACACGTGCGCATTCGACCGCGATGACCACGCTCGGCCCGAGCCGGGAGCATCGAATGTCCTATGCCAACGTGGCTGCCGCGGCAGCCGGTCGCTCGCGTAGCGAGGTCGACGCACTGGGGCGAATGGACTGCACCGACGACGGTGCGCCATGATTGAATTTCACGCCCGACTGGAGGATGAAAGAGACCGATGAGTGCCGAAGATCTCGAAAAGTACGAAACCGAGATGGAGCTCTCGCTGTACCGCGAGTATCGGGACATCGTCGGACAGTTCAACTATGTCGTCGAAACCGAGCGTCGTTTCTATCTCGCGAACTCCGTCGAACTCATTCCGCACAATGCCGACGGTGAGATCTACTTCGAATTGCGGATGTCGGACTCGTGGGTATGGGACATGTACCGACCGGCTCGTTTCGTCAAGCACGTGCGGGTGATCACGTTCAAGGACGTCAACATCGAAGAGCTGGACAAACCTGATCTGCGTCTCCCCGAATAGTCGGTTCCGGGTCGGATCGGCAGGTGTGCCCGGTGCCTGACGGGTGCACCTGGACGGTTCCGCTCGGCGGATTCCCCGTGTGAAGTGTTCCGAAGCGCACCGATCAGCGAAAAGCTGGACAACCGACCGAATAATTCCGCGTGTGCTGTTTCGGGCTGGGGCCCGTTGCCGTGTTACGTCGAGCGCGGGAGAATCGTCGAAATGTGAGCGCCGAATTCTGTTGTCTCCCATAGTGTTTCGATTTAATGATGCAAATAGCTTCTGGTATTCACACGTTTTCGTACCGAATGTTTTCGACCCTACGCCGATGTGAACATCGTTGGGTCTTTGCCTCGGTCCGATAATCGGTGGTAGAACTTGAATTACCACATTCTCCCAGACGCGTAAGAGGTACGAGATGGCACGCAAGACGCTTGTCCAGATGATCGACGATGTCGACGGTTCAGTAATCAAAGAAGGCCAGGGGGAGTCGATCGAATTCGGTATCGGTGGAAACCAGTACCGCATCGACTTGAATCTCAAGCATGCGAACGAACTGCACGAGCAGCTGGCTTTCTGGATCGAGCACGCCGAGAAGATTTCCGGTCGCCGCCCCCGTAAGACCGGTGCCGCGCCGGCACCGGCTCGAGGAAAGGTCGATCTGCAGGACATCAGAGCGTGGGCTCGCGAGAACGGCCACGAGGTCAGCGCCCGAGGTCGAATCAGCCAGGAAGTTCAGGCCGCCTACGAGGCTGCGCACTGACCGCCTCCCAGCCTTGATATGCCCGCTGTCTTCGGTCAGCGGTAGTTCGGTCATCGAATTCGATTACCGATTCCGTGCTTCAGCTCCGTCCGTGCGGTAATCCGGACGGAGCTTTTGCATGTTCGAACCATTTGTCGGGCGATCGACAGGGCATGAACGCCGGTAAGCACACAGGTACGACAAAACAGGTGTTTCGGTCCTGCGATTCGACGGTTCTCTCCACAGGATTGCGCGTGTCCACAGGGCAATGCGGCACCTGCACTTTCTCGGAATCACCTCCTTTCGGTCGTGTCACCGTCATGGCGACCGGATCCGGCCGTGCTGTGCGGCCGCAGAGTGGAGGAATTCGACATGCCGACCAATCAAGAACTCGGGGCCCGCGGTGAGGACCTTGCAGCGCGCCATCTCGAGCACATCGGCCTGGAGGTGATCGAGCGGAATTGGCGGCATCGTTCGGGGGAGCTCGACATCATTGCGCGCGAGGGCGAGACGATGGTGTTCGTCGAAGTCAAAACGCGTTCGGGAATCGGTTACGGAACGCCGGCGGAAGCGGTGACGTACACCAAGCAGACTCGGATCAGAGGATTGGCGTTGCAGTGGCTTTCGCTTCGCGGAGGGCCGTGGGTCCACATCCGATTCGACGTGATCGCCATCGTGATCGGTCGCGGTGACGACCCTGTTCTCACTCACGTCAGGGCGGCGTTCTGATGCCCCTGGGACGAGCCCATTCGGTGGCGGTCAACGGCGTCGACGGAGTATTGGTGGAGATCGAAGCCGATATCGGTCAGGGTCTTCCGGGGACCCATCTGGTAGGACTGCCCGATACCGCGCTGAACGAATCGCGTGATCGGGTCAAGGCCGCGGTGAAGAATTCGGGTGGTACCTGGCCGGACAGTCGAGTGATTCTCGCGTTGTCTCCGGCGACGTTGCCCAAGGGTGGCTCGGTGTACGACCTCGCGCTGGCATTGTCGGTCCTCGACGCCGCCAAGGCCATTCCGCGGGGAAGCCTGTCGGAGACGGTGTTTCTGGGTGAGTTGGCTCTGGACGGCAGGTTGCGTGCGGTCCGCGGGGTACTGCCCGGAGTGCTCGCGGTGAAGGCGGCGGGGTGGCAGCGGGTGGTGGTGCCGAGTCGGTGTCTGCCCGAAGCGGGTCTGGTGGACGGTATCGAGGTGTTGGGTGCCGATTGCCTGGCGGATGTCGTTGCGTGGCTTCGTGGTGAGCAGGCGCTGGAATCGCCCACCCCCACCGACTGGCATCAGGAGAGCTATCCGGATCTCAGTGACGTTGCCGGTCAGGCGGATGCCCGATGGGCGTTGGAGGTCGCTGCGGCCGGTGCGCATCACATCATGTTGACCGGCCCACCGGGAATCGGGAAAACAATGCTCGCGCAACGTCTTCCGGGGATTCTCCCGCCGCTCACCGAGTCCGAGGCGCTGGAGGTGACCGCGATCCATTCGGTGGCGGGGCTGCTGACGAGTGCGCGGCCGCTGATCACATCGCCGCCGTTCATCGCCCCACACCATTCGACGTCGGTGAGCGCGTTGGTCGGAGGAGGTACCGGAATGGCCAAACCGGGCGCAGTCAGTCGCGCGCATCGCGGAGTCCTGTTTCTCGACGAATGCGCCGAGATGAGCATCCGGGTACTCGAAGCGCTGCGAACCCCACTCGAAGACGGTGAAATTCGGATTGCGCGTCGAGACGGGGTGGCCCGGTACCCGGCGAGGTTCCAACTCGTCCTGGCGGCCAATCCGTGTCCGTGCGCCCCGGCGCGGCAGGCCGACTGCGTGTGCGCGCCCACTGCTCGCCGCAAGTACTTGGGAAAACTGTCCGGACCGCTCCTCGACCGGGTCGATCTCCGAATTCAGATGATGGGAGTCGCGACCGGGGCGCTGGTCGATGACATCGGAGAAGGAACGGCCGATATTCGCGCCCGCGTGACGGGAGCGAGGGATGCTGCCGCTCATCGTTGGTCGGAGTTCGGGTGGAGGACCAATGCGGAAGTGCCCGGACCCGCACTGCGTCAACGGTTTCGGCTCGCTCGGTCGACGCTGGTACCGATCGAGCGGGCATTGCGCAATGGATCGCTGACCGCGCGCGGCGCGGATCGTGCGATTCGGGTGGCGTGGACTCTGAACGATCTCGCCGGCGGCACCGTGCCCGGTGCAGACGAGGTCGGTGCCGCACTGGATTTTCGAGACAGGGGAGTGGCATGACCTATGACGCACGTCGGCTGGCGTGGGCGTATCTGTCCCGGGTGGCACAGGGTCCGCATCGCACGGTGACGGACCACGCCGCTGCCCACGGCCCCGAGGTCACCGCCGCAGCCGTACGCGCCGGACACTTGGGTGAGCGACTGGCAGCACGGGCTCATGTCGACACTGCAGCAGCAGATCTGGACCACATGGCCGCTCTCGGTGGACGGCTGATCACCCCTGACGACGACGAGTGGCCTGCGTGGCGTTTTCTCGGCTTCGATGGGTCCGGCCTCACCGCGGGTGTCGACACATCGCCGCCGATCGCACTGTGGGCGTTGGGAAACCGGTCTGTCGGAGCAGACACCGAACGATCGGTGTCGATAGTCGGAACCCGAGCGTCGAGTCCGTACGGCGACCACGTCACTGCCGAGATCTCCGCCGATCTGGCGCTGGACGGCTGGACCGTCGTGTCGGGTGCTGCCTTCGGTATCGATGCGGCAGCGCATCGCGCGGCACTCGGAGTCGAGGGGACGACGATGGCGGTGCTCGCCTGCGGCGTCGACCGGGCATACCCGGCGGGCCACTCCCGCCTGTTGCGTCAGATCGCCTCGAGCGGTGTCGTTCTCAGTGAATACGCGCCCGGAACCACTCCGGCCAAGCACCGGTTCCTGGCGCGCAACCGACTGGTGGCGGCTCTCGGTTCGGCGGTGGTGGTCGTCGAGGCGGGATGGCGGAGCGGGGCGCGCAACACCGCGGCGTGGGCGGCGAAACTGGGGCGCCCCGTTCTTGCGGTGCCGGGGCCGGTCACTTCTCCGACGTCGAAGGGATGCCATCGCATGATTCGTGAGGGTGAGGCCGTTCTGGTGTCGAGCTCGCACGATGTGGTGGCCGAGGCCGGGGCGCTCGGCTCGCCGGAGGAACCCCGTCCCGATCTGTTCCGGGAAATCGATGCGCTGTCCGAGACCGCACTGTTGATCTACGACGCGCTGCCGGCCACGGGAGCGTTGTCCACCCGTGAACTGTCGGAGAGTTCCGGAGTTCCGTTGTCGAAGGTCCGCGCCGCGCTACCGGTGATGGAGATGGACGGCTTCGTGAGCAACGACGAGACCGGGTGGGCCCGGGTGGTGCGCGGCTGAGGTGACGGCCCTACCGAGGCCCGGTGAAGGTAGGGTGTTAGGTAATGCTTAGTCGGTGCAGTGAGCATCGGCGTCGTTCGCTCGAAGAGGGGTCTGTAGTGCCGCGTAAGAAAACCACGTTGACCGTAGTGCGCACGGAAGCGCTGACCCCGCACATGCACCGGGTGTATCTGGGTGGTCCAGGCTTCGAGGAGTTCGACGCCATCGATAAGACCGATGCGTACGTCAAGCTGTTCTTCGGAACCGAGGACGAACCGATCATGCGGACCTACACCGTTCGATCCGTCGACACCGACGCGCGGGAAATCGCCATCGACTTCGTGGTGCACGGCGACGAGGGCGTCGCCGGACCGTGGGCCACACGCGCGAAGCCGGGCGACGAGATGTCGTTCTTCGGGCCGTCGGGGGCATACGCGCCTCGCCCCGACGCCGATTGGCACCTGTTCGCAGGCGACGAATCGGCTATCCCGGCCATCTCGGCTGCGGTCGAGGCCCTCCCGGAAGACGCCATCGCCAAGGTGTTCATCGAGGTCGGCGATCGTCACGACGAGATCTACATGGAGACTCTCGCAGTCGTCGACGTCACCTGGGTGCACCGGGGCGCGTCGTCGAACGAGATCGGCGACGACCGGGCCGGAGACAACGCACCGCTGATCGAGGCCGTCAAGAACACCGAATGGTTACCCGGGCAAGCGCAGGTGTTCGTCCACGGTGAGGCGCAGGCCGTCATGCACAACCTCCGTCCGTACATCCGCAAGGAACGTGGGGTCGGGGCCGAGTGGGCGTCGATCTCGGGTTACTGGCGTCGGGGGCGGACCGAGGAAACCTTCCGAGCCTGGAAGCGTGAGCTGGCACAGGCGGAGGCGGGAGTCGACGCCTGATCGCGCACCGACGTCCACCCGACGGCGTGTCCGGTTGTCGAGCGAGACGTCAGCGCCCAAGCTGAGCCGATGACCGATTCGCTGCCGCCGCACCTGGAGGTGCACGTCGAGGAGTTCGCCGAACACCTGCGCCTCGGACGGGAACGGTCGGAGCACACCATCCGGGCCTACGTTGCCGACGCGCGTTCGTTACTGGCGCACCTGGCCGCGTCCTCACCGGGCGCGACGATCGCCGATCTGGATCTGCGTGTCGTGCGCTCGTGGTTGGCGGGGTACTCGGCGGCCGGCGCGGCCCGGACATCGATGGCCAGGCGCACCTCGTCGGTGCGAACGTTCGGGGCGTGGCTCGAACGGGTCGGGGCTGTGAAGGTCGGTCCCGCGCAGCGTCTCGCGTCCCCGTCGGGTCACCGCACCCTGCCCGGAGTGCTGCGTCACGATCAAGCGACGCGAGCGCTGGACGCTGCCGAGTCGGGTGCCGCCGAACTCGATCCCATAGCGCTGCGCGATCGACTCGTCGTCGAACTGTTGTATGCGACCGGGGTCCGCGTGGGGGAGCTGTGCGGTCTCGATGTCGACGACGTGGACACCGATCGACGAGTCGTTCGGGTGGTGGGCAAGGGCAACAAGGAACGGTCGGCACCGTACGGTCTGCCGGCCGCGCAGGCACTCGACGCCTGGCTCACCGACGGCAGGCCTGCCCTGGCCGTCGATCGATCCGGACCGGCCCTGTTGCTCGGGCGTCGGGGTGGACGACTCGACCAGCGACAGGCCAGGTCGGCGGTGCATGCTGTGCTGGAGACAGTCCCCGGCGGCCCCAGCCTGGGACCGCACGGCCTGCGCCATACGGCAGCCACGCATCTGCTGGAAGGAGGTGCCGATCTCCGGGTGGTGCAAGAACTGCTCGGACATGCATCTCTTGCCACGACGCAGATCTACACTCACGTATCCGTCGAACGGTTGCGGGCGGTGCACGATCAGGCGCATCCCAGAGCATGAGCGTCGAGCTGGGCGGCGCATCGTTTGGTAGCGTCTGCCCAGGATCGACTACACCGAATACGGGGGACCGTGGACCGCGACCGACCGCAAGGTAAATCGGAGCCGTGGTCGACGCATGGCCACAGTGCGCCGGTGAACGGGGCACGACCCGGCAGTGCAGTCGACGGCAGTGCAGTCGACGGCCGGGGTGACAATGCCGCCGGATCCGCACCGTCGGAACCGATGTCCACTCCGCGCTCTACGCCCCGGCAGCCCCCGCCGTGGCAGACGCCCGATTCTGCGCAGCGACCTCCCGTGCCCCCGCGGTACAACCCGCCCGTGCCGCTTCGACCGGGCCCGCCGGCCGCCTATCCCGAGGCACAGATGCCGCCCGTTCCGCCCGTCGGGGACGATCGGTCGCAGGCCCAGCCGGCCCAGCAGGCACCCTGGTCCGCGCAGCCGTGGGCAGGTGCCCCGAATCCGTATCGTCCGAGCAGTCAGGACCTGGGTGCCGAATCGCTGCTGAAACGACCCAAGCGCACCTCGTCGTCGGGGTGGCGTCGCGGTGTGCACCGGTTGACCGGTGGCGTCATCAACCCCGGCGAGTCGACGGCCGAGGAGCGCTACCGCAACCAGGTCGATCGCATACGCCAGCCGGTGCTGGGGGACTACCGCATCGCGTTCCTGTCGCTCAAGGGCGGGGTCGGCAAGACGACGACCACTCTGGGTCTGGGGTCGACGTTCGCGTCGCTGCGCGGAGATTGCGTCATTGCCGTCGACGCGAACCCGGATTTCGGGACACTCGGAGAGCGGGTACCGCGTCAGACCGCGTCGACTGTTCGCGACTTGTTGGCCGCAGCCCCGAACATTCGCCGGTATTCCGACATTCGCGCTCATACCTCGCAGGCACCGAGCCGACTGGAAGTGTTGGCCGGTGAGCGGGATCCCTCGGCGTCGGAGATGTTCGGCGAAGAGGACTATCGCGCGGTCATCGACATGCTGCAGGTCTATTACAACCTGATCCTCACCGACTGCGGAACCGGCATCATGCACTCGGCGATGAACGGGGTGCTGCAGCTGGCCAATGCGCTGGTTCTGGTCAGTTCGCCGGCCGTCGACGGGGCACGCAGTGCAGCTGCGACTCTGGACTGGCTGGAACTGCACGGATACGGCCATCTGGTCGAGCGCACGGTCGTGGTGATCAGTTCGGTCCGACCGGGTTCGTCCGCGGTCGACATGAACTTGTTGCAGCAACACTTCCTGGAGCGCTGCCGCGCGGTGCTGGTGGTTCCGTTCGACGAGCACCTCGCCGAGGGGGCCGTGGTCGATCTCGAGAAGCTGCGTCCCCAGACCAGGAGCGCTTTCGTCGAGCTTGCCGCCATGGTCGCGGACGACTTTCCTGCCGCGTCCGGTCGTCACTCCGGCCCTGCGCACTGACCGTCACCGAACCGGCTCCTGCACGGGTTTCAATCTGATCGGACGGGCACGCACCAGGGCCGTCGGATCGAGGTATTCGCGGCCCCGCTTGATGCCCCAGTGCAGGCATGTCGCCGTGCAGCCGTCGTGTCCCGACGTCAGCGAACCCAGGATGTCGCCGCGTCGTACTCGTGCTCCGGCCCGGATCGCCGCCGTCACGGGTTCGTACGTCGATCGAAGTCCGCCCGGATGGTCCACCGACACCACCGGCTTACCGGCCACGAGGCCTGCGAACACGACCGTGCCGTCGGCGACGGCCAGAACCGAGGTGCCGTCCGCCGCGGCGAGGTCGACCCCGCGATGGCCGGGGAGCCAATCGTGTTCCGGGCGGTCGAACGGTGTCACGACGCGAGGGTGCGGCCGAATCGGCCACGCGAACGAGTCCGATTCGGCTGCCGCGGCCGGCGTGGTCAGCACGATCGCGGCAAGAACGCAGGCGATGCAGCCGGTACGAAGAGTGTTCACTCGTCGACGATGGCCTGTGAATGTGCTGGAAAACGAGGCCCGGCACGAATTGTGGACAACCGAAAGATTCGTCCACAGGCACCGGAATCTCTTGACAGTCGGGCCTGGTTATGACGGGGGCCGCCGCAGGTCTACACTCCTTGTTGCGGCCTGTGCGTGCACGGGTCGACTTCGCGCGTCCGCGTCATCGTATCGACTGCCTCGGCAGAGTTCACGATACGAGAACCGGTTGTCGGCGGTCCTGATCCCCCTGTGGTTCAGGTCCGACAACTTCGGCGGTCGCCAGGGCAGAGGTCACCGACACTCTGCGTCAACCGAACCATGAAAGAGAGTTATTCAGCCATGGCTGTAGTAACAATGAAGCAGCTGCTCGACAGCGGCACACACTTCGGACACCAGACCCGTCGCTGGAACCCGAAGATGAAGCGATTCATCTTCACCGACCGCAACGGCATCTACATCATCGACTTGCAGCAGACTCTGACCTTCATCGACAAGGCCTACGAGTTCGTCAAGGAGACGGTCGCCCACGGCGGCACCGTTCTGTTCGTCGGCACCAAGAAGCAGGCACAGGAGTCCATCGCCGCTGAGGCAACTCGCGTGGGCATGCCCTACGTGAACCAGCGCTGGCTCGGTGGCATGCTCACCAACTTCCAGACCGTGCACAAGCGCCTGGTCCGCCTCAAGGAGCTCGAGGCAATGGAGCAGACCGGTGGCTTCGAGGGACGCACCAAGAAGGAAATCCTCATGCTCACGCGTGAGATGACCAAGCTCGATCGCACCCTCGGCGGCATCCGCGACATGGCCAAGGTTCCGTCGGCCATCTGGATCGTCGACACCAACAAGGAGCACATCGCCGTCGGCGAAGCGCGCAAGCTGAAGATCCCGGTCATCGCGATCCTGGACACCAACTGCGATCCCGACGTGGTCGACTACCCGATCCCGGGTAACGACGACGCGATCCGTTCCGCTGCGCTGCTGACCAAGGTCGTCGCATCCGCAGTGGCCGAAGGTGTGCAGGCCCGTGCAGGCCAGAACATTGCAACCGACGCCAAGCCCGAGGTCGGCGCAGGCGAGCCGCTCGCAGAGTGGGAGCTCGAGCAGCTCGCACAGACGTCCCCGGCCGCTGACGCTCCGGCAGCAGAGGCTCCCGCAGCCGATGCGCCGGCCGCCGACGCACCGGCAGCAGAAGAAGCACCGGCAGCAGAAGAAGCACCGGCCGCTCAGGCTTGATCGAATTCGGTCCCGGTTCACCCTCAAGGGTGGGCCGGGGCCGCTTCGGTATGTCAGGGTTGTGATCGGTCCGGCTCCACAGCGAGCCCGTCGATCACGCTTCGAGAACAGCACTTTCGTCAACGCCCGTATTCAGACTTTTGAGGAGGCTCGCCCACGATGGCGAACTACACTGCCGCCGACGTCAAGCGGCTCCGCGAGCTCACCGGCTCCGGAATGATGGACTGCAAGAACGCACTCGCCGAGAACGACGGCGACTACGACAAGGCCGTCGAGTACCTGCGTATCAAGGGTGCCAAGGACGTCGGCAAGCGCGCCGAGCGCAACACCGCCGAAGGCCTCGTCGTCGCCGAGGGTGGAGTGCTCGTGGAGATCAACTCCGAGACCGACTTCGTGGCCAAGAACGACGAGTTCCAGACGTTCGCCGCGTCCGTCGCGGCGACGGCTGCAGCAGGCGAGCCTGCTGATGTCGACGCTCTCAAGGCACTCGACCTGAACGGCAAGACCGTCGAAACGGCTCTGAACGAGTTGTCGGCCAAGATCGGCGAGAAGCTCGAAATTCGCCGCGTCGTGTCCTACGACGGCAACACCGCGACCTACCTGCACAAGCGCAGCGCGGACCTGCCGCCTGCCGTCGGCGTGCTGGTCGAGTACACCGGTGACGGCGACGCCGCCGGCGATGCTGCGCGCGCTGCCGCGATGCAGATCGCAGCGCTCAAGGCCAAGTACGTCACCCGTGACGAGGTTCCCGAGGATCTGGTCGCCGCCGAGCGTCGGATCGCAGAAGAAACCGCGCGCGAAGAGGGCAAGCCAGAGCAGGCTCTGCCGAAGATCGTCGAAGGTCGCGTCAACGGATTCTTCAAGGACGTCGTTCTCACCGAGCAGAAGTCGGTTCAGGACGGCAACAAGACCGTCAAGGCCATCCTCGACGAGGCAGGCGTGACCATCACCCGTTTCTCCCGATTCGAGGTCGGCGCCAGCTAGTCTGCGCTCGATCCGATCGAGGCGATGCCGTTCATTCGATTTCATCGAGTGGACGGCATCGTTCGTGCGCGAGGCAGGTCGGAGCCGTGTCCACCGATCGGGTGCCGATAGGGCAGGATGATCGGTGAGTAAACCGTAGTGTTCGACGAGTACCGAGGAGAGCTATGACCGATCCGGCCCCTGACCGTCCCGGGTTCCGACGCGTGATGCTCAAACTGGGTGGGGAGATGTTCGGTGGTGGCCAGGTGGGGCTCGATCCGGATGTCGTGAACAACGTTGCCGAGCAGATCGCCGAGGTGGTGGCCACCGGAGTTCAGGTTGCCGTGGTGATCGGTGGCGGAAACTTCTTCCGCGGTGCCGAATTGCAGCAGCGGGGGATGGACCGATCTCGCTCGGACTACATGGGCATGCTCGGCACGGTCATGAATTGTCTTGCGCTGCAGGATTTTCTGGAAAAGCAGGGTGTTGCCACCAGAGTCCAGACCGCTATCACGATGGGCCAGGTGGCCGAGCCGTACCTCCCGCTGCGCGCGCGACGGCACCTCGAGAAGGGGCGTGTCGTCATCTTCGGCGCAGGTATGGGCATGCCGTACTTCTCGACGGACACCACGGCGGCGCAGCGGGCGCTCGAGATCGGTGCCGAGGTGCTGTTGATGGCCAAGGCCGTCGACGGTGTCTACTCGGCCGATCCACGGCTCGATCCCGACGCGACGATGTTCGACACGATCACCCACCGCGAAGCCCTCGAGCGAGGCCTCAAAGTTGCCGACGCGACTGCCTTCAGCCTCTGCATGGACAATCAGATGCCGATGTTGGTGTTCAATTTGCTGATTCAGGGCAACATTGCTCGCGCCGTGTCGGGCGAGAACATCGGCACGCTGGTCACGTCGTGAATGCCGCCGACACGACCGCGAACGAACCGAGAACGAAGACGATGGAGGACAGATCGTGATTGACGAAGCTCTCTTCGACGCCGAAGAGAAGATGGAAAAGGCCGTATCGGTTGCCCGTGACGATCTGTCCTCGATCCGCACCGGGCGGGCCAACCCGGGAATGTTCTCGCGCATCGTCATCGAGTACTACGGTGCCCCGACGCCGATCACCCAGCTGGCCAGCATCAGCGTGCCGGAGGCGCGATTGGTGGTGATCAAGCCGTACGAGTCGAATCAGCTCGGGCCGATCGAAACCGCTATCCGCAATTCCGATCTCGGCGTCAACCCCACCAACGACGGCAACCTGATTCGTATCGGCGTGCCGCAGCTGACCGAGGAACGACGCCGTGAGTTCGTCAAGCAGGCCAAGGGCAAGGGCGAGGACGCCAAGGTGTCCATTCGCAACGTGCGCCGCAAGACGATGGAAGAGCTCAAGCGCATCCAGAAGGACGGCGAGGCCGGCGAGGACGACGTCGTACGCGCCGAGAACGAGCTCGACAAGACCACCGCGAAGTACACCGCCTCGGTCGACGAACTGGTCAAGCGCAAAGAGGGTGAATTGATGGAGGTCTGACCTCCTTCGATAGTTGCGCAACACGGTGGAACGACGATGAATATCGAGGAGTTGACGACAGTGGTGGGACCGGATCGGCAGGAGGGCAGCGGCACGCCCGCTGGCTCGTCCGGGGTCGCCGCCACGAAGTCCGCCGGCAAGGCGGGTCGAAATCTGCCTGCCGCGATCGGCGTCGGCGGCAGTTTGGGTATCGGGTTGATCCTCGTGCTCGTGTTCGTGCCGCTGGTATGGATCGGTGTCGTGGCCGTGGCGTTGGCCGTCGCGACGTACGAGGTGTCCAAGCGGCTCCGCGAGGGCGGTGTTCTCGTTCCGCGCATCCCGCTGATCCTCGGTGGTCAGGCCATGATCTGGCTGGGCTGGCCGTTCGGTGCCGTCGGAGTGCTCAGTGCGGCTGTGGGCACCGTCGTGGTCTGCATGGTGTGGCTGTTACTGAGACAAGGCTTCGGTACTGCTCCCAAGAACTATCTCGAAGAACTCTCCGTCACCGTTCTGGTGGCGTGTTGGCTACCGCTGTTGGCCTCGTTCGCCGTTCTGATGGTCCTGCAGGACAACGGTGCCGGTCGCATCCTGGTCTTCGTCATCGGCGTCGTGTGCTCGGATGTCGGTGGTTACATCGCCGGTGTGCTGTTCGGCAAACACCCGATGGCACCGGCCATCAGCCCGAAGAAGTCCTGGGAAGGGCTGGTCGGATCGCTCATCTTCTGCGTCATCGGTTGCCTGCTGACGGTGACCCTGATTCTCGAGGCCAACTCGATGATCGGTGTCCTGCTAGGAGTCGTGCTGGTCGTGACGGGAACACTGGGCGACCTCATCGAATCGCAGGTCAAGCGCGACCTTCGAATCAAGGACATGGGCTCGTTGCTGCCAGGCCACGGCGGCATCATGGACAGACTCGACTCGTTGCTGCCCTCTGCGTTCGTTGCGTGGCTCGTCTTCACCGTGTTGCTCTGACCGACTCCGCCGGACGATGAGCGGTGATCGCGGCGGGGTGATTCCCAGTCCCAACATCTGGCACTGGCCGCATCTGTACGAGGCGGAGAACAGGGCTCAGGACGTCGACGGCGCTGTGTTCGCGTCCATTCGATCGACCGTCGATTGGACGGCCGAGAACGTCGTGGACGTGGGCTGCGGCAGCGGTTTCCATCTTCCGATCTTCGCTGCGGACGCCCGGTACGTCATCGGTGTGGAACCGCACGCCCCATTGGTGGCCGCAGCCCGCACGCGCGTCGAGTCACTTGCGAACGTCGCCGTGCGTGCGGGTAGAGCGGACGCGCTGCCCGTCGACACAGGTTCGGTCGATCTCGTCCACGCGCGAACCGCGTATTTCTTCGGCCCCGGCTGCGGCCCGGGTATCAGCGAAGCGATGCGAGTTCTGCGGCCCGGAGGGGCGTTGGTGGTCGTGGACCTCGACGCCACGTCGTCTCCGTACGGGGACTGGATGCGTGCGGATCTCCCGCACTACGATCCTGCGGCCGTCGAGGCGTTCTTCGATGCCCAGGGATTCGAGATGCGACGCGTCGACACGAGGTGGGCGTTTCCCGACCGCCGGGTTTTGCGGGATGTGCTGGGAATCGAGTTCTCACCGCGGGTAGCGCGCGCTGCGGCACGGCAGGTCGACGGCCTCACCCTGAATGTGCGCTATCGCATCCACGTTCGATACAAGCCGACCGGCGTCGAGTCGATCTGAGCCTGGCTCGGCAGCGAGCGATCAGGACGCGGCGGAGATTCCGAAGATTCGAGCCAGTTCGTTGATCTTGAGAGCCTTTGCCAGACGCGGCAGATCGCTGCCGTCCTTGACGTGAGCACCGTCGGCACCGAGAGCGTCGATGACATCGTGAGCCCAGGACACGTCTGTCGGGGAGGGGGCCAGTTCGCGGTTGACGATGGCCACCTGATCGGTGTGCATACAGAGTTTGCCTGCCATGCCCATCGAGAGCGTCAGGGCTGCATCGCGCCCGAGGATGCTGTCGTTCGCGGTCAGTGTCGGACCGTCGATGGGTCCGGGTAGTCGTGCGACGCGCGAGGAGACGACCAGTCGCGAGCGCGGGTAGGCCATGGCGAGCGGGTCGTCGCTCATGCCCGTGTCGCGTCGGAAGTCGCCGCTGCCGAAGGCGAGACGGAATGTCGAGTCCGCGCGCGCGATTTCGGTGGCGGCCTCGAGTCCTGCTGCCGATTCGACCAGCGCGAGGATCGGGGTGCCGTCGGCGAGGCGGGCGGCTGTCGCCTCGACCTGACCGCCGCTCTCGGTCTTCGCGAGCATGACCCCCACCAGGCCGGGCAGCCCGGACAACGCGGCAAGATCGTCGGCCCAGTACGGGGTCGTCGCGTCGTTGACGCGCACCCAGGCCGAGTTGCCCTCGCTCAGCCAGCGCACGACGGTCTCGCGAGCAGCAGGCTTCTTCGCCGGAGCGACTGCGTCCTCGATGTCGAGAATGACGGCGTCGACACCGGATGCGACAGCAGCGTCGAACGTATCGGGCTTGGTGGCCGGAACCAACAGCCACGATCGTGCGCGGTCGGGTGCAACGCCGGATGCCACCGGTGTCTCCATGAAAGTAGTCACGTCATGCTCCTCGAGTGAAGTCGGGCACCGCCAACCTTATCGATTCAGAGCATCGGTGCCAGCTTCTGTACATAGTGTTCACGAACCGTGACGCTGGTTCTTCTTCGCTGCGCGCCGGACCTGCAGGATTCGGGCACCGCCGGCCATGGCCATCACCAGCGCGCCCGCGATCGCGGCCAGCAGCATGCTGATTCCGAGGGGTAGGTCGAGCTGCCAGGCGAAGATCTGGACGGTGACCGAGTCGAGGTTCTGCACGATGAACACCAGGAGAACGACAAGGACGACGGCCCCGACCACCAGGCCGGTCCAGAGGGCGGCGGTGCGGGTGTGCGCCACATCGGTGGGGGTGTGCTGCTGTTCCGGAACGAACTCGGGGTCGGGCGCGGAATGGCCGTCCGAATCCGGGGTCGTGATCGGGGCGAGTTCGCGCGACGGGCCCACCGTTTCGTCGAACCCCGGCTTGGTCGACGCCGATGTGTCGAACGGTGCCTCGTTGTTGTCGTCTGCTCTGGTGGCCATGTCGATGATCCTTTCGCACGCGTGGTCCGAATGCACGCGCAATCGGTCCCGGCGTCGATACCCGTCAGGGCACCGTCGAAAACCGTCGCGAATAGGACTGTGAGCAGAACGGGTGGACAATGGTGGGTATGGAGTTGAGCCAGCAGGAACGACGCGGGGGTCGAGCATGAGTGATTCCGCAGCCGCAACGGACAGCACGACCGAGCAGAAGAGACCGAATCTTCCGCTGGTCTTCACAGCTCCGCGTCGGGGTATGCCGTCGCGTCACCTCGCCGACCTGGACAAAGAGGGCCTGCGTGAGGCAGTGAAGGCACTCGGTCTACCGGCATTCCGGGCCGACCAACTTGCGCGGCACTACTACGCGCGGCTCGAGGCCGACACCACCAAGATGACCGATCTTCCGGCCGAGGCTCGGGAGAAGGTCGGTGCCGATCTTTTTCCCACCTTGCTGACGCCGATCAAGCACTTGGCATGTGATGACGGTGACACTCGAAAGACGCTGTGGAAGGCCAACGACGGGACTCTGCTCGAGAGTGTTCTGATGCGGTATCCGGATCGCGCGACGCTGTGCATCTCGAGTCAGGCCGGTTGCGGAATGGCATGTCCGTTCTGCGCAACCGGTCAGGCCGGCCTGACGCGGAACCTGTCGACGGCCGAGATCGTCGATCAGGTCCGTTCGGCGGCCGCGGACATGCGCGACGGCGTCGTCCCCGGCGGTGAGGGTCGTCTGTCGAACGTCGTGTTCATGGGCATGGGTGAGCCGCTGGCCAACTACAAGCGCGTCGTCGCGGCAGTGCGCAAGATCGTCTCACCAGCCCCCGACGGGCTGGGACTGTCACAGCGTTCGGTCACCGTGTCGACGGTCGGCCTTGCTCCGGCCATTCGAAAGCTGGCCGACGAGGGTCTGTCGGTGACCTTGGCCGTGTCTCTGCACACGCCGGACGATGAGCTGCGAGACACGTTGGTCCCGGTCAACAATCGTTGGTCGGTGGCGGAGGTTCTCTCCGCAGCCCGGTACTACGCCGATCAGACCGGTCGACGCGTCTCGATCGAGTACGCGATGATCCGGGACGTCAACGATCAGCCGTGGCGAGCGGACATGCTGGGCAAGAAGCTGCACAAGGCGCTCGGATCCCGGGTACACGTCAACCTGATTCCCCTCAACCCGACTCCGGGTAGCGAGTGGGATGCCAGCCCGAAGCCGGTGGAGCGGGAATTCGTTCGCCGGGTCATCGCGCAGGGCGTCTCGTGCACCGTCCGCGATACCCGAGGGCAGGAGATCGCGGCGGCGTGCGGTCAGCTCGCCGCCGAGAACTGAACCGCTAGCGGGGCTTGCGGCGGACGATGACGTCGCGCACGACGAGTCCGACCAGCGCCACGGCAAATCCGACCAACCACAGGTCTTCGACCTTGCCGGTGTGATTTCCGATGATCATGAACAGCAGGAACGCGGCAACGACGATGGCTGCGACGCGCATCGCCTTGTTCGACTCGCCGCTCCATCCCCACGCGGCGGACGGCACCTCGGGCACCTCGTTGCGGGTATCGACGACCGGGTCGTACGAAGCGGATTCCAGTTCGGTATTTGCCACCGGTCGATCCTCTCGGGTGATGCGTTCACGTGGGTCCCGGCACGAACGGTGCCAGACGCGTTGTCGGAACAATATTGGCATACGACCGCCCGTCGTAGTGATCAGGGTTGCATCGCTCACCCAGCGCGTGTGTGGGCTCGAATGAGAGACTGCGGCGGTGACCTCCGAGCGCCTTCCCCATCGTCCGAGTCGGTCCCCGCTGAGCTATCCCCGCGACATGGTCGGTTACGGCCGCACGCCGCCGCTCGCGCAGTGGCCGGGTGAGGCGAACATCGCCGTCCAGTTCGTCCTCAATTACGAGGAGGGTGCCGAGAACAACGTGCTCGACGGCGACACGAAGTCCGAGACGTTTCTGTCGGAAATGATCGGCGCACAGGCGTTTCCGAATCGACACATGAGCATGGAATCGCTGTACGAGTACGGATCCAGAGCCGGAGTGTGGCGCGTGCTGCGCGCATTCGAGAAGCGTGGGTTACCGCTGACCGTGTTCGCGGTCGCCAAGGCAATGGAGCGGAACCCGGAAGTGGTTGCGGCACTGCTGGAGTTGGACCACGAGATCGCATGTCACGGCTTGCGGTGGTTGTCGTATCAGCAGATCGACGCGAACGTCGAGCGCGAGCACATGGCGGAGGCCGTGACCATCCTGCGCGAGCTGACGGGGTCTGCGCAACTGGGGTGGTACACCGGGCGCGACTCTCCGAACACCCGATCGCTCGTGGTGGAGCACGGCGGATTCGTGTACGACTCCGACTCCTATGCAGACGATCTGCCGTACTGGGAGAAGGTGCCCCGAGACGGCGGGGTCGTCGATCACCTGGTGGTGCCGTACACCCTGGACACCAACGACATGCGTTTCGCATCGCCGGGGGGATTCTCGACGGGCGACGAGTTCTACGCGCATCTACGTGACGCCTTCGACGTTCTCTATGCCGAGGGCGCGAGTGGGAGTCCCAAGATGCTCTCGGTCGGACTTCACTGCCGGCTGGTGGGCAGGCCGGCCCGCATGGCTGCACTGGAACGTTTCCTCGATCACGTGCAGTCGCACGACAAGGTCTGGGTCGCGAAGAGAATCGACATCGCCGAACACTGGCGAGCTGTGCACCCGCCCGAGGCCTGAGTCAGTCGGCCTGTCGGCACGCCGATGCCAGCGCGCTCAGATAGCGGTCGGTGAATGCTGCCTGGACGCGCCTGCCCACCGGGCCGCCGAGCTTGGTGTACCAGCGACCGGGTCGCGAGAACGCCGATATGTGGGCGGTGACGGCACCGTCGGCGGGGGAGTAGTCGACGTAGAAGAGTTCTTCGCCGGACTCGGGATGCCCGTCGAGTGTTCCGTAGGCGAAACCCTGACGGTTCGCCTCGTCGATGACATAGACCACACGACACGGAATGCGCACCGGCCCGAGTGTGAGAACGACCACCGAGTCGGGCACAGCGGTCTCGGCCTCGGAACGGACCTTCAGTCCTGCCCCACGGTGCATGTCCCATCGCATCAACGCATCGGCCGCCGCCACGAAGTCGTCCAGCCCCGATCCCACGACCCTCGACATCGTGACGTGGTGGTATCCGGTGGGCAGTGGGCCGGCGGTGGCCCCCGCATCGTCGTAATTGAACGGTGCCGAGCGGTACTTCGAGAAGTCCATGCACCCCAGCGTGCCAGCCTGCGTCGGCACATAGGGGTTTCTCAGCCTCGGTAGGCAACAATGGACCGGTGCCAGACCATCGTGAGCGAACGACCAACTCGGATCGCCCCGAGCCGATACGTGTGCTGTTGCTGGGAAGTACCGGGTCGATCGGAACCCAAGCGCTCGACGTCATCGCCGCCAACCCGGACCGCTTCGTCGTGGTCGGGCTGGCTGCGGGCGGTGGAAACATCGAACTGCTCCGTCGCCAGATCGCGGAGACCGGTGTCCGACGGGTAGCCGTCGCCCAGCCCGAGGCCGCCGCCGAGCTCGATTTCCCCGGAGTGCTGAGTGGTCCGCGAGCAGTGACCGAGCTGGTCGAGTCGACCCCGGCGGACGTCGTGCTCAATGCCCTCGTGGGTTCTCTCGGCCTCGAATCGACCCTGGCCGCGCTGAACAGCGGTGCGCGCCTGGCGTTGGCCAACAAGGAATCCCTGGTCGCCGGAGGCGAGCTGGTTCTCGCCGCCGCAGCCCCCGGTCAGATCGTGCCGGTCGACTCCGAGCACTCCGCGCTCGCCCAGTGCCTGCGCAGCGGTTCGCGCGGCGAAGTGGATCGACTGGTTCTCACTGCATCGGGAGGTCCGTTTCGAGGGTGGAGCGAGAGCGAACTGAAGTCGGTCACGCCGGAGCAGGCCGCCGCGCATCCCACCTGGTCGATGGGGCCGATGAACACGTTGAACTCGGCGACACTGGTCAACAAAGGTCTGGAACTGATCGAGGCGCACCTGCTGTTCGGTGTGCCCTACGAGAGAATCGACGTCACCGTGCACCGGCAGTCCATCGTGCACTCGATGGTGACGTTCGTCGACGGTTCGACCATCGCTCAGGCCAGTCCACCGGACATGAAGTTGCCGATCGGGCTGGCCCTCGGCTGGCCCGATCGAGTGCCGGACGTCGCCCGTGCACTCGACTTCACGACCGCATTCTCCTGGGACTTCGAGCCACTCGACGACCGAGTGTTTCCGGCGGTGCAGCTGGCGCGTGAGGCCGGGATCATGGGTGGGTGCATGACTGCGGTGTACAACGCGTCCAACGAAATCGCTGCAGAAGCGTTCCTGAACGACAGGATCGAATTTCCGCAGATCGTCGAGACGGTGCGCGCGGTACTGGGCGACGGCGGGCAGGACTGGTCGACGGCTCCCAGGGACGTCGACGACGTACTCGCGGCGGACTCCTGGGCCCGGGCCCACGCCCGTGAACTACTGAAACCGAAAGGCCTCTGACACATGGTGTTCGCTCTGGGTGTCGTGCTGTTCGCCGTCGGAATCGGGGTGTCGATCGCGCTGCACGAAGCGGGACACATGTGGACCGCGAAAGCGCTCGGCATGAAGGTTCGCCGCTACTACATCGGGTTCGGCCCGAAGATCTTCTCCTTCCGACGCGGCGAGACCGAATACGGCCTCAAAGCCATTCCGGCAGGCGGATTCTGCGACATCGCCGGCATGACCGCCATCGACGAACTCGCGCCCGACGAGGTCGAGCGTGCGATGTACCGCCAGAAGACATGGAAGCGCATCGTCGTCATGGTCGGCGGCATCGCGATGAACTTCGTGCTGGGAATCGTTCTGGTCTACGTGTTGGTGCTCGGCTGGGGCACGCCGGATCGGGTGACGCCGACAACGACGGTCCAGGGCATCGGTTGTGTCAGCACGTCCCAGACCGAGGACGGTGAACTTGCGCCGTGTTCGGGAGACGGTCCGGCTGCCGAAGCCGGACTGCGCACGGGCGACATCATCACTGCGGTGAACGGTCAGCCGACAGAGACTTGGTCCGACGTCGTTCTCGCCGTTCGGGACTCGACCGGGTCGGCCGATCTGACAGTCGATCGCGACGGTGCTTCGCAGACTCTGAGCGTTCCGATCCTTCAGGTTCAGCGCTACGTCGTCGATCCTGAGACCAAAGCGAAGAACTCGACAACCGTGGGAGCGATCGGCGTCACCGGCGGTCCACCGCCGAACATTCGATACAACCCGATCGAAGCAGTGCCCGAGACCTTTGTTTTCACCGGGGACATCTTCGTGCAGACCGGGAAAGCGTTGGTGCAGTTGCCGAGCAAGGTGGAGGCGCTGTGGGATTCGATCTTCGGTGGTGAACGAGGGCTCGACACGCCGATGAGTGTCGTCGGAGCAAGTGTCATCGGTGGCCAGGCCGTGGAAAACGACAACTGGCAGACGTTCGTCGGGCTGCTGGCGTCGCTCAACTTCTTCCTCGGTGTGTTCAACATCGTGCCGCTGTTGCCACTCGATGGTGGCCATATCGCCGTGACCATCTACGAGCGCATACGCAACATTTTCCGCAATCGTCGCGGCCTGCCCGACGGTGCGCCGGTGGACTACATGAAACTGATGCCCGTCACCTACGTGGTCATCATTGTTTTCATCGGGTTCTCTCTCTTGACGCTCACGGCGGACATCGTCAACCCGATTCAATTGTTCTAAGTAGACTCGACAGTCGTAGCTAGGAAAGAAGGCCACTGTGTCCGTGTCAGTCGGATTGGGAATGCCCGCACCGCCGGTGCCCGTACTCGCGCCACGTCGAAAGACCAGGCAGCTCCAGGTCGGGTCGGTGGGTGTCGGAAGCGAAAGCCCCATCTCGGTGCAATCGATGTGCACCACCAAGACCCACGACATCAACGCCACCCTGCAGCAGATTGCAGAGCTGACGGCGTCGGGTTGCGACATCGTTCGTGTTGCGTGCCCCACACAGGACGACGCCGACGCGCTGTCGATCATCGCCAAGAAGAGCCAGATTCCGGTGATCGCCGACATCCACTTCCAACCGAAGTACATCTTCGCGGCCATCGACGCCGGGTGCGCAGCGGTGCGCGTCAACCCGGGCAACATCAAGGAGTTCGACGGCCGCGTCAAGGAGGTCGCCAAGGCGGCCGGTGACGCGAACATTCCGATCCGCATCGGTGTGAACGCCGGCTCCCTCGACCCGCGGCTGATGAAGAAGTACGGCAAGGCGACACCCGAGGCGCTCGTCGAATCTGCGCTGTGGGAAGCAGGCCTGTTCGAGGAGCACGGTTTCGGCAACATCAAGATCTCGGTCAAGCACAACGACCCCGTCATCATGGTCGCTGCGTACGAGCAGTTGGCGGCACAGTGCGACTACCCACTGCACCTCGGTGTCACCGAAGCGGGGCCGGCTTTCCAGGGGACCATCAAGTCCGCTGTGGCATTCGGGGCCCTGCTGTCCAAGGGCATCGGCGACACCATCCGAGTTTCCCTGTCGGCACCGCCGGCGGAGGAGATCAAGGTGGGAAACCAGATCTTGCAGTCGTTCAATCTGCGCCCGCGCAAACTCGAGATCGTGTCCTGCCCCTCGTGTGGTCGCGCACAGGTCGACGTCTACACCCTCGCCGACGAGGTGACTGCGGGACTCGAAGGCATGGAGATCCCGCTACGCGTCGCGGTCATGGGCTGCGTCGTGAACGGGCCGGGCGAGGCCCGCGACGCCGACCTCGGTGTCGCGTCGGGCAACGGCAAGGGCCAGATCTTCGTCAAGGGCAAGGTCATCAAGACGGTCCCCGAAGCGCAGATCGTGGAGACGTTGATCGAGGAAGCGATGCGCATCGCCGAGGAGTTCGAGAAGGACGAGATCGCCAGCGGTGGCGCGCCGGTGGTCACCGTCAGCTGAGCGGGTACACCTGTTCGGCGTCCGGTTTGCCGCTCTGCCACCGGGGGAACACATTGTCTGGAATGATTCGCTTCAGAATCGGTGCGTACGCGGTAGGTGGGTCAGGAGGTCGGTAGGTGCTCAAGCTCCTCGGTGCGAAGCCTCTCGGTAATCGGGACGTCGCGCACGTGCTCCGGGTGCTCGACGCCGACCCCGTTGCAACCTGCATGGTCGCCGCGCGTGTGCAGGAATCGGGCCTCGATCCGAGGTCGTTCCACGGCGAGATGTGGAGCAGGGGCGGTCCGGACGAGTCGCTGTGCTTCTACGGTGCGAATCTGGTTCCGTTGCTCGGTTCCAGCGACGATCTTCGTTCCTTCGCGGACCGCGCGTGCCGTGGGCCGCGTCTGTGCTCGTCGTTGGTCGGCAGAGCGGAGTTGACGCTTCCGTTGTGGGAAATGCTCGAGACGGATTGGGGTCCGGCGCGAGAGGTACGCGGTGAGCAACCGTTGTTGGCCACGTCGGTACCGTCGTCCATCTCGCATGATCCTCTCGTTCGGCTCGTTCGACCCGACGAGCTGGACGTGTATCTGACCGCAGCCGTTGCCATGTTCATCGAAGAGGTCGGCGTCGACCCGCGACTGAACGACGGCGGTAGGGGATACCGGCGTCGGATCGCCAGTCTCATTGCAGCGCAACGTGCCTGGGCCAGATTCGAGGACGGCCGCGTGGTGTTCAAGGCCGAGATCGGCTCGCAGTCCGGGACGGTCGGGCAAATCCAGGGAGTATGGGTGCACCCGGACCGACGCGGGCACGGCCTGGGTGCATCCGGAACGGCGACCGTGGTGAACTCGGTCGTCCGCCAGGGGCGTACTGCGAGCCTGTACGTCAACAGCTTCAACTACGTCGCGCGCCGGGCCTACGCGAAAATCGGTCTGACGCAAGTGGCGACGTTCACCACGGTGCTGCTGGACTGAGAACGGTCGCTCGATCGGCTTGTCCCGAAACGCGATTCGTTGCCGTGGTCGACGCACCGGCCGTATTACGATGGGGCGCAATGAGATCACGTGATGCGACCTGGATGCGCGGACGGCTGGGCGTGGTGACCGTGATCGGTGCCGTCGTCGGTGCCTGCCTCACTGGGTGTACACCCAAGCCCGACGGTCCGGAGCCCTTAGCTCAGGCATTCCTCGCGGCCTTCGAGGCCAACGACATCCCCACGGCCGCCGCCGATACCGACAAGCCGGACGCCGCAGCCACTGCGCTACGCGAGGCGTGGACCAATCTGCAAGCGGAGGCCCTCGACGCCGAGACGACGTCGGTTCGAGTCGACGGCGACACCGCCACAGTCGGCTACACCTATCGTTGGCAGCTGCCCAAGGATCGGGTGTGGACGTACGACGGCCAACTGAACATGGGTCGGAGTGCGGGAGAGTGGGTGGTGCGGTGGACCGCCTCGGACATCCACCCGAAGCTCGGTGACACGCAGACCATGGCCTTGCGCTCGACGGCTGCACCACGCGCTCGGGTCAACGAGCGCTCCGGCACCGACGTCCTGGTGCCCGGGGTCGTACATCGAATCAAGTTCGACGCGTCGGCCGCGAACAACGTCGTGGCCTCGGCGACGGCGTTGTCGACACTGCTGACACCGTTCGACGCGTCGATCACGGCCCAGTCGATCGTGGAGTCGGCGACTTCCGTCGACGGCGACTACCCGGTGGCGCTGCTGCGAGACAGCGACTTCGAACCCATCTCGGCGGCGCTGACCGAGATCCCCGGTGTCACGGCGTCCGACGAATCGGATCTCGTGTCCACCGACCCCACCTTCGCGCCGGACCTGGTGGGCCAGGTGAAGAAGGCCGTCATCGACGACGTCGACGGCAAGGCCGGCTGGAGCGTGGTGACCAGCAACCGCAACGGCGTCGACATCGACGTCCTCACCGACACCCCGCCCGAGCCGGCACCGTCCTTCTCGATCAGCCTCGATCGGAATATTCAGGTCGCGGCCCAACGAGCAGTGAACGCCAGGGCCGAGCAGGCCATGACGGTGGTCATTCAGCCGTCCACCGGGGCCATCCTCGCTGTGGCGCAGAATCCGGCCGCCGATCGGGACGGACCGGTCGCGTCGGCCGGTCTCTACCCACCGGGTTCGACGTTCAAGATCATCACCGCCGGGGCGGCGATCTCCAGCGGACTCGCGACCCCGGGGAGCACCGTTCCGTGCCCCGGTCGTATCGAGATCGGCGAACGAAGCGTCCCCAACTACAACGAGTTCGCTCTCGGTGACGTGACCATGAGCACCGCGTTCACCCGATCGTGCAACACCTCCTTCGCGAAGCTGGCGAGCGAGATGTCGCCCGACGCGTTGACCGTGGCCGCGTCCCAGTTCGGCGTCGGTCCGGACTACGACGTCGTGGGGTTGCCGACCGACTCCGGTTCGGTCCCGCCCGCGGACGAACTCGTCCAGCGCACCGAGGACGGATTCGGCCAGGGCAAGGTGGTCGTCTCGACCTTCGGGATGGCACTGGCCGCCGCGACGGTTGCCCACGGCTCCACACCGGTTCCAAATCTTCTGGTCGGACGGGAAACCGCCATCACCGGCGATCATCCACCGATAGAACCTGCCATGGTCGACGGGTTACGCGGCATGATGCGCTCGGTGGTCACCAGCGGCACCGCAGAACGGATCGCCGACCAGGGCGAGGTGTACGGCAAGACCGGAGAAGCAGAGGTCGAGGGCGGATCGCATTCGTGGTTCGTCGGTTACCGAGGCGACATCGCCTTCGCGACTTTGGTGGTACGCGGCGGCAGCTCGGACAATGCGGTCGCCGTCACCCGGGAGATGTTCGAGCAGCTTCCGCCGGGGTACTGAGCGCTACGCCGGTGGGCCGGGTTCAGCCCGACAACAGCCCGAGTCGACGACACGCGAGAACCGCTTCGTATCGAGTGTGCGAGTCGGTTTTTCGCATCACGCTGCGGAGATAGGACTTGACCGTCTCGGCACCGATCGACAGCCGTGCCGCGACTTCGACGTTGGTGCAACCGAGCGCGACCTGCGAGATGACGTCGATCTCGCGTGGCGTCAATGCCTGCGAGTCGCCGGAGTCGCTGTCCTGGTTCGCCGTCCGACCGAGCGTTGCTGCCAGTCGCGCGGTGACCGCGTCCAGTCTGTGCTTGACCGCCGCGTCTCCGATCGACCGAGCGAGCTCGGCGAGCTCGTCGTGCACACCGCGCAACTCGGCCGTCCGCGAGAGGTTCCCGTCCGACGTGGCCCGCGCACTTTCCATGAGGCGCACCCTGCGGTCGACCTCGTCCCGGATGGCGATCTCCTGACCGAGGCGCCGGGCTGCGGCGGTCATGATGTCGCCGACTCGATCACCGAGGGGGCCGCGTTCTCGCACCGCTGCGTACATCACCATGCGGGCTGCTCCGGCGACGACAACCGGCACCGCCAGGATCGACTTGAGGCCCTCGCCGAGGACCGGCCGGTCGAAGTGATGGGTGATCGACATCGACGCGCCGTAATCACTGACGGCCGCGGGCCGACGTTGGTCCATGACCCGGCCACCGAGACCGGACCTGGGCGGGATGGCGAGCCCGTCCAGCCCACGCGTGCGGGTGCCGTGAAATTCGCTCAGGTGCAGCGTTTCCGAGGACACTTCCCCGCCGAACACGACGGGCACGGCGGACGTCGCGGCGACCTGGCGTAGTTCGGCGCTAAGGGCATCGCCGTCCCGGGGGCGCAACAGACTGGAATGGACCACGACGCTTCCTTCCTCGGTTCGGGTACGTCGACGGCGAACGTGACCCAGATCATATCCCGTCGCGCGGTTGCGGATTCGGTGGCCTCGACCAGCAGCGCTGGTTCTTCTGGACACGGTTGCGACGACTACTCTGGACGGCATGTCTGTCACCGCCGAGAGCAAGCCCCGTCAGCCACTCGTGCCAGGCGTCGTCTCGCCCGTCCTCTCCGTGCCGAAGTCGATCGAGCGACCCGAATACGCGTGGAAGTCGACCGTGAACGAAGGCAGCGAGCCGTGGGTGCAGACCCCCGAGGTCATCGAGAAGATGCGCGTGGCGTCGAAGATCGCGGCTCGCGCTCTGCAGGAAGCGGGCCGGGCCGTGGCACCGGGAGTGACCACCGATGAGCTCGACCGTATTGCACACGAGTACATGGTCGACCACGGCGCTTACCCGTCCACGTTGGGCTACAAGGGTTTTCCGAAATCGTGCTGCACCTCGCTGAACGAGGTCATCTGCCACGGCATCCCCGATTCGACGGTGATCGAGGACGGGGACATCGTCAACATCGACGTCACCGCGTACATCGACGGTGTGCACGGCGATACCAACGCGACGTTCCTGGCGGGTGACGTGTCCGAGGAGGCGCGCCTGCTCGTCGAGCGGACACACGAAGCGACGATGCGGGCCATCAAGGCGGTCAAGCCGGGGCGCGCCCTGAACGTGGTCGGGCGAGTGATCGAGTCCTATGCGCACCGTTTCGGCTACGGCGTGGTGGAGGACTTCACCGGCCACGGCATCGGTACGACGTTCCACAACGGCCTCGTCGTGCTGCACTACGACCAGCCGTCGGTGGAGACCATCATCGAGCCGGGCATGACGTTCACCATCGAACCGATGATCAACCTGGGCACGATCAACGCCGAGATGTGGGACGACGGCTGGACCGTGGTCACGCACGACAAGAAGTGGACCGCACAGTTCGAGCACACGCTCGTGGTGACCGAGACGGGTTGCGAGATCCTGACACTGCCGTGAGCGGAGCCTGCGGAGTGAATAGAAATCTGATACTGCCGTGAAAGGCGCTCTGTTGGTCGCCGGCACTACCTCCGATGCAGGCAAGAGTGTGTTGGTCGCCGGCCTGTGCCGGATGCTGGCGCGGCGGGGTGTTCGGGTGGCCCCGTTCAAGGCGCAGAACATGTCGAACAACTCGGTCGTCACGTTGGACGGCGGCGAGATCGGCCGGGCTCAGGCGATGCAGGCGGCCGCTTGTGGCCTCGAGCCCAGCGTGCGGTTCAATCCGGTGTTGCTCAAGCCCGGCAGTGATCGGACGTCGCAGTTGGTGGTGCGCGGGCGTGCGGTGGCCCAGGTGAGTGCGAGCAACTACATCGAACATCGGCAGGCGCTCCGGCATGTGGTCGCCGACGAGTTGTCCTCGCTACGTGCCGAATTCGACGTGGTGATCTGCGAGGGTGCCGGGTCACCGGCCGAGATCAATCTACGCGCCACCGATCTGGCCAACATGGGATTGGCGAGGGCGGCGTCGCTGCCGGTGATCGTGGTGGGCGACATCGACCGCGGGGGAGTGCTGGCGCACCTGTTCGGGACGGTGGCGGTGTTGTCACCCGAGGATCAGGCTCTCGTGGCAGGGTTCGTGATCAACAAGTTTCGGGGTGATCCGGCTCTGTTGGCACCGGGGCTCGACCAGTTGCGGGCGTTGACCGGTCGGCCGACGTACGGAGTCGTTCCGTTCGCTGACGGGTTGTGGATGGACGCGGAGGATTCGCTCGGCACCGTTCCCGATGCGCCCGTGGGCAGGCCCCGTCCTCCGCTCGGCTCGCAGTGGCTGCGGGTGGCGGCGGTGCGATTGCCGAGGATCTCCAACACGACCGATGTCGAGGCGCTGGCGTGCGAGCCCGGAGTGTCGGTGCACTGGGTCACCGAGCCTTCTCGGCTCGAGGATGCGGATTTGGTGGTCGTCCCCGGCAGCAAGTCCACGGTGTCGGATCTGGAATGGTTGCGGCGCACCGGTCTTGCTCGTGCCCTTTCCGAGCGCGCCGCTGCGGGGAGGCCGGTTCTCGGCATCTGCGGCGGTTACCAGATGTTGGGCCGAACCATCTCTGATTCCGTGGAGTCAGGCGTCGGAACGGTCGAGGGACTGGGATTGCTCGATCTCGACATCGAATTCGCGGCCGAGAAGGTACTCGTGCAGGTGAGTGGTCGTTCCGTCACATTCGGCTCGGATCCCGTGCGGGGGTACGAAATTCACCATGGACGAGTGGTCCGGAACGAAGACGATGCCCTGCTGACGACCGCGGGGGGCGTCGGCGAGGGCAGTGTGCGTGGCGGTGTCGTGGGAACTCACTGGCACGGACTCCTCGAATCCGGTGATTTCCGTCGATCCTTTCTTGCCTGGGTGGCGGGGAAGGCGGGTCGCGCAGGATTCGAGGTTGCATCCGACACGTCGGTTGCGGCCCTTCGCGAACAGCAGTTGGATCTGCTGGCGGATCTGGTGGACAGCAACATCGATATCGACGCCGTTCTCGATCTGATAGAGAACGGCGTCGACGGCTCGACGAAAAAGATCGTTACGCAGATGCTTTGAGCAAGCCCATCCAACTGACGGTCGAGAAGATCCCGGTGATCACGAGCGGAACGACCACCAGCAGAAGCACGCGTGGGGTGTCGGTGAAGAAAGTCCCGACGTCGGGCCACCAGTTCTGCCACGTGATCACGATCGCGCCGCCTCCGAAGACGACGAGGCCGGCGAGTCCGAGCGTGAACAGACCGTTCGTGCGGAAGCGCCGGTAGACGACTCCGACGAACGCCCCGATGGACCCGATCAGCAGTAGCCCGATCACCAGAGTCAGCCACTGCAGGAGCGGGTTGTCGGTGGCGTAGCGGGCCAGACCGAACATGCGGATCTTCAGCCCGAAGCCGCCGGTCGCGGCTTCGACGACCGACAACAGGTAGACGATCGTGCCGAGGGCGACCGATTGTGCTACCCCCACCAGTGCTGTCGCAGTGAGGAATTCGCGACGTGTGATGCTCAGGCTCAGGGCGTACGGGAAGCACTGGGTGATAGCCGTGACGTAGAAGGCAATAGCGAACCCATAGACCGAGAACACGCCGCCGCTGAAGCTGAAATCCGAATCGCTTTCCGGAACGACCGAGAAGATGCCGTAGGTGATCACGAACACTGCGACGAGAATTCCCAGGGGCCACGCGAATGTGGTTGCCCAGGAGGTGTTGTGGACCCGAGCTACGTTCAATATGCGCTTCATGACAAGGCCTCCTCGGCGGTGGTCGACTCGTGGATAGAGCCGGAATGGGCAGTGGTTCGATCGATGATCAACTGCTGCAACGGAATCGGTTCGATGCTGAGACCGGACGCCACGCCGAGGGATTGCTGGTGATCGTTCAGTCGCCCGTCGATCGTCGCTCGGGCTGTCGAGCCGAGAGCAGTTCTGTGCAAGATTCGATGCTCTGCAGCGAACCGGTCGACAGCCTCGGTCGGACCGGTGATCTCGAATGCTCTCTCGCGCAGATCGTCCGACTCGGCGTCGAGCAGTATTCTTCCCTTGTCGATGAGAATCACGTGCTCGATCAGATTGCTGACCTCGTCTATGAGGTGTGTCGACAGAACGACCGTTCGGGGGTTCTCCGCGTAGTCGGCCAGCAGCCGGTCGTAGAACATGTGTCGTGAGACTGCGTCCAGCCCCAGGTAGGGCTCGTCGAAGAAGGTGAGTGGCGCTCGGGACGCGAGACCGATGACGATTCCGAGTGCCGACGTCATTCCGCGAGAGAGCTTCTTGATCTTGCGACCCAACGGGAGGTCGAAATCGCGCAGCAATTCGGCGGCGAAGTCGTTGTCCCAGTGCGGAAGAATGTGGGAGGCCTGCGCAATGGCGTTCTTGACCTTCAAATCGTCGGGATACTTCTGGCTTTCCTTGACGAAGCACACGTGACTCAGAGCGCGTGGGTTCTCCCACGGGCGTTCGCCGAATACCGAGATCTCACCATCACTTTCGCGCATCTGGGCGGTCATCATCTGCATGACGGTGGTCTTGCCTGCTCCGTTGCGGCCGAGGAAGCCGTAGATCTTGTTGCGTTCGATCTCGAAGCTCACGTCGTCGACGGCGGTGAACGAGCCGAACTTCTTGGTCAGGTGTGTGGCCGACGCAACGACGCGGCGGAGTTCGTCGGGCGTACCGATATCGTGGATGCTCATCGCGCTGCCTCCCAGTTGTCGAGCATGGTCTTGAGTTCGTCCACGGTCATTCCGAGCTTGCGTGCCTCGGTGACCAGCGGGTCGATGTACTGACGGGCGAACAGATCGCGTCGACGGAACCGGAGTGCGTCCCGTGCGCCTGTGGTGACGAACATTCCGATCCCTCGTTTCTTGTAGACGACGCCGTCGGCGACGAGCTTCGCGAGCCCTTTGCCCGCTGTGGCCGGATTGATGCGATGGAACGCGGCGAGCTCGTTGGTGGAGGGAACCTGTTCTTCCTCGGCCAGGGAGCCGTCGATGATCGAGTTCTCGACGAGCTCGGCGATCTGCAGGAAGATCGGCCTGCCCTCGTCCATCAGAGCCACCGCCGCGGCGGCGAGGTTCGGTACCTCACTGGTTCATTACTCATGTAACTAACCATAGAACCGGTGCGTGGTTCTGGCAAGAGGCAGTACCGTCGTCCCCATGGAGTTCACGCATGTGAGTGCTGCGGGCGGGTCTGTGTCGGTACGAGTAGCGGGACCGGACAGTCGGCACGCCGTGCTCCTGTTGCCGGACATCGGCGATTCGGTCGATGGCTACGACTCGGTGAGCGAGCGCTTGCACAACTCGGATCTGAAAACCGTTGCGGTGGAAGACATCGACGGAGTGGGGGACGACGCTGTTCTCGCCTTGCTGGACGAGCTGAAGCTGTCGTGGGTCCACCTCGTCGGGAGCGGTGCCGGTGCGGAATCGGCCTGGAGACTGGCGGCGAAGACTTTCGGTCGGTTTGCCAGCCTCATCGCCGTGGATCGTTGCCACCCGGCGATCGCCGACCATCGGGGCATCGTGCGGGACGCCGATTGCCCCGCAATCGAGTTGCCGACGACCCTGGTCATCGGCAACTCCGAGATGCGTCCGTCCGCCGACAACAGCGGCCGCTTCGTCTACTCGGACTTTCGGGTCGTCGCGCTCGACGGCGTCGAACATGTCGCGGCCGACGCCCCGGCGGCGCTGGCCACGGAGATCGTGCTCCGCACCAGCCCCTGGTGATCGAAACCTACAGGTCGAGGCCCAGGAGGGCGTTCTCGACCACCTCGGGCAGTCCTGGGTGGATCCAGTACTGACCACGGGCCATGTCCTGGGCGGACAGTCCGAAGCTCATCGCCTGGATGAGCGGCTGGATGAGAGTCGGGGCCTGAGCTCCGATGATGTGAGCCCCGAGTATCTTGCCGGTGCCCTTCTCGGCGATGATCTTGCACAGCCCTTCGCTGTCCTCCATCGCCCAGCCGAAGGCGACGTCGCCGTAGTTCTGGACCTTCACCGTGATGTCGAGCCCTGCGTCTCGGGCCTGTTCCTCGGTCATACCCACCTCCGCGATCTGCGGATCGGTGAACACGGCAGCGGGAACGAAGCGGTGATCGTAGGTACGCAACGCGGACGTGTCGCCGTGCCAGGCGTCCTGCAACAGGTTGTACTGGACGACGCGCGCTTCCTGGTTGGCCACATGCTTGAGCTGATACGGCGAGGAGACGTCGCCCAGTGCGAACACGCCCTCGGCGGTGGTGCGGCCGAACTCGTCGACCGTGATGCGGCCCTCGTCGTCCAGCTCGATCCCAGCAGCACCGAGATTCAGTCGGTCGCCGTTGGGCTGCCGGCCGACGGCCACGAGGAACGCGTCTCCGAGGACCTTGGTGCCGTCCGCAAGTTCGACGCCGTGCAGTCCGCCCTCGGAAATCCCGCGCGTGTCACCGGAATCGAGGTGAACGTCCCACTTGGCCCGGGCGAGCTCGGTGAATCGTTTCGCGATATCGGCATCCAACGCGCGCAGCAGTGAATCCTTACGGGCGACGATCGATACCTTCGATCCGAGTGCGGAGAACACGTGCGCGAATTCGGCTGCGATGTAACCGGATCCGAGGATCACGAGGTGTTCGGGCAGTGCCGGTAGGCGCATGACGTCGTTGTTGGTGTGGTAGGTGACACCGGAATCTTCGATCGATTGCGGCACGGTGGGACGTGAGCCGGCCGCGATGACGATCTGGTCCGCCGTGATGGTCGTACCGGTTCCGGTGTCGATGGTGCGCGGGGCGACGAAGCGTGCGTGACCCTCGAACAGCGTGACGTTGGGGCTGCCCTCGGCGCGGTATCGCTTGCCGCCCTCGGAGATGGGGTCGATACGTCCGAAGACCCGCTCGACGATGTCCGGCCAGCGGACCGTGTCGACGTGCGCATCGATGCCGTACTTGGAGGAATCTCGCACCGTACGAGCCACCTCGGCCGCGTACACGTACATCTTGGTGGGGATGCAGCCGACGTTGAGGCACGTACCGCCGAACGTCGCATTCTCCTCGATCAGGGCGACCTTCTTGTCGTCGAACCTCTGATCGACGATCGAGTTTCCCGAGCCCGAGCCGATGATGACGACGTCGAAATGTTCTGTCATGAAATGTGTCCGATCTCGGTGTGGTCCTTGCCCGACGCGTGGTCGGTCTTCTCTCCCCGGTGCAACCACTCGAGCCATTCGTCCATTTCCTCGAAGGCCCGTGAGCGAGGGCCCTCGGTGGACAGGAAGACGTCGTGGCGTGCGCCCTCGATGGGGACGATCGAGGTTCGATCACCCAGGCAGCCGGCCCAACGGGCGATCTGCCGGACATCGAGAACGGCATCGGCCGCGTCGACGGCCGAGCTGTAGCGGCGGGAGAAATGCGTCACCTTCGAGCGAAGGATCAACGACGGAATTCCGATATCGAGGCCGCGGTGCAGCTCGGCATGCCCGTGCCGGACCGCACGGATCCAGCCGAAGGTGATGGGGAAGCCGGCGAGGGGTTTCCAGTCCAGGTCGTAATCCCACTCGCCCTGCTCCGATGCCGCGAGGGAAAGGCCGTAGGTATCCAAGCCGCCCCCGGGGACCGGCGTCTTTGCCCGAAATCTGCCGATCACGTCGATCGCCGCGGTACCGACGCTACGTATCGCCGGCGGGCCCTGCAGGTCGAACCAGGGGCTGTTGAGGACGACGCCTGCCAGGCCCAACCCGGACGAGCCGCCCTCCTGACGGTTGAGACGGTTGAGCCACAGCGGCAACACGAGGCCACCGGTGGAGTGCGCCATCAGCAGCACCGGCGCGTCCGCGCGCTCGGCGCGGACCAGGCTCAGCGCCTCGTTCAGCTCGGCGTCGTACATCGCCAGATCGGTCACGAAGTGTGCGGTCTGGCCCTCACGGCGCGATCGTCCGCACTTGCGCAGGTCGAGCGCGTAGAACGCGTATCCCTTCTCGGCGAAATGCTCGGCGATGTGTCGCTGGAAGAAGTAGTCGGTGAATCCGTGGACATAGATCACCGCGCGGTCGAAGTTGGCGACACCCGGCGGTTGATACCGCACCAGAGTGGCCTCGACCTGGCCCTCGCCGTCCGGATCGTCTCCGAGTGGGATGGTCGTCTGTTCGTAGCCGTCGCCGAGGACATCGGGAACCCAGGTAGTCACAGATCACAACTGTAGTGGGCGCCGCCGACAGCGTCCGAGGAGCACAATCGAGAGCAGGTTGACGTGGTGTCCGATGGGGTAGGCCCAGCTAGTAACCTGACCGCATCGGGTGAGTAACCCTCTACAGAAGAGTTCTCGGACCGATACCGCCACCGGCCGAGACCTTTACAGACAAGGAAGTCGATTCTCCAGTGTCCACAGATGAGCAGGGTAAGCGGATCAAGACCGACGTCGTTCTGGTCGGTGCCGGAATCATGAGCGCCACCCTCGGTGCGCTGCTCCGTCAGCTCGAGCCGAACTGGTCGATCGACGTCTACGAACGTCTCGACGCCGCAGCGGCCGAGAGCAGCGACGCGTGGAACAACGCAGGCACCGGGCATTCGGCGCTCTGCGAGCTCAACTACACGCCGCAGAACAAGGACGGCAGCGTCGATATCGCCAAGGCGCTCAACGTCAACGAGCAGTTCCAGGTCTCGCGGCAGTTCTGGGCCCACGGCATCGAAACCGGCGTCCTCTCCGACGCCAAGAACTTCATCAACCCGATCCCGCACGTGAGCTTCGTGCACGGCGAGGACAACGTGAAGTACCTGCGGGCGCGCTACGAGGCGCTCGTCGGCAACCCCCTGTTCGCCGGCATGGAGTACATCGATTCCAAGGACGAGTTCACCGCGCGACTGCCGCTGATGGCTCGTGGCCGTGACTTCTCCGATCCGGTCGCGCTCAACTGGAGTCAGGAAGGCACCGACGTCGACTTCGGTGCACTCACCAAGCAGCTGCTGAACTACCTGTCCGCTGCGGGTGGCACCGTGCACTTCGGGCACGATGTGCGCAACATCACCAAGCAGTCCGACGGCACGTGGGACGTCAAGGTGGCGAACCAGCGCACCGGTGCCAAGAAGACCGTCAACGCCAAGTTCGTGTTCGTCGGGGCGGGCGGTGGCGCGCTGCACCTGCTGCAGAAGTCGGGCATTGCCGAGATCAAGGGCTTCGGCGGGTTCCCCGTCAGCGGCGAATGGCTGCGGTGCACCAACCCCGAACTGATCGAGCAGCACTCGGCCAAGGTGTACGGAAAGGCCTCGGTGGGAGCACCGCCGATGTCGGTGCCGCACCTCGACACGCGCGTCATCAACGGCCAGCAGGGATTGTTGTTCGGACCGTACGCGGGATGGTCACCGAAGTTCCTCAAGCAGGGCAAGATCACCGATCTGCCCGGCTCGGTCAAGCCGGGCAACCTGATGTCGATGCTCGGCGTCGGCGTGACCGAGCTCGGGCTCGTGAAGTACCTGGTGAGCGAGTTGGCTCAGTCGCAGGCCGATCGGGTCGAGACTCTGCGGGAGTTCGCGCCGACCGTCGTCGCCAAGGACTGGGAGCTGGTCACGGCCGGTCAGCGTGTGCAGGTGATCCGCAAGAAGGGACGCGGCGGCGTTCTCGAGTTCGGTACCGCTGTGGTCAACGCTGCCGACGGCAGCATCGCGGGCCTGCTCGGTGCCTCTCCCGGCGCATCGACTGCCGTACCGGCCATGCTGGACGTGCTGCAGCGGTGCTTCGGAGACAAATACGACGCGTGGCAGCCCAAGCTCAAGGAAATGGTCCCGTCCCTGGGGGTCAAACTGGCTCAGAACAGCTCGCTGTTCGACGAGGTCTGGGCCTGGACCTCGAAGACGCTGGAGCTGGAAAGTTCGCGTGAGCTCGCACAGCACACGGGTGTGTGATAGCAAAAGGTATGAATACGCAAGCAGCAGCTCTCAAACGATCGTGGGCACTAGACCTGTCCAACAGCACGTTGTACGACCTGTTGAAGCTGCGTGTCGAGGTGTTCGTGGTCGAGCAGGCCTGCGCCTATCCGGAGTTGGACGGACGCGACCTGCTGACCGAGACGCGGCACTTCTGGCTCGAACGAGACGGTGAAGTGGTGTGCACACTGCGTCTGCTCGAAGAGCACGACGACGGCGAGAAGGCGTTCCGTATCGGCCGCCTGTGCACCCAGCGTTCGGCCAGGGGACAGGGACACACCACGCGAATTCTGCGGGCCGCCCTGGCCGAGGTCGGTTCGGCACCGTGCCGGATCAACGCGCAGAGCTACCTCGTCGACATGTACGCCAAGCACGGCTTCCTGCCCGACGGCGAGGAAGTACTCGAGGACGGTATTCCGCACACTCCGATGCGTCGCGGTGGCGGCACCGCCTGGAGCGAGGCGTAACAGCCCGTTCGGATCCGAAGCTACGAATGCCACACACGTCCAGGCGTGTGTGGCATTCGTTCGTTCGGCGGTAGTGTTCCGTTCGAAGTCGAGTGCGGAGAAGTCCTGTGAGAACCAGGCGCGGTCCCGCCACTGTGTTCAGGAGTGTTCTCCTGTCAGCCAGATCGCCGCCCGGCTTCGTGTCGTCCACCGAACGCTCGGCGCGGAACTCCGAGCACGAAGGGAATTGGTTGTGCAGCGAGAGAGCAGTGTCCCCGAACCGGGGTATCCGTTCAGTGCGATCGTCGGTCAGGATCAGCTGCGGTTGTCGTTGATTCTGTGCGCGGTGCACCCCGGTATCGGCGGTGTGCTGGTGCGCGGCGAGAAGGGGACCGCGAAATCGACGGTGGTTCGGGCGCTCGCAACTCTGCTGCCTGCCGTCGAGGACGAGGATGGTGCCCGCCCGGCCAAGCTGGTCGAGCTTCCGGTGGGAGCGACCGAGGACCGCGTGGTGGGGTCCATCGACCTCGAGAAGGTACTGCGTGACGGGGAACGAGCATTCCAACCCGGCCTGCTCGCAGCGGCACACCGCGGCGTTCTCTACGTCGACGAAGTGAACCTGTTGCACGACCACCTCGTGGACGTCCTGCTCGACGCGGCGGCGATGGGTCGCGTACACGTCGAACGAGACGGCGTATCGCATTCTCACCCAGCACAATTCGTCCTCGTGGGCACGATGAATCCCGAGGAGGGTGAGCTCCGGCCACAGTTGCTCGACCGATTCGGTCTGGCGGTCGAGGTCACCGCGTCGCGTGATGTGGACGTGCGCATGAATGTCGTGCGCAGGCGTATGAACTACGAGCGTGATCCCCACGCGTTCGCGGCAGCGTACGTCGACGAGGACGCCGCCGTTGCAGCGCAGATCGTGGCTGCACGCACGATCCTCGATGATGTGGTGTTGAGCGACAAGGAACTTCGGCGCATCGCCGCGCTGTGCGCATCGTTCGACGTCGACGGTATGCGCGCAGACCTGGTGGTCGCGCGTACGGCCTCGGCCCACGCCGCGTGGCGAGGCGCGAGCGAGGTGACCGAGGAGGACGTGCGCGTCGCGGCCGAATTGGCGCTACCGCACAGGCGTCGACGCGACCCCTTCGACGAGCCGGGTATAGACGACAAGCAGCTCGACGACGCCATGCGCGACGCCGCCGAACAGGCCGAGCAGCAACCCGATCCCGAGCCGGAGCCGGATCCCGACGGTGATGGAGGAGCACCGAAGCCCGACGCGGCCGAAACTCCCGACGCGCCGTCGAGTACGGAATCCGACACGCCGCAGGAACCGGCCGACAGCCAGGAAAAGGCCCCGACCGGTGCGGGCAGCGATCGGCAGGCGGGAACACCGGGCGCGCAGTTCAAGGCGCGGCTCATCGAGCTTCCCGGGGTCGGTGAAGGTGCTCCGGGTAGGCGCTCGCGGTCGAGGTCCTCGTACGGACGGTCGGTTCGTCCCACCGTCGAACCGGGCCGGGGTCTGCATCTGATCGGTACGTTGTTCGCGGCAGCCGAGCAGCAGGTGGTGCGTGGGCGCACGTCCGGGCGGCTGCGACTGGCGCCCGAGGACCTGCGCGGAGCCGTCAAGGAGGGGCGCGAGGGCAACCTCATCGTCTTCGTCGTCGACGCGTCGGGATCCATGGCTGCGCGAGACCGACTGTCGGCGGTGACGGGTGCGGTGCTCTCACTGCTCCGTGACGCCTATCAACGGCGCGACAAGGTCGCGGTCATCACCGTGCGCGGCACCGAGGCCGAGACAGTACTGCCGCCGACGTCCTCGGTCGATGTCGCTGTGACGCGGCTGCGAAAGATGAAGACCGGGGGCAAGTCTCCGTTGGCGCAGGGATTCCTGACCGCGCGAGAGTTGGTGCTGCGCGAGAAGGTTCGAGACCCGCTGCGGCGCGCGTTGGTGGTCGCTCTGACGGATGGGCGTGCCACGGGCGGCACCGATCCCGTCGGTCGGGCGCGAATCGCCGCCGGCCGCATCGCGGCGGACAAGATCGCGTCGGTCGTCGTCGACTGCGAGTCGGGCATGGTGCGCCTGGGATTGGCCGCGGACTTCGCCGGCTGTCTCGGAGGCGGATACGTGGCGCTCGCGGACCTGTCGGCCGAGCAGGTCACCGCCGTCGTTCGCGCAGCGGCGTAGGGGGACACGCGATGCCACAGGGAGTACCTGCTCCGGGAACCGTTCCGGAGGACGGCCTCACGACTCGTCAGCGCCGCAATCTGCCGGTGCTCGCCGTCCACACCGGTCCCGGTAAAGGGAAATCGACCGCTGCGTTCGGAATGGCGTTGCGGGCCTGGAACCAGGGTTTCGACGTCGGCGTGTTCCAGTTCGTCAAGAGTGCGAAGTGGAAGGTGGGCGAGGAAGCGGCGTTTCGTGCTCTGGGCGACGCGCACGAGAGCACCGGAATCGGAGGCGCTGTCGAATGGCACAAGATGGGGGAGGGGTGGTCGTGGACTCGCAAGAAGGGCAGCGAGGTCGACCACGCCGACGCCGCGGCCGAAGGCTGGCGTGAGATCGCACGGCGCATCGAGCAGCAATCCCATCGCTTCTACGTGTTGGACGAATTCACCTATCCACTCAAGTGGGGCTGGGTCGACGTCGCGGAGGTGGTCGAGGTGCTGACACATCGGCCGGGCAACCAACATGTCGTCATCACCGGCCGCGACGCTCCGCCGGAGTTGATCGCGGCCGCCGACCTCGTCACCGAGATGACCAAGGTCAAGCACCCGATGGATGCGGGTCGCAAAGGGCAGCGGGGCATCGAATGGTGAACCGGTCGTGTCCGGCCGTGGTGATCGCGGCACCCGCGTCGGGCAGCGGAAAGACGACGGTCGCCACCGGACTGATGGGTGCCCTGCGCGGTGCCGGCCGTCGGGTCGCTCCGTTCAAGGTCGGCCCGGACTACATCGATCCCGGTTACCACTCGCTCGCCGCGGGCCTGCCCGGTCGAAATCTCGACGCGGTCATGGTCGGTGCCGACCGCATCGGCCCACTGTTTCTGCACGGCAGCAGCGGCTGCGACATCGCGGTGGTCGAAGGCGTCATGGGCCTGTTCGACGGCAAGATCGACATGACCGGTCCGGGGGAGGCGTCCGCCGAGGGCTCGACCGCGCGAGTGGCGGCCATGCTCGGCGCGCCGGTGGTGCTCGTGGTCGACGCACGCGGGCACAGTCAATCCCTCGCCGCCGTGCTGCACGGATTCTCCACCTACGACTCGAGTGTGCGGATCGGCGGTGTGATTCTCAACCGCGTCGGCAGTGATCGGCACGAACAGGTGCTCCGTCAGGCCTGCGAACGAGTGGGTGTTCCGGTTCTGGGCTCCCTGCCGAGGATGAGTGAATTGGTCGTTCCGTCACGGCATCTGGGGCTGATCACCGCGGTGGAGCACGGCGGTGCCGCTACCGATGCGGTCGACGCGATGAGTGCATTGGTCGCACAGTTCGTGGACATCGAGGCGGTCGAGGCTCTGGCGCGTTCGTCGGTGCCAGTCCCGGCCTGGAACCCTGCGCTCGAGGTCAGACCGTCCGGCGGCGCACCGGTGATCGCTGTCGCCGGCGGCCCGGCGTTCACCTTCGGCTACACCGAGCACGTCGAACTGCTTCGGGCCGCCGGCGCAGATGTTGCGGTCTTCGATCCGCTGCGCGACGGATTACCCTCGGGCACAGCAGGAGTGGTGCTCCCCGGCGGCTTCCCGGAAGAGCATGCCGCCGCCCTCGCGGCGAACGAAGTGCTCCTCGCCGATATCAGGACAGCGGCGGCCCGCGGATTGCCGATACATGCCGAATGCGCCGGGTTGCTCTATCTCGCAAGGAGATTGGACGGCCACGCCATGGCCGGAGTGGTCGACGTCGACGCGGAATTCGGGAACACGCTCACCCTCGGATACCGCGATGCCGTCGCCCTCGAATCGTCGACGCTGTTCGACGCGGGTAGTCGCGTCACCGGCCACGAATTCCACCGAACGAAACTGGTGGACGTCCGAGAGAGCGCACCGGCGGCGTGGGGTTGGCACAAGCATGGGGTCGACGGCAGAACCGCCGCCCGCGAGGGTTTCGTGCAGGGTGGTGTCCACGCGTCGTATCTGCACACACACGCGGCGGGAAACCCCGAGTCGATCACTCGATTCGTCGCTGCCGCACACGATTACGCGTGCGTGTGAGGCGCGGCGTCGTCATCGGAATCGGCGCCAGAGCCGGGGTCGGACCCGACGAGGTACTGCGGGCGATCACCGAGGTGATGCACGAGAACTGGTCGGTGGTGAGCATCGCATCGATCGACCGAAAAGCAGAACTGGTGGCAGCGATCGCGTCGAGAATGGGTGTTCGAGGAGCGACGTTCTCGGCGTCGGACCTGTCTGCAGTCGTCACCGAATCCGGGTCGGACCGGGTGCGAGACGCAGTCGGTACTGCCAGCGTCGCGGAAGCGTCGGCTCTGTTGGCCGGCTCGGCGCGGCGGCTGCTGGTTTCGAAGGCAGTCGGGGCCACCGTGGTCGTCGCGGTGGCCGCGACGGACGAAGAACCGGCGGATCCGCCGCACTGACTGGCGAAAGCGAGCCGACGAGGGCACTGTGGGTCGAATGAGTTCCGACAGTCTGGTTCTACTCGGCCCGATCGTTCGTTATGTCGGCACCGAGACCGCGACCCTGTGGTTCGAGATGGCGCACCCGTGCACCGTCACCGTCGTCACCGATGTCGGCGTCCGAGCATCGGAACGAACGTGGGGAGTGCACGGTCACCACTTCGCGCTCGTTCCACTCGAGGGCCTGCCCGCCAACGCGCCGGTGAGCTACGAGGTGTTCGTCGACGAGCACAGGGTGTGGCCGGAGGACGGCAAGCGAGCCAGCATCCACACCGTGGACGCAGCGGGGCCGGTCACGCTTGCGTTCGGGTCGTGTCGGCGCGGCGACGATTACAGCGCGAAGTCTCTGAAGACGATCGGTGCCGATGCACTCGCCGGGCTCGGATCTGCCCTCATCGAGCAGGATCCGGGCCAGTGGCCCCAGGCCCTGTTGCTTCTGGGTGACCAGGTGTACGCCGACGACCCGTCGCCCGAGATAGTCGAACGACTGCAGGCGCGACGGGAGTCGGGAGAGGGACCGACCAGTGCCATCGGCACCGACGCGGAGAACGAGATCTGCGACTTCGAGGAGTACTCGTGGCTGTACCGGGAATCGTGGGGACTCGAGCCGGTGCGGACGCTGTTGGCGAGCATCCCGTCGTGCATGATTCTCGACGATCACGATCTGCGCGACGACTGGAATTCGTCGGCCTCCTGGCGTCGTGACATCGAGACCCGGCCGTGGTGGAACGACCGCGTGATCGGGGCGTACTCGTCGTACTGGGTGTATCAACATCTGGGCAATCTCTCGCCGAAAGAACTGGCGGGGGACGAGATGTACGCCGCCGTTCGCTCCGCCGAGACCGATGCGGATCGCGAGAAACTGTTGGCCGACTTCGCGTTACGTGTCGATCGAGCCCCCGAGACCGGCCGGTGGAGCTTCTATCGAGATTTCGGCGACACCCGTCTGATCATGATCGACTCACGCTGCTCACGAAATCTCGACCCCGACAACCGCGAAATGGTCGACGAGAAGGAATGGGCGTGGGTCCGCGAGCGCGCACTCGAGACGACGCCCCGACACCTGCTGTTCGGATCGTCACTGCCGTACCTGATGCTGCCGGCACTGCATCATCTAGAACAGTGGAACGAGGCTGTGGCACAGGGGAGTTGGGGGCCGAGGTCGGCCAAGGTGGCCGAAAAGATGCGAATCGGACTCGACCTCGAGCACTGGGCCGCATTCACCAACTCGTTCAACGACATGGCAGCCCTGACGCGTGAGCTCTCGCGCGGTGACGACAAGCCCGCGTCGATCATGTGGCTCTCGGGAGACGTGCACTGCTCGTACGTCGCGAACGCCGACTTCGGTGTCGGCGGGCGCGACGTGCCTGCGACGTATCAGCTGACGATGTCTCCGTTCCGCAATCCGCTGAATCTGCCGATCCGCGCGGTCAACAAACTTGCCGTCAAACGCCCGGCGGCGAGGATCCTGTCGAAGCTCGCGCGGGCCGCCCACGTGGGCCCGTCGGGTGTCGAGTGGCAGGCCGAGGCGGGCCCGTGGTTCGACAACGGGGTCATGCTGCTGACCCTGCACGGCGACTCGGCGCGACTGCAGGTCCACCATGCCCACGTCGACGACGCCGGGAAGCAGGTCCTGACACGAACGTCCAGCCTGGCGCTCGCCTAGAGCAGGCATCCCCGCCATGCTCGGGTGAAAACGATTGGCCATCGAGGGGCTAATGGGGTTGGCTGGTTCGTTGTGGCCCATCTCGAACTCAACGACATCGTGTACTTCCTGCCCGACGGACGGCAGCTGCTCAACGGCGTTGGCTTCCGGGTGGGCGACGGTGCCAAGACCGCACTGATCGGGCCCAACGGAACCGGTAAGACGACGTTGACGCGCATCGTGGCGGGCGACGAGGCTCCCGACGAGGGCGCGGTGTCGAGCTCCGGTTCGCTCGGGGTGATGCGGCAGTTCGTCGGGCAACTGCGAGACGACTCGACGGTGCGTGACCTGTTGCTGTCGGTCGCGTCCCCAGCCGTGCGGTCCGCAGCTGCTGCGCTCGACGCCGCCGAGAACACGATGATCGAGGTCGACGACGAGAAGACCCAGATGAAGTACGCGCAGGCCCTGTCCGATTGGGGCGACGTGGGCGGCTACGACCTGGAACCGTTCTGGGACAAGGTGACCACGGCTGCGCTCGGTATGCCGTTCGATCGCGCGAAGTGGCGCGCGGCTTCGACGCTCAGTGGCGGTGAGCAGAAGCGGCTCGTGCTCGAGTCGTTGTTCGCCGGCACCGACGATCTGCTGCTGCTCGACGAGCCGGACAACTACCTCGACGTGCCCGGCAAACGTTGGCTCGAAGCGACCATTCGCGACTCCGACAAATCCGTCCTGTTCATCAGCCACGACCGGGAGCTCATCGCCAACGCTGCCAACCGGATCGTGACCCTGGAGCCGGGAGTGAGCGGGGCCACCGCGTGGGTGCACGGCGGTGGGTTCGCGACGTATCACGCAGCGCGGGAAGACCGGAACGTGCGACTCGACGAACTGCGCAGGCGGTGGGACGAGGAATTGGTCAAACTGCGCGCGCTGGTGTTGCGTCTGCGCGAGAAGGCGAAGTTCAACGACGGCGTCGCCGCCCGCTACCACGCATCGCAAACGCGACTGGCCAAATTCGAGGAGGCCGGACCGCCCGAGGCCGTGCCGCTCAAGCAGCACGTCACCGTCCGGTTGCGCGGTGGTCGAACGGCCAAGCGCGCGCTCGTGTGCACGGCCCTGGAACTGACCGGCCTGATGAAACCGTTCGACACCGAGATCTGGTACGGCGATCGCGTGGCGGTATTGGGTTCCAACGGCTCGGGCAAATCGCACTTCCTGCGTCTGCTCGCCAACGGCGGCACCGATCCCGAGAAGGAGCACGAGCCGGTCCAGGAACTCGCACTCGCGCCCGTTCCGCACACCGGGACAGCGGTACTCGGGGCCCGGGTACGGCCCGGTCTGTTTGCGCAGACGCACACGCGTCCGGATCTTGCCGGCAACACGCTGCTCGAGATCCTTCACATGGGCAACGAGCACCGGGACGGCATGGGCCGTGAGGCTGCCGGCCGAGCGTTGGACCGATACGGTCTGGCCCGCGCGGCCGAACAGTCCTACGACAACCTGTCGGGCGGGCAGCAGGCACGTGTGCAAATTCTTCTGCTCGAGCTCTCCGGCGCCACGCTGCTGCTGCTCGACGAGCCGACCGACAACCTCGACCTGATGTCGGCCGATGCGCTCGAAGACGCCATCGCGGCATTCGAGGGCACCGTGATCGCGGTGACACACGACCGGTGGTTCGCCCGCAGTTTCGATCGATTCCTGGTGTTCGGTGCCACCGGGCAGGTTTACGAAGCAGCCGAGCCCGTATGGGACGAGAAGCGAGTCCAGCGCGCGCGGTAGCGTTTCCTCTCGTGAACGCGACTGACTCTCCCTATCTGGTCGGCCTGAATCTCGAAGGGCGGCGCGTCGTCGTGGTCGGTGGCGGCACCGTCGCACAGCGTCGACTACCGCTGTTGATCTCGTCCGGAGCAGTGGTCCACGTGGTCACCCGCGAGGCCACTCCGGCCGTGGAGGCAATGGCGACAGCAGGGCAGGTGACGCTCGAACTGCGCGATTACCGCCACGGCGATCTGGCCGACGCCTGGTACGCCATCGCCTGCACCGACGAGGCCGAGACCAATATCGCCATTGTTGCGGAAGCGACCGCGTCCAAGATTTTCTGTGTCCGTGCCGACATCGCCAAGGACGGCACAGCCGTCACTCCGGCGTCGGCCGAATGGGACGGCCTCACGCTGGGAGTGCTGGCAGGCGGCGAACATCGCCGATCGGCCGCCGTGCGCAATGCCGTCGTCGAAGCGCTGCAGTCCGGCGTCGTGGCCGACTCGGCGCACGCGCCGCTGACCGGTGTCGCGCTCGTGGGCGGCGGTCCGGGCGACCCGGATCTGATCACCGTCCGGGGCCGCAGACTGCTGGCATACGCGGACGTCGTGGTGGCCGATCGGCTGGCTCCACCCGAGTTGCTCGCCGAACTCGGACCACACGTCGAGGTCATCGACGCCTCGAAGATTCCGTACGGCCGGGCAATGGCGCAGGAAGCCATCAACCAGGCGCTGATCGACGGTGCCAAGGCCGGCAAGTTCGTGGTTCGGCTCAAGGGCGGTGACCCGTACGTCTTCGGTCGCGGTTACGAGGAACTCGAAGCGCTGGCCGCCGAGGGCATTCCGGTCACGGTGGTACCGGGCATCACCAGCGCGATCTCGGTTCCGTCCTCGGCCGGAATCCCGGTGACGCATCGCGCCGTCACCCACGAATTCGTCGTCGTGAGCGGTCACGTGGCCCCCGATCATCCCGATTCTCTGGTCGACTGGGACGCGTTGGCCAAGCTCAAGGGCACAATCGTGTTGCTGATGGCCGTCGAGCGCATCGGGCTGTTCGCCGATGTACTCGTGGCGGGCGGCCGCCCGTCGGACACCCCCGTCATCGTCGTTCAGGAGGGCACCATGCGCACCCAACGTGAAGTTCGGGCCACGTTGAGCACCGTCGCCGACGCGGTCCGCGAGGCCGAAATTAGGCCGCCGGCGATCGTCGTCATCGGCACCGTGGCCGGGTTCTCTGTACACGCCGGTAACGTGAACGCTCGTGCCTGAGTCATCGATGCCCAACACCTCCGCCACCGAGATCAAGTACCCGGTGACGACTCGAGCGTTCGGGATGGCGATCATCGTCCTGAGCGGGCTGCAACTGATGGTGGTTCTCGACGGCACCGTCGCCAACCTGGCCTTGGCTCCGCTGCAGGCCGATCTGGGTCTGTCCGACGCCGGGCGCAACTGGGTGTTGACCTCCTACGCGTTGGCCTTCGGTGGGCTGATGTTGCTCGGCGGCAGGCTCGGCGACGCCTTCGGGCGAAAGAAGATGTTCCTCGCCGGCGTCGTCCTGTTCACGATCGCCTCGTTGCTGTGCGGACTGGCAGTCAACGAAGCCACGCTCGTTGCGGCGAGGGCACTGCAGGGGGTCGGTGCCGCGGTGGCGTCGCCCACGGCATTCGCTTTGGTGGCGACCACCTTCGCGCCCGGGCCGGTACGCAATCAGGCCATTGCCATTTTCGCAGCCATGACCGGTATCGGATCCATTGTCGGGCTCATACTTGGCGGCGCTCTGACCGAAGTGTCGTGGCGGTGGATCTTCCTGATCAACGTTCCACTCGGTGTGGTCATCATCGGCCTGGCACTGGTTGCTTTGAAGGAAACCGCGGCTACGCGGTTGGCCCTGGACGTGCCGGGTGCCATTCTCGGAACACTGGGGTGCACCGGTGTGGTGCTGGCGATGAGTGAAGGCACCGAACTGGGCTGGACCAGTCCGATCGTCATCGTGTCTCTGATCGCCGGACTGATATTCCTAGGACTGTTCCTGCTGGTCGAGCGGCGCGCAGCAAATCCGCTGCTGCCCTTCTCGTTGTTCGAAAACTGGGATCGAGTCGCGACTTTCGTGGCCATCTTCTTCGCCGGTGGAGTCATGTTCAGCCTTGCCGCATACGTGGCCCTGTTCGTCCAGGACATTCTGGGCTACAGCCCTCTGCAAGCCGGTCTGGCGTTCGTGCCTTTCGCTTTCGGGCTCGGTGCCGCGGCCTTCCTGGCTTCGCAATTGGTGGCCCGGATCGCTCCGCGCTGGTTGATTCTGAGCGGTGCCGTCATCATGGTCGGCTGGCTCATGGTGTCGGTCACCACGATGAACGCGGACTCGTCGTACTTCCCCGGACTGTTCTTTCCTGTCATCGGCATCGGCTTCGGTGTGGGCCTGACGGTGGTGCCGCTCCCGCTGTGCGCCATCGCCGGGGTGAGCCCCACCGAAATCGGGCCGTTGACCGCGATTTCCCTGGTTGCTCAAACCCTCGGTGGCCCGTTGGCCTTGGCTGTCATCGGTGCGCTGGTCACCTCGCGCACTCTCTCGCTGGGCGGGATATCCGGGCCGGCGACATTGATGAACGAGAGCCAACTCGATGCATTGAGCTCGGGCTACATGTTCGCGCTGTTCTGTTGCGCGGTCTGCGCCGTGATCGCCGGCATCGCCGCACTGTTCATCCGATTCACCCCGCAGCAGGTGGCCCAGGCGCAGGCCGCGCAGGAAGACGCCCAGAAGGGCTGACGAGCGGGGCCGATCAGACTCCCAGTACGGCCTTGGCGATGAGGAAGTAGACGATCAGGCCGGTCGCATCGCAGAAGGTCGAGATGAAGGGCGTCGAGAACACCGCGGGGTCGACGCCGATCTTCTTGGCGATCAGCGGCATCGCACCGCCGACCGTCGCGGCGAGCGTGCATATCGACAGCAGCGTCGTGCCGATGACCAGGCCCAGGTGCCAGTCGTAGACGAGTCCGGCAATGACGAACCCCAACGTTCCGAGCATCGCTCCCATCGTCGCGCCGACGCGGACCTCGCGAAACAGCACAGCGGCGATGTCGCGCGGGCGGACGTCACCCAGGGCGAGCGCGCGGGTCACCGTGGTCGCGGCCTGCGAACCGGTGTTTCCGCCAGTGCCGGTGAGCAGGGGAATGAACAGCGCGAGGGTCACCACCGCGGCCAGTGCGTGCTCGAAGATCTCGAGCACCTGCACGGTGAGGATGGCCGACAACGCCAACACGAGCAGCCAGACCACGCGCGAACGAACGATGGACAGGACCGGCGTCGACAGGTACGGCCGACGCAGCGGTTCCGCACCGCCCGCCCTGGCTGCGTCCTCGTCCTCGGCCTCCTCGAGAATGCGAGAGGACTGCTCGAGGGTGAGGATGCCGATCAGGCGCTGTTCGGAGTCGACCACCACCACCGCCGGACTGCGATGCTCGAAACACAGACGTGCCGCGACCTCCGCCGACGAGTCCGCCCGCACCACCGGATGCGACGAATGGAGCTCTCCCACCGGCGTGGTCGAATCCGCCGTCGCGAGATCGGCGAGCGTCACCACACCGAGCAACGTACGACGGTCGTCGGTGATGGGCAGCAGGTACACCGATTCTGCGTCGGGACCGGTCCTTCGTACCGCGTCGAGAGCCTCGGCTGCCGTCGTGTCGTTGCGTAGGCGCACGTACTCCGGACTCATTCGACGGCCGACCGACCCGCGGTCGTAGCCCAGCATCGGTGCAGTGAGCGCCCGTTGTGCGGGCGATAGGCCGAGCATCATGCGATGCGCGATGTTGGAGGGCAGCTCGTCGAGCAGTTCCACTCGGTCGTCGGGGTCGAGGTTCTCGAACAGGGCGATGACGTCGTCGCTACGCAAACTTTCGAACAGCTCGCTGCGAATGGTCGCGTCGAAACGCTCGAACACGACCACGGCCTCGTCCTTGGGCAACAGTCGAAACAGAACCGCCCGCTGCGCCGAGTCGACCCGTTCGAGCATTCTGACCGCGTTCGTCGTGGACAGACCCGCCATCAGGGTCGACAACGCGGCCACGTCGCGCTCGGCCAGTAGTTCCGATGTCCTGGTCACGATGTCGTCGAGAGTCTCGGGCACCGGTCCATTTTGCCTTGCCGGCGGTCATCGACCGACAGCGGTCGCTACTCCGGAACGACGTCCCAGTGCTCGACGATGGCGCCGTCGAACCGGAAGATGTCTCCCGCGACGAAGGGGTCGGATTCTGCTGCGCCCGGCGCTTTCGCGAACGTCCACACCAGATCGCCGTCGGCCAGCGAGACGACCGATTCCGAGGCAGGGAACTGCGCGCCGCCGGCGAAGAACTGTTGCAGTGCCGCGGTGCCGTTGCCCGCAATCGGATTGTGTTGCAGGTAGGACGGGGCGAAGTCGGTCGCGAGCACGGACGCGTCGTGTTCGCGGAAGAGCGCGTCGTAGGTAGCCGTCACCGACATGCGTCGGCGCTCTTCCTCGTCCTCGGTCGGCTCGGTGGGCGCGGTCGGGTAGCGGTAGAGGTCACTGAACATGGTGTTGCCGCTCATCGACGTCGCCGGCACGGATTGCGTCATGGCCCAGTGCTCGGTGACCTTGCCGCCGTCGAAGGCGAAGAGGTCGATGTTCGCTTCACCGGTGGTCTCGGATTCCGGATCAGCGGTGGCCTGCCAGTGCACTGCGACCCATCTGCCATCGGCCGCGACATGCTTGACGACGGCTCGTGCACCGGGAATCCGTGTCCGGGTGGCCTCGAATCGGGCGACGATCGCGTCGGGCCCCACCGCTGGTCCAGGTCGATCGACGGCGTTCTCCGCCACGACCGACGCGGCGGCGGCGGGTTCTTCGGCCGTGAATGCAGATTCGAAGAGCGTCAGCGCTGCTTCTTCGTTGCGTGATTCGGTGACGCTGTCGGAGCGGTCGTCGGGCGACTGCGCGGCGACGGAGACGTCGTTCGGCTCCGGGGTGGAGGGCGACGTACCGCACGCCGCGATGGCGGACAGTGCGACCAGAACGGGCACGGTGAGTCGAGCAGCTGCGCGTGTTCGGTTCATGTCTGCTCAACTGACTTGAAGCTACAACAGTTCCCGAATCGGTCGACGAACCTCGTGGAATGTTTCAGCGGGACAGATCGGCTCGGTCGGCCGCGGCTCGTCCCGAATCCCATCCTTCGGCATCGAGGCGCGGGCCGCGCATCGGCTTGGCGGTGGGAAAGAGGCGGTCGAACTCCGCTTCCACGGCAACGGTCTGTGCCGCGAGAATCGGCAGCAGGTCGCCCGATTCCTGTCTCGCCTCGTCGAGGGCATGCGCGTCGGCATCGGTGAGACGATCTCCGATTCGGATGGCGTAGGCGTAGAGGAACGCCTTGCCGAATGCGGCCGAGCCGGCCTTCTTTCGCTTCTTGGCTTCGGGCGAGTGGCCGAGAGCTCGGGTTGCCTGCACCAGCAACGAGGTGAAGACGAGCTCGGCCTGTTCCACGTCTACCGGCGCGCCCACCAGCGTCGCAACGGCGTACTCCGCGTCCCAGATCGTCTTGACCCGGTTGGCAGTACCGGCGACGTGCAAGAGCTGGGCTTTGGCGGGTGCGTGCGGACCGTCGATGTGCACCCGTCGACCGCGAACGTCGAGATGACCCTCGGCCAACAGCAGCGTGTCGATCGAGTATCGCGTCATCAACTCCTGCGCCTTGGCGGTCAGCGTCTCGGCTTCCTCCGCGAAATCGGTGGCATCGGCCTTGGCCAGCAGACCGCGAATCTTGGCCAGCATCTTGCTGTTCGGTGAATCCGAGCCGGTGGTCGTCGGCACCGACGAGCGTGTGCGGGGCCACTGCGAAGGCTTGGCACCCAGTTGCGGCCAACGGGGGAGGGTTTGCCACTGGCCGAGCAGCGTGAGCACGTCGAGCCACTGATCGCTGGCGGCGATGTAGTCGGACTTGCCGGACGCCACGAGGTACGCCGTGAGGAAGTCGGGAGTGGCGTCCACTCGGGCTGCGACCGTCGGGAACTGTTCGCAGATCGCCGACATCTGATCGACCCAATCGTGCGGGGCGCGGGAGTCCGCTTCGATGAGATCGGCATGGTGCAGCAGCGCCGCGGCAGCGAGATTCGTCACGGCCACCGTGTGCTGACGCCGGACCACATGCATCAGATCCAGTGGTTGCCAACCGTTCTCGTACAGCGTGCCGACCATGTTGGTCAGTGCCAGCGTGCCGAGTTCGTTCGCTTGCATCGAGACCAGACGATCGGCGATGTCGTCGGCGATGCGTTGACTCTTGTTCTTGCCGACGGATGCGTCGGCTCCTTGTCGCAGCAGTTCCGGAACGGCGCTCATTCGGTGAGCACGATCAGTTCGGTGTCCGACGCCACTTCGACTCGAAGACCAGCTTTCGACGCCACGCGCGCAACAGCTTTCACATCTTTGGGCTCGGCCGTGGTCAGGGTCAGCGCGCGTGCGAGCAATCCCTTGTGATGCTTGTTGAAGTGGCTCACCACCGAACGACTGCCGTCGGGCTTCTCGGTGAGCACCGTTGCCGTGATCGCCCCGGGGATGGGCCCGAGCTGTTGATAGGTGCCGGACCGGAGGTCGACGACGATTCCCTCGGCCTCGGTGAGAAGGGCCTCGGACAGTCGAGGCTTCCAGTGCGCTCGCAACGTCCCGAAGTTCGGAATGGACGACCCGCCGGAGAGTCGATAGGACGGAATCGGGTCGGACGCGCGAACGGCCCCGAACAGTGCCGACCCGATCCACAGCCTGGCATCCGCACGCGCGCGTCCGGCACGGGTGAAGGTCGACGCCCCGAGAGCGTCGTACAGCACTCCTGTGTACCGGCGCAGGGCCGGAGTGGTGGGCGAGGCGAACAGGCGAGCGTTTCGTTCGATCTCGTCCACCTGGGTCGGACCGAGACCGAGAGCGGTGATGGACGCGTCGACGTCGTCGGAGAGCCGGACCAGGGCGTCGGCAAGCGTTCGGCGGAGCGGAAGCAGGGACGGCAACGACAACCGGTCCAGATCGAGAGGTGCTCCGGAACCGCCGTCGGACTTCGTCTCGGAGGGAGGCAGCAGAATCAGCACGGGGGTCAAGGCTACTCACTTCGCGGCCGCCTATCCGCAGGCGCTGCACCACCGACTAGTCTGACAACCCGTGATCACCCGTCTTTCGCAGCTGTTCCTTCGTACCCTTCGCGACGACCCGGCCGACGCCGAGGTCGACAGCCACAAGCTGTTGGTTCGCGCCGGCTACGTTCGTCGTATCGCGCCGGGCGTCTACTCGTGGCTGCCGCTGGGTCTCCGGGTGCTGCGACAGGTCGAACGCGTCGTGCGTGAGGAAATGAACGCCATCGGGGCACAGGAAATTTCGCTGCCCGCCCTGCTGCCGCGTGAGCCGTACGAGACGACGAACCGGTGGACCGAATACGGGGACGCATTGTTCCGGTTGCAGGATCGCAAGGGCAACGACATGCTGCTCGGTCCGACCCACGAAGAGTTGTTCGCGTTGACGGTCAAGGCCGAATACAACTCCTACAAGGACCTGCCGGTCACGCTGTACCAAATTCAGACCAAGTATCGCGACGAAGAGCGTCCTCGCGCCGGGATTCTGCGCGGACGCGAGTTCGTCATGAAAGATTCCTACTCCTTCGACATGGACGAGGACGGACTGAAGCGGTCCTACGCCGCACACCGCGACGCTTACCAGCGCATCTTCGCCAGGCTCGGGGTCAGCTACGTCATCGTCGCCGCGACGTCCGGCGCGATGGGCGGAAGTGCGTCCGAGGAATTCCTGGCCGAGAGCGACATCGGCGAGGACACCTACGTTCGGTGCATCGAATCGGGATACGCGGCCAACGTCGAGGCCGTCACGACCCCGGCACCGGACCCCATCGCCATCGAGGGGCAGCCTGCCGCGGTCGACTACGAGACGGGCGATACTCCCACCATCGCGACGCTGGTCGAGTGGGCGAACGGCGCAGATCTGGGTCGTACCGTCACCGGTGCCGACACGCTCAAGAACATCCTGCTCAAGGTGCGGTCCGCCGGTGGCGAGTGGGAGCTGCTGGCCATCGGCCTGCCCGGTGACCGTGAGGTGGACGAGAAGCGCCTCGAAGCATCGCTCGAGCCTGCCGAATTCGCATTGCTGACCGACGCGGATTTTGCTGCTCACCCGTTTCTGATCAAGGGATACATCGGGCCACGTGCGCTGCAGGCCAACGGAGTTCGCTACCTCGTCGACCCTCGGGTGGTGAACGGAACATCGTGGATCACCGGTGCCGATGTGCAGGGCAAGCACGTGGTGAACCTCGTGGCCGGCCGCGACTTCGTTCCCGACGGCACCATCGAGGCCGCCGAGGTGCGTGACGGGGACATGTCACCCGACGGACAGGGGCCGCTGGTCAGCGCTCGCGGAATCGAGATCGGGCACATCTTCCAGTTGGGCTACAAGTACACCGATGCATTCTCGGTCGACGTACTCGGCGAGACCGGCAAGCCCGTGCGACTCGTACAGGGGTCCTACGGCGTCGGTGTCTCCCGTCTGGTGGCCGTCATCGCCGAGCAGATGCACGACGACAAGGGCCTTCGGTGGCCCTCGGAGGTAGCACCCGCCGACGTACATCTGGTGATCGCGAACAAGGACGAGGCCGCGCGCGCCGGCGCAGAATCCATTGCGACGCAACTCGATTCGCAGGGCATCGAGGTTCTCTTCGACGACCGCAAGGCCTCGCCCGGCGTGAAGTTCAAGGACTCCGAACTGATCGGCGTACCGCTCGTCGTCGTCCTCGGCCGCGGTTGGGCCGATGGCAAGGTCGAAATCCGGGACCGATTCTCGGGTGAGAGCCGGGAACTCGACATCGATTCCGCGGTCGACGAGATCGTCGCCGCGGTGCGCACCACCGCGTAACAGTCCGTCCCCGATCTCTCCACGCTCGATCTCCCCACGCGCCGGTCTACTCGCTGGTAGCTTCGGGTCACACGACTAGGAGAGGTCACACCGTGGCTCAGTTTGCGCTGTTCGATCCGACAACTTTCGATCCCGCCGAGCTCGACGAGGAATCTCGTCGTCAGCTCCGCGCACTGATCGATTGGTTCGAGAATCGCGGTAAGGCCAGGCTGCTCGCCGACGATCTCGAGGGAGTCTGGCCCGCCGACTTCCTCGAGTTCGTCGCAGCGCAGAAACTGTTCGCCACATTCTCGACGCCGGCCGAGTATGCGAACGGGTTGCCCAACGCTCGTTGGGACGCTGCCCGCAACGCCGCTCTGAGCGAAATTCTCGGGTTCTACGGCTTGGCCTACTGGTATACCTGGCAGGTCACGGTGCTCGGCCTCGGCCCGATCTGGATGAGCGACAACGACGACGCCAAGCGCCGCGCAGCGCGTGAGCTCGACCGCGGCGGCGTCATGGCATTCGGATTGTCCGAGCGCGCACACGGTGCCGACGTCTACTCCACCGACATGCTGTTGACGCCCGCCGTCGAGGGTTCCGACACCGTCGAATTCACGGCATCGGGGGAGAAGTACTACATCGGTAACGGCAACGTGGCGGGCATGGTGTCGGTGTTCGGTAGACGCACCGACATCGACGGGCCGGAGTCGTACGTCTTCTTCGTTGCCGACAGCTCGCATCCCGCGTATCGGTTGCGTGAGAGCGTCGTTCACGGCCAGATGTACGTCAGTACCTTCTCGCTCGAGAATTATCCCGTTCGCCGCGAGGACATTCTGCATACCGGACCCGACGCGTTCTCGGCTGCACTGAACACCGTCAACGTCGGCAAGTTCAACCTCTGCACCGGCTCGATCGGCATCTGCGAGCACGCGTTCTACGAGGCGATCACACACGCCAACAATCGGATTCTGTACGGCAACCGTGTCACCGAATTCCCCCATGTGCGCAGTGCATTCGTCGATGCCTACTCGCGGCTGACCGCCATGAAGCTGTTCAGTGCGCGTGCGCTGGACTACTTCCGCGCTGCGGGTCCCGGCGACCGGCGCTACCTGTTGTTCAACCCCATGACCAAGGCCAAGGTGACGTCCGAGGGCGAGACAGTGGTCCGCTTGCTGCACGACGTCATCGCCGCCAAGGGGTACGAGAAGAACACCTACTTCCGTGAAGCCGCGCAACTGATCGGAACACTGCCGAAACTCGAGGGAACGGTGCATGTCAACGTCGCCTTGATGCTCAAGTTCATGCCGGCATACATGTTCTCGCCCACCGATCAGGCGGAGGTCACCAGGTTCACCGACGCCGTCGACGACGGATTCTTCTTCGCCCAAGGCCCCGCTCGCGGCGCGAGTTCGGTTCGGTTCCACGATTGGAACCCGGTGTATCGCAAGCATTCCGGTGTTCCCAACGTGGGTCGTTTCTACGAGCAGGCCCAGGCGTTCGCGTCGTTCCTCGCCGAGTGCGCCCCCGACGAGTCGCAGCAACAGGACCTCGACTTCCTGCTCGTGGTGGGGCATCTGTTCTCACTCGTCGTCTACGGCCACCTGATCCTCGAACAGGCCGACGAGATCTCTACCGACATGCTGGACCAGATCTTCGACTTCCAGATCAGGGACTTCTCCGGCTACGCCGTCGCGCTGTACGGAAAGCCGTCGTCGACCGATGCGCAGCAGAAATGGGCGCTGGACGCCGTACGCAAGCCGGTGGTGGACGCAGCACGATTCGAGACGGTCTGGAACGACGTCGTCACGTACGACGGTCGGTACGAGATGCGTCCCTAGGCGTCACAGCTGTCCGGAATCGGCTGGGACGAGCTTGGTTCCGAACGCGCACATCGTCATCTCGTGCAGTCCGTCGCTGTCCTCCGGATGCTCCGGTGCCTGCATCGACAACAAGACGTTGAGCAGCATTCCGTGCGCGATGAACTGCCGAGCCTGATCTTCCGAACACCCGGTACCGCTGCGGATCTGGTTGTAGATCGCGCCCATTCCTTCTCGTGCCTGGCGGCCGATCTCGGGTACCGACCCTGCACCGAACCCGTGCATCATGACCATCAAGAGGTCGCGATCGGCCACCAGATCGGCGTAGGCACCGCCCAGGTCGGCCCAGGTCTCGTCGTCCGACGGGTCCAGAGGCCCCGAAGCGAGCACTGCGTCGAACGCCGTCATGATGCCGTCGATGGAGCGTTGGAAGACCAGCCGAAACAATTCGACCTTGGTTCCGAACATCCGAACCACGTACGGCTGCGAGACGCCCGCTTCCTTGGCCACCGCATCGGTGCTCGTCCCGGCAAAGCCCCCGCGTGCGAACGCTCGTGTCGCGGCGTCGAGGACGAGTTCTCGACGGTCGGCCGCGTCCATTCGGGTTGCTCGGGGCTTGGGCGTGGGAGTGTCGGACATATTGACAGGTTATCAGTCGATAACTTACGGTCGCATCATAAGTAATCATTCGATGCTTACAAACTCGAGACGGGACGTTCGCCATGACCGCTACAGCCTCTCCGCCTGCAGTGCACCCCGCCGCTCGGTCGATTCCCGTGTGGCTGGGAATCGTCGCCGCATCCCTGCCCATGTTCATGGCGACCCTCGACAATCTGGTGATGACCAGCGCGCTGCCGGTGGTCCAGCAGGATCTGAATGCGTCGGTCGGACAGCTGCAGTGGTTCCTCAACGCCTACACGCTGAGCTTCGCGACATTCATGCTCACCGCAGCGACATTGGGCGATCGCTGGGGCAGGCGCGCGGTGTTCCTCGGCGGGATAGCGCTGTTCACCGCGGCCTCCGTGGCCAGCGCGCTCGCCACGAGTCCGGCAATGCTCATCGCCGCGCGGGCGATACAGGGCCTCGGTGCCGCGGCGATCATGCCGCTGTCGCTGACTCTGCTCGCAGCTGTCGTCCCGATTGCCAAGCGAGCCATGGCAATCGGAATCTGGGGAGGTGTCTCGGGCCTCGGTGTCGCACTCGGGCCTGTCGTCGGTGGTGCGGTCGTCGACGGTATTTCCTGGCAAGCGATCTTCTGGATCAACGTCCCGGTGGCACTCGTCGCGGTACCGCTGGCGTACATCGCCCTGACCGAGTCGACCGGACGCAGGCAACCTCTCGATCTACTGGGTGTGGTGCTCGCGGGCGGCGGGGTGTTCTTGCTCGTGTGGGCGGTGGTCCACGGCAACGACGACGGATGGGCATCGACCACCGTGCTCGCGAGCTTCGTCGGCTCTGCGGTGCTTCTCCTCGCGTTCGTCTCCCGAGCATGGCGAACCCCGTTCTCGGTACTGCCGTTGACGCTCTTCCGATCACGCAGTTTCACGCTGGCGAACATCATCGGAATCACGTTCTCGCTCGGCATGTTCGGGGCCGTGTTCCTGCTTGCTCAGTACCTGCAGATAGTGATGCACTACAGCCCGTTCGAGGCGGGCCTTCGCACATTGCCCTGGACCGCCGCGCCTATGGTGGTCGCACCCATTGCGGGTCTCGTGGCCGATCGAGTCGGCTTGCGCGGCTTGTTGGTGTCCGGACTGGCGTTGCAGTCGCTGTCACTGGTGTGGATGGCACTGATCCTCGGACCCGACACCGCCTACCTGTCGATGGTGCCCGCGCTGCTGATGGCCGGAGTCGGCATGGGGTTGACCTTCGCGCCCTCGGCGACCGCAGTGTTGCGAGACATGGACGACGACGATCACGCCACGGCGAGCAGTGCGAACTCCACTGTGCGGGAAGTGGGAATTGCGCTCGGAATCGCCGTCCTGACGGCGGTGTTCATCGGAAACGGAGGATCACTCACCCCCGCTGGATACACCGACGCGTTGGCACCCGCTCTACTCGTAGGCGCAGGGGCGGTGGCGATCGGATTGGTTGCGGCACTGTTCATGCCGGGTCGTTCCGCCGGTCCGGCGGACGACGTGGTCACGGCTGACCGGGAAAAGCCGTCGACGACGGTGTGACGCCGAGGATCTGCTGCCATGTGGCCAGTCTGATCGCGGCCTCGGTCAGTGCCTGGACGCCCATCTCGCGAGTGCCGCCGGATCGACTGCGCTCGACGGCCGAGCGCCACGCCACACTCGTGTCGATCTCTGCCTGAACAGCGAGCTGCACAGCCGAGATCGCATCGGTCACCGGAAACGGAGACGCGTATGCCGGATCGGGCAGGGGCGCTGTGACGCTGGCCGCGCGGAGTGCGTCGATGGTCGAGTCTCGACGCGCTCGGTGTGCCGCGGTGCACGCGGCCACCATGTCTGCTCGGGTCGGGTTGGAGAACGCCGCGACGATCCCGTACGCGAAGACGGCTGCGTACTCGGCGACGAGTGCATCGACGAGCCCCTGTTGTTCGGGTCCGAGATCGCTCATGCGAGTACCACCTGAGCGAACACCGTGCACGAGGCACTGATCGACCCGAGAAGGCCGGCGCGATAACCGCTTTCGTCGCGGGCGGCGGTCGCCGCACTGCGTGCCGAGGCGGTCAGCGCATCGCGCACCGCGCCGAGATCGGGTGGCGGCGCGGACTGGGCCGCGCTCGTGGTCGTCGTGGCAGTCGCCGACGAGGTGTCGGTGGTCGCTCCGGTAGCCCGGGCGATCTCGGTCTCGAGTGCATCCGCATGTTCGGTCCGCTGGGCCGCGACCACGCCGAGAGCTCCTGCGTAATCGGGAGCGACCGTTGCCGCCGAAGACGCAGCCGCGGCGTCGGAGCGAGCGGAGCGCAACTGTGCCGTCAGAGAATCGAGTGCGGGACCGGAGATTTCCTCCGCGCCGCAAGCCGTGACGGTCGACGCCGTGGCCGCTGTGAGTACGGCGGCACCGGCGAGCCGGAACAACCCACGTCTGTTCAACGAGAGAGGGGCGGTCGGCGTGGGCACCCCGATATCGTGCCAGACCCTCGACCGTGTCGGACCCTCGAGGCGACACGCGCCGTGCCCGTGTGTCGCCTCGGCCGTGCGTGGTCGCGAGCACCACCTGCGGGGCGGTAGTCTGTTGGTTCACCAAACGCGGTCCGGCGCACCTGTGCCGCATTGCCGACAACTACACACGAGGAGTTCGCGACATGCCTGTTCCGTCCCAGAAAAGGGTTGTCGAACTGCTCGGCGACCTGGTTCGAGATCGGGGCTACGACCTCGAGGACGTGAACGTGGTCGCTGCCGGTAAACACAGTGCCGTGCGCATCATGGTCGACCGTGAAGACGGCGTCGACCTCGACGCGTTACCGGAATTGAGCCGGGTGATCTCCGATGTGTTCGACGGCGTGACCGATTTCGGCGAAGCGCCGTACACCCTCGAGGTCACCACTCCCGGAATCGATCGCCCGTTGACACAACCACGGCATTGGCGTCGCGCGCGTGGTCGCAAGGTGCGGATCGAACTCGCCGACGGCAAGGTCGAGGGCCGCGTCGGACTTCTCGACGGTGACTCGGTTGCCCTCGTGATCAAGGACAAGGGAGTTCTCTCGACACGATCGATCGCGCTGGCCGATGTTGTGAAAGCTGTTGTGCAGGTAGAATTTTCGCGGCCGACCGCAGAAGAGATGGATCTTGCGGGCGGCGTGGTGGGCGGTAGGCCGTCACCCGCGAACACCGACGAAATCGTGAATGTGGAAGCACCGGAAGAAGGGTCGGACAAGTGAATATCGATATTGCAGCTCTGCGCGCCATCGAGGCGGACAAGGGCGTTCCGATCGAGATGGTGATCTCGACGATCCAGACCGCGCTGTTGACCGCCTACCGGCACACCGAGGGGCACCAGTCCAACGCGCGAATCGACGTCGATCGCAAGACCGGTTCCGTCCGGGTGATGGCCAAGGAGTTCGACGCCGAGGGCAATCTGATCTCCGAGTGGGACGACACGCCGGAAGGCTTCGGCCGGATCGCTGCCACCACCGCTCGTCAGGTGATTCTGCAGCGTTTGCGCGATGCGGAGCACGAGCGCTCCTTCGGGGAGTACTCGACCCACGAGGGTGAAATCGTCAACGGCGTCATTCAGCGCGATACGCGCGCCAACGCCAAGGGCACCGTCATCGTCCGGATCGGCAGCGAGGCGAACGGGGCCGACGGCCTGCTTCCGCCCGCCGAGCAGGTTCCGGGGGAGACGTACGAGCACGGTGAGCGCATCAAGTGCTACGTCGTCGGAGTCGCGCGGGGCAACCGCGGCCCGCAGATCACGCTCTCGCGCACACACCCCAATCTGGTGCGCAAGTTGTTCGCGCTCGAGGTGCCCGAGATCGCCGACGGTTCGGTCGACATCGTGGCGGTAGCGCGTGAATCGGGGCACCGCTCGAAGATTGCGGTCGCGTCGACGGTCTCGGGCCTGAACGCCAAGGGTGCATGTATCGGGCCGATGGGGCAGCGCGTGCGGAATGTGATGAGCGAACTGGCCGGCGAGAAGATCGACATCATCGACTTCGACGAGGACCCGGCGACGTTCGTCGGGAATGCACTGTCGCCGTCGAAGGTTGTGTCTGTGACCGTGGTGGACGCAGCCGCTCGCGCGGCGCGAGTGGTGGTCCCGGAGTACCAGTTGTCGCTGGCGATCGGCAAGGAAGGGCAGAACGCTCGACTTGCCGCTCGATTGACCGGTTGGCGTATCGACATCCGCAGTGACGCGGCGGCACCCGAGACGACCAGCGCCTAGGGCCGGAATGCGGAGATCGAGGCAATACAGCGGTAGAGTGGTCGATGGTTCGGTAACGACCTCTCCGCTCGGAGACGTGAACGCGAGAATCCGGTTGTGACAAGCCGGCCGAATCGTACATGTGTCGGGTGCAGGGAGCGAGTGCCGGCCGCCGATCTGTTGAGGATCGTGGTTCGAGAAGCTGGTTCGTACGAATTCGCTCTCGTCCCCGACATCCGGCATTCGATGTCCGGTCGTGGTGCTTGGTTGCACTACAACCGAGAATGCCTGCACAATGCGGAACGTCGCCGAGTCTTCGGCCGCGCGTTTCGGATATCGGGAAATGTGGAATCGTCCGCAGTATCGGACGTGCTCGACGAGCACGAACGGCTGCACGGCGAGAACACGACAAGAGCAACACCCGTCGACAAGAACAGGCAACAGCACTGATGAGCACACCGTGAAGCACCAACGATGAACGTCCATCGGAGATAACCCGAGGTCGTGCGGGCACCAAGCCTCGCTCGGCCTCTCAGTGAGGAGAGCAGTGGCAGGCAAGGCCCGCGTGCACGAGTTGGCAAAAGAACTCGGTGTCACCAGTAAGGAACTACTCGCACGGCTCAAAGAGCAAGGCGAGTTCGTCAAGTCCGCATCATCCACAGTCGAAGCCCCCGTGGCTCGTCGACTTCGTGAATCCTTCCCGTCCGCAAACGCGGACGCGCCGGCGTCCGGTGCAGCAGCACCCAACGGTCGCGCAGCAGCACATCGTGCGTCGGATTCCGCCGCGAAGCCCGGCGCAGCAAAGCCGAGTGGACCTCGTCCCGGACCCAAGCCGGCATCCCGCCCGGCCGAGCCCGAGGCCCCCGCTGCACAGGCACCCGCAGCGCAAGCTCCGGCAGCGCAGTCGCCCGCAGAGGTAGCTCCCGCTGCCCCTTCGGCACCGGCCGCTGCGCCCACGCCGGCACCGGCTGCGCCCACCCCTCGTCCGGCAGCACCCGCTGCTCCGGTCGAGCAGGCACCTGCCGCGTCGGCCGAGGCAACCGCGTCGGCTCCGGCCGCCCCCAAGCCCGCTGGTCCTGGCCCCAAGCCCGGCCCGAAGGCTCCGCGCGTCGGAAACAACCCGTACTCGTCGGCTCCGGTCGAACGACCGGCCCCGCGACCCGCTCCCGGTGCCGGTGCTCCGCGCCCCGGCGGCGGACGACCGGCTCCCGGACAGGGCGGACCCCGCCCGGCCGCACCGGCAGGCGGCGCTCGTCCGGCTCCCGGACAGGGCGGCCCCCGTCCCGCACCGGGTCAGGCCGGACCTCGGCCCAGCCCGGGCTCCATGCCTCCTCGCCCCAATCCGGGTGCGATGCCGACTCGTTCGGCACGTCCCGGCCCCGCAGCAGGCCGTCCCGGTCGCCCCGGCGGCGCACCGGGTGGACGTCCGGGCGGCGGCGGTGGCGGTGGCTACCGCGGCGGTGGCGCTCCCGGTGGTGCACCGGCAGGCGGCGCTCCCGCAGGTGGCTTCCGTGGCCGTCCCGGCGGCGGTGGCCGTCCCGGTCAGCGTGGCGCAGCAGCAGGTGCGTTCGGTCGGCCCGGCGGAGCAGTCCGCCGCGGTCGCAAGTCGAAGCGGGCGAAACGCGCCGAGTACGAGAGCATGCAGGCTCCCGCAGTCGGCGGCGTCAGGCTGCCCCGCGGCAACGGCGAGACCATTCGTCTCGCCCGCGGAGCATCGCTGTCGGACTTCGCAGACAAGATCGACGCCAACCCCGCTGCACTCGTGCAGGCACTGTTCAACCTCGGTGAGATGGTCACCGCGACGCAGTCGGTCAACGACGAGACGCTGGAGCTTCTCGGCGGCGAGATGAACTACGTCGTGCAGGTCGTCAGTCCCGAGGACGAGGATCGCGAACTGCTCGATTCGTTCGATCTCACCTACGGCGAAGATGCCGGCGGCGAGGAAGATCTCGAGCAGCGTCCCCCGGTGGTCACCGTCATGGGCCACGTCGATCACGGTAAGACTCGACTGCTCGACTCGATTCGTAACACCACGGTGCGCGAAGGCGAGGCCGGCGGCATCACGCAGCACATCGGTGCGTACCAGGTGTTGACCGAGCTCGAAGGCAACGAGCGTCTCGTGACCTTCATCGACACCCCCGGTCACGAGGCCTTCACGGCCATGCGTGCTCGTGGTGCCAAGGCCACCGACCTTGCGATCCTCGTGGTCGCGGCCGACGACGGTGTCATGCCGCAGACGGTCGAAGCCATCAACCACGCCCAGGCGGCCGACGTGCCGATCGTGGTCGCGGTCAACAAGATCGACAAGGAAGGCGCGAACCCGGACAAGATCCGGCAGCAGCTGACCGAATACGGTCTGGTCGCCGAGGAATACGGCGGCGAGACGATGTTCGTCGACATCTCCGCCAAGCAGGGCACCAACATCGATGCCCTCCTCGAAGCGGTGCTGCTGACGGCCGATGCGTCACTCGATCTGCGTGCCAACCCGGACATGGATGCCCAGGGTGTCGCCATCGAGGCACACCTCGACCGCGGTCGCGGTCCGGTGGCCACCGTGCTCATCGCCCGCGGAACGCTGCGCGTCGGTGACTCGATCGTCGCCGGCGACGCCTACGGCCGCGTGCGTCGTATGGTCGACGAGCACGGCGAGGACGTCACCGAAGCGATGCCGTCCCGGCCCGTTCAGGTCATCGGCTTCACGTCGGTGCCCGGTGCAGGCGACAACCTTCTGGTCGTCGACGAGGACCGGATCGCCCGTCAGATCGCCGATCGCCGTAATGCCCGTAAGCGCAATGCTCTGGCGGCCAAGAGTCGCAAGCGCATCAGCCTCGACGATCTCGATGCAGCTCTGAAGGAGACTTCGCAGCTCAACCTGATCCTCAAGGGTGACAACTCGGGAACCGTCGAGGCGCTCGAAGAGGCCTTGCTCGGTATTCAGATCGACGACGAAGTCGAGTTGCGCGTCATCGACCGCGGTGTCGGTGGCGTCACGGAAACCAACGTCAACCTGGCGTCGGCATCCAACGCGATCATCATCGGCTTCAACGTGCGGGCCGAGGGCAAGGCAACCGAACTCGCCAACCGCGAGGGCGTCGACATTCGGTACTACTCGGTGATCTACCAGGCCATCGACGAGATCGAGAAGGCCCTCAAGGGCATGCTCAAGCCGATCTACGAAGAGGTCGCTCTGGGCCAGGCCGAGATCCGCGCGCTGTTCCGTTCCTCGAAGGTCGGAAACATCGCCGGTTGCCTCGTCACCTCCGGTACGATCCGTCGCAACGCCAAGGCGCGCCTGCTCCGTGATAATGCGGTCGTGGCCGAGACCGTGACGATCTCCTCGCTTCGCCGCGAGAAGGACGACGCAGTCGAGGTTCGTGAGGGATACGAGTGTGGTTTGACGGTGACGTACTCCGACATCAAGGTGGGCGATGTCATCGAGGCGTACGAGCTCCGTGAAAAGCCGCGCGACTAGAACAGGTCCGGAGCTGAACAGCTCCGTTCCCGGTCACGTCGGCTCGGTGGTGAAGCCAGGGGAGTGACACTGCACTCCGGGGACGAGCCGGTGGTGGTACGACATATGTACCGCCACCGGCTTTGTCGTCGGAGCTGATCGAAGGGGCGACGTCAGCGTGTATCTGGGTGCTTTGGAGTTGGACGTGTTGTTGGGGGACGTGCGTTCGCTCGCCGAGAAACGGTCGATGGTGGAACCGGTTCTCGGCGATCTGCAGAGGCTGGGAGTGTCTGCCGCCGAAACCGGTGAGCGAGAACGTATTCGGCGTTCGATGTTGGGCGTGGCAGCGGCGGGCACGAACGTCGACCTGTTGCACGACAAGCTCGACGAGTGCGAGCGGCACGTCGCCGAGCGTCAGGATCTGGAACTGTTGGCAGTACGCCGAAGAATTTTCGGCCCCGAGGATTAGATCGGGGAGTTCGTCGAACGTGTTCGGCGAATGTTGGAGCGTAATCGCCGAGACGTCGCACTGCAGTGACGTCCGGCCATGAAAGAGGAGTGTGATTGTCGTGGTGGATCAGGCCAGGGCTCGTAAGTTGTCCAAGCGAATCGCCGCTATCGTTGCGACGGCGATCGACCACGAGATCAAAGATCCACGGTTGGCGTTCGTCACCATCACCGACACGAAGGTGACGGCCGACCTGCACGACGCCACGGTGTACTACACGGTGATGGGCGAGGATCTCGATACCCCGCCCGATCTGCAGGGAGCTGCGGCGGGTCTGGAGAAGGCCAAGGGCGTTCTCCGCTCGAAGGTCGGAGCCGGTACCGGTGTGCGGTTCACTCCGACGCTGACGTTCGTGACGGATACCGTCCCCGACACCGCCCGACACATGGAAGAGCTCCTCGAACGGGCTCGCGCGGCCGACGAGGAGCTGGCTCGCGCCCGGGCGAACGCGAAGCCTGCCGGAGACCCGGACCCGTACAAGGCTCCCCGCGAGGAGTCCCCCGCGGATCGCGGCGATGCAGAAGCCGTCGAGCCAGCCGAAGCCGACTGAGATGTCCGATGGCTATGGTTCGGAGTTCGAGCTGGACGAGGATCTGGCGCGTGCGATCGAGATGCTCGAGCGCGCTTCCTCGGTGACCGTGCTCTGCCATGTCCAGCCGGATGCCGACACGATCGGCAGCGGATTGGCAATCGGTTCGGTACTCGAACGTCGCGGCGCGCAGGTGCAGGTGGCGTTCGCCGCGCCCGCGTTTCTGCCGCAATCGATGGAAGAGCTACCGAACCGGCATCTGCTGGTGGAGCCGGAGAAGGTAGCCGAATCGGTCGATCTGGTGGTCACCGTGGACGCCGGAAGCCGAGGTCGACTCGGTTCGCTCGGCGAGCGGCTCGACTCCGCATCGGAGTCCCTGGTCATCGACCATCACCGGAGCAACACGCGGTTCGGAACACTGAACGTCGTCCACGCGTCCGCCGAGTCCACCACGGCCGTGATCGTCCGCCTGCTGGATCGGTGGGGTGTCGACATCGATGCGGACCTGGCGCATCTGCTGTTCGCGGGTCTGGTCACCGATACCGGGTCGTTCCGGTGGGTGCGGCCGGGCTCGCATCTGCTCGCCGAGAGATTGCTCGCGACCGGCATCGACGGTGCACGTATCGCCCGTCGCCTCCTCGATACGCACCCCTTCGACTGGCTGCCGATGCTCGGGGCGGTACTGGGTTCGGCCGAGTTGCTGCCCGACGCGGCGGGCGGACGGGGGCTCGTGTACGCCGTCATCCGGAGCGAGGATTCGGCCGGTCTGAGGTCGGAGGAGATCGAGAGTGTCATCGACATCGTGCGGACCACCTCCGAGGCGGAGGTGGCCGCGGTGTTGAAGCAGCAGGATTTCGGGTCGGTCTGGGTGGTGTCGCTCAGATCCAAGACGCAGGTGGACGTATCTGCAGTGGCGACCGGGCTCGGCGGCGGTGGGCATCACAACGCCGCTGGCTACACCGCGACCGGTGAGCTCCCCGACGTGATCGATGCGCTCCGTGAGGCCTTGTCGGCGTCGTGAGTTCCACCCCTGTCACGGCTCGCAGAATTCTCGTGCTGTCGCTTCCATCGCTCGGAGTTCTGGCCGCCGAACCCCTCTACCTCCTGTTCGACGCGGCGGTCGTCGGCCGGCTCGGCGCGTTGGCCCTGGCCGGCTTGGCGATCGGGGGGCTCGTCCTCGCTCAGGTCAGCACGCAGCTGACCTTCCTGTCCTACGGAACCACTGCGCGTGCGGCGCGCATGCACGGTGCCGGTCGTGAGCGCGACGCCGTCGGGGAAGGGGTGCAGGCGACGTGGCTGGCGGTGGCCATCGGTCTCGCGATCGTCCTCGTGGTCCAGTTGTTCGCCGCCCCCGTCGTGTCGCTACTGGCCGGTGGCGGTGACATTGCCGCGGAGGCACTGCTGTGGCTGCGTGTGGCGCTGGTGGGGGTGCCGTTCATTCTGATATCGCTGGCCGGGAACGGCTGGATGCGCGGCGTGCAGAACACGACGACACCATTGCGGTTCGTCGTGCTCGGTTTCGGCGTGTCGGCGGTGCTGTGTCCACTCCTCGTCCACGGCCTGCTCGGATTTCCCCGGCTCGAATTGGTGGGCTCGGCCGTTGCGAACGTCATCGGCCAAGGTGTCGCAGGCGCTCTGTTCGTCGGTGCCCTCGGGCGGTCGGGTGCGCCGTTGCGCCCGCGCTGGTCGGTCATGCGGGCGCAGCTGGTGCTCGGCCGCGATCTGATCGTGCGCAGTCTCGCGTTCCAGGCGTGCTTCCTGTCTGCCGCAGCGGTCGCGTCGAGATTCGGTGCCGCGTCGGTGGCGGCAAATCAGGTGGTGCTGCATCTGTGGAACCTGGTGTCGTTGATGCTCGACTCGTTGGCGATCGCTGCGCAGACACTCGTGGGAGCGGCCCTGGGTGCGGGCAGGACCGAGGATGCGCGTGCGCTCGCACGCCGGTTGACGGCATGGTCGACGGTCTTCGCGGTGGTCCTGGCGGCGGTGTTCGCCGCCGGGCAGCCGGTCGTCCCGGGATTGTTCACCACCGACGCCTCGGTGATCGATCAGATGCAGGCGATCTGGTGGATCTTCGTGGCGATCATCCCAGTGGCCGGTGTGGTGTTCGCGTTGGACGGGGTGCTGTTGGGCAGCGGCGACGCCGCGTTCTTGCGTAACGCCACGATGGCGTGTGCGATCGTCGGGTTCCTGCCGTTCATCTGGTCTGCCCTGGTGTTCGACTGGGGTGTCGTGGGCATCTGGCTGGGTCTGGGTGTGTTCGTCTGCCTGCGCATGGTCGCGGTCGCCGGTCGAGTGCTGTCGGGTAAATGGCTCGTGACCGGTAGCGATCGGCAACTGCGAGACTGATCGCGTTCGCATGCATCACCGCCGTGACACCAGGGCCGGATGCAGCACCACCTCGCGGCTCTTGACGACGAAGAACACCCGTCGGCCGGGTTCGAGGCCCAGCTCCGATACCGCGGCGGCGGTGATGTCTGCCGCGATACCCGGTGTGCCGTCGGGGTGCGGACGAGCTCGGACGCGGATGCCCGAGCCCTGCACTTCCATCTCCTCGATGACTACTTCGAAGACGTTGCGCGGGCTGGCGTGCGGCGCGGTGAGGTGTACCGAAACCGCAGCGGGGGAGAAGACTGCGACCACCGGCGTCCCCGAACCGTGTTGCCCCGAGCCGTGCACGACGGTGTCCCACGGCGTGCGCAGCGCGGTGGTGTCGCCGACGGTGAGTGCGTGGCCCGAGATCAGATTGACCCCGGCCATGCGAGCACCGAACTCGCTTCGCGGGGCGGTGAGAACGTCGGCGACCGAACCGCGTTCGACGACGCGTCCACCGTCGACGACGGCAACGCTATCGGCGAGTGCGACGACGTCGAGCAGATCGTGGGTGACGATCAGTGCCGTACGACCGTTCTCTCGGAGTACGGTGCGCAGCAGTCTTCGGATGGCCGGGGCCGTGTCGACGTCGAGCGCGGCGAGCGGTTCGTCGAGCAGGAGGAGTCGGGGATCGGCGGCGAGTGCGCGGGCGATGGCAACCCGCTGAGCTTGGCCCCCGGACAGCTGTGCCGGGCGGCGCTCGGCCAGGTGAGAGGCTCCGACTGCGTCGAGCCATCGATCGGCCACTGCCCCGGCCGTCCTCCGGTCGGCGCCGGAACTACGTGGTGCGAATGCGACGTTCGTCCGTGCGGTCATGTGAGGAAACAGCAGTGTCTCCTGTGCCAGAGTCGCGATGCCGCGGGCGTGCACCGGAACGGCCGTCCTTGCGGTCGTGTCGGTCAGAACGTCCTCGCCCAGGTGGACGATGCCGTCGTCGGGTGGCGCCAGGCCCGCGACGAGCTGCAGCAGTGTGGATTTACCTGCGCCGTTCGGTCCCAGGATCGCCGTTGTTTCACCCTCGGCGACATCCAGCTCGAGATCGACGCCCCGGGCCGCGACGGTGGCGCGCAGGTGTAGCGAACTCATGGTGTTCCCGTCGTTCGAGTACCGCGAGCGGCCAGGACCACCACTGCCGCGACGACGACGAGGACGAGCGACAGGGCTATCGCCGCGTCGGGGTCGGACTCGCGTTGCAGATAGATTTCGAGGGGCAGGGTTCTGGTCACTCCCTCGAGAGAACCGGCGAACGTCAGCGTCGCGCCGAACTCTCCCAGTGCGCGCGCGAACGCGAGAACGATTCCGGACGTCAACCCGGGCAGGATCAAGGGGAGGGTGACGCGGCGCAGGACCGTCGTAGGGGGAGCGCCCAAGGTTGCGGCCACCACGTCGTATCGGTCACCGGCAGTGCGCAGCGCGCCCTCGACGCTGACCACCAGGAAGGGCAACGATACGAAGGCCTGGGCGAGCACCACGGCCGTCGAGGTGAACGCGATCCGGATTCCGAAGGCATCGAGATGTTCGCCCAGTAGCCCCTGGCGACCGAACGTGTAGAGCAAGGCGATACCGCCGACCACCGGGGGGAGCACCAGTGGGAGGACGACGAGGGAACGCAGCGTCGACAGACCGCGAAACGAACTGCGGGCGAGGACCGTTGCCATCGGCACACCCAGGAGCACACACAACACCGTGCTCGCCGAGGCCGTCTTCAGACTCAACAGCAGTGCGGCTACTGCGGACTCGGACGTGATGAGCCCGAAGAAGTTCGTCCAGTCGATTCGGGTGAACATCGCGGCCAACGGCGCGACGACGAGAAGCGCTCCGGCAGCGGCAGGGACGAATATCCATCCGGGTACGCCGACGGTCGGACCTGTGCCCGCGGCGTGCCCGGTCACGGTGCCGCGAAACCGGCCTGCGTCAGCACTTCACGGCCGATCGGTCCGGCGACGAAGTCGGTGAAGGCGCGGGCCGTGTCCACGTTGTCGGATCCGCTCAATGCTGCGATCGGATAGGTGTTGACCGCCCCGCTCGATTCCGGGAAAGGCACGGCGGTGACGGCGTCTGCGGCCCCCGTTGCATCGGTGACGTACACCAGTCCGGCGTCGGCCTGACCGGAGGTGACCTTGCCCAGAACGTCGGTGACGGACGACTCCTCGCTGACTGCCGGGATGTCGGTTCCAGTGGCGTTCTCGACGGCTGCCGTGGCCGCGCCGCACGGCACCTGCGGCGCGCAGATCACCGTCAGCACATCGGGTTTCGCCAGATCGGCGAACGACCGGACGGCCTTGGGGTTACCCGGGGCAGTGACGATGGTGAGGGTGTTGGAGGCGAAATCGACCGGGTCGCCGGCGACGAGGCCGGCATCGACGATCGTGCTCATGTTCTTGGTATCGGCAGAGGCGAACACGTCGGCAGGTGCACCGTTGACCAGTTGCGCGGCCAGATCGGAGGAGCCCGCAAAGCTGAAATCGACTGTAGTGCCGGGATGTTCCTGCTCGAAGCGGGTGCCGAGGGCGGTGAACGTCGAGCGCAGTGATGCCGCCGCGAACACGGTCAGCGTGCTCGAACCCCCGTCCTGCGGAGCGTCCTCGGCAGCGGGGTCTGCCGCGCACCCTGCAAGCATCAGGGCGACCGCGACCAGAGCACCGTGAACCGCTCGAATGTTCTTCACTGACATCGTCCTTCGGTCCTAGGGGGTTTCGACAATGACGGTCGTGGCCTTGACGACCGCGACGGTGATGGAGCCCGGTTCGAGCCCCAATTCCTGGACCGACCGGGTACTCATCAGGGACACGATGGTGAACGGCCCACACTGCATGCGGACCTCGCTCATGACCGCGTCGGAGACCACCTCGGTGACCAGCCCCACGAGTCGGTTCCGGGCAGAGCTACCGCCCGATGCCACCTCGGGCGGGGGAGCGGCGTGCTCGCGGGCGTACTGCGCGAGAGCGCGCGCGTCGACGACCTTGCGGCCCGTCTCGTCGTCGCGGGAGGGCAGGGTCCCGCTGTCCATCCACCGGCGGACGGTGTCGTCGCTGACTCCGAGCAGTGCGGCGGCGTCGCGTACCCGTATCGGCGGTGCCGTCATCGCACGATGCCGTTTCCTGCACCTATCCGCAAAAGCGTCATAGATGGCACCATATACCCGAATCTGCGGTCGTTGGTGCGTGGACCCTCCTTTCGGAGCCGTCCGACGAACCGCAGCGGTTCACCCCGCGTGCACCGCTGCGGAATCTCCGGGGAGTATTGGAGGTTGGTACGTTCTCGGGCGGTTGTGGCGATTCGACGTCGGCGGCCGAGTGCATCGGAAGGGATCATCAGTGGCAGCCAAGTTATGGGCAGTGAGCGACATTCATGTCGGACATCGAGGCAATCGACCTGTCACCGAGGACATTCATCCCGAGTCACCCGAGGATTGGCTGATCGTCGCCGGAGACGTCTCGGAGAAGACCGACGACATCAAATGGGCGCTCGAGCTGCTGCGCAGCCGCTTCGCGAAAGTGATCTGGGTTCCGGGCAATCACGAGTTGTGGACGACGGTGAAGGACCCCGTTCAGATCCACGGAGCGGCTCGGTACGAGTACCTGGTCAATCTCTGCCGCGAGATCGACGTCGTCACTCCCGAGGATCCCTACCTGCTCTGGGAAGGCGAAGGTGGACCCGCGACGATAGTGCCGATGTTCCTGCTCTACGACTACACGTTTCTCCCGCAGGGTGCGCGGGACAAGGAGCACGGGCTGGCGATCGCGCGCGAGAAGAACGTCGTCGCCACCGACGAGTTCCTGCTGTCCTCTCAGCCGTATGCGACGCGCGATGCCTGGTGCCATGCCCGTATCGACGCCACCCGCGAGCGCCTCGACGCGCTGGACACCACGGTTCCCACCGTGCTGATCAACCACTTTCCGATGGTGCGTCAGCCGACCGAGGTGTTGTTCTACCCGGAGTTCGCCCTGTGGTGCGGGTCGACGCTGACGGCCGACTGGCACACCAGGTACAACGCGATCTGCTCGGTGTACGGTCACCTGCACATCCCGCGGACCACCTACTACGACGGCGTCCGCTTCGAGGAGGTCTCGGTGGGTTACCCGCGCGAATGGCAGCGCCGTGGACTGCCGAACAACGTTCTGCGCCAAATTCTTCCGGTTCCCGAGTATCCGCCGGGCACGTTGAACAAATGGGGCGGGCACTTCACCGTGACGCCCGAGATGGAGGCAGAGGTCGAGAAGATGAGGGCAGGCCAGTGATCGAATCGATTCTCCCCAACGGGGTCGTCTCGGCCGAATTGTTCACCGATCCACCGGGTTTGATGCCGCACCCACTCGAAGCGCCGTTGGTCGCCAAGGCGGTGGACAAGCGCAAGCGTGAGTTCACCTCGGCTCGACACTGCGCGCGTGTGGCGATGCAGAAGCTCGGTGTGGAGCCCGCGCCGATCATGCGCGGCACCTCCGGCGCACCGCAGTGGCCGAAGGGAGTGGTGGGGTCGTTGACGCATTGCGACGGCTACCGCGGTGCCGTTCTGGGCTACGCCATGCAGGTTCGCTCGGTGGGAATCGATGCCGAGCCACACGGACCTCTTCCCGACGGTGTGCTCGACGCGGTCAGCCTCGAAGCCGAGCGCGAGTGGCTCTCGACCGCGGGCCGAGAAGACGTCCACTGGGATCGAGTGTTGTTCTGCGCCAAGGAGGCGACGTACAAGGCCTGGGAGCCGCTGACCGGTCGCTGGCTGGGGTTCGAGGACGCGCACATCACGTTCGAGCGCACCGGCACCGGTGACGACATCTCGGGAACGTTTCGATCCGAACTGCTGGTCCCGGGCGACACCGTGTCCGGACCTCCGCTGACGGCTTTCGACGGTCGATGGATGGTGTCCGACGGTTTGGTGATGACGGCGATCTCGGTGATGTGACGACCGGCTCGTCGCGCCTGGCACAATGCACTCTCGTGAGTGCTCGCGGAAAGATCTCGTCCGGTCTCGTCGGTGCCGGTGTGTTGGTGGTCGACAAGGGGCCGGGCGTCACCAGTCACGATGTCGTCGCGTCGTGCCGAAAGTTGTTGCAGACCAGAAAGGTCGGTCATGCGGGGACGTTGGACCCCATGGCGACCGGGGTGCTGGTTCTGGGCGTCGAGCGGGCGACCAAGATGCTCGGATTGCTGACGCTGACGACCAAGTCGTACACCGCCACTGTGCGACTGGGGCGCAGTACGACGACCGATGACGCCGAGGGTGAGGTGCTCGCCGACGTCCCGGCCACGAATGTCTCGGATTCGGACATCGCGGCCGGGGTTGCCGCACTCACCGGTGACATCGAGCAGGTTCCGGCCAGTGTCAGTGCCATCAAGGTCGACGGTCAGCGGGCACACAAGCTCTCGCGCGCCGGTGAGGAGTTCACCCTCGCCGCTCGCAAGGTCACTGTCACTCGCTTCGACGTGACGGCTCGCCGCGATGTCGTCGATTCCGATGGCCGGTTCGTCGACCTCGATGTCGAGGTGGACTGCACGTCGGGGACGTACGTGCGCGCGCTCGCACGGGATCTCGGCGCAGCACTGGGCGTCGGCGGCCACCTGACGGTTCTGCGCAGAACCAGGGTCGGGCCGTTCACGCTCGACCACGCCGTGACGCTCGAGGAATTGGCCGAGAATCCCGCTGTGGGCCTCGATATAGACGAGGCCGCGCGCACCGCATTTCCGCACCGACAGATCGATGCCGCCGAAGCGGAGTCGCTCAGCCAGGGACGCTGGCTCGATCCCGTCGGAATCGAGGGGGTCTACGCGGCTGTCGATCCCACCGGGCACACCATCGCGTTGCTGCAGGAAAAGGGCAAGCGGGCGAGCTCGGTGATGGTGGTGCGGCCGGCAACACTGCGCGGGTACTGATTTCCCGTTCGAGTCGGCCCTGCGACCGAGGGGACTGCACCGCTCAGGTGGCCGGAACCATCCAGATCGCTTCGGCGGCGCGGTGACCGAGATCGATGGACTCCGTGCTGCCGCGTCGGGCGAGTTCGATCGCCACCGTGCCGGCGTAGTCGCGTCGTTCGACCACGGTGATCGGTAGATCGAGCTCGATGCCGACCGAATCGAAGTACCGGAGCATTGCGGGGTCCGAATCGGAGATACGAGCCACTCGTCCCGACTGACCGTCGAGGTACTCGCTCAGTCTGGTTGCGGACGGCGTGTCGATGGATCCGTTGGCCGACGGAATCGGGTCCCCGTGTGGATCTCGTTCGGGGTGGCCGAGTTTGGCGTCTATCCGATCCATCATCAGATCGGATACCGCATGTTCGAGGATTTCTGCCTCGTCGTGGACCTCGTCCCAGCCGTACCCGAGTTCGCGAACGAGGTAGGTCTCGATGAGGCGATGTCGACGGACCATGCCGATGGCCGCCAGTCGGCCCTTCTCGGTGAGTGAGATGGCACCGTACCGGGCGTGGTCCACCATGCCCTGATCGGCGAGTTTGCGAATCGCCTCGGACACCGTGGATGCGGATACGCCGATTCGTTCGGAGAGCATCTTGGTGCTGACGGAGTCTTCACTCCATTCGCTGGCCGTCCAGATGACCTTGAGGTAGTCCTGCGCAACTGCGGACAGCTGTACGCCCTCGTCGGCCGGAGCTGGATCGTCTTTTCGTTGCGCCACGTCGCCGAGCTTAGGCAATCCAATGGAAAAAGACATCTCACCCGGCCGGAGCCACCGTCACCTGTCCTCGGCGGCGCAGAGCGCGCGTGACGATGCCCTGCGCCGGGCTGAACAGGTAGGCCAGCACGAACACCAGGCCTTGGGCCAGCACCACGCTGCCACCCGAGGAGACGTCGAGATAGAAACTGGCGTAGATACCGACCAGGGCGCAGCCCACCGAGATGGCGGGGGCAATCATCAGCATGCGGCCGAAGCTGTGGGTGAGTAGGTATGCGGTTGCGCCGGGTGTGATCAGCATGGCGACGACCAGGATGACGCCGACGGCCTGTAGCGCCACGACGGTCGTCAGCGCGAGCAGCGTCAACATCGCGGCCGAGATCACGCTCGGATTGATACCGACCGCGCGAGCCTGCGTGCGGTCGAAGGCGAACAGAGTGAAATCGCGACGCTTGATCACCATCACGGCCAACGCCAGCCCGCCGAGCACGAACACCTGGATCATGTCCGACTGCGACACCCCGAGCAGGTTTCCGAACAAGATGTGGTTGAGGTCGATCTGGCTCGGAAACTTGGAGATCAGGACGACGCCGAGGGCGAACAACGTGGTGAACACGACGCCGATCGCGGCGTCCTCCTTGACGATGGTGGTGTTGCGAACCACCCCGATGGCACCGACCGCGATGAGTGCGAACAGCAGCGCGCCGATGGCGAACGGCGCACCCAGCAGATAGGACAGGGCGACGCCGGGGAGTACCGCGTGCGATACGGCGTCCCCCATCAGTGACCAGCCGATGAGTACGAGCCAGCAGCTCAACACTGCGCAGACGATCGAGGCGGTGACGGTCACCAACAGCGCACGCTGCATGAAGGTGTATTCGAGAGGATTGACGACGAAGTCGATCAGGTACACGGTTCAGCTCACTTCCGAAGTTGGAGAGCTCGCGCCCAGTTCGTCGATCCTCGACGGGTCCATGCCGAAGGCCAGTGCCAGGTTCTCCGGGCGCAACACCTCGGCTGGACTGCCGTGCATCAGGACCCGCTGCTGCAGCAGGATCGCCTCGTCGCACAGTTCCGGAAGGGCGTGCAGATCGTGGGTGGACACGAGGACGGACGCACCCTGAGCGGCCAGTTCTCGGAGGAGTCGCGTGATCGTCGCCTCGGTCTTCTTGTCCACTCCTGCGAACGGCTCGTCGAGCAGCAGCAGCGACGCTTCCTGAGCGATGGCGCGGGCCACGAATGCCCGTTTGCGTTGTCCGCCGGAGAGTTGCCCGATCTGTCGATCGGCGAGCTCGGTGAGATCGACTCGTCTCAGGGCCGCGTCCACCGCAGCTCTGTCTGCCGCTCGAGGTGTTCGGAGAAAGTTCTGTTTGCCGTAACGACCCATCATCACCACGTCCCGGACGCTGATGGGGAAGGTCCAGTCGACCGATTCGGCTTGGGGCACGTAGCTGACCGTCCCGGCTTTGCGGGCCCGGGCGGGGTCGCCACCGAAGACCGTGATCGAACCGGCATCGGTCTTGACGACGCCCATGATGGCCTTGAACAGCGTCGACTTACCCGATCCGTTCATTCCGACCAGGCCGCAGACGCGTCCGGGTGCGAGGGTCAGGCTCGCGCCGACCAGCGCCACGACGTCTCGGTACCGAACGTCGACGGCGTCGACGGTCAGCGCGGCACCGTCCCGGTTCGCACCCGAGATGTGCCGGGTCATCGCGTGCCCACCAACGCGTCGGCGATCAGCCGCGCGTCGTAACGCAGCAGATCGAGGTAGGTGGGCACGGGTCCGTCGGCGGCGCTGAGGGAGTCGACGTACAGCTTTCCGCCGAAGCGGGCACCCGTGTCGTCGGCGACCTGGAGCTGAGCCTTGTCCGAGACGGTCGACTCGCAGAAGACGGCAGGCACGTCGTTGTCACGTACGAAATCGATGGTGCGGACCACTTGTTTGGGTGTCCCTTCCTGTTCGGCATTGACCGGCCACAGATACGCCTCTTGCAGGTCGAAGTCGCGGGCCAGATAGCCGAACGCGCCCTCACACGTCACCAGAGCACGTTGCTGCGCCGGAAGTTGGGCCAGATCGGATTCCAGTTCGTCGCCGACCGACCGCAGCTCGGTGATGTACGCGGCGGCGTTGGCGCGGTATTCCTCGGCATGGACAGCGTCGAGCGCCACGAACGCGTCGGCGATGTTGGTGATGTAGGTCTCCGCCACGACCGGCGACATCCAGGCATGTGGATTGGCCTTGCCCGCATACGCGTCGTCGCGGATGTAGACGGGTTCCACGTGTGCGCTGACGACCGCGTGCGGTGCGGGCACCCGCTCGACGAACTTTTCGAACCACGCCTCGAGTCCCAGACCGTTGTCCAGGATCAGATCGGCGCTTTCGGCAGTGCGTAGGTCGCCGGGTGTGGGCTCGTACCCGTGAATCTCGGCTCCGGCCTTGGTGATCGACTCCACACGGAGATGGTCGCCTGCAACGTTCGCGGCCATGTCGGCCAGCACCGTGAACGTCGTCAGCACCAACGGTCTGCCGTCGTCCATCGACGTCGGCTCGTCGTCGCCGACCGCGCGAGCGCATCCGCTCGACGTCGCTACCAGCAGTCCCGCCACGGCCCAGCTCGCAACGATTCGACCCACGCGAGATCCGCGAGATCGAAGAAATAAGTTAGGCACCCCGAAATATTTACCGTGGGGACACCCTTTTGTCCATACCTGCCGCACGCGACACGCCTGTCCGAGGATGACCGAGCGGCCGCCGGGCCGTAGGCTTCGCGGTGTGCAGAGATGGCGAGGTCTCGACGATGTACCTGCCGACTGGGGCCGATGTGTGCTCACGATCGGTGTGTTCGACGGCGTTCACCGCGGACATGCGCAGTTGATCGGTAGAGCAGTGGCCGCAGCTCGGGAACGCGGCGTACCCAGTGTGCTCATGACGTTCGACCCCCACCCGATGGAAGTGGTCCGTCCGGGTAGTCACCCCGCGCAGTTGACGACGTTGACCCGGCGTGCCGAACTGGCCGAGGAACTGGGCATCGACGTGTTCTGCGTCATGCCGTTCACGCCCGAACTGATGAAACTCACCCCCGAGCGATACGTGCACGAGATCCTCATCGAACGCCTGCACGTTGCAGAAGTGGTCGTCGGCGAGAACTTCACCTACGGGAAGAAGGCGCTCGGGACGGTCCCCATGCTGCGCAAGATCGGCGAACGGTCCGGCTTCGCAGTCGACGGAGTCAACCTGTTGGCCGAGCATGCCGTCACGTTCTCGTCCACCTACATCAGGTCGTGCGTGGACGCCGGGGACGTCGCGGCAGCAGCTGCAGCGCTCGGCCGCCCGCATCGCGTCGAGGGTGTCGTCGTGCACGGCGACGGACGCGGCCGTCAAATGGGCTATCCCACAGCCAATGTCGCTCCGCCGATGTACTCGGCCATACCGGCGGACGGGGTCTACGCCGCCTGGTTCACCGTGCTCGGTCCGGGTCCGATCATGGGGACGGTCACTCCGGGGGAGCGGCACCCGGCGGCGGTGTCGGTGGGCACGAATCCCACGTTCTCGGGACGCACCAGGACCGTCGAGGCGTTCGTGCTCGACGGCGAGGGAGACCTCTACGGGCAGCACGTGGCCGTCGACTTCGTCGAGCGACTGCGCGGAATGGAGAAGTTCGATTCCATGGAAGCTCTCGTGGAGGAGATGGGCCGGGACGCCGACCGGGCCCGCTCGATCCTGGCCGCCAGCGCAGCCTGATAGGCTGACTCCTCGGTGTTCGCTGCGGTCCGCGGCGGCTGCACCGGCTTCGATACCGCCCGGATGATCATGCATCGTCCACGGCGGGGCCCGTTGCTTCCTTTCACGCGGACGTCATTGATCAGGAGTAGTACCAGTGGCATTGACCACCGAACAGAAGAAGGCCGTTCTCGGCGAGTACGGCTTGCACCCCACCGACACGGGTTCGCCCGAGGCGCAGGTTGCAATGCTCACCAAGCGCATCGTCGACTTGACCGAGCACCTCAAGATGCACAAGCACGATCACCACTCCCGCCGCGGCCTGTTGCTGCTGGTCGGACGTCGTCGTCGTCTGCTCAAGTACATCGCGAAGGTAGACGTCACTCGCTACCGTTCGCTCATCGAGCGTCTGGGTCTGCGTCGATAATTTCGATCGACGCGAGGATGTTGCCGATGCATGGTTCGACGCGCCGGTGTACACCCGACTCGCAGCAATAGTGCAGTAGCCAACGAGGCAGTGCTTAGACTGTTCCTCGTTGGCTTTCTGTGTTTGTACCGCAACATCAGGATAGTCAGCACGACCAGCGGATACACGGTATCCGCACACCGCCGTGTATGCCTGTCACGCCGTGGTGTCGGTCTTCGGTAGTGGCTTTTCGGATACGAGATCCGGAGGGCTTCGATCGATGGCCGCCTCCGCGCAGCCGCGTCCCGAGACGAACTCTCGGAGATGGACGGCACAGGTATGCCGCCACAGCCAGGAGGGCTGGTGGTGTGTCCACGCGGGCACGGCAAAGACGAGAGGACGAGAACAGAACACATGTCGGACACCACAACATTGGACGCCGAAGAAGGCGTCTACGAAGCAACAGCGATCATCGACAACGGCTCTTTCGGTAAGCGGAGCATCCGCTTCGAGACGGGTCGCCTCGCACAGCAGGCCGCAGGCGCAGTCGCCGCGTACCTCGACGAGGACACCATGCTGCTGTCGGCAACGACGGCAGGCAAGCACCCCCGTGAGGGATTCGATTTCTTCCCGCTGACGGTCGACGTCGAAGAGCGCATGTACGCCGCGGGCCGTATCCCCGGATCGTTCTTCCGCCGCGAGGGCCGTCCGTCCACCGACGCCATCCTCACCTGCCGCCTGATCGACCGGCCGCTGCGTCCGACGTTCGTCGACGGACTGCGCAACGAGATCCAGGTCGTCATCACGGTCATGAGCCTCAACCCGGCCGATCTGTACGACGTCGTCGCGATCAACGCCGCGTCGGCATCGACCCAGATCGCCGGCCTGCCGTTCTCCGGTCCGATCGGCGGCGTTCGCGTCGCGCTGATCGACAAGCAGTGGGTTGCGTTCCCGACCAACGAGCAGCTCGAGAAGGCCGTGTTCAACATGGTCGTCGCCGGCCGCATCGTCTCCGGCTCCGGTGCCGACGCCGACGTCGCGATCATGATGGTCGAGGCCGAGGCCACCGAGAACGTCATCGAGCTCATCGAGGGCGGCGCTACCGCACCCAACGAGGCAGTTGTCGCCGAGGGCCTCGAGGCCTCGAAGCCCTTCATCGCAGCCCTGTGCACCGCACAGCAGGAGCTCGCGTCCAAGGCCGCCAAGCCGACCGGCGACTACCCGGTCTTCCCGGCGTACCAGAGCGACGTCTTCGAAGCCGTCGAGAACGCCGCGAAGATCCCGCTCAACGAGGCACTGACCATTGCCGGCAAGGCCGAGCGCGAGAACAAGCTCGACGAGGTCAAGGCTCAGGTCCTCACCTCGGTCGGAGACAGCTTCGCCGGCCGCGAGAAGGAGATCGGTGCCGCGTTCCGCGCACTGACCAAGAAGTCGGTTCGCCAGCGCATCCTCACCGATCACTTCCGCATCGACGGCCGCGGCATCACCGACATCCGGTCGTTGTCCGCCGAGGTCGCGATCATCCCGCGTACCCACGGATCGGCTCTGTTCGAGCGCGGCGAGACCCAGATCCTGGGCGTCACCACCCTCGACATGGTCAAGATGGCGCAGCAGGTCGACTCGCTCGGGCCCGAGACGTCCAAGCGCTACATGCACCATTACAACTTCCCGCCGTACTCCACCGGTGAGACCGGCCGCGTCGGTTCGCCGAAGCGTCGCGAGATCGGTCACGGCGCACTCGCCGAGCGCGCTCTGCTGCCGGTTCTGCCCAGCCAGGCAGAGTTCCCGTACGCCATCCGCCAGGTCTCCGAGGCATTGAGCTCCAACGGCTCGACCTCGATGGGCTCGGTCTGCGCATCGACTCTGTCGCTGCTCAATGCCGGTGTGCCGCTGCGTGCCCCGGTTGCCGGTATCGCGATGGGCCTCGTGTCCGACGAGGTCGACGGCGAGACTCGCTACGTCGCCCTCACGGACATCCTCGGTGCCGAGGACGCGTTCGGCGACATGGACTTCAAGGTCGCCGGAACCAAGGACTTCGTCACCGCCCTGCAGCTCGACACCAAGCTCGACGGCATTCCCTCCAAGGTGCTCGCCGGCGCGCTGTCACAGGCGAAGGATGCTCGCACGACGATCCTCGAGGTCATGGCCGAGGCCATCGACACCCCGGACGAGATGAGCCCGTACGCACCTCGCGTCACCGCGATCAAGGTGCCGGTCGACAAGATCGGCGAGGTCATCGGGCCCAAGGGCAAGATGATCAACTCCATCACCGAGCAGACCGGTGCCAACATCTCGATCGAAGATGACGGCACTGTCTACGTCGGTGCAGCGGACGGCCCGTCCGCACAGGCCGCGATCGACATGATCAACGCCATCGCCAACCCGCAGCTGCCGAAGGTCGGCGAGCGATTCCTCGGAACCGTCGTCAAGACAACGGCTTTCGGTGCATTCGTCTCGCTGCTCCCGGGCCGCGACGGACTGGTGCACATCTCGAAGCTCGGTAACGGCAAGCGCATCAACAAGGTCGAGGACGTCGTGAGCGTCGGGTCGAAGTTGCGCGTCGAGATCGCCGATATCGACAACCGCGGCAAGATCAGCCTCGTTCCCGTCGAAGACGACAATGCAGCTGCTCCCGCCGACGCTCCCGAGGCACCCGCCGAGGTCAGCGCTGAGTAAGAAGCAAGCGAGCCGAACGGTACGTCCCCTCGGGACGTACCGTTCGGCCGTTCCAGAGACCAGCGGCACCGACACGGGCGTTCGACGCACGACTCTGCCCGGCGGCCTTCGGGTCGTCACCGAGTTCGTTCCCGGCGTTCGCTCGGCATCGGTCGGTGTGTGGGTCGGCGTCGGCTCGCGCGACGAGCAACCCAGCGTCGCCGGTGCCGCGCACTTCCTCGAACATCTGCTGTTCAAGTCGACGCCGACGCGTAGTGCGCTCGAGATCGCCCAGGTGATGGACGGTGTCGGGGGAGAGCTGAACGCATTCACTTCCAAGGAGAGCACGTGCTTCTACGCGCACGTGCTCGACGAGGACGTCGCGCTCGCGATCGATCTCGTCAGCGATGTGGTGCTTCGTGGTCGGTGTAGATCGGCAGATGTGGACGTCGAGCGTCAGGTGGTCCTCGAAGAGATCTCCATGCGCGACGACGATCCCGAGGATCTCCTGGGAGATGCTTTCCTGGAAGCGATGTTCGGTGATCACCCGATCGGGCGTCCGATCATCGGATCTGTCGAATCCATCGAATCGATGACCCGTTCCCAACTGCATTCGTTCCATGTTCGCCGCTATACGCCGCAACGGATGGTCGTCGCCGTCGCAGGCAACGTCGATCACAAGCAGATTGTGTCCTTGGTACGTCGCGCCTTCGCGGGTCATCTGGAAAAGGGCCTGAGGCCGGCCGAAAAGCGTAGCGGCACAGCGCGATTGCGCCAGAATCCGACGCTGAGCCTGACCACCCGGGACAGCGAACAGGCGCATCTGTGCCTGGGCGTACGGGCGTTCGGACGTCACGAAGGACACCGCTGGGCATTGTCGGTACTGAATTCTGCTGTCGGCGGTGGGCTCAGTTCTCGCCTGTTCCAGGAGATCAGGGAAGAGCGCGGACTGGCTTACTCGGTGTACTCCTCGGTGGATACGTTTGCCGACAGCGGGGCGTTCTCGGTGTACGCGGGATGCCAGCCGGAGAACCTGGGCGAGGTCACCACGGTGATTCGCGAGGTGCTCGCCAAGGTTGCGGCCGAGGGCATCACCGATGCCGAGTGCGCTCGCGCCAAGGGGTCGTTGCGCGGTGGATTGGTGCTGGGACTGGAAGATTCGGGTTCTCGGATGAACCGTATCGGTCGCAGCGAACTGAACTACGGCAATCACCGAGACATCACCGACACCCTGGCGCGTATCGACAGTGTCGGCAACGACGAGGTGCGTGAGGTCGCGGCGGTGTTGCTCGATCGGCCCTTCGGTGCCGCCGTGGTGGGGCCGTACAAGTCGGTCCGGCAATTGCCCGCGTCGGTCAAGTCTCTGATTCGCTGACGTTCCTGATCGCGTCGCGCACTGCGCGGCGGATCAGGGATGTCACCATCGGCGTGCCGCCTATGGGGTCGAGCGCCCGCGTGGAGTGCAGCGCCGCGATCCCGTGCGCGGAGGTCCACAGTCGCAGGGCTACGAACTGTGGATTCTCCGGAACAACCGCACCGACCGTCTCGATCAACGTATCGAACAGCGGGCGTGAGGTGTCGGAGAGCTTCTCGCCGGAACCCTCCAGCAGGTCGTGCCGAAACATCAGCGCGAACATCGCCGGTCGCTCCACCGCGAACTGCACGTAGGCCTCGGCAATTGCGTCGAGAGCAGTCAGGGGTGAATTCGACTGCCGAGCCGCCGATGTCGCTCGTTCACCGAGATCGACGAGCCCGACCCTGGCCACGGCTGCGGCCAGAGCGTTCAGCGTCGGGAAGTATCGCCGCGGGGCACCGTGCGACACTCCCGCCTCTCGGGTCACCGCTCTGATCGTCAGCCCGTCCTGCCCGTCACGGTCGAGCAATCGCACGCCTGCGTCCACCAATCGGGTCCTGAGGTTGTCCGCCACGTAGACATTGTCTACTCTCGGCGTCGACGTTGTCCAGCCGAAGGGGTCGAACCATGTGGTACCTGTTGTTCAAATACGTGCTCATCGGACCGATTCTCCGAGTTCTCGGCCGTCCGTCGGTGGTCGGCCTGGACAATCTTCCGACCTCCGGTCCGGTCATCATCGCCGGAAATCACCTGACCGTCGTCGATTCTTTCTTTCTCGTTCTTCTGGTTCGACGTCGGGTCACGTTCATCGCGAAAAGCGAGTACTTCACCGGTAGAGGTGTCAAGGGGGCCGCGCTCCGGTGGTTCTATTCCGCGACGGGCCAAGTCCCGGTCGATCGACGCGGCTCCGCCGCCTCGGAGCCGGCGCTCGAAGCCGCGAAAAGTGTTCTGCGACAGGGGGACATCTGGGCTGTCTATCCGGAAGGCACTCGGTCACCCGACGGCAGACTGTACAAGGGTAAAACCGGTATGGCGCGGGTCGCGATCGAGACCGGTGCTCCCGTCGTGCCGGTGGTCGTCCACGGAACGCTCGGGTTCAATCCGGTGGGTTCGCGGATGTGGAGACCGGCAAAGGTGCGACTGGTCGTCGGCGAACCGATGGACTTCTCCAGATATGCCGGGGGACAATCCAATCGGGTCATCATCCGTGCTGTCACGGATCAGGTCATGGCATCGTTGGCGGACCTGTCGGGTCAGGAGTACGTCGATCTGTACGCCGCCGATGTCAAGGCGGCGTCATGAGCACCGTGGGCCGATGTCGAGATGAGGTGTGCTCAGAGCTTCTTCTTGTTCCGCAACAACTTCCAGGGCACCAAGGCTGATTCGAGCTGGACCGACAGGCTCATCTTCGACTCGCCTTCGCTGCGCTCCTCGAACGTGATCGGTACCTCGGCGAGAGTGAGCCCGTGTTTGACGGTGCGGTAGTTCATCTCGACCTGGAACGCGTACCCGTTGCTCTCCACCGACGCGACGTCGATCGTACGGAGCGTGCGGGCATGCCATGCCTTGAAGCCGGCGGTGGCGTCCTTGACTCCGAGACGAAGAATCGTGTTCACGTAGAAGTTGGCCCACGCCGACAGCGCCTTGCGGTGCCACGGCCAGTCCGCCGCGACCGAACCGCCGGGGACGTAGCGCGAACCCAGCACGACCGCGGCGTCGGTGCTCTGCAGCTTGTCGATCATCGCCGGAATCACCTCGGTGGGGTGCGACAGATCGGCGTCCATCTGGATCACGATGTCGGCTCCCTCGTCGAGGGCCCGTGTCATGCCGGCCACGTATGCGCGGCCCAGACCGTTCTTCTCGGTGCGGTGCAGAACGGAGACCTCGAGGGGACCGTCGATGGCGAGTTTGTCGGCGATGTCACCGGTTCCGTCGGGGGAATTGTCGTCGACCACGAGAACACCGAGCCCCTCGACCTTCAGCCCGGCCAGCAGTTCGACCAGCTTGGGGAGGTTCTCGCGTTCGTTGTACGTCGGTACAACGACGGTGGTCTTCGGGGCGACTCGTTCCGTACTCACCACCGTATGATCCGTGATTCCGTGTTCCGATCAAAATTTCGGACACGATCGGCCGCGTCGGTGCGGGTTTCGGAGGCCCGATGGGGCTATCGGCCTCGGTGCTCGACGAAGGTATCGCCGCGCAGTATCGGCACGCAGGAACTCGAACCGACTTCGGCGGCGATGTCGACGTCCTCGGGGTGGCCCATCGCTATGAGCTCCCGCCCCGAGCCGCATCGCCGCAGCTCGGTAGCTATATCCGCCGCGGCAGCGTGCCACGCGGTCGCAGCGACCACCGCCTCGGGGGATGGATCGAACAGGCCGGACTCCACGAGCGGTGCCAGCACGGCTCCGGCACCCCACAGGTCCTCCACTGCGGGCCGCAACGACGAATCGGGCCATCTCTCGCCGGCGGCTATGACGGCAATCACGCTGTGGGGGTGCTCGTCGACGACCCACTGCGCGATCGCGGCGGCGTTGCGGAGCGATGCGCCCACGCACGCGTCGACCCGGGCGGCGAGTGCGTGGGCGATCGTGGAACCGTTCGGCGACGGCAACACGAGTCGACTCGGTGGCGGTGCGGCGGCGCGCACGGTGGCAGGACACAAGCTGACGTCTCCCGGCGTGGCAACCGAACGGCCGACTGCGAGAACGGCGTCGTGTTGCTCGGCCAGGTGGGTGGCACGGTCGTCGCGCCATCGGCTGGGTACGACGTCGATTCCGGCGTCCATCGCCACCGTCAGAGTGGTCGTGAACGACAGGACGTCCACGACGACGGCGATGTCGGCACCGGCGACCACGGCGTCGATCGCGGACAGGCCCCACTCGAAGCGCAATGCGCAGTCGTTCTGAGTGTGGGCGGAGTCGGCCGGCATTGCGGAACCGTAACCGCTATTGCGTCCGGTGCTACGTTCGGCCCGGACAGCGGAACCAGGGGAGGCGCGGATGCAGTTGGAGATCGACACGAAAGTGATCGTGTTCGCGTCGGGTGTGTTGCTGATGTGGGCGTTGGCGCTCGGAGTACTCAAGTACCACCAGATGAAAAGGTCGAGCGACGGAACCGCGCACCGATACGTCGACATCGCGCATCGGGCAGCGTTGATGTACTCCTTCGCTGCGCTCGTTCTTGCGGCTCTCGCGCACTACAGCGCCTGGCCGACGGTGGTCGACCTGACCGCAGCGGTGGTGGTGCTGGTGTTCTTCGTCGCCGCGATCGCCGGCTACACCGTGCACGGGATCCGGCGAGACACCGAGAATCAGTTCGTCCATCCCGTTCCGGGGACGCACCTGTTCATGCTCGCTCTGATCGTCGGCGAGATCGGCGGGACCGCGGTACTGCTGGCCGGATTTTTTGCCGAACAATTCTTGGGACGGTCCTAGTGTCGCTCGGTCCCGAGGACCGTTGTGACGCAAGCATTTCCGATTTGTCCGGATAACCGACAATTGCGAAAACAAACACCACCTTTCCTCCGGCGCGGAAACAGTGGATGGCTTAGCGTCGGGAAATGGGAATGTTTCGCACGAAGTCCGTCGACGAGATCGAGAGCGACGTCGACGACGAGGGGTCCGGCAGTCTGCGCAAGCAGCTCGGGTTACGCGACTTGGTCGGTTTCGGGGTCGGCATCGTCATCGGAACCGGCATATTCACGCTCACCGGTGTACAGGCCAAAGAAAATGCCGGCCCGGCGGTCGTGATCTCCTTCGTCATCGCCGGTGTCGTGAGTTTGCTTGCCGCACTGTGTTATGCGGAACTTGCATCGGCCGTGCCGACGGCGGGCAGTGCGTACACGTACGCGTACGCCACCCTGGGGGAGCTGTTCGCGTGGATCATCGGATGGGATTTGATCCTCGAATTCGCTTTGGGGGCTGCCGTTGTCGCTCGAAGCTGGTCCGGCTACCTCGCGGATCTCTTTTCTCTGCCACCCAGCTTGTTCACGGAGGAAGCGCCGGTGAACGTGGGGGCTGTTGCCATCGTCGCGGTGCTGGGCGTCATTGCCGCTGTGGGAGTCAAGGAGTCGGCGCGAGTGACCAACGTGCTGGTCCTGATCAAGGTCGCCATCTCGGTGTTCATCGTGATCGCCGGCCTGTTCTTCGTCCAGAAGTCGAACCTGGTTCCCTTCGTGCCCGAGTCCGTGCCCGCCGAGGCCGGTGGCTCGACGCTCGATCAGCCCCTGATGCAGGCCGTGGCCGGAATCGCACCCTCGGCGTTCGGATTTGCCGGCGTCGTCACCGCTGCAGCGGTCGTGTTCTTTGCCTACACAGGATTCGAGGCCGTTGCCAATCTCAGTGAGGAGGCCGAGCGGCCCGCCCATGATCTGCCTCGTGCACTGATCGGCACGCTCGTGGCATGCACGTTGCTGTACATGATGGTCGCGTTCGTCGTCACCGGCATGGTGAAATACACCGAGCTCGACGACAGCGCACCCATTGCCAAGGCGTTCGATTCTGTGGGTGCAGGCTGGGCGGGTGTTCTGGTCTCGATAGCGGCCGTCGCGGGTCTGACGTCGGTCATTCTGGTCGAGTTGGTGACCATCAGCCGAATCGGCTTCGCGATGGGCAGGGACGGTTTGCTGCCCAAGTCGGTTGCGAAGGTGTCTCCCCGTTTCGGGACTCCGACCCGGTTGACCGTCGGCGTCGTGGTGTTCGTGGCGCTGCTGGGGGCCCTGGTACCGCTGAAGGAACTGGCCGAGATGGTCAGCATCGGAGCCCTGTTCGCGTTTCTGCTGGTCTCGGCGGCAGTGCCGATCCTGCGTCGGACCAAGCCGGATCTCGAGCGGCCCTTTCGGGTTCCGCTGTCTCCCGTCGTGCCGATTCTGTCCGGGCTCTCGTGCGTCTACCTGATGGCCAACCTGGTGGTGGAGACGTGGATACGGTTTCTGGTCTGGTTGGCCCTCGGTCTGTTGATCTACTTCGCCTACGGGCGCCGCAATGCGAGGTTGGCGACGGAGGTGGTCGACCGATAGACCTACCGTCGGTCGAGGTAGAGCTCCGCCGTCTCCGTTGCCACGGCCGCGACCGCCGAGGCGAGGCCGGGCTCGAGATCCAGAGCCGTCGCGAGTGGCTCGCCGCGAAGATTCGACGATCGAAGCAACTCCCAGGCCCGCTCGACCAGTCGCACCGAGGTCGGGTGGTCCAATTCCGGTCGGTTGGACCGCAGCGCAGTGGCCGCCCAGTCCGCGTCGAACGTCCCGTTGGGAGGTCCGAACACGCGTTCACCGGACGAATAGCTCGTGGGCTCCATGCTCGACGACGCTAGCAGGATTTGCGGCAGGTGGGACCGTGACCGAACTGCGGCCGATCGACACTATTGAACCGATCGGTTTCATCTGTACGGTGAGTCGATGAGCGAGGGGTATCGCAGGCCTGTGGCGGCCGGGTCGGTCTTAGCGCCACTGCTCGCTGCTGTGCTGCTCGTCGGTTGCTCCGCCGGTGAGGCACCTCGCCCGACGCCCGATGCGTCGTCGTCACCGAACTTCGAGACCGCCACCGGCTCGCTCGTGGTCGGTGACCCGTTCACCGCGCCGACCGCCCCCACCGAAACGGTGCCGCCGGTCGTGCCGGGACTGTCGCTGGAGGGAATTCGTCACCCGTCGGGCTCACCCGTGGCGGTGACGGACGTGGTGTTGCGAGCCTCCTCCGTCGAGTATCGACTGCGCGGCAACGGGCCGGTGTCCTATACGGTGCGCTACGTCGACGAGGCCGTCCGATACGGAACCAGTGAGCCGGTCGCGCTTCCCGGGCGAGCCGTACTCCAGGTCGACATCGCCGGTACCTCGACCGAGCCGGATGTCACCGTCGTTCCGTATGCCGGGCCGGATCGGATTCGCAACGAGCCGGACTCCGCCGTGGTGGCGGTCGACTTCCTGGCCGATGCCGATGGAATCTCACAGTCCTTCGTCGCCGTGGCGTCAGACCGTCCGGACTTCGCGGTGCACAGCACCGAGGAACCGGCCGCCGTGATCGTCACCATCTCCTGAGCTGCCGCCACCCGACGTCGACGACGCGAAAGTACCTCTGCGACGTGCGTTCGGGCCCGGTCCACCGGGGGCCGCGCTACCATCGCGGTGTGTCCGACGCCACAGCGAGAGCAAGTTCGGCAGGTCAGGTGCATGTGCTCGTGTACAGCAGTAACGCGGCCACGCGCGCTCAGGTGATGTCTGCGGTGGGCACCCGGCCCGATCCGGCGCTCGGCGTCGTCGACTTCGTCGAGGTTGCCACCGCGGCCGTGGTCATCGAGCACCTGGACGCGGGTGGAATCGATGTGGCGATCCTCGACGGTGAGTCCTCGCCCGTCGGCGGACTGGGTTTGGCCAAGCAACTCAAGGACGAGATCGACGACTGCCCGCCGGTGCTGGTGCTCATCGGACGCCCCGACGACCGGTGGTTGGCCGACTGGTCGCGCGCCGAGGCCGCAGTTCCCCATCCAGTGGATCCGATTCGACTCGGGCGCGCGGTGGTCGATCTGCTGAGGCAGCACTCGGGTCGCGTCGGTGCCAGGGTCTCTCGATCGCGGTAGATCAGACCGTTTTCTCCGATGCGGGCACCGTCAGCACGAACCGGTGGATCGAGCCGGCGACAACAGCTCCGAGCACGGGGAACACCACGAACACCCACAGTTGTGACAGGGCAGGGCCGCCGGCGACGAGGGCGGGGCCGAGGGACCGAGCAGGGTTGACCGAGGTCGAGTCGATTCCGATGCCCAGCAGGTGAACCACGGTCAGGGTGAGGCCGATCGGGATGCCGGCCGCCACGACGGGGTGAACGGTGGGGGCCGTGGTGGCGAGTACAACGAGTACGAGCAGGCCGGTCGCGATCGTCTCGAACACCGCGACCGACGCCAAGCCGTACGCTCCGGGCGAGGAGCTGCCGAATCCGTTGGTGCCCAGACCGTCCGACGACATGTCGTACCCGGGACGGCCCGATGCGACCAACAGTACGACCAGCGCGCCGATCACTGCACCTGCGGCCTGGGCGGCGATGTAGAACGCAGCCTTGATCGGGGTGATGGCGCGAGCTATCAGGGCTCCGATCGTCACGGCCGGGTTGATGTGGCAGCCCGAGATCGGGCCGATCGCGTAGACGAGGGCAAGCAGTGTGAGTCCGAACGCCAGGGCGATGCCCGGGGTTCCGACGGTGTCGCCCGCGATGACGGCGGTGCCGACGCCGAATATCACGAGCAGGGCAGTTCCCAGTCCCTCGGCGGCGAGCGCCGAGACGGAAATCGACTTCATCGTCTCTCCTCAGTGGTGGCGGCAGCCCGGGTCGGGTGGCCGGAAATGTTCGGTGATTGGTCGTCCCTCGCGGTGTGGACCGCATGTGAGGCAAGAGTGATGTGGATCACATCAATGATTGGGTCCGAGGGTGGGTGGCCCATGCGCGTCAACGGTTTACGAAACTGGACTGCTCGAAATCCCGCGAGATCTGCACCGAACCCATACTGTGTGGTTCAGGTCACATTGGTACGGCCGTCGCATTTACTTTCGCGGCGGCGCGGTCGTCGATCGAGGGAGCGGATGCCCGAATGAACGCCTACGTTCCGATTCTCGTCCTGGGTGCCGTCGCAGTCGCGTTCGCGGTCTTCTCGGTGATGGTCGGCACGATGGTGGGACCCGCCCGATACAACCGAGCGAAGTTCGACGCGTACGAATGTGGAATCGAACCCACGATGCATGCGCCTACGGGACAACGATTTCCGGTGAAGTTCTATCTCACCGCGATGCTGTTCATCATCTTCGACATCGAGATCGTCTTCCTCTATCCCTGGGCCGTCCACCTCGACGTTCTCGGTGCGTTCGGGCTCGTCGCGATGGCGTTGTTCGTCGTGAACGTGTCGGTGGCCTACGTGTACGAGTGGCGGCGAGGCGGGCTCGGTTGGGACTGACCACACGATCTCGGATACGACGACGGAACGATGCACTGTTCTCATTCTGCGGAAGCGAAAGAGCGTGATCGATGGGACTCGAAGAGAAGCTACCCAGCGGATTCCTGCTGACCACCGTCGAGGGGTTGGCCGGGTACGCACGTAAGGGCTCGCTGTGGCCCGCCACCTTCGGGCTCGCATGTTGTGCCATCGAAATGATGGCCACCACGTCCGGCCGTTTCGATCTCGCGCGATTCGGAATGGAAGCGTTTCGCGCGTCCCCCCGGCAGGCGGATCTGATGATCGTGGCCGGCCGCGTCAGCCAGAAGATGGCTCCGGTGTTGAGGCAGGTCTACGACCAGATGGCAGAACCGAAATGGGTTCTCGCCATGGGTGTCTGTGCATCCTCGGGCGGAATGTTCAACAACTACGCGGTGGTCCAGGGAGTGGACCACATCGTGCCCGTCGACATCTATCTGCCCGGGTGCCCGCCTCGGCCCGAGATGCTGCTCAACGCAATCCTGGAGTTGCACAAAAAGATTCAGCAGATGCCGTTGGGTGTGAACCGGGAACAGGTGCGAGCGGCCGCCGAGGCGGCTGCACTCTCGTCCACCCCGACGATCGATCTGAAGGGTTTGCTCCGATGACGGCGCAGCCGCCGGGTGGGATGTCTCAGCCGCCAGGAAAAATGTCTCAGCGGCCACGCGGGATGTTCGGGGTTCGCGGTAGTGGCGACACGTCGGGCTACGGCCGATTGGTGCCGCCGGCGGCAGCGGAGGACACCGCGACGCGGCCCTACGGCGGCTACTTCGATGCCCTCGTCGATCGGTTGGCCACCGTCCTTCTTGCTGTGAACCCCGTCGCTACGTTCGACGCCGCCGTCGAACGGGTGGTGATTCATCGCGGCGAATTGACGCTGCATCTGGTGCGGGAGTACGTGCCTGCCGTCGCCCAGGCGCTACGGGACGACGAAGAATTGCGATTCGAATTGTGTACCGGCGCATCGGGTGTGCACTATCCGGACCTGATCGGCCGGGAGTTGCACGTTGTGTACCATCTGGTCTCCATCACGCACGGCCGTCGGCTCCGACTCGAAGTTGCCGTCCCCGACGACGATCCACACAGTCCGTCGCTGTGCGGGGTGTATCCCACCAACGACTGGCACGAGCGCGAGGTCTACGACTTCTTCGGCATCGTCTTCGACGGTCATCCTGCATTGACGCGGATCGAGATGCCCGACGACTGGGTCGGTCATCCACAACGCAAGGACTATCCGCTGGGCGGAATTCCCATCGAGTACAAGGGCGCTCGCGTCGCGCCTCCCAACGAGCGCAGGTCGTACAACTGATGAGTGCAACGGACGAAACCATCTACGCGGTCTCCGGACGGGACTGGGACGACGTCGTCGAGTTGGCCCGCGGATCGAGTACCGAGCGGATCGTGGTCAACATGGGCCCGCAGCACCCGTCAACCCACGGCGTGCTGCGGTTGATTCTCGAAATAGAGGGCGAGACCGTTACCGAGGCTCGTTGCGGGATCGGCTATCTGCACACGGGAATCGAGAAGAATCTCGAGTACCGAAACTGGACCCAGGGCGTCACGTTCGTCACCCGGATGGACTACCTGTCGCCGTTCTTCAACGAAACCGCATACTGCCTCGGCGTGGAGAAGCTACTGGGTATAACCGACGACATTCCCGAGCGCGCCACGGTGATCCGGGTGATGCTGATGGAGCTGAATCGCATCTCGTCGCATCTCGTTGCATTGGCCACGGGCGGAATGGAATTGGGAGCGGTCACCGCGATGCTGTTCGGGTTCCGTGAGCGCGAGCTGATACTCGACGTTTTCGAGGCCATCACCGGGCTCCGGATGAACCACGCCTACATCCGGCCGGGCGGACTGTCGCAGGACCTACCCGAGGACGCGGTCGGCAGAGTACGTGAGCTCCTTCGCGTGCTGCCGGGACGCCTGCGCGACCTCGAACTCATGCTCAACGACAACCCGATCTGGAAAGCCAGAACCGAGAACGTAGGTTATCTCGATCTCACCGGATGTATGGCGCTGGGCGTCACCGGTCCGGTGCTGCGTTCGACCGGACTGCCCTACGACCTGCGACGGTCCGATCCGTACTGCGGGTACGAGAACTACGAGTTCGACGTGGTGACCGACACCGGATGCGACTGCTACGGGCGATATCTGATTCGCGTCGAAGAAATGAAGGAATCGCTCAAGATCGTCGAACAGGCCCTCGACCGCCTGCGTCCCGGGCCGGTCGTCATCGACGACAAGAAGATCGCGTGGCCGGCCGAGCTGGTCTCGGGACCCGATGGCCTGGGCAACTCTCAGGAGCATGTGCGGACCATCATGGACACCTCGATGGAATCGCTGATTCACCACTTCAAACTGGTGACCGAGGGAATGCGGGTCCCGGCCGGCCAGGTGTTGTCCTCGGTGGAGTCGCCGCGAGGGGAGCTAGGGGTACACATCGTCAGCGACGGTGGAACCAGGCCGTACCGAGTGCATTTCAGAGATCCGTCCTTCACCAACCTGCAAGCGGTGGCGGCAATGTGCGAGGGCGGAATGATCTCCGACGTCATCGCCGCGGTCGCCAGTATCGACCCGGTGATGGGTGGGGTGGATCGATGACCGCGCAGCCCCAGTCGGAACCGGTTCTGATCCAACTCGGAGCCCGGCCGGACGAACCGGTGCAACTGGCCACGCCGGGTGCACGAACGTCGTATCCCGCCGAGGTGCTCGCCCGGCTGCACGCCGACGCCGATATCGTCGTCGCGCGCTATCCGCAGGCCAGATCGGCCCTGCTGCCGCTGCTCCATCTCGTGCAAGCCGAGGACGGCTGCCTCACGCCCGCTGGAATCGAATTCTGCTCGAAGGTACTCGAACTCACCGGGGCGGAGGTGACTGCAGTCGCGACCTTCTACTCGATGTATCGACGCGAACCCACCGGGACGTACCGCGTCGGCGTGTGCACCAACACGCTGTGTGCTGTCATGGGCGGCGACGCCATCATGGACGCGCTGCGTGATCACCTGGACGTCGAGCACGGAGGTACCACCGCCGACGGCACGATCACCCTCGAACACATCGAGTGCAATGCCGCATGCGATTACGCCCCGGTGATGATGGTCAATTGGGAGTTCTTCGACAACAGCACCCCGTCGTCTGCGCGGGATCTGGTCGATGCACTTCGATCCGGCACCCAGGTCACTCCGACGCGTGGAGCACCGCTGTGCACGTTCCGCGAGACCGAGCGGATTCTCGCCGGATTTTCCGACGATCGGCCCGAGGCACTCGAAGCGACCGGTAGTGCAGGCCATGCCACCCTGGCCGGACTGCGATACGCGCGCGAACACGCGATGTCGGCACCCGAGGCCGGGGCACGACCGAACGACGATCACCCGGACGTCGGAGCCGCGGCCGCACCGGAGACGGTGCGAGACAAGCCCGCACCGGCACCCTCGGCGACCGTGCCACCACAACCGAACACCACCGAGACCGATCCACCGACGAAGGGAGCGTGACATGGCCCTGACGCCGGTGTTGAGCGAGTTCTGGGACGAAAAGGATTCCTGGACGCTCGACGTCTACCGAAGCCACGACGGATACCGCGGGCTCGAGAAGGCCCTCGCGATGGACCCCGACGACCTCATCGCCTTCGTCAAGGAATCCGGATTACGCGGTCGCGGCGGCGCAGGATTTCCGACCGGAACGAAGTGGAGCTTCATCCCGCAGAACGACGGTAAAGAGCATTATCTGGTGGTCAATGCCGACGAGTCCGAGCCGGGTACCTGCAAGGACATGCCCCTGCTGATGGCGAGCCCGCACACGCTGGTCGAAGGAATAGTGATCGCCGCGTACGCAATTCGCGCATCCCATGCATTCGTGTACGTCCGCGGCGAGGTAGTGCCGGTGCTACGCAGGCTGCAGGCTGCGGTCGCCGAGGCCTACGCGGCGGGCTATCTGGGAAAGGGTGTTCTCGGAACGAAATTCGACTTGGAGTTGGTGATCCACGCCGGAGCCGGCGCCTACATCTGCGGTGAGGAGACAGCCCTCCTCGACTCGTTGGAAGGTCGGCGCGGACAACCTCGGCTGCGGCCACCGTTCCCCGCAGTGGCGGGCCTCTACGCGCGCCCGACGGTGGTGAACAACGTCGAATCGATTGCCAGCGTTCCAGTGATCCTGCGCAAGGGAATCGAGTGGTTCCGATCGATGGGTAGCGAGAAGTCACCCGGCTTCACGCTGTACTCCATCTCGGGCCACGTCTGCCGTACAGGCCAGTACGAGGCACCGTTGGGGATCACGCTGCGGGAGTTGCTCGGCTACGCGGGCGGGATCAGACCGGGACACGAACTGAAGTTCTGGACGCCGGGAGGATCCTCGACGCCGATGTTCACCGGCGAGCATCTCGATGTCCCACTCGACTACGAGGGCGTCGGTGCCGCCGGATCGATGCTGGGCACCAAGGCCCTGCAAATATTCGACGAGACGACCTGCGTGGTGCGAGCGGTGCTGCGCTGGACCGAGTTCTACGCACACGAATCCTGCGGCAAATGCACACCGTGCCGGGAGGGCACGTACTGGCTGGTGCAAATTCTGCGTCGCCTCGACGGTGGAACCGGCACCGAGGCCGACCTGACGACCCTGCTCGACATCGCCGACGGCATCGCCGGAAAGTCCTTCTGCGCGTTGGGAGACGGTGCCGCCAGCCCGATCGTGTCTTCGCTGAAGTACTTCCGTGACGAATACATCCGTCACGTCACCGAGCAGGGATGCCCCTTCGATCCACACCGATCGACCCTGATGGCAGAGGAGCTGACGTCATGACTGCAGCAGCACATGGTCGTTCCGCGGGCTCCACTCCTGCATCCCCGGGTCATTCCGCAGGCTCCACTCCTGCCAATCCCGATCACTCGGTCACCAGAGTAGAGATGGTGACACTGACCATCGACGACCACGAGATCAGTGTTCCCAAGGGCACGTTGGTGATTCGCGCGGCCGAGTTGATGGGCGTACAGATTCCGCGATTCTGCGATCACCCGCTGCTCGATCCGGTGGGTGCCTGCCGCCAATGTCTGGTCGATGTCGAGGGGCAACGCAAGCCGTTGGCGTCTTGTACGACGACCGTGGCCGAGGGCATGGTGGTGCGCACTCAGGTGACGTCGGAGGTCGCGGGCAAAGCGCAACGTGGCGTCATGGAATTGCTGCTGATCAACCATCCTCTCGATTGCCCGGTGTGCGACAAGGGCGGTGAGTGTCCACTGCAGAATCAGGCGATGGCCGCGGGTCGCACCGAGTCCAGGTTCACCGAGACCAAACGTACGTATCCCAAACCGATTCCGTTGTCGGCCGAGGTTCTGCTCGATCGCGAACGCTGCGTCCTGTGTGCTCGATGTACTCGCTTCGCGGCGCAGGTTGCCGGTGATCCATCCATCGAGCTGCTCGAACGCGGTGCCGTGCAACAGGTCGGCATCTTCGGCACCGAGCCGTTCGACTCCTACTTCTCGGGAAACACCGTCCAGATCTGCCCCGTGGGTGCACTGACGAACACCGAGTATCGGTTCCGAGCGCGCCCGTACGATCTGACGTCCTCGCCGAGCGTGTGCGAACACTGCGCAGGAGGCTGTGCGCAACGCACGGATCATCGTCGTGGCAAGGTCCTCCGCCGCTTGGCTGGTGACGATCCCCAGGTCAACGAAGAGTGGAACTGCGACAAGGGCCGGTGGGCATTCAAGTACGCCAGCGAGCCGGACCGCATCGGCGCACCGATGGTCAGAGACGAATCGGGGGCTCTGGTCGAGACGTCCTGGTCGGCCGCATTGGCGGCGGCGGCAACGGGACTGGCTGCGTCGATCGGGAACGCTGCGGTACTCGTGGGCGGAAGATCGACTGTCGAAGACTCCTACGCATACGCCAAGTTCGCGCGAACACTGCTGCACACCAATGACATCGACTTCCGCAACCGTGCTCACAGCGCCGAGGAAGCGGAGTTCCTGGCCGGTCGTATCGCGGCGACGGGGCTGGGCGTGACCTACTCGGATCTCGAAAACGCTCCTGTGGTGTTGATGGTGGGGTTCGAGCCGGAAGAAGAGTCACCGCTGGTCTTCCTCAGGTTACGCAAGGCGCGCCGGACGCGCGGCGTGGTCGTGGCGTCGATCGCACCCTGGGCCAGCCGCGGTCTGCGCAAGCTCGACGGGGTGCTCCTGCAGTCGATTCCCGGCGAGGAACCACAGTGGCTCGACGCACTGCACGTCGGTGACCGCGGTACCGAATCGATCGCCCAGCTCCTCCGGAGCCCGGGAGCGATCGTGCTCGTGGGCGAGCGGCTCGGTTCCGTTCCCGGTGCATTGTCCGCAGCGTCGAAGTTGGCCGACGACACCGGAGCGAACCTGGCATGGATTCCGCGACGGGCAGGAGAGCGCGGTGCCCTCGACGCAGGCACGTTGCCGAACCTGCTGCCGGGCGGGCGGCCCGTCGCCGACGCCGCCGCCCGCGCCGAGGTGGCAGCCGTGTGGGGAGTGACAGAACTGCCTACAGACGCGGGCCGAGATACCGCGGCGATACTGGCGGATGCCGGGCCTGACCGCGCCCTGATCACCGCAGGGATCGACCCGGACGATCTGCCCGATCCGCAGGGTGCGCTCGACGCGGTGGACCGATCGGCATTCGTGGTCAGCCTCGAACTACGCCACAGCGCTGTCACAGACCGGGCCGACGTGGTGTTTCCGGTGGCACCGGTGGTCGACAAGCCCGGCACCTTCGTCGACTGGGAGGGCAGGCCTCGCGCGTTCGACACGGCGCTCGGTGCCGGCGCGGTATTACCCGACCAACGCGTTCTCGACGCCATTGCCGCGCAGATGGGAGTCGAACTGTCGCTACCCGACGCGGCGGCGGCGCGCGGCGAGCTGGCACGGCTGGGAGCCTGGAGCGGATCACGGATTCCTGTGGCCCGAGTGGCACCACGGCGAGATATGCCGACGCTCTCCATCGGCCAGGCAATTCTGGCCACCTGGCGAATGCTCATCGATTCGGGACGGATGCAGGACGGCGAGGACAATCTCGCGCAGACCGGCCGGGCACCCGTGATCAGGCTGTCCGAGACGACGGCGTCGAGCATCGAAGCGTCGTCCGGCGACCTGGTCAGGGTCGAGACGGGCCGGGGCTCGATCACGTTGCCACTGAAAGTCACCGATCTACCCGACAACGTGGTGTGGGTGCCGATGAACTCACCGGGGTCTTCGGTGTACGGCTCACTCGGCGCGGAGTCGGGTGCGGTGGTGAGGATTCGCAGGGATCAGCCCGCGGAGCGACCCGAGGGTGCAAGAGTGGAGCCTGCGGAACGACCCGGGGGTGCCGGAGTGGAGCCTGCGGAACGACCCGAGGGTGCAGGAGTGGAGCCTGCGGAACGACCCGGGGGTGGTGCATCGTGATTGTCGCAGCGCCGACCGATCTGTCGATGTTCGGCACCGACCCGTGGTGGCTGGTGGTCGGCAAGGCCCTGGCGGTCTTCGTTTTTCTGGTGCTCACACCGCTCGTGGCCATCTATGCCGAACGCAAGATCATGGCGTGGATGCAGATGCGCGTCGGGCCCAATCGGGTGGGTCCGTGGGGACTGTTGCAGTCTCTGATGGACGGGATCAAGCTCGCTCTGAAAGAGGGAATCACTCCGACCGGCGTCGACAAGCCGATTTACATTCTGGCTCCGATCATTTCGGTGGTCCCTGCCTTCATGGCCTTCGCGGTGATTCCGTTCGGTCCCGAGGTGTCGGTGTTCGGCACTACGACTCCGCTTCAGATGACCGACCTGCCGGTGGGGGTTCTGTACATCCTCGCGGTCACCTCGGTGGGTGTGTACGGGATCGTCCTGGCCGGTTGGGCGTCGAGTTCGACGTATCCGTTGCTGGGTGCACTGCGTTCGACGGCTCAGGTCATTTCCTACGAGGTTGCGATGGGGCTTTCGTTCGCTGCGGTGTTCCTGTACGCGGGCACCATGTCGACGTCCGGAATCGTTGGTGCGCAACAGAACACCTGGTACGTGTTCCTGTTGTTGCCGTCGTTTCTGGTGTACGTGACGGCGATGGTGGGTGAAACCAACCGCGCGCCGTTCGACTTGCCCGAGGCCGAGGGGGAGTTGGTGGGCGGGTTCCACACCGAATATTCCTCCTTGCGTTTCGCGATGTTCATGCTTGCCGAGTACATCAACATGGTCACGGTGTCGGCGCTCGCGACCACGTTGTTCCTGGGTGGCTGGCGGGCTCCGATTCCGTTGAGTCTGTGGAGCGGTGCCAATTCCGGGTGGTGGCCGGTGCTGTGGTTCGTCGCCAAGGTGTGGGTGTTCCTGTTCGTCTTCATCTGGTTGCGGTCGACGTTGCCGCGATTGCGTTACGACCAGTTCATGAACTTCGGCTGGAAGATCCTCATTCCCGTCGCTCTGATCTGGGTGATGGTGATCGCGACGGTGCGGGTTCTGGGGGCCGGGCGATACGACGTACCTCTGGTCACATTCGTGGTGTCGACGATCTTTGCAGTCGCCGTCCTGGGTTCGCTGCTGCTCTTACTGCGCCGCCGCGCGCGCACACGAAACCTGCCGCCTGCTGCACCCGTCGCACCGTTCGACGCTGCGGCGGGCGGGTTTCCCGTACCTCCCATTCCGAAGCAGGGCACGAACATCGCGAGCCGGCACGCCGGCGCACGGTCCACCGTGGCCGCGTCCCAGAAGGAGAACGCCGATGCCTGAATTCCTCGGTCCTATAGCAGGTTTCGGTGTCACCTTCGCCACCATGTTCAAAAAGCCCGAAACCGAGCTGTATCCGGAGGAGAAGAAGCCGACCGAGATGCGCTATCACGGCCGCCATCAGCTCAACAGGTACGCCGACGGGCTCGAGAAGTGCATCGGTTGCGAACTCTGTGCGTGGGCCTGCCCGGCCGACGCGATCTATGTCGAAGGTGCCGACAACACCGAGACCGAACGGTTTTCGCCGGGCGAGCGATACGGCGGGGTCTACCAGATCAACTATCTCCGGTGCATCGGCTGCGGACTGTGTGTCGAGGCCTGTCCCACACGGGCTCTGACGATGACCAACGAATACGAACTGGCCGGTGACAACAGAGCCGACCTGATCTACGAGAAGGATTCGCTGCTGGCACCGCTGGAGCCGGACATGGTGCCGCCGCCGCACGCGATGGCACCGGGGCGTTCGGCAGAGGACTACTACCGCGGTGCCGTCACCGGTGCCGAGAGCGAGGCCGACACCGATCGAGGGCCGGTTCGATGACTGCCACCGTTCAGCTCGCGCTCGAGGCAACCTCCACCGGCGAGGCCGTGCAGTTCTGGACCCTCGGTGTCGTTGCGGTCATCGGTGCACTGGGTGTGGTGATGAGCACGAAGGCCGTCTACTCGGCACTGTTCCTCGCGGCCACCATGGTGGTTCTCGCTACCTTCTACATGGCCCAAGGGGCCCTGTTTCTCGGTGTCGTGCAGATCGTCGTCTACACCGGCGCGGTCATGATGCTGTTTCTGTTCGTCCTGATGCTCGTCGGGGTCGATACCTCGGAGTCGTTGACCGAGACACTGCGCGGGCACCGTATCGCGGCCGTTGTCATCGGAATCGGCTTCGGGCTGTTGATCATCGGGGTGCTGCTGCGCGACTCGGCCCGCGCCGGGCGACTCGATTTCGCCGGACTCGACGCGGCCAACTCCACCGGAAACGTAGAAATTCTGGCCGAGCTGATCTTCGTCGAGTACGTCTGGGCGTTCGAGCTGACCGGCGCGCTGTTGATCACGGCCACCATCGGGGCGATGATTCTGGCGCACCGGGAGGCTCTGGGACCGGTGAAGGGTCAGCGGGAGATGTCGCAGGACCGGTTCCGTGACGGCTCCAGGGTGACGCCGCTGCCGAGCCCCGGTGTGTTCGCTCGTCACAACGGCGTCGATCGACGGGCTCTGCTCCCGGACGGAAGCGAGTCGGACTCGTCCGTCAACGCACTGTTCGCCGATCGAGGCATCGAGTACAAGGTGGACGGGGGTGACACGCGATGAATCCAGAGAATTACCTCTACCTGTCGGTTCTGCTGTTCACGATCGGCGCGGCGGGAGTCATCGTCAGGCGCAACGCCATCATCGTGTTCATGTGCATCGAATTGATGCTCAACGCAGTCAATCTCGCGTTCGTCGCGTTCTCTCGCATGCACGGCAATCTCGACGGCCAATTGTTCGCGTTCTTCACCATGGTGGTAGCTGCAGCCGAGGTGGTGGTGGGCCTGGCGATCATCATGGCCATCTTCCGTTCTCGTCGCTCGATCTCGATGGACGAGAACAATCTGATGAAGAACTGACGGGGGAGCAGAAACGATGTCGATCCTGTGGCTTCTCCCGGCTCTGCCGGCGTTCGGTGCGGCCGTCCTGCTGCTCGGTGGCCGGCGCTGCAACTCGTGGGGCCACCTTTTCGCGACGGCCGCCGCGGTGTCGTCGTTCGTCGTTGCGGCGCTGGTGTTCTCGTCGATGCTCGGACGGGACGAGTCGGACAGAACACTGACTCACACGCTGTTCCGCTGGGTGCCCGTCGACCAATTGCAGGTCGACTTCGGCATGCGTGCCGATCAACTCTCGATCTGTTTCGTCCTGTTGATCACCGGGGTCGGATCACTCATTCACGTGTACTCGATCGGGTACATGAGCCATGACCCGGAGCGGCGACGCTTCTTCGCGTACCTCAATCTGTTTCTCGCAGCCATGCTGCTGCTGGTGCTGGCAGACAATTTCCTCGGCCTCTATCTGGGGTGGGAGGGTGTCGGTCTGGCGTCGTACTTGCTCATCGGATTCTGGCAACACAAGCCATCGGCAGCGACGGCTGCTCGAAAAGCGTTCGTGGTCAACCGCGTCGGCGATATCGGCTTGGCCATCGCCCTGATGATCATGTTCGTGAACTTCGGGTCTGTGCAGTACGACGTGGTGTTCGCGGGAATCGGGAACGCGGGTGAATCGGTGGCGACCGCCATGGCACTGATGTTGCTGCTGGCGGCCTGCGGGAAGTCGGCCCAGGTGCCGCTGCAGTCGTGGCTCGGCGACGCGATGGAGGGCCCGACGCCGGTCTCCGCACTCATCCACGCGGCGACGATGGTCACCGCCGGGGTGTATCTCATCGTCCGATCCGGACCGGTGTTCGAGGCCTCGCCGGTGGCGCGGGCGGCGACCGTCACGGTCGGCGCGGTGACGTTGCTGTTCGGTGCCGTCATCGGTTGTGCGAAAGACGACATCAAGAAGGCGCTCGCCGCCTCGACGATGAGTCAGATCGGGTACATGGTGCTCGCGGCCGGACTCGGCCCGTCCGGCTATGCCTTCGCCATCGTGCTGCTGCTGTCGCACGGATTCTTCAAGGCAGGCCTGTTCCTCGGGGCCGGCTCGGTGATGCACGCGATGTACGACGAGACCGACATGCGACGGTTCGGCGGGCTCCGTGCCGCGATGCCGATCACGTTCGTCACGTTCGGTCTCGGCTACCTCGCCATCATCGGAGTTCCGCCGTTCTCCGGTTTCTTCGCAAAGGATCCGATCATCGAGATCGCGTTCGCGGCCGGGGGAGCGGCAGGTGTGGTGCTGGGCTGCGTCACGTTGCTCGGTGCGGGCTTGACGGCCTTCTACATGACTCGGGTGATGCTGATGACGTTCTTCGGCCCGAAACGCTGGTCGGCGCAGGCAGACCCGCACGAAGCGTCGGCGACGATGACAGCCCCCATGATTCTGTTGGCCGTCGGCTCGGTGGCATCGGGTGCCTTCCTTGCGGTGGGTGGACGCCTCGAGACGTGGCTGGAACCGGTGGTGGGATCGGCGCACGAAGAACACGCGATACCTGCCTGGGTCGTGACGGTCGCAGTTCTGGCAGTGGTACTCGTGGGCGCAGGCGTCGCGTACCGGACGTACATCGCTCGTGACGTTCCCCCGACTCCACCCGAGGACGTATCGGTGCTGACCAGAGCCGCACGCGCTGACCTGTACGGCGACGCCTTCAACGAGGCAGCATTCATGCGGACCGGTCAAAAGCTCACGAACACAATGGTATTCGCCGACAAGGCGGGTATCGACGCGGTCGTGGACGGGGTGGGGAGATCGATCGGCGGAGTATCGACTCGATCGAGGCGGCTGCAGACCGGATTCGTACGGTCCTATGCGTTGGCGATGTTCGCCGGGGCCGTTCTTGTCGTGCTGATGGTGGTGGTCCTGTGACACTGCCCTGGTTGACCGTCCTGTGGGTTCTGCCGGTACTCGGCGCGATTGTCGTCGCCCTGGTGCCGGCCGATCGTCCGACGATCGCGCGCGGCGTCGCCGTGGGGTTCGCCACCGGCACCCTCGCGGTGTCGGTGGTACTCGCGGTCGCGTTCGACTCCGGTGGCGATCGCTACCAGTTCCTCGAAGACCATTCGTGGATAGCGGCATTCGGTGCGCGCTACACGCTCGGCCTCGACGGAATAGGCCTCGTGCTGGTGATGCTCACCACCGTTCTGACCCCACTGCTCCTGGTCGCGGGCTGGCACGACGGCAGCCGTATCGCGAACTACGGATCGCGCCGGATCTCGCACACCTACATGGCGTTGATCCTGGTGGTCGAGTCCATGGTGATCGTCTCGTTCCTCGCCTTGGACGTATTGCTGTTCTACATCTTCTTCGAGGCGATGCTGATTCCGATGTACTTCCTCATCGGTGGGTTCGGCGGTGTTCAGCGAACGCGCGCCGCGGTGAAATTCCTGCTCTACAACCTGTTCGGTGGACTGGTGATGCTGGCTGCCGTCATCGGGTTGTACGTCGTCACGGCCAGGCCCGACGGCCCGTTCGACGGCGGGACGTTCGATCTACGCGCGATCGCGGATGCGGCGTCATCGGGGGGACTCGATGTGGATCCGATGGTTCTGAACGCGCTGTTCCTCGGCTTCATGTTCGCGTTCGCGATCAAGGCACCGCTCTGGCCGTTCCACACGTGGCTACCCGACGCTGCAGTGCAGTCCACCCCGGCGACTGCTGTGCTGATGATGTCGGTGGTGGACAAGGTCGGCACCTTCGCCATGCTGCGCTTCTGCCTCGAGCTCTTTCCCGGTTCGTCGCAGACGTTCGCCCCGTGGATCATCACGCTCGCAGTGATCGGAATCGTGTACGGCGCGATACTGGCGATCGGTCAGACCGACATGATGAGACTCATTGCCTACACCTCGATTTCGCACTTCGGATTCATCATCCTCGGCATCTTCGCGATGACCGGTCAGAGTCAGGCCGGTGCCACGCTGTACATGGTCAACCATGGAATCTCCACCGCCGCATTGTTCTTGATCGCAGGCTTTCTCGTGTCCCGTCGTGGTTCACGCGCGATCGCCGACTACGGCGGCGTCCAGAAGGTCGCGCCGGTGCTCGCCGGAACGTTTCTGATCTCTGGTCTGGCCACGCTCTCGCTACCCGGTCTTGCCCCGTTCATCAGCGAATTCTTGGTGTTGATCGGCACATTCGGTCGCTACGGCGTCGCCGCAATCGTGGCCACCGGTGCGCTCGTGCTGTCGGCGATCTACATTCTCTGGCTCTATCAACGGGTGATGACGGGGCCCGTCCGAGAGGGCAGCGACAAGATCTCCGATCTCGTTCCCCGTGAGGCGTTGGTGGTGGTCCCGTTGCTTGCGCTGCTGATCGTATTCGGGGTGTACCCGAAACCGGCACTCGACATCATCACTCCGGCAGTGCAATCCACGATCGTCGACAGTGCAGGAGGTCAACGATGACCACTCCCGAAGTGCAGTACGGTCTGCTGTCGCCCATGTTGATCGTCTTCGGTGTCGCGGTTCTCGGGATTCTCGTCGAGGCGTTCGTACCGCTACGTGCTCGTCGCGCAACCCACGTGGGTCTCGCTCTGGCAGGGCTGGTCGGCGCCCTCGCGGCAGTGCTCGGCCTGGGCGGCACCGAGGCAGCCGCGATGAACGGGGCCGTCGCGATCGACGGACCGACTCTGTTCCTGCAGGGAACCATTGTGCTCGTGGCAATTCCGGCCATCGCACTGTTGGCGGAGCGCACCGTCGCCGTCACCGGGGCCGGAGCCGAGCGCCGCATCGACTCGTTCACTCCGCAGGCCTCGACCACGCCGGGCAGCGTGGCAGAGAAGCAGGCCATCGATGCAGGCGTCGCCCAGACCGAGGTCTTTCCACTGGCGATGTTCGCGATCGGAGGCATGCTGCTGTTTCCGGCGTCCACGGATCTGCTGACGATGTTCGTGGCGCTGGAAGTGCTGTCGTTGCCGCTGTATCTGCTGTGCGGACTGGCGAGACGACGACGACTGCTCTCTCAGGAAGCAGCCCTCAAATACTTTCTGCTGGGCGCGTTCTCGTCTGCGTTCTTCCTGTTCGGAGTCGCGTTCCTCTACGGCTACGCCGGGACGGTCCGATTGGACGGAATCGCCGACGCCATCACGGCAAACGGCCAGGGCAGATCGCTCGCGCTGAACGGAACCGCCTTGCTTGCGGTGGGTCTGCTGTTCAAAGTCGGTGCCGTGCCTTTCCATTCGTGGATTCCCGACGTCTACCAGGGTGCCCCTACTCCGGTGACGGCGCTGATGGCCACCGTGACCAAGGTGGCGGCCTTCGGTGCGATTCTGCGAATCTTCGGAATGGCGCTGCCCGGTCTCGAGTCGAGTTGGCGTCCGATGTTGTGGGTGATCGCTATCGCGACGATGGTGCTCGGTTCGGTTGTCGCGGTGACGCAGACCGACGTCAAACGAATGCTGGCCTACTCGTCCGTGGCGCACACCGGGTTCATCCTCACCGGAGTGACTGCGCTGGGTAGTTCGGGTGATGTACGTGATTCGGGGGTGTCGGCCACGATGTTCTACCTGCTTGCCTATGCCTTCAGCACGCTGGGTGGATTCGCCGTCATCGGTCTGGCCCGAGACGAACGCGGTGAGGTGAGCGACCTGGAGCGATGGGCGGGTATCGGTCGCCGCTCGCCGCTCGTCGCCGCTGTGTTCGGCTTGTTCCTGCTTTCGTTCGCCGGGATCCCGCTCACCAGTGGGTTCATCGGTAAGTTCGCGGTGTTCAGCGCAGCCTCGGGTGCGGGGGGAGCCGCACTGGTCGTGGTCGGAGTGGTGTGCAGTGCGATTGCAGCGTTCTTCTACGTGCGCGTGATCGTGCTGATGTTCTTCGCCGAACCCAGCGAACGGACCGCCACGGTGGTGCGTCCTACCGCGCCGGTGGCCTGTGCGATCGGGGTGTCGGTGATCGTCACCGTGGCACTGGGAGTCTTTCCTCAGCCCGTTCTCGATATCGCCGCGCGGGCCGGGAACTTCCTCTAGCTCGTACAGGCCTACTTAGCGGACTTCATTCGCTGCTTCCACGTGTGCGAGCCGGTGCCCACGGGGATTCCACCGATGGCTCCCGCGAGGCCGAATGTCGGCATGTTGACGTAGATCGCTTCACTGTCCTGGGCTGTCGCGGTATAGGTTTCGTGCCATACGCCGACATGGCCGGTCGCAGCGACCGATCGGTTGAAGGCACGCCATGCGGGGGCATGTGGTGCGTCGGGATCGGAGGCGAATCGCGTCAGGTCTTCCGCGTTGCGCCAGTAACTGACGAGCATGGTGGTGCGGCCCAACCACGAGTGGTAGCCGAGCAGTCCGGAGGTGGGATCCTGCTCGAGGTGGCTGAGCATCCGCGGCATCGCGCGCGCGGCGGGAAGCCAGGACCGAACGGCAAGGGGATTGTTGATGCGCATTCCGATGAGGAAGACCGTGACGGTGTCGCGGTCGGATTCGACCGTGGTGCGGCCGTCGATGATGGATTGCATGACGTGTTCCCGTCTGTTCGTTTCGGGGCCGAGCGCATGGCGTGACACTGTTATAAAACACTGTTGTGATAGATTTCGCAAGTGGCGAGACCCAGAATTCACGATGCCGAACTGCGCACCCGGCTACTCGAAGCCGCAGCGGAAACCGTTGCGCGCCATGGCGTCGACTCGTTGTCGTTGCGTAAACTCGCGGCCGCGCAGGGCACCTCGACCACGGCCATCTACTCGCTGTTCGGCGGTCGAGCGGAGCTGCTGGTGGCTCTGTTCGGCGCGTCGTTCTCGAGTTTCGGTGACGCGCAACGCAGCGTTCCTGTCACCGGGGAATCCGAGGTCGACCTGCGCGAACTGGCATTTGCGTACCGCCGCTGGGCCATGGCCAACCCACACCTCTACGCAGTGATGTTCGGCGGAGTGCTCGGTTCGGTCGACGTATCCGATCAAGCACACCTCGCGGCCGCCGCGATGGATCCGCTTCGGGCGGCGGTGGCGAGCGCCGTCGAGGCAGGCACGATGAGCGGCGCGTCGGTGGACGTGATCAGCCACTCGTTCTGGGCGATCGTGCACGGTCTGGTGTCGCTCGAGTTGTCGATACCCGGGATGGCCGACGACGAGGATCGTCGGGTGATGTTCGACGCCGGGGCGGCGTCTGTGCTGCGCGGGTGGATGCGTCAGTAGGTGCGCGGTATCCCGATGATCTTGGTGGCGTCGACGGTCATACCCAACCGTGCTGTCGGAGCGAGCGCGGGCAGGGCCGGAAGATCGTCGGGGGTGGATGTGGCGGCACCGATCACGTCGGCACCAGCGATCTCGAAGTCGGAGATCGCTCGCCGAAGATGGCTGGGAGTTGTTGCGAGCACCAGATTCACAGCACCGATCTCAGCGGCCAGTGAGGTGGCGCGCTGCGCATTCTGCACCGTCGAATTCGCAGTGGACTCGGCGTGAATGCGGTCGGCCTCAATCTCGTTGTCGATCAGCCACTTCTTCATCGCTTCGGCTTCGGTGACGCCGCGCTGCGGATTTCCACCGGTGACGATGATGGGTGATTCGGGGGAACGCTCGGCGACCGCGGCAGCGGATTTCAGTCGCTGCACCAATTCCGGTGCCATACTGCCGTCGTCGTTCAGGCCCAGGCCGAGCACCACGATTGCCGTCCTCACGCCATCGGTCGCAGGCGCGAAGTCGATCGTCTCCGTCGCCGCCTCGTCGATGACTTCGATAGCCCGATCCACCGCATCGGCAAGCGGGGGAGACAGGGCGCGCAGGCGGGCCGAGTGCTGCGCACGTGCGTCGGCATCATCGGTTGCGTTGGCGTAGAACGTCTGCAGTGCTGCCACATTGGCATCGTTCGGTGCGGCGGTGGCAACCGCGTCCAGTGCGGCGAAACCGGCCTCGTAGCGACCCTTGACCAGAGCATTCTGCGCATCGTTGTACTGCTGCGCGTCGGCCGAACGTACTGCGTCGGCAATCGTTGGGGTCGAGATCGGCGCAGCGGGCTCGGCCGTCGCCGAACTGGATCCCATGGCGAGCCCGAACACGGCGACACAGGAGACCACGGCAACGCGAATCGACGGTTGTTGTCGGTCGGATCGCATTGTCGGCTGCCCTCCTGAACGATGATGGGTTTTCGTCACCCTAGCTCAGTTCGGTGCCAGTGTGGCTGGTGTGATCCGAGTTGCTCGAGTTACAGGAATGTACTTCGGTGTCGGCTGAACTCGATCGTCACATCGTGACCGGAGCGCGTCCGCGGTCGGCTGGTTCGATGGTCACCTCGGCGTCGGGAAGAAAAACGCGCTCGGTCGTGGTGGTTCCGTCGACGCCATCGGTGACCGTCACCGCCACGTTCTCGGCAACCTGTCCAGCGCTCTCGATGAACCCGGTCGGGACACCCTCCTCGATGAGGAGATGATCACCCACCAACAGAAGAAGCTCATCCGCCGTCACCGTTCGCCTGCCGCCCACATCTTCGATTGTCATGAATCCCACCGTAGTGTGAATTGTCCGAATGGGTTGTTGCTCGGTCCCCGATCCCGGATTCGCACTGGTCGTCGTGCAGGCTCCACTCGAGCCCCTGCGAGTTGTCGACGCATGTTCGACAATCATTGTTCTAGAACAGATCGATGGAGTCACCGGCCGCTGAGGCATACCGTAGACACACCAACAGGCCCCCACACGGAAGAAGGTGTCGAGTGACCGACTCCGATGCAGGATTCGACCCGAGCTCACTGCGGCCGTCGTTGTTCATCGACGGGCAATGGCAGGAAGCCGGTGACGGCGGGACCCGCGACATCGTCGATCCGTCCAACGGCAGCGTCGTGGCCGTCGTCGACGAGGCGACACCCGACGATGCCCTGGCTGCCGTTGCCGCGGCTCGGGCTGCGTTCGACGACGGCCCGTGGCGCTCGGTGACGGTGGGTGAGCGCAGTGATCTGCTCAATCGCATCGCGGACTTGCTCCAACGAGACAAGGCGAAGTTGGCGCACATCGAGACCCTCGATACCGGAAAGACGTTCGGCGAGAGTGAGATCGATATCGACGACGTCACCTCGGTGTTCCGCTTCTACGCCGATCTCGCTGTGGTGCAGGCAGATCGACTGATCGACGTCGACCGTCCGGAAATTCTGAGCCGAGTGGTGCACGAGCCCATCGGTGTCTGCGTGATGATCGCGCCTTGGAACTACCCGCTGTTGCAGATCTCGTGGAAAATCGCCCCCGCCTTGGCTGCTGGGTGCACCATGGTGCTCAAACCCAGCGAGGTGACGCCACTGAGCACCATCGCGTTCACCAAGCTCGTGGAAGAAGCGGGAGTGCCTGCCGGTGTGGTCAACCTGCTGCAGGGCAGCGGCGCGACGCTCGGAGATGCGCTCACCAGGAACCGCGACGTCGACTTCATCTCCTTCACCGGCGGACTCGCCACTGGCAGGCACATTCTTGCCGCGGCCGCGGAGAACGTCACGAAGGTGGCGGTGGAACTCGGGGGCAAGAATCCACATATCGTCTTCGCCGACGCGGTGGCCGACGAGCAGTCGTTCGCCGATTCGGTCGACAACGTGCTGACCGGAGTGTTTCTGCATTCCGGTCAGGTGTGTTCGGCCGGTACCCGACTGATCATCGAGGAATCAGTGGCCGACCGGTTCGTGGCCGCCGTGGCAGAGCGTGCGAAGACCATCGTGATGGGGCCGGGTATGGACCCGGCCAGCGAGACCGGACCTCTGGTGTCGCAGGCGCAGCGCGAGAAGATCGAAGGCTTCGTGGCGACGGGTATCGAGGAGGGGGCCACCTTGGTCATAGGAGGTACCAAGCCGGACGATCCGTCCTTGAGCAAAGGTAGCTATTTCCTGCCCACCATCTTCGATCACTGCGATCGGTCGATGAATATCGTGCAAGACGAGACGTTCGGGCCCATACTCACTGTGGAGCGATTCGACACCGAGGCCGAGGCGCTTCTACTGGGTAACGATACGAATTACGGTCTCGCCGCGGGTGTTCGGACATCCGACGCCGCGCGAGGCGAAAGAATGGTGCGTGGGCTTCGTCATGGAACGGTGTGGCTCAACGACTTCGGTGTCTACACGGCGGCCGCGGAATGGGGCGGCTTCAAGCAGTCCGGGAACGGCCGCGAACTCGGACCGTCCGGTATGTCCGAATATCAAGAAGCGAAGCATATTTGGCACAACACCTCACCTACAGCGGCGGGGTGGTTCGGTACCCGATAGAGCACGATGGGAAAGGCCACAGGCATGGCAATACTGAACGACAATTCGAGCGGAATGGACGATTTCGGCTACAAGGAATCGCTCGACCGCAGTCTCGGCAAATTCGCCAGCTTCGCCGCAGGCGTCAGCTACATCTCGATTCTCACCGGTACCTTCCAACTGTTCTACTTCGGTTTCGGCACCGCCGGACCGGCATACCTGTGGTCGTGGCCTGCGGTCTTCGTCGGTCAGCTCTGCGTGGCACTGTGCTTCATGGAGTTGGCCGCGAAGTATCCGGTGGCGGGATCGGTGTACAACTGGGCGAAGCTGTTGGGCCGCAGGATCGTCGGTTGGTCGGCGGGCTGGTTGATGCTCACGGCATCGATCGTGACACTGGCCGCCGTTGCCCTCGCTCTGCAGCTGAATCTGCCACGCATCTGGAGCGGATTTCAGATCATTGGTGACGGCTCGGGAGCCACCGACTTCGCGGCCAATGCAGTGCTGCTCGGTGCGATTCTGATCGCCATCACCACCACGATCAACGCGCTGGGCGTTCGACTGATGGCGATGATCAACAGTGCGGGTGTGTTCATCGAACTCATCGCGGCCGTGCTCATCGCGATCTTGCTCGCGGCCAACATCACTCGAGGACCCGAGGTGTTCTTCTCCACCAACGGCTACGGTGCCGGTGAGAGCGGCGGCTACCTCGGTGCTTTCCTGGTGGCGTCGCTGGCGTCGGGATACGTCATGTACGGATTCGACACCGCGAGCTCGCTCGGGGAGGAAACCGTCGAACCTCGGCGCACCGCCCCCAAAGCGATCTTTCGCGCCATCCTCGCGTCGTTCGTCATCGGTGGAGCCATCCTGGTGTTCGCCGTCATGGCCGCGCCGGACCTGAACGATCCTTCCCTCGGCAGCCCCGACGGCAGCCTGCAATCCATCGTCGAATCGGTGATGTGGGGCCCGCTCGGCACCGTCTTCCTCATCTGCATCGTCATTGCGGTCTTCGTCTGCTCACTGGCAGTACACACCGCGGCGATCCGGCTCACGTTCGCCATGGCGCGAGACAACGCGTTGCCCTTCGGTGAGAATCTGGCCAAGGTCAATCCCAAGACCCAGACCCCGGTGGTGCCCGCGGTGACCATCGGCGTGCTGGCCATCGTGATCCTCGTCGTCAACATCGGTCAGCCGCAGATCTTCACGGTCCTCACCTCGATCGCGATCATCATGATCTATCTCGCGTATCTGATGGTCACCGGACCACTGTTGGTCAAGCGCATCAAAGGCGAGTGGCCGCCGGAGGATCTCAAACCCGGCGGATACTTCACGATGGGCAAGTTCGGCCTGCCGGTCAACATTGCGGCGGTGGTGTGGGGTGCCGGGATGGCGCTCAACCTCGCCTGGCCGCGCGAGGCCGTGTACGGAACCCCCTGGTACAACACGTTCGGTGCGTTCGTCTACATCGGCGGCATCCTGGGCGTAGGCCTGCTGTGGTACGCACTCAAGGGGCGCAAGCACATCGGCACTCTGAAATCACATGCCTCCACGGGCAACTAGAAGGAGCGTGCAGTGACAGACACCCAGTTCGATTACGTCGTCGCAGGAGGTGGCACGGCGGGGTGCGTCCTGGCCGCGCGGCTGAGCGAAGATCCTTCTGTGAGCGTCTGCCTCGTCGAGGCAGGTCCCACCGACATCGGCGACAAAGCGATCCTGGAACTCGTCGAGTGGATGCATCTGCTCGACTCCGGCTACGACTGGGACTACCCCGTCGAGCCGCAGGAACGTGGCAACAGCTTCATGCGGCATGCGCGTGCGAAAGTGCTCGGCGGTTGCTCTTCGCACAACTCCTGCATCGCTTTTCATCCGCCGGCCGAAACTCTCGACGATTGGGCCGCGGCCGGCGCGACGGGCTGGGGCGCGTCGGACATCCTTCCTTTCGTTGCGCGCGTGGAGAACAACGACACCGGCCGCGGTCACGACGGACCCGTGCGGATACGCGACGTGCCGCCGCACGATCCCTGCGGTGCGGCAGTGCTCGAATCGGCCGCCGGAATAGGCCTTCCGACAGTCGCATTCAATCGCGGGACGCCGGTACTCAACGGCGCGGGTTGGTTTCAGATCAATGCGGGTGAGGACGGGTCGCGTATGTCGACGTCCCATGCCTACCTGCATCCGATCATCGGCTCGCGGCCGAACCTGGAGGTGCGCACCGACTGCTGGATCAGCGAGATCCTGATCGACGAGTCGCTGACTGCGACGGGTGTGCGGTACCAACGCCCTGACCTGACCGGTTACGACACCGTGTCCGCGCGACGCGAAGTGATCGTCACCGCCGGTGCCATCGACACTCCGAAGTTGTTGATGCTCTCCGGAATCGGACCGGCGGCACAGCTGCAGGAGATGGGAATCACCGTTCGGGTCGACTCGCCCGGCGTGGGTGAGAACCTCGACGACCACGTCGAGGGACTGGTGTTCTGGGAGGCGAGCAAGCCGATGGTCACCACGTCCTCGCAGTGGTGGGAGATCGGGGTGTTCGCACAGACCGACACGTCGCTGAACTACCCGGACATCATGATGCATTACGGCAGCGTGCCGTTCGACATGAACACCCTCCGGTGGGGTTATCCGACCACCGACAACGGGTTCTGTTTGACGCCCAACGTCACTCAGGGTCGTTCTAGGGGAACTGTTCGGTTGCGCAGCAGAGACTTCCGCGATCGCGCCAAGGTGGATCCGCGCTATTTCACCGATCCCGACGGCCATGACGACGCGGTGATGCTTGCCGGGCTGAAGCTGGCGCGCGCTATCGCCGCAGACGGTCCACTCGCGGGTTGGATCGAACGCGAACTCGCCCCCGGGCCCGATGCCGTCACCGACGATGATCTGCTCGACTACGTGCACAAGACCCACAACACGGTCTATCACCCGGCAGGCACGGCGCGGATGGGATCGGTGGACGATACCATGGCCGTGCTCGATCCCGAGTTGCGCGTCAAGGGCATCTCGAACCTACGCGTGGTCGACGCGTCGGCGATGCCGAAGCTGCCGTATGTCAATCCCAACATCACGGTCATGACCATGGCGGAAAAGTGCGCCGACCTGATCCGTGGCGGATAGATCGGAGCTTGCCGACTTCCTCGGCGCGCACCCACCGTTCCAAGGCGCGTCACCTGCGGTACTGACCGACATCGCCGGAGCAGCCGTCGAACTCGACTATGTCAGTGGCGCATGGGTTGTGGGCCCGACGTCGAAGCTCGATGTGGCCGACACCGTGTGGGTGGTGCGTACCGGTCGAGTGGTGATCGTGCACTCCGACGACACCTCGCCCGCCGCCGTACCGATCGACACCATCGGTCCGGGCGGGGTCTTCGGTTTCTCGGCGTTGCTTGTCGGCGGGACGGTCGAATTCTGTGCGCGCGCAACCGAGCCGAGTACCGTTCTTCGGTTGCCCGGAGAGCTGATTCGACCGCTGTTCGCAACGCCGACCGGGCTGGCGTTTCTGGCCGACGCCGTCACCTCGGCCAGCACGCATCGCGGTGGGGCGGCCGAGGGTAGTGCCGGCCGCGCCGTCGGCGAACTGCTCTCGGCCCCAACGGTGTTCGTCTCCGTCGGCACCTCCGTCCGAGACGCAGTTCGGCACATGACCGAGCAGGGCAGCTCGTACGTCCTGGTTCCGCTGCGAGGTTCGCGCTACGGAATATTCACCGACCGTGACCTCAGGGTGCGGGTGGTCGCCGCGGGAATCGGCGTCGACACCCCGGTCGAGCACGTCATGACGTCGCCCACAGAGACGGTCACCGCGGACCGGTTGGCCGGCACCGTCCTGATGGACATGCTCGAGCTGGGACTGCGGCACATGCCCGTCGTGTCCAGCCGAGGCGAGGTACTCGGCGTCGTCGAGGACTCCGATCTGCATGCCGCGTCCACGCGTCGCAGCTTCGTGGTTCGTCGCGCGGTGACCTCGGCAACGACATCGGCCGAACTCGCCGACGCAGGAAGGCTCGTTCCGGGATTGGTGGCGGACCTGTTCCGGGGTGGGACCGACGCCCTGGCCGTCAGCGCGATTCTGTCCGTCGTGGTCGACAGCCTCGTTCGCCGAGCCGTGGAGATCGAATGGGCGGCGCGGCCCGAAGTACCGCGACACAACTTCGCCTGGATCACCCTGGGCAGCGTCGCCCGTCGGGAGGCGATGCCCTCCTCGGACGTCGACAGCGCTCTGACTTGGTCGGATACCACCGCCGACCCCTACGTGCGTGGACGATCGAACTCGGTGCCGAGAACTCGCGACGAAGTGCTGATGGGCCTGGCCGCTCGGGTACACGCGAGCCTCGACGGTGCCGGGTTGCCGTCCGACACCAACGGTGCGGTTGCGAGTTCGCCGAGATTCGCACGCTCGGCCGGACAGTGGGAAAGTGCCGCGGCCCACTGGCTCAGCAACCCCTTCGGCGATCGTGGCAAAGCAGGAACCCCTGGTCGTTCCGCAGGCTCCACTCCGGCTGGGGACTCCGGCCTCATCATGTCCTCGCTGATGATCGACGGCAGGGTGGTGTGGGGCCCGAGGGAGTTGAACACGGTTCCCCAGGCCTATCGCCGACTGCTGGTCGACAACCCCGATGCACTGCGACTGCAACTCAGAGATGCCCTCGCCGGACGGGCCCGGCTGCGTTCGCTGCGAGACGTGCTGGCGCGGCGCGGCGGTACGTTCGACCTCAAGGCCCATGCACTGACTCCCATCGTCAATCTCGCTCGGTGGGGTGGACTGTCGGTCGGAATGGCCTCGGCCTCGACACCGGCGCGTCTGGCGGCCGCGTCGGGCAACGGGATGCTCTCCGAACGGGACGTCACCACGTTGACCGAGGTGTTCGCGTTGCTTCAACGGCTGCGGCTGTCACACCAGATCGATCAGATGACGGCAGGCCATCGGCCCGGCGATGTGCTGATCATGGCCGATCTCTCACCGCTCGAGCGCAGTCTGCTCACCGACGGCATCCGAGAGATCGCCGCGGTGCAACGCCGAGTCGGGTACCTCGCCGCCAATGTCGGCGTGCATCGCTGACCGGGAAGCACCAGACTGTGTGCCGTGACCACCAATCCCGTGAGCGTTCCCACCCCGTCCACCGTCGAACACAACCGTTTGGCGGAGTCACCAGGGGTCAGCGGGCCATGGCGTCAGTGGGGACCGTACCTGGCGGGACGGCAGTGGGGCACGGTGCGCGAAGACTACTCCGAGGACGGAAACGCGTGGGCGTCGTTTCCGTTCGATCAGGCGCACAAGCGTGCCTACCGCTGGGGTGAGGACGGAATCGGTGGAATCTGCGATCGATTCGGTTTCCTGAATTTCGCGTTCGCCCTGTGGAATCGCAAGGATCCGATTCTGAAGGAACGACTCTTCGGGTTGGCCAACGAGGAGGGGAATCACGGCGAGGACGTCAAGGAGTATTTCTGGGCGATCGACGGCACTCCGACGCACAGTTGGATGCAGTGGCTCTACCGCTACCCGCATGCGGAGTATCCGTACGCGCACCTGCGCGAGGAGAGTGCCCGACGCGGCCGAGACGACCGCGAATACGAATTGGCCGATACCGGGATCCTGGACGAGAACCGGTTCTTCGACGTTCAGGTCACGTATGCGAAAGCGTCGCCCGACGACATCTGCATCACGATCTCCATCACCAATCACGGACCCGAGGCGGCATCGGTCGATCTGCTGCCGCAACTGTGGCTGCGCAACACCTGGTCGTGGGGGCGCGACGATCGCGGCGGATCGCTCACCCAGCTGACCCGACCGGAACTTCTGGCCGGCGGCCTCGAGGCCGTTGCAGCCGATCACGGCTTTCTCGGTCGGTACTACCTCAGCGCCGAGGGGTCGCCGTCAGTGTTGTTCTGCGACAACGAAACCAATGCAGAGTCCTTGTGGGGGCAGGACAACCTGTCGAAGTACCCCAAGGACGGCATCGGCCGACATGTCGTCGACGGCGAACAGGGTGCGGTGAACCCCGAGCAGACCGGAACGAAGGCTGCATTCTGGTATAGATTCGACGACATCGCCTCGGGCGCAACCGAATCGGTGCGACTGCGCTTGTCGCCCCATCGGCCGGACGAGCAGACGTTCGGTGCGGGATTCGACGCGGTCACCGGTGACCGTCGTGCGGAGGCGGACGAGTTCTACGGCGCAGTGATCGGTGCGGACCTCACCGATGCCGATCGACACGTGGCGCGCCGGGCATATGCGGGGCTGTTGTGGACCAAGCAGCTCTACCGCTACGACGTCGAGCAGTGGATCGAGGGCGACAAGGTGGGAGCCCCGGCGCCGCACTCGCGTCAGGACCCCAAGGGCCGTAACGCCCATTGGCGTCACCTCGCACTGGCCGATGTGATTTCGATGCCCGACGAGTGGGAATATCCATGGTTCGCCGCCTGGGACTTGGCCTTTCACGCTATTCCTCTCGCACATGTGGACCCGGACTTCGCGAAGGAGCAGTTGGTCCTGATGTGCCGGGAATGGGCCATGCATCCCAACGGCCAACTGCCGGCCTACGAGTGGGAGTTCGGCGACGTCAACCCTCCGGTCCACGCCTGGGCGGCCTGGCACGTCTATCGGATCGACGGGTACCAGGATCGCGAGTTCCTGGTCCGGGTGTTCACCAAGCTGCTGCTCAATTTCGCGTGGTGGGTCAACCGAAAGGACTCCGAGGGGTCCAACATCTTCGAGGGTGGATTCCTCGGAATGGACAACATCGGATTGTTCAATCGTTCCGCTCCGCTGCCGCCCGGTTTCCGTCTGGAACAGTCCGACGCCACGAGTTGGATGGCGTTCTACTGCCAGCAGATGTTCAAGATCGCACTCGAGCTCGCGCGCCACGACAGCGCCTGGGACGACGTCGCGACCAAGTTCTTCTCGCATTTCCTCTCGATCGCGAAGGCGGTCAACTCGTTCGGTTCCCAGCACATCTCGCTGTGGCACGAGGAAGACGGATTCTTCTACGACGTCCTCGTCCAACCAGAGGGCGACGCGGTACCGATGCGAGTGCGATCCATGGTCGGTCTGCTTCCCATTCTCGGGGCCACGGAAATTCCGCCCTGGGTCGAGGCGGAGTGCCCGGACCTCGCGGCGCGGCTGCGGTGGGTTCAGCACCGTCGGCCGGAAATGGTCTCACCGCTGCTGGCGCGTCGGGAAGGCAATGAGGTGCGCCTTCTGCTCACCCTCGTGCAGCCCGAACGTCTCAAGCGGATCCTCTCTCGCATGTTCGACTCGGAAGAGTTCTTGTCGGAGTTCGGTATTCGTTCCTTGTCGGCTTCGTACCGCGAGCCGGTCACGTTCGACGTCGACGGTCGAAGCCTGTCCATCGAGTACGAGCCGGGGGAGTCACGGACCGGAATGTTCGGGGGCAACTCCAATTGGCGAGGGCCGGTGTGGTTCCCGGTGAACGTGCTGTTGGCGGACAAGCTGCGCGCCTACGGGCGCTACTACGGCGACTCGTTCACCATCGAAATTCCCACCGGCTCGGGAAACCATCGCACTCTCACCGATGCCGCAGACTTGATCGACAACGGCTTGGCAGGACTGTTCCGTCCTGTCGACGGCAAGCGGCCTGCCGACGGTCGGCGGATCGAATCGAGTTCCGATCCACTGTGGAGTGAGCACCCGACCTTCAACGAGTACTTCGACGGAGACACCGGCGAGGGACTCGGAGCAACACACCAAACCGGCTGGACGGCGTTGGTTGCGCACCTGCTCAGGCCACGTCTGCCGCTGTGATGGCCTGCGGCCCATGTGAGTGGAACTTCGTAGTGGGCTACGAAGTGTTTTCGGGTCGTTCCGCGGGCTCCACTCCAAATCCACGCACATGCGGCGCAGCCGCATAGTCTGGCGGGATGAAGATTCGCGGCGCTGTACTCGAAGAAATCGGCCGATCTCGTCCCTTCGCGGACTCGCATCCCATCACCGTCTCCGATCTCGAACTGGGCTCACCGGGTGACGGGGAACTGCTCGTCCGGATCGAAGCCGCCGGACTGTGCCACTCGGATCTGTCGGTGGTCGACGGTAATCGCGTTCGTCCGGTACCGATGCTGCTCGGCCACGAGGCCGCGGGCCGCGTCGAGGAAGTCGGCGCGGGCGCCGACGACATAGCAGTCGGAACCCGTGTGGTCATGACGTTCCTGCCGCGCTGCGGTGACTGCGCCGGGTGCGCCACGGACGGCCAGATGCCCTGCGTCGTGGGAAGCGCGTCGAACAATGCGGGCACGTTGCTCGGCGGAGACATCAAATTGCACCGCGACGGTGCCGAGATCAAGCATCACCTCGGAGTCTCCGGCTTCGCCACACACGCAGTGGTCAGTAGGAAGTCGGTGGTACCGGTCGACGACGACATCCCAGCCGACATCGCAGCGGTCCTCGGTTGTGCAGTGCTCACCGGCGGCGGCGCTGTCCTCAACGCCGGGACTCCGAAGCCGGGGCAGTCGGTGATGGTGGTCGGCCTCGGCGGAGTGGGCATGGCGGCCGTACTGACCGCGGTATCGATCGGTGCCGGTGAGGTCATCGGTGTCGACGGCGTCCCCGACAAGCTCGTCGCCGCAACCGATCTGGGTGCAACGCAGGTCTATTCACCTGCGGATCTCGCAGAGAAGGGGATCAAGGCGGACATCGTCATCGAGGCAGCGGGCAACGCCCGTGCATTCGAGACTGCAGTCGCGGCAACGGCTCCCGGCGGAAGGACGATCACCGTCGGCCTGCCTGCTCCCGACGCCCGTTCGTCGATCTCTCCTCTCGGTCTGGTAGCCGAGGCGCGCACGATCATCGGTAGTTACCTCGGCTCGGCCGTCCCGGCGCGCGACATTCCGAAGTACGCCCAGATGTGGCGCGAGGGTCGACTGCCCGTCGAGAAGCTGATCTCCTCGCGCATCACGTTGGACGAGATCAATCGCGGCATGGACGAATTGGCCGACGGCAACGCCATCCGTCAGGTCATCGTTTTCGACTGACCGTCAGCGGTGGGCCGCGGTGGCCACCCACCGCCCGCGACGGCGAGAGATGTGGATCGGATGGTCGAAGCACGTGCTGATGTTGTCGGTCGTCAGCACCGTGTCGACAGGCCCCTGAGCGTGCACGCGCCCGTCGCGGATCAGCAATGCGTGGGTGGTCGAGGTGGGGATTTCCTCGAGATGGTGGGTGACCAGGATGCTGGCGAGCCCGGGATGTTCGGCACGCAGCGAGTCGAGCGCCGTCAGGAGTTGTTCGCGGGCAGCGAGATCGAGGCCGGTGGCGGGTTCGTCGAGTAGCAGCAGCGCCGGATCGGGCAGCAGTGCGCGAGCGATCAGTGCCCGGCCCCGCTCGCCCTGGGAGAGGGTGTGCCACGACGCGTCCACGCGGTGGGCGACTCCCAGCGACTCGACGAGCCGGTGGGCGCGAGCGACCTCGTCCTCGGTGGCCGACCATCTCGGGATCAGATCGGGCGTGTTGGTCAGTCCTGTCAGGACGACCTGGAGCAGAGTCAGCGGGGCGTCGATCTTCAGACGAGGGTCGACGTGTCCGATGTGCGTGCGTAATTCGCGCATGTCCACTCGGCCCAGGCGGTGGCCCAGTACGTGCACCGCGCCCCGCGTGGGATGGACGACGGCTCCCAGCAAGCTGAGCAGGGTGCTCTTGCCGGCACCGTTGGCACCGAGCAACACCCAGTGCTCGCCTTCGTCGACCCGCACGGTCGCATCGCTGAGGAGATAGCGGCCGCCACGGACGAGATCGACGCGGTCGGCGAACAGAACGCTGGACTTCACCGACCGACCGTAGCTGCCGGTGTCGGGGGCCTGGAAGTAGGCTCGGTCTTCGGTAGGACGACAAGACGACGACGAAACGAGTGTGGGAACGACGTGAGTGCAACGGCACCTGTTCGAGTAGGGGTACTGGGGTCACGCGGCAAGGTCGGTCAGGCGATCTGCGCCGCAGTCGACGCTGCCGGCGATCTGGAGCTCGTGGCAACTGTCGACCAGGGCGATCCGCTGGCGAACTTCGTCGACAGCGGTGCGCAGGTGGTCGTCGATTTCACCCATCCCGATGTGGTCATGGACAACCTGCAGTTCTTGGTCGAGCACGGCATCCATGCTGTCGTCGGTACGACGGGTTTCGACGAGCAGCGGCTCGAGCAGGTTCGTGAGTGGTTGGCCGGATCGCCACAGACGGGTGTGTTGATTGCACCGAACTTCGCCATCGGAGCGGTGCTGTCGATGCGCTTCGCTCAGCAGGCAGCCCGATTCTTCGATTCCGTCGAGGTGATCGAGCTGCATCACCCGAACAAGGCCGATGCGCCCTCGGGGACCGCGTACCGTACCGCCGCGCTGATCGCCGAAGCGCGGGCGGCAGCGGGCACCCCGAAGAGTCCCGATGCGACGACGACGGAGCTCGACGGTGCTCGCGGAGCCGACGTGGACGGGGTGCGCGTGCACTCCATCAGACTGGCGGGACTCGTTGCGCACCAAGAGGTTCTGCTGGGGACACAGGGCGAGACGCTGAGCATCCGACACGACTCGCTGGACCGGACGTCCTTTGCGCCCGGCGTACTGCTCGGAGTCCGAGAGATCGCTGCCCGTCCGGGGCTGACCGTCGGCCTCGACCCGCTTCTGGATCTGTGAGCTGATCGACAGTGAACAAAGCGACCAAAGTCGTCGCCATCATTGCAGTGATGGTGTTGATCCTCGGCTTCTACTTCTTCCTGCTCGGACAGCGCGGAGTGACGTTGATCCAGAACGGCGGGGTGGCCAGTATTGCCCTGGGGATCGGGGTCATTCTGCTGCCGATCGTCGGGTTGTGGATCGTGTGGGCGACGCTCAAAGCAGGATTGGACCATCAGCGGCTGGCGTCGCGCATCCGAGAGGAAGGCCTCGAACTCGACGTCGACGATCTGCCGAGGAGGCCGTCGGGGCGCATCGAACGAGACGCGGCCGACGAACTCTTCCAACAGGTCAAGGCCGAATGGGAAAAAGACCCCGACAACTGGCGAAATTCGTATCGACTGGCGCGGGCCTACGATTACGCGGGTGATCGCGGGCGAGCTCGCGAGACGATGAAACGTGCTGTGGCACTGGAACGTGCCGAGAGCTGACGGACATGGCGCGCACTCTGCTGATCGTTCACCACACACCGAGCCCGCCGATGCGGGAACTGCTCGAATCGGTCCTCGCCGGAGCCCGTGATCCCGAGATCAGCGGTGTGGACGTGCGCAGTGTGCCTGCGCTCGGCGCGACAGTCCCGGATGTGCTTGCCGCCGATGGCTTTCTCTTCGGTACCCCGGCGAACTTCGGTTACATGAGCGGTGCCCTGAAACACTAGAGTGTTTCACGACCACATACGTGGAGGTACCCGCCGTGACCAGCAACGCAGCTATCTACTGCCGTATCAGCAAGGCCAGACGTAACGACGAGGACGACACCGAGACGTTAGGTGTAGAACGGCAAGAACGACTCTGTCGCGAACTGGCGGTATCGCTAGGTCTGGACGTGGCCGCTGTGTTCGTAGACAACGATCTGAGCGGCAAAGCCGGTGTACTACGACCTGCCTACGAACAACTGAAACAAGCCGTAGCTGACCGATCCATCGACGTGGTGCTGGTATGGAAAACAGATCGGTTGAGCCGAGATCGAATCGCGTTGCAGTTGTTCTACGAGCTACTGAGAACCAACAAGGTCAAGCTTCACACTCAGCAAGAGGGGCTGGTCACCCTAGACACCCCCGATGGGGCGCTAATGGCCGGTATCCGTGCCGAGTTGGCTCAGTACGAACGTGGCGTCATTGCAGAGCGTGTCAGGGCGCAGAAGACACAAGCCGCGCAAGCTGGCAGGGTGCTAGGTGGCCGCTATCGGCTGTACGGGTACCAGGACAAGCAACGAACCACTGTCGATCCTGTCGAACGTAAGCACTTGCTACAGATTGTCGAGTGGTACCTAGCCGGTAGAACAATCCACTCGATCACTCGGACATTGAACGACGACGGTGTGCGCTCGATCAGCGGCAAACCATGGCTCACCCAACAGGTACGGCGAATCCTGGCAAATCCTGCCTACGCGGGGCTACGAGAGTTCAACGGCGAGATTGTGGCCGAAGGTAAGTGGCCGAAGATCATCGACCGCGACACCCATGAACGAATCATGCGCAAGCTCAATCTGACCCGTGGCCAGACGAACAGGAACGTACGCCGCTACCTGCTGACCGGGATTCTGTATTGCGGCATCTGCCATACCAAGATGACAGGCGGCAACAACGGACGCGACAGCTACCGATGCAGCACCACGAACGGGGGTTGCGGTCGGGTGAGCCGTAACGCTGCCAAAGTCGATTGGGCACTGATCGAACTCACTGCTATGCAGATACGAAAGCTGCCGTTCGAGCACGAGCAGAAGCATGTAGATCGCTCTGAGCTTGATCAGGTCGAACACGATATCGAACTTTTGGCCGATGCTCGTAAGTCGGGACGAATAGATATGGTCACATTCCTCGACCAAAACGAGGCACTTCAACGTCAGAAGACAAAGCTGGTCGTCGAGATGGACAGTGCAACCACCCTGATAACCCTGTCGGGACGTGACCGAGAGTTCCGAGCATCACCCACCGATGAAAAGCGGGAGACGATACGGCGGTTCTTTCCGGCAGTGGGAATCAAGCCGGTAACCAAGGGTGTCAGGTTCTCGCTAGATCAGCTCGAATTGCCCAAACCACTCAAAACATACCTATCTACCGACTACGATTCGAGTGACACCGCAACGAAGTCCTGAAAGGACACAAAATGTACGAACACGAGGTCAGGGTCTATGTACCGGACGGGGATGTGCAAACGTTCGACTACGACACAGAGAACCATAAGGCGCTTGACCTTGTGCGCTCCATCGAACTGAACGGCTATGTCTCGGATAAAAAGAATGTCTATGCGGCAGAAGTAGACCAGAACTCGACATTCACGAGCGATCCCGTCGCGGTGGCTATCGAGTACTACTTCGAGAAAAAGGTGTAGAACCGGAGTATAATGGTTGGTGGAGAGAGAAATCGGTTCCGGCCAATCTTTCACCACTTGCTAATTCGTCCTACTAGACGGCAAGGCAATGCCCCCGATTACAAATCGGGGGCATTGTTCTATCTATGCATCTAGGCCAAACAGTCGCTTCAGTGACTCACCAATGGCCCATAGGTAGACGTACGGAGGCCAGAGCCAATCAGGCATGCCCACGGGCCAGGCAGGGCCGGAACCGGGGTTAGCGCTGGCAGTACCACCAGCTATCAGCAGAATCAACGGCACGCACAGAGCGACTGTGGCAACTCTCAGCTTGTTCATACCGATGAATCGCGGGGGAGTCAAAAGCGTTACAACCACTGCAACAAACCAATCAATATTGTTCGAACAGAGTTGCGAATAGGTGCAATTCAGGCGTATAATCTATGTAGAGCGAAAAGCAGTATCTAGGACCACTACAGCTTTAGGAGTTCATCGTCTAACTTTCTCCAATTAGTAGAATAGCAGAGATAGCCCTACCTGAGAGTGGTTCCTTGGGTAGGGCATCTTTGTATCTACAGCAGTTGAGGTTTTAAGCACCTCGACTGACTACTAATTGAGGAGAACCACGTGAAAACCAACAGCACCACAGCCGCGCCAATCGCCGGGAAATATTGTTCACCCTATTTCCTCTGCGAGAATAATGCGGAACATATGAAAGATATGCGTGTGAGCGAAGCTCACACCAGTAATCCCCAGTCAAAGACTCCAGTAAAAGACTCCAGTGTTATACACCAGTTAAATACTCCAGTTATATCTCCAGTCTTAGAAAGAATGCCTGGTCGGGATGCCTAATCTAAGACAGCAGATCATAGACACGATGGGGATTGATATACACAGAAACACGTTGCCGAGACTGGGTAAGGCAATCGAGTCGGGCAACTCGAACGATAGAAGCGTCATCGGGCTCGTATGGGCATTACATGAACTAGGCGGGGACCCGACCCCGCATCTGGAAAAGAAATACACCAAGGAAAGGGCAACGGAGATTATGGACAACATTTACATGGATGAAGACGCCGGGGAAGAAATGAAGCTCAACATTCTGTACATCGCTTGCGTATGGGCGGCAGATGCAAAGAAACAGATAGCAGGTTGGAGAACGTACAGCCTTGTCGAAAAGGTCATCGATGAGATTGCAAAGACAGCAGTACGACATTGGACATTCGAGCCGATATTCAATCAGTCAAGCGTGCCGGGAGTGCCACAACGCAACGTCTCGAATGCATGTAAGAAGCTGATCGATCTTGGTCTGCTCTCAGTTGTTCGTCATTCGACCAGCCGAGGCCAGTCGAACATCTACAAAATGACGACCAAAGACCATTCCCCCGAAGAGGTCAAAGCGGCATTCGATGCTCTACATCTGAAGACCGTTACCGCTGCCGATCAGTTAGACGAATATCTAGGAACCGAAAAGGCACCCGACGAGTTTGCCGAGTCCAGAAAGAAGTATGACTGGTGACCGAACAACCAAAGTTCAATGATGAGACAAACAGGTACTGCCCAGAGTGTGACGATACAAAGCCAATCAGTGAGTTCTACAAGGATAACGCTCGGCGGGACAAGTTGAAGAAACTGTGCAAAGAGCACATGGATCAGAAGACGCGGCAGTGGCAAATAGACAATCGTGACAAGTACAACGCATCTCAGCGTGAACGTTACCGACGAACCCACCAGCGTAAACCTAAGGCAACGCATTGCGGGCGAGGACATGAATATACCGAAGAGAACACATACATTCGCCCCGATGGCCGAGGGCGCAAGTGCCGTCAATGCTCGGCAGACTACGAGAAAAAGAAAGGTAAGAAATGAATCAGATTCACACAGCAAGTAACGACGACCTGGTAGAGGGTCTAGCCATGGCCCAACAACTCTACGAGGTGGGCCGTAAGAAATACGAGGATGACGAGGCCGAGTACTGGTCGGGCATCCATACGGAAATCTACGAGGAACTACAGCGCCGAGGGATCGACCCGTACCCCGCTAGAGACGTACCTGCCGGGGAAGGAAAGAAGTATTCATGGTGAAGAAAGAAAAGCCACGTATCCGCACAACAGATCAACTGATCAAGGCCAGGGGAGAGGTAAACCTAGACATGTCCAATTGGGCAAGCCTAGAAGAATACAGAAAGCTAGTTCCGAGGACCGACGACGATGGCTGAATCCAAATACCTGGCAATATCGAATCCGAACCAACCACACATCGATCGAATCTTCGAGCAGATTGACTCACTGCTTGAACAAGCGCAAAAGCTCGACGTTGATCCTCTACGAGTCACGCTAGCCATGAAATATTTCTCCGGTAAGTACGGCACCAGATAGCGATTCTGGTACCCATATAGTCCATTGCAGCACCAGTTGGATATCCCCCGGTATGAATGGCCGGGGGACTCCACAAATGGCATTAGAGAGCCATACAGCAACAACCGAGACTAAATCTATTGGTTGATATCGTATGCAAACCGATGCAACTTGGCCATGACGGGGGATCGAGTCGGTTCGAGCACAACAGCCATTTTTATCATTGACTCAGCCTTCAGTACTCGTTTGAAGCAACGAAGATAGGTTTGGAGGAGTGCACTGATCGCGAGACATACAAACAGCAGGGCCACAAACAGCCACCACGACCATCCAACCGCGACGATATACCGAACGATCAGTGCAATGAAGATGACAGCAAGAGGGCCTACGATACTTGCTCGAAACGATGCTTCCGCTCGTTCTCTGTCGTATTCATCCCACAATGCAAGTTTGTCGTTCTGAATATTCTTTTCGATTACCGTAACTTCATCTCTGATCGTCCCGCGTATCCACAGAGTGATCTGTGGGCCGAAGTTGTCACGTGGCCGAATATCCATCGGCATGTTTATTGCATCCATTACGGCTGCGTAGCCGTTTGCAGTCCGCTTCATTGCTGTCTCTACCAGAGTCAGAATGGTCTGCTGATACTGCTCATCGACTTCTGCGTTGGAATTGTCTAGATACTCAAGAACGTACCGCCGGAACCTGCCGCCGATATTCCCACGGCTCAGAGGTACCGCAGAAAATCCTGAGTTCGGATATTCGATGGTGGTCACGGACCCGACGAGGTAGGCAACGAACGACAGGATACCGAGCACGGTCGGTGTTCCAAGCTGACCACCCAGACTGTACAACTGACCAATCAGAAATGAATCGGCGTCTTTGTCCGGTAAGAGTTCTGCAACTGACAGGTAGATCGCAACAAGCCACAGATAGCCGGTAGCAAGCGGGGTGCGGAGTTCGCGAAGTCCCGGAAGAATGGTCGTCAACATGAGAGAACCATACCGGATGCACTGCGCCAGAACAGTTTGATTACAAAAACGGTAATGCTACATAATTGCTACAATTACAGTGATGAAGTTTACTAGTATAAATGAGTTCTATTCTAGAGAGTTGAAGTACACCGTCAACGACAATGGTTGTTGGTTGTTCGACGGGTGCAAAGATGGTCACGGCTACGGGATATTGAACTTCAATGGAAAGACATACCGAGCACATCGATACAATTTTCTCAAATACAAGGGTGAGATAGCAGCCGGTCTAGTTGTTAGGCATACATGCAAGAAACAACGTGATTGTGTCAACCCTAACCATCTGATTCTAGGAACTCAGGCAGAGAACATTGCGGACAGAGAGAACGACAAGAAGCGTTTTTGCGCGGGTGGTCATGAGCTAACAGGACTCAATAGCTACGAGTACAACGGTAGAACAATCTGCAAAGTCTGCAAGGCAATGGTGGCAGCCCGGGGGAGGGCTAGTTAAAAGTGTTACTAGAAATAAACGATCCAAACCCATCAGCAGTAAAGCCAATACCCAAATGCAGAGTGTGTAACTTCAACAACCATCAAATCGTAAACGGACTAGGAGAACAAAAACATGGACAGTAAGAAAGAAAGAGAGAGGGCTAGGAATAGCTAAATAGTTATATTGCAATGTCGCGCCTGTACTTAATCGCGCAGATATTGCAATGCACAATGAGCGAAGCGATTGTGCAAATCGTTAGTCAGGCTCAAAACGCCGGCCTACAAAAACAAATGACATTCATTGTCAGAAAGGATTGATTAGAATAGCTAAATATACAGACGAGGAAAGATTGGCAGCCATTGAGCTAGCCGAAGATATTGGACTCAGTGCCGCGATACGTGAGCTTGGGTACCCGTCGTTCCACACCATGAAGAAGTGGTGCATAGATGCGGGGGTAGAGGTAGAGCTAGACGAGGTGAAGCAAAAGGCAGCCAATTGGAACACCTGGTACCACGACTCAGAGTTGTTGATAGCTCAACAAGAGATCATTGCTGTCGGTATGGAGAAGTTGAGAGACAAGACTCTCGACGCGAACGGGTTGGACAAGATCTCCAATGCCTTCAAGAAAGCATCTGAAATGATCCGAACCATACAAGGCAAGGCTAACTCTCACGTACCAGCTAAAGAGGACACGTTAGAGGCCGAGGCGGCCAAGGCATACGAGGACTACATCAATGCCAAGAAGGTTGATCCTTCAACATGAAAGCATTCGAGTATCTAGCAGAGTTGGGTGTACCGAGTGAGCTACTGACTACCACTGCCGGTCGAAAGCTACTGACGCGTGACGATCCAATGTTATTTGCAATTGTGTATGAGTTGCCGCATCTGATCAGACCCGGCGACGGCGAGGCATCGATAGCTCAGTTCCATATCGATATATGCGAGTACGCACAGTCATGGTTGACGAACGAGGGCAGTCGAGACTGTTGGATTGCACCCCGTAACAGTGGCAAGTCCACATGGCTGTTCACGTTGCTACCTCTATGGGCAGCGGCACACGGTCATAAGAAGTTCATTGCTGCATTCAGTGACTCCGAAGACCAGGCATCGGGGCACCTACGTACGTTCAAGTCCGAGCTGGACAACAACGAACTACTGAAGAAAGACTATCCAGAATTGTGTAGGCCGATGATGGCCGGGGCAGTGAAGCGATACATATCCCAATCGAACACAATGATCCAACAGGCTAACGGGTTCTCATTCTCTGCCAAAGGTATCGACAGTAAGTCTCTAGGTCTGAAGATCGGTAACACTCGACCTGATCTGATTCTGCTCGATGACATCGAACCAACCGAATCTAATTACAGTCCACATCTAGCCGAGACCCGCAAACGAACAATGCTCGATGGTGTGTTCATGCTCAATGACAGAGCAACCATTGTCATCGTCGGAACTACCGTGATGTCGAACAGCATTATCGACCAACTACGTAAGGTGGGTGAGTACCGTACTACGTGGGGTAGTACCAACCGTCAACGCGAGGTAGACAGTGATATCGAGAGTCATAAGCAAGGCGAAGATGAATGTACTGATAACAACTATTATGTAAACCATTGTGAGGGTAACCTAAGTAGTGATGAAGGCGAGATTAGTACCTCATATCCGTCAGAATCGATTGGGGTATCGGTAAGCCACTCACTGACCGATATCGATAATAAGTCTGTCCTAGACGAGATAGAGGGCACGGATTCGATAAGCCAGAATGACGTATCGACTCAAATAGGCCGAGCATTGTCAAATGGTACAAAGTTATCAATAGTGGGGGATAGTGATACGCAATCGTTATCTTTGCAAGAATTAACAAGCGCTGATTCTGGTGAATGCTTGACAAAGGCCGGCGATCATGATTCATGCCCCGCAGAAAACGATCTTAAATCGAACGCGCCTTTTCATACGTCATCTATACCTAACTCCCATATAAGAGATTTTGCAGAATTGGAGGCACAACAGCTAGCGCTATTGCAAGATGCACCAGTGCCTAACAAAGGTGAATCAGTATTAGATGAAAAGCAAATAGAATCTGTCTCTTTCTACGATTCATTGGATCAGGAATTGCAATGGGTGGTAGATGAACGAATAAACGTGCATTACTATCCTGCCGTTGTTATCGATGTAGATGGTACCGAGTCGTCATGGTGGCCTGAATACAAGCCACTCGATGAGTTGGACAAGATTCGTCATACCCGTTCGTTCGCTATGAACTACATGAACAGGCCTGTCAACGTCGATGCGTCATATTGGCTTGAGTCGGACATACAGATTGCCGAGTGTGCCGAGGGATACAAGTACACGCTGATCTCTGTCGACCCGGCTGTATCGACCAAGCAGTCCAACGACTACACGGCTCTGACTGTCATCTCACTAGGCAACGACGGTCTGGTGTACGTGAGGCATGCCGAGCAGGTTCGTATTGTCTCCACGGCGCTACGAGACAGGGTTAACGAGCTGATCGAGACGTTCGATGCACAGCTGGTGCTCTGCGAGACCAATCAGGGCGGCATGTTGTGGTCATCTGTCTTCGATGGGATCACTGCCAACTACAAGGGCATCCACCAGACCGAGCCGAAGCCTGTTCGCGCTGGTAGGGCACTCGACTACTACCGCAAAGACAAGGTTCGACACACACGCCACTTCACAGAGCTTGAAGAGCAGATGTACAGCTATCCCAAGGTTGCCCACGATGACCTACTCGACTCGATGGGTGCCGGGGTGCATTACTTTCTGTCATTCAGCAATAGGCCACGTGTCAGAAAGAGAAGCTATATCTAATGACAGCGAGAATTGTTACTAAACTGGTATCATTAGTAAACAAAATGAAAAGGAGTTATATCAAAACTATATGAGTTTACTGTCCCTATCCGTTCAATCTATTCTAGACAAGCAAGATGAATACATACAGGCCGAGAACTATTACAACGGCACCGTAGAAGAAGTATTCGCTAGTGCAGCCGTCAAGCGTGAGCTAGCAAAGTCCGGAGATCACTACCGAGTCAACTACGCAGCTACCCCAGTCAACGCCGTAGCCAACAGGCTGGAGGTCACCGGGGTAACCACACTGTCTCCCGCTGCCGAGGCAGTCATCGGCTCTACCTGGCAGGACAACAACCTCGAGCTGACACTGACAGAGCTGATCACGAAAACGCTGGTGTACGGCTCTGCCTACCTCACAGTCTGGCCAGATGCAGACGGTACGACCCAGCTGTACTACAACAGTCCGCTGTCCACAGTGGTGCTCTACGACCCTGAGAACCCACGTAGGGCAGTCGTAGCCGCGAAGCTGTGGCCAGTCGAGGTAGACGGCAAACCACGATCACGCGTGAACCTGTACTACGCGGATCGTATCGAGAAGTACCTATCGACCTCAGAACGTCTGCCGTTCACAGTTAAAGACAGCGACTTCGAGCCGTTCATAGACGACGAGACCGACGAAAACGGCTCTGTGCCAAACGAGTTCGGCGTCATCCCGGTATTCCACTTCACCACGGGTATCGACCAGTACGGCAGGCCCGAACATGTCAGTGCCTACAGCTGTCAGGACATGATTAACAAGATGCTGATTTCTCAGCTTGCATCGGTGGAGCACTACGGTTTCCCCACACGTTGGATGCTTCAGAGAGACCAGACAGGCACGTTGTCCGATCTAGGCGACGATGGCGACGAGGACGATCTGACCGGGGCACCGGGTGAAGTGTGGTCCCTAGCCGGTATCGAGAAGGTCGGGCAGTTCGCACCTGCCGATCCGCGTTCGTACATCGAGCCGTATCGCGAATACGTACGTGCCATGGCATCGGTTACGGATACACCGTTGCACTACTTCGAAAACACTCAGACCAACGTGTCCGGTGAAGCTCTCCGAGCATCCGAGGCACCACTGGTCAAGAAGTCACGTACTCGACAGCTGGCGATCGGCAACACACTACGACGTGTCTTCATGTTCGTTCTCAAGCTGAATGACATCGATGAAGATGTGCAGGTTCAGTGGAGACAGCTCGAATCGATCGATACGAAAGAACAGTGGGAAATTGCATATAAGAAGTTACAAGCCGGCCTGCCTGTCGAGCAGATCCTATTAGAACAAGGCTATGACGCCGAGGTGGTGGCTCAGTGGAAGATCGACGGGCTACTAGTACAACCACAATTGAATACCGAAACTAACCCAATAGAAGGAGAAAAAGCCGCATGAGCGACAACGAGAATGAAAATGTAGAAGTAGGTACCGATGATGAACTATCCAAGGTGCGCGAAGCACTGAAGGCCGCGAACGCCGAGGCCGCTAGTAATCGTCACAAGGCATCCGAGCTGGAAACTCAGCTAGCCGAGGCCAGCAAGGCGGGGGATAGGTTCAAGTCTGCCTATGTCACCAGCAAGGCCGCTAACACGCTATCGAGTCTAGGAGTAGCGAATACAAATGTATCCAAGTTCCTAGACTTCAACAAGATCGACGTGGACGAAACGGGGGAGCTGGTAGGGCTAGACGAGCAGATCGCCGAGCTAAAAACAACCCTGCCCGAACTATTCGATCCTAAGCGTCGTGCACCAAAGATCGACGGTGCCGACAAGCCTGTCCAGAAGAAAGCACTGACAAGTGCCGAGAAACTAATCCAGCGCGCACGATAAACGAGAAATTGATACAATATAGTTACAAAGCGGGATGCTTTCTCACGAATGAAGCGAGATGCCTAATTCGTTCACAGTCTATGCGAGACTCTAAACTGTAAATTCATTTAGAAAGCAAGTGTTTCAAATAGCAAGAGTAAATGCAGACGCCTGGGTACCAGAAGAATATGGTTCCGAGGTCATTCAGACAGTAGAGCAGTTTTCCGCTGTAGAAGCGGTAGGTAGACGCGTCAATATGACTAGCGATACCCAGAAGACACCTAGACTAGGCGATGTAGATGTACAGGTCATCGCAAAGGGTGGAGTGTATCCAGAAGACAATCCAACATTGGACAATGTTCTATTGGATGCAGTCAAGTTCGGTGATCGAATTATCATCGCCGAAGAAGATCTAAACGATGCAAATGTAAATGTCATCGTAGAGTTCCAGAAGGGTTGGGCAACCAACTATGCGCGCAAGTTCGACAACGCGTGTCTCGGAACTACAGCAGTGGCCAACGGTACAACCGTTCCGTTCACTTCTGTATACAAGGAAGCCGGAAACGCGGTAATCAAGACTGCTGGACCACTGACCTATGCTGATGTGTCCGATGTTCTAGGCCTAGCCGAGAACGGACGCTACTTTGCCGATCCCGACACAATCGTGATTGCGCATACCAGTTTTAAGGGCCAGCTACGAGGTCTAGTGGACGGCAACGGTCGTCCACTGTTCATCGATCAGGTTTCGGCAAGTCAGCCAGCAACCCTATTCGGCTACGAGATTCGATTCTCGGATGGTGCCAAGACCAGTTCGGTAGCAACTTGGAATCCAAGTGCCGGTAATCCGTTGCTGATCGTAGGCAACCGTAAGCACCTGATCGTGGGTGATCGTTCACCAATCGAGTCATTGATTAGTTTCGATGCAGGATTCGGTACCGACGAGCCACACATCAAGATGCGTACCCGTAAGGCATTTGCCGTTGGCCGTAAAGAAGCATTCGGCGTGCTGGAAGTAACAGCAGCCTAAGTAGTACCCACAATTAAATAGTTCATTCTAGAGATAGCGGCTAGGTTCACATCGAGCCTGGCCGCTTTTTCTGCATATGGAAATTGGATCATCGATCGTGCGCGAACTTGATCACGTTATTTGCCCATCCACGGTAATTCTCATTACGTGGCCCTGTCAATGCCTCGGACTTTGTCAATGCTCGAGTGCCGATCCTGCCGTTAAAAAGTGAATCGAACTCTCGTATTGTGGCACAATGGCCCGATATATCTGGGTACATCCGGCCGAGTATCCTACCGTTGGCTTCTTCAATTAGTGGATAAGCCTTGGTTATGCATTCGATAACACTGGGATCATCTTCGTATGTTTCAAGTTCCCGTCTGAAAGAGTCCGAAATTCGCTTATTGAGCTGCGCTATAGAACTAATGTCGATCTGCGGATTGGTCCAGCATTGATCTTCGCCGTTGGCGTTCGGAATTATGCCACCGCGAATTGTGATGGTTTGCATTGTGCAGTGAACCATAGTATTTCGCACTTGCCATAAGAGTCTGTACTCGGGCGATTTTTCATGCATTCGTTGGAAGATTTTCTGAACCTGCTTGTAGAGGCGACTGCTCTGATCGTGGGTTAAGAGAATCTCCGTGTATGTGTGTTCTTGATGAAAGTGAAGCGCGGTGCAGAATGCCAGAACCGCACTTCTCATTCTCGTTCCAATTCGGACAATATCATCTTGACCGTCAAAATTGAATTGTCCCGATCCCAATTCTTCCACGTCCTTCTGGACAGCGCTCTTGAAATCTTGAAAAGTTGTCTGTAGATAGGTGAAAATGTTGAGATTCACAATATCGTCGACGTATGCGTATGCATCGGAGTAACGCTCGTAGTCAGACTCGGATAGTTCTTTAATGATATAAAATTGTCGCTTCGCACCATTCGACTGACTGGGAAGATAGAGCTTGGCGGCATAGCGATAGCTGGTAGTCATGATGCCCCTCTCTCACGGTGTCTTTCGTCTCTCGATTTCTTCGCATCATACCGGGTCGCGGTGAAAATGGTATTATTATTGTATAAATTTGAAAGGAATGATTACATATCTACGCAGATCTACAGACCGTTATGGAAGTTACTGGTTACGAGGTCACGGATGCCGCGTTGAGGCGCGCTCAGGCAATCGTAGAGCTCGCAAGTGGCAGACCCGAGTCGGCGGTAACCAGAGAGGCGGACAGAGCTTGGTTGGAATACGCCGTGTGTTGGCAGGCCGCTTACATGCACAACTCCGACGTATTCGAGCAAGCGAATGTATCCAAGGTTACTCAGGACAGAAGTAGTGTCGAGTTCGCTGATCGAGTGTTCGCACTTAGCCCGCTGGTGGTAGAGGCTGTCAAGCGATTGTCTTGGAACAAGTCGAGAGGCATTCAACTACGAGGCTGGAACTTCAGAAAGAACACGCTTCCCGATTGGTGGTATTGGTGAGTGGTCAATTTGATTACCAAACGATATCCGAGTCTGGTCGATATCTACGAGAAGACTGAGATATTCAACGAGGAACTGGGTACCTATTCGTATGATTGGGACTACAGCAATCCCAAAACCGTCGCATGCAACGTCACGAGCCTAGAGCCCGACAATTCTCTGGAACAGTTCGGTGCTGAGTACACCAACAAGATATTTGTCAAGATTGAGTACGCGACGAACGTTATAACACTCAGGCACCAGGCTGGAAATCTCCGAACCAAAGACGGATCATCGAAGTATTATTATATAGATGACAACGCGCCGGGGAACTATATTTTCAATGTGTCGGGTGTCAATACGCAAATCGATGCACTCGGAAATCTAGTCTGCTATGTGGCGTACCTAGAGCTAGCTGAAAATTGAAAGCGGAAGATTGTAGGAATTGGTATAATTGAGTGGAACGGGCAACCTCCTTCCCGTTCTCTTTCATAAAGATGTATTTTGTGCAGAATGATCCCCCGATGAGTTATGGACGATTTGTAGCGTCTTCATCGGGGGATTGTTTATTTGTTTTGCTGGATGGGATCAGTTCGTTTCATAAAAGCCTTTTCCATCTTGTGGGCTTTCCACTGGTGTCGCCAACTCGTTTTGCTCTTTTTGAGTTCTTCTCGAGCCGTCAATATCAGAATAGACTGTAATTTGTTTATTTCTACGACTCGTTTTTCCTGCCCAATCATTTCTATTGGCTTCTCCATCTCTTCGATCAGATTGATCACTATTCCAGCGAACCAATCCGAGGATACGAGCTGTACACGGTACACATCATCTGTAGCAGAGCGAAGTAGGGTGAGTAGCTGATCCCGATTCATGTTCGGCAAATGATCGATGCCCTTTTTGATAGCGGCAAATTTGTCATGAATTAAGGCGACAGCGATGCCGAGTTGTTCCCGTCGCCAACTCTGGTGCTCTCGTCTGTCTGCCCGCCAACTTGTAATCAGGGCCGCTACCAGACCAGCTACGGCACCGATAGCCGCGCCGATGAGCAAGTACGTCGGATTACTGGTCGGCACCTGTACCGGAGGATCTGCTGCTAGTAGATACATCGGTGCATCGTCTCACGTGTGGATCTACCAGCTAGTATGTGTTGGTCAATCAAAGAAGCATTTCTTCGACACCGTCTACTACCCGAGTCTCGATGCGGTATCCGGAAAGCCCTACGGTGCGTGGGTGTACGGAAACAGTGATACCGCTGGTGCCGGGCGGGCAATCGAAAGTATTGCAGCGGGTTGGGGATTGGACAAGGTGGCCGAGACCGCTCACCTGGTGGACAGCGGCAAGGAGTCGCGGGAGCGCTGCTACGAACTCGGCGGGACGATCGCGGCCGGTCTGTCCGACTGACCGCTGCCCGAGTCGACGTGTACGTCTCGGCACGCTGCGGTCGCGCGAGTACCGACTCAGTCCGACTCGACAGGGGAGTGGGATCGCAGCACGTCGTCGGCTGGGATCGACAACGGAATTTCCAGAAGTCGTTCCGGCCAACTCGGGTACGCGGGTCTGATCCAGACACGGTTGTCGTCGAGCTGAGTCATCAACACCCGGCGCCACTGCCAATCGTCTTGCGGTGTCAGCAGATCGGTCTCGGGCTGCAACGGCAGTGGGGCTTTCGTCCAGTGCGGCAACGACAGGGAAGCCAGTCCGCGTTCCTCCAGGGCGGCAATCGCGTCCTCCAGCGACACACCCAGCGCTACGGTGATACCCACCGGATTGACGGCATCGACCAGGTATCCCTCGTCGTGTTCGTCGTACGGGGCCGATTCATCCGCGCTGTGTGCGACGGTCCATCCGATCACCTCGCCGTCCGAGGCTCGTTTCACCGGCAATCTGCTACGCCACCGCTCGACATCCACTCACTCGAGGATACGCGGCTCGATGTAGTGAGTTCGGTGAAGAAACTATGTCCGATTGTGAGCAGGCAGGGTCGTGCTCGTGTTTGACTGCAGGGGATAGTCGACATTTGTACCGCTCTCCATACCAAGGGATTTCGATGACCCTCCCCATTCTCGACCGCTCCAGAATCGTTGCTACGCCCGAATGGAGTCGCTGGCTGATACCCCCGGCAGCCCTGTCGATACACCTGGCGATCGGATCTGCGTACGCCTGGAGCGTCTTCAAGAACGCCATCTCACAGCCCGACGCCCTGGGGCTCAGCGGAACGGTCACCGCCATACCGTTTCAGCTCGCCATCGTCATGCTCGGCCTGTCGGCCGCGATCTTCGGCACCAGAGTGGAGAAGAACGGCCCGCGGTGGGCGATGGCCGTCTCACTTGTCTTCTTCGTATCGGGACTGCTCATTTCCGCACTCGGCATGGCACTCGGCCAGTTCTGGCTGGTGATCTTCGGATACGGCTTCATCGGCGGTATCGGCCTCGGAATCGGATATATCTCGCCCGTGTCGACGCTGATGAAGTGGTTCCCGGACCGGCCGGGAATGGCGACCGGTATCGCGATAATGGGCTTCGGCGGCGGCGCCCTGATCGCGTCACCTCTCACCAGCCAACTGATGGTGAACTTCGGCGGCTTCACCGATGGTTCGATCGCCAAGACGTTCCTCACCCTCGGCGTCGGGTACGCGGTGTTCATGGCGCTGGGAGTCGTGCTGATCAGAGTCCCGGCCGAGGGGTGGACACCGAAAGGCTGGACGCCTCCCGCGGCGTCGGCGATGATCTCGACCCACAACGTCTCCGCGGCCAACGCCGTCAAGACTCCGCAGTTCTGGCTCCTGTGGGTGGTGTTGTGCTTCAACGTCACTGCCGGCATCGGCATCCTCGAACGCGGCTCCGGGATCTACCAAGACTTCTTTCCGGACGCCACCTCCCCGGAATCGTTGGCCGCGGCGGCCGCTGGTTTCGTGGCGTTCCTGTCTCTGACCAACATGATCGGTCGCTTCGTCTGGTCCTCGGTCTCGGACGTGGTGGGTCGCAAGAACATCTATCGTCTGTACCTCGGTGTCGGCGCGCTCCTGTACCTCTACATCGCCCTGTTCACCAACACGAACAAGATTCTCTTCATGGTGTCGGCGCTGTTGATCCTGTCGTTCTACGGCGCGGGATTCGCAACCGTTCCGGCCTATCTCAAAGACCTCTTCGGTACGTACCAGGTGGGCGCAATCCACGGACGACTGCTCACCGCATGGTCGGTGGCAGGTGTTCTGGGACCACTGATCGTCAACGCCATCGCCGACGCCGGCGAGGCGGGAACCACCGGCCGGTACCTACCGGCCTTCTACGTGATGATCGGATTGTTGGTCGTCGGGTTCCTGGCCAACGAAGCCATCAAACCGGTGGCGTCGAAATTCCATGAATCCGATTCGGCCGACGCCGCCGATTCGACGACCTCGACAGGAGCCAAGGCATGACCACCGCGCGAATGCAGGGAACGATGGTGATCGCATGGCTCTGGGTGTCCGTGCCGTTCGCCTACGGACTGTACGAGCTGATCCTCAAGGCCAAGAATCTCTTCAGCACCTGAACCACCGTGTCGGTGGATCGTGACAGGGTGGCCCGATGCGAGACATGAGCGCTGCCATGGCGCGCCGCACCGCCTTGGCCGCCCAAGGACTGGCGTCGACCCGATCGCGCACGCGGCCGGCGAGCAAGAGCGCGGTGCACGGAGCCATCGACACCACCGGGTTGTTGCAGATCGATTCGGTGTCGGTGGTGGTGCGCGCGCACTACGCGCCGGTGTTCAGTCGCGTCGGTGTCTACGACAGAAAAATCCTCGACGACGCCGCATGGACCGATACCACCCGACGCCCGAGGCGGTTGGTCGAATACTGGGCGCACGAGGCAGCGTTGCTCCCGGTGGAGGACTGGCCGCTGATGCGGTGGCGCATGGAGTTGTACCGACACGGTCGATGGGGTGGAGCCGCCCGCATTCTCGATCGTGAACCCACACTGGTGGACGATGTTCTCGCTGTGATCGCAGAGCGCGGCGCGGCCAGTGCGGGTGAGATCGAGAAGCATCTCGACGTCGAGAAGCCCGGGCGCAAGGGTCCCTGGTGGGATCGAAGCGACGTCAAGGTCGTGTGCGAGCAACTCTTCGCTGCCGGAGTGGTCAGCGTGCCGGCACGGTCCGGGTTCGTTCGGCAGTACGAGCTCAGCGAACGGGTGCTTCCCGAAACTGTTCTCCGCAGGCAGTTCGACGAAGCGGATGCGGTGCGGGCCCTGATCGAAAAGTCCTCTCGTGCACTGGGAATCGGCACCGAGCCGGATCTGCGAGACTACTATCGGCTCTCCCAGAAGCAGTCCAAGGCCGCAATCGCCGACCTCGTGGAAGACGGCGTCCTGGAGCAGGTGTCCGTCCGAGGGTGGAACGCGCCGGCCTATGTGCACCGCGACGCCAGAACACCGAGGACTGCCACCGTCGCAACCCTGTTGTGCCCGTTCGATCCGATGATCTTCTATCGGCCGCGTGTGGAGAGAATCTTCGATTTCCACTATCGCATCGAGATATACACCCCGCAGCACAAGCGAATTCACGGGTACTACGTATTTCCCTTCCTGCTGGACGGCCATCTCGTGGCACGCGTCGATCTCAAGGCCGTGCGGGCGAACTCGGAACTACACGTCATAGCGGCGTACGTCGAAGGCGACCGCGATCCACGCGACATCGCACCCCGGTTACGCGACGTCCTGCACGAGATGGCGGAGTGGCTCGAACTCGAACGTGTGGTGGTGGGTACCCGAGGTGATCTCGTCGCTGCGCTGCGATGACATGATCCGGCGTGCGCTCGGTACGGATCGGTGCCAGTATTTTCGAGCATGACCACTTTTCCGACAGGCATCGACACCGAACTCCCACCCCAGGTCGTCGTCCTGTTCGGGGCGACGGGAGATCTCGCCAAACGGAAACTGCTCTCCGGGATGATGCACTTGGCGCTGTCCGAGCTGGCACCGAACATCCGCGTGGTGGGTACCTCGCTCGAGGAAATGTCCACCGACGAATTTCGCGCCCTCGCTCGCGAATCGATCAATGCGTACTCCAGCCGCAAAGTCGGCGACGAACAGTGGCGGCAGTTCGCGTCGCGGCTGACGTACGTCTCGCAGAAAGCCGGGCCGGCGGCGTTGGGTGCCGCGGTAGCAGAGGCCGAGATCGAACTCGGAGGCAACGCCAGGCGGTTGCACTACCTGTCGGTTCCGCCGAGAGCTGCACTGGCCGTAGTGGATACGCTCGCCTCCGCAGACCTGGTCAAGCGATCGCGCATCATCATGGAGAAGCCGTTCGGAACCGATCTGCAGAGCGCAATCGACCTGAACGCTCGCCTGCACGAGACCTTCGACGAAGAACAGATCTATCGAATCGATCACTTCCTCGGCAAGGAACCGGCGCAGAACATCCTGGCGTTCCGTTTCGCCAACGGGCTGTTCGAGCCGATCTGGAACCGCAACTTCATCGATCACGTTCAGATCGACATCCCGGAGGAGCTCGCCCTCGACGGTCGGGCCGGGTTCTACGAGTCCACCGGTGCGTACAAGGACATGGTCGTCACTCACCTGTTCCAGGTGCTCGCGTTCATGGCGATGGAACCGCCGACGGCGCTCGAACCGCGTGCGATCGGTGAAGAGAAGAACAAGGTGTTTCGATCGATGGTCCCGTTGGACCCGAAAAATGTTGTGCGCGGACAATATACGGGCTACCGCTCGGAGGAAGGTGTCGCCCCCGATTCCGACACCGACACGTTCGTTGCACTGAAATGCGAAATAGACAACTGGCGCTGGGCCGGTGTGCCGTTCTACCTCCGTAGCGGGAAACGTCTCGCCGAAGGCCAACGCATCATTTCGATAGCGTTCCGAGAGCCACCGAAGAGCATGTTCCCTGCCGGTTCGGGCGTCGGAGCGCAAGGTCCCGACCACCTCACCTTCGACCTGGCGGACGCATCCAAGGTGTCGCTGTCGTTCTACGGCAAGCGGCCCGGGCCCGGGATGCGGCTGGACAAACTGAGCATGCAGTTCGCCACACACGAAACCGAACGCGCCGGCGACGTGCTCGAGGCCTACGAGCGGTTGATCCTCGACGCCATGTACGGCGACCACACGCTGTTCACGACGGCGGAGGGTATCGAACGACTGTGGCAGGTATCGGAGCCGTTGCTTGCCGATCCACCGCCGGTGCGCCTGTACTCACCGGGGTCGTGGGGCCCCAACGCAATTCATCAACTCATCGCGCCGCATGCCTGGCGGCTGCCGTTCGAGCGTCAGTGGAGAGAGAAGAAGTAGAGGCGCGAAAAGAAACAGGGGAGTGCGCCCTCAGTTGTTCCAACCGCGGTCCTTGCGCATCTGATCTCGTAGCGCGCCCTGAACCGCTTGGGAGAGCCACGAGTTGAGGGACACCCCGCTGTTGTTCGCTGCGTCCTCGGCTCGTTCCTTGATCTGCTCGACGAGTCGGAGCGTGACGCGTCGTACCTCGCCCGAGACGTCGTCCATGGTCGGATACTCCTCGGCAACAGGCTCTTTGCGCTCGCCGTCGTGGTCCGATGTCGAATCGTTGCGTCGAACGTCTGCGTGTGCCTGCCCACCGTCCAGGCGGACGACCACGGTTCGATCGTCCAGTTCGTTCGACACCTCGGCCGCGAAGTCCGACAGGGCGGTCAGCAGCATCAACCGCGCCGACGCTTCCGCGGTCTTGCCGAGGGCCTCGGCTGTCTGCCTGGTGTGTTCATCGCCCAACGCCGCCGCGGCCATCAAATCGGTGCGCAGCGTGTCGGTGTATTGGCTCAGTTCCATGACGCCAGTGTGACGTCAGGAATGGCGTCAGTCAAGGCGTCGGGTGATGTCAGGTCGACGTCACGAAGGCAACAGCGGTGGCGTCGTGCGCGGCAGGGTGCGGTCGACGCCGTTTAGGGTTGGGCGGTGTCGTCAGAAATCAGAGGTCGAGCTGCGCCTCGAACAGTCGCGCTGAACGTGCAGTTGGTGGCCCGAACCGAGTTCGTTCCACCCGCCGATATCCCGTGGGAGACCGACGCGGACGGTGGGCAGGCGTTGGTGGAATTCGCAGGCAGAGCGTGTTACCAGAGTTGGTCGAAACCGAACCCTCGCACTGCGACCAATGCGTCGTATCTGCGTCATCTGCTCGACGTCGGACACCTGTCGGTGCTCGAGCACGCGAGCGTGAGCTTCTACATCACCGGTATCTCCCGGTCGTGCACACACGAGTTGATTCGGCATCGACATTTCTCGTACTCGCAGTTGTCGCAGCGCTTCGTTCCCGAACACGATGCCAACGTGGTGCTTCCGCCGGCCGTGGAGGGCGATCCCGAGCTCGAGGCCCTGTTCGCATCGGCGACGGAGGCGAGTCGGGCCGCGTACAGCGAGTTGCTCGCTGCCCTCGACGGCAAACTGGAGTCGGTCACCAATGCTGCGTTGCGGGGCAAGCAGGCGCGGCAGGCCGCGAGATCGGTTCTGCCCAACGCGACCGAGACACGCGTGGTGGTGAGTGGGAACTATCGCGCTTGGCGGCATTTCGTGTCGATGCGGGCCTCGGAGCACGCGGACGTCGAAATTCGCCGCGTCGCCGTCGAATGTCTGCGTAAGCTCGTGAACGTGGCACCCGACGTGTTCGGCGACTTCGAGATCACGACCCAGCCGGACGGAACGGAAGTCGCACGCAGCCCCTTCGTCACCGAGGTCTAGGAATCGCGTTCGAGGCTCGAACGGACCGGCGCGGACCACCGGTGTCAGCCGGGAGTCCCGCTGCGTAGGAGTGGGTAAAGCACCGGGTAATCTGCTGCCATGACCTACGGTGACGCCGCTCCTTCCGTTGCGCCTGTGTTCGGTACGGTGCTCACCGCAATGGTGACCCCGTTCACGGCCGACGGGAAGTTGGATATCGACGCAGGCGTTCGGCTCGCGCATCATCTCGTCGAACAGGGAAACGACGGGCTGGTGCTGGCCGGGACGACGGGTGAGTCGCCCACCACCACCGAGAACGAGAAGCTCGAGCTTTTGCGCGCCGTGATCGCGGCTGTCGGACATCGGGCTCGGATCATCGCCGGGGCCGGGAGCAACGACACCGCACACAGCGTCGAACTGGCCCGTGATGCCGCTCGCGCCGGTGCGCACGGCCTGCTCGTGGTCACTCCGTACTACTCCAGGCCACCGCAGGCGGGCCTCTACGCCCACTTCACTGCGGTCGCCAACGCCACCGATCTGCCAGTGATGCTCTACGACATTCCGCCTCGATCGGTCGTCCCCATCGAGACCGAAACGCTGCGTCGGCTCGCCGAGCACCCCCGCATTCTTGCCGTCAAGGATGCGAAGGGCGATCTCAACGCCGGTGCCGAGCTGATCGCGTCGACCGGTCTGCAGTTCTACTCCGGCGACGACCCGCTGAACCTGCCCTGGCTCTCGGTCGGTGCCACCGGGTTCGTCAGCGTCATCGGGCACCTCGTTCCGGCCCGTCTGCGCGAACTCCACACCGCATTCATGATGGGCGACATCGCCCGCGCCCAAGCGATCAACGTCAGCCTCATCCCGGTCATCCGTTCGGTGGCACGCCTCGGCGGCGTCAGCGCATCGAAGGCAGGACTGCGCCTCATCGGACTCGATGTCGGCGAACCACGACTTCCCCAGGTGCCACCGAGCATCGATCACATCGAATTGCTCGCAGCCGAGCTGCGGGCGGCAGGAGTTCTTGTATGACACGACCTAACAGATCGCGCGGACGCGCAACCCGAAACGCCGGACCGCCGTCCGAGCGTCCCGCTCCCAAGCAGGGCCAACCTTCGGGTGCCCGCCAGGGCAAGCCGATGGTGCAGAATTCCGCTCGGACGCAGCGTCCCGACAAGCGTCGTGAGTTCGACCCGACCGAGCGTCTCGGCACACCGCCGAAGGCGCCGTTCAAGGGCCTACGAGTGGTCGCGCTCGGCGGAATCGGCGAAATCGGTCGCAACATGACCGTCTTCGAGCATCAGGGCAAGATGCTGATCATCGACTGTGGCGTCCTGTTCCCCGAGGATCAGCAGCCGGGCGTCGACCTGATCCTGCCCGACTTCAGGCACATCGAGAACCGCATGGCCGATGTCGAGGCGGTGGTGCTGACGCACGGTCACGAGGACCACATCGGCGCAGTCCCGTTCTTGCTTCGACTGCGTCCCGACCTGCCCGTCGTCGGATCGAAGTTCACCCTCGCGCTGGTCGCGGCCAAGTGCCGTGAGCACCGGCTGCGGCCGAATCTCGTCGAGGTGATCGAGGGTCAACACACACAGCACGGGCCGTTCGACTGCGAGTACTTCGCCGTCAACCACTCCATTCCCGACGCCCTCGCGATCGCCATCAGAACCGACGCGGGACTGGTGCTGCACACCGGAGACATCAAGCTCGATCAGCTGCCGCTCGACGGTCGTCTGACCGACCTGGCCGGTTTCTCACGGCTCGGTGACGAGGGCGTGGACCTCTTCCTGGTCGACTCCACCAATGCCGAAGTGCCCGGATTCGTCACGCCGGAACGGGAGATCGGCGGAGTGCTCGACACCGTCATCGGCAAGGCGAAGCAGCGGGTCATCGTCGCGTCGTTCGCCAGTCACGTGCACCGCATCCAGCAGGTCATCGACGTGGCCGAGCGGTACAACCGTCGAGTGGCATTCGTCGGTCGTTCCATGGTGCGCAACATGCAGATCGCCCAGGATCTCGGCTACCTGCGGGTGCCCGACGGCCTCGAGGTCAATGTCGATACCGCCGCAACGCTTCCCGACGACCGGTTGGTACTCATCTCCACCGGTTCGCAGGGCGAGCCGTTGTCGGCGCTGTCCAGGATGGCGCGCGGCGAGCACCGTCAGATCAACGTCAAAGCCAACGATCTCGTGGTGCTGGCGTCGTCGCTGATCCCGGGCAACGAGAACTCCGTGTTCGCAGTGGTCAACGGCCTCGCCAAGCGTGGCGCGACCGTCGTGACGCAGCAGAACGCGAAGGTGCACGTCTCGGGTCACGCATCGGCAGGCGAATTGCTGTACCTCTACAACGCAGTGCGGCCGACCAACGCCATGCCGGTACACGGCGAGTGGCGTCACCTGCGGGCCAATGCCGCTCTGGCAAAGGCGACCGGTGTATCCGAGGACCGGATCGTGCTCGCCGAGGACGGCGTCGTTGTCGACATGGTCGACGGGCTCGCCGAGATCGTCGGGCAGGTCCCTGTCGGTCACGTCTACGTCGACGGGTTGTCGGTCGGCGATGTCGGAGATTCGACGCTGTCGGATCGTCTGGTGCTCGGCGAGGGCGGCTTCATCGCGATCAGCGTTGCCGTCGATTCGGCCACCGGTCGTGCAGTGACCGCGCCCGAGGTGTCCGGTCGCGGCTTCTCCGACGACCCGGCGGCCCTGAAAGAGGCCGGCCAGCTCGTGGAGGCCGAGCTGCAGCGGCTGGCCTCGGACGGAGTGTCCGACACCCACCGGATCGCTCAGGCCGTCCGCCGCGTCGTGGGCCGGTGGGTAGCGGACAAGTACCGGCGTAAGCCGATGATCGTTCCGACGATCATCGCGGTCAAGCCGCAACCGCAGTCCTAGAGTTCAGACGAGCAGTCGCCACAGGCCGATGAGGCCGAGGACGACGATGGCACCGCGCAGGGCCGCCGGCGACAGCCGGCGGCCGTAGCGTGCTCCCACCGCTCCGCCGATGAGGGAGCCGACCGCGATCAGACCGGCGGCCTGCCAGCTGATGTCGTCGAATCGGAAAATCGTGAAAGCAACTGCTGCAACGACATTCACCACCAGCGAGAGCAAGTTCTTGGCAGCGTTCATGCGCTGCATGGATTCGGGGAGCAGCGCGCCCATCACTCCGATGAGCAGGATTCCTTGTGCTGCAGTGAAATAGCCCCCGTAGATGCCGACCAGCAGAGTGCCGACGGTGACCAGCGCCATGCGGCCGCGGCCGATGTGGCCGGCCGCCTTGCCGGCCGCCTCGGACCGACGTTTGGCCCAGGCCTGGATCTTCGGTTGTGCGACAACGAGAATCAACGCACCGATGAGCAACACCGGAACGACAGAAGCGAATACTTTTTCGGGCAGATGCAACAGCAGCCACGCGCCACCGAGTGCGCCGAAGAAAGAGGAGGGAAGCTGCCAACGCAGTCGGTGCCATTGCCCGCGAAGTTCCCGGCGATACCCCCAGGTGCCCGAGACGCTTCCCGCCACCAGTCCGATGGCGTTGGACATCGTGGCGACCACCGGGGGATAGCCGAACGCGACCAGGGTGGGGAACGTGATCAACGTGCCCGAACCGACGACGGCGTTGATTGCACCGGCTCCGAGGCCGGCGAGCAGGATGACGAGAATTTCCGATACCGGCACTGTTGGGAGGCTACCCAGACGAAGGAGTAGGTCTCCCGGCAGGATGCCGCTCCTTCGGTGTAGCCGTAGCCTGGAGTACGTGAGCCTTGCCCAGGATGAACGTTCCCAACTTGTTCGGACCCTTCTCGACGTCGGTCCCGATGCGCCGACACTGTGTGGTGAGTGGACTGCTGCCGATCTGGCCGCGCACCTCGTCGTTCGCGAACGGCGACTCGATGCGTCGCCGGGTATCTTTCTCGGTCCGTTGTCCGGATACACGGAGCGGGTTCAGCGTTCCGTCGCGAATCGACCGTTCGCGTCTGTGGTCGAGGACGTTCGCACCGGGCCGCCGATGTGGTCGCCGTTCGCCCTGCTGGATCCGCTGATCAACCTCGGTGAGATGTTCGTGCATCACGAGGATCTGCGCCGCGCGGAAGGGAACTGGACCCGACGGGTTCTGCCCAGCGCCGTCGAGTCCCGACTGTGGCCCCAGGTGCGGTTGATCGGACGAGCAGGGCACCGCTCGGCACCGGTTCCGGTGCATGTCCGCACCCCGGACGGCCGACAGGCCACCTTCAAGGGTGGCTCGGGCCCGGGTGTGACGGTGGTGGGGGAACCCTCCGAACTCCTTCTCTATGCGTTCGGTCGGGACCAGGTAGAGGTCGTGTACGAAGGTTCTGCGAACGATGTCGCCGCCGTGAAGGCGCTCGACCTGAGTTTCTGACGCACATCCGTCGTTGTTACTGGTGTTGCGGATGGTTTCGACGGGGCTGTTGCGACTAGCCTGGGGGCATGGCAGGAAAGACCAGCACCTCCACCGCCAGGGCCGGATCCAGCGGATCCGGCTCCTCGCGCGCGTCCGGTACCTCTCGTAAGTCCGGTACCGGCCGCACGGCTCGAACCGTCACGACACCGAAGAAGCCCACCGCACCGCGCAACCCGGCGACCACGCGGGCAAGCGCATCGTCTCGCGGTAAGGCACCCGCGAGAGGTGCGGCGTCGCGGCGGCCCCCCACGAAGAAGAAGTCCCGCGGTGCGCTCGACGCGATCGGTCGCGGAATCGCGTCCACATGGTCGATGGCGGCACGAGGTGTCGGTGCCACGACACGCACCGTCAGCAAGGCCGCGGACATCGAGCACGGTCACCGACGTGACGGAATCGCTCTCGGGCTCATCGCCGTCAGCGTCGTCGTCGCCGCAAGCGTCTGGTTCAGTGCCGGCGGCCCGGTCGGTGAGTGGATCGAGGTAGGGATCCGTGCCGTCATCGGCGACGCCGGCTACGTCGCACCCGTGCTGGGGGTGGCGATCGCCGTCGTGCTGATGCGTTCCGAGCCTCGCCCCGAGGTCAGACCACGCCTGGTTCTGGGCTCGATACTGCTGGGCTTGCCCGTTCTCGGGCTGTGGCACATGGCGGCGGGGTCACCGACCGACGCCACCGGTCGGTCCGAAGGAGCGGGCTTCGTCGGCTACGTTGCGGGCGGACCCATTGCCGACGGCCTGACGGTGTGGCTCGCCGTACCGTTGCTGCTGCTCGCCGGCCTGTTCGGCGTGCTGCTGCTCACCGGCACCACGGTACGAGACGTACCGGACCGGATGCGGGCACTGTTCGGTACCGACAGTCGAGGCGACGAATACGACGAGTACGACCCGGCCGATTTCGGTTCGGAATTCGGCGACGAGGGCTACGGAGACTACGACTCGAACTTCGACGCCGACGGATACCCGGTGCACGGCACCACCGACCCGTACGACAACTACCCGACCGAGGAGTACATCCCGGTCGTCAAGCCATCACGCGCTCGCAAGACCCCTGCACCGGCACCGGAGGCCCCCACCGAGGTCATGACGCCTGCCGCGGCCGCGCCGGTCCCGATGCCCGAGCCTGCCGCGCCCCCACGGCCGAAGCCCAAGCCGATCGTCAAGGCCGCCGAACCCAAGCCGGCTGCCGACGACGACAAGATCGTCGTCGATCGCGTCGTCGACGGCGACTACACGCTGCCGTCGTTGTCGCTGCTCATCGACGGCGATCCGCCCAAGACGCGCAGCCAGGCGAACGACGCGATGATCGAGGCCATCTCCGAGGTCCTCGAGCAGTTCAAGATCGACGCTGCGGTCACCGGATTCACCCGCGGACCGACGGTCACCCGCTACGAGGTGGAGCTCGGACCGGGCGTCAAGGTCGAGAAGATCACTGCGTTGGCTCGCAACATCGCCTACGCGGTCGCGACCGACAACGTGCGATTGCTCGCCCCGATCCCCGGCAAGTCCGCCGTCGGTATCGAGGTGCCGAACTCGGATCGCGAGATGGTCCGCCTGGCCGATGTGCTGACCGCCCCGTCGACCCGCAAGGATCACCACCCTCTGGTGATCGGCCTCGGCAAGGACATCGAAGGCGATTTCGTCAGTGCCAACCTGGCGAAGATGCCGCACCTGCTGGTGGCGGGATCCACCGGTTCGGGTAAATCGAGCTTCGTGAACTCGATGCTCGTGTCGCTGCTGGCACGGGCGACACCCGACGAGGTCCGGATGATTCTGATCGACCCGAAGATGGTCGAGTTGACGCCGTACGAGGGCATCCCGCACCTCATCACGCCGATCATCACGCAGCCGAAGAAGGCTGCCGCGGCCCTGGCCTGGCTGGTCGAGGAGATGGAGCAGCGCTACCAGGACATGCAGATCAACAAGGTCCGGCACATCGACGACTTCAACAAGAAGGTGCGGTCCGGCGAGATCACCGCACCGTTGGGCAGCGAACGCGTCTACCGGCCGTACCCCTACATCCTGGCCATCGTCGACGAGCTTGCCGACCTGATGATGACCGCTCCTCGCGACGTCGAGGAAGCGATCGTGCGCATCACCCAGAAGGCGCGCGCCGCAGGTATCCACCTGGTGCTCGCCACGCAGCGTCCGTCCGTCGACGTCGTCACCGGTCTGATCAAGACGAACGTGCCCTCACGTCTGGCGTTCGCCACGTCGTCGTTGACCGACTCGCGAGTCATCCTCGATCAGCCCGGAGCCGAAAAATTGATCGGCATGGGCGACGCGCTGTTCCTGCCGATGGGTGCGGGCAAGCCGACGCGTCTGCAGGGTGCGTTCATCACGGACGAGGAAATCTCGGCCGTCGTCGACTTCGCCAAGAATCAGGCCGAGCCCGAGTACAACGACACCGTCACCGCCGCGAAGGTCTCGGACAAGAAGGACGTCGACCCCGACATCGGTGACGACCTCGACGTGCTGCTGCAAGCCGTCGAACTCGTCGTCACCAGCCAGTTCGGTTCCACGTCGATGCTGCAGCGCAAGCTACGGGTCGGATTCGCCAAGGCAGGACGACTGATGGACCTCATGGAGAACCGCGGCGTCGTGGGTCCGAGCGAGGGCTCGAAAGCCCGCGAAGTACTTGTCAAGCCCGACGAACTCGACGGATTGCTGTGGTCCATCAAGGGCGGGGACCCGGACGAGCAGCCGGCGTCCGAGGAGTTCTGACGGGCTCTACACCTGCGTGAATGGACCATTGCAGCCGTCTGGGCGGTGCAATGGTCCATTCACGCAGAACGGGTGGGCGAGCAGACTCAGGCCGTGAACGCGCCCATCACCGGTGTCCATTCGTGGAAGTCTGCCGACTCGATGAGGTTCTCGACCGCGAAAGGATCCTGGGCGAACAGTGATTCCACGGATGCGGCGTCCGGGCCATCCACGAGCAGCAGAGCGCCGCTGTCGTCGGCGAACGGGCCACTGGAGACGAGCGTCTTCTTCTCCAACAAGTCGGCCAGCCACGCCCGGTGTGCGGCGCGATGGGTGTCGCGGCCCTCGGTTGTCGTGGGGGAGTACGTGTAGGTGACGGCGATCAGGGGCATGGAGCTCACTTCCGGATTCGAGGGGTGTCCGGAGAATTCTGTCAGAGCGAAAGCAGCATGCGCGTGTTACCCAACGTGTTCGGCTTCACGTAGCTCAGGTCGAGAAACTCTGCGACGCCGGTGTCGTACGACCGGCACATCTCCGCGTACACCTCGGCAGTGACGGGCGTTCCCTCGATTTCGGAGAAGCCGTGCCGGGCGAAGAAATCCACTTCGAATGTCAGCACGAACACCTTCTGCAGCGCGAGCTCGCGTGCCACCTCGATGAGTTTGGCGACGATCAGGTGGCCGGCTCCGTGCCCCTTGGCTGCGGGGTCGACTGCCACCGTGCGTACCTCACCCAGGTCTGCCCAGAGCACGTGCAGAGCTCCGCATCCGATGACGTCGCCTGCGCGCTCGGCAATCCAGAACTCCTGCACTGCCTCGTACAGCGTCACCAGGTTCTTCTCGAGCAGGATTCGGCCCGCGTAGATGTCGATCAGCCGCTTGATCTCGGGAATGTCGGAGGTTCGGGCTCGACGCACGACCAGGGTGGCGTCGCCGATGGACGTGCCGTCCACGGTGTCGGAATACTCGTCGGATTCGGGATCGGCAGTGTCGCGACTCGCCCGATTCGGCCCAGAAGTCATGTGGTGAACAGTAGTCACCGATGCAACCGATAAACTTTCCGTGTGTCGTTCAGCGAGCAGTGTCCCCGTCTCGACGGGTCGGTGCTGCCCGAACGCCGACACACCATCGAAGGCCCGGTCCGCGGCCGAGAAGCGGCTTCGTGACCGGCCCGACAGCGCCGGGCCACGGTGTTCCGCCCGGCGGTGCCTCGCGCAGTCCGGGGCTGCCGCACGGCAACGCTGCTCCGGGCGGATCGGACGCCGTCCCGCTGCTCAACATCGCCAATGTGTTGACCGTGCTGCGCATCGCTCTGGTTCCGGTCTTTCTTGCGGCACTCTTCGTCGGAGACGGTCACGACACCTCGTGGCGGTTGGCGGCGACGGCGATCTTCGCCGCAGCGGCCATCACCGACCGGATCGACGGCCAACTCGCCCGCAAGTACGGACTCGTCACCGATTTCGGGAAGATGGCCGACCCCATCGCCGACAAGGCGCTGATCGGCGCTGCCCTCGTCGGACTGTCGATGTTGGGCGATCTGTCCTGGTGGGTGACGGCGATCATCGGGGTACGCGAAATAGGCATCACCGCTGTCCGGTTCGCCGTCATTCGTCACGGAGTCATTCCGGCCGGTCGTGGCGGCAAGGTCAAGACACTGGTCCAGACATTCGCGATCGGCGTGTATCTGTGTCCGCTGCCCAGCGCAGTCGATCCAGTGGCGGTGGCGCTGATGGCTCTGGCGGTTCTGCTGACCGTGTACACCGGCCTGGACTACGTGGTTCAGGCGATTCGGTTGCGCCGGGGTGTGTCCTCGGTGTGAGTGCATTCGACGGGCGTCCACGAGGCGATGCGGGAATTTACAGTTCTGACAGCCGTGTCGGAGCCCCTTCGGCGCGTGTCGGAGGCGACGGGCATATAGGGTCGGGAACCAATCGGGCCGGCTGGGACGTTGACCCTACGACGGCTCCGAACGAACGATACGAACGTGGTCGTCTCGACGGCACAGTCGTCGGCAACAGCACCAACGAGGAGGAGCGAGATGGCGCTGCTATTGCGTGAAGCACTCGGCGACAGTTTGCGGCGTACTCGCGTCGCACAGAGCCGCACCCTGCGTGAAGTCTCGAACACCGCGCGCGTGAGCCTCGGCTACCTCTCCGAGGTGGAGCGTGGTCGCAAGGAAGCGTCGAGCGAACTGCTCGCAGCGATCTGCGATGCTCTCGCCGTTCCTCTCTCCGACGTGATGAGCGACGTGAGTATCACGCTGTCGGATGCATCCACCGCTGCTGTGCGTGCCGAGGAATCGGCTGTGGCCACCCGCATCGACGGAGATACACGAGTCGTGATTCCGGCACCTGCTGCCAGAGCTCTCGCCGCCGCCTAAGATCGAACGAGTAGCCGAAGTCGGCTGCCGGCCCCACCGAATCACCCGAACATCACTGCACTGACAGGTTCATTTCGGTCACTGCGACAGCAGCCGACCCGTACGCGGCCACCGCGGCGCAACAGATGGAGGCAGGACCACCCCATGGCTAATCCTTTCGTCAAGGCCTGGAAATACATGATGGCGCTCTTCAATTCCAAGATCGACGAGAAGGCCGACCCCAAGGTTCAGATTCAGCAGGCGATCGAAGACGCGCAGCGGCAGCACCAGGCGCTGTCGCAGCAGGCGGCGTCCGTCATCGGCAATCAGCGTCAGCTCGAAATGAAGCTCAGCAGGCAGCTGGACGAGGTCGAGAAGCTCAACGCCAACGCTCGTCAGGCCGTGACGCTGGCCGATCAGGCCGCCACTGCAGGTGACGTCGAGAAGGCCACGCAGTACACCAACGCGGCCGAGGCGTTCGCGGCTCAGCTCGTGACTGCTGAGCAGAGCGTCGAGGACCTCAAGGTTCTGCACGACCAGTCTCTGCAGGCTGCTACACAGGCCAAGAAAGCCGTCGAGCAGAACGCGATGGCCCTGCAATCGAAGGTCGCCGAGCGCACCAAACTGCTCAGCCAGCTCGAGCAGGCGAAGATGCAGGAGAAGGTCAGCGAATCGCTGCGCTCGATGGACAGCACGTTGTCGGCACCGGGAAACACCCCGAGTCTCGATGCGGTACGCGACAAGATCGAGCGTCGTTACGCAGACGCGCTCGGTTCCGCCGAGCTCGCTCAGAACTCCGTGTCCGGACGCATGCTCGAGGTTCAGCAGGCATCTGTGCAGATGGCCGGTCACAGCCGGCTCGAGCAGATCCGTGCCTCCATGGCCGGTGACTCCCTGCCCACGGGTAATTCCGCCGCCAAGCCGTCGATCGCCAAGGCCCCGGACGCAACGCCCGAGCCGCCGGCACAGGCGTGATCGACCGAACGCGCAGTTCGTTCGAGTAGACAGTAGTTCCGACGCATGAGCAACAAGAATCACGAACCCGGCCGGTCGCGTAAGCGGCCGGCCGTTTCGCTGGACAGGGAGACGGTGACAGCCGCCGTTGCCGAATCCGGAGCGGTGGTCCGGTCTCTGGCCGAGACAGCACGGGCCGCAGGAACCTCACTGCTCGATGCCGCCGGCCGTCGTAAGGATCCACGTGCCAAGCACCTGAAGAAGATTCGACGGGCTCGCCGGCGAAGTATCAGGTTCGGGGCCGCGTCGACGACCACTGCGGTGAGTACTGCGGGGATCGCAGCCTTGTCGGCTCCGGAATGGACTCTGTTCGTCGGTGGTGGTTCTGCCGCGCTCTTGGCCGTTCCTGCTGTGTTCGCCTTCGGTCGTTTGCGGCGACTGCGAGGTCAACCGGTTCCGGTGGGACTGCCCGGCAGGCGTTCGTTACCGCAGCGTGGATCTGCCGCCTTCGAGCCGATGTCACGTTTGGCAGGCGCAGAGCAGAGTCTGTTCGAGCTGCTCGGAATTCTGGCGCGATCGGGCACCATCGCCGCCGAGGACGTCGAAGAGATGATCGGCGTTGCCTCGGATGCGGTGAGGGGCTTGGAAGGTGTTGCCGTCGATATTGCGGCCCTCGAACGTGCGGGAGCGGCAAGCTCGTCGACACGCACGCATCTGCGGCCCGGAATCGAGGCTGCGGCAAGCGATCTCGCTGCCGGAGTGGATCAGTACGAGGATCTCGTCGCCGCTGCAGCACGGATGACCGGACCGGCCGGGTCCACGTCGAAGAACGTGGTGGAATCTCATCGCCGAGAATTGTTGTCTGCCACCGATCGACTGCAAGGGTGGGCCGACGCGCTCACCGAACTCGACGAAATCCGGTCACGACACCGGTGAGAAGATCAGGGTTCACCCCGATGTGTTCGCCGTGATCGGCTGCCAGTATCGACATAACGCGATACGACCCGGTGCGCGTCACACGGTAGGAGCCGTTCATGTTCTGGAAAATTCTCGGATTCATCGTTCTCGTCTGGATCGCACTTGCCTTGCTGGGCAGCATCATCAAGGGCTTGTTCTGGTTGGTCGTGGCCGGGGCCATCGTCTTCGGGCTGGTGTGGCTGTACAAGGCCATCTCCTCCGGTCACGACCGTTCGTCGCTGAAATACTGACTGCCGACCGCGTTACGTGCGCAGTGGGGAATCCGCTCCGACGAACACTCGCAACGCACGCGGCACGCATTCGATCGTGACGGGTAATTCTGCGATGCGTTCGCCGTCTGCGTACGCCACCATGTCGTCGCAGTGCACTGTCACGTTCCGGGCGCTGTAGACCTCGACCTCCGGAAGGTCGACGTGGGCACCCCGATACAACGTCGGCGACAGCGCAAGCAGTCGCGTTCGACTAACATCCCGGACGACAGTGATGGCGAACAGCCCGTCGTCCACTCGTGCGGTCGGGCAGATGGCCATGCCGCCGCCGTAGCTGCTGCCATTTCCGACGGCGACGAGAACGGCATCCAGGTGCAGCTCGGCGTCATCCAATTCTATTGTGTACGAGAGTGTTCGGAGAGCAGCCAACTGCAATATCATGGCCGCGTTGTACCGCAGCGGGCCGGCAAGCCACTGCAGGCGGCCGGCGCGCTCGGTGACCAGTGAATCGAAGCCGCTCGACAGGACCGTACCGAACCAGCGCGTCCCGACCCTACCGAGATCTATCGACGTCACGACTCCGTCGACCACGAGATCCGCTGCGCGGGTGGGATCGTCGAGGGGGACCCCGAGCGTCCGGGCCAAATCGTTGCCTGTGCCCGCAGGAATCAGTCCGAGCGGAGTGTCGGTTCCCGCGATCACCTGTAACGCGAGATTGACGACCCCGTCGCCGCCCACGGCAACGACGGCATCCGTCCCGCACCCGACGGCTCGCTTCAACAACTCCAGCGCATCACCCGCCGTTCGGCCCTCGACGGTCGAGACGTCGAGTTCACGCTCGCGCAGACGCGTCACGGCGCGCCGTGCTGCGTGGACTGCTCGACCACCGCCGGCCGTGGGATTGGTCAGAACGGTCACCGATCGCGTCATGCAAGCTCGAATTCGTCGGTCACTCGATCAGCTTGCCAGGGTCGAGGTTTCCTGCGCAGGTCGGCGGCGTGATCGGCACCCGACAATGGCACCGAAGAATACGGACGGACGGGCCGACGGTCACTGTGCAACACGGTGTCGCTGTTACTGTGAGGTATAGTAACGACACGAAATGTTTCCGAGTGAAGTACTTTACTTCCGACCGTTGTGCGAAGGGTGATCTGTGATCGAGCAGCAGGTGTCGACTCCCGCCTCGGTCGAGTCCTCCCCGGAGGCAGCACCCGAGAAGTCGGTGGAGGACACCGTTCTCGACGCCGCACGATCGTGCATCCTCGAACGAGGAGTCAAGCGTACGACCCTCGCCGAGATCGCACGACGCGCCAAAGTCAGCAGGCCCACGGTGTACCGGCGGTGGGCCGATACCCGAGCGGTGGTGTCGAGCCTGCTCACCCGTGAGATCGCTGCCCTGATTCCCGACTTCGACGCCACCGCGTCCGGACGCGAGCAGATCGTCGTTGCTGTGGTTCAGGCGGGAGATCGAATAAGGCAGCATCCGCTGTTCGTCAAGATTCTGCGGTCGGACTCGGACGTGCTCGCGACCTACATTCTGCACCGCCTCGGTACCAGCCAATCGTTGATCATCGATGCGGTGGCGCGTCTTGTCGAAGCGGGACAACGTGATTCGTCGATCCGCGACGGGGATCCGAATACCCTGGCGACGCTCGTCCTGCTCATGGTCCAGTCCGCCGTCCAGTCCGCCGAGATGGTGTCCGAACGGGTTCCGGGTGGCGAGGTGGTACGCCAGATGGCGGACGCCGTCGACGCCTACCTTCGTCCCGACAAAGCCTGACCGTCGGTGCCGCTGCCCGGCACGATCGGTGATCGTCCAGCGCGGCGATGTGGCACGCTGAGCGCGTGCGAGTAGCAGTGGTGGCCGGCCCGGACCCAGGACATGCGTTTCCCGCTATCGCCTTGTCGCTGTTGTTCGAGCGGGCGGGTGACGATCCGGTCCTGTTCACCGGAAGCCGGTGGGTCGGCGACGCCAGAGCGGCCGGTATTCGCACGCTCCCACTGGGTGGCCTGCGGCCGCGACCGGAGGACGACGATCTCGATGCCGGGCAGCGCATTCATTCGCGCGCAGCCTTTGTCGCGACAGAACTGTTGCCGGACCTCGAGCGCGAGAACGTCGATCTGGTGGTCTCCGATATTCTCACTGCCGGAGGCGGAATGGCTGCCGAGCGATTGGGAATTCCCTGGGTCGAGCTCTCGCCCCACCCGCTCTATTCGCCATCGAAGGGGTTGCCGCCCATCGGAAGTGGGCTCGCGCCCGGACGCGGTGTTCGGGGCCGTCTTCGCGATACGGTGATGCGCGCGTTGACGGCGCGCTCTATCGCCCGCGGGCAGCAACAGCGCGCCGACGCCCGAGTGAGCATCGGACTACCCGCACGCGATCCCGGGCCGGCTGCTCGGCTCATCGCCACCATTCCCGCACTGGAAGTGCCGCGGCCCGACTGGCCGAGGGATGCCCATGTGGTGGGCCCACTGCTGTGGGAGCCCACCGACGAATTGCTCGACGTCCCCGCCGGCGATACGCCGCTGGTGATGGTGGCCCCGTCGACGGCGTTCACCGGGGCCGAGGGAATGTTGGAGATGGCTCTGAAGGGATTGGACGGCACAGGCGTCCGGGTAGTGGCCTCGGTGCTCGACGGGGGGCCCGACGACGTGCCGGAATGGGCGAATGCCGGACTCGGTCGCCAGGACGAATTGCTGCGCCGCGCTGATGTCGTGGTGTGCGGAGGTGGTCACGGCATGTTGGCGAAGGCGCTCATCCACGGAGTTCCAGTGGTCACCGTGCCGGGCGGCGGCGATCAATGGGAGCTGGCGAACCGGGCCGCTCGGCAGGGGAGTGCCGTACTGGTGCGTCCCGCCACCGCGGGTGCAATTGCCGACGCCGTGTCCGCCGTGCTGTCCGACCCTCGTCATGCGGCGGCAGCGACCTCGGCGGCTGCAGGCGCGCATCACGTCGAGGATCCTGTCTCGGTCTGCCGCGAGGTGCTCGCCGGTAGCGACGCCGAGGGCGGGCGTTAGGCTGATCGATGTGCGTCTGACCGAATTTCGTGAACTGCTCACCGAGGAGTTCGGCTCCGTTCGAGGCAATTCCCTGCTCGCCGATCATGTGCTGTCCGGTATCGGACGGACGGGCGCGCAGGCCATCGAAGACGGTGTCGACCCGCGGGAAGTATGGCGGTCGATCTGTTACGAGTTCGATGTGCCCAAGGAACGTTGGTAGCTCCACCGCATCGGCTCGAGTCGCTCGGCGTGTCGAAAGCCGTGGTAGTTGACTCGAACACGTGTTCGCCTATGCTGATGTCAACGGTTGCTGGCCGGTCTCGAAGAACTTCTTGTCGGTACCCCGTTCTAGCGTTACCGCCAACAAGCTGATCGACAGACACAGCTGAACGAAACGACACAGGGAGCTCACGATGGCTGCATACGACCGCGACAAAGCGCTCGATCTCGCACTCGCGCAGATCGACAAGAATTTCGGTAAGGGCTCGGTGATGCGCCTCGGCGACGAGGTCCGTCAGCCCATCGCCGTCATCCCCACGGGATCGATCGCGCTCGACGTGGCACTCGGCATCGGAGGTCTGCCCCGCGGCCGAGTCATCGAGGTCTACGGTCCTGAGTCCTCGGGTAAGACCACCGTCGCATTGCACGCGGTGGCCAGCGCTCAGCGTGCCGGCGGAATCGCCGCGTTCATCGATGCCGAGCACGCGCTCGATCCCGACTACGCGAAGAAGCTCGGTGTCGACACCGACGCACTGTTGGTCTCGCAGCCCGACACCGGTGAGCAGGCCCTGGAAATCGCCGACATGTTGATTCGCTCCGGTGCCCTCGACATCCTCGTCGTCGACTCGGTGGCCGCACTGGTACCGCGCGCCGAGATCGAAGGCGAGATGGGTGACAGTCACGTGGGTCTGCAGGCCCGTCTGATGAGCCAGGCGCTGCGCAAGATCACCGGTGCCATGAGCAACTCCGGTACCACCGTGATCTTCATCAACCAGTTGCGCGAAAAGATCGGCGTCATGTTCGGTTCCCCCGAAACCACCACCGGTGGTAAGGCATTGAAGTTCTATGCCTCGGTACGTCTGGACATCCGTCGGATCGAGACGCTGAAGGACGGAACCGAGGCCATCGGTAACCGCACCCGTGTCAAGGTCGTCAAGAACAAGGTCGCGCCGCCTTTCAAGCAGGCCGAATTCGACATCATCTACGGCAAGGGCATCAGCCGTGAAGGCTCGTTGATCGACATGGGTGTCGAGCACGGGTTCATCCGCAAGTCGGGCTCGTGGTTCACCTACGAAGGCGATCAGCTCGGACAGGGCAAGGAGAACGCCCGTAAGTTCATGCTCGAGAATCCCGATGTGCGTGACGAAATCGAGAAGAAGATCATGGAGAAGCTGCAGATCGGTGCGGACGTCACCGCAGAGGAGCCCGCAGCTGCTCCGGTCGACTTCTAACCTGGGTTCGCTGTGCAGCAGCGAGACAACGGCGGCGGCACCGAAGCGCAGGCGAAAGACGTCTGCCTTCGGCTGCTGACCGACCGGGCCCGCAGCAGACACGAACTCGAAGCCAGCTTGGCCAAGAAGGGTTTCACCGACGAGGTCTCCACCGCAGTGCTCGACCGACTCGAGAAGGCGAAACTCGTCGACGACGAGTCGTTCGCGGAGCAGTGGGTTCAATCTCGGCACAAGTACTCCGGCAAGGGCAAACGCGCTCTGAGCATGGAGCTGCGGAACAAAGGCGTCAGCAACGAGTTGGCCGTGAACGCCCTGGATCTGATCGATGCCGAAGACGAGCGGCAGCGTGCTGCGGAGTTGGTGCGCAAACGATTCCGAACGCTGCATCTGCCGGATCCGAACGGGCCCGACGCACGAGCCGAACGCGACAAAGTGGTGCGCAAGTTGGTCGGGATGCTGGCCCGCCGCGGCTACTCGCAGGGAATGGCATTCGCCGTGGTCAAGGAACAACTCGATCGCGTGGGAGCCGACACCGAAGACTTCGACGGCCCAGATTCGATGTGATCGTCCACATCGAGTCCAGGTAGTCGAGAAACAGTATGGCCCGCAACACCATCGGTGTTGCGGGCCATACTGCTGTGCAGCCGAACGGTGCGGAGCTCAGGCCGCTTGACCGCCGTCGAGTGCAGGCACGACAGCGGCGGTGCCGCCCTTACGCTTTCGCGATCGCAGACGCCGCTCGACCACGGTCGCCAGTTTCGTCAACGCCGAGTTGATGATGATCATGATGACGGCGACGATGATCAGCGACGGGAGGTAGTTGCTGTAGAACGCGCCGACCTGCTGACCGGAACGGACGACTTCGACGTACCCGATGATGTATCCCAGCGCCGAGTCCTTCAGTGCCACCACCATCTGCGAGATGATGGCGGGCAGCATCGCGGTCACGGCCTGGGGGAGCAGTACCAGGGTCATGACCTGGCTCTTGCGCATGCCCAGCGCCGAGGCGGCTTCGCGCTGACCCTTCGGCAGTGAATTGACTCCGGCACGTACGATCTCGGCGATCACCGATCCGTTGTACAGAGTGAGGCCGGTGACCACCGCGGCCAACGCCAGGTACTTGACCTTGAAGACCTCGTAATCGGCGTACACCGCGTACAGGAAGATCATCAGGATCAGCACGGGAACTGCACGGAACAATTCGACGATCGCACCGCTGACGATCCGTACAGCGCGGTGATCCGAGAGGCGGCCGATGCCGAGGACGGCACCGAGAATCAGGGCGAACACGATCGACAATGCCGCCGCGACCAGAGTTCCCTGAATACCGGGCAACAGGTACGTGGTCCACGTTGTCGATTCGAGGAACGGGTCCCACTTCTCGGCAGTGAGCTGCCCCTTCGAGTCGAGGGCGCGGTAGATCAGAAATGCGATTCCGAGCGAGATCACCGCTACGACGACAGTCAGAATGCGGTATCGCAGTACCGCTTTGGGTCCGGGAACGTCGTACAGAACTGCTACTGCATCACTCATCATGACACCGCCAATCGCTTGCTGATGTAGCCGAACAGCAACCCGGTCGGGAGCGTCAAGATCATGAATCCGAGCGCGAAGATTCCGCCGACGACGAAGATCGCGGCCTCGTTCTCGATCATGTTCTTCATCAGGAACGACGCCTCGGCGACGCCGATGACCGATGCGATGGTCGTGTTCTTCGTCAACGCGATCACGACGCTTCCCAGCGGGCCGACCACCGCGCGGAACGCCTGAGGAAGAACGACGATCGAGATGTTCTGGGTGAACGTCATTCCCAGCGAGCGGCCCGCTTCGGCCTGCCCCACCGGGACGGTGTTGATGCCCGATCGCAGTGACTCGGCCACGAACGACGCGGTGTAGATGCTCAGCCCGAGGATTGCCAATCGAAAGTTGTTGTCGTCGAGTGACGTCGGTGAGGACTCCGACGCCAGAGAAACGCCCATTGTCTGGTACAGCCCGAACGAGGTGAACAGAATGATCAGGGTCAGGGGGGTGTTACGAAAGATGGTGACGTACGTCGCCGCAATTCCGCGCGCAATCGGAATGGGTGATACGCGCATCGCGGCGATGATCGTTCCGATGACCAACGCACCGACGAGGGATGCCAACGTCAGGTAGATGGTCGAGAGGAACGCGTCGATCAGTTGATCGCCGTACTTGCTCAATAGGTTCACGGTGCTTGTTGATCCTCACGGCTCGGCGAGATCGAGCCGTCGTGTCCCGCCCGCGACGAGCGGGACACGACGGCGTGGTCGATCAGTAGCAGTCGATCAGTAGCGGTCGACGGTGGGCGGGCTCGGCAGCGGGTAGCCCGACGCGCCGACGGTGTCGTTGAACGCCTGCTCCCAGGCACCGCTGGTCACCATCTCTTCGATGGCGTCGTTGATCTTGTTGCGTCCGTCGGTGTCGTCCTTGTTCAGGCCGATGCCGTAGTTCTCCGTGGTGAAGGGCTCACCGACCACCTTGAACTGACCGGGGGACTGAGCGGCGTAACCGGCAAGGATGATGTCGTCGGTGGTGACGGCGTCCACGGTGCCGTTGCGCAGTGCTTCGACGCAGGCGGAGTAGGTGTCGAACGGCTGAAGCTGGACTCCCGGGTACTCGTCGGCGATGTTCTGTGCCGGGGTGGAACCGGTGACCGAGCACAGCTTCTTGCCCTCGAGTGAATCGGGACCGGTGATGTCGGTGTTGTCCTGCTTCACCAGGAGCGACTGACCTGCCACGAAGTACGGTCCGGCGAAGCCGACCTTCTCCTTGCGGGTGTCGGTGATGGAGTAGGTGGCGACGATGTAGTCGACCTCACCGTTCTGGATCAGCGTCTCGCGCTGCGCGGACGGGGATTCCTTGAATTCGATGTTCGCCTCGTCGACACCGAGCTTGCCTGCGACGTACTTGGCCACCTCGACGTCGAAGCCGCTGAACGAGCCGTCCGGATTGCGGAGGCCGAGGCCCGGCTGGTCGAACTTGATGCCGACGATGAGGCTGCCGTTCTCGGCGCTGCTCGAGATGGTGCGCGCTTCTTCGCCGCCGCCACAGGCGGTGGCGACGATGGACAGAGCGGCGATGGCGACACCGAGGCGAAGCGGTCGGGTGATTCTCACAGTGAATGTCCTTCGGATAGGTCGTACGTACGGGGACGAGCGGTGAATCTGATCAGTGACCCAGGATCTTGCCGAGGAAGTCCTTGGCGCGTTCGGACTTCGGGGACTTGAAGAAGGTTTCGGGATCGGTGTCCTCGACTACGGCACCGTCGGCCATGAAGATGACTCGGTCGCCTGCCTTGCGGGCGAAGCCCATCTCGTGGGTGACGACGAGCATTGTCATGCCCTCCTTGGCCAGCGAGGTCATGACGTCGAGTACCTCGTTGACCATCTCCGGATCCAGGGCCGAGGTGGGCTCGTCGAAGAGCATCACTTTGGGGTTCATGGCGAGTGAGCGGGCGATGGCCACGCGCTGTTGCTGACCACCCGACAGCTGAGCCGGGTACTTGTCTGCCTGGTTGGCGATGCCGACGCGTTCGAGCAGAGCCAGTGCGCTCTTCTCGGCCTCGTCCTTCTTGAGCTTTCTCACCTTCATCGGTGCCAGCATGACGTTCTGCAGAATGGTCTTGTGTGCGAAGAGGTTGAACGACTGGAACACCATGCCGACATCCGCACGCAGTGCAGCGAGGGCCTTGCCCTCGGCGGGGAGTAGATCCCCGTCGACCTCGATGGCCCCGGAATCGATCGGCTCCAACCGGTTGATCGTCCGGCACAGCGTCGACTTGCCGGATCCGGACGGACCCACGACGATGACGACCTGGCCGGCCGGCACTTCGAGATTGATGTCCTTGAGTACGTGCAGATCACCGAAGTGCTTGTCGACGGATTTGAGCGAGATCATCGAAGGGGCGCCCGGCGGTGGTGTCGCTGCCGGGGCGTCGGTGGCGTGCGTCATAGGTGGAAACCCTATGCGTAGTTTCCTCGCCGACCGGCGTTTTCGCCCGCAGTCTTCGATTATGTAATGGAAACTTTACTGTCGGCACGCATAGCGCCTGCACAGTCCGCGGAGGGCCCCGTGACCCCGGCGTGTCCGCCCGTGCGATGGACGTACCCTGAAGAGGTGCAAACGAGTGTTCTTTCGACCGTGGACGTGACCGATCGCGGGAGCGTCGACCCCGAGACGGCCAGTGCCCCATCGGCGGCAGGTGCCCGCAGCTACGAGGTGCGCACACACGGCTGCCAGATGAACGTTCATGATTCCGAACGCCTGTCCGGGCTGCTCGAAGAGGCCGGTTACGTGCCCGCCGACGCCGGTACCGACCCAGATCTCGTGGTGTTCAACACGTGCGCTGTACGTGAGAACGCGGACAACAAGCTGTACGGAAACCTCGGCATGCTCCGGCCTGCGAAGACGCGAAACCCCAACATGCAGATTGCCGTCGGCGGTTGCCTGGCACAGAAGGACCGCAACACCGTCGTGGACAGGGCTCCGTGGGTGGACGTGGTCTTCGGTACGCACAACATCGGGTCGCTGCCGGTACTGCTCGAGCGCGCCCGGCACAACGAGCAGGCTCAGGTCGAGATACTCGAGTCTCTGGACGCCTTCCCGTCCACCCTGCCGGCCAAGCGGGAGTCCGCGTACGCCGGCTGGGTATCGATTTCGGTGGGCTGCAACAACACCTGCACGTTCTGCATCGTTCCGGCGCTGCGCGGCAAGGAGATCGACCGCAGGCCGGGCGACATCCTTGCCGAGGTACAGGCTTTGGTGGACCAGGGCGTGCTCGAGGTGACGCTGCTGGGGCAGAACGTCAACGCCTACGGTGCCTCGTTCGCCGACCCCGATCTGCCTCGCGACCGTGGGGCGTTCGCCGCGCTGCTGACCGCGTGCGGATCCATCGAAGGACTCGAGCGAGTGCGGTTCACGTCTCCGCATCCGGCCGAGTTCACCGACGACGTCATCGAGGCGATGGCATCGACCCCGAACATCTGTCCCACTCTGCACATGCCGCTGCAGTCCGGCTCGGACCGAATCCTCAAGGCGATGCGCAGGTCCTATCGACAGACGAAGTTCATGGGCATCATCGACAAGGTTCGCGCGGCCATGCCGCACGCGGCGATCACCACCGACATCATCGTCGGTTTCCCCGGCGAGACCGAAGAAGATTTCGAGCAGACGCTCGAGGTGGTGCGGCGTGCGAAGTTCGCCAACGCGTACACCTTCCAGTACTCCAAACGCCCGGGCACCCCGGCGGCCGACATGCCCGATCAGGTACCGAAAGAGGTTGTACAGGAACGGTATCTGCGGTTGATCGCGTTGCAGGAGGAGATCGTCCTGGCCGCGAATCAGGCCCTGATCGGCACCGAGGCCGAATTGCTCGTCGCCACCGGTGAGGGGCGCAAGAACAACGCAACTCATCGGATGAGCGGACGCGCCAGGGACGGCCGACTGGTGCACTTCGCCGTCGACGCCGAGCGGGCGGGCGACATTCGCCCGGGCGACGTCGTCACGACGACCCTGACCGCCGCGGCCCCCTACCACCTGATCGCCGACGCCGGAGTGCTGACGCACCGACGGACCGCGGCAGGCGACGCCCACGAACGCGGCATCATGCCGAAGACGGCCCCGATCGGGGTCGGTCTCGGACTTCCCTCGATCGGTGCCCCGGCACCGCTTCCGGTTCAGACAGGATGCACCGTATGACAGACACAGATGGACCCGATCGCGTCGTACCCTCGCGAACCGCCGAGGAACTCGGACGAACCGAGCGGGCGGTGATGACCGAGCTGGATCCGGGAGCGCGAGCCATGGTCGTGGCCGGGCTGGTGCTGGTCCTGTTGGTCACGTTCGCGTTGCCGCACACCGGATCGGCCACCGGCTTCGACGTGCTGACGGGCAGCGACGCAGCAGCCGCGGAATCGATTGCCCTGCCGTCGCGCGTTTTCGTCGTGCTGGTGCTGACGTTCGGTGTGGTGATGTCGGTGCTCGCGCTGGTCACCCGCGTCTGGGCGCTGGCCTGGGCCGCCCTCGCCGGGTGTGCGGTGTCGTCGGTGTACGGGATGCTCTCGATCTGGACGCGGCAGACCGTGCCGGACAACCTGCAGGGCGGCGGACCGGGCATCGGTCTCGTCATTGCGTGGATCGCGGTGATGGTGCTGACGTTCCATTGGCTCAAAGCCGTATGGAACAAGACCAACTCTCAGCTCGCCGCTCAGGAACAGCGCCGTATCGCGGCGGCGTCGGGCGAGCAGAAGCTACGCCTGTGGGACGGCCACTCGAACCCCTGAGTTCGTGTGGCCGCCCGCACTGCAGGTCACAACTCGTCGACGGCACTTTCCGCGGCATCGGCCCATTCACGCCACTGCTGGGCCTGCGCACGCGCCCGTTCGGCGTCCTTGGTCTTGCCTGCCGCCGTCGCCTTGGCCGCTTGATCCTCGAACTGGGCCACTCGCTCACGGAACTGAGCCGCGCGGGCAACCGCCTCGGGGTCGGACCGACGCCACTGAGACTCCACGGCGTCGTGGACGGTCTTCTCGATCGCGCGGAGCTTGCCTTCGAGTTCCTGCATCTTCTCGCGCGGAACCTTGCCGATGGCGTCCCACTTGTCCTGCAGATCACGCAGCGCCGCACGAGCAGCGTCGAGGTCCTTGCTCGGATCGATATGTGTCTTCGCCAACAATGCTTCCTTGGCCTCGGCGTTGGCCTCGAATTCCGCGTCGCGCTCCGACGCCGCGGCGTTGCGTGCCGCGAAGAACACGTCCTGGGCGGCCTTGAAGTTCTTCCACAATGCGTCGTCGGCGTCCCGCGGAGCTCGGCCCGACGCTTTCCACTCCACCAACAGGTCTCGGAATGCGGCTGCAGTGGGACCCCAATCGGTGGACGAGGACAACGCTTTTGCGCGCTCGACCAGCTCTTCCTTGCGGGTCTTGGCTGCTCCTCGCTCCCGATCGAGATCGGCGAAATGCGCACCACGACGCCGGTTGAAGTTCTCCCTGGCCTTCGAGTACCGCTTCCACAGCGCATCGTCGATCTTTCGATCCACCCCGCGGATCGTCTTCCATTCGTCCAGAATTTCGCGCAGCCGATCCCCGGCATGCTTCCACTGCGTCGATTCACTGCCGATCTGCTCGGCCTCGGCGGCGAGGGCTTCCTTACGGGCAGTGTGCTCGGCGCGTTCGAGCTCTTTCTCCTGCTTGGCGACCGCCGCTGCTGCGTCGGAGTGCTCGACGACGGCGTGGAGTCGGCGAGCCAGCAGATCGAGGTCGCCGATCACCGCAGCCGTCGGCAGGCTCTCCAGCAGCGCCGAGGCCGCAGCCTTGGTTTTCTTGGCATCACCGGTACCCGACGTCAGTCGGGCTTCGAGCAGTCCGACCTCGGTGGCCAGATCGTCGTAGCGCCGCCCGAAATGCGCGAGGCCTTCCGCTGCGTCGCCCGCTTGCCAGGAGCCGACCTGACGCTCGCCGTCCGAGGTGCTCACCCACGCGGTGCCGTCGTCGTCGACCCGGCCGTACTTACTCGGATCGCTCGCCGTCGCGACCACGGTGGGCACATGCGCGGCCGTCGGGTGTGGCTTGGCTGCCGAGGAGCCACCGGGGCGGGGTGCGCCGGGACGAGGAGAAGCAGAACTCGGTCCGCCGGGCTTCGGTCCGCCGCCGGGCTTGGGGCCGCCGCCGGGCTTGGGTCCTCCGGTCGGAGGTGTACCGGTCGCGTCACCGCCGGAGTGATCGGCGGGTGCAACCGACGACGGGGCGTCGGGGGTGGTGGGGGTACCGGCGTTCGGGTCGGTCATTGTTCCTCATCTCTGCCGCGCGTCACGGCTGCCTACGATCGCGATCTGGACACCATTGAACTCGGTGACGACCGATCGGACCATTGAAACAGCTCAGACGGTTCGAGGTGGACTCGTCCGGCCAAGTCGCGTCACCGACTAGCGTGATACGTGTGTTCTGTGCCGCGGCCCTGGTGCCCTCTCCGCCGCTACTGGTCCCCGAACTGATGGCCCGGGCAGCCGCCGAGGCAACCGAGCTTCGGGCCGCTGCTGTCTCTGCCGTCGAGCAGCTGTCCTCGGTGGCCGACCGGTGGCTGGCGGTCGGAGTCGACGACGGCGAGGGGCGTTACGACGAGACGACGGTCGGCACCATGCGTGGGTACGGCGTCGATGTCGAGGTGCGGCTGTCCGGCTCGCCGGCACGGTCCGGGCCGGACCCCGAGTTGCCGCTGGCGGTTCTCCTCGCCGGCTGGCTGCGCGGTGCAGCGGCGGCCGACGGGGCCATCGAGGTCCGCACGGTACCCGCGGACGCGAGCGCGCAGTGGTGCTCGCAGACCGGGGAGGAACTGCGCCGCGAACTCGACATGTTGGACGGCAGGTGGGGAGTGTTGGTGCTGGCAGACGGCGCGAACACCCTCACCCCGAAGGCGCCGGGGTCGTTCGATTCGCGTGCCGCGGACGTGCAGCGTCACATCGACGATGCTCTCGCCACCGCCGACGTCGACGCCCTCGCAGAGCTCGACGAGGGCCTGTGCGCAGCCATCGGCGTGCGGGGCCGACCGGCCTGGCAGATGCTCGCAGCACTCGCGGGAACCGACGCCGTGTCGACGACCGAGCTGTATCGGGGCGCACCGTTCGGTGTCGGATACTTCGTCGGAGTCTGGTCCCGTGGCTGACGGAACCGACGCGACTGTCGGAAATTCGGCCACGACACCGGTGGCGGTGATCGGACCGACTGCTGCAGGCAAGTCGGATCTGGCGCTGGACCTGGCCGAGGAGCTGGGCGGGGAGATCGTCAACATCGACGCGATGCAGCAGTACCGGGGGATGGACATCGGTACCGCGAAACTGGCCGTATCGGAGCGCCGGGGCATCGCGCACCATCAGCTCGATGTGCTCGAGGTCACCGACATCGCGACGGTGGCGCGTTACCAATCGGCTGCCGTCGCCGACGTCGAGAACATCCGATCGCGTGGCCGTCGGCCGATCATCGTGGGCGGTTCGATGATGTACGTCCAATCACTGCTCGACGAATGGGCCTTTCCCGCCACGGACCCGGTAGTCCGAGCCAAATGGGAGGCGGTGCTCGAACGCGACGGAGTCGACGCGATCCACCGAGCCCTCACGGAGGTCGATCCGGACGCTGCCGCGTCGATCCTCCCCACGGACGGACGGCGAATGGTGCGGGCCTTGGAAGTGGTCGAATTGACCGGTCGGCCGTTCGCGGCCTCGGCCCCCGTCATCGGTGAACCACGTTGGGGCACGGTGGTGCTCGGCGTCGATCGTGACACTGCGGAGTTGGACGAGAGGATCGATCTGCGTACTCGGCGCATGTTCGATTCCGGGTTGCTCGACGAGGTCGAAGGGTTGCTGGAGCTCGGCCTGCGCGACGGGGTGACGGCGTCACGGGCGATCGGATACGCCCAGGCGCTCGATGTGCTGGCCGGGGAGTACGACGTCGACCATGCGCGGGAGCGGACGTTCATCGGCACCAGGCGTTATGTGCGCCGCCAGCGGTCGTGGTTCCGCCGCGACGAACGAGTGCGGTGGCTCGACGGCGCATCGCCCACCCTGCGGTCGGATGCGCTGTCCGCGATCGAACTCGGCTAGGTCGGTCCCCGTAGACTCGCCGACATGGAATTCGCCAAGGGCCACGGAACGCAGAACGATTTCGTCGTGCTGCCGGATCCCGGTGCCGAGCTCGAACTCACCAGGTCGGCGGTCACGGTGCTGTGTGATCGACGGCAGGGGATCGGCGCCGACGGGATACTGCGTGTCGCGCGCGCCGGGGTGCTGCGGGACGCGGGTGTGCTCGATCGAATCCCGGCCGGTGTCGAGGTCGACGACTGGTTCATGGACTACCGCAACGGTGACGGCACCATCGCCGAGATGTGCGGAAACGGGGTCCGAGTCTTCGCGCACTACCTGCGAGTCCACGATCTCGAGCAGCGCGATCAATTCGTGGTCGGCTCTCGCGCAGGCGCACGTGCGGTGACGGTGCACTCGTACGACGAGACCGATGCCGACGTGACCGTGGCCATGGGCGACGTCACCCTGCTGGGTTCGAGCGCGACGACCCTTGCCGGTGCAGCGTACGAGGGGATCGGCGTCGATGTCGGCAACCCGCATCTGGCCTGCGTCGATCCCGCGCTGAACCGCACCGCGTTGCGAGCATTGGACTTCACGGCTCCGCCGACTCTCGATACCGAGTTCTTCCCCCACGGTGCGAACGTCGAGATTCTGACCCGGCTCGACGACGGCGCAGTCGAGATGCGCGTCTTCGAACGCGGCGTCGGAGAGACACGCTCGTGTGGCACCGGAACCGTCGCTGCCGCCGCTGCCGCGCTCAGTTACGAGGGGCTCGAGACCGGAGACGTGAGTGTCGGTGTGCTCGGCGGTCGGGTCCGAGTGGCCATCGACCACGTCGGTGCAACCCTGCGCGGACCGTCGGTACTGCTCGCCCGGGGAGAGGTCGACGACCATTGGTTCGCCGGGCAGTCCTGACCGTCGCGCCGGCTCCGAGCGAAACCCGCGTGCACACGCTGGGCTTTTCGTGGATCATGGGAGTTGTATGACGAACTCACATGAAACATCACCTGCGGGCGAACCGGTCGACCATGATGCCGACGGTTCACCCGATACCGCATCTGCATGGACCCGCGAGGAGTCCGACGCATGGTCGAGGCGGATGGCGCGCTCACCCCTCGACGACGACTCCCCGTCCTCGGGCGATATGCAACTCGAGGAGCGGACTGCGCTGCGACGAGTCGCCGGACTGTCGACCGAGCTCGCCGACGTCACCGAGGTCGAGTACCGGCAGTTGCGCCTCGAACGCGTCGTACTGGTCGGAGTATGGACCACCGGTACCGCGGCACAGGCCGAATCCAGCATGACCGAACTGGCCGCGCTCGCCGAGACTGCAGGCTCCGAAGTACTCGAGGCGCTGATGCAGCGCCGGGACAAACCCGACGCGGCAACCTACATCGGCTCGGGCAAAGCCAAGGAACTGCGCGACATCGTGCTCGCGACCGGGGCCGATACCGTGATCTGCGACGGCGAACTGACGCCCGCCCAGCTCAATGCGCTGGAAAAGGTCGTCAAGGTCAAGGTCATCGATCGAACCGCACTGATCCTCGACATCTTCGCGCAGCACGCGACGTCACGAGAAGGCAAGGCACAGGTTGCCTTCGCCCAGATGGAATACATGTTGCCCAGGCTCCGCGGCTGGGGTGAATCCATGTCGCGTCAGGCCGGTGGACGCGCCGGTAGCAACGGCGGCGTGGGTCTTCGTGGACCGGGTGAGACGAAGATCGAGACCGACCGCCGACGCATCCGTGAGCGCATGGCCAAGCTCCGCCGTGAGATCAAAGGCATGAAGCAGGCTCGCGACACCAAACGCGAGCAGCGGCTCAGTGGCACGGTGCCGTCGATCGCGATCGTCGGATACACCAATGCGGGCAAGTCGAGTCTGTTGAACGCGCTGACCGGTTCCGGTGTGCTGGTTCAGAATGCGCTGTTTGCAACCCTCGATCCGACGACCCGGAAGTCGACGCTCGAAGACGGCCGCGCCATCGTGCTGACCGATACCGTCGGATTCGTCCGGCACTTGCCGACCCAGCTGGTCGAGGCCTTCCGCTCCACGCTGGAGGAAGTGACCGACGCCGACCTGTTGCTGCACGTGGTCGACGGTTCCGATCCGCTACCGATCGATCAAATCAAAGCAGTACGCGAAGTGATCACCGAGGTGGTCCGCGAGCAGGACGCGAAGATGCCACCGGAGTTGTTGGTGGTCAACAAGATCGACGCCGCAGATCCGGTCCAGCTGACGCAGTTGCGTGGCCTGCTCGACGGCGCACGATTCGTCTCGGCCAAGACCGGTGAAGGCATCGATGCACTGCGGGATCACCTCGGCGACATTCTGTCCGAGCCCGATGTGTTGGTCGACGTCCTCGTCCCGTACACCCGCGGCGACCTGGTCGCCCGGATCCACACCGACGGCCGAATAGTGCAATCGACGCACGAGGCGGACGGCACGCGCGTCGAAGCTCGTGTGCCGCAATCACTTGCGGCCGCCCTCGTCGAGTTCACCGCGACCGTACCCAGCGCCTGAGTTCGGTGAATCCGCGCGCAGTGGTGCGTGGTGGTGCCGCGGCCGTGGTCGGCACGGCGATCGTGCTGACCTGTGCATCGACCGCCCTGGCCGCGCCGGTCGACGTTGCAACCTACTGTCTACCAACCGATCCCGGACTCGACGAGCTGTCCGGTGCGACGGTGCTCGACGGCACCGTGTACGGGATCGGCGACAGCGGTGCCGATGATCGGGTGGCGGTGCTCGACGCGAATTGTGCGGTGCAGCGCTGGATCGACGTTCCCGTCGACCCGTACGACGTGGAGGACATGGCGTCGTACGACGGCTCACTGTGGTTGGCCGACATCGGCGACAATCAGTTGCGCCGCGACACTGTGGCACTGACGCGAATGGACCCGGAAACAGGCGCGGGCGAGCTGTATCGACTGGCCTACCCCGACGGCGCACACGACGCCGAGACACTGCTCATCGAACCCGGCGGTCGGCCGGTGATCGTCACCAAGGAACTCTCGGGTGTCAGCGGGGTATACGTACCGACCGGAGACGAATCCGTCACCGATCTGAGCAGTCCGGGCCCGACGCCGCTGCGCAAGGTCGGTGAGATGGCTTTCACGGCCACCGGTACGGCCGGTGGGCCGCCGTTCGTGGTCGGCTCGATCCTGGCTACCGGGGGAGCGGTGAGTGCAGACGGATCGACCGCCGTGGTGCGCACGTACACCGATGCGTATGTGTTCCGTCCGCCCGACGGGGACGTCGCGTCGGCGCTGGTCGACCCCACCTCACCCCGAGCCGTTTTCGCGCTACCGGCTCAGCCACAGGGCGAGGCGGCGACGTTCCTGGACGACGGTTCCCTTCTGCTCGCGTCGGAAGCCGGGTTCGGACCGACCGACGGAACGCTGCCGCCCATTCTGAAGATTCCGAACCTGACGTCGGTGGAGCTGTCGACACCATCGTCCGCCGCGGTTGCGCCGGCGTCGCCGACCCGTGATCCTGCTGCTCCTGCGGCACCCGCACAGACGACGACAGCGACGGACTCGGAATGGGAATTCCGAGCTGCCGTCGCTGCCGGGGTGGTGCTGATCGCCGGAGCGGTGGGATTCACCGTCCGGCGATCGATGCGCTCTGGTTAGGCGTCCAGGTCTGCTTCGACGAGTGCTGCAACTTTGTCGAGTGCTGCTTGGTCGTCGCTGGTGACGGTGACTTCGGTGCCCTTGGTGGCGCCGAGGGTCATGATCATCAGCGCCGAACCGGCGTCCACCGGCTCGGAGTCCGCTGTTGCCAGCGTGACGTCGACTCCGGCTTCGGCTACGGCATCGGCGATCAGTGCTGCGGGGCGGGCGTGCAGGCCGATCGAGGATCCGACTGCGACTGTGGTGCTGGGCATGTGCTGCTCCTTGCGTAGTGGGTTCGTTGGATCGTATCGAGCGTCAGACGGTGGCGAGTGCCGGGTCGAGTTCGGCGTCGGTCGGTGCGTTCTTGCCCTTGATGAACTGCTTGGCGGAGACCACCAGGAATGCGGAGACGATGGTGCCCACGGCCAGCGAGACGATGAACCACAGGATGTTTCCGATGGCGAAGAACACGAAAATCCCGCCGTGGGGCGCGCTGAGGGTGACGTTGAAGGCCATGATCATGGCACCGGTGACTGCGCCGCCGGCCATCATCGAGGGGATGACGCGGAACGGATCGGCCGCGGCGAACGGGATGGCGCCCTCGGAGATGAATGCTGCTCCGAGGAACCATGCAGCCTTACCGTTCTCGCGCTCGGCCTCGGTGAACAGACGCGAACGAACGGTCGAGGCCAGTGCCATGGCCAGGGGCGGCACCATTCCGGCCGCCATGACCGCTGCCATGATGCGCAGTGAGGCGGTGTCGGTGACCGACAGGCCTGCAGTGGCGAAGGCGTAGGCCGCCTTGTTGACCGGTCCGCCGAGGTCGAAGCACATCATCAGGCCGAGAATGATGCCGAGGATGATGACCGAGGAACCGCTGAGTCCGTTGAGCCAGTCGGTCAGTCCACTGGTGATCGCGGCGAGCGGCTTGCCGAGCAGCAGGAACATGATCGCGCCGACGATGAGGGTGGCGAACAGCGGGATGATGACAACCGGCATCAGGCCACGCAGAACCGCGGGGATCTTCCACTTGCTGATCCACAGTGCGACGAAGCCGGCGATCAGGCCACCGACGAGACCGCCGATGAAGCCTGCGCCCACCAACACGGCCACTGCGCCGGCGGTGAAACCTGGTGCCAGACCTGGTCTGTCGGCTATGGCATAGGAAATGTAACCGGCCAGCGCGGGCACCAGGAAGCTGAAGGACAGCGCGCCGATCTGGAACAGCACGGCACCGAGGTAGGCGGCGATTCCGCCGTCGGGCAGCGAAGTGATGGAGTTGTTGACGACGATGTCCTCGGCGACATCCTTGATTTCGTACCCACCGAGCAGGAATCCGAGGGCGATCAGGAGTCCACCGGCGGCGACAAACGGAATCATGTAGCTGACACCGGTCAGCAGGATCTGACGCAGGCGGGTGCCCCATCCGAGCTCACCGGCAGAGTCGGTGGAGCCGGCCGCGACAGCGGTGCCGCCGACGCGAGCAGCATCCGGATTGAGAGCTGCGCGGAGCGCTTCGGTGACCATGACGTCGGGCTCGTTGATGGCGCGCTTGACGCCGGAAGAGATGACGGGCTTACCGGCGAATCGCTCACGGCCCTTGACGCCCACGTCGGTGGCGAAGATGACGGCCTCGGCACCGGCGATGAGTGCGGGGTCGAGGGGCGTGCTGCCGCTCGAGCCCTGAGTCTCCACGTGCACCGTGACACCCGCGCGCTCGCCTGCGGCGACGAGTGAATCGGCAGCCATGTAGGTGTGCGCAATTCCGGTGGGGCAGGCGGTGATTGCCACGATGTGCTTGGGCGAGGCGGATGGTGCCGTCTCGGGGGTGGCTGCAGGCGCACTGTGCTTCGCGGTGTCGACCGGCGCAGCTGCAGCGGTTGCGGCAACCGGCTTGGCGGCCGGGTTGATGACTCCGTCGACCAGCGAGACGATCTCGGCGGGCGAGGACGCGTTGCGCAGTGAGGTGACGAATTCGGGCTTGACCAGTGCCCGAGCCAGGCTGGAGAGCAGCTTCATGTGCGCCGAACCGGCTCCGGCCGGTGCAGCGATGAGGAAGACGAGGTCGGCGGGGCCGTCGGGGGCGCCGAAGTCGACCTTGGGGTTCAGGCGGGCGAAGCCGAGCGAGGCGCTCGTGACCGCCTCGGAACGGCAGTGCGGAATTGCGATGCCGCCGGGCAGGCCGGTGGCCGACTGGGCTTCGCGCGCAAGGGCTGCGTCGCGCAGGGCGTCGGTGTCGGTTGCGCGACCCGCGTGGGCCAGCACGCCTGCGAGGCGTTCGATGACGGCAGCTTTGGATTCGCCCAGATCGGCGTCGAGGAGGATCAGATCCTCGGCGATGATCGGCTGATCTTCGGTGGGGGTGGACATGGGGGCTCCTAGAGACGGTTCGAAGAAGGGGAGAGCGTGGACGGGGTGACGGACGTGGAGATGTCGAGCGCGCGAACCGTCACCGAAGTCGGATGGGTCTGCTCGGGCAGGGGAAGCGTGGTGCCTGGAAGTGCGGTGGCTGCCGTTCCGTAGGCGACGGCGCGGCGAAGTTTGTCTGCGTCGGAACAGTTCTCGACGTCGGCCAGAATGTAGCCGGCCAGCGAGGAGTCTCCTGCGCCGACGGTGCTGACGGCCGTGATCGGAGGTGGGCTGGCGTACCAGGCACCGCCCTGGGTGACCAGGACTGCTCCGGCGCTGCCGAGCGTCGCCAGTACGGCACCTACTCCTCGGCCGAGAAGGATCGTCGCGGCGGAAACAGCGGCCGACGGATCACCCTGTGCCGCAGCGCTTTCCAACTCCTCGGAATCGTACCCGGTGAGCTGGGCGAGTTCCTCCGAATTGGGCTTGATCAGGTCGGGTGCCGATTCCGGAAACCGATCTGCGAGAGCGAGCAGCGGCTCGTCGGAGGTGTCCACCGCAACTTTGGCCGTGGTAGCGCGAAGGGCGACAACCAGTTCCGCGTACCACTCGACGGGCAGGCCGGGAGGAAGCGAACCCGACAGCACCACCCACTCGGCATCGACAGCGAGCGTGAGAATCCGGTCTCGCAGCTCGGCGCGTGTCTGCTCCGACACCGTTGCACCCGGCTCGTTGATCTTGGTGGTCGTGCCACCGATTTCGCTGACGGTGATGTTGGTGCGCGCCGGTCCGGACGTCGGAACTGCCGAGTATCGAACGCCTTTGGCGGACATTGCGTCGAGTATTGGATCGCCGACGTTGGCCGGGAGTACGGCCAGCGCCTCTACTCCCGATCCGCCGATGACGCGAGCGACGTTGACGCCCTTGCCGCCCGGGTCGACGGCCGAGGACGACGCCCGGTGCACGCCGCCGCGGGTCAGCGGCGTCTCGAGCGTGACCGTGCGGTCCATGCTCGGATTGGCCGTGAGCGTGACCATCATGCGATCACCACCTCGATTCCTTTGTTGCTGAGTTGTTTACGGTCTTCGTTCGAGATGTCGCTGTCGGTGACGATGACGTCGATGGTGTCTACTCGGGCGAAACTCACCAGGTGCTCGCGGCCGATCTTCGACGAATCTGCCAGCACGACAACATGGTTCGCGGCGTCGACCATGGCGCGCTTGACCGCGGCTTCGTCGCTGTCGGGGGTGGACAGTCCGTGTCCGACGCTGATGGCGTTGGTTCCGATGAACGCAACGTCCACCCGTAGCCATTCGAGGGCGCGCAGTGCCTCGTCGCCCACAGCGGCCTGTGTCGTTCCTCGAACACGCCCGCCGAGCAATCGAAGACTGATGCTCGGCATGGTTGCGGCCCGGGCTGCGATCGGTACGGAGTTGGTGACCATGGTGAGTTCGCGATCGTGCGGTAGCAGTCCCGCCAGGCGGCCGGTGGTGGTGCCCGCATCGAAGACGGCGCTGCCGCCGACGGGTGGGAGGAACGACAATGCAGCCGCTGCGATCGCGTCCTTCTGGTCTGCGCGGGTGAATTCCCGCTCCGAAACGCCCGGCTCGAGTGTGGTCAGCGCCGAGGCGGGTACTGCTCCACCGTGCACGCGGCGTACCACTCCGAGTCGATCGAGGGTGGCCAGATCGCGTCGCACGGTCTCTGTGGTGACGCCGTAGTTGGCGGCCAGGTCGTTGACGGAGACGCGTCCTTGCGTGCTGATCAGCTCAGCGATGGCGTGCTGTCTTTCTTCTGCGTACACCTGCGTCTCCTTCCCGGTTGATGTTGCTTTATGTTGTTTTACGCCCGTGTGTGTTGACATGTCAAGGGTTTGGAGTAATCTCGGTCACAACATCATCGGGAAGCCAGGTGCGGCACACTCATCTGACATCCGGGACGACAGACGTACACGCAGGATCCGAGGAGGACCACATGACGGGATCGGTCAGCACCGCATCGACCGGACACACCGATGCAACACCTGCTGCAGATGGGACGTCGTCGATCGGAGCGGAGTCCACGACACTGCGCGGCACACCGGTCGTGCCCGGAGTCGGCTACGGACCCGTCATCCGTCCCGGGGCACGTCCGGCCATCCCGGCAGACACCGGTGAGGTGGCCGAATCCGATCGGGAGTCCGAGAAGGCTGTGTTCGATGCAGCGGCGAACGCCGTCGCCACTCGATTGCGCGGACGCGCAGAGCTGGCGACGGGAGCCGCTTCGGAGGTGCTGTCGGCCAACGCCGCGATGGCAACCGACCGCGGATGGCTCGGTGCCGCTCGCGCCTCGATCGCCAAGGGCAACACCGCCGTCACCGCCACTGCTGCCGCGACCGAGAAGTTCGCCGTCATGTTCACCCAGCTCGGCGGATTGATGGCCGAACGAGTGACCGATCTGCGCGACATTCGCGATCGCGTCATCGCCGAAATTCTCGGTGTGCCCGAGCCGGGTGTTCCCGTGCCGGCCGAACCGTCGGTACTGTTCGCCGACGACCTGGCACCCGCCGACACCGCGGGCCTCGACCCCACCCTCATCGTCGGCCTCGCCACCTCACTGGGCGGCCCGACCAGTCACACCGCGATCATCGCGCGGCAGCTGGGGATTCCCTGCATCGTGGCCGTCGCAGGCCTCGACGACATCGCCGCCGGCACGCATGCATCCGTGGACGGAACCAGTGGACGCATCGAACTGGAACCGGATGCCGACACCGCCCGCGCAGCAGTCGTCTCGGCCAGGGACGAATTGGACCGAGTGTCTCGGTGGACCGGGCCGGGCGCGACCTCCGACGGACATTCCATCGATATCCTCGCCAACGTCCAGGACGGTGCCGGTGCCCGCGCAGCGCGCTCCAGCGCAGCCGACGGGGTGGGGTTGTTCCGCACCGAACTGTGCTTTCTGGACCGCGATTCCGAACCGACCGTCGACGAGCAAGCCGAGATCTACGGCCAGGTCCTCGACGCCTTTGCAGGTAAGAAGGTCGTCGTCCGCACCCTGGACGCCGGCTCGGACAAACCACTTCGCTTCGCCAACCACCCCGACGAGGCCAATCCGGCGCTCGGCATCCGCGGTATCCGTATCGCCGAAGCCGACCGCGGCATTCTGTACCGCCAGCTCGACGGCATCGCCGCGGCAGCCAAGGCGACCGATTCGTCCCCGTGGGTGATGGCACCGATGATCGCCACCGCGCAGGAAGCACAGGACTTCGCCGCGGATGTGCGCGAACGCGGACTGACCCCGGGCGTCATGATCGAGATTCCCGCTGCCGCTCTGCTCGCCGAGCACATCCTCGAGCACGTGGACTTTCTGTCCATCGGTACCAACGACCTGGCTCAGTACACGATGGCCGCCGACAGGATGTCGGCCCAGCTGGCCGGTCTGACCGATCCGTGGCAACCGGCCGTGCTCGCACTGGTGGCGCACACGGCCGCGGCCGGCGCGAAGGTGGGCAAGCCCGTCGGTGTCTGCGGCGAAGCTGCCGCCGACCCCCTGCTGGCCTGTGTGCTGGTAGGAATGGGCATCACGTCGTTGTCCGCGGCCTCCGCCGCCGTCGCCCACGTCGGGTCCAAGTTGGCGACCGTGACCCTCGATCAGTGCAAGGCCGCTGCTGCCGCTGCACTGAAGACCGACAGCACCGCCGCAGCCCGTGAGGCAGTGAGCGCGATCCTCGGGTGACGCAATAGTCTTCTCCCATCATGAGAACTATGGGTTGGACGCTGCACGGAAACGGACGAACCGTCGACGCAGGGGCGGTGGTCGCACCGGACGAACGGTTGTCGTGGCCACGCACTGTCGGCATCGGGATGCAGCACGTCGTCGCGATGTTCGGGGCCACACTGTTGGTTCCGACCATCACCGGTTTCCCGGTCTCGACGACGCTGCTGTTCTCGGGCATCGGCACCGCGCTGTTCCTGATCATCACGCGCGGGCGGGTACCGAGCTACCTCGGGTCGTCGTTCGCCTTCCTGGCCCCGCTCGGTGCGACCGCAGCAGACGGACCCGCCGCGCAGCTCGGTGCCGTTCTGTGTGTCGGCGTCGTGTTGGCTGCGATCGGCTTCGTCGTGAAGTTCGCCGGAGCGCGAGTGCTCGACGCAGCGATGCCGCCAGTCGTCACCGGTGCGGTGGTCGTGTTGATCGGGCTGAATCTGGCCCCTGCCGCGACGACCTCGTTCGAAGCGCAACCGCTCGTCGCGGCCGTCACCCTGGTGGCGATTCTCCTCGCGACGGCCGTCGGTCCCGGTCTGGTGGGTCGGCTCGGAATCCTGCTCGGTGTCGTCGTGGGCTGGGTATTCGCTGCCGTCACCGGCGGTATCGCGCAACCACGACTCGATGCTCTGAGCGCCGCGAGCTGGATCGGGTTACCCGAGTTCCGTGGCCCGTCCTTCCAGCTGTCGGTGATTCTGGTGGCGCTGCCGGTGGTGATCGTCCTCGTCGCCGAGAACGTCGGACACGTCAAAGCCGTCGCGGCGATGACCGGAAAGAACCTCGACGATGTTGCCGGTGACGCTCTGATCGCCGATGGGTTGGCGACCACCCTCGCCGGTGCGGCCGGTGGATCGGGAACCACCACGTACGCGGAGAACATCGGCGTCATGGCCGCCACCCGCGTGTACTCGACCGCTGCGTACTGGGTTGCCGCGATCACCGCGATCGTGTTGGCGTTCTCGCCCAAGTTCGGTGCGCTGATCTTCACCGTCCCGGACGGTGTCATCGGTGGAGCGACACTTGTGCTCTACGGACTCATCGGACTGCTCGGCGTTCGAATCTGGACCGACGCCAAGGTGGATTTCACCGATCCGGTGAACCTCACCGTCGTCGCCGCCGCACTCGTCGCCGGAATCGGCGACCTGACGCTCTCCGTCGGATCGGTCGAACTCGGTGGTATCGCGTGGGGATCGCTGGGCATCCTCGTGGGATACCCGATCGTCTCGGCGTTGGCCCGAGGGAGAACGACTCGACGTCGCTAGCAGGGGCGGTCACGGATCGCGCACGTTTTGGTCATCGACCCTCGGTGCACCGCGAACGTACTGTTGAACCGTGACGTCAGTCGCACCGACGACCGCGCTGTGACACCCCTTTCTCGCGGTCGACGACGGTGCGCACCGAACAAGGAGACCCGCGTGGAACGCACACTTTTCGAGCCCGAGCACGAGCTGTTCCGGGAGTCGTACCGGAAGTTTCTCGAACAGCACGTAGCCCCCAATCACGCGAAGTGGGAAGAGCAGAACATCGTCGACCGCGGCGTCTGGGTAGAGGCCGGCAAGCAGGGCTTCCTCGGGACTGCCGCACCGGAGGAGTTCGGCGGCGGCGGCGTCAAGGACTTCCGCTACAACGCCATCGTCACCGAGGAAACCACCCGCGGCGGCTACAGCGGCATCGGCTTCACTCTGCACAACGACGTCGTCGCGCCGTACTTCATCGAGTTGGCCAACGACGAGCAGAAGCAGCGGTGGCTGCCCGGATTCTGCTCCGGTGAGCTGATCACCGCGATCGCCATGACCGAGCCGGGTACCGGTAGCGACCTGCAGGGCATCAAGACCAAGGCCGTTCGGGACGGCGACGACTGGGTACTGAACGGCTCGAAGACGTTCATCACCAACGGCATCAATGCCGATCTGATCATTGTCGTAGCGTGCACCGACCCCGAGAAAGGTGCCCAGGGCTTCAGCCTGTTGGTCGTAGAGCGCGACATGCCCGGATTCGAGCGTGGCCGCAACCTCGACAAGATCGGCATGAAGGCCCAGGACACCGCGGAACTCAGCTTCACCGACGTTCGGGTTCCCGCAGCCAACCTGCTCGGCGAAGAAGGCATGGGCTTCATCTACCTGATGCAGAACTTGCCTCAGGAGCGGCTCTCGATTGCCGTCGTCGCCGCTGCAGCCATGGAATCGGCACTGGAGATGACCATTCAGTACTGCCGTGACCGCAAGGCATTCGGTAAGTCGATCGGAAAGTTCCAGAACACGCGATTCGTGTTGGCGGAACTCGCTACCGAAACCACCGCCACCCGCATCATGGTCGACAAATTCATCGAACTGCTCAACGACGGCAAGTTGACCGTGCAGGAAGCTGCCATGGCCAAGTGGTGGACCACCGAGAACCAGGTCAAGCTCATCGACCGGTGCCTTCAGCTGCACGGTGGGTACGGCTACATGAAGGAGTACCCGATTGCCAAGGCGTACATGGATTCTCGGGTACAGACCATCTACGGCGGCACCACGGAGATCATGAAGGAGATCATCGGTCGCGGACTGAATCTCTGATTCTTTCCATCGTTCAGGACCGACGAGAAGGGCCGCAGCATCTGTGCTGCGGCCCTTCTTCGTTGTGTCCGAACAGAGTTCAGAGCTTGCGCATCACGGTGACGACCTTGCCGAGAATGGCGGCATTGTTGCCCGGGATCGGCTCGAACAGTGGGTTGTGCGGCATGAGCCACACCTCACCCTTGGAACGCTTGAACGTCTTGACCGTGGCCTCACCCTCGATCATCGCCGCGACGATGTCGCCGTTGTCGGCCACGGACTGTTGACGCACCACCACCCAGTCACCGTCGCAGATCGCCGCGTCGATCATGGACTCGCCGACGACCTTGAGCAAGAACAGCGATCCCTGACCGACCAACTCGCGGGGGAGCGGGAACACGTCCTCGACGGCTTCCTCCGCCAGAATCGGACCACCCGCGGCGATCCGTCCGAGAACCGGCACGAACGTCGGCGTCGGCAACCGATCCTGCTCGTCGGACGCTGCCGAACCGTCCACCGCTGCCGCGGCCTGATCGGCCTGCACCTCGTCCAGTCCGCGGACGTCCACAGCGCGAGGGCGGTTGGCGTCGCGCCGCAGGAACCCCTTGCGTTCGAGGGTGCGAAGCTGATGTGCGACGGACGACGTCGACGTCAGGCCCACGGCATCGCCGATCTCTCGAATGCTGGGTGGGTATCCGCGCTCGGTGACCGAGGCCCGGATGACCTCCAACACCTTCCGTTGCCGCTCGGTGAGCCCTGCACTGATGTCGGTGCCCACCTCCATGGCCTTCGGGGTCGGCTCGGCAGCCGGCTTTGCGGCTGCAGCCTTGCCGACCGTCGAGGATCCGGCTCGCGTGGAACCAGCTTTCGTGGAACCCGTCGTACTGGAACCGGTGATGGACCTCGTCGAGGTCTCGTCCTTCATGCTGTCGGCCTCCTGCTGATGCGGCTGGATTCGGTCTACGCGGTATCGATCCACGCGGACTGGAGTTGATGATGTCGACTCGTGTGGCGTGTGGTTTCTGACACGAATCTAGCGTGTATCAGCTGTTGAATCAAACATCTGTTCGACTCGTGTCGCGTTTTCTACAGACTTTGTCGGAGGCGCGTGATAGAACTTCGAACAAGCGTCCATCGAACGCCTGATCGAACAATCGATCCAACGAGCGAAGACGAGGTTCCGATGACCATCACCACCGATCGTCCCACCACTGCCGGTATGCGTTCGCGATCCGGTGTCGTCGAGCGTCGTCGGCGCTCGCGGCCCGTGCTGCAGAATCACGCGCGTCGGACGCAGAACGGCCCGTGCTTGCCTGTCGTGGACGAGTCCTGGACCGACGTCACCGATCGCGAGATGGCGGATCGAGACTTCGACGACACCTCGGCCCATTTCGCGAGCCAGACCGTGCGCCCACGCTCTCTCGTTCTGTGGATGTTGGCTGTGGTCGTCGTGGCCGGCGGTCTGATCGGCATCGCGAATCTGAGCGCGACCACACCCGACGCGGCCACCCAGCCCGCCGGCGCGGTCATGGTTCACGACGGAGCGCTCGTCGAGTACGCACCCAGCAGATGACCACCGGCACCATGGTGCCCAGCGTGGCTGAGTATCCTCGAAGACTGCCCCGACGCGCACGTTCGTCGTCGGAGTATCGGCTACGACGGAGGCTCCCTCATGCATTGCCCGTTCTGCAGGCACCCCGACTCACGCGTGGTGGATTCGCGTGAAATGGACGAGGGTCAGGCAATACGGCGACGCCGGTCCTGCCCCGAGTGCGGTCGACGTTTCACCACCGTGGAGGCTGCCGTGCTCGCCGTCGTGAAACGCAGTGGTGTGACCGAGCCGTTCAGTCGGGAGAAGGTCGTCAAAGGAGTTCGTCGCGCCTGCCAGGGCAGAGACGTCGACAACGACGCGCTGAACCTACTGGCTCAGCAGGTCGAAGACAATATTCGCGCGGCCGGTTCGGCCGAGATTCCCAGCAACGAAGTGGGCCTGGCCATTCTCGGACCGCTACGCGATCTCGACGAAGTGGCCTACCTTCGTTTCGCATCGGTCTACCGCTCGTTCAGTTCGGCAGAGGACTTCGAGAAGGAAATTCACGAACTCCGCAAACATCGAGAGTCCGCCGACGTCGAGTGAACCGCGGGCCGATCAGCGAGACTGATCGGCGATCGCCTTCTCGATGCGCTTCTCCGATACCGGATACGCGGTACGAATTCCCTGCGCGAACAGCCCCACCCGCAGCTCCTCGATCATCCAGAACAGCTCCTGCACACCCGAGCTGTTCTTCCTGCTCTCCGGAAGCGAATCCAACAGCCGCCCGTACGAGCCGTACACCCGGTCGAGAACGTCCATCGCCGCAGCGTCGCGGCCCGCGCTGCTCGGCAGCGTGGACAGCCGCTTCGTCGCCGCAGCGAGATAGCGTGGCAGATCGGCCAACCGTCGAGAACCGAATTCGGTGACGAAACCGCGAAAGATCAAGCCGTCGAGCTGTTCTCGGACATCGTCGGCCGGCTCACCCGATGCGCTCTGCAACTGGGCCGACAGAGCCAACGCGGCCGTCAGGACCGGTCGAACCAGTGCGAGAACAGCAGCAGTACGCCGCGGAACCTCTGCGTCCACCAGTGCCCTGAGCTTGTCGAACTCGGCCGGATCGCGAACCGGTCCGCCGTGGGCGTCCATCGCTTCTTCCACAGCGAGCGCACGGCATTCCTCGAGCAGCGCATCGACACCGCCGTACGGGTTCTGGCCGAGCGCAAGACGTTCGGCGGTCGGCAGCCCGGCCAACAGCGCCTTCGTTCCCTTCGGTGCCGTGGCGAGCAGCAGAGTGCGGGTGCCCGCGCGCATGGCTTCTCGTTGCAGGGCGGGGGTACTGAGCACTCGCACCGCCACGCCCGAACCCTCGGGCACCAACGCCGGGTACCCGGTGACCTTCTGCCCGCCCACGTCTCGGGTGACCGTGGGTTCCAAGCGGCCCAACGTGCCCGATGTCCACGCCAGCGTCGGGGCGCGCTCCGCGTCGCCGACCGCACGTGCGACCTGTCGGCCGACCTCACCGGCCAGACCGGCGCGCAGCGCAGTCAGATCCTTGTTGCTGCCGAGCACGGTCCCGGACGGGTCGACCGCGGCGAACGTCATTCGCAGGTGATCGGGTAGCGCCGCAGTGTCGAAGTCCTTCGCGGTGATGTGGCACTGTGCGGCCCGTGAGAGTTCTCGGGCCAGAGCCGTCACGAGTGTTTCGGCCCGCGGTTTCATCACTGCCAACGCTGCCGCAGCGAAGTCCGGAGCCGGAACCACGTTGCGTCGCAATGCCTTCGGTAGAGTCTTGATCAAGGCGGTGACGAGCTCGGCGCGCATCCCGGGCACCAGCCAGTCGAAGCCGACCGGCTGTACCTGAGCGAGCAGTGCGATGGGAATCCGCGCGGTGACGCCATCAGCGGCCGTGCCGGGCTCGAATTGATACGTCAGTGGGAATTGAATGTCACCCTGTCGCCACGCGTCCGGATACGCACCCGTCAGTACCGACGCGGCGTCCGAGTTGACGACGGTGTCCGTAGTGAAGTCGAGCAGGGACGGATCTTGCCGGCGAGCCTTCTTCCACCAGGTGTCGAAGTGTCGCGCAGACACGGCTTCCGGGGCGATGCGGGCGTCGTAGAAATCGAACAGTGCGTCGTCGTCGACGACGATGTCCCGTCGCCGAGCACGATGTTCGAGCTCGCCGACGTCGTCGAGCAGAGCCCTGTTCTTGTGAAAGAACCCGTGCTGGGTCTTCCATTCGCCCTGAACCAGTGCATGCCTGATGAAGAGCTCGCGAGACGCCTCGGGATCGATGCGGTGATAGTTGACCGGGCGCTGCGTCACCAACGGGATGCCGTACAACGTCACCCGTTCGTAGGCCAGCGCCGATTCCCGTTTGATCGACCAGTGTGGTTCGGAATACGTGCGCTTCACCAGATGCGGTGCCAACCGTTCGGCCCATTCCGGTTCGATGCGGGCGGCCATCCGGCCCCACAGTCGTCCGGTCTCGACCAGTTCTGCAGCCATGACCCAGCGCGGTGGCTTCTTGAACAGACCTGACCCGGGGAAGATCGCGAAATGTGCTCCGCGGGCACCCAGAAATTCACGCTTGTCGCCCTCTCTGAGGCCGACGTGCGAGAGCAGGCCGGACAGCAGGGACTGATGCAGTGCGTTCTCGCTCGACTCTGCGTCGGGCACTGTCCATCCGAGGCCGCGAGTGATCTGGCGGAGTTGTCCGTGCAGGTCCTGCCATTCGCGGATCCGCAGGTAGTGCAGGAACTCGGTGCGGCACATGCGTCGGAACTGGTTGGAAGACAGCTCGTCTCGCTGCTGCCGCAGATACTTCCACAGCTGCACGTACGCCAGGAAGTCCGAATTCTCGACCGCGAAACGGGCATGCTTCTCGTCTGCAGCCTGTTGGTGCTCGGCGGGACGCTCCCGAACGTCCTGAATCGACAACGCCGCCACCACCACCAGCGCGTCACGAAGCGATCCGTTGCCGTTGGCCTCGACCAACATTCGTGCCATTCGAGGATCGACCGGTAGAGCGGACAGTTCGCGGCCGATCGGGGTGAGCTCGGCAGTTCCGTCCTTGGTGGCCGGCTTCAGTGCTCCGAGTTCTTCCAGCAAGCCGATACCGTCGCGGATACTGCGTGGATCCGGCGGCTCGACGAAGGGGAACGCGTCGATCTTGCCCAATCCGAGCGCGGTCATCTGCAGAATGACCGAGGCCAGATTGGTGCGCAGAATTTCCGGCTCGGTGAACTGCGGACGAGACTCGAAGTCTTCCTCCGAGTACAAGCGGATACAGATCCCGTCGGCGACGCGTCCGCAGCGACCCGCCCGCTGGCGCGCAGACGCCTGTGAAATCGGTTCGATGGGCAGCCGCTGCACCTTGGTGCGCAACGAGTATCGCGAGATGCGCGCGGTGCCCGGGTCCACGACGTAGCGGATGCCGGGGACCGTCAGCGACGTTTCCGCGACGTTCGTCGACAGCACGACCCGGCGTCCCGAGTGCGGTGAGAACACCCGATGCTGTTCGGCGGCAGAGAGTCTGGCGTACAGCGGCACGATCTCGGTGTTGCGGAGATTGCGATCGGCCAGCGCGTCCGCGGTATCGCGAATTTCGCGTTCACCGGACAGGAACACCAAGATGTCGCCGTCACCCTCGGACATCAGCTCGTCGACGGCCTGGCAGGTGGCATCGACGGGATCGAGGTCGATCGTCGTGTCTCCCGCGTCGACCGTCAGAGGTCGATACCGCATCTCGACCGGGAACGTACGGCCGGATACCTCGATGATCGGTGCTGCGACCCCGTCGCGTGCGAAGTGTTGCGCGAATCGCTCCGGATCGATGGTCGCCGACGTGATGACGATCTTGAGATCGGGTCGCCGGGGGAGCAGTTGCGCGAGGTATCCCAGGATGAAGTCGATGTTCAGGCTGCGCTCGTGCGCCTCGTCGATGATGAGGGTGTCGTACTGGCGGAGCAGTCGGTCGCGTTGGATCTCGGCCAGCAGAATGCCGTCTGTCATCAGCTTGACGAGGGTCGAATCGGAGGATTGATCGGTGAATCGAACCTTGTAGCCGATCGATTCGCCCAGTGGTTGACCCACCTCCTCGGCGATGCGCTCGGCAACGGTGCGCGCCGCCAACCTTCGGGGCTGCGTGTGACCGATCGAGCCGCGGATTCCGCGCCCCAGTTCGAGGCAGATCTTGGGAATCTGAGTGGTTTTGCCGGACCCGGTTTCACCGGCGACGATGACGACCTGGTGGGCAGCGATCGCTGCGGCGATGTCGTCCTTGCGCGCGCTGACGGGCAACGCCTGCGGATATTCGAGGGTGGGCACTGCCGCCTGGCGTGTGGAGATGACGGCTTCTGCGCGAGCTACGTCGCGTTCGAGCGCGGCGACGGCGTCCTCGGTGCGGGCCTTGTCGAGACGTCGTCGAAGCCGGTTCTCGTCGCGGATGGTGAGCTGTGCAACACGTGCGGCGAGTGCTCGTCGATCACCGGACGAATTCGAGGTAGACATACTCGTACCAGGATATCCGTTACGCGGTACTCACCCGAACTCCGTCCGGGAACGAACCGATGCACTCGCCGAATTCGACGTGACTACTGTGTAGCGCATGTCTTCCGACCTGGATCCAGCCGCCTCCACACACACCTCCGCGCTGTGGCACGGCTTCGCCGACATGGGCAACGTCACCGCCAATGGGCCGTTCGTCGTCTCGCGAGGCGAGGGTGCGTACATCTTCGACAACGAGGGCAACCGGTACCTCGACGCCACCGCCGGTCTGTGGTTCACCAACGTCGGTCACGGCCGCCGCGAGATCGCCGACGCCGTTGCCGCGCAGCTGAGCTCGATCGCCCACTACTCCAACTTCGGCGACTTCGTGCCCGAGACCACGTTGGCCCTGGCCGATCGTCTCGCCGCCATCGCACCGGTGCCGGGCAGCAAGATCTTCTTCACCTCGGGTGGATCGGACTCCATCGACACCGCGGCGAAGCTTGCGCGCCGCTACTGGGTCGAAATGGGACAGCCGTCCAAGAAGATCATCGTCGGACGGCAGAAGGCGTACCACGGCATGCACGTCGCGGGCACCGCGCTCGCCGGCATTCCGGTCAACAAGGAGAACTACGGCGAGCTGATGCCGGACGCCAGAACAGTGGCGTGGGACGACGCGAAATCGCTTCTCGCGCTGATCGAAGAGGTCGGAGCCGAGAACGTCGCCGCCTTCTTCTGCGAACCGGTGATCGGAGCGGGTGGAATTTACTTGCCTCCCGAGGGCTACCTACGTGAGGTACGGCAGATCTGCCGCGACAACGACGTGCTGTTCGTCGCCGACGAAGTGGTGACCGGATTCGGCCGGATCGGCGGTAGTTGGTTCGCCTCCACCCGCTTCGAGCTCGAACCCGACCTGATGACGACCGCCAAGGGGTTGACGTCGGGCTACGTCCCGATGGGCGCAGTGTTCATCGCTCCGAAGATCGCCGAACCGTTCTTCGCAGGCGGAGTCTGGTGGCGTCACGGCTACACCTACGGTGGCCACGCAGGTGCAGCCGCCGCAGCGATGGCCAATCTCGACATCATCGAGCGCGAGGACCTGCTGAGTCACTCCAAGCGCATCGAAGCCGCACTGCACACCCACCTCGCGCCCCTGGCCGACCACGATCGGGTCGCGGAAGTCCGCAGCGGCATCGGCGCTGTCGCTGCCGTTCAGCTCGCCGACCCGGCGGAGGCATTACCGTTCGTGAAAACCTTGAGAGCTCATGGTGTTTCGGGCCGCGCGGCCGGACAGGGTGCAATGCAGATCTCGCCGGCGTTCGTCATGACCGACGCCGAGATCGAGGATATGGCCTCGCGCATCCTCAGTGCGCTCGGCTGAACCGGAGTCTGCTCAACAGCTGCTTCCCCCGCGAGAGCGGGGGAGCAGGTTCGGGTTCCGGCTCAGCGGAGATTGCGGCGAACCGCCGGTGCAGCTGATCGCGCACTTCGTCGGGCGCATACGCGCGCCGCTTGCGCTCGGACCGCACCACCAACGCCCCGGTGGCCGCAACCCCGGCCATCCCGGCGAGACCGAGAGCTTTCCAGACGTTCATGCGGCAACCGTACCGCCACGAGATCTAGGGTTGGTCCATGAATCCGTCGCGAATCAGCCTCGATACCGCTGTGGATGCCACCAGAACCGGCGACATCTGGATCTTCCGCGGCCACTCGTCGGCGGACCGCGCAATCCAGGCTTTGACGAACAGCCCGGTCAACCACGTCGGTATGGCCGTCGTCCTGGACGACCTCCCGCCGCTGATGTGGCACGCAGAGCTCGGAAAGTCGTTGCAGGACATGTGGACCGGAAACTTCCAGCGTGGAGTGCAGCTGCACGACCTACGCGCTGCCGTCACGCACTGGGCCCAGCGGTATCAACAGCGTTGTTGGCTGCGGCAATTGGACGGATACGCCGGTCGTTCCCCAGGCTCCACTCCGGCCGTGACGAAGGAGCAGGAAGACGCGCTGCTTCGCACCATCGCGCGGATGGACGGAACGGCTTTTCCGACCACCGCGGCGCTCGCCGGTCGGTGGTTCCGTGGACGCGTGCCGGCGCTCCGGAAGAACGCGCAGGAGAGCGCTGCGCTCGAAACCGCGTACTGCGCCGAAGTTGTTGCGATGACCTACGACTCGATGGGTCTGTTGACGGGAAACAAGAAAGCCAACTGGTTCGATCCAGGAAAGTTCTGGAGCGGCGACCGTCTGCCACTGGCGGAAGGGGTGCGTCTGGGTGAGGAAATCGAAGTGGACGTGCCCGTCACACCGTGATCGAGTCGTCGTCGACGCTTCGGCCCCCGAGCTCCACCCACCCATCCTCGTCGACGGTGGTCCACAGCGCAGACCCCGCACCCTGGACGATGTTCAGGCCCCGACCGAGCTCGGCAGTGAGCCGGACGGCGGCAGCACCTGTTGCCTCGTCCTCGGCGATTCCCATCATCGGGGCGAACATGCGCGAGCGCAGTTCGGCGCGCTGCTCGTCGGTCCAGGCCCAGATGTAGTGGTGGCCACTGTCGTAGGTGTTCGGATCTGCCGCTGCCACCTCGGCTGCGTCGTGGACCTGATGAAACGTGAACTGCGGAGTCCACTCGGCGCGTGCACGCACCCAGGTGAGCTCGCCGTCGTAGCGGATGTCGAGCGTGGCAGCGGGGACGGCGAGCGTCTGCACCGAATGTCCGTTGTTGCGAAGCCACCACGACAGTCCGACCGTCGGATGTCCGGCGAACGGGAGCTGCGTAGCCGGGGTGTAGATCGTTGCCGACGCGGTACCAGGTGACGAGCGATCGACGAACACCGTCTCGCTGAAACCCAACTGCCTAGCAACATCCTGCCTGTCGCTCTCGCCTACAGCCTGTGCGTCAACGATGCCCAGTGGATTACCGAACCTGCCGTCGGCATCGGTGAACACTCGGACGACGGACACTTCGATAGCCATGCGGGGACGTTACCAATACGTCGTCGGGGCGTCTCGATCGACGACGAACGGGGACCCGCCGCAGCGGATCCCCGTTTCGACCTGTTCAGCGGAACCTCAGACGGAGGCACCGTCGAGTACGCGGCCGGCCTCGACGGCCTGCGCGACACCCGCGACGATCGATGCGGCGCGAATCGCCTCGAAGATCTTCTCGCGGTCGACGCCCTCGGCGCGCAGAGTCTTCTCGTGCGCCTCGAGGCAGTGGTTGCATCCGTTGACGGCCGAGACCGCGAGCGACCACAGCTCGAAATCGGCTTTCTCGACGCCAGGGTTGCCGATGATGTTCATGCGCAAGCCGGCGCGTAGATCGTCGTACTTTCCGTCCAGGTAGCCCTTGGTGCGGTAGAAGACGTTGTTCATACCCATGATCGACGCGGCACCCAGAGCGGCGTTGTACGCCTCGGCCGACAACGAGTCGGCGGCGTCCTCGGCGATCTCCTTCAACGTGGTCGCGGACTTCGACGCGGCGGCCACCGAAAGCAATGTGCCCCAGAGCTGTTGCTCGCTGAGCACGGTGGACCGCACGATCGAACCGAGGTTGAGCTTGAGGTCCTTCGCGTATTCGGGGACGGCGTTCTTCAAATTGTCGATCGACATGTCAGACGCTCGCAGTCAGTAGTTCGCCGGCGTCGATGGTGGGATCGCCCTTCTTCCAGTTGCAGGCGCACAGCTCATCAGACTGCAGTGCGTCCAGTACTCGAAGAACCTCGTCCACATTGCGACCGACCGATCCGGCGGTGACCGAGACGAACTGGATCTCGTTGTGCGGGTCCACGATGAAGGTGGCCCGGTCGGCGACGCCGTCGGCATTGAGAACACCGGTGGCAGCGGCCAATTCGCGCTTGAGATCCGAGAGCATAGGGAAGGGGAGCGTCTTGAGCTCGTCGTGCTGCGCGCGCCACTGGAAGTGCACGAATTCGTTGTCGACGGAGGCACCGAGGACCTGCGCGTCACGATCTTCGAACTCGTCGTTGAGCTTGCCGAATGCTGCGATCTCGGTGGGGCACACGAACGTGAAGTCCTTGGGCCAGAAGAAGACGATGCGCCACTTTCCGGCGTGGTCGTCGCTGGTGACGGTGGTGAAGTAGTCGTCGGGCTGCTGCGCGTTCACCTTGGACAGGTCGCCGCCGATGACGGCGGTGAGATTGTATGCGGGGAACTGGTCGCCGATTGTCAACAGTGCCATGTGGTCTCCTCGTGTCGAAATGATCGCGTCGGTTCCGTCGGGAAGCGGTTCGGCTCGGTGGCGATTGTGCAGCCGCACGAGCTCGACCGACCTGGACGAGTGTGCCAAAAATGGGCCGAAAGGTAAACGTGATGAGTGGCACTGGACCGACAGGCGTGCCCGATCGACCCTGTCGGCCGACGCAGTCTTGTCCGCGATCCGCACAGTACCGCCACTTCGTAACGGCAGCAACGCAATTGGTCTCGGCACCGTATCGGGCCGTCGAAAACTAGGTACCTGCCCAACCAACCGTGTACACGGAGCATTTCGTCCCCGTCGTACCGTCCGGTCGTGTACTCGGCGGACGCACCCTGACCGTTGCCGCGCAACGCAATTCGGATCCGAAGTGCGTGGAACGGGTCGGCCGTAACCGACTTCGCCACGCTCGCAGGCTTTCTCGCGTGCGAGGCGCACGCATCAGCCGGGCGTGACGACGATCTCGTCGAACACGATTTCTCCGGCTGCGTCGGATTCGGCGAGGTCGATGACAGCATCGAGGGACCAGCCGTGGTCGCCGTCCGGATCTTCGAGTACCTGGCGGACCGTGGTGGATTCCGCACCGACGTTCAGGGTGAACAGCGCCGGTCCGCGAGCCGAGGGGCCGGTGCCGATGAACCCGTACTCGGCGAAGAACGGCTCCAATTCCTCCTCCCAGTCCGGCCCGTCGTCCAGGTCGTCGAGCGCGTTCCACTGACGACGCGCCGCCAGATCGACCCTTCGAAAGATCGCGTTACGGGCCAGGATTCGGAAAGCCCGTGGATTCGCCGAGATCGGACGCGGCGCATCGGACCCGTACGCCTCGACCAGGGCTTCCGGTTCGGCACCGGGATCGGTCAGGTTCTCCCACTCGTCGAGCAGGCTGGAATCGACTTGCCGAACCAGCTCGCCCAGCCACTCGGTGATGTCCTGCACTTCCTCGGTCCGCGATTCCGGCGGAACCGTCTGGCGCAGAGTTCGGTACGCGTCGGCAAGATAGCGCAGTACCAGGCCCTCCGAGCGCATGAGGCCGTAGTGACTGATCAGCTCCGCGAAGGTCATCGCGCGCTCGACCATGTCACGGACGACGGACTTGGGCGACAGACCCACCTCGGAGAGCCACGGGTGAGACCCGCGGTAGATCTCGAAGGCCGGAACGAGCAGCTCGGCAAGGGGTTTCGGCCAGGTGACCTCTTCGAGGAGTTCCATCCGCTCGTCGTACTCGATGCCGTCGGCCTTCATCTGTGCCACCGCTTCGCCGCGTGCGGCATGTTGCTGCGCCATCAACACCTGCCGAGGATCGTCGAGCGTCGACTCGATGATCGACACCACGTCGAGCGCGTGGGTGGGGGAGTCGACGTCGAGCAACTCGAACGAGGCCACCGCGAACGTCGACAACGGCTGATTGAGCGCGAAGTCCGGCTGCAGGTCCACCGTCAGCCTTGCATGGCGCCCGTCCGCGTCCGGCTCGGCCAACTGTTCGACGATTCCGGCCTCCACCAGGCCGCGGTACAGCGACAGCGCACGCAGGATGTGCTTGCGCTGAGCCGGCCGGGTCTCGTGGTTGTCCTCGAGCAGATGACGCATCGCGTGGAAGCAATTGCCCGGCCGCGCAATGACATTGAGCAACATCGCATTGCTGACCGAGAACCGGGACGTCAACGGCTCCGGGCTCGCCGCGATGATGCGCTCGAACGTCGGCTCGCCCCACGAGACGAAGCCGTCGGGTGCCTTCTTGCGCTGTACCCGCTTGAGCTTCTTCGGGTCGTCACCGGCTTTGGCCACGAGCCGCGCATTCTCGATGTCGTGCTCGGGTGCCTCGACCACGACGGTGCCGAGGGTGTCGTACCCCGCGCGGCCCGCGCGTCCCGCGATCTGATGGAACTCACGCGCCCGAAGCTTGCGTGTTCTGATGCCGTCGTATTTGGTGAGTCCGGTGAACAGCACGGTCCGGATGGGAACGTTGATGCCCACGCCCAACGTGTCGGTACCGCAGATCACCTTCAACAGACCGTCCTGCGCCAGTTTCTCCACCAGCCTGCGGTACTTGGGAAGCATGCCGGCGTGATGCACCCCGATACCGTGACGAACGAGTCTGGACAGCGTCGACCCGAAGCCGGTGGTGAAGCGGAAGTTGCCGATGGCCTCGGCTATCGCGGCCTTCTCTTGCTTGGACGCGACATTGATGCTCGTCAGGGCCTGAGCGCGTTCGAGTGCCGCTGCCTGGGTGAAGTGCACGACGTACACCGGAGCCAGGTGCGTCTGCACCAGCTCTTCGATCGTTTCGCCGATCGGGGTGGTGACATACGAGAACATCAACGGGACAGGCCGCTCGGTACCGGAGACGACGGTGGTCGTGCGGCCGGTACGTCGGGTCAGATCGTCGCGGAAGAACGAGACGTCGCCCAACGTCGCCGACATGAGCAGGAACTGGGCGTTCGGCAGTTCGATCAGAGGTACCTGCCAGGCCCACCCCCGGTCCGGCTCGGAGTAGTAGTGGAACTCGTCCATGATCACTTGGCCGATGTCGGAGTCGGCGCCCTGCCGCAGTGCCAGGTTCGCGACGATCTCGGCAGTGGCGCAGATGATCGGCGCACCGGAATTGACCGACGCGTCGCCGGTCATCATGCCGACGTTCTGCGCTCCGAAGATCTCGCACAGGGCGAAGAACTTCTCGCTGACGAGCGCCTTGATCGGCGCGGTGTAGAAACTGCGAATGCCTGCGGCCATGGCCGCGAAGTGGGCACCGATGGCGACCATGGACTTTCCGGAACCGGTCGGCGTGGCCAGGATGACGTTGGATCCCGACACCAGCTCGATCAGCGCCTCTTCCTGCGCGGGATACAGCGTCAGGCCCCGGTCCGAGGCCCAGGTGGTGAACGTATCGAACAGGACGTCCGGGTCCACGCCGTCGGAGGTGGCGGCGGAAACGTCGGGTATCAGTTCGGTGAGGAGCACCTCTACAGGCTATGTGTCGGTGACGGCGGTTCCCGAATCGACACCGAACGCCTGCGACGGGAGCGTCAGGTCGCGCTTCGCTCGTCGGACCCCATGGCCCCGAGCACGGCCATCCTGGTGCTCGAGCTGCCGCTGATCATGTCCTCGCCGACGCCGGTGATGAGCAGGTTGCGCCAGCGCACCTCGTCGAAACTGAGCGAGGGAGTCGAGTCGATGAAGTCCTCGAGGACCTGAAGGAAGCGCATCGGATCATCACGAAACGGGAAGTGTCCGGAATTGTCGAACACTTCCAGCTTCGAACCGGGCATGGCGGAATGAGCCAGCCGGGCGTGCGCCACCGGGATCACCGAGTCCTGCTCACCCCAGACCAGCAGCACCGGCAGATTTTCGGTGAGATAACAGCGGTCCAGCATCGTGACCACCTGGCCACGCCAGTCCACCACGGCACGCAACGTCCGTAGGTAGGCCTCGTATGTCGTCGGTGCAGGCAGTTCGCTCAGCACTCGGATCAGATCGGGGGTGTCGTGCAGCATCGACCCCGGTCGCAGTGGGGAGCTGTGCAGTTTGCTCAACAGGCCGCCGGCCAGCTTGACCGCCGGTATCGCGCCCGGCAAGCGCAGCAGCTTCACCGCCTCGGACAGGAACGGCATCGACGCCAATCGTAGAAGGGGGTGCACGTCCTTGGTCACTCCGCCCGAGGACACCAACGCGAGGCGATCGACCATGTGCGGGAACTGATAGGCGAACTGCATCGCCACCCCGCCGCCGAGCGAGTGGCCCACCACGGTGACGTGCTCGATGCCCAGAACGGACAACAGATCGCGCATACCGTTGGCGTACGCGGCAACGGAATAGTCGGCCCGCGGTTTGTCGGAGCGGCCGTGGCCGAGGAGATCGGGTGCGATCACCGTGTAGCTCTTGGCGAGGTGCGGGATGACCTCGTTCCACGTCTCGGAATTGTCACCGATTCCGTGGATCAGCAGCAGCACAGGGCCTTCACCGGCCATGCGAAAGGCCCGCCGATAGCCGTGAATGGTCCGAAAGATCAGCCGCGGTTCCTCGTCGGGAACCGGCCGGAGCTTACGACTGCGCGGAGTAGTGGACATTCGCGCCTCCTGATTCCCTGGTGCGCCTACGTACGACGCAGTACGGCGTCGCTGCTCACGAGAGCGCAGCAACACAGACGACGGTTGTGTGTTGCTACGACTCTCGCACGAGATCGCGCTCGGGGCAGTGCATCGGGCGTATTGCGGGTTACAGGTATGTTGCGATCCGCCGGGGCTGTCGCATATGACTGGATCCCACTGCTTTCGCTGTGACCAGCTCCACAACTACCGGGGTGCTTGCCCGTCTCCGTCGTCGAGGCCGGCCTGCTCGGCAAGGAACCGCTCGAACTCGGCACCCAGCTCGTCGCCGCTGGGGAGCGGCTCGTCACTGGCCAACAGCGTGGACTGTTGTTCCTGCGCGGCGACATACGTGTCGTACTGGCGCTCGAGCGCCTGTACGACCGACTGCACTTCCTCGTTTCCGGTGATGTGCTCGTTGACCTGCTCCCGGACGCGAGCCGCGGCCTCGCCCAACGCTGCCAACGGTAGATCGAGCTCGGCGGCTTCACCGACGTTCTCGAGCAGCGTTTCCGCAGCCCCCGGGTAGTCCGTCTGCGCGAGATAATGCGGGACGTGTACCGAGAAGCCCATCGATTCGTGGCCGTGCTGTGCCATCCGTAGTTCGAGCAAGGACGACGCACTACCGGGCACCTGCAGCTCGCCCGCCCAGCTGTTGCCTTCCTTGACCAACGCCCTGTCGCTCGCGTGCGCGGTGACGCCCAGCGGGCGGGTGTGCGGAATGGCCATCGGAATGGAGCCGAGACCGATCGTGCGCCGCACTCCGAGCTGCTCGGCAAGCAGTCGCACTGCCGTCGTGAACTTCTCCCATCGCAGATCGGGCTCCATGCCTGCCAGAAGAAGGAAGGGGGTCCCCACGTTGTCCTTGACGGCATACAGGTTGAGCTCGGGAGCGTCGTAATCCGAGAAGTGATCGGACTTGAACGTCATGGTCGGCCGACGGGACCGGTAATCGATCAACTCGTCGACATCGAAGGAGGCCACCAGCTCGGTTTCGAGACTCTCCCGCAGATGGGTCGTCGCAAGCTTCACGGCATGGCCGGCGTCGGAGAATCCTTCCAGCCCGTGCACCAGCACGGGCCCGACTCCGTCGTTGGAGAAAATCTGAGGTGCCGGAAATTCCAGCTCGTACATCTTCGACTGTTCGGTCATGGCCGGGCCCCTTTCGGATCGACTCGTCGATGCCTCGACGCGAGCATCGGGTCAGAATACGCGGACCGTCTGCTCGAGCCGCATACACGCCGACGTCGATCGTGGTGAATCACTACCCGACAGAACAACCGCGGAACCGTCGTTCATTCCCGGTCGGCGATTCGGTCCCCGCGTCGACGCATCAGCGGTCGAAATGTGCCAGGGCTCGGATCTTGTTCGTGACCTCCAGTGCGGCGACCTTGTACGCCTCGGACAACGTCGGGTAGTTGAAGACTGCGTCGACCAGGTAGTCGACGGTGCCGCCGCACCCCATGACGGCCTGACCGATGTGCACCAGGTCCGTGGCTCCCGAACCGAAGATGTGCACGCCGAGAATCGAACGGTCCTCGGTGGAGACGAGCAACTTGAGCATCCCGTACGAGTCCCCGGCGATCTGGCCACGGGCGAGTTCGCGGTATCGCGACACACCGACCTCGTATGGAATGGATCCCTTCGTCAGATCGACCTCCGTCGCGCCGACGTACGAGACCTCGGGGATGGAGTAGATGCCGATCGGTTGGACGTCGGTGAGCTGCGCGCTCGGTTCCCCGAACGCGTGATACGCCGCCAACCTGCCCTGATCCATCGACGTCGCCGCCAACGCCGGAAACCCGATGACGTCGCCGACGGCATAGATGTGGTCCACCTTGGTCTGGAAATGCTCGTCGACGAAGATGCGCCCACGGGCGTCGGCTTCGAGGCCCGCGTTCTCGAGTTCGAGGGCCGTGGTCAACCCCTGGCGACCCGCCGAGTACATCACCGTCTCGGCCGGGATGCGTTTGCCGCTGGCAAGGGTCGTCACCGTGCCGTTCGGCCCGACGTCCACCGCCGTGACTGCTTCACCGAAGCGGAACGTCACCGCGAGATCGCGGAGGTGGAACTGCAGGGATTCGATGATCTCGCGATCGCAGAAGTCGAGCATCGAATCGCGTTTCTCGACGACGGTCACCTTGGTGCCCAGGGCGGCGAACATCGAGGCGTACTCGATGCCGATCACGCCGGCACCCACGACGACCATCGACGCCGGGATGAACTCCAAGTTCAGAATGCCGTCGGAGTCCAACACCCGATAGTCGTCGAATGCGATGTCGGCGGGTCGCGCGGGGGCGGTGCCGGTGGCGATCACCACGTTGGCGGCCGAGACCGTGATGCGCTCGCCCCGGGCCTCGTCCTCGACGACGATGGTGTGTGCATCCAGAAACTTGCCGACCCCGGTGATCAGCTCGATGCGGTTACGGAGCAGCTGCGAGCGCACCACCTCGATTTCCTTACCGATCACATGCTGGGTTCGGGCCAGCAGGTCGGCGGGAGTGATGTCGGCCTTGACGCGGTAGCTCGCACCGTACAGCTCTCGCTGATTCATCCCCGTCAGATAGAGCACGGCTTCTCGGAGTGTCTTGGACGGAATGGTTCCGGTGTTGACGCACACGCCGCCGAGCATGTGGCCCTTCTCCACGATCGCCACTCGCTTGCCGAGTTTCGCGGCCGCGATCGCGGCCTTCTGGCCGCCGGGGCCCGAGCCGATGACCACCAGGTCGTATTCCATGGGTGCAGACATCGTTCATAGGTACCGCTCGCACGAGAAGACTGTGTGCCCGCTCGGTCACGAGCGTGTGAATTCCGCGGCTCGTCCCACCGAACGAATGCAGATGTCGCCACGTGACGATGCGTTGTGCGAGGCTGAACCGAGCACGCAACACACGATTTTCAGTGGAGGAATACATGCCGCAGCAGGTCCGCGCCGTCGTCGCCAAGAGCAAAGGCGAGCCCGTCTCGATCGAGACGATCACCATTCCCGATCCCGGCCCGAACGATGTCGTGGTCACCATCGCCTCGTGCGGGGTGTGTCATACCGATCTGCATTACCGCGAGGGCGGCATCAACGACGAGTTCCCGTTCCTGCTCGGCCACGAAGCCGCAGGCACCGTCGAAACCATCGGCGACGCGGTCACTCATGTCGAGGTCGGCGACTTCGTGGTGTTGAACTGGCGGGCGGTGTGCGGGGAATGCCGAGCCTGCAAGAAAGGCACCCCCTGGTACTGCTTCGACACCCACAATGCATCGCAGAAGATGACCCTCGCCGACGGCACCGAACTCTCCCCGGCGTTGGGGATCGGGGCGTTCGCCGACAAGACCCTCGTCCACGAAGGACAATGCACCAAAGTCGACCCCGACTCCGATCCGGCAGTGGTCGGGTTGCTCGGCTGCGGGGTGATGGCCGGACTCGGTGCGGCGATGAACACCGGCCACGTCTCCCGCGGGGATTCCGTCGCCGTGATCGGGTGCGGCGGTGTCGGTGATGCCGCGATCGCCGGCGCCCGCCTGGCGGGGGCGTCGACGATCATCGCCGTCGACCGCGACAAGAAAAAACTCGACTGGGCCCTCGAACTCGGTGCCACCCACACCGTCGATGCCTCGCAGGTCGATGCCGTCGAGGCCATCCAAGAGCTCACGGGCGGGTTCGGGGCGGATGTGGTCATCGATGCCGTCGGTCGCCCGGAAACGTGGAAGCAGGCGTTCTACGCCCGCGATCTCGCCGGGACCGTCGTCCTCGTCGGGGTGCCGACCCCGGAGATGACCGTCGAGATGCCGCTCATCGATTTCTTTTCCCGGGGTGGGTCGTTGAAGTCGTCGTGGTACGGCGATTGCCTGCCGGAGCGGGATTTTCCGATGTTGGTCGATCTGTACGAGCAGGGTCGGTTGCCGCTCGAGAAGTTCGTGACCGAACGGATCGGTCTCGGTGATATCGAGGCGGCGTTCGAGAAGATGCATCAGGGCACGGTGCTGCGTTCGGTGGTGGTCCTGTGAGCGGGCAGTTCCGGGTCGAGAAGGTGGTCACGTCGGGGACGTTCGCGCTCGATGGTGGCGAGTGGGAGGTCGACAACAACATCTGGTTGGTCGGTGACGACGACGAGGTGGTGATCGTCGATGCTGCGCATACGGCCGGTCCGATCGTCGATGCGGTCGCCGGTCGGCACGTGCGGGCGATTGTCTGTACGCATGGTCACAACGATCATGTGACGGTTGCGCCGCAGTTGTCGGGGGAGTTGGATGCGCCGATTCTGTTGCATCCGGCCGATGATGTGTTGTGGGAGCAGACGCATCCGGGCATCGGTCATTCGGTGCTCGAGGACGGTCAGCGGATCACCGTCGCGGGGACGGAGATCGTGGCGTTGCATACTCCCGGTCATTCGCCGGGGTCGAGTTGTCTGTATCTGCCCGAGGCCGGTCAGTTGTTCTCGGGGGACACGTTGTTCTCCGGTGGGCCCGGGGCGACGGGTCGGTCGTATTCGGATTTCCCGACGATCATCGGCTCGATCCGGGATCGATTGTTCGCGTTGCCCGCCGAGACCCGAGTCAACACCGGGCACGGAGACGGAACGAGTATCGGGGACGAGTCCCCGCACCTCGAAGAATGGATCGCCCGCGGGAACTGACACCGACGACACTGCCGTAGCTCGCCTGCCGCGTTCGAGGTGGGTGGAATGAGACAGTGGTGGGGACGCCGAAGCGCTCGCTGCGGCGTCCCCACGAACTCGAAGAGGACTTCACGTGAGCCGCGCCGCACAGACCCGCCTGACCATCGCTGCCACGTCGGCGGCGATCGGAGCATTCGTGCTGGTGGGGTGCAGCTCCACCGTCACCGGAACAGCCGAGCCCACTGCCGGTGGCACCACCGCATCGCAGCCCGGCACGGACCTGAACACACTGCTCATCGACCCGGCGAGCTTCCCGGCCCCGTACGACGCGTTGGTTTTGCCCCAGCAGGCCATCTCGCAGGCCGCTCCCGATCTCAGCGGAATACCGGCCGGTGCCGAGGTCAGCCCGGCGGGGTGTAAACCAGCGGACCAGGACTTCGGCCCGACCGGTACGGCGATGATCGTCGGCACCGACAACGACAGTCGATCCACGATCTCCATCGAACTGACCGCTGTCGACCAGCCGCTCTCGGCGCGCAAAGAGCAGCTCGAACAGTGCGGCGAAGTGACCGCAACCAAGTCCGGTGCCACCTCCACGGTCACGTCCACGCTGACACCCGCACCGCCGATAGACGCCGACGACACACTCGCCGTGCGACAGACCGTCTCGTCGGGCACCGGCGGGGATGCCGTCACCCAGTCGATGTTGACCCTGATGGCGCAGGTCGACGGCGTGCGGATCTCGGCGACATTCATGTCCTTCGGGTCCGCCACACCCGATGCAATGACGTTGGACGAGCTGTTCACGGCCGCGGTGCAGAAGGTGAACCAGAGCTGACGTTCTCCTGCCGAAGTGGCGGCCTCTCTAGCAGAGCGGACCGACACGGTCCGCTCGGCGGAGGCGGGTGGACGCCGTTTCATCCACAGAGAGTCCGGCATGCACAGGGTGCTGCTCGGCCCCTGGTCGAGCCGGGAAGGCACCACGGAGCCTCGTAAGACTTCGAGGCATGTACACACCGACGAACTCCCACGACCCCTTCTCCGGTCGACACCGCGTACGGATCGGTGACGCGAGCGAACTGTTGGCCGCGATCCCGGCGATGCTCGGCTTCGATCCCCATCGATCGATGGTGCTGATCGCGCTCGAGGACGGCGGCACCAGCATCGGCCCGACGATGCGGCACGACCTCGTGCTGGCCGGCGAACACACCGATCGACGTGCGGGTAGCGACACTCGCGCCACGCCGGACATGCTCGACGTCATCGACTACCTGGCGGGCTACTGCGCATTCGAGAACATCGTCTCGGTGATCGCTGTGTTCGTCGACGACAGACTCGGCCGCAACGAGCGAACGCACTACACACTCGACGTTCAGGATCTGGTGAACGAGCTCGAGGTCACCCTCCCGACGTTCGGTGTGCGGCTCGAAGCCGCCTTCGCAACCTCGGCCATTGCCGATGCCGCGCACTGGTGGTCGCTACAGGGACCACGGCAGCACGGTCGTATAGCCGATCCGACGGCATCGCCGCTGACGGTGGCCAGAGTGCTGGACGGCTATCCGGTGCGACGCTCGAGAGACGAGCTCGCCGAATTCATCGCACCCGGCCCGGTCGAGACGGTGCAGGCAGTCGCCGCCGAGATGGCAAAGTTTCGGCGCAGCGGTGCACTGTCGCTGACCGACCACCTGACAGCGGTGTTGTCCTACCTCGCGCGGTCTCCCTACGACTCCGAGCTCGAGACCACCGACTTCGCGCGGGTCGCCGTCGCGATCGGGCATGTGCAGGTCCGGGACGCGGTGCTGGCACTGACTCTCGGTGAGGATGCAGATATCGTCGAGGAATTCTGGGTGCACCTCGTCCGTGTGGTTCCGAACCGCGAAAGAGCAATAGCAGCAACACTTCTCGCGTTCAGCGCCTACGTGCGAGGAGACGGGCCGATGGCCCGAATCGCGATCGATGCGGCCCTGAAGGCAGACAGCTCCCACAGTTTGGCGTCGCTGTTGGACCGGTCGCTCGGTGTCGGTGCCAGTCCTGCCCTGGTTCGCGAAGTCGCCGAGAGTGGGTTCGCCTGTGCGCGAGCCTGTGGCATTCGGCTACCGGGCGACCGGTTCGGTCGGCGCTGATCTGGAGTCTGCTCAGCGAGCCGCGTGAGAACGGTCGCCGAGCTGCTGCAGAAAGTCCCACGCATCGGACACGATGCGATCGAGATCGGTCAACTCCGGCGTCCAATGCAGTTCCTCGACGGCACGGGCGCTCGATGCGATCAGCACGGCCGGATCACCGAGCCTGCGAGGCGCATGTTCGACGGCAATGGGCAGTCCGGTGACGCGCTTGCACGACGAGATGACCTCGTCGACGGAGAATCCCGTTCCGCTGCCGAGGTTGTAGATGGAGTGCCGACCGGGTTGGGCGGCATCGACGGCGAGGATGTGCGCTTCGGCGAGATCGGCGACGTGGATGTAATCGCGGACGGCTGTGCCGTCGGGAGTGGGCCAGTCCGTGCCGAACACCGAGATCTTCTCTCGCTGACCGAGGGCGACCTGTAATACGAGGGGGATGAGATGGGTCTCGACGACGCGGTTCTCACCGAAACCCTTGTACGCGCCGGCCACGTTGAAGTACCTCAGACTGGTAGCGGCGAGACCGTAGGCCGCTGCGTACGAGGTGATGGCGTGGTCAATCGCGAGTTTCGTCGCACCGTACGGGTTGGTGGGACGTGTGGGGTCGTCCTCGGTGATGGGAGTCTTCTCGGGCTCGCCGTAGGTGGCCGCGGTGGAGGAGAACACCAACTTGGGGGTGCCGGAGGACCGGATCGCGTCCAGAAGAGCCAGGGACGTCACTACGTTCCCACTCCAGTACTTGTCCGGCGACACAACCGACTCGCCCACCAACGACTGCGCTGCGAAATGCAGAACTGCATCGAAGTCGCCGCCCGTCAATACTTCCGCCGCGACGTCTTTGATGTCACCCTCGACGAAAGTGACCCCGGCGGGAACGGCATCCCGATTACCGGTGGACAGGTTGTCCACGACGACGACCTCATGGCCGCGTTCGTCGAGTACCGCCGCGCACACACTGCCGACGTACCCTGCACCACCGGTAACGAGAAGCTTCACTGTTCGATCTCCCTCACACGCGGCAGAGGCCGTCCGTGGGAAGAGATCAGACCTTCTTCACCTGAACGGCATGCGCCATTTCGTCGGATATGTCGACACCACTGTGTCCTGGCACCGTGATCGTCACCGACCCGGGCTTGGCTTCGACTGTAACCCGGGCATCGGGAACCACGCCCGCCTCGCGTAGCTGAGCGATGACCTCGGGGTCGGACTGAACGTGCTCGGCCAAGCGGCGAACGACGACCGCCGTAGGCTCGCCGAGCGGTACGTCGGTGAGACGAATGAGAGCCTCCGGTGCCAGTGTCGTCTGACCCAGACCCAACTCCGCCAGACCAGGGATCGGATTACCGTAGGGCGAGGTCGTCGGGTTGTTCAGCACGGTGACCAACCGGCGCTCGACCTCCTCGCTCATCACGTGTTCCCAACGGCACGCCTCGGCGTGCACATCTTCCCAGCGCAGTCCGATGATGTCGACGAGCAGACGCTCCGCGAGACGGTGCTTGCGCATGACCGCGACGGCCAGGCTGCGGCCCTTCTCGGTCAGCTCCAGATGCCGGTCGCCGGCGACGGACAGAAGACCGTCGCGCTCCATTCGGGCGACGGTCTGACTGACGGTGGGACCACTCTGCTCCAGCCGCTCGGCGATCCGCGCGCGGAGCGGGATGACGCCTTCTTCTTCCAAATCGTAGATCGTCCGGAGGTACATCTCCGTGGTGTCGACCAGATCCTTCACACTCAACCCCTTCGTCGGGTTCGATCCTACCGTCAGCGGCTCTGAATCGGCGCTGCACCCGATGGCGGCGGGCGCGGCGCATCACAACCCCGGAAGCCGCTCGCCGTGGCGCGTCACAACCGGGTACCGAAGACAACACCGGAACCCGGCAACACCATCCCGCGCGGCAACGTAGTTTTGTCCGTATGTCTGATCAGGCGACACGCGCCGCCGTATCCATTCCGAACCGTCCCGAGGACATCGTCGTGTGGAGCGCGGACTATCTCGGTTACCGGTGGAGCGACGACCATCCGATGAACCCGACGCGGCTCGATCTGACGATGGCCCTCGCCACCGATCTCGGTGTGTTGGCGGGCGTGGAGCTCGTCGAACCGTCGGCGGCACCGGACTCGGAGCTGCTGCGTTTTCATACCAGCGCGTACATCGAGGCCGTCAAGCGCGCGCCGTCGCAGGGTCCGGCCTTGCGAGACCCCGACGACGTCGTCCACGGTCTCGGTTCCGACGACAACCCGGTGTTCGAGCACATGCACGAAGCCAGCGCGATGCTGACCGGCGGCTCCTTGGCGGCCGCGCGGGAGATCGCGTCGGGGCGGGCCAGGAGAGCCGTGAGCATCGGCGGTGGAATGCACCACGCGATGGCCGATTGGGCCTCGGGCTTCTGCGTCTACAACGACGCCGCCATCGCGATTTCGTGGTTGCTGGACAACGGGTTCGATCGCATCGCCTACATCGACGTCGACGCACACCACGGCGACGGCGTCCAAGCAGCGTTTCTCGGTGATCCTCGGGTTCTGACGGTTTCGCTGCATCAGCACCCGGCAACACTGTGGCCGAACACCGGATGGTCGACGGAGGTAGGAACCGAACGCGGAGAGGGTTCCTCGATCAACGTCCCACTGCTGCCCGGAACCGCAGATCGGCTCTGGCTGCGCGCTTTCCACGCGATCGTTCCGGGCGCGATCGGAGCGTTCCGGCCGCAGATCATCGTCAGTCAGTGCGGCGTCGACAGTCACCGCGAGGATCCGCTCGCAGACCTTGCGCTCACCGTCGACGGGCAGAACGCGGCCTTCCTGGCGATGCGCGACCTTGCGGACCGATACTCGGAGGGTCGGTGGTTGGCCGTCGGGGGAGGCGGGTACGGCCTCGTTCGGGTGGTTCCACGGGCCTGGACTCACCTGATCGCCGCTGCCCTCGGCCGCAACATCGATCCGATGGCACCCCTACCCGACACCTGGCGCGAGCGAGTGAGAACCATGGCACCGAGCGTGGATCTGCCCCAGACCATGGGCGACGGTGGGGATGTCGACTATCCCGCCTGGGACGGTCCCGGCGGATCGTTGGCCGGAACGGACGGCACCGACCGGGCACTCGAACGCGTCGACTCGGCCATCATCGCCACTCGTCGAGCAGTGTTTCCGCTGCTCGGACTCGATCCGGAGGACCCGCGTGACTGATTCCACCGGTACCGATCCGGCCGCCGAACAGGCCGCCGCGACAGACGAGAAGAGCAGCAAGGAACTGGCACGAGAGCGCGCGGAAACAGAATTTCCGCGGCACTGGGTCGCCGACGTTCTGACGTCGGACGGCGGCGTCGTGCACCTGCGGCCCATCGTGCCCTCGGACTCCGAGGCCATCGTGGCTTTTCACGGACGACTGTCGGAGCGCACCAGATACCTTCGGTACTTCGGCCCCTATCCGACGATGCCGCAGCGGGACGTTCTGAACTTCACCACTGTCGACCATCACGACCGTGTGGCCTTCGTTGCAGTACTGGGCGATGACATCATCGCGGTCGGCCGGTACGAGCGGCTACCCGAGGGCGACGGCAACTCGGCCGAGGTTGCTTTCGTCGTCGCCGACGCCCACCAGGGCCGCGGACTCGGACCCATCCTGCTCGAGCACCTCGCGGGTGCGGCCGCCGAGAACGGCGTCAACATGTTCGTCGCCGAGGTGTTGGCCGAAAACCGCAACATGGTCACCGTGTTCCGGGAGGCCGGATATCAGGTGAGCCGTTCCTTCGAGGGCGGCGTCCTGCGGCTGGAATTCGCCATCGATCCGAGCGAGGCATTGCTGTCGGTGCGGAACTCTCGCGAGCGCGCAGCCGAGGCCCGTAGCGTTCGCAACGTACTCAGCCCTCGATCGGTCGCCGTGATCGGCGCATCGACCGACAGCTCCAAGGTGGGCAACGCGGTGCTGGCGAACCTGCTCGCCGGTAACTTCACGGGCCCGGTGTACCCCGTCAACGCCGACCACCGCTCGGTGCGCGGTGTGCGCGCGTACGCCACCGTGCACGACATCCCGGACCCGGTCGACCTTGCTATCGCTGCGGTTCCGGCCGATGCCATCGACGCGGTGCTCGACGACTGCCTGGACAAAGGTGTCAAAGCACTGCTCGTGGTGTCGGGTGGATTCGGCGAGACCGGGCCAGCGGGGCAGGAGAGCGAACGCAGACTGGTGCTCGCCGCTCGTGCCCACGGGATGCGGTTGATCGGGCCCAACGCGCTCGGCGTCGCGAACACCGACCCTGAGTTCGGGTTGAACGCCACATTGGCACCGCATCTGCCGACCCCGGGCAACGTCGGGTTCTTCTGCCAGTCCGGCGCGCTCGGCATCGCAATTCTCGACGAGGCAGCCAATCGCCGACTGGGTCTGTCGACGTTCGTCTCCGCCGGCAACCGAGCGGACGTCTCGGGCAACGACCTACTGCAGTACTGGGACTCCGACCCGGCGACCGAGGTGATCCTGCTGTACCTGGAGAGCTTCGGAAATCCCCGCAAGTTCACCCGGATCGCACGACGGGTCGCGCGCAGCAAGCCGATCATCGCGGTCAAGAGTGGCCGCGGCGCCGTGCCACCCGCGCACGCCATCGGTGCCGACATCGACGATTCCATTGTCCGAGCGTTGTTCGCCCAAGCCGGAGTGATCCAGGTCGACACCATCTCCGAACTGTTCGACTGCGCAGTACTGTTCGGCAACCAACCGCTCCCGGCCGGCCCGCGCGTGGCCGTCGTGGGCAACTCGACGGCCCTGGGAGTCCTGGCCGTCGACGCCGCTCGCGCCAAAGGCTTGCATGCCGATATCCCGACCGACGTCGGACCGCAGGCCGGTCCCGAGGATTTTGCCGCGGCCGTCTCGTCGGCACTGGCCGCCTCCGACATCGATGCAGTGATCGTCGTGTTCGTGCCCCCGGTCGCGGTCGAGGTAGAACCGTTCGCGACTGCGCTGGGCAATGCGGTCCGGGGATCCGACAAGCCGGTGCTGTCGACATTCCTTGCCACCGAAGGTATCCCGGATGTGCTGGCTGTACGCGGGCCCGGCGGGCACCCGGTTCGGGGCTCGGTTCCGTCGTACTCGAGCCCCGAACGAGCCGTGGCGGCACTCGCTGCCGCGTGGCGGTATTCGTCCTGGCGCTCGCGGCCGGTGTCGAATCTGGTTCGGCCCAAGAGCATCGACGGCGATCGCGCCAAGCAGCTTGTCCGGGATTGGCGTTCGGCAGGGGGACAAGGGCGCTGGCTGTCGGATTTCGAGACTGCCGAACTGTTGGCCTGTTATGGCCTCGACGTCGTGGCGTTCCGCGCCGTCACCGACGAGAACGAGGCCGTCGCGGCGGCCGACGAACTGGGGTACCCGGTTGCCGTGAAGGCGACAGGGAAGCGGTGGCGGCACCGGCCCGATCTGGGCGGTGTCCGCTTGGACGTCGCCGACGCCTCGGCAGTACGGGTGGCATACCGCAACCTGGCCGCCGAATCCGGAGAGCCGCTACTGCACGTCCAGCGCATGGCAGTCAAGGGAATCGGCTGCGTGGTGCGGGTTCAGGACGACCCGTCGTTCGGATCGCTCATCTCGTTCGGTCTGGCCGGAGTGATCTCGGATCTGTTGGGCGACCGTGCCTACCGTGTGCTGCCGTTGACCGAGGACGAAGCGGCACAGTTGATCGACGCGCCGAAGGCTGCTCCGCTGCTGTCGGGCTACCGAAACGCCGTGCCGGTCAATAAGAGTGCGCTGATCGACCTCGTCCAGCGCATATCTGCGCTGGCCGAGGACATTCCCGACATCCGTGAGATTTCTTGCGAACCGGTGCTGGCATCCGCCGACGGCGCGTACATCACCGATGCGCGAGTACGAATCGGGCCCGAACCGACGAAGGCAGATCTGGGTCCCCGACGATTGCGTTGACGAGGACTGTGTCGCCGAAAACGAGAGAAGCGGCGACCGAGCCGACGTCCCGAGGGGGAAAGAACGTCGGTTCGGCCACCGCGTCGGATGGCGCGAACGGGAGTGGTCACCGTCGCTCCACCGGTCGGAGAACTGGAATCAGCTGGCGTACGAACGCAACTTCTCGGCGCGGTCACCCTGGCGAAGCTTGACCATCACCTCGCGCTCGATCTGACGCACGCGCTCGCGAGACAGTCCGAAGAGCTTGCCGATCTGATCGAGGGTGCGCGGCTGGCCGTCGTCCAAGCCGTAGCGCAGGCGAATGACCTGCTGCTCACGTTCGTCGAGGGTGCCGAGCACAACGCGAACGTCGCTGTGCAGCAGCCCGGCGATGACGGCGTTCTCGGCGGACGTGGCTTCCGAGTCCTCGATGAAGTCACCCAGCGGCGCTTCCTCGTCGCTACCCACCGGCATGTCGAGGCTGACCGGATCCCGGCTGTGGTCGAGCAGATCCGCAATCTTCTCGACTGCGATGCCCGATTCACTCGACAGCTCTTCGTCGGTTGCCTCGCGTCCGAGCTGCTGATGCAGCTCCCGCTTGATCCGGGCGAGTTTGTTGACCTGCTCGACGAGGTGGACAGGGAGCCGAATCGTTCGGCTCTGATCTGCCATGCCGCGAGTGATGGCCTGACGGATCCACCACGTTGCGTAGGTCGAGAACTTGAAGCCCTTCGCGTAGTCGAACTTTTCCATGGCGCGAATCAGGCCCAGGTTGCCCTCCTGGATCAGGTCGAGCAACGGCATTCCGCGACCGGTGTAGCGCTTGGCGAGCGAGACGACCAACCGGAGGTTTGCTTCGAGCAGATGGCTGCGCGCCGCGCTTCCGTCCCGCACGATGATGGCCAGGTTGCGCTTCTTGACTGCGCTCAACCGTTTCGTGTTCTCGAGAACCTGCTTGGCGTACAGACCTGCCTCGATCCTCTTGGCCAGGTCGACCTCTTCTTCAGCCGTCAGCAACGCGGTGCGGCCGATGCCGTTGAGGTAGACGCGAACGAGATCGGCTGCTGGGCTCTGGGCGTCCAGATCGGCATCGGTGGGCCGCGGACGAATCGTGGTGCTGGGGCTGGTCATGACTTGCCTCCTGGTCGGTGGTGTCTCACAGGTTCAACGCTCGGGACGCTCCGATAAGTTCCCACGCCGATCCTTGTGATACCCGCCTGACCAGGGAATACGGCGGGTCCGTCCTGAGAAGTTGCTGAGAACGTTCGCAGCGGGAACGGCAGCGCAGCCCCAGGTCCGTTCAGCGAGCCGGCAACACGAGTCCGTGCCGCACCAGACCCTGCATCAGCGTCACCGCATGCCCCGCCAGTTCGTCGGCATCCTCACCGTGCGCGGCGGCGAGCAGCTCGACCAGTTCGCCCACCGCGAGCCCATCCGGACGCAGGCCCGCCAGAAGCGCGGCACCGAGCTCGTCGACGTCGTGCTGCCACTGTGGTCCGTTTCCCCGGTGGACACGGATCGCCACCGGAGCCCAGCCCTCGTCGCCGGGAAGAAACACCCGTTCGAGCGCGGTGTTGGGGTCGAGAGTCAGTACCGAGTCGAGAATGTGGTTGTCACGGAGCCACTCGAGCCGAGAGAAATACTCGAGCGACTCGTTCCCGAGCGGGTCGGAGAACCCGTGCGTCAACTCCTCGGCGAGCAGATCCGTCGGAGAGTCCGTCTTGCGTAGATACACGAACCCGAAACCGACGCCCTCGACACCCGCGGCGGCGAAATGATCGAGCCAGGACTGGGCCACCGCGGCCGCATCGGGGTCGCGCGGGTCCAAACCGCCGTCGCGCATCCAGGTGCCCACATACAGAGCGGGGTCTGCCACGTCACGCTCGACCACCCAGGCGTCGACGCCGTGGGCGGGAAGCCAGGACGCCACTCTCGTACGCCAGTCCTCGCCCTCGATGTGCACCCACGACGCGAGGATGGCAGCAGTCCCACCGAGGGTGAGGTGCTCGGGTGCCTGGGCGATCATCAATGCGCTCGCACCGTCGAGGTCGAGGCCGGAATCTCGGTACGAGTGCAGTACTTCGGCTCGTCCCACGACGAACGGGGGATTGGCGACGATCCGATCGAACGTACGTCCGGCCACCGGCTCGAACCACGAACCGTGCAGCAATTCGACGTCGAGACCGTTGAGGGCCGTCGTCGCTGCCGCCAGATCCATCGAACGCGGGCTGATGTCGGTCGCGGTGACCGTCGTTGCGTAGTCGCACGCGTGGACGGCTTGGACGCCGCATCCGGTTCCGACGTCGAGGACGGTGTCCACTGGCGAGGTCGGTGTACCGCGCAACAACGACAGCGACGCCTGGCCGACGCCGAGCACATGATCGGAGGCCGTGTCGGCGACGCGCATGCTGCCGTCGGGATCGGAGACGATCCACCGGGTTCCGTGCCCGGCGTCGAGGGGCCGGATGTCGAGCAGGGTGCGCACCGTGGATCCGGTACGAGTGAGAATGTCGGCCGAGATGGCTTCGGAGACGGTCAGCGGTGCGAGAGCGGCCGCGACCTCGTCCTCGGGGCAGTCGTCGACCAGCAGGAACAATCGCACCAGGACACCCAGATCCCCGCCGCCGAGGCTCGCGTTGCGGACCGGTACCGGTTCGCTGCGTCCCAGTGCGGCGTGGGCGTCGGAGCCCAGCAACGTCAGGACGCCGTCGGCGTCGTAACCCGCGCGATCGAAGGCTTCACGGAGGGCAGCGGCGGCAGCGACCAGTGGGGACGGAGAAATCTGTGCGTTCACCGAGCAAGTGTCGCACCGCCTGTCGGCTTCCTGTCAGTCCTCGCCGGCTTCGATCACGCGGTGATTGCTCGATTCGATGGCCGGACTGTCGATGGTCCGGTAGTCGTACCGGCTCATTTCGTCCTTGGTACGCGGCGGCCGATCGTTCGCGATCAACACCGCCATCCATGGGAGCGGAATGGACAGACCGACGATCGCCATGGATATCCATGGGTTCATCCACATTCCGTATGCCAGTGCAGCGAGCACCAAGGCCGGTATGCGGAAGGACATGATGAACATGTACTTGCGGACACGCGCTTTGTGCTGCTCTTCCACCGACTGTTGCGCCTCGGTGATCAGGACGGGCCCATCCGGCGAGTCGCTGTACGCGCTTCCGTCGAACCCTGGGGTTCTCGTCATACCTCCACTGTGGCACTACCGCTCACAGATTGCATACGACGAGCTGTGCGACCGGTTCGAACACAGTGTGGCGACGGATTAATCTGTGTTCATGAGCACTCAGACGAAGGACCGTCCCGACATCGCTCCGGACGAAACCACCGACGATGACCGGCCGAAATTCTTCCATTACGTCAAGAAGAACAAGATCGCCGAAAGCGCCGTCATGGGTACCCATGTGGTAGCGCTGTGCGGCGAGGTGTTTCCGGTCACCAAGTCTGCAAAACCGGGCTCACCGGTGTGCCCGGACTGCAAGAAGGTCTACGAGGGCCTCAAGAAGGGCGAGTGACGGCTCACCTCCGACGGTGACCCCGCCGGACCCGACCGTCACTGAGACGGTTCGGGCCGGTCGGATCGCTGCCGATCGCCGACCACTTTGATCGGGCCTGTGGCCAGACGCCGCGCTACCGCGGTCACCGGTCCCGACGGCTTGTCGTCCGCCGCTGCCTGAGCAGCGAGCCACTCACGCATTTGATCCATTCGGGTTGCTCTGGCCGGCCAGAACTCCTGGATCGTCGCGTTGAACTCGGCTCCGAGGACCACGGCGAAGCCGAGAAAGAACGTGAAGAGCAGAAACGCGATCGGAGTTGCCAGCGCACCGTAGGTGTAGCCGGTGCTGGTGACCCAGGTCAGGTACCGGCGCAGTACGGCGCTGGCAATCATGAAGAACACCCCGGCCAGCAGTGCTCCACCGAGCAGACGATGCCAGGGCAGTGACGTGTGCAATGCCAGCTTGTACAACGTGGTCAGTCCGATGATCAGCAACAAGCCGACGGCCGGGTAGTACAGGAAGTCGACGAGTTCGCTGCCGACGGTCAGCCACGAATCGGGCAATATCTGCTGGACGTACACCGGTCCGAGTGCGACGAGCGGAAGCACGAACACCGCGATGATCAGGAAGCCGACGTAGAGGAGCAGCGCGAAGAACCGCTGCCAGACGGGATTTCGAGCGTCGGCCTGTCCGTGTGCTTCGACGATGGAGTCCACGAACGTCGAGATCGCCGACGAGCCCGCCCACAGCGAGAGCAGAAAGCCGACCGAGACGATTTCACCGCTGCCCTGTGCGAGGACGTCTCGGACGGTCGGCGCGATGATCTGATCGACGACACTGCTGCTGAAGAGCGTGTTGCTGAAGGTGATGATCTTCGACTCGATGATGTCGACGGTGTTGGGGCCGAACCATCCTCCGACGAAACCGAGACTGCCCAGCACCCCGAGCAGAAGGGGCGGTAGCGACAGCGTCTGCCAGAAGGCGGCGGTCGCGGCCTTGCTGAAGATCGAATCGTCCCAGGCCTTGCCGAGCGTGCGCAGAGTCACTTTCCACACCGCACGTAGCGGGTTTCTCGCCGACAATCGCGGCGGCGTGGGAGTTGGGCCTGCAGACTCGCTCATGGTGCCTCCAGCATTCCTGACCGATGCCGACTTCGCCTAACGACCGACGCGCCGTGTCGCGTCCGACATCACCCCAGCGATGCGGGATCCGTCGGTACGGAGCGATAGGCTCCTCGGCGGACACTGCAGGGCTACCGAGAGCGCGAGGAATTTACATCGATGCCAGGAACCGGCGGCCAGTGAGCGCTGACATGTTCGATCCCACACCACCATCCACCGATCAGACGGCTGCGCCCGTCGCCGGCGGGGCACCTCTACGTGCCTGGCAGCGACGCGCGCTGACGAAGTATCTCGTCGCCTCGCCCAAGGACTTCCTGGCGGTGGCGACCCCGGGTGCAGGTAAGACCACGTTCGCCCTGCGCGTCGCCGCCGAACTGCTCGCGCACCGCACCGTCGATCAGGTGACGGTGGTGGCACCCACCGAGCACCTCAAGCATCAGTGGGCCGAGTCGGCGGCGCGGGTGGGCATTGCGTTGGACTCACGCTTCTCCAACTCGACTGGGCAGACCTCGAGTGACTACCACGGTGTGGTGGTGACCTACGCGCAGATCGCCTCGCATCCGTTCAAGCACCGAGTGCGCACGGAGGCCCGCAAGACTCTGGTGATCCTCGACGAGATCCACCACGGTGGTGACGCGAAGAGCTGGGGCGAGGGCATCCGCGAGGCGTTCGGCGACGCCACCCGACGCCTTGCGTTGACGGGTACTCCGTTCCGCAGCGACGACAGTCCCATTCCGTTCGTCAATTACGAACCGGATCAGGACGGCCTGATGCGGTCGAAGGCCGATCACGCGTACGGCTACTCCGACGCCCTCGCCGACGGAGTCGTTCGCCCGGTCGTCTTCCTCGCGTATTCCGGGGAGGCACGGTGGCGGGACAGCGCAGGCGAGGAGTACACCGCTCGGTTGGGCGAGCCGCTGAATGCGGAGCAGACCGCACGGGCCTGGCGTACCGCCCTCGACCCGCAGGGCGACTGGATGCCTGCGGTGCTGTTGGCTGCGAACACACGATTGGCACAGTTGCGGTCGGGCGGTATGCCCGACGCAGGTGGTCTCGTGATCGCGACCGACCAGACGGTGGCGCGGGCCTACGCCAAGCTGATCGAGGTGATCACGGGGGAGACGCCGACCCTCGTCCTCTCCGACGACCCCACATCCTCGGCTCGTATCGCCGAGTTCGGCAAGAGTGATCAGCGGTGGATGGTTGCCGTTCGCATGGTGTCCGAGGGTGTCGACGTTCCGCGTCTCGCCGTCGGCGTCTACGCCACCAGTGCATCCACTCCGCTGTACTTCGCGCAGGCAATCGGTCGTTTCGTGCGATCACGCCGTAAGGGCGAGACGGCGAGCGTCTTCCTGCCGTCGGTACCGGTCCTGCTCGACCTCGCCTCACAGCTCGAGGCTCAGCGCGACCATATTCTCGGCAAGCCCCACCGCGAGAAGGACGGCTTCGACGACGAGCTGCTGGCCGACGCCAACAAGCAGAAGGACGAGCTGGGCGAGGAAGAGAAGGCGTACACCTCCCTCGGCGCGGATGCCGAGCTCGATCAGGTGATCTACGACGGGTCCTCGTTCGGGACCGCGACGTTCTCGGGCAGCGACGAAGAAGCCGACTACCTCGGGCTCCCCGGCCTGCTCGACGCGACGCAGATGCGCGACCTGCTTCGCCAGCGTCAGCAGGAGCAGATCGACAAACCCGCTGCGGGCCCGGCGGTCCCCGCGCCTGCCGTCGTCAACGACAGGGCCACCAGTGCCGGCCAGTTGGCCGGCCTGAGGCGGGAATTGAACAGTTTGGTTGCGGTGTACCACCACCGGACGGGGAAGCCGCACGGCGTCATTCACGGCGATCTGCGTCGAATCTGCGGTGGGCCGCCGACGGCGATGGCATCAGCTGAGCAGCTGGGTGAGCGAATCGCGCAGTTGCGCAAGATGTAGCACCCGACGGACGAGTGCTGCCGGCGGACTGTGTCGGTGACACGACAACGACGGACGGTCCAGAGACCGTCCGTCGTTGTGATCGTGCGTTGATGCAGTTGTATCGGTACAGCTGTGGCGAACTGGCGTCCCCCGACGAGTCGGTGGGTTACACCGTGGAGTCCGATTCGGTCATCACCGTTGCGTTCACTTCACGCAAGCGGGCTTCGTGCTCGGTGGCGTGGTGACCGCAGAAGAGAAGCTCTCCACCGGTCGAGAGCACGACACGCGCGCGAGCCCCTGCACCGCACCGGTCGCACCGGTCCGCTGCTGTCAATTGTGGGCTGGTCAATGTTCCGGGCATGACTCCTCCGTACTGGCTTGCGGGTATGTCCCGTTCGCCTGGGGCCGGTCCGCCGCGTCGGTATGGCGCGGTTCGTTCACTCTGTCAGACGTATGGCGGTCACGCGTTGTTCCCGAGCGCGTTTCTTTGTGTTGTCACTAACACGAAACATGTCCTACGAGCAGGAACGTCGTGAATCCTGTTCGCTGACAGCTGATAGGGAATCGGACGGGTGGCGGCAGTAGGGTCCCGGTGTGGCTTCGACTTCTCTCTCGCTGTCCGGCGCTTCGAGGCTGGGTATCCCGTCGCTGTTCGTGATCGGTGCCGTATGCATGTACGTCGGTGCGGCCATCGGAGTGTTCCTGTTCGACACGGTGAACCCGGCTGCGGTGGCCTGGCTGCGGGGCTTCGGTGCCGCTGTCGTCCTGATCACCTGGCGTAGGCCGTGGCGTCGACGCGGCGGTGCCGGATCCGTATGGACGGTACGACGCGCGGTGACCGCTGCCGCGTTCGGAGCAGCCACCATCGGCATGAACGTGATGTTCTACGAGGCCATCGCTCGGCTGCCCCTGGGTGCGGCGGTCGCCATCGAGTTTCTGGGCCCGATCGTCGTCGCCGCAGCAGGATCTCGGAAGCTCACCGATGCACTCGCGGTCGTTCTGGTGGTCGCCGGCGTTGCTGCCATCGCGTCGGCTCAGTTCGAGGGCGGCGAGGTGGGATTGATCGGAATCGCGTTCGCGCTCGGTTCGGCGGCTCTGTGGGCGGCGTACATCGTGCTGGGCAAGTCCGTGGCCGACGCCGGGCAGGGGCTCGACGACATGGCTGCCGGTTTCGGAATCGCATCGGTGGTTCTCGCCGTGCCGCTGTTCGCACCGTTCGCATTCGCGCACACCGACGTTCTGAGCGACTGGCGCATCTGGGTTCTGGGCCTGGGCGTCGGATTGCTGTCGAGCGTCGTTCCGTACGTTCTCGACCAGTACGTCCTGGTCCGAGTGGGTCGGGCTCGCTTCGCGTTGCTGTTGGCGTTGCTGCCCGCGACCGCGACTGTCGTCGGTGCCGTGGTGCTGACCCAGGTGCCGACGCTGCTCGAGTCCCTGGGAATCCTTGCCGTCATCGCCGCAGTGGTGCTCGGCGGCCTGCCGGGCCGAACGCGCGGTGGGGCACCCACGCTGCCCCCGCCCTGACTTCGAGGACACGGCTCGGGGACGCGCGGGGTGTGGGACACGAGCCCCCGAGAACCCGGCACAATGGCGGTGTGACCGAGAGAACCGACGTCCTCGTACATCTGTGCACCACGGAGGAGTGGTCGAGAATCCGGGGCGGTACCGAGTACACGCCGGAGTCGTTCGCCGAACTGGGTTTCGTTCACCTCTCCACGCCCGAGCAGGTGCATCTGCCCGCGAACCGGCTCTTCCCAGGACGCACCGATCTGGTGCTGCTGGCGCTGGACCCAGCGCGGTTGAGTGCGCCGGTGCAGTGGGAGCCGGGTGTGCCGTCCGACCCGCAGTCGATGCTGTTTCCGCACCTGTACGGACCGCTACCGCTCGTGGCCGTCACTGCCGCCGTCGAGTACCGACCGGGGCCAGCCGGGGATTTCGGGACGCCCGTGCTCTGACCGAAAGCCTGGCAGTCGCCAGCAACGAGAAGCGACCGCCGATCCGAAGATCGACGGTCGCTTGTCGTTCGAGATTGTCAGTCCAGGTAGTCGCGCAGAACCTGGGACCGCGACGGGTGCCGCAGCTTCGACATCGTCTTGGACTCGATCTGACGAATTCGCTCGCGGGTGACTCCGTACACCTGCCCGATCTCGTCGAGGGTGCGGGGCTGTCCATCGGTGAGGCCGAAGCGGAGGCGAACTACGCCTGCTTCGCGCTCGGAGAGCGTTTCGAGCACCGACTGAAGCTGATCCTGCAGAAGCGTGAACGACACCGCGTCGACCGCGACGACAGCCTCGGAGTCCTCGATGAAGTCCCCGAGCTGGCTGTCACCCTCGTCACCGATGGTCTGGTCGAGGGAAATCGGCTCGCGAGCGTACTGCTGGATCTCCAGCACCTTCTCGGGCGTGATGTCCATCTCCTTGGCGAGTTCCTCCGGAGTGGGCTCGCGGCCCAGATCCTGCAGGAGCTCACGCTGGATGCGTCCGAGCTTGTTGATGACCTCGACCATGTGCACCGGGATACGAATGGTGCGGGCCTGGTCTGCCATGGCACGGGTGATGGCCTGGCGGATCCACCAGGTCGCGTACGTCGAGAACTTGTAGCCCTTGGTGTAGTCGAACTTCTCGACCGCGCGGATCAGACCCAGGTTGCCCTCCTGGATGAGATCCAGGAACGCCATGCCGCGGCCCGTGTAGCGCTTGGCCAGCGAGACGACGAGGCGGAGGTTTGCCTCGAGCAGGTGGTTCTTGGCGCGGTTGCCGTCACGGCAGATCCAGGTCATGTCACGCCGCTGGGCGACGGGGAGCTTCTCGCCCTTCTCCGCGGACTCGCGCATCTTCTCGACGGCGAACAGTCCTGCCTCGATGCGCTTGGCGAGCTCGACCTCTTCCTCGGCGTTGAGGAGGGCGACCTTGCCGATCTGCTTGAGGTACGCGCGAACCGAGTCCGCTGATGCGGTGAGCTCGGCGTCCTTGCGGGCCTGACGCAGGGCTTCGGATTCCTCTTCGTCCCAGACGAAGTCGCCCGACGCCTTGTCCTCGGCGGTCGGCTCGCTCGTTGCGTCTTCTTCGGTGTCGTCGCCTGCGGCGACGACCTCGACGACGTCGTTCGCTGCGGCGGCAAGATCACCTTCGGAGATGTCGATGTCTTCGATTCCCGGGGTGCTCTCGTCGACGTCATCGCCGGAGGCGGGAGCTGCTGTCTTCTTCGCTGCGGCCTTCTTGGCCGGTGCCTTCTTGGCGGCGGCGCGTTTGGCCGGTGCCTTCTTAGCCGGTGCCTTCGCGGCGGGTGCCTTGACAGCAGGTTCAGGTGTCGCAGTTCCAGGTTCGGAATCTACGGTCTGACGGATATCGGTGGCTGCCACGTACGCCCTTTCGTGACGAAGTCGTGCGGCGTCACGCCAGAGTTGTTTCCGGCGGAGAGGTCTTCGGATTCGGCCGGCTGCGTACCGGCACACACCATTGTAACGACCTCTCAGGAGTTTGTTACCTACCCTCGTCCTTCGCAGGTGGCGACACCGCGTGTCAGTGCGGAGATCCAGCCGATGTACCGGTCTCGGCGGACGCGACGGCACTGTCCGCAGCGAGGGCCGCTCCGACGATCCCCGCCGTGTTCAGCAGGGTCGCGGGGACCACCGGAGTTCGGTTGGTCAGGTGGGGAATCCACTTCTCGCTCTTGCGACTGATTCCGCCACCGGCGATGAACAGGTCGGGCCACAGCAGCGCCTCGAACGTTGCGAGCACGGTGGAGACCTCTTTGGCCCATTCCTTGTAGGACAGCCCCTTGTTCTCCTTCACCGAGGACGCCGCGCGATGCTCGGCTTCCTTGCCGCCGATCTCCATGTGTCCGAATTCGGTGTTCGGCAGCAGAACTCCGTTGTGCAGAACGGCGGAACCGATGCCGGTGCCGAACGTGAGCAGAACGACGACCCCGTCCTTGCCCTTGCCGCCGCCGTACTTGTCCTCGGCGACCCCGGCGGCATCCGCGTCGTTGAGGACGGTGATGTTCTCGTTTCCGATGGCCTTCGCGAACAATGCTCGCGCATCGGTGTCGATCCAGCTCTTGTCGATGTTCGCGGCCGAACGCGCCACACCGTTGGTGACCACCGCGGGCAGGGTGACGCCGATCGGCCCGGTCCACTCGAAATGCGAGACGATCTCGGCCACGGTCCGCGCGACGGCGTCGGGGGTCGAAGGCTGAGGCGTCTCGATCTTGTAGCGATCGCCCACGAGCTCACCGGTTTTCAGGTCGACGATGCCGCCCTTGATGCCGCTGCCACCGACGTCGACGCCGAACCCGTGACGCTCGGCCGTCGCCGCGGTGCTGTTGTCCGAACCTGGCTGTGTCATGTCGATGCCGCTCCTGGCCTGATCGAATTCGTGTGTGCCGTCGCTTCGGAACAATAGTGCCGTCCGTTCGTCGGCGTGACGCCGACGCTGTAGCGGACGGCCCGCCGAGTGCCGCGGTGGTGCCGCGCCGGCGAAGTGTGTTGCGATGTACGCGTGCCGAAACATGACGGAACGCAGACCCACACCGCCACTGAGCAATTGCCGCAGACGCCGGCAACCGTAGAACGGTCGGATACCGAACCGACGACACGTGATGCGGAGGTACTGCGCTGGGTTGCCGTTCGGGTTGCCACGGAGGCAGCCGAGCACGTCCGAACGCGTCGTCCGCAGGTGTTCGGTGACAGTGCCGACGCGGAGGCAGAGGCCGTGCAGACGAAAAGCACACCGACCGATCCGGTCACCGTCGTGGACACCGAAACCGAACGTGTTCTTCGCGAATTGCTGGCGCAGCTGCGTCCCGGCGATGCCGTCCTCGGCGAGGAGGAAGGTGGCGGGGACGAATCCGTCGCCGGAGTTCGATGGGTGCTGGATCCGATCGACGGAACCGTCAACTTCATGTACGGAATTCCTGCGTACGCGGTCTCTGTTGCGGTGCAGATCGACGGAGTGAGCGTGGCAGGGGCCGTCGTCGACGTGGCCCGCGATGTGGTCTATTCGGCCGCGCAGGGGCATGGGGCGACGGCTCGGTACGCAGACGGTCGTATCGAACGGCTGCAGTGTTCGGGTGTGACCGAATTGTCGATGACGTTGCTGGCCACCGGATTCGGGTACGGATCACGACGCCGCGCGGCGCAGGGCGCGATCATCGCCGAACTGCTGCCGAAGGTGCGAGATATTCGCCGAATCGGTTCTGCAGCACTGGATCTGTGCATGGTCGCGTCCGGTGCCGTCGACGCACACTTCGAGCACGGGCTCAGCCCGTGGGACTGGGCGGCGGGGTCGCTGATCGCTGCCGAGGCCGGAGCCCTCGTCGATGTGCCCGCAGCGACGTCGTCGAGTGCGGACGGGGTCGTCACCGTGGCGATGGCCCCGGGAATCGCCGAACCCCTGACTGCCGCCCTACGACTCGTCGGCGCACTCGATCCGATTCCGAGCTGACGGACTGGTCCGTCTCAGCAGCGCGATCGACTCAGCAACGAGACTGGCGCGCGGCGGCGAGCAGATCGGGGTCGAGGGGCTGCGGCGCGGCACCGGGGGCTGCGCCCGCCAGCGTGCGTAGCACTTCCTCTGCGTCGTCGTTCGGCTGAATCTCGCTGAAATAGGTGCCGAGTGCCAGATCCACCGAGTCGTCGGTTCTCGAGTCCTCGATGAGTTCTGCACACGGTGCGAGGAGCCACACTGCGCTCGCGGCACCGATGCCCGCGGATCCGAATCGGATCTGGCCTTGGCACTGCATGTTCTGGTCGACATAGACGGGATCGTTGCCCACCTGCACGTCCGGAGCGCTCGCGAAGCCGTAGTCACTGAGCTGGGCCGCCACGTGTGCAGCTTGGCCGCGTTCGCCGTTGGCGTTGAACACTCGTACCTTCGATGCCGACAGGGCGGCAGGCTCGACGTCGAGAAGTGTTGTCGGGTCGACTTCCTCGCCGAGGGCAACCGGCTGCGTTCCGTCGGTGGCAGCGGTCGTGGTCGGGGTGTTGCATTCGGCAGTGGCCGATGTCGTCTCGGTGGTGGTGAACACCTTGACCCACACGACCACGGCGAGCAGAGCGAGTACTGCGAACACGGCGATGATCGGAAGTGCGCGGCGTCGACGGAACGGACGGCCGCGGTCGTCGACCGGCTGGCCTTCGGTGATCAGAGAAACCACAGTGATTCTTCGCCTTTCCGTCGGCAGTCGCCGAGACCGGTACACGGAGTCGGTTCACACCGACGCGTGCCTACTGTAGATGCCCGCAGTCCTCGGCGACGGCACACTCGGCCGCGAGGTCGCCGAAAGCAGTGCACGCGACCCGTTTGCACCGCGAAAACCAGCAGCAGAACTGCTTCTGCGGACTGCGGAATGAAGCCGGTGATCTCGGTGTTGATGCGGCGTGCACGGAGGCAATGAAGTGATCGGCGATTCGGTTTCGGCTTTGGGGTCGGCGTCGGCTATTGTCTGGCGGCCGCAGTGCTTAAGAAACAGAAAGCTGCCGGTGAATCGTCGATCAGGTGAGCGAAATCTCGATCGAGTTTCAACCGGCGGAATTCGGGAACTACCCGGTGTAGTTTCCGGCACCGCGTGGTGAACCTGTTCGATCGAGAATCAAATCGGTGGGAGCGAGCAAGCGCCCTCTTCACAGCCGACGGCCACAAGCCGACCACACCGGCAGCTTCCACCACACACACGCACGAAGATGAGGGGTTACGAGAACAATGGCAACCGATTACGACGCTCCGAGAAGAACAGAATCCGACGACGTCTCGGAGGACTCTCTCGAAGAACTGAAGGCTCGCCGCAACGAGGCGCAGTCCGCAGTCGTCGATGTGGACGAGTCAGACACCGCCGAGTCCTTCGAGCTCCCGGGTGCCGACCTGTCCGGCGAAGAGCTTTCGGTCCGGGTGGTTCCCAAGCAGGCGGACGAATTCACCTGTTCGAGCTGCTTCCTGGTGCACCACCGCAGTCGACTGGCCAGCGATGCCAACGGTGTCCTCATGTGCCGGGACTGCGCTGCCTGATCGACGGCAGACCCTGATCGAGGGCAGCCGATGCCCGGCCGAGCGGCCGGGCAGTGAGGTTTCGCAGCGAGAGTCCGACGGCTGGGTCAGCGGGCTTCCACGCCGTGGGCACTGAGCACGGCGAGTAGATTCTCCGGCCGCTTGGTGCTGATCAACCAGTAGGGCGTCGGGTCGTCCGGGTCGTCCAGTACGACGATCACCATCTGTTTCACCCAGGTGCGGTGCTGTACGAAGGCAAGCGGGTCCAGCTGCCTTCCCAGCGCCGCACTTTTTGCTGTCGCGGGCACCACGGCTGCCTTGGACGCGACATCGAGAGGCAGATGCGCTTTGCCGACCCGTAGTTCGAGGCCGGCGGACGACGACCCGGTCGAGTCAGAGCTCGGATCGGTGGCCACCACCTGCACACGTAACCTGCTGAACGCCACCAGAGCCCAGGCGACCAGGGGCAGGAGCAACACGTAGGGCAGCCAGGCGCGAACACCGGGGGCACCCATGTGTACCTCCGCTGCGAGTAGTACCGCCAGCGCTGCGCCGGCCACCCACCACCAGAGGGGTACCCACAGTCGTTCGGCGTAGAGCACCGACTCCGAGCCGGGGGAACCGGCACGCGAGGTGGGGTCGTCGGACTCGGGGTTCGCCCGATCGGCCTGTCGATCTGCAGTCACCCCACCCAGGGTAGTCGCCGCGCCGACGGCGAAGCAGATCAGCGTAGTCTCGTTCGACGTGAGTGACGAAGTCATCGAGTCCCGCAACACGCTTTCCGGCGACCAGCTCGAGGTGCCCCCGGACCGCCCCGGGGAGGTTCGACTTCGCCGGTTGGACCCAGATCTACCGGTTCCCACGCGTGCGCACGAGGGTGACGCGGGTGTGGATCTGCGGATCACCGCGCCAGTGACGATCGCTCCGGGCGAACGGGTTCTCGTGGGCACGGGGATTGCGGTGGCCCTGCCCCTCGGGATGGTGGGGCTGATCCACCCGCGCTCGGGCCTGGCGGCCAAATCGGGACTGTCGGTCGTCAACACCCCTGGCACCATCGACGCTGGATACCGCGGGGAGATCAAGGTCTGCTTGATCAACCATGATCTCCGGACGCCCATCGTGCTCGATCGCGGCGATCGAATCGCTCAGTTGGTGGTGCAGCGCGTCGAATTGGTCGAGTTCGTCGAAGTGGATCGACTCGACGACACCGTTCGAGGGGACGGCGGTCACGGCTCGACCGGCGGACATGCGAGTCTGGTGCAGTGACGTCCTACGTAGTGCGTCTGTCGCGACGGTCGTCGGTGTACAGCGAACTGAATGCAACCGAGAAGAAGAGAGCTGAACATGTTCGGACGGCGTAAGAAGAACGACGCCGGCAGTGCCTCCGCGTCCAGCGCGGAGCCATTCGTCGACGGCCGCGACGACGACAACGACGATGCGACCGCGGACACCACCGTCGAGGGGCCCCACGATCTCGGTGATCTGGACGAGGATCGCGAGAGCGTCGCGGCGAACCGGCTGGATCTCGGCTCTGTGTTGATCCCTCTCCCCGAGGGCGGGCAACTGCAGGTCGAGATGTCTCAGGCGGGCAGCCCGCAGGCAGTACACATCGTCACCCAGTTCGGGCGCATCACCATCGCCGCCTACGCTGCCCCGAAGTCTCCGGGGCAGTGGCGCGAGGTGGCGGCCGATCTGGCGACATCGCTCCGTAACGACAAGGCCGAGACGACCGTGGAGACCGGACCGTGGGGCCGCGAGTTGGTCGGTGTCACCGCCAACGCCGATCTGCGCTTCATCGGTGTCGACGGGTATCGCTGGATGGTTCGATGCGTCCTCGCCGGGCCGTCGGGCGCGGTGGCGGAGGGCCAGCCCCTGGTCCAGCTCGCGCACTCGATTCTTCGACAGACCGTCGTCGACCGCGGCACCGATCCACACCCGGTGCGTACTCCGTTGCCGGTGGTTCTGCCGCAGGTATTGGCCGAGCAACTGGCGGCTGCCGCGCAGCAGCAAGCAGCGCAGCAGGCCGCGCCGGCGCAGCCCACCGCCCCTGATGCGAACACCGATGCGGCGCAGCAGCAGTCGACTCCGCAACCGAACGCCGAACAACCCGGTGCCGAGCGCGCTCCGCGCCGCGGAGCGTCCGGATCGGCGATTCAGCAACTGGGGGGCTGATCGGCGTCAGACGTCGTGCGCCGCGGTCAGAGCGTCGACGGCTTCTCGGCCCAGGACCCCCGGGTCGAGTCCGATGTCCGTCAAAGTCACGGTCCGCAGTACGCCTCTCGGCAGGGCGCGAGCCCACTGCTCCGCAACCGCGATCGGATGCACCGGGTCGTCCACCGCGCCGACCACGACGGTCGGCGCGTCGATCCGCGCGAGACGGTCCAACTCCGGGCCTCGGTACGAGGCCGCCTCGTCCAACGCGCGGGGGAGCGCCGGCCACTGCGACGCCCAGGATCGCGCCAGGGTGCGCGCGAGCCATTCTGGGCTCGACTCGGCCATGGTCCCCGTGACGCTGTCGAGCCCGTGTTCGCGAAGCGACCCAGCCGTGAACCGTGCACTCAGTGCAGCCGGTGAGCCGGTGGGATCGCCCGTCCACGCCGGCAGCGCCAGCGCCAACGCGACGACACTCGAGCGGTTGCGTTCGGCCCAGTGCGCCGCGACGGCTGCACCCAGTGAGATTCCGGCGACCACGACGGGACCGTGCGCGCGTACAGCCTCGTCGAGTGCACCGAGATAGCTCCCCACCACGCCGGTCGGGTCGGGTTCCACGGCGACAGTGGCCAATCCCACAACGTCGAACGCCTGCCCGAATGCCTCCTGTGCGAACTGCGCGTCCGATCCCGTCCCCGGTAGAACGATCGCGGTGGAGGTCTTGAATCGGGTGTGCACGAGACGATTGTGCACGCCCCCGTTCGACGGCGTGGCGGTGGTTGGTCAGCGCGCCGGATCGGGTCTACAGTGGCGAAGTACCAGCTATGACGAGGGAAACTCCCAGGTCGCCGCAACTGCTCCCAGGAGTGGAGCTGCGAGACGACCCCCACCCGCAGGAGCGCACAATGGCACCCGCTGCCGCAGGATACTTTCGCCGTTTGACGCGAAAGTTGACCGAGGACATCGATCAGCTCGACGCCGAGGAGATGGCCGAATCCTCCGAAGCGTCCGGAGCCCGACGCGCCTGCGATTGCTCGCGTGGCGAAGAGGTCACGATGTTGGGTCGTCTACGCAGCGTCGAAGCGTGTTCCAAGGCCGCGAACGCCAACATCGAAGCGGAGTTCTTCGACGGCACCGACACAGTGACTCTCCTGTGGATCGGCCGGCGCAAGATTGCCGGAATCGAGCCGGGCAAGACGGTCCTGGTGCGTGGCCGGGTCGGCGAACGCGATGGACGCAAGATCGTCTACAACCCGTACTACGAACTGCGCGACGACAACTGATCGTCCCCGGTATGGCACTCTCGTTCTCGTGACGAACAGCGACGATGCAGTGCCGCACCCGAGAACGTCGAACATGCCGGAACCGGTACCCGACACGTCGACGCCGGACGCCGTGAAGACCGCCGCCCCCACCGTGCTCGAGCAGCTCGGCGGTGTGAGCGGATTGGTATATTCCACACTGCCCGTGGTCGTCTTCGTCCCGTTCAACAGCTACTTCGGCCTGTCGGTCGCTCTGTGGGCTGCGTTGGGTGTCGCCGCGGCCGTTCTGGTGTGGCGGCTGGTACGCCGCAGCCCGATACAACCGGCCATCTCCGGATTCTTCGGCGTCGGCATCTGCGCTTTCATCGCGTACCGCACCGGGGACGCCAAGGGCTACTTCCTGTTCGGCATCTATACATCACTCGTCTACGGCGGGGCGTTCGTGCTGTCGGTACTCGCCCGGTGGCCGCTCGTCGGCGTCATCTGGGGTTACCTCAACGGCAAGGGAACGTCGTGGCGTCGGGAGCGGTCTGCGGTTCGTTACTACGACGTGGCCACCATCGCCTGGGCGTCGGTGTTCGCTGCGCGCTACATCGTTCAGTCCCAGCTCTACGACTCGGACCAGACCGGCTGGCTCGCGGTGGCACGGATCGGGATGGGGTGGCCCCTGACCGGCGTAGCCCTACTGGTGACTCTGTGGGCGGTGCGTCAAGCGGATCGAGCGCTCGACCTCGCATCGAACGACGAACAGGCCGACGAGCTGCCGTCAGGTCAGACCGACCGCAGCACGTAGTTCGTCCTCCACCTCTTTCGCCGCGACGAAGAGCAACTCGTCACCGCCTTCGAGCGGATCGTCGTGCTGCGGAACGATGACACGGCCACCGCGAAGAATCGTCACCAGTGCTGCGTCCCGCGGTAGCTGGAGCTTGCGTACCGGCTTGCCCGCCAGGGGCGTGTTCTCGGGCAGAGTGATCTCCACGAGATTTGCCTGTCCCTTGCGGAATGTCATCAGGTGGACCAGATCGCCTACCGAGACGGCCTCCTCCACCAGTGACGCCAGCATGCGCGGGGTCGAGACTGCGACATCGACACCCCAGGCCGCATCGAAGAGCCATTCGTTTCTGGGGTCGTTGACCCGGGCCACCACGCGGTTCACGCCGAACTCGGTTTTGGCCAGCAAGCTGAGCACCAGGTTCGCTTTGTCGTCGCCGGTAGCGGCGATCACCACGTCGTAGTTCTCGAGATGGGCGGCCTCGAGCAGACTCAACTCGCAGGCGTCCGCGAGCACCCATTCGGCCTCGGGTACTGCGGTCTGATCGACGTGGTCGAGTTTGCGTTCGAGGAGCATCACCTCGTGCTCACTTCGGATCAATTCGCGTGCAATGGATCTGCCGACTGCGCCGGCACCGGCGATGGCGACTTTCATGGCTTCCCGTTCGGGTCGATGGGGGAGGAGAACAACGTACGGGCGAGCATCAGTCGTCCGACGGCGGCGGATTGCCGGCCAATGCGATGGCCTCGGCGACGGTCCCGGAGACGGCAGCGACGTACACCTCGTCGCCTGCCTGGATCACGGTGCGCTTGTCGGGCAGCAGTCCGGTGCCGAAACGGATGACGAACGCGGCCCGCGACCGGGTCGCATCCTCGAGTACCGATAATTTCTTGCCGATCCACGCATCGTGGAAGTCGAGCAGCACCACCGCGACGCTCCCGGACGGATCTCGCCACTTGGTGGTGGGGTCGTCCCGCAGAAGATTGTGCAGAAACCGGTCGGTCGCCCACGGCACGGTGGCCACGGTCGGAATACCGAGGCGCTCGTACACGGCGGCGCGTTTGGCGTCGTAGATCCTGGCGACGACCTTCTCGACGCCGAACGTCTCGCGCGCGACGCGCGCGGAGATGATGTTGGAATTGTCACCGGAGGATACGGCTGCGAATGCCTCCGCCTTCTCGATTCCGGCGCGCACCAACACATCTCGGTCGAATCCCATACCGACTACTCGATGCCCGCCGAAGTCGGGGTCGAGGCGCAGAAACGCGGTTTCGTCGCGGTCGATGATCGCCACCTCGTGCCCGATGCGCTCGAGCGCTCCGGCCAGCGATGCGCCGACACGGCCACACCCCATCACAACTACGTACAACGCCCAGCTCCGTCCCGATCTCGATTGCCGACCAACACTGCCGACGACATTGCCACCGTGTGCATGCGAGCACCAACGTATCGGGGATTCGTCACCGGCTCGACCGTGGGTGGGCATCGGATGGAAGTCAAAGGGCGCGTGGTTGCGCCGCCGGCGACCCGACGGCCTACGCTTCTGATCGTGTCCAAGGTCTCGACTGCCGCAAAGCGGCTGGTTCTCGGTAAGCCGTTCCGCAGCGACAAGCTCGGTCATACCTTGCTACCCAAGCGAATCGCGCTACCGGTGTTCGCCTCGGACGCCATGTCCTCGGTTGCGTACGCACCCGAAGAGATCTTCCTGGTGTTGTCCGTGGCCGGGATATCGGCGCTCACGTTCACTCCGTGGATCGGTCTCGCGGTCTGTGTCGTGATGGCGGTGGTGGTCGCCAGCTACCGGCAGAACGTGCACGCCTACCCGTCCGGCGGTGGTGATTACGAGGTCGCGACCACCAACCTCGGTCCTGCGGCGGGTCTGACCGTGGGTAGTGCGTTGTTGGTGGACTACGTGCTGACCGTGGCGGTCTCCATTTCGGCGGCCGCGTCGAACATCGGTTCGGCCGTACCCTTCGTCGCGCAGCACAAGGTGCTGTTCGCGGTGGTGGCCATCGTGTTCATCACGTCGATCAACCTGCGCGGTATCCGCGAGTCGGGTGCCGCGTTCGCCATTCCCACATACGCCTTCATGGGCGGCATGTTCCTGATGTTGGGCTACGGGTTGTTCCGGGTCTACGTGCTCGGAGACGACATTCACGCCGAGTCGGCGACGTTCGATCTGAAAGCGGAGGACTCGCATCTGTACGGGATTGCGTTCGCGTTCCTCGTCGCGCGGGCGTTCTCGTCGGGTTGCGCGGCGCTGACCGGAGTCGAGGCCATCAGTAACGGGGTGCCTGCATTCGAGAAACCCAAGTCCCGCAACGCGGCAACCACGCTGTTGCTGCTCGGCGGTATCGGCATCACGTTGTTGATGGGCATCATCGTGCTGGCGCAGAAGATCGGCATCAAGTACGCGATGGACCCGGAGACGCAGCTGATCGGGGCACCGGATGGCTACCACCAGAAGACGTTGATCGCGCAGTTGGCGGAGGCAGTGTTCAGCGGGTTCCCCGTTGGGTTCTTCTTCATCACCGCCGTGACGGCGTTGATCCTGGTACTCGCCGCGAACACGGCATTCAACGGCTTCCCCGTGCTGGGCTCGGTGCTCGCTCAGGACCGGTATCTACCCCGACAGTTGCACACGCGCGGCGATCGCCTTGCCTTCAGTAACGGCATCCTGTTCCTGTCCGGTGCAGCCATCGTGTTCGTCGTGGTGTTCGGAGCAGAGGTCACCAAGCTCATCCAGCTCTACATCGTGGGTGTGTTCGTCTCGTTCACCCTGAGCCAGACCGGCATGATCCGGCACTGGACCCGCCTGCTCCGAACCGAGACCGATGGCGAGCAGCGCGGCAGGATGCAGCGCTCGCGGGTGGTCAACAGCGTCGGTCTGGCCATGACGGCGACCGTTCTCGTGATCGTGTTGATCACCAAGTTCGCTGCCGGAGCCTGGATCGCGATCGTGGCGATGGTGGCCATCTTCAGCCTGATGCGGATGATCAGAAAGCACTACGACACCGTGGCGCGCGAGCTCGAGAACGAGGTGTGGGACGGCGTACTACCCAGCCGCACGCACTCGATCGTGCTGGTGTCCAAGCTGCACATGCCGACCCTGCGGGCTCTCGCCTACGCACGCGCGACCAGGCCCGACACTCTCGAAGCCGTCACCGTCAACGTCGACGAGGTGGACACCCGAGCATTGGTGCGTGAATGGGAGGCCAGTGACGTCTCGGTACCCCTCAAGGTCGTCGAATCGCCCTACCGCGAAGTCACCAAGCCGGTTCTGGACTACGTCAAACGAGTTCGACGCGACTCACCACGTGATGTGGTGACCGTCTTCATCCCCGAGTACGTCGTCGGTCACTGGTGGGAGCAGGTCCTGCACAACCAGAGTGCGCTGAGATTGAAGTCCCGACTGCTGTTTCAACCCGGCGTGATGGTCACCAGCGTTCCGTGGCAGCTGCGCTCGTCGGAGAAGGCCAGGCGCGAGGTGCTCGGAAATGCGCCGGGTGCATCGCGTCGCGGCTACGAACCGCCGGCGGGCAAATGACCGAGAACTGGTTCGGGCTGGTGCTCGACGTCGAACTGGGCGCTCCCGGACACGGTGGGTTCTGCGTGGCCCGTCACGAAGGTCGAGTGGTGTTCGTTCGCCACGGGCTACCGGGGGAACGCGTCATGGCCAAGGTGACCGAGGATCGCGGTGGGTCGTTCTGCCGCGCCGACGCGATCGAGATCCTCACCGCGTCTCCGGACCGCATCGACGCTCGCTGCCCCATCTCCGGGCCCGGTGGTTCGGGATGCTGCGACTATTCTCACGCGACCCCCGAAGCCGGTCGTCGACTCAAGTCCTCCGTCGTCGCCGAACAGCTGCGCCGCGTCGCGGGCATCGAGCGGGACGTTCCGGTCGAGGAGTTGCCGGGCACCGGCGACGGCATCGGATGGCGGACCCGTGTTCGGCTGGCAGTGGATTCGGGTGGACGGCCCGGCTACCACCGCTATCGAAGCAGTTCGATCGTCACGGAGTTGTCGTGCCCGCAAATGGATCCGGTTGCGTTCGACGGATTGTCGGGCCGTGAGTGGCGCGCAGGTGCCGAATTGCAGGTGGTCCTCGACGGTACGGGTGAACGCCATGTGGTGGAGGTGGCACCGGCCCAGTTGACGCGAACCGGACGCCGGTCTCCGGGCCGCCGCGGTGCGTCGGCGCGTCGAGCGGCGTCGTCCCGGGCCAGGCCGGAAAAGGCTGTCATCGGGTCGGGTCGCGTCACCGAATTCGTCTCGGCGCGGCCGTGGACACTCGATGCCACCGGCTTCTGGCAGGCGCACAAGGGAGCGGCCCAGGTGTACACCGACGTCGTGCGCGACTGGGCGGACGCCGAGCCGGGTGACGGCGCATGGGATCTCTACGGCGGTGTCGGCGTGTTCGCGGCGGCTCTCGCCGAGCGGGTGGGATCGAGCGGACGAGTCACCAGCGTCGAGTTCTCGCGCCGGGCCGCCGAGGACGGGCGTTCGGCGCTGCACGACCTTGCTCAGGTCTCGTTCGCGCCGGGCCGGGTCGAGCGATCGATGGATTCGTTGCCGGAATCGGTGGCGGTGGCGGTACTCGATCCGCCGCGAGCCGGTGCCGGACGCGACGTCATCGAAGGTCTCGCGACGCGGTCTCCCCGCACGATCGTCCACATCGGCTGCGATCCGGCATCGTTCGCGCGGGACGCGAGCCTCTACCGGGCAGCCGGTTACGAGCTGACGGACGTGCGCGCGTTCGACGCGTTTCCTCTGACCAGCCACGTCGAATGTATCGGCCGCTTCGTCCGTAAATAGGGTTGCCTCACCAATCTTGGCGAGTCTGACGTACCGTTTCTCGGGTGAGAATTCGTCGCACCGTCGGTGCTGTGTCGGTCGCCCTGCTGTTCCTGACCGCCGTCGTCTCGTGTGGGTCGGGCGGGGACGACGGACCCGGATCGGAGGCGCCGTCCGACGGATCGGCGGCTGCGTTCCCTGTCACGATCGATACCGAGTTCGGCGACGTGACCGTCGACAGTGCCCCGCAGCGCGTCGTCGCGCTCGGCTGGGGCGACGCGGAAACCGCACTCGCGCTCGGTGTCTCACCGGTCGGTGCGAGCGACTGGCTCGCCTTCGGCGGCGACGGCGTCGGTCCGTGGGCGGCCGGGCTCTACGACGCACCACCGCAGATCATCGGGACGCAGGAGCCGTCGTTCGAGCAGGTCGCGGCGCTCGAGCCGGATCTGATCCTCGACACCAAGAGCTCCGGTGATGCCGATCGGTACGCCACGCTGTCCGCCATTGCTCCGACGGTGGGTATACCGGCGGGGGCGGACAACTACCTGACAACGCTCGAGCAGCAGGTCACGATGGTGGCCACGGCACTCGGCAAGCAGTCCGAAGGGGACGCGCTGCTCGCAGGAATCGCCGACCGTTTCGATGCAGCGGCCGCTGCCCATCCGGAATTCGCCGGCAAGACAGCGGTGGTCGGGGCCTACAGCGGCACCGGATACGGCGCATACATCTCGTCGAACAGTCGACTCGAGTTCATGAAGAAGCTCGGCTTCGTCACCAGCCCGGCCATCGATTCTCTTCCGCCGCGCGGCTTCTCGGTTCCGATTTCCGGGGAGGAGCTCGACCTGCTCGACGCCGACGTACTGATCGTCTTCCCCATCCAGAAGGCGCCGTCCGAGGTGACCGACAATCCGCTGTTCCAACGGATTCCGGCTGTCGCGGACGGCCGCTACGTCGTGTTCGACGACCCGGAAGTCGCGAAGTCCTACGCCACCAACTCGGCGCTGTCCATCGGCTATGCACTCGACACGGTGGTGCCTGCGGTGGCGAACGTGCTGGGGTGATCCACTTCGGCAACCGGGGCGAACGTCTGCGCGGGTACCGAGACGATGCGTTGAGCTCCGCAGTGGCAGCCCTGGTAGCCGACGAGGCCTTCGCTGGTGTCGTGCAGCGAGCGGGTGGTCCAGGAGTGTGTGCTGTGTTCGATGTCCATGCATCAACTGTGATGTAATGGTCTTATGCACATCAACCCTTACGGGGAATATGCCGTGAAACTGGGCATCGACCTCCTCAACCGGCCACCCACGTCGCCGAGCGAATTGGGGGCCCGCTGCATCGACGCCGGCCTCGTTCCCGACTGGACTGCCACCGACGCCGATCTCGCGGACACACTCGAGTTCCTCCGCGAGTGGGCTCGCGTGGTGGATGCAGAGACAGCCGAGGAGCGGGCCGAGGCCCTGAACGCCCTCCTTGCACAGGCATCCGCGTACCCACGGTTGACCAACCATGCCGACGACGGCTGGCACATGCACTATCGCGATCCCAACATCGCGTTGGGTGGCGTCATCAGGGCACTGGTCGGTGTCGGTACCGCGCTGCACTTGACCGGTCGCGGAATGGACAGACTCCATCGGTGCGCCGCAGCCGACTGCACGACCGCCTTCGCCGACACCTCACGCACCGGACGGCAGCGGTACTGCGGAACCGTGTGCTCGAACCGGGACGCAGTCCGCCGACACCGAGCCCGCGCCGCATCCTGACGCTTGCACCGGAAGGCGCGGATCAGGACTTGCGGTTGTACAGCCGCATCGTGATCGGTCCGAAGATCGCCAGCATTGCCGCCGACAGCACCAGAGTCACTCCGAGTTGGCCGGTGTCGACATCGCCCTGCATCAGGCCTCGAAGTGACGTCACCAGAAAGCTGACCGGGTTGACGTCGACGAACGCACGAAGCCACCCCGGCATCGTGTTGGGGTCGACGAAGATGTTGCTCGCGAACGTCAGCGGAAACAGGATGAACATCGACATCCCCATCACGGCTGCCTCGGTGCGCACGATCATGGCGATCATCGTCCAGATCCAGGACAGACAGAACGAGAACACGAGCAACAGCACGATCGATGCGATCACACCGAGTAGCCCGCCTTGCGGCCGGAAACCGAGAATCAGCCCCAAGATCAGTACGATCACCGACGCCAACGTGTAGCGCACGACGTCACCCAGCAACGCACCGACCAGCGGCGACGGACGCCAGATCGGCAACGATCGGAACCGATCGAACACACCCTTCTCGATGTCCTTGTTCATCGTCACGCCGGTGTACATCGTGATCATCACCACGGTCTGCACCAGGATGCCCGGCAGCAGAAACTGGATGTACGCGTCGGTCGAACCGGCCAGAGCGCCACCGAACAGGTACGTGAACAACAGCGTGAACATGATCGGAAACGCCGTCACGTCGAACAACTGCTCCGGTACGTGCTTGATCTTCAGCAACGCCCGCCAGCCGAAACTCAGCGAGGTCGACAGCGACGACGGACGCTCCGGCCTCGGACCTGCGGCTGAGAGAACATCGATGATCGTCGACGCCTGTGGGGCGGATCGTTGGGCCTCGGTGGTCATGACGCGATCTCCCCGTTGTCGATTTCAGCTTTTTTCGCACCCACCGGCTCCACTCCCGCTCCCGCGTCGTGCCCGGTCAGCGCCAGGAACACCTCGTCCAGACTCGGCTGACCGAGGGTGAAGGATGCGATGGCGATTCCGGCGGATTCGAGAGCAGGAAGGATCGGTGCCGCCTGCGCCGGATTGTCCAGTCGTGCGGACACGGTGAACGGGTCGGCGTCCTCGGTCACGGTGCTGCCGACCAGATCTCGAACGATTCTCGCCGCGGCATTCCGGTGCCCGGCATCGAGCACGCGCAGGTGCAGTGAGTTCGATCCCACCGATGCCTTCAGCTCGCCCGTCGTGCCCTCGGCGATGACTTTGCCGTGGTCGATCACCGCCACGCGCCCGGCCAGGTGGTCGGCCTCGTCGAGATACTGCGTCGTCAGCAGTACCGTCGTGCCGCCTGCCACCAGTGCACGGACGATCTCCCAGACGTGATTGCGACTGCGCGGGTCCAGGCCGGTGGTGGGTTCGTCGAGAAAGATCAGCTCGGGGGTGACGATGATGCTCGCCGCGATGTCGATGCGCCTGCGCATGCCACCGGAGTAGGTCTTGACCTGTCGCGGTCCGGCGTCGGCGATGTCGAATGCTGTCAACAGTTGATCAGCGCGCGCTCGGGCGGCCGGACGTGAGTAGCCGAGCAGCCGCGCCAGCAGAACGAGATTCTCCGTGCCGGTAAGATCCTCGTCGAGCGAGGCGAATTGACCCGTGAGAGAAACTTTTCGGCGAACGGCCTCCGGCTCGGTTGCCACGTCGTGTCCCAGGACTCGTGCGCTGCCGCCGTCTATCGGAAGAAGTGTCGCCAGCATCCGGATGGTCGTGGTTTTCCCGGCCCCGTTGGGTCCGAGTACGCCGTACACCCCGCCGGACGGGATCGACAGATCCACGCCGTCGACTGCGGCGGTGGTGCCGAAATGTTTGACGAGCCCGTGGGTTTCGATGGCCGTCATGCGTGTCCGTCCCTCCATCGAGCTGTCCGCCCGATTGCCCGCGTTTGTCCGATTCTCGCACCCAGGATGAAGCCCGGTCCAATTCTGCGCAAACGAATTTCGGTCGCGGACCATCCCTCGGGGTGTTTGTTCCGAATATGTACTGCGGCGGGAAAACGCGGAGGTTTCGATATGAGGGCTACATGACCACTAGTGTCATGATCGATGAACTCGATCATGAACCCGTCTGCTGGGACGACAGTCCGATGAGCGTGCCGTTCTCCGATGCTTCCGGATCTGCGGGCACCGGCCGTGACCGAACGCCGCCCGAGTCCGAGGACAGCACCTCGGTCGAGGATGCGGTGTGCGCAGTACCGAGCCCCCAGCTGAAGAATCTGCGTGCCGAGGAGACGGACCGTCTCCGTCGCCTGATGGCCGCCGTTGCCCAGGGCGACCGGTCGGCCTTCGCCGAGCTGTACGACGCCACGTCCTCCCGTGTGTACGGGATGGTGGTGCGCGTGCTTCGCGACCCGGGGTACAGCGAGGAGACCGCGCAGGAGGTGTTCCTCCAGATCTGGCGTGCAGCACCGAATTACGATCCGAGCCAGGGGAGTCCGCTGGCGTGGATCATGACGCTGGCACATCGCCGGGCGGTCGATCGGGTACGTAGCGAACAGTCGGGTACCGACCGCGAGGCGGCGTACGGTGCCGTGAGTCACACGCCCGAGCATGACGAGGTACTGGAGACGGTGACCCAGCGGCTCGAATCGGAGGCCGTCGTGGCCTGTCTCGACACTCTGACCGATACGCAGAGCGAGTCGGTACGAATGGCTTATTACAGCGGGTACACCTATCGCGAGGTTGCCGAACGGCTCGGGGTAGCCGTGCCGACGATCAAATCGCGCATACGAGATGGATTGATCAAGTTGAAGACATGCCTGGGGGTGATCCCGCAATGAGTGAAGCGTCACGGCAACGACTGCTGGACGAAGCGGAGGTCTACGCCCTCCACGCGATGAGCGAGTCCGAGCGGCGCGCCATCGAAACCGAGCGAATCCGCGTCGACGAGACGACCCGGGCACAATTCGACATCCTCGTGGGTGAGATTCACGAAACGCTGGCGTTGGCTGCGGCGGCAGACGCGACTCCCGCACCCGAACGCGTGCGGGAGGCCGTGCTCGCGCGTGTCGCCGCGAGCGATCAGGAGCCGACGGTCCGAGAACTTCCGCCGAACGTCACTCCGCTGCACCGGCACCGACGTGAGCGCTCCAAGACGTGGCGATACTCGATGGTGTCCGCGGCTGCCGCGATCGTCGTCGCAGTCGGTGGTGTAGTCGTCGTCACGCAGACCATGGGCTCGGACCCGCAGCCTTCCCAGGCCGAGCAGATCGTCGCAGCGCCCGACGCTCGTGAGGCGTCCGCGGAGTTCCCGGGTGGCGGCACTGCAAAGGTGTCGTACTCGCTGAGCCGAGATGCGGTCGTGGTGACTCTGAACGGTGTCCCGGAGCCGCCCTCGGGCCGGGTCTACCAGATGTGGTTCGTCGACGGTGCGCCGCGCTCCGCCGGCGTTGTCACCGAGGATCAGCTCACGTCGAGCGACGGCACCGTGGTGGACGGCATGGGAGCGTCGACCAACTTCGCGTTCTCGCTCGAGCCTGCCGGCGGCTCGGCGCAGCCCACCGAGGTCCTCACGATGATCACGCTCGACGCCTGATCAGGGGCCAAGCACGTCCACTCGGGCGGTTCGACAGTCGGATCAGATGCCGATGTCGAACCGCCCGAGCGTCTTGACGACGGCCGCCATCTGGCCGTACGCGCCGCTGGCCAGATTTTCCAGTAGCGCCAGCTTCACTTCCGGGGCGTCCCGAGTCAGTGCCTCGAAATGCGATACCGACACGACCACCAGATCGACAGGGGTGTCGGCCACCATGTCCAGCAGGAACGGCACCGACATCAGCAGCGGCATCTCGCCGAAGCTCATCCCGGGGGAGAGCGTCGTGATGCGGTGTTTGCCCCCGTCTGCGGACACGGCCGTCGATGTCACTTCTCCGCGCAGAATCAAGAACAGACCCGCTGCCGGCGCACCACGGTGAACGATGACGTCGCCCCGTGCGTAGTGACGTTTCTCCAGATAAGGAGTCACCGAGTCGAATTGCTCGGTGGTCAGACCGGCGAGCAACGGGTGCTCGGCCGGAGTGATCTCTGCCGGTTGCCGCGCGCCGGAGCAGTGCCGATCGAGCAGCAGGTTCTCTGCCCACTGGATGGCCGAGCTCAGACTCGAGTACACCCGGCCCGCCGGATCATTCGGGTCCAGGCTCGACGTCGTGTGGCCCATGATGGCTCTGGGATCCACCAGGCACACCACACAGCCGTGGTCGGCGAGATCGCGGCGTAGGTCCTCGAACATCGAACGGGCGATGTCGCTCACCTCGTCGACGCCACGAACGTCGATGACGAGTGCATCGAGATTCCGGTCGAGGTTGCCGATCTCGCGGACCGCTGTCTCGGCACCCGAGAACAGCAGGTCCCCGTGCAACTCGTAGACCCGCGCGCGGTCGCCGACTGCAGCGAGTGTGGCCTGTTCGATCTCGGATCGTCGTTTTCGCGACGGTGCCTCGGTGAGAACGTACCGACGTCGAATCGACGATTTCGCGGCCCGAGTGACGTGCAGAAAGTGCAATTCGAGTCTGGTGGAGAGTTCTCGGCAGGCAGCAACGCCGCGCACGCTGTTGCCGTGCGAATCGAGGCGGGGGGAGTAGACGGCGATGCCCATCTGCCCGGGAAGCACCGCCAGGATGCCGCCGCCGACCCCACTCTTGGCCGGCATACCCACCCGCGCCACCCAGTCGCCTGCGCCGTCGTACATGCCACAGGTCGTCATCACCGACAGCACGCGTTCGACCAGTGCGGGTGCCAGGGCGCGCTCCTTGGTGTGGGGATTGACTCCGTTGTTGGCCATCGTGGCGGCCATCATGGCCAGATCAGCCGCCGTGACGTCGATCGAGCACTGGCGGAAGTACAGGTCCACGGCGGCCTCCGGATCGTGGTCGATGATGCCGAAGGACCGCAGCATGTAGCCGATGGCGCGATTGCGGTGTCCGGTGCGCGCTTCGGATCGATACACCGCGTCGTTGAAGCTCAGAGACCTTCCTGCGTACCGGGAATACGACGCTCGGATGCGCTCGAATCGTTCCTCTGCGGTGCGGCCGCCGATGAGCGACGCGGACGTGATCGCACCCGCGTTGATCATCGGGTTTCGGGGCCGCTCGGTGACGGCGTCCAGGCTGATCTCGTTGAACGGCTCACCCGAGGGTTCGACGTCGATCTTGCCCGCGACGACGTCGAGGCCGCGGTCGGCCAGCGCGAGTGCATAGGTGAAGGGCTTGGAGATGGATTGGATGGTGAACGGCATCCTCGTGTCGCCGACTTCGTACACGTAGCCGTCGGTGGTCGTCAGGGCGATACCGAAGCCGTCCGGCGTCACGGCTGCGAGTTCGGGGATGTAGTCGGCGACCTGTCCCGACGCGTCGTCCCGGCACAGTTCGTGAACCCGGGTCAGGATGGCATCGACGACGTTGCTCATGGGCGACACTGTATGTCGGGTGTCCGTTTCGAGCGTATTCGAGGTTAGGGGCGACTGACCCCGGGCACCTGCCTACTCGACGGTAGTGTCGGCGAGACAATGCTGGACGGGGCGGCTGGGCGCAGCCACTCCGTAGACTGGTTTTTCGAATATGTTTTCCGGCCGGAGGGAGCGATCTCGTTGGGTGTCCTAGCGCGAATTCAGACGCCCGAGGACTTGCGCGACCTCGATAGTGCGGAGCTGGCCGAACTGGCTCGCGAGATCCGCGCCTTCCTGGTCGAGAAGGTATCGGCAACAGGGGGCCACCTCGGTCCCAATCTGGGAGTGGTGGAGCTGACTCTGGCGATCCACCGCACCTTCGACTCACCGCGTGATCCGGTCATCTTCGACACGGGCCACCAGGCCTACGTGCACAAGATGCTCACCGGACGCGCAGGAATGTTCGACACACTCCGCAAGCAGGGCGGGCTGTCCGGCTATCCGTCTCGGGTCGAGAGCGAACACGACTGGGTCGAGTCCTCCCACGCATCGGCATCCTTGTCGTATGCCGACGGGTTGGCCAAAGCGTTCGCCCTCAAGGGAGAGACCGACCGGCATGTCGTGGCTGTTGTCGGTGACGGCGCGCTGACGGGCGGTATGTGCTGGGAGGCGCTGAACAACATCGCCGCCGGCCGAGACCGGTCGCTGGTGATCGTCGTCAACGACAACGGCCGTTCGTACGCCCCGACCATCGGCGGGCTGGCCGATCACCTGGCAGCTCTGCGACTGCAGCCGGGATACGAGAAGATTCTCGACAACGGCCGCCGGATCGTACGACGGATCCCCGTCGTCGGCCGCGCCGCCTACACGATGCTGCACGGCATGAAAGCCGGAGTGAAGGACGCCATCAGCCCGCAGGTCATGTTTACCGATCTCGGCATCAAGTACCTCGGCCCGGTGGACGGTCACGACCAGCACGCCATGGAATCGGCACTGCGCAGAGCCAAGGCGTACGGCGGCCCGGTCATCGTGCACGCGGTGACGCGCAAGGGCATGGGCTACATCCATGCCGAGAACGACGTAGCCGACCAGATGCACGCCACCGGCGTCATCGATCCTGCGACCGGCCTGGCCCGATCCAAATCGGCTCCGGATTGGACGTCGGTGTTCTCGGCGGCGCTCATCGAGCAGGGCGAGCAGAACGAGGACGTCGTGGCCATCACCGCCGCAATGGCCGCGCCCACCGGGCTCGCGGCGTTCGGGGTGCGGTTTCCGGACCGAATGTTCGACGTGGGTATCGCCGAGCAGCATGCGATGACGTCGGCCGCCGGGCTTGCGCTCGGCGGCATGCATCCCGTGGTCGCCATCTACTCCACGTTCCTCAACCGCGCGTTCGATCAACTGCTGATGGACGTCGCCCTGTTGGGTCTTCCCGTCACCATCGTGTTGGATCGCGCGGGAGTCACCGGTGCCGACGGCGCGTCCCACAACGGCATGTGGGACATGTCTCTGCTCGGCATCGTTCCGGGCATGAAGGTGGCAGCGCCACGAGACGCCGCCACTCTTCGAGAGGAGCTGGCCGAGGCGATCGCCACCTCGGACGGCCCTACGGCACTTCGCTTCCCGAAGGGCGCGGTCACCGAAACGGTGCCTGCGGTGCGCAGGTTGGACGGAATACTCGATGTGCTGACCGAGCCGTCCGAGGCCACCGGCGACGTGCTGATCGTTGCCGTCGGGGTGTTCGGGTCGCTCGCCCTCGACGCCGCGAAAAAGCTCGAAGCAGAGGGTATTTCGGTTGCCGTCGTGGATCCACGCTGGGTGCTCCCGGTCCCGCAGTCGCTGCTCAAGATGGCCGAGGATTACCGGTTGGTCGTCACCGTCGAGGACAGCGGCCTGCACGGCGGGATAGGTTCGACGCTCTCGGCCGCGCTGCGCGGTGCCGGTGTCGACGTGCCCTGCCGCGATCTCGGTGTGCCGCAACGATTCCTGGACCACGCATCTCGGGAGCAACTGCACCACGAGTTCGGACTCACCTGCGAAACCGTGGTGCAGCAAGTTTCGCATTGGGTCAAGAGCCTCTGACGGCGTCGGCCGGCTCCGCCTCGCTTCCGACCACGGCGCGGCGGCCGGCCACCGCACCTGCTGCAGCCATGGGAATCGTGACCAACAGAAGAAACACAATCGACGGTTCCCACCGCTGCGTCGCCGAATGAACGGCCCCGCACACCAGCGGACCGGCAGCAGCCAGCACGTATCCGACCGTCTGCGCCATGGAACTGAGCGACGCAGCATCACGGGCGTTCGAGGCCCGCAGATTCATCAACGTCATCGCGAGCGACAACTGCCCGCCCTGGCCCAAACCGAGCAGTACCGCCCACACCAGGGCCCAAGAATCGGCCGACGACACTATCCCGAGCAGGCCCACGCACGTCGGTAGCGTCACGGCGACCGCCAACGCGCTCTGATTCCCCAACCTTGTCGCGAGGCTCGGAACCGTCAATGCAGTCAGCACGCTGCTGACCGACAATGCCGTCAACAGCAGACCGGCATCACGCGCGTCCACCCCGCGATCACGAAAGATTGTAGGTAACCACGCGATCATCGAATACGCCATCAGCGACTGCAAACCCATGAATGCCGTCAACGACCACGCCACGGGCGATGTCAGAACCCCCGTGCGACTCCCAGGAGCGTCGTCGGGGAGTGTCGCCGACCCGGCAACCGACCGCCCGCGCGACAGCGTTCGCCCGAAGATCGCCATACATCCGGCGGCCAACACGACCGGAATCGACCACAGCCCCAGAACAATCCGCCAACCACCGTCGAAGGCCTCGGCCAAGGGAACGGACACTCCCGACGCCACTCCCGCACTGGCACTGATCACAGCGGTCAACACCCCGGTCAACAACCCCAGTCGTCGCCCCGCCGCCGCATCGGGTTCACCTATCGAACTCCACTCTCTGCCCCTGGGTCGTTCCGACAGGCTCCACTCCTGCACCACCAGACGGACGAAAACCGGACCCAGCACATTCGCCACCGCGATACCCGCCGCCGCGACGAGAGTGCCGACCACGAGGATCGGCCACGACGGCACCGCGCGTACAGCTGTGCCGACGGCCACCAGGGACAGGCACACCACAAGAACGTGCGTGACAGGGACCCGGCGCACGAAATAGCGTGCGGTGGCGGCGAATACACCGAGGCAGATCACCGGACCCGTGGTCAGTAACGCCATGGATGTCGAGTTCGCGGAGTAGAACTCGGCGATGTCGGAGGTGAGCGCCGAGGTACTGCCGAACAGCAGGCGCAGGCTCAGTCCGAACACCACGACGGCGCCCACGGCGCATGCGATACGTAGCTTCATCTCCTACTTTCGACGGCAGATCGACCGACAGAGTGCACCCCCACCCTGCCTTATCGGTCGAGAGAACCGCGGACCCGCCGTCGTTCGGACAACCTCGATTCAGACGCCCATCTCTTCGAGTTCCATCCCCTTGGTCTCGGTGATCTTGTATTTGACGAAGAAGAAGGAAAGGAGAGCGAACAGCGCGAAGAACGAGTAGATGAAGCCGAGCCCGATGGTGTCGGACAACGGCGGGAATGCCAATGTGATGGCGAAATTCGCTATCCAGTTCGCGGCGGTACTGATGCCCAACGCCACTGCACGCATTCGATTGGGGAACATCTCTCCGAGCATCACCCACATGATCGGTCCCCATGTTGCTGCGAAGAAGACCACGAACAGATTTGCGCCGACGAGCGCGACCGGGCCCCAAGGCGACGGCAATTCGAGTTGGTCGCCGCTTCCGACGGCTTGCGTGAACGAGACTGCGGCCAGGACCAAACCGACGAACATGCCGATCGAGCCGATCATCAACAGATTTCGGCGACCGAATCGATCGACGAACAAGATTGCGACGAATGTCATCGACACATTGATGACGGACGTGATCACCGACGTGACGAACGATTGATTCTCGCTGAAGCCCACCGACTTCCACAGCGTCGTCGAGTAGTAGAAGATCGCGTTGATCCCGACGAACTGCTGCAGAATCGCCATCGTGATACCGACCCACACGATCGGCTGCAGACCGAATTTGGGTCCTCGGATATCGGCGAACGAGGATTTGGATTCTCGCCGGAGAGTCAGGCGAATTTCCCGGATGCGTTCGTCGGGGTTCACTTCGCCGGTGATGTCGCCCAGAATGCGTGCAGCTTCCTCGTCGAGGTGTTTACCCACCAGGTACCGAGGTGATTCTGGAATGAGTGTCGCGAGAAATCCATAGACCAATGCGGGCGCGACGCCGACCAGGAACATCCACCGCCACGCTTCGAGGCCGAACCACAGATCGTTCGACGGTCCGCCTGCCGCGTTCTGAAGAACCGCATCCGAGAGCAGCGCGGCAAAGATTCCGACGGTGATTGCCAATTGCTGCAGCGATGCCAATCCACCGCGATAGCGAACCGGTGCTATCTCCGAGATGTACGCGGGCGCGATCACCGACGCAATTCCGATACCCAGCCCGCCGAGGACCCTCCACAACATCAGATCGGGGACGCTGAAGGCGAACCCGGACCCCACCGAGGAAATGGTGAACAGCGCAGAGCCCAGCAGCATCACCTTCTTGCGGCCCCAACTGTCGGCCAGGCGACCGGCGAACCAGGCTCCGACCGCACACCCGAGTAGCGCGATTGCGACCGCGAACCCCGTGACGAACGACGACAGAGCGAAATTTTCCTGGATCGAGTCGACTGCACCGTTGACGACGGACGAATCGAATCCGAACAGAAACCCGCCGACAGCGGCGGCGATGGTGACTCCGATGACCTTTGCGGTGTGCCGATCGGTCGATTGCGTCATGGCATGAACCAGCTTTCGGGTGAACAGCGTCCATGGTGGTCATCGCCATCTTCGTCCTCGCACACACGGAATGGGAGCGAAATCGCCTCGATATTCGTGGCGTGCAGCAATCCAATTGCCGAAATAGGTGAATTGTCCGATATCGCGCTGTCGAACTCGAAGTTGCGGACGGAAAACTGCCGTAAGTCGTCCATAGCTTCGAGTTCGGCGGCAGGTGGCTATCGCGCCTGGGTGGCCGACCACTGATCGAAGGTCTGGAAACCGTGATCCGAACCGGTCGTGGTGACCAACGTTCCGTCGCGCATCGCCCGGCCGTACGCCCCCGGGACGGGAACTTCGAGCACCAGACCACGGGCACCGATGGCACGTGCATAGCGCCGCACCATCTCGGCCATCCGTTCTTGTCTCGGCCCGCCGAGGTCGGCAACGCGGCCCGCGGGGGAGTGCTCGGCCAGATCGATCAATCGATCGGCGACCTCGCGGGCAGCGATCGGTTGCGAGACCATCTTCGGGATCACGCTGACCGGACCGAACGACATCTGAGCGCGAATCTGGCCGGCGAATTCGTGGAATTGCGTGGCTCGAAGAATCGTCCACGGCACTGTCCCGGCTCGAATGATGCCTTCCTGCTTCACCTTTCCGGCGTAATATGCATGCGGGGCCTTGTCTATTCCCACAATCGACAGGGCCAGATGATGGCCGATTCCAGCCTCGATCTCGGCCGCCAACAAGTTGTGGGTGACGGCGGAGAAGAACGCTGTCGACTCCTTCGCCGAGACGGTCTGCGTCGACGAGACATCGACGACGGCGTCGACCCCGGCCAGAGCGTCGGACAGGCCGGTCCCGTCGGCGAGGTCGACACCGGCCGACCGCGACAGCACGACGATCTCGTGCCCTCGCTCACGCGCCACGTCGACGACATGCGTTCCGACGGTTCCTGTTCCACCGGCTACGGCGATTTTCATCGTGTGTCCACCTGTCCTGTTCGGAGTCGATCGGCTCGAGAAGTTCGGGCCTCACCTGCACTGACGACGTAGCCCACGAGAATGTATGGCCGTCACGACCAGTGTCGAAGTTTTTCCGGGTTGAGCACGATCCACACGTCGGTGACCACGGCGGAATCGGTGCGGAAACCGATCACACCGGTGACCACACCTTGTCGGCGAAGGACGACTCCGGTCAGGCCGTTGACCGATTCGATCGACCGGTCGAGGTCGGTGGACTTGACGGTGATACCCAGAACGAAGCGGGCGACCCGATCGGCCCCGCGAACCGGGTTGCGGGCCGCCGACACCCGTCCGCCGCCGTCACTGACGAGGGTGATGTCGGGGGCGAGCAGTGCGACGAGCGCATCGAGATCTCCGCCGGCGGCGGCAGCCACGAAAGCGCGGACGACGCGGTCGTGGGTGTTGGGTGCGCTCGGGCCGCGGCGATCGTCGTGCACCCGTCGCCGGGCGGCCGAGGCCAGTTGGCGGCAGGCGGCGGGGGTCCGACCGAGAACGTTCGCGATGTCGTCGAATGGAACCGCGAATGCATCGTGCAGCACGAACGCGACACGTTCTGCCGGGCTCAGTGAGTCCAGAACGACGAGCAACGCCAGGCCGACGGACTCGTGGAGGGCGATGCGGTCGGCCGGGTCCGATGTGCCGTCGTCGCCGGGCGCAAGGGCTCGGACGGGTTCGGGAAGCCATTGCCCCACATAGTGTTCCCGGCGTACGCGGGCGGATCCGAGCAGGTCCAGACAGATGCGGCCGACGACGCGGGTGAGCCACGCACGGGGGACGTCGATTTCGTCACGTTCGGCGTCGGTGAGTCGGTACCAGCGGAGCAGCGCTTCCGATGCTGCGTCCTCGGCGTCGCTGTAGGAACCCAGCATTCGATAGGCGATGCCGATCAACCGACTGCGTTCGCTGTTCATCGGATCAGACCTTATCCCGACACGAAAAAGCCGAGTTCGAGGTTATGGACGAAAATCAGAAGAAATCCGTCTATAACCTCGAACTCGGCAGGTAGAGCTAGACGCTGGCTACACCGGGCGCGAGGAAGCGCTGACCGGTGGCGGCCTCGGACGCGCCGCTGCGATCCAGGTACGGAGTGATACCGCCGTTCCAGAATCCGAAGCCTCCGCCCAGCAGCAGGCAGAGATCGATGTCCTGGGCCGCGGCAACGACCCCTTCGTCGAGCATGATCTTGATCTCGTCCGCGAAGGCGTTACGGGTTCGCTCGAGAACCTGTTCGGCCGTCGACGGTGAGTCACCCTGCGGCCACAGTGCGGCCACCTCAGGGTCGACGACCTGGCCCTCGGGTCCGTAGGTCCACACACCCGGCTTCTTCGCCTCGACGAGTGCACGGAATCCGGCGGAGTCCTTGAATCGCTCCGGGTACGCCTCGGCCAGTGTTTCCGCGGTGTGCAGAGCGACGGCCGGTCCGACGAGTGCCAGCAACGTCAGCGGGCTCATCGGCATGCCGAGTTCGCCCACAGCGCCGTCTGCCACATCGAACGGGGTGCCCTCGTCGATCGCGCTGATGATCTCGTTGGACGCGCGAGTAACGAGACGGTTGAAGACGAATCCGGGGAGATCCGCCGACAACACGGCCGACTTCTTCAGTGTCTTCGCCGTCGCGAATGCTGTTGCGAGAGTGGCATCGTCGGTCTTCTCGCCCTTGACGACCTCGAGCAGCGGAAGTACGGCCACGGGATTGAAGAAGTGGAAGCCCACCACGCGCTCGGGGTGCTTCAGGTCGGCCGCCATCTTCGTGATCGACAACGACGAGGTGTTGGTCGCGAGAATCGTCTCGGCAGAGACGAATTCCTCGACCTCGGCGAACACCTTCTTCTTCACGTCGAGGTTCTCGAAGACTGCCTCGATAACGAAGTCGGTGTTCGCGAATGCGGACTTGTCGATCGATCCGGACACCAACGCCTTCAAGCGATTTGCGGCGTCGGGGGACAGGCGCTTCTTGCCGAGCAGCTTGTCGATCTCGCTGTGAACGTAGCCGACGCCCTTGTCGATGCGCTCCTGATCGATGTCGGTGAGAATCACCGGCACCTTCAGCTGGCGCACGAACAGCAACGCGAGCTGGCTGGCCATCAGACCGGCACCGACGATGCCGACACCGGAGATCTTGCGGGCGAGCGACTTGTCGGGCGCACCGGCGGGACGCTTCGCGCGCTTCTGAACCAAGTCGAAGGCGTACAAACCGGCACGCAACTCGTCCTTGACCAACAGCGTCGACAGCGCGTCGTCCTCGGCCGCGAAGGCCTTGTCGAGAGACGCGGAATCGGTGATGTCGGTGTTCTTGGCCAGCTCGAGCAGGTCGACGGCAGCGACCGGTCCCGGTGCGAAATTGCCGGTCTTGCCGGCCACGATGCCCCGGGCACGGGCGATGGCGTCGTCCCAGGCCTGCCCGCGGTCGATCTCGGGACGAGCAGGGGTGATCTCGCCCTTGATGACCTGAGCGGCCCACGCGAGAGACTGCTCGAGGAAGTCGGCTCCGCCGAAGAGGGCGTCGGCGATGCCGAGGTCGAGTGCCTGCTTCGGCTTGAGGACGCGGTTCTGGTTCAGTGCGTTCTCGATGACGACGGTGACGGCGTTCGAGGCACCGATGATGTTGGGCAGCAACTGAGTTCCGCCCCATCCCGGTACCAGGCCGAGGAAGGCCTCGGGCAGGCCGAGCGCGGCAGCGTTCTCCGCGACGGTGCGGTAGTGCGAGTGCAGTCCCACTTCGAGTCCACCGCCGAGTGCGGCACCGTTGATGAAGGCGAACGTGGGAACCGTCGACTCGCGCAGGCGGCGGAAGACCTTGTGGCCGAGCTGCCCGATCTGCAGCGCCTCGTCCTTGGTCTTGATGTTCGGCACACCGTTGAGGTCGGCACCGACGGCGAAGATGAACGGCTTGCCGGTGACGGCGATGGCCATCGGGTTCGCTGCGAATGCCTCGTCGAGTGCGGCGTCGAACTTGGCGAGTCCGCCGGGACCGAAGGTCGACGGCTTGGTGTGATCGAAGCCGTTGTCGAGGGTCACGAGGGCGATGGAGCCGTCGAGCCCCGGTACGGACACGATCTTGGTGAACGCGTTCGTGACTACCTCGTCCTCGAACGCCGTCGTGATGTCACTCATGCCTTGACTCCTGAGTAATCGGCGTGGTTGGGGTTCTCCCAGATGACGGTGCCGCCCATGCCGAGACCGATGCACATGGTGGTCAGGCCGTAGCGGACGTCGGGTTGCTGGGCGAACTGACGGCTGAGCTGCGTCATCAGGCGAACGCCCGAGGAAGCGAGCGGGTGGCCACACGCGATGGCGCCGCCCCACTGGTTGACGCGGGGGTCGTCGTCGGCGATGCCGTAGTGCTCGAGGAAGGCGAGAACCTGGATGGCGAAGGCCTCGTTGATCTCGAACAGGCCGATGTCGTCGATGCTCAATCCTGTTCGGCCGAGCAGCTTTTCGGTTGCGGGGACCGGGCCGATGCCCATGACGGCGGGATCGACACCGGCGAAGCTGAAGCCGACCATCCGCATACCGATGTTCAGGCCAAGTTCGTGCGCGGTGTCCTCACCGGCGAGGATCGCCGCGGTGGCGCCGTCGTTGAGACCGGCAGCATTGCCTGCGGTGACTCGACCTGCAGGCCGGAACGGCGTCTTGAGCTTGGCGAGATCGTCGACGGTGGTGCCGGGACGAGGTGGCTCGTCTTCGGTGGCCAGACCCCATCCTGCGGCGGATTTCGTGGCGACCGGAACGAGAGTGTCGGCGATGTAGCCGGCCTTCTTGGCGGCGTCGTACTTGTTCTGGCTCGCGACGGCGTAGGCGTCGGTGCGGTCCTTGGTGATGCTCGGGAACCGGTCGTGCAGGTTCTCGGCGGTGTTGCCCATCACCAGTGCACTGGGATCGACGAGCTTGTCGGCGAGGAAGCGCGGGTTGGGGTCGACACCCTCACCCATCGGGTGGCGGCCCATGTGCTCGACTCCGCCTGCGATGACGACGTCGTACTGGCCGAATCCGATTCCCGATCCGGTGGTGGTCACCGAGGTCATCGCACCCGCGCACATGCGGTCGATCGCAAATCCCGGGACGCTGCGGGGGAGCCCGGCCAGGAGAGCGGACGTCCGGCCGATGGTCAGGCCCTGATCGCCGGTCTGTGTGGTCGCAGCGATCGCGACCTCGTCGATGCGCTCGGGAGGAAGATTGGGGTTCTTGCGGAGAAGCTCGCGTATTGCTTTGACGACGAGGTCGTCTGCGCGAGTGTCGGCGTACATGCCCTTGGGGCCTGCTTTGCCGAACGGGGTACGGATGCCGTCGACGAAGACAACATTCCTCTGTGAGCTGGTGGACGGGGGTACAGACACGCTTTTCGATCCTCCCGACAGATGCGGACGACTCGTCCGGGTGCCCGGACGCGCCACCCACTGTAGCGGGTATTACCCGTCGGTAACTTGGGAAGGGTGCAGTGCCTTCGTCAGAACCGGTACCACCAGCGAGCGTTGCCAGGGCCGCGCCCCTCCTTCGGTCAGGCGAGTATCGATGAGAGCTTCTGGATCGAGAGCGTCGTCGTCGGGAGTCCGCCAATCCCATACCAATCGGCGTAGCAGGTCCGGCATCAGGAGGTTCTCGACCGGCACCGATACCGACTCGCTGAGCTCGGTCATCGCCGCTCGCACGTCGGCGAGTCGGGCCGCTGCGTCCGGATCGCGGCGGGCCCATCGGTTGACCGGTGGCGGCCCGTCGAACGACGCCGCCATCGACGGCAATTCCGCGGTGGGCAGCGCCCGTGCTCGGGTCAGGGCCGAGGCCCACAACCGAGAGGACCGACGCTGACGGGGGCCGCCGAAGACGGGTAGCTGTTCGAGTTCGCGTGAGGACTTCGGATCGGCCGTCGCCGCGGCGACGATCGCCGAGTCGGGCAGGACCCGGCTCGGTGCTACGTCACGTTTGGCCGCCAATTCGTCTCGGGTGGTCCACAATTCGCGGACGGCAGCCAACGTTCGTGGTGACTTGATCGCATGGATTCCCGATGTCCGACGCCATCTGTCGGTTTTCGGTTTGGGCGGGCCCAGGGCGAGGATGTGGGCGAACTCCTGTGCTGCCCACTCGGTTTTGCCCTGTGCCTCGAGTTCGGTGGCCATCGCGTCTCGCAGCTCGAGCAGAACTTCGACGTCGAGGGCGGCGTAGTTGAGCCAGGTGTCGGGGAGGGGTCGGGTAGACCAGTCGGCCGCGCCGTGCCCCTTCTGCAGGGCCAGGCCGAGGGTTCGCTCGACTATCGCACCGAGGCCGACGCGGTCGAATCCGGCCAAGCGGCCGGCGAGTTCGGTGTCGTACAGCGTGGCGGGGACGAGCCCCAGTTCGGCGAGACCGGGCAGGTCCTGGTCCGCGGAGTGCAATACCCATTCGAGCGGGTTGATGACCTCGGCCAGGGGTGCGAGGTCGCCGGTGACGGGAATGGGGTCGAGCAACACGGTGCCTGCGCCGCGGCGGCGGAACTGCACGAGGTACGCACGTTGGGAGTAGCGGAAGCCGGACGCGCGCTCGGCGTCGACTGCGAGGGGCCCGTGGCCTGCGGCGAGTGCCTCTGCGGCTGCGCGAACGGCATCGGCGGTGTCGACGACGTCGGGAACCCCGTCAGCGGGGGCCAACAACGGAACGGCGACAGGCTCGTTCGCTTCTACATCCGACGCGGCGTCCGGGGAACTCTCGGCTGACATGAGATGTGACTCTAGGCCCTGGGATCGAACGGACCGGCAACTATGTACGACTGGAACTGCTATGTCCGACTGGAACTGCGCTGCCCGAGGGTGGTGATGCCCGCGGGCGGCAGGCCCGCGGCGTAGGCGAGCACCTCGCAGAACGCCTCGACGTGAGTCGAGAGATCCTCGGACGTCGCCGTCCAGGACGCGCGAAGTTCCAGTTGGTGAGCCTTCGGCGGGCCGGCGATGTCGCCGTACCGAACCGAGCTGGTCGAGGTGACCGTGCCGCCGAGCGCGTTCAACGGTTCCGATCGCGATTCGAGGGCGTCGACCAGCCAACTCCAGCCGACCTCGGGGAGCAGTGGATCGTCGGCGAGGGACTCGTCCACGTCGGCCTGGATGTACGCGACCAGGCGGTGAGTGCCGTTCCAGGCCTCGGCACCGTCGGGGTCGTACAACAGGATCAGACGGCCGAACGCGTCGCCGTCGCTCTGTTCGTCGATCTGCTCGGAGTCGGCGTGCTTGACCTCGGCACCGATCGCATAGCTGTAGGGAGCGAGTCTCTGCGGCGGCCGAATCGGACCGATTTCGATCGCCGGGTGTACCTGCGCCCGATGCATCGCGTCGATGGCGGCGCGGAAAGGCGCAGGTTCGGCGTCAGATCGGTGCTCGGTCACGTCACCGGACGTTAGACGCGTCACGTTGTCCTGCGATGGAGGCGCGCCGAGCCGTGATCGAACTGCGCCGAGCGTCCGTCGAACGATCCGAGTGTCCTGAACTGCGATGAGTGTCTCGCCCTCGAGGGTAGCGGCGGTTCTCGCACGTGGCAGCATGGACGGTGATGAACGCCGAATCGCACACCGCAGCCCCCGCCCGACGAGAACTTCCGGAGGCGCCGTTTCTGGCCGCGATCGACGGTCGACCGACGTCGAGGCGGCCGGTGTGGTTCATGCGTCAGGCCGGCAGGTCCCTTCCGGAATACCGCAAGATCCGTGCAGGCATCGGGATGTTGGACTCGTGCTTCCGGCCCGATCTGGTCGCCGAGATCACCCTGCAGCCCGTACGTCGTCACGACGTCGACGCAGCGATCCTCTTCTCCGACATCGTGGTTCCGCTCAAAGCCGCGGGCATCGATCTCGACATCGTCGCCGGTACCGGACCGGTGGTTGCGCATCCGGTGCGTTCGGCTGCGGACGTCGCGGCTCTGCCCGTCCTGACCTCCGACCAGGTGCAGCCGGTGGCCGACGCCGTCCGCATTCTCACTCGTGAGCTGGGAACCACCCCGCTGATCGGATTTGCCGGCGCACCCTTCACCCTTGCGTCGTACCTGGTCGAGGGTGGTCCGAGCCGCAATCACGAGAAGACCAAAGCTCTGATGCGGTCCGATCCGGCCACGTGGCACGCCTTGCTCGACGCATTGGCCTCCACCACGATCACCTTTCTGCAGGCCCAGCTGGCTGCGGGCGTCGACGCCGTTCAGGTGTTCGACTCCTGGGCGGGTGCACTCTCGCTCGACGATTACCGCGAGTACGTATTGCCGCACTCGACACGAGTGTTCGACGCCGTGTCCTCGGCCGGCGTCCCGAAGATCCACTTCGGGGTCGGCACCGGAGAACTGCTCGGTGCCATGGGCGAGGCCGGTGCCGACGTGGTCGGGGTCGACTGGCGGATTCCGCTCGACGACGCGGTGCACCGGGTGGGCCACGGCAAGGCCCTGCAAGGCAATCTCGATCCCGCAGTGCTGTTCGCCGGCTGGGACGCAGTCGAGGCCGAGGTCCGACGCATTGCCGCCGAGGCGGATAGTGCGATCGCGGCCGGTGCCCGCGGCCACGTGTTCAATCTCGGCCACGGCGTGCTTCCCGATACCGATCCCGACATCCTGACTCGCGTCGTCTCGTTGGTGCATTCGTTGTGACCGTCCGGCGTTACGCCGTCGTGGGCGGCGGAATTTCCGGCCTCGTCGCGGCGTATCGCCTGCGACAGGCGTGCGGGCCCGACGCTGAGATCACTCTGGTCGAGGCATCGTCCCGGGTGGGCGGCACCCTGCGCACCACCTCGGTCGGCGATCAGTCGCTCGATGTCGGTGCCGAGGCGTTCATCGGGCGCCGTCCGGAGGTGCCCGCCCTACTTGCGGAACTGGGGCTCACCGATCAGCTGGTGCACCCGTCGACGGTGCGACCGCTCGTCTTCTCCGGTGGACGCACTCATCCACTTCCGGTGGGCACCCTGATGGGTATCCCGTCGTCGGCGGAGTCCGTCCGAGAGCTGGTCGATCCGTCCGAGCTGCACATCATCGCTACCGAGACCGAGCGGCCGTTTCGATGGGTCCGGGGCTCCGATGCCAGCGTGGCCGATCTCGTGGGCACACGTTTCGGGAACCAGGTGGTGAGCCGTTCGGTCGATCCACTGCTCGGCGGGGTCTACTCCGGTTCGGCGAGCTCCATCGGTGTCCGTGCTGCGCTGCCGACGCTGGCCGCTGCGTTGGACAACGGCGCGGCGAACCTGACCGAGGCTGTGCTGACGGCACTCCCGACTCCGTCCCCGGGGCCGGTGTTCGGTGGACTCCGGGACGGCTACGCGGTGCTGCTCGACGCTTTGGTTACAGCCACCGACGCTCGCGTTCTGCGCGAGACGAGCGTCGGCGAGATCCGCCGTGAGTCGGGCGGCTGGTTCGTCGATCGGGTGGGTGTGGTCGACGGGGTCGTGCTGGCGGTACCGGCACCGATACTGGCCGATCTCATGGCAGACCTCGCACCGGACGCGTCGCGCGCTGCCCGTGAGATCGAACTGGCGTCGTCGACGGTCGTGGCGATGGCGTTTCCGACGTCGACCGAGCTGCCGCAGAATTCGGGAATTCTGGTGGCGACGGACGCGGGGCTGGACGTGAAGGCGTTCACGCTGTCCAGTCGAAAGTGGCCGCACCTGGCCGAGCGTGACGCGGTACTGCTGCGAGCCTCGCTCGGGCGTTTCGGCGACGACACCGCCGCGCAGCGATCCGACGAGGACACGATCGACGTTGCGCTCGCAGATCTGTCGACGGTCGCGGGTATCGACACTCGGCCGCTCGCAGTGACCGTCCAGAGGTGGCCGGGCGGATTGCCGCAGTACGCTCCCGGACACCTCGACCGCGTCGCCGCCATCGAATCCGGAGTGTCCGAACTCGCCGGGCTCGCCGTGACCGGAGCGTGGCAGCGCGGCGTCGGGGTACCGGCCTGTATTGCGTCCGCCACCACCGCTGCCGCCCGTCTGGTCGAGGTGGCACGATAGGGGCCATGGCACGCCTCGATTACTCAGCGCTCAATTCGACTCTTCGGTACTTGATGTTCTCGGTCTACAAGGTCACACCCGGGGTTCTGGGCGACGACCGCGCGGCCGCTGCGAAGGAAGCCCGGGCATTCTTCGAGGGCCGTGAGGACAAGGGTGTCGTCGTGCGCGGCGTCTACGACATCGCCGGCATGCGGGCCGATGCCGACTTCATGGTGTGGACGCACGCCGAGCGCATCGAGGACCTGCAGGCGACGTACTCCGACTTCCGGCGCACCACCGCGCTGGGCAAGGCGAGCACGCCGGTATGGAGCAACACTGCTCTGCACCGCCCCGCCGAGTTCAACAAGAGCCACGTTCCTGCGTTCATCGCGGGCGAGGATCCGGGTGCGTACATCTGCGTGTACCCGTTCGTCCGCTCGATCGACTGGTACCTGCTGCCCGACGAGGAGCGTCGGACGATGCTTGCCGATCACGGGAAGGCAGCGCGCGACTACAAGGACGTGCGCGCCAACACCGTCCCGTCGTTCGCGCTCGGTGACTACGAGTGGATCCTGGCTTTCGAGGCACCCGAGCTCGACCGCATCGTGGACCTGATGCGCGATCTCCGGGCCACCGAGGCACGCCGACACGTGCGCGAGGAGACGCCGTTCTTCACCGGCCCTCGGGTCGAGGTGGACGCGCTCGTCGAATCACTACCGTGACGGGGACGGACACACCCATCGTCGACGCCGTTCTCTTCGACTTCTCCGGCACACTCTTCCGACTGGAAGAGGAGCCGTCGTGGTTCGACGGTGTGCACGATGCCGACGGCGTTCCGGTCGACGGAGCCGGAGCCGCCGAGCTCATGCGACGCATGACCGCTCCGGTCGGCGAGACCGTCGAGTTCGACGACGCCACTCGGCACGCATGGCGTCATCGCGATCTGGATCCGGCCCTGCATCGGCAGGCGTATCTGCACGTTCTGGCGCAGTCCGGCATCACCGCCGAGGCACAGGCCGAATCGGTGTACGGACGAGTCATCGACGCCGACTCCTGGACGCCCTATCCCGACACGGAAGCGGCACTGTCGACATTGGCGGGACGGTCGATTCGGGTCGGGGTGCTGAGCAACATTGCCTTCGACATCCGTCCTGCGTTCACTGCTCGGGGCCTAGCCCGGTACGTCGACGAATTCGTGCTCTCGTTCGAGGTCGGGCACGTCAAACCGCAACCGGAGATCTTCCGACATGCGGTGGCCGCTCTCGGCGTCGAGCCCGCGCGGACGCTGATGGTGGGCGACAGTGCCGAGGCCGACGGCGCGGCACAGGAGATCGGGTGCAGTTTCGCACTCGTCGATCCGGTGCCGACGGCCGAGCGTCCCGACGCACTGCTGGCAGCGTTGAGCGCGTTCGGGATTCGATGACCGGAGTGACCGGCGTCCAGCACATGGGCCACTGGGGGATGTTCCGCGCCGACTCGGACGGACGTGACGTCACCGCGATTCATCCTCAGGTGACGGACAGTAATCCTTCCCCGGTGCTGGGCAACCTCGTCGGTTCGGTGACCCATCGATCCCGCGTCACGTCGCCTGCGGTACGCAGGGGCTGGCTCGAGAACGGTCCCGGCCCCACCGACAGGCGCGGTAGCGAGGAGTTCGTCGACGTCTCGTGGGACGAGCTCACCGACCTGTTGTCGCGCGAGTTGCGCCGCGTGGTGGACATATTCGGCAACAACGCCATCTACGGCGGGTCGTACGGTTGGGCCAGTGCCGGCCGCTTTCATCATGCGCAGAGTCAGGTACACCGCTTCCTGAACTGCATCGGCGGCTACACGCGATCCGTGCACAGCTATTCGCTCGGTGCGACCGGCGTCATCATGCCGCACGTGCTCGGCGCGCACTGGAAGATGTTCTCCCGCTCCACATCCTGGTCCGTGATCGCCGAACACACCGAACTGCTGGTCGCATTCGGCGGTGTTCCGGTCAAGAACACCGGCATCAATCACGGTGGTACGTCGGATCATCCGACCGTCGGTTCGCTCGACGCGATGCGCGCCCGCGGCGGGCAGATCGTCACCGTCGGTCCATTGCGCAACGACATGTCGGGCGAGGCGCGGTGGATCGCCCCACGGCCCGGAACCGACGTGGCGATGATGCTGGCTCTGGCATACGTCCTGGCCGACGAAAAACTGCACGACACAGCGTTTCTGGAGAAATACTGCGAGGGTTACCCCGAGTTCGAGCGCTACCTTCTCGGTGTCTCGGACGACACTCCCAAGACCCCGCAGTGGGCGTCGGAGATCTGCGGTATCGAGCCGTCCGTAATCGCAGAGCTGGCACGGGACATGGCGTCGAAACGCACGATGGTGACCGTCACGTGGTCCCTGCAACGTACGCAGCACGGTGAACAGGCTCCGTGGATGGGCATCACGTTGGCAGCGATGTTGGGCGAAATCGGCGTGCCCGGTGGGGGATTCGGACACGGATACGGCTCGATGAACGAGCCCGGCCTCGCTCCTGTGCCCTATCCGTTGCCGACACTGCCGCAGGGAATCAATCCGGTGGCCGATCTGATCCCGGTCGCAGCTGTCTCGGACATGCTGCTCAACCCAGGGCACGAATTCGACCACGACGGCCGACGTTTGGTCTATCCCGACATCAAAGTGGTCTATTGGGCGGGCGGCAACCCGTTTCATCACCACCAGGATCTGGGACGATTGCGCCGGGCACTCGGCAGGCCCGATACCGTCGTCGTCCACGATCCCTACTGGACGCCGATGGCCAAGCACGCAGACGTCGTAGTCCCGTCGACCACATCGCTGGAACGGTCGGATCTGAGCTGCACACGCAACGATCCACTGCTCGTGGCCATGGCGCCGGCTGCCGAGCGATTCGCCGATTCGCGCGACGATTACGACACTTTCGCGGAACTCGCTATGAAACTCGGTGTGGGGCAGCAGTTCACCGAGGGGCGCACGTCACAGCAATGGCTCGAGCACATGTACGGGCAGTGGCGCGAGTATCTGCGGGCCGACGGCGTGCAGACCCCGGAATTCGACGACTTCACGCGTGAGGGTTCGTTCCGGATGAAGACCGAGGACGAGTTGACATTTCTGGAGGATTTTCGCCAGGACCCGATCGGCAACGCGCTGCGGACACCGAGCGGCAAGATCGAGATCTTCTCGGCGACGGTCGCGGGGTTCGATTACGACGACTGCCGAGGGCATCCGATGTGGTTCGAGCCGCAGGAGTGGCTCGGCGGGGCGCGGGCCGAGCAGTTTCCTCTGCACTTGATCGCCAACCAGCCGCGCACCAGGCTGCACAGTCAGCTCGATCACGGTGCGGTGAGCCGGAATTCGAAGGTTCAGGGCCGAGAGCCGATTCGAATGCATCCGTGTGCGGCGGAGGCCAGGGGAGTGTCGGACGGCGATGTGGTGCGAGTGTTCAACGACCGCGGTTCGTGCCTGGCCGGTGTGGTCGTCGACGACGCGATGCTCGAAGCGGTAGTTCAGTTGTCGACCGGAGCCTGGTACGACCCGCTCGATCCGGCTGATCCCGATTCGATGTGCAAGCACGGCAGCGTGAACGTTCTCACCGCCGACGTCGGGTCGTCGTCGCTCTCGCGAGGGTGCACCGGGCAGCACGTGCTGGTGGAGATCGAACGCTACGACGCGCCGCTGCCGCCGATCACTGCGTTCGATCCACCGGTGACACGATCGGTCAGAACACCACCCGCGAGATGATCTCGGCAACCAAGGCCGGCTTGTCCTCGCCTTCGATCTCGAGCGTTGCGGTCGTCACGATCTGCAACGCTCCGCCCGACGCGTCCTCGACAGAGGTGAGGGTGGTCCGCAACCGGACATGGGATCCGACCTTGACAGGGTTGATGAAGCGAACTTTGTTGGAGCCGTAGTTGATTCCGAGTTTGGTGTTCTCGATGGTGTAGATCTGCCAGTTCAGCATCGACACGAGCGACAGACTCAGGAATCCGTGGGCGATCGGCGCGCCGAACGGGCTCTCTTTTTTCGCTCGTTCGACGTCGACGTGGATCCACTGGTGGTCGCCGGTGGCGTCGGCAAAGGTGTTCACCCGTTCCTGGGTGATCTGGAGCCAGTCGCTGGTTCCCAGTTCTTCGCCGACGGCCGCCTTGATCTGCTCTGGTGAGGTGAAAGTGCGCATGCTCACAGTATGCACCGTCGCAATAGGGCGCTCGAAAGCGATCATGTGGGAGCGAATGATGACCGGCTCGAGTGTCGGCCTGTCGAATTCAGGCTGTGTAGGGCGGAGCGAAAGGAAAGGCTCCGATCAGTTTGTTCTGAATTTCTTTCAGATTCGGGACCGGCCGATATTCGTGCTGTAGCTGCGCGATTCGATCGTGATCTCGCGCAAGGTCCGACGAATGCTGGACAGCTTCTCGGTCGAAAGCAGAGTAATAATCGTCGAATTTGTATCCGTTGCCGCCTATGTCTTGCGGCAGCTTTATCCATGCGTTGGGGATGCCGTACGAGTCTGCGACGATCAACCCGTGCAGACTCGTGGACATCACGAAGTCACATGCAGTGATGTCGGCGATGACCTTGGCCGGCTTTCTGGACGGGTCGATCAACGTGACGCTCTTGTCTCGCGCAAGCGAGCGCACTACGGGATCCTTCTTGTGCACCCAGTGGTAGACGAGGCCGATCCGGCCGGGTACCCGTGGGGAGCGTGCATAGACTTTGTTCGCCAGCAGCCCGGGGTCCCCGACCGCGACCTCGCGCTCGGACTTGATGCGTCCCAGCGACAGATGTCCGCGAACCGCGTAGAAGTCGAAATCGGGGTAGCTGAAGTCTCGTTCGTGGGCGGCGTCACTGAGCATGAAACCCGAGCCCCAGACCTTGAGACCCTTCCGGGCCTGCATGAGCTGGACCATTTCCAGGGTGGAACCTGCCCCGATCATGTCGCAGCGCTTCGCGCGACGCCAGGAACACTTCTGCCCGAACAATGTTCCGACCAGTCCCGGCGTCAATTCGTCACCGAAATTGGGTGTGACGCCGGTGATTTTCACCTGGCGCCACCAGAAGGTCTTGATCGACGTGGCCACAACCCCAAAGCTGCCCTAACGATCGGGTCAAGCAGAGGTAATCTCCGAAGTTCGCGGGCTCGGTTTCGACGCATCCTCAGCACAGGTTCGCCGAGTGCGCGGCGATCCCCGGGATGTCCGGACCGATCAGGATGCAGGCTTGAGCACCAGAGAAATCGAGTTGATGCAGTACCGCTGGTCGGTCGGGGTGGGGTAGCCCTCGCCCTCGAAGACGTGGCCGAGGTGGCTGTGGCAGTTGCGGCAGACGACCTCGACGCGGCGCATACCGAGGGTGGTGTCCTCTTTCAGGATGACGGCGTCGCTGTCGGCCGGGTCGAAGAAAGACGGCCATCCGCAATGCGATTCGAACTTCTCGGTGCTGCGGAACAGTTCGGCTCCGCAGGCGCGGCACTCGTAGATGCCTTCGGTGGTGGTGTCGGTGTATTCGCCGACGCCCGGGCGCTCGGTACCGGCCTGACGCAGAACCGCGTACTCCTCGGGTGTCAGCTTCTCCCGCCACTGCGCGTCGGTGAGCTGGACGGCCGGAGCGGCATTGTTGTCTGTTGCTGAACTCATGCTGACACGCTAATACGATTTGCCGGGTTATGCCGTTTTCGCTGGTGACGCGGTCGGTAACAGGTAGTTGGGCTCGATTCCCTCGTCGAGCCGTCCCTCTGTTCTCGCGGCGAACCAGCGTCCGACGAGCACTCCGAAGATCACGACGATCAGCAGCGCCCAACCGAAGGTGGTGCGGAGATAGTCGAGGGCCCGTCCGGTTTCGATCCACCGTCCGGACAACCAACGATCGGCGTTCATGAACCCGTAGATCGCGAGCCAGGCCGGCCAGTTCCGGAGTAGCGAGTTCCTGAGCACGACCGTCATGAGCAAGGGGAACAGCATCATCGAGTAGTACATCTGGCCCAGTGAGCCCAGCAGCCAGTGCGCGGTGAGGATCAGGCCGGAGGTGGTGGCGAAGAAGAACAGTCGATCTTCTCGGCAGTACCGGTAGAGCAACCACAGCGAGACCAACACCATGATGCCCAGGACGGCGCGGATGCCGAGGGTCAGGAACTCGGGCACTCCGTAGTAACGGCCGTTGCCAACGACAGCGCTGTTGAAGTAGTCACGCGTCTGCAGCAGGTACGGCAGCGTCCGATCGATGAAATTTTTGGGATCGACGGACAACGGCCAGGCAATGGCCATCATCACCACCGGGATGGCGATCGAGGTGATGAACACCTTCCACTGTCTCGTCATCAGGGGGAGCAGCAGCAGTGGTGCGAGCATCGGCTTGATCGCCAGGGTCAAGCCCATCGCGACACCGGCGGACAAATCCTTGCGCTGCAACAGGAATCCGAGAAACGCCACTTCGCCGAGGAGTACGAAACCGTTGAAGTTGGTGAACACCAGTGTGTTCGTCACCGTCTCGCTGACGAAGGCAGCCAGGAGCAGGGCGGGTGCAGCCACCGAGTCCAACCGGAAGCCGAAGATGCGCAGCAGGATGTACAGCGCGACGAGGATGGCCACGGTGCTGGCAAGGATGAACAGCCAGCGAGAGCGCTCCGGGTCGATGATGGCGATGGGGGAGAGCAGCATCGTCGCGCTCGGCTGGTACAGGTAATGAGGATCGACCGAATCGAAGTTCGCGGTGTACACCGGCTGCCGGTTGAGGAACGCGAGAGCTGCGTTGTACACCGGGTTGAAGTCGTTGGTGACATCGCCGTTGACCGCCCTGATCACCACCCGATGCACGACGGTCATGATGGCGATCGGCCAGAGCGCGTACTTGATTACTTCGGCGGTGGTCCGCCCGGTACGCGGCTCCAGAAAGCTAAGTGACACCCGCGAACGGTACCCGAGACGGTCGGTGCGCCCGTTCAGGACACCCCGCGGGGCCCGTGTCTTTCGCGGCCCTCCGAGGAGTCGAGTCAGGCCGGACAGACGGTGCCGTCGGTCGGAAGCGTCGTGTCTCGCGCGTAAGTGACAGCAGCACTCTGCAGGCACTGCGACCCGCCGATGCTCGGATGCCCGCTGCCCTGCCAGGCGGCGGAGGCGACGGCGGCACCCGTCGCACCGATCAGGCCGGTGACCGAGGACAGGCCGCCGTTGCCGACGATCGGGTCGCCGGCGTTGGACAGAACCAGGACCGGAACGTCCAGCGAGGTGGGTAGTGGGACGGAGGGAGCCGTCGGCCAGGACGAGCACAGCAATGCCGTCAGGGCAGCGTCGGTTCCGTAGATCGGGTAGCGGTCGGTCCACCCCGTTGCCAGGTCGCGGACGCCCTGCGGAGAAGGCCACTGCTGCCCGTCCGTGCAGCGGGCGACGAACTGGCCGTCGGTGCTGTACGCCGCCCGGCCTCGTTCGGCGAGCGCTGCGAGCGCAGTCGTGTCGGAGGCGGCGGCAGCGGAGAGCGTCGAGGACAGATCTCTCGCCCGCGTCGACGCGTCTCCCGCGGTCGAGGCCAGCGCAAAGGTGATCGCGTCGAGAATTTCGTGTGTGGACAGCGGTGCGAATTCGCCGCCGGCGGCGCGCTTGATCAACTGTGCCACTGCGGCCGTCGGGTCACTTCCGAGCGAGCAGTTCAGCGCGACGCAACGCTGTGCGAAGGCAGCGAACGCCGCTTCCTTGCCCTGAGTTCGCTGCTCGGCGAGCGTAGCCTGGTCGGCGTTGACGCCCGTCGGCGAATCGAGGATCAGACGCGCGACGTTGTCGGGAAACTTCGCGGCGTAGGCCATGGCGGTAAGAGAACCGTTTCCCGCTCCGATCAGGCCGATCCGGTCCACGCCCCACAGCTGTCGAAGCCGATCGAGATCGTCCGCGGCGTACCCGGTGCCGAAGGCGAGTTCCTGCGGCTGCAGGGTGTCGGTGCATTCGATGGTGGCGTCTCGTCCGGCGTCGACCGCGCGGTCGACGGAGTCCGAGTCGGATCTGGTGAACTGTCCCAGGGCATCGACGGCAGCCTTGGTAGGCGCCTGGGGGGTGTCGTCGATGCAGTCCACGGCCGTCGAGCGTCCGATGCCGCGGCGATCCACGGCAACGATCGGATGTGCCTCGAGCAGCGTGGCGAGTGGGCCGGCGGCCATCGTGGCCAAGGTTGCGATCGACGAACGATCCGAACCGGACGTGAACACCAGGGGCCCGGCATCGACGGGTGTCCGGTCGAGTTTGGCCCGAAGCGCCCCGACGGCGAAGGTGCCGAACATCTGACCGCTGGCGTCGACATCGGCCTCGTACTCACCGCATTCGAGTATCAGGCCCGGCGTGGTGGCGGTGAGCCCGAACATCCCGAGAGTGGCCGAGGTGCACTCGGACCAATCGAGGTCGGTGGTCGGAACATCGAGTGCAGCCGGTTCGGGCGGGGTTGCGGGCGACGACTCGGCGGGCTGACCGGGCGAGCGCTGCTCCACCGCCACTTCGGGACGGATCGACGGGCCGCCTCCACAGGCCGCGCAGACCGTGGCGACGAGGAGTACTGCGGCGAGCAACGAACGTTTCTGCGTCACGGTGCGAGGCTATCTACTTTTGCTTCGCTGCCGCGCCCGCGTCTCTCGTCACGGCCGCACCCAGCGGGTCAACAGCGTGCCGTCGGTGTCGCCGAGCACGAGTGCGCGCTGCATGGACGTATCGGCGGCGTGTGCGGCATGGGCGATGCGGCCGGCAGGCCCACTGATCACCTTCGGTGAGATCGTCAGGCACACGTCGTCCGCCGCCCCGTCGGTCACCAGCTGACCGAACAGTCCTGGTCCGCCCTCGCACAGCACGCGACCGAACCCGAGCTGGGACAGAGACTCGACAATGTCGGTGGTCGACACCGATTCGCCGGACACCTCGAGCACCGTCGCCCCGGCCGTCCGGAGTTCGCCTACCGCAGAGCGGTCCGCCGCGGCGGACGTGAGCACCACCGGCATCACCGCTGTGTCCGTCAGTAGGCGAGACCGCGCATCGATGGAGCCGGAGGCGGTGACGACCACGATGGTCGGCACCGATTCCTGACCGTTCGCCTGCCGGCGAGCGATGACATCGGGAGACAGGGCGACCCCGCCGTAGTTCTCTCCGCGCACGGTGCCGGCACCGACGAGCACCGCATCGCACAGCTCACGCAGGATGCCGAACAACAGTGTGTCTGCCGGGGTACCCAGCCCGGCAGAGGCACCGTCGGAGGTGACGGACCCGTCGATACTGGAGACGAAGTTGGTACGGATCCACGGGCGGCCCACATCGGTCGGGTAGGCATACAGGGATCGCAGACCGTCGTCGTCCACTTCGGTTCCGACGGCGGGGAGCGCTGCGGCGGCCTGCTCCGATGTGAAGTAGGTCCCAATATCGAGAAGCTGCATGAGTCACATGAGACCACGTCGTTACGCTCGATCAATGCCCGCACGCCTTGTCGATCGAAATCCCGTGGTCCCCTCCGATCAGCTGATCGCGCAGATGGTTCCGCCGGCGATGTTCGACGACGTCAGCTTCTCCTCGTACATTCCCGATCCCAAGGAGCCGACGCAGGCCGCTGCAGTCGCGAAAGCCGAGGAATTCGCGAACAAGGTGCAGAAGATTCGCGGCAAGGGCAAGCGCGGACTGTTCGGTAAGAAGACCCCGGCCACCGGTGCGGGGCTCTACCTCGACGGCGGCTTCGGCGTCGGTAAGACCCACTTGCTGGCCTCGATCTATCACAGCGTCCCCGAACCGAAGGCGTTCGGCACGTTCGTGGAGTTGACGCACGTCGTCGGTGCATTGGGCTTCAACAAGGCTCTCGAAGAGCTCTCGAACCACAGTGTTCTGTGCATCGACGAGTTCGAGCTCGACGATCCGGGCGACACGATGTTGGTCTCGCGACTGCTGTCGGAGCTCTCGCAGCGCGGCGTGTCCATCGTGGCGACGTCGAACACCCTGCCCGGCCAGCTCGGCGAAGGCCGCTTCGCAGCCGAGGACTTCCTGCGGGAGATCAAGAAGCTCGGTTCGATCTTCGAGTCCGTCCGCGTCGACGGTCCCGATTACCGGCACCGCGATCTGCCGCCGGCCCCGGAGCCGACGTCGGAGGGCGAGCTCATCGAGCGTGCCGACGGTATCGAGGGCGCGACCCTGGACGACTTCGACGACCTGCTGGCGCACCTGAGCACGCTGCACCCGTCGCGCTACGGCAAATTGTTGGACGGTATTCCCGCGGTGTTCCTGAAGAACGTGCACCCGGCTTCCGATCAGGCAATTGCGTTGCGACTGGTCGTCCTCGCCGACCGCCTGTACGACGCGGGTATTCCGGTGACGGCCTCGGGTGGCAAGCTCGACGAGATCTTCACCGAGGAGATGCTCGCGGGTGGTTATCGGAAGAAGTACCTCCGTGCGACGTCCCGTCTGCTCGCGCTGTCTCGTTTTGCTGCCGTCGGCTGACCTGCTTCGGTCGCGGCAGGCTCAGAGCTGCACCTGCATGACGTAGTCGTCGTGCGTCCGGTCGCCGACGACGAACGTCTTGGTGCCGGCTATCTCGAATCCGTGCTTGGCATAGAACTTCTGGGCGCGGACGTTCTGTTGGTTGACGCCCAGCCACGCCCCTCGGCAGCCGTGCCGACGAGCACTGTCCAGCGCCGACGTCATCAGGCGCGCTGCGACTCCGCCGCCGTGTTCGGTGGGTCGGACGTACAGCTTGCTGATCTCTACCGTCGGCTCGTGGGACAGCGCCGAGCGGATGCCGGAGTCGGTGGGAGTGCCGAACACCAGCATCGCGTATCCGAGTACCTGTGCCTCGGCCGACTCGTCGAGCAGTACGGTCCGGTTCGGGTCGGCGATGTACGTCTCGAAGTGCTTGGCCGACAACACGTTCGAGATGAAAGTCTCGATATCGCCGGGTTGCGTTCCCGGTGGGCAGGCCAAGGGGAAGGTCAGTGCGGCCAGATCGGCGACTCGGTGCGCATCCGCCGGGCCCGCCTCACGAACGCTCACAGCTGATCGACGGCATTCTTCGCGTCCCGCAACGACAGTCCTGTTCGATCGCGCAGCAGCTTGATCGCCGCAATCGCTTTGCCTTCCGATTTGAGTGCCGTCAGTCGGGGGAGGAGGTCGTCCCATCGCACGGGACCCGAACTCGCTGCATCGAGAATGGTCGACGGGGGAGGAAACGGTGCTCCGCGTTGCATCGTCTCGATTGCGTTCTTGGCATCGAGCAATCCGGCACCGGTTCGATCACGGAAAACCTTGATGGCCTGAATCTTCTTGTCGGCGGCCAACAATCGGTGAATTTCTGCTCGCGCACCGTCGTCCAGTCCTACCAGCTTCAGGCTCTGGGACGTGGCACGCGATCTGTCCGGCTTTCGACGCGCGAGGAACCAGGCCGCGAGCACCGCGGTATCGACGAGGACCAGCGCAACGATGAACCATCCCCAGGTCGGCATAACGTCAGTACACCACTTCAGCGTGACGGGTCGAAGAGCGGGACGACGCCCGACGGATCGGCGGGCAGCGACTCGAACAGTGAGACAGCAGCATCGAGAGTCCGCTGCGCTGCGTCGTACTTCGCCGGTGCGAGATCGTGGCCTGCACCGTCGATGTCGATCAGCAGTGTGGGCGCGGGAACCAGAGCGAACGCCGCCCCGAGTTCTTCGGTGGTAGCGAACGGATCCTTGGTGCCGTGCAGCACAACAGTGGGGGTACATAGGTCGGGCAGATGGTGGGTCCGAAGCTTGTCGGGCTTTCCCGGTGGGTGCAGGGGATAGGACGTCAGCACCAGACCGTCCACGAGACCCGGCTGCTCCGACGCGATCATCGATCCCTGCCTGCCGCCGTACGAATGCCCGCCGAACACGACGAACCCGTCGGTTTCTGCACGTAGTCGATCGACGGCCGCGGCGATCCCCATCCGGTCCTCCTCGGAACGGGAGGGATGCGGAGGACCCTTGGCCTTGCGGACTCGGAACGGGAGGTCGAACCGCAACACCGTGAAGCCGGCCGCCGCCCACACCGACGCAATGTTCTGTAGGAGCACCGACCCGCAGTTGCCGCCCGCACCGTGAGTGAGAGCGAGCCCTCCGCGCGACGGGATCGGCGGCGTGTGAAGAAACGCGACGCCCCCGCCGAGTTCGATGTCGGCGGGGGCGTCGGGAACGTCGTGTTCAGCCATCGGTCGAGGACGTTACCTTTTCGTCGCTGCCAGCGTGATCGGTGTCCGTGCTGTCTGTTTCGGAGCTGTCGGATGCATCCTGATCGTCGGCATCCACCATCTCACCGTTGTCGTCGACCATGTCGGCAAAGGCTGTACCCGCGACGGTGCCGTTGGTTCCGGGGAGCGCCACAGTGGGCCGAGCGCCGGGTCGGTATCGGTCGTCGAGTCCCTCGACCGATTTCTTCGCTTCTTCGAGTGTGGCGTCGTCGACCTGAGGCTCTTCGCTGTCGGTCGCGTTGCCGGGGCCGGCCGTGTCGGTGGGTGTTTCGTCCGTGGGTGCACTGCGAGCATCGTCCGACACGTGAGTGTCCTTCCATCGAAGTGTGTGCGTCGTCTCCACTGTGCACTTCTATGGCGTGAATCACCACCGAGACTGGGTAAGACACAAAAAAGGACCCCCTCGAAAGGGGGTCCTTTGATCTGACTGTGGTGCGCGATACTGGGATTGAACCAGTGACCTCTTCCGTGTCAGGGAAGCGCTCTCCCGCTGAGCTAATCGCGCATGTCCTCGCATCGGCCTTCACAACCGATGCACTAGCGAGGTGGAGACGGGAATCGAACCCGTGTGCACGGCTTTGCAGGCCGTTGCCTCACCACTCGGCCACTCCACCATGGGTCGAGACCCTCGAGCGGATGACGGGATTCGAACCCGCGACCCTCACCTTGGCAAGGTGATGCGCTACCACTGCGCCACATCCGCATACCCCGGAGGCAATCACTGCTGGGCAGTTGCTGTCTCCGTGGTGCGGGGAAAACATTAACCCAACGGGAGTGAAACTCACAAATCTCGTGGTCAGCCCCAGAATTCGGGTCTCTGGCGGCTGTGAACCGTGTGAAAGATGGGGTCGGACCGAGTCCGGGGGAGTGAGGTCTGCGCTCGACACAGGCGTCGAATGCGACATGAACGAGTCGGAGCAGGCGATTCGATCCACTGCGACACCTCGTGTTAATGTTTTGCCTCGTTCGGTCCCGTGGCTCAGTGGAAGAGCGTCCGCTTCACACGCGGAAGGTCGCTGGTTCGATCCCAGCCGGGACCACAGACGAAGAAAGCCCGCACCGCTTGTCGGTGCGGGCTTTTTCGTGTTCTGTCCCGGTAATCTGACCCGGTGAGCACCGACGGATCCACGTCCCGCGAGGCGGACGGCAAGACCAGCACAGCGGACTCGAGTGGTCCGGCAGAGCAGCTGGCGAAGAAGCATCGACGGTTTCGGTCTCGCATCGCCGAGAACAAGTCGCTCGATCTCGCCTACCGGATCACTGTCGGTGTCGTCGGAGCTCTGGTGTTGGCGTTGGGTGTGCTGGCCATTCCGTACCCCGGCCCCGGCTGGCTGATCGTGTTCGCAGGACTGGGCATCCTGGCCTCGGAGTTCGAGTGGGCCAAGGGCGCGCTGCGCTTCGTCCGCAAGAGGTACGACGCGTTCATGGCCTGGTTCTCGAAGCAGTCGATCGTCGTCAAGGGACTCGGCGTGTTGTTCACGACGGTCGTCGTGCTCGCAACACTGTGGCTTCTGGGTACTTTCGCGCTGGTCGGAGGTTGGCTCGGCCTCGACTGGACGTGGCTCGAGAGTCCCTTGTGACGCACGCGCCGCGCTGAGGGCCGCGCGGTGGCCCGTTGCCGATAGGCTGTCGGAGGCCTTCCTGGCCAGATGAACCGATCGAGGAGTACATCGCTGTGAGCATGCCCGTTGTCGCCGCCGTCTCGCCCGCCCGCATCTCGGTGCAGGCAGGAACGACCGCAGGTACGGCGCTACGCGACACCGGTCTGCCGAACAAGGGTCCCGACGCGATCGTCGTCGTGCGAGATCCGGAGGGCAAGCTCCGTGACCTGTCGTGGGCTCCCGACTGCGATACCGAGGTCGAGCCGGTCCCGGCGAACACCGAGGACGGGCGAAGCGTCATCAGGCACTCGGCTGCGCACGTTCTTGCTCAGGCCGTTCAGGAACTCTTCCCCGATGCCAAGCTGGGCATCGGACCGTTCATCAAGGACGGCTTCTACTACGACTTCGACGTGAAGCAGCCGTTCACCCCAGAGGATCTGACTGCGCTCGAGAAGAAGATGAAGCAGATCGTCAAGGCCGGGCAGCGGTTCTCGCGTCGGGTGTACGAATCGGTGGATCAGGCCCGTGAAGAGTTGGCGAACGAGCCCTACAAACTCGAACTGATCGACGACAAGTCCGGGATCGACGATCCCGAGGTCATGGAAGTCGGCGGGGGAGAGCTCACCGCGTACGACAACCTCAATCCCCGTACCGGTGAACGCATCTGGGGCGATCTGTGCCGCGGCCCGCACATCCCCACCACCAAGTACGTGCCGGCGTTCAAGCTCACCCGCAGCTCGGCTGCGTACTGGCGGGGCAACCAGGACAACGCCGATCTGCAACGCATCTACGGCACCGCGTGGGAGTCCACCGAGGCGCTCGATGCGCATCTCGAGTTGCTCGCCGAAGCCGAACGTCGTGATCACCGCAAGCTCGGTTCCGAGTTGGACCTGTTCAGCTTTCCCGACGAACTGGGTTCCGGTCTTCCGGTGTTCCACCCCAAGGGCGGCGTGATCCGCAACGAACTCGAGAACTACTCACGTCAGCGCCACATCGAAGAGGGCTACGAGTTCGTCAACACCCCGCACATCACCAAGGGCCATCTGTACGAGGTGTCCGGTCACCTCGATTGGTACCGGGACGGCATGTTCCCGGCGATGCACCTGGACGCCGAACTCGACGAGAACGGCGACGTGCGCAAGCCCGGCCAGGACTACTACCTCAAGCCGATGAACTGCCCGATGCACAATCTGATCTTCCGCTCCCGAGGGCGCTCGTACCGCGAACTGCCGCTGCGTCTGTTCGAGTTCGGAACGGTGTACCGCTACGAGAAGTCCGGCGTCATCCACGGTCTGACCCGAGTACGCGGCATGACTCAGGACGACGCGCACATCTTCTGCACTCGCGACCAGATGCGCGACGAGCTGACTCGTGCTCTGGAATTCGTTCTCGGACTGCTCAAGGACTACGGACTCGACGACTTCTACCTCGAACTGTCGACTCGCAATCCGGCGAAGTCCGTCGGCAGCGACGAAGTTTGGGAGGAGGCGACCACCACCCTCGCCGAGGTGGCCGAGGCGTCGGGTCTCGATCTGGTGCCCGACCCGGGCGGTGCCGCGTTCTACGGTCCGAAGATCTCGGTGCAGGCGAAGGATGCGCTCGGCCGCACCTGGCAGATGTCGACCATTCAGCTCGACTTCAACCTGCCCGAGCGTTTCGAGCTCGAGTACACCGGTTCCGGTGGTACCAAGGAGCGCCCGGTGATGATTCACCGTGCCCTGTTCGGATCCATCGAGCGGTTCTTCGGTGTGCTGACCGAGCACTACGCCGGTGCTTTCCCGGCCTGGCTGGCGCCCGTGCAGGTCGTCGGAATTCCGGTGGCCGAGGTGCATCAGGACCACCTCTTCGCGGTGGTGAAGGAACTGAAGAAGCGCGGAGTCAGGGCCGAGGTCGACGCGAGCGACGACCGAATGCAGAAGAAGATCTTCAATCAGACAGCGCAGAAGGTCCCGTTCATGCTGCTGGCCGGCGAGCGCGACGTCGAAGCAGGTGCCGTCAGCTTCCGATTCCGGGACGGCACTCAGGTCAACGGGGTTCCGGTGGCGGAGGCCGTGACCGTGATCACCGAGTGGATCGCCGCGCGAAACAACGCATCACCGACCGCCGAACTCGTGCAGACCAGTACCGCCGGAGTGAGCTGACATGGAAGAACACGACGAGTCGATCGTCGCCACCGGTGCCGGTGAACCGGATCGGCTGCAGCGATTGTGGACTCCCCATCGGATGTCGTACATCGCCGAGGCCCCACAGGGTTCGGCGGAGGGTTCGGCGAAGTCGACCGAGCCGTTCTCCGACATCCCGAAGATGACGGACGAGGACGGACTGGTCGTCGCGCGCGGCGAATCGGTGTATGCCGTACTCAACCTGTACCCGTACAACCCCGGCCACACGATGATCGTGCCGTACCGACGTGTCGCGGCGCTCGAGGATCTCACGCCCGCCGAGAGCTCGGAGCTGATGGCGTTCACGCAGAAGATGATTCGCGTGATCAAGCGAGTGTCGAGCCCGCACGGTTTCAATGTCGGCCTCAACCTCGGGGCGGCTGCAGGCGGTTCGCTGGCCGAGCACCTGCACCAGCACATCGTGCCGCGGTGGGGTGGTGACGCCAACTTCATCACAGTGATCGGCGGTGCCAAGGTGATGCCGCAACTGCTCCGCGACACTCGGGCCCTGCTTGCCTCGGCCTGGAACGAATGAACCACCGGCAAGGGGAGCGTGCGGCGTGCTGAGCATCTTCGGCCGTGCGCCGGTCTCGAAGTTGACGGCCCCGTTGGGCCGAGCGCTCAACAGCACCGGCCTGACTCCGGACTCGGTGACCATCATCGGCACGGTCGTCACCGTGACCGCTGCGGTGACGATGTTCCCTGCCGGCTACTTGTGGTGGGGCTCGATCGTCATCACCCTGTTCGTTCTGTTCGACATGCTCGACGGCGCGATGGCTCGCGCACGCGGAGGCGGCACCAAGTACGGTGCCGTTCTCGACGCGACGTGCGACCGCGTTGCGGACGGCGCGATCTTCGGCGGCTTGGCCTGGTGGGCCGTGTATTCCGAGAACGACAAGCTACTGCTCGTTGCCACTCTCGTCTGTCTGGTCACCTCGCAGGTCATCTCGTACGCCAAGGCGCGCGCCGAGGCCAGCGGCCTGTCCGCGGACGGTGGTTGGATCGAACGACCCGACCGCCTCGTCATCGTTCTGGTCGGGGCCGGGCTCACCGGTGTCGGAAGACATTTCGACATACCGTGGCTGGACAGTCTCATCTATCCCGCAATGTGGATTCTTGCCGCGCTGAGCATCGTGACCGTGTTCCAACGAGTGCTCGCCGTCCGCGGATCCGAGGGTGCCCGCGACATCATCGTGCCGCCGGCTCCATCGGTCTCCGACGACGGCGGTGTGGAGCCGACATGAATCTGTCGGAACGCGCGTCCGACGCCGGGTACGCCGCGGGGTGGCGTCTCGTCCGGTCGTTACCCGAGGGTGTCGCCCGTCGGTTGTTCGACCGCGGTGCCGACTTCGCCTCGTCCCGTAACGGCGGCCCGGATCAGCTCCGCCGCAATCTTGCTCGGGTGCTGGGGACCACGGCGGAGCAGGTCCCGGATGACCTGATCCGAGAGAGTGTTCGCTCCTACGCCCGGTACTGGCGTGAGGCATTCCGGCTGCCGTCGATGGACCTGGCCGCTCAGGCGGCCGTCATCGATCGGTGCGTGTACGGCAAGGAACATCTCGAAGCGGCACTCGACGCCGGCAAGGGAGTGGTGCTCGCACTACCGCACAGCGGCAACTGGGACATGGCCGGAATGTGGTTGGTGCGCACGCACGGTGGCCTCTCGACCGTGGCAGAGAGGTTGAAGCCGGAGTCGCTGTACCAACGCTTCGTGGCGTATCGCGAGAGCCTGGGATTCGAGATCTTTCCGCTCAGCGGCGGCGAGCAACCGCCCCTGCTCGCGTTGTCCGACAGACTGCGCCAGAACAAGGTGGTCTGCCTCCTCGGCGAACGAGACCTGGCGAAGCACGGAGTACCGGTGACCTTCTTCGGGGAACCGACACGAATGCCGGCGGGTGCGGCCAAGCTCGCCATCGACACCGGTGCCACGCTGCTCCCGGTACACGGCTATTTCGACGGCGACGGTTGGGGATTCGACATCTCGCCCGCGGTGGACGTCTCGCAGGGAGTAGCCGCTGCGACCCAGACGGTTGCGGATCATTTCGCGGCCGGAATCCGCGCTCATCCCGCCGATTGGCACATGCTGCAGCCGCTGTGGATGAGCGACTGGTCGGCAGAGCGACGAGCCCGAATCGAGGGCACATGAGAATCGGCATGGTGTGCCCGTACTCGTTCGACGTGCCGGGCGGAGTGCAGGCCCACGTCCAGCAGCTGGCCGAGGTCTTCATCGAACGCGGTCACCGGGTCAGCGTTCTGGCTCCCGCCTCGGACGGCGTCGAGCTCCCCGAATTCGTGGTGTCGGCCGGAGAAGCCTTGGCCATTCCGTACAACGGGTCGGTCGCCCGGCTGCGATTCGGCCCGGTCACGTACTCACGGATCCGAAAGTGGATCTCGGAGAACGACTTCGACGTGCTGCACATTCACGAGCCCAATGCGCCGAGTCTGTCGATGCTGGCACTCAAGGCCGCGGACGGCCCGATCGTGGCCACGTTCCACACATCCACCACCAAGTCTCTCGTGCTCAGCACGTTCCAGGGCGTGCTGCGGCCCTATCACGAGAAGATCAGCGGCCGGATCGCCGTGTCCGAGTTGGCACGGCGATGGCAGGTCGAGGCGCTCGGGTCCGATGCGGTCGAAATTCCGAACGGAGTCGACGTGCCGGCGTTCGCCGACGCAGACGTGCTCGACGGCTATCCGCGTCCGGGCCGGACGGTGCTGTTCCTGGGCCGCTTCGACGAACCGCGCAAGGGAATGGCCGTGCTGCTGGGCGCGCTACCGGCCCTCGTCGAATCTCACCCCGACATCGAAATTCTCATCGTCGGCAGGGGCGACGAGGACAAGCTTCGCAAGGAAGCAGGCGCGCTGGCCTCGCATCTGACCTTCCTCGGCCAGGTGGACGACGCGACGAAGGCTTCCGCGATGCGTAGCGCCGACGTGTATTGCGCCCCCAACCTCGGCGGCGAAAGCTTCGGCATCGTTCTGGTGGAGGCGATGGCAGCCGGAACCCCCGTGGTGGCAAGCGAACTGGACGCTTTCCGTCGGGTCCTACGCGACGGCGCATGTGGCCTGCTGGTTCCGATCGACGATTCCGCGGCCCTCGCGGCAGCCGTCACCTCCATTCTGTCCGACGACGCCGTCCGCGAGCGTCTCGTCGACGCCGCCTCGGCGGCCGTGTCCACGTACGACTGGCCTGTTGTCGCCGAGCAGATTCTGCGCGTGTACGAGACGGTCACCCTCGGCGGACAGAAAGTGCGAGCCGCGAGCTGATGACACTGTCTGCCGTCACCATCCTGGTCCTCGGACTGATCGCGGTTCTGATCCTCGTCGTCGGGCTGTGGGCCTACGGAACCGCCAACCGACTCGATCGGCTCCACGTTCGCACCGACCTCGCCTGGCAGGCCCTCGATGCTGCACTCGCGCGCCGAGCCGTCGTCGCGCGAGCCGTGTCGGCCGCCACCCGGGGCTCGGTGTCGTCGAGCAAAGAGCTTGCTGCACTGGCAGATCGAGCCGAACGCGCCGACCGATCGCAGCGGGAGGAAGCGGAGAACGCGGTGTCCATGGCACTCGCCGTCGTCGAACCGGCCGCGTTGCCACCACAACTCGTCGCCGAACTCGCCGACGCCGAAGCACGCGTGTTGATCGCACGACGGTTCCACAACGACGCCGTCCGAGACACCCTCGCTCTGCGGGTACGCCGTCCGGTCCGGTGGCTGCATCTCGGCGGCACCGCCGCCCTGCCGTCGTACTTCGAGATCGCGGAGCGCTCGGCCGTGGCAACGTTCGGTAGTGAGACTCGGGCGACGCCGCGTACCTCTGCGCGGGTGGTGTTGCTCGACGAGCGTGGCCGTGTCCTGCTCCTGCGTGGACACGACCCCACGGTGCCCGAGACGTTCTTCTGGTTCACCATCGGAGGTGCGGTGGAGAAGGGGGAGTCCCTTCGCGAGGCGGCGGTACGCGAAGTGCACGAGGAGACCGGCCTGACCGTCGACGCGTCCGACCTGCGCGGACCGCTGTGGCGTCGAGTCGCGACCTTCCCGTTCAACGGAACGTTGATCCGATCCGAGGAACTGTTCTTCGCGCATCGGACGCAGGAGTTCGAGCCCGAGAGTGCCGGGTTCACGGACTTCGAGCGACGAACCGTCACCGGGCATCGCTGGTGTACCGAGGCAGACATCCGGGCGCTGAGTGCGGTCGGCGAAAACGTGTATCCACAGGATCTGGCCGAACTTCTCGACGAGGTCAACGTTGCGCTCGCGCGACGCGGCGACCCGGACGTTAGGGCCATCCGCTGACAATCTGGACCTTTCCGACCAGTCCAGCAATCGTCAAGTGGTTATGGGAAACGACGCGGTAGCGGCCTACAGTTCTGGGCGCGTCGCCGCGCCGGCCCGCCCCTTCGCGGGCAGGGCCGCGGGTCTGCGCGAAGATCCGGACTGCCGAGAACACAGGAGTTGGCTTGAGTACCCCACACGCCCCCAATTCGCCCGCTGCTTCAACTGGATCCGCTGACGGCGGGTCCAACGAGAACGGAATCGGCACCGCTCGCGTCAAGCGCGGTATGGCCGAGATGCTCAAGGGCGGCGTCATCATGGACGTGGTCACCGCAGACCAGGCGAAGATCGCCGAGGATGCCGGTGCCGTTGCCGTCATGGCGCTCGAGCGCGTTCCCGCCGACATCCGCGCGCAGGGCGGGGTGTCGCGGATGAGCGATCCGGACATGATCGACAGCATCATCTCCTCGGTCAGCATTCCGGTGATGGCCAAGGCCCGCATCGGGCACTTCGTCGAGGCGCAGATCCTGCAGAGCCTGGGTGTCGACTACATCGACGAGTCCGAGGTCCTCACCCCGGCCGACTACGCCAATCACATCGACAAGTGGAATTTCACCGTTCCGTTCGTGTGTGGTGCCACCAACCTGGGTGAAGCACTGCGTCGAATCACCGAGGGCGCAGCCATGATTCGCTCCAAGGGCGAGGCCGGCACCGGCGACGTCTCGAACGCGACGACCCACATGCGCAAGATTCGCGACGAGATTCGCCGTCTCACATCACTTCCCGAAGACGAGCTCTACGTCGCGGCGAAGGAATTGCAGGCTCCGTACGATCTCGTCGTCGAGATCGCCCGTGCCGGAAAGCTGCCCGTCACGTTGTTCACCGCCGGCGGTATCGCCACCCCGGCCGACGCAGCGATGATGATGAAACTCGGTGCCGAGGGAGTGTTCGTCGGATCGGGAATCTTCAAGTCCGGCAACCCGAAAGAACGTGCCGAGGCAATCGTCAAGGCCACTACCTTCTTCGACGACCCGGATGTCCTCGCCAAGGTCTCCCGTGGACTCGGCGAGGCGATGGTCGGCATCAACGTCGACGACCTGCCCGTCGCACACCGGCTCGCCGAGCGCGGTTGGTGACCGTCCTCTTCCGGTTGCGTAGCTACTGACTGCGTTCCAGTGCCGGGCGGTTCGGATGGTCCCATCGGACCGCGAAGTCCGGCCGCTCGGCGTAGTCGTCGATCGAGTCGTAGTACTCGAGCAGTGCCGTGCAGGTCCATTGGTCGGCCGTGTCGGTTCTCCGACGCAGCGCACCCTCGGACAACCGCAACTGCACTCGAAGATCGACGTCCAGTCCTCGGCCCAGCAGCATCGGGCCGGCAATCAGGACTATGTGATTCGGCGCGGCCTCGACGGTACGAGCGCGGGCGGATCGATCGGTTGCCTCATCCCACAGACGCGGCAGATAGTGACCTCGGCCACCGGAACGCAGCGGCGCGATGACCTCGCGGATCACGGCATCGTAGTCGAACCACACAGTGCGGTAGCTCAATTCGTCCGTTCGCGAATACTCGAATCGAATGGACGCCGGCCGGACGTAATCGTGCAGGTCGACGACGTCGGCAGGCCTGCCCTGTGCGCGGGCGTGTTCGGCTGTGCGAGTGGCGAACTCGACCGGCTTCGCGGCGTCGGCACCGTCGACGACAACGATCGTTCGCGACCCGGCGGGGCACGCATCGACGATCGACCTGGTCAGAAGATCGGGAAATATCGGTATCGGTTGACCCACACCGACCATCTTGCCTGGTCCACTCATTGTTAGCCTGAGCCGTTGTCACAGAAAGGTGGACACAGCCATGGCCAGCATCGAGGACATTCTCGAATTGGAACGAATCGAGAACGACATCTATCGGGGACGCACGTTCCCGAGCCGGCTGCCGCGGACGTTCGGCGGCCAGGTTGCCGGCCAGGCGCTCGTCGCGGCCGTGCGCACCGTGGCACCCGAGTTCCGCGTGCATTCGCTGCACGGCTACTTTCTCCGGCCGGGTAACCCGAACGAGCCGGCCGTGTTCATGGTCGATCGTATTCGGGACGGCCGGTCGTTCTGCACCCGTCGAGTGACCGGAATTCAGCACGGCAAGGCCATCTTCACGATGTCCGCCTCGTTCCACGGCGACGACGACGGGATCTCCCATCAGGACCTCATGCCCGAGGTAGTCGGACCGGAATCGTTGCCCGACCCCACCACTCTGGCGGAGTACGACACCTCCTACTACAAGGAGTGGTCCGAATGGGACATCCGTCTCATTCCCGACGATCAGACCGTCAAGCATCCCAGTTTCGCTGCGCAGCAACGGGTTTGGTTCAGGTACCGCGACACGCTGCCCGACGATCAGGTGTTCCATGTCTGCGCGCTCGCCTACATGAGCGACATGACGCTCATCGGATCGGCCAAGGTGCCGCACCCGGACGCCGTCACGCAGACGGCCTCCCTCGATCACGCGCTGTGGTTCCTCAGGCCGTTCCGAGCGGACGAATGGCTGCTCTACGACCAGACGTCGCCGTCCGCTGATTTCGGACGAGCACTGGCACAGGGGCGAATCTTCGACATCTCCGGTCGTATGGTCGCCGCCGTCGTCCAAGAGGGACTGATGCGCTTCGAGCGGGACACCTCGAAGCCACACGTCGATCCCTTCGGATTGAAGTGACGCCGCCGACGATCGGCGTACTCGCACTGCAGGGCGATGTTCGCGAGCACTTGGCCGCACTGGAGTCGAGCGGTGCGCACGGAATCACCGTGCGGAGGCCGGACGAACTCGCCCGAATCGACGGGTTGATCATTCCCGGCGGCGAATCCACGACGATGAGCACTCTGCTCGGTGTATTCGATCTGCTCGGGCCGCTGCGCGCTCGTCTGGCCGAGGGTATGCCCGCGTACGGATCGTGCGCGGGGATGATCCTGTTGGCGTCGGACATTCTCGACACCAGGCCCGACGCGGAACACCTCGACGGTCTCGATATCACCGTGCGCCGCAACGCTTTCGGCCGACAGGTCGACTCGTTCGAGACCGATCTCGAATTCGCCGAGATCGAGGGCGGACCGATGCGCGCAGTGTTCATTCGTGCGCCTTGGGTCGAGCGTGTCGGTGCGGACGTCGAAGTACTCGCCACCGTCCCGAACGGGCCAGCTGCGGGCCGCGTGGTTGCCGTGCGGCAGAACCGAGTGCTGGCCACCAGCTTCCATCCCGAGGTCACCGGAGACGATCGAGTGCACCGACTCTTCGTGGACATGGTGCGCAGCGCGTAGAAACCCGTAATCGCCGGTTGGGGCGGAGCGATGACACGGGCGAGTAAAGTCGACAACACCGAATTCGAGCAGGAAGGGGCTCTATCGCATGAGCGGCCACTCAAAATGGGCCACCACCAAGCACAAGAAGGCGGTGATCGACGCCCGACGCGGCAAGTCGTTTGCCAAGCTCATCAAGAACATCGAGGTGGCGGCCCGCACGGGTGGTGGTGACCCCACGGGCAACCCGACGCTCTACGACGCCATCCAGAAGGCGAAGAAGACGTCGGTTCCCAACGACAACATCGAACGTGCGCGCAAGCGCGGAGCCGGCGAAGAAGCGGGCGGAGCCGACTGGCAGACCATCATGTACGAGGGTTACGGCCCCAACGGTGTCGCCATCCTCATCGAGTGCCTCACCGACAACCGCAATCGTGCAGCAGGCGAGGTTCGAGTAGCAATGACTCGAAACGGCGGAAACATGGCCGATCCGGGTTCGGTGTCCTACCTCTTCTCACGCAAAGGCGTCGTGACGCTCGAGAAGAACGGACAGAGCGAGGACGACGTGTTGATGGCGGTTCTCGAGGCCGGTGCCGAGGAAGTGAACGACAACGGCGACACGTTCGAGATCGTCAGTGAGCCGACCGATTTGATCGCAGTGCGTACCGCACTGCAGGACGCGGGCATCGACTACGACTCCGCGGAGGCGAGCTTCCAGGCTTCGGTCAACGTCCCGGTGGACGCGGACGGAGCGCGCAAGGTCTTCAAGCTGATCGACGCCCTCGAAGACAGCGACGACGTGCAGAACGTCTGGTCCAACGTCGACCTGTCGGACGAGGTCATGGCCGAACTGGACGACGAGGACTGACCCGGTCCTTTTGCTCACGGTGATCGACCGGGTGTCGTAGCCCTGATCCGTCGGTGCGCTCCGCTACGCTATCGAACAACAGTTCGTAAGCGGAAGGTGTGGTGGCGTGCGGGTGATGGGTGTCGACCCCGGTCTCACCAGGTGTGGGCTCAGTTTGATCGAGGGAGGCGTCGGTCGCACAGTCGTCGCTCTCGACGTGGATGTGGTCCGGACTCCCGCCGACATGGATCTCGCGCAGCGTCTGCTGCGGATATCCGAAGCAGCGGAATACTGGCTCGATACACACAAGCCGTCGGTCGTGGCGATCGAGCGAGTGTTCGCTCAGCACAACGTACGGACGGCCATGGGCACCGCGCAGGCAGGCGGCGTCATCGCACTGGCTGCGGCCCGGCGCGGTATCGACGTCTGCTTCCACACTCCCAGTGAGGTGAAGGCAGCCGTCACCGGCAACGGTTCGGCCGACAAGGCGCAGGTCACCGCCATGGTCATGCGCATTCTCGGGCTGCAGACCGCGCCGACTCCCGCTGATGCCGCAGATGCGTTGGCTCTGGGTATCTGTCACTGCTGGCGCGCCCCGATGATCGCCCGGATGGCCAAAGCCGAGGCGATGGCCGCCGAACAGAAGCGCAAGTACGACGCGCGTCTGGCCGAGGAACGCAAAGCTCGCGCCGCCGTGGCGCGCAAAATCGAGAAACTGGCCAAGAAGGAGGCGGGCGCACGGTGATCGCATCCATTCGCGGGTCGGTGATCGACATCGCTCTCGATCACGCAGTACTCGAGGCGGCTGGTGTCGGATATCGCGTCAATGCCACACCGGCGACGTTGGCGACGCTGCATCGGGGGAGCGAGTCCACTCTGCTCACCACCATGATCGTTCGCGAGGACTCGCAAACGCTGTACGGGTTTCCCGACAAGGAATCACGTGAGCTGTTCGAGCTGCTGCTCACGGTTTCCGGAGTCGGGCCACGAATTGCGATGGCCACACTTGCGGTACACGAACCCGACTCCCTGCGAACAGCTTTGGCGGACAGCGACATCGGGGCCCTCACCAGAGTTCCCGGTATCGGCAAGCGCGGGGCCGAGAGGATGGTGGTCGAGCTGCGAGACAAGGTCGACGCCGTTGTCGGCCGCGCCGGCAGTTCCGCGGTGCCCGGTTCCGGGGCCGGCAACTCGATGCGCGATCAGATCGTCGAAGCCCTGATCGGTCTCGGATTTCCGGCGAAGCAGGCCGAGGAGGCCACCGACGCGGTACTCGCACAGCAGCCCGAGGCCACGACGTCCACCGCACTGCGGGCCGCGTTGGCGTACCTCGGTAAGTCCAGGTAGGTCGGCGTGACCGAGGACGACGAGTTCGGGGAATCCCAGGTCGGTGCGGAGGCCATGTCCGACGACCTCGACATCGAGACCAGTCTGCGTCCGAAGAACCTCACCGATTTCATCGGTCAGCCTCGGGTGCGTGAGCAACTGCAGCTGGTGCTCTCGGGGGCGAAGATGCGCGGCGGCACCCCCGATCACATCCTGATGTCGGGTCCGCCCGGCCTGGGAAAGACCAGCATGGCGATGATCATCGCCGCGGAACTCGGCACGTCACTGCGGTTGACCTCCGGGCCCGCCCTCGAGCGTGCGGGCGATCTGGCCGCGATGCTCAGCAACCTCGTCGAAGGGGACGTGCTGTTCATCGACGAGATTCATCGGATCGCCCGGCCGGCCGAGGAAATGTTGTATCTGGCCATGGAGGACTTCCGTGTCGACGTGATCGTCGGCAAGGGGCCGGGGGCGACATCCATTCCCTTGGAGGTCGCCCCGTTCACTCTCGTCGGTGCGACCACCCGGTCCGGCGCGCTCACCGGACCGCTGCGCGACCGCTTCGGGTTCGTGGCGCACATGGATTTCTACGAGCCGAGTGAACTCGAACGAATTCTGATGCGATCCGCCGGGATTCTGGGTGTCCCCATCGACCGTGACGGCTGCGCCGAGATCGCAGGACGCTCGCGTGGCACACCCCGAATCGCGAACCGACTGCTGCGCCGAGTTCGCGACTACGCCGACGTGCGCGGCGACGGCACCGTCACCCAGGACACCGCCAAGGCCGCGCTGGTGGTCTACGACGTGGACAAGCTCGGACTGGATCGCCTCGACCGTGCAGTCCTCAGCGCGCTGATCCGAAGTTTCGGCGGGGGACCGGTGGGAGTGTCCACTCTCGCTGTCGCCGTCGGCGAGGAGCCCTCGACGGTCGAGGAAGTGTGCGAGCCGTTCCTGGTGCGGGCCGGGATGATCGCCCGCACGCCGCGCGGTCGCGTCGCCACCGCCGCCGCCTGGCACCACCTCGGTCTCACCCCGCCACCGGACCTCGCGGTCGGGGGAATTTCGGTGCGATCGGCCGAGGTCCAGCAGGGATTATTCGAGTGAAACGGCCGCAACACGAGACGAACGGACCGAGCGGGCCACAGGTGATGGCACACTGGGTAGCTGCGAGGCCCGCACCAGCGATGTTCTCGCACGAGACAATGACGATTATCGAACCGAACTTCGAGGACTGACCTTCCGATGGATTTGCTGTTTCCGCTGCTGATTGTGGCCCTTCTGGTACCGCTGTTTCTCAACGCGCGCCGACAGAAGAAGGTGCTGGCCAAGACCACGGAAATGCAGGACTCGCTGAAGGTCGGCGACGAGGTCGTCACCACTGCAGGCCTGTATGCACGAGTGGTCCTCGTCGAGGACGACACGATCGACCTCGAGATCGCCGACGGCGTCATCACCACGTGGTCACGCGCCGTCGTGCGTGAGGTTCTGCCCGACGACACCGAGTTCGACGACGGCGAGTCGGACGAGAACACGTTCGATTCGGTGCCCGGCGCCGGCACCGCTGCGGTCGGCCCCACCGAGCCGGCAGCTCCGTCGCTGCACAAGGACGTCGGGAACCCCGCCGACGAAACCGTCGAGCAGACGACGAAGCGCCTCGAAAAAGAGTGACGTAGCGAAGATCCGAACCGCTGTCGGAGACACAATCCGGCAGCGGTTTCGTCTGCGGTGAGCGTCGTGGTGCACAATCGCACCGCCCGCCGCTGACACAACGAGGCACGAGCCAACAGGAACAAACACTTTTCCACCGCCCAGAGGAGAATCACACACCGTGGCACCTTCCAGCGGATCGGTGCATCCCGCCCGCTATCTCGCCGTCTTCGCGGTGCTGATGGCGGCGGTGTATGCCCTGGTCTTCTTCACCGGAGACAAAGACCCCTCGCCGAAGTTGGGAATCGACCTGCAGGGCGGCACGCGAGTGACGCTGACTGCACGCACGCCCGACGGAAATGCGCCGTCGCAGGACAGCCTCAAGCAGGCGCAGCAGATCATCGAGACCCGCGTCAACGGTCTCGGCGTGTCCGGTTCCGAGGTGGTCATCGACGGCGACAATCTCGTCATCACGGTGCCCGGTGACGACAGCTCTCAGGCGAGAACTCTGGGGCAGACCGCTCGACTGTTCATTCGTCCGGTGGTGGGGTCGGTTGCACCATCCGCAGGCCAGGCGACGCCGGGTTCTCCGCAGACTCCGACGGACCCGGCTGCGCCGGCGGATCCGGCGACAGCCGTCGATCCTGCTGCTCCAGCTGCTCCGCAGAGTCGGGTGTTTCCGGCGCAGGATCCGACGACGGTCGACCCGACCCCCGCTCCGACAACCGGTGCTCCGGCCTCGGACGCACCCGCGACGGACGCCCCGACCACGAGTGATCCCGCCGGAAACGCGTCGCTGTCCGACGCCGATCGCGCAGCCCAGGAGATCGCCGACGCGAAGGCGCTTCGTCAGAGCGAGGATCAGCAGATACAGCAGCTCGCCATGCAGTCGCTCGATTGCAACGCCGCGGACCCGCTCGCCGGCAACGACGATCCTGCACTCCCGCTCGTGGCCTGCTCCACCGACGGAACAGCTGTCTACCTTCTCGGTCCCACGATCATCGACGGTCAGCAGATCGCCGACGCGACGTCCGGATTCGACAACCAGCAGGCTCAGTTCCAGGTGAGCCTGACGTTCGATTCCGAGGGGTCGAACACCTGGGCGCAGTTCACGGCTGCGAACCTGCAGAAGCAGGCCGCATTCGTACTGGACTCGAAGGTGATCAGCGCGCCGGTCATTCAGGGTGCCACTCCCGCCGGTAGTGCCACGTCGATCACCGGCAACTTCAACGCGCAGAGCGCTTCCGAACTGGCCAACACGCTCAAGTACGGTTCGCTGCCGCTGTCGTTCGTGTCCTCCGAGGCCGAAACGGTCTCGGCCACACTGGGATTGGCGTCACTCGAAGCAGGCCTGATCGCCGGTGCCATCGGCTTGGCCCTCGTGCTGGTCTACTGCCTGCTGTACTACCGAGCCCTCGGCCTGCTCACGGCTCTGTCGTTGGCGCTGGCCGGGCTCGTCGTCTACGGCATCCTGATCCTGCTCGGCAGGTGGATCAGCTTCACCCTCGACCTCGCCGGCATCGCCGGCCTGATCATCGGTATCGGCATGACCGCGGACTCTTTCGTGGTGTTCTTCGAACGCATCAAGGACGAGATTCGCGAGGGCCGCAGCTTCCGATCAGCAGTGCCCCGCGGTTGGGCCCGCGCACGCAAGACCATCCTGTCCGGCAACGCGGTCAGCTTCATCGCCGCTGCCGTTCTGTACGTACTGGCAGTGGGTCAGGTGCGCGGCTTCGCGTTCACGCTGGGACTGACGACCATCCTCGACGTCATCGTCGTGGTGCTGGTGACGTGGCCGCTGGTGAATCTGGCGTCGAAGTCGAAATTCTGGTCCAAGCCGTCCGTCAACGGTCTCGGCGCGGTCCAGCAGATCGCGCTCGAACGAAAGCGCGCCGCCAACAAGGCAGTCGCCGTCAAGACCGGCGCCGCGTCGCCGTCGAAGGAGGCATGACATGTCCGATACGGCCACCTCGACCCCATCGCCTCTCGACGATTCGAGCGTCGACCAGTCCACGCAGCCCAGGCACAGTTGGTTATCTCGTCTCTACACCGGCACCGGTGCATTCGAGATCGTCGGACGCCGCAGGTTCTACTACGTGCTGACCGGCGTCATCGTGCTGATCTGCCTGCTCAGCTTTCTGGTGCGTGGGTTCACGCTCGGTATCGACTTCGAGGGCGGCACCCGCATCGCATTGCCCGCCGCGGACAACATCTCCACCGAGCAGGTCGAAACCGTCTACAACGACTCGTTGGGCATGCCCCCGGTGTCGGTCCAGACGGTCGGCTCGGGTGCCGCGGCCACGGTGCAGATCCGTTCCGAGGCGCTCGATCCAGCCGAAGTCGACACTCTTCGACAGGCGCTGTTCCAGTCCTTCCAGCCACAGGACAACTCGGGCACCGCAACGCCCAATGCCATCAGCGTCTCCGACGTGAGTGAGACATGGGGGAGTCAGATCACCCAGAAGGCTCTGATAGCCCTCGCGGTGTTCCTGGTGATCGTCAGCATCTACATCGCCATCCGATACGAACGAGACATGGCGCTGGCGGCCCTGGCCGCACTGGGCTTCGACCTCGTCGTCACCGCGGGCGTCTATTCACTCGTCGGCTTCGAGGTGACCCCGGCCACGGTGATCGGCCTGCTGACCATTCTGGGCTTCTCGCTGTACGACTCCGTCGTGGTGTTCGACAAGGTGGAGGAGAACACCCGAGGCATCTTGAACCTGCATCGCAAGACGTACGCGGAGCAGGCCAACCTCGCCGTGAATCAGACTCTGATGCGATCGATCAACACGACCGTGATCGGTGTTCTGCCGGTCATCGCGTTGATGATCGTCGCGGTCTGGCTGCTGGGCGTGGGAACGCTCAAGGATCTCGCTCTCGTGCAGCTCGTCGGCATGATCGTCGGTGCCTACTCGTCCATCTTCTTCGCCACGCCGCTGTTGGTGACCCTCAAGGAGAAGTGGGGCCCGGTCGCGGTCCACACTCGCAAGGTCCACTCCAAGCGTGCCGACGCGGCGGCGCGCGCCGCCGGTCTCGCACCCGAACCGGTGGCCGTCGGCGTGGATGTCAGCAAGGCGTCGGCACCGCAGCCCGGCAATCGCCCCACTGGGAAGCGGAACAAGAAGCGCCGATAGCGAGATCGTAGAGATGGAGAGTGTACGTGGAACGTAGGTGGAGCGCGGCACTGCTGGCAGCGGGTCTGGCCGCAGCGTCGCTAACCGCATGTTCGGCCTCGGAGGACAAGGTGCCTTCCATCGGGTACTCGTTCGACAACGTGGTGAACAACTACAACGCCAGGACCGTCGACGGGGCCGCGTCGGGAGCGCGTCAGGCGTTCACACGAGTCCAGGTCGGGTTCAGCTATCTGGGACCGGACGGTGATGCGCTGTCGGACAACGACATCGGTACCGTCGCGGTCGTGCCAGGGGACGTTTTGACGCTGCAGTACACGATCGCGCCTGCGGCCAAATACTCCGACGGCGCACCGATGGCGTGCGATGACCTGGTGCTGGCGTGGGCCGCCAACAGCGGCCGGTTCGCCACCGACCGTCCCCTGTTCGACGCGGCGTCGACGGCGGGATACTCCGACATCGCGAGCATCGACTGCGTCCCCGGGTCCAAGGACGCCACCGTCGTCTTCGCCCCGGGCCGCAGCTACCAGAACTGGCGAGCTCTGTTCGGCGCCACCGATCTGTTGCCCGCACACGTGGCTGCGCGCGCGGCCGGGGTACCGAACGTCGTCGATCCCATAGTGGCCGGCGATGACGGTGTCCTCTCTCGGATCGCCGATTTCTGGAACACCGGGTGGACGTTGACGCCCGGTTCTGTCGACACGTCTCTTTTGCCGTCGGCCGGTCCGTACCGCGTCGACTCGTACACCGCCGAGGACGGGTTGGTTCTGGTCGCGAACGACGCCTGGTGGGGCATTCCGCCCGAGACACAGAGAGTCGTGATCTGGCCCAAGGGCACCGACGTCCCGGCGAAGATTGCCGACGGATCTCTGGACGTGATCGACCAGGGTGCGGGCGCGATCGATCTGGGTTCGACAGAGGGGTTCGAGACCGTCACGGAACCGTCGCGAGGCGTCGAGCAGCTGACGTTCGCGACCCAGGGCGCGCTGGCGGAGGCGAGTGCTCGCCGGGCCGTGGCCGCATGCATCCCGCGAACGGACCTGTTCGACACACTCGGGCACCCTGGCTTCGAGGCACCGCCGGCCGGGCCCGGCTCCAGCGTCGTCGATTCTCGGCTGATGCAACCGGACACACTGGTGTACCCCTCGGTTGCCGCGACGGTCGGCGACCGGTACCAGCGGTCGGACCTGGACCGCGCGGGCAGGGAACTGGCCGCGTCGGGTAACAGTGCGCTGACCGTGCGCGTCGGCTACCTGGCACCGGACGCGCGCCGCGCTCAGCTGGTCAGCCGAATGGCGAGCGATTGTGCGGCGGCGGGGATCACCGTCGAGGACGCGAGCTCACCGGAGTTCACGCCGTCCGCGCTTCGTGCCGGAACAGTGGACGCCGTTCTCGGCGGCGCGGGGTCGCTGCCAGGGCCGACCGGCTCGGCGTCGTCCGTCGTCGCACGGTACTCGTTGCGAACCGGTATCGGCCTCAACGTGGGCGGGTACAGCAACGGGCGGATCGACTCGATCGTCGACCAGCTGGCGGTGACCGACGATCCCGAGCGCGTGCTGGCGTTGGCGACCGAGGGCGAGAACATTCTGTGGAACGACATGCCGTCGCTTCCGCTGTACAGCGAGCCGCGCACCACCGTCGTGAGCGACGGTATGCAGGACGTCGTGGCCAACCCCACGGCGGCCGGTGCCGGCTGGAACATGGATCGGTGGGTACTTCTGAAATGAGCGATGCGACAGTGACTCAGGACGGCGGGGTGCGCGGTGATGCCGTGTCGGCCGTGCATCGGCTGACGCGGTGGGTGGACGATTTTCCCGTGGACGGGGTGCGGTTCGGCGACCTGACCCCGGTGTTCGCGGAGGGGCCCGCGTTGCGCAGCGTCGTCACGGCATTGGCGGAGGGTTTCGAGAACGTCGATCTGGTGGCGGGCATCGATGCCCGAGGGTTTCTGCTGGGAGCGGGCGTGGGACTCGAGCTCGGTTGCGGGGTGCTCGCTGTACGCAAGGCGGGCAAACTGCCGCCGCCCGTGCACTCGCGAACCTACGATCTCGAATACGGAACCGCGGAACTGCAGATTCCGACCTCCATCGAGCTGGCCGGTCGACGGGTGCTCGTGGTCGACGATGTCCTCGCCACCGGCGGTACCGTCGATGCGACAGCTCGGTTGTTGGCCGAGCAGGGCGCGGTGGTGGTCGGGGCGACCGTGGTGTTGGAAATCGAGGCGCTCGACGGCCGCAGCAAGTGCAGTGACTACCCGCTCGCCTGCCTGGTTCGAGTCTGAGGACTAAAGTCGACTGATACAGCGTCGACCGGATCTGTCCTGGCGTCGGCGCGAATGTGTGGCAGGAGGTGATGAGAGTGACCCGTTACATCGATCAGCCCTTGCCCGAGCGGCCCGCAGTCGCCGATCGGCCGGGAACCGGTGCGGATTCGGTCGCGTCCGGCGATACGAGCGCGGTCGTCGATACCGCAGTGGTCAACGATCCGGTGGTGGACAGACCGGGCGTGCGCGAGCCGGTGTCGAGTGATTCGGCGCAGGCCGACGACCAGGCGCCGTCGGGTGCACGCAATTCGGCACCCGTGCCCACCTCGGCCTCCCGTCGAGTTCGGGCGCGGCTCGCTCGTCGCATCACGGCCGGACGCAGCGCGGCGGTCAAGCCCGTCCTCGAACCTCTGGTCAGTCTGCATCGCGAGCTGTATCCCAAGGCCGATCTGACGCTGCTGCAGCGGGCCTACGACGTCGCGGACGAGCTGCATTCCACACAGATGCGCAAGTCCGGCGACCCGTACATCACCCATCCACTTGCCGTGGCGAACATCCTCGCCGAACTGGGTATGGACACCACCACGCTGGTTGCGGCCCTGCTGCACGACACGGTGGAGGACACCGGCTACTCGTTGGCCAAGTTGACCGAGGAGTTCGGTGACGAGGTGTCCCATCTTGTCGACGGGGTCACCAAGCTGGACAAGGTCGTACTGGGGACGGCCGCCGAGGGCGAGACCATCCGAAAGATGATCATCGCGATGGCGCGGGACCCGCGGGTGTTGGTCATCAAGGTCGCCGATCGACTGCACAACATGCGCACGATGCGATTCCTGCCCCCGGAGAAGCAGGCCCGCAAGGCCAAGGAAACACTGGAAGTCATTGCGCCGCTTGCTCATCGGCTGGGTATGGCCACCGTCAAATGGGAGCTCGAAGACCTGGCCTTCGCCATTCTCCATCCCAAGAAGTACGACGAGATCGTTCGGTTGGTCGCAGATCGGGCACCGTCCCGCGACACGTACCTCGAGAAGGTACGGGCCGAGATCAACGCCACACTGGCGGCATCGAGAATCAGCGCCGTCGTCGAGGGACGTCCCAAGCACTACTGGTCGATCTACCAGAAGATGATCGTCAAGGGCCGGGACTTCGACGACATCCACGACCTCGTGGGAGTGCGCATTCTGTGCGACGAGATCCGCGACTGCTATGCCGCGGTCGGCGTCGTGCACTCGCTGTGGCAGCCGATGGCGGGCCGCTTCAAGGACTACATCGCGCAGCCACGGTACGGCGTCTACCAGTCGCTGCACACCACGGTGATCGGGCCCGAGGGCAAGCCACTCGAAGTGCAGATTCGCACCAGGGACATGCACCGCACCGCGGAGTTCGGTATCGCTGCTCACTGGCGATACAAGGAGACCAAGGGCAAGCACTCGCAGGACAACGCCGAGGTCGACGACATGGCGTGGATGCGCCAGTTGCTCGACTGGCAGCGTGAAGCGGCCGACCCGGGCGAGTTCCTCGAATCGCTGCGCTACGACCTGGCGGTCAAGGAAATCTTCGTCTTCACCCCGAAGGGCGATGTAGTCACGCTTCCCGCCGGATCGTGTCCGGTCGACTTCGCCTATGCGGTGCACACCGAAGTGGGTCACCGCTGTATCGGAGCCCGGGTCAACGGTCGCCTGGTGGCACTCGAACGAACCCTCGACAACGGCGAGGTGGTCGAGGTCTTCACGTCCAAGGCCGTCACGGCCGGGCCGAGTCGAGATTGGCAGGGCTTCGTCGCGTCACCGCGTGCGAAGACCAAGATCCGGCAGTGGTTCGCCAAGGAACGTCGCGAAGAGGCCCTCGAAGCCGGTAAGGACGCCATCGCGAAAGAGGTCCGTCGCGGCGGACTTCCGTTGCAGCGCTTGATGAATGCCGAGTCCATGTCGGCCATCTCCCACGAACTGCGGTACGTGGACGTGTCAGCGTTGTACACCGCGGTCGGTGAGAACCACGTTTCTGCTCGCCACGTCGTGCAGAGGCTGGTCGCTCATCTCGGTGGTGTCGGTGACGTCGAGGAAGAACTCGCGGAGCGCTCTACGCCGTCGACCATTCCGACCAGACCGCGTCAGGTCGGAGACGCCGGGGTACTGGTCACCGGTGCCGAGGGTGTCGTGGCAAAACTCGCCAAGTGCTGCACCCCTGTACCCGGGGACGAGATACTGGGGTTCGTCACCCGCGGCGGGTCGGTCAGTGTCCACCGCACCGACTGCACCAATGCGCGGTCGCTCGAGGAGCAGTCCGAGCGCTTCATCGAGGTGCAATGGGCACCGTCGGCCTCCTCGGTGTTCCTCGTGGCCATTCAGATCGAGGCCCTGGACCGGCATCGGTTGCTCTCGGACGTCACGAAGGCTCTGGCCGACGAGAAGGTCAACATCCTCTCGGCATCCGTCGCGACGTCGGGCGATCGGGTGGCGATCAGCAAGTTCACGTTCGAGATGGGTGACCCCAAGCATCTGGGGCACGTGCTCAACGTCGTGCGCAACGTGGAGGGCGTGTACGACGTGTACCGGCTCACCTCGGCGGCCTGACCGAATTCCGACCCGATACGACGACAGGGTGAGCAGACATTTCTGCTCACCCTGTCGTCGTCGTGCGGTACCTCAGGTTGCCGAGGTGATGACCACCGGATTCGCCGGTGCTCCGTCCTCTGCACCGCCGCTGACTCCACCGGCCGCAATGGCGTCGAGGGTCTGCAGGCCGGCTTCGGAGATGGTGCCGAACACCGTGTACTGCGGCGGCAGCACAGAGTCGGCGTACACCAGGAAGAACTGGCTGCCGTTGGTGTCAGGGCCTGCGTTGGCCATGGCCAGGGTGCCACGGGGGTAGACGACCGGGTTCTGGGCCTGCGCGGGATCGTCGGCGAACGCCGTTGTGGGGTATTCGTTGGCGAAGCTGTAGCCGGGGCCGCCACGACCCGATCCCGACGGGTCGCCGCATTGCAACACTTCGAGGCCGGGGGATGTGGTCAACCGGTGACACGGTGCGCCGTCGAAGTAGCCCTGCTGAGCCAGGCTGACCACACTGTTGACGGCGCACGGGGCCTCGGTACGGTCGAGCGTCATTCCGATGTCGCCCTGGGTCGTCGACAGCGTCACGTCGACCGTTCCGAAGACGTCGATGTTCTCGGTCGGAGGCGGAGCAACCTCCTTGGCGGCCGGAGACTCCGCCGGGTACGCACACGAGACCGTATCGGTGGTCGGCTGCGGAACGGGCGGCAGCGCACCGAACCGCGACAGATTCAGCGGCGGCCGCGGGGTGGTCGTCGCGGCCGACGTCGAGGCAGCGGTCGTCGAACCGGCCGGAGCGGGCGCGGCAGCGGTCTCCGTCGATCCGGAGCAGCCGGCGAGAAGAAGTACCGCAGCGGAGGCTGCGATCACCAGACCGGGTACGCGTGTCACAGGTCGCTCTGCATCGAGGTGATGTCCACCGGCTCGGCCGGTGCGCCGTCGGAGGCACCGCCCTGCGCACCCTTGGCCGCGATGGCATCCAAGGTGGCGAGACCGGTCTCGTCGATCGTGCCGAAGGCGGTGTAGGCGGGTGGGAGTTGCGAATCGCCGTAGACGAGGAAGAACTGGCTGCCGTTGGTTCCCGGGCCGGCGTTGGCCATCGCCAGGGTTCCGCGGGGGTACAGGACAGGAGTCTGCGCGGCAGGATCGCCCTCGGCGTACGTGTCGGTGGGGAACTCGTCGGCGAACTGGTAGCCCGGCCCGCCACTACCGGAGCCGGTGGGATCGCCGCACTGCAGCACCTGCAGGCCGGCACCCGTCGTCAGGCGGTGGCAGGTGGTGCCGTCGAAGTAGCCCTGATTGGCCAGGGACACGAAACTGTTCACCGTGCACGGGGATTCGGGGTTGTTCAGTGTCAGGCCGATGTTGCCGGCGGTGGTGGCCATGCTGTAGCTCAAGGGTTCGTCGCTGGTGGGGATGTTCTCGGTGCGGGGAGGGGTGTTGGGCTTGGCGGCCGGCTGTGCGGCGGCAGGGTACGAACAGTTCACCGTCTCGGGCAGCGGTTCCGTACGGCCCGCAGCGATGATCGAATCGGCCGGTGCAGACGTGGTCGAGTCCTGCGCCGTGCTCGCGTCGTCGTCACCGCGGGTCACCACGAAGACGACCGAGACAACGGCCACGACCGCAACCACACCGAGGATGGAGCCGGCGATCGTCAACTGCTTCCGACGTCGTGCTCGCTCTGCGCGTCGTACGAGTTGGCGTTCGAGCTTTCGCTTGGCAGCCTCGCGCCGTTGCTCGTTGCTGGGCAATTCGTGTCCTCCCGCTTGTCCTGGTTCGACCACGCCTGCTCGCTGAGCGGGTGGGTCGTGTGGTAGCCGGCCGACAATCGGCCAACGCGAGTTTGCCATCATTGCCTGAGAGCATGCTGGGGGGACCCGACGAGAACCTCCCCACTAAGCTGGCTCGGTACTTCGGCCTCTGCCTCTTAGGAGCGATTGTCTTGCTCGTCACCGGATTCCCCGCAGGAATGTTTCAGACGAACTGCTACATCCTCGCTCAGGACGACGCCTCCGAGTGCGTCGTGGTCGATCCCGGCCAGGATGCCGCCGATCCGTTGGTCGACTTCCTGACGCGATCCTCGCTGACCCCGACGGCGGTGCTGCTGACCCACGGTCATCTGGACCACACGTGGTCCGTGGAGCCGATTTGCTCGAAGTACGGAATCCCCGCATACATCGCGCCCGAGGATCGATACATGTTGGCGGACCCGATCAAAGGGACCGGTCCGACGCTCGCTGCCGTGCTCGGCGACCTCGAGTTCCACGAGCCGGACGAGGTGATCGAGTTGGCGCACGAGCAACGTCTGAGCCTCGCGGGAATCGACTTCACGGTCGTGCACACTCCAGGGCACACGCAGGGCTCGGTGGTGTTCCTCACCGAGGCCAACGGTCCCGACGGGACGGTTCCGTTGGCGCTGACCGGCGACACCTTGTTCGCCGGGTCGATCGGCCGGACAGATCTGCCCGGCGGCGACCACGATCAACTTCTACGGTCCATCGCGTCGCGGTTGCTGCCGCTGCGCGACGAGACCGTCGTGCTCCCCGGACACGGCGGACAGAGTTCCATCGGTCAGGAGCGCGGGTCCAATCCGTTCCTCGTTGGACTCGGCGACCCCGAGCAAGGAAAGCTGTGACCGTGAGCAAGCCGACCACCTTTTCCGCGCCCAAGGGCATTCCCGATTACTTCCCCCCGAATTCGGCCGAATTCGTCGCTGTCCGGGAGGGCCTCCTCGGTGCCGCCCGCGCCGCCGGGTACGGCCATATCGAACTCCCGATTTTCGAGGACACCGGGTTGTTCGCCCGGGGAGTCGGCGAATCGACCGACGTGGTCAGCAAGGAGATGTACACCTTCTCCGATCGCGGCGACCGATCGGTGACATTGCGTCCCGAGGGAACCGCCGGGGTCATGCGCGCTGTGATCGAGCACGGCTTGGACCGCGGGGCGCTGCCGGTCAAGTTGGCCTACGCCGGACCGTTCTTCCGGTACGAGCGCCCGCAGGCCGGCCGCTACCGCCAACTGCAGCAGGTCGGTGTCGAGGCGATCGGCGTCGACGACCCGGCGCTGGACGCCGAGGTCATCGCCGTGGCCGACGCGGGGTTCCGCGCCCTCGGTCTCACCGGCTTCAGGCTCGAGATCACCTCGCTCGGTGACGACACCTGCCGCCCGCAGTATCGAGAGTTGCTGCAGCAGTTCCTCTTTGCGCTTCCGTTGGACGAGGACACGCGTCGACGCGCCGAGATCAACCCGCTGCGGGTTCTCGACGACAAGCGGCCGGAGGTTCGCGAGATGACTGCCGACGCGCCGTTGATGCTCGACCATCTCTCCGATTCTGCGAAGCAGCACTTCGACGAGGTGCTGGCCTACCTCGATGTGATGAATGTTCCTTACCTGGTCAACCCGCGCATGGTTCGTGGACTCGACTACTACACGAAGACGACGTTCGAGTTCGTGCACGACGGCCTCGGGGCCCAATCGGGCATCGGCGGCGGCGGCCGCTACGACGGCCTGATGGAGCAGTTGGGCGGGCAGGCGCTGTCCGGTATCGGATTCGGGCTCGGTGTCGACCGCACCGTCCTCGCGTTGGCCGCCGAGGGCAAGACCGCAGGCACGACGTCGCGGTGTCAGGTGTTCGGCATCCCGATGGGTGCCGCGGCCAAACTTGCGATCGTCGACATCTCGGCGCAGTTGCGTGAACGCGGAATTGCCGTGGACATGGCGTACGGAAATCGCGGCATGAAGGGAGCGATGAAAGCGGCCGATCGTTCGGGAGCCCGATACGCGCTCGTGCTGGGCGATCAAGAGCTGTCGGCCGAATCCATCGTGATGAAAGACCTTTCGAACGGCGAGCAGGAGACGGTCGCGTTGGCCGACGTGGTCGACGTCCTCGGAGTGCACCTTGGCCGATGACCCTCGGCCCTCGGCGGGTCCGGTAGCCCTCGATCTGGTCTCGGCGGAGTTCCTCGCGCCGCGGTTGCGCAAGATCGTGGTCGGTTCGCTACTGGTCGGAGTCGTGCTGGGCGTCGTTCTGGCGCTCGTCGTCCCCGTGTGGGTGGCAGTCCTCGTCGGAGTGATCGTCGGTGGTCCGGCGGCGCTGTCGGGTTGGCTGGGATTGCGCCGCCGGGTGTGGCTCGACGGGCCACGGCTGTGCGCTCGGGGACTGCGTACCCGACGGCTGAACATGCCGGAGGTGGTGACGGCGGAAATGACCATCCGCACGGCCGGAATCGACCAGATCTCGCTGCGGCTCTACGACGGTCGTACTCGTATCGTTCTGCCGTTGGCGCTCTACACCAGGGGCGGCGGCCGCGAACTGCCGATTCTTGCGTTGCGCACGCTCGCCGATTCGCTGTGGACCACCGAACTTGTTCCCGCGGCGGCCATCGCGTCGGTGCTCGTGGACCAGCTGCGGGCCGAGGCGCGCGACGCCGGGCTGGACGAACGGCCCCTCTACCGAGCGATCGAACTGGTTCGCAGCAAGGGTCGCACTCCGCATGCGACGTTGACCGACCGTGAGGTCGCGCAGCTGCTCGGATGAGCGGACGGCTGTCAGGTCACCAGGAAGGCGTCGAGCACCACGGCCTCGGCCGATCGTGAGCCGGAGGTGACGACGAGGGCCCGGTTGAGGTACGTGAACTTCGGAACAGCGGTCGACACTCGCAACGTGCCGCGGAAGTAGTAGGTCGACGGGTCGACCTCACGGTCGGGATCGTTCAATGCGTCGATGACCTCGGCCGGTCCGAACTGGACTCCTCGGTAGTCGAGCGAAAGGTAACCGCCGGTTGCCAATTCGAGGACGAGATCGCTGCTGAACTCGGTGCACCCGTCGGGCCGGGTAACGCTGACGACGGTCGATCGAGCGGCCAGAGTGCCCTCGATGTCGGGGCCGGGTGCGGCCCCGCCGAGGACGGTGGTGACTATTCGGTCGCCTTCGGGCACCGAACCGATCTCGATGGCCGGCCCCAGGGTGAGGCCCAGGCGCAGAATGGGTTCCAGGGTCGGTGTGTTCGGGGCGGTCACGTGCGGTGCACTCCTAGGATCGACTTCGGGCCCTACGCTATCGCTTGTCGGCTGCCGGACCCGACCGGGGGATGCGGGGGAGCGATGCCGACCTTGACACGGCATAGAACAAATGTTCGACTGTGTGCATGCGATGGGCCGGTCAGACTCTCGATGCCGCAGACGAGGGCGCGCTACCGGGGCTGGAACGGTCCGGGCTCGTCCGCAGCGTGCAGACCCCGGAGTTCGAGGGCATCACCTTCCACGAGGTGCTGTGCAAGAGTGCCCTGAACGAGGTTCCGGGCGAATCGCAGGTGCCGTTCTCGTGGACCGTCAATCCGATGCGTGGATGCTCGCATGCGTGCCGGTACTGCTTCGCGAGGCCGACACACGAATACCTGGACCTCGATTCCGGCAACGATTTCGACTCGCAGATCGTCGTCAAGACGAACGTTGCGGCAGTCCTCCGCAAAGAGCTCGCACGTCGATCCTGGAAGCGGGAGCCGGTGGCGCTCGGGACCAACACCGATCCCTACCAGCGCGCCGAGGGGCGATATCGGTTGATGCCCGGCATCATTCGGGCGTTGACCGAGTCGGGTACGCCGTTCTCGATCCTGACCAAGGGAACGCTGTTGCGACGGGATCTGCCGCTGCTGACACTGGCTGCACAGAAGGTCGACGTACACGTGAGCATCAGTTTGGCGATCCACGATGCAGATCTGCAGAAGCAGCTCGAACCCGGAACGCCAAGTCCGCGAGCACGATTGGACCTCATCCGCGCCGTGCGGGATGCGGGACTCGACTGCGGTGTGCTGGTGGCGCCGGTCATTCCGTTTCTCACCGACGGAGCCAGACAACTCGACGGGCTGATCGCTGCACTGGCCGAGGCCGGGGCGACGACCGTCACGGCGCTGCCGATGCATCTTCGATCGAGCACCAAGGACTGGTACATGAGCTGGCTGGTGAAGGAGCACCCGGCGTTGGTACGTAGATACCGCCAGCTCTACGGACACGGGGCGTACGTGACTCCGGAGTACAAGCAGTGGCTGAAGGCGAGAATCGATCCGCTGCTCGACACCTACGGTTTCGCCGCCGACCAGACCCGCGCGTTGCCCGCGAACGAGCCTGCCGAACCCCGCGGGTTGGTGGCCTCGGGGCCGGCACTCACGCTGTTCTGAGTAGTACCGGTTCAGGGATTGTCGAGGTCGCGAGCCGAGAACGTGTCGCAGGCCGCCACTTGTCCGGTCTCGTATCCCACGGTGAACCAGGCCTGCCGCTGCGCCGACGAGCCGTGCGTCCAGCCTTCTGGGTTGACGCGACCGGTGGACGCCTGCTGAATCCGGTCGTCGCCCACCGACGACGCTGCCGACAGGGCATCGTCGATATCGGTGGCGGTCAGCGGTTCCAGAAATGGGACGCCGCTCTTCGGGTCGACGGTCTCGGCCGCGTAGTGCGCCCAGATTCCGGCGTAGCAGTCGGCTTGCAACTCCACCTTGACGCCGCCGGACTCAGGTCCCTGCGGATCGGCCTGCGCGCGGCCTATGTCGCCCAGCTGATTCTGGATGTGGTGGCCGATCTCGTGCGCCACGACGTACTCCTGCGCCAGGGGGCCGCCGCTGGAGCCGAATTGATCGACGAGGACCTGAAAGAAGCTCGTGTCGAAATAGGCGGTGGAATCGGCCGGGCAGTAGAACGGACCGACGGAGCTGGTCGCGTTACCGCACCCGGTGTTCGTAGCGCCGGAGAACAACCGCACGTCCGGCTGGACGTAGGCGACGCCGGTCTGCGACTGCAATTGTGATTCCCAGACGGTGTCCAAGCTCGACGCCGTGAACCCGATACGGCAGTCGACGCTGCTGTTCGCCTCTGCGACGGTGCATTCGAGAGTTCCCGACGACCCGGAGCCGTTCTGCCCGGCGGAACTGTCGCCGCCGCTGATCTGGTTCAGGATTGCGCCGGGATCGCCGCCGAACAGCAGTGCAAGGACGATGATGACCAGTCCACCCGCTCCGCCGCCGATGGCCAACTTGCCTCGTCCGCCGCCCCCTCCGCTACCGCCGACGGAAACTCGGCCCGGCTCCATTTGCGAGCCTTCTCTGAACGTCATGCTGGAGTTCCCCTCCGCCGAGCCCGCATACTCCGTGCGAACCGATACCGCCGTTGTCGGCCCTAGCTTCGCATGCCGGGACGGGATCTCGTTTCCTTCTGCGGCGATGTGCTCCGTAGGATCGGTGAGCGAAGAACACGATCAGCGGATTTTTCTCGAAAGGACACCCGTGCTGCGCACCCATCTCGCCGGCTCATTACGCCCCGAGCACGTCGACCGAACTGTGACGTTGACGGGATGGGTGGCCCGTCGACGCGATCACGGTGGCGTCATCTTCATCGATCTGCGTGACGCATCCGGTGTGTCTCAGGTCGTCTTCCGTGAGGGTGCTGCGCTCGAGCAGGCCCACCGACTGCGCGCCGAGTACGTGGTGAAGGTGACCGGCAAGGTCGAGGGTCGTCCCGAAGGCAACGCGAACTACGAGATCCCCACCGGTGCCATCGAGGTCGAGGCATCCGAGATCGAGGTCCTGTCCGAGGCCGCACCGTTGCCGTTCCAGCTCGACGATCAGCCCGGTGAGGAAGCACGCCTTAAATACCGCTACCTCGACTTGCGCCGTGAGGGCCCCGGCCATGCGATTCGACTGCGTTCGCACGTCAACGCCGCCGCCCGATCGGTTCTGGCGCACCACGAGTTCGTCGAGGTCGAGACCCCGACGCTGACGCGTTCCACCCCCGAGGGCGCACGGGATTTCCTCGTTCCCGCTCGTCTGCAGCCGGGTAGCTTCTACGCACTGCCGCAGAGCCCGCAGCTGTTCAAGCAGCTGCTGATGGTCGGCGGTATCGAGCGGTACTACCAGATCGCTCGCTGCTATCGAGACGAAGACTTCCGTGCCGATCGTCAGCCCGAGTTCACCCAGCTCGATGTCGAGATGAGCTTCGTCACCCAGGACGACGTCATCCTGTTGGCCGAAGAAATTCTGGCGTCGCTGTGGAAGCTCGTCGGGCACCACTTCACGGCACCCATCCCGCGGATCACCTATGCCGAGGCCATGCGCCGGTACGGCTCCGACAAGCCCGATCTTCGATTCGACATCGAACTGGTCGAGTGCACGGATTTCTTCTCCGACACCACGTTCCGCGTCTTTCAGGCTCCGTACGTCGGTGCGGTCGTCATGCCCGGCGGTGCGTCGCAGCCCCGTAAGCAGCTCGACCGTTGGCAGGAATTCGCCAAGCAGCGTGGACACAAGGGCCTGGCCTACGTGCTGGTCGGTGAGGACGGCACCCTCGGCGGCCCGGTCGCGAAGAACTTGACCGACGCCGAACGGGACGGCCTCGCTGCGCACGTCGGCGCGAAGAACGGCGACGCGATCTTCTTCTCCGCCGGTCCGGTCAAGGCCTCCCGCGGACTGCTCGGCGCCGTCCGCGGCGAGATCGCACGCAAGCTCGACCTGATCGACCCCAAGGCGTGGGCGTTCGTGTGGGTCGTCGACGCGCCGCTGTTCGAGCCCACGTCCGACGCCACCGCCAGTGGCGACGTCGCCGTCGGGTCCGGGGCGTGGACGGCCGTGCACCATGCGTTCACGTCGCCGAAGCCGGAGTCGATGGACACATTCGACACCGATCCGGGATCTGCTCTGGCCTACGCCTACGACATCGTTTGCAACGGAAACGAGATCGGCGGCGGCAGTATTCGTATCCATCGCAAGGACATTCAGGAACGAGTGTTTGCGATCATGGGGATCGGCAAGGAAGAGGCCCAGGAGAAGTTCGGCTTCCTTCTCGATGCCTTCAGCTACGGCGCGCCGCCGCACGGCGGAATCGCGTTCGGTTGGGATCGCATCACCGCGCTGCTTGCCGGAGTCGATTCCATCCGTGAGGTCATCGCATTCCCCAAGTCCGGTGGCGGCATCGACCCGTTGACCGACGCGCCCGCACCGATCACCGCGCAGCAGCGCAAGGAATCGGGCGTCGACTTCACGCCGGAGAAGAAGGAAGAAGCGCCGACAGAGGCCTAGCCTCCACTCGAGGTCCGCAAGAACGAATGTCCCCGTAACGCAGTGCGTTACGGGGACATTCGCGTCTGTCGTGGTGCGAGATCAGCGCGCGGGAGTCAGGGGCCCGCCGGTGAGTACGCGGTAGGCGTAGTTGGTGGCGATCACCGAGACCGGAAGGGTGACGAGCAGACCGAGGCCGCACAGCACAATGCCGATGAAGTTGATGGCGGCGAGGGCCAGCAACAGCAGCAGGACCGGGCCGAAGTTCTTGACCGTCAGGTCGATAGACGACTTGATCGACTCGATCGCCGACTGGTTTCGATCGATCAGGAAAGTCAGTGCGAAGTTCGCGAGGAAACCGATCACGACCAGCAGGACGGTGCCCAGGAAAGGAACGAAGCTCAGCACGACGCTGGCCACCGTCCAGATCACAGCCAGTACCGCAATCTGCGGAACGTTCGTGAGTTGGAAGAACCTGCCGAACGTCGGCTTCTGTGGCCCACCCGTTTCGTCCAACGCTCCCCGTACGTATGCCGCATTCACGAAGTAGGACACGAATGTCGCGATCGTGGTCACCACCAGGAATGCGCCCGACGTCGCCGCGACGGCAGTACTTTCACCTCGGTCGGCAGCAGCGACCGCGGCCGTCAGGGTCGATGCGAACGTGACGATGAACACGGCGACGCTGACCGCCCACACGATGGCCGTGATACCGAGCCACGGTCCGGTGTTGGCCTTGAACTTGTCGAAGCCGTAGCTCAGTGCAGCACCGACGTCGAGTCGACCGGGGTTGGGTCCGAGAGGTGTCTGTCCGTAGTTCTGATTTCCGTAGTTCCCGTAGTTTCCGGGCGGCGGTGGGTAGTTTCCGGGAGGGGGTGGGTAGCCGCCCGGAGGCGGATAGCCGCCCTGAGGTGGGTAGTTTCCGGGCGGCGGTGGGTAGTTTCCGGGAGGGGGAGGATAGCCGCCCTGAGGCGGGTAGTTGCCTTGGGGCGGGTAGTTGCCGGGCGGTGGCGGGTAGCTGCCCTGATGCGGGTAGTTGCCGGGTGGTGGGTACCCGTTTCCCGGTGTCTGCGGCGTGTTCGGGTCCGGCTGGTCCGGGTTGGGTCCGCGACCGTATTGCGGTCCGTCGGGCGGGTTTTCACTCACGGTTCACCCTTCATGTCTGGCGTGGTACGTCGACGATTCGTCCGCATTTTCGAAGCTGAGCGAACCGTAGACCGATGAGGCGTGTCAAGGCGTTCGACACGTGGACGGTCGTGCGGGCCCGAATACCGTCGGGCATCGTCGATGGTTCGAATTCTTGCCGAGCGCACCGGGCCGGGGCCCACTAGGGTTGTTGTTTCTACCCATACCGGGACTATCACGAGGGGCTCGCCGTGGGCATCAAGGTTGCACTCGAACATCGCACCAGTTACCGATTCGACCGCACGGTCAAGATCTTTCCGCACGAGATCAGGCTGCGACCGGCACCGCATTCGCGCACTCCCATCGAGGCGTATTCGCTGAAGATCGAGCCGGCCGAGCATTTCGTCAACTGGCAGCAGGACGTCTTCGGCAACTTTCTCGCCCGCGTGGTGTTCCCCGAGCGAACCGACCATCTGTCCATCACGGTCGGACTCGTTGCGGACATGGCGTCGATCAATCCGTTGGATTTTTTCGTCGAGGAATGGGCGGAGCACTTCGGCTTCGCATACGAGGAACACGATCTGCCCGATCTCGAGCCCTATCTTCGCCCGGTGGACGAGGACAAGGCCGGTTCCGGGCCCGGACCGGTCGTGTCCGCGTGGGTGGAAAAGCTGCAGGCCGCCGTCGTCGAGCGGGGAGAATCGTTGCGCACCATCGACTTTCTCGTCATGGCCAATCAGGCCGTGATGGCGGACGTCGGCTACTCCGTGCGGATGGAGCCCGGAGTGCAGACCCCGGACCTGACGTTGACGTCCGCCGTGGGATCGTGCCGCGACTCCGCGTGGTTGCTGGTGTCGGTCCTTCGTCAGATGGGCCTGGCCGCGCGTTTCGTCTCGGGTTACCTCGTCCAATTGTCCTCGGACGTGAAATCGCTGGACGGTCCGTCCGGGCCGGTCGAGGACTTCACCGACCTGCACGCCTGGACCGAGGTGTATCTCCCCGGTGCCGGTTGGGTCGGAATGGACCCCACCTCGGGCCTGTTCGCCGGCGAGGGGCACATTCCACTGTCGGCCACGCCGCATCCGTCGACCGCGGCCGCAATTTCCGGCGCGACGAGCAAATGCACAGCCGAACTGGACTTCTCGAACACTGTGGTGCGTGTTCACGAGGATCCGCGTACAACGTTGCCATACACGGCCGAGCAGTGGGACGCGATCGAGGCCACGGCCGAGAAGATCGACCGGCGCATGCTCGATCAGGACATTCGATTGACCGTCGGTGGTGAGCCGACGTTCGTCGCCATCGAGAACCAGGAAGCGCCCGAGTGGAACACCACCGCAGACGGTCCGCACAAGCGCACGCTGGCCAGCGTTCTCGCAGAACGACTTCGAACCATCTACGCGCCCGACGGCATGGTCCAGCGCAGCCAGGGCAAATGGTATCCCGGTGAGCCTCTCCCACGATGGCAGGTGGGTTTGTTCTGGCGCACCGACGGCCAGGCACTGTGGCACGACTCGGACCTCATAGCCGATCCGTGGTCGGCGCACGATCTGCGTCCTGATCCAGTCGACAATTCCGTATCGCAGAAGCTGATCGACCGACTGGTCGACGGATTGGGTCTGCCCGCCTCGCAAGCGCGTCCGGCCTACGAGGATCCGCTCGTCAAGCTGTTGGATCTGGTGCGTCAGCCCTACGGGGATCCTCCGGCCGACGCCGACGATCTCGAACCGGGGACAGATTCCGCAGCTGCGAGAAGGCTTCTCCTCGAACGGCTCGACGCCAGTACCGACGAACCGGCGGCATTCGTGCTGCCGATCTCGCGGACCGAGGACGGCACTGGCTGGCAGAGCGCAGACTGGAAGCTGCGACGTGGGCGAATCGTGTTGTTGGAGGGGGATTCTCCCGCCGGGCTCCGTCTGCCGCTACGAGCGATCTCGTGGGACGGGGGTCCGGTCGAGAACCCGGCCGATCCCACCGCACCGAAACCCGATCTGCCGACCCCGCAGCTGACGCAGCAACCACCCCGGGCCGTCGACCCGGCCGAGTCGCGCTACGCGCAGGCGGTGCGGGAGACGTCCGGAGTGGGTGGAACTGCGGTGACCGCACTGGTCGCCGAGGTACGCGACGGCGTACTGCACGTGTTCATGCCGCCGATGGATCGATTGGACGACTTCGTCGATCTGGTCTCTCGGGTGGAGCGCGCCGCATCCGCGATCGAGACACCGGTCGTCCTCGAGGGTTACGGCCCGCCTTCGGATCCCCGTATCCAAACCCTCACGGTCACTCCGGATCCCGGGGTCATCGAGGTGAACGTTCAGCCGACGTCGTCGTGGGCGGAGCAGAACGAGCTGATGGAGCGCTTGTATCTCGAGGCGCGTAAATCACGGTTGAGTACCGAGGGTTTCGACAACGACGGCACCACTCGCGGCACCGGCGGTGGCAACCACATCACTCTGGGTGGCGTCACACCGTCCGATTCGCCGGTGCTGCGCCGACCGGACCTGCTGGTGTCTCTGTTGACACACTGGCAACGTCACCCGTCGCTGTCGTACCTGTTCTCGGGTCGATTCATCGGTACCACCTCGCAGGCCCCCCGAGCCGACGAAGGTCGTGAGGAGTCGCTCTACGAGCTCGAGGTTGCGTTCAGCGAGATCAAGCGTCTGACCGGTGCTGACCGTTCGGCATCGCCGTGGGTCGTCGATCGGGCGCTGCGGCACCTGCTCACCGACATCACCGGGAACACGCACCGTGCCGAGTTCTGCATCGACAAGCTGTACAGCCCCGACTCCACCCGCGGCAGGCTCGGTCTGCTCGAACTTCGCGGATTCGAGATGCCGCCGCATCATCAGATGGCGATGGTGCAGTCCTTACTCGTGCGCTCGATGGTCTCGCGATTCTGGGATACCCCGCTCGAAGCACCACTGATTCGGCACGGTGCCAACCTGCACGGTCGATACATGTTGCCGCACTTCGTGATCGGTGATATCGGCCGGGTCGCCGAGGACCTCCGCGAGCACGGCATCGAATTCGATACCAGCTGGCTGGACCCGTTCACCGAGTTTCGTTTCCCGCGCATCGGTACCACCGTCGTCGGCGATGCCGAGATCGAACTGCGCGGTGCAATCGAGCCGTGGAACACGCTCGGGGAGGAGTCGACGTCGTCGGGCACGGCGCGCTACGTGGACTCCTCGGTCGAGCGCATCCAGGTTCGCGTTGCCGGTGCCGATGTGGGCCGCTACCTGTTGACCTGCAACGGGGTGCCGGTACCGATGTTGCGCACCGAGCGACAGGACGTCCAGGTCGCCGGAGTTCGCTATCGCGCCTGGCAACCGCCGAGCGCGCTGCACCCCACGATCGAGGTGCAGAGTCCCTTGCGATTCGATCTGGTGGAGATGCAAACCGGACGCGCAGTCGGCGGGTGCTCGTATCACGTGGTGCACCCCGGCGGACGGTCGTACGACGGTCCACCGGTCAACTCGGTGGAGGCGGAAGCGCGACGCAACGGTCGTTTCGAGGAGGGCGGGTTCACGTCCGGCAAGGTGGACATAGCAAGATTGCTCGAGATGCACGCTCGCCAAGCGATCGACGTGACTGCGCCCGGCATGCTGGACCTGCGCCGGACCGGGGTTCACACGTCCTGAGGCGGGCAAGAAAAGAACGAGTCGCCCGGTAGCGATTTCGGTCCGACGCGGAACGGGTGGATTCGGCAACGACCACGCCTCATCCGGCGACGGAGTGTGATCGACCGACGGAAGGAACAACGGCTCGATGGTGCCCGTGGATACCGCTCACAGTGAGGCGGGCCGCAGCGAGACGGCGGCCGGTGCGCCCGACCCCGCGTCACCCGACCTCGTGTCACCGTGGCTCGAATATCACGGTCGACGTGAGGCCGTGACGGGTCGCAGAGATCTGTTCGACGAGATGCTCGCTGCCGACGACACGGTGCGTCCGCACTGGGCGGAGTTGGTCGACGGTATGCGCGACGCCGGCCCGGGTGCCATGCAGACGTTGCAGTCCCGGGTCAGCCGGCTGGTCGACGATCACGGAATCACGTACAACCCGATTCCGACGGGCGGCAACGAGCCCGGGCCCAGTTCCGTGCGGTGGGGATTGGACAGCGTCCCGTACGTCGTTGCAGCGGACGAATGGGATCGGCTCGAAGCGGGGCTGGTTCAACGTTCGCAACTGCTCGACGCCATCCTGACCGACATCTACGGTGCGCAGGAGACAGTCCGGCGCGGTCTGATTCCGCCCGAGCTGATCTTCGGCAACCCCGGCTATCTTCGACCGGCGCACGCCATCACCGTCCCGGGTCCGCATCAGTTGTTCATGCACGCAGCCGACATCGCGCGCGGGTCCGACGGCCGGTTCTCGGTCGTTGCGGATCGCACTCAGGCACCGTCCGGGGTGGGGTATGCGCTGGCCGATCGGCGAGTGATGTCGCGGGCGATGCCGGAGCTGTTCCAGGCGAGCAATCCGAGGCCGCTGTCGACGTTCGCTCGCGCGATGCGCTTGGCGCTGCGTGACGCTGCACCCGCGTCCGCCGAGGATCCTGTCGTGGTGGTGTTGACGCCGGGGTCGCATTCCGAGACGGCGTTCGATCAGGCTTATCTGGCAACGGTTCTGGGCTTCCCGCTCGTCGAGAACGCCGATCTGGTGGTGCGGGACGGCTGTTTGTGGATGCGTTCGCTCGGCACACTGCGACGGGTGGACGTGGTGTTACGACGCGTCGACGCCGAGTTCGTCGACCCGCTCGATCTGCGTCCGGATTCGCATCTGGGTGTGGTCGGTCTGGTCGAGGTCCTGCGGCGCGGTGCGGTGAGCGTGGTCAACACTCTCGGTAGCGGAGTCCTCGAGAATCCCGCACTGACACCGTTGCTGCCGGCTCTGAGCCGGGCTCTGCTGGATGAGGATCTGACTCTCGATTCGGTCCCCACCTATTGGGGCGGTGATCCGATCGCACTCTCGCACATGCGAACTCGCTTCCGATCGCTGGTATTGAGATCCACCGTGTCCCGACGCGCGGTCGTGGGTCACGATCTCACCGAGCAGGCGGCCCGGGCGCTGTGGGACGAGGTCGAGGCAGCTCCGTGGAAATGGACCGGTCAGGAAGTGCCGGAGTTCTCGCTGGCTCCGGTGGGTTCGTCGTGGGGCAGCGGGTCGGGGGAGCAGTTGGCGGTTGCTCCGGCCCAGGTCGGAATGCGCTTGTTCACCGTCGCGCAGCGGGTCGGCTACACCCCGATGCGAGGCGGTCTGGGTCAGGTCATGATCACGGCGCCGGTCACCGAACCACTGATCACCGTCGCCTCCAAGGACGTGTGGGTCAAGTCGGTGGAGAGGGTCACTCCGGCCGATTCTGCTCCGCACACCCCGCCTGCCACGGTGGAGGAGTTGCCGCAGTACGCCGCGTCCAACGTCGAGGTGGTCAGTTCCCCGCGTGTGCTGGGCGATCTCTTCTGGTTCGGTCGGTACAGCGAACGCGCGGAGGACATGACACGTCTGCTCATCGCCGCCCGGGAGCGGGATCAGGACTATCGCTCGATGCCGTGGCTCGACGGCAGCGACAGCCTGCCGCTTCTGCTGGAAGCGGTCACGAAGGTATCGCGCACGGGACCGGGATTCCTGGACGAGACGATCCGCGCCGATGCGATGGCCGAAATGCGTTCGCTGATGCTCTCGGTGGAGCGCCTCGGTTCACTGGCGCAGTCGGTCGATCGGATGCAACAGGCAGCTCGTGCGGTGCGCGATCAACTCTCGAACGACACCTGGGCAGTGCTCGCTCGCATCGACACCGCGCTCGATGAGTTGGGCGAGTCGGCCGTCAACAACGGTGCCCAGCTGGCTGCATCGCAATCGAGCGTGCTGCGCGGTCTGCTCGCGCTGTCCGGACTGGCGTCGGAGTCGATGGTTCGCGACGCCGGTTGGTACCTGATGGACGCGGGCAAGCGAATAGAGCGGGGATTGCAACTGACAGCATTGCTGTCAGCGACTCTGAGTCACGCCCTGACGCCGTCCACCGAACAGGCGGTCATCGATTCGGTGCTGTCTGCGGCAGAGTCCTCGGTGATCTATCGCCGACGCAACAGTGGTCGTGCACGGCCCGCTGCAGTTGCGCAGCTGCTGCTGTTCGACGCCGGCAACCCTCGCGCACTCGTGTACCAACTCGACCGATTACGTGACGATCTCGGGGCACTACCGGATGCGTCCGGTAGCTCGCGGCCCGAACAACTCGTCGAGCAGATGCGGGTTCGGTTGCGTCGCGTCGACCCGGGTGACTTGGAGTCGGTCGACGCCACCGGGCGGCGGGTGGAACTGATCGAGCTCGTGGACGGTATTCACGATTCGCTCGAAGAACTGTCCCGAGTTGTTCTCGCGACGCACATGTCGCTGCCGGGCGGTACCCAGCCGCTGTGGGGCAGCGTCGGTGCGCGGATCGGAAGCGGGGCACGATGACGAGTCGTCGGTACCGAATCAAGCACATCACCACGTACACCTACTCCGATCGCGTCACGTCGTCCTACGGGCGAGGATTTCTCGCGCCGCGGGACATGGACGGGCAGCACTGCGTCGAGAAGTCGGTCACGGTGGAGCCGCCACCCACCGATCAATCGTTCGGCGTCGATGTCTACGGCAACGAAGACGTGTACTTCCACGTGACCAACGATCACGAGAAGCTGGTCGTCACGGCGGATTCGCTCGTCGAGGTGTACCCGCGGCCGGTGGACGAGACCACGTCGTGGCCTGCGACTGCCCCGTGGGAATCGGCCCGGATGGCCATGTTCGACCCCACCAGGACCGATGCAGCGGACTCGGCACGTTCATCGGCGGTGGAGTTCGCCCTCGATCTGCCGACGCCGGAGATCACGGACGAGGTGCGAGCGTACGCCGCGCCCAGTTTCACGCCGGGGCGTCCGCTCGCGGACGTCATCGTCGATCTGACGCACCGGATCTTCACCGACTTTCGGTATCTGTCCGGGTCCACGACGGTATCGACCACCGTGGTCGACGTCCTCGCCGCACGCTCGGGGGTCTGTCAGGACTTCGCTCGGTTGGCCATCGCCTGTCTGCGGTCGCAGGGGTTGGCGGCACGGTACGTGTCGGGCTATCTCGCCACGGAACCGCCACCGGGCAAGGAACGCATGATCGGTGTCGATGCGACCCATGCGTGGGCCGCGGTGTGGATGCCCGACGACCGCTGGCTGGCCTTCGATCCGACCAATGATCAGCTGGTCGACGAGCGGTACGCGACGGTCGCCTGGGGCCGCGACTATGCCGACGTTCCGCCGTTGCGCGGGGTCATCTACACCGAGGCCGAGAAGAGCACGATCGCGGTGTCGGTCGACGTTGCACCAATGTAATTCGCGCTGCATACTTTGGTGGCTTCGGGGTAACCGGCCAGCTGGTCGGGTCTACGAATGGGATCTCGAAAGCCGCAAAACGGACAATCGTGTCTCTTTCGTAGCCGGCGACACGGCACAGTACGACGTAGCGAACAGGTAGCTTGGACAACGATGACCGCAACACTTGCAGACCCTGTATCCGAGGTAGTGGCAGCAGCCCAGCGACTACTGACCAAGCGCACCGGGGCACCGGTGACGCTGATCGATCCCGTCGACCTCGGGGGTAGTGGCCAAGCCATCGTGTTGCGAGTGAAGGTGTCCGAGAATCCTTTTCAGCTTCCGCGAACCCTTGTCATCAAGCAGGTGCGCGATCTTCCCGGAGAATCGGAGCTGCATTCCGAGCTCACCGATGTCGCCGGGTCGAGTGCATTTCTACGCGAGGCCGCCTCGTACCAGTTCGCGAATGCGCTGGCCACCGACAGCAGGCCGGGGCCGGAGCTGCACGCCTACGATCTCGATGCTCGGCTGTTGATTCTGAGCGACCTCGGTGACGCCAGTGCGATCCCCACGCTGCTGCGCAGTTCCGATGCATCGATGGTCACCAACTCGCTGATGGCCATGGCTCAGGCGCTCGGGCGCATGCATGCGGCAACCGTGGGCCGTGAGGACGATTTCGCAGCATTGCTTCGGCGGGTCGGCCAGCCCGACTCGGCTGACGGAATTTCCGCGCAGATACCCGACGCCCTCGCCGCGGTACCCGGCATGTTGACCGGATTGCTCGGAGTAGGGGCACCACCGGACGTCCTTCTCGAACGGGTCTCGCGCAGCGGACGGCTGTTCGCACACGGAGCGTTCCGTGCCTTCAGCCCGTCGGATCTGTGTCCCGACAACATCATCGTCAACGACGAAGGCGTTCGATTCCTCGACTACGAGTGGGGCGGTTTTCGAGACGCCACTCTCGACATCACGTACGCGTTGGCGTCGTTCCCGGGGTGTCTGTGCAGTTTCGAGCTCTCGCACGATCGCGAGCAGGCCATGATCGACGCGTGGCGTTCGGAGGTCGTCGGCATCTGGCCTGCACTGGCGGACGACCACGTGCTGGCGACCAAGCTGCTCGACGCGAGGTTGATCTGGGTGTGGCTGACCACGTACTGGTTCCTACCCGACGATCACACTCGAATTGCCGCGGCGCGCGCACACCAGCTGTCGGTACCGCGGTCGCAGGCGCTGATTTCGCGTTGGTCGGTGCTCCAGGACAGCGCAGTGCGTTCGGGAGAGCCCGATATCGCCGACTACGCCGAGTCGGTCGTGTCCGCTCTGCGCGCGAAGCGGGACCGCTGAGCGCGAACGCGTTCGCCTTTCGTACCGTCGAATCGGTAGCGTTCGACCAGTGAGCGGCGGTTTCGGAAGTGACATCTCGGACGACGAGTCGGACGGCGACGGATTGTTCGATCCACCCGCGGCACCGGATCCGATGATCGACGAGCCCCGTCCGACTTCCACGTACATGCGACCCGACGCACCGCTCGCTGTGCGCATGCGACCGACGACGCTCGACGAGGTCGTCGGACAGTCTCATCTGCTGGCACCCGGCGCACCGTTGCGTCGTCTCGTCGAGGGATCCGGAGCGTCCTCGGTGATGCTGTACGGCCCGCCCGGAACAGGAAAAACCACGCTGGCGTCGTTGATCTCGGGGGCGACCGGTCGCAAGTTCGAGGCGTTGTCCGCCCTGTCGGCCGGGGTCAAGGAAGTGCGCAACGTCATCGAACTCGCGCGCCGCCGGCTGTTGTCCGGTGAGCAGACCGTGTTGTTCATCGACGAGGTCCACCGTTTCTCCAAGACCCAGCAGGACGCACTGCTCGCCGCCGTCGAGAACCGAATCGTGTTGCTCGTGGCCGCCACGACGGAGAATCCGTCCTTCTCGGTGGTGTCACCTCTGCTGTCGAGATCGCTGGTGCTGCAATTGCAGCCGCTCGGCTCCGAGGACATCGAACTGTTGCTGACCCGTGCGGCCAACGATCCCCGAGGCCTGGACGGTGCGGTGACCATCGCCGAGGACGCAATGGATCACCTGGTGCGGCTCGCGGCCGGTGACGCCCGCCGAGCGTTGACGGCGCTCGAGGCGGCAGCGGGCGCCGCAACCGACGGAACGCTGGACCTCGCGACGGTCGAGGCCAGTGTCGACAAGGCCGCGGTGCGCTACGACCGTGACGGCGACCAGCACTACGACGTCATCAGCGCGTTCATCAAGTCGATCAGGGGATCCGACGTCGATGCCGCACTTCATTACCTCGCACGCATGATCACCGCGGGGGAGGACGCCCGCTTCATCGCGCGGCGGCTCGTCGTCCATGCGAGCGAGGACATCGGGATGGCCGATCCCACCGCACTGCAGACGGCCACCGCCGCGGCGAGTGCCGTGCAGATGATCGGGATGCCGGAGGCGCGACTGGCGCTGGCGCAGGCAACCATTCACCTGGCGACAGCGCCCAAGTCCGGTGCCGTGATCGGCGCCCTCGGAGCGGCCATGGCCGACGTCGCCGCAGGCAAGTCCGGATCGGTGCCGCCGCATCTACGCGACGGCCACTACAAGGGTGCCCAGGGGTTGGGTAACGCCGTCGGATACAAATACCCGCACAGCAGTCCGGGTGGCGTGCTGGGGCAGCAGTATCCGCCCGACGAACTGGTCGGCGTGAACTACTACGAACCCACCGAACACGGTGCCGAGCGCGAAATCGCGACCAGGGTGGGGAAACTGCGGCGCATCATCCGAGGCCGATAGGCCCTCGAATCGGCACAGGGTCTGACGACGCTAACCTGTATCAGTGCAGACCCATGAGATCCGCAGGCGTTTCCTCGACCATTTCGTGAAGGCGGGACACACCGAAGTACCCAGTGCGTCGTTGATCCTCGACGATCCCAACCTGCTGTTCGTCAACGCGGGCATGGTTCCCTTCGTGCCGTTCTTCCTCGGGCAGCAGACGCCGCCGTACAAGACGGCGACGAGCGTCCAGAAGTGCGTGCGCACCCTCGACATCGAGAACGTCGGTATCACCACTCGGCACAACACGTTCTTCCAGATGGCCGGAAACTTCTCGTTCGGCGATTACTTCAAGCGCGACGCGATCAAGCATGCCTGGACCCTGCTGACCGACAGCGTCGAAGACGGCGGGTACGGGTTCGATCCCGAGCGGATCTGGGCCACGGCCTACCTCGACGACGACGAGGCGATCGAGCTGTGGAAGGAGATCGCCGGTCTGCCCGACGAACGCATCCAACGTCGTGGAATGGCCGACAACTACTGGTCCATGGGAATCCCCGGACCCTGTGGGCCCTGCTCGGAGATCTACTACGACCGAGGCCCCGAGTTCGGTGCCGAAGGCGGCCCCGAAGCCGACGAGGACCGGTACATCGAAATCTGGAACCTCGTGTTCATGCAGAACGAACGCGGCCAAGGCATCAGCAAGGACGATTTCGAGATCCTCGGCCCACTGCCGAAGAAGAACATCGACACCGGCATGGGCGTCGAGCGCGTGGCATTCCTGCTCCAGGGCGTCGACAACGTGTACGAGACCGATCTCGTGCGGCCGGTCATCGCCAAGGCAGAGGAGCTGTCGGGTCGGACCTACGGCAGTAACCACGACGACGACGTCCGTTTCCGCGTCATCGCCGACCACGCGCGCACCGCTGCATTGCTGATCTCCGATGGAGTCAATCCCGGCAACGACGGCCGCGGCTACGTGCTTCGGCGCCTGCTGCGTCGCATCGTCCGATCCGCGCGTCTCCTCGGCGCACCCGACGAGACGATGGCGCAGTTCATCACCGTCGTCCGCGACACCATGGCCGAGTCGTACCCCAACCTGGTCACGGACTTCGATCGCATCCTCACCGTCGCAGTGGGGGAGGAGACCGCCTTCCTCAAGACCCTGACGTCGGGCTCGCGGCTGTTCGAGGGTGCCGCGGAGGCCGTCAAGGCGTCGGGCGCGAAGAAGATCGGCGGCGCCGAAGCCTTCGCGCTGCACGACACCTACGGGTTCCCGATCGACCTGACGCTCGAAATGGCCGCCGAGGCCGGACTGTCCGTGGACGAGGACGGATTCCGCTCGTTGATGGCCGAGCAACGCACTCGCGCCAAAGAGGACGCCCGCGCGCGCAAGCATGCACACGCCGACCTCACCGTCTACAAGGATTTCGTCGACGGTTCGCCGACCGAGTTCACCGGGTTCGACGAACTCGGTTCCGAGGCAACGGTTCTCGCGTTGATCTCCAATGGCGTTCGGGTTCCGACCGCGGTCGCCGGCGAGAGCGTGGAGATCATCCTCGACCGCAGCCCGCTGTACGCGGAATCCGGTGGTCAGATCGCCGACATCGGCACCATCACCGCACCCGGCCTGACCGTCAAGGTCAACGATGTGCAGAAGATCGCCAAGAAGGTGTGGACCCACAAGTCCGTGGTCGATACCGGCCAGATCACCGAGGGCGACACCGTGCACGTCGACGTCGACCACGCCTGGCGCAAGGGTGCGACCCAAGGGCACTCGGGCACGCACATGGTCCACGCTGCACTGCGCCAGGTGCTCGGACCCAATGCGACGCAGGCAGGCTCGCTGAACAAGCCGGGGTACCTGCGTTTCGACTTCTCCTGGCAGGGATCGTTGTCCGAGGCGCAGCGCGACGACATCGAGAATGTCGCCAACGATGCGGTCGGCTCGGACTACGAGGTCAACACCCTCGTCACCGACCTCGACAGCGCCAAGAAGATGGGGGCCATGGCGCTGTTCGGCGAGAACTACGGCGACGAGGTCCGCGTGGTCGAGATCGGCGGGCCGTTCTCGATGGAACTGTGCGGTGGCACTCACGTCCAACACTCGTCGCAGATCGGTCCGGTCACCATCCTCGGCGAATCCTCGGTCGGCTCGGGTGTACGCCGCGTCGAAGCCTTCGTCGGCCTCGACTCGTACCGCTACCTGGCGAAGGAACGCGCGCTGTTGGCCGGCGTCGCGTCGTCGTTGAAGGTCCCGTCCGAGGAGGTGCCGGCGCGCATCGAGAACCTGGTGGAGCGTCTTCGGGTCGCCGAGAAGGAACTGGAGTCGGTCAAGGCCGCGGCCGTACTGGCCTCGGCGGGAGAGTACGTCGGTAAGGCCGAACGGTTCGGTGACGTGCGAGCAGTCGTCGCGCAGGCACCCGACGGCGTCGGCGGGAACGACCTGCGCACGCTGGCCACCGACATCCGCGGCCGACTCGGGACGGATCCGGCCGTGGTCGTGCTGTTCGGCACGGTCGGTGGCAAGGTCCCGTTCGTGGTCTCGGTGAACAAGGCCGCCCAGGAGACCGGAATCGCGGCCGGCGAGCTGGTCGCGTCGTTCGGCCCGAGCATCGGTGGCCGAGGTGGTGGCAAGCCCGAACTCGCCCAGGGATCGGGCTCGGATGTCGCGGGCATCGCCGCAGGGATCGACGCCGCTCGGGCGCGATTGACCGAACTCACCACCCACTGACGATCGTGCCGACTCAGGGGCGAGGCCCCGATCGACCCGGCGTCGACGATCCGGGCCGCGGCCGACGCATCGGCGTAGACGTCGGGAGCGTTCGCATCGGCATCGCGTCGTCCGACCCCGACGGCGTCCTCGCGACGCCCGTCGAAACGGTGCCGCGGTCCAAGGTCAAGGGATCCGATGCGCCGGACGTCGTCCGGGTGGCGGAAATTATCGCCGAGTACGAGGCCGTCGAGGTCGTCATCGGACTGCCTCGGACGTTGCGCGGTGAACGTGGAAGTGCAGTCGACGCGGCGGAGAGATTCGGCCGTTCTCTGCACAGGCGGTTGGCCGGCGTGCCGATTCGCATGGCCGACGAGAGACTGACTACGGTGAGCGCGTCGCGTGCCTTACGGGAGAGTGGTGTGCGCGCGAAGGATCAGCGATCGGTCATCGACCAGGCCGCCGCGGTAGCGATACTGCAGGGTTGGCTCGACGAACGACGGGCCGCGGCGCACCGAGCAACGACGAATTCAGGATCGACGGAGGTCGACGAGTGAGCAACCATGGGTCCGATGATCGGGGTCGACGGCGGGTGGCCCCGGACGAGGCCCACACCGATCCGATCGGGTATCGCGTGGACGAGGGCAGTGAGTTCCACCGGAGTATGAATCGGTCCCGGCCGCCGCAACGCAGTGAACCGCATACGCAGGGCACCCGTCGTGCGGACCGCGAGGCCGGCGGCGGCCCGGTAGTCGACCCGGATGCCGGAGCGATGCCGCAGGCCGTGGGTCGGAGCCGCGCCGCCGGTCGCAGGGAACGCGCTGCGTCCAGCCGGAAGCGTCGTGGCCGAGTCGTCGCCCTGGTTCTCGGGCTGCTGTTGGTCGTCGCCGTGGCAGGAGGGGGGTACTTCGCAGTGAACAAGTTCGGGAATCGAACGACACCGAACGAGGACTTCGCGGCCGGTTCGTCCGGTGACGGAGTCGTGATTCAGGTCCATCCCAACGACACCGCCCAGCAAATTGGTACCGAGGCTGCGGACAAGGGCGTGGTGGCGAGTTCCGGAGCGTTCCTCGAAGCTGCGCTGCAGAACAATGCGATCACGTCGGTCCAGCCGGGCTTCTACCTGCTCACCAGCGGTGTTCCGGCTTCCCGCGCGGTCGAGGAGCTGGTGGATCCTGCCTCGCGGGTGGGAAACATGGTCATCTCGGAGGGGCGTCAACTGCACGACGCGAGAGACGTGAACACCGGTTCGGTCAAGAAGGGGATCTACACCTTGATCTCCGAGGCCAGCTGCGTGGATCGGACCGGCAGCGGCAGTCCGACGTGCATCAGCTACGACGATCTGAACGCAGCAGGAGCGGTCGACGATCCGGCAGCCCTGGGAGTGCCGCAGTGGGCAACCGACCGCGTCGAGGGCGTGCCGGACCGAGACCGGCAACTCGAGGGTCTGATCTCCGCCGGAACGTGGGACTTCGATCCCAGCGCCGCTCCTGCGGACATCCTGAAGCAATTGGTGTCCGAGAGCGCCACCCGGTACGAGGACACCGGAATCCTCACCGCGGGCAGCAACTCCGGACTGACCCCGTACGACACACTCGTCGCGGCCTCGCTGGTGGAGCGTGAATCCCTGCCGCAGGACTTCAGCAAAGTGGCGCGGGTGATCCTCAACCGTCTCGCGGTGCCGCAGAAGCTCGAATTCGACTCGACGGTGAACTACTCGCTCGACACCACCGAGGTGGCCACCACCGACGCCGATCGCGCCACGGTGACGCCCTGGAACACCTATGCCAGCGAAGGGCTGCCCGCCACTCCGATCTCGTCCCCGAGCATCGGTGCGGTACAGGCCGTCGAGATGCCGGCCGACGGAGACTGGCTGTACTTCGTGACCATCAACCAGGCTGGGGAGACGCTGTTCACCCGCAGTTACGACGAGCACCTGGCCAACATCGGCAAGGTGGAAGCCGGATTCCTCGACAGCGGCCGCTGACATGCGTGCCGCCGTACTCGGCAGCCCGATCGAGCACTCGAAGTCACCGGTGCTCCATCGGGCGGCTTACCGCGCCCTCGGCCTCGACGAGTGGACCTACGACCGCATCGAGTGCACGGCCGAGCAACTTCCCGGACTGGTCGACGGTTTCGGGCCGGATTGGGTCGGCGTGTCGGTGACGATGCCCGGCAAAGTCGCCGCTCTGACGTACGCGTCGGAACGTACCGAACGCGCCGTCCTGGCCGGGTCGGCCAACACTCTGCTGCGGACGACGTCGGGATGGCGGGCGGACTGCACGGACGTGGACGGCGTCGTCGGCGCACTGCGAGATGCTCGAATCGACGATCTGACCGGTGCCGCCGTGACGGTGGTGGGTGCAGGAGGTACGTCGAGACCCGCGATCGTGGCACTGGCAACACTGGGTGCCGCGTCGGTCACGGTGGTTGCTCGATCGGCCGATCGTGCGACGGCCACTCTCGAGTGCGCGGTGGCCGCCGGGCTCCGCGCCGACTTCGCACAGTTGAGCGATCCCGGGCTCGCCGACGTCGCAGCGGCGTCGGCCGTGCTGGTCAGCACCGTGCCCGCAGCCGGAGTTGCCCCCTTCGCGGCCGCTCTCGGCCGGGCACCCGTCGTACTCGATGCGATCTACGACCCCTGGCCGACCGCACTCGCCGCTGCGGTCGACGACGCCGGCGGAACGGTCATCAGCGGACTGTCGATGCTGCTCAACCAGGCCTACGGGCAGGTAGAGCAATTCACCGGTATGCCGGCACCCCGATCGGCCATGCGAGAGGCGCTCGGCGTCGTTCTGTAGCCGCGTCTGTGGTCGACCGGCGAGCAACCTCGATCTGCGCCCGTCGGGTCATCGGCAGTGCACAAGACATCGGCTGTACACAGGGCGGCGGTTGTCCACAGGTCTTTACGTGACCTGGACTGTGCGCGCAACTCGGTTCGTCTCGGTGCGACGCTTCGAGCCATGTGGAGTCTGGGTGTTGCTGTCACGGTCGGTGCTGTCGCCGGTGTGGTGCTGCGCGTCGTGTTGCGTCGATGGCAGCCGCGTCTTCTACCGGCGCTGTGTGTCCTCGGATCCGGGTGGGCGTGGTGGCGGTTCGGGGAGAGCCCGGATGCCGCGTCGTGGGGGCTGATCACCTGGTGCGTACTGACGTGGTGGTTCGCAGCGCTGATCGCCGTCGACCTGCGGTGTCGCCGGCTGCCGAACGTGTTGACCGTTCCCGGTGCGGTCGTGGTTCCGGCAGTGCTGGTGGCGACGGGTTCGGCTCAGGCTCTGCTGGGCGGCGGGCTGCTGTTCGGCATCTACCTCGTGGTTCATCTCGGTGCGCCGAGGGCGTTCGGCGCGGGTGACGTCAAGCTCGCCTGGTCGGTGGGTTCGATCGCTTGCCTGGGCGGTACAGCCGGGTGGACCGTCGCGGCGTTGGCGGCGCCGGTGGCCACAGCCGTGGTGGGGTCGATCGCGGCGGTCTGCGGATACCCCGGTGCGCGCATCGCGCACGGGCCGTCGATGTGCGCGGCCACCCTGCTGGCAGTTGCGGCGGCCACGACGTGAAAAGATGTTCGAGTGCTGCGCTGGATAACTGCCGGAGAATCCCACGGACCCGCTCTCGTCGCCATCCTCGAAGGAATGGTCGCGGGAGTCGAGGTGACCTCGGACGACATTGCTCGCCAACTCGCTCGCCGCCGCCTCGGTTACGGCCGCGGTGCTCGCATGAAGTTCGAAGCGGACAAGGTGACCCTCACGGGCGGCGTTCGTCACGGCCGGACCATGGGCGGGCCGGTGGCGATCGAGGTCGGTAATACCGAATGGCCGAAGTGGGAACAGGTGATGTCGGCCGACCCCGTCGACGAGGCCGTCCTCGCCGATCTGGCCCGCAACTCTCCACTGACTCGACCACGACCCGGGCATGCCGACTTCTCCGGGATGCTCAAGTACGGTTTCGACGACGCACGTCCGGTGCTCGAGCGTGCCAGTGCGCGTGAGACCGCGGCGCGGGTGGCGATCGGAACGGTCGCGCGGCTGTTCCTGAAGCAGGCGTTCGGCATCGACGTCGTCTCGCACGTGATCTCCATCGGTGCCTCGGATCCCTACGTCGGCCCGCCGCCCGCGGGCGCGGACATCGATGCCATCGACGAGTCTCCGGTGCGGGCCTTCGACAAGGCCGCCGAGGAGTCCATGATCGCCGAGATCGAAGCCGCCAAGAAAGACGGCGACACCCTCGGCGGCATCGTCGAGGTCGTCGTGCACGGACTGCCGGTCGGCCTCGGCTCGTTCGTCTCGGGTGAACGCAAGCTCGACGCCAGACTGGCGGCTGCGCTGATGGGCATCCAGGCGATCAAGGGTGTCGAGGTGGGCGACGGTTTCGAGACCGCGCGCCGACGCGGCAGTGTCGCACACGACGAGATCAAGCCGGGGCCCGACGGAGTTCTCCGCTCGACGAACCGTGCGGGCGGGATCGAAGGCGGAATGACCAACGGTGAGGCTCTGCGGGTGCGTGCCGCGATGAAGCCCATCTCCACGGTTCCCCGCGCCCTGTCGACGGTGGACATGTCGACCGGCGACGAAGCGGTCGCCATCCACCAGCGCTCGGACGTATGCGCTGTTCCGGCCGCCGGGGTCGTGGCAGAGACGATGGTTGCCCTCGTGCTCGCGCAGGCAGCGTTGGAGAAGTTCGGTGGGGATTCGCTGGCGGAGACGACGAGCAACGTCGACCACTACGTGAAGGGCACCGCCGCCCGACCTCCGCGATGAGCCCGTACGCGGTCCTCGTCGGACCGCCGGGTGCAGGAAAATCGACCATCGGACGGCGACTGGCCCAGGCGTTGAATCTGGATCTGTTCGATACCGACGTGGCCATCGAACGAAAAACCGGGCGAACCATTGCGGATATCTTCTCGCACGACGGTGAGCCTGCATTTCGCGAGATCGAAGAGCGGATCGTCGCCGATGCCCTGGCCTCGCACGACGGCATTCTTTCCCTCGGCGGCGGAGCCGTGTTGTCGGCTGCAACCCGGAAGCTGCTTGCTGCGCACACTGTGGTCTATCTGGAAATCAGTGTGTCGGAGGGGCTTCGGCGAACGGGAGCCAACACGTCTCGGCCACTGCTCGCGGGCCCGGACCCGCGCGCCAAGTACCAGGAATTGATGCGTCACCGCCGCCCCCTCTATCGCTCGGTTGCCACCGTGCGAGTGCGGACGGACAGTCGTAGTCCGGCCCGAGTCGTGAATCAGTTGGTGGCCAAGCTCACTGCTCTCGCACCGGTGCCCGTTCGCGAAGTGAACGACGAAACCCCCAGTAGATGAAGGTGATTCGATGACAGAGCCCGTACGCGTCCAGGTCGAGAGTGCCAACCCGTACCCGGTGATCATCGGCCGAGGCCTGTTGACGGACCTCGTCGACGAGCTCGCCGGAACCGCGACGGTCGCGATCTTCCATCAGCCACCCCTGGCCGAGACGGCCGAAGCAGTGCGAGCAGCGTTGGCGGACAAGGGGATCGATGCACACCGCATCGAAATTCCGGACGCCGAGGACGGCAAGGACCTCGCGGTCGCCGGATTCTGCTGGGAGGTGCTGGGACGCATCGGCCTGACCAGAAGTGACGCCATCGTCTCGCTCGGCGGCGGCGCGGCCACCGATCTCGCCGGTTTCGTTGCGGCGACGTGGATGCGCGGCGTTCGAATCGTCCACGTTCCGACGACTCTGCTGGCCATGGTCGATGCCGCCGTCGGTGGAAAGACCGGAATCAACACCGATGCCGGCAAGAACCTGGTCGGCTCGTTCCACGAACCGGCCGCGGTGCTGGTCGACCTCGCGACACTCGAGACAGTGCCGAAGAACGAGATCGTGTCGGGCCTGGCCGAGGTGATCAAGACCGGCTTCATCGCCGACCCGGTGATTCTGGACATCATCGAATCAGACCCCGCTGCGGCGCTCGATCCGACCGGCGACGTACTGCCGGAGCTCATCAGACGGTCCGTGGAAGTCAAGGCCAGGGTCGTGGCCGCCGATCTGCGGGAATCGAATCTACGGGAGATCCTGAACTACGGGCACACCCTCGCCCACGCCATCGAGCGACGCGAGCAGTATCGCTGGCGGCACGGAGCTGCGGTGTCGGTCGGGCTCGTGTTCGCCGCCGAGCTCGGTCGTCTGGCGGGCCGGCTCGACGACGCGACCGCGGACCGCCATCGGACGATTCTCGAATCGGTCGGTCTGCCGGTGACCTACGACGAGCACGCATTCGCGGATCTGCTCAAGGGAATGCAGACGGACAAGAAGAACCGCGCAGGCCTGCTTCGTTTCGTCGTCCTGGACGGATTGGCCAAGCCCGGTCGACTCGAGGGCCCGGACCCGGCTCTGCTCGTCGCGGCTTTCTCGGCTGTGGGGCGCGAGGCTCCGGCGGCCGGTGGTTCCGCCATCATGTTGTAGATCCAGGTGTTGTACGCCTGCGACACGCTTTGAACACACAACGGGCGGTGGTCGATGCATCGGTGCATCGACCACCGCCCGTTGGACGTGTGCCGCGTGGATCAGGAGCCGTCGGCGCTCCCGTGACGGTTGCCGCGCTTGTCCATCCGGGGCTTGCCGTCGGCGTCGACAGCCGAGAACACCTCGGTGTCGGCCTCGCCGTGCTCGGGTGCCCATTGCGGTTCGGCCTGCGACCGTGTGCCCGCCTGGTCCGCCCGCTCGGCCGAGCCCGCGTTCACCAGCTGGCGCTCGTGTGCTCGCTCGGCGTCGGAGGTGGCCAACTTCTTCTTCGCCTCGCGGTTGACGATCTGCCTGCCGACGAACATCGCGATGCTCGCGACGACGAACACCGTCAGGATCGTGAACGCTGCGCCCGAGGTCAGCTCGAAGATCAGTCCGTTCTGGCCCAGGCTGAAGTCGACGAAGAAATCGATGATCCAACTGATCAATCCAGCAAGCAGGCCGCCGACCACAGCAGCCTTCAGCCAGACCATCGTCAGGTCCTCGCCCTTGTCCGGGTCGGGGTTTCTGCGTCGGTCGCGGATCCCGTCGATGCCGGCCCAGACGGCGATGACGAGCACGACGAGGGCATACGCCACCCATCGCAGCGCCGAACCGCTCAGAGGCCACATCGACACCGCTGCCCCCAGCAGCAGTCGAGCGACGACGTTGATCAAAGCCATACCTATGCCACGCACTGCCCACCCAGTCATGCGGCACAGCATATCCGCACGTGGCCGATTGTGTGTCGGGGCCCACAGGTTCGCCGTGGGGGCGGCGCAGCCGAGGCTCCCGATCCGTTGACGGCCGACCAGTAATGTCGGGAACATGTCTGCTGATTTCGGCGCCCGCCGCGGTGCCTTGCGAGAGCTGTTGATCCAGGACGGCCTCGACTCGATTCTGATCACCGACCTGCTCAATGTGCGCTATCTGACCGGCTTCACCGGCTCGAATGCCGCGCTGCTCGTGTCGACCGGTGGTGACGAGCGAACAGTGATCTGCACCGACGGCCGCTACGTCACCCAGGTCGCCGAGCAGGTTCCCGATCTGCGCGCAGAGATCGACCGCGCGTCGGCGCTGCACCTGCTCGGTGCCGGTATTTCCGGTCGCGGCACCCGTGTCGGCTTCGAGAGTCATGTGGTCACGGTCGACGCCCATCGCGCGTGGGCCGAGCTCGACGGCGGCCTCGAACTGGTGCGCGCGCCGGGAGTCGTGGAATCGCTGCGCATGGTCAAGGACGAGTACGAGGTGGGTGTGCTTCGAGACGCGTGCCGCGCCGCCGACGACGCGCTCGCCGAGCTTCTGAGCGGCGGCGGGATTCGCGCGGGCCGGACCGAGCGTGAGGTGGCTCGCGAGCTCGAATCGCTGATGCTCGATCACGGTGCCGACGCCGTCTCGTTCGAGACCATCGTCGCCGCCGGAGTGAACTCCGCGGTGCCGCATCACCGCCCGACTGACGCCGTCCTGGCCGAGGGAGACTTCGTGAAGCTGGACTTCGGTGCGCTGGTGGCCGGGTACCACTCGGACATGACGCGGACCTTCGTCATCGGTGCGCCGGCGCAGTGGCAGCGCGAACTGTACGAACTGGTGCAGCGGTCGCAGGCCGCAGGCCGAGAGGCGCTGGCACCCGGTATCGAGACCGCTTCGGTCGACGCCGCATCGCGGTCGGTCATCGAGGAGGCAGGGTACGGCGAGTACTTCCTGCACGGGCTCGGTCACGGAGTCGGCCTCGAAATTCACGAAGCGCCGGGAATCGCGAAGTCGAGCACCGGTACACTGCTGAGCGGTGCAGCGGTCACCGTCGAACCGGGTGTCTACTTCTCCGGCCGCGGCGGCGTTCGGATCGAGGACACACTCGTCGTTCGCGACGAGGGTCCGGAACTGCTCACCCTGACAAGCAAGGAACTCACGTCCGTCTAGCGCGCGGGCGGGAGCGAATCCCGCACGTGACCGACGGCGCGTCACGCGCACAAACGATTGAGGAGACGCGAAGCAAGTGGCTTCCACCAGCGATTTCAAGAACGGACTGGTTCTCAACCTGGAGAACCAGCTGTGGTCGATCATCGAATTTCAGCACGTCAAGCCCGGTAAGGGGCCTGCGTTCGTGCGAACCAAGCTCAAGAACGTGCTGTCGGGCAAGGTCGTCGACAAGACGTTCAACGCCGGTGTGAAGGTCGAGACCGCAACGGTCGACCGACGCGACATGACGTACCTCTACCACGACGGTAGCGACTACGTGTTCATGGATGCCGACACCTACGACCAGCTCTCCATCGGTGAGGCGACCGTCGGCGACGGCGCGCGATTCCTGCTCGAGAACCTTCGCGTCCAGGTCGCGATGCACGAGGGCGTCCCGCTGTACGTCGAGCTCCCCGTCACCGTCGAGCTCGAGGTCAAGCACACCGACCCCGGCTTGCAGGGAGACCGCTCGACCGGCGGCACCAAGCCGGCCACGCTCGAGACCGGAGCCGAGATCTCGGTGCCGTTGTTCATCAACACCGGCGACAAGCTCAAGGTCGATTCCCGTGACGGCAACTACCTCGGGCGTGTGAACTCCTAACGTGTCATCGAAGAAGTCGACATCCTCCGGTTCGCAGAACGGCGTCCCCGGCGCGAAGAAGCTGGGTGCGCGCCACAAGGCCCGCAAGCGTGCCGTGGATTTCCTGTTCGAGGCAGAAGCGCGCAACGTCGACCCGGTGAATCTGACCAGCGAACGGATCGAACTCGCGCGCGGCGACGACACGATCGCACCGGTCAGTGAGTACACCTCCACGCTGGTCGAGGGGGTGGCAGAGAACCTGGACCGACTCGACGGCGTGATCGCCGATCATCTCAAGGATTGGACGATCGGCCGCCTGCCCGCAGTCGATCGGGCGATCTTGCGGGTCGCGGTGTGGGAGCTCTTCCACGCCACCGACGTCCCACCGGTCGTTGCTGTCGACGAGGCCGTCGAGCTGGCCAAGCAGCTGTCCACCGACGATTCGCCGGGCTTCGTCAACGGTGTACTCGGCCAGATCGTGCTCGTGGCACCGCAGGTTCGCGCTGCTGCGGCTGCTGTGTCGTCGCGTCCCCAGGCCGCAGGCCCGGACGATGCGACGGTCGACTCCGATCAGTGACACACCCGTCCACGGCAGTGTGACCGAACGCTCTGCGAGCCTGGTGGGTCCGGTTCGCAGAGCGTTGCTAGGCTTTACGCAGTTCTAGTGCCAGACATCCTTTAACGATCCGTCCAGAGAGGCGGAGAAGGAGGTCGTAGTTTGCCTGCGCCCGAAAGTTCATCCGCCGATTCTGCCGTCCGTGAGCTGCTGTCCGCAGCCGATGTAGGTCGGACCATCTCTCGCATGGCCCACCAGATCATCGAGAAGACCGCGCTCGACGCTCCCGACTCACCGCGTGTCGTGCTGCTGGGCATTCCCACTCGCGGTACCACCCTGGCCGAGCGTCTCGCCGAACGTATCGAGGCGTTCTCCGGCGTGCGGCCCCCGCTCGGCTCGCTCGACATCACCCTGTACCGCGACGATCTGCGCAACAAACCGCACCGTCCACTCGAACGCACCTCGGTGCCGACCGGCGGAGTCGACGATGCCCTGGTCGTTCTGGTCGACGACGTGCTGTTCTCCGGCCGTACCGTCCGCTCGGCGCTCGACGCGCTGCGCGATCTCGGACGCCCTCGCGCCGTCCAACTCGCGGTCCTGATCGATCGCGGCCACCGCGAACTTCCCCTCCGGGCGGATTACGTGGGCAAGAACGTGCCCACGGCCCGCTCCGAGGACGTCTCGGTGCTGCTCTCCGAGCACGACGGGCGGGATGGCGTCAGCTTGTCCGAGGGAGGATCGACGCGATGAAACACCTGCTGTCGGTCGCCGACCTCACTGCGGAATCCGCCACCGAACTGCTCGACGAGGCCGAGCGTTTCGAGCAGGCACTGCTCGGTCGCGAGGTCAAGAAGCTGCCGACGTTGCGCGGCCGGACGATCATGACCGTCTTCTTCGAGAACTCCACCCGAACTCGGGTGTCGTTCGAGGTCGCGGGCAAATGGATGAGCGCCGATGTGATCAACGTCAGCGCCAGCAGTTCGTCGGTATCCAAGGGGGAGTCCCTCCGCGACACTGCGATGACCCTGCGCGCGGCCGGTGCCGACGCACTCATCGTCCGCCACCCTGCGTCCGGTGCCGCGCACCAGATCGCCCGGTGGACCGCCGACCAAGGGGCTGGCGGCGGTCCGGCGGTCATCAATGCGGGCGACGGTACCCACGAACACCCCACACAGGCGTTACTCGATGCCCTGACGGTTCGGCAACGCCTGGGCGAGATCTCCGGTCGCCGGATCGCGATCGTCGGCGATGTTCTGCACAGCCGGGTAGCGCGATCGAATGCGATTCTCCTGGCCACCCTCGGAGCCGACGTCGTGCTGGTAGCGCCGCCGACTCTGCTGCCGGTCGGTGTCGAGGGCTGGCCGGTTCGGGTCTCGCACGACATCGATGCCGAGCTACCCGGGTTGGATGCGGTGTTGATGCTTCGGGTGCAGGCCGAGCGGATGAACGGCGGGTTCTTTCCGTCGGCGCGGGAGTACTCGATCACGTACGGGCTTTCGCAGCGCCGACTCGACTTGCTGCCCGAGCACGCCGTGGTGCTGCATCCGGGGCCGATGCTGCGCGGTATGGAGATCGCGTCCTCGGTGGCCGACTCGCCCAAAACTGCAGTCTTGCAACAGGTTACGAATGGAGTTCACGTGCGGATGGCAGTCCTGTTCCGATTGCTGGTCGGTTCGGACGGGGGAGCATCATGACCGCTCCGGCACCGTCGGTACTGCTGCGTGGAGTCCTGCTGTACGGCGAGGGCCCCGAAACGAACGTCCTGATCACTGGAGAGGAGATCGTCGAGATCGGGCCCGACGTCGACGCCGACGGTGCCGACGTGGTCGAGGCGCGCGGCCAGGTTCTGCTGCCCGGCTTCGTCGACATGCACACCCATCTGCGGGAGCCCGGTCGGGAAGACACCGAGACCATCGAATCCGGCTCCGCCGCAGCTGCTCTGGGTGGGTACACCGCCGTGTTCGCCATGGCCAACACCTCGCCGGTCGCGGATTCGGTCGTCGTGACCGACCATGTGTGGCGCCGCGGACAGGAAGTCGGGCTGGTCGACGTGCACCCCGTCGGGGCCGTCACCGTGGGGCTCGAAGGCAAGCAGTTGGCCGAGATGGCCACGATGGCTGCCGGGGTCGGTCGGGTCAAGATGTTCTCCGACGACGGCCACTGCGTCGACGACCCACTGATCATGCGTCGCGCACTGGAGTATTCGAGTTCGCTCGGAGTGTTGATCGCCCAGCATGCGGAAGAGCCGCGATTGACCGTCGGTTCGGTCGCTCACGAGGGTCCCAACGCCGCCCGGCTCGGTCTCACCGGTTGGCCGCGTGCCGCCGAGGAATCGATCGTCGCGCGCGATGCCCTCCTCGCTCGGGACGCGAATGCGCGGGTGCACATCTGCCATGCCTCCACTGCCGGCACCGTCGAGTTGCTGAAATGGGCTCGGGGGCAGGGTATTTCGATCACCGCCGAGGTAACGCCCCATCACCTGCTCCTCGACGACTCGCGTCTGGAGACGTACGACGCCGTCAACAAGGTGAACCCGCCGTTGCGCGAGAAGTCCGACGTGGACGCGTTGCGCAGGGGTCTGGCCGACGGCGTGATCGATTGTGTGGCAACCGATCACGCGCCGCATGCCGAGCAGGACAAATGCTGTGAGTTCTCCATCGCGCGGCCCGGGATGCTCGGACTGGAGACCGCGCTGTCGATCGTCGTCGACACGATGGTGAACCCGGGTCTGCTGGACTGGCGCGGTGTGGCGCGGGTCATGAGCGAACGTCCGGCCGAGATCGTCGGCCTGGCCGATCAGGGCCGTCCGATCGAGGTGGGCGAGATCGCCAACCTGACGCTGGTCGATCCGAAGGCCGACTGGACGGTGTCGGGCAAGAAGCTCGCCAGCGTCGCACACAACACACCGTTCGAGGACATGAGCTTCTCGTCCAAGGTGACCACGACCGTGTTCCGTGGACGTATCACCGTCCGCGACGGAGTCGTGGCGAACAGGGCAGGGGAGTAGAGCCGTGGACAGAGTTCTCATCGTCATCGGCTTCATCCTGTTCTGGGCACTGATGATCGCGCTGATCTTCTGGGGTTGGCGCGGGCGTCAGAAGCGTCAGGAAGGACGCATCGGCGAGTTCCCGGCCGTGCCGGACGATCTGGGTGCCAATCGAATCCAGCCGGCCACCGGGCTCTACGTCGGCAGCACCATTGCGCCGAGTTGGCAGGACCGGATCGCCGTGGGCGACATCGGCCACCGCGCCACCGGCGAGCTGTCACGGCATGAGAAGGGAATCCTCCTCGATCGGGACGGCGAGTCACCCATCTGGATTCCGAACGAATCGATCCGGGCGATCCGTACCGAGCGCGGACTCGCAGGCAAGGTCATGACCAAGGACGGTCTCCTGGTGATCCGATGGGAGTTGCCGACGGGGACCGAGATAGACACGGGCTTCAGGGCCGACGACAAGCAGATCTACCCGGTGTGGACAGAGGGTTTCACCGGAGAAACCAAGGAGGAAACCGCGTGAGCAGCGCAGTTCTTGTTCTGGAGGACGGCCGGACGTTCCGCGGCACCACGTTCGGGGCCCAGGGGCGCACGCTCGGCGAAGCCGTCTTCTGCACCGGTATGACCGGATACCAGGAGACGCTGACCGATCCGAGCTACCACCGCCAGATCGTGGTGGCCACGGCTCCGCAGATCGGCAACACCGGCTGGAACCAGGAGGACGGCGAGGCGGCCAGTGCCCAGGATCCCAACAAGATCTGGGTCGCCGGTTACGTCGTCCGAGATCCAGCGCGCCGGACGTCGAGCTGGCGCTCGACCGGAACGCTGCAAGACCAGCTCGAGGCGCAGAACGTCGTCGGCATCGCCGGAATCGACACGCGTGCCCTGGTTCGGCACCTGCGTACGCGCGGTTCGATGCGGGCGGGAGTGTTCTCGGGCGACGCCCTCGGCACCTCCGAAGAGATGCTCGAGCAGGTGACCAGTCAGCAGTCCATGCTCGGCGCGGATCTCGCCGGCGAAGTGACCACCGGTGCCGGGTACACCATCGAACCCACCGGCGATGCTCGATTCACCGTCGTGGCAGTCGATCTCGGCATCAAGACCAACACTCCGCGAATGTTCGCCGAGCGCGGTATCCGCGTGCACGTGGTGCCGTCGAACACCAGCATCGAGCAGGTTCTCGAACTGAACCCGGACGGTGTCTTCCTGTCCAACGGCCCGGGCGACCCGGCCACGGCAGACACCAGTGTCGCGTTGACCAGGCAGGTGCTCGAACGTGAGCTGCCGCTGTTCGGCATCTGCTTCGGCAACCAGATCTTCGGGCGGGCACTCGGCCGCGGCACCTACAAGATGAAGTTCGGCCACCGCGGCATGAACATCCCGGTGATCGAGCACACCACCGGTCGCATCGCGATCACCGCGCAGAATCACGGGTTCGCACTCGAAGGTGAAGCTGGCGAGGAATTCGACACCGACTTCGGCCGGGCACGAATCAGCCACACTTGCGCCAACGACGGCACCGTCGAGGGCGTCGAGCTGATCGGCGGCAGCGCCTTCTCGGTGCAGTACCACCCCGAGGCCGCGGCCGGCCCGCACGACGCCGCCTACCTCTTCGACCGTTTCACCAGCGTCCTTCAGGAGAAGAAGTAATGCCACGCCGCACAGACCTGAACCACGTCCTGGTCATCGGATCCGGCCCGATCGTCATCGGCCAGGCCTGCGAGTTCGACTACTCCGGCACCCAGGCGTGTCGAGTGCTTCGTGAGGAAGGACTGCGGGTCAGCCTCGTCAACTCGAACCCGGCCACGATCATGACCGACCCGGAGTTCGCCGACGCGACGTACGTCGAGCCGATCACCGCGGAGTTCATCGAGAAGATCTTCGCTCGCGAGGCCGAGCAGGGCCACCCCATCCAGGCCGTGCTCGCGACCCTGGGCGGACAGACGGCTCTCAATGCAGCTGTCGCTCTGCACGATCAGGGCATTCTCACCAAGTACGGCGTCGAACTGATCGGTGCCGACTTCGACGCGATCCAGCGCGGCGAGGATCGCCAGAAGTTCAAGGACATCGTCGCCAAGGTCGGTGGAGAATCCGCCAAGTCGGCCGTCTGCTACACGATGGACGAGGTACGCGAGACCGTCGCCGAGCTCGGTTTCCCGGTCGTCGTCCGGCCGTCGTTCACGATGGGTGGGCTCGGTTCGGGATTGGCCTACAACGACGAGGATCTGACCCGGATCGCGGGAGGCGGCCTGGCGGCGTCCCCGACGGCCAACGTGCTGATCGAGGAGTCCATCCTCGGCTGGAAGGAATACGAGCTCGAGCTCATGCGTGACGGCCGCGACAACGTGGTCATCGTGTGTTCCATCGAGAACGTGGATCCCGTCGGCGTGCACACCGGCGACTCGGTCACCGTTGCGCCGGCGATGACGCTCACCGACCGCGAGTACCAGAAGATGCGCGACCTCTCCATCGACATCCTGCGTGAGGTGGGCGTCGACACCGGCGGCTGCAACATCCAGTTCGCGATGGATCCGGCCGACGGCCGACTGGTCGTCATCGAGATGAACCCGCGAGTGTCACGCTCGTCGGCTCTGGCGTCCAAGGCCACGGGCTACCCGATCGCCAAGATGGCCGCCAAGCTGGCCATCGGGTACACCCTCGACGAGATCGTCAACGACATCACCAAGGAGACGCCGGCCTGCTTCGAGCCGACGCTGGACTACGTGGTCGTCAAAGCACCGCGATTCGCGTTCGAGAAGTTCCCCGGTGCCGACGGCACACTGACCACGACGATGAAGTCCGTCGGCGAGGCGATGTCCATCGGCCGCAACTTCACCGAGGCCTTCGGCAAGGTGATGCGCTCGCTCGAAACCAAGCGCGCGGGCTACTGGACCGGCCCCGAGGTCGAGGCAGAAAGTCTGGACGCGTTGCTGAAGGACCTGTCCGTACCGCAGGACGGTCGGATGTACGGGATCGAGAAGGCATTCGCTCTCGGTGCCACCCTCGAGCAGCTGTTCGAGGCGACCAAGATCGACCCGTGGTTCCTCGATCAGTTCCAGCAGATCCACGAACTCGGCGTCCAGGTTCGCGAGGCGGCCGAATTCGACGAGGCGCTGCTGCGTCAGGCCAAGTACCAAGGTCTGTCCGATCGCCAGATCGCCGCTCTGCGACCCGAACTCGACGGTGAGGACGGAGTGCGGGCGCTGCGCGACGAGCTCGGTGTGCACCCGGTCTACAAGACCGTCGACACCTGTGCGGCGGAGTTCGAGGCCAAGACCCCGTACCACTACGGCACCTACGAGCTCGACCCCGAAGCCGAGACCGAGGTTGCCCCGCAGCCGGACCGGCCCAAGGTACTGATCCTCGGATCCGGTCCCAACCGTATCGGTCAGGGCATCGAATTCGACTACAGCTGTGTGCATGCGGCGCTGACGCTGTCCGAGGCCGGCTACGAGACGGTCATGGTCAACTGCAACCCCGAGACCGTCTCCACCGACTACGACACCGCCGACCGCCTGTACTTCGAGCCGCTGACGTTCGAGGACGTGCTCGAGGTCTACCGAGCAGAGGCGGCGTCGGGCACGGTTCGTGGAGTCATCGTGCAGCTGGGCGGACAGACCCCGCTCGGTCTGGCGAAGCGACTGAAAGCCGCAGGCGTACCCATCGTCGGAACCTCGCCCGAGGCCATCGACCTCGCCGAGGACCGCGGAGAGTTCGGCAAGGTACTGGACGCGGCCGGACTGCCGGCAGCCAAATACGGCACCGCGACGACGTTCGACGGGGCCCGTGAGATCGCCGCAGGAATCGGTTACCCGGTGCTGGTGCGCCCGTCGTACGTGCTGGGTGGACGCGGCATGGAGATCGTCTACGACGAGGCATCCCTCGCGACCTACATCTCCAATGCGACGGAGATCTCGGACGACCGACCGGTGCTGGTCGACCGGTTCCTGGAAGATGCCGTGGAGATCGACGTCGACGCGCTGTGCGACGGCACCGAGGTCTACATCGGCGGCATCATGGAGCACATCGAGGAGGCCGGCATCCACTCCGGCGACTCCGCATGTGCACTCCCGCCGATCACGCTCGGCAAGACCGACCTGGAGAACGTGCGTCGATCGACCGAAGCCCTCGCGAAGGGAATCGGTGTCCAGGGCCTGCTGAACGTGCAGTACGCCCTCAAGGACGACATTCTGTACGTCCTCGAGGCCAACCCTCGAGCCAGCCGGACGGTGCCGTTCGTGTCCAAGGCGACGGCCGTGCAGCTGGCGAAGGCCTGCGCCCGAGTGATGTTGGGGGAGAGCATCGCCGAACTTCGGACTGCGGGAATCCTGCCGGAGACCGGAGACGGTGGCACCGTCCCGGCGGGTGCGCCCATCGCCGTCAAGGAAGCGGTGTTGCCGTTCAACAGGTTCCGCCGCGCGGACGGAACCGGCGTCGACACACTGCTCAGCCCGGAGATGAAGTCCACCGGTGAGGTGATGGGTATCGACTTCGATTTCGGCACTGCCTTCGCCAAGAGTCAGACCGCCGCGTACGGTTCGCTGCCCGCCGGCGGTGCAGTATTCGTATCGGTGGCGAACAAGGACAAGCGGTCGTTGATCTTCCCGGTGAAACGACTCGCCGATCTCGGGTTCGACATCCTGGCCACCGAAGGAACCGCAGATGTGTTGCGGCGCAACGGAATCAAGTGCGAGCAGGTGTACAAGCAGTCGGGCGAGGATGTCCCGGAGGGTGAGCAGACGATCGTCGACCGCATTCTGGCCGGCGACATCGCGATGGTCATCAACACCCCGTACGGCAACTCCGGTCCGCGTGTCGACGGGTACGAAATCCGTAGTGCCGCTGTGGCGCAGAATATTCCGTGCATCACCACGGTGCAGGGTGCGTCGGCCGCAGTGCAGGGCATCGAGGCCGCCATCGCCGGTGGAATCGGTGTTCGTTCCCTGCAGGATCTGCATGCGGGTCTGAAGGAAGGCCTGGTTCTGCCGTGAGTCATCACCACAGTTGGTCGGACCGGCTCCGGGCAGCGGTCGCCGCGCGCGGTCGGCTGTGCGTCGGTATCGATCCGCACCCGGCTCTGCTCGAGGCGTGGGACCTGCCGCGCTCGGCGGATGGTCTCGAGGTGTTCGCCGAGCTGTGTGTGGAGGCGTTCGTCGGTGAGGTGGCTGTCGTCAAGCCTCAGGTGGCGTTCTTCGAGTCGTACGGTTCGGCCGGCTATGCGGTTCTCGAGCGCACTGTCGGGGTGTTGCGGGACGCAGGCACGTTGGTGATCGCCGATGCCAAGCGCGGCGATATCGGAACGACGATGGATGCGTACGCGCAGGCGTGGCTGGAGCCGGGTTCTCCGTTGTCGTCCGATGCCGTCACGGTGTCGCCGTACCTGGGGTTCGACTCGTTGGGTGCGGCAATCGACCGAGCTGTCGCTCACGACCGCGGCGTGTTCGTCCTTGCCCGGACGTCGAATCCGGAGGGCTCCGCGCTGCAACACGCGTCGATCTCGACGGGTGGGTCCGTTGCGCAGTCGATCGTCGACGCGGCGGCTGCGCGCAACCGTGTCGATGCAGACACGGTGGGCCTGGTGGTCGGGGCCACCCGTGATCACGGCCTCGATCTGTCGGGCTATCGCGGGCCGGTGCTCGCGCCCGGCCTGGGTGCCCAGGGTGCCACGGTGAACGATCTGGCAGAGATCTTCCGTGATTGCCGAGAGCTGCTGTTGCCGAACTCTTCTCGGAGTGTGCTGGCGGCGGGTCCGTCGGTGACGGCGTTGCGTGCGGCGGCGACCCAGTTGCGTGACGAGATCGAAGCGGGTCTCGCATAGTCCATGGTCGCGTCGGCGAGCGTGTGGGGGTGGGTTAGCGGTGAGCGCCCGTCGTCGGTACGGTCGCTAACGCTGCCGACGACAATGCGAATCGACCGGGAATCCCTGCACGGATGGTCCTCGGCAGGCACCTACCGATGAGCGGCGAACCGATCCTGATCGGACCGGTCGCTCGCCCCGAAACGAGAAGACGGAGGAACCGACAGTGGCCCTTCCCCAGTTGACCCCCGAGCAGCGCGCTGCTGCCCTCGAGAAGGCAGCTATCGCCCGCAAGGCTCGCGCCGAGCTCAAGGAGCGCCTCAAGCGCGGCGGCACCGACCTCAAGCAGGTTCTGAAGGACGCCGAGACGGACGAGATTCTCGGCAAGATGAAGGTATCCGCATTGCTCGAGGCGTTGCCGAAGGTGGGCAAGGTCAAGGCCGCGGAGCTGATGACGGAGTTGGAGATCGCGCCCACTCGGCGACTGCGCGGACTCGGGGATCGGCAGCGCAAAGCGCTGTTGACGAAGTTCGATTTCGAGGCCTGACGACGGTGAGTGACACTGCGGCGACGTCCGTGCCGGAGAAGAAGCGGGGCCGGTTGGTGGTGCTGTCCGGCCCTTCCGGCGTCGGCAAGTCCAGTGTCGTTCGGCTCGTGCGCGCGGCGCTACCGGAGCTGGTCTTCAGCGTGTCGGTCACGACGCGATCGCCGCGGCCTGGCGAGGTGGACGGTCAGGACTACCACTTCGTGTCGGCCGAGGAGTTCGACCGGATGATCGCCGACGGCGAGTTGTTGGAGTGGGCGAGTATCCACGGCGGCCTGCAGCGGTCGGGAACTCCTGCTGCCGCGGTGGATGCCGCATTGGAGGCCGGCAGTCCGGTGCTGCTCGAGCTCGACCTGGCCGGGGCACGGGCCGTTCGGGTGTCCAAGCCGGAAGCTCTGCTGGTGTTCATGGCACCGCCGACGTGGGAAGACCTGGTCTCTCGACTGGTCGGCCGAGCGACGGAGGAGAGCGCCGCCACCGAGCGCCGGTTGGAAACGGCAAGGGTGGAATTGGCGGCACAGGACGAGTTCGACACGGTCATTGTTAATACCGATGTCGACCATTCGTGCGAACAGTTGGTATCCTTATTGGTCGGTAGGTCGTCGGTCGGTAACAGCTGACCATTTTCACGGCGCACGAGGCCCCGACCAGCTAGTTCGTAGCACCAACGATGCAATTTCAGGAGATCATCAGTGAGCAGCACTTCAGCGGCCGTTTCCGACTTCGACGGACGCAGCGCTCTGCCGGCCTACGACACGCCGCTCGGCATCACCAATCCACCCATCGACGAATTGCTCGCGCGCACCTCGTCGAAGTACGCCCTCGTCATCTACGCGGCCAAGCGTGCACGCCAGATCAACGACTACTACAACCAGCTCGGTGACGGCATCCTCGAATACGTGGGACCGTTGGTCGAGCCCGGTCTACAGGAAAAGCCGCTGTCCATCGCGCTTCGCGAGATTCACGCAGACCTCCTCGAGCACACCGAAGGCGAATAAGAACCCGACAGGGGACACCTGACGTGCATGTGGTCGTCGGAGTAGGCGGTGGTATCGCCGCCTACAAGAGTTGTGCGCTCATTCGAAAATTCACCGAGAACGGCCATCAGGTTCGAGTGATTCCGACTGCGTCGGCGCTCGAATTCGTCGGCCGCGCAACATTCGAGGCGTTGTCCGGCCAGCCGGTGCACACCGGCGTGTTCGCCGATGTGCCCGAGGTGCCGCACGTCCGGCTCGGGCAGGAAGCGGATCTCGTCGTCGTCGCGCCGGCCACCGCAGACCTGATGGCTCGAATCGCGGGCGGGCGGGCGGACGATCTGCTCACCGCGACGTTGCTGACCGCTCGGTGCCCCGTCGTGTTGGCCCCGGCCATGCACACGGAGATGTGGGAACACCCGGCCACCGTCGCGAACGTCACCACGCTCCGATCGCGCGGTACCCAGGTGATCGAGCCTGCGTCCGGCCGGTTGACGGGACGCGACACCGGTTCGGGCCGACTGCCCGAGCCCGAGGAGATCTTCGCTCTCGCCATGCTGCTGACCGAACGTGCGGACGCGATGCCGCGCGATCTCGAGGGACGGCGAATTCTGATCTCGGCCGGTGGTACGCGGGAACCCCTCGATCCCGTTCGTTTTCTGGGGAATCGGAGTTCCGGCAAGCAGGGGTACGCGTTGGCTCGAGTCGCTGCCCAGCGCGGTGCCCACGTGACCTTGATCGCCGGGTACACCAGCGACCTCGAGGCGCCCGCGGCGGTCGATGTGGTCCACGTGAAGACCGCGTCCGATATGCAGGACGCGGTGCGCTCGCATGCGACCGACGTCGACGCAGTGGTGATGGCGGCTGCGGTCGCCGACTTCAGACCCGAGTCCATCGCGAGCAGCAAGATCAAGAAGGGCTCGAACGAACCGTCGTCGATTCCTCTGGTCCGCAACGACGACATCCTCGCCGGTCTCGTGTCGGCTCGGCACAGCGGAGACGTCCGATCGTCGACGGTGATCGTCGGATTCGCCGCCGAGACGGGCGACGCCGACGGTGACGTGCTCACCTACGCGCGAGCCAAGCTCGAACGCAAAGGCTGCGATCTGCTCGTCGTCAATGCGGTGGGTGACGGCAAGGCCTTCGAGGTCGACCACAACGACGGCTGGTTGTTGGGGTCCGACGGCTCCGAGGCCGCGCTGGGGGAGGGCTCGAAAGCTCTGCTCGCCAGCAGGGTGTTGGATTCGGTCGCCCAGATGCTTCGCTCCCGCGATACGCGGCCCACTTCGGACACCCGCTGATGTCGAGGGTGCACGATCGATGTCGTAGCAGCTAGCGTTCTGGGTACCAGGGCGACAGCGCCGTAAAGGTTTGCGTGGCTCCCACAGGGGCGATAACACCGAGGGAACATCAATTTTCGTGGAGTGCTCGGCCGGCATCAGCCGTCGGGTCGGGCAAGAACATGCGTCGAGAGGAAGTCCGTGAGCAAGTCCGGTAGTCGGCTTTTCACCAGCGAGTCCGTTACAGAAGGTCATCCAGACAAGATCTGTGACGCCATCAGCGATTCCATCCTCGACGCTCTTCTCACCGAGGATCCGCGAGCCCGAGTGGCGGTGGAGACGCTCGTCACCACGGGCCAGGTCCACGTCGCAGGTGAGGTGAACACCACCGCCTACGCGGACATCCCGAAGATCGTGCGCGAGAAGGTGCTCGAGATCGGGTACGACTCGTCCGCCAAGGGGTTCGACGGAAACTCGTGTGGTGTGAACGTCGCCATCGGCGCGCAGTCACCCGAAATCGCGCAGGGCGTCGACCATTCGCATGAGGCCCGCGTCGAGGGATTGTCCGACGACGAGATCGACCGTCAGGGTGCAGGCGACCAAGGATTGATGTTCGGCTACGCCAACACCGATACACCCGAGTTCATGCCGCTGCCGATTGCGTTGGCACACAGGCTTTCTCGGAGACTGACCGAGGTTCGCAAGAGCGGTGTGCTGCCGTATCTGCGTCCGGACGGCAAGACTCAGGTCACCATCGAGTACGACGGGGACGACGCCGTTCGTCTCGATACCGTCGTGATCTCGACGCAGCATGCAGCAGACATCGACCTCGACAACCTGCTCACTCCCGACATCCGTGAGAAGGTTCTGGGCTCGGTACTCGAAGAGCTGGACGTACCGACTCTCGACACCTCGAACGTCCGGTTGCTGGTCAATCCCACCGGAAAGTTCGTGCTCGGTGGTCCGATGGGAGACGCCGGTCTGACCGGCCGAAAGATCATCGTCGACACGTACGGCGGCATGGCTCGGCACGGCGGCGGAGCATTTTCGGGCAAGGACCCGTCGAAGGTCGACCGCAGCGCCGCATACGCAATGAGGTGGGTCGCCAAGAATGCAGTCGCAGCCGGTCTGGCCGACCGCATCGAGGTGCAGGTGGCCTATGCGATCGGCAAGGCAGCACCGGTCGGTCTGTTCGTCGAGACGTTCGGCACCGAGAAGACCGATCCCGCGCGTATTCAGGCGGCGATCAGCGAGGTCTTCGACCTCCGTCCCGGTGCCATCATCCGCGACCTCGACCTGCTGCGCCCGATCTACGCGCAGACGGCCGCGTACGGTCACTTCGGACGTACCGACATCGATCTTCCGTGGGAATCCACCGATCGCGCCGACAAGCTCCGGGATGCGGCAGGCCTGTAGGTCCCTCCACTCCGGCAGCGATGCTGCCGCACGTACCCTGTTCGCACCGGCTCGGTGCTCCCACGACGAGTGTGGGGTGACGATCGAGAAGGAGGTGCGGTGGCTGGTGTGACGCCGGTAGCGGCAACCGATCTGCCGATCGCGCGCATTCTTCCGATGCTTCCGCTGCCGCACCTCGACCGCGAGTTCGATTACCTCGTTCCCGAGGACGCCAGCGACGATGCCCAGCCCGGTGTGCGGGTACGCGTCCGTTTTGCCGGCCGGCTCGTCGACGGGTTCGTACTCGCCAGGCTGGCCGAGACCGATCATCCCGGTCGTCTCGGCTGGCTCGACCGGGTCGTGTCCGCCGAGCGCGTACTGACTCCCGAGATCGCCGAGTTGGTGTCGGCGGTGGCCGATCGCTACGCAGGAACGCGAGCGGATGTGCTGCGTCTGGCGGTTCCGGCTCGCCACGCACGGGTCGAGGCAGAGCCCCCTCCGGTCGTCGACGAGGCAGCAGAGCCGGTCGTCGATCGCACGGGCTGGGCGGCGTATACCCATGGCTCCAATTTCCTCGATGCCCTCGGCGAGCACCGTGTTCCGCGTGCGGTGTGGCAGGCCCTACCCGGCGAGGTGTGGCCCGCTCGATTGGCCGAATTGGCTGCCGTCACCGTGGGGAGCGGACGGTCCGCAGTGGTCGTGGTGCCCGACCAACGGGATCTCGATCGTCTGGAGGGTGCATGCGCCGCGGCAGTCGGGGCCGACCGTGTGGTGGCGCTGTCGGCCGGTTTGGGACCGGCCAAGCGGTACCGGCAGTGGTTGCGCTGTCTGAGGTCGGGCCCCGTTGTCGTGGTGGGCACACGCAGTGCGGTGTTCGCGCCCGTGTCGAACCTCGGCCTGATCGCGATCTGGGACGACGGCGACGACAGTTTCGCCGAACCACGCTCACCGTATCCGCATGCACGTGAGGTGGCGTTGCTCCGCGCGCACGTGTCGGGAGCCGCGGTCGTCGTCGGCGGACATTCCCGGACGGCCGAGGCCGAGGCTCTCGTCGATTCCGGCTGGGCCCACGACCTGGTCGCCCCACGTGAGCTGGTGCGTGAACGGCAACCTCACGTGGTCGCGCTGGCCGACTCGGACCACGCGCTCGCTCGGGATCCGGCAGCCCGGGTCGCGCGGCTACCGGCGATCGCTTTCGAGGCCGCACGTGCGGCGCTGAAAGCGGATACCCCTGTGCTGGTTCAGGTTCCACGCGCCGGTTATGTTCCGTCGCTGGCGTGTGCGAAGTGCCGCCATCCGGCTCGGTGTCGACGCTGCAACGGTCCGCTCGCCCTGCCCTCGGCTCCGGGCAGCGACGGCGCGGGCAGCCCGACGTGTTCCTGGTGCGGAATCGCCGATGCCGCACACCGCTGCACGGTCTGCGGGTCGCGCAACCTGCGCGCCGTGGTGATCGGAGCGGGACGCACGGCCGAGGAGCTCGGCCGCGCCTTCCCTGGCGTGCCGATACACAACTCCGGTGGGGCCACCGTCCTCGATACCGTGCGCCCCGGTGGTTCGCTCGTGGTGTCGACCGTCGGTGCCGAGCCGACCGTGGACGGCGGATACGGCGCCGCGCTGCTGCTCGACGGTTGGGCGCTGCTGGGCCGGGCGGATCTGCGTGCGGCAGAAGAGACACTGCGCCGCTGGATGACGGCTGCGTCGATGGTTCGGCCCGGGGCGGCTGGGGGACGTGTGGTCGTGGTGGCCGAGTCCGAGATCCCCACCGTCCAGGCCCTGGTGCGCTGGGATCCGCTGTGGCACGCGCGCAGTCAGCTGGACGAACGAGTCGAGGTTCGGTTTCCACCGGCCGTTCACGTGGCGGCGATCGACGGGACCACCGACGCGATCACAGCGTTGGTCGACAGTGCAGATCTACCCGAGACGGTCGAGGTACTGGGTCCCGTCGATCTCCCGGACGGTCAACGCGCACCTGCGGGTAGCGGCGAGGACGGGTTGTCCGGAGACGTGCAGCGGCTCCTGATCCGGGTTCCGCGAAGCACCGGAGCAGCGCTGGCGCGAGCGCTGTCGACTGCGCAGGCGTCCCGAAGCGCCAAGAAGCTCGGCGCGGGCGTACGGATTCAGATCGATCCCATTCGGATCGGGTGATGGGCTTTCTCTGTCCTGTCGCGTTCCCGTCGTCCAGATAGAGAGGCAACCTCAGGGCCTTGTCAAAGTTCTATTGCCGATATATCGTCGACTTGTTCAATCGATACGAAGGAGAACGAGATGAACTACGCATTCGAAGGCTTTGCACACGAATTCGGACGCCGCGGAGGTCCCCGGATGGGACTCGCAGGCAATCGGCACGGAGACCCGCGCCGACGTGGCGCGCCGTTCCAGATGTGGGTTGTGCAGGACGACGAGCACGGCCCGGCAGAAGACGGAGAACCAGACGGCGGAGAACGACACGAGACAGGTCGGGGAAGGAGAGGTCACGGAGAACACGGCAGACGTCGGGGAGGTCCTGTCGGGCGGGGGCGTGACGGTATGTGGCCCGGTGGTGTCGGGGCCGGTGGCTTCGGGGCCGGCGGTTTCGGGCCGAATGCCGACTTCGGTCGTGGTCGGGGCCGAGGCGGTCGGGGCCGACGTGGCGATGTCCGCGCGGCGATCCTCCTGCTGCTCGAGGACCGGCCGATGCACGGTTACGAACTCATCCAGCAGATCGCCGAGAAGAGCAACGGAACCTGGAAGCCGAGCCCGGGATCGATCTACCCGGCCCTGTCGCAGCTCGAAGACGAGGGCTTGGTGCTGATCGACAAGGTGGCCGGCCGGAAGACGGCAGCACTGACGGCCGAGGGCAGGCGTCATGTCGACGACCATCGAGCAGATCTCGGCAGTCCTTGGGACGACGTAGCCGATTCCGTCGGCATCGATGCACGTGATCTTCGGGCACTGATCGGACAATTGATGGGTGCGGCCGGTCAGGTGGCCGGAGTCGGAACCGTGCGTCAGGTCGACCAGGCAGCCGAGGTGCTCATCGAGGCACGCCGATCGCTGTATCGCATCCTCGCGGAGGACGCTTCCGACAGTTCCGACAGCACCGACGCGACGTGATCGTCGGTGCGGAATCGTCGCACGCTGTCGTGACTCCCTAGGATGGACAACCGACATCGTTTCGTCCATCCCAGGGAGTTGCCTTCAGTGCGCGTCGTCTTCGCCGGAACACCGGAACCCGCGGTCCCGTCACTCGCGCGACTGTTGGAGTCCGAACGGCACGAGGTGATCGCCGTGGTCACCCGGCCCGACGCCGCAGCCGGCCGTGGACGCAAGACCGTGCGCTCGCCCGTAGGAGTGTTGGCGGACGAGCACGGCATCCCGGTACTCACTCCCGCGAGGCCGTCGGACCCGGAGTTCGTGGCGGCGCTGACCGACCTCGCCCCCGACGTGTGCCCGGTCGTTGCGTACGGCGCGTTGTTGCCGCAACAGATACTCGACATACCTCGGTACGGCTGGATCAATCTGCACTTCTCACTGTTGCCCGCGTGGCGTGGCGCGGCACCGGTACAGGCCGCGATCGCCGCGGGCGACGACGTCACAGGCGCATCGACGTTCCTTCTCGACGTCGGGATGGACACCGGTCCGGTACTCGGTGTCACCACCGAACGGATTCGGGATTCCGACACCACGGGTGATCTGCTCGGGCGTCTGGCGTCGAGCGGAGCCCATTTGCTCGCCGCGACGTTGGACGCGATCGAGGACGGAACGGCGGCAGCGCTACCGCAATCCGAGGACGGTGTGTCCTACGCGAGCAAAGTGACAGTCGATGCCGCGCGCATCGACTGGACGCGATCCGCGGCATTCGTCGACCGACACATCAGATCCGTCACACCGGCCCCGGGAGCGTGGACGACCATCGGGGATCTCCGCGTCAAGATCGCTCCTGTTCAGCTGTCGCCGGACGCGTTGGAGCCGGGAACGATCGACGTACGCAAGACCGGTGTACACATCGGAACCGGAACCGGCGCAGTCGTTCTCGGTGATATTCAACCTCAGGGCAAGAAGGTCATGAGGGCACTCGACTGGGCGCGCGGCGCTCGGCTGGACGATACGGCGGTGGCACGATGACAGAGCCCGACAGGCCTCGTAAGCGCGAGTCGAGCCAGCCCCGCAAGCACGTCAAGAAGTCACCGGGGGCACGTGGGCCCAAAGGGAACCGGCCCCCGCAGGGCACCGGACCCCGTGCGGTCGACGCGATCGATCCGGCACGGCGTGCGGCCAGAGACGTGCTCAAAGCGGTGCGGGAGCGCGATGCTTACGCGAACCTGGTGCTGCCCGGTTTGCTCCGCGAACGCAAGTTGGATTCGCGCGATGCCGCGCTGGCCACCGAACTCGCCTACGGCGCATCTCGCGCGCGGGGTGTGCTCGACGCCGTGATCGCGCACGCGGCCGGGCGGCCTGCCGTAGAGATCGACGGACCGCTGCTCGACATCCTTCGGCTCGGGGCCTATCAGCTGCTGCGCACCCGGGTTGCCCCGCATGCAGCCGTCGCCACGTCGGTGGATCTCGCCCGCTCCGAATTCGGTTCCGGCAAGGCAGGTTTCGTCAACGCCGTGCTGCGACGAGTGTCCGAGCGAACCGCAGCGCAGTGGGTCGACGAGCTGGCACCGGCGACGACGGCGGATCCGGTCGGTCACCTGGCATTCGAATACGCCCATCCCAAGTGGATTGCGCAGGCCTTCGCCGATGCGCTCGGAGCCGATGCCGGCGAACTCGCCGCGGTGCTCGAGGCGGACGACGCGCGTCCCTCGGTCCACCTCGTCGCGCGACCGGGAGAGATTTCCGCCGAAGAATTGGCGCTGATCACCGGGGGAGAGGAAGGTCCTTATTCGCCGTACGCGGTGCACCTCGACGGCGGCGACCCCGGCAAGCTCGATGCTGTCCGCGACGGTCTGGCCGGAGTTCAGGACGAGGGCAGTCAGCTCGTCGGCCGCGCGCTGACGTTGGCACCGTTGCTCGGCGACGACGGTGGCCGATGGTTGGACCTGTGCGCCGGTCCGGGCGGCAAGGCCGCCCTGCTCGGTGCCCTGGCGGAGATCGACGGCGCACGGGTCGACGCCGTCGAACCGACCCCGCACCGCGCCGACCTCGTGTCCAAGACCGCCAAGGACCTACCGGTGACGGTGCACATCGTCGATGGCCGCGAGTCCGGACTCGACGCGGGTTACGACCGCGTGCTCGTCGACGCGCCGTGCACCGGTCTCGGAGCGCTGCGTCGTCGCCCCGAAGCGCGGTGGCGTCGCCAACCGTCCGACGTGGCGGCATTGGTCACCCTGCAGAAGGAACTGCTGGCGGCAGCGATCGACCTGGTCCGGCCCGGCGGGGTGGTGCTGTACTCGACGTGCTCGCCGCATCTGTCCGAGACAGCGGCCGTCGTTGCCGACGCCGTACGCCGGTACGGCGTCGAACAGCTCGACACCCGCGCGCTCGTGCCGGGAGTACCGCAACTGGGTGACGGCCCGTCGGTGCAACTGTGGCCGCATCGGCACGGTACCGACGCGATGTTCATGGCGGCGCTGCGCAAGCCGGTCTGATCACCCTCCGGCCAGAAACTCCTCGGCCACGTCCGCGGGTGCGTACACCAGCCATCCGTCGACGAGGAGTTCGCGCAGTTCGTCGTCCTCGGCGTTGTCGACGTCGATCAGAACAGCAGAGAACCCGTCGAAGTGCGGGATCGTGAAGGACGAGCGCGGATGTGCGGCGAGGATGGCTTCCTTCTCGTGCAGGTCGGCAGTCCTGACGGCCAGGATCGGTCCGGTGGGCGGGGTCTCGTCGCCGAATCGTTTCAGGTCGGCCTTGCTGAACGGTCGTACCCACGCGAACACGTGCTTGCCGATGCCCCAGGCGGGATTCCCGTACCGAACGCTTTCGGTGACTTCGGGCAATTCGGCAAGGACGGCGCTCGCGGAGTCCATGGTGGCCATGTCGGCACGATACCGGCTCGACTAGGCTCACCAGTCGTGGTTTCCCCGATGATCGCTCCCTCTATTCTGTCCGCCGATTTCGCGCGCCTCGCCGCCGAAGCCGATGCCGTCGCGGGGGCCGATTGGCTCCACGTCGACGTCATGGACGCACACTTCGTCCCCAACCTCACCCTCGGGCTACCGGTGGTCGAGAGTCTGCTCAAAGCAACGAGCATTCCCCTCGATTGCCACTTGATGATCGAGGATCCGGCGCGCTGGGCCCCGCCGTATGCCGAGGCCGGGGCGTACAACGTCACGTTCCACGCCGAAGCAACGGATGACCCCAGCGCCGTGGCGCGCGACATCAGGGCCGCCGGTGCGAAAGCCGGCCTGTCGGTGAAGCCGGGTACCCCGATCGAGCCCTACCTCGAGATTCTGCGCGATTTCGACACTCTGCTGGTGATGAGTGTGGAGCCCGGTTTCGGCGGGCAGTCGTTCATGCCCGAAGTGCTGTCCAAGGCCAAAGCTGTTCGGGCACTTGTCGATTCCGGAGATCTACGCTTGGTGGTCGAGATCGACGGCGGCATCAACTCCGACACCATCGAGCAGGCCGCCGAGGCCGGCATAGATTGCTTCGTGGCCGGTTCGGCCGTGTACAACACCGCCGATCCCGCCGCCGCAGTGCGTGATCTCCGCGGCCGGGCCGCCCGCGTATCGCACCACCTGTCGTGACCGACGCCCCGGGCTCGGCCGTGTCGGTCGTCGAGGCGATGGCTCTGGCCGTCGAGGCGTCCGAGGCCGCTCGGGGCATCAGTAGCCCCAACCCCGGGGTCGGTGCCGTGATCCTCGACGCCCGCGGCGTCGTGGTGGGCACCGGCTCCACCCGTCCACCCGGCGGCCCGCACGCCGAGATCGTCGCACTCACCGAGGCCGGCGACCGTGCGCGCGGCGGCACCGCGGTGGTGACACTCGAACCGTGCAACCACACGGGCCGCACCGGACCGTGCTCGCAGGCCCTCGTCGCAGCCGGGGTCGCGTCGGTCGTGTTCGCGGTGGCGGATCCGAACCCGCTCGCGTCCGGCGGGGCAGACGCGCTGCGGAACGCCGGGATTCGCGTCGAACAGGGCGTGGGGGCACGCGAGGTACAGCAGGGGCCACTGCGGGCCTGGCTGCACAAACAACGCACCGGCCGGCCGCACGTCACCTGGAAATACGCCGCGACGCTCGACGGACGCAGCGCGGCTGCCGACGGAACGAGCCAGTGGATCACCGGACCCGAGGCGCGGGCGCACGTGCACGCCGAACGGGCCAAGCTCGACGCCATCGTCGTCGGAACCGGAACCGTACTGGCCGACGATCCACGGCTGACCGCTCGTCGCCCCGACGGCACCCTGGCATCGCATCAGCCGGTTCGAGTTGTCGTCGGATCGAGACCCGTACCGGCGACCGCCGCGATCCGCGGTCCGGAGGCACCGACGGTGTTTCTGGACACACACGACCCGGCTGCGGTGATCGACGCGCTGAGCGAGTACACCGACATCCAGATAGAAGGTGGTCCGACTCTGGCCGGCGCGTTCCTCGCCGCCGGTCTCGTGGACCGCGTTGTCGCCTACATCGCACCTGCGGTGTTGGGGGCCGGCCCGGCTGCGGTGGAGAATGCGGGGATCGGAACAATTGCCGACGCAATTCGGTTCCGCACGGAGACAGTCACCATGATCGGCAACGACGTTCTTCTGAGTGTCGTGCCCGAAGGAGCGAAGTAGATGTTCACCGGAATCGTCGAAGAGCTGGGCGAGATCGTGGCCAAGGACGAGCTGCCCGACGCCGCTCGCTTCACCGTCCGGGGCCCGGTGGTGACCTCCGACGCCGGCCACGGGGATTCCATCGCGGTGAACGGAGTATGTCTGACCGTCGTCGAAGTACTTCCCGACGGCGGATTCACCGCCGACGTCATGCAGGAGACGTTGAACCGATCGAGCCTCGGCGCTCTGGATGTCGGCAGTCGCGTCAACCTCGAACGCGCAGCGGCACTCGGTAGCCGGCTGGGCGGGCACCTCGTCCAAGGACACGTCGACGGAACCGGCACGGTAGCCGGACGCAGCCCGTCCGAGAACTGGACCGTCGTGCGCATCACCATGCCCACGTCGGTAGCACGCTACGTCGTCGAGAAGGGATCCATCACGGTCGACGGTGTCTCGCTCACCGTGTCCGGGCTCGGAGTCGACGACGGCGGGCACTGGTTCGAGATCTCGCTGATCCCCACCACCCTCGACCTGACCACACTCGGCACGGCCGAGGTGGGTTCACCGGTCAACCTCGAAGTCGACGTCATCGCCAAGTACGTGGAGCGGCTGCAGGCGATCGACGCACAGTAAGTACTGTTGAAGTGCACGCAGGTAACGGTGCATCGGAGACATTTCCAGGGCGCTGAGCCAGGCCCGAGACCTATGGAGCGCACTTTCGTGACCAGGTTCGACAGTATCGAGCGCGCAGTTGCGGACATCGCTGCGGGCAAAGCAGTGGTGGTCGTCGACGACGAGGACCGCGAGAACGAAGGCGACCTCATCTTCGCCGCCGAGAAGGCCACCCCGGAACTGGTTGCCTTCATGGTCCGTTACACCTCGGGCTACCTCTGTGTCCCGTTGTCCGGTGAGGATTGCGACCGACTCGGCCTGCCGCCGATGTTCGCCACCAACCAGGACAAACACGGAACGGCGTACACCGTCACCGTCGACGCGCGAGAAGGTATCGGAACCGGTATCTCCGCATCCGACCGAGCAGCCACGATGCGCCTGCTCGCCGACCCCGACACCGGAGCGAACGACTTCACCCGCCCCGGCCATGTTGTCCCGTTGCGCGCCAAGGAAGGCGGCGTACTGCGCCGACCCGGCCACACCGAGGCGGCCGTGGACCTCGCCCGTATGGCCGACCTCCGCCCGGCCGGAGTCATCTGCGAGATCGTCAGCCAGAAGGACGAGGGATCGATGGCGCAGACCGACGAGCTGCGGGTGTTCGCCGACGAACACGACCTCGCACTGATCTCGATCGCCGATCTGATCGCGTGGCGCCGTAAGCACGAGAAGCACGTCGTCCGCGTCGCCGACGCGCGAATCCCCACCAGCCACGGCACGTTCCGGGCCGTCGGCTACCAGAGCATCTATGACGAGGTCGAACACGTCGCGCTGGTGCGCGGCGACATCTCCGGCCCCGACGCCGACGGCAGCGACGTGCTGGTCCGGGTGCACTCCGAATGCCTCACCGGCGACGTCTTCGGATCGCTGCGCTGCGACTGCGGCCCACAGCTCGACGCCGCCCTCGAAATGGTGGCGGCCGAGGACCGGGGAATCGTGCTGTACATGCGAGGACACGAAGGACGCGGAATCGGCCTGCTGCACAAACTCCAGGCCTACCAACTCCAGGACGCAGGCTCGGACACCGTCGACGCCAACCTGCAGCTCGGTCTGCCCGCAGACTCCCGCGACTACGGAATCGGTGCCCAGATCCTCGTCGACCTCGGGGTCTCGTCCATGCGCCTGCTCACCAACAATCCGGCCAAACGAGTCGGGCTCGACGGCTACGGCCTGCACGTCACCGAGCGGGTGCCGATGCCGTTGCGCGCCAACGCCGAGAACCTGACCTACCTGCGCACCAAACGCGACCGCATGGGCCACGACCTGGTCGGCCTGGACGACTTCGAGCAAAATGACCCCGCACACCCCGCAGGCTCCACTCCTGGTGACAACGGTCATTCCGCAGGCTCCACTCCTGCCCGCGAGAACGGGGTCAACCCATGAGCGGCGACGGCGAACCCACCCTGCAGCTCGCAGGCGCGAGTGATCTGAAGTTGGCTGTCGTGGCCGGTCAGTGGCATCGGACGGTCTCCGAGGCGCTGCTCGCCGGTGCGCTCCGCAAAGCCGAGTCCGCCGGGGTACGCGACGTCACGGTCATACGCGTCGCCGGAGCCATCGAACTACCCGTAGTCGCCCAGGCCCTGGCTCGCACCCACGATGCCGTCGTCGCTCTCGGCGTGGTCATCCGCGGCGGCACACCGCACTTCGAGTACGTCTGCGATGCCGTCACAGCCGGCCTGACACGGGTATCGCTCGACGAGGGCACTCCGGTCACCAACGGGGTGCTCACCACCAACGACGAGCAGCAGGCGCTCGATCGCGCCGGTCTGCCCGACTCGTTCGAGGACAAGGGTGGGCAGGCCACCGCGGCCGCCATCGACACGGCCCTGACCCTCAAGCACCTCCGGCAGCCGTGGACGAATCAGGACTTCCAATGACGCGCGACGAATCCCCGTCCGAATGGGACATGGAAGTGAAGTCCCGTAAGTCGGCCCGATACGCGATCGCTGCCGCGGTGTTGCTCGTCGTCGCTCACTCGACTGTCGCGGTGCTGCTTCGGGTGTCGCCGACCGGGGTCTACTTCAGGACCGCCGATCAGCTGGCGATGGCGGGAATAGGCGTGTTGCTGGCTGGCCTGGCTCTGCTGCTCACCCGCCCGCGCATTCGCGTCGGTCCGGCAGGTGTGGCGGTCCGAAACGTGTTCTCGGAGCGGATGATCGAGTGGGATCTCGTGCGTGGCCTGTCATTTCCCGACGGGGCGATGTGGGCCAGGGTCGACATCCCCGACGACGAGTTCATCAATGTCATGGCCATCCAGTCCAACGACCGTGAGCACGCCGTCGCGGCCGTCCGAAAGTTCCGTGCGCTCGAGCGCGAGTACGCGCCCGCACGCGTCGATCAGGACTGACGTACAGCCGCACGCTCTGGTGCACCGCTGCTGAGCTGGAGATGCGGAGAACGTCGGACCCGACCGCTAACGTGGAAGGCGTGTCCGACCCCGCTACCTATCGTCCGGCCACCGGAACCATCCCGGTGGAACCGGGCGTGTACAAATTCCGCGATCCGCACGGTCGCGTCGTCTACGTAGGCAAGGCCAAGAGCCTGCGCAGTCGCCTCAATTCCTACTTCGCCGACGTGGCCTCGCTGCATCCGAGGACCCGGCAGATGGTGACCACCGCGGCTTCCGTGGAGTGGACGGTGGTCACCACCGAAGTGGAGGCACTGCAGCTCGAGTACAACTGGATCAAGGAATTCGATCCACGGTTCAATGTCCGCTACCGCGACGACAAGAGCTACCCGATGCTCGCGGTGACGATGAACGAGGAATTCCCACGTCTGTTCGTGTATCGCGGACCCCGCCGTAAGGGCGTGCGCTACTTCGGTCCCTACGCTCATGCCTGGGCCATTCGCGAGACGCTCGACCTGCTGCTGCGCGTGTTCCCGGCACGAACGTGCTCGACCGGAGTCTTCAAGCGGCACAACCAGATCGGACGCCCCTGCCTGCTCGGGTACATCGACAAGTGCTCGGCGCCGTGCGTGGGACGCGTCAGTGCCGAAGAACACCGCAGTACCGTCGAGGACTTCTGCGACTTCCTGGCCGGCAAGACCGACAAACTCGTGCGACAGCTCGAGAAGAAGATGCAGGCGGCCTCGGAGGATCTCGACTTCGAGACCGCGGCACGGTTACGTGACGACGTGGGCGCGCTGCGTCGGGCGTTGGAGAAGCAGGCCGTGGTGCTCGGTGACGGTACCGACGCAGATCTGGTCGCATTCGCCACCGACGCCCTCGAAGCCGCCGTTCAGGTCTTCCACGTCCGCGGTGGCCGCGTACGGGGACAGCGCGGGTGGGTGGTCGAGAAGGCGGGTGAGGTGATCGAACGGCAGGACGAGGCCGACCTCCCCGCCCTCGTCGAACAGTTCCTCACCCAGTTCTACGGCGAACAGGCTGCGTTGTCCGCGCAGACCCCGGGCGGCGATGACGGCGGGTCCAACGCGGTTCCGCGTGAGGTACTGGTGCCGGTGTTACCGGACAACGCCGACGAAGTGCAGGTGTGGCTCAGCGAGTTGCGTGGATCCAATGTCACTTTGCGGGTTCCGCAGCGCGGCGACAAGAAGGCACTGGCCGAGACCGTCGAACGCAACGCCAAAGAGGCTCTGCAGCAGCACAAGCTGAAGCGTGCGGGTGATTTCACATCGAGATCCGCTGCGCTGCAAGGCATTCAGGAGGCGCTCGATCTGGATTCGGCACCGCTGAGAATCGAATGCATCGATATCTCGCACGTGCAGGGCACCGATGTGGTCGCGTCACTGGTCGTGTTCGAGGACGGATTGCCGCGCAAGAGCGACTACCGCCACTACGCGATCAAGGAAGCGGCAGGCGACGGGCATTCCGACGACGTCGCCAGCATCGCCGAGGTGACCCGGCGTCGTTTCCTCCGTCATTCTGCAGACGGAGCCAACGCTGTCGGCAGCGGCGGCGATCTGGCTCCCGAAGCCGCGCTCGATCCCCAAACCGGTAGGCCACGCAGGTTCGCTTATCCGCCCAACCTGTTCGTCGTCGACGGCGGTGCACCACAGGTCGCAGCGGCCGCAGCAGTGCTGGACGAACTCGGTGTCACCGACGTCGCCGTCGTCGGGCTCGCCAAACGACTGGAAGAAGTGTGGGTACCGGGGGAGGAGGATCCGGTGATCCTGCCGCGCACGAGTGAATCTCTGTATCTCCTGCAGCGAGTGCGCGACGAGGCGCACCGATTTGCCATCACCTTCCATCGAAGCAAGCGATCACGCCGTATGACTGCGTCGGCCCTCGACTCGGTGCGCGGGCTCGGCGAGTCGAGGAGAACCGCGCTGGTGGCGCATTTCGGATCGGTGGCCAATCTCAAGAAGGCAACGGTCGAAGAGATCGTCGAGGTCCCCGGAATCGGCGCGACCACCGCCAAGTCGGTGCTGGCCGCATTGGGTTCCGACCCGAGCGGGGCCGATGTAGGCGATGATGGCAGCGCAACGGCAACGACACCGGGCGAGAACACGGCCGACCATGCGATCGAACCGCGTGTGGAATCGGCGGGACAGGCTTCGTAGTGAGCGAACACCAGACACAGGCACACCCACCGTCCGAGCCGCACCCCGGAAACCCCGACGAGCGGGCCGACTCGCCGCACGACGGCATCGAAGTGGCATTGGTCACGGGCGTGTCCGGCGCCGGGTTGCGCACGGCCGCCAAGATTCTCGAAGATCTGGGTTGGTACGTGGCCGACAACCTGCCGCCCGAGCTCATTTCCAAGATGGTCGATCTCGGGCTGGAGTCGCAGCCCCGTATCGAGCGTCTCGCCTTGGTGATGGACGTGCGCAGCCGCCTGTTCACCGGCGATCTGGGCTGGGTGGTCAAGGAACTCGACTCCAAGGGTGTGCGCAATCGCGTGCTGTTCCTGGATGCGTCCGACGCCGTGCTGGTCCAGCGGTTCGAATCGAATCGGCGCAGTCACCCGTTGCAGAACGACGGCCAGGACGGAACTCTGACCGAGGGGATCACCGCCGAGCGTCTACGGCTCGCGCAGGTCAAGGCGGCCGCCGACCTGACCGTCGACACGACCTCGTTGTCGGTGCACCAGCTTCGGCGCAAGATCGAAACGGTCTTCGGGGCCGCTGACACTGTCGGCGTCGGCGTGACGGTCCAATCCTTCGGCTTCAAGTACGGCCTACCGATGGATGCCGACCTGGTCTGCGACGTGCGTTTTCTGCCCAATCCGCACTGGGTGCCCGAACTGCGCGAACACACCGGTCAGGATGCGGATGTGCGCGACTACGTTCTCGGACAGAACGGGGCGCACGACTACCTGCAGACGTACACGCATCTGTTGAATCTGACCATCGAGGGATACGTGCGGGAAGGCAAGCGATACATGACGGTGGCCGTGGGCTGCACCGGAGGAAAGCACCGAAGCGTCGCGATGACGGAGGCCCTGGCCGGTATTCTCGCCGAACAGGGGGACGTATCGGTCCGCGTCCTGCACCGTGATCTGGGCCGCGAATGAGCGATACTCCGCACCGTCCGGTATCGGGTTCGGGTCCCAAGATCGTCGCGCTGGGCGGCGGCCATGGTTTGTACGCGACGCTGTCGGCAGCTCGGCTGCTCAGCAGCGATGTCACTGCAGTCGTGACGGTCGCGGACGACGGCGGGTCCTCGGGTCGTCTGCGGGCAGAACTCGGCGTCATCCCGCCCGGCGATCTGCGGATGGCGCTGGCTGCCCTGGCGCGCTCGGACGCCAGGACCCAGCTGTGGACCGACGTCATTCAGCACCGATTCGGGGGCACCGGCGCCTTGGCCGGCCACTCGGTGGGCAATCTGGTTCTCGCCGGGCTCACCGAAGTACTCGGCGACCCGATAGCTGCCCTCGACGAGATGGTGCACATGCTCGGTATCGACGGACGAGTGCTGCCGATGTCACCGATTGCGCTCGACATCGAGGCCGATGTGTCCGGCCTCGAGGACGACCCACGCGTGAGTCGCGTCATTCGTGGTCAGGTCGCCGTCGCCACGACGCCCGGCAAGGTTCGACGCGTGCGGCTGTTGCCACCGGATCCGCCTGCGACGCCGGCGGCGCTGACCGCCATCGCCGCGGCGGACCTGGTCGTGCTCGGGCCAGGATCGTGGTTCTCGAGTGTCATTCCCCACGTTCTGGTGCCCGATCAGCTCGCTGCATTGGCGCGCACGAGTGCGCCCAAGGTGCTCGTACTCAACCTGGCACCGGAGCTGGGGGAGACCACCGGATTCTCCGCCGAGCGCCATGTCCACGTACTCTCCCAACACGCACCTGATTTGGGAATCGACCACGTGTTGGTCGATTCCGCCTCGGTCCCGGAGGGCAGCAACCGCGAGCACGTGGCGCGCGCCGCTGCCCGGCTCGGCGCTGGGGTCGTCTACGTCGACGTTGCCGAAACCGGCACTCACGCACATCATTACGGAAAGCTGGCTGCTGCTCTCGGAGCCATCGTGTCGTCCACCGACGGCTCGGTACCGACAGCGGCGCGCAGAGAGGGGATCACTTCGTGGCCATGACAGCGGAGGTCAAGGACGAGCTGAGCAGGCTCACCGTCAGTCAGGTCAGCTGCCGCAAGGCCGAGGTGTCCGCCCTGCTGCGTTTCGCCGGCGGGTTGCACATCGTCGCGGGTCGAGTGGTGGTGGAGGCCGAGGTGGATCTCGGCTCCATCGCACGGCGGCTGCGACGCGAGATCTTCGAGCTGTACGGCTACTCCTCGGATGTCCACATGCTCAGTGCCGGAGGCCTGCGCAAGACGTCTCGGTACGTGGTGCGCGTGGCCAAGGACGGTGAGGCTCTGGCCCGCCAGACCGGGCTGCTCGACCTCCGTGGACGTCCCGTGCGTGGCCTGCCCGCTCAGGTCGTGGGCGGCACGGTCGGCGACTCCGAGGCCGCGTGGCGCGGCGCGTTTCTCGCCCACGGCTCGCTCACCGAGCCGGGCCGGTCGTCCGCGCTCGAGATCAGCTGCCCCGGGCCCGAAGCAGCGCTCGCCCTCGTCGGTGCCGCTCGGCGCCTCGGAGTGGCAGCCAAGGCACGTGAGGTGCGCGGCACCGATCGAGTCGTCGTACGAGACGGCGAAGCAATCGGAGCGTTGCTCACGCGGATGGGCGCTCAGGACACCCGGTTGGTGTGGGAGGAGCGCCGGATGCGCCGCGAGGTGCGGGCCACCGCCAACCGTCTGGCCAACTTCGACGACGCCAACCTGCGCCGGTCCGCTCGGGCCGCGGTTGCGGCCGCCGCTCGCGTCGAGCGGGCTCTGCACATTCTCGGCGACGACGTACCCGATCATCTCGCTGCGGCAGGTTCGCTTCGGGTTCAGCACCGCCAGGCCTCACTGGAGGAACTCGGTCAGTTGGCCGACCCGCCGATGACCAAGGATGCGGTGGCCGGTCGGATCCGGCGTCTGCTGTCCATGGCCGATCGGAAAGCGAAGGAGACCGGGATACCCGACACCGAGTCGGCGGTCACCGCAGAGCTGCTCGACGAGGCGTAGAGCGCCTCGGTCGAGTGATGCGCGCGCTCCGCCGGAGCGCACACTAGGGTAGGTACCGCGTGTGGCACCCCGCATGCAGGCACGACCAGACATCTGTTTTCACAACTTTTAGGAGCGAACAGTGACGATCCGGGTAGGCGTCAACGGCTTCGGCCGCATCGGGCGTAACTTCTTCAGGGCTGTCGACGCGCAGAAGGCGCTCGGTACCACCGACATCGAAATCGTTGCTGTCAACGACCTGACCGACAACGCATCGCTCGCACACCTGCTCAAGTACGACTCGATCCTGGGCCGCTTGCCGCACGACGTCTCGCTCGAAGGCGAAGACACCATCGTCGTCGGCGGCCAGAAGATCAAGGCTCTGTCGCTGCGTGAGGGACCGTCCGCACTTCCGTGGGGTGACCTGGGTGTCGACGTCGTCGTCGAGTCCACCGGCATCTTCACCGACGCTGCGAAGGCTCAGGGTCACATCGACGCCGGTGCCAAGAAGGTCATCATCTCCGCGCCCGCCAAGGGCGAGGACATCACCATCGTCATGGGCGTCAACGACGACAAGTACGACGGCAGCCAGAACATCATCTCCAACGCGTCGTGCACCACCAACTGCCTCGGCCCCATCGCCAAGGTTCTCGACGACGAGTTCGGCATCGTCTCGGGTCTCATGACGACCATTCACGCGTACACGCAGGATCAGAACCTGCAGGACGGCCCGCACAGCGATCTGCGTCGTGCACGTGCCGCAGCTCTGAATGTCGTCCCCACCGGTACCGGTGCAGCCAAGGCCATCGGCCTGGTTCTCCCGCAGCTGCTCGGCAAGCTCGACGGCTACGCACTTCGGGTGCCGATCCCCACCGGCTCTGTCACCGACCTGACCGCTCTGCTGAAAAAGAAGGCCAGCGCCGAGGACATCAACGCCGCGATGAAGGCTGCCGCGGAGGGCCCGCTGAAGGGCATCCTGAAGTACAACACCGATCCCATCGTGTCCTCGGACATCGTCACCGATCCGCACTCGTCGATCTTCGACGCGCCGCTGACCAAGGTCATCGACGACCAGGTGAAGATCGTCTCCTGGTACGACAACGAGTGGGGCTACTCCAACCGCCTCGCCGACCTCATCGGTCTCGTCGGCAAGTCCCTCTGACACCGATGGCTGTCAAGACACTGCAGGATCTGCTCGATGCCGGTGTCGAAGGACGTGGCGTCCTCGTGCGATCGGACTTCAATGTCCCGCTCGAGGACGGCACGATCACCGATCCGGGCCGCATCCAGGCGTCGATTCCGACTCTTCGTGCACTGGTCGAGGCCGGAGCGAAGGTCATCGTCACCGCTCACCTCGGTCGCCCCGACGGCAAGCCCGATGCGAAGTACAGCCTGGCTCCGGTCGCTGCCAAGCTCGGCGAGCTGCTCGGCCGGCATGTCCAGCTCGCAGGAGACGTGGTGGGTCAGGACGCCGAGGCACGCGCCGAGGGCCTGACCGACGGCGACGTACTGCTGCTCGAGAACATCCGCTTCGATCCGCGTGAGACCAGCAAGGACGAGTCCGAGCGAGCCGCACTGGCTCGTGAGCTCGTTGCTCTGGCCGGCGATGATGCGGCATTCGTCTCCGACGGATTCGGCGTCGTGCACCGCAAGCAGGCGTCGGTCTACGACGTGGCGCAGCTGCTTCCGCATTACGCGGGCACGCTCGTCGCCGCCGAGGTCGAGGTGTTGGCCAAGCTGACCGAGGATGCGGCTCGTCCGTACGCGGTGGTGCTCGGCGGGTCCAAGGTCTCGGACAAGCTCGGCGTCATCGAGGCGTTGGCTCCCAAGGTCGACACCCTCGTCATCGGCGGCGGCATGGCGTTCACTTTCCTTGCGGCGCAGGGCTATTCGGTCGGTAACTCGCTGCTTCAGGAGGATCAGATCGGGGTCTGCAAGGACCTGCTCGAGCGCTTCGGCGACGTGATCCACCTTCCGGTCGACATCGTCGTAGGAGACAAGTTCGCGGCCGACGCCGAGTCGAAGACCGTGAAGGCGTCCGAAATTCCGGACGGCTGGATGGGTCTGGACATCGGACCGGACTCGGTCAGTCGTTTCGCCGTCGTGCTGTCCAATGCGAAGACGATCTTCTGGAACGGACCTGCAGGCGTCTTCGAGTTCGACAAGTTCTCGGCCGGTACCAAGGGCATCGCAGAGGCGATCATCGGAGCCACCGAGAAGGGCGCGTTCAGCGTGGTCGGTGGTGGTGATTCCGCTGCTGCGGTACGCACCCTCGGGCTGCCCGACGACGGCTTCTCGCACATCTCCACCGGTGGCGGTGCATCCCTCGAATACCTCGAGGGCAAGCAGCTGCCCGGTCTATCCGTCCTGGAGGCGTAACGCATGGCACGTAAGCCGCTCATCGCGGGCAACTGGAAGATGAACCTCAACCACCTCGAGGCCATCTCGCTGGTGCAGAAGATCGCCTTCTCGCTGCCCGAGAAGTACTTCGACAAGGTGGACGTCACGGTCATTCCGCCGTTCACCGACATCCGCAGCGTCCAGACGCTGATCGAAGGCGACAAGCTCCTGCTCACCTACGGTGCGCAGGACGTCTCCGCCGAGGACAGCGGCGCATTCACGGGCGAGATCAGCGGGTCGATGCTGGCCAAACTGGGATGCACCTTCGTCGTGGTCGGCCACTCCGAGCGACGCACGTTGCACAGCGAGGACGACGCCGTCGTGCTGGCGAAGACGAAGGCTGCCTTGAAGAACGGGCTGACACCGATCGTGTGCATCGGCGAGGGTCTGAACATTCGTGAGGCCGGTGAGCACGTGGCCTACAACGTGGCTCAGCTCCGCGGTTCGCTCGACGGCCTCTCGGCCGACGACATCGCCAAGGTCGTCATCGCCTACGAGCCGGTATGGGCCATCGGCACGGGACGCGTGGCCTCGGCGTCGGACGCTCAGGAAGTGTGCGGTGCCATTCGGGAGGAATTGAAGGAATTGGCGTCGGCCGAGGTCGCCGCGGGCGTCCGCGTGCTGTACGGCGGTTCGGTCAACGCCAAGAACGTCGGCGAGATCGTCGGTCAGCCCGACGTCGACGGCGCGCTGGTCGGTGGCGCTTCGCTCAAGGCGGACGAGTTCGCCACATTGTCGGCGATCGCCGCAGGCGGACCGTTGCCCTGATCGGCCATCGTCACCGCTGCACAGAACTGGTTTCGGACACCTCGCTTCGGCGGGGTGTCCGAAGTCGTTCGTGGGGCCAGGTAGGCTGCTGAGGGCATCGAATCGAGTTTGAGGTGGACATGGATCTGTTTCTGGATATTCTGCTGGTCATCACCAGCCTGGCGCTGATCTTGCTGATCCTGCTGCATCGCGGCAAGGGTGGCGGTCTGTCCAGCTTGTTCGGTGGCGGCGTGCAGTCCAGCCTGTCCGGCTCCACGGTCGTCGAGAAGAACCTCGACCGCCTCACTGTCTTCACCGGCCTCATCTGGCTCATCGCGATCCTCGGGATCGGTCTCGAGATCAAGTACACCTGATCCGTCCCGGCTCCGAGTGCGAGTTGACGGCCGAGCGACGATACTGGGGGGATGAGCGAATCCTCTTACGAGTCAGTCGGTTCCCCGGCATTCGTCACACCGACAGCTCGCGGGCGAGAGTTGACCGAGCCGTTGCGGGAGGACATCCGCTATCTCGGCGGCATCCTCGGTGAGATCATTCGCGAACACGAGGGCGACGAGGTCTTCGAGCTCATCGAGTCCGCGCGAGTGGAATCCTTCGCAGTGCGCCGCTCGGAGATCGAACGCGACGACTCTGTCGGCCGGTACACCGATGTCGAAGTGGCGCAAGCTGTTCCGTTGATCCGCGCGTTCAGCCACTTCTCGTTGCTGGCGAACCTGGCCGAGGATCTCCACCGCGAGCGTCGACGTGCCATTCATCTGGACAACGGAGACCCGCCGCAGGACAGCAGCCTGGACGCCACGTGGTCGAAGATCGACGCCGCCGCTCCGTCGCGAGAGCAGGTGGCCGCCGCACTGACCGACGCGTTGGTGGCACCGGTCATCACCGCGCACCCCACCGAAACGCGTCGTCGAACGGTGTTCGACGTCCAATCGAAGATCACCGCACTGATGCGTCGGCGCGAGGTCGCGTCGGCTGCCCCGGAGGGCAAAGCCGCCGGAGCCGCCAAGGAATTGGCCGTGATCGACGTGCAGATTCGCCGGCAGGTGCTGACGCTGTGGGAAACCGCCCTGATTCGGCTGTCGCGATTGCGCATCCAAGACGAGATCGAAGTGGGTCTCCGATACTTCGAGTCCTCGCTGTTCGATGTCATGCCCGCCCTCAATGCCGATGTCCGCGCGGCGCTGCGAGCGCGATGGCCGGAGGACGACCTGCTGCCGCGGCCGATACTTCGGCCGGGGTCGTGGATCGGAGGAGACCGCGACGGTAACCCGAACGTCACCGGCGAGGTGGTGCACACGGCCACTCATCAGGCCGGTTACGTGGCGTTCGAGCACTACCTCGACGAACTGGTTGCGTTGGAGAAAGAGTTGTCGATGTCCGCGCGGCTCGTCGCGGTCACCGAGGAACTGGAGGCTCTGGCCGAGGCGTCTGCGGAACCGGACGACCGCCGGGCCGACGAACCGTACCGTGTTGCCGTTGTCGGTATCCGGGCCCGGCTGACAGCAACGGCACGGGCGGTGCTCGACGCGGTTCCGGTGTCCGGAATCGATCTCGGTGCCAACCCGTATGCGAGCCCGCAGGAAGTCCTCGACGATCTCGACACTCTGGACCGCGCGCTCCGGGCCGACGGAGACGGTCTGATCGCCGACGATCGGCTGCTTCGACTGCGGCAATCGGTCGAGACGTTCGGATTTCATCTCCAGGCTCTGGACATGCGGCAGAACTCCGAGACCCACGAGGAAGTGGTCGCGGAGCTGTTGGCCTGGGCCGGGGTTCATCAGGACTACCGGTCTCTCGACGAGGACGAGCGCGTGTCGGTGCTGTCCCACGAACTCGCCACTCGGCGTCCCTTGATCGGGCCCACCGCGCAACTTAGTGACCTCGCTGCGAAGGAACTGGGCATCGTCAAGGCGGCCAAGGAGGCCATCGACCACCTGGGCCCGGACACCGTTCAGAACTACATCATCAGCATGTGTCAGTCCGTCAGTGACATGCTCGAGGCGGCCCTGCTGCTCAAGGAAGCGGGGATCTTCGATCCCGGCGTCGACGGTTCGGCACCTACGTCGACGGTGGGTGTCGTGCCGCTCTTCGAGACGATCGAGGACCTGCAGCAGGGTGCCGCGACGCTGCTCGCCACTCTCGACGTTCCGATCTATCGAGCTCTCGTCGCCGGTCGAGGCATGAACCAGGAGGTCATGCTCGGTTACTCGGACTCGAACAAGGACGGTGGCTATCTCGCGGCCAACTGGGCGCTGTATCGGGCAGAACTCGACCTGCTCGAAGCGTCCCGTAAGACAGGAATTCGGTTGCGACTCTTCCACGGTCGCGGTGGCACCGTCGGGCGCGGCGGCGGCCCCAGTTACGACGCGATTCTGGCGCAACCGCCCGGCGTGGTGCAGGGATCGCTTCGTCTCACCGAGCAGGGCGAGATCATTGCAGCGAAGTACGCCGAACCGTCGATGGCGCGGCGCAACCTCGAATCGTTGGTCGCGGGCACACTCGAATCGACGCTGCTCGACCTCGAAGGATTGGGTGACGGCGCCGAGGCCGCCTACGACGTTCTGGACGATCTCGCGGCCAAAGCTCGGGCAGCGTACGGCCGGCTGGTGCACGAGGAGCCCGGGTTCGTCGAGTACTTCCGCACGTCCACGCCCGTTGCCGAGGTCGGCGAGTTGAACATCGGGTCGCGTCCGGCGTCGCGTAAGCCGACGAATTCCGTGTACGACCTGCGTGCTATCCCCTGGGTGATGTCGTGGAGTCAGTGCCGCGTCATGCTGCCCGGCTGGTACGGCACCGGATCGGCGTTCGAGGAGTGGGTCGGTGACGACGACTCCAAGCTGGAGGTACTCGCGGATCTGTATCGAAAGTGGCCGTTCTTCCGCACTGTGCTGTCCAACCTGGCGCAGGTCATGGCCAAGTCCGATCTGGGCATCGCCGCTCGGTATGCGGAACTCGTTCCCGACGCCGACCTCCGCGCACGCATCTTCGGCATGATCGAGGCCGAACACGCCACCACCGTTCGGATGTATCTGAAGATCACCGGTCACAGTCGACTGCTTGAGGACAACCCGGCGCTGGAGCGATCGGTACACAACCGGTTCCCGTACCTGGAACCTCTCAACCAGATGCAGGTCGAGATGTTGCGTCGATACCGCAACGGCGACGACGACGAACGGGTCAAACGAGGAATCCTGCTGACGATGAACGGCCTGGCCACGGCACTACGCAACAGCGGCTAGCACCGTACGTCTCGCTGCGCTGCCGCGGAACCGGTGGCCGACAGTCTGCGTCCAACCGGGTATGAGGACGTGCAGAAACACTCTCGACGGGTGGCGGGACGGGACGGCGTATCGGGTGATCGCTCGATCGCGGTATGCGGACTTCCGAGGCGGACTCGGTGACGACGGCGAGTCCATGCGTGGTTCGGACGGCAGTGCTTCGGACGGCGTCGGTTCGAACGACTACGGCGTCGATTCAGGGGAGTGAATCTCCTGAATCGACGCCGCAGTACGTCTGCTGTCAGCTGTGGCTCGAGCCGATCACCGGTCCAGCTGTGAGGCCGCTGCCTCGTCGACGAACCAGACCGTCGATTCCGCGCCGATGGCACCGGCCGACGGCCAGTCGTCGGACGCTGCTCCGCCGACGGCGGCGGCAACGGCCTCGGCCTTCCCTGCACCGGACACCAGCAACCACACGTGCTTCGCCCTCCGGACGGCGGGCAGGGTGAGTGTGATGCGTACCGGCGGCGGCTTGGGGGAGTCCTCGACGGCCACGACGAAGCGATGCTGTTCGCGCACCGCGTCGGTGTGCGGGAAGAGCGAGTTGATGTGGCCCTCGCCGCCCATACCCAACAGGTGGATGTCGAAGTCGGGGCATTGACCGTCGTCGGCCCGTGAGTGCAGCGTCTGTGCGTACGCCGCCGCAGCCGTTTCCGGGTCGGAGCCGTAGGCACCGTCCGACGTCGCCATCGTGAACAGTCGATCCGGGTGCACGTCCACGTGCTTCAGCAGCGCGTCCGATGCCTGGACCTCGTTGCGCTCGGGGTCGCCCGAGGGCAGAAAGCGCTCGTCACCGAAGTAGATATCCACCCGCGACCAGTCGATGGCCCCGGAATCCGCGCGCAATGCCTCGAGGAGGGCGATTCCTGTCCCGCCTCCGGTCAACACCACCGACGCGACACCGCGCTCGGCCTGCGCCGCGACGACAACGTCGACGAAGCGAGTGCGGGCGGCATCGACCAGCCCTTGTGCGTCGAGGTATCGGAGGACCGACTGATTACTCATAGCTCACTTTCGACAGACCGTGGAGGGCGAGTTCGTAGATTTCGTCCGTATCGAGCCGCCGCAGTTCCTCGGCCAGGCACTCGCGGGTGTTGCGACGTGCCAGAGCAACCTGAGCGTCGGGCTGACCGGTACGCCGCAGTGTGGCGGTTTTTCCGGTCTGCGGACGGGTCAGCGAAATACTGCTGTTCTCCCTGGTCAGCTCGACCTTGAGCTCGCCGGCTCGCCGGTAGACCGGCACGTCGAGCTTCGCCGCCAACCAGCCGGCCAGAATGTCGAGTGCAGGCTCCTCTGCCAGTCCCGACACGGTGGCCGAGGTGACGGCCTCGAACGGTGCCTGATCGAGGGCAGTCGCCAGCAGGCCGCGCCAGTAGGTGATTCGGCTCCACGACAGATCCGTATCACCCTCGGTGTAGCTGCTCAGCCGTCCCTTGATCGCTGCGGTGGTATCCGACGAATTGGTGGCGTCGGTGATCCGCCTGATCGCCAACCGGCCCAGTGGATCCTTCGCCGGTACCGTCGGTGCCTCGTCCGGCCACCAGGCGACGATCGGCGTATCCGGCAGCAGGAACGGAATGACGACGCTGTGTTCGTGATCGGCGAGCTCGCCGTTCAGTCGTAGTACGACGACCTCGGACGCGCCGGCGTCTCCACCGACGCGGATCTGGGCGTCGAGACTCGACTCGGCGGACCGATCACCGTGGATGAGGACGATGACGCGACAGGGATGTTCCCGGCTCGCCTCGTTCGCGGCATCGATCGCCCGTTCGGCCTTGCTCGCATCACGGCTGGCGACGATCAAGGTCAGCACACGGCCGATGGTGACCGCGCCACCTGCTTCACGAACCTCGACGAGCTTCTTGCCGACCTCGGCCGTCGTGGTGGCGGGAATGTCGACAATCACGGCCTTCTCCATTCGCGTCCGGTGCGGTGCATCATCTCGTCACCCGAGGACGGACCCCAGGTGCCGGCCTCGTACGGTTCGGCGGTGCCGCCCGAGGCCCAGTACTCGAGAATCGGGTCGAGAATCTTCCACGACAGTTCCACTTCGGCGTTGACCGGGAACAGTGAGGGCTCACCCAGGAGTACGTCGAGTATCAGTCGCTCGTACGCCTCCGGAGATGACTCGGTGAACGCCTGGCCGTAGCTGAAGTCCATGCTGACGTCGCGCACCTGCATGCTGGACCCGGGAACTTTGGAACCGAAGCGCATCGTGACGCCCTCGTCCGGCTGGACTCGAATGACCAGTGCGTTCTGCCCCAGTTCCTCGGTCATGGTGGCGTCGAACGGCAGATGGGGGGCACGCTTGAACACCATTGCGATCTCGGTGACTCTGCGGCCCAACGCCTTTCCCGTACGCAGATAGAACGGAACTCCACCCCAGCGCCGAGTGTCGACCTCGAGGGTGATGGCGGCGTAGGTTTCGGTGTTCGACTCGGAGTCGAACCCCTCTTCCTCCTTGAGCCCCTTCACTTTCTGGCTGCCCTGCCACCCGGCGGAGTACTGCCCGCGGGCGGACGTGCGATCGAGCGGCTCGGCGAGCTTGGTCGCCGAGAGCACCTTGATCTTCTCGGACTGCAGCTCGGTGGGGTTGAAACTCACCGGCTCCTCCATCGCAGTGATCGCGAGCAACTGGAGGAGATGGTTCTGAATGACGTCGCGGGCTGCCCCGATTCCGTCGTAATAGCCTGCGCGGCCACCCAATCCGATGTCCTCGGCCATCGTGATCTGCACGTGGTCCACATAGTGCGCGTTCCAGATCGGATCGAACAACTGGTTGGCGAAGCGCAGCGCGAGAATGTTCTGCACCGTCTCCTTGCCCAGGTAGTGATCGATCCGAAAGACGGTGTCCTCGGGGAACACTCGGTTTACGATCGCGTTGAGCTCCTTGGCGCTCTGCAAATCGTGACCGAACGGCTTCTCGATGACGACGCGTCGCCAGTTGCCGTCCTGCGCCTGGGCCAGTCCGGAGCGTGAAAGTTGTTGCAGTACAACAGGGAACGCGCCGGGTGGGATCGAGAGGTAGAAGGCATGGTTTCCGCCGGTGCCGCGGGTGGTGTCGAGCTCGGTGAGAGTCCGCGACAACTCGTCGAACGCGGCATCGTCGTCGAACGAACCCTGAACGAACCGGAAGCCCTCGGCAAGGGTGTTCCACACCTCTTCGCTGAACGGAGTTCGAGCATGATCGCGTACCGAGTCGTGCACGATCTTCTCGAAATCCTGGTTCTGCCACTCACGGCGAGCGAAGCCGACCAGGGCGAAACCGGGGGGTAGGAGCCCCCGGTTCGCCAGGTCGTACACCGCAGGCATGAGCTTCTTACGCGCGAGATCACCGGTCACCCCGAAGATGACCATGCTGCACGGCCCGGCGATGCGGGGGAGCCGCTTGTCTCGCGCGTCGCGAAGTGGATTACGCCAGTCCGCGGAATTCAGGTTTTCTGTGTCTGCGGTGGGCACAGGTCAGCTCTTCTGACCTGCTTGGCGGAGCTGCTCCTCGGTAGCTTCGAGCAGCTCGTTCCACGCAGCCTCGAACTTCTGGACGCCCTCGTTCTCCAACGTCAGGAAGACGTCGGTGAGGTCGATTCCCAGGGCGGAGATGCGGTCGAAGATCTCCTGCGACTCCGGTCCCTTACCCGAGACGGTGTCGCCGACGATCTCGCCGTGGTCTGCGACCGCGTCCATGGTCTTCTCCGGCATCGTGTTCACGGTGTTCGGAGAGACGAGCTCGGTGACGTACATGGTGTCCGGGTAGGCGTCGGACTTGACGCCCGTCGAAGCCCACAGTGGCCGCTGCGGACGTGCACCGTTGCCCGCGAGTTCGCGGAACCGAGGAGCCACCTCGAAGACCTGCTGGTACGCCACGTACGCGAGGCGCGCATTGGCCAGCGCGGCCTTGCCCTTGAGGGCCTCGGCGTCGGGGGTGCCGATGGCGTCCAGGCGGGAGTCGATCTCGCTGTCCACGCGGGACACGAAGAACGACGCCACGGAATGGATCTTGTCGAGGTCGTGACCGGCGGCGCGGGCGGCCTCGAGACCCTCGAGGTACGCGTTCATGACCAGCTCGTAGCGCTCGACGGAGAAGATCAGGGTCACGTTGACGCTGATTCCCTCACCGATCACCTTGGCAATGGCGGGGATGCCTTCTTCGGTTGCCGGAATCTTGATGAGGAGATTCGGACGGTCGACGATCTTCCAGAGTTCGACGGCCTGCTCGTACGTCTTGTCCGCGTCGTGCGCCATGCGGGGGTCGACCTCGATCGACACGCGGCCGTCGACGCCCGCGCTGGCCTCGTACTGCGGTACGAGGATGTCGCACGCCTCACGGACGTCGTCGGTGGTGACGGTGCGAATCGTGGTCTCGACATCGGCACCTTCGCCGGCGAGCTTGGTGACCTGCTCGTCGTAAGCATCGCCCTTGCTCAATGCGGCCTGGAAGATCGACGGGTTGGTCGTCACGCCGACGACGCTCTTGGTGTCGATCAGGTCCTTGAGGTTGCCCGACCGAATGCGGTCGCGGGACAGGTCGTCCAGCCAGACCGAAATTCCGGCGGCGGACAGCTCGGCAAGGTTTTTGTTCTGGGTCATGAGTTATCCCTTCACGTTGGTGATGGAGCGCTGCGCGGCCGCGACGACGGCGTCGGCCGTGAAGCCGAACTCGCGGAAAAGTGTTGCCGCATCGGCAGATTCGCCGTAGTGCTCGAGCGAGATGATCTCGCCGAAACCGCCGACGATCTTCCACCACGGCATCGCGATGCCGGCCTCGATGGACACCCGCGCCTTGACGGTGGGCGGAATGACCTGGTCGCGGTAGTTCTGGTCCTGGCTCTCGAACCACTCGACACACGGCATCGACACCACGCGTGCCGCGATGCCCTGCGCCTCGAGCAGTTTCTGGGCCTCCACTGCGTACTGCAGTTCGGAACCGGTGCCGATCAGGACGACGTCAGGGCTGGCCTTCGACGATTCGGAGAGGATGTAGCCACCCTTCGAGACGCCCTCGAAGCTGGTGCCTTCCAGGATCGGGATGCCCTGACGCGTCAGCGCCAGGCCGACGGGCCCGCTGCTGCTCGACCTGGCGAGCACCGACTGCCAGGCGTAGGCCGTCTCGTTGGCGTCACCGGGGCGTACGACAGACAGGTTGGGAATCGCACGCAGGGCCGCGAGGTGCTCGACCGGCTGGTGCGTCGGGCCGTCCTCGCCGAGGCCGATGGAGTCGTGGGTCCATACGTAGATGGGATCGATGTCCATCAGCGACGCCAGGCGAACCGACGGCCGCATGTAGTCGCTGAACTGCATGAACGTTCCGCCGTACGCGCGGGTCGGACCGTGCATGACGATGCCCGACAGGATCGCACCCATGGCGTGCTCGCGGATACCGAAGTGCAGCGTGCGGCCGTAGGGCTCGGCGTCCCAGTCGTCGGTGGAGATCGACGTGGGGCCGAAGGACTTCGCACCCTTGATCGTGGTGTTGTTGCTGCCTGCGAGGTCGGCCGAGCCGCCCCACAGTTCCGGAAGAACGGGTCCGACGGCGTTGAGGAACTCGCCCGACGCCGCACGCGTGGCGACGGCCTTGCTGCCGGGCTCCCACGTGGGCAGCACGTCGGTCCAGTTCTCGGGCAGCGTGCCCTGCTGAAGACGGTCGAGCAACTGCTTGCGCTCGGGCTCACGGGCTGCCCAGGACTCGAACTGCGTCATCCACTCGTTGTGTGCGGCGCGGCCGCGTTCCTGGAGCTTGCGAGTGTGGCCGATGACCTCGTCGCTGACCTCGAACGTCTTGGCCGGGTCGAAGTCCAGGGCCTGCTTGACCTTCGCGACCTCGTCGTCGCCCAGCGCGGCACCGTGGACGGCACCGGTGTTCATCATCGTCGGAGCCGGGAACCCGATGATGGTCCGCAGCACGATGATCGACGGCTTGTCGGTGACGGCCTTGGCGGCCTCGATGGCGTCCTCGATCGCGGTGACGTTCTCGCCGCCCTCGACGACCTGTACGTGCCACCCGTAGGCCTCGTACCGCGCGGCGGTGTTCTCGGACAGGGCGATGTCGGTCGAGTGCTCGATCGAGATCTTGTTGTCGTCGTAGAACAGGATCAGGTTGCCGAGCTGCTGGGTGCCAGCGAGCGACGACGCCTCGGACGTGACGCCCTCTTCGATGTCGCCGTCGGAGGCGATCACATAGATGAAGTGATCGAACGGGCTCTCGCCGAGCGCAGGTTCGGGATCGAACAGTCCGCGTTCACGGCGCGATGCCATTGCCATTCCCACAGCGGATGCCAGTCCCTGGCCGAGTGGGCCGGTGGTGATCTCGACGCCGTCGGTGTGGCGGAACTCGGGGTGCCCCGGGGTCTTGGACTTGTAGGTCCGCAGTGCTTCGATGTCTGCGAGCTCGAGACCGAAACCGCCCAAGTAGAGCTGCAAGTACAGGGTGAGGCTCGAGTGACCGCACGACAGTACGAACCGGTCGCGGCCGATCCAGTGGGTGTCGGTGGGGTCGTGGCGCATGGTGCGCTGGAAGAGGGTGTACGCGAGGGGAGCCAAGCTCATCGCGGTTCCGGGGTGGCCGTTGCCGACCTTCTGCACTGCGTCCGCTGCCAGGACACGAACGGTGTCGACCGCCCGGGTGTCCAGGTCCGTCCAGTCGCTGGGGTGGTGCGCCGTGGTGAGGACGTCAATATCGTCTGTGATCGACACGAGCAGAAATCTCCTGACATTCGTTCGAGTTGTGGCTCCGAGGATTCGTCGCTCGGCGGTAACTGCACAGCGCCTGCGTGAGGCGCGAACGTAGTCGATGCCGAAGGACGTCCCCCACCAGCCTAGTTCCGACCGACGCTACTGTCGTGCCTTCCCCCGTCGGAGCACGAACGTGTGTGGCGTCGCCGCATCGTTCTTCGGTTTGGGTGCCCTGCGAATTGGACGTGCAAACCCCGCCGTCTACCATCGTCTGTAGTAGGCGCATGCTCGACGGCTCCCGGGGGCAATTTCCGAACCGGGACCATCCGCGTGCGCGTCGGTGGCCGAGGTCCTCGTGAGGGTTCTCCCAGGATCGGTCGGCCGCCAGGAACGAACCCGCGTGCCCGACGGCGCGTGGCAAGTGGCCGAGCGCCAGAGAACGACAGTCGTGCGAGGAGACGCAGTGCGAATTGGGCAGCAGCCGGGCGGACACGGTTTCGCCGGCGGCCCCGGATTCGGAGCAGACGACCAGGGCGACACCGAACACGCCGCGCCGGCGTCGGCGCCGCGCAGAGCGTGGGCTCTCTTCCTGGCCTATGTCGCGCTGACGAAGCCTCGGGTCATCGAACTACTTCTCGTCACGACCATTCCCGCGATGCTGCTGGCAGATCGCGGTCACGTGGACCCGTGGCTGATTCTCACCACACTGTTCGGTGGAATGCTGGCCGCGGCGAGCGCGAACACCTTGAACATGGTGGTCGACGCAGACATCGACAAGGTGATGAAGCGCACCGAGAAGCGGCCGTTGGCCCGCGGCGCGATGCCTGTGTCGCACGCACTGGTGTTCGGTCTCGTCCTCGGGGTGTTCTCGTTCTTCTGGCTCTGGGCGACGACCAACCTCCTCAGCGGCGTGCTGGCCGTCGTCACGATCTGCTTCTACATCTTCGTCTACACCCTGGTGCTCAAGCGCCGAACTTCGCAGAACGTGGTGTGGGGCGGTGCCGCCGGCTGCATGCCGGTCATGATCGGCTGGTCCGCCGTCACCGGCACGATCGGCTGGCAGGCGCTGGTGATGTTCCTCGTCATCTTCCTGTGGACACCGCCGCACACCTGGGCCTTGATGCTTCGCTACAAGGAGGACTACCAGGCGGCCAACGTCCCGATGCTTCCTGCCGTCGCGTCGGAGACCAAGGTGACCAAGCACATCGTGCTCTACGCGTGGGCCACGGTTGCTGCGACGTTGGCACTGGCCCCGGGCTCCGGCGTCGTCTACGCGGTGATCGCGGTGGCATCGGGAATTTGGTTCCTCGTCGTGGCGCATCGCCTGTACGCAGGCGTGCGGGCTGGAACACCGGTCAAGCCTCTCAAACTGTTCATCCTGTCCAACGAATACCTGGCGCTGGTGTTCTGCGGCCTCGCCGTCGACTCTGTCCTCGGCTGGCAGACGCTCGCCCAGCTGGTCTCCTGAGCGAGCGCCTCCTCACATCTGCACCCGATCAGGGGACGAGAACGATCGAACCGGTCGTCTTACGTCCTTCCAGGTCCATATGTGCCTGCGCGACATCTTCGAGCGCGTAGCGAGCGCCGACCTCGACCGTCAGAGCGCCGCTCGACAACGCCTCGAACACATCGCCCGCACGCCATTCGAGCTCGGCCCGGTCCCGTATGTGATGCGCCAGCGTGGGTCTGGTCAGAAACACCGATCCGGCCCCGTTGAGCCGTTGTGGGTCGAACGGCGGTACCGGTCCGCTCGCAGCACCGAACAGGGCCAGCGTGCCTCTGATGCGCAGCGACGCCAGACTGGCCTCGAACGTGTCGGCTCCGACACCGTCGTAGACGGCATGGACGCCCTCGCCGCCGGTGAGCTCGCGAACCTGGGCCGCAATGTCGTCGTCGTACCGCAGTACGTGGGCGGCACCGGCCTGGGCCGACCGCTCTGCTTTGGCATCGGTGGACACCGTCGTGATGACCCGTACGCCCTTTCCGACCGCCATCTGGGTCAGCAGTAGTCCGACGCCTCCCGCGCCCGCGTGCACGAGGACCGTGTCGCCGCTGCGCGCCGGGTAGGTGGACTCGATCAGGTAGTGCGCAGTCATGCCCTGGAGCAGCGCCGACGCCGCCTGATCGGCCGGAACGCCGTCGGGAACGGATATGGCGGACGAGGCGTACACGACGACGAACTCGGCATAGCTACCCGGCGCGGCCGCCCAGGCGATGCGGTCCCCAGGAGCGAACGCGGTGACGTCAGGGCCGGCCTCGTGGACAACTCCGGAACCCTCGTCGCCGGGGATGTAGGGCAGGGACCGTGGATACAGGCCGCGGCGGAAGTAGGTGTCGATGTAGTTGATCCCGATGGCGTCGACGCGCACGAGAACCTGCCCCGGTCCGGGCTCGGGAATGGGCACGTCCACGACGACCATGACCTCGGGTCCGCCGGTGTTGTCTACTCGAATGGCACGCATATCCCTGTTCTACACGGGAGCGATGTGAGTTCGAGAGCGGACGCACGCTTCCACGACGGGTGCGACAAGTTACCGATCAGTAGCGATTCGGCGGGCCGATGCCGCCACGGTGGACGACCTCGGTATCGTGTCTGCATGGCTACCGAAATCGACAGTGCGGGCAACGAGAAGGACACGTCCAACGAGGTTCCGAAGGGAACTCTCGCGGCTGTGAAGGCTTTTCTCGCCGATCACGGCAACTCGGCAAGTGTGGTGATCCAACCCATCGGTCGGGCCGGAACCCGGCTCACGCTGGTCGGCGCAGACGGAGTGCTCGGAGACCAGGTGGTTCCGTCCACAGCGGTCGCACACGCGATAGTCGCCAGGTTCGACGAACTGACCGAGGCGGAGTGGGACCGCGAGCTGGTCAGTTCGGTCAATCCGGCACCGGGCCATTACGAGAAGATGGCCGGCTGGGTCGCTCGGCAGAAGAAGTTCCCCAAGGCCCGCAACCAGGCCATCGTCGGGTAGGACGAGAGTCGCAAAGTTTTTTCGACTCGACGGGAACCGTCTCGCGGTCCTATGCGTCGAAATCAGTGGAGGGGCAGTCGGCCATCTGAGGGGGAGGTCGGCTGCCCCTCCACTGCGATTCGAAACTGCTGTGCTCGGACACGCGCGTGTCGAGCCGGCTGAGGAGCCGACACCCGAAGACTGCCGGGCCTCAGGACGCTGCGGCGACCCTGTCCACGTCGGCTTCCCGATCGGCAACCGCAGGCCCGCGTGTTCTGCACGATGCCCACAGCGCAGCCGTGGCAGCCGTGCAGGCACCGGCACCGGCAACGTGGAACGCGACGAGTACTGCGGGAACGCCCGTGAAGTACTGCACCAGGCCGATCAGGGACTGGGCCAGCACGATCGCCACCAGAACGTGCAGCCGCTGCTTGACGGCAGTCGGCGCTCCGACCGCGTACAGAGCGAAACCGAGCCCGACGAGCAGCGCGAGATACCCGACCAGGAATTGCGAGTGGGCGTGCACCAGCGTGACGATCTCGATGCCCAGGCGCGGTACCGGCTCGTCGATGCTCTTGTCGCCGGCGTGCGGGCCGGCACCGGTCACCATCGTCCCGGCGATCAGTACGCCGGTCAGCGCGACGCCGGACAGGGCAGTGAGCCCGCGTAGCGCGGCGGGGACGGTGGGCAGCGACTTCGGCGCGGCGTCGGTTTCACCCACCTTGACGAACAGCAGGGTAGCCAGCCAGACCATTGCCATCGACACCACGAGGTGAATGGCCACTGTCCACCACAGCAGGCCGGTCAGCACGGTGACGCCACCGATGACGGCCTGCACGACGGTTCCCAGCGGCATGAACCACGCGAAGAGCAACACCTCGCGCCGCCGGGCCGCGCGAGTGACAGCGAGAACGACCGCCGCAGCGGCGATGACCACCACGAAGGTGAGCAGTCGATTGCCGAACTCGACTGCCTGATGCAGCACCGGAACCTCGGATACTCCGACCGGCGTGAAGCTTCCGGGGAAGCACTGTGGCCAGGTGGGGCACCCGAGCCCGGAGCCGGTCACTCGAACCACCGCACCGGTGACGGCTATGCCGCCCTGGGTGAGGATGGCGATGAACGCCAGCACCCGCTGTACCCGCAGCGAGGGCAGGGGCAGGTAGGCCACGAGGCGCAGGAACACGCCGTAGAGCTTCCGTAGGAGGTAGGGCACTCCACGATGGTAAACGCCGATCAACTACACAGCGTCGTTGGGTAGAGCGACCGGCGGAAAGCCTCGCTCAGGTGAATTTGAAGGTTCGGACCGCAAGAGTGCCGCAGACCGCAGCCCAGACGAGCAGCACGGCGATCCCGAAGAGGTCGAACGACGAGGCCACACCGCGGTTGAGCGCCTCGCCGAGTGCGCCGGACGGGACTATCCGTGCGACGTTCTGCAGGCCCTGCGGAATCTGGTCGTCGACGAACACCGCGCTGCCGATCCCGAGCATCACGAACCAGGCGACGTTGGCCAATGCCAACACGATCTCCGCCCGCAGGGTGCCGCCGAGTAGCAACCCCATCGAGGCGAACGTGACCGTCCCCAAAGCGATGACGACCGCTCCCAGCAGCAGACCTGCCGGACTCGGTCGCCAGCCGAGGGCGACGCCGATCGAGCCCAGCAGAACCGACTGCATGATCACCACGATCACGACGGCTACCGACTTGCCGCCGATGATTCCCCACCGTGGGAGCGGCGTGGCACCGAGTCTCTTGAGGGCGCCGTAGCGTCGATCGAACCCGACGGCGATCGCCTGTCCGGTGAATGCCGTCGACATGATGGCCACCATCATCACCGCCGGGACGACCCGCGCGACGCGGTCGTCGCCGAGCTCACCGAACGGCAGCAGAGTGAGTCCGATCAGCAGCGTGATCGGAATGAACATCGTCAACAGCAGCTGCTCACCGTTGCGCAGCAACAACTTCAGCTCGAGACGCGACTGCGCGAACAGCATCCGGGCGGCCGACGCCGGCTGTGGGCGCGGCGCGAACAGTCCTGTCTCGAAACGGTTGTCGGCGAGCCGGGCTTCTCTGCGCACCGTCACATCCTCAATTCTCTGCCGGTCAGTTCGAGGAAGACGTCCTCGAGCCGCCGCTGATCGACCTGCAACTCCGTCGCAAGCACGTTCTGTTGCGCGCACCAGGAGGTGACGACCACCAGGATCTGCGGTTCGATCACTCCGGTGACCACGTACGACCCCGGTGACGTCTCCGACGGTACGTAACCGGAGGGCAGGGCCGCGTCGAGCAGGGACAGATCGAGACCTGGGGGAGCGGAGAAGCGCAGCTGTCCCTCGGCTCCCTGCTTGGTGAGCTCGGACGGGGATCCGGAGGCGACGATGCGGCCGTTGTCGATGATCGTCAACCGATCCGCCAGCTGCTCGGCCTCGTCCATCAGATGTGTGGTCAGTAGAACGCCGACGCCGTCGCGTCGAAGTGCGTCGATCAATTCCCACACCAGCAGTCGGGCCTGGGCGTCGAGTCCGGCTGTCGGTTCGTCGAGAAACACCAACTCGGGGCGGCCGACGATGGCACAGGCCAACGCCAGTCGCTGCTGCTGGCCACCGGACAACCGCCGATAGGGTGTGCGGACCGCCGAGGTCAGGCCCAGACAGTCGAGCAGCCACGTCGTGTCGAGAGGGTCGGCCGAGTACGAGGCGACGAGCTCGAGCATTTCGCCCGCCTTGGACCCCGGGTAGGCACCGCCGCCCTGCAGCATGACGCCGATGCGGGGTCGGAGCTGGGCGGACTCGGCGATGGGGTCGAGGCCGAGGATTCTGACCGTGCCGCTGTCGGGTACGACGAAGCCTTCGCACATCTCGACGGTGGTGGTCTTTCCGGCACCGTTCGGGCCGAGCAGCGCGAGAACTTCACCCGCACCGATGCTCAGGCTCAGTCCGTCGACGGCGGTGGTGCCGTCGTAGGACTTGCGCACGTCGGTCAACTGCACGACAGGTTGCGCCGCATTCGAAGTCCCGGAGATCACGAGGACTCAGCGTATTCGTCGGTGTGCCGCTCGGGTGCCGGTGGTCCGCTGCGCGTGGGCCACGGCAGCCGGTTCCGTGTCAGCAGATACAACACGACGATGGTCAGGATGGTCATCACTGCGGCCTGCACGATCTGGAACGGCTGGTATTCGCTGCCGTTCGGCATGAGGATCACGCTGACCAAGGACGAGAAGGCAATGGCGGGACGCCGGAAGGACGGAGTGGTGGCCCATGCTGCCAGCGGGATCACCGCCCACAGCAGGTACCAGGGCTGGACTACCGGGAACAGCAGAACCACTGCTCCCAGCGCCACCCCCAGCGCTCCCACCGAGTGCAGTCGGCCCCTCAGGACAGCGACCAGCATGCGGATCACGATGACGCCGGCGACGACGGCTGCGATCGGCCGAGTGAGACTCAACACAGCGGTGGTGTGATCGCCGAGGCCGAGCAGCACGCCGACGAATCCGGTAGCCAGGCCGAGAATCGTGGGAATCGACATCCAGCTGCGCACCACCCCCGCGGTACCCAGAGTGTGGATCCAACCGAATCCGAGTCCGCTACCCAGGCTCACGGCGACTTGGACGGCAACGGCGATCGTGCCGAGCAGCAGCGCAGCGTAGACGACCGATCTCAGAGTGCCGCCCCACCGTCTCGACAGCGCCATGCCGACGAACCCCAGCGCTATCAGCGACGGGATCTTGATCGTCGACGAGAGTGCGATCACACCCGCTCCGCCGACGAGGAACGCGATATCGGTGCTGCGCAACGCACCCGGGCGCTCGATCGCACGCAGCGCCAGTTCGGTACCCGCGAGCATGAGCCCGATCATCAGGGCCTCGTTGTGAATTCCGGCGACCAGGTGGAACAGCAACAGCGGATTCGCTGCACCGAGCCACAGTGCCGTGACCGACGCGACCCCGCAGCGGCGTGCGAGACGCGGCAGCGCCCAAACGATCAGCGCGACTCCCGCCAAGGCGAGCAGTCGGTGCAGGAAGATGCCGGCGACGATGTTCTCGCCGGTCAAGTACGTGATCCCGCGCCCCATCCACAGGAACAGCGGACCGTAGGGTGCCGGAGTCTCTCGCCAGATGTTGGGCACCGTCCGGGTCAGGACGTTGTCGGCCCCCAGTGCATCCACGGGGCCGATCTCGTAGGGGTCGAGACCGCGGGCCGTGATCTCGCTCTGGGCCAGGTAGGAGTAGACGTCGCGCGAGAACATCGGCGGTGCGACGCTCAGCGGCAGGATCCACAGCAGCAGAGTTCGGTCCATCTGCGATCGGGACAGGCGGCGAGGAGTCGCGCCCGATCGCGTCCGCCCCAACGCGAACCTGCCGAGCAGTAGCCACGCGAGGACCACGACGACGGTTCCCGTCATGGTCACCGTCAGAGCCGACGTGGCCATGCGCGACGGCAGGCTCAGTAACCGGACGCCCGCGATCGGGTTCTGCAGTACCGGCTGCGCACCCGCGCCGAGCGCGCCGATCGCCATCAGCAGCGCGCCCGCGGCTCCGAAACGGCGAATGTTGCGTAGCTGAACGGTCTCGGCGGGATCGAGACCGGGTGCCTCCGGCTCGTCGCCGTGCAACGTGGCGACACCGGCACCCGGTGGGGTCGGTTCCAGGCCGAACACGCGCCGAGCAGGGGTGAGAATCATCCTGTGCAGCAGCGTGCCGCGCGTGGATTCGGGGTTCTCGGGATCGGGGGACGAGCTGGCACCGGTCGCGGAAGGCGAGTTCTCGGAACTCTGCTCACTCTCGGTCGATGGCACAGTGGGAGCGTAGCTGTGTGCCATGGCGCGATTCACGCGGTCCTCCGGACTCCGCGGCCTGCGTCGCCCGGCTCGGATTCACCTGAGGGATAGGGCACCCTTGCTGGACCAGGTGAAACAATTCCGTCACACTGGTGTTGTGAAAACAACCGAGAGCTCGCTCGTGCGTCCGGAAAGCGTCGATCCATCGACCGCCGGAGCAGGCGCGTCGTCGGTGCGACCGGCATCGGCCCCCGAGGGGCAGACGCGGGGCGCAGTGGTCACCCTACTGCTCGAAGAAGGCCCCATCACCGCGTCCGATATCGGCACTCGCCTGGGATTGAGCGCGGCCGGTGTCCGGCGCCACCTCGATGCGCTCATCGATGCAGGCGAGGCCAGGATCACCACCCCGGCGGGAGCACGTCAGCGTGGACGCGGGCGACCGGCCAAGCATTTTCAGCTCACGGCAGCCGGCCGCAATCGGCTGGGCCACACCTACGACGATCTGGCCGGAGCCGCCATGCGGCAGCTGCGCAAGATCGGTGGCAACGACGCCATCGAGACGTTCGCGCGGCAACGCGTCAACACCATCGTTGCCGACGTCGAACCCGCGACCGGTTCCGACGCACATGCCGTGGAAACGGCGGCGGGAAGAATTGCCGACGCGTTCAGTGCGGCGGGATTCTCGGCCACCACGCGGCAAGTCGGCAACGGAGTGCAGATCTGCCAACACCATTGCCCGGTGTCGCACGTCGCAGCAGAGTTTCCCGAACTGTGCGAGGCCGAACAAGCAGCGTTCGCCGAGATCCTCGGCACGCATGTGCAGCGTCTTGCCACCATTGCGAACGGCAACTGCGCTTGCACCACACACGTACCGCTCACCTCGACGCGATCGAGGAGCGGTCGATCCGATACCGACGTATCGACAGATAGTTCACACAAGATGACGTCCGACACGCAGCCCCGTGTCGGAGAACGCACACGCCTCCGGAAGGAGCCCGCATGACCGTCACACCAGACCAGGTGACACCCGCCGCGCCGCTGACTCAGGACGAGACCATCGCATCGCTCGGCACCTACGGATACGGCTGGGCCGATTCCGACGTGGCCGGCGCGAGCGCCAAGCGCGGCTTGTCCGAGGCTGTCGTCCGTGACATCTCGGCCAAGAAGAGCGAGCCCGAATGGATGCTCGAAGCCCGTCTGAAGGCTCTCAAGACCTTCGACCGCAAGCCCATGCCCAACTGGGGTTCCGACCTGGACGGCATCGACTTCGACAACATCAAGTACTTCGTGCGGTCCAGCGAGAAGCAGGCCGCTACGTGGGACGACCTGCCCGAGGACATCAAGAACACGTACGACAAGCTCGGCATCCCCGAGGCCGAGAAGCAGCGCCTCGTGTCCGGTGTTGCCGCTCAGTACGAGTCCGAGGTCGTCTACCACTCGATCCGTGAGGACCTCGAGGCACAGGGTGTGTTGTTCCTCGACACCGACACCGCACTCAAGGAGCAGCCGGAGCTGTTCCGCGAGTACTTCGGCACCGTCATCCCCGCGGGCGACAATAAATTCTCCGCCCTGAACACCGCAGTGTGGTCCGGTGGATCGTTCATCTACATCCCGCCGGGCGTGCACGTCGACATCCCGCTGCAGGCCTACTTCCGGATCAACACCGAGAACATGGGCCAGTTCGAGCGCACGCTGATCATCGTCGACGAGGGTGCCTACGTGCACTACGTCGAGGGATGCACCGCGCCGATCTACAAGTCCGATTCGCTGCACTCCGCCGTGGTCGAGATCATCGTCAAGAAGGGTGGTCGTTGCCGGTACACGACCATTCAGAACTGGTCGAACAACGTCTACAACCTGGTCACCAAGCGCGCCAAGGCAGAAGCAGGCGCAACGATGGAGTGGGTCGACGGCAACATCGGCTCCAAGGTCACCATGAAGTACCCGGCTGTGTGGATGACCGGCGAATACGCCAAGGGCGAGGTTCTCTCGGTCGCGTTCGCAGGGCCCGATCAGCACCAGGACACCGGTTCCAAGATGCTGCACCTGGCACCGCACACGTCGTCGAACATCGTCAGCAAGTCCGTCGCCCGTGGCGGTGGACGGACGTCCTACCGCGGTCTGATCCAGATCAACAAGGGCGCGCACGGCTCGCGTTCGACGGTCAAGTGCGACGCCCTGCTGGTCGACACGATCAGTCGGTCCGACACCTACCCGTACGTCGACATCCGTGAGGACGACGTGTCGATGGGTCACGAGGCCACTGTCTCGAAGGTCAGCGACGATCAGTTGTTCTACCTGATGAGCCGTGGCATGACCGAGGACGAAGCGATGGCCATGGTCGTCCGCGGATTCGTCGAGCCCATTGCTCGCGAACTGCCGATGGAGTACGCGCTCGAGCTCAACCGGCTCATCGAGTTGCAGATGGAAGGGTCGGTCGGATAAGTGAACAACCCCCTCACCGGAGTCATGGGTGCCGTGGCATCCGAGAACCCCGATTCCGCCAAGGAAGACAAGTCGAAGCTCGTCGCCAACAAGGGCGCTCAATTCACGTCGTACGACGTGAACGCGTTCGAGGTGCCGTCGGGCCGTGACGAACTGTGGCGCTTCACGCCGCTGCGTCGCCTTCGCGGCCTGCACGACGGTTCGGCAGTCGCCGACGGGACCGCTCAGGTCACCGTCGGGGCTGCGGACCAGGTGGTCGTGGAGACCGTGGGACGCGACGACGATCGACTCGGGAAGGCCGGCGTGCCTGCCGATCGGATTGCCGCACAGGCATATTCGGCCTTCACCGAGGCCACGATCGTCAGTGTTCCCAACGAGGTCGAGGTAGCGGAGCCGATCGAGATCACGATCGACGGACCGGGCGTCGACCACGTCGCCTACGGACACGTGCAGATTCGCCTCGGCACGTTTGCTCGCGCCACCGTGGTGATCGATCAGCGCGGCAGCGGCACGTACGCCGAGAACGTCGAGTTCGTGCTGGGTGACAGCTCGCAGTTGCACGTCGTGCTGATCCAGGACTGGCAGTCGGACGCGGTGCACGTGGCCGCCCACCACGCCCTGCTCGGACGTGACTCGGTGTTGCGCCACTACAACGTCAGCCTCGGCGGCGACTTGGTGCGCATCAGCCCGACCGTGCGCTACAGCGCGCCCGGCGGTGACGCGAACATGCTCGGTGTGTACTTCGCCGACGCCGGTCAGCACCTCGAGCAGCGACTGCTCGTCGACCATTCGGCTCCGCATTGCAAGTCGAACGTGATGTACAAGGGCGCGCTCCAGGGTGAAACCGGACCCGGCACCGTCGACGCACACACCGTATGGATCGGCGACGTTCTCATTCGCGCCGAGGCCGAGGGCACCGAGACGTACGAACTGAACCGAAATCTCGTGCTCACCGACGGCGCTCGCGCCGATTCGGTACCGAACCTGGAAATCGAAACCGGCGAGATCGTCGGAGCAGGGCACGCCAGTGCTACCGGCCGATTCGACGACGAGCAGCTGTTCTACCTGCGTGCTCGCGGCATCTCGGAGGAGGTGGCCCGTCGACTGGTGGTCCGCGGCTTCTTCCACGAAATCATCGACAAGATTCCGGTCCCCGCCGTACGCGAGCGTCTCGATGCTGCCATCGAGACCGAGCTCGCCGTCGTCGGCGCGTAGGCCCAACCGAACCTTTCTCGACTGCACAAAGGAACTTTGATGTCCACACTCGAAATCCGCGATCTGCACGTCAGCGTCGCCAACACCGACTCGTCCGCCGAGCCGATCGACATCCTCAAAGGTGTCGATCTGACCGTGAAGTCCGGCGAGACGCACGCGATCATGGGGCCCAACGGCTCCGGCAAGTCCACCTTGTCGTACGCCATTGCCGGCCACCCGAAGTACACCGTCACCTCCGGCACCATCACCCTCGACGGTGAAGACGTTCTCGAGATGAGCGTCGACGAGCGCGCCCGCGCAGGTCTGTTCCTGGCGATGCAGTACCCGGTGGAGGTGCCCGGAGTGTCGATGTCGAACTTCCTGCGCACCGCCGCCACCGCCGTGCGCGGCGAAGCCCCCAAGCTGCGGCACTGGGTCAAGGAAGCCAAGACCGCCATGAGCGAGCTCGAAATCGAGGCGAACTTCCTCGAGCGCAACGTCAACGAGGGTTTCTCCGGCGGCGAGAAGAAGCGTCACGAGATCCTGCAGCTGGGACTACTCAAGCCGAAGATCGCCATCCTCGACGAGACCGATTCCGGCCTCGACGTCGACGCTTTGCGCGTGGTGTCCGAGGGCGTGAACAAGTACAAGGAGCGTGAAGACGGGGGAGTGCTGCTGATCACGCACTACACCCGCATTCTTCGCTACATCAAGCCCGACTTCGTGCACGTCTTCGTCAACGGTGAGATCGTCAAGTCCGGCGGCGCCGAGCTGGCCGACGAGCTCGAGGCCAACGGCTACGCCGGCTACACGCAGGCCGCGACCACCGGAGCATGAGTATGGCTGCACCGGCAGCTGTGACGGTAGCGACATCGTTCGATGTCGCTACCGTTCGCCGCGATTTTCCTATCCTCTCGCGCACCGTCCGCGACGGAAAGCCGTTGGTGTATCTGGATTCCGGCGCAACCTCGCAGCGGCCGGTGCAGGTACTCGACGCCGAACGCGAGTTCCTCACCACCTGTAACGCGGCGGTGCACCGCGGGGCGCATCAGCTGGCCGAGGAAGCCACCGACGCGTACGAGGGAGCCAGGGCGGATATCGCCGCGTTCGTCGGTGCAGACGTCGACGAGATCGTCTTCACCAAGAACGCAACCGAGTCGCTCAACCTCGTGACGTACGTGTTGGCCGATCAGCGCTTCGATCGTCATCTCGGACCCGGTGACGAGATCGTCGTCACCGAACTCGAACACCACGCCAATCTCGTTCCGTGGCAAGAGCTTGCGGCCCGTACCGGCGCAACTCTGCGGTGGTACGGGGTGACCGACGACGGTCGGATCGACCTCGACTCGCTGGAATTGTCGTCCGCGGTGAAGGTCGTCGCGTTCACCCACCAGTCGAACGTGACCGGTGCCGTCGCTCCCGTCGAGGAGTTGGTGCGTCGCGCCCGAGCTGTCGGCGCGCTCGTCGTTCTCGACGCGTGCCAATCCGTGCCCCATATGAAGGTCGATTTCCACGACCTCGATGTCGACTACGCAGCGTTCTCCGGCCACAAGATGCTGGGACCCTCAGGTGTCGGAGTGTTGTACGGCAAGGCCGCGCTGCTCGATGCGATGCCGCCGTTCATCACCGGCGGATCGATGATCGAGACGGTCACGATGGAGAAGACGACGTTCGCGCCTCCGCCGCAACGCTTCGAGGCCGGTGTGCCCATGACGTCGCAGGTCATCGGGCTCGGTGCCGCCGTGCGGTACCTCGACAACATCGGTATCGACGCCGTGGCAGCTCACGAAAAGACCTTGGTCGCAGCGACTCTCGCCGAGTTCGCAAAGATCGACGGCGTTAGAGTCATCGGTCCGACGGAGAACGTCGATCGAGGTTCGGCAGTGTCGTTCGTCGTCGACGGTATCCACGCACACGACCTGGGGCAGATTCTCGACGACGAAGGCGTCGCCATTCGCGTCGGTCATCATTGCGCGTGGCCACTGCATCGGCGCTTCGGAGTGGCAGCGACCGCGCGGGCGTCTTTCGCGTTGTACAACACGGTCGAGGAAGTGCAGGTGCTCGCGAACGCGATTCGTCGCGCGCAATCGTTCTTCGGCACCGACCGCAATGGTGAGGAGGGACACGCCTGATGCGAATGGAACAGATGTACCAGGAAGTGATCCTCGATCACTACAAGCATCCGCACGGTCGTGGACTGCGCGAGCCGTTCGGTGCGGAGGTGCACCACGTCAATCCCACCTGCGGCGACGAGGTGACTCTGCGGGTTCACGTCGACAACGGCACCGTTGCGGACGTCTCGTACGACGGCCAGGGTTGCTCGATCAGCCAAGCCGCCACGTCGGTGCTGACCGATCAGGTGGTCGGCTTGTCAGTTCAGGACGCCCTGAAGACCGTGGATTCGTTCAGCGAGATGGTCGGCAGCAGAGGTACCGTCGAGGGAGACGAAGACGTCATCGGCGACGGCATTGCGTTCGCCGGTGTGGCCAAGTACCCGGCTCGCGTGAAATGCGCCTTGCTGGGTTGGATGGCTTTCAAGGATGCGGTTGTTCAAGTAGTGGACGCAGATACGACAGCTACGACGGGCGAGACCGCCCAGTCGGCACTTTCCGGAGGACAGCAATCATGACCGACGCAACAGAGACCACACCGGCTGTGACGACGACGCCGGTGGAACTCACCGCCGACGAGATCAAGGTGCTCGAGGACCTCGAAGAAGCGATGCGCGACGTCGTCGACCCCGAGCTGGGAATCAATGTCGTCGATCTCGGTTTGGTCTACGACATCAAGATCGACGCCGAGGACATCGTCACCGTCGACATGACACTGACATCGGCGGCCTGCCCGTTGACGGACGTCATCGAGGATCAGGCCCGTGGTGCGCTCGTGCGCAGTGGGCTCGCCGCCGACCTCAAGATCAACTGGGTCTGGATGCCGCCGTGGGGACCGGACAAGATCACCGACGACGGACGCGAGCAGCTTCGGGCCCTCGGCTTCACCGTCTGACGGTCCGGTCCGGCTGCCCCGTCACGCACCCTTCGCTTCGTCGGTCGACGGGGCAGCCTTCTTCGCTGCGGCCTTCTTGGCCGGAGCCTTCTTTGCCGGGGTCTTCCGCGCAGTGGTCTTCTTGGCAGCGGCCTTCTTGGCCGGTGTTTTCGACGACGAAGATTTCGAAGATGATGTTGTCGACGAATCGGACCCCGACTTAGCGTTCTTTCCCGCGGCCTCGACGCTGCGCTGGAGGGCGGCGACCAGATCCACGACCTCCGCGTCCTCGCCGTCGTCCTGTGACTCGGCCTCGGTGTGGATGACCTTCTCGCCACCGTTCGCCAGTGTCTCGTCGATCAGTTTGCGCAGTTCGATCTGGTAGTCGTCGGTGTACTCCGTCGGATCGAATTCCGAGGACATGCTCTCGACGAGCGACGTCGCCATCTTCACTTCTTGCGGGCGCGCCGACGGGGCGTCGTCGAGCGACGGGAATTCTGCGGCTCGTACCTCGTCCGGCCACAGCAGAGTCTGGATGACCAGCACGTTGTCACGGACCCTCAAGGCGGCCAGCCGCGTCTTCTGTCGCAGCGTGAAATGGACCAGCGCGGTGCGTTCGGTTTCTTCCAGCGTCTCTCGCAGCAGTACGTACGCCTTGGGCGACGACGAGTCGGGCTCCAGGAAGTAACTCTTGTCGTAGAGGATCGGATCGATCTGCTCGGTCGGAACGAATTCGAGAACGGGGATCTCGTGCTTCTCGGCAGCGGGGAGTTTGTCGAAGTCGTCGTCGGTGAGGATCACGCGCTCGCCGTCGGGCGAGTCGTACGCCTTGTCGATGTCGGCGAACTGGACCGATTTTCCGCATTCCTGGCAGATGCGGTCGTACTTGATTCGTCCGCCGTCCTTTGCGTGCACTTGATGAAACCGGATGTCGTGTTGCTCGGTGGCCGAGTAGACCTTCACCGGAACGTTGACGAGTCCGAAGGCGATCGAGCCTTTCCAAATGCTGCGCATGTGTTCATGATCGCCGACCGGGCGCCTGTGTGTCGACCGTTGCCGAGAAACTCAGCCGCGTCTCGGAGCGTGGACGACGGTGCGCGCGATGGCGAGCCTGGCCGAGACCGGAAGCGTAGGGAACATTCTCAGCATCGCGGTCATGGTCCCCATGGCGTCGTCGTGACCGGACAGGTAGGAGCGTTGCAGTTCGACCGGCAGCGAGAAGAAGCTGGCGAAGAACTGCGGAACCATCTCCGGCTCGAGGCTCAACGCAGTGCGCAGACCGAGATTGCGTAGCTTCTGCACCGTCCAGGTGTGGAGTGCACGTCGGCTCCCCGGCTTGCCGATGCGAAGTCCGTCGACCAGGTGATCGGCAGACGCCAACGACGCGGCGACGCTGTATCCCGTCGCCGGATGCATCAGATTCGACCGCGACCCGAACAGGACGGGCCCGCTTCGTGGGGTGTGCAGCCGCGAGCGCGGCGGAGGTTCGACCGAAAAGCGCACCCGCTCGACGTCCTCGGTCCCGGTCGGCACGAGATCGCGTCGGGCGAGACGATGATGCAGACGAGTCCGGAGTACATCGAGGTGGAGGGCGGGCCTGCCGACCAGGCACGTTTCTTCGAGCAGAACGCGGTGGTCGTCGAGTGCGACGGCATAGAGAAAACTCGGAACTTCACCGGGTCGTACGCCGTTGTCGGTACGCCAATCCATGAACCAGGCGTCGGAGCCTTCCAGAATGGGCTCGGCGCGTTCCCGCTCGACGACGATTCCGTATGCGGTCTGTTGCGCCAGATCACGCGAGTCGAGCGTTCCTCGCGCATCGACGACGTGGCGAGCCGTGACGACCGTCCCGTCGACGGTGGTGACGCGGGTGCCGGTGACGTCGACTGCGGTGCCCGCGCGCACTCGTACGAGGTCGAGGGACAGCGAGGCTTGCAGGGCACGCGTATCGAGCACGCAGTACGTCCGGTCGATGACGCGATGCCGATCGGTCCACACTGCGGGCCTGCGTGCAGTCGAGGCGATTGCAGACTCCGAGAGCCATGACGGCAATTCGTCCGCCCATGCCGAGTAGGTCGGCGTCCAGGTTCTGGACGGGTGCGGATCGAGTGCGAGAACGTCCATACCCGCGGCCGCGCAGCGGTGGGCGATCGCGCGACCCGCCGGTCCCAGCCCGACCACGGCGACGTCGGCCGACAGGTCGCTCACATTCCGCCGGTGGCGAGCAGGCCACCGTCGACGCGCACCGTCTCGCCGGTGATCCACGAGGACGCGTCCGAGACCAGGAACGCGACGAGCGATGCCACGTCCTCGGGGGTACCGAGTCGCTTCATCGGGTAGCCGGCCGCTGCTGCTTCTTCACCGCCGGAGAACAACGCCTCGGCGAACTTGGTCTTCACCACGCCCGGCGCCACCGCGTTGACGCGGATCTTCGGACCGAGCTGCCATGCCAGCTCCTCGGTGAGCCGAATCAACGCAGCTTTGGATGCGCCGTACGCGGCAATGACTCCGGTGGAGCGGATGCCTGCGACGCTGGCGATGTTGACGACCGCACCGCCGTGTTCTCCCATCCACGCATGGAATGCGTTCTGCACGAAACCGAGTGTGCCGACGACGTTGGTGTCGAAGATCTTGCTGACACCGACGAGGTCGGCATCCATCAGCGAGCCGTAGACGGGGTTGATACCGGTGTTGTTGACCAGGATGTCCAGCGAACCGAAGGTCTCGACGGTGCGGTCCACTGCGGTGCGCCGGTGTTCCGGGTCGCCCGCGTTACCGTCCAGCGCGAGTACGGAGTCGCCGAGTTCCGCCGCGACGGCCAGCAACGGTTCCCGCTTACGCGCAGTGATGGCCACGTTGGCACCGCGCGCGAGCAGTTCTGCGGCGATCGCGCGGCCGATGCCTCGACTACCCCCGGTGACCAGTGCGGTCCGTCCGGTGAGGTCGAGGGGCAGGGCTGGGCGGGCAGTGGCCGTTTCGGTGACGTCGGTCATCGCTCAGACGTTACCGGGGTCACCTGCGTTCCTGGGTGGAGGCACGTGAATGCTGAGCTAAAATGGGGGTTTGCTGTGCCGACCTACGGCGCTTTCATTGCTCGCTCGTCGGTCGACGAGCACTCATCTTGTTCGGCAATCGCTAGGAGCTCACGCGTGATCACCGCCACCGACCTCGAAGTTCGTGCCGGTGTGCGGACCCTTCTGTCCACCGAGGGGCCCGCGCTCCGCGTGCAGGCAGGTGACCGCATCGGGCTGGTCGGCCGCAACGGTGCCGGAAAAACCACCACGCTGCGCATCCTGGCGGGCGAGGGCGAACCGTATGCCGGCGAGGTCGTACGCACCGGAGATCTCGGCTACCTCCCGCAGGATCCCAAAGAGGGCGACCTGGACGTGCTGGCCAAGGACCGGGTGCTGTCGGCCCGCGGGCTGGACACCCTCCTGCACAGTATGGAGAAGCAGCAGGCTCTGATGGCCGAGGTTGCCGACGAGACATTGCTCGACAAAGCCGTCCGTAAGTACGGCGAGCTGGAAGAGCGGTTCGCGTCCCTCGGCGGCTACGAAGCCGAAAGCGAAGCGGCTCGCATCTGCAACAGCCTCGGCTTGGCCGATCGCATCCTCGGTCAACCGCTGCGGACCCTGTCCGGTGGTCAACGTCGACGCGTCGAACTCGCTCGCATTCTGTTCGCCGCATCCGACGGCAGTGGCGGACGCTCGAACACCACATTGCTGCTCGACGAGCCCACCAACCACCTCGACGCCGATTCCATCACCTGGTTGCGCAGTTTCCTGCAGAACCACGAGGGCGGACTCATCGTGATCAGTCACGATGTCGAACTGCTCGGTGATGTCGTGAACAGGGTGTGGTTCCTCGATGCCGTGCGCGGTGAGGCCGACATCTACAACATGAACTGGAAGAAGTACCTCGACGCACGCGCCACGGACGAGCAACGGCGCCGTCGCGAACGCGCGAACGCGGAGAAGAAGGCGGGTGCGCTGCGCGTCCAGGCCGCCAAGATGGGTGCCAAGGCAACCAAAGCCGTTGCGGCACAGAATATGGCGAAGCGAGCAGACAAGTTGATGGCCAACCTCGATGCGGAGCGCGTATCCGACAAGGTTGCGCACATTCGCTTTCCTGAGCCTGCCCCCTGCGGCAAGACACCGTTGATGGCCAAGAACCTGACCAAGATGTACGGGTCGCTGGAGATCTTTGCCGGCGTAGATCTGGCGATCGACCGGGGGAGCCGCGTGGTGGTGCTCGGGCTCAACGGTGCCGGTAAGACGACACTGCTGCGCATTCTGGCCGGAACCGAGAAGGCAGACACCGGAGAGATCGAACCCGGCCACGGCATGCGCGTAGGTTACTTCGCCCAGGAGCACGACACCCTCGACGACATGGCGTCGGTGTGGGAGAACATCCGGCATGCGGCACCCGACACCGGCGAGCAGGAGCTCAGATCGCTACTCGGTGCCTTCATGTTCACCGGACCACAGCTCGAACAGCCCGCAGGAACGCTGTCCGGCGGTGAGAAGACGCGTCTGGCGCTGGCCGGACTGGTGTCTTCGGCTGCGAACGTTCTGCTGCTCGACGAACCGACCAACAACCTCGATCCGATCTCACGCGAGCAGGTTCTCGACGCACTGCGCAGTTACAAGGGTGCTGTCGTTCTGGTGACTCACGATCCGGGTGCCGCCGAGGCGCTCTCACCAGAACGTGTCATCCTCCTTCCCGACGGCACCGAGGACCACTGGTCGCAGGACTACCTGGAACTGATTCAGCTGGCCTGACCCGGGTCGCGCCTGCGTACCGATTCTTCCACCAGATCCAGAATGGCCGACAGGTTCGACCCGCCGTTGCCCGACGCGATTCTGGCGACCAGACCGTCGAGAACGAGGTCCAGATAGTCGGCCAGAACATCGTTCGGCACGTCGTCCCGCAGTTTTCCTGCCGTTTTCTGGCGTTCGAGTCGGCCGAGTGTCGCGTCGGTCAGCTCGGCCGACCGCTCGGCCCAGCTGGTTCGGAAGTCGGCGTCGGTTCGTAGTCGTCGGGTGATCTCGAGCCGCGTTCCGAGCCACTCGAACTGCTCCGGCTGAGCCAGCATGTCTCGCATCACCTGAACCAGACCCTGCGTCGCAGCGACTTCTGCCATGCGCCGGGCGTCCTCCTGCGCCAATGCGAGGAAGAGACCGTCCTTGTCCTTGAAGTGGTGAAAGATGGCTCCGCGGGAGAGGCCCGTCGCCTCCTCGAGGCGTCGCACGGTCGCGCCCTCGTAGCCGAACTCTCCGAAGCATTTACGCGCGCCGTCGAGAATTTCGCTGCGGCGGGCCGCCAGGTGGTCTTCACTGACCTTGGGCACGTGTGAAACTCCTACTTTCCGATGAAGGGGCCCGTACCGATACGGCGATGGGCCCGAAACACGTATCGAGTTCCGGGCCCATCGCTGTGCGTGGCGTTTGTCTACAGTGCCGTGTGACTAGCCTCTGATCATGTTGCGCAGGACGTACTGCAGGATTCCGCCGTTGCGGTAGTAGTCCGCTTCACCGGGGGTATCGATACGGACCACGGCGTCGAACTCGACCTTGGTTCCGTCTTCCTTGGTCGCGGTCACCGCCATCGTCTTCGGGGTGGTGCCCTCGTTCAGCTTCTCGACGCCGATGATGTCGAACGTCTCGGTGCCGTCGAGCTTGAGCGACGCGGCGCTCTCGCCTGCCGGGAACTGCAGCGGAACGACGCCCATGCCGATGAGGTTGGAGCGGTGGATGCGCTCGAACGACTCGGTGATGACCGCCTTGACGCCCAGGAGCGAGGTGCCCTTGGCCGCCCAGTCACGGGAGCTTCCGGAGCCGTACTCCTTGCCGCCCAGCACGACCAGCGGGATGCCGGCCTTCTGGTAGTTCTGCGACGCATCGTAGATGAACGACTGCGGGCCACCGTCCTGGGTGAAGTCGCGGGTGTAGCCACCCGAGACGTCGTCGAGCAGCTGGTTCTTCAGACGGATGTTCGCGAACGTTCCGCGAATCATGACCTCGTGGTTGCCACGACGCGATCCGAGCGAGTTGTAATCCTTGCGCTCCACGCCGTGCGAATCGAGGTACTGAGCGGCAGGCGTACCGGCCTTGATGGGTCCTGCCGGGCTGATGTGGTCGGTGGTGACCGAATCGCCGAGCAGGGCCAGCACGCGGGCACCCTTGATGTCCTCGACCGGAGCCGGGTCCATCGTCATGCCGTCGAAGTACGGAGGCTTCCGCACGTACGTCGAGTTGGGATCCCACTCGAACGTGTCGCCCTCGGGGGTCGACAGGTTCTGCCAGCGGCTGTCGCCGGCGAAGATCGTCTCGTAGGACTTGCTGAACATGTCCCGGCTGATCGAGGACTTGATCGTGTCCTCGATCTCCTGCGACGACGGCCAGATGTCCTTGAGGTACACCGGGTTGCCCTCGTGGTCGTTACCGAGCGCGTCGGTCTCGAAGTCGAAGTCCATCGTGCCCGCAAGGCCGTAAGCGATGACCAGCGGCGGAGACGCCAGGTAGTTCATCTTGACGTCGGGGGAGATGCGACCCTCGAAGTTGCGGTTGCCCGACAGCACGGCAGTCACCGAAAGATCGTTGTCGTTGATCGCCTTCGAGATCGGCTCGAGCAACGGGCCCGTGTTACCGATGCACGTGGTGCAGCCGTAGCCGCCCAGGAAGTAGCCGAGCTTCTCGAGGTACGGCCACAGGCCGGCCTTCTCGTAGTAGTCGGTCACGACCTGCGAACCGGGTGCCATGTTGGTCTTGACCCACGGCTTGGTGGACAGGCCCTTTTCGACGGCGTTGCGAGCGAGCAGTGCTGCGCCCAGCATGACCGACGGGTTGGAGGTGTTGGTGCAGGAGGTGATACCTGCCACCACGACGGCGCCATGGTCGAGAACGAATTCGCCTGCTTCGTCGGTGATGACACGAACCGGCTTGCTCGGGCGACCTTCGGAGCCGTATGCGGCGGACCGCACGTCGACTGCATCGTCTTCTGCGAAGCTCAGCGACGCGGGATCGCTGGCCGGGAACGACTCGTTGAGGGCCTCGTCCAGCTTGCTGTCACCCTCGTGCGCCGGGTGGTTCTCCTCCACGTAGTTGTGGATGTCCTTGCGGAACGCAACCTTGGACTCCGACAACAGGATTCGGTCCTGCGGGCGCTTCGGGCCTGCGATGGACGGGACGACCGTGTTGAGGTCGAGCTCGATGTACTCGGAGTACACGGCTTCGTTCTTCGGGTCGTGCCACATGCCCTGTTCCTTGGCGTACGCCTCGACGAGAGCGAGCTGCTCGTCGCTGCGGCCGGTGAGGCGCAGGTAGTTGATCGTCTCTTCGTCGATCGGGAAAATGGCTGCGGTGGAGCCGAATTCGGGGCTCATGTTGCCGAGGGTGGCGCGGTTGGCGAGGGGAACCTCGGCCACACCTTCGCCGTAGAACTCGACGAACTTTCCGACGACGCCGTGCTTGCGCAGCATCTCGGTGGCGGTCAGAACGACGTCGGTGGCCGTGACGCCCGGCTGAATCTCGCCCGAGAGCTTGAAGCCGACGACACGCGGGATCAGCATCGACACGGGCTGGCCGAGCATGGCAGCTTCGGCTTCGATTCCGCCGACGCCCCAGCCGAGCACGCCGAGGCCGTTGACCATCGTCGTGTGCGAGTCGGTTCCGACGCAGGTGTCGGGGTACGCCTGACCCTTGCGGGTCATGACGGTCGGTGCGAGGTACTCGATGTTGACCTGGTGCACGATGCCCATGCCGGGCGGGACGACCTTGAAGTCGTCGAAGGCACCCTGGCCCCAACGCAGGAACTGGTAACGCTCGCCGTTGCGCTCGTACTCGAGGTCGACGTTGCGCTCGAGTGCATCGGCGCGGCCGAACACGTCGAGGATGACCGAGTGGTCGATGACCATGTCGGCGGGGGAGAGGGGGTTGACCTTGTTGGGGTCGCCGCCGAGGGTGGTCACGGCCTCACGCATGGTGGCGAGGTCCACGACACACGGAACGCCGGTGAAGTCCTGCATGATGACTCGCGCAGGGGTGAACTGGATTTCGATACTCGGGTCGGCCGAGGGATCCCACGACGCGATCGAGCGAATATGGTCGGCGGTGATGTTGGCACCGTCCTCGGTGCGAAGGAGGTTCTCCGCGAGGACCTTCAGTGCATAGGGCAGTTTCTCGGCACCGGGCAAGGCCGACAGCCGAAAGATCTCGTACGAGTTCTCTCCGACTTCGAGGGTGCCCTTTGCACCGAATGAATTGTTACTTGCGGTCACTTCAGCTCCACTCGTCTATGAGGCACACCGCCGACGGGGCTGTGTCGACGGTTGAAGCGAGGCGCTGACCGTGTGTCTCGGCATGGCATCCGGCGTGCGGATTGCTTGCGGACCCTCGGGCAGTGTCTCGATGGAAGTCTAACAGTACGCTTGTCCTGTGAAAACGTGCGGGTCCGATTCGCGGTGGACACCGAGAGAACGACCCACGTCACAATCCTCACGTAGTGCTTCGTGCGACGCAATGAAGGGCGGCCTCAGTTGCCGCGTCGGCCATACCTGCCTCCCGAGAATCGACGGCACCGTGACGTAGGGTTCCACGCGACTGGTTCCTACCGACTGGACGAGAGATGACTGAGCCGATCCACGCTGTTTCCCCACTTGCCACCGATATCCCGGCAGGTCTGGACGTCGACAGCATCGTCGCCACGGTCCGCGAGTCAGGAGTCAGTGCTCCTGCGGCAGAGCAGGACGGACTGACTGCCGCCGTGAACCGAGCCGAGGACCACGGAATCGATCTGAGCATCGTGATCGTCCCCGACGAACCGCGCCACGATTCGCAGCTACGCGACCTCGCCACTGCAGTCGGTGCCCGCGAGGGCGGAACGGTGTTGGTGCTGAGCCCGGGGCAGGTCGGAACGTTCAGCGACTCGATCAGCCGAGTGACACTCGAAGCCGGGCAGGATCGCACGTACACCGGAAATCACGTCGTCGCCGCCGACAACTTCGTCGACACCCTCGTCGAGGACCAGACTCCGTGGGGCTTGCTGACGGGTGGGTTGGTGGTGATCGTCGCCGCGGTGGCCGCGTTGACAGCCGCTGTGAAGGTCCGGCGATACCGCGCGCGGTCGGCCACTGCCGACCCGCACGAAGCGCAGCCCGTCGAGCGCTGACTTAGCGCGCACATTCGTCATTCGACCGACCGACACCGACGCGCGATTACGCCACCGGACGTCGGTCCGGAAAAAGTCCGAAAAATTGTTTCGGGCAAACACCGAGTTCACGGCATTGTGCCTGGTGGAATTACAAATGTGTCATTTGTGACTGGAGTTTCTTTAGTGTGCGAAGTGTCGTACGGTGCCATTGGCACTGCTGGGGAAGGAGTGTCGCAGAAGGCAGGTGTCATCCGTGGGGAACTCGGGAGGCCACTGCTTCGGGTGTGACTGACGTGGTTCGCACCTGTCGTGTCGCTGCGCGCTACTTTCCCGCCCGGCGAACATGTTCACCGTCACCTGCGATCGGGGTGGGAACGGGGAACGCCTCGACGGCACGACGGTCCTGTCGGGACCCGAGTGAATGCCGGACCCGAGGGAGACATTTGTGAGCCGACGTCCAGTTCGCGGCACGCGCCGCAGAGCGCTCGTCCGTACCCGATTCGTACTGGCTGGTGCCGGTCTGGTTCTCGCGCTGACCGCGACCATGCCCGGAGTCGCGGCAGCGGTACCGCCGCCCCCGCCCAACCCGTCCGATACCGACATCGCCGCGGCCGGCAGCGCCGTCGACTCACGCCTGGGGCAGGTCGGACAGCTGATCGACGCGATCGCATCCGCCAACCAGCAACTCGCACAGCTCGACGACGAGGTCGCCGTGAAGCGAGAAGGCGTCAACAAAGCCCTGGTCGACCTGCAGAACGCACGGGACGCCGCCGACGTGGCCGCAGCAGTCGTAGGAGCAGCGCAGCAGGCGCTCGCCGATGCAGGCACACAGATTCAGGCAGCCCAGCGCAAGTTCGACGAGTTCGCCAAATCGAGCTACACCCAGGGCTCGGGCGTCGCCTCGATGGCGTCGTTCCTCGGTTCGAGCGGACCGGACGACGTTCTCGACCGCGCCCAGGTTCTCAAGGTGCTGTCCAACAGTCAGAATGCCGTGCTCGACGGCCTCCAGCGGGCCCGAACCGAGCAGGCGAACCGGGACTCGGCCGCCCGTGAATCCAAGCAGCAGGCGGATGCGGCAGCGTCCGAAGCCGAATCGAAGAAAGCCGAGGCCGAGCAGGCCATCGCTGCAGCGCAGGCAGCGTTGCAAGCCGAGGCCGATCAGAAAGCCGCTATCGAGTCCCAGCGAGACGCCGCTCAGACCGAGCTCGACGCAGCCCGGAGCAACGTGGCCGGCCTCCAGGGTCAACGAGCCGCGTACAGCGACTGGGAAGCGCAGAAGGCGGCCGAGGATGCAGCAATAGCCGCGGCTGCGGCTGCCGCTCGTGAGGCCGCGGTTCAGGCGGCGGCCCGGGTGTCGGCCAACCTGGCTGCGCAGCAACGAGCCGCTGCGATCGCGGAGGGCCAGCGCTCGCACGTGGACGTCGACGACGACTCGAGTTCGTCCACCGACTCCGACAGTTCGAGCGGAACCACGACGACTCCGACCCAGCCCACACCCAGCAAGCCCACTCCCAGCAAGCCCAAGCCCTCGACCACACCGTCGGTGACGGGCAGTGCTGCCGTGGAATTGGCGATCGACCGCGGGATGAGCCAGCTCGGTGTTCCGTATTCCTGGGGCGGCGGCGACGAGAACGGGCCGACCAAGGGAATCCGAGACGGCGGAGTCGCAGACAGTTACGGCGACTACAACAAGGTGGGCTTCGACTGCTCCGGCCTGATGATCTACGCATTCGCAGGTCTGGGTATCTCTCTGCCCCACTACACCGGCTACCAGTACACGGCAGGCAAGCAGGTTCCGTCGTCGCAGATGAAGCGTGGCGACATGATCTTCTACGGACCGAACGCCAGTCAGCACGTCGCGCTCTACCTCGGCGACGGGAAGATGCTCGAGGCCCCGCAATCCGGATCGGTGGTCAAGGTCTCCGACGTCAGGTACAGCGGTATGACGCCGTACGCCGTGCGCATGGTGTCCTGAGCTCGCTGTCGCTCCCGATGTCGCTGTTCGGTACTTCTGCGTCGTTCCGCAGGCTCCACTCCGGCGCGCGGGTCAGGGGTGGGTTTCGGCGCGCGCGAGCATCACCTGGAATAGTTGATCTCGGCGGTATGGAACGTGCCCGACGATGATCGACTGAAAGCGGTGAATTCTTGGTGACATCACGTGACGGCCGGATTTCGAACGACGAGGAGCCGACACAGATCGGGTCTTCGAGTCCGAATCCGCAGGGTGGGGAGCCGGAGCGGGTGGACAGTCCCGATCTCGCCGACGACGTTCGGCTTCTCGAGAAGGCCGTGTACGAGGTCAAAAGGGTGATCGTCGGTCAGGATCGTCTGGTCGAGCGCATTCTGGTCGGCTTGTTGGCCCGTGGGCACGTGCTGCTGGAAGGCGTTCCCGGCGTGGCGAAGACCCTCGCAGTGGAGACGTTCGCCCGCGTTGTCGGTGGCTCGTTCTCCCGCGTCCAGTTCACCCCGGACCTGGTACCCACCGACCTGGTCGGAACCCGCATCTACCGTCAGGGCCGCGAAGAGTTCGACACCGAACTCGGCCCGGTCGTCGCGAACTTCGTCCTTGCCGACGAGATCAACCGAGCACCGGCGAAGGTCCAGTCGGCGCTGCTCGAAGTCATGGCCGAGCGGCACGTGACCATCGGTGGCAAGACGTTCCCCATGCCCGATCCGTTCCTGGTGATGGCGACGCAGAACCCCATCGAGAACGAAGGCGTGTACCCGCTCCCGGAAGCCCAGCGCGACCGCTTCCTGTTCAAGATCGTCGTCGACTATCCGACGGTGGAAGAAGAACGCGAGATCGTCTACCGCATGGGGATCAAGGCCCCCGAGCCCAAGCAGATACTCGACCCTGTCGAGTTGGTCCGTCTGCAGAACCTGGCCAGTTCGGTGTTCGTGCACCACGCGCTCGTCGACTACGTGGTTCGGGTCATCGCCGCCACCCGCACGCCCGAACAGTTCGGGTTGGACGATGTCGGCAGCTGGATCGCATACGGGGCCTCCCCGCGTGCGACCCTCGGCATCATCGCTGCGTCCCGCGCCCTCGCCCTGCTGCGAGGCCGCGACTACGTCGTTCCTCAGGACGTGCTCGAGGTGATTCCCGACGTGCTCCGGCATCGGCTGGTGCTTTCCTACGATGCCCTCGCCGACGAAGTGACGCCCGAGACCGTGATCTCCCGCATTCTGCAGACCGTCGGACTACCGCAGGTGTCGCCGCAGGCGGTTCCGATGTCGCAGGACAACGGCACCGCACCCGGTCAGCCCTTCGGTGGCCAACAGGGCACACCGCAGTTCCCGGGAGCGGGGCCGCAGTATCCGGCTCAGGGACCGTATCCGACCCAGGGGCATTACCCGGGGCAGGGACAGAGCCCGACCCAGGGGCAGTACCCGGGTCAGCCGCAGTTCCCCGGGCAAGGGACCGGCTCGGCACTTCAGCCCGGACCCGAGCAGCGCCCACCGGGCGGTCCGGCCGGCGAACCCGCTCCGTCGCTGCACAAGCCGTCGGGTGATGCATCGTCGACCGGTTCGCCGGGTCAGTGAGCGCAGCCGACAGAGCCGGCCGAGGTGCGGTCTCACGGCCGCCGTCGTTTCGGTCCGGCGAACTGCGTGATCCGAAGCTGGCCGCTGCGCTGCGCACGCTCGAGATAACGGTACGTAGGCGTCTCGACGGCGTTCTGCACGGCGACCACCTCGGCCTGATACCCGGCCCGGGATCCGAACCGGGGGACGCGCGCGAGTATCAGCCCGGTGACGACGTTCGGCAGATGGACTGGTCGGTCACTGCCCGGACGACACACCCACACGTGCGGCAGTCGGTGGCCGATCGCGAACTGGAAACGTGGCTTGTCGTCGATCTGTCGGCCAGCCTCGACTTCGGAACCGCGGGGTGCGAGAAGCGCGATCTCGCGGTCGCGGCCTCGGCCGCCATCACCCACCTGACCGGCGGCGGTGGTAATCGCATCGGAGCTGTCGTGGCCACCGGCGCGACGACGACGCGAATCCCAGCGCGCGGGGGGCGGGTGCACAGCCAGTCGATGCTGCGGACGATCGCTACGACACCGTCCGCCGCAGACGGCGTCCGCGGAGATCTTCGCGATGCCGTCGAGGCGCTGCGGCATCCCGAACGCCGTCGCGGTCTGGCCGTGGTGATCAGCGACTTCCTCGGCCCGATCGACTGGGAGCGATCACTGCGGGCGATCTCTGCCAGACACGACGTACTTGCCGTCGAGGTGCTCGATCCGCGAGACCTCGAACTTCCGGATGTGGGAGACGTGGTTCTGCACGACCCGGAGTCCGGCCGCACTCGGGAGTTCGCCGCGACGCCCCGGCTCCGCGCCGACTTCGCGCGAGCAGCCGCAGCACACCGCGACGACGTGGAGAAAGCGTTGCGCCGATGCGGGGCACCGCGTTTGACTCTGCGCACCGACGGTGACTGGATCGCCAATGTCGTCCGCTTCGTCACTGCTCGCAGGCACACCATCGGCTCCGGTTTCACCAATACCGCGAGGGCAGGTTCGCGATGAGCCTCACCGATTTCTCAGCGCCGTGGTGGCTCGCGTTTCTGGTCGTCGTCCTCGCCCTGACGGCGGGGTACGTCTGGATTCAACGCCGCAAGCAGAAGCACGTGCTGCGTTTCTCCAACATGGAGTTGCTCGAGTCGGTCGCGCCGAACCGGCCCAATCGTCTGCGTCATCTCCCGACCGCACTGGTGCTGGTCGGGCTGATGTTCCTGACCGTCGCGTTGGCCGGCCCCACTGCCGATCAACGTGTTCCACGCAACCGCGCGACGGTCATGCTCGTCATCGATGTGTCGCTGTCCATGGAAGCGACGGACGTCGAACCCACTCGGCTGGCTGCGGCCCAAGAAGCAGCGAAGTCGTTCGCCGATGGCCTCACGCCCGGCATCAACCTCGGTCTCGTCGCGTTCGCCGGGACTGCCTCGGTATTGGTCTCACCCACGGCCAACCGCGACGCCACCAAGTCGGCAATCGACAAACTGCAGCTCAGCGAGCGGACGGCCACCGGTGAAGCAATCTTCACCTCGCTGCAGTCGATCGACACTCTCGGCGCGATCCTCGGGGGTGGCGACGCGGCACCGCCGGCCCGCATCGTGCTGCTCTCCGACGGTAAGCAAACCGTTCCCCAGAACCTCGACGATCCACGAGGCGGCTACACCGCAGCGCGCGCAGCCAAGGACAAGGGAGTGCCGATCTCGACGATCTCGTTCGGCACCAGCTACGGGTCGGTCGAGATCGAAGACGAAGGTGGAGGCGGGGTCGAGCGCGTGCCCGTTCCGGTCGACGACCCGTCGTTGCGCGAGATCGCGACTCTGTCCGGGGGAAGTTTCTTCACGGCCTCCTCGCTCGAGGGCCTCCGAGACGTCTACGACACCCTGGAGGAGCAGATCGGCTTCGAGATCACCCGCGGGGACGCATCGCGACCCTGGTTGATCCTCGGTGTCCTGTGCATATCCGCCGGGCTCGGTTCGGCGTTGGTGATGCGGCAACGATTGCCGTGATCGCTGTTATTACTCACCAGTAAGTTTCGCTTTGTCATTCCAGGACGAACAGATAGGTTGCTAGGCATGTCCACACCTGACTTCATCGCGCGATCGGTACTCGTCACCGGAGGTAACCGGGGTATCGGTCTGGCCATCGCCCAACGGCTCAGTGCCGACGGACACAAGGTGGCCGTCACCCACCGCGGATCCGGGGCTCCCGACGGATTGCTCGGGGTCGTCTGCGACGTCACCGACTCCGATTCGGTCGACGCGGCCTTCAAGGAGGTCGAGGAGAAGCAGGGACCTGTCGAGGTACTTGTCTCCAACGCGGGCACCACCGACGACACACTCATCATGCGGATGACTGACGAACAATTCTCGAACGTGCTCGATGCCAACCTCACGGGTGCATTCAGGGTGGCGAAGCGGGCAAGTCGCTCGATGCTCCGTGCCCGCTATGGTCGATTCATTTTTCTCGGTTCGGTTGTCGGTATGACCGGTACCGCCGGTCAGGCGAACTACGCCTCCTCCAAAGCGGGCGTTATTGGCTTGGCTCGTTCTCTGACACGCGAACTAGGATCCCGTTCCATCACCGCCAATGTTGTCGCACCCGGTTTTATCGACACCGAGATGACTCAGGTGCTGGACGAAAAAATCCAGGAGATGGCCGTCAAGGCAATTCCGCTGGCGCGCAAGGGCAAGGCAGAAGAAGTGGCAGGCGTCGTGAGTTGGCTGGCGTCGCCCGATGCGGCTTATGTCTCCGGCGCGGTCATACCAGTCGACGGCGGCCTGGGCATGGGGCACTGAGAATCCCTCTCGCACAACGATTTCGATAGATATTCACCTCCGATTTAAGGACGCAGCATTATGGGCGGATTGCTCGAAGGCAAGACCATTCTCATCACCGGCATCATCACCGACGCGTCGATCGCGTTCCACGCCGCGGCCATGGCGCAGGAGCAGGGTGCCAAGGTGATCATCACCGGGTTCGATCGGCTGCGGCTCATCGACCGCATCGCGCAGCGCCTGCCCAAGGAGGTGCCCCCGGCGATCGAGCTCGACGCCACCAATGAAGAGCACCTCGCCGCGCTGGCGGACCGAATTCGTGAAGTAGCGCCGGAGGGTATCGACGGCGTTCTGCACTCCATCGCATTCGCACCTCGCACCCTGATGGGCCCGGATGCCAAGCCCTTCCTCGACGGCCCCGGCCCCGACGCGGCGAGGGCATTCGAGATCTCTGCGTGGAGCTACGCGTCTCTCGCGCGTGCCGTGCTCCCGGTCATGAACGAGGGTGGCTCGATCGTCGGAATGGACTTCGATCCACGGACGTCGATGCCGTACTACAACTGGATGGGCGTGGCCAAGGCTGCTCTCGAGTCGGTGAATCGTTACGTGGCACGGGAAGTGGGCGCAGCCAAGCGTATCCGCTCCAATCTCGTTGCAGCAGGACCGATCAGGACTCTTGCCGCCAAGGCGATTGCGGGCACCGCGACCGGCGATGCGGCCAAGATGGACCAGCTGAACGTGTACTGGGACGGTGCCGCTCCCATCGGATGGGACGTCAACGATCCGACCGTCGTCGCCAAGTCGATCGTCGCGTTGCTGTCGGATTGGCTGCCCGGAACCACCGGGTCGATCGTGTACGTCGACGGCGGAGCGAGCCACAACACGTACCTGCCCGAAAACATGTGACACGTCGGTGAGCGGAGTCCGACGTGGGCTCGCTCACCGTAGGTTTCGTCGACCGATTGTGCCCCTGCCGCAGCCCTGCTGCGACAGGGGCACAATGGATTCATGACCACCCCTGGAGATTTCGACGCACTGTTGGTGCTCTCGTTCGGCGGACCGGAAAAGCCCGCCGACGTTCGCCCGTTTCTCGAGAACGTCACTCGCGGACGTGGTGTGCCGCCCGAGCGTCTCGACGCCGTCGTCGAGCACTACATGCACTTCGGTGGCGTGTCACCGATCAACGAACTCAATCGCGACATCATCGCCGCACTGCAGGCCGAGTTCGATTCGGCCGGAATCGAATTGCCGATCTACTTCGGCAATCGCAATTGGCATCCGATGGTCGAGGACACCGTTGCGACGATGAAGGCGGACGGCGTCCGCTCCGCGCTCGTCTTTCCGACTTCCGCGTGGGGCGGGTATTCCGGGTGCAGGCAGTACCACGAGGACATCGCCAGGGCCCGTGCGTCCGTGGGGGACGACGCCCCGCATTTGCTCAAGATCCGTCAGTATTACGACCACCCGTTGATGGTCGAGGCGTTCGCCGAGGCCGTCGATGCCGCGCGCAGGTCGCTGCCAGAGGAGCATCGGGCAGGAGCGCGGCTGGTGTTCACCGCGCATTCCATTCCGTCGGCAGCCGACGCCAATGCAGGCCCACCCGCGGATGGTGGCCACCTGTACAGCCGGCAGGTTGCGGAGGCGTCGCGTCTGGTCGCGGCCGCATCCGGCAGCACCGAATACGATCTGGTGTGGCAGTCTCGTTCCGGACCACCGCAGGTTCCGTGGCTCGACCCCGACATCTGCGATCATCTCGAAGCACTGTCCGAGAAGTCCGTCGACGCGGTGATCGTGTGCCCGATCGGTTTCGTGTCCGACCACCTCGAAGTGGTGTGGGATCTCGACACCGAAGCCGAGGAGAAGGCCCGTGAACTCGGGATGGCTTTCGCTCGCGCGGGTACGCCCGGTTCCGATGCTCGATTCCCGAAGATGATCAGGGAGCTGGTGGACGAGTATCGCGTCGGCGGGACGTGCCGAGGACTCGGCAGCGTTCCCGGCTACGGATCCACCCTCGACGGCAATCGATGTGCCGTCGGATGTTGCGAGCAGCCGACGCGTCCATCGCGGTCTGCGACGGCACCTGCCTGACTGGCGGCTCCTGCCTGACGGGTGGCCTCTTGCCTGTCTCGCGGCCCAGCCCCGACAGGACCGCTACGTGTCGGTCCTGTCGGTCATCGGGCCGACTGCATCGAGGCACCGATGCTCGTCGCCACGGCGATGGTCCGGGCCGTGCGCACGGCGGCCCACAGCGGCCGGACGAGTTCTTCTCGGGCGGCCGCTGCGGCGGCAGTCGGTGCCTCCGAGGGAGCCGATCCGGCGGCGACGGTGAGGATGGCCGCGACCCGATCGGCCGATTCGAGCACTCGGAAGGCGCGTTCGGACATCTCGGGGGGATAGCGGTGCCGTGCAGCGTCGGCGATCAGCTCGGCGATGCGAGTGCGCGGGTCGGCCTCGAGAGTGCGGGTGGGGAGCGATTGCATCTGTGCGAGTGCATCCGCCGCGCCGCGCACGGCCTCGCGCATCTCGTACTCGGCCTCACCGAGACCTCGATCTCGGTGGGCGTGAGAGGGAACGTCGATCGAATACACGGTCCAGCGCAGCACGTCGGGGCCCTCGACGACGGGTACCACCCCGATTCCGGCGGAGCCCGGGGTACCGATCATCACCGCCTGCTCGGCACCGATCGCTGCACGAGAGAATTCTGTCCGGGCCGGCAGTTCGGCCACCGCACCCGCTGCGGGCAGCACCAGACGTATCCGTTCCTCCCCGGCTGCGGGTGAGGGTCCTGCGTTCGCGGCGGTTCGGACCGCGGCGAGCGCCCCGGCGATGCCCTCCGCGTAGCCCGGAAAGCGCAGCCCGTACGTCGTTGCTGCTTCGTTGTCACCGGCACCGACCAGATGCATCGGTGCCCACTCGGACATCGCGTCGATGACGTCGTCCGGCGAACCGGCACCGGCCAGCCAGGAACCGGCCCACAGGGCAAGACTTGCACTCGGAGAACACACGACTCACGAGCATAGGTCGGCGTGGCGAACCGTGCTCGGGACGCCGGTATCGCTAGCGTTGGTCGCCGTGAACGACATGTACGGCGGAGACATTCTCAAAGGGCACAGTCGCATGCGGAAGGTTCCGGCACCGGAGGTGCCGGCCGAGCGCGGCATGGTGGTCGAGGACGCAGGTTCGGGTTATTGCGGTGCTGTGGTCGGCTTCGAGCGCACATACGACGGAGATTTCGTCCGACTCGAGGACGGCGCCCGAACGACGCGACTGTTCGCCCTGCGCGAGGCCGCATTTCTGATCGACGGCCGCCGGGTGACGCTGGTCCGCCCGAAGCCCGCGACCGCGGCCAAACCGACCAGATCGGCGTCCGGATCCACCAAGGTCGAGGGCCTGCGAGCCCGGACGGCTCGTGCCAGCCGTATCTGGGTCGAGGGTGTGCACGACGCGGCCCTGGTGGAAAGCGTGTGGGGACACGACCTTCGAGTGGAGGGCGTGGTCGTCGAACATCTCGAGGGCCTGGACAATCTGGGGGAGCGGTTGGCCGAGTTCGGCCCCGGCCCGGGCCGTCGCGTCGGGGTCCTGGTCGACCACCTGGTGACCGGGTCCAAGGAATCGAAGATGACCAGATCGTTGGGCGAACACGTTCTCGTCACCGGCCATCCGTTCATCGACGTGTGGGAGGCCGTCAAGCCGTCGGCGGTCGGCATTGCGGCGTGGCCGAAGATTCCGCGCGGTCAGGACTGGAAGACCGGAATCTGTCGAGAGCTGGGCTGGGGAACTCCGCAGGAAGGATGGCGGCGGGTGTACTCGTCGGTGTCGAGCTTCCGAGATCTGGAGGCTCCACTGATCGGTGCCGTCGAACAGTTGGTCGATTTCGTCACCGAGTAGCTGTTACGACCAGCTGATCCGTCGGCGGATGTCCGATTCGTGCCAGGATGGAGCTTGTGGCAGCGATCTTGTGGCTCATAGCGGCGGTTGTGCTTGCCGGTGCCGAAGCACTGACGGGGGACTTCTTCCTACTGATGATCGCCGGCGGTGCGCTCGGTACCGCCGGGGTGTCGGCGTTGACCGACTTCCCGGTATGGGCAGACGCAATCGTTTTCGGCGTGTTGTCGTTGGCGTTGGTTCTGGGTCTGCGTCCGATCTTGTTGCGGCGCTTCGCACATCCGCCGGACACCCCGATGGGGGTTGCGGCTCTCACCGGTAAGAGCGCAGTCGTGCTCGAACAGGTCACTGCGCACGAAGGCCAGATCAAACTCGGTGGCGAGGTGTGGACCGCGCGTCCGTTGGACGAGACAGAGGTCTACGCCCCCGGTACCACCGTGACCGTGATGGAAATCGACGGTGCCACCGCCGTCGTATGGAAGGGACCGTAAAGCCAGTGGAAGCACTCATAGCACTGGCCGTCATCGTTGCGTTCGTCGCCGTGTTGATGGCCAAGTCCATCTCGATCGTCCCGCAAGCCGAGGCAGCAGTGATCGAAAGACTCGGTCGGTACACGCGTACCGTGTCCGGTCAGCTCACGTTCCTCGTCCCGTTCGTCGATCGCATCCGTGCGAAAGTCGATCTGCGAGAACGGGTCGTCTCGTTCCCGCCGCAGCCGGTCATCACCAAGGACAACCTGACGGTGTCGATCGACACCGTCGTCTATTTTCAGGTGACCAATCCACAGTCGGCCGTGTACGAGATCAACAACTACATCGTCGGTGTCGAGCAGTTGACCACCACCACGCTGCGTAACGTCGTCGGCGGAATGACGTTGGAAGAGACTCTGACGTCCCGTGATTCGATCAACGGTCAGCTCCGAGTGGTGCTGGACGAGGCCACCGGTCGGTGGGGTCTTCGAGTCGCCCGCGTCGAGCTCAAGAGCATCGACCCGCCACCCTCGATTCAGGAATCGATGGAGAAGCAGATGAAGGCCGACCGCGAGAAGCGCGCGACCATTCTCACGGCCGAGGGGCACCGTGAATCGGCGATCAAGACAGCCGAGGGCGACAAGCAGAGTCGAATCCTCGCTGCCGAAGGCGGTAAGCAGGCGGCCATCCTCACTGCCGAGGGTGAGCGGCAGTCCAGAATTCTGCGGGCTCAGGGTGATCGCGCCGCGAAGTACCTCGAGGCGCAGGGGCAGGCGAAGGCCATCGAGAAGGTCTTCGGTGCCATCAAGGCGGGTAAGCCCACTCCAGAACTGTTGGCCTACCAGTACATGCAGACGTTGCCTCAGATGGCGCAGGGCGACGCGAACAAGGTGTGGATGATCCCGAGCGATTTCGGCGACGCTCTCAAAGGGTTCGCCAAGACCCTCGGAGCCCCAGGCGAGGACGGGGTGTTCCGATACGAGCCCAACGAGTCCGCGGGCAACGAGCCGAAACCCGAGGACGACTCGGACGAGGTTGCGGAGTGGTTCGAGACCAAGACCGATCCGGCTGTCGCCGAAGCCGTCAAGGCCGCCGAGGCGGTGGCCCGTAAGCCGGTGGACACGTCGTTGGCCGCATCTCCGGAGCTGTCCAAGGGTATGGATATCGGTGCCCTGTCGGCATCTCCCGAGGCAGAACCGGAAGCGCGCTGATCACGAATTGATCGCGAATCCCACGCCCGCTGCCGCCAGTGCCCACAGAACGCTGGCGAAGGTGCCGATGATGAACTGTTCGGAGGCGTGGGATTCGCGCAGTTCGGGGTAGCGCGCAAGTCCTTTGACCGCCAGTACGATGGCGATTCCCTCGGGCCAGCCGGTGAGAATGGATACCGCAACCGCTACACGTTCGAGAATTCCTATCGTCAACCCTCCACGCAGCGGCTCGACCGGCTCGTCGTCGGTCGAGTCGTTCTGTCGTCTGGCGACGCGAAAGACGCTCGGCACCACGGCAGTGCCGCCGACGGCGGCCACGGCAACGCTCAGGACGACTCCGACTGCATGACCGACGCCGTGTGCCGGCCCGGCGAGCGTGGCAAGCACAGCGGCTGCGGTGAGCAGAGTCGAGGCAGCCACAGTGGGGACCCACAGCCTGATGCGGTCGCCGGCCGGGACGAGGGCGACACCTGCCGTCAGAGCCAGAAGAACGAGGGCGACGACGATCATGACGTGTGACTTCCTGTCGCGTCAGCCGCGTTCAACAACCTCGCGGCAAGGGTGCGGCCGGCATTTTCGACGTGCCAGCCGGCGACGGAAAGTCGTTGCGACATAGCCTGTTTGCTGATACCGAGCCTTTCGGCCGCGTCGGTCTGCGACATTCCCTCTGCCATGAGCGCAACCGCCTCTCGGCCCTGGTCCGAGCGACGAGCGACGAGTATGGCAACCAAGGTCGATGCGGTTTCGGCGTCCTCGGCCGCTTCCGGCTCGGGTCCGGTGACGGCGAGCGCAGCAGGCGCATTCTTCGCTCTGGTGACGGCGTCTCGGGCAGCCTCGAATGCCTGGCCCCGGCCGGCGCGCGTCGTGTCGGGTAACGGAAGCTCGACCGAACCGACGCCGATTCCCACGCTCCAATGTGGCGTCGCCACCAGGTCGAGGGCGATCGCGACGACGGTTGCTGCGTCCTCACAGACGGCCTGGACCTCGTCGCCTGCGGTGCGTTCGAACGGGCGGATCAGATCGAAATCGCGATACCGGTCCAGTAGATCGGGCACGCGATCGATGTCACGTCTGCTGCGACGCTGGTCGACGGTCATCACGAACATGCGACAAGGCTAGAGCGTTGATTTGATCAAGTCAAGCTTCCAGGCTTGATTGTCCCGAATCAAGGTTCTCGCCCTGACGCCTGTTCTCCGGTGCCGATGCGGCCTCACGAGTCCGCGACAAACGCCAGTCGACGAACAACCCGCTCACGCCGATCGCAATGCAGATCCCGGACAGCACCAGCAGTACCGGATGGGTCTGCCCGCCGATTGCTCCACCGATCACCACGATCCCGAGGGTGCCGGGCAGCATGCCGGCGGCAGTGGCCAGAGCGAAGGGGACAAGCCGAACCGCCGACACACCGCAGGCGTAGTTCACCAGAGAGAAAGGCACCGGGGCGATCAATCGCAGAGAGCCGACCGCGAGCCACCCTCGTCGGCGCAGGCTCTCGTCGACAGAGTCGAGAGCTGAATGCGACATTCGCGCCGCCACGGCTTCTCGCCCGATCGCCCGAACCAACAGCAGGGCGAGGACCGCGCTGACCGTAGAGGCGCCGATCGTCACCGCCAGACCGGTGAATGGCCCGAACAGCACTCCGGCGCTCAATGTGAACAGGGTTCTGGGAATGGGTGCAATGGTCACCAGTGCATGGACGGCGAAGAACACGAGCGGAAACGCAGGACCGACCGAGGTGCCCCACTGGCGCATCTGCTCGACACTCGGATGCGGGGCGAACACCGCAACGACAGCCAGGACGACGATCACCGCCAGTAGCGCGATCAGACGAAGGTCGCGCAGGTGCCGTGTCACGAGAGGCAAGAGTACCGGCGTGAGATGACAGAACGGTTCGGGAGCGGAGCCTGCGGAGTGACCGAGAGGGGGCGGGAGCGGAGCCTGCGGAGTGACCAGACGGTTCGGGAGCGGAGCCTGCGGCGTTGGTCACCGAACGTGAGGTGATCCTCACGATAGCCTGCATGTAGGTGGGGTTAGCATCACTTCAAGTCGGGTGTAGGACTGCCCGCCGAACCGAGGGAGCAGCACACGTGTCCATCGCGTCGCACGAAGATGCCGCACGCAGTGCCCACGCGGCCTGGCAGCAGGCGGTGGCCGGGGTCCTGGCCAAGTCGCGCCGGGTCGATGTGGCCGATCTGCCTGCCGATCCCGAACATCTTCTCGATTCCACGACGTACGACGGGATCACGGTGTCTCCGCTGTACACCGCGTTCGACGAGCGCCCCGAGGGTCCGTTGCCGGGGCAGTTTCCGTACCTGCGGGGGCGTGATCCGCATCGGGACGTCAACGCGGGCTGGAAGGTGTGCACGCGTCACGGTTCCGACGTTCGTGACGGTGTGCCCGCGCTGAACGGTCAGATCCTCGATTCGCTCGCCAACGGCACCAGTGCGCTCTGGTTGACGGTGGGGTCGCGTGGGTTGGATCCGTCGGATCTGTCGGAGGCTCTCCGTGGTGTGCTGCTCGAGCTGGCCCCGTTGACGATCGATGCCCGCAGGGATGTTCGCGCGGCAGCGACGGCACTGTTCGACGTTCTCGATGCGGCAGAGATCGACGATCGCGCCGCCGTCGACGTCAGACTCGGAGTGGACACTCTCACTGCTGCAGTGGCAGGCACGGAATCCATAGAGATGGCCGAGGCGCTCGACCTGGCCCGCGCGTGCATCGACCGCGCCGAGTCGATGCGTGCCATCACCGTCGACGGCACCGTGTTCCATAATCTCGGTGCGTCGGATGCGCAGGAACTGGGTGCGTCGATCGCGGCCGGGCTCGAGTACGTCCGATCGATGACCGAGAACGGTGTGGCCGTCTCGGATGCTTTGCGCCAGATCGAGTTTCGATTCGCAGCAACCGACGACCAGTTCCAGACCATCGCCAAGTTTCGCGCTGCTCGCATTCTGTGGGCACGGATTGCGCAGGTGTGCGGTGCGCCCGACGCCGGTGATGCTCCTCAGCATGCGGTGACGTCGGAAGCGATGATGTCGCAGCGCGATCCATGGGTGAACATGCTGCGTACCACTCTTGCGTCGTTCGGCGCCGGAGTGGGTGGTGCGGATTCGGTGACGGTGCTGCCGTTCGACGCGGCACTGAACGGTGGCGCCGCCGGAGTGTCCAAGACGTTCGCTGCCCGTATCGCGAGAAACACTCAGTTGCTCCTGCTGGAGGAAGCCCATCTGGGTCGGGTTCTGGATCCGGGTTCGGGCTCGTGGTACATCGAGGAACTCACGGCTGCGGTTGCCGCGACGGCGTGGGACTTCTTCCAGACCATCGAAGCGTCGGGCGGATTCGCTGCAGCAACCGCGGACGGTTCGCTGGTCGCCGACATCGAGAAGACCCGTGCAGAGCGCGAGTCCGACATCGCGCATCGCATCACTCCGCTGACCGGTGTCAACGAGTTTCCCAATCTGGCCGAGGCCCCCCTGACTCCCGAGCAGACGCAGCCTGCCGGCTCGGCACCCGTGTATCGGTACGGCCGGGCATTCGAGTCGCTCCGAGATCGATCCGATTCTTATCTGGCCCAGCATGATTCGCGACCCCAGGTGCTACTGGTCCCGTTGGGGACCGTCGCCGAGCACAACGTCCGGACGACCTTCGCGTCCAATCTGTTGGCGTCGGGCGGAATCGAAGCTGTCAACCCCGGCCCCCTGGGCGTCGACGCTGTCGCCGGTGCTGTCGAAGCGTCGGGAGCCTCGATCGCCGTGGTGTGCGGAACCGACAAGCGCTACGGCGACGAAGCCGCTACTGCCGTGGATGCTCTGCGTGCAGCAGGGGTCTCGCGGGTCTTGCTCGCCGGCCCGGAAAAGATCTTCGCCGGCGTCGACGGCCCGTCCCGTCCCGATGGATTCCTGACCGCAAAGGTCGACGCCGTCGCCGTGCTGACCGAACTTCTCGACACGCTGGGAGCCTCGAAGTGAGTACCGACGAGAACCGAATCTCGCACACCATCGGCAGTTTCGCCGACGTACCGCTGGTCGATCCCGACGAGCCGACGCCGTCGCCGCCGTCCGCGGAGGACGTGGCCACACACGTGCAGAACGGTGCCAAGGCCAACTTCTACACCCCTGAGCAGGTGGTGTGGTCCACTCCCGAGGGCATCGACGTCAAGCCGGTGTACACCGAGGCAGACCGGGATGCCGCCGAGGCCGAGGGCTACCCGTTGCACAGCTATCCGGGTGCCCCGCCGTTCCTCCGCGGGCCGTATCCCACGATGTACGTCAACCAACCGTGGACCATTCGCCAGTACGCCGGATTCTCCACCGCAGCCGAGTCCAACGCCTTCTACCGCCGCAACCTCGCGGCCGGGCAGAAAGGCCTGTCGGTGGCGTTCGATCTGGCCACGCACCGGGGCTACGACTCCGATCACCCGCGAGTGCAGGGTGACGTCGGAATGGCCGGGGTGGCAATCGATTCCATTTACGACATGCGTCAGCTGTTCGACGGCATCGACCTCGGTAGCGTCTCGGTGTCGATGACCATGAACGGAGCGGTGCTGCCGATTCTGGCGCTGTACGTCGCCGCCGCGGAGGAGCAGGGCGTCGGGCCGGAGAAGCTCGCAGGCACCATCCAGAACGACATCCTCAAAGAGTTCATGGTGCGCAACACCTACATCTATCCGCCGAAGCCGTCGATGCGCATCATCTCGGATATCTTTGCGTATACCAGCGAGAAGATGCCGAAGTACAACTCGATCTCCATCTCCGGATACCACATCCAAGAAGCCGGTGCCACAGCCGATCTCGAACTCGCCTACACCCTCGCGGACGGTGTCGAGTACATCCGTGCCGGCCTGGACGCCGGCATGGACATCGACACGTTCGCGCCGCGGTTGTCGTTCTTCTGGGCCATCGGAATGAACTTCTTCATGGAGGTTGCCAAGCTCCGCGCCGGGCGGCTGCTGTGGGCCGAGCTCGTCCAACAATTCGAGCCCAAGAGTGCCAAATCCCGTTCCCTGCGCACTCATTCGCAGACGTCGGGTTGGTCGCTGACCGCACAGGACGTGTTCAACAACGTCGCCCGCACCTGCGTCGAAGCCATGGCCGCGACCCAGGGCCATACGCAGTCCCTGCACACCAACGCGCTCGACGAGGCACTGGCGTTGCCGACCGACTTCTCGGCCCGTATCGCCCGCAACACTCAGCTACTCATCGCGCAGGAATCCAACACCGTTCGGCCGATCGATCCGTGGGGCGGGTCGCACTACGTCGAGTGGCTCACCCATCAGCTGGCGAATCGGGCTCGCGCACACATCGCCGAGGTCGAGGAAGCGGGCGGCATGGCGCAGGCCATCGGCGAAGGCATTCCGAAGTTGCGCATCGAGGAGGCGGCGGCTCGTACCCAGGCGCGCATCGACTCCGGCCGTCAGCCCCTGGTGGGCGTCAACAAGTACGTGCCCGACGAGCCCGACACCATCGAGGTGCTCAAGGTCGAGAACTCGAAGGTGAGAAAAGAACAGATCGAGAAGCTCGAGCGTCTTCGTGCCGAGCGGGACACCGCCGAGGTCGAGGCGGCATTGGCGAACCTGACTCGGGCCGCAGCGTCGGATCAGCCGGGCATGGAGAACAATCTACTGGCTCTCGCCATCGATGCCGCCCGCAAGATGGCCACCGTCGGTGAGATTTCCGACGCCTTGGAGAAGGTCTACGGGCGCCACCAGGCCGAAATCCGGACAATCAGTGGTGTGTACCGCGACGAGGCAGGCAAATCCGAGAACATCACCCGTGCCACCGCGTTGGTCGAACAGTTCGCCGAGGACGAGGGCCGTCGTCCTCGTGTTCTGGTGTGCAAGATGGGGCAGGACGGACACGACCGAGGCCAGAAGGTCATTGCCACGGCGTTCGCCGACATCGGCTTCGACGTCGACGTCGGTCCGTTGTTCCAGACGCCCGAGGAGGTGGCCCGGCAGGCGGCGGACAACGACGTCCATGTCGTCGGAGTGTCGTCGCTGGCGGCGGGCCATCTGACGCTGGTGCCTGCCTTGCGACAGGCCTTGGCCGACGTCGGGCGCGAGGACATCATGATCGTCGTCGGTGGCGTCATCCCCCCGGGCGATTTCGACGAGCTCTACGCGGCGGGTGCCGCGGCGATCTTCCCTCCGGGCACCGTCATCGCCGACGCGGCGATCGGCCTGGTGGAGAAGCTGTCCGTTGCGCTCGGGCATGCACCACGCGAGGCCAACGCCTGAATATGAACTCTCCGAACAAGGGCCGCGTCATCGACATCGATGCGGTGGCCGAGTCGGTCCGAGCGAACGAACGATCCGGCCTCGCGCGGGCGATCACGTTGGTCGAGTCGACCCGCGCGGACCATCGCGACTTGGCGCAGCAGTTGCTCCTCCGGGTACTGCCCGACGCCGGCGGATCGCACCGGGTGGGCATCACCGGGGTTCCGGGGGTCGGGAAGTCGACGTTCATCGATGCGCTCGGAATGCGGTTGATCGAACAGGGCCACCGGGTCGCGGTGCTGGCCGTCGATCCGTCGTCGACGCGGACCGGTGGTTCCATCCTGGGTGACAAGACCCGTATGTCGCGCTTGGCGGTGCAGGAGAACGCATACATCAGGCCGTCGCCGACCTCGGGAACGTTGGGCGGAGTGGCCCGCGCGACTCGAGAGACCATCGTCTTGCTCGAAGCCGCAGGGTTCGACGTGATCCTGGTCGAGACCGTGGGCGTGGGCCAGTCCGAGGTGACGGTCGCGAACATGGTCGACTGCTTCACGTTCCTCACGCTTGCGCGTACCGGGGATCAGTTGCAGGGCATCAAGAAGGGCGTTCTCGAACTCGCCGATCTGGTGGCTGTCAACAAAGCCGACGGCAAGCACGCGACCGACGCGAAGAACGCGGCGCGAGAGTTGGCGGGTGCACTGCGGCTGATCTATCCACACGATGCGATCTGGAAGCCCCCGGTGTTGACGATGAGCGCCATCGAAGGCACCGGCCTCGACGAGTACTGGAACACGGTGCTCCGCCACCAGCAGGTGCTCCGTGACGCAGGCGAGTTCGCCGAGAAGCGTCGCAAGCAGCAGGTGGACTGGACGTGGACGATGGTCAACGATCAGCTACTGCGTCGGTTGGCTCAGAGCCCGTCGGTGAAGGCAATTCGAGACGACGTGGAATCTCGCGTGCGCGACGGGTCGCTCACGGCGGCGTTGGCCGCTCAGGAGCTACTCGACGCCTTCGATTCCTGACGCCTGCTGTCCCTACTGGGCGGGGTACAGAGTCGCCGCCAGCTCGCCGACGCGTTCGACGAGCTGATCGAAGAACGCCTGAGGATCGGCGTGGGTGGCGATGGCTGCGTTCGGAGGCCTGCCCCACATTCCGCGCCAATCCGCCACCGTCGTTCCGCGAGTGAGGGATCCGACCAGCTCCACGTCCACGGTCGCGTGCCGATAAGTGGCGATATCCGGTTGCACCGCCACTGCTGCGGCGAACGGATCGTGCATGTGGGCCAGGAACCCCTGATCGTGATCGCGATGGAATTCGAAGTAGAAGCGGACCGCGTCCGAGAAATGACGCACGATCGGGTTCGAGGCCGTCGATCGCGCCCCCGGCGCATCGGTCGACGAGATCAGCTCGGCCGGAACGCTTCCGGCGCGTTCACCGAGAAGGCGAATATGCTCGGGTGTCATCTCTATGGTCTCGGTGATGTCGAGTGCGCAGACGATCGGGCGGCGGTCCTCGGGTAGTCCGGAGAAAGCGGCGAAGACCTCCGCTGCAGCCTCGGGGTCCACCGCGATGTTCCACTCGCTCGTCGGCGTCGTGTTGCCCTGATGCTGAAAAGCACCACCCATCAACACCAATCGCTTCAACAGACGAGGCAACTCGGGGTCTCGGCGAACCGCCAGCGCGAGATTGGTCAGCGGACCGGTGACGAGACCGGTGATCTCACCCGGTCGCGAGCGAACCAACTCGATCCACATCGTGGTGGCATCGCGTGCGGACAGGTCCCGACTCGACACCGGCAGCTCCGCATATCCGATGCCCTGCGGCCCGTGAGTGTCCTCGGTGGTCATCAGTGGTGCCACCAACGGCACCTGCGCACCGAGCGACACTTCGATATCGGCCGCGCGGCACAGGTCGAGCCAGGCCAGGTTGTTCGCGGCGACCTGGTTCACCGGCACGTTACCGGCGGTGGACGCTATGCCGAGGATCTCGGCCTCGTCGGTGGCCAACAGGTAGAGCAGTGCGAGCGAGTCGTCGATCCCGGTGTCGACGTCGACGATCATCGGTACGGTCATGCGTTCACCCGAGTCGTCGGGTTGTGGCGGACCGGGAAGTTGACCGATCGGGCGATGAAGCACTTGGCTGCGGCCTCGGCGTGCAGTTCCTCCGCACGGGTCACCATCGAGGAATCGGCGACCGTCACTATCGGAGCCAGGGTCACCTCGACGAACTGTCCCGAGCCGTCGGATTGCTCGGTCATGACCCCGGTGGGGGAGTCGACGTAGTCGGTGACGGTCACGTGCGACGCGGCGGCCAACCCGAGGTACCACAGCATGTGGCAGCTCGACAGCGACGCCACGAGTAGCTCCTCTGGATTCCACCGCTCGGGATCGCCGCGAAAGCTCGGATCGGAACTGGCCGAGAGATCGGGTTTTCCGGGTGCCGTGACCAAATGATCGCGGTCGTATGCGGCTGCATTCGCCGTCCCGTGTCCGCGATTGCCGGTCCAGCTCACGGCCAGGGCGTAGTCATGGGTGGGCATGGGTCCATCGTGCCAGGCCGCCGTCCACCGTCGTCACGCACGCTGGGGAGTCCTGTCCGTATTGCGATCAATGCGCCAATTGTCTAGGTAGTGGCCAAGATTCGATCGACCGACCTCTACCTGGGGGAATGCACGCTCGTGCGTGCCGATGTCCGTTTCGGTGTTTGTATGCTGGTCATTGCGCTCGCTAACGTTGCTGCAATGACGGTTGCGCAAGGTCCAGAATCGCCCGAGTCGTCACCCCAGATCCCGAAATGGGGCCAGCGCCACGTACAGCGTCTGCGGCGTGACGCATTCTTCAAACGTATGCGTCGCAAGCCGGCGATGTCGGAAGAAAGCATCACGGTCGTGGACCAGCCCATGCTCAAGCGGGCCGTGTCTGCTGCGGCACTGGGCAACACGATGGAATGGTTCGACTTCGGTGTGTACGGCTATCTGGCCGCGACACTGGGCAAGGTGTTCTACCCGGACGCGTCACCCGCAGTCCAGTTGCTGTCGACCTTCGCCACGTTCGCGGCCGCGTTCGTAGTACGGCCACTCGGTGGACTCTTCTTCGGCCCTCTCGGCGACCGCATCGGACGCCAGAAGGTCCTGGCCGCCACCATGATCATGATGTCGATCGGTACGTTGGCCGTCGGCCTGATTCCCAGCTACGACTCCATCGGAATCTGGGCTCCCATCCTGCTGCTCGTCGCCCGCCTGGTTCAGGGATTCTCCACCGGTGGTGAATACGGCGGTGCCACGACCTTCATCGCCGAATATTCACCCGACAAAAGACGAGGTTTCCTCGGTAGTTGGCTCGACTTCGGTACTTTCGTCGGATACGCGATGGGGTCCGGATTGGTGACGATTCTCAATGCGGTTCTGGGCGACGCCACCATGATCGAATGGGGCTGGCGCATACCGTTCTTCATTGCCGGACCGATGGGCATCATCGGTTTGTACCTGCGCCTCAAGCTGGAGGACACCCCCGCGTTCCGCAAGCAACTCGACGAGCACGACTCGAAGGTCAAGGCGCAGGAGACCGGACGCAGCTCGATCGGAAAGATCTTCACGGTCCATTGGAAAGCACTGCTCATCTGCATGGGAATCGTGTTGCTGTACAACGTCACCAACTACATGGTGACCTCGTACCTGCCCACGTACTTCACCGAGGTCGTCGGTCGCAGCCAGCTCAGCGCCGATCTGCTGGTCCTGTCCGCGATGGTCGTGGTCGTGTCCATCATCGTGGCCGTCGGTCGGCTGACGGACCGAATCGGCCGCAAGCCGGTGTTCGTGTTCGGTGCCATCGGACAGATAGTCCTGGCCATCCCGTGCTTCCTGCTGATTCAGCGCAGCGGATGGATCGGGCCTCTGATTGCGTGCCTGCTGCTGGGAGTGGTGTTGGCGTGCTTCGCCGCACCCAGCGCCTCCACCTTGCCTGCACTGTTCCCGACGCGCGTGCGCTACGCCGCACTGTCGATCGGATTCAACCTGTCGGTGTCGATCTTCGGCGGCACCACACCGCTGGTCACCTCGGCCCTGGTCAGTTCCACCGGCAGCACCATGATCCCGGCCTACTACCTGATCATCAGCGGCGTCATCGGTCTGATCGCCGTCGGTTTCCTCCGCGAGTCGGCTACTCAGCCACTCGATGGTTCTCCGCCCCAGGTGGATTCGACCGAGGAGGCCAAGGATCTGTACACCGAGGCTTCTGCGCTGACCGGGAGTAGCTCCGCAGACCGGTCAGCGCGGTAACCAACCGGCCTCGTCGCTACCCCAGACGTGAGCCGGGTACGCGTAGTCGGAGTAGCAGTCGAACACCGGTCGCGCTGCCGTCACCGAGCCGTGCGTGACCACGCACTCGGGTGGCGGTAGCGCGGCGGGGCCGTGTTCGGGGTCGCGCCCGGGAAGACCGGTCAGCCACGCCGCCGTTGCTGCGAGCGCTACGTCGACCGGTGCCGCAGTGCCCGACCCTTCTACGCGCGCCGCCAGTTCCGAGACGATTCCGGCAGCCAGCAGATAACCGCTCGCATGATCGAGCGCCTGAGCCGGAAGCCGACCGGGCCGACCGTCACGGCCTTCCAGAACAGAGATACCGCTCGCAGCCTGAACGAGGCTGTCGAAGCCCCGCCGCCGCGACCAGGGACCCTCTGTGCCCCATGCGCTGATGCGCCCGTGGACGAGGTCCGCCCGGTGTTCGAGGCCGAAACGATCGAGGGCCCCCGGCCGATACCCGGTGACGAGCACGTCGGCCGAGTCGAGGAGCCCGAGCATCCGATCGAGTCCCTCCGCCGTGTCCAGGTCCAGCAGGGCCGACCGCTTGCCCTGGCCGTTCTCCAGATGCTGCCAGGGCAACTCCGGGTGCCGGGGCGAATCGACACGGAGCACGTCGGCACCGAGAAGTGCGAGAGCGCGCGTAGCGACAGGACCGGCAATCACCCGCGTCAGATCGAGCACCCGAATACCCGCCAACGGGTATTCGGCACCGTGTGGCCGAAGCGACGAAAGCAGCCGGAACGACGGAATGCGCACTCGGGCAGCCGGATCGGCCGCACTTCGTGTAACGACCGGACCGGAGCTCGCGGCAATACCAGCGGGGTGAGCGGACCATTGTTCTTCCGTGCGGACCCGCACGGCCAGAGCGCCCGACGCCGCGCACAGCTCTTCGAGCTCGAACCCGGACATTCCACGGAGTCGATGGCCGAACACGTCGATCGACTCCGCCGAGCCGGCGCCACCGAGGCCCACCACACCGAGCAATGCCTCTCGGTGGTGTGGGTAGTTGGCGTGGGTTCTCACCCAACCGTCGGACACCGGGAAGAAGCCGGACAGATCGGCGAAACCCTGCACCGGCTCGCCGTCGATCCGCAACACGGTGTCGCCCATGAACGACGCGGTGATACGCGCCATGGACGCTGTCGGCGTCACCGTCTCGGAATCCGTCGTCACCGATCCCAGCGCGCTTTGCAACTGGGCGACGGCGGTGCCGAGGGCACCGACCGACTCGGCGGCGAGCGCCGCGACCGGAAGTGTCGATGCGAGATATCCAGTCGTGCCCGACGTTCCCTGCACCGCAATCAGTTCCGCTTGGCCCAGATCTCCATGCCGGCCGCATTCAGACGGTCCACCAGAACGTCGCCCATGGCCGTCGCGGGAGTGAGAACTCCGCTGGCTTTCGGCAGTGCGTCTCCACCGAGAACCAGCGCGAGTGCGGACTCGGCGAGCATGACCGCCGTCGCCTTGTAGCCGGGGTCGCCGGACGCCTTGACCCGGGCCCGGTATCGCGCCCCGGACGTCGTCAGGGTGTATAGATCGACCGTGAAATGGCCCTTCTCTCGGGCCTTTTCACTGGGGCCGCTACCGGGCTTGGGCAGGATGCGATCGAGCACCTTGCCCGGCAGTACCGTCATGGCCGATACTCCGACGAACAGTCCGGCCGACAATGCGCCGGCGAGCACCGGGCTGACGACGGACGAGCCGACGCTCATCACCTCGCTGTACCGGAACTGCTTCCCGTAGGCCCAGTCTCGAAGTGCATTGGTACGCCGCACGACTCGTGTGTTGTACGAGGCCATCACGAACGGAGCCTTCCACCCGCGCAGGCTCGGATCGATCTTCTTTCCGTCGATGAGCACGGTATCGAGTTGGCGGCCGAGCTGAGGCTCGAGGCTTCGATCGGGGCTCAGCGAATACGGACGGGCCGCGATGCGTCGGGCCCGCTTGTCCTTCTTCATGGCCTCGATCTGACCACGGAGCGAGTCGACGGTACCGCCACTGACCCCGCCCGACATCGAGGTGACCACGAGCGTGGTGTCGGTGAGTTCGCCCGCATTGTCGGCCGTGACGGCCTCGTACAGAGCGTGGACACCGATGTCGGACGGAACCGAGTCGAACCCGCACGAGTGGACGATCCTGGCACCGGTACGTTGTGCGATCTCGTGGTTGGTGTCGATGCTCTCGCGAGCGAAGAGCACCTCGCCGGTGAGGTCGACGTAGTCGGTTCCGGCCTCGGCGCACGCAGTTGCCAGTGGCATGCCGTACTTGGCATACGGGCCGACCGTCGTGATGACGACTCGGGTCGATTCGACCATGGATCGCAGCGCAGCGGTGTCGGCGGCGTCGGCTTCGATGACGGGCCAGTTCTGGGCGGTGGGTCCCAGTTCCTTTCGCGCTGCCTCGATGCGTCCGGTGGACCTGCCTGCCAGCGCGATACGGGTGTCGGCAGGCGCGTGTTCGGCGAGGTACTTCGCCGTCAGCTTTCCTACGAATCCGGTGACGCCGTAGACGACGATGTCGTGGGTGCGGTCGGGGCCTGAGGTGAAATCCGAGTCGGACGTAGTCATGGTTACGACACTAACGCGGACGCCGCCGGCAGCGTCGGCTAGTGGGTCCAGGTGTGCACGGGTTCTCCCGTGTCCATCCTGTCCACGTAATCTCCCAACATCCCCGCGAGAGCCTGCTCCCGAGTATCGCCGGCCCGTTCGCGCGCGACGACGGCGGCTCGCTGCCACCCCGAACCCGACTGCTTGGCCAGGCACCGCGCTTCGACAATGCCGAGATAGCGGTCACGTACGGCAGAGTCGACGCCGTACGCGGCGAGACCGGCCTCGGCCATCGGAAGCAATCGGCGCAGTACCAGCTCCTGCGGACTCACCCAGCCGACCTCGGGCCAGTAGAGCATCGAATCGAACCCGCCGCGCGCCGCGGAGTGCACGTTCTCCTCGGCGGCATCGAACGACATCTGCGACCACAGGGGCCGATCGGCATCCGCGAGAGCCCGTACGGTGCCGTAGTAGAACGCGGCATCGGCGAGGGTGTCGACGACTGTCGGTCCGGCAGGCAGAACGCGGTTCTCGAGCCGGATGTGGTGCCCGTCGCCGGACCGATCGTAAATCGGCCGGTTCCACCGGTACACGGTTCCGTTGTGCATCCGCAGTTCCGACAGCGACGGTGTGTCACCTCGGGCCAGAGCGGCTTTGGGGTCCTCTTCGCTGCACACCGGGAGCAGGGCGGGGAAGTAGCGCGAGTTCTCCTCGAACAGGTCGAAGATCGAGGTGATCCATCGCTCCCCGAACCACACTCGCGGGCGAACTCCCTGGTTCTTGAGCTCCTGCGGCCTCGTATCGGTGGCCTGCTCGAACAACGGTATGCGGGTCTCGTGCCACAGTGCACGCCCGGCGAGGAACGGCGAGTTCGCGGCGAGCGCGACCTGAACACCCGACAACGCCTGTGCGGCATTCCAATACGACGCGAACTCGTCAGGGGCGACTTGCAGATGCAGTTGGACGGACGTGCAGGCCGCCTCGGGCAGAATCGTGTCGGTCACGATATCGAGGTTCTCGGCGGCCGCAGACCCGGGCAGACGCACGCCCGCGATCTTCAGTTCGATGTCCTCACCACGGGCGGCGAAGATCTGCTGGTTCAGTAGGTCGTATCGCGGATTCGCCGACAGCCACCGATGCTCGAAGTGTTCCTTCGTCAAAGTCGGGAGCATGCCGATCATGGCAAGTCGACTACCCGAGCCACGGGCCCGCTCGTCGGCAGCATTCAGCGATCGCCGCAGATCCGTCTCCAACTCAGCGATCGACGAGCCCCGCAGCGGTCGAGGATCGACGTTGATCTCGATGTTGAACTGGCCCAGCTCGGTCTGATAATCAGGATCGGCGATGGCGTCGAGTACTTCGGCATTGGCCATCGACGGTGCCATGTCCTCGTCTACGAGGTTGAGCTCGATCTCCATGCCGATCTGGGGTTCGCCGACCTGGAACGTCTCGTCGGCCAACATGATGGCCAACGCGTCGAGACAGTCCTGAACCTTCTGCCGAAACTGGTGTCGGTCCTGTCTGGTGAACTTTCGGCGTTCGACATCCTCGCCCATGGTGACCGCCTAACGCTGTGTCTCGGTGCCGTTCGCTCACGCGAGACGGCGTCGTTTCCGAGTATCGCAGCCCGGGGTTGCTCCGGGGCATCCACGTGCAGAATCGCCCGGAGGAACGACCCCGGGGCCGATCGTCACCAGGGCGAGGGCTGGTAATCCTTGAGGAACGAGCCGTACAGATCGACTCCGAGTTCGCCCTGCACGATGGGGTCGTACACCCGCGCAGCACCGTCGACCAGATCCAGCGGCGCGTGGAAGCCCTCGTCGGCCAGCCGCATCTTGGTGGGGTGCGGGCGCTCGTCGGTGATCCATCCGGTGTCGACGGCGGTCATCAGGATGCCGCTCTCCACCATCTCCTTGGCACTGGTGCGAGTCAGCATGTTCAGTGCCGCCTTGGCCATGTTGGTGTGCGGATGCCCCGGGCCCTTGTATGCCCGACCGAACTGACCCTCCATGGCAGAAACGTTGACCACGTACTTGCGTCGAGCCTGCGACGCCTCCATCGACGCGCGCAGGCGTGAGACGAGGATGAACGGTGCCACGGAATTGCACAGCTGCACTTCGAGCAACTCGACCGGATCGACCTGCTCGACGGTGTGAATCCAGCTGTTGGTCTCGGCGAGGTCGGGCACCAGGCCGCCCGCGTCGATCGCCAGTCCGTTCTCGATGCGCTCCGCTGTCACCGAACCCGCCACCATCGCCAGAGACGCGACGTCGTCTGCGCTCAAAGTCGCCGAGACCTGCTGACCGCCGATCGCCGTGGCCGGCAACGAGCTGGCCAACGACGCAGGGTGGGCGTCGCTGGTCTTGCCGAACGTGATCCGTTCCGGCCCGGCACCGTCGGTCAGTGCCGCGGGCAACGGTTCCGCTTCGGCGTCGGCCAGCGCGCTGTACGAGCCGGGGGAGCGCTTGACCGTCTGCGCAGCATTGTTGATCAGGATGTCGAGCGGTCCCTCGGCGGCGACCGAATCGGCAAGTGCCACAACCTGAGCGGGGTCTCGTAGATCGATACCGACGACGCGCAGGCGGTGCAACCACTGATCGCTGTCGTCCATCGCAGCGAACCGGCGCACGGCATCGTTGGGAAAACGCGTGGTGATCGTCGTGTGTGCGCCGTCGCGGAGCAGCCGGAGGGCGATGTACATGCCGATCTTCGCCCGACCTCCGGTCAGCAGTGCTCGCCGGCCGGACAGGTCGGTTCGTGCGTTGCGTTTGCCGCGGTTGAGCGCCGCGCACTCGGGACACAGCTGGTGGTAGAACGAATCGACATCGGTGTAGCGCTGCTTGCAGATGTAGCACGGGCGCGCCCTGATCAAGGTGCCCGCGATCTCACCCTCGGCGCGCGAGGTGAGGGACAGACCTGCGGTCTCGTCGTCGATACGATCCGGGGATCCGGTCGCCGTGGCCGCCACGACTGCCCGGTCGGCTGCGTTGACGGCGTTGCGTGCGGCAACGCGTCGAGCACGCTTGAGATCTTTGAACATGGCACCGGACGCCCGCTGGACGGCGATGGAATCCGGATGGTTCTTGTCCAGCTCGGCGGCTTGTGCGAGCACCCGCAGACACGTGTCGAGATCGGTGGGGTCGATCGAGTCCATCTTCAGTCTCCTAGCATCGGCCCGGTCGAGCCGTCGACGTGAGAACAACGAAAAAGACCCCGATTCCGAAGAATCAGGGTCAGTTTCGTCTGTCTCAACTCAGATCTTTGAAAATCTTTGTCTGTGAACAACATTCAGACGGTGTCCGAGGGGGGACTTGAACCCCCACGTCCGTTAATAGGACACTAGCACCTCAAGCTAGCGCGTCTGCCATTCCGCCACTCGGACATGTGCGACCGTTGCCGCATATTCTCTTGTTGCTCTCACAGCTGGTCGCTGTGCGCTGCGTAAGATTATCCGACGGGTTCCCGATAACCCAAATCCCCACGTCAGTTCATGCGTCGAGCGGTTTTCGGTGGTGCCCCGACCCCTCGGTGATGGTAGGAACGACGATGTGGCAAACGATTCGAACGATCCCGAAGTGAGCAATGCCCGAAGCCGAGGAGAACGCGCTCCCACCGTCGCTCTCGACGAAGTGGTGGAGCTGGTCAGCTCTCTGATCAGGTTCGACACCTCGAACACCGGCGAACTCGACACCACGGTCGGCGAGAAGGAATGCGCCGAATGGGTGGCGAGCAAGCTCGAAGAGGTGGGGTACGAGACCGAGTACGTCGAATCCGGTGCCCCCGGACGCGGCAACGTCTTCGCCTGGCTGCGCGGTGCCGACTCGTCCCGTGGAGCTCTGCTCGTACACGGACACCTCGACGTCGTCCCGGCCGAGCCGGCCGACTGGAGTGTGCACCCGTTCTCCGGAGCCGTCGAAGACGGCTACGTCTGGGGTCGAGGTGCCGTGGACATGAAGGACATGGTCGGGATGGCACTGGCGCTGGCCCGCCAGTTCAAATCGAACGGCACGGTTCCGCCCCGCGACATCCTGTTCGCGTTCCTCGCCGACGAGGAGGCAGGCGGCAAGTACGGATCGCACTGGCTGGTCGACAACCGACCGGATCTGTTCGAGGGCGTCACGGAGGCAGTCGGCGAAGTCGGCGGGTTCTCTCTGACGGTCGCTCGACCGGACGGCACCGAGAAGCGGCTGTACATGGTCGAAACCGCCGAGAAGAGTCTGGCGTGGATGCGGCTGACCGCGAAGGCGCGGGCCGGACACGGATCGTTCCTGCACGACGACAACGCCGTGACCTACCTGGCCGAGGCCGTCGCGAAACTGGGCAATCACACATTCCCCCTGGTGCTCACCGAGTCCGTGTCGCAGTTCTTGCAGGCGGTCTCCGAGGAATCCGGACTCGACTTCGATCCGACGTCACCGGACATCGACGGCACGCTGCTCAAACTCGGCAGCATCGCCCGCATCGTCGGCGCGACACTGCGCGACACGGCGAACCCCACGATGCTCTCGGCCGGCTACAAGGCCAACGTGATCCCGCAGACCGCGACGGCCGTGGTGGATTGCCGCGTGCTGCCCGGCCGCCAAGCCGCCTTCGAGAAGGAGGTCGACGAACTGATCGGCCCGAATGTCGAACGGGAATGGATCACCAAGCTCGAACCGTACGAGACCACATTCGACGGGGATCTCGTCGACGCGATGAACGACGCGGTCCTCGCGCACGACCCCAACGGCCGCACCGTGCCGTACATGTTGTCCGGCGGCACCGACGCAAAGGCGTTCGCGCGCATCGGAATTCGTTGCTTCGGGTTCGCTCCGCTCAAGCTTCCGCCCGAACTCGATTTCGCGGCGTTGTTTCACGGCATCGACGAACGAGTACCCGTGGAGTCGTTGGAGTTCGGCACACAGGTGCTCGAGCACTTCTTGATGCACAGCTGATACGAAAGGAACCATCGTGGCGTACAACCCATACGACTCGCTTCCGGACCTACCGTCCTTCGAGTTGACGTCCGAGGATGTGCAGGACGGCAAGCCCCTGAAGGCCCAGCAGGTCAGCGGAATCATGGGAGCCGGTGGACACGACAACTCCCCGCAGCTGTCCTGGTCCGGATTCCCCGAGGGCACCAAGAGCTTCGCGGTGACGGTCTACGATCCCGACGCACCCACGGCCTCGGGCTTCTGGCATTGGGCCGTGGCGAACATTCCGGTCGAGACGACGTCGCTGGTCTCGGGAGCAGGCGACGACGGTGGAACCGGGGTGCCCAGTACGGCCGTGACGCTGAAGAACGACGCGGGCCTGTTCCGGTACATCGGTGCTGCCCCACCCGCAGGCCACGGCCCACACCGCTACTTCATCGCGGTGCACGCCGTGGACGTCGATCGGCTCGAAGTCGACGAGACGGCGACCCCGGCGTACCTCGGGTTCAACCTGTTCTCGCACGCCATCGGACGTGCCGTGATCACGGGCACCTACGAGGCCTGATCGCGATCCCGTCGTGCGCGTTGTGCGTACCTCTGGGTACGCAAAACGCGCACGACGAGGGGCGGTCAGAGCTTGTTCTCCGAACCCACTGCGTCGGCCAGACGAGCGAATCCGTGCTGCTCGAGTCGGGACAGCAGACCACGGTTGATGTTCCTGATCCACAGCGGTCCGCCGTAGATGAACCCGGTGTATCCCTGCACCAGGGACGCACCGGCAACGATGCGTTCCCAGGCCTGCTCTTCCGTTTCGATTCCTCCCACCGAGATCAGCGTCAGCTGCGTCCCGACCCGGCGGTACAGGTGCCGAATGACGTCCAGCGAGCGAGCCTGCAGTGGAGCACCGGACAGCCCGCCTGCACCGATGGCCGCGACCGCCTCCGCGTCGGTACGGAGTCCGTCGCGAGAGACAGTCGTGTTGGTCGCCACGATGCCGTCGAGGCCGAGTTCGACAGCCAGATCAGCGACGGCGTCGATGTCCTCGTCGGACAAGTCCGGCGCAATCTTGACTAGAACCGGCACCGACACCACCGACTGCACGGCAACCAGAATCGGCCGCAACGATTCGACGGCCTGCAGATCCCGTAGACCCGGCGTGTTGGGGGAGCTGACATTGACGACGACAAAATCTGCCAGAGGCCCGAGCAATCGGGCGCTGGTGGTGTAATCGGCGGCGGCGTCCGCCGGCTCGACGATCTTCGTCTTGCCGATGTTCGCACCGATGGGAATCCGCGTTCTGCGCGAACGCAGTTTCGCGGCCGCGTACTCCGCACCGTGGTTGTTGAAGCCCATCCGATTGATGATCGCGCGGTCGAGAGGCAGCCGGAACAGACGAGGCGTCGGATTGCCGGGTTGCCCCTGCGCAGTCACGGTGCCGATCTCGGCGAACCCGAACCCCAGCGGGGCCCACGCATCGATGCCATCGGCGTTCTTGTCGAACCCGGCCGCAAGCCCGAGGGGTGCCGGAAACTCGATGCCGAATGCCGTCGAACGCAACCGCGGATCGTCGACGACGAACAGTGCACTTGCCAGCTTACGAAGCGGAGGAAGCGCCGCAACAGCCCTGAGAACACCGAACGCGAGGTGATGAATCCTCTCCGGCGATACGAGGAACATCAGGCGCAACAGGACGCGGTACAGACGGTCTCCCACGGTCTTCTTTCCGGTCGGTACTTCAGGGTCGTTGTTCGGAGTCGATCGGTGCTGCCGTCGAGCCGGTCAGATTCCGGGCTCCGGCACATGATGTGCGGTCTTCTTGCGCTTGAGCAACACGCGGCGACTTCCGTCGGTGTACAGACGTACCCGAGACAGCTCCCAGCCGCCGAATTCGGCCTGAATCGCGAGCCGCATCGATGCGGTCACGCGAGTGACGTCCGGTGGCAACCGGAGAGGGACGTACTCCCAGTCGTCGGACGGGGACACCTCCCACCCGACGGGCATCTTCGCTCGGCCCGGCATCGTATTCTCGTGTGCGTTCACGTGCCTCCACCATTCTCGAGGGTCGTTCCTGCGGGTACCGTCTCCTGCCGATTCAGCAGGTCAACGGCCCGCGGCGGGGATGCGCTGCAGCCCGTCCCCGGTCGCCGATCCCACGTACAGATCGCCGGTATCCGCGTCGACGGCAACCGAGTTCGGCTGTCGCACAGTGGGCAACCGTTGCGCCTCGACCGGAATTCCGGTGTCGAGTGTGTACCCGACCACCTCGTTGCGAGCCGGCAAGGTGACCCATGCAATACCGGATTGTTCATCGTAGGCGATCGCCCAGGGCGCGGACCCGACCGGAAACCGTTGCCGCATCAGCAGATCGTGCGAGGTGAAGACCAGCAGCTCGGTGCCGGTCGAGTCGGTGACCAGAAGTCGTCCGTACTCGTCGCTGGTCATCTCGGCGGCGCCTTCGCCCGCGCGCAGGGCCACACCGAGGGTGTCGTCGTCGAGGTTCAGATCGGTGATCGAGGTCTGGCGGCGATCGAGTACCGAGACACCGTCCGGTGTGCTGGCCAACGCGTCGGCCGAGGTCACGCCCGGTCCTGAGACCGTGCTCGTCACCTGTCCGGCGGCGTCGAGAATGCGGATACGCCCGGTGGCGTCACCGACCGCCGTGGTGCCGTCGGGTAGATCGGCAGCCGACAGAGTCCGGCCGTCGACGGGGGTATCGGTGCGCTGAGCGTCTGCCACGGTGATCCTCGAGAGAACTCCGTCCATCGGAACCAAGACACTCGAGTCGCGCCCGGCGACCAGCTCTGCAGCGGATCCGCCCAGATCCACCACGCGGGGCTCGCTCGACGCCTCCCCGTCCACCAGGCTCACGGTGGTCGACGCGTCGGTCAGGGCAACCAGAGTGCGCGTTGCAGAATCGAAAGTCAGTGCGTCCACGGGAGCGAAGGCGCGGACGACTCCGGCCGGAGCCACTGCAGTCGCGGGGGACAAGGCCGGCGGCTGCGGCTCGACGGAGATCTCGTCGGCGTTCTCGTCCTCGCTCGAGCAACCACCCAAACCGACGAGTGTGACGACGGCGAGCGCGGACGCCACTGCCGTCCTGGCCGTACGTGCCGACGGTGTTCGCATGGAACCGAACCTACTTCCTGTGGTGACTGCCCCTGGTAAGGCGCTGCCACATCTGTACCAGCGCGCGTCGACCTCGGCGAAATCGACAGCCCGGGACTCGGTGCCGTTCGTCGGGGGCGCGGAGACGGTAGCGTGTTCGATCGGCATCGAATTCGTGAACGAGCACGACATGGGAGCGGATGTGGGATCCGAAGGAACGCACTTCGTGGTCGAGGAAGTGAATGCGGGTACGCACGCCAACGGCTTCGGCAGAACCGACGACGGACGCGCGTTCGCGTTCAGAGTGCAGCGCAGCACGCTCTACGTGAAGATCTATCGGGCCGATGTCGTGTCGGCCGTGCCGGATCGAACCGAAGTGGACGCCGTCGCCGAGCACTCGGTCACCGAGATCGATCTGACCGACGAACGCAGCATCATCGGGGTGGTTCGTGACGCAGTCGCTCACGCTCAGCAGCTGTCGGATGTGTCACTGCGAGACACGGCAGTCCGGGCCTTCTTCAATCGCGTCAACTCTGCGCTCGAGGGTTTCTGAACCCTGGTCGTTCCGCAGGCTTCACTCCTGACCCCGCTTCGGGATCACCAGTTGCTCACCGGTGACGGGGTGGTCGAAGACATCGACCGGGTGTCGGTAGATCCGGCCGAGCCGCTCGGCGGTGAGAACCTCCCGGGGCGGTCCCGTAGCCACCAGCTCGCCTGCGTCGAGAATCGCGACCCGATCGGCGTAGGCCGCAGCAAGCCCCAGATCGTGCAGTACGACAACCACGGCACGACCGGACGCGGCCAGTGAACGCACCACGGCCATCACCGACTCCTGGTGTCTCACATCGAGCGCCGCGGTGGGTTCGTCGAGCATGATCGTGGCGGTACGCTGTGCCATGACACGGGCCAACGCGACTCGGGACTGCTCACCGCCGGATAGGGAACCGAACGGACGTCCGGCGAATTCGGACACGTCGCAGGCGGCCATGGCGGCGGCCACCTGCGCGTCGTCCTCGCGTACCGCCGACGTTCCGGTCCACGGAGCTCGGCCCATCCGCACGATCTGCTCGACGGTGAATGCGAACCCGATCGCGTGCTGTTGCGGGAGCACGGCGCGTCGTCGCGCGAGGTCGACCGGCCGGAAGCGGGACAGTGGTCTCTCGCCGAGCAGTACCGATCCGGAACTGGGCTCGGTGTCTCCGGACAGGACCGACAGCAACGTGGACTTACCCGCCCCGTTCGGGCCCACGAGAGCCAGAATCTCTCCGACGACGACCTCGAGATGCACGTCGTTCAGAACGGCCCGGTCACCGCGGTGTGCGCCGACCCCCACGGCGACCAGGGTGCGTGAACCCGGTGTCGGGTCGGCAGGAATGTCGGAACGGTGTCCACCGAACTTCCCGATCATGCCCAGCCGCCCTGACGAGCCCGGGTGCGGCGCAGCAGCCAGAAGAAGAACGGTGCGCCCGCCAACGAGGTCACCATCCCGAGCGGAAGGTCGACGTTCGCCACGAGCGTCCGCGTGACGAGATCGGCCCCGAGGAGGACCACGCCTCCCGCGAGTGCGCTGGCAGGGATGAGTACCCGGTGCGCCGGACCGAGCACCATGCGCATGGCGTGGGGTACCACCAGACCCACGAACAGGATAATCCCGGTGAACGCCACTCCGGACGCGACGAGCACTGCGACGACCACGATGGCGAACTGACGCAGGCGCTCGACGTTCACGCCGAGATGGCGCGCCACGTACTCACCGAGTGCGAGCAGGTCCAGTCGGCGGGCGATCATCGACGACGCTCCGATCCCGACCAAGGCCAGCGGACCGACCACCGCGACCGACTGCCACGTGGCACCGGCAAGGGATCCCAACTGCCAGAAGACGATCTGGTCGCGAGCGGCCGGGCTGGCGACGAACGTGAAGAACGCGATCACGCCGCCCGCGAACGCATTGACGGCGACTCCGGTGAGGATGAGGGTCACCACCTCGGTTCGGCCGGCATTGCGAGCCAGGAAGTAGACCGCAATCGTGGTGACGAGTCCGCCCACGAAGGCTGCGAGCGCAACGGTCCAGACCCCGGCAAAGCTGCCGCCCAGGACGAAGACCGAGCTCGCACCGACAGCCGCGCCCGACGACACGCCGACGACACCGGGTTCGGCGAGAGGGTTGGCGAACACACCTTGGAGCAGTGCACCCGCGCATCCCAGACAGGCACCGACGAGCATCGCGAGGGTCAGCCGAGGAAACCGGACCTGCCAGAGGGTCACCTCGCCGCTGGGGTGAGCGGGCAGCGGGCCGATGTCGAGGCCCACCCGATGCGTCAAACTCCCCAACACTTCCGCCGGAGTCGTCGGTACCTGCCCGACGACAGCCGACACCAAGGCCAGGACCATCAGCACGACCGCCAGCGCGACGAACGTCGAGACCACTCGCGTCGTACCCGACCGCCACCGTGCAGACGACACGTCGCTCATGAGGCAGGTTCGTAGACGGCCTTCGACAATGCAGCCAGCACCTTTCCGGTGTTCGGACCGAAACTGAGAACGGTGCCGTCGTCCATGTCGACCACCCGACGCTGCTGGCCGGCGGGCGTCTGCGCGATACCGGGTATCTGCTCGAGCCCGTCGATCCCGCCGATCGATTGCAGCCCCTTCGTCATCATGAGAATCACGTCGGGTGCCGCAGCGATGAGTGCCTCACTGGTCACCGGGACGAACTGTTCGGTCAGACCCGATTCGACCCCTGCATCCCGAGCACCGATCGCCTCGATGAGAGCGTCCGCTCCGGAACCCGGACCGGCGAGCATCTTGATCGCCGGACCACGCATGTACAAGAACGCAACCTTCAGCGGCGCGGCGGATCGAGGCGCGTTCTGTGTCGCGGCGGCAATCTCTTCGGTTGCCCGTTGCGCCAGTGCGGAACCGGCGTCGGGAACCCCGAGAGCCGCCGCAACAGCGTCGATCTGTCCTGCTACCCCGGCCAGAGTTCGAGCGGGGTCGAAGTAGACGACCGGAATTCCCGCGGCCCGAATCTGATCCTGGACAGCGCGCGGGCCGATACTGGTGTCGGTCAGGACGACCGTCGGCGACAGCGCGAGAATGCCTTCGGCACTGAGCGAGTGGCCGGTAGGGGTGACGTCGGGTACGTCTGCTGCCGCGGGAAACGACGCCGAGGTGTCGCGCCCGACGAGATTGTCGCCGAGTCCGAGCGCGAACACCGTTTCGGCGAGGGTGCCGTACTGGTCGGCCGCCACGATCCTGCTGTTGTCCGAAATCGTGACGGGCACGCCGTCGAAACCGGTGACGGTGACCGGTAGTTCGGCAGCCGGATCGACCGCGATGGGCTCCGGATCAGGGTCGTCGACGACGGCGGTGCGTGGGCCGATCGTGCCGGAGTCCGGGACCGCGGAGTTGTTCACCGAACACGACACCAGCAGTCCGGCCGTCAGCAGCGCGGCGGCGAGGCGTTTGGCGATCACGACCATAGGTTAGCCTGCCCGACCTTCAGGTGACCTCACCCAGGCCGAGCAGCACCTGCGATCAACCGCTGACGTCGTCCAGGGCCGACGTGATAGCCGCCGGCAGTTCGAGCTCCTCGGCCATCAGAGCACCCATCAACTGGGCCAGATCGCGGGCACCGACGATCGCGCTGCTCACCCCGGGACGATCACGGGCCCACGCAAGGGCGACGACCAGGGGAGAGGTGGCAAGACCATCGGCGGCCGTGACCGCCGCATCGACGACACCTACCGCCGAGTCGGTCAGATACGCATTCACCGCGTCGGCGTGAAGCTCGTCGGCCCCGCGCGAATCGGCCGGAATCCCGTTGCGGTACTTACCCGTCAGGACACCACCCGCCAGGGGAACCGCCGCGAGGATGCCGATGCCGTGGTGCAGGGCGGCGGGAACCAGTTCGTCCTCGATCCCACGGGCCAACAGTGAGTACTCCGCCTGCGTAGACACGATCCGTCCGATACCGGCCGAACCGGCAGCCGTGGCCAATTGCCAGCCCAGATACCCGCGGGCACCGGTGTAGCGAACCCGTCCACTCGAGACGGCGTAGTCGAGTGTCGCCGCCACCTCGTCGACCGGGGTCATCGGATCCCACGTGGCCACCTGCCACAGGTCGAGATAGTCGGTACCGAGCTCACGCAGCGTTGCGTCCAACTGACCGAGCAGTCCGCGCCTCGAGCAATCGACGTGATACCGGCCGTACCGCGAACCGACCCCCGCGGCACTGCTGATCACCAAGTCCTGCCGAGGAACCACATCGTCGAGCAACTCCGCGAGTACTCGCTGACCTCGACCGTCGCCGTACGCCGGAGACGTATCGACCAAGGTGCCGCCCGCCTCGGCGAACGCCGACAACTGCGCCGCAGCGTCGTCCCCATCGGTCCCGCTGCCCCACCCGAGAGTGCCGAGGCCGAGCCTCGACACCCGAAGTCCGCTGGTGCCGACCGATCTCTGCTTCATATGTGCCGAATGTCCTTTTACCTGTGATCGTCGGGTTCGTACTGGCCTGCCGCCAGTGCACAGTAGTGCGCCGCGCCGCTCGGTGTGAATGTGCCGCGCCGCTTCGCTGTGCTCGGTGTGAAAGTGCCGCGCCGGGTACGGTCGTCCCCGTGAATCGCGAATCCAGGGGGCGGGCACTCGCCCACGCGCCGGCAACAATCGAATCGTCCGCTTCGACGCTGGGACGGGGCGCCGCATGATCGACATGACGTGGCTGCAGGCGATCATCCTCGGCGCAGTCCAGGGACTGACGGAATTCCTTCCCATTTCCTCTTCCGGTCATCTGCGAATCGTGTCGGGGGTGTTCTGGAACGAGGACGCCGGCGCGTCGTTCACCGCGGTGACGCAGCTGGGTACCGAAGCCGCTGTCCTGCTGTTCTTCTGGCGCGACATCGTCAGAATCATCAAGGCCTGGTTCGTCGGATTGCGCAGGAAAGAAGAACGGGGTCTCGATTACCGCATGGGGTGGTACGTGATCATCGCCACCATCCCGATCGGCATTCTGGGTCTGTTGTTCAAGGATCAGATCCGCACCGGTGCGCGCAATCTGTATCTCATCGCGTTCATGCTGATCGCTTTCGCCGTGGTGATTGCCGTCGCGGAGAAGCTGGGCCGTAAGGAACGGCCGATCGAGAAACTCACCACCAGGGACGGCATCGTCATGGGCCTCGCTCAATGCCTGGCGCTGATTCCCGGAGTGTCCCGCTCCGGAGCCACCACCAGCGCCGGCCTGTTCCTCGGACTCGAACGCGAAGCTGCAGTGCGCTTTTCGTTCCTGCTCGCCATCCCGGCCGTCACGGCGTCCGGCTTGTTCTCGCTGCCCGACGCCTTCGAGCCGGTCGGCTCCGGCCTCGCCGCGTCGGGACCACAGCTGCTGGTGGCCACGATCATCGCGTTCGGCCTGGGTTATGCCTCGATCGCCTGGCTGCTCAAGTTCGTCGCGAACCATTCGCTGTACTGGTTCGTCGGTTACCGCATCGTGCTCGGTGTGGTTGTTCTGGGTCTGTTGGCCGGCGGGGTTGTCTCGGCTACGTGAACCGTTCCTCGTTAGGCTCGGAGCAATGACAGTCATCTTGCTTCGCCATGGACGTTCGACGTCGAACACTGCGGGCACGCTCGCAGGTCGGAGCGAAGGGGTGGAGCTCGACGACCGGGGCCGAGAGCAGGCACAGGCGGTTGCCGAACGGCTGGGGGTCCTCCCGGTCGTGGAGATCGTGCGCTCTCCGTTGTTGCGGTGCGAGCAGACCGTGGAACCGCTGGCCACTCGGTTGGGGCTGACTCCGATGGTCGAGGACAGGATCGTCGAGGTCGACTACGGACAATGGACCGGTCGAACCATCAAGGAGCTGCTGGCCGAGCCGCTGTGGAAGGTCGTTCAGCAGCATCCGTCCGCGGCGGTGTTCCCCGAAGGCGAAGGCTTGGCTACGGTGCAGCAACGCGCGGTCCAGGCGATACGGGAGCACGATGCGCGGCTGGCCGCCCACCACGGCCGGGATGTGCTGTGGGTGGCCTGCTCTCACGGGGATGTGATCAAGTCGGTGCTGTCCGATGCGATGGGTGCCCATCTCGATTCTTTCCAGCGGATCGTTGCCGATCCGGCGTCGATCAGCGTCGTGCGCTACACCTCGACTCGGCCGTTCGTGTTGCGGACCAACGACACCGGATCCGACTTGAGCGTGTTCGTGCCGAAGGCGGAAGAGCCGACGTCCGACGAAGCAGGCGCGAAACCCGACGTTGCAGACTCGTCCGATGCAGTGGTGGGCGGCGGCGCGGGCACCTAAAGATGCCGGTTCGCCGCCGATCTCCCGATCGGTGGCAGGCTGGAGGGCGAGCAATACCGTCCACGGTCGATCTGTGGCCGATAATGGAAGTTCGCGATTCGTTTCGCGGAGCTTTTCGAGTCGTTAGGAGGTGCAATGCCGCGCGCCATACACGTTTTTCGCACCCCTGATCGTTTCGTCGCCGGGACCGTAGGTGAGCCGGGTGACCGAACGTTCTTTCTCCAGGCGGTCCACGATGCCCGAGTGGTCTCGGTCGCGTTGGAGAAGCAGCAGGTACAGGTGCTGGCCGATCGAATGGGACTGCTGCTCGAGGAGGTGCAGCGTCGCTTCGGTACCGATGTGCCGACCGAGGAGGCCGAGACACTCGACACCAGCCCGTTGGTGACCCCGATCGACACCGAATTCAGGGTCGGCACGATGGGGTTGGGTTGGGACGCCGACGCCAATGCCGTCGTGGTGGAGTTGTTGGCCGTCAGTGAGGTCGAGGTCGACGAATCCGTCGTGCTCGACGACACCGACGAGGGCCCCGACGCGGTTCGAGTGTTTCTGACACCCGTTCAGGCTCGCGAGTTCGCAGCGCGGTCCGAGCTGGTCGTGGCAGCCGGCCGAGCGCCGTGCCCGCTGTGCGGCCTGCCGCTCGCCCCCGAGGGACACGTCTGCATCAGGACGAACGGCTACCGCCGCGGTGCCACCTTCGGTCCGGTGACAGAGGTCGACGAGTCTTGACCGTCGAACTACCTCCCTTCGAGGGCCGCGAGACCATGGAGACCGGCGAGCTGACTGTCGTCGGCCGGGTGGTTTCGGCGTCCAACGCCACCCTCGTGTGCGAGGCGGGCGACGGCGACTCGGCAGTGCGGTGCGTGTACAAACCCGTGCGCGGAGAGGTGCCGCTCTGGGACTTTCCCGACGGCACCCTCGCCGGGCGGGAGGTGGCGTCGTACGAGATCTCCGAGGCGCTCGGGTGGGGCGTGATTCCGCCCACGGTGCTGCGCGACGGTCCGTTCGGTCCCGGCATGGTGCAGAAGTGGATAGATACTCCCGAGGAGCGGGTCGAGGGCCGCGTGGACCTCGTCGACATCTGCCGTCCCGATCTCGTTCCGGCGGGCTGGATTCCGGTGTTGCAGGCCTACGACGGCGATGGCGAAGAGATCGCTCTGATCCATGCCGACGATCCACGCCTGCAGCGGATGGCGGTTCTCGACGTCATTCTCAACAATGCAGATCGCAAGGGTGGGCATGCCCTCGAAGGTCTCGACGGATATGTCTACGGGGTGGATCACGGCATCTGCCTGCACGCCGAGAACAAGCTGCGCACGGTTCTCTGGGGGTGGGCAGGCCAGGCGGTCGACGATGCTCTGATGGCCGACGTCGTGCGGTTCGTCGAGACCTTCGACACCGTCATCGCTCCACGGCTGGTCGACAAGATAACGCTGGCCGAAACCATTGCGGTGTTGGATCGGGCCCAGCAGCTGATCGCGCGCCCGGTCATGCCGGAACCTCGATCGAGCAGACCGATACCGTGGCCCGCCTTCTGAACGGGCTCGGATAGGCTCGGCTGCATGCATTCTTGGTCCAGCCCGGAGATCCCGACAATCCCAGGACAGGGTCCAGCGCTTCGGTTGTTCGATACCGCAGATCGCCAGGTCCGTCCGGTCACCCCCGGTTCGACCGCTCGCATGTACGTCTGCGGAATCACCCCGTACGACGCCACCCATCTGGGACATGCGGCAACGTATCTGACGTTCGATCTGATCAACCGCTTGTGGCGTGATGCGGGTATCGACGTGCACTACGTGCAGAACGTCACCGATGTCGACGATCCGCTGTTCGAGCGCGCGAATCGTGACGGTGAGGATTGGCGCGATCTCGGTGCGCGCGAGATCGAGCTGTTCCGCGCCGACATGGAGGCTCTGCGGGTCGTGCCTCCGCACGACTACATCGGTGCCGTCGAGTCGGTGGAGGAAGTCGTCGAACTGGTGGAGAAGCTGGTGGCGTCCGGCGCTGCCTACGTCGTCGACGACGCCGAGTACCCCGACGTGTACTTCCGTGCCGACGCCACCGAGCAGTTCGGCTACGAATCCGGCTACGACCGTCCCACCATGGACACGTTCTTCGCCGAACGCGGCGGAGATCCCGATCGTGCGGGCAAGCGCGATTCACTCGATGCGCTGCTCTGGCGCGCGGTACGTCCCGGCGAACCGTCGTGGCCGTCGCCGTGGGGCCCCGGCCGACCGGGCTGGCACATCGAATGCGCTGCCATTGCACTCAATCGCATCGGAACCGGTTTCGACATCCAGGGCGGCGGAAGCGATCTCATCTTCCCGCACCACGAGTTCTCGGCGGCACACGCCGAGGCGGCAACCGGTGACCCTCGGTTCGCCCGGCACTACGTGCACACGGGAATGATCGGTCTCGACGGCGAGAAGATGTCCAAGAGCCGCGGCAACCTGGTGTTCGTCTCGAAGCTCCGCGCAGAGAACGTCGATCCGGCCGCGGTGCGGCTGGGCCTGCTCGCGGGCCACTACCGGCAGGATCGGCCGTGGTCCGACGAGGTCCTCGAGCGAGCCCACACCCGTCTCGCGCTGTGGCGTCGAGCAGCGGCGCTCGAGTCCGCAGCGTCGGCCGACGACGTCGTCAACCGCCTGCGTCAGCATCTGGCCGATGACCTCGACACGCCCAAGGCTCTCGACGCCCTCGACGCGTGGGCGAGTTTCGCAGTCGAGCGCGGTGGATCGGATGCGAGCGCACCCGGCACTTTCGCCGATGCGGTCGATGCGCTGCTCGGAGTTCCGCTGCGTTAGTCCGCGGGCCCCAGGCGTAGATCTGCCAGCAGATCCGGGATCAGGCGTTCTTCCATGACCGCTCGTCCCGAATCACGCAGTGCAGCAGCCAGTTCCGGGTCCCACGGAGTGTCCGTGGGATGCCCCTTCAGTGGTTCCGAGTTGCGCGCGTCCAGTGCGCGGCGGTACGAGTCGACGTCCATTCGCCACGGCACCGCGTCGTACCGGGTGAGTGCGCGGGTCACCATGTGCATTCCGGCCCAGTCGAAATCGGCACGCCATTCGATCGTGGTGCCGGGGGCGCGCGCAGCCAGCAGCCGATGCACTGCGGCCGAGGGCTGACCGTCGGTGCAGATCAAGCTGGCACAGTTCGAGCCGAGAGAGCGGGCTGCGGCCGCGAGCACAGCGACGTTCTCGCACACGAACACGGTCGACGAGCTGTTGGTGAGAGGGCCGCGCGCGAGCATGTCCACGGTGACGGGAAAGGGCACGCCCTCGTCGGCTGCTTCGTTGAGCCAGCGAGCCACCGTGTTGGTCTCGACGACGCGGTAGCCGAGAACCAGTACCCGGCTCGACACGGCGTCGACCGACACTCCGGCCGTTTCCCACAGCGCTCTGATCCCCACTGGATCGACGGGTCGAGGCACGTTCTCGCGCAACGACAATGCATCGAGGACGAGTTTCGCGGCACCGCCGCCCGTGAGGGCCTTGGTATCACCGGTGGCCAGTTCCGCCAGCTCGGTGAGCGACATCCCGTCCACCGGAAGCAGCGCCAGGACTTGCGTTGCGACCCCGAGCGCGTCGACGGCGACGCGGCCACCGAGGGTGCCGTCCTGATTGAGCAACGACGCGATCCAGTGCTCGATCCACTCGCGATCGGTACCACCGCCGAGCGCCGCACGCGCCCGATCGAGCGCATCGGCGCGCAGCTGAGCCTTGTCGGCCGCAATGCGCTTCTTGTCCTGCAGCGGTGCCTGCCCGGCGAGGGTGTCGATCAGACCGATACCGCCGTTGAGCGGATGGCTCAGCCATGCGTCGAACCGCTCGAGATCGAGCCGGGTGCTCCGTGCCCGAGAGTGCAAGCTGGAGTTGGACTTCGAGATGGCACTGCACAGACGCCACAGTTCCGGCGCATCACTCAGGTCGACGATGATGTTACCGCCGACACGAAGCCAGTTGGACTCCAACTTCTTTCGCGCAGCGTCCAACAGCGCCGCCAATTCGACGCTGCCTCGCCACTCACTGTTACCGGCCAAACTCCAGCCCACCTTCGGTTCGGGTCGGCACCCGGCGGGTCAACGGTGATCCGAGGGCTGCTGCGAGGTCGGTGCCGTCGTGTTCGGCGAACAATTCACCGTTCTCCCACACCAGAAGTGCTGCGCTGACGGTGTTCTCGGCGGTCGAGTGCGCCAAATCGTAGTGTGCGCAACCGGGGACGTCCGCGTAGGTGATCCACAGGTCGTAACCGGTCATGAACAGATCCAGGTCGAATTGCACACTCAGTCCGAGCAATTCGCTACGACCGTTGTCGTCGACACCGGCGAACGCCTCGTCCAGCGCCAGCAACCGCGGCGAATGCGGATCGGCGGACGAGAGCATCACGTGCGCCGCGGCGAACAGCGGCAAATGCAGCGACACCGATTGCTCACCGCCCGAGAGCGCACTGTGACGAGCTACGGTCAGGCGATCCTCGTTGCCGTCGCCGCTGATGAGCGTGAACGCGAACACCCGCCAGCGACGATAGTCCAGTGTCGCGGACAGGATCTCGGGATACGACCGTTCCGGATGTGCCGCACGAGCGATCCTGATCTCCGATGCGAAGTGTGCGCGCATCGCGGCCAGATCGTCCTGGCTCAGCGCCGAGGCATCGCGGTCGAGCAGCTTGGACACTGCCCGCGCCCCGTCGTCGAGGTTGTCCGCGAGCACCCAGTGCACGCCGATCGTGTTGCCCGAGGACATACGGCGTTGCTTCATCTCTGCGGACATCTGGGCGATCAGCTCGCGTGCATCGACGGTGCGCTCGTGAATCTGCTGCGCCAACCCGGTCAGCAGCGCGTCTTCGAGAATTCGGCGTTCCTGCTCGGTCAACAGCAGTTCCTGGTCGGCCCGGGCGGCATCGATGCGGTCGGCGAAGTCTCCGACCGAGGAATAACCCTGCTCGTCCTGCACGCGTACCACCGTCAACCCGTCCGGTGCGTCCCACTGCAGGCGGTAGTCCTGACCGGAAGCGGCCAGTTGCGAGTCGAACTCCTGCAGTGCGCTCGTCAGCGCCGTTCGTGTCGACTTCCGGCTCGAGTCGGTCACTTTCACCGACGCCGTCGCCGTGTCGAGTGCCGAATGCAGCGCGAGCACCACCGATGGAAGTACCGGGACGTCGTCGTCGGGGCCGGCGGCCTGCTGAACCCGATACAGGATCTGTTCGACCGTCAGCCACGCCGAGTCGCTGGCCGGCCACGTATACGTCTCGTGCACGCCGAGGATGTGCAGCAGATCCTTGCGGGCGTATGGTGCCAGTCGGACAGCATCACCCAGGGCCTCGGTCACGGCAGCGCGCAGGCTCTCGAGCGCCGTGTTGCATGCACCCTCGGCCTTGCCGATCGCCTCACCGGCTTCCTTGTCCGCCTTTCGGGCTGCTCGCTGCTCGGCTCGGCACTTCTCGATGCGATCGCGCGCGTTTTCCAGGTCGGTGTTGATCTGTTCGGCCGTAGCACCGAGTTTCTCGCTCAGCAATTCCAGACGCTGCAGCTGTTGCCGATAGCTCTCGTCGGCTATCGCGGCTTCCTCGGCGAGTTCCTCGGCCAGTCCGGTGGCCTCCTCGAGGCGGTTGGTGGCCTCGCGCGCCCGCTCGGTCTCGCGTGCGTGGTCGCTGCGTTTACGGATGACCGCTGCGCCCTGATGCTCGAAATGGCGAATCGCTGCGGCGAGGGCATCGACATCGCGGCCCAGGTGCGGGGTGCGATGGGCCACGGCGACGGAGCGCAGTTGTTTCTCTTTCGCGGACAGGTCGGCGATCGCTTGGTCGAATTCTCGATCTGCCGCTGCAGACGCATCTTTGGAGGTGCGCAGCGCGCCTGCGGCTGCCGTGACGGCACGTTGCGCTTTGACGATGGCCGAGACTCGGGGGAGCTGCTTGGCGGCCGCGTTCAACGCCTGCACCAGCTCGCGTGCCGCCAGCTCGGCGGCGGTCGCGGTCGCGAGTTCGGCTGTCGCGGAATCGATCGCAGCACCGAGCTCGGCGATGCGCTGCTCTCGCCGACGCGCCCGCGCCGTTGCACCGATGTACTCGGCATCCGGTTTTGCGTGGCGACCCTGCTGCACTCCCTGCCAGTACCGACCGTCGACGCCTATCGAGACAGAACTGTCCAAGGGGTCGTTTCGATCCTGCTGCAATGCAATCGAATTCAGTACATCGAGAATTCGCGATTCCTGGACGGCAGTACCGGGCTCGGGTTCCAGCACGGACGCGAGCGTCGAACTGGTCGGCCTCGCGGCCACCGGTAGCGGCGACAGATATTGCTCCGACGTCGCGTCGACGGGGGAGTCTGCGGTCGGGTGGATCCACCCGTCGAGCAGGTTCGCGGCCTGCAGTGCGGATTCGATCCCCGCCGCGTCGGCAGAGGAGACCGCATCGGCAAACCGAACCAGTTGCCACAGTGGTGCGCCCGAGAGATCGGCACGGCTGTCGGTGCGCGCTGCGAACGGTGGTGGGGCATCGTCGTGTTCGGCTCGCACCAGGGACAGTTCGTCGCGCAGCGCCTTCACCTCGGCCTCGCGCGCGGCCACGTCGACGCGTGCCTGTGCCTGCCGGGCGCGAATCGCATCGATACCGTCCGAGGTCTGCTCGGCGAGCACCGATTCCAGGCTCGGGGCGTCGTCGTCGCCGATGCCTGCCAGGGCTGCGTCGAGGGCCTCGAACACAGCGGAGGTGATGCCTGCGGAGGAGTAGAGCGACGAGTTGCTCGACCACCAGGCCCGCAGGCCCGAAGCGAACTGCGCCTTCTCCAGGTCCACCGTCGCCTCGGCCTCGGTGACGGCAGCCGCGGCTGCTTCGAGCAACTCGCGCGCCTTCGTTGCGGCCTTCTCCGCGCGAGCGCGTTCCGTCGACGCCTTCTCGACGGTGGCCAGCGCCTCACGCACTGCACGTACGTCGCCGTCCCGTTCCTCGGCGTGCCCACGAAGCGCGGTACTGATCTGATCACTGCGCGCCGTGCCGGGCAATGGGGTCCACACGATGCCGGCATCCTCGGCCGCAGTCTGCAGCTCGTCCTCCGCGCGAGTCACCCCGGCAACGGAGTCCCGGAGTGCGGCGTCCGCCCGGGCAGCCTCGGCCGTGCGCTGCTCCAGTTCTGCTTGCGCTTTGCGTGCGCGATCGGCCTGCTGCGCCGTCGAGACCTCCAGCTTCGCAGCGGATTCGGCGAGATCGTCCAGTTGCTGCTTGCCCTCGTACGCGCTCGAGCGCTGCAGGGTTTCTCGGTCTGCGACGGCCTGATCGAGCGCACGCTCGGCCTCGTCGAATCGAGTCTCTGCGGCCGCCCGTTCCAGCAGACGCCGGTCCTGCAGGGCGGCGGCGGCGAAGTGTGCGGTGGTCGCGTGCGTCACGGCTTCGAGCCGACGCGAGACTTGTTCGACGTCCGAACGGGTTTGTACGCGAAGGTATTTGGAGTAGACCGACACGAAGTTCCTGGCCGCCTGATCGGCTTGGGCCAGTCCCTCCAGCGCGCGTCCTACTTCCTCCATGTCACTGAAGGAACGTGCCGCCTCGAGCACCAGTTGCTCGTCGAGGGGACGCAGACCGTCGGTCAGCGCCTGGGACAACCCTTTCGGATCGAGATTCTTGGCCAACTGCGGACGGCGAAGTGTCAGAATCAGATTGATCAACTGGTCGTACCGTTGCGCGCCGAGCCCGAACATTCGGGCATCGATCGCGGCGCGGTAGTCGACCGGACGATCGGTCAGGGCATCGCTGCCGAGTTGTTCGGCCAACTGCTTCTTCGTCAGCGGCCGGTCGTCGGAGCCCAACAACGAGAAGTCGACGCCCACTCGGCCGTCGGCCACGAAGTACCAGCGGGTCACCTTGTCGTTGTGGCGGCTCGCCCGCATACCGATTCCGACGGTCACCGATTCGGGGTCCTCGCGCGAGCCGCGGCCGAACTCCATCCACACGTACGAATGTGCGCTTTCCTGCCCTCGGTAGAGCAGGTTGGACTTCATCGTTCGTTCTTCACCGGCGAACGGGTTGAGTCGGCGCGGCTCGATCCGGCCGTCGAGGACGAAGGGAAACAGCACTTCGAGCGCTTTGGTCTTGCCGGATCCGTTGGGACCACGCAGCACCAATCGACCGTCGGCGAAAGAGAACTCCTGATCGCGGTAATCCCACAGGTTGACGATTCCGGCGCGCGTGGGCCGAAAGCGATTCGAGTGTGCGGTCATCTACTCAGGCCTCTACTTCGGATGGATCGGTACTGGGGGCTTGTTCGGTGCCGAAGAGCGAGTCCTGCGGGGCTCGGTCGCGCACGCTGACCATCACGTCTCGGTACCGAGCGATCACCGGTAGCACCAACACACCGCCGGATACGCTGTGTATCAAACGAAGTCGATGCAACAGCGCAATCGCACGGATGCGTAGACCGTCCCGGTCGGTCTGCCACTGCGCCGCGAACGTGCGACCGAATCGGTCCACGAGATCGTCGACGACCGAGACCAGCCAACTGTCCTCGATCAACGGATACTGTGTGCGCTCCGCCGAGTTCTCGACCGTCATCGGATCGGCGGGAAATCCGAAGTCGGCCAGGTCACCGAAGATTCCGCCGCCGGGGATCGCGTCGTCCAACTGTTCGACGAGTAGGTCGCTCGCAGGTAGCGGATGCGTTGTGAGCGCCGGAGCGTCGGGATCCACGACCCGATCGGAGATTTCTCCCGCGATGAGCAACGCCACCTGAGCGATCGTTCCGGTGCTGGGAAAGCGGTGGTCGGACAACCGTCCCGAGGTGTCGATGAGGGCCACGCCCTCGGCGCGACGCTCGGCAACGAGACCGGTGAGCAACTCGACGTCGGCGACGGTCCTCGAGGCGGTCAGGGCGGTGCGTGCGTCCCCGTCGAGATCGTCGAGATAGACGACGGGGTGTTCGACCAACGCTCGGCGTACCGCACGCAGCGTTTCCTTCGGGTCTGCCTCACGCCCGGACTCGATGTGTCCGAGATCGGAATCCTCGGGATCGATCGGGGCATCCGAGCCGGCCAGCAGGCCACGAATCGAACGCAGGTGCTGCACGGCACGCGGCGGCCGAAACATCGCGACGACCACCGATCGGTCGATGTCGTACAGGGCCTCACCGGCCGTCGGATTGTTAGCCCAGCCCGTGGCGTCGCCGTCGGCCAGCGAGATCGCACCACGCGTGGCCAGCCATCCGATCGCGTCGACGAATGCGTCTCGGTCGCTCGCGCGGTCGGTCGTGAGTTCGACGCCGTCCACCTGACTCGACTCCGTCGCCACGTGATCGGCGAGTTCGGACAGAGTGATCTGGTTTCCGGCCCGACCGAGCGCGGCAAGCGCCAGCGCCAGATACGCGTACCTGCGGCGGTCGAACACCCGCTCGGAAGGCGTTCGCGCGGGTTGACTGTCGTCGAGACGATCGATCACGGGGAACAGACGCGCGGTCGTCTCGGTGACCTCGAAGCGGTAGCCGAACAGCTCCAGGAGATCCTCACGCAGTTCGGTTGCCCACCTGCGCAGCAGCGGTAACGCGATTCGATCGGGGTACGTCGCGGTGACCAGGTGATTGGACAATGCGACTCGGGCAGCCCGCTGGTAGGAATCCAGAGCGAGCGAGGAGATCTCACGTGCTCTCACCGGCGTGCCACCTCACTGACGTCGAGGGCGAGGCGGTCCAGATGCAATCGGCCACGGCTGGTGCGCACGATCGTCGAACGGTCGCTGTCGCTCAGCGTCAGGCGCACGCCACTGTCCGATCCGGACGAGTCCGAGGTGCGTCCGCTCACGCGTACCCGGGCAGTCAACGCGGCGTTGAGCAGGCTCAGCAACACTTCGGTTTCCTGCTCGTTCAGAATGCGGTCGTGGATTCCGGCCGAGGCGAGCGACTGCGCCGCGGCACTGCGTGATCGCTGCGACTCGAGTTGCTGCTCGCGCAGTCGTCTGATGCCGCCGTCGTTGCGCTGTACCCGCCCTGGAACGCCGGGGGTCGGAGTACGTCCTGTCTCGGCCAGCGTGCGCGAGATTTCGACCGGCGGTGCCTCCCACCATGATCGGGACATGGGGATGATGTCGGCGTCGGGATGGACCATCGACAGGTGCCGGGGTCGGCCGAGGCCGAACACGGCGTGAAACAGAGCATGTGCGCTGTCCTCGGTGGGGGCAGCAGCGAACCAGCCGGCGAGGTGACGCAGTTGGCTCTCGCGACTCACACCGCCCTTCCGAGTTTCGGTGACGCGCCGCAGCAGTGACAGCACAGCAGCGATCGCGCTCATCGTGCCCTCGCGGAGGCGCTCGGATTCGCTGAGCTCGGATTCGGCCGCGACGAACCAGTGCGACAACCCGGCCCATCGGTCGGTCCAGTCCGCTCGCCGTTCGTCGACGGAGAGAAAGACTCGTTCGTCGCTGATCGCGGCACGGTCGACGAGTTCCTCGATGCCGGTGCTCTCGACGAGTGCGATCGCTTCCGCCAACTTGGGGGCATAGCGGGTGAGATCGGAGCTGAACTCACGCATGTGCGTGAGCAGTGCATCCTTGTGCGCCAAGAACGATTCGGGCGTGATCTCGGTGGTGCGCACCAGGTCGCCCAGCACCAGATAGAAGTGGGCGGCGCGGGTCGCCATCTCCGACAACGTCGAATCGAGTCTGCTGAGCTTGCGGTAGATGCGGTCGCCGTCGGCCTGACGGTTCGCCTCGGCCAGCTCGTGCATGTCGGCCAGCAGCTCGGGCAGCACCAGCCGGGACAGCGAGGCGTCGTCCAGGCGCGCACCGAGCACGTCCTCGACCGCGCGGTAGGCCTTGTAGCCGGCCTGACCGAACTGGTAGACGAAGTGCCGGTTGCGGTATTCGGCGAGGGTCGCGGCGCGGGTGCCGTCGTAGCTGCGTTCGAGCAGACCCCAGGTGTGGAGTTGATCGAGCAGGGGTGCGATGTCCAGTGTGGTCAGCGCGTCGTGACGCCCGGGGCTACGAGCGATGAGATCGGCGACGTCGCCCGAGTGCAGCAACACCACGTAGTTCGCGCGAGCGGTGTCGAACGCCCGCAGTACTGCCAGGTATTCGGATCTTTTCTCGGCGACGGCGAACGAGAAGAGACCGAGACGGTCTTCCTCCACGAACGCATTCGCGGCACCCAGCCGTGCGTCCTCGCCTGATTCGGTCACTGGAACAGGGTAGGGGGTAGGAGTGCCAGTTGTTCAACCGTGCCGGTTACAGCTCCACGGTCACTTTTCCGTTCACCACGGCCGCGGGGTAGGTGCGGACCGACGAGATTCCACTCGGGCAGGTGCCGTCGTCGAGGGAGAAGGCGTATTGGTGAAGTGGGCAGACGACTACGGACCCGTCGATCTGGCCGTCGGCCAGTGGCCCGCCCCGGTGCGGGCAGACGGCGTCCATCGCGCGCACCGAACCGTCACCGAGCAGGAACACCGCGACCTGCTGACCGTCCACGACGTAGGCCCGTCCCTCGCCCGGAGTCAGATCTTCCAGCGCTCCCACTGGCACGCTCATCGGACCGGCACCTGTGGCAGCGGGAGCAGTGGCAGCGAGGGTGCGAACTGCGCGGGCGATTTGGGTGCCGTGCGGTCCTGCCATGGGTCCACGTAGCCGTCGACCGATGTTTGCAGTCGCTCGTCGAGTCCGGCGACGATGCCGTCACGGTCGTCGATCAGAACGCTCTGCAGTTCCTCCAAGCCGATGCGCGGAACCCAGGCGTACGTCCGTTCGAGCCACTGCGCGTTCTCCCGATAGTGCTGGATGAATCTGCCTGCCACTGTCATCACCTCCTCGGCTCCTGTCACGGTGGCCAACAGATCTCCCTTGCGGATGTGAGCCCCGGCCGCGCCGCCGACGTAGATCTCCCACCTGTCCTCGCCGACCGAGACCACGCCGAAGTCCTTGCACAGCGCCTCCGAGCAGTTGCGCGGGCAGCCGGCGACCGCGAGTTTGAGTTTCGCGGGAGTCTCCAACCCTTGGAACCGCTCTTCGAGCGCGATGCCGAGAGCCGTCGAGTCGCCGAGACCGAAGCGGCAGAAGTCGCTGCCCACACAGGTTTTCACCGTGCGCATGCTCTTGCCGTAGGCGAAGCCGGAAGGCATATCCAGATCGCCCCACACCTTGGGTAGGTCTTCCTTCTTGATCCCGAGGAGGTCGATGCGCTGTCCGCCGGTGACCTTGACCAGCGGGACGTGGTACTTGTCGGCGACGTCGGCGATCTTGCGCAGTTGATCCGGGGTGGTGACGCCACCCTTCATCTGCGGTACCACCGAGAACGTGCCGTCCCGCTGAATGTTGGCGTGCACCCGGTCGTTGATGAACAGTGCGCCGCGCTCGTCCACCCAATCCGGACCCCAGACGGTGCGCAGCAGTGACGCCAGCGGCATCTTGGCGGCGGCGTCCTCGACGCCATCGGTCGCAAGCGCCGTGAACACCTGCGAGACTGCCCGGAGGTCTCGCGACCTGATCGCTTCGATCAGTTCCGGCTTCGTCATCGGGATACACGGCACGTACCGGTCTGCGGTGGGGTCCGCTTCGACCGCGCCACCGGATGCGCACGCGATGATGTCTTTCACCAACCCCTTGCAGGATCCACATCCCTTGCCTGCTCGGGTCTTCGCGGTCACGTCGCTCAGATTCTTCGCGCCCGCGTGCACGCAGGCCACGATGGCGCCCTTGGTGACGCCGTTGCAGTTGCACACCTGAACGTCGTCTGCCAGTTCGGCGGCTCCTGTTGCCGCAGAGGGCGTTCCCATGTCGAAGAGCATGCTGATGCGCTCGTCGGGCAGCGGCACCTTCTCGTCGAACGCCTGGGTGAGAAAGTTGGCCTTGGAGATGTCGCCCAGCAGAGTGGCGCCGACGAGCTTGTTGTTCCGCACGATGACCGATTTGTACGTGCCACTGCGTGGTTCGTAGAACTGAACGAATTCGTCGTCGTCGCGCTCAGGCGCGGTGATCCCCATCGACGCGACGTCGACGCCGGCCACCTTGAGCTTGGTCGTCAGACGCGAACCGTGATACGCGGCAGCGGGATCGGCACCGGTGAGTACATCGGCCAGGACAGCGGCCTGCTCCCAGAGGGGCGCGACGAGGCCGTACACCTCACCGCGGTGCTGACAGCATTCGCCGACGGCATAGATGGAACCCTCGTCCTCGCAACGTAATTGGTCGTCGACGACGATTCCGCGTTCGATGACCAGGCCGCCGGCGCGGGCAAAATCGACACTGGGCCGAATTCCGGCGGTCACGACGACCATGTCGGCGTCCAGCGAGGTGCCGTCGTTGAAACCGACGCCGATGACGGTACCGTCGTCCGACCGCAACACCGAGGTGGTCCTCTTCGAGGTGTGGACACCGACGCCGAGCGACTCGATCTTGTTGCGCAACACTCGTCCACCGCGCTCGTCGAGCTGCTGGTTCATCAGGTGCCCGGGGGAGTGCACCACGTTCACGTCCAGCCCCTGCGTCCGCAGTCCGTACGCTGCTTCGAGACCGAGCAGTCCGCCGCCGATCACCACCGCCGACACGTCGTCGCGTGACTGCGCCATCTGCAACATGCCGTTGGTGTCGGCGATCGTGCGGAATCCGAACACCCCACGTGCCAGCCTGCCGTCGGACTCGCGCAGACCGTCCATGTTCGGGAAGAACGTGTTGCTACCGGTGGCGATGATCAGTACGTCGTAGTCGACGGACCGACCGCTTTCGCAGACAACCGTTTTGGAGAACCGGTCGAGCGACACGGCTCGATCGCCCACGTGCAACGTCACGCCGTTCTCGCTGTACCAACTCATGGGGTTGAGAACGAGATCCTCGTCGTCGACGGTGGCCTCACCGGACAGCACGTGGGAGAGCATGATGCGGTTGTAATTGCCGTACGGTTCGTCGCCGATCATCGTGATGTCGAACAGCGAGCTGCCGTCTCGCTCGAGGATCTGTTCTACCGTCCGGGCACCGGCCATTCCGTTGCCGATCACCAGCAATCGCTGTTTTCCCGCAGTCATCAGACCAGCACCAGACCGAAGTCGACGACGACCTCTCCGCTGGTTCCGGCAGGGGCCGCGATCACCAGCTCGAGCACGGTATCGGGATCGACGTCCTCGACGACCCGCAACGGAATGTTGACGCCGCTCTTCGCTCCCATCGGGAACATACGCATCGGGCTGCCGTCGCGCAGCAAGGTCACGACCACCAGCTCATCGCTCGAATTACCGCCCCGGAAGTACAGCGGCTGAGCCGTCACCCCCTCGGGGACGACGAAACTCAGGCTGGGATCGATCAACTCGGGCTTGTCCAGACCGTTGCCGGTGAAGGAGAAGACGCCTTGCAGAAATCGCGGTGTGCTGGCCATACCCACGAGGCTCCGGTGTCGGGGTGACGCCACCGCTGCGGTGACGTTACGTCGGCATCAGAAAGACCTCACCGGCTCCCGGCTCCTCGTGTGCGTTCGGGTCAGAGCCCGAAGTTGCCCGGGCCGCGCCGCCGGAGGTACTTCTCGAACTCGGCGGCGATGGCGTCACCGTCGATCTTGGCGATCGCATCGGACATGTCCACCTCGGCGTCACCACGCTCCTCGAGACTGCGCACGTACTCGCTGATCTCCTCGTCCTCTTTGGTCATCTCGTTGACCGCCTCCTCCCACTCCTCGGCCTGCGTGGGCAGCTCGCCGAGCGGCACCTCGATGTCGAGTACGTCTTCGACCCGCTGCAGCAACGCCACGGTGGCCTTCGGATTCGGTGGCTGCGACACGTAATGGGGGACAGCAGCCCAGAACGACACGGCCGGCACCCCTGCCTTGACACATTCGTCCTGCAGAACGCCGGTGATACCGGTGGGCCCCTCGTAGCGGGTCTGCTCCAGGTTGAACTGTTCGGCCGACTCGGTGCTGTAGGCAGTGCCGGTGACCGGAACCGGCCTGGTGTGCGGGGTGTCCGCCAGCAGCGCGCCGAGAATGACGACGGTTTCGACGCCCAGCTGCTCGACGAACTCGAGCAGGTCGTCGCAGAAGCTGCGCCACCGCATGTTGGGCTCGATACCGCGCAACAGGACCACGTCACGGTCGCTCCCGGGCGGTGAACACACCGACAATCGAGTCGACGGCCACTCGATCTCGCGGGTGACCCCGTCGACCTGACGAACGGTCGGCCGATTGACCTGGTAGTCGTAGTAGTCCTCGGAGTCCAGCTCGGCCAGCGGGCTGGCGTCCCAGATCAGCTCCAGATGTTCGACCGCGCCGCTCGCCGCATCGCCTGCGTCGTTCCAGCCCTCGAAAGCGGCGACCAGTATGGGGGAGCGCAGCTCGGGAATGTCGTCGTCCAGATGGTCCTCGTCGTAATCGGCGTCGGCGTCTGTGGCGTTCGCCACAGCATCCTGCACGGCCTCGATCAGCGCGGCGTCCAAGGGGATGTCCGCGGCGGCAACTGATTTGTCCATTTTGTCGGTACCGTCGTCGGGCGGGGACTGATCATCGAGGTTTCGGGGACTCACCACGACAGCCTACGACTCGAGGTAACCGTGGTGCCCACTACTCTGTAGTGATGCCCGATCAACACAAGCCCGGTCTGCTCGATGCGATTTCACGTCGCGTTGTCATCGGCGACGGAGCAATGGGCACGATGCTCCAGGACGCCGACCTCACTCTCGACGACTTTCTCGGCCTCGAGGGATGCAACGAGATTCTGAACCACACCAGGCCCGACGTGCTGCGCGAGATTCATCGCGAGTACTTCGCGGCCGGCGCAGACGCCGTGGAAACGAACACGTTCGGATGCAACCTACCCAACTTGGCCGACTACGACATCGAGGATCGAATCCGCGAGTTGGCCGAGAAAGGCACCCGGCTGGCCCGGGAGACTGCGGACGAAATGGGACCCGGCCGCGACGGGATGGATCGGTACGTCCTGGGTTCCATGGGCCCCGGAACCAAGCTCCCCACACTCGGCCACGCCCCGTTCGCACGGCTGCGCGACGCGTACACCGAAGCCGCTCTGGGAATGATCGACGGCGGTGCCGACGCCATTCTGGTCGAGACGTGCCAGGACCTGCTGCAGGTCAAGGCCGCGATCATCGGTAGCCAGCACGCCATGGACAAGCTCGGCGTCCGAATCCCGATCATCACCCATGTGACGGTCGAGACGACGGGCGCAATGCTGGTCGGCAGCGAGATCGGTGCAGCCCTCACTGCGCTCGAACCGCTGGGCATCGACATGATCGGACTGAACTGCGCCACCGGCCCCGCCGAGATGAGCGAACACCTGCGCCACCTGTCCAAGCATTCCCGTCTTCCGGTATCGGTGATGCCCAATGCCGGACTGCCCACGTTGGGCGCGAAGGGTGCTGAATACCCACTGACCGCCCCCGAATTGGCCGACGCTCTGAGCGGTTTCGTCCGCGAGTACGGGCTGGCACTCGTCGGCGGATGCTGCGGCACCACCCCCGAGCACATTCGTCAGGTTGCCGACATGGTGCACGGGGCGACGAAGCTGGAACGGAAGCCGGCCCCGGAGCCAGGCGTCTCCTCGCTCTACACCGCAGTGCCGTTCGAGCAGGACGCCAGCATCCTGATGATCGGCGAGCGCACCAACTCCAACGGCTCCAAGGCATTTCGTGACGCGATGCTCGCCGAGGACTACGAGAAGTGCCTCGACATCGCCAAGGATCAGACCCGCGACGGCGCGCACATGTTGGACCTCAACGTCGACTACGTCGGCCGCGACGGTGCCGCCGACATGGCCGCACTCGCCAGCAGATTGGCGACTGCGTCGACGCTGCCGATCATGCTCGATTCCACAGAACCGGCCGTGCTCGAAGCCGGCCTCGAGCACCTCGGTGGACGTAGCGCCGTCAACTCGGTCAACTACGAGGACGGCGACGGTCCCGACTCGCGGTTCCAGAAGATCATGCATCTGGTCAAGGAACACGGTGCCGCCGTCGTGGCTCTGACCATCGACGAGGAGGGGCAGGCGCGTACTGCCGAATGGAAGGTGCGTGTCGCCGATCGCCTGATCACCGACATCACCGAGAACTGGGGCCTGCGCCACGAGGACATCATCGTCGACACCCTCACCTTCCCGATCTCCACCGGCCAGGAAGAGGTTCGACGCGACGGCATCGAGACCATCGAGGCGATCCGGCAGCTCAAGGAGAAGTATCCGAAGGTGCACACCACCCTCGGATTGTCGAACATCTCGTTCGGCCTCAACCCTGCTGCCCGGCAGGTGCTGAACTCGGTCTTCCTGCACGAGTGCACCCAGGCCGGCCTCGACACCGCCATCGTGCACGCGTCGAAGATCCTGCCGATGAACAAGATTCCCGACGAGCAACGCGAGACCGCTCTGGATCTGGTGTACGACCGACGCCGCGAAGGCTACGACCCGCTGCAGAAGCTCATGCAGCTGTTCGAGGGCGTCTCGGCAGCATCGGCCCGGGAATCGCGCGCCGAGGAACTGGGTCGGCTGCCGTTGTTCGAGCGGCTCGAACGCCGCATCGTCGACGGCGAACGCAACGGCCTCGACACAGATCTCGACGCCGCGATGGCCGAGAAGCCGCCTCTCGAGATCATCAACGAGACGTTGCTGTCGGGCATGAAGACCGTCGGCGAGCTGTTCGGTTCCGGCCAGATGCAGTTGCCGTTCGTGCTGGCGTCCGCCGAGGTCATGAAGGCTGCCGTGGCGTACTTGGAGCCACACATGGAAGCGACGGACGACGACGGCAAGGGTCGCATCGTGCTCGGCACCGTCAAGGGCGACGTGCACGACATCGGCAAGAACCTCGTCGACATCATCCTGAGCAACAACGGCTACGAAGTTGTCAATCTCGGTATCAAGCAGCCGATTTCGACCATTCTCGAAGCCGCGTTGGACAAACGCGCAGACGTGATCGGCATGTCCGGGCTACTGGTGAAGTCGACGGTGGTCATGAAGGACAACCTGATCGAGCTCAACTCCCGCGGCGTGGCGGAGCAATTTCCGGTGCTTCTCGGCGGAGCTGCGTTGACGCGGTCATACGTCGAGAACGATCTGCAGGACGTGTACGAAGGCGACGTGCACTATGCGCGGGACGCGTTCGAGGGCCTGCGTTTGATGGACACCATCATGACCACCAAGCGCGGTGGCGGTCCGGCCCCCGACAGTCCGGAGGCACTCGAAGCGAAGGCGAAGGCCGCCGAGCGCAAGGAACGTCACGAGAGGTCCAAGCGCATCGCGGAGAAGCGCAAGGCCGCCGAGGCTCCGGTCGTGGTACCCGAGCGATCCGACGTCGCTGCGGACATCGACATTCCGGTACCACCGTTCTGGGGCACCCGCATCGTCCGAGGCGTATCCCTGGCCGATTATTCGGGGCTGCTCGACGAACGTGCACTGTTCCTGGGGCAGTGGGGCCTACGAGGAGCCCGCAAGGGTGAGGGTGCCACTTACGAGGATCTGGTGGAGTCGGAAGGTAAACCGCGCCTGCGGTATTGGCTGGATCGGCTGAGCACGGACGGCATTCTCGCGCACGCCGCATTGGTGTACGGATACTTCCCGGCCGTTTCGGAGGGCGACGACGTCGTCGTGCTCACCGAGCCCGAACCCGATGCGCCCGAACGCTTTCGGTTCACGTTCCCCCGCCAGCACCGCGACCGCTTCCTCTGCATCGCGGACTTCGTCCGATCACGCACTGCCGCAAGGGAATCCGGGCAAGTCGACGTGCTGCCGATGAACCTGGTCACCATGGGGCAGCCCATCGCGGACTTCGCGAACGAATTGTTCGCAGCCGACGCGTACCGCGATTACCTCGAGGTGCACGGGATCGGAGTTCAGCTGACCGAGGCTCTCGCCGAATACTGGCATCGCCGAGTGCGCGAGGAACTGAAACTGTCCGACGGCAAATCGGTCGCCGCGGAGGATCCCACCGAGGCCGAGGGGTACTTCAAACTCGAATACCGCGGAGCTCGTTACTCGTTCGGCTACGGGGCATGCCCCGATCTCGAGGACCGGATCAAGCTCGCCGCACTCCTCGAACCCGAGCGAATCGGCGTCAAGCTCTCCGAGGAACTGCAGCTGCACCCCGAACAGTCGACCGATGCGTTCGTACTTCACCACCCGGAGGCCAAGTACTTCAATGTCTAGAACCCACCTGCACGGTGTCCTGTGGGACATGGACGGCACCCTGCTCGACTCGGAGAAGATCTGGGACGTGGCCATCGGTGAGTACTCCCGCACACTGGGAACCGAACTCAGCGCGGAAGTACGCGAGAGCACCCTCGGCAATTCGATGCGAGACGCCTTGCGCAAAGTGCTCGCCAATGCATCGGTTGCGGTCAGCGACGACAACCTGGCCGAGGGCCGCGAGTGGTTGACCACGCGCGTCGGCGACATGTTCGCCGAGGGTATTCCGTGGCGGCCCGGTGCCAAGGATGCTCTTGCACTCGTACGCGACATGGGCCTGGCGACCGGATTGGTCACCAACACCGAACGCGGGCTCGTCGAGCGTGCACTGGAGACACTCGGGCGCGACTATTTCGACATCACCGTCAGCGGCGACGAAGTCGAGTTCGGGAAACCGCACCCGGCGCCGTACCTGCGGGGTGCCGCACTGCTCGGCGTCGACGTCGGTGCGTGCCTTGCAGTGGAGGATTCTCCGACAGGCTCCCTATCCGCACATACTGCAGGCTGCCCGGTACTGGTCGTCCCGTCTGAGGTGGCGGTTCCGGCAGCGCCGGGATACACCATCCGCGACGGTCTGGTCGGACTGACCGCCGACGACGTCCGGCGGGCCTGGGCGGCCTGACTCCTCGAATCTCGACCGAATTGATTCCGCTGGATACCGACGTGAAAGAATACGACTCCGTGAAGACTTTCGATTCCCTGTTCGCCGAGCTCACCGACCGCGCGAAGACCCGCCCCGAGGGCTCGGGCACCGTCGCTGCGTTGGACGCAGGTGTTCATTTCCAGGGAAAGAAGGTCCTCGAAGAGGCCGGCGAGGTGTGGATCGCCGCCGAACACGAGAGCGACGCTGCACTCGCCGAAGAAATTTCGCAGCTGCTGTACTGGGTTCAGGTCATGATGGTGGGTAGGGGAATCGAGCTCGAGGACGTCTACCGACATCTGTGAGGCAAGGCCCGAACGTCTCCTGTGAACTCACCGATGAAGGAAAACTCCATGCTGCGTGTAGCCGTACCCAACAAGGGCGCGTTGTCCGAATCCGCCGCCGAGATCCTCAGCGAGGCCGGCTACCGGCGTCGGAGCGACTCCAAGGATCTGACCGTCCTCGACCCGGCCAACGGGGTCGAATTCTTCTTTCTCCGTCCCAAGGACATTGCCATCTACGTCGGGTCGGGCCAGCTCGATCTGGGCATCACCGGACGAGACCTGGCTCTCGATTCCGGGGCAGCGGTCGAAGAGCGCCTGGCGCTCGGATTCGGCCGGTCGACGTTCCGCTACGCGGCACCCGCGGGCAAGGAATGGGCACCCGAGGACTTGGGCGGACTGCGCATCGCCACCTCGTACCCCAATCTGGTGCGTAAGGACCTGGCCGAGCGCGGCTTGGAGGCCACGGTGATCCGTCTCGACGGGGCCGTGGAGATCTCCATTCAACTCGGTGTCGCCGACGCCATCGCGGACGTGGTCGAGTCGGGTCGCTCACTGCGTCAGAACAATCTAGTCGCGTTCGGCGAATCGCTCTGCGATTCGGAGGGCGTACTCATCGAGCGCGCAGGCGCCCCGGGAACCGACTCCGCACGCAAGCAACTCATCGCCCGCGTACAGGGCGTCGTCTTCGCCCAGCAGTACCTGATGCTCGATTACGACTGCCCCAAGTCGATCCTCGACGAAGCCGTCAAGATCACCCCCGGCATCGAATCACCTACGCTCGCACCGATGGTCGACGACAACTGGGTTGCCGTGCGCGCCATGGTCTCTCGCAAGGTCCACAACAACGTGATGGACGAGCTCGCAGAACTGGGCGCGAAAGCCATTCTCGCCTCCGACATCAGGTCCTGCCGAGCGTTCTGAGTGCGTGGCGGAACGCCCGTCGTTCCGCCACGATCACGCGCGTCGGCGAACCAGCACAGTTTGGGCGATGCGCCCGACCGGCCCCAGTTCGTCACTGAGGGTGCCTGCGCACATGGCGATGCCGTCCGGACCCGTCGACGTCTCGGCCGATACTCCGATCCAGTCGCCCTGGGGTTCACGGAAGACGTGCACCGTCAGATCGGTGTTCAGGAACGTCCACTGCTCGATCGGCAATTTCGCACCCACACCGTTGGCGATGTCGGCAATCGAGAACAGCCGTTCGAGTGGCGTCATCGACTCACCCTGCACCAGAACAGGAGTCGGCTTCGCCCACACTTCACCGGGCCCCGCTGCGCCGAGCTCGGTGAGGAACTTGAACTCGACCGCGTCGAGGTATCCGGAGGTCCAGAGTCCGCCGAAGGTGCTGTCGACGCCGGCGCTCACCGGTCGCATCACCGGATCGCCCACGTGCACGACGTCGTCGGTGGGCTCGGTACGCATACGCCATGCGCTGCCCCGCGCCACCGCTCGCGCCGGCCCCGCTGATCCTCGAGCCCAGAGTTCGGCGACGACGAGTTCGACATTTGCGCCCGGCCGCGCCGTCCATGCGCGAATCGTGATGTCCGACACCGGAACAGGTCCGAGTATGTCGACGACCACCCGGCTGATTCGAGTATCGGGTCTGGCGTCGACCCGCTCGAGTGCGCGGACCAACAACGCGGACGGCGGAGCGCCGTGCTGCATCGTCGGTGCCCACAGGCTGACGGTGTGCTCGGTGGCGGTGACGATCTCGTAACCGTCGTCGTCGACACCGGCAGGAACGAAGAAGGCGTCCGGACTCGTCACAGCTCCGTCTCCTCCTGCTCCGCAGCCGCCTGCGGCCAACCGGGGTACGGCGGGGGAGTGCCGCCGAACTCGGGGCACAGTGCCCGGTGATCGCACCACTTGCACAGTGCGCCTTTCTTGGCGCGGAAGTCGCCTGTCTCACCGGCCGCCAGAATCGCCTTCCAGATGGCCGAGAGCATGCGCTCGAAGCGCAGCAGCTCACCCTCGTCTGGGGCGTACGTCAGCTCCTGCTTGTCGGCGAGGTACATCAACTTCAGTTGCGCGGGAACGACTCCGCGCATGCGCATGATCATCAGCGCATAGAACTTCATCTGGAACAGAGCCTTGGATTCGGTGAACTCACGCGGCGCACGTCCGGTCTTGTAATCGACGACGCGAATCATTCCGTTGGGTGCAACGTCGATCCGGTCGATGAATCCGCGCAGCGGCGTTCCGTCGTCCAACGCGATCTCGACGCGCTGTTCGCAGGACTCGGGGTCGAAGTGCGTGGGATCTTCGAGTTCGTAGTACCCGTCCACCAGGGCACGAGCCCGGTCGAGAAACGCCGGACGGTCGTCCGCCGGAACCAGCGACGCGATGTCGGGTGACTCGGCGACGACCCGATCCCAGGCCGGGTCCACCAGGTCGCGGGCTGTGGTGGGCACTCGATCGCGGGCAGGGAGTGCGTACAGGGCCTCGAGTGCGGCATGCACCACAGTTCCCTTCACCTGAGCTTCGGTGGAGACCTCGGGAAGTCGGTCCACGGCACGGAAGCGATACAACAGTGGGCACTGCTTGAAATCACCTGCGCGAGAAGGAGACAGAGCCGGGGTACTGCGGTTGCCGGACCTCGAACGCGGTACGCCGGCGCTGTCACCGACATCGAGAAGAGGTAAGTCGATGGGGCTCGACACGGAAATACTCACGACTGCGAGACTATGCCGCTGGTCCGACATCTTCGGTGAAGGCCGTAGTCTGGCACGTCGAGTCGTCCCCCGACGCCTGCCGATCGAGGCCGAGCGTCACATCGCAACGAAAGCAGGTCCGCTGTGTCCTCCGGTGATTCCACATCCGCGTCGACCGACGGATTCGAGGCCGACGCCACGGCCGACGCATCGCTGCCCAGTGCGGACGACGTGGTCACTGCCACGACCGACGAGATCGAACTCGACCCGAATGTCACGTCCGGCGCGGAGGCCACTCCAGCTGCCGACGGCACAGCTGCCGACGCACCGGCGGAGACCGGCCCCGCCCGCAGTGGGCCGTTTCGAGTGGGCGATCGAGTTCAGCTCACCGACGGCAAGGGTCGTCACTACACGGTGGTACTGGAAGCCGGTAAGGAATTCCATACTCACCGCGGCGGCATCACTCACGACAAACTGCTCGGTGCCGACGAGGGCAGCGTCGTCACCTCCGTCAACGGCACCCCCTACCTCGCGCTGCGGCCGCTGCTGACCGACTACGTGCTCTCGATGCCCCGCGGCGCCCAGGTGATCTACCCCAAGGACGCGGCGCAGATCGTGCACGAGGGTGACATGTTCCCCGGCGCACGGGTGCTCGAGGCCGGTGCAGGATCCGGCGCTCTGACGTGCTCACTGCTGCGTGCAGTCGGTACAGAAGGAACGGTCATCTCCTACGAGATCCGGCAGGACCACGCCGACTATGCCGTGAAGAACGTCGAGACGTTCTTCGGCGAGCGCCCGTCGAACTGGCACTTGACCGTGGCAGACGTCGACCAGTTCGGTGTCGATCGTCCGGGTGAGCAGGTCGATCGGGTGGTCCTGGACATGCTCGCGCCGTGGGACGCGTTGCCCGCGGTGTCCAAGGCCCTCGTCCCCGGTGGGGTGCTGCTGGTCTACGTGGCCACGGTGACGCAGCTGTCCAAGGTCGTCGAGGCGCTACGCGCACAGGAGTGCTGGACCGAACCTCGATCGTGGGAGTCGATGGTTCGCGGCTGGCACGTGGTGGGTCTCGCGGTTCGCCCCGAGCACCGCATGCAGGGTCACACGGCATTCCTCGTCAGCGTTCGACGCCTCGCCGAGGGCACCGTGACCCCGAAACCGCAGCGTCGTTCCGGTAAGGGCTGACGCTGCAGGCTCGGCTGCCGACTCAGACGCAGGGTGCCTGGCCCATGGCCAGGATCTGGCACGTGCTGGCGTCCGACAGCTTCCAGGTGCCATCGATCAGCACCCAGGTCTGCGGTGCCGGAGCCGCGGTCCCGCGTGGGGTGGCGATGGCGACGTCCGCGGTGGACGTCTCGCCGGCGACGGTCGGCTCCGACACCTCGAAGGTGATCGCTCCGTAGTTCGCCAGTGCGGCGGTCATCGTCTCCAGGTTCGTCAGGCGCGCCTGACCGTTCTCGACTGCCGCAGCCTTGGTCGCGGCGTCCACGTCCGGTGCGACCAGCTGCTGCAGCGAGGTCTGCAGCTCGGCGACGGTAGGTGCTGTGACAGCCGGCCCGGCGGTGGTCGTCGGCATGGAGTCGCTGGTCGACGCGGAATTGTGATCGGCGTGATCGGATTCATCGCTCGAACTGCATCCTGCACCCACCAGAGCCACCGCGGCTACTGCGACGCTTGCCGAGAGAATACGCATTTTCACTGGTGAGGCCCCTGATTCCGTCGTCTGTCGATCGTTTGGTCAGGTGAGGCTAACATGAACTGGGATGGCCTTTCGGGGCCGCCGAGCAGAGTGGATGCCGACCCCGTTCGAGGTGTCGGTCCGCATCTCCGCGCCGCTGCCGGTAGCGTTGATAGATCGTCACTGGGAGGAGTCGCTCATGAGCTCAACAGACAATCCGGATGTGGCCGCGGCCAGAGCCGAACTGGACGCCGTGCGAGCCGAAGTCGCGTCGCTACGGCGCCAACTGGGGGAGTCCCCCGAGCAGGTACGCGAGCTCGAGGGCCGGGTCGATTCCTTGTCGCTGCGCAACACGAAGTTGCTCGACACTCTCAAGGAGGCCCGACAACAGCTCATCGCGCTGCGCGAGGAGGTGGACCGTCTCGGTCAACCGCCGAGCGGATACGGCGTCCTGCTGAGCGTGTTCGATGACGGCACAGTCGACGTGTTCACGTCCGGTCGGAAGATGCGACTGACGTGCTCACCCAACATCGAGGCCGACACGCTCGCTCCGGGACAGACCGTGCGGTTGAACGAGGCGTTGACCATCGTCGAGGCGTGCACCTTCGATCAGGTCGGCGAGATCAGCACTCTCCGAGAGCTTCTGGGGGATGGATCGCGCGCCCTCGTCGTCGGACATGCCGACGAGGAACGGGTGGTCTGGCTGGCCAAACCGTTGATCGACATGGTCAACGACGACGGACCGGTCGACCCGGACGAGCCGTCACGGAAGCTCCGTCCCGGGGATTCGCTGCTGGTCGACACCAAGGCCGGCTACGCGTTCGAGCGCGTTCCCAAGGCCGAGGTGGAGGATCTCGTTCTCGAGGAGGTTCCGGACGTCGGATACGAGGACATCGGCGGTCTCGGTCGACAGATCGAGCAGATTCGGGACGCCGTAGAGCTGCCGTTCCTGCACAAGGACCTGTTCCGGGAGTACTCACTGCGGCCACCGAAGGGCGTGCTGCTGTACGGCCCTCCCGGGTGTGGAAAGACGTTGATCGCCAAGGCCGTTGCCAACTCGTTGGCCAAGAAGATCGCCGAGGCACGTGGCCAGGATGCGCGGGAGGCGAAGTCGTTCTTCCTCAACATCAAGGGCCCCGAGCTGCTCAACAAGTTCGTCGGTGAGACCGAGCGTCATATCCGCATGATCTTTCAGCGGGCACGAGAGAAGGCGTCCGAGGGCACCCCGGTCATCGTGTTCTTCGACGAGATGGACTCGATCTTCCGTACCCGCGGCTCCGGCGTCTCGTCCGACGTGGAGACGACGGTCGTTCCGCAGCTGCTCGCCGAGATCGACGGTGTCGAAGGTCTAGAGAACGTCATCGTGATCGGTGCGTCCAATCGCGAGGACATGATCGACCCGGCGATCCTGCGACCCGGCCGACTCGACGTGAAGATCAAGATCGAGCGTCCCGACGCCGAATCGGCACAGGACATCTTCTCGAAGTACCTGACCGATTCGCTTCCGGTCAACGCCGACGACGTCGCCGAGTTCGGCGGCGATCGCGCGGCGTGCATCCGGGGCATGATCGATCGCGTCGTCGAGCGCATGTACGCCGAGAGTGACGACAATCGGTTCCTCGAGGTCACCTACGCCAACGGGGACAAGGAAGTTCTGTACTTCAAGGACTTCAACTCCGGGGCCATGATCCAGAACATCGTCGACCGGGCAAAGAAGTACGCCATCAAGTCGGTTCTCGAAACCGGAAACGCCGGACTGCGGATTCAGCACCTTTTCGATTCCATCGTCGACGAGTTCGCGGAGAACGAAGATCTGCCGAACACCACGAATCCGGACGACTGGGCTCGGATCTCGGGCAAGAAGGGCGAGCGAATCGTCTACATTCGCACGTTGGTCACCGGTAAGAACGCCAGCGCGAGCCGGGCGATCGACACCGAGGCCAATACCGGTCAGTACCTGTAGATCCACCGCTGGGCAGTTTTCGGGGCGCGTCCGCACAGGGCGCGCCCCGAACTGCATCTGTCGGCCGTCTAGGCTCGACTTATGCAGCGCATCATCGGTATCGAGGTCGAGTACGGCATTTCTTCACCGACCGAACCCACCGCCAACCCGATCCTGACGTCCACCCAGGCGGTGTTGGCGTACGCGGCAGCCGCAGGAGTGCCCCGCGCCAAGCGCACCCGCTGGGACTACGAGGTGGAATCACCGCTGCGCGATGCACGAGGCTTCGATCTCGGACGGTTCAGCGGACCGGCTCCGGTCATCGATGCCGACGAGATCGGTGCGGCGAACATGATTCTCACCAACGGTGCCCGCCTGTACGTCGATCACGCGCACCCCGAGTACTCGGCCCCGGAGGTGCGGGACCCATTGGACGCGGTGATCTGGGACAAGGCAGGCGAACGCGTCATGGAAGCGGCCGCACGGCACGCGTCGAGCGTCCCGGGGGCTCCGCGCCTGCAGCTGTACAAGAACAACGTCGACGGCAAGGGCGCGTCGTACGGCACGCACGAGAACTACCTGATGTCGCGCGAGACGCCGTTCTCGGCGGTGATCGCGGGGCTCTCGCCGTTCTTCGCCTCCAGGCAGGTCATCACCGGCTCCGGTCGAGTCGGTATCGGCCAGTCGGGCGACGAGGCCGGGTTCCAGCTCTCGCAGCGAGCGGACTACATCGAGGTGGAGGTCGGACTGGAGACCACCCTCAAGCGCGGCATCATCAACACCCGGGACGAACCGCACGCAGACGCAGACAAGTACCGACGTCTGCACTGCATCATCGGCGACGCCAACCTGGCGGAGATGTCGACCTACCTCAAGGTGGGAACCACGGCCCTCGTGCTCGACCTCATCGAGGCGGGCGTCGACCTGTCGGATCTGCAGCTGGCCAGGCCGGTCACGGCTGTCCATCAGATCAGCCACGATCCCACCCTGCGTAAAGCCGTGGCACTCGCCGACGGCCGCGAACTGACGGGCCTTGCGCTGCAGCGGATCTACCACCAGCGGGCGGCGAAGTTCGTGGCCGCCGAGGGCAGCGACGACGCACGAGCACTGGACGTGCTCGACAAGTGGGCGATGGTGCTGGACCTGCTCGAGCGCGATCCCATGGAGTGCGCGCATCTGCTGGACTGGCCGGCGAAACTGCGACTGCTCGAAGGCTTCCGACAGCGTGAGGGCCTCGGCTGGTCCGCTCCGCGGCTGCACCTGGTGGACCTGCAGTATTCCGATGTCCGCCTCGACAAGGGCCTATACAACAGGTTGGTCGCCCGCGGTTCGATGGATCGTCTCGTCACCGAGCAGCAGGTTCTCGATGCGGTCGGCACACCGCCCGACGACACGAGGGCCTACTTCCGCGGCGAATGCCTGCGCAAATTCGGTGCCGACATCGCCGCGGCGAGCTGGGACTCGGTCATCTTCGATCTCGGTGGCGATTCGTTGGTACGGATTCCGACGCTCGAGCCGTTGCGGGGAACGAAATCCCACGTCGGTGCCCTGCTGGAGTCCGTGGACAGTGCAGCGGAACTGGTCGACCAGCTCACCACCTGATCGTCCATGGCATTCGAATGGGTCGTTCGGCGGTGTCTTGCCAACCGGCGAGGTCGGACTGTCGGTAGGGTAAAGGTCCGTGCACTTTCGGCGGAACGTTCGGTAGCACTTGCACATCCACGCCGGTGCGCCTCGGATGACCCGGCGACCGTGCAGTAGATCTGTTTTCTCGATACACGGAGGAGGTCGGCGACTATGGCTCAGGAGCAGACACGGCGCTCGGGCGGCGGCGGCGACGACGAGGTCCCAGGCGACACGGGGGCCGGTGGCCAGGAACGGCGCGAGAAGTTGGCCGAGGAGACCGACGATCTTCTCGACGAGATCGACGACGTACTCGAGGAGAATGCCGAGGACTTCGTCCGCGCCTACGTTCAGAAGGGCGGCCAGTGACGGTGGATCGTTCGGACCCACGGTCGGCAGGCGACGGACCGGCGATTCCGCTGGGGTCCAGTAGCTCGTCCTTCTCCGACTACCTCCGGCAGCACGCCCCGCACCTGCTGCCGGAGAGCGGCCTCGCCGCGGACCTGGCGTCCCACGCCGCCAACGGCACCACCGACAAGTCCGGCATCGCTCCGCACGGGACGACGATCGTCGCCCTCACCTACGCGGGCGGGGTGCTGATCGCCGGTGATCGGCGCGCCACTCAGGGCAATCTGATCGCCAACCGGGACATGCAGAAGGTCTACGTCACCGACGAGTACTCCGCTGCGGGCATTGCCGGAACTGCGGGTATCGCAATCGAATTGGTTCGTCTGTTCGCTGTCGAACTCGAGCACTACGAGAAGATCGAGGGCGTGCCGCTCACCTTCAACGGCAAGGCCAACAAGTTGTCGTCGATGGTTCGGAGCAATCTGGGTGCGGCGATGCAGGGACTGGCTGCGGTGCCGTTGCTGGTCGGATTCGACATCGACATCTCCGATCCCGACAGAGCCGGACGCATCGTGTCGTACGACGTGGTCGGCGGGCGTTACGAGGAGCGGTCGGGCTATCACGCGGTGGGTTCGGGCTCGTTGTTCGCCAAATCCGCGCTCAAGAAGTTGTATCGCCCCGGAATGTCCGAGGACGAGGCGCTTCGGGCTGCAGTCGAGTCGCTGTACGACGCCGCCGACGACGACTCGGCCACCGGTGGTCCCGATGTCACCCGCGGCATCTACCCGACGGCGGTTGCCATCACGAGCGTCGGTGCGGACGACGTCGCGCACGATCGCATATCGGCTGCGGCCAGATCGGTTCTGGCAGAACGAACCGAGAGCGCAGCACACACCGGCGGCACGGACCACCACACCCGAGCAGGCCAGGAAGTCAGCGAAGGGGGTAGCGCGCTATGACGATGCCGTATTACGCATCTGCCGAACAGATCATGCGCGATCGTTCGGAATTGGCGCGCAAGGGAATCGGCCGCGGCCGCAGCGTCATCGTGCTGGCGTATGCCGACGGGGTCCTGTTCGTCGCCGAGAATCGCTCGACCGCGCTGCACAAGGTCAGTGAGCTCTACGACCGCATCGGTTTCGCTGCCGTCGGCAAGTACAACGAGTTCGAGAACCTACGCAAGGCCGGCATCCAGCACGCAGACATCAAGGGATACACCTACGATCGACGCGATGTCACCGGCCGGTCGTTGGCGAAGACCTACGCCCAGGCACTGGGCACCATCTTCACCGAGCAGCTCAAGCCGTACGAGGTCGAGATCTGCGTCGCCGAGGTGTCCCATCAGGACGAGCCGATGGCCACGCAGCTCTACCGCATCACGTACGACGGCTCCATCGTCGACGAACAGGATTTCGTCGTCATGGGCGGCACCACCGAGCCCATCGTGGCCGCGCTGAAGGATACGTACCGGTCCGGCCTCGGGTTGGCGGACGCAGTTCGTATCGCCGTCGACGCGCTCACCGCCGGTCCGACTTCGCCTGCGACTGCCGGTGCCGAGCCCGAGAAGAAGGTTCTCGAGGTGTCGGCCCTAGAGGTAGCCGTCCTGGATCAGGGGCGACCGCGTCGAGCGTTCCGGCGTATCGCTGGAGCTGCTCTGGCGGACATGTTGCCCGCATCGGCACCGTCCGCGACCGGCGACGGCTCCTCGGAGCCGGAGACTCCGCAGTAGTCCCCACACTTCGGATCGAGGTCGACGGCCTCGTGCTCTATCGCTTCCGGTAGAGCACGAGGCCGTTCTTGTCACTGCTGAACTGGAATGTCGTGCTGTCTCCGACGACCTCGCCGTCGGCCGCGAGGGCAACCGGGGCACCGTCCACCTCGACGGTCAAGCGTTGCGCCACACTGCGCACGTAGGCAGGCGACGAGCCGAGCGTTCCGGTGATCGTCGCCCACAGCAGTCGTGTTCTCGATGCCTTGGGTTCCGACGGGAGAAAGCGAACATCGAGGGTGCCGGTATGAATGCTGCTGCGCGACATGGGAACTTGATCGATCGGATCGTAGGTACCGTTGCCGACGAAGAGCATCCACACCGAGTGCGGCACCCCGTCGAGTCGAATGTTCAGTGGCTCTGCAGCCGCGAGCACTCGTGTCATCGCAACCGCAGCGGCCGGCCACTTACCGATTCGCTTCTGCAGCTTCTGCCGTAACCGCACCGAGTCGGGGTAACCCCCGAACGTCGCGGTGTTGACGAACGACACCCTGCGGCCGTCGACGTCCACCTCGGCGATGTCGACCAGTTCGGCGGTGCCCGCCTCGACGGCGGCGGCGGTGTCCTCGACTGCGGTCAGACCGGTGTCGCGAGCGAAGTGGTTGAGAGTGCCACCCGGAAACGCGGCGAGTGGCAGGCCGTTACGGGCGGCCGAGGCGGCGACGCTGACGACCGTGCCATCGCCTCCACACACTCCGAGAGCACGCGGCGTCGTGTTCCGAATTCTCTCTTCCAGTTGCTCGTTGAAGTCCCTCTCGGGATCGGGTACGAAGAGGTCGGCGTCGGGGAGCTCGCGACGGATGGCGTCCGGTACCGCCTCCGAACCGTCACCGGATCCGGGATTGACCAGCACCAACAGTCCCCGTCCGCCCGGCAGTGCCTCGACCTCGACCGGCGAGCCGAGATCGGCGGGCTTCGCCGAACGCACGGCCCACCAGCGGCGGGTCGACAGCGCGATCGCCGAACCGAGCGCCGCTCCGGCGACGACATCGGTGGGCCAGTGGACGCCGACGTGAACCCGGGAATAGCAGACTGCTGCGGCGACCGGAGCCAACAGCAATCCTGCCTTCGGTGATTCGATGGCGACCGCGGTGACGAAGGCGGCTGCGGACGCCGAGTGACCGGAGGGAAACGACGAGGACACCGGCGGGGCGAGCACCCGGCGGAGTACGGGAACCAGCTCGGTATCCGGCCTCGACCTCGGGAACACCGGCTTGAGCAGACCGTTCGCCACGGCGCTCGCACCCGCCACGGCGATCAGCCCCCGCACGCCGCCGCGTCGGGCCGAGCCACCGGCCGCGCCGAGAAGTGCGGCAGCTCCGAGCCACAGGCGACTGTGATCGGCGGCCGTGCTCAACGCGCGGAGCCCTGCATCCGCCCTGCTCGAGCGCAATGCCGCGCTTCGCGCAACGAGGGACAGGTCCCACGCGTGAACCGAGGCCGCAACAGACGTAGGCGTGGAAGTCATAGGGCCCAGCCTAGGCATGTGCGCCATCGAGGCGCTCCGACACATCCATCGGTGGCTTGCGTTGTAGTGTCGAAGTGTGCAGCGACGAATTATGGGCATCGAGACCGAGTTCGGTGTCACATGTACCTTTCACGGACACCGACGCCTGAGTCCGGACGAGGTGGCCCGCTACCTCTTCCGTCGCGTGGTCTCGTGGGGCCGCAGCTCGAATGTGTTCCTCCGCAACGGCGCTCGCCTCTATCTCGACGTCGGTTCGCATCCCGAGTACGCCACTGCCGAATGCGACAGCCTGCTGCAATTGGTCACCCATGATCGCGCTGGCGAGCGAGTACTCGAGGATTTGCTGATCGACGCCGAACAGCGTCTCGCCGAGGAGGGCATCGGCGGAGACATCTACCTGTTCAAGAACAACACCGATTCGGCGGGCAACTCCTACGGTTGCCACGAGAATTTCCTCGTCCAGCGAGCGGGCGAATTCTCGCGCATCTCGGATGTGCTCCTACCTTTCCTGGTCACCCGCCAATTGATCTGTGGCGCAGGCAAGGTGCTGCAGACACCCAAGGCCGCGACGTTCTGCCTCTCGCAGCGCGCCGAGCACATCTGGGAAGGCGTGTCGTCGGCCACCACTCGTTCGCGGCCGATCATCAACACTCGCGACGAACCGCACGCCGATGCCGAGAAGTATCGCCGGCTCCACGTCATCGTCGGCGATTCCAACATGGCCGAGACCTCGACCATGCTCAAGGTGGGGACGGCCGCACTCGTACTCGAGATGATCGAGGCAGGTGTCTCCTTCCGAGACTTCGCGCTGGACAATCCGATTCGGGCCATTCGCGAGGTCAGCCACGATCTGACCGGTCGCAGGCCGGTCCGCCTCGCCGGTGGCCGCCAGGCCAGTGCACTCGAAATCCAGCGTGAGTACTACTCCCGGGCCGTCGAGCATCTCCAGACGCGGGAGCCGAATGCTCAGGTGACACAGGTGGTGGACCTGTGGGGACGCACACTCGATGCCATCGAGTCGCAGGACTTCGCCAAGGTCGACACCGAAATCGACTGGGTCATCAAACGCAAGCTGTTCGAGCGGTATCAGGACCGCTACTCGATGGAACTTTCCGATCCCAAGATCGCTCAGCTCGATCTTGCGTACCACGACATCAAGCGTGGACGGGGAGTGTTCGACGTGCTGCAGCGCAAGGGTCTGGTCAAGCGAGTCACCGAGGACGAGCAGATCGACGAAGCGGTGAATCTGCCGCCGCAGACGACACGCGCGAAGCTGCGCGGTGAGTTCATCACCGCGGCCCAGGAAGCCGGACGCGACTTCACCGTCGACTGGGTACACCTGAAACTCAACGATCAGGCGCAGCGAACGGTGTTGTGCAAGGACCCGTTCCGTTCGGTCGACGAGCGCGTCGAGCGACTCATCGCATCGATGTAGTCCGGACCCGACTCGGCTGGAGGTCGGGTAGCGGTCCAGGCAACTCGGGTCGCTACAGCTCCGGCGGGCGGTGAACAACTAGGCTCGACTGTCGTGGCCACCACCAAAGTCGAACGCCTGATGAACCTGGTCATCTGTCTGTTGTCGACGCGTCAGTTCCTGACCGCGGAGTGGATCCGCGAGAGCGTTGCCGGGTACGACGACTCGACGAGCCTCGAAGCGTTCAGCAGGATGTTCGAGCGTGACAAGAACGAACTGCGCGATCTCGGGGTGCCCCTCGAGACCGGCATCGCCACGCGGTTCGGTGGTGTCGAGGGCTATCGCATCAACCGAGATGCCTACGAGCTGCCGGACATCGATCTCACCAGCGAGGAATCGGCTGCGGTCGCGGTGGCCGTCAAACTGTGGGAATCACCGGAACTGACCTCCGCGGCCCAGAGTGCGCTGCTGAAACTGCGCGCCGCAGGTATTCAGGTCGACCAGAACGAGTCGGCGGCTGCCGTCACGGCCGTTCCGGCCCGAACCCGCGGGTCCGAGCCCGCACTGGGCGCCCTGCTCGCGGCGATCGACGAGGGGAAGTCGGTGCGGTTCGAGCATCGACCCTCGTTGACCGAGCCGTTCGTCACCCGAACCGTCCAGCCGTGGGGCGTTGTGACGTTCCGGGGACGGTGGTATCTCGTGGGACACGACGTGGACCGAGACGACACCCGAACCTTCCGACTGTCCCGGATCGGCGACGACGTCAAAGCCTTCGGATCACCTCAGAGTGTCCGCAAGCCAGACGGTATCGATCTTCAGGACATCGTCCGCCGCGTCGCAGGCACGTCCTCGGTGTCGGGTACCGCGCGAGTGTGGCTCCAGGACGGTCGGGCGACGGAGCTGCGGAGGATGGGCACCGTGGTGGGGGAGCAGACGGTGGGGTCGCGCACCGGAACGGTCGTCGAGGTTCCGGTACGGTCCTGGGATTGGATTTCGCGGCTCATCGCCGGTCACGGTCCCGACGCGATGGTGTTGGCCCCGGCAGAGCTGCGGGCCGATGTCATCTCCACATTGCAGACTGCAGCCGAACTGGAGAACGAACGATGAGCGCGCGTCTGTCGGTGCGGTTGGCCCGCCTGCTCAACATGGTGCCCTTCTTTATGGCCAATCCGGGGTTGAGCGCCGAGGAGGCCGCTCGGGAACTGGGCGTGACCACCGCGACGCTGATGGCCGATCTCAATCAGCTCTGGATGTGCGGTCTGCCCGGGTACGGACCGGGTGACCTCATCGATCTGTCGTTCTCCGAGGAGAGCATCGACGTCACCTTCTCCGCCGGGATCGACCGGCCGCTGCGGTTGACGTCCACCGAGGCCACCGCACTGTTGGTCGCACTTCGGTCGTTGACCTCGATGCCGGGGATGGTCGATCCGTCGGCCGCTCAGCGAGCGATCGCGAAGATCGAGACCGCGGCCGGGTCGGCGGCGGCGAATGTGCCGCTCTCGTCCGACCACGACACGGCCGACGCGGAGGAGGGTCCGGTGTCGAGCACCGTACGGTCTGCGCTCCGAGCCCGGCACGCACTCGAACTCACCTACTATTCGGCGTCGCGAGACGTGCTCACCGAGCGCATCGTCGATCCGATCAGGACCGTGGTGGTCGACGACAACAGCTATCTGCAGGCATGGTGTCGCGGCGCCGAGGGCGTTCGGCTGTTCAGATTCGATCGCATCGATTCGGCCACCGAACTCGACGAACCGTCGTCTCCGCCGGAGTCGGTGCAGGACGAGGACGCGTTCGAAATATTCAACGACGACCCCTCTCTGTCCCAAGCGCGGTTACGCGTCTCACCTGCGTTCACCTGGATCCTGGACTACTACCCGATGACGCAGGTAGCCGCCGATTCGGACGGGTCCATCGAGGTGACCATGCGTTTCGCGACGCTGCAGTGGATGACCCGGCTGACCCTCGGGTTCGGCGGTGGCGTCACCGTACTGGGACCTGAATCCTTGGTGAATTCCGTCCGCGATCGTGCGCGGTCCGCCCTGAATGCCTACGCGGAGCTCGACGCCACCGACACCGATGGCGGCCTCGCAACATGAACGTGAGGTGAAGCGGTGCGCTCCGTTGCCGAGCGCACCGCCCGCCGTCGGGTACGCTCGATTCATCTGATCTCAGGAGGTTCACATGGGATTCACCAGTCCCTGGCACTGGGCCATCGTTGCGGTGGTCGTCATCATTCTGTTCGGTTCCAAGAAGCTGCCCGAGGCTGCGCGTGGACTCGGACGCTCGTTGCGCATCTTCAAGAGCGAGGTCAAGGAGATGCAGAACGACGGCAAATCCGACACCGATACCGCGACTGCACAGCAGCCGGCCGCACCCGCTCAGCTGCCATCGCCGGCACCCGTGGCGCAGACCGAGACCACACCCCAGCACGACGCGAAGTCTGCCTGAGCGACGCCGCTCAGCACACCTTCGGTGCCGACGCGGCACCGAAGGTTCACTGCTGTCGGTGACGGCCTCGTGCCGCCTGCCGACCGAAGAAGGCTGACCGTAGAACACCATGCGCATTCCGTTCGATCCACGGCGCAGTAAGCGTCGAGTCAATCCCGACGGCACGATGTCGTTGGTCGATCACCTGTACGAGCTGCGAACCCGGCTGCTCTGGTCGCTGCTGGCCATCGCGGTGACCACTGCATTCGGATTCTTCTGGTACTCACACACGATCTTCGGCGTCGAAAGCCTCGGCGATCTGCTCCGAGGCCCGTACTGCACCCTGGACCCGAGCCTGCGTGCGGATCTGAGCAACGACGATCAGTGCCGCCTGCTCGCCACCGGCCCGTTCGACCAGTTCCTGCTGCGGTTCAAGGTGGCGTTCACCGCAGGCGTCGTGCTCGCCTGCCCCATCTGGCTGTACCAGATCTGGGCGTTCATCACTCCCGGCCTGTACGCCAACGAACGCCGTTACGCAGTCTCCTTCGTCACCGGTGCCGCTGCGCTGTTCGTGACCGGAGCGATTCTGGCGTACTTCGTCGTCGCCAAGGGCTTGCACTTTCTGCTGTCGATCGGTGACAACGTCCAGATCACGGCACTGAGCGGCGATCAGTACTTCGGTTTTCTGATCAATCTTCTGATCATCTTCGGTGTCAGCTTCGAAATACCGCTGCTGGTCGTCGGGTTGAACTTCGTCGGTGTTCTCACCTACGAACGCCTGAAGGCGTGGCGTCGCGGGTTGATCTTCGGACTGTTCGTGTTCGCGGCGATCGCAACGCCCGGACAGGATCCCTTCTCGATGCTGGCCTTGGCGTTGGCTCTGACGGTGCTCTTCGAGATGGCAGTGCAGATTGCGCGGATTCACGACAAGCGTAAGTTGCGCAAGAGAAGAGACGAATGGGGTGATGTGTCAGATGACGAAGCAACACGCATCGAAGGCGCAAGTTCTATCCAGGCCCCACACGCTGTCGCACCGACACCGCCGGTGGGCGGTATCGGCACTGCGACCCGAACACAGGCACAGTACGACGACACGATCTGATGTGAGTCCCAGCGACGGGGCGCGACCATGAGCGAGGCTGTTGTCGACACCCGGTCCAGGCCAGAACCCACGGAACTGCAACGGTTTTCCGCGGAGTTGAGTTTTCCGTTGGACCGCTTCCAAGTGGATGCGTGCACTGCATTGGAGAACGGTCACGGGGTGTTGGTCTGCGCCCCGACCGGCGCGGGCAAGACCGTGATCGGCGAGTTCGCGGTGCACCTGGCCCTCGCTGCCGGTCGCAAATGCTTCTACACCACCCCCATCAAGGCGCTCAGCAACCAGAAGTTCGCCGAGTTGACTGCGCGATACGGACGCGAGACGGTCGGTCTGTTGACCGGTGATTCCTCCATCAATCCGGATGCACCCATCGTCATCATGACGACCGAGGTGCTCCGCAACATGCTCTACGCATCCTCCGACGCACTGCGCGGGCTCTCGCACGTGGTGATGGACGAGGTGCACTACCTGGCGGATCGGTTCCGAGGTGCGGTGTGGGAAGAAGTAATCCTGCACCTGTCCGACGACGTGCGTCTGGTGAGCCTGTCCGCAACGGTCAGCAACGCCGAGGAGTTCGGCGCGTGGATGAGTACCGTTCGCGGCGACACCTCGGTCGTCGTGGACGAGAACCGTCCCGTTCCGCTCTCGCAGCACATCATGGTGGGCCGTCGGTTGTTCGATCTCTTCGACACCCGAGCACAGTCACCGGACGGCCACCAGAAGGTCGTCGTGGACCGAGACCTGGTGCGGCACGTCAAGCAGCGTCAGTCGCTGGACTCCATGGATCGGTGGCACGCACCGCACAGTCGAGGACGCGGAGGTCGAAGCGGGGGCGGCGGACGCGGCGGCCACCAGGGAGGCGGAGGTGCCAACCGTCCGCTGGCTCGTCCCGACGTGATCGCCAAGCTGGACGAGGAAGGTCTGCTCCCGGCCATCACGTTCATCTTCAGTCGTGCAGGCTGCGACGGGGCCCTGACTCAGTGCATGCGTTCGCGGCTGGTTCTGACGACGCCTGAGCAGGCCGAGGAGATCAGGTACATCGTCGAGAAGCACACCTCCGAACTCCCGCGCGAGGATCTGGAAGTGCTCGGCTTCTGGGAATGGCGAGATGCGCTCGAACGCGGGTTCGCCGCGCACCACGCCGGAATGCTGCCGGTCTTCCGCCACACCGTCGAGGAGCTGTTCGTCAAGGGATTGGTCAGAGCGGTGTTCGCCACCGAAACTCTGGCTCTCGGAATCAATATGCCTGCCCGAACCGTGGTGCTCGAAAAGCTGGTCAAGTTCAACGGTGAGACGCACGCGGAGCTGACACCGGGGGAGTACACCCAGCTGACCGGCCGGGCCGGGCGACGCGGAATCGACGTCGAGGGTCACGCGGTGGTGCTGTGGCAGCCCGGTACCGAACCGACCGAGGTGGCCGGACTCGCGTCGACGCGAACGTTTCCCCTCCGGAGCTCCTTCGCGCCCGCCTACAACATGTCGATCAATCTGATCGAACAGTTCGGGGCAGCGGATTCACGGCAGTTGCTCGAACGGTCCTTCGCTCAGTTCCAGGCCGACCGGTCCGTCGTCGGCATGGTCCGCGGTATCGAGAAGAACATGAAGACGTTGGAGGCGCTCGGCGCAACGCTCGGTGGCCCCGACGGGGAGTACTTCGAGTACGCGCGACTGCGCGAGCGTCTGAAGGATCGAGAGAAGACCCTCGAGCGTCAGAACAGGTCCGATCGGCGGGACAAAGCCGTCGACTCGTTGCGTGCGTTGCGCCGCGGCGACGTGATCTCGGTGCCGTCCGGACGGCGCAGCGGACTGGCAGTGGTACTCGAACCGGACGACGATCGCGGCGATCCGCGGCCGCTCGTGCTGACCGAGGACAAATGGGCCGGCCGTCTGTCCGCTGCCGATTTCCCAACGCCGGCAACGCCTCTCGGCTCCATGCGATTGCCACGGTTCGTCGATCACCGCACCGCCAAGACCCGTCGGGATCTGGCGGCGGCATTGGTCACCCGCGGCATATCCCAGCCCTCCGATCGAGTGGGACGAAAGTCGACCGCCGCCGACGACAAGGAGTTGGCAACCCTGCGGCGGGCCATCCGCTCGCATCCGGTGCACAGCCGGCCGGATCGCGAGGAACTCTCTCGAACCGGCGAACGCTACAACCGGCTGGCCCGGGAGACCGAGTCGATGCGGCAGAAGGTGTCGGCCACGACGAACTCGCTGGCCCGAACGTTCGACCGCATTCTGGCTTTGCTGGCGGACCGCGGTTACGTGACCCCGGGCAAGGATCCCAAGGTGACCGACGACGGTGCGCGATTGAGCCGGATCTATTCCGAATCCGATCTTCTGGTCGCGGAATGCCTCCGCGGCGGACTGTGGCAGGGCTTGTCGGCCGCAGAGTTGGCCGCAGTGGTCTCGGCCGTGGTCTACGAGTCCCGCTCCGAGGGAGACATCACCCCACACGGCCCGACCGGACCCATCAGGCACGCGTTGACCGAGACCGTGCGGGTGTGGCACGAGCTGCGGGCCGACGAGGTTCGGCACAAACTGCCACCGACCAGAGAGCCGGACATGGGCTTCGTCAAAGCGATCTACAAGTGGGCTTCCGACCATTCGCTCGTCGACGCACTGGTCGCGGCAGGCGACAACGGCAAGGCGCTGTCCGGTGGCGACTTCGTCCGTTGGTGTCGGCAGGTCATCGACCTGCTCGACCAGGTCCGGCTCGCCGCTCCCGAACCCGAGCTGTCGCGAACCGCCGCCCGTGCCGTCGCCGCGCTGCGACAAGGAGTGGTGGCCGTCGATGCCGCGTGACCGATGCTGCGTGACGGGCCGAAACCGGACTGCCGGGTCGGTACAGCGGACGCAGCGACAAGCGGGATACTGTACCCCCGACGGATTCGAGATTTCAGTGGAGGCGAGATGAGCGGCCCATACGGTCCGACCGACCCCGACAACAGTTGGTCACGAACGCCGGACCAGGACGGTGCCGCGAAGGACGGGCAGGAAGCTTCCACCGGCGACGCTGCGGCGACATCCGAATCGCAGACTCCGACTCCGTCGGCGTGGGGACAGTACGCGCCGCCCACCGGCACCCCGACCACGCAGTACGGCGAACCTTCCGGAGGCGCGTACGGCCAGTCTCCCCAGGGGCAAACTCCCCAGGGGCAATACCCCCAGGGCGCGTATCCGGCCGGGCCCTACCCGCAGCAGGGTCAGAATCCTCAGGTTCAGGGTCCGCAGGGGCAGTACCCGCAGGGCTACAACCCGCAGAATCCGACCGCACAGAATCCCACCGCACAGAACCCGACCGCGCAATACCCGGCGGGACAGCCGTACGGGGCACCGTATCCGGGGGCCGGACAGCAGCCTGCCGGTGACGCCGCCTACCAAAACCCCTACGCACCACAACAATTCGGCGGCAGTGGGCAGTACGGTGCCGGCCAGTACGGTCAGCAGCCTCCCTTCGCGGGCGGGCAGAATCCGAATCAGCAGTATCCCGGTCAGCACTATCCCGGACAGCAGTATCCGGGCCAGTACCCCGGGCAGTACCCGGGCCAGCAGCCAGGTCCCGGTCGCAGTGGCACACAGTCCAAGAAGCCGCTGATCATCGCGGGCTCCGTCATCGCCGTCGTGGCCGTGGTCGCGGCAGTGCTGTACTTCGCGTTCGGGCGCACGACCACCCTCGATACGACGGCCGCTCAGGACGGTATTCGCACGGTGTTGACCGAGTCCTACGGTGCCACGAACGTCTCAGGGGTGTCGTGCCCGCAGAACATCGAAGTCAAGGCCGGCACCAGCGTCGATTGCACGCTGACGGTCGACGGGGCGTTCAAGAAGGTGACGTTGACGTTCCTCAACGACGACGCCGACTACGAGGTCTCACTCCCGAAATAGCCCCGGTCAATTCTGCGACGCCGTGGCCGCCATCGCCGAGACGAGGCGGTCCACGGCGTTTCTGATTCCCAGGGTCTCCGCGAGCTTGTCGAGTGCCTCGAGATCTGCCGGTTCCGCCGGAATCTCGTCCGACCTCGACAGAACGACGTCGGCATCGGTGACGACCCGCACCACCGGCAGTGCCGCATCGAGGTAGTCGCTGGCGTTGGCCAGCTTCGCCCGAATTCCCTTGGCCATGTCCGACTCCGGATCTAGTGCCGCTGCACGCAGGGCCGCGACGGACTCGTACTGCAGCATGAGTGTGGAGGCCGTCTTCTCGCCGACACCCTTGACACCCGGTAGCCCGTCCGACGCGTCACCGCGCAGAAGCGCCAATTCCGCGTAGGCCGCTCCCGCGCGGTGCAACGGGACGCCGTACCGCTCGGCCACTTCGACCGGGCCGAAGAGTTCGGCCTTGGCCAAGCCTCGACCCACGTACAGCACCCGTACCTCGTTCGGTTCGTCCGCCGCCACCTGCAACAGATCTCGGTCGCCGCTGACCACGACGACGGGATCGCGTCGTTCCTGTGCAGCCAAGGTTCCGAGCACGTCGTCGGCCTCGAGGCCGTCGGCCCCCGCGGTGGCAATTCCCAACGCCGCCAGAACGTCCATGATCATGTCCACCTGTGGCGTCAGGGTCTCGGGAACCTCTTCGCTCTCGGCCACATCCGGCGCGGCGTCGGCAACCCGGTGAGCCTTGTACGAGGGAACGAGGTCCACTCGGAACTGTGGACGCCAGTCGAGGTCGAGGCATACAGCCAATCGGCTCGGTTCGGTTCGCGTGATCAGGGCCGAGATCATGTCGAGGAAACCTCGCACGGCATTGACGGGACGGCCGTCGGGCGCCGTAATCGACTCGGGCAGAGCGTAGTAGGCCCTGAACCACAGGCTCGCGCCGTCGAGGAGCAGCAACGGCGACTTTCCGGGGGTGGTCATGGGGCTCATCTTGCCGTACGGCACTAGCCTGGAGGTATGAGTGTCGATTCTTCTCGTTTTCCCAGCGATGTCTACGCCTCCAGACTCGCGCGCGCGGCCCGCCTGACGTCGGACGCAGGCTTGGACGCCCTGCTGATCACTCCGGGCCCGGATCTGCAGTATCTGATCGGGTCCACGGCCAGCTCGTTCGAGCGTCTCATCGCGTTGGTGGTGCCGGCCGACGGCAGCACTCCCAGCATCGTCGTGCCGCGGCTCGAACTCGCCGCGCTGGGTGACTCCGCCGCCGAGGACCTGTCACTGACGCTCGTCGATTGGGTGGACGGCGTCGATCCGTACGCGCTCGTGGCTGCGGCCGTGCCGGCCGGCAGCAAGACCGCTGTCGCCGACGTAATGCCCGCCCTGCACTTCGTGCCGCTGGCAATGATTTTCGGGACCGTGCCGGTACTGGCGACAGACGTTCTGCGCCAGCTGCGGATGATCAAGGACGACGCCGAGATCGATGCTCTGCGTCGAGCCGGTCATGCCATCGACCGGGTTCACGCCCGGATGGGCGAGTGGCTCCGAGTGGGCCGAACCGAAGCCCAGATCGCGGCAGACATCGCGACGGCGATCGTCGAGGAAGGCCATACCGCACCGGAATTCATCATCGTCGGCTCCGGTCCGCACGGTGCCGATCCGCACCACGAGGTCTCCGATCGTGTCGTCGAGGCCGGCGACGTGGTCGTCGTCGACATCGGTGGACCCGTTGCGCCGGGATACAACTCGGACTCCACTCGCACCTACAGTCTCGGCGAGCCTTCGGCCGAGGTCGCTACCCGGTACGCGGTACTGGAGCGAGCTCAGCAGGCAGCAGTCGACGCTGTGTCGCCGGGAGTCAGCGCGGAGTCCATCGACGCAGCCGCACGCGAGGTGTTGGTCGAAGCAGGTCTGGGAGAGGCGTTCCTGCACCGCACCGGACACGGTATCGGCCTGTCGGTGCACGAGGAGCCGTACATCGTGGCGGGCAACGACATCACTCTCACCGAGGGAATGGCGTTCAGCATCGAACCGGGCATCTATTTCCGTGGGCAGTGGGGTGCCAGGATCGAGGACATCGTCGTCGTGACGGCGGACGGGTGCGAATCGGTCAACCTCCGCCCCCACGGTCTCGCCGTGCTGCCGGTGTGACCGACGGCCGCCGAGCCGAGTTCGTCTCCGTCGTCAGGACGAATCCGATTGTGGCCGAGGTACTTCGGCGTGCGCCGCAGCTCGGGCTTTCGAATTGGTACCTGACGGCGGGCGGTCTGTTCCAAACCGTGTGGAATCACCTCGCCGACCGAGATCTCGGGGCCGGAATTCGCGACTACGACTTCTTCTACTTCGACGACACGGATCTGTCGTACGCCGCCGAGAACGACGTGATCGAGACCGCGGCCGACGTGTTCGCCGACCTCGGGGTCGATGTCGAAGTGCGTAATCAAGCGCGTGTACACCTGTGGTACGAGCAGCATTTCGGAGCGACGTTGGCTCCGTACCGAAGCTCCGAGGATGCCATCGACCACTTCGTGTCGACCACGTGCTGTTTCGGGATCACCGTGGACTCCCACGGTATGGACCGCGTTTATGCCCCACACGGCTTCGACGACCTGTTCGCCGGGATCGTCCGGCCGAATCCGCGATTGCCGATGCGGCACGTCTACGAGGCGAAGGCCGCGCGGTGGACCACCGAATGGCCGAACCTGACCGTTCTACCCTGGCCGACGGACGACTAGCGTCGCAGCAGCGAGCGGCTGCCCAGTACCCGCCGCACCGCTATCTCGACGACGACGCGGGTCGGATTCTCCCGCGGCACTCGATAGCGTCGGGCATAGCGGTTCTCCGCATCGGCGACCGACTCGTGGTCGTCATGAACGGTGGCCGGACCCTCCAACGTCAGCCAGCGGGCACCGTCGATCTGGGTGACGGCGGCGTAGGCACCGCGGCCGGCGTTGATCGCCTTCTGCGACACGTTGTTGGTGATGACACGGGCGACGTGCGCGTCCGCGTCGTAGGTGAACCCGACGGCGACGACATGGGGCGTGCCGTCCGGACGCAACGTCGTCAGCGTGGCGAGGTGCCGTTCGGTGAGGAATTCGATCGCCTCGTCGGTGAGGGCAGTCGCGTCAGCGGGGGTAGCGGCCATGACTCGACTGTAGTGACGTGCCCCGACTGCCACGAGCGGGGCTCGATCGGAGAGACTGTTCGGCGTGAGCAGACGATCTGAACCCGCCTCGGGAACGTTGTTGTTGCTCGGCGGCCGAAGCGAGATCGGTCTCGAGGTCGCCACTCGGCTGGCACCGGGACGAACGGTCGTACTGGCCGCTCGACGCAGTTCCGACCTGGCGACGCAAAGGTCACGTGTGCTGCAGGCAGGCGCGACGACCGTCTATGCGGTCGAGTTCGACGCGAACGCCATGGACACCCACGAGGAAATCCTGCGCTCCGTCGTGGAACGGCACGGGCCCATCGGGATCGTGGTGTTGGCGTTCGGGATTCTGGGGGATCAGACGCGCGCCGAGGACGACGCCGGGCATGCGCTGGAGGTGATCACGACCGACTTCCTGGCCCAGGCTTCCGTCCTCACCCACGCCGCGAAGGTACTGCGGGCGCAGAAGAGCGGCGATCTGGTGGTCTTCTCGTCCGTCGCGGGTGTCCGGGTCAGGCGGGCCAACTACGTCTACGGCTCGGCCAAAGCGGGTCTGGACGGTTTCGCCAGCGGACTGAGCGATTCCCTGCACGGCAGCGGCGTTCATCTGTTGCTCGCGCGCCCAGGGTTCGTCATCGGTTCGATGACCGAGGGCATGGACCCGGCACCGATGTCCAGCACACCCCATCAGGTGGCTGCCGCGGTGGTGGCTGCGCTGCGCAGCCGGAAGTCGACGGTGTGGATCCCCGGCACTCTTCGCCCGGTGTTCTTCGCGATGCGACTGCTTCCGCAATGGCTGTGGCGCAGGATGCCGCGCTGATGGCGGAGCCCAACCATCATCCCATCGCAGTGGTGGGAATCGGCGCGGACGGTTGGGACGGACTGTCTGCTGTCGCACGTGTCGTGGTCGAGCAGGCAGATGTCGTCTTCGGGTCGGCGAGGCAGCTCGCCGGCGTGGGGGACAGGTGCGCCGACGCTCGGGCGTGGCCCAGTCCGTTGCTGCCGAGCCTGCGGCCGATGATCGACTCCTGTGACGGCCGGACCGTGTGTGTGCTGGCCAGTGGCGACCCGATGTTTCACGGTATCGGTGTGAGCCTGGCTCGCGAATTCGGCGCCGAACGTCTGAGGGTGTATCCCGCACCGTCGTCGGTTTCGCTTGCCTGTGCGCGTCTGGGCTGGTCGCTCGCGCACACCACGACGGTGTCGCTGGTGAACAGCCCGGTCGAGACCGTCCTCCCGGAACTCGGCCACGGTCGTCGACTTCTCGTACTGAGCCGAGGCAGCTCGACACCGAGTGACGTGTGTGCGCTCTTGCGTGACAACGGTTTCGGTGCCAGTACGGTGAGCGTGCTCGAACAACTCGGCGGCCCGGCCGAACGCGTCACCCGGGGGACGGCGACGGACTCGACGTTCGCCGACGCCGACCCGCTCAACGTTGTCGCGCTCGAATGCGTTCGAGATCGCGGCGCCACCAGACTCACTCGCGTTCCGGGCCTGCCCGATTCGCAGTACACCGGCGACGGTCAGATGACCAAGCAGGAAGTGCGCGCACTGACGCTGTGCGCGTTGGCGCCCGGAGCCGGCGAGGTCCTGTGGGACGTCGGCGGAGGCTCGGGGACGATCGCCATCGAATGGATGCGCACCGATCCATCGTGTCGCGCAGTGACATTCGAGTCGTCCGGGGATCGTCGACACCAGATCACGACCAACGCACAACGGCTCGGGGTGCCCGGGCTGGCCGTGCTCGGCACTGCGCCCGGGGCTTTCGAAGAGGTCCCCGGCAGTGCAGGCGTTCCGGACGCGGTGTTCGTCGGCGGCGGGGCGACCGAGCCGGGCATGATCGAGCGGTGCTGGGCGGCCGTGCGTCCCGGTGGCCGATTGGTCGCCAATTCGGTGACCGCAGAATCGGATTCACTGCTGCTCTCGGCAGCTGCACGATACGGCGGTAGGCTGCGCCGGTTCCAGATCTACCGGGGTGAGCCGTTGGGGTCCTTCACCACCTGGCGACCACAACTGCCGGTCACCCAGTGGTGCGTGACGAAACCCTGGGGTGCGCCCGACGGGGCGGATGCGGACGAGCAGTGAAGGTCCTACTCCTGGGCGGCACGTCCGAATCCAGGCAACTCGCCGCCGCCGTGGCGGGCGTGCCCGGGATCGAGTTGATCACCTCGCTGGCCGGGCGCGTCGCCGAGCCGGCGCCGGTGTCGGGCCATACCAGGATCGGCGGTTTCGGCGGTGCCGACGCATTGGCACGGTGGATTCGAGACAACGCCGTCGATGCACTGGTCGACGCGACGCACCCGTTTGCCGCCACCATCACCGCGCATGCCGACTACGCTGCTCGGACAACCGGTGTCGCTCATCTCGTGCTGACCCGGCCACCGTGGATCGCGTCGGCGGACGACCAGTGGACCACCGTGGCATCCCTACCCGAGGCGGCCGCATCGATAGAACCGGGTAGTCGGGTGTTCCTCACCATCGGCAGGCAAGGCGTTCACCATTTCGCCGGAGTCGCCGATGCGTGGTTCCTGATTCGTTCGATAGATCCACCGACCGGTGCCGTTCCCCCTCGCGCCACCCTCGAGCTCGGCCGCGGGCCGTTCGACCTCGCGCACGAGTCGGCAATGCTCGCCGACAACCGAATAGACCTGCTGATCACCAAGAACAGCGGCGGCACGATGACCCGCGCCAAGCTCGACGCGGCGCGATCGGCCTCGATTCCCGTTCTGATGATCTCGCGACCCACCGTCGACATCTCGGCATTGACGGTCGACGAGGTCGATGCCGCCGCTCGGTGGTTGATCGAACGCCTACGCGTCACTCCCTGACGGGTAGCGCCGCGACGTGAACACTTTCGGACCGCTTCCGGTCTCCACCACCATCGTCATCGAGGAGCCGATGATGAGCAGGCACCGCATGTCGATCGACTCGGGATCGAGTTCGCCGAGGGTCACGGTGCGCACCGATTCCTGCGCACTGCCTACCGCCCGCCCGATCACCACCGGCGTCTCCGATGAACGATGTTCGAGCAGAACATCTTTCATGGCCGCGACCTGCCAGGTGCGGGTCTTCGACGCCGGGTTGTAGATCGCGATCGCCATGTCGGCTTCGGCCACTGCCGAGAGTCGTCGGGCCACCACGTCCCAGGGCTTGAGTCGATCGGAGAGGGAGATGACGGCGTAGTCGTGTCCGAGCGGCGCGCCGACGCGGCTGGCAACAGCATTGGCTGCCGTCATTCCCGGGACCACGCGTACCGGTACCGAACTCCACTGCTGTTCTGCTGCAACCTCGATGACCGCTGTCGCCATCGCGAACACGCCCGGATCACCCGAGGACACCACAGCGACGCGGCGACCCTGTTTGGCGAGGTCGAGGGCGAATGCCGCGCGCTCGGATTCGACCTTGTTGTCGCTTGCATGCCGAATCTGGCCGGGTCGCTGAGGAACTCGATCGATGTAAGTGATGTATCCGACCAGATCGGTCGCCGCCGCGAGTTCGGCTCGCACTTCGTCCGTCGTCCACACGTCGTCGCCCGGACCGAGACCGACGACGACCACTTCGCCGGTGCTGGTGGGCATGTCGGTTCGATTCGACGGACTCGGCACGACGATCATCGAGAAGTACGGCACGTTGTCCGCGTCGGCTGCATCGAGGACGCGTTGCTCGGCTGTACTGGCCCGCTCGACGTACCGCGCTTCGTCGAGCCTGCCGGATCGTTCCAATGCATCGAGCACGGTCGGATAGGTTCGACCGAGTTTCATGATGACCGCGGCGTCGGTGCCGCGGAGTCGGCGAGTGAGTTCGTTCACCGGCAAGGTGCCGGGGAGGACGGTGAAAACCTCGTCGCGCTCCACCAATGGAGTCGCCAGGGCGGCCGATGCAGCACTCACCGAGGTCACGCCGGGAACCACCTCGACCTCGAACCGGTGTGCCAGGCGTTTGTGCATGTGCATGTACGAGCTGTAGAACAGTGGATCGCCCTCGGCCAGAAGCACAACCGATCGGCCGGCGTCGAGATGAGCGGCGAGCCGTGCGGCAGCGGACTCGTAGAACTCGTCGATGGCCCCCTGATACCCACCGGGATGAGCCGTCGCCTCGGTGGTCACCGGATACACCAGGTGTTCCTCGATCTGCCCGTCGCGCATGTAACCGGCCGCGAGGGCGCGCGAGATGCTGCGACCGTGCCGAGCACTGTGGAACGCGACGACATCGGCCTCGCCGATCACGCGAGCGGCCTTGACGGTCAACAACTCCGGGTCGCCCGGGCCGACGCCCACTCCCCACAACTTTCCGCTGGAGCTCATTCTTGTTCGCTCGCAATGGCATTGACCGCGGCGACGGTGATGGGGCTGCCACCGCGTCTGCCCCGGACGACCAGATATTCCACGCCGAGGTCGGCGGCTATCAGGTCTTCCTTCGACTCCGCAGCGCCGATGAATCCGACCGGGCCGCCGACGATGGCTGCGGGCTTCGGAGCTCCGGCCGCGAGCATTTCCATGAGGTGGAACAGGGCGGTCGGCGCGTTTCCGATCGCGACGACGGCACCGCCCAGCTTGTCACCCCACAACTCCAGCGCGGCAGCGGTTCTCGTGGTGCCCATACTCCGAGCCAAATCCGGCACCCGAGGATCGGACAGGGTGCACAGCACCTCGTTGTCGGCCGGCAGACGGCGACGAGTGATACCGGCGGCAACCATATTGGCGTCGCACAACACGGGTGCCCCTGCGCGCAGGGCAGTTCGGGCGGACTCCACCACGTCGGGCGTGAAGCCGATCGTCTCGGTCAGGTCGATCTCACCGACAGCGTGAATCATGCGCACGACGACCTGGGCGACGTCCGGGGTGAACCGAGACAGATCCGCTTCGGCGCGGATGGTTGCGAAAGACTGGCGGTAGATCTCCGCGCCGTCACGGATGTAGTCGTGCATGCGTGTCACGATAGGGGAGAGGGACCCCTCAGCCGGAAGCCGGTCTCCAGGTGCTCAGGACACCTGGTAGCCGATTCCCGTCGCAATGACGTCGGTCACCTCGCCTTTGGGTCGGCCGCATCGACGCTCGCAACCGGACCAATGCTGCCGCTCGTCCCGTGGCGTCATCCGCGCATCGACCGCGGCCGCTAGGTCGGCTCGGACGTCGGCGAGGGACTTCTCGCAACCGGGCGATCCGGTGCAGGCACTGACTCGGATCCACGGTGACGCGGCGTCGAAGATCAGGCCCATGGGTGCGAGAACTCGAACGACCTGTTCGGCCGGTTCCTCGTCCAGATCACCCACGATCAGCGATCGCCACGGCGTCACGATCAGCGGACGATCGACGGCAGCGAGGAATTCGGCCAACCGCGCGCCGAGGACGCCGTTGGCCAGACCTGCGCCGAGGGCAACGTGGCCATCGTCCTGATCGAGCCAGCCGATCGGTGGCACCTCGACCGGCGCAGGCATGGCCAGTACCGGTCCGGCCTGCAACCCGAGCACGTCGACGATGCGCGCGGCACCGCCGTCCAGTTCCGCCAGTCGCCATTCCTTGTGGCGCAACCGGACGAAGGCATCCGCGCAGTCGAGCAGAGTCGAGACCACGTGCTCGCGGTCGACGCGTACACCGCTGTCGCGTCCTGCCAACAGCACTGCGAACGACCCGTCGGCCTGGGCGTACACCCCGAAGTCGGGTTCGAGTCCGCACAGATCCCCACGGCCGTCGTCCAGGGCGAACAATGTCCGGCCTGGCAGTCCGGCGAGCTCGGGGCGAGCGCACACGGCAGCGTCGAGCTCGCCGACGAGACTGCGGACGTCGTTGAGTCCGCCGACCCGGCCCGACAGCGGCGAGGCGAGAATGTTGCGCACGCGCTCGTGCGTCGGAGACGGCAGCAACCCGGCGGCGGCCAACCTGTTCGCGAGCTCGTCCGGGTCCGAGACCGCACGAACCTGAATGTTGCCCCTCGACGTGAGTTCGAGCGAGCCGTCGCCGAGCTCGGCCGCGGCCTCGGCCAGGACCTGCATCTGCTCCGGCAGCACGAGGCCGCCCGGGAGCCGGATTCTGGCCAACGGACCGTCCGCCGCGCGGTGCGTCGACAGAGCTCCGGGGCAGCCGTCGGGCACGGACCTACTGGGCGAACTCATGTTCACCAGGCTACAAGTGCGACGGGTGGCCCGATCTCGTCCCGGCACCGGTAGCATTCGATGTTCACGGCTCCGGCCGAGAGGAAACCGGTGAAATCCCGGTACGGTCGCGCCACCGTGACCGCCCTGTAGTTCGTCGAGAACAGCTCGTCGGGAATGGTTCTCGGGACCTGTTCTCGAGGATCGTGCCTTCGGGACGGGGCGGGAGTCGGACCCTCTCACCGACGAGCTAGGACGATTCACCGATCCAGGGGCGCGAAACCCCGAGGAGGGCGTTACCCGTGTTTCTGTTGCTGTCCACATCGGACACCGATCTGCTCAGTGCCCGCGCCAGTGGGGCCGATTTCACGTGGGGCAACCCGTCCCGCCTGCTGGCGGAAGACATCCCGTCGATGGCCGAATCGGCCGAGCTGATCATCGTCCGCATTCTCGGATCGCGTCGCTCGTGGGAGTCGGGAATCGAGGCCGTCCTGGCCACCGGTTTGCCCGTGGTCGTGCTGGGCGGCGAACAGGCCCCGGATGCGGATCTGATGGAGATCTCCACGGTGCCCGCCAACGTCGCCGCCCAAGCGCACAACTATCTGGCCGAGGGCGGCTCGGGCAATTTGCGGCAGCTGTACAACTTTCTGTCCGACACGGTGCTCCTCACCGGTCACGGTTTCGATGCCCCTCGACACCTGCCGACGTGGGGCCACCTCGAGCGGAACTCCGACCAGCACTCCGACGGCCCGACGGTGGCGATTCTGTACTACCGCGCTCAGCATCTCGCCGGAAATACCACCTACATCGATGCCCTCGCCGCCGCAGTCGAGAACGCCGGGGCGAACGCACTGCCCATCTACTGTGCGTCACTGCGTACGGCGGAAGCCGACCTGCTGGAGACGCTGAAGTCGGCGGATGCCTTGATCGTGACCGTGCTGGCTGCGGGCGGCACCAAACCCGCCGGCGCTTCGGCAGGCGGCGACGACGAAGCCTGGGATGTCGCCGAGCTCGCCGCCCTCGACGTTCCGATCCTGCAGGGTCTGTGCCTGACGAGTTCCCGCGCGACGTGGTCCGAGAACGACGACGGACTCTCGCCCCTCGACGTGGCCACGCAGGTCGCTGTCCCGGAATTCGACGGCCGCCTCATCACGGTTCCGTTCTCGTTCAAGGAGATCGACGACGACGGCCTGACCACGTACGTTCCGGACCACGAGCGAGCAGCACGCGTCGCCGGCATCGCCGTCCGCCATGCGCGGCTCCGACACATCCCGGCCGCCGACCGCCGAATCGCCCTGATGTTCTCGGCGTATCCCACCAAACATGCCCGCATCGGCAATGCCGTCGGCCTCGACACTCCCGCCAGCGCGATCGCGTTGATGTCGGACATGCGTGAGGCCGGTTACGACCTCGGACCGCTCGAGGGCCCGGATTCGGTGCCCGGTCTGGCGGCCCGAGACGGCGACGCACTGATCCACGCCTTGATCGCCCGTGGCGGTCAGGACCCCAACTGGCTCACCGACGCCCAGCTCGAGGGCAATCCCATTCGCATTTCGGCGGCCCGGTACCGCACCTGGTTCGAGCAGCTTCCCGACGACCTTCGCGAGGGTGTGATCGAACATTGGGGACCGGCACCGGGTGATCTCTACGTCGATCGTTCCGCTGATCCCGACGGTGAGATCGTCATCGCAGCAATGCAATTCGGCAATGTGGTCATCATGGTTCAGCCGCCGCGCGGATTCGGTGAGAAGCCCGTTGCGATCTATCACGACCCGGATCTGCCGCCGAGCCATCACTATTTGGCCGCCTACCGGTGGATCTCTGCAGCCCGCGAGGACGGCGGCTTCGGGGCCGACGCGATGGTTCATCTCGGTAAGCACGGAAACCTGGAATGGCTCCCCGGCAAGACCCTCGGCATGTCCGCCTCCTGCGGCACCGACGCAGCGCTGGGCGACTTGCCGCTGATCTATCCCTTCCTGGTCAACGATCCGGGGGAGGGCACACAGGCCAAGCGGCGAGCCCACGCCACTCTCGTCGATCACCTCATCCCGCCGATGGCGAGAGCGGAGAGCTACGGAGACATCTCTCGGCTCGAACAGCTGCTGGACGAACACGCGAACATCTCGGCTCTCGATCCGGCCAAGCTGCCGGCCATTCGCCAGCAGATCTGGACGCTGATGACCGCGGCACAGATGCACAAGGACCTCGGACTCGACGAGCGTCCCGACGAGGAAGTGTTCGACGACATGCTGCTGCACGTCGACGGATGGCTGTGCGAGATCAAGGACGTGCAGATCCGCGACGGGCTGCACATCCTGGGCCAGGAGCCCGTAGGCGATGCCGAGGTCGAGTTGGTGCTGGCGATGCTGCGCGCTCGGCAGATGTGGGGCGGCGAGCAGACGGTGCCCGGTCTACGCGAAGCTCTCGGGCTCAGCGAGGACGGCGACGAGGAACGCACGCGCGTCGACAGCATCGAGGCCGTCGCGCACGGATTGGTCGCGGCAATGCAAGCGACGCAGTGGAATCCGGCCGAGGCCGAGCGGGTTGCGGGCGAACACGGTGACGTGGTCGCAGAGATTATGAGGTTCGCCGCCGCCGAGGTGGTACCGCGTCTACGCGGAACTTCCCGCGAGATCGAGCAGGTGTTGCACGCTCTCGACGGCGGGTTCATCGCGGCGGGTCCGAGCGGTTCACCGCTGCGCGGCCTGATCAACGTGCTTCCTACCGGCCGCAATTTCTACTCGGTCGACCCGAAGGCCGTGCCGTCGAAACTGGCGTGGGAGACCGGTCAGGCGATGGCAGAATCCCTGCTCGCTCGCTACCGCCAGGATCACGGCGAGTGGCCGAAGTCGGTCGGTCTCTCGGTGTGGGGCACCTCGGCCATGCGGACTTCGGGCGACGACATCGCCGAGGTGTTCGCTCTGCTCGGAGTCTCCCCGGTGTGGGACGAGGCCTCGCGCCGGGTGACGCGCCTCGAGGTGATCGACCTCGACGAGCTCGACCGCCCTCGCATCGATGTGACGGTACGGATCAGTGGATTCTTCCGTGACGCGTTCCCGCACGTGCTCGCCCTTCTCGACGACGCGGTTCGGATGGTGGCTGCGTTGGACGAGCCTGCGGATCGGAACTACGTCCGTGCACACGCGCAGGCCGATCTGGCCGAACACGGTGACGAACGACGTTCTACGACACGCATTTTCGGTTCGAAGCCAGGAACGTACGGTGCCGGGTTGCTTCAGCTGATCGACAGCAAGACGTGGCGCAGCGACGACGACCTCGCTCAGGTGTACACCACCTGGGGCGGCTTCGCCTACGGCCGCGGACTCGACGGAGTACCCGCGTCGGACGACATGCGCACTGCGTACAAGCGTATTGCCGTGGCCGCCAAGAACACCGATACACGTGAGCACGACATCGCCGATTCCGACGACTACTTCCAGTACCACGGCGGCATGGTCGCGACCGTGCGCGCGCTGACCGGAAAGTCGCCCGAGGCATACATCGGTGACAGCACGCGGCCGGAATCGGTTCGCACGCGCACACTCTCGGAAGAAACCGCCCGCGTCTTCCGCGCTCGGGTCGTCAACCCTCGGTGGCTCGAAGCCATGCGCAGGCACGGCTACAAGGGTGCGTTCGAGATGGCGGCGACCGTGGACTACCTGTTCGGTTACGACGCCACCACCGATGTGGTGCAGGACTGGATGTACGAGAAGTTGGCCGAGACCTATGTGCTCGACGAGCAGAACCAGAAGTTCATGCAACAGTCCAATCCCTGGGCACTGCACGGTATCGCCGAACGACTGCTCGAGGCCGCGGAGCGCAAGATGTGGGCCGAGCCGGACAAGCAGGTTCTCGACGGCTTGCGCCAGGTGTACCTGGAAACCGAAGGTGAGCTCGAGGGGGAGTAGCGACGTACCCTTCTCGGTATGACTGCCACCTTCGAGGACATTGCCAAGGGCAAGTACGTACTGCTGACGACGTTCAAGAAGGACGGCACCGCCGTACCGACCCCGCTCTGGGGTGCGCTCGACGGTGATCGTCTGCTCGTGTGGACGGTGTCGGATTCGTGGAAGGTCAAGCGCATTCGCCGTAACTCGAAGGTTCTGCTCGCACCGTGCGACATGCGTGGCAAACCCCAGGGCGACGCGGTCGACGCGACAGCCGAGATCCTCGATGCAGCCGGCACCGAGAAAGCGCGCGCGGCGATAGTGTCGAAGTACGGCATCCTGGGCTGGCTCACCGTGAAGGGCAGCGTTCTTCGAAGGGGCAAGAGCGGCTCGGTCGGGCTCGCGATCACTCCCGCGTAACCGGTCTGCACGACGACACCATCGTTGGTATGCGCAGTTCCGAATGCTTCATGAGGCGGCTTCCCCTGCTGCCGGAACGGAGCACCACGTGCCTATTGCAGTGACCGATTACAACCATGTCCGACTCACCGTCAGTGACATCGACCGATCCCGATCGTTCTACGACTCGGTGTTCGGCTTCGAGGTGGCCTACGCCTGGGATCCCGACGCGGACGAGGAGACCAAGAAAGCCCTGTGGTTCCTCTTCGGCGGCGTGATCTACAAGTTCGGCGGGGGTTTGCTCGGTCTGCGCCCGGTCGCGCCGAGCGACGACACCTTCGCCGAAGATCGTTGTGGGCTGGACCACCTCAGCTTCACCGTCGATACCCGTGCCGCGCTCGAGGATGCAGTCAAGACGCTCGATGAGCTCGGCATCGCGCACGAGGGCATCAAGGACGCAGGGCCCGGACTGTCCATCGTGGAGTTCCGCGACCCCGACAACATCGCTCTCGAGTTGTCCGGACCCGACAAGTAACGGTCGGACGCAGGGCCTGCGGGAACGACCCCGCAGACCCTATTGCGCGGCGCTGACCGAGGACATGTGAAAGTCCGGAATGCGCAGCGGCGGCATTGCCGTGCGAGTGAACCAGTCCTTCCACTCGCGCGGCAGTGTCGCCTCGGTCCGTCCGGCCTCGGTGACACGTCGCAACAGATCCAGAGGACTCTCGTTGAACCGGAAGTTGTTGACGGCTCCGATGATCCGGCCGTCCTCGATGGCGTAGACACCGTCGCGGGTGAGACCCGTGAGCAGCAACGAGGTCGGATCGACCTCTCGGATGTACCACAGTGTCGTCAGTAACAGCCCGCGCTCGGTCGACGCGACCATCGCGTCGATCCCGGTGTCGCTGCCGCCGGTGAGGATCAGATTCTCCCCGGGGACGGCAACGGGTACCTCGAACTTCCGGGCTCCGGCGCGTGTATAGGCCAGTGCTGCGATCGCGCCGTCCCGGATCCAATCGACCCGGTCGATGCCGAGACCGTTGTCGAACACCGACACCGCATCACTGGAGGAGCCCGCCGCGACGAACGGCGCGTACCCGAGACCGGGCTCGCGCGGGTCGGAGTGCAGCGTCAGCGGCAGCTCGGTGAGCTTCTCGCCGACTCGGGTGCCACCGGCCCGCGAGAGTGCGGTGCGCCCCTCCTGGGCCCCGCGCCCCTCCATGGTCCACATCAGGTAGATCATCAGATCGGCCACGGCGGAGGGCGGCAACACCGTGTCGTACCGACCGGCGGGACGCTCCACGGTGTTCTGCGCCCAGCCCAGCCTGGTGGACAATTCTCCGAGCATCGATGCCGCCGACACGTCGCGGAAATCGGCTGTACCTTTTCCCACCCAGGCACTCGCCCCGGACCGCTTTCCGTTGATCTCGATCGACCCGGTCGGCTGTGTGAACGTGCGTCGCACTCCGGTCGAGGTTCCGAGCCACACGTTGTCGACGCGATGCTCGGCGAATCCGTACAACGTGTCTCGGCCGTCGAATCCGACGTTCAGTTCCGTTGCCAGCGAACCGAACACGTCGATCGACGTGGCCTGCGCGTGTCGATCCCAGCCGTCCGGCTCGGAATCGGGGGTCAGCAGCGGCATCGCGTCGTCCGCAGGCTCGGCGGCGCGGGCCGCTGCTTCACTGGCACGCACGACGTCCGCGATCTCGCTCGGATCGACACTGGTGGACGACACCGAACCCACCCGCGCCACGTCCCCGTTCCGGACGATGGACACCACCACCCACTGCCTCGAAGTGGAGACGCCGTTCGTGGTCATCGAATTGCCCGCCCACCGAAGCGTCGCGTCGCTGGAGTCGGTGACGAGGACGACGGTGTCGTCGACGTTCGCACACGCCAACGCACGTTCGATCACCTGCTGCGGCTCGATCATCGACCTGCCTCCGATCGGGTGTTGAGGACGTTGACCCCGCGGAACAGTGCGACCGGGCAACCGTGACTGACCGCGGCGACCTGACCGGGTTGGGCCTTGCCGCAGTTGAATGCCCCACCGAGTTTCCAGGTGGAGCGACCTCCGAGCAGTTCCATCGAACCCCAGAAATCCGTCGTCGTCGCCTGATAGGCGACGTCGCGCACCTGGCCGTCGAGCACACCGTTTCGAATCCGGTAGAAGCGTTGTCCGGTGAACTGGAAGTTGTACCGCTGCATATCGATCGACCACGATTTGTCGCCGACCACGTATATACCGTCCTCGACCGCGGCGATGACCTCCTCGGTCGACCGGTCGGTGTCGGGATCGGGCTGCAACGACACGTTCGCCATGCGTTGGATCGGAACGTGATGTGCGGAGTCGGCGTAGGAGCACCCGTTGGACCGTTCCAGTCCGAGCCTCGGGGCGAAGACCCGATCGAGTTGGTAGCCGACGAGTGTTCCGTCGCGAACCAGATCCCACTTCTGCGCGGCCACGCCGTCGTCGTCGTAGCCGATACTGGCGAGACCGTTCACCTCGGTCCGGTCTGCGGTGACGTGCATGATGGGTGAGCCGTAACGCAAGGTTCCGAGCTGATCGGGTGTGGCGAAGGACGTCCCGGCGTAGGCGGCCTCGTACCCGATCGCTCGGTCGTATTCCGTTGCGTGTCCGATGGATTCGTGGATGGTGAGCCACAGGTTGGAGGGATCGATGACGAGATCCGTCGGACCTGCCACCACCGACGGGGCCTTGACCTTCTCGGCCAGCCACTCCGGGATACGCGCGAGTTCGTCCGCCCAGTCCCACGTGCTGTGTTCGCCGAGGTACTCCCAGCCGCGTCCGACCGGCGGTGCCAATGTCCGCATCGAATCGAACGCGCCGGCCGCTCGGTCCACGGCAGTTGCCTCGAACTGCGGGTGTAGTCGTACCCGCTGCTGAGTGATCGAGCTGCCCGCCGAATCGGCATAGAACGACTGTTCCTTGACCTGCAACACCGACGCCGTGACGTGGTCGACGCCGTCCGAGGCGGACAACCTGGCCGAGTACTCGGCCAGCAGCGCCACTTTGTCGGTGGTGGGAACGTCGAACGGGTCGATCTCGTACTGCGAGACCCAAACCGCATCCGAGTACACCGGTTCGGGCGCGAGTTCGACCCGTTCGCGGTTGAGAACGCGTAACGCCGTCGCCACCTTGGCCGCACGCCGCGCCGTGGTGGCAGCCGCGTCGGTACTCAGCTCGGCGTGAGAGGCGAAACCCCAGGTGCCGTCGACGACTACCCGCACCGCCAACCCGATTTCCCCGGCGTCGACGGCGGATTGCACCGAGCCGTCGCGCAGTGAAATCGACTGAGTCGTCAGCCGCTGCACCCGGAAGTCCGCGTGCGAGGCTCCGGCCGTACGCGCCGCGCTCAGGGCCGCGTCGGCCAGTTCTCGCAGGGGGAGGGCGAGGAAGTCGGCGTCGACCGACCGGTCCGATGGTGTCGTCACGACTGTGACGCTAGCCGAATTGTTGCCAGCCGAGGCGTAGGACCATGCCGATCACGACGACGAGCAACACGATCCTGACGAAGCCTGCGCCCCTGGCGACCGCCGTCCTCGAACCGAGTATCGCACCGACGACATTGCAGGCGGCCATCGCAGCACCGAGTTGCCAGTACACACTGCCGGTGAATGCGAAGTAGGTCAGCGCACCGACATTGGAGCCGACGTTGATCACTTTTGCCATCGCGGCGCTGCGGACGAATTCGGTGCCCAGCATCGTCGCGAAGACGATGATGAGGAAGGTGCCGGTGCCGGGTCCGAGAATGCCGTCGTAGAACCCGATGCCGGCTGCGGCGAGGCCGATGACGATCAGAACTTTGCGATGCGTCGGGGGCGACGGTGCCGCGGTACGACCGATGGTCGGTCGACAGGTCACCAGTACCGCAACGCCGACCAGCACGACCATGATGATCGGCACGAAGAGGTCGCGGTCGATCAACGACACCGCGGCAGCGCCCGCCGCCGAGGTCGTCGCCGCGATCGCGCCGGCAGGAACGAGCACCTTCCAGTCGAGCGAGACCTTGCGGGCGAACGTGACGACGGCGGCGACTGTTCCGAAGACTGCGGTCGCCTTGTTGGTCGCGAGGGCTGCCTGCTGTGTCAGTTGCGGTGCCACGAGCAAGATCGCAGGCAACAGAATGAGACCGCCTCCGCCGACCACGGCGTCGACCCATCCTGCTGCTGTCGCGGCGGCCATCAACATTCCCCAGTCCGCGACAGTCATACGGCAAACTCAATCACATGCGTCGATTCAGCCTGTGGCTCCGTGGCCAACCGTTCGTGGCCGACGCACTGCTCGCCGGTGGGCTTTTCGTCATCGAGATTCTCGTTTTCGTGAGTTCGGCCGACGGCCTGAACGGGCCGTTGTTTCTGGCCTTCTCGGTGGTCCTGACCGTTCCCGTCGCGTGGCGGCGACGGTTCCCCAGGTCCGTGGCGGCCGCGGCGCTCGTGTCGACGTTCGTCGCCGACGTGTGGGGAGCCATGGTCGGGGATACCTCCAACGGCCATCCGGCCGCACTGGCGTTGCCGATCATGCTCTACACCCTGGTGGCCTACGTCGGCCGCGCGCAGGGGGCCGTCTACGCCGCCGGTGTGGCCGCCTACTCGGTGTCCTCGTTGTTGCTCTTCCACCAGCCGTTGTTCACGACGCTGCTGTTCAGCGCTCTGCTGTACGCACTGTCGTGGGTCGCTGCCGAATTCCTCGGTGCCCGACGCGCATACGACGAGGCGATGGAAGCCCGACTGATCGTGGCCGAGTACGACCGGGATCGCCGCGCCGAGGAGGCCGTGCTCATGGAAAGAACACGCATCGCGCGCGAGCTGCACGATGTCGTCGCCCACGGGGTGAGCGTGATGGTGGTCCAGGCCGACGGGGCGTCGTATGCCATCCGGCGCAACCCCGAACGTGCCGAGCAGGCGGTGGCCAACATCTCGGCGACGGGCCGGCAGGCGCTGGCCGAACTGCGTAGAACGGTCGCACTGCTGCGAACGACCCCCGACGCGGACGACATGCCCGAGTACGGCACGGCCGGTCTGGCCCGCGTCGTGGAAATGATGAGTCGAGCGGGCCTGAACGTCGAGTTGGAACAGACGGGCAATCTCGACGACATCAGTCCGGCGATCAGTCTCGGCGTACACCGACTCGTCCAGGAATCGCTGACGAACGTTCTTCGGCACGCCGGCCATGCCCCACGAGCCGTCGTGCGGGTCGCACGCGAAGCAGACACCGTCACCGTCGAGATCTCCGACAACGGCACCGGCAGTGCGGCGCCACCGACCCGTGGCGGAGGACACGGACTGGTGGGGATGCGGGAGCGAGTCGCGGTGTTGCAGGGCACGTTGCAGGTCGGTCGAACACCCCAGGGCTCCTGGCTCGTGCGGGCGAGACTGCCGATCGAGTAGGCGTTAGGTTGTGTCGGTGCCGATCACCGTTGTCGTCGTGGACGACCAGGAACTGATGCGAATGGGCCTGAACATGGTGCTCGAAGCCCAGGACGACATCGAGGTGATCGGTGAAGCGTCCGACGGCTCCGGTGCCATCGAAGCCGTGGCACGGTTGGCGCCCGCCGTGGTCTTGATGGACGTCCGCATGCCCGGGATCGACGGGGTCTCCGCCACTCGAGCGATCACCGAATCGGGATCGGACACCAGGGTTCTGGTCATGACGACGTTCGATCTCGACGAGCACGTACTCGGTGCGCTCAGGGCAGGAGCCAGTGGATTTCTGCTCAAGGACACACCGCCCGAGGATCTGGTATCCGCGATTCGGAGCGTGGCTGCGGGTGACGCCGTCGTATCACCGAAAGTCACGAAGAGGCTGTTGTCGCGGTTCGTCGAGCGCACCGAGCCGGCCGTCGACCCATCGGTACTGGACGGCCTGACCGGGCGTGAGCGAGAGGTCATGGCGCACCTGGCAACCGGGCTGTCCAATGCCGAGATCGCGACGGTGTTGCACCTGTCCGAGGCGACCATCAAGACCCACATCGGCCGAATACTGACCAAGCTGGGAGTACGTGACCGAGTGCAAGCCGTCGTACTCGCCTACGAATCCGGCCTCGTCAGACCTGGATCCTGAGAATCTCCCGGCAAACAGGACGCATCGGGAGAAAAACGACTGTGCCGGACGTTGTACGGACCAAGCGAAGAAAGGACCGTCATGCTCGCTCTGTTCGTGCTCTACGTCGTGGTCGAGGTCACAGCCCTGGTCGCTGTGGGCAGTGCACTCGGTGTGCTGTGGACCGTGGTGCTGCTCATCGCTGGATCGTTGATCGGTTCGTTGCTGGTCCGTTCGCAAGGCCGGCGGGTACTGGACGGCCTGCGACGCGCATCGCAGGGTGAACGCTCGGCCGAGGGAGCCGTGGCCGACGGCGCACTCTTCGCTGCAGGGTCGGTGGCCATGTTCGTGCCCGGCCTGGTGACCACGGTGGTAGGCCTGTTGCTGTTGATCCCACCGACTCGCTGGCTGCTCCGGCCTGCCGTGCTGTGGGCGGCCGCGCGGTGGCTGCCCCGAGTCGCGGCGTCCACTCGGCGCATGCGCCCCACGGTCATCGACGGTGAGGTACTCGACGACCGTACGGCCGGCGAGAATCGCGGACCACGAACCACCGGACCGTCGCTCGTTCTCGAGGGTGAGGTGATCGACCCGGGCCGCGTCGATCCCGCTGCCGGGGATTTCCCCAAGTCCCACCGGTAGGGGCAGACTGGTCGCTCGTGACCACCGAATTGTTCTGCGGCGGACGGATCTACAGTCCTTCGGCTCCCGATGCCACCGCCATGGCCGTGACCGACGGAATCATCAGCTGGATCGGTGAGGATCGCACCGGACGAGCCTTGCATCCCGGCGTTCCCGTCATCGATCTGGCCGGTTCTTTCGTCGCTCCGGCCTTCGTGGACACGCACGTTCACGTGACCGACCTCGGACTGTCGTTGATCGGCCTGGACCTGAGCCGGTCCACGTCGGTCGAGGACTGCGTACGCATGGTGCGAGAACATGCGGCATCCTCGGAAGACGACCTGATCTGGGGTCACGGTTGGGACGAGTCCACCTGGTCCGAACAACGTCCTCCCACCACCGCCGAACTCGATGCGGCTGCTCCCGGACGAGCGGTGTACCTCACCCGAGTCGACTCGCACTCGGCCGCCGTATCCACCCGATTGCGGTTCGCCGCGTCCGCTGCCGACGCCACCTCCGGCTACTCCGAACAGTCTCCACTGACCGCAGACGCGCACCATCGTGCTCGGCAGACCGCTCGCTCGCTGCTCACCGCCGACACCCGACGCCGAGCAAGGGCTGCTGCGCTGGACGACGCCGCGGCGCACGGAATCGTCGCGGTCCACGAATGTGCAGGACCGGTGGTGTCGGGCATCGTCGATTTCCGCGAACTCATGAACACCGAGCACGGCGTCGAAGTACGCGGCTACTGGGGCGAGCTGGCCGATACCGCCGAACGCGCCCGCGAATTGCTCGAAGAGACCGGTGCCCACGGATTGGCAGGCGATATCTTCGTCGACGGATCCCTCGGGTCGCACACCGCATGGTTGAGCTCGCCGTACGCCGATGGTCCCGGAACCGGGGTGTCGTACGCAGATGTCGACGCGATAGCTGCACACATCGCCGCCTGCACGACGGCCGGAACTCAGGCCGGCTTCCACGTCATCGGCGACGCCGCGGTGTCGGCCGCCGTCACTGCATTCGGCCGGGTGGTCGCCGATCTGGGCACACCCGCCGTCGCGTCGTGCGGACACCGGCTCGAGCACGTGGCGATGGTGTCCGCGCAGCAAGCCGACCTGTTGGCGTCGTGGGGCGTCATCGCCAGCATGCAGCCGGCGTTCGACGCGGCGTGGGGCGGAGCCGACGGCCTCTACGCCGCGCGTCTGGGTGCCGAGCGCGCTGCCGAACTCCACCCGTTCGCGCGCCTGGCGTCTGCGGGAGTCTCGCTGGCGTTCGGCTCCGATGCGCCGGTGACGTCCCTCGATCCGTGGGCGACGGTCCGGGCTGCGGCGAACCACCGCACTCCGGGGAGCTCGGTGTCGCCGCGTGCGGCGTTCTCGGCTGCGACGCGCGGTGCATGGCGGGCGGGGGGAGTGCGCGACGGTTTGGCCGGAACACTGGTGCCGGGCGCCCCCGCGTCCTTTGCGGTGTGGGACGTGGACGAGCTCGTCGTGCGAGCACCGAAGGACAGCGTTCAACGGTGGTCGACCGACCCCCGTGCGGGCGTGGCACCGCTGCCCAGCCTCGAGGCGTCGTCCGTCGGTCCCCGCTGCTCGATGACGGTGCACCGTGGACGGGTCGTTCATGAGCAGTGAGAACCCCTCGACCGCGCGACTGACCCGGCTGTACGGACCCGCGCTGTCGACCGTCCTGGCTGCCGTTGCCGGCGCGCTCGTCTTCGCCAGTTTTCCGCCGCGAACGCTCTGGTTTCTGGCACCCATCGGCATCGCAGTACTGGCACTGGTTCTGACGGGGTTCGGCGGTCGCCGATCGGTGTCGCTGAAAGGCGGATTCGGATACGGCTACGTGGCCGGCCTCGCCTTCTTCGTTCCTCTGCTCCCGTGGATCGGCGTCTACGTCGGCCCGGTGCCGTGGCTCGCGCTGGCCGCAGCCGAATCGGTATTCCTCGGTCTGTTCGGTTTGACGGCCGTGCTGGTTGCGCGGAGCGCGTGGTGGCCGCTGTCGATGGCCCTGATGTGGAGCGCCGCCGAGTGGCTTCGGTCGAGCGTTCCTTTCGGAGGGTTTCCATGGGGCCGGCTGGCGTTCGGACAACCCGAGGGCTGGTTGCTTCCGTTGGCGAGCATCGGAGGCGCACCGCTACTCAGTTTCGGGGTCGCGCTCACCGGTACCGGACTGGCCGCGCTGGTGCTGACACTCACGCGTCGCGTCACCGCCCGATCGCTCGTCGGACCGGTCGTGACCACGGCGATCGCATCGATCACTGCGGTGTCGCTGATCCCGACTCTGCACACGAACGACACCGGGGACGGCGATCGCACGGCGACGATCGCTGCCATTCAGGGCAGTGTTCCTCGCCTGGGGCTGGACTTCAACGCGCAGCGCCGCGCGGTACTGGACAACCATGTGCGCGAAACGATGGCGTTGGCCGCCGATGTCGACGCGGGCAGACAACCCGCGCCGGATCTCGTCGTGTGGCCGGAGAACGCGTCGGATATCGACCCGCTGCGCAACTCCGACGCTGCGACGCTCATCACGCAGGCGTCGGTTGCCGTCGGTGCCCCGATTCTCGTGGGCACCGTCCTGGTCAACGCGAACAACACGAACACCAATTCCGTCATCGCGTGGAACGGTGCCGACGGACCAGGGGAGCGGCACGACAAGAAGATCATTCAGCCCTTCGGCGAATACTTGCCGTACCGAAGTTTCTTTCGGCTGTTTTCGGAATACGCCGATCGAGCGGGTTATTTCGTTCCTGGAAATGGAAACGGTGTCGTACACGCTGCAGGAATAGCGGCCGGAATAGCCACGTGCTACGAAGTCGCATTCGATCGAGCCCTCGACGAGTCCGTTCGTTCGGGTGCGCAATTCATCGCGATCCCCACCAACAACGCCACGTTCGGCGATACGGAAATGACGTATCAACAGCTGGCGATGTCGCGCGTGCGAGCCGTCGAACACGGACGCACCGTCGTGGTTGCGGCGACGAGCGGCGTCAGTGCCGTAGTCGGACCCGAGGGGAACGTCCTGCAACAAACCCCGCTGTTCGAGCCGGATGTACTGGTATCGACGGTCGAACTGCGGAGCTCGCTCACACCGGCAACGCGCATCGGTTTCGGCGCGGAGCTGGCGCTGATTCTGGCCGCGGCAGTGGGGTTGATCGCGACGCTCGTCGACGTCCGACGTCGACGGCTTCGGGAATGAAACAGTCGTCAAGTTCGTTCGGGTCGGTATTCGGCGCATCGACGGTCCGAATCACTATCATTCGTTCGATGTAAAAACGGCGGTCGGGTGGCGCACACAAGCGATCCTGTAACAAGCTTCTCCGAACAATCGATGCCCACTAGGACTACCGCACAAAAGAACTTGGCCGATGTTGTATCTTTGTAAGCCGCTGGAGGTGTTGGAGGTCCAGGATGCGGCCACCGTCGTACCCCCGAACGCCGCCTCGGTCACGATGTCAGGGGAGCGAACAATCGGCATCGATGCCGCGTCCGGATCGAGCGCCTGACAGGGAGGGGGAACCGTGTTCATGAGTTCACGGACACCGTCGATCGGCTCTACTTCGCGTGAGGTTCCCGCGATGCAGCCCGCCCGGTGAAAACGGGGTTCTTCCCTGTTTCAATCCGACAAGCTCCAGGCGACGAATCCAAACAGCCCCACAACCGCCATCGAGTGTGTGTGGACCGATACGAACGCAGACCAGAACGGACGCCAGAATTGCTCAATCGCGCGCAGACGCCGCCGCGGCCGGAGATCTCTCACCAGGCCGAAGGCTCCGATTCCACGGGTTCGACGTCGGCTTTTGCCGGTGCCTCCGTCCCGCCGAAAGGCAAGTGAATGCGCGCAGTGACCACCGGTGGCTCTCAGGTCCCGCCGACCGGAACAGGGTTCGACAATTCCTTCCCGCTGTCCTCGGCGCAGCGCGGAATGTGGTTTGCGCAACAACTCGCGCCTGACGTCGCTGTCTGTATCGCCCAATACGTCGATCTGCGCGGACCACTCGACATAGCGGTTCTCCAGGAGGCGTCGGCCCGCGCCGGGCACGAGTTCCAGTCGGCCTACCTGCGCCTGGCCCAGGTCGACGGGGAGCCGGTTCAGACGGTCGACCACGGGATAGATCAATCGGTGCATTACCTGGATCTTCGCGGCGAAGACGATCCGATGGCGTCCGCGCTGGCGTGGATAGACGAGAACTACGTCAAGCCGGTCGACATGGAGAACGATCCGCTCGTCGACAGCTGGATCCTTCAGGTCGAGGACGAACGCAACCTCTGGTACAGCAAGATCCACCACGTCGCCCTGGACGGCTACGGTGCCATGACACTGGTCCAGCGCACCGCTGCGCTCTATACCGCAGCGGTCGAGAATGTCGAACCCGAGCCGAACAAGGCAGCCGAACTTCGGCGACTGTACGACCTCGATCAGGAGTACCGGACGTCCACTCGTTTCGAGACGGACAAGGAGTACTGGACATCGAGGGCCGCGGGCATCCACGACGGTGCCACGCTGTCCAACACACCCGGTCGTACCATCGCGGCCAGCAAGCTGCGCAGTGTCGCACTGCCCGATGACGTCGTCACCGAACTCGAAGCGTCGGACTCGACGAAGGGCGGGACGGCCGCCGCGGTGTTCATCGCTGCATTCGGCTGTTACCTCTCGCGCATGACCGGGCGAGAAGACGTCCTGGTCAATATCCCCGTGTCCGCGCGCACCACGGCCCTCCTCCGTCGATCCGGCGGAATGTTGGTCAACGTCGCACCCATTCCGATGCGCGTCTCCGAGAAGGCCACCGTCGGTGAACTCGTACAGCAGGTACAGCTCGAGCTGATGGGCGCGTTGCGGCACCAGAGGTTCAGCATCGAAGACATCCGGCGCGAGTTGGCAGCCACGGGAAGCGACAAACAACTCGCCGGCCCGATGGTCAACATGATGCTGTTCCATCAGCAGATTCAGCTCGGCTCGATCGTCGGCGAATTCAACATCGTCACGTCCGGCCCGGTCGAGGACCTCCTCGTCAACGTTTACCAGAGTGGTACTCCTGCAAGAACGTTCGTCGATTTCCGGGCAAACCCCAACCGCTACGACGACAACGACCTGACGACGCATCACTCCAGTTTCGTCGACATGGTCACCGAATTCATCGCCTCCGGGCCGGACGTACCCGTCCTGCAAGTTCATCCGGACAGCGCCCTCGAAGGTCGCCGCCGCCGTCGCGCTGCGGCGCACGTAGCCCACTGGGTCGATCGACTGGCCGATGCACCGGACCTGCTCGCGCTGCCGACCGACCGCCCCCGGCCTTCGCGCATCGGGCATGTTCGCGCGTCGCACGAGGTCGCCCTGGGGTCCGCAGCGTGGGATGCCGTGAGCCGACTCGCCGACGACAGCTCGACCACCCCGTTCGTCGTGCTCGAATCCGCTGTGGCCGTTCTTCTTTCGCGTCTCGCATCCACGGACGACGTCTCGATCGCAGTGCCCTCCGGCCGCGGCGAGACGGTTGTTCTGCGCACCCGCCCCGACGGCCGTCAGTCGTTCTCGGACTTCGTCGGCACCACCGCGGCAGAGTTCGTCGATGCGTCGGCCCACGCCGATGCCACCTTCGCCGAGATAGCCCGAGCACTCGGCTCGGCCGAAACCGGCTCGCACAACCCCCTCGCCCAGGTCGCGCTCCGCTTCGGAGAGTCTCCGCTTCCGCGCGACGGAATAGATTTCGATCTCGTCGTCACGGTTCACGAGTCCGAATCTCCGCATGTCGTCATCGATTACGCCACAGAACTGTTCGATGCCGGCAGTGTTGCTCAGATCGGTCGTCGTCTGGTGCGCATCGTCGACGCACTGACGAGTGACCCACAGCGTGCCGTCGGTGACGTGGAGTTGCTCTCCGCCGCCGAACGTGCGCGTCTCGCTCCGGTTCGTGGTCCGCGTTCTGTTGCGGGTGTGGTGTTGCCGGAGTTGTTGGCTGGTGCGGTCGGTGTTGCTGGTGTCGGTGGTGTTGCGGTGGTGTCGGGTTCGCGGGTGCTCTCGTATGGGGAGTTGGATGCGGCATCGTCGCGTGTGGCGCGGGTGTTGATGTCGTGTGGTGTGGGTCCGGGGTCGTTCGTGGCGTTGGCGTTGTCGCGGTCGGTGGAGTCTGTGGTGGCGGTGTGGGCGGTGGCGAAGGCCGGTGGTGCGTTCTTGCCGGTGGATCCGAATTATCCGGTGGATCGGATCGAGCACATGTTGGTCGATTCCGGTGCTGTGGTGGGTGTGACGTTGGGTGCGCATCTGGATGCGGTTGCGGGTGTGGGTGGGGTGTCGTGGGTGGTGCTCGACGATGCCGATGTGGTGGCGGATCTGGCGTTCGCTTCGCCTGCTCCGGTGTTGGATGCCGAGCGTTCGGGTGTGTTGCGTCTCGATGATGCGGCGTATCTGATCTATACCTCGGGGTCCACTGGTGTGCCCAAGGGTGTGGTGGTCACTCATCGTGGTGTGGGGAACTTGGCTGCCGAGGAGCGGGTTCGGTTCGGTGTGGGGCCGTCGTCTCGGGTGTTGGCGTTCGCGTCGCCGAGTTTCGATGCGTCGATTCTCGAGTTCGTGTTGGCGTTCTCGGGTGGGGCGACGATGGTGATTGCGCCGGCGATGGTGTTCGGTGGGGTGGAGTTGGCGTCGTTGCTCGCCGAGGAGCGGGTCACGCATGCGTTCGTGACTCCGGCGGCGTTGGCGTCGGTGGATCCGGTGGGGTTGGATTCGGTGGAGGTCGTGGTCACCGGTGGTGATGTGTGTGCTCCGGAGTTGGTGGCGCGGTGGGCGCCGGGTCGGCGGATGTTCAATGCGTACGGTCCGACGGAGGCGACGATTTTCTCGTCGATTTCGTCGGCGTTGGTGGTGGGGGAGTCGGTCGATATCGGTTCGCCGACGATCGGTTTCGCGGAGGTGGTGTTGGATGCGCGGTTGAATCCGGTGCCCGTGGGTGTGGTGGGTGAGTTGTATCTGGCGGGTCCGGCGTTGGCTCGTGGGTATCACGCGCGGTCGGGGTTGTCGGCGGAGCGGTTCGTGGCCAATCCGTTCGGTGGTGCGGGTTCGCGGATGTATCGCACCGGTGATGTGGTGCGGTGGAATGCCTCGGGTGCGTTGGAGTATGTGGGGCGCAGCGATTTTCAGGTGAAGGTGCGTGGTTTCCGCATCGAGTTGGGTGAGATCGATTCGGTGTTGGCGGCTGTGTCGGGTGTCGATTTCGTGGTCACTGTCGGGCGTGAGTCCGCGGCGGGGTCGACGGTGTTGGTGTCGTATGTGTTGCCGGTGGCCGGTGCGTCGTTCGATGCCGGTGTGCTGCGTGATCATGCGGCGTCGGTGCTGCCTGCGCACATGGTGCCCTCGGCGTTCGTGATGTTGGAGTCGATCCCGTTGACTCCGGCCGGCAAACTCGACCGCAAAGCCCTCCCCGAACCCGAGCTCGGTTCCCAGAGCACCACGGAGTCGCCGGAAACCGAGTACGAGGCGGCTGTGGCTGCCGTGTTCTGCGACGTACTGGAACTCGATCGTGTCGGCGTCACCGACAGCTTCTTCGATCTCGGCGGAAACTCCCTTGTCGCAACACGTTTGATCGCCCGCGTCAACGCAGCTCTGGGTACGGATCTGCGGGTTCTCGATCTGTTCGAGGCATCGACGGTCCGCACCCTCGCCGACCGTGCGGAGTCGACGGGCGCATCGCTGCACCGTCGCCCGGCACTGGTTCCCGCCGATCGGCCGGAGTCCGTTCCGCTGTCGCTGGCGCAACAACGCATGTGGTTCATCAATCAGTTCGATGCATCCTCGCCTGCGTACAACATTCCTCTCCTCGTTCGCCTGTCGGGCCGGCTGGACGTCGAAGCGATGTCCGCTGCCGTCGGCGACGTGCTGACTCGACACGAGTCGCTGCGCACGGTGTTCCCCACAGTGGGCGACCTGCCGAATCAGGTGATACTTCCGCCCGAGAACGTCACCGGACCGAACCTTCCGCTCCGCGTCGTCGACGTGGCTGCCGATGCCGTCGACGCGCTCGTACGTAGCTCCGCCACAACGGGATTCGACGTCACCGTCGATCTGCCTTTCCGGGCGGTTCTGTACCGCACCGGCCCGGAGAGCTTCGTGCTCTCGATCGTGGTCCATCACATCGCTGCCGACGGCGCCTCGATGGCACCGCTCGCCCGCGACGTCATGGTCGCCTACAGTGCTCGATCCGCGGGTTCGCAGCCGGCGTGGACGCCACTGACGGTGCAGTATGCAGACTTCGCGCTGTGGCAGCACGACGTGCTCGGCGACGAGAACGACCCCACGTCCGTGGCAGCACGCCAGATCGAATTCTGGAAGTCCGCGCTGACCGACCTTCCCGACGTACTACCGATGCCGCTCGACCGACCACGCCCCACCCGTCAGTCGATGCGCGGCAGCGTCACACCGTTCACCATTCCGGCCGATGTCGCAGCTCGCCTGTCTTCGGTTGCTGCCGAACACGAGTCGACTCTGTTCATGGTGGTGCACTCCGCTCTGGCCGTGCTCCTCGCGCGCCTGAGCGGTACCCAGGACATCGCCATCGGCACCCCGATCGCCGGCCGAGGGGACGCAGCACTCGATGATCTCGTCGGAATGTTCGTCGGAACCCTCGTTCTCCGCACGCAGGTCGAGCCACAGGCCAGCTTCGCCGAACTGCTCGCCGGCGCTCGTAGCTCCGACCTCGCGGCGTTCGACAACACCGACATTCCGTTCGAGCGGCTCGTGGACGTACTCGATCCCGCCAGGTCGACCGATCATTCACCCCTGTTCCAGGTGCTCCTCGAATTCCAGAACAACGCCACCGCCGTGCTCGAGCTGCCCGAACTCGTCGTCGAATTCGAGGAGATCGGTACCGACACTGCGAAATTCGATCTGCAGCTTCGCGTCGACCAGGAACCGGTCGACGAGTCCGGCGCCCTGTCGGCGTCGTTCACGTACGCAACGGATCTGTTCGATCCCGAGACCATCGACCGTTTCGTCGACCGGTTCCTGAGGATCGTCGCGACCATCGGCAGCTCGACGGACATTCGTACCGGCGACATCGACATTCTGTCCCCGGCCGAACGAGAACTCGTACTGTTCGAGTGGAACGACACTGCACGTCTCATCGAGGATCCGGTCCACCGGCAGCTCCACACCGGGGCCGTCGACATGACTCTGAGCAGTCTGTTCGACCGTCAGGTGCTGCGCAGTCCGTACTCGACCGCCCTCGTCTTCGAGGACGAGCACATCACCTACCTGGAGCTGGACGAGCGCGCCAATCAGCTTGCACGGCATCTCATTTCACTGGGCGTGGGGCCCGAGTCCCACGTCGGGCTCGCGATCCGACGTTCGATCGATCTGCTAGTGGGCATGTACGCGATCGTCAAGGCCGGCGGTGCCTATGTACCGATCGACCCCGATCACCCGGTCGAGCGATCGTCCTACGTGCTGTCGAGCGCTCAGCCGGTGTGCATTCTCACCACGAGCCGCGATTGGATCGACATCGCGGTCGCCACTCCCGTTCTCGCGGTGGATCTTCTCGACGTCTCCGATCGCGACCGCTCCTCGATCACCGACCAGGACCGCCTCGGAAGCCTGCACGGAGCCAACACCGCCTACGTGATCTACACCTCCGGCTCCACCGGCCGACCCAAGGGCGTCGCCGTCACGCACTCGGCCATCGTGAACCGACTGCTGTGGATGCAGGACGAGTACCACCTCGCGCCCGCCGACACGGTGTTGCAGAAGACCCCGGCCACGTTCGACGTATCGGTGTGGGAGTTCTTCTGGCCCCTACAGGTCGGTGCCAAGCTCGTCGTGGCGGAGCCCGACGGCCATCGCGACCCGGTGTACCTGTCGAAGATCATCGCGGCCGAACACATCACCACCGCGCACTTCGTGCCGTCGATGCTCGCGGTGTTCGCAGCCGGAGCTCGGGCTGCGGACTGTGTGTCACTACGGCTCGTCTTCTGCAGTGGCGAAGCACTTCCGCCCGCCACCGCCGCGCAGTTCGCGCAGTTCTCCCAGGCCGAGCTGCACAACCTCTACGGTCCTACCGAGGCCGCCGTCGACGTCAGCTACTACCACGTCACCGGCCACGACGGCGTGTCCATTCCCATCGGTTCGCCGGTCTGGAACACCCGTCTGTACGTGCTCGACGCGTCGCTTCGACCGGCCCCGATCGGTGCTCCCGGCGAGCTGTACCTGGCCGGAGTTCAGCTCGCTCGCGGCTACGTCGGCCGCGGCGATCTCACCGCCGATCGCTTCGTCGCCGATCCGTTCGGCGAGCCGGGTGAACGTCTCTACCGCACCGGCGACCTGGTTCGTTGGCGCGCCGACGGCGAACTCGAGTACATCGGCCGTACCGACTTCCAGGTGAAGCTGCGTGGTCTGCGTATCGAGCTTCCCGAGATCGAAGCGGTGCTGCTGCGCTCGGAGTCCGTCGCCCAGGCAATCGCTCTGGTGCACAAGGATCCGAACACCGGCGAGACGTTGGTGGCCTACGTGGTCTCCGCATCCGGTCACGCGGTCGACTCGGCCGAGGTAATCGCCGAAGCCGGACGTCGGCTGCCGGGGTACATGGTGCCCTCGCATGTGGTCGTACTCGACTCACTTCCTCTCAATGCCAGCGGCAAGCTCGACCGAAAGGCACTGCCGGCCCCCGAGTTCACCGTTGCTGCGTCCGAATTCGTCGGACCGGAGAATCCGGTCGAAGAGATCGTCGCGGGCGTCTTCGCGGATCTGCTCGGCGTTGCACAGGTCAGCGCGACCTCGAGCTTCTTCGAGATCGGCGGCAACTCGCTGATCGCGATGCGCCTCGTCGCACGCGTCAATGCCGCCCTCGGAACCGACATCGGCATCCGAGATCTGTTCGATTCACCGACTGTTCGATCGCTGTCCGCGGGCATCGACGTCAGCGCACAGGACTCCGCACCGACGCCTCGGTTGGTGCCTCAGGAACGACCCGCGGTGGTGCCGCTGTCGCTGGCACAGCAGCGGATGTGGTTCATCAATCAGTACGACACCGAGTCGGCTGCCTACAACGTCGCGTTCGCGATGCGCCTGAGCGGCCTCCTCGACGTCGACGCGATGCGCTCGGCCATAGCGGACGTGCTCACACGCCACGAGTCTCTTCGAACGATGTTCCCGCTCACCGACGACGGCCCCGTGCAGTCCGTCCTCGACGTGGCATCGGCCGTTCCGGACCTGACTCCGGTTCCCGCAGAGGACGACCGGCAGGTCGCCGAGCTCATCGGCGCCGTCGCCGGTGCCGGATTCGACGTCGTGGCCGATGTTCCGTTGCGCGTCCGCCTGATCCGTCAGGACGAGAACGAACACGTACTCGTCATGGTGGTCCATCACATCTCGTCCGACGGCTTCTCCAGCGCGCCGCTCGCCCGCGACCTGATGGTGGCGTACAGCGCCCGAGCTGCAGGTCATGCGCCGAGCCAGGAACCGTTGCCGGTGCAGTACGCCGACTACGCGCTGTGGCAGCGCCGTTTCCTCGGCGAGGAATCCGATCCCGACTCCCTGATGGCGAAGCAGGTGACGTACTGGGTCGACGCGTTGGCGGGCAGCCCGGAAGTGCTGCCGTTGCCGACCGATCGCCCGCGTCCGGCAGTGGCGTCCTTGCGCGGCGACACCGTCTCGTTCGCGATCGATCCCGCAGTACATGCTCGGCTCGTGGCCGTTGCCGCGCAGCACAATTCGAGCTCGTTCATGATCGTGCACGCCGCTCTGGCCGTGCTGCTGGCACGGCTGTCCGGTACCGAGGACATTTCGGTCGGCACACCGATCTCCGGTCGAGGCGATGCCGCACTCGACGAGCTCGTCGGCATGTTCGTCAACACGCTCGTCCTCCGCACGCAGGTGCCCGGGTCGACTCCGTTCGAGGATCTGTTGGCGGATGTGCGCACCGTCGACCTGGCGGCCTTCACCCACGCGGACGTGCCGTTCGAGCGGGTCGTCGACGCCGTCGACCCCGCCAGGTCCACCGCTCACGCCCCGTTGTTCCAGGTGATGCTCGAGTTCCAGCACACCGATCGCCCGACGGTGACCTTGCCCGGGCTGTCGATCGAGGGCATCGAACTGCCCAACGACATCTCCAACTTCGACCTGCAGCTCACGGTCTCCGAGGAGTTCGACGCTTCCGGGAACCCGGTCGGCATCGAAGCCAGCTTCCGTTACGCCACAGAACTGTTCGATGCCGACACCGTGCGTGTCATGTCCGATCGTCTGGTGCGGATCCTCGACGCTGTGACGGCCACGCCGTCCGTTCGCGTCGGCGACATCGACATCCTCTCGACCGACGAGTACTCCGCGTTGGCTCCGGTTCGTGGTCCGCGTTCTGTTGCGGGTGTGGTGTTGCCGGAGTTGTTGGCTGGTGCGGTCGGTGTTGCTGGTGTCGGTGGTGTTGCGGTGGTGTCGGGTTCGCGGGTGCTCTCGTATGGGGAGTTGGATGCGGCATCGTCGCGTGTGGCGCGGGTGTTGATGTCGTGTGGTGTGGGTCCGGGGTCGTTCGTGGCGTTGGCGTTGTCGCGGTCGGTGGAGTCTGTGGTGGCGGTGTGGGCGGTGGCGAAGGCCGGTGGTGCGTTCTTGCCGGTGGATCCGAATTATCCGGTGGATCGGATCGAGCACATGTTGGTCGATTCCGGTGCTGTGGTGGGTGTGACGTTGGGTGCGCATCTGGATGCGGTTGCGGGTGTGGGTGGGGTGTCGTGGGTGGTGCTCGACGATGCCGATGTGGTGGCGGATCTGGCGTTCGCTTCGCCTGCTCCGGTGTTGGATGCCGAGCGTTCGGGTGTGTTGCGTCTCGATGATGCGGCGTATCTGATCTATACCTCGGGGTCCACTGGTGTGCCCAAGGGTGTGGTGGTCACTCATCGTGGTGTGGGGAACTTGGCTGCCGAGGAGCGGGTTCGGTTCGGTGTGGGGCCGTCGTCTCGGGTGTTGGCGTTCGCGTCGCCGAGTTTCGATGCGTCGATTCTCGAGTTCGTGTTGGCGTTCTCGGGTGGGGCGACGATGGTGATTGCGCCGGCGATGGTGTTCGGTGGGGTGGAGTTGGCGTCGTTGCTCGCCGAGGAGCGGGTCACGCATGCGTTCGTGACTCCGGCGGCGTTGGCGTCGGTGGATCCGGTGGGGTTGGATTCGGTGGAGGTCGTGGTCACCGGTGGTGATGTGTGTGCTCCGGAGTTGGTGGCGCGGTGGGCGCCGGGTCGGCGGATGTTCAATGCGTACGGTCCGACGGAGGCGACGATTTTCTCGTCGATTTCGTCGGCGTTGGTGGTGGGGGAGTCGGTCGATATCGGTTCGCCGACGATCGGTTTCGCGGAGGTGGTGTTGGATGCGCGGTTGAATCCGGTGCCCGTGGGTGTGGTGGGTGAGTTGTATCTGGCGGGTCCGGCGTTGGCTCGTGGGTATCACGCGCGGTCGGGGTTGTCGGCGGAGCGGTTCGTGGCCAATCCGTTCGGTGGTGCGGGTTCGCGGATGTATCGCACCGGTGATGTGGTGCGGTGGAATGCCTCGGGTGCGTTGGAGTATGTGGGGCGCAGCGATTTTCAGGTGAAGGTGCGTGGTTTCCGCATCGAGTTGGGTGAGATCGATTCGGTGTTGGCGGCTGTGTCGGGTGTCGATTTCGTGGTCACTGTCGGGCGTGAGTCCGCGGCGGGGTCGACGGTGTTGGTGTCGTATGTGTTGCCGGTGGCCGGTGCGTCGTTCGATGCCGGTGTGCTGCGTGATCATGCGGCGTCGGTGCTGCCTGCGCACATGGTGCCCTCGGCGTTCGTGATGTTGGAGTCGATCCCGTTGACTCCGGCCGGCAAACTCGACCGCAAAGCCCTCCCCGAACCCGACTGGTCCGCTCAGGTCACCTCGGGACGCGACGCCGACAATGCCGTCGAGAAGACGCTCGCCGGTTTGTTCGCCGAGGTGCTCCGCCTCGATCGCGTCGGAGTCGACGACTCCTTCTTCGCGCTCGGCGGAGACAGCATCATGTCGATTCAGCTCGTCTCCCGCGCGAAAGCGGCAGGGCTGGCTCTGTCGCCGCGAGATGTGTTCGAGCACAAGACCGTTGCCGCACTGGCCGAGGTCGTCGCGGCCGGCGACGGGACCGTTCCGCTCGTGCTGGACGAGCTGCCCGGCGGCGGCGTCGGAGACGTCCCGCTCACCCCGATCGTGCACTGGATGCTCGACCGCACGTCGGTACTCGACAAGCACACACAGACTGCCGTGCTGACACTGCCGTCCGATATCGAGCTCGACGTTCTCGAAGCAACCGTTCAGACCGTCCTCGATCACCACGACATGCTCCGTGCAGTTCTGCACCGTACCGGAGAGCCGTCGATGGAGGTGCTCCCGATCGGTTCCGTCACGGCGCAGTCCGTCGTCCGCCGGGTGGAGTCGAACAGTGTTCGGGGACCGGAGTTCTCGGATCAGGCCAGGTCGGAAGCCGCTGCAGCAGTGGATCGTCTGGCACCCGATGCCGGTGTCATGATTCAGATGGTCTGGTTCGACGCCGGCTCCGAAGGCAGCCGACTGCTCGTCGTCGCGCACCACCTCGTGATCGACGGCGTCTCGTGGCGAATTCTCGTGCCCGACCTCGCGTCGGCGTGGGCTCAGATCATCGGCGGCAGCACACCGGAACTGGCCCCGGTCGGTACCTCGATGCGTCGTTGGGCGCACGGCCTGCGGGAGGTCACCGCAACGCGTTCGGACGAGCTCGCAGTATGGCGCGACGCGCTCGCCGATCCCGATCCGCTCATCGGTTCACGCGCACTCGACCGCGAGATCGACGTCTATCGAACGGTGGACAAGGTCGAGGTCACTCTGTCGACCGATGTCACCGAGGGCCTGTTGACGGCTCTGCCCGAGGCGTTCCACGGCAGCGTCAACGACGGTCTGCTGGCCGGTCTGGCTCTGGCGACCGCCGTGTGGCGACGAAACCGCGGTGTCGTCGTGTCCGACGCACTGATCTCTCTCGAGGGCCACGGCCGTGAGGACCATGTGGTTCCGGGAGCCGATCTCAGCCGCACCATCGGTTGGTTCACCACCATCTACCCACTTCGACTGACCCTCGACGGGATCGACCTCGACGACGCTCTCGCCGGAGGGGACGCGGCAGCAGCGCTGGTCAAGTCCGTCAAGGAGCAGCTGCTCGCCGTTGCCGATCACGGCATCGGGTACGGCATGCTCCGCTACCTGGACGAGGAGGCCGGTGCGACACTGCGTGACTTCCCGGCGCCCCAGGTCAGTTTCAACTACCTCGGTCGATACAGCACCGACGTTCCGGACGAGCTCCGCGGACACGGGTGGCTGCCGGTCGACGACTCCGGCGTCGGCGATTCTCAGGACGAGGACCTGCCGGTCGCCGCTGCGCTCGACATCAACGCGGTCACCACGGCGACACCGACCGGACCTCGGTTGGAGGCGACCTTCGCATTCCCGACGGGCGTGCTCGATGCCGACGAGGTCACCGAACTCGCCCAGTTGTGGAAGCAGGCTCTCACCGCGCTGACGCAGCTCGCTCAGCGGCCGGGGACCGGCGGGTTCACCCCGTCCGATCTCGATCTGGTGAGCCTCGACCAGAAGTCCATCGACGATCTCGAGCGGGTGTACCCGACTCTCGACGATATCTGGTCGATGACGCCTCTGCAGGCCGGTTTGCTCTTCCATGCCGAACTGTCGGATCAGTCCGTCGATGCCTACATCGTCCAGCTGGTGCTGGACCTCCGCGGGGACGTCGACGAGGCTCGCTTCCGCCGCGCTGCCCAGGCTCTACTGCGGCGCCACGCGAACCTGCGCACGGCGTTCGTGCACAACAACGACGGCGAATCCATCCAGATCGTGCATCACGACGTCGATGTGCCGTGGACCTCGGTCGATCTGTCGTCGCTGAGCGTCGACGATCGCGCAGCCGAGCTCGAGCGAATCGAACACGACGACCGCGCAACGCGATTCAACATGGCACAGGCGCCGTTGTTGCGCTTCATGCTCGTGACGCTGGCCCCGGGCGAGTGGCGTCTGGTGATGACCAACCACCACATCCTGCTCGACGGATGGTCGACGCCGCTGCTCCTCAAGGACCTGCTCACGCTCTACGTCGTGGACGGCGACGACGCCGTTCTTCCGCGCGTACCTGCGTACCGCGACTACCTGTCGTGGTTGTCGCGGCGTGATCACTCGGCAGCTCGTGCGGCATGGACGGAAGCCCTCGCGGGTCTCGCCGAACCCACCCTGCTGACGCCGGTCGAGAGCCGTCGCCAGGAGTCGACATTGGCCGGCCGCGCGTTGGTTTCCCTGGACACCGAGCAGACCGAACGCCTGCGCAGTCTCGCCCGGGCACGCGGCATCACGATGAACTCGATGGTGCAGGCTTCGTGGGCGATGGTGCTGGGCACGTTGACCGGTCGCACGGACGTCGTGTTCGGTGCCACCGTCTCGGGACGTCCGCCGGAGGTCTCGGATATCGAGTCCATGGTCGGTCTGTTCATCAACACGCTGCCGGTGCGCATCGTGCTGGATCCAGCCGAGACACTCGGCCAGTACCTCGATCGGGTGCAGGCCGAACAGGCTTCGCTGCTCGATCACCACTACCTGGGCCTGACCGATATCCAGCGTGCCGTCGGTCCCGCGGTCGCGTTCGACACGCTCACCGTGTTCGAGTCGTATCCGATGGACCGTGCGGGTCTGTCGGCCGAGACCGATCTCGCCGGCATGCGGGTGCACGACGTAAACGACGGCAGCGACACCGCACAGTATCCGCTGACCCTGGTCGCGATGGTCGACGACCGATTGCACATCGAAGCCAAGTACCTGCCCGAGCTGTTCGAGCACAGTGTCGTCGTCGCCACCGTCGATCGAATCGTGCGTGTTCTCGAGGCGATCGCGACCGACACCGACCAACGGGTCGCATCGCTGTCGCTGCTGTCCTCGGAGGAATCGAACAGGCTGGCCCCGGTACGTGGTCCCGCTTCCACGACCGAACGACTCCTGCCGGACATCCTCACCGATGCTGCTGCCCGCAACCCCGGTGGTACGTCAGTGTGGAGCGCAGGTCGGACACTGACCTACACCGAATTGGACACTCGGTCGTCCGCGCTCGCGCGTGCGTTGATCGCCCGCGGAGCAGGTCCGGAAACCGTTGTGGCACTTGCTTTGCCGCGCTCCATCGAATCGGTTCTCGCAATCTGGGCCGTGGCCAAGACCGGTGCGGCCTTCCTGCCGATCGATCCGAGTTACCCCCGTGATCGAGTCGAGCACATGCTGGTCGACTCCGGCGCGTCCATCGGCGTCACGTCGACCGAGCACGTCGGTGCCGTCGAGGGTCTGGGCTCGGCTGCGTGGTCCGTCCTCGACCACGACGACACTCGCCGCGATCTCGCGAACCGTTCGACCGCACCGGTTCTCGACTCCGACCGCACTCGACCGGTACACATCGATCAGGTCGCGTACCTGATCTACACCTCCGGCTCCACCGGAGTTCCCAAGGGCGTCACCGTCACTCATCGCGGCCTGGCCAACCTGGCCGAGGAAGAACGGTCTCGTTTCGAGGTGACTCCGAACGCTCGGGTTCTCGCGTTCGCGTCACCGAGCTTCGATGCATCCATTCTCGAGCTGGCCATGGTGATCTCGGGTGCCGCCACGATGGTGATCGCACCCACCTCCGTCTACGGCGGCGTGGAGCTCGGCGAGCTCCTGGCGCAGCAGCACGTCACGCATGCGTTCGTGACTCCCGCGGCCCTCGCATCGGTGGACCCCGATGGTCTGACCGAACTGAGCGTCGTTGCAACCGGCGGCGACGTGTGTCCGCCCGAGCTCGTCGCACGGTGGGCACCGGGCCGGCGCATGTTCAATGCGTACGGCCCCACGGAGGCCACCATCTTCTCCTCCGTCAGTGACCAGCTGCACGTGGGCTCGCCCATCGATATCGGCTCGCCGACAATCGGTTTCGGCGAAGTAGTGCTGGATTCGCGTCTGCATCCGGTACCGGTCGGTGTCGCAGGAGAGCTCTACCTCGCCGGCCCCGCCCTGGCGCGTGGCTACCATTCGCGATTCGGTCTGACGGCAGAGCGGTTCGTCGCGAACCCGTTCGGCGAGCCCGGCGAGCGTATGTACCGAACCGGCGACGTCGTGCGGTGGACCGAGTCGGGCACCCTCGAGTACGTCGGACGCAGCGACTTCCAGGTCAAGGTGCGCGGTTTCCGTATCGAGCTCGGCGAGATCGACGCGGTGCTGACCGATGATCCGACAGTCGAATTCGCTACGACGATCGGTGTCGACGGACCTGCCGGAAACACGATCCTGGTCGCCTACGTTCTTCCGCGGCCCGGCCACGAAATCGATGTGACGACGCTGCGCACTCGGGCGTCGAGTTCGCTTCCGACACACATGATTCCGACGGCGTTCGTTGCCCTGGAGTCGATCCCGCTCACGCCCGCGGGCAAGCTCGATCGACAGGCGCTGCCCGCCCCGGATCTGCACCTCGGCAGCGACTCGCGCGCTCCTCGCAACGAGACCGAGCGGATCATCGCCGAAATCTTCGGCGAGGTTCTCGGCGTGGGCAGCGTCGGCATCGACTCGAGCTTCTTCGATCTCGGTGGAGACTCGCTGAGCGCCACCCGCCTCACCGCTCGGGTGAATGCAGCCCTCGACACCGCTGTCAGCGTTCGTGCGTTGTTCGAGGCACCCACGGTCGAGTCGTTGGCGGTGCGAGTGCACAGCAACCCGGCCGGTGCCGCGCGCCGTCCGGCGCTCACTGCGAAGCCTCGCCCGAGCTCGATTCCATTGTCGATGGCTCAGCAGAGAATGTGGTTCATCAACCAGTTCGACGTCGACTCGGCCGCCTACAACATCCCGCTCGCGGTTCGATTGACAGGCCGTCTCGACATCGAGGCAATGAACGCTGCGATCGGTGACGTGCTGGCGCGGCACGAGTCGCTGCGCACCGTGTTCCCCTCGCCCGGCGATCGCCCCGAGCAGCACATTCTCGGCACCGACGCGGCGACGACCGATCTGCACGTCGTCGACGTCGATGCCAACGAGATCGTCACCGCGATCTCGTCCGCTGCCGCCCGCGGATTCGACGTGTCGAAGGACCTGCCCTTCCGGGCCGTTCTGTACCGGACGGCACCCGAGGATTTCGTGCTGTCGATCATCGTGCATCACATTGCCGCCGACGGCGCGTCCATGGCACCGCTGGCCCGAGACGTCATGGTGGCGTACGGATCTCGCGTGTCGGGAGTAGCTCCGATGTGGGCACCGCTCGACGTTCAGTACGCCGATTTCGCGATGTGGCAACGCTCGGTCCTCGGCGACGAGTCCGACCCGAGCTCGGTGGCAGCACAGCAGCTGGAGTTCTGGAAGTCCACTCTCGCGGATCTACCCGAGCTGCTGCCGCTTCCGCTCGACCATCCTCGCCCGGCACGGCAGTCGATGCGCGGCAACAGTGTTCGGTTCGAGATCGAGCCAGACGTCCACGCCGGCCTGGTGGACCTCGCCCGCGCGAACGACGCGACCGTCTTCATGGCCATGCATGCAGCATGGTCGATCCTCATGGCTCGTCTCAGCGGGACCGTGGACATCGCAGTCGGCACGCCCATCGCCGGGCGTGGCGACGCGGCGCTCGACGATTTGGTCGGCATGTTCGTCGGGACTCTGGTTCTGCGCACCGAGGTAGCGCCCGATCTCTCGTTCACCGAGCTGCTCCGCCGGACCCGTACCGCGGACCTGGCGGCGTTCGACAACACCGACGTGCCGTTCGAGCGTCTCGTCGACGTCCTCGATCCGGCCCGTTCCACCGATCACTCGCCGTTGTTCCAGGTACTGCTCGAATTCCAGAACAACACCTCGGCGGCACTGGAGCTACCCGAACTCACCGTCGAGGCAGTCGACATCGACGCCCACGTCGCGAAGTTCGACCTCCAGCTGACCGTCGCGGAACGGTTCGACGACTCCGGTGCTCCGGCAGGTATGACCGCTGCGATCACCTATGCGGTCGACCTGTTCGACGAGATCTCCGTGGACGAGTTCTCGACTCGATTCGGTGCCGTCCTCGCCGGCGTGACCACCGATCCCGATCGTGCTGTCGGCGACATCGACATCCTGTTGCCGGGTGAACTCGACGCCATGGCCCGGCAGTGGAACCACGACGGACACACGGCGACCGATGCGACACTGGCCGACCGCTTCGCCGCTGCCGCTGCGCAGTTCCCCGAAGCACAGGCAGTCGTGTTCGGCGATTGCTCGCTGACCTACGCCGAGCTGGACGACCGCTCGAACCGACTCGCACGAGTCCTCGTGTCGCGGGGCGTGACGGCGGAGTCCCTGGTGGCGGTTGCGATGCCGCGCACCGAGGAGCTGATCGTTGCTCTGCTGGCGGTCGTCAAATCCGGCGGCGGCTACCTCCCGATCGATGTCGGCTACCCGGCCGACCGGCTCGCCTTCATGCTCGACGACGCGTCACCGGTCTGTGTGATCTCCACCGTCGCCGACAGTGCATCGGTGCCTGCTTCCGATGTCGAGATGCTGCTGCTCGATGCACCCGAAGCGGTCGCCGAGCTGGCAAGTGTGTCCGGAGCCCCGCTGACCGACGCCGACCGCATCGGCACCACCGATGCCGATTCGATCGCCTACGTCATCTACACCTCGGGTAGTACCGGACGCCCCAAGGGTGTGCAGATCGCGCACCGTAACGTGGCGACGCTGTTCGCGAACACCACGGATCTGTTCCACTTCGACGACCGCGACGTGTGGACCATGTTCCACTCCTACGCGTTCGACTTCTCGGTGTGGGAACTGTGGGGACCACTGCTGCACGGCGGCACTCTCGTGGTCGTCGACTACTACACCGCACGCTCGCCGGAACTGTTTCGCGAGTTGCTGATTCGTGAGAAGGTCACGGTTCTCAACCAGACGCCGACGGCGTTCTACCAGTTCGCCGAAGCCGATCGTGTGGCAACCGCGGCCGGTGGATCCGCCGACGGATCGGACGCACTGTCGCTGCGGTACGTCATCTTCGGTGGAGAAGCACTCGATCTCGGGCAGCTCGGTCGCTGGTACGCACGGCACGAGGAGACCTCGCCCACCCTGGTCAACATGTACGGCATCACCGAGACGACGGTCCACGTGAGCCATCTGGCTCTGACCGAGCAGTTCGCGGCGTCCGCTTCGGCCAGCGTCATCGGCCAGGCGATCCCGGCGCTGCGTGTCGCAGTGCTCGACACCCGTCTCAATCCTGTTCCGCCCGGCGTCGTGGGGGAGATGTACGTCTCCGGCGCACAGCTCTCTCGCGGCTACCTCGGCCGAGCAGGGCTGTCCGCAACGCGTTTCGTTGCCGACCCCTCCGGCGATGCGGGTGCGCGTATGTACCGCACCGGTGACACCGCCAGGTGGAATCGCGATGGGGCTCTCGAATACCTGGGTCGAAGCGACATGCAGGTCCAGTTGCACGGCTTCCGTATCGAACTGGGCGAAATCGAAAGCGCGCTACTGGCATTCGATGGGGTAGCGGCTTCCGTGGTCGCCGTCCGCGACGACGGTTTCGGTGATCGCCTGATCGGCTACGTCGTGGCCGAGGCCGGTCGCGCGCTCGACCATGCGGCCGTTCTCGACTTCGTGGGCAACTCGTTGACCTCGTACATGGTGCCCGCAGCGTTGATCGTCCTGGACGAGCTGCCGCTGACCGCCAACGGCAAACTCGATCGCCGTGCACTCCCGGCACCGGACTTCTCGGCAAACGTCACCGAAAGTCGTTTGCCCGCAACCGAAGTCGAGTCGATCCTGGCCGGTCTGTTCGCGGACGTTCTCGGGCTCGATACCGTCGGCGTCGACGATTCGTTCTTCGCACTCGGCGGCGACAGCATCATGTCGATCCAGTTGGTCTCGCGCGCCAAGGCCGCCGGGCTGGTGCTGGCTCCCCGCGACATCTTCGAGCGCAAGACCGTGGCCGCTCTCGCCGAGGTCGCTGTTCTCGGCGGCGACGCCGTGGTGCTCGAAGAACTCGACGGTGGGGGAGTCGGCCCGATGCCGCTCACCCCGGTCGTGCGGTGGATGTTGGACCGCAGCACCGAATTCGGCCGTTACACACAAACAGCGCTGCTTCAGCTTCCGGTCGGCATCGAGCGCGAGACGCTCGAACGCACGGTGGCAGCGGTGCTCGATCGTCACGACATGCTGCGTGCGCGCCTCTACCAGGACGCGGACGGGGAGTGGCACGAGGAAGTGTCTCCGGTCGGAACAGTCTCGGCTGCGAGCGTCCTTCACGCGGTCTCGGTCGAATCCGTCGACGGCCCCGAATTCTCCGTCGTCGCCGCGGCCGAGCTCGACGCCGCTGCCGATCGTCTGGTTCCGGCCGACGGCGTCATGGTGCAGATGGTGTGGTTCCAGAGCCCCAATGGCTCGGGTCGACTGCTCGTCGTCGCCCACCACCTCGTGATCGACGGCGTGTCCTGGCGCATTCTGGTTCCCGACCTCGCCACGGCATGGAGTCGGATCGTCTCCGGCCAGGAGCCTGAACTGGCTCCGATCGGTACGTCGATGCGTCGGTGGTCCACCGGACTCACCGAGGTCACGGCCGCCCGAACCGACGAGCTAGGACTGTGGCGTCGGATCCTCGACGGAGCCGACCCGACGATCGGTTCTCGCCCGCTCGACAAGAGAATCGACGTCGACGCCACCGTGCAGCGTGTCCGCACGTCCCTGCCGGTCGAGGTCACCGAGCGCCTGTTGACCACTGTCCCGGACGTGTTCCGCGGCAGCGTCAACGACGGCCTGCTGGCCGGTTTGGCTCTGGCCCTGACGGCGTGGCGTCGCGAACGCGGCGATGCGGTGCGGGACGCTCTCGTGACTCTCGAGGGCCACGGCCGCGAGGACGCGGTGGTGCCCGGTGCCGATCTCGGTCGGACCGTCGGCTGGTTCACCACCATCTTCCCCGTGCGTCTCGATCTCGGGTCGCTCGACGTCGCCGACGCTCTGGCAGGCGGCGCGTCGGCCGGTGCCCTGGTCAAGACCATCAAGGAACAGCTGCTCGAGATCCCCGATCACGGCATCGGCTACGGCATGCTGCGGTACCTCGATTCCGCTGCAGCCGAGGCTCTGTCCGGCTTCGCCGCACCACAGGTCAGCTTCAACTACCTCGGCCGGTTCTCCACCGGATCCACCGAAGGCATGGACGACGTGGGTTGGATCCCGGTGGCCGACGCAGAGCTCGGCGACGCGCAGAATCCGGATATGCCGGTGCCTGCGGCGCTGGACATCAACGCTGTCACCACCTCGACCCCCGACGGCCCGCAGCTCGACGCGACGTTCGCCTTCCCCGCGGGCGTTCTCGACACCGACGAGGTCGGCAGGTTGATCGAACTGTGGACGCAGGCCCTCACCTCGATCACCGAGCACGCCTCGGCCGACGGTGCGGGCGGCTTCACGCCGTCGGATCTCGAGCTGGTCGACATCGATCAGACATCCATCGATGCTCTGGAAGAGCAGTTCCCGAATCTCGACGACGTGTGGTCGTTGTCGCCTCTGCAGGCCGGCTTGCTGTTCCACGCTCGCCTGGCCGGCGAGATCGGCAGTGCCGGTTCGGGTGTCGATGCGTACATGGTTCAGCTGGGGCTCGAGCTCCGGGGGACTGTCGATGCGACGCGGATGCATGCTGCCGTCGACAAACTGGTCTCTCGCCATCCCAACCTGCGAGCAGCGTTCGTACACAACAGCAACGGCGAGTCACTGCAGATCGTGCAGAGTTCGGTCACTGTTCCGTGGTCCGAGATCGACCTTCGGGGGGAGCCCGATGTCGAGGTGGCCCTCGAGGCAGTTCTCGAGGCCGACCGTGCGGTGCGCTTCGAGATGGACCGGGCACCGCTGCTGCGGTTCACGCTCATCACCCTGGCCGACGATCACTGGCGTCTGCTGCTGACCAACCACCACATCCTGTTGGACGGATGGTCGACGCCGCTGGTCGTCAAGGAACTCATCACGCTCTACGTCACCGAGTCCGACGACTCGATGCTGCCGCGCATTCCTGCCTACCGGGACTACCTGGCCTGGATGCGCCAACGCGACGTGGCGATCTCCACCGCGCAGTGGGTCAGTGCCATGGCCGGCGTGGAAGAACCCACGCTGTTGGTCACCGACGATCGTGGCCGGCAACTGTCCTCCGTGTCGCAGGAGACCGAGCGGTCGTTGTCGGTCGAGACCACCGCGGCACTGCGTGACTTCGCTGCTCGCCGTGGATCGACCCTCAACACCCTCGTCCAGACCGCATGGGGCGTCGTGCTGGCCACCCTCACCGGACGCGAGGACGTCGTGTTCGGTGCGACGGTGTCGGGTCGTCCGCCGGAGGTTCCGGGTATCGAGGGCATGATCGGGCTGTTCATCAACACCCTGCCCGTCCGGGTCACGCTCGACCGGAGCGAAACGCTGGGTGCACTGGTCGATCGGGTTCAGGCCGAGCAGGCATCGCTGTTGGATCACCACTACCTCGGCCTGACCGATATCCAACGCGCAGCGGGTGCAGGCGTGGCTTTCGACACCTTGACGGTGTTCGAGTCGTACCCCGTCGACCGGGCCGGCGCTTCTGCGGCAACCGATTTCGCCGGTATGCAGGTCACCGACATTCTCGGAACCGACGCAGCGCACTACCCGCTGACTCTGGTTTCGTCGGTCGACGAGCGCCTCAACCTGAAGGCGAAGTACCTGCCGGAACTGTTCGACGTCGATTCCGTGCACGCCATCGTCGATCGCGTCGAGCGTGTCCTCGACGCCGTGCTCGAGGACGAACAGCAGCCACTGGGACGGCTGCGACTCCTCGGTGACGCCGAGTTCGCCTCGCTGGCACCGGTGTTCGGACCCGATGGACGCTCGGCCCGGCTGCTGCCGGAGATCTTCTCCGACGCTGCCGCGGTGAACCCGGACGCCATCGCACTGCGCAGCACCGACGGCGAAATGACGTACCGGGAGTTGGACCGTCGGTCCAACCGACTCGCTCGAATTCTGCTGGGCCACGGCGTGCGCACCGAGACCTTCGTGGCACTCGGCATCGCACGATCGATCGAATCGGTGCTGACGGTCTGGGCCGTCGCAAAATCCGGCGCGGCATTCGTACCGGTGGATCCCAACTACCCGGCCGATCGCATCGAGCACATGTTGGCCGACTCCGGAGCAACGTTCGGCGTCACCACCCGCGCCCATCTCGACGACCTGCCGTCGACCGTGCCCTGGATCGTCCTCGACGATCTGGCGACGGACGGCCCGAACGCAGTGAGCGACGAGCCGATCGGCGCCACCGAGCGGAACGGACGCATCGCCTTCGACAGCGCGGCGTACACCATCTACACCTCGGGTTCGACGGGTGTGCCCAAGGGTGTCGTCGTCACGCACTCCGGTCTCGACAACTTCGCAACCGAGCAGCGCGAGCGATACCGAATCACCAAAGACTCACGCACACTGCACGTCTCGTCCCCGAGCTTCGATGCATCCGTGCTCGAGTACCTACTCGCCTTCGGCGTCGGCGCGACGATGATCATCGTGCCGCCCACCGTGTACGGCGGCAACGAACTCGCGGCACTGTTGGCAGCGGAGTCGGTCACCCACGGCTTCATCACCCCGTCGGCTCTGGCGTCGGTCGACCCGAGCGGGCTCGACACGTTCGCCGACGTCGTCGTCGGTGGCGAGGCCGTACCGGCCGAGTTGGTCGCGAAGTGGGCACCGGGCCGGAATCTCTACAACGGTTACGGTCCGACCGAGGCCACGATCATGTCCAACATCAGCACGCCGATGACTGCAGGTGACACCGTCTCGATCGGTGGTCCTGTTCGCGGCGTGTACGAGGTGGTGCTCGATTCACGGCTGCAGCCTGTTCCTGTCGGCGTGGCAGGTGAGCTCTATCTCGCGGGTGTCGGACTCGCCCGCGGTTACCACGATCGATTGGGCCTGACGGCGGAGCGATTCGTCGCCGACCCGTTCGGCGCACCCGGCGCGCGGATGTACCGCACCGGAGACGTGGTGCGGTGGTCGCCGGATCTGACGATCGAATACGTCGGTCGAAGTGATTCGCAGGTCAAGGTTCGCGGCTTCCGCATCGAACTCGGCGAGATCGACGCGGCGCTCGCATCGCATCCGTCCGTGGACTTCGCCGCGACCTTCGGCACTCCGGGTCCGTCGGGAGCGACCGTTCTGGTGTCGTACGTACGAACCACCGAGGGCGCGGCGGACGCGTTCGATACCGGTGTCCTGCGTGACCACCTGGCCGGCATGCTGCCGTCGCACATGGTTCCCGCAGCCATCGTCGTGCTCGACGCCATTCCGCTCACGCCGGTCGGAAAACTCGATCGGTCCGCGTTGCCGGTGCCCGAGTTCGGGTCGGCGACGTCGTACCGCGAGCCGAGCACGCCGGCCGAGCTCACCGTGGCCGCTGTGTTCGCCGAGATTCTCGACGTTGATCGGGTCGGTGCCGACGACAGCTTCTTCGAGCTCGGTGGCGACTCGCTCAGCGCCACCCGTGTCATCGCTCGCGTCAATGCCGAACTCGGCACTACGATCGGCGTGCGCACGATCTTCGAGATGCCGACTGTCGCCGGATTGGCGAGCGCGGTCGGCGCAACGTCCACACGGACGCAGCGTCCGAATCTCGTTGCGACACAGCGTCCTGATCACATCCCGCTGTCTCTCGCACAGCAACGCATGTGGTTCATCAACCAGTTCGACACCACCTCGGCGGCGTACAACGTGCCACTGGTCGTCAAGTTGACCGGGCAGCTCGATACTGCGGCCCTCGCCGCGGCAGTCGTCGACGTCCTCGAGCGGCACGAATCGCTGCGGACGACGTTCCCGGACGGACCGGACTTCCCGGTCCAGCTCGTACATCCGGCCGTCGAGGTAGCTCCGGTGGTCGAGCCGGAATCGATCGATGCCGGTGTGCTGACCGACCGGGTGGCGCACCTGGCGGGACGTGGATTCGACGTGACCACCGAGATTCCGGTGCACGTCGAGCTGTTCCACGTCGTGGGTGCCAATACCGATGCCGAGCCCGTCTTCGTGCTGGCGATGGTGGTGCATCACATCGCGGCCGACGGAGCCTCGATGGCACCGCTGGCACGAGACGTGGTGCTCGCGTACTCGGCGCGCACCACGGGAGCAGCGCCGGGCTGGGAGCCCTTGCCGGTGCAGTACGCCGACTACACGCTGTGGCAGCGTTCGTTGCTCGGCGACGAGAAGGACGAGTCGAGCGTGGCCGCGGCCCAGCTCGAGTACTGGTCGACGGCGCTCGCAGGTCTACCCGATCTGCTGCCGTTGCCCACCGATCGCCCGCGGCCCACCACGCAGGATTTCCGGGGTGGCCGGGTTCGCTTCACCGTCGACGCCGAGATCCATCGGGCACTCGTCGAGATCACCCGCGAGCAGAACGTCAGTATGTTCATGGTGTTGCACGCCGCGTTCGCGGTGGTGCTGGCGCGCCTGAGCGGTACCGACGACATCGCGATCACCACTCCGGTGGCAGGGCGCGGCGACGCGGCACTGGACGATCTCGTCGGCATGTTCGTCAACACCTTGGTGTTGCGCAGCCGGATCGACGACTCCACCTCGTTCGTGGATCTGCTCGCGCAGGTGAAAGCACACGACCTCGACGCCTTCGATCACACCGAGATGCCGTTCGAGCGCATCGTCGAGGTGCTCAATCCCACGCGATCGACGGCGTATGCACCGCTGTCGCAGGTGGCGTTGTCGTTCCAGAACAACGAGAAGGCGTCCCTCGAGCTACCGGATCTGCGCGTGGAGGGCTTCGACTTCGACGTTCCCGTGGCCAAGCAGGATCTGCAACTCCTGGTGTCCGAGACCTTCGACGACGACGGGCGACCGACCGGATTCGAGGCAGCGTTCGATTACGCCACCTCGCTGTTCGACGCGTCCACCGTCGATGCGATCGCGGCGCGACTGGTTCGCGTACTCGACGCCGTCGGTACCGATCGACTCACCGCGGTGGGGGATATCGACATTCTCGGTGCCGACGAGAAGCAGGCTCTGGCACCGGCTCGCGGGTCCGCCGACGTCGCGTTGCGAACGTGGCCGGAAATGCTCGCCGCCTCGGTGGCGCTCGACCCGTACGCGGTCGCCGTCACGTATCGGGGCGTGAGCCTGTCCTACGCCGACCTCGACAGTTGGTCGAACCGAATCGCGCGAATGCTCATCGACTACGGCGTCGGACCGGAAACGTTCGTCGCCTTGGCACTGCCTCGGTCCATCGAGTCGGTTCTGTCGGTGTGGGCGGTCGCCAAGACCGGTGCGGCATTCCTGCCGGTCGACCCGAACTACCCGGCCGACCGCATTGCGCACATGCTCGAAGATTCGCGTGCGGCAATGGGATTGACCGACGTCGACAGTCGGCAGTCACTGCCCGACACCGTGCCGTGGCTCGTCCTGGACGATCCCGAGACGTCATCGGAGCTCTCTCGCTATCCCGTGGCCGCAGTCACCGATGCCGAGCGCACCGCGACGCTGCACCTCGACCACCCGGCGTACCTGATCTACACCTCGGGTTCGACCGGTCGCCCGAAGGGCGTCGCAGTGCGGCACCGGGGCCTGGCCAACCTGCAGGCCGAGGTGATCGATCGATTCCGTCCCACCCGAGATTCGCGGGTGTCGCACATCGCCTCGCCTAGTTTCGACGCCTCCGTGTACGAGCTCACGATGGCGTTCGGCGTCGGTGCCACCGTCGTGATCGTGCCGCCGGGAACGTTCGGTGGCAGCGAACTGGCCGACCTGCTCGAATCGGAACATGTCACACACGCGTTCCTGACTCCGGCGGCGTTGTCCTCGATCGACGAGACGCGTTTGGGCACGGTCCGCGTCCTCGCCGTCGGCGGCGAGGCCTGCACTCCGGAGCTGGTGGCGAAGTGGGCACCGGGCCGCAAGATGTTCAACGGCTACGGTCCGACCGAGACGACCATTCAAGCGAGTGTCGGCGGTCCGTTGATGCCAGGCGGCACGGTGGACGTCGGCCGGCCGGGTACCGGATTCCGGTTCCTCGTGCTCGACGCACGTCTGCGGCCGGTCCCGGCCGGGGTGTCGGGCGAGCTGTACATCGCAGGCCCCGGTACGGCACGCGGTTACCTGCGACGGTTCGGGCTCACGTCCGAACGCTTCGTCGCAGACCCGTTCGGTACCGCCGGTGAGCGGATGTACCGAACCGGTGACGTCGTGCGCTGGGGGAGTACCGGTGTGCTCGAGTTCGTCGGACGCAGCGACTTCCAGGTCAAGGTCCGCGGATTCCGTATCGAGCTCGGCGAGATCGACTCCGCGCTCACCGATCACGACGAGGTCGGCTTCGCGGCGACCATCGGTCACAATGCGGCGTCGGGAGACACGGTTCTCGTGTCCTACGTCCTGCCGGCAGAGGGTGCATCGGTGGACGTCGAGGCATTGCGCGACAGTGTCGCGACCGTTCTTCCGCGCCACATGGTCCCGTCGACGATCATCGAACTCGCCGACATCCCACTCACTCCGGTGGGCAAGCTGGATCGACGCGCGCTCCCGGTGCCGGAACTGACGGTGTCGACGACGCCGTATCGGGCACCGAGTACCGATCTCGAAGCAGCCATCGCCGACGCGTTCGCCGAGGTGTTGGGTGTCGAACGAGTCGGTATGGACGACAACTTCTTCGAGCTCGGAGGCACGTCGCTGGTGGCAACCAAGATCGGCCCGGCCATCGAGAACGCGGTCGGAGTTCGCGTCCCGCTGCAGGCGTTGTTCGTCGATCCGACCCCGGCAGGGCTCGCGGCTCGGGTCGCGTCGGACGTCGATTCGTCCGGTGCACAACTGGATTCGGTGTTCGGAGTTGTCATCCCACTGCGCAGCACAGGTTCCAAGGAACCGCTGTTCTGCGTCCATCCCGGAATCGGGTTGTCGTGGGGATATGCGGGCCTGGTGTCCCAGATCGGTGACGACCGTCCCGTGTACGGCCTGCAGTTGCCCAGCATCGTGGAAGGCACGCCGTTCGGCTCGATTCGAGACCTCGCGCACCGGTACGCCGACGAGATTCGGGCTGTCCAGCCGGTCGGTCCGTACCACCTGCTCGGGTGGTCGCTCGGTGGTTCGCTCGCCCATGCGATCGCCGTGGAACTACGCAGCACCGGCAGCGAAGTGCAGACTCTCGCGTTGCTGGACAGCTACGTCGACGGCCATGACGAGACGGCCGACGGTGAGCTGAGCGTCGAGAACCTGCTCGCGGGTCTGGGGCTGGATCTGACTGCTCAGGCGTCGTCCGAGCCGTTGACCTACGAACGTGGTGTCGAACTGCTCGACGAATCCCTGGGGCAGACCACCGGTGTCACGGCGGATCATTTGCGCAGAATCAATGCAGGATTCGAGAACTCGACGCGAATCATGGCCGAGTTCATCCCGGACGTGTTCGACGGAAATGTTTTGTTCTTTTCTGCAACGAAAGGCGCGAGTGACGGAATTGTTCGGTCACCACAGGAATGGCGACCGTACGTGTCAGGAGATATCGTCATCCACGGCGTCGACGTTTTCCATAACGAAATGACCAATCCCGATGCTGTCTCGGTGATCGGTCCGGTTGTCGACGCACATCTGGGCAATACATATCCATAACGTTTCCGAGTGTTCTTCCGTGAAAGAGCACTCGCTCGAATACCATCGGCTTTCGATACTCGAGTGGTCGAATGCGAATCACTACTACCAGGGGACACAGTGAAACTGATCAGAACAGCAACGGTCGCAGTGGCGTTGACCGCAGCCGTAGCCACCGGCGCAGGCCAGGCCGTAGCGGATCCGACGTCGGACTCGATGAACTACCAGACGTCGGTCAACCCGGATGGAACCGTCAAGACCATCCTCGACGCCGGTCTCTTCCGCGTCGATGCGACCAGCGAGACGGTGTCGATCGTCGACCAGGCCGGCTTCACGGTGGCGTCGATCCCGCTGGAGTACTCGATCAACGGAACCGTCTACTCCATTGCGCCCCTGATCGGTGCCGAAGGCCGGGAACTCACTCTCACCCCGCAGACAGTCCCTGTCGCTGAGGTCGCCGGCGCGAAGACCAAGCAGCAGGCCTTCGACAACATGGTCAACCAGCTCGCCATCGGTTGGAACAACGGCGGCGGCGTCGGCACGGCCATCGGTGCAGGCCTCGGCTTCGCCATCGGCTGCGTCTCGATCTTCCCGAACTTCATCTCGGGCTGCATCATCGGAACCGTGATCGGTACGGTCGCCGGCACGGTCATCGGAATCAACAACGCCAACCCCGAAGCTCAGCCTGCGGTGTTCGAGTACTTCACCACCGCGTAGAGCACGACGGCCACTGGCCGAGGGATGTGGAACAGCGGGTAGAGCGCGTGCGCTCTACCCGCTGTTCGCTGTCCGGCCAGTGAGGGCTCGACGCATCGACACCGCTTTGACCATCGTCTCCTCGAACTCCTCGTCGGGGTCCGAGAGCGCGACGATCGCGCCTCCAACGCCGTACGTGACCTCGTGCTCGGTCGCCACGATCGTGCGAATGACGATCGAGAAATCTGCCGTACCCGTGATCGAGAAGTAGCCGATGGCACCGGAATACACTCCGCGCGGCCCATCTTCGAGCTTGTCGATGATTGCCATCGTGCGAATCTTCGGAGCGCCGGTCATCGAGCCGCCGGGGAACGCCGCCCTGATGCAGTCGGCAGCCGACGCGTCGTCACGCAGCCGGCCACGAACCGTGGAGACCAATTGGTGCACGGGAGCATAGGTTTCGACGTCGAACAGCTTCGGCACGTGTACCGAACCAGGAACGCACACCTGAGCCAGGTCGTTGCGCACCAAATCGACGATCATCAGATTCTCGGCCTTGTCCTTCTCGTTCGCGACGAGGTCGGCCTTGAGCGCGTTGTCCTCTTCGAGGGTGGCCCCGCGCGGCCGAGTTCCCTTGATGGGCTTGGACTCCACGATGCGGTCGGCGTCGATACGCAGGAATCGCTCGGGGGAGGCGCTCAGGACCGAGACGTCGGGAAAATTCAAGAAGGCACTGTACGGGGTGGGATTGATTTCCCGCATGTAGGAGTACGTCGCTGCGGGGTCGATGGAACCGGCCACGGTGGCAGTGTTCGTCAGGCAGACCTCGTAGGTTTCACCGGAACGGATTTCGGCGAGGCACTGAGAGATGAGGTCGAGGTAATGCGTGCGATCGTGCCTCAGCCGTGGCTCGAGGGACAGCTCTGCGCCGAGCAACGGAGCACCGGATGCAGGTATCCCGCTGGGCGCGCTCACGGTCTGCGCCTTCTCGGACAGTCCACTCAGCGTTGCGGTGACCGAGTCGAACCACTGCGCGAGGACCGGATCCCCGGGGGTATCGGCCAACCCCATCAAGTACAGGGTGCCGGCCTCGTGGTCGAACACCAATGCCCGATCGGAGAACACCATCGAGGCGTCGGGGGTCGCCGAGGTGTGCACCAGCTGCCCGCCCGTATCGGCCTTGAGTTCGTACCCGAGGTAGCCGACGTAGCCCAGTCCGAATGCAAAGGGAAGATCGTGCCGCGGGGGAGTAGCTCGGCGACGTAGTTGGGCGTCGATGTAGTCGAAGAACGTCGAGTGGATATGTTCTCTCGTGCCGTCGGAGCCCTCGACGGTCACCATCGTCTCGGCTACCGAGTACGTCACGTATTCGGCGTGCGGCCCGGAGCAATCGCCCATGACGGTGAATCGGCACTCGGGCTCGAGTGCGGCGCTTCCGTCGAGCCAGAAACTCTTGGTGTCGTGCGCGAACAGCGTCTGGAACACGCGCTCGGAGTCGAAATCGCCGTCGATAGTGCGGGTTTCGATGGTGAACATCGAATCGTGGGTCCCCGCTGCGTTCGCTGCGCTCGACCGCGCTAGCGTCAGATCGCGGAAATTCGCCAGCAGCTCACGCCCGTATTCGGTGCTGATCGACTCGGGGTGGAACTGCACTCCCCACAACGGCTTGCTGTGATGACGAACCGCCATCACCAGACCGTCCGGGGTCCAGGCTACTTCCTCGAAGTCGGCGGGAGTCCGGGTGACGACCAGAGAGTGGTAGCGCACCACGGAATACGGCGAAGGAATCCCCTCGAACAGATCCACCCCGGTGTGCGTGATGTCGGTGATGCGGCCGTGCATCGGTGCGGGGGCCAGATCGACCTCGCCCCCGAAGAGGTGGCACATCCCCTGATGGCCGAGGCAGACACCCAGAATCGGGAGACCGGATTCGCTTATCACTCGACCACTGATACCGAAGTCCTGCTCGACGTCCGGGCGGCCGGGACCGGGCGAGATCACGACGTTGTCGAACGCGGCGAAGTCGAGGGAAGACCACGCGACGTCGTTCTTGACCACGGTCGGTGGTCGGCCGTTGACCTCGGCGAGGAGGCTGTACAGGTTGTAGGTGAACGAGTCGTAATTGTCCACCAGGAGGGTTCTGATCGTCATCGACGTACCTCTATCGTTCGCCCTCGAAGCCAGATTCTGGCCCCGGAGAATCGATGATGAGATCCTCGACGCGGCACGCCTCGGCAATCATCGACTTGTACAACTCTTCGAGAAAGTCGGGCGACAATCCGTTCGCGGACGCGAACTCACGAGCCCGTTCGGTCACCACGCCCACCCGGCCCGGCTGCATCATGGGAATACCGAATTCGCGTTTGACGTGGGCCACCCGTACACACACATCGATTCGGTCGCGTACGGCTGCGCGCAAGACCTCGTCGATACCGTCCAATTCGCGGCGCAATTCCGCCAACTTCTGTTCGCCGACCGCAACGCGTCCGTCCGATTCCGAGTCGGACGCCGCCGTCCGCGGATCGTCGTGCAGACACTGATCGGAACCCTGGCTCACGAGTTGATGCCCCCTGTTTTCGACGACTACGGTGCTGATGATTATCGGTCGCAGCCGACATTTGTTACCGCGATCATCACAGACTCGGTAACCGACTACATGCGATGTTCGATGGTGTCATCTCGAGCCGTTTTCGCGCCACTCAAACTCGAAGAAAACGGACGCTGAACGACAATAATCACACAAGTCACCCGAAAAAAATCTCCGAGTTTCCAACCCATCGAAAAAATGCACCGCCGGATTGTTTCCAATCGGGCGGTGCATCGCTCAAGGGATCAGGCTCCGCGTCGCTTGACCTTCAGTAGATCGAGGCGCTCCTTCAGCAACTCTTCCAGTTCATCCACCGAACGGCGCTCGAGGAGCATGTCCCAGTGGGTACGAGGAGGCTTGACCTTCTTCGCCTCGGGCGCGGTGCCCTCGATCAGAGAACCCTCGAGTCCGTTACGGCACGCCCACGTACCGGGAATCTCGGCGTCGTCGGCGAACGGGACGTCGAATTCCTCACCGTTGTCGCAGCGATAGCGAGCCACGCGGCGGGGTGCCAAATCGTGATCACGATCGGTCTCGTAGCTGACGGCTCCCAGTCGACTACCTCGAAGTACACGATCTGCCATAGTGAAGTCCTCTCCATCGATAGTAGGTATGTGCGCCGATTCCACCGGCCGGTTTCGGCGCGGCCGAGCTTCGTCGTCCACCCACTGGTCTACAACGTCGTCGAGCGTCCGTTCGTTCCCGGCTCGCCCGCGCAGATCAAGGCATCTTACCTCGCCGGCAAAGTAGGCTGAGCGACCATGTCCGTGAAAACCCGTCGCAACCAGACGTGCGAGTGGTGCGGACGTCCCATCGACGATGTCGGCACCGGCCGCAAACGACGGTACTGCCGACAATCGTGCAGACAACGCGCGTACGAGCAGCGCAGTGCCGTCAAGGGGACGTCCATTCCCGTCGACGCCGTCGTGCTGACCGCCGAAGAAGCATCGGCCGTTGCGGATCGCGCATTCGAACTGCGCTGCGCGGCCGAGGACGTCAGCACCGCAGTGGCAGAAGGTGCCGCCGCCGACGAACTGCAGCGCCTGTGCATCGAGCTCGTGGCGAAAGCACACGATGCCGAGCGGCTGCGCTGAGTATTTCCGGGGCTCCTCGCTGGTCGTCCTTCGTGCGGCGCGACGGTCGACGACATCGCTCCCGTCGTTGTTCACCGACTCCGTGGACAATGGGCGACGCACGCGCGTCTTGCGCGGACGCAAAGACACACAGAGGAGCTCCATGGCGTTCTGGGATCAACTCAAGTCCAAAGCACAGGAATTGAACGGGCAGCTGCAAACCAAGACCAGCCAGTTCAAGAACAAGGAGTTCGCCAACGGCAGCATGGCGATGTGCGCTCTCATCGCCGCCGCGGACGGCACGATCGATCCGGCCGAGCGGCAGAAGACGGCAGCGCTGATCGCCGGAAACGAAGCCCTCCGCGTCTTCGAGTCCGATGAGCTCCGCCAGAAGTTCGACTGGTACTGCGACAAGCTGCAGGGTGACTTCGACTTCGGAAAGGTCGAGGCCACCGCGACGATCGGCAAGTTGAAGTCCAAGCCGGACCAGGCCCGTGCCGTGATCCAGATCGGCATCATCATCGGCGGTGCCGACGGGCATTTCGACGACCACGAAAAGGCCGCCGTTCGCAACGCATGCTTCGCAGTGGGAATCGACCCGGCCGAGTTCGAGCTCTGACCCGCTCCGACGTGGGCATCGAGACCGTGTGAGGTCTGCGGCGACCGACGACGCTTCGACGTCGTCGGTCGCCGTTGTCGTCCCTGGATTCCATCTGTCCTGCAATTTCCTACTCCGCGGGTTACTTTGCTCGTTCCGGCTGGGTGCACAGACGTCGTCGACGCGGCAGCGGACCGATCGATCCGTGACCGAGGAGACCGAGCATGACTGTTGCCGCGATTTATCTCGTCATCGCATTCGGCCTCGGCGGACTCGCGATGGCGGTGCGACTTCCTCCGTTGGTCGGCTTTCTGGCGGCTGGGTTCGTCATCAACGCTCTCGATGTCGGTGAGGTGCCGCAGCTGGACCTGCTCGCCGACTTGGGGGTGACGCTGCTGTTGTTCGCCATCGGCCTCAAGCTCGATCTCCGCATTCTGTTGCGCCGCGAGGTCTGGCTCACCACGTCGGTCCATCTCGCGATCAGCGTCGCGCTCGGAACCACGGTGTTGTGGTTGGCCGCCGTGGCCGGCCTGGCCATGCTGTCCGGGCAAAGCCTGACGACCATCGCACTCCTGGCCTTCGCCATGTCGTTCTCGAGCACCGTGTTCGTCGTCAAGGTACTCGAGGAGCGGGGGGAGTCGCATGCGCTCTACGGCCGCGTCGCCATCGGCGTCCTCGTCATGCAGGACATCGTTGCCGTCGTCTTCCTGACGGTCACCAGCGGCACTCTGCCCAGCCCATGGGCCTTCACCCTCGTCCTGCTGTGGCCGCTGACGCGAATTCTTCGGAGAGTCTGGAGCGGGCTGGGGCACGGCGAGATGCAGTCGTTGTTCGGCATCGTGATGGCTCTGGTTCCGGGGTACGCACTGTTCTCCACGCTCGGCCTCAAAGGTGACCTCGGTGCCTTGATCATCGGTGTCCTGTTGGCTTCGCATTCCGCGTCGTCCGAACTCGCACGGTCTCTGTTCCACCTCAAGGAACTTCTGTTGGTGGGCTTCTTCGTCTCGATAGGCCTGTCCGGACTACCCGATGTGCCCAGTCTCGTTGTCGCTCTGCTGATGATGCTCGTTCTGCCGCTCAAATCCGTGCTCTACGTAGCGCTGTTCGCCGCGATGAAACTTCGGTATCGAACGGCCCTGCTCGCAGGACTGAGTCTGATGAACTACTCGGAGTTCGGTCTGATCGTCGTCTCCGTCGGAGTGACGACCGGGCTGCTGGAACCCACGTGGCTGGTCGAAATGTCGATCGCGGTGGCTCTGAGTTTTGTGGTGTCCGCGCTGGTCAACGGCCGCGGCCACCTGATGGTCGAGAAGATGGCGAGCCGGCTGCCCGTCCAGGACGAGCAGAGCCTCCACCCCGAGGAACGCCCCGGTGATGCCGGCGACGCCGAGGTCGTCGTCATCGGCATGGGGCGTGTGGGGTTCGCGGCCTACCAGCGACTGAACGAGCACTACCGATTGGACGTCGTCGGAGTCGACTACGACGGCCCGCGCATCCGTCGACTGGCCGAGCAGGGACTGCGTGTCATCGAGGGCGATGCCACCGACCTCGACTTCTGGCACCGACTACGCAGATCGGATTCCGTCCGGATCGCGGTGCTCGCCATGCCGCGGCACGGTGCGAACGTCACTGCACTGGCGTGTCTACGAGAGTCCGGCTTCGGCGGAACAGTGGCGGCGGTCGCACGGTACGACGACGAGGTGCAGTGGGCAAAAGACCAGGGCGTCGACATCGCCTTCAACGTCTACGCCGGCGCGGGATTGGAACTGGCCGACCAAGTGGGGCATTCGACCCCGGAATACATCGACGATCGCACCGACTCCGAGCCCGACGAGCCGCGTACACCGGACAACACCGGATAGGCCGGCGGTGCGAGTGATGGAGGCGCTCGCCGGAAACGAATGGGGCGGAGTCGTCAGGTACTGCCTGCCGCTCCGCCTCCTCCACCTGCACCTCCACCGGACGCAACGGATCCGCTACTGCTGGAGACGAACACACCGGAGAACGCAGACCAGGGGAGGACCACCGGGACACCCGCCGCATAGTCGGCATCCGCGGGTGAGGTGAAGGCTCGTAGCGGCGTGTCACTCCCGGGGTCGGTTGCGGCCTCGAGTCGTTTCCGAAAGAACGGGGCCAAGCCGAACGCAACGATGTCCGGCAGAGCTACGTTCAGATCGACCGACTCGTCGTTGTCCTTGGCGGCCTGCTTCAGTCCGTCGCGGTACGCCTCCCAGGGGCGAGAGGCGTCCAGGCCCGCGACCGAGAAGCGTGAGTAGGCGATCGCCGTCCACAGTCCTGCAACGAAGAGAAGGCCCGACAACACCACCGCGAGCCACATCGTCGGTGCACCCGACGTCGCCACGGCAATTCCTCCGATCGCGAGAGCGCCGCCGAGTACGCCCAAACCGGCCAACGCTGTCCGGCGTCGACCTGAGCCGTCGGCAACGAATCCGCTGTCCCGCAGTGTTTTCTCCACGAGTTCTTTGGTTGCACCGGGGCCTCGAGCGATCTTCTTCAACTCGTCGCCGAGTACGACATCGTTCTCGGCTCGTTCGGCGAGCATCGACCAGACCGCCTGTTGAACCTCGCCGTGGGCACGGGTTCGGTCGACAAGCCTGATTTCGACTGTCCCTTTGTCGACCTTTCCCGGCTTCTTGTCCTGCTCGAAGGTGAGCGCACCGGCGGTGGCAAGCGCCAGTACGGTCCCCGGTACGCCGCTGGGCTGCGCGCTGCGGTGCACCAGGGCGGTCGCGTACGCTGCATCGGTGGCCTGGTCCGGTCGAACCGTCGTCGGATATTGTTGGGAGACAGTCGGTTTCGCTCGTCCCCGAAACACCGTTCCCACCAGAAGCAGCCCGAGAAGCGCGATCACCGAACCGGCCCACGGCAGCCAGGTCGAGCCTGGACCGTCGGCGAATCTGTTCAAGGCAGTCACCGGCGGACCGGTGCTAATGTCGGTCGCCAGGCGATCTATGCCCGCGGTCAAGCTTCGTGCGACGTCACCATCTCGCAGCGGCGGAATCAGTGCGTCCTCGATGATGGCCTCTTGTTCGTCCCGGGGAACGTTACCGTCGTCGTACGTGGCACCGACGAAGATGCCCGCGCGAGCCTCGTCGATCTTTCCAGGCTCCCGGTTGATCAGTATTGCGCCTGCAGTGTCCTGGTCGACGCCCGTCAGGGACACCCATCTCTGCTGCAGGTCTTCTACTTGATCCAACGTGTCGTCGGGGTCCGCGTCGAGCTCACGCACGTACGCGATCACGTCCGCACCGGTGTCGGACTTCAAGTTCTCCAACTGACGTTGGATGTCCGCGGTCTGCGCCGGATTCAGGGAAAAACCCGTTCGGTCGTAGACACGCTGACCCGAGGTCAAACCCTCGAAGCCGGCGTCTTTGCCGGACGGATCGTCGGAGCAGCCAACGAGGCCGAACGATGCAATGAGGGCCATCAGTACGGCTGCAGCAACTCGGCGGTTCAAGTTCCGACGACGGGATGTCTCGAGAAAGGCGTCCATCGAACGAACTCTAACCAGAGTTCGTATGCGGTAGCCAGCCAATTCGGCCGACGCGGCAGTGGATATCCAGAACGGGTTTCCTCGCCGTTGTTTCGTCACTGTGACGAAACAACGGCGAGGAAGAGCAGAGAGGGAGAGGGTGCCGTCCGGTCCGCAGTGCGCCGATCCCATGACAGCGGGCAGTCAGCGGGCCGGCTGCGACAGCTGCCGACCGGAAGCCCGTCACATTTCCCCGCAGGCATTTCGATACCACCGGGACGCGTCGACGCAGACTTCAGACAACGAAGAGCTTCAGCCGAATCGACTGTGTCGAGGAAAGTTGTTGGGATGCAGCAAACTACGAGTCGATCTCAGCGAACTGCAGGTCGCCAGTTTGCCGATAATCAACATTATGTCAGGTACTGTCCTGAACGTTCGATCGACCTGGGTAATCGGTTGTCACTGCGGCGGCTCCATGAATTCGATCGTCTCTCCGTGTGGACCCACCGCGTACATCACGCGGGTGCCCACCTTTGCCCCGCCGGCAATAGGTTGAGGAGTTCCCTGCGCCGTCCACCCGAAGTCCGCGATTCGCGTCAGGACCGCGTCGATGTTGTCGACCTCGAAGGCAAGGTGCGCGAAACCAGGATCGTGTGGTCGAGAGGATCCCTGCTCTCCCTGGACGTTGCGATATTCCAGCAGTTCGATCGTCTGACCCGCAACGGATACCACCGCCATCCGGACTGTGGCCCCGTGCGCTCCGGTGACCTCTCCCAGAAATTCTCCACCCATCTCACCGGTGCGTTCGAGGACCGCGCCGAGACCATCGATCCAGAATCGAAGGGCGTCATCGAGGGAACCGACGGCGAAGCCGACGTGGTCGGAGCGAAGGATTCTGAACGACATGCCAGGAGCCTACGCCTGGCATGTTTCACGAATTGCGCTTCTGTTCGGCTCTCATCAGTCCGCCTCCGACGATCAACCGCTGGATCTCACCGGCCCCCTCGTGCAGCCGCGGCAGAATCAGCGAGCTCCACCAACTCGGTTACTCCGGAAAATCCGCGCTCCGAGAAAGCCTTTCGTTCGACCGGATGTCGCCCAGGTTTTGTTCCAGCGCACCGATCACGGCGTCGTACCCGCTGTTGCCCAGGATCAGTCGGCGTGGCGGCGGGTCCTGAGCCATCGCTTCGATCACCGCACGGGCACCACGATACGGATCGCCCGGCTGCACCCCGTTCATGTCGACGAAATCGGCACGAACCTGTTCCAGCATGTCGTGGTAATCCGGAATCGCTTCCGCAACAGGCTCGTCGGCGAATCCAGCGTAGGCGTTGGTGCGGAAAGCCCCTGGTTCGACCGCCAACACGGAGATGCCGTGCTCTGCAACCTCCTGGCGCAGAGCGTCGGTGACGGCTTCGATCGCGTATTTCGTAGCGCTGTAGTAGCCGAATCCGGCCGCCGCCAGAAGTCCGGCCACTGAGGATACGTTGACGATCCACCCACTTCTGCGAGTACGCATTCCTGGTAGCACGGCTCGCGTAACGGACAGTACTGCAAAGAAATTCAGCTCGAACATTGCCCGGATCGAGGCTTCGTTCATTCCCTCGATCGATCCGTACCAGCCGCGACCGGCGTTATTGACCAGCACGTCGATACCGCCGAAATGCTCTTCGGCCGTTCGTACCGCCTGCGGTACCTGTGCCGCGTCCGTGACATCCACAGGCACGACGAGAACGCGGTCACCGTACTGATCGGCCCACGACGCCAGTTCCCCTGGACGCCGCGCCGTGAGTACCACGCGCTCCCCCGCCTCCAGCGCCACCTCGGCGTACGCCATGCCGAAGCCGCCTGGGGTGCCACCGGTGATGAACCATCGCTTGCTCATGGCTCGATCACCAACCGGTTGATCAGCGCGCCGTCCAGAGTGAAACGGTAGTGCAGGTCGGCGACTCCCCCGGGAAAATTGCCTTCCAGGTGCTGCGTGACGTCGACGGTCGTGCCGGTCGCGGTCGCTCCCGTGAACTCCGATGTGTAGGTGTACTCACTCTCATTGACCGAGGCGGTCAGCCAGGCCTCGATCTCGTCTCGGCCCGAGTGGTCGTGGCCCTCGTCGGTCACGACGGCATCTGCGGTGAACACGGTGATCGCGCGAGCGCCCTGTCGGACATCGAGTGCGGTCATGAACTTCTTCACGTTGTCCGGGAGTCCATCCCATTCTGTGGTCATGACACCACGGTGATGCCTCCCCCAGGGGGAAGGTCAATACCGAATCGGCACACCGGTATCTGTGCCCGGCACTCGCCCCGGCTCCCCGTCGACTCACGCTGTTACCGAGGACGTCAAGCGGCGGACCGTGGCTTGCCCAGCAGCAAGCGTGCAGCCAGCCCGGCCAGGAGCGCCCAGAAGGCAGCGCTGACACCGACGATGACTGTGCCGGACGCGGCGGTCACAAAAGTGATGACGACGGGGATTCGCTCTACCGGATCAGCGAACGCGGCGGTCAACGACGCGGCGAGTGTCCCGAGTAGGGCGAGTCCGGCGACCGCGGCAATGACACCGACGGGGGCAAGTGCAACGAGTGTGCCGAACGACGCCGACGCCACGCCGAGCAACATCAAGACGATTCCCGCAGTCAGACTTGCAATCCATCGGCGAGTGCGGTCCACACCCGCGTCCGGCCCGGCAGCCAGGGCGGCGCTGATTGCAGCCAGGTTGATCGCATGCCCGCCGGCGGTCGCGCCGAGCAGGGTGCCTGCGCCGGTCACGAGCATCGATCGCCGCCACGGAACCTGGTAGCCGAGACCGGCCATGACCGCTACACCCGGGACGTTCTGTGAAGCCATGGTCACGAGGTACAGCGGAAGTGCAATCCCGACGAGAGCCGCGACAGTGAACGTCGGCGACGTGAAATGGACCCGAGGTAGCAGGTCCGCCGGGCCCACCGTGGTATCGCCGGCTGCCACGGTGATCCCGATGACGACTGCGGCAGCGAGAAAGGCTAGGGGCGCGGCCCAACGGGGCGAGAACCGAAGTGCAACAAGCCAAGTCAGGACAACCGGGGCGACAGCGATCGGGTTCACAGCCAACCCGGTGACCGGGCCGAGACAGAGCTGCAGGAGGACCCCGGCGAGCATGGCTTGGGCAAGCGAGGTGGGGATGCGGGTGACCAGCGCCGCGAGCTGGGGTACCAAACCGGTAAGGACGATCAGCACCCCCGTGACAAGGAACGCCCCCACCGCGGCGGGCCAACCGCCATCGACGGTGCCGGTGGTCGCGAGCAGGGCCGCGCCGGGGGTGGACCAGGCGGCGGTGATCGGCAGCCGAGTCTGCCAGGAAAGGACGATGCAGGCCAGACCCATGACGACGGTGACAGCGAGCAGGCCGCTGGCGGCCTGCTCGTGGTTCGCTCCTACCGCTGTCAGGCCGCTCAGGACTACCACGAACGAACTGGTGAACCCGACCAAGGCCGAGACCACGCCTGCCGTGATCGGTGGCGCCAGTCCACCCGTCTTACGTGCATCAGAATCGGCGGTATCACGCGGTGGGGTGTGGCTCATGGTTCTCCTCGGCTCGGTGGGAGCCCAGGCGCGCGGCAGACGTCAACAGACGAGGCCGCTTCCCGATGGTGATCCATCCACAGCGCCAGTCACGGCCCGACCACAGGGTAGACCGAAACTACGGACCATCGGTACCGGAACAACCGTGACCGCTTCATCCCATGGAGCAACCCGACGCGCACCACCCGAACCATCTTGGATGCCATTGACGCTTTCGCCCGGTATCGAAAAGACTGTGCGCGTTGCGAACCCGGGCAGTCCTCGGTGGGCGGCCGACGAAATCCGTGCCGCCGCCGAAGAGGGCCACGATTCTATCGGTCGCAGTGTCATTCCGGGTCGTTCGAGCGTGCCTGCGTCTCTTCGATCCGTTGCCTCTGCCGCACACCGTATGCGGCTTCGGTGACTGCGCGATCGTCTTCGAGGCCCGAACCGAGCGCCCCACCGATGGTCGCAATGGACGCGAGTAGCCAAGCGAGACTGAGGTAATCGGAAAAGCCGACCGCGTGTCCGAGGGTGCTGGACAGCAGTCCCGGAGGAAGTGTGAGACACGCGGTCCCCAGCAGCATGCAGAACAGGGCTATGTGGAGGACGACAACGCCGATCACCAACGTCACGGCTGTCGCTGCGTTGTACAGCACAGATCTGTCTCGCTCTTCGGGTGATTTCGGCCGCTCCCACAATTCGTGATCGAGAATCAGCCACAGAACCATCGCCGCAATGGAGAGAATCGTCGCCGCGCACATTCGCCATGGGCCCATTGTGTCGGCGAACAACCAAATCGTGCTGGTAGCCAGCGCGAACGCTCCGGTGGCAAACGCTCCGACCAGCACTTTCGACAGCCCTGTCACGAGCCGCCACGGCCGGTTCGCCCGCACCATCCCCGACAACAGCCGCAACCGTCGAAGTCCCGACGGTGCGAAGAAGCGTGTTCCGCCCTCGATGTTCTCGCTGGGAAACCGCGATTGTGCGCCGGGTGGGGCTAGTTCCGGTTCACCCACGGCACAGGCGATTGCCAGTTCGGTCACCGTGCGGACGCGGTCCTCGATACTCACACCACTCACCGCTGCAACGGAGATGAGTGCGAATAATCGTTCGGCGCTGACGTCGGCCACCACCGGCATGGTGTCTTCTCGCCGTGGCAGATCGGTGAGGTACACGACGATTTCTGCGTCTTCCGAAGACGGATCGACAGCGTCGATAACGTCCGCCAAGTCCGCTTGCTCTCCAGAGAGGTACGGCTTACTGCGTACTCGCGACGTCCATCTGCGTTCGCGGTGGTCTCTGCTTCGTAAGTGTTGCGGTAGGTGCGCAGCCACCCGGTGTGCGAGCGCAGTGGGTTTGCCGGGATCAGCGATCAATAACACCGAAGCCGGTTCGCCTGCGGAACCCGCTCGATCCACCTGGTTGTGGTCGATCCCCGACACCGCTCTATTCTAACCAGTCAGGTCCGATCCGGGAACCCTCTGGCTCGAGAATTCCTGAGGCTCGGCGAATTCGGCATCGGTTCACCGAACCGATTTCCGCACAGAGGTTTTCGCTGCTCGCTCGGTCGCCGGCTCACACGCGGATTGTCACGATGTCTCCACTCCGGACCATTCTATGATTCGCAGGGCGCGCAGGGTATTCCACCTATTCGGACGCCCATCGCCATTCTCGATCGGAAAGTGGGCCGCACCGGCGTGAGTTCTGTCCAGCAGCCAAGTGCCGTCGTCACACTGTCTCGACCGGATGTGTTCGATTGCCGCCGTCAATCTCGGGTCGACGAAAGATCCAGCGGTTCGGAAGTAGTCGACTCCACGAAGCAGGTCGTAATGCCACCAGGTCGGAAAGGAGAAAAGCAACCAGTTCGGTTCGACGAGCTCCCCCGTGCTCACCCTCCTGGCCAGCCGGCGTTCCAGAAGGTACTCCTCGCCTCGGTGGCGTGCGGCACTCGACGCGGGAGTGCCGCCCGTGGCTCGTTCGTGCTCGAGCAACCCTTCGAGCACACAGATCGTCGAGTGAAAAGACCCGCGAGTCGATCCGTACTCCGCCTCGCAGTTCCAGCCACCGTCGGCGAGCTGATCTTTCACCAATCTGGTGACGATCGCGTCGACGTCGACTCCGAAATATGCACCCACGGCGACAGTCCTCCCGTTGATGCAGGGCTCGACTTCACCGTCGAAGAACCGTTGGCCTGCGTGTTCCCACCGGCAATTCCGGCGCACCGCCTCGATGGCGGTCCGTACTTCACCGGCGTACGGGTCGACACCCATCTCGCGCATCAACGTCAACGAATGAAGCGTCGAAGTCCATGGCTGCCCTCCTGAGAAATCGCAGTCGAAACCCGATGGGAAGCAAGCACCTCCGGCCCACAGGCCGTTCGGGTCGCGCGCGGCAAGCAAACGCGCGCCCCAGCCTTCGTACACAATTCGATTGCGCTCACTCGCCACATCAGCAGGGGGCGCGTCGTGCAGATCGCGCAGTACCTGCCATCGAATCGCTGGATCCGAATCGAGCAGCCACTCGGTCCATGACCATGAAGGCGAGGCTAGCAATGAAACCGACCTTTTCGGCGCTGTGTGCGGACGGGTCATCGGGCATTCTCTACGTTCCGAATTTCTGCAAAATTGCCGAGACAATTGGTGAAGACATCCGACTCGCTTGCACGTGATTCTCGGGGAGGGTCCGAGTCGGAAAATGTATTGCTGGCCCAGTTGTTTTTCGGCCCCATCGAAGCTCGCGTTCTCCGTGGCGGAGAAGTCTCTGACCGCAACCGTTGTCGACTGTCCGAAGGCGGCGTGCTTCTGACAATTGGGTTACTGCCCGCTCGTGTTCGAACCCATCGAACTCGGTGGCCGAATAACATTGGCCCGAGCCGCTCGAACACCGAGCGACGCAGATCGGAGGGCCGATGTTCGATGCTGCCGACGATGTGATGTCGCTTCGGCATTTTCTGGAGCGATCGCCGGACTTCGTCGCACTCGCCGACCTGACGGGCACAGTTCTCCACATCAACCCAGCAGGCTTGGAACTCATCGGCGTGTCCGACTGGGCCGAGGCATCGACACTGCCGGCTTTGGATTTTCTCACTGCGGACGGCCGTGAGCGCGCCGAGGAGATCGGTACGGCGCTGCGTTCCGAGGGAAGGTGGGACGGCTACTGCGAACTACGCCATCACGGGACCGGTGCAGGTATTCCGGTCGTGGTCTCGGCATACGTCGTTCACACCCCGGACGGCCGACCTGACGTCGTCGCCTCGATCATCCGGCATCGGCATACCGTCGAACAACGTAGTGCCCGGATGGCGGCCGATGCCGTAACCGCCAGCCGACACGCACAGGAGCAAAAAGCCCTGGCCGACCTCAGTCGGTTCGCAGTCGTCGCCGAGCTGTCGGAGCTGTTGACTGCAGCCACCGACACTGCCGCCACGTTGATGGGTGTGGGAAATTCCGCCATCGCGCACCTCGAGAATTCCACCGATCCTTACTTGACCATGGATGCCGCGAGCGGTTCGCTCGGTATTCGTCGGGACGTTCCTTCCGGCGACGGCTCCATGACCGGGTACGCACTCGCTCACGAACAGCCAGTGATTTGCAGCAACCGCGGCGACGAAAGCCGGTTTCGTACAGACACGATGGCGGAGCTCGGACTGCGCAGCGGTGTGGCAGTACCGATCATGACTGCGGTTGGAGACGCCTGGGGAGTCCTCTCGATCCACAGTGTGGAAGCACGGCTGTATCGCGAACAGGAAGTCTCGTTCCTCAGCTCCGTCGCGGGTATCGTCTCCGCGGCACTTCGACGAATGGAACTGGAAAGCCAACTCCGACGGCGCAGCACCCACGACGCACTCACCGGGTTGCCCAATCGCACTTTCGCCTACGACGTCCTCGACACCGCTCTGGCTCGGGCACGCTTTCAGTCCGATACTTTGGCCCTCCTTCTGCTGGATATCGACGACTTCAAAATCATCAACGACAGCCTGGGCCACGACGCCGGAGACAGGGCGCTGGTGAAATTCGTGGAGCGACTGGTGTCCGCAACGAGCGCGACCGACACCATTGCTCGTCTCGGCGGGGACGAATTCCTGATCATCTGCGAAGGGGTGCGCACTGTGGAACGAGCGGAGGAGATCGCGCGACACATCGCCCGCACCATCGCGAAACCATTCGCTGCCGAGGACGTCCCCATCCCCCTCAGTGCCAGCATCGGTGTCGCTGTCTCCGACTCGAATTCGACAAGGCATGAGCTGATTCACCGGGCAGATCTGGCAATGTACCGCGCCAAGGACAGCGGAACCGGTGGCCATGCAGTTTTCGACCCGGGAGACCTGTACGACGCCGACCGGATCAGATCGCTGTCGGTCGACCTGCGCGCGGCATTGAGCTCGAACGAACTCACCATGGCATACTAACCTCTGGTGGACATCTCGACGCGTGAGGTCGTTGCAGTCGAGGCGCTCGCCCGCTGGAATCATCATGATCTAGGGCCTGTCGAGCCTACCGAATTCGTCGCAGTCGCCGAAAGAACAGGTCTCGCAACACCATTGGGCGCATGGGCGCTCCGCGTCGCGTGCAGCGACGCAGTGCGGTGGCGCGCATTCTCCGACGTCGTGGTGCGCGTCAATGTCAGTGCGCTCCAACTGCGAGACCACGAGTTTCCGGCGCAGGTCGCCACTGTCCTGGCTGACACCGGCCTACCACCGAACGCATTGGGTCTGGAAGTGACCGAAACAGTGTGGGTCGCAGACACCGAACGAGTGGCGAATACCGTTGCGGCGCTGCACGCAATGGGCGTGTCCTTGCTCCTCGACGATATGGGCAAAGGGCACAGTTCCATGTCGTATCTGGACCGGTACCCGATGTTCGAGAGCTTCAAGATCGACAAGTCATACGTGGCCCGGTTGCCCGCCGTCCGCGCCAGGGCAATAATCTCGGCGATCGTTGCACTCGCCCGCGCGTTCGACGTCACAGTCGTCGGCGAAGGCGTCGAAACCGAAGAACAACTCGAAGCACTCGCCGCAACAGGATGCGACGTAGCTCAGGGATTCCTGCTCGGACGTCCGATGAGCGCCGCAGCAATCACCGATCTGCTGCTCTCTTCTGAGTGAACCCCCGTCACTTCGCTTCGTGATAGCGTGCCGAATCAGAGCTACTCGCATAGCCACCCCAGCTGCAGAAGGCACCCGCGCCGCCTCCGACAGCGCTTCAGGGGCAAGGTCCGCCCGGATCTGCGATGAAGAATGTTCAGTTACGTCACGCCGTGTTCATGATTTCCGACCGGTGCAACGGCGCGCGGGGCTGGTGCACAATGCGATTGGAACTCTCATGACCAGGAACCACGTCGAAAAGCACGCAGCTCGGGCTTACGCCGCGGCTCACGGAGTCACGTATCGGCAGGGCCTTGCGGCGGTGCGCGCGAACTGCACCATCGTGCTGCCCTACGCGCAGCGACTGTTGATCGAAGCGATCGAGGGCTGCGGAATCCGCCACTGGTCCAACGTCCACGATTGGGACGGCTGCGGCCGAGCGAGCATCACCGACCTCGGTGGTGCGCGATTCGTGCTCACGCCCGATGTTGTCGTACCGGTCATTCGTGAACACCTCGACGCACCCCAATCTCGAACCCCTGCACATCGACAGATACTTCGCCGACGAAGCAGTACAACGAACCCTGTTCGGCGGCGTCATCTACCGACTCGAGCTCCACCGCGGTGGTGGGCTGACCGTCTGATCGTTTGTTACGCGTCGTGCACGCCGATCCGTGAGTACGAGAAGTAGGCCGGGAATTCCGGCGACGGTCCATGGCGCTACCGCCCCGACAGTCGGAACCACCTGAAGCACTCCCAGTCCGCAGAAGTCCGATGAGTGTCCGCACACGATCGCGTCGTAGGGCGTTGCCACGAAGAAAATGGTCAGCGCCGTGGTGAGGAACGCCAGGACCCCGGTCGAGATGGCCGCCGCGAGCGCCTTCGGGGACGCACACAATCCGGTCCAACCCCACGCGAGAAGCGCTACGCAACATGTCACGCCGATCAGAGCGACAGCAGCGCCGACCTCACCGCCGTGACCGTCGACCCGTACGCCGGTCACAAAACCGAGCTGAACGGCTCCGCCGGCCAGTACGCCCGTGCCGATCAAGGGAAGTAATCCACGCAGAACACGCAACGGGCGTCTGCGGCGTGATGCGGAGAAGCAGATTCGCTCTCTTTCCACTTTCAATGTATAGCTCACCCGGGGTCTTGCGGCAAGACCCCGTCGAGGGTTCAGAATGGCTCGCTGCACACCCGCACCATCGGATCGGAGTCCCGTGAAATCAGTGCCGCCTCATGTCTTCGACCTCCCCGACAGGCTCGCACCGAAGCGCCAACCCACGCTCATCGGTCATGACCGACAGCACTTTTCGGCGATCACCGCCAGCATCGAGAAGTCACGTTCCGACACGATCGCTCGATTGAACGCCATCCAGAAGTCATCCGGGCGGATGGGACAGGAGGTGGTGGAACGTGATTTCGAGATTCACCGACTGAACGGGCGGCTGCGCCAATTGAATCGTTACGGTGCCGATCTGTGTTTGGGGAGGTTCGTCCCCATCGACTCGGACCAACCGGTGTACGTAGGGCGTACCGGCTTGCTCGGCAATGCGGGCGAGCAACTGCTCGTCGACTGGCGCTCCCCCGCCGCCGAGCCGTTCTTCGGTGCAACCCATGCCAACCCGATGGGGCTGAAAAGCCGTCGCCGCTATCGGTGGACGAACGGCAGCATCACCGACTACTGGGACGAGGTGTTCGATCCCACGTCTCTGGACGACAACGCCGCGCTGGACGATCAGTCCGCATTCATCGCCAGTCTGGGTGCCGAGCGCTCACCTCGGATGCGTGACGTACTGGGCACGATCCAGGCGGATCAGGATGCGATCATTCGAGCCGACGCGCACGGGGCACTGGTGGTCGACGGCGGACCGGGAACCGGGAAAACTGTTGTTGCCCTTCACCGCACCGCGTACCTGCTGTACGCAGACTCACGAATAGGACACAACCGCGGCGGAGTACTGTTCATCGGTCCGCATCAGCCCTACCTCGCGTACGTCTCGGGCGTACTCCCCAGTCTCGGCGAGGAGGGAGTACAAACATGCACCCTGCGAGACCTCGTCGCAGAGGGAAAACATGCGCTCGACGACACCGATCCTGTTGCGGCGCGGCTCAAGGAAGACCTCGACGTCGACGCGGTCATCGAGGCGGCTGTTGCCTTCTACGAACAACCACCGAACCACGACGTCACAGTCGAAACAGACTGGGGCACTTTTATATTGCCGCCGAACGACTGGGTGGAGGCATTCGGTGCGCCAGATCCCGGTACGCCGCACAACGAGGCTCGCGACCAGATCTGGGATCTACTGACGACCATCGTGGCCGATCGCTGTGCCGCAACAGGATCGCACGAAGAGTTCCGGCAGTCGCTGCAGCTGAACGAGGATCTGCGTGACGTCCTGGAACGCTCGTGGACGATCGTCGGTGCCGCAGACCTCGTCGCGGACCTGTGGACCGTTCCGGCATACCTGCGCACATGCGCACCCTGGCTCGACGCGGACGACATTCGAGCACTTCGACGCGCTGATGCGACACACTGGACTGTGGCCGACCTACCGCTGCTCGACGCGGCACGGGCGCGACTCGGCGATCCGAAACATGCTCTACGACAACGACGCCGATCACTGGCTGCTGCGATCGAACGCTCGCGAATGGACAGTGTCGTCGACGAGTTGATGGCGGTCGACGACGACGAGATGATGGCCGCGCAATTCCGTCAGGAGATAATTCGGGATGCACTCGTCGATTCGTCCGGCTTCGAGGACCATCCGACGGATCCGCTGGCGGGTCCCTTCGCGCACATCGTGATCGACGAGGCTCAGGAGTTGACCGATGCGCAGTGGCAGATGGTGATTCGGCGATGCCCTGCTGGGAGTTTCACCATCGTCGGAGACCGAGCGCAGTCTCGTCGGGGCTTCACCGAGACGTGGCCGGATCGGCTCGAACGAGTAGGTATCGACGAGGTGACCGTCGCCGCTCTCGGCGTGAATTACCGGACGCCGCAGGAAATTATGGACGTGGCCGAGCCGGTGATCCGGGCGGCGCTGCCCGACGCCAACGTTCCCACGTCGATACGCAGTACCGGCGTGCCGGTCGAATACGGTGACGTCGCATCGCTTTCGACGGTTCTCGCCGATTGGCTCGGTTCGACGACCGGCGGAACCGCATGCGTGATCGGTGATCCTACTTTTCCGCAGTCCGATCGAATCAGCTCGCTGACACCGCAGCTCGCCAAAGGTCTGGAATTCGATCTGGTCGTTCTGATCGACCCGGATTTGTTCGGCTCCGGCGTCGCAGGTGCTGTCGACACGTATGTGGCGATGACACGAGCCACAGGTCTACTCGTCATCTTGACCTCGTCGCAGCGCGAGCGAATCGAGTAGATCCAGCACGGCGTGGATCGCCGGACTCGCATCGGCGCTGCGCCTCCACGCGGCATGCACTTCTCGCTTGGGGGCGCGCGCCAGCGGGACCGCCACGAGCGCCGGGCCGAGAGGCGGTCTTGCGAGACGGGGAATCAGTGCCAGCACATCGTCTGCCTCCACCAGGGAAAGCTGAGTGGAGAAGTCGTCGACGAGGTGCCGAACGTCGATCTCGCTCGACGTGTCCGCGAACAGTCGACGAAACCACTGGTGGCACAACGTGCCCGCCGGGCTCGTCACCCACGGGTACGTCGCGAGGCCTGCCGGTGTCAGGGGCGACTTCCCTGCGGCGAGGGGGTGGGTTCGATTCATGACGACATCGCCGTGGTCGGCGTGAATGGATCGCCGAACGATCGAGCGGGGAGCCACTGCGGGAACTCCGTCGGCGTCGTGCACCAGCGCCAGGTCGGCTGCCCCCGAATGCACACTGTGCAGCGCCTTATCCGGGTCCTCCTCCCCGATCTGCACGGTGAGGTCGGGATGGCGAGCGCTCAGGGTCGCGAGTGCAGGGGCGAGCAGACCGCGGATCGCAGTGGAGAATCCGACCACTCGTACCACCCCGCGCGCGGCACCCTCGTCTGCCGATCTCGCCGACTCCAGACACCGCTCGAGAGCGTGGAACACCTCGTCCGTGGATTCGACCACTGCCCGTCCGGCCGGCGTGAGGACAACACCTCTGCCCGCCTGCGCAAGTACCGGCGTTCCGACCTGGCGTTCGAGCCGTTTGATCTGCTGGGAGACGGCCGACGCGGTGTAGCCGAGCTCGTCGGCCGCTTTCGTCAGCGTGCCCAGGGCGGCAACTGCACGCAGCGCGTGGAGTGCATTGACATCGATCATGAAGCAACGGTACGCAATACTGCCGAAATTACATCGCTGGACCGAGACGATCATGGGGGCTCACACTCGGACAATGAACATGTCCACTTCTTCGGCCACGTCGACGTTCGGCACCAACCTGGTTGCCATGTGCACACCGATGAACGCCGATGGGCAGGTGAGCCGCACCGGCACCGACGCCTTGCTGGCCCACTTGCTCGCGACCGGTTGCGACGGCGTCGTTGTCGCCGGCACCACCGGGGAGGCACCGACTCTCACGCCGCGTGAGCAGGCCGATCTGATCACGGCGACGCGCGAATTCTCGGGCCACGCCCTGCGCGTGATCGCGGGTGTCGGCACCAACGACACCTCCGCCGGGATCGAGTCGGCGCGACGTGCCGCCGATGCAGGGGCCGACGCGTTGCTCGTCACCGCCCCCTACTATTCGCGCCCCACGCAGGCCGGCATCGCCGATCACATCGTTGCCATCGCCGACGCCGGAGCGCTCCCGGTCATGGTGTACGACGTGCCGGCTCGGACCGGTGTGCCGATCGACGCGTCGACGCTGGTCGACCTCTCGCGGCATACCTCGATCACGGCGGTCAAGGACGCGAAAGGCGACCTGTACGAGGCGATGAACGTCATGGCTGAAACCGACCTGGCCTATTACTGCGGTATCGACGAATTGACCCTGCCCTATCTGTGCTGCGGTGCAACGGGTTCGGTGAGTGTGGTCGGCAATGTCGTCGCCGACCGCTACGCCGACCTCTTCGACGCGGTCCGTGCCGGAGATCTGACTCGCGCGAACGCGGTACAGCGATCGCTGCTACCTCTCGTCGAGGCCGTCATGCGCACCACCCAGGGAGCGATCATGGCCAAGGCGGCCTTGGTCGCCATCGGTGTGCTGGTCGACGCCACGGTGCGGCGACCGTTGCTCGAATCGTCCGCCGCAGATCTGCAGCGTCTGACCCACGCGTTGGCGGTGACAGGAATCGATCAGGAATCGAGAAGCATGCGCGTTCCGATACGACTACCGTGATCGCACACATACCTCGGTGCAATCGACCTTCTCGGTTTCGGTTGCCGTGACGATCAGGAGACACCGCGAGCATGGCGACGACCAAGGTCACGCAGAAATCGGCAGCGCACGCCGCCGACAGTCACGATCTGATTCGAGTACAGGGCGCGCGGCAGAACAATCTCGCCGACATCAGCGTCGAACTTCCCAAGCGACGCCTCACGGTGTTCACCGGTGTCTCCGGGTCCGGAAAGAGCTCCCTCGTCTTCAGCACCATCGCGGCCGAATCCCAGCGCATGATCAACGAGACCTACAGCGCCTTCGTTCAGGGCTTCATGCCGACTCTCGCGCGGCCCGACGTCGATGTGATGGACGGGCTCACGACGGCCATCATCGTCGATCAACAGCGAATGGGTGCCAATCCCCACTCCACCGTCGGAACCGCCACCGACGCCTATGCCATGCTTCGCATTCTATTCAGCAGAGTGGGGAAGCCGTATATCGGCTCTGCACAGGCTTTTTCGTTCAACGTGGCATCGGTCTCCGGTGCAGGTGCTTACAAGGTGGACAAGGGAGGTCGTCAGACCACCGAAAAGAAGTCCTTCTCCGTCACCGGTGGAATGTGCCCGCGCTGCGAGGGACGCGGCTCGATCAGCGACTTCGACTTGAATGCCCTGTACGACGCGAGCAAGTCCCTCAACGAGAGCGCCATCACGATTCCCGGCTACAGCATGGAAGGCTGGTACGGCAGAATCTTTCGCGGCTGCGGTTACTTCGACCCCGACAAACCCATCGCGAAATACACGAAGAAAGAGCTCGACGATCTGCTGTATCGAGAGCCCACGAAGATCAAGGTCGAGGGCATCAATCTGACCTATTCGGGCCTGATCCCTCAGATCCAGAAGTCGTTCCTCTCTAAGGACGTCGACGCGATGCAGCCGCATATCCGGGCGTTCGTGGAGCGTGCGATCACGTTCACCACGTGTCCCGAATGCGACGGAACGCGGCTCAACGAGGGTGCACGATCGTCGAAGATCAAGGGCATCAACATCGCCGACGCCTGCTCGATGCAGATCAGCGATCTGGCCACGTGGGTCGCAGGCCTGAAGGAACCGTCGGTCGCACCGCTGCTGACGACGCTGAGCGAGACCCTGGACTCGTTCGTGGAGATCGGCCTCGGCTACCTGAGCCTGAATCGGCCGTCGGGCACACTGTCGGGCGGAGAAGCGCAGCGCACGAAGATGATTCGACATCTCGGCTCGTCGTTGACCGACGTCACCTACGTGTTCGACGAGCCGACGACGGGTCTTCACCCCCACGACATCGAACGGATGAACAACCTTCTTCTGCAGTTGCGGGACAAGGGAAACACCGTTCTCGTCGTGGAGCACAAGCCGGAAACGATCGCCATCGCCGACCATGTCGTCGACCTGGGGCCCGGTGCCGGCAGTGCGGGTGGGCACGTCTGCTTCGAGGGCACCGTCGACCAACTGAGGCAGAGCGATACGGTCACCGGCCGCCATTTCGACGACCGCGCGAGTCTCAAGGATTCGGTTCGCGAGTTCTCCGAGGTGCTCGAGATTCGAGGGGCGGATTCGCACAATCTGCGAGACGTGGACGTCGACGTTCCACTCGGCGTGCTGGTCGTTGTCACCGGAGTGGCGGGCTCCGGTAAGAGCTCGCTGATTCACGGGTCGCTTTCGGGCACCGACGATGTGGTCTCGGTCGATCAAGGTGCCATCCGCGGATCGAGGCGAAGCAACCCCGCGACCTACACGGGTCTGCTCGAACCCATCCGCAAAGCCTTCGCGAAGGAGAATGCGGTCAAACCCGCTCTGTTCAGCTCCAATTCGGAGGGTGCCTGCCCGACGTGCAATGGGGCGGGAGTCATCTACAGCGACCTCGCCATGATGGCCGGCGTTGCTACGACGTGTGAGGTGTGCGAGGGCAAACGGTTTCAAGCTTCGATACTCGAGTACCATTTCGGCGGCCGAAACATCGACGAGGTGCTGTCCATGTCGGTGGCCGAGGCCGAGGATTTCTTCTCCGACGGACCGGCGAAACTGCTTGCAGCACAAAAGATTCTGCAACCGCTGAATGACGTCGGACTCGGCTACCTGAAGATCGGCCAGCCGCTGACGACTCTCTCGGGCGGCGAACGGCAACGACTCAAGCTCGCGACACACATGGCCGAGAAGGGTGGGGTGTACGTACTCGACGAGCCGACCACCGGGCTACACCTCGCCGATGTGGACAAACTGCTCGGGTTGCTCGACCGCCTGGTCGATTCGGGTAAGTCGGTGATCGTCATCGAGCACCATCAGGCCGTCATGGCCCACGCCGACTGGATCATCGACCTCGGCCCAGGAGCCGGGCACGACGGCGGCCTCGTGGTCTTCGAGGGCACCCCCGCAGATCTGGTGGCGGACGGATCCACACTGACCGCGAAGCACCTGGCCGCGTACTTCGGATAGCTGACCAGAACCGAACACTCGATGGAGACGACGTGACCACCCTGCCCGACCGCCCTGCAACTGCACTGTTGATCGTCGACGTCCAGAACGACGTCATGGCCGCCGCCCACGATCGCACTCGCGTCGTCGACAACATGGTGCGACTGGTCTCACGAGCGCGAAAGACCGACACACCGGTGATCTGGGTGCAGCATTCCTCGGACCACGAGCTCGTGTCCGGCAGCCCGGGCTGGCAACTCGTGGAGGAACTTCCGATCGACGCCGGAGACGCATTGGTGCACAAGAAGCATGGAGACGCCTTCGAGGACACGTCCTTGGAGGAGGTGCTCGCCGGTGCCAGCGTCGGTCGTGTGGTGGTTGCCGGCGCGCAAACGGACTTCTGTGTGCGATCGACTCTGCACGGAGCTCTGATTCGTGGGTACGACGTGACCTTGGTCAGCGACGCCCACACGACGGAGAACCTGCCGGACCCCGCCCTGCCTACAGCGCAGCAGGTCATCGCGCACACGAACATGTACTGGGACAACCAGACCGCACCCGGTCGAACCGCATCGGCCGTCGCCACCGAGGACGTCGCGTTCGTCGGCCGCTAGCCTGACGCTCCTATTGTTGCTCTGTTCGACTCGTGCTGACGGCAACCCGGTCACGCACGCACACCATCTCGTTCCGGGACGAACGTAGACTGCCGCCCATGGCACTCGATCACGGCGATCCCGGCGACGCCCCGTCCGTTCCCCCTCCCCTGTCTCCGGTGGTCGCGGACCGTCGTCCGTCGGCGGCCGAGGAGGCGCGCACGATCGCTGCGTCCACCAATATTGCGACGCTGGCCAGCCTGACCGCCGACGGCGATCCATGGGCGTCGTTCGTGACATACGGCTTGCTCGACGGAGCACCCGTGCTGTGCGTGTCGCGGATGGCGGAGCATGGTCGAAATCTCGACGGTGATCCACGAGCGAGTCTGTCGATCGTTGCACCCCAGTCACAGACGGACCCGCTGGCCTCGGGCCGCATCACGCTGGCCGGGGTGGTCGAGCGACCGGCAGGAGCCGAGCTCACTGCCGCACGACAAGCGCATCTCGACGCGGTGCCGGCCGCCAAGTACTACGTGGATTACAGCGACTTCACGCTTTGGGTCATGCGAGTGCATCGGGTGCGATGGGTCGGCGGGTACGGCCGAATGGATTCGGCGACGGCCGACGCGTACTCCGAGGCGTCCCCGGATCCCGTGTCTCCGTCCTCGGCCTATGCCGTCGAGCACCTCAACGCGGACCATTCGACGTCTCTGTTGGCGATGGCCCGAAAGCTGGGGGGCTACCCGGACGCGACCTCAGCGACGTGTACGGCCGCAGATCGATACGGCCTCGATCTGAACGTCCACACACCGCGCGGTGTGGCCTACACCAGAGTCGGTTACGCCGAGCCCATCGATTCCGCGGACGAGCTGCGCGCTGCAACGGTGGAACTGGCCAAGAGGTCGGCTACTGCCCCGTAGTTCCCCGCGACAGCGATAGCTGCCCGACGACCGGTAGCTGGGCCCTTGGCGAGACGCTCCGCCCCGGGGCGACTACCGTTGTGGCTACATCGCAACGTCTAGGGAGCAGGTAATGAGCATCCAACCGGTCGAATCGAAGCGTCACCGTGTCGTCGTCATCGGTTCCGGGTTCGGAGGTCTGTTCGGCGTCAAGGCGCTCAAGAAGGCCGACGTCGACATCACCCTCGTCGCAAAGACGACCCACCACCTATTCCAGCCGCTGCTCTACCAGGTGGCCACAGGCATTCTGTCCGTCGGTGAGATCGCTCCCACTACCCGCGTCATCCTGCGCAAGCAGAAGAACGCCGAGGTGTTGCTGGGCGACGTGCTGAAGATCGACCTCGAGGCCAAGACGGTCACGTCCAAGTTGCTTGAGCGCGTCACCGTCACCCCGTTCGACAGCCTGATCGTGGCCGCCGGTGCCCAGCAGTCGTACTTCGGTAACGACCATTTCGCCGAGTTCGCGCCCGGCATGAAGACAATCGACGATGCACTCGAACTGCGCGGACGCATCCTTGGAGCCTTCGAGCAGGCGGAACTCTCCGACGACCAGGAGGAGAAGGACCGCCTGATGACGTTCGTCGTCGTCGGAGCAGGTCCGACGGGTGTCGAACTCGCAGGGCAGATCGCAGAACTCGCCGACCGCACCCTCGACGGAGCGTTCCGCAACATCGATCCCCGCGACGCGCGCGTCATCCTGCTGGACGCCGCACCGGCCGTCCTTCCCCCGATGGGCGAGAAACTCGGCCGCAAGGCAGCCGAACGGCTCGAGAAGCTCGGTGTTGAGATCCAGCTCAACGCGATGGTCACCGACGTCGACAACGACGGCCTGACCGTCAAGGAAAAAGACGGAACGACGCGTCGTATCGAGGCTCAGTGCAAGGTCTGGTCCGCGGGCGTGCAGGGCAGCCCGCTCGGCAAGCAGCTGGCCGACCAGTCGGGTTCGGAGACGGACCGCGCCGGCCGAGTTCTGGTGGAACCGGATCTGACTGTCAAGGGTCATCCGAACGTCTTCGTCATCGGCGACTTGATGTCGGTCAAGGACGTTCCCGGCATGGCACAGGGTGCGATCCAGGGTGCCACCTACGCAGCCAAGCTGATCAAGGCATCGGTCAAGGGGCAGGACGACCCCACCCAGCGAGCACCCTTCAAGTACTTCGACAAGGGCTCCATGGCCACGGTGTCGCGGTTCAATGCGGTGGCGAAGGTCGGTAAGCTGGAGTTCGGTGGCTTCATCGCATGGCTCATGTGGCTCGCCCTGCACCTGTACTACCTGGTGGGATACCGCAGCCGTATCACCACGGTCATTTCCTGGTTCGTCACGTTCCTCGGTAGAGGCCGTGCTCAGATGGCATCGACGGAGCAGCAGGTGTTCGCGCGGCTTGCCATCGAACAACTGAACTCTCTCGAGAAAGCGGGCGACGTGAACAAGCGGACGGCCGAGGTCGAAGAGGAACGCGAAAAAGCAGCGGGTTGATCCACGCAGCACCCGCAAGGTAAGCGAAGCAGAAAGGGCTCCGTCCGACGCACATCGTCGGACGGAGCCCTTTCTTTCTGCCCTGCCCGATCTATCGGGTCGGCTGAAGGCGATGACCGACGGAGGTACTCAGCGAGCCACCCCCGGCCAAGGCCAAGCGCACGGTGCCGCCCGCTAGATCGACCTCGGAATCCCGACTGTCCGGATAGCGAAGCGTGCTGGACATCGACATCGGTGCCGACAAGCCGTCGTGCGCCACCGTCCCCTCCCCCAGTTCCACCCGGTGGCGCAACAGCGGCCGGCCTCCCACATCGCAGTGCATCGAACTCGCCCACTGTCCCGCCACCTCGTCGAGCCTGCCGATCTGTACGCGCTCACGCAGCCACAGATCCGAGTCTTGTTCCAGTTCGATGACATTGAGCACCGTATGAGAGGCATCGGAGACGACGACCATCGGCTCGGGGTCGAAAACGAGTGACGCCCCCGCCCCCAACTCGACGTGCCAGTGCGCCGACGAATGACGTTGTGCTGCACCGGGCATCGCCAAGGACGCTGCCACACTGCGCACATCCAGACGAGCGCCGGCAGCCACCGAGATCCTGACGCTGATGGTGTCTCCGCCGAGAGGCGTGGCCGCGGTGCCGATCAGGTGGACGGTGTCGGGCCCCGTTTGCCTACCTGCGAGTCCGCCGACCGATGTGATGCGGGGACTGCGTCGACGACTCGCGTCGATGCGGAGCTCGGTGTGCATCGTTCAGTGCGCGTGGTCGTGTGCGTCGGCGTCGGCGTCGGCGATGACCTTCAATTGCTCACGCACCCAGCCGAGCACCGTCGTTGCTGCGGGATCGTCCGTGAGAGAGATCAGGGCCGTGGGACGACCCTCGCGCACCTGCGCGGCGTCGCGCTCCATGACACCCAGATCCGCACCGACGTACGGCGCGAGATCGGTCTTGTTGACAACGAGCAAGTCGGAGAACGTCACGCCGGGACCACCCTTACGAGGCACCTTGTCTCCTCCCGCGACGTCGACGACAAAAATCTGGACGTCGATCAAACCGGAAGAAAACGTGGCGGTGAGATTGTCGCCGCCGGACTCCACCAGAATCAGGTCGAGAGGGGGGTTGTTCTCGATCAGGTCGTCGATCGCGTCGAGATTGGCGGTGATGTCGTCGCGTATCGCGGTATGCGGACAGCCGCCGGTCTGCACGGCCGTGATGCGCTCGTCCGGCAACACTGCGTGCCGCCGCAGGAAGTCGGCATCCTCGGTGGTGTAGATGTCGTTGGTGAGCACGGCCAGAGACAGCTCGTCGCGGAGCTGGCGGCACAAGGCGGCCACCAAGGCGGTCTTGCCCGACCCGACGGGTCCGCCGATTCCCACACGCAAAGCATCGCCTGCGACCCGTGTGCGCTTGGGTCGGTCCAACCCGTGGTCGTGGGGCTCACCGTCGATCAGGTGCGGGGGCATGACATCTCCTTCGGTCGAGAAAACGGTACTGCGGTCGAGAACCGTGTCGGCGGTCGTGAGTTCAGGATACGAACAATGGGCGATCGCGGACGGCGTGGGCTTCGGCGAACATGTCCAGCAGCGGATCGGACAGCTCCATCAGAACCGGGAGCGATGCGCACGCGGCGTCGGCCACCTCGTCGCAGAAGTCCCCCAACCGAATGGTGCACGAGGCAACCTCGGCGGGGTCGAGCGCAAGCAGACGTTGCGCCGCGATCGCCGAGCCGGTCATGGTGATGTACACCTGCACAGCCGCGGTGTCGGCGACGGACAGGTCGGCTGCGAGTCCCACGTGCCCCGCCGCGACGGCCAGATGCGGCCGCCGGCCGATGGACAGCCAATCGTGATGCGGCCATGCTGATTTGGCCAATCTGAGCAACCCCCGACCCTGAGCTCGCGACGCAGCTCGCACTGCCGGCGACGGCGTCCGGGCATCGCACTCGGCGTCGGCCGCATCCGTGTCCAACGAGCCGAGAACAACCGCACCCGCGATGGACGCCGCCGTGGCTCCCGACGTCCGAATTCGCCGACGCAGAAATGCCTCGAGGGTATCGATGTCGCGCACGAAACCTGATGCGATCGCTTCTTCGACTCCCCCGGAATGGACGTGCCCACCGGTGGGAAGCCGCGAATCTGCAAGCGAGAGGAGGGTTGTGACCTGTCGACGTGCAGCGTACGACGACGCAGTCGACGAGAGGGATCCTAGGGCCATCAGAAGAGGAAATACCGTTGCGCCATCGGCAATTCGGACGCCGGTTGTTCCTTCCACACCTCGCCGTCGATACGCACGGTGAAGGTGTCCGGATCGACTTCGATCTCCGGAAGCGAATCGTTCAGCGGCATATCGGCTTTCCTGATCCCGCGCACGTTCGCAACCGGAACGAGACGGCGATCGCACGCAAGGCGATCGGCCAGACCGTCCTCGATCGCTTGTGGCGCAACGAAATGCAGCGACGTCGCAGCGGCTGCCTTGGGTGACGCTCCGAACATCGGCCGCGGCAGCTCGGGTTGCGGCGTAGGAATGGATGCATTGGCATCGCCCATCGCGGCCCACGCGATCATGCCGCCCTTGATGACCATGTGCGGACGCACACCGAAGAAGGCCGGATCCCACAACACCAGATCGGCGAGCTTGCCCGTTTCGATCGACCCGATCTCCGCATCGAGACCGTGGGCCACGGCCGGACAGATCGTGTACTTCGCGACGTATCGCCTGACCCGATTGTTGTCGGCACCGTTGTCCCCGGGCAGGTATCCGCGCCGCGCCTTCATGACGTGAGCTGTCTGCCAGGTTCGCAGCACCACCTCACCGATACGTCCCATGGCCTGAGCGTCGCTGCCGATCATCGAGATCGCTCCCATGTCGTGCAGCAAGTCCTCGGCCGCGATGGTCGACGGCCGAATGCGGCTCTCGGCGAACGCCAGATCCTCCGGAATGCTCGGACTGAGGTGATGGCACACCATCAACATGTCGAGATGCTCGTCCAACGTGTTCACGGTGTGCGGACGCGTCGGATTGGTCGAGCTGGGCAGCACGTGTGCTTGCGCGGCAACGGTGATGATGTCGGGAGCGTGCCCGCCGCCGGCACCTTCGGTGTGATAAGCGTGTATTCCACGGCCGTTGATCGCAGCGAGGGTGGTCTCGACGAATCCGGCCTCGTTGAGGGTGTCTGAGTGAAGAGCCGCTTGAACTCCCGCCTCATCGCACACTCGCAGGCACGCGTCGATCGCGGCGGGAGTCGACCCCCAATCCTCGTGCAACTTGAATCCCGAAGCGCCGCCGCGCAACTGCTCCCACATCGAATCGGGATTGACCGTGTTGCCTTTGCCGAGCAGCACGATGTTCATCGGCCAGTCATCGAGCGATTCGAGCATCCTGGACAGATGCCACGCACCCGGGGTGACGGTGGTTGCCTTGCTCCCTTCGGCGGGCCCGGTACCACCCGCGATCACCGTGGTGATGCCGCCGCCGAGGGCTTCTTCCTTGATCTGCGGGCAGATGAGGTGCACATGGCAATCGATGCCGCCGGCCGTGACGATCTTTCCGTTGCCCGCGATGATCTCGGTCGATGGTCCGATCACGAGATCCGGATGAACGCCGGTCATGGTGTCGGGATTGCCGGCCTTTCCGAGCGCAACGATCCGACCGTCGCGAATACCGAGGTCTGCCTTGATGATTCCCCAGTAATCGACGACGACGACGCCGGTGATGACGGTATCCGGGGCACCGTCTGCCCGGGTGGCGCGAGACTGGCCCATCGACTCACGGATCACTTTGCCGCCGCCGAACACCGCTTCCTCGCCGGCCTTGCCTGGACCACCACTTCGGTCCTCGGTGATCTCGATCAGAAGGTCGGTGTCGGCCAACCGAATCCGATCACCCGTCGTGGGGCCGAACAACTGGGCGTATCGACTGCGACTCATACGCGCCATCAGCTGTCCAACTTTCCTGGAGGTGTCATGCTCAAGCCGTGTACCTCGCGGGTCCCACCGAGGGGCACGAGTTGCACCGTCTGTTCGATGCCCGGCTCGAAGCGCACGGCAGTGCCGGCCGGAATGTCGAGCCGACACCCGTAGGCGCGATCGCGATCGAACTGCAGGGCGGCGTTCGCTTGAGGAAGATGCACGTGACTTCCCACCTGCACCGGTCGATCGCCGCCGTTCACCACCGTCAAGGTGATCGATTCGGCGCCATCGTTGATCTCGATATCTCCTGCGACGGTGAAGATCTCACCCGGAACCAGATGGCCGTCTCCGCGCTCGGGCGAGATCGGCTCGTGCACAGTGATCAGCTTCGTTCCGTCGGGAAACGTCGCTTCCACCATCACCTCGGGAAGCAGTTCGGGCACACCACTCAGTACGTCGTCGGCCGTGAGCACTTCCCGGCCCGACGCCATCAGCTCGGCCACGGACTTTCCGTCACGAGCACCCTCGAGGAGGTGATCGGTGATGACCGCGATCGCCTCGGGGTGATTGAGTTTCAGGCCGCGAGCACGGCGCCGCCGCGCGAGTTCGGCGGCGTAGCTGACGAGCAGTCGATCCTGCTCGTGCGGAGACAACCGCATGTAGGTTCTCCGTCCGATCGGTGATGATGCTCGGCAATTCTGACACGCAGTCAGCCCAAGGGCACGGTGACCGACCGATCGAGCAGACCCCGCAGGACATTTCGGTCGACAGAAGGGGCCACGTCCTGCAGTTCGGTGACCCCGAACGCGCCCGCGTCCAGGCCGCGGACCAGTACGCCCGCGAGAGCCTGCGCCGTCGCCGGCTCGTCCATCACATCTCCGCCGCGACGATCGAGGTAGTTGCCCAGCCGAGCTGCGGCGACGGGCATCGCGTGACGAAAGAACTCGAACGTGGCCAACCACCGCGTCACCAGATGACCGGGGTGCATGTCCCACCCCTGGTAGAAGCCCCGCTCGAGGGATCTGGTCACCAGATCGAAGTGGCGCCGCGCCGACGCTGCCACTTGTTCGGAGCTACCGGTCGGAACCACCTGGGTGGACCCGTCGCACACCCACACGCCTGTCTGCGCTGCCGCAACCAACATGACGTTCTTGGCATGGTCTGCCACCGGATGAGCCAGAGATTGCTGCGCCGACGTGATTCCACACGCCGCGCTGTAGTCGTAGGTGCCGTAGTGGAGCGACGTGCAGCGACCATCCGCGCGGGCTATCGCACGCGCCAACGTCGTCGTACCGTCGGCACCGATCACGGCCTGTGGGCTTTCGATCTGCAACTCGAAACGGAGTGCCCGATCGGGAAGACCGTGAGCCCGCTCGAGTTCTTCGCACAACGCGACCACGGCCGAAACCTGCTCGACCGCGCGGAGTTTGGGCACTGTGAACACGAACCCGTCGGGCACTCCCCCGGCCCCGTCCAGGACGAGTTCCAGGGTTCGAATGCCACGCCGACGCTCATGAGCGGCAAGGCCTTTCGCACGGATGCCCAGCCACGACGGGCCCGCCGTGTCGCGTGCCAGCGCAGCCAACGCTGCACCTGCTGCCGCGGCGTGACGATCCTCGACGGCGTCGGAGCGCCACCCGTAGCCGTCCTCGAAATCGAACCTGAGGTCCTGGATCGGTGCTGCGTTCAGCCGGTCCCGTACCACCGGTAGAGCATCGGTGGTGCCGAGGCCGGCGAAGACCTCGGGATGCGCATCGAGCAGGCCGAGGGCTGCGGTTCCCCATGCGGCCGGGATGTTCTCGGACGCCTCGGAGGCCGGGACGTAGACAGTGTGGGAGGGCTGCCCGCCTATTCGGTCTCCCGGATAGTGCTGCGCCAGATCGGCATCGATGGGCTCGAAGAGTGCTTCGATGCGGGCGAACGCGTCGTCGTTCAGCGCACCGCCGGCGGAAGGGGGAACGACATCGTCGTGTCCGGTCATGGGCTTCACTGTCCCAGACGTGCTGTGTTTTCGATATTCGCCAGCCGCACTTTGCCCTGTGCCACCAGGCGGCCGCCCTCGTCGGAGATGTCGACCTGCCAGAGTTGTTGGGTGCGGCCTCGATGGATCGGATGTCCGTGCGCGGCAAGAGAGCCCGAGCGCGTTGCTCGCAGGAAGTCCGTGCTGTTGTTCACCCCGACGACATGACCGCGCGAACCGAACCAGGCCGATCCACCGATGCTGGCAACCGATTCCACCACGGCGCACAGAACACCACCGTGCATGATCCCGGCCGGCTGGTGCAGTTGCGGGGTGACATCCCACTCTGCGCGAACGACGTCGCCGGTCACTTCTCGGTAGGTCAGTCCGACCACGCCGTCGAATCCGCGTCCGCAGAGTTCGGTCAACTGTTCCGGGGTGAGGGTCTCGAAGGGGCTCGCTTCGGTGGTGCCGTTCGAATCGGTCATTGCTCCGCTTCCGGTCGCGTACTGAGAATGTTCGCCGACTGCAGTCGACCCATGACCAGAAATACACGACACTCCGCCCGAGAAAATCGGTGGGCCTCTCGTTCGAGTCGAACGAGAGGCCCACCGTGGCAAGGACCGGGAGACACTGCAGCCCTCAGGTCTCCGGCGCGGTCCGTTGGTATGAAATTAGCATAGGCATACCTCAGTTCCGACGCAAGACCTTCATGACGCGCGTAGCCGCTGCCGGCCCGGGACTCCGACTCGCGATCGCACGGGCGCGCCGGCAGCGACCATCGCGTCGAGCAGTAACTGGCCGCGCCGCGTTCCGGCGGAGGGGCCGGTCCCGGCCAAGATCGGGACGTACGTCGACGCACCGAGGATCGCGTCACCCACCAGCGCCCAGAAAACGCGAGCATCCAGAGGAGCCCGCTCACTGATCGCGCGATAGACAGACCCGAGAGACGTCAGGCACCGATGCGCGGTCCAGACGAGAAGAGCCTGTTCGCAGGGCAACGTCACGGTTCCGGGCTCGCCCGCAGCCGGATCCTCCGGCAGCACTCGCAAGATGGGCGACGCAACACCCGCCCAATCGATTCCCCCGTCGCTGTCCATATGGATCCACAAGTTCTCGATGCCCGGATCCCAGGCACGCGCTTCGAGCACGAGCAGTGCTGCAACCCGCCCGACCACCGCATGAATCAGCGCAGTCGCCACCTGCACCGCCGCAGCGTGCGGTACTTCGAGATCCTCGAGCGAACGGCGGTACATCTGCTCGACGCGACCGTCGTCGAGGCCGACCGACAGCTGCCACCAACGCCGCTTGCCCTCGTCGGCCATGGCGGCCACCGCGTACATCCTCGGATAGTCGGGATTGAGCGCGCGCAGAGTGGAACACGACTCGGCCAACAGCGCGTGCCCACCGGATCGGTCCGAGAATCGGTGCACATCGGCCCAGCCCGTGAATGCCGCAGTTGCAACTGACACCTGAACGCTCCTTCTGTTCGTGATCGGTGAACTCGCCCCACCGTCGACCAATGGATGTAGGTTAGCCTAACCAGATACGGCTGCCGAGTCAGGCACCGCTACCCTTACCTCGTGTCGCACGGCGAGCAAGGGTTCCGTAACCTAAACCGTGTCCCTTCGATCCAGCGAGGAGTCACGACCCCAGTGACCACAGCTCCGCTACTCGGCCCTCACGGCTCGCGTCGCTCGCCCGACGAGCGATACGGGACCGAGGACGTGCCCACCGGGCCCGCACCGTGGAGTACACGCATCGCAGCCGCGGGGATCGACGCGCTGATCGTGCTCGTGCCGTTGTTCATCGGGTGGTCGATCGTCGACGCCCTTCGCGACGACAACGGCGGTGGCCAGGCCGACCGTGTCGTGTTCGGAGCCATTTCTCTCTCGGTGGCCGTCGCCTTGTTCGTCTGGAACCGCGGCTACCGCGATGGCAACGAGGGGCAGAGCACAGGTAGACGGTGGATGAGTCTGACGCTCCGCGACACCGACACCACCGGCCCGGTCGGTGTCCGTCGAGCTCTCCGTCGCCAGTTCGGTCTCGGCCGGTCCACTTCGGAGGTCGTGCGCGAGAAGACAGCTGCAGCGGATGATTTCGAGCCCATTCCCAAGGATGGTTCGGTTGCCGCCATTCGCCGACGCAGATTGCTCGGCCTGGCAGTGCTGGTCGTCGCTCTGGCCGCCGGCATCTTTGCGAGCATCGCCATCGGTGCCCGACCACTGACGTTCGCCGAGATCGCCCATGCATTGATCGATTCGAGCGGCACGGACACCGACATCATCGTGCGGACCTTGCGGGTCCCCCGAACGGTGCTGGCGTTGGTGGTCGGCATCGCGCTCGGTATCGCAGGTGCCCTCATCCAGGGACATACGCGCAACCCGCTGGCCGATGCCAGCTTGCTCGGCCTCAATTCCGGGGCTGCGTTCTTCGTCGTCATGGCCATCTACCTGTTCCGGTTCACCTCTCCGAGCCAGTACCTGTGGTTCGCGTTCGCGGGTTCGGCAGTGGCGAGCGTCGTGGTGTTCGGTCTGTCGTCCATCGGGTCGGGCAGATCGAGTCCGATCAACCTCGCCCTGGCGGGCGCGGGTGTCGCGTTCTTCCTCTCCGCGATGACGAATGCCGTCGTGTTGCTCGACCAAACGAGCCTCGACGGCTACCGCTTCTGGGTGGTGGGATCGGTCGCCGGTCGGGGGCTCGACGTGCTGTGGCAGGTTCTCCCCTTCCTGATTCTCGGTGTGCTGATCGCACTCGCCAGCACCCCGGGCCTGAACGTCATGAGCCTGGGCGAGGACGTAGCGCGATCCCTCGGAACCAACATCGCGGTCACCCGAACCGTCGGAATCCTGGCCATCACTCTGCTGACCGGAGCGGCAACGGCCGCTTGCGGGCCCATTGCCTTCGTCGGCCTCGTCGTTCCGCACATCGCCCGAGCGGTGACCGGACCCGACTACCGCTGGCTCGTGCCCTACGCGGGCCTCATGGGCGGCGTGATGCTGATGATCGCCGACGTCATCGGACGCGTCGTGGTGCGCCCGGGCGAGTTGCAGGTGGGCATCGTCCTCGCACTCTTCGGCGCGCCGTTCTTCATCGCACTGGTACGCCGTAGAAAGTTGGCGAGCCTGTGACCGCCGAGATCCGGTCCCCCGAACCCTCCACGGCCGGTCCCGGCACCGTGCCCGCACGGCCCGCCGTTCGCCTGGGGCGGGTGTCCCTTGTCCGCCGTCCACTGATGGTCGTCACCACCGTCCTCGTGGCTGCCGCCTTGATTCTGGTCATGTGTGTCAACATCGGCCGCGGCGACTTTCCGCTGTCGATCCCCCAGGTGCTCGACGTCCTGCTCGGCGGCGGAACGCGGATCGAACGGTTCATCGTCATGGACCTGCGCCTGCCCCGGTCGTTGACGGGCTTGCTCGTCGGAGCGGCCCTGGGAATTTCCGGTGCGATCACGCAATCCATCTCTCGAAACGCACTCGCCAGTCCCGATATTCTCGGCATCACCGCCGGTGCCAGTGCTGCAGCCGTCGCGCTGATCGTCCTGGGCGGCGGCGGTACCTTCAGCGGTCTGCTCGCCACCCTCGGGCTGCCACTGGCAGCGCTGATCGGCGGAGTACTCACCGCAATAGCGATCTACTCACTCGCCTGGCGGAAAGGCGTCGACGGCTTTCGCTTCATTCTGGTGGGAATCGCCGTCAACGCCATGCTCACGGCCGTCATCGGGTGGTTGCTGATCAGCGCCGACATCAACGACGTGTCGCGCGCGCAGGTCTGGCTCAACGGTTCTCTCAACGGAGCCAACTGGTCGACGGTGTGGCCGGTCGCAGTCGCCGTCGTCATCGTCGGGGGCGCAACCATCGTGTCGACGTTCACGCTGGGAGCACTGCGTCTGGGTGACGACAATGCACGATCGCTCGGAGTGCGGTTGCAGCACAGCCAGGCCGTGATGTTGCTCGCCGCCGTCGCACTCGCTGCCGTTGCCACAGCTGCGGCCGGACCGATCGCGTTCGTCGCACTGGCAGCCCCGCAGATCGCGGTACGGCTCCTTCGAACCCCGGGACCGCCGATCATCGCCTCGGCATTGCTGGGCGGACTGCTGGTAGTGGCGAGTGATCTCATCGCGCGGACGATCCTGCCGGTGGAACTGCCGGTCGGCATCGTCACCTCGGCACTCGGTGGACCGTTCCTTCTGTACCTTCTCGTGCGCAGTAATCGAAAGGCTTCCGTATGACAATCAGCCACGCCTCGCGTTTGGTCGCAGACGATCTCAGCCTCGGTTACGGCGACCGGACCATCATCGAGCACCTCGACCTCGCGATTCACACCGGAGTGATCACCACCGTCATCGGCCCGAACGGCTGCGGCAAGTCGACCCTGTTGCGATCGCTCGGACGCCTGCTCAAGCCCAAGGCCGGAAGCGTGATGCTCGACGGCCGGGCGATCTCTTCGATGAAGACCAAAGAGGTTGCCCGAACCCTGGGCATGCTGCCGCAGGCACCTACTGCTCCGGAAGGACTGACCGTCGCCGATCTGGTCTCGCGCGGTCGTCACCCCCATCAGTCGTGGATCAGGCAGTGGAGCTCGGACGACGAGGCAGAAGTGGCCAACGCACTCGAACTCACCGGCGTCGGCGATCTCGCCGACCGTCCCGTCGACGAGCTGTCCGGTGGTCAACGGCAACGCGCCTGGATTTCGATGGCACTGGCGCAGGGCACCGACATCCTGCTGTTGGACGAGCCGACCACCTACCTCGACCTCGCCCACTCCATCGAGGTACTCGACCTCGTCGATCGCCTGCACGAGGAGCTCGGCCGCACCATCGTCATGGTGTTGCACGATCTCAACCTCGCACTGCGATACAGCGACCAGTTGATCGTCATGAAGCAGGGAACCATCGTCACGTCCGGTCGCCCTCAGGACGTCATCTCGGAGGAACTACTGCTCGACGTGTTCGGTCTCGAGGCAGCCGTGATCGACGATCCCATGTCGGATCGCCCGCTCATTGTTCCGATCGGAACTCGCCACGTGTACGGGTCGGTCGGTGGTCCGGTGAAATCGGACAGGCGTTCCGGGACACCGGACTCGCGGGCCGTCTAGCGCAGAGCGTCACCGCTCGATCATCGTTCGGACGAGCTTGAAGCCCTGACCGATGGACACGTCGGGCAGGTAGGCCCGGCCGATTGCGTTGCCGATACTGGGCAGGGCGGCCGGATCGGCGAACGTCATGTGCATCGGCTCGTAGCGCGGCTGGAATTTGGATTTGAATGCCAGCAGAGACCGGAACCCGTAGACAGGTTCGAGGGTGCGCCCGAGTACATCGAGCAACCGTTCGAGCAAGCCGGACAGCGTCGACTGCTCGGCGCTGGACACGTGCTCGGGCTGCTTCTCGTCGACTTTGGCCAGAGGTGCACCGGACAGGCTCAGGAACCTGGCTCCCTCCTGCTCGAGGAGCAGGGCGGCAGAGGCGATGAGAAACTCCATTGTCGGCCGAAAGCCTTCCGACCGTCTCCGCATGAAATCGAGCGTCCACCCGACGATGACGCCGTCCTCGTAGACGGGCATCCACGACGTGACCCCGTGCACGGTTCGATGTTCGTCGACGGCAATCAGGCATCGCACGTTCTCGTCGTCGACCTCCTCGAGACCGCCGAGGGTGAAGCCCATCTCCGGCATCCCCTTGTCTGCCACCCACTCCTCGGAGATCGCGGTGATCTGATCGGTGATGGCCAGTGGAGCGGTGGGAAACCGAATCCACTCCGCGACGACGCCTGCCTTCTTCGCTCGATTGAGCGCAGTACGAACATCCTGGAACCGCTTGCCGGTGAACGCGATCCCGTCCAGATCGAGCACGGTCTCCTCACCGACCTGGATACCGCCCCACCCGAGAGAATCGGTGATACGCCGGACGGCCGGGGTGACGGAGTAGAAACACGGAATCCACCCGTTCTTCGACGCGAACTCGGCGAACTCGACGACGTTGTCTCGCAACGATTCTCGCGGCCCGACGGGGTCACCGGTGGTCAAAGCCACGCCGGAAATGACGCGATACGCCACGTAGCTGCGGCCGTCGGCGCTGAACCAGTACTTGTTCCCGCGCCAGGTCGTCATCCACGACAGCGCCGAGCCGCTGCTCGACATCAGCACGCTGCGAGCCCGTTCGGTGGCATCGGTCTCCGGGCCGTACACCGGTGTGAGGAAGGTGCTGATCGTGAGCGCACACACCACGACCCAGAACACGACGCCGGTCCACTCGAACAGCAAGGTGGTCGGGATGCTCTGGGGTAGAAGGGCGGGCTCGAGCCACTGCAGATAGACCGGCGGGACCAGCCTCTGTGGGAAATCGATCAGCAGTCCGCCGAAGGACGGCGAGTCGGCGAAACCGCCGCGACCGAGATAGCCGCCGATCGAGTAGATCAGGCCGAGTCCTACTACGGCGGCCACGAGGGACGCTGCCCAGCGTCGGTACGTGCCAGCCGGTGCCGACACGTCGAAGAACTTCCGAGTGACGATCAGGACCAGCAGGACGATCAGGGGCAGAAGGAAGGGCACGGCTGTGCGGTAGGCAGTGGGAGATTCCAGCCCGTAGAACAACGATTCGTCGTCACCGGCTTCGAGGAATCGGATGGCGTAGTTCGCCACCGACAGCGCGAGCAGAACCACCTGCGAGATCACTGCCATCGCCCACGCGAACCGTCGACCGCGGCGCAAACCGTCACTGACCACCAAGAGGAACAGCGACGGCATGATGCTCAGGATCGTCGGTCCGACTCCGCCCAGCCTGAGGTCGAGCAGCCCGCGGCGGCATTCCACCGGGTCGGTCGTGGCATCGGCGCAGATCTCACGAACCTCGGCAGCTGTGTACGGCACACCGCGAACCACGTCGCGAAGCACCGCGAACGGCCCCACGGCATTGGGGCTCAAGGCCGCCAGCACCGGACCCAGGGCACTGGCGGCGACGATCAGCGCGACCAGCACACGTCCTTCACGCTGCGTTCCCGCCAATCTCGGACCGCGCGCCGAGCGGCCGACGATCCACGGGCCCACGATCAGACCGATCACCGCTGCCGCCAACCGAACGACGTCCTGCAGATGGCCGCCGAACAAGGCCAGGGTCACCAGAAGCGTCAGAAGTCCGACGCGAATCCGCCTGCGCCACAGCGTGTCCATCCGCGACGTGGCAACCAGCACCACGCCGCAGACCCATGTCGTCGGGCCCACGGCCGTACCTACGTGGAGGCGGAAACCCCAATCCTCGTCGACGGTCTTCGCCAGCACGGCCAGGCCCAGCCCGAACAACGACCCCGCAACCTGCGTCACGAATGCGGCTACCGCGAACCGACGGGAACCGATACGGCGTTCGATCGGGGCAGCAGCGAGGAGCACCGCAACGGTCGCCACCACGCAGCCCGCGATATTCGGCGCTGCCAGACCAGATGTCAGCGGCGTCCAGAGATGCCAGTGCTCGAACGGGACGATGCCGACCGCGAAGTACCTGTCGACCTGACCATGGCCGTCCGACACGACGGCATATATCCCCGAAAGCCAGACCACGGCGAGCAGGGTGAAGCTGACCGGGGCACCCACCGCACCGAACAGGATCAGCGACCACAATCGCCGCGACTGCCGCATCGTCGCCGAGGCGGCGGATCTCACGACGGCCACCTTCTCGGACATCCACGTCGGTGCCGCAGCATCGATCGCTTCCGTCGAACTCCCCGACTCGTCGGTGTTCACGCCGTCAGTCCTGTTCTCGTAGCCAGCCACGGCAGTTCTCGACGTAAGCCTTCGGACCACACCGCGAAGCTGTGTCCCCCTGGTACCTCCACGTACTGCACATCCATTCCAGCGGCCTTCGCCGCGTCGTACATCTCCTGCTGGCCCGGTTGGTAATCCTTGTCCTCGGACCCCACGACGAAAATACCGGCAGAGTCCGGGTATCGACGCGATTTCAGCAGGTCGAGAGGGTTGATCGCGGTGAACGCTGCGGCGTTGCCGCCGAACGCCTGCTGCACGGTTCGATCTCGATCGCCGAGGGTCGGCTCGCGCTGACCCGACAGGTCGAGAAACGTGGGATAGACCTCGGGATGATTGGTGGCCATCTGTATCGAGCACGTTCCGCCGTAGGACAATCCGCCGATCGCCCAATGAGCACGGTTTCGATCCACCTGCAGGGAGTTGTCGATCCAATCGGGAACGTCACGTGCGAGGTAGGTGGCCGCGTTGCCGAGTGTCGAATCCACGCAGAGCGGATTGGCGATCGACGAGCCGGTGCCGTCGGCCACGACCACCACCGGTGCCAAACCGGCATGATCACGCGCGAAGTTGTCCATGGTCTCGGCGAGCTTGCCCCCGTTGAACCAGTCTTCGGGTGCGCCGGGCTGGCCGGCGAGCAGTACGAGGACAGGAAGAAGCGGACGGGGATCGGCGAAATAGGCCGGCGGTAGGTAGATCTGGGCGTCTCGCGCCGTGAAGCTCGACGCGGTGGCAGGAATGGTGGCGGAGGTGACGCGGCCGGCGGAAGGCAGGTCGGCAGGTGCGGACCAGGCAGATTCCAGGGGTGTGCCGGTGACGGTGTCGGAGACCGGAGGCGGCACGTCCGAGAACGCTATGCGCTCGGCCGACTCGACACCGAGCGCATTTCCCACGGTCGGATACGCATCGAATTCGAGGTTGACGTGCAGAGCAGACGTTGCCACCACGAGTACCGCCGCCAGCACCGACACCACTGTGCCGACCACGCCGCGGGCAGCGATCGACCGTGGTACGAGTGCGAACAGGGCAGCCACACCCACCCCGATCCACACGTAGATCGACATGTCGATCGGATCGGGGAACGGACGCCATACTTTTTCGACCACTACGTAACCGATGGCCGTGACGACGATCGCCGCGGTGGCAGCGATCGGCAGCGCACGCCTGGCGTACCGACGCGACCTCGAGACCAGCAACCACAGTCCGCCGGCGGCGCCGAGCACGGACACGATCACCGGCAGTGGCCCATCGAGCAACGACAGTGAATCGAACCACTTCACGCGAGGTCTCCACTCATCTTTCCGACTGGGGCCCAGCGGCACCAACTCTCGACAGAGTATGCCCACGGACCCGCTCACGGTCACGACCCGCCGACGCCACTCGACCACGGCTATGACCGAGACCACAGCACTCGGACGGTAGTTACTACTACGAGTAGTACGCATCCGCGTCGGACTGGCCGTAGACTCGGAGGAATGGCTGGCCTTGGTGAATTGGAACGCGCAGTAATGGACCATCTGTGGGAAGCGACGGAGCCGCAGACCGTTCGTCAGGTACACGAGGCCCTTGCGACTCATCGTGAACTCGCGTACACGACCGTGATGACGGTCCTGCAGCGTCTGGCGAAGAAAAGTTTGGTCGTCCAGCAGCGCGACGACCGAGCTCACCGCTACGCCCCGGTCCATGGTCGCGACGAGTTGGTCGCGAGCCTGATGGTCGACGCGTTGTCCCAGGCCCCCGCCTCCGGCGGTCGTGCAGCTGCCCTCGTGCACTTCGTCGGGCAAGTCGGAGCAGATGAGGCCGCCGCCCTCCGTGAAGCACTCGCGGCTCTGGAAGTGGCACAATCGACGACAGAGTCACCTTCTGCTGCAGAAGGCCGTCCGACGGACTGAGGCTCCTCGTAGTAAGTGAGGACATGAACTCCACCACTGCGCTGGTATTCGCGATACTCGCGCTGATCCTGGCTGGACCTGTGCCGGCGATGCTCGCCCGTGCGAGCTGGCCGTACCGGTCGCCTCGCGCTGCTCTGGTGCTGTGGCAGGCCATCGCCCTCGCGGCCGTGTTGTCGGCCTTCAGTTCCGGCCTGGCAATCGGCGGATTGCTGCTCGTGCCGGGCCCCGACGGCCGTCCGACCACGGCTCCGACCGACGAGATCGACGCCTTGGGCCTGCCTCTGTGGACCTTGTACGTGGTGGTGCTCGCGATCACTCTGGGCATCGGAGCGAAACTGATGTTCTCGGTGGCTCAGGTGGCGGTGCGTACCCGCCGTCGCCGCTCCCGTCATCGCATGTTGGTCGATCTGCTCGACCGGACCGACAAGAGCGACAATCCGTTCAGGAGCCTGCGTGATGCAGACATCCGGGTTCTGGACGCGGCGGAACCGATTGCGTATTGCCTGCCCGGACTACGGCAGCGGGTGGTGCTGAGCCGCGGAACGCTTGCCAGCCTCTCCGAAGCGGAGGTGACCGCGATCCTCAGTCACGAGCGATCACACCTACGATCCCGTCATGACCTCGTGCTGGAAGCGTTCACCGCGGTCAACGAGGCGTTCCCCAGAATTGTTCGTAGCAAGTCCGCCCTGAGCAGCGTTCAGTTGTTGGTCGAACTGCTGGCCGATGACACGGCGGTCAAGGTCACCGGACCCACCCCTCTCGCGCGCGCACTCGTGACGTGCGCCGGATCCACCGCACCGCGGGGTGCCATGGCAGCCGGCGGACCGCACACACTCATTCGCGTCCAGCGGTTGAGCGGGCCGGGCAGCGATGTCCGGATCGCCGCTGTGGCATATCTGGCCGCCGTCGTCATACTCGTGCTGCCGACCATCTACGTCGCGATGCCGTGGCTCGAAGAGCTGAGCAAGCTCCTCGGCTGATCGAAGGCCACCACACCGAGGGGTCACGCAGGTCACACCCATCCGGGTGAACAAATGGCGGTACGTCCCGTACAGTAGAACTCGGTCGCCATCGCGACCAAGCAATCGAAATGGCACAAACAGCCCCACTTTATGCAGGTTCGACCTGCGTACCGATGGCCAGGTGACAGTGCCCTGGCTCGTATCAATGTGTTCTGGCTGTTTTTCGTGTTTCCCTTCTCGTCGGGTCTCTCAGCTTCGGGCTTATTGGCGTGCCCGCAATCCGGAGAGGCTTTACTGCGTGACCAACGCTGTTTCCAATACCACCGTTTCCCCCGAGTCCGACTCGACGGCCGTACCGACGCCCGCAGCGGCACCGGCGTTCACATTCGCCGAGCTCGGTCTGCCCGAGGCAGTCGTCGCGGCTCTCGCTCGTAACTCGATCACCGTGCCGTCCCCCATCCAGGAAAAGGCGCTTCCCGACGCCATCGCCGGCAAGAACGTCCTCGGTCGCGCGCAGACAGGTTCGGGCAAGACCCTCGCCTTCGGCCTGCCGATCCTGCAGCGCCTGTCGCTGCACACCGATCGACCGGCCGCCAAGCGCCCGCGTTCGCTCGTACTGGTTCCCACCCGCGAACTCGCGTTCCAGGTAGTCGAGTCGCTCGCTCCCTACGCCAACGCACAGGGCCTCCGGGTCATGCCTGCCGTCGGCGGCACCCCGTTCAACAAGCAGGTCGAGCAGCTTCGCCGCGGAGTCGACGTACTGGTCGCCACTCCGGGACGACTGGCAGATCACCTGCGTCAGGGCACCTGCATCCTCGACTCCATCGAGATCACCGCGCTCGACGAGGCCGATCAGATGGCCGACATGGGCTTCCTGCCCGAGGTGCGCGCCGTACTCGCCGATACACCCGCAGACGGCCAGCGGATGCTGTTCTCGGCCACCCTCGACCGCGAGGTCCAGTCATTGGTTCGCCAGTTCCTGCCCGACCACGTCGAGCACTCCACCCAGGACGGCAAGGCCAGCGTCCGAACCATGGACCACTACGTCCTCATGGTCGACCGCGGCCAGAAGGATCTGGTGCTCTCGGAGATCGGTGCCCGTGAAGGCGGCCGCACCATCATGTTCGCGCGCACCAAGCTGGGCTGCGACGGCATCACCGATCGCCTGCGCGCCCTCGGCATCGCTGCAGAGTCGCTGCACGGCGGCAAGGCACAGAACCAGCGCACCCGAGTGCTTGAGCGATTCAAGAACGGTCGCACCCCTGTGCTCGTGGCCACCGACGTCGCGGCCCGCGGAATTCACGTCGACGGAATCGACCTGGTCGTGCACGTCGATCCGCCCGCCGACCACAAGGACTACCTGCACCGCGCCGGCCGCACGGCACGCGCTGGAGAAAAGGGCACCGTCGTCGCGATCGTGCTCCCCAATCAGCGTCGTCAGGTTCTGCGTTTGACCGGGATGGCCGGCGTCAAGGCCACCGCGGTCAACGTCTCCCCCGGTTCGGCCGAACTCAACAGCATCACCGGAGCCAAGAAGCCGACCGGTGAGCCGTTGCGTGCCGAATCCACCCCGCGTGATCGCAACAGCCGCCCGCGCACCGGTGGCTACCAGGGGTCCAACCCCCGCAGCGGTGGCTACCAGGGTTCCAACCCGCGCAGCGAAGGCGGCTACCAGGGTGACCGTCCCCGCACGGGATACCAGGGATCGAGCCCTCGCACCGGCGGCTACCAGGGATCCAACCCGCGCAGCGAAGGCGGCTACCAGGGTGACCGCCCGCGTCGCTCCGACTCGAGCTCGTACCGCGGCTCAGAGGGTCGCGGTTACGAAGGTCGCGGCTCGGACAACCGTGGCTCGGACAACCGTCGTCCCGCATCCGCCCCGCGCCAGGACGAGAACCGGTCGGGTGGGTTCCGTAGCCGCACCGAGCGTCGTTCGTACGACGGTTTCGACGGGCCTGCACGCAGCCACTGATCGATCGTTCGAGGCGAAGCCCTGATTCGACGGGCTTCGCCGCTCGAACCCCGAGGTGCCGCATTCTTCGCGAATGCGGCACCTTTTTCGTCGTGTCGGCCGGACCCAGGGGGTTGGCTCGCGCGAAATCGCGCGGCAAGGAAAGCTGTCTGTATGACCTCAGCAGCAAAAGAGACAGAACTGGCTCAGATCGGAGTCACCGGACTCGCCGTCATGGGCTCCAACATCGCGCGTAACTTCGCCCACCACGGGCACACTGTCGCGTTGCACAACCGCAGTATCGCGAAAACCGACGCGTTGATCGCCGAGCACGGTACCGAGGGCAACTTCATCCGTACCGAGACCATCGAGGAGTTCGTGGCCGCGCTGGCGAAGCCGCGGCGCGTGCTCATCATGGTGAAGGCAGGCGACCCGACAGATGCGGTGATCGAGGAACTCGCCGGTGTGATGGAGGAAGGCGACATCATCATCGACGGCGGCAACGCGCTCTACACCGATACGATCCGCCGCGAGGCGGCCATGAAGGACCGCGGTCTGCTCTTCGTCGGTGCCGGTATTTCCGGCGGCGAAGAGGGCGCGCTCAACGGCCCGTCGATCATGCCGGGTGGCCCGGCCGAGTCCTACAAGGCACTGGGACCGTTGCTCGAGTCCATCGCTGCGCAGGTGGACGGCACGCCGTGCTGCACGCACATCGGGCCCGACGGCTCCGGCCACTTCGTCAAGATGGTGCACAACGGCATCGAATACGCCGATATGCAGCTCATCGGCGAGGCGTACAACCTCTTTCGCGACGCGCTCGGGTACTCGCCTGCGCAGGTTGCAGACGTCTTCACCGAGTGGAACAAGGGCGATCTGGAGAGCTACCTCGTCGAGATCACTGCGGAGGTCCTTCGCCAGGTCGACGCGAAGACCGGGCAGCCGCTGGTCGATGTGATCGTCGATGCTGCCGAGCAGAAGGGCACCGGTCGATGGACCGTCAAGGCGGCACTCGATCTCGGAGTGCCCGTGACCGGCATCGCCGAGGCAGTGTTCGCACGGGCTCTGTCGGGATCGCGGGCCCAGCGCAAGGCCGCTGTCGGCCTCGCATCGGGAACATTGGCCGACAAGCCGACCGATGCCGAGCAGTTCACCCACGACATCAGCCGGGCGCTGTACGCGTCGAAGATCGTCGCCTACGCACAGGGCTTCGATCAGATCGCGGCGGGTAGCGCCGAATACGATTGGAATCTGCATCCGGGCGATCTCGCCACGATCTGGCGTGGTGGCTGCATCATTCGGGCGCGATTCCTGAACCGCATCAAGGACGCGTACGACGACAACGCCGAACTACCGAGCCTCATCCTGGCACCGTACTTCCGTGACGCCATCGAGAACGCGATCGACAGTTGGCGGCGCGTCGTCATCACGGCTGCGTCGCTCGGCATCCCGGTGCCTGCGTTCGCATCCTCGCTCTCGTACTACGACGCGCTGCGCGCCGAGCGTCTGCCTGCGGCCCTGACACAGGGACAGCGCGACTTCTTCGGTGCGCACACCTACGAGCGCACCGATTCCGAGGGCAAGTTCCACACTCTGTGGAGTGGAGATCGCTCCGAGATCGAAGCCTGACATCGGTCCCTCGCCGGTGGCACCGCGCGTACTTTCGTGCGGTGCCACCGGTGTGATCGGTCTTCGCTCGCTCAGAAGGGCACCGGCCCGAGTATCGGTTGCACCACCGTCGACGGAATTCCCTCCCACGGCAGTGCACCTTCGAGGTCCCTCCAGACGGCTTGTACGGCGCTGAAGCGTCCCGTGCCGTACACGTCGGAGGCGACGTACAGGATGTCCGCACAATCCGGTACGTCGATGGCCAGAAGATCGAACCCTGCTGCTGCACAACCGATTCCGGATTCAATCTCCAACATCCCCGACGCCACCGAAGTCCCCAGCGCGTTCAGGATCATCGAGGATTCACGTGGCCCGCGTCCCGTCACGACGAGTTCGGGACTACCCAGGTCGGTGAGACCGACCGTGTAGCAGAACGCGGGATGAATGCCGTCTCGATCGACCTCCGATTCCACGTACTGCAGCGCCCACCCGAATGTCTCGATCGTTGCCCTCACGTCATCGATGTAATTGTCGACACCGAACCCTCGGCACATCTTGCACATGACTCCCCCACCTTCGCCGTGCAACCGCCCCTGCGGAGATTGCGTCTCGAACGCCATTCGAACTCACGTTCTAGGACAAGTATTGCGTGCGGTACCGACAACAACGGTCGAACGCGTCGTCGATCCGGCGGTAAGGTCAGCTCCATGCCGGGTCAATCCACTCGATCGTTCGCAGACCTCGGTCTCCCCGTCGTTCTGGTGCACTCCCTCAGGAATGCAGGTGCTCGCGACCCGTTTCCCATTCAGGTCGCGGCGATCCCCGATGCCCTTGCCGGACGGGACGTCCTCGGGCGCGCACCCACGGGCTCGGGTAAGACCCTGGCGTTCTCACTGCCGATTCTCGTCCACCTCGCCGGCAAGCGAAGCGCACCTGCGGCACCGCGCGGGTTGATTCTCGCCCCCACGCGGGAACTGGCACTGCAGATTCGTGAAGTACTCGACATCCACGGTGCCACCTTCGGACTTCGTACCGTCGGCGTCGTCGGAGGTGTTCCGCTCGAACGCAACGTCCGAGATATTCAGCGCGGAGTCGACATCGTGGTCGCGACTCCCGGCCGGCTGATCGATCTCCTCCAGCGACGCTCGATCACACTCGAGCATGTCGAGGTCACCGTCATCGACGAGGCAGATCGCATGGTGGACATGGGTTTCCTGCCTCAGGTCGATTCACTGCTCGCTGCCACCCCAGCACACGGTCAGAGGATGTTGTTCTCCGCGACGCTGGACGGGGAGGTCGACGGGCTGGTCGAGAAGTTTCTGAAAGACCCCGCTGTGCACTCCACTGCGGCAGCCGTCAGCGAACCCGACATGACCCATTTCGTCTTCCGAATCGACGCGGCCCGAAAGACCGAAGTCGCTGCCGCACTTGCCAACCGCGACGGAAAGACACTTCTGTTCCTACGGACCACCCATGCCGTCGATCGACTCACCGACGAGTGCCTCGCGCTGGGTGTGCCGGTATCGTCGTTGCACGGCAACAAGACTCAGGCGCACCGCACCCGATCGCTCGCGGCCTTCGGCGAGGGCACGTCCGTGGCTCTCATCGCAACCGACGTGGCAGCCCGCGGTGTTCACGTCGACGACGTGACGCTCGTGGTTCACGTCGATCCCCCGGTCGATTTCAAGGATTACCTGCATCGCGCCGGACGTACTGCACGTGCCGGTGCCCGCGGAACCGTCGTGACGCTGGCAACGGACGACCAGTTGTATCGCGTCCGATCGATGGCCGACGAGGCCGGCGTTGCCGCCACGATCATCGATACCGATCTGGACCAGTCCGCGTGGCGTCGACCGACGGGCGCACGCACCCCGATCGGTCGACCGCTACCGGCCTCGGTACCGACGACGAGCGGTGCTGCGGCCGACCCCCGAACTGCGCGCGGTGCGGGCCGGACGGGTACGCCGGGCAGGCGTGGGCGGAGCGATGGCACCGGGAGCCGGCGGGGTGGCGGTAGCAGAGGACGACGCGGGTGACCGCGTCCTGGCCGGCGGTCGTACTCGCGCTGATTTCGGCGTTCCTGTTCGCCTGCGCGTCGGTCGCGCAACAGAGCGCGGCCGCGTCCGTCCCCGAAGGTGAATCCCTCGTTTCGGCACTGGTGCGCAGCCCGCGGTGGTGGGTAGGGGTCCTCGGAGACGGCGGTGGCTATGCGGTTCAGATCGCCGCGCTGTGGGTCGGCTCGGTACTGATCGTCCAACCTCTGCTGGTGACAGCACTGCTGTTCGCTCTCCCGATGTCGGCAAAGCTGGTCGGGAGAACACTGCCCGCCACCACCTGGGCGCTCGCCGTGGCGATGGCCGCGGCACTCGCCGTCTTCATCGTGGTGGGCGACCCGAGCGAGGGCAATACCGACGCCCCTTTCGTGCAATGGCTCGTTCCACTGATCGTGGTGGCCGTCGTGGTCGGCTGCGCCGCCGCGGGCGGATTGCTGCTCACCTCGCCGGGAGTTCGGGCACTACTCCTCGGTGCAGCGGGAGGATTGCTGTTCGGCCTGGCGGCTGCGCTGACCAAGAACGTCACCGACCTCATCGACGGTAACCCGGTCGAGGCGCTGACGGCCTGGCAGACCTACACGCTGATCGGATCCGGCGTCGTCGGCTTCTACCTGCAGCAGCGTGCATTCCAGGTGGGTCCGCTGTCGGCGTCGATGCCGGCCGTGACGATCTGTGAACCACTCGGCGCGGCGTTCGTCGGAGTCACTGTCCTGAACGAGCGAATCAGAACCGAGGGCGCAGCCCTGACGGTCATCGTCGTGGCCGTGGCCGTCATGGTCGTCACGACGGTCCTGGTGTCGCGTACGCAGGCTGCGAACGCGTCCGAACCGACCGCTCGGGACGGGGCGTCGAACCCAGGAAGTCCATCCGACCGGTAGTCTCGATCAACGTGCAGTTCCTCGATGGTCACCAGCCGCCCTACGATCTCACCTACGACGACGTCTTCCTCGTCCCGAACCGGACCGATGTCACTTCTCGTTTCGACGTGGACCTCAGCACGGTCGACGGGTCGGGAACGACCATTCCGATCGTGGTGTCGAACATGACCGCAGTATCGGGTCGGCGGATGGCCGAGACCGTCGCACGACGCGGTGCCATTGCCGTCATTCCGCAGGACCTGCCCACCGAGGCCGTCGCCGAAACGGTCGCATTCGTCAAGAGCAGAGATCTCGTTGCCGACACACCGGTCGTTCTCGGCCCCAACGCCTCGGTCTCCGATGCGCTCGCCCTGGTGCACAAGCGCGCTCATGGATCCGTGGTGATCGTCGAGCACGGCAAGCCCGTCGGTGTCGTCACCGAGAGCGCCTGCGCGGACGTCGATCGCTTCGCTCGGCTCAGCTCGGTGGCCGCGACCGACTTCGTGCGGGTGGCCCGCAACGCCTCACCCAAAGAGGTCTTCGAGCTGATGGAGGCCGCCCACGCCCAGCTCGCGATCGTCGTCGAGGACGACGGTTCGTTGGCCGGTGTGGTGACGAACACCGGTGCCGTCCGCACCGGCATCTACGCCCCTGCCGTCGACGCGTCGGGACGGCTGCGGATCGCTGCCGCGGTCGGCATCAACGGCGACGTGGCGAAGAAGGCGACGGCACTGGTCGAGGCCGGTGCCGACGTCCTGGTGATGGATACCGCCCACGGGCACCAACAGAAGATGCTCGAAGCGTTGGCCGAAGTGCGTTCGCTCGATCTCGGCGTACCGCTCGCCGCCGGCAACGTCGTCTCCGCTCAGGGCACCCGTGACCTGGTGGCGGCGGGTGCGGACATCGTCAAGGTCGGTGTCGGCCCCGGGGCCATGTGCACCACTCGCATGATGACCGGCGTGGGTCGGCCGCAGTTCTCCGCCGTGGCCGACTGTTCGGCTGCCGCAGCCGAACTCGGTGCGTCGGTCTGGGCCGACGGCGGTGTTCGCCATCCCCGCGACGTCGCGCTCGCGCTCGCGGCCGGTGCCGCCAACGTCATGATCGGATCCTGGTTCGCGGGCACCTACGAATCTCCCGGAGACCTTCGCGTCGACGCGGCGGGCAACCGATACAAGGAAAGCTTCGGCATGGCGTCCAAGCGTGCCGTCGCGGCGCGCACTGCCACCGACGGGGCCTTCGACCGCGCCCGCAAGGCGTTGTTCGAGGAAGGGATTTCCAGTTCCCGGATGCGACTGGATCCGGATCGTCCCGGCGTCGAAGACCTCATCGATCACATCTGCGCAGGTGTGCGCAGCACATGCACCTATGCCGGGGCCCGTTCCCTGCCCGAATTGGCCGAACGAGCCGTCCTCGGAGTCCAGTCGGCCGCAGGATTTGCCGAAGGGCGCCCCCTGCCGTCCGGGTGGTAACGCACCGACACGGTTAGACTCACCCACTACGAGTTCGACGACGTTCGCTGTCGTTGCCCGCGCCGAGAAGACAACGTCGACTCGGCGCGGTGCGACGACGCGTCGGCCACCACCGGTGTGCCGCAACGCGAACCAGACAGAAGGGAATCAGGTGCCCGAGGCACCCACTATTTCGGTTGCCGGTTCGGCAACTGCGGAGCAGCACGACGACGGTTCCACATCGGAGGGATCCTCTATCGAGCCGGGAGAGAAACCCGGCGACACCGATTTCGACAGGTCCCCGCAGACGAGCGGAGCGGTACTGCTCTCTCAACTTCGGCGGCGTTGACCTGTGGCCACTCTCGTCACCATCGTCAGCCTGATCGGCTTCGTGGCGCTGACGGCAGGTACTGCCCTCTTCGTCGCGGCAGAGTTCTCCCTCACTGCTCTCGAACGCAGTGCGGTCGAGTCTCAGGCCGAGAACGGCGACCTACGCTCGCGCCAAGTTCTGCATGCTCACAAGACGCTGTCTTTTCAGTTGTCGGGCGCGCAGCTGGGCATCACGATCACCACCCTCATCACCGGTTATCTCGCGGAGCCGGTGCTGGCAGGATTCATCAGGCCGGTGACCACCGCGCTGGGTGCCTCGGACTCTCTCGCGTCGGGCATCTCCCTCGCGGTGGCTCTGATCTTGGCCACGTCGTTCTCGATGATTTTCGGTGAACTGGTCCCCAAGAACATCGCCATTGCGAAACCGATGTCGACCGCGCGGGTCACAGCCGGAGCGATGGCCGGGTTCTCCCTGATCTTCAAATGGGCGATCAACGGACTCAACGGCTCGGCCAACTGGCTCGTGCGACGGCTCGGCATCGAACCGGCCGAGGAACTGCGTTCGGCGAGATCACCGCAGGAGCTCGGTTCACTGGTCCGGACGTCGGCCCAGCAGGGCTCGATCGACGAGAACACCGCACGTCTGGTCGACCGGTCGTTGCAGTTCGGCGACCGCACCGCCGAGGAACTGATGACTCCGCGGGTCAAGATCGAGACTCTCGCCACCGACGCGACCGTCGCCGACCTGATCGAAACCGCTGCGCGAACGGGCTTCTCTCGGTTCCCGGTGGTCGACGGCGACCTGGACGACACCGTCGGTGTCGTACACATCAAGCATGCGTTCACGGTGGCCGGAGCGGACCGCCGGTCCACCACTGTCGAGTCCCTGGCGCGCGACGTTCCGGTCGTTCCGTCGAGCCTGGACGGCGACGCTGTGATGGAACGCGTGCGAGCCGACGGAATGCAGGTAGCCCTCGTGGTGGACGAGTACGGCGGCACCGCAGGCATGGTGACGATGGAAGATCTGATCGAGGAGATCGTCGGCGACGTGCGCGACGAACACGACGAGCCAGAACTGGACGTCGCTCGTTCGGGCGACGGCTGGGACTGCGCGGGGCTGCTTCGCATCGACGAGGTTGCGTCGGCGACGGGCTATTCGGCTCCGGAAGGCGAATACGAAACCATCGGGGGCCTGGTACTGATGCAACTCGGCCGGATTCCATCAGAGGGAGACGCGGTGCTTCTACCGTCCCCGGCGACGGAGGACGTCCCCGACGGCGACGGCGGGTGGATGGCGCGCGTGATCCGCATGGACGGCCGCCGTATCGATCGTGTGCTGATCCTGCCGGTCGACGCCGAAGCAGTGGCGCGTCTGCGATCGGACGGTGAGGTCGATGGGTGACTTCCTCGGGGTAGGTCTGGCAGTTCTGCTGCTGGCCGGAAACGCCTTCTTCGTCGGTGCCGAGTTCGCACTGATCTCAGCTCGCCGTGATCGTCTCGAGGCATTGCTGGCGCAGGGCAAGAAGCGCGCGCAGAGCGTCATCGAGGCCGGTCAGAATCTGTCGCAGATGCTCGCCGCGGCACAACTGGGCATCACGATCTGCTCGATTCTGCTCGGCCGCGTCGCCGAGCCCGCGGTCGCGCACTTGATCGAGGTGCCCCTGGAGCTGGTCGGCATCCCCGGCTCGTTCCTGCACCCGATCGCCTTCGCCATCGCGCTGACACTCGTCGTCGTCCTGCACATCCTCGTCGGCGAGATGGTCCCGAAGAACATCGCCATCGCCGGCCCGGAGAGCACCGCCATGGTGCTCGTGCCCATCCACCTGATGTTCATCAAGGTGGCGTTGCCCCTGATCTCGTTCTACAACCTGTGCGCCAACCTGACGCTGCGCATGCTTCGCATCGAGCCCAAGGACGAACTGAGTTCGTCCGTCTCGGCGGTGGAGCTGTCGCAGATGATCGGCGAATCGCGCTCGGAGGGACTGATCGACGCCGAGGAACACCGCAGATTGCGCCAGGCTCTCGAGACCTCGGGCCGAACCGTGGCCGAGGTTCTGATTCCCTCGCATCAGGTTCGGAGTATCGAGCTGTCCGGGCCGGACCACACTTTCGGTCCGACCCTCGGTTCGGTGGAACGCGCAGTCATCGAAACCGGGTTCTCTCGGTACCCGGTGCGTGATGCGAGCGGTTCCCTGGTGGGCTATCTGCACCTGAAGGACGTGCTCGACGACATGGCCGACGATTCCGCCGGCCCGGAGACCGTCATTCCCCGCAGCGACGTCAGGGCTCTGCCCGTGGTGTCCATAGACACCGTGCTCGACGACGCGCTGACGAAGCTGCGGCGCGCCAGCAGCCACCTCGGTGCGGTGCACGATGCGACCGGTGCCACGGTCGGCATCGTCGCGCTGGAGGATCTGGTGGAGGAGTTCGTGGGCACGGTTCGAGACGGGACTCACCGTGTCGCCGGTCCCCGACCGGGTCAGTCCGCACCTACCGGTACCCCGCGGAACGTCTGAATGGGCGGATCGGCAACGCTGACCGAGGCGGAGTGGACTGCCCGGCGAGACGCGCACTCGGCGCGGGTGGAGAGTCTCGTCGGCAGCTATCTGGTCGATCGCGGACACGGCAATGTGCATCCGGTGGTGGATTTCTTGTTCACCTACTACAGCCATCGCCCGGGTCAGTTGCGCCGATGGAATCCCGGCCACGGCACGGTTCTGACGGGCGATCGGGCGCGTGACTTCGCCGAGTTCGCCTCGTACGAGCAGGTCGAGACTGCGGACGGTCCAGGATTCCGGGTGCGGTCGGATCTGCTCGAGCGACGCCGGCCCAGCATCGAGTTCGTTCTGGGTCTGCTGTCGGCGACGCGGGAGCGAGCGCCCCTGCTCGGCTGCTTCGGTCTGCACGAATGGGCGATGGTCTACCGCGGCGGCGACTCGGCAGTCCGGCACAGCCAGGTCCCATTGCGACTAGGTCACGAGGGAACCGACGCCGTGGTCGACTCGATGACGTTGCGGTGCACTCACTACGACGCCTACCGCTTCTTCACCGAGGACGCGGTACCGCGTAACGCCCTCGCGTTGTCCCCCGAGTCGCGCCTGGGGTCCGAGCAGCCCGGTTGCATCCACGCGTCTATGGATCTGTACAAGTGGTGCTACAAATTGGGTCCGTTGATCGACTCCGAGTTCGTGACCGACTGTTTCGAGTTGGCGTTGGAGGCTCGAACGATCGATATGCGCGCAAGTCCGTACGACCTGAGCGAGTACCATCTCGATCCCATCCGAATCGAAACTGCGGCTGGACGGGCAGAGTACGTTCGCGCACAGGGAGAGCTGTCGGAAAAGGCAGCTCCCCTACGCTCGGCACTGGTGGATCGGTGTCGAAATCTGCTCACCGGCGGCGGGTTCGGCGTCGGACCTACCGCCGAGTAACATCGACAGCGTTGTCGTGGGGACACCGTCACCGGTGTCCGTGACCGGAAAGAGTGAGGAATTCATGACCGATCGTGTGCAGGCTGGTGGACTTCAGGTCGCCAAGGTCCTATTCGATTTCGTCGAGAAGGAGGCGCTGCCGGGTACCGACGTAGATTCGGAGGCCTTCTGGGCCGGTGCCGCGTCGGTGATCGCCGATCTCGCTCCCAAGAACAAAGCGTTGCTTGCCGTCCGTGACGAGATCCAGGGCAAGGTCGACGCGTGGCACGGCGAACATGCCGGTGCCGATTACGACCGCGCAGCGTACAAGACCTTCCTGAAAGAGATCGGCTACCTGCTCGACGAGCCTGCCGACTTCCAGATCACCACCTCCGGCGTGGACACCGAGATCACCACCACGGCCGGGCCGCAGCTGGTGGTTCCTGTGCTCAATGCACGCTTTGCGATCAATGCCTCCAACGCACGATGGGGCTCGCTCTACGACGCCCTCTACGGAACGGACGCCATTCCCGAGACCGACGGAGCCGAGAAGGGCTCGAGCTACAACAAGGTCCGCGGAGACAAGGTCATCGCGTTCGCGCGTGACTTCCTCGACGAGGCATTGCCGCTGAGCTCCGGCTCGCACGTCGGGACCACCGGATACGTCGTCGACGCCGCGTCGCTGACAGTGACGTTGGCCGATGGCAGCACCGTGGGCCTGAAGGATCCGGCACAGCTGTTGGGATACCAGGGCACACCCGATGCGCCGACGGCCATCCTGTTCGTGCACAACGGTTTGCACTTCGAGATCCAGATCGACCCCGAGAGCCCGATCGGCAAGACCGACGGAGCAGGCGTCAAGGACGTGCTGCTCGAGTCGGCTGTCACCACGATCATGGACTTCGAGGATTCGGTCGCCGCAGTCGATGCCGACGACAAGGTTCTGGGCTACCGCAACTGGCTCGGCCTGATGAAGGGCGATCTCACCGAGGAGGTCTCCAAGGGCGGCAAGACGTTCACTCGTGCGATGAACAAGGACCGCACCTACACCTCGGTCGACGGTTCCGAGTTGACGCTGCACGGCCGTTCGCTGCTGTTCGTCCGCAACGTCGGCCACCTGATGACCTCCGACGCGATCCTCGACGCCGAGGGCAACGAGGTTCCCGAGGGCATCCTCGATGCACTGTTCACCTCGCTCGCCGGTCTGCACTCGCTGACTCCGGACAACGTGCTCTCGAACTCGCGCACGGGCTCGCTCTACATCGTCAAGCCGAAGATGCACGGACCGGACGAGGTCGCCTTCACCGCCGAACTGTTCGGCCGGGTCGAGCAGGTTCTCGGCCTGCCCACCAACACGCTCAAGGTCGGCATCATGGACGAGGAGCGCCGCACTACAGTCAACCTCAAGGCCTGCATCCAGGCCGCGTCCGAGCGGGTCGTCTTCATCAACACCGGCTTCCTCGACCGCACCGGCGACGAGATTCACACGTCGATGGAGGCAGGGCCCGTCGTTCGTAAGGGAGCGATGAAGGGCGAGAAGTGGATTGCCGCCTACGAGGACTTCAATGTCGACACCGGCCTGGCGGCCGGCCTGCAGGGCAAGGCGCAGATCGGCAAGGGCATGTGGGCCATGCCCGATCTGATGCACGACATGCTCGAGCAGAAGATCGGCCACCCCAAGGCCGGCGCGAACACTGCGTGGGTTCCCTCCCCCACCGCAGCGACCCTGCACGCCTTGCACTATCACAAGGTCGACGTGTTCGCCCGTCAACACGAGATCGCGAAAGCCAAGCGCGCCACCGTCGACGAGATCCTCGAGATCCCTCTCGCGCCGTCCACCGACTGGACCGACGAGGAGAAGCAGAACGAACTCGACAACAATTCGCAGTCCATCCTCGGATACGTCGTGCGCTGGATCGACCACGGCGTCGGATGCTCCAAGGTGCCCGACATCAACGACATCGCACTGATGGAAGACCGTGCGACGCTGCGCATTTCGAGCCAATTCATCGCGAACTGGTTGCGGCACGGCATCGTCACCGAGGAGCAGGTGCGCGAATCGCTGAAGCGAATGGCACCGGTGGTCGACCGGCAGAACGCGTCCGATCCGACGTACAAGCCGTTGGCACCCGATTTCGACACCAACATCGCCTTCCAGGCTGCGAGTGATCTGATCTTCCAGGGCACGAGCCAGCCCAACGGGTACACCGAGCCGATCCTGCATCGTCGCCGACGGGAGTACAAGGCCGTCAACGCCTGACGGACTTGTCGACCACGTGGGTGAACACCGGAACTCAGGGCGCGGACGTTCCATAGCCGCCGGGCCCGTGATCGTCGTACTGACGATCGCGGTCCTGGTGGCAGCCGTGTTCGGATGGTTTGCGCTGCGTGATCGAATTTCGGATCAGGGGATCGAGGCAGCCGACACCTGCGTGGAGGGACCGGCCGTCCTCACCGTGGCGGCCGACCCCGACATCTCCGCCGCGATCGAACAGCTGGCAACACGATTCGACGCGACCGCCCCGGTAATTCGCGATCACTGTGTGACAGTAGAGGTTCGAGCCATCGCGTCCGATGCGGTGCGGGCGGCACTGAACTCCGGCGCCGACAACTGGGATGTCGGTGCGCTCGGCGCTCGTCCGGGTCTGTGGATACCCCAGTCCTCGGCAGACGTCGAGGCCGTCGTCGACCGTGGAGCCATCGACGGTACGCCGCGGCCCGTCGCATCGAGTCCGATCGTCCTCGCTGCACCGAGCGCGGTGGCCGACGCCGTCGTCGCTGCAGGCTCTAGCTGGGCAGATCTGATACGACTGCAACGCAACCCGCAGGCTCTCGGACTCCCCGAGTGGGGTGGGCTTCGACTCGCCGTGCCGTCCGGCTCCGACACCGGCGCGAGCACTCTTGCGGTCACGGCCATCGCGGCAGGCGTACGCGGTGACCCGACCACCGCACTCACCGTCGATGAGGCCTCCTCGACGCCACTGGTGTCGGCGATGTCGGAGTTGGCGGTGACCGATACCGGCGCTGCCGCAACCTCGGCCTCCACCACGTACGACGCCCTCGCGGCGCTCGAGAATGCCGCAGGCCCCGACGCCGCCGTCCACGCGGTCCCGGTCACCGAACAGCAACTCGCGTCGACCGATTCCTCGACGCTGACCGCCGTTCGCCCACAGGGTGCAACGCCTGTCGCCGATCATCCGGCGGTCGTGCTCTCCGGTGACGAGACCTCCACCCGAGCAGCCGCGGCATTCGTGGATTTCGTTCGTCAGCCCGACGGTACGCAGACACTCCTGGACGCGGGATTCAGCGTGGACGAGCCCCAGGACGCGGGCATCGTCGCCCCACCATCGGGGCCGGTTGCCGACGCTCTGCTCGCTGTGCTTCGCAATCCGGTTCTGCCCCGCCGTGCCACTGTTCTACTCGACGTGTCCGAGTCGATGCGCACCACCGAAGGCGGTGCGACGCGGCTGCAGAACACTGTTCGCGCACTGAGCGAGCAGTTCCGACGAGTCCCCGACGCCACCGAACTCGGTCTGTGGAGTTTCAGCGAAGACCTGAACAACTCGCTGCCCTTCCGGGTGGATGTCCCGACCGGACCGATGACAGTTCCCGTCGGGACCACTCCGAGGCGCTCCGCCCTCGATGCGACCGCTGAGGCGTTGACGCCGGCAACCGGCTCGTTCACGTACGCGTCCGTCCTCGTCGCGTATCTCGACGCCGTGGCCGGTTACGTCCCCGGCCGCGTCAATTCGGTCGTGCTGATCACGGACGGCCCGGACGACTCACCCTTGTCGGCGGACGAGCTACTCACCGAACTGACATCGGCGTCCGATCCGGCGCGGCCGGTCGCGGTGAACGTCGTGCGCATCGGCGACGGCAGCCCTGCCCCCGTGTTCACCGACATCGCAGCTCGCACCGGCGGCACCGTGGACACGGTCCCGACATCGGATTCCCCAGACCTCCTCGATCGACTCGGAAAGTTGCTGTACTAGAACATGTCTCGTGTACTTTTTGTCGGCGTCTTCCTACTCCTCGTCACGCTCTTCCTGCACTGGCGGTTTCTCTCCGTAACGAGGGCACCGGCACGTGTCGGACGCCCTGCAGATCTGTTGCTGATACTTCTGTGGTTGTGCGCGGTGGTCGGCTTCGGCAGCGGCGTCGAGTTCGATCCGTCCTGGGCCCGTGGCCCGGCTTTCCTCGGCCTGACCTGGTTGGCGGTGGTGTTGTATCTGTTCCTCGGCACGGTCCTCGTTGCTCTTGTCTGCACCGTCGTGCGGGTGATGTTCGCGCTGTCGCATCGTGATTCGACTGCTGTTCGGCTGCGCATATCGCGGGTCGGCTCCGTCGTCGTGGCTCTCGTCAGCGTCGTCGCAGTGGGGTACGGCCTCGTCGAAGCCGCCTCGCCTCGTGTCACACGCACCCAGGTTGCGCTCGACCGGTTGCCGGCCGAATTCGACGGTCTGCGAGTGGCATTGGTGTCCGATATTCACGCCGGACCGTCTCGCGGTGCGGGCTTCGTGCGCACGGTCGTGGATTCGGTCAACGCGCAGCAGCCTGATGTCGTGCTGCTCGACGGCGATCTCATCGACGGGACAGTGGAGTTGGTCGGAGAAGACCTCGAGCCGCTGCGCGACCTCGAAGCCCCTCTCGGGGTCTTCGCTGTCAGCGGCAACCACGAGTTCTACGCGGGCGACGGCGGAGAGTGGCTCGACTTCTGGTCGACCCTCGACATCGACGTGTTGCGCAACGAGCGCACGACGATCACCCGTGATGGCGTTGCCATCGATATCGCCGGCATCAACGACGCCACTGCCCCGGAACCGTACGAACCGAATCTCGGCGCTGCGCTCGACGGCATCGACCCGGATCGCTTCGTGCTGTTGATGGCTCATCAGCCCAAGCAGGCTGTGGAGGCCTCCGAGCTGGGCGTGGACATGCAGGTGTCCGGACACACTCACGGCGGGCAGATCTGGCCGATCCGCTATCTGGTGCCGCTCCAGCAGCCCAGTGTCGAGGGGCTGGACACGATCGGTGACACCACGCTCTACACCACCCGCGGTGCAGGCGCGTGGGGTCCGCCGGTGCGCGTGGCAGCCCCGCCCGAGATCGCGATGCTCGAACTCACGCGGGGCTGACCATCTGCCCGTCCATCGGGCGAACAGCAGGTCAGGCGAACGCCTCGATCGGCGGGCAGGAACACACCAGGTTGCGGTCGCCGTGCGCGCCGTCGATCCGCCGGACCGCGGGCCACACCTTCGGTCGGTCGTAGCCTGCGGGGTACGCCGCGAGTTCCCGCGAGTACGGGTGGTTCCAGTCGGCGACGAGGCATTGCGCCGTGTGCGGAGCGCCGCGCAACGGGTTGTCCTCTACGGTCCACTCGCCGGAGCCGACGCGGTCGATTTCCCTGCGGATGGAGATCATCGCGTCGCAGAATGCGTCGATCTCCTCCAGATTCTCGCTCTCGGTCGGCTCGACCATCAGGGTCCCCGGCACCGGGAAGCTCATCGTCGGCGCGTGGAAGCCGTAGTCCGCCAGTCTCTTCGCCACGTCGTCGACGGTGACGCCGGTGTCCTTCGTCAGACCTCGCAGATCGAGGATGCACTCGTGCGCCACCATGCCGTTGTCGCCGGTGTAGAGCACGGGGAAGTACTCGTCGAGGCGGCGCGCGATGTAGTTGGCCGACGCGATGGCGGTCAAGGTCGCCCGGCGCAGCCCCTCCGCGCCCATCATCGCGATGTATGCCCACGTGATCGTCAGGATCGACGCGCTTCCGTACGGTGCGCCCGCAACGGTCGGACCGTCGCCCAGTTGCGGTGCCAGCGGGTGGCCGGGCAGGTACGGCTGCAGATGCGAACGGACGCCGATGGGTCCGACGCCGGGACCGCCACCGCCGTGCGGGATGCAGAAGGTCTTGTGCAGGTTCAGGTGACTGACGTCTCCGCCGAAACGACCCGGCCGAGCCAACCCGACCAGAGCGTTGAGGTTGGCACCGTCGACGTACACCTGTCCACCCGCGTCGTGCACCGCGGCGCAGATATCGGATATCTCGTGCTCGTACACACCGTGGGTGGAGGGGTAGGTGATCATGATGGCGGCGAGGGTGTCGGCGTGCTCGGCGATCTTGGCCCGCAGGTCGTCGACGTCGACGTCTCCGTTCGGTCGGCACGCCACCACGACGACGCGCATCCCGACCATCACCGCGGAGGCGGCGTTGGTGCCGTGTGCGCTCGACGGGATCAAGCAGACCGTGCGACCGGTGTCGCCGTTGGCCTGGTGGTATCGGCGGATCGCAAGTAGTCCCGCGTACTCGCCCTGGCTTCCTGCATTGGGCTGCAGGCTGACCGCGTCGTAGCCGGTGATGTCGACGAGCCACTGTTCGAGGTCGGCGATCACCCGGAGTAGTCCGGGAACGTCGGTCGACGGCGCGAACGGGTGTTGGCGCGCGAACTGAGGCCAGGTGATCGACTCCATTTCAGCGGTCGCGTTCAACTTCATCGTGCACGATCCCAGCGGGATCATGCTGCGGTCGAGGGCGATGTCCTTGTCCGACAGCGCGCGAAGGTAGCGCAGCATGGCTGTCTCGGTGCGGTAGCGCGTGAAGGCGGGATGCGTCAGGTACTCGGACGTGCGGGCCCAATCGGCCGGGACGGACTCGGCTCCCGGTCCGGCGGGCTCGGCACCGAATGCAGCGAGCACATCGACGATGTGAGCCTCCGTGGTTGCCTCGTCACAGGCGATCGCGACGTGATCGTCGTCGACCGGTCGGAGGTTGATACCGCGTTGTTTGGCGGCATCGACGACGGTGTGGGCCGCGCCGGGGACCGCGGCGAGCACGGTATCGAAGAACTCGGCATGCACCACGTCGATGCCCGCAGCCTGCAACCCTGCTGCGACGGTTCGAGCACGGGTGTTGACGCGAAGTGCGATCGCGCGCAGCCCATCCGCGCCGTGGTAGCTGGCGTACATCGCGGCCACGATGGCCAACAGCACCTGGGCGGTGCAGATGTTGGAGGTCGCCTTCTCACGGCGAATGTGCTGCTCGCGCGTCTGCAGGGCCAAGCGGTAGGCCCGATGTCCGTCTGCATCGACGGACACTCCGACCAACCTCCCGGGCAGCTGGCGCGAGTGCCCGGAGCGCACTGCGAGATAACCGGCATGCGGACCGCCGTACCCCATCGGAACCCCGAAGCGCTGGGTGGTTCCGAAGCAGACGTCGGCACCGATTTCGCCGGGCGCGGTCACCAGGGTGGCGGCCAGCAGATCGACCCCGACTGCAACCAGCGCACCGCGCTCGTGTGCTGCTTCGATCGTGGCGGTGTGGTCCACCAGACGGCCTGATGCTCCCGGCAGCTGCGCCAGCACTCCGAAGAAGTCGCCTTCGGGCAGGCCGTCGGCGAGGTCGGCGTACACCAGCTCGATCCCGAGCGGTTCGGCGCGCGTAGCGAGCACGGCTTTGGTCTGCGGGAAAATATCCGAATCGACGACGAGGCGGGGTGACTTCGAGCCTCGGTTGGCGCGACGCATGAGCGTCATGGATTCGGCTGCGGCAGTGGACTCGTCGAGCATGGAGGCATTCGCGACATCCATACCGGTCAGGTCCGACACCATCGTCTGGAAATTGAGCAGTGCCTCGAGTCGGCCTTGACTGATCTCGGGCTGATAAGGGGTGTAGGCGGTGTACCAGGCCGGATTCTCCAGGATGCCGCGCGTGAGCACCGGAGGCGTCAGGGTGTCGTAGTAGCCCAGGCCGATCATCGAGGTGGCCACCGTGTTGCGGCCGGCGAGATCGGCCAGCGCGGCCAGCGCATCGTGCTCGCTCAGAGCAGGCGGCAATGTCGCCAGGCCATCGGGAACCCCGTCGACGACGGTATCGAGAATGGACTCGGGAACAGCCTTGCGGGCCAGCTCGTCGAGGCTGTCGACACCGATTGCGTCGAGAATGCGGGCCAGTTCGGTGGTGTCGGGGCCGATGTGTCTGTCGACGAAAGCCGATGCGGTCGAAGTCATTCGGTCGGTCACGGTCTACTCCCAGGGGTCCCAAGACAAGGCGTCGGACGGCCGGGGCATACGCGCCGACCGCTCCTCCCCCTCTGTCGTGTGCTCGCTGACGCGTGCGCCTGAGAGATTCGGTAGAACACGGCGCGCTGACGTGCGCGCACCGGCACCTTTCCCCTTGGGCGGGTGGGTGCTCCCACCACTTTCCAGAGTTGTCGAAGCCCACACGGTCCGTGTGCCTGAGAGATTGACGGGGAGGTATTGCTCCTTCGGCGTCCGAGACTGGATGCCTCGGAACTCTCCCGCGCAGGCGCGACGGTGAGAAGTCTAGCCGGTCTTACGACTCGCGCGATTCTTGCGGCGGGACGCCAGTTCGTCTTCGGGGCTCGGCTGGCTCTCTCCGCCGTCTGCTCGCTCGGCCGGGAAGTCGGCGATGGTGCCGGTGAGCTCGCGCATCGCGCCGTTGACGGCGATACCGAAGACGCCCTGCCCGCCCTGCAGCAGGTCGACTACTTCCTCGGCCGACGTGCACTCGTAGACGGTGGTGCCGTCGGAGAACAGGGTGATGTTGGCGAGGTCGCCCACGCCACGCTGGCGCAGGTGATCCACCGCGACGCGGATGTTCTGCAACGAGATTCCGGTGTCGAGTAGGCGCTTGACGATCTTGAGGACCAGCATGTCCTTGAACGAGTACAGCCGCTGGCTGCCCGAACCTGCTGCGCCTCGGATGGACGGTACGACCAGGCCCGTACGAGCCCAGTAGTCGAGTTGCCGATAGGTGATGCCGGCAATCTGGCACGCGCTGGGTACGCGGTATCCGACGAGTTCGTCGGGCACCGAATCGTCGGGGAACAGGCCGGGTTGAATGTCCTGCGACTGTGCGACAGGGCGATTCGACGCCTCGTCGGGGGTCTCGACCCGAGCATCGGCTGCGGACGCGTCCTCTGTCCGGCTTGCGGCGTCGGATTCTCGACTGCCGTGATGCTGCTGCGGCTGATCTCCCACTGACTGCTCCCTCTCGGATGTCTCACTGCGTTCGGATCCAGTCAGTACTGGGATCCGTCCGAAGCGCGCCTGAACGCCTCGGTGTACTCGCGTGAAGTCATACCGTGTACCAGGGCCAGACTACGCCTCGGCGGCAACCGAAGAGGCGTGAACTGCGTCGGTCCGGACTGCGCCGGCGATGAACTTCACTGGCACGAACGTTATGGGGGCGATCGACCAGATTCAACGCAACGCGCCGTAAACCTGAACCTAAAGTTGAGGTTGAGACTATTCCGTTACCCGTCGGTGGCCTTGAAGTCGTCCGGCGACACCGATTCGAGGAATTCCTTGAACTTCTCCACCTCGTCCTCCCGCTCGTCCGGCATCAGCAGGCCGGCCTCGGCGAGCACAGGCTCCTCCGCATAGATCGGGACTCCGGCACGGAGCGCGATGGCAACCGAATCCGACGGCCTCGCCGACACGCGGATGTCCTTGTCGAATACGAGATCGGCGTAGAAGGTGCCTTCCTGGAGGTCCACGATGCGCACCTCCTTGAGCTCGTGCCCCAACGCAGAGATCAGGTTCTTCACCAGATCGTGCGTCAGCGGCCGAGCCGGCTGCACACCTTGCTGCTCCAAAGCTATTGCGGCAGCTTCGGTTTGGCCGATCCAAATCGGGAGGTACCTATCTCCGTCGGATTCACGCAGCAGCAACACGGGCTGGTTCTGCGGCTGTTCGACACGAATACCGACCACACGCATTTCACTCATCGTGTCCACCTCACACCTCGAGAAATCTTCGCTGGTCGTCGCTGGTCCAGCTCACCAGAACCGAGTCTATTGGAATCCGAACCGGCGCGAGCGATCCTCACCGGTCGAGCGCACCACGCACCGCTGCTTTGACCAGACACGTATGCAAGGTCAACGACAGAGCTGCCAATTCCCGGATCATCTCTTCGGCACGATCACGTGCACCGGCATCGCGCCCCTTGGCGACCGGCCCGGCGATCTGAGCGACGAGACCCGCTTCGCGGTCCGCCGCGAGCTTGAACGCACGGAGGTGACGAACCTCGAGCCCGAACTGCAACATCGCGTGCGCGGTACGAGCGAGCGTGACGGCACCGTCGTCGTAGAACCCGGCCTGCCCGGGAGTGATCAGACCGCTGCGCAGCAACTCGGTCAGGAAGGCGTCGTCGATGCCGGCCTGAGCCAGTAGATCTGCCTTGCTGATGCGGACCTCGCGATCGGGCAGGAACTCCTCCGGCGAGACTTCACCGGCCGCGATCGTCAACGACCGTGGGCGCTTGACCGAGGCGTCTGCTCTCTCGACGGTTGCAACGCCGTGGTCGATCGCTTCGAGTTGTTCCTTGATCACCTTCAGCGGCAGGTACTGATCACGCTGAGCGGTGAGCACGAACCGCAGCCGTTCGCAGTCCGCGATCGAGAAACGCCGATAGCCCGACGGAGTGCGCTCCGGAGAGATCAGACCCTCGGCTTCGAGGAATCTGATCTTCGAGATAGTCACGTCGGGAAAGTCGGGCCGGAGTCGATCGAGGACGGAGCCAATCGACATCCCCCCGCTGGACTGCTGCCCGACGGCGGTCACTGGCTTCCTGCACCCGCAGACGACTCGCCGACTGCAGATCCATTGCCGCCACGCGGCCCGGTGAGGAAGACCAGACGGAACTTGCCGATCTGCACCTCGTCACCGTTGGCGAGCACGGCGGAGTCGACCGGCTCACGGTTGACGTAGGTGCCGTTGAGGCTGCCCACGTCGACGACCTGGAAGTCGTCCTCGTCCTGGCGGAACTCTGCATGTCGACGGCTCACGGTGACGTCGTCGAGGAAGATGTCGCTGTCGGGGTGACGACCGGCCGACGTGGTCGGCTGGTCGAGCAGGAATCGGGATCCGGCGTTGGGACCACGCTTGACGACGAGCAGGGCAGCTCCGACAGGCAAGCCCTCGACACCCGATACCGGAGCTTCGGTGCTCTGGGCGGTAGCGGAGTTGTCCAGCTCCTGGAGGAAATCGGCGCGGAAGACCGAGGTGGTCTCGGCCGGCGACTCCCCGTAGTTGCTGTCGTTGTCGTTCTGGCTCACCGTTACTCCTTCTCAGTCCGTTGACCCGGGCAACGATCACCTCGGGTAACGCAGTACATGGTCTTCACTTCTGGTTCTGCTGGCGTTCGGTGGTGCGTTTCGGTTCCTCGGTGCGTGGCGGACCACTCACCATGCGCGACCTTCGCCCCGACAGGCTGTTCGCTCGGTGTCGACCGTACCCTGCGCGCCGAGGACCTGTGGTCGGTTGGCCGGTGTGTACGGCCCTTCGTCACTCAGCTGTGATGAGAGCATATCCGGCGGCATCGAGCATCGGTGCCAGCGCCGCGTCCAATGCCTCCGAGGATGCGACCTCGAGCTCGATCAGCCACCCGCCGGTGTACGGTCCGGAGTTCACCTTCTCGGGTTCGGAATCCAGATCTTCGTTCACGGCAACGACTTTGGCCGTGAGAGGACTGAACACGTCGGACACGCTCTTGGTCGATTCCACTTCACCGAGAGACTCGCCCGCGGTGACGCTGTCACCGATCGCCGGAAGCTGAACGAACACGACGTCGCCCAACTGAGTCTGGGCGTAGTCGGTGATACCGATTCGAACCGTCGCAGGCCCCGTCCGCTGCACCCACTCGTGCTCGGGGGTGTAAAGCAGATCAGCTGGTGTGTCGATGTCGCTCAACGCGGCATTCCCTTCCATCGTGCCCGGGGCGAGCGGGCGATCAGTTTCCGGGCTGAGCGTATTGACGTGGGCGCGGATCCCGCAAGGCGGAGACCGTGACCTGGTCCGATCGCTCGACTCGCGAGCTCGCCCCGTTGCGGGCGACCGTGTCGATCACCCCTCCCGGAATGTTCAGTGCAGCTTCCAGAGTCGCCGGATCTCCGATGGCAGTGAAGGTGTAGGGAGCGCGTAGTTCTCGGCCGTCCACCACGACTCGGCCGGCCGGTCCGGCCATCCACGAATCCACACCGATGCGGACGGCGACCCCACCACCGTCGATCTGCAACGCCTCGGCACCGGCGGCCCGCAGCTCCTGCAACGCGTCGAGCAGAACCTCTGCTCCGACGCCGGCGTCGGTGTCGTCGATCGTCAACGTGACGCCGGGTCCTCGGGCCGCCACGGTGCCGATCTGAATGGACAACGCGGACAATCTTTCCTGGGCTTCCGCCACCGCGGCGTCCGACCCGGAACCGGACTGCCGGAGGGTGGCGAGCGTGCCTTGAAGCGCGCTGATCTCGTCGCGGATCGACGCCTCGCGTCGCGTCAGGGAGTCCAACACCACCAAAAGGTCCTCGGGCCGCGAGTTCTCCAGATTGCCCGACGTGCTCGTTTCCCGCACCTGTGTCGCGATTCCGATTCCGAGGGCACACATCAACACGAGAGCGAGAATGCCGAACCACGTGCGCTGTCCACGTCGGGTGCGCCGACCGTGCCGTCCGGGGCCTGCGTTCATCGGTCAGGCACCGAAAAGCCGTCGGCGCAACGCAGCGGCGTTGCCGAAGATACGTATTCCGAGCACGACGACGATGGCGGTGGACAGTTGCGTTCCGACTCCGAGCTGATCGCCGAGCCACACGATGAGCGCCGCGACGAGGACGTTGAAGACGAAGGACACGACGAACACCTTGGCGTCGAAAATGCCGTCGAGAAAGGCGCGCACGCCGCCGAACACTGCATCGATAGCGGCCACGACGGCGATCGGCAGGTATGGGGCGACGACTGCTGGAACTCGAGGCCCGGCGACGAGACCGATCACGACTCCGACGACGAGCGCGACCAATGCTGCGAGCGCGAATCCGGCGCGGCCGGTGGCGGCGGGCTCGGTGCCGCCGGGCACCTCGGGACCGGGGCTGCCGGAGTCGGATGCCTCGACGTCCGGGACGTCACTCGCCGTCATCGTGGGGCCACCTCCTTCGCCTCGAACGACTCTCTGGCGACGGCCGGCCCGAACTCGAGATCGGTGGCAGGCCGTACCGAGAAACCGACACCGTAGAGCTGAGCGACCGTGCTCATGCGCAGGTACGCATCGCTGACGGCGAACTGCACCTGAATCCGCTGCGGTGGACCGATCGCATCGATGTCGTAGGGCGAGGTGATCGGGCGATTGTCGAGCAGCATCGCGCCGCCTGCCTGTCTGATCGTCACGTTCGGCCCGACTCGATTGCCGTCGACGGACACCGCTTCGGCACCGCTGGCCCACAAAGAGTTGACGACAGCAGCGATGTCGCGGTCGAGAACGGTTGCGCCGGAACCGGTACGGACCGATCTGTCGGACGCACCGCCTGCGGCAGGTTCTGTCACCACGACCGACAAGCCGGGACCGGTCACCGAGTCGATACCGGCGGCCGACTCGACCGCATCGAGACGGTCCAGGAGCTCGCTCCCGGCGGCATCGGACTGGAGCGCGCGATCACGCTCGGTCGATACCTGGGCTGCGAGTTCATCCCTCGTGACGTCCAGTTCGGCCTCACGCTCCTGGGCAGCACGCACTGCAGCAGAGGCGTCGGCGCTGGCCCGGTCGATCTCCGCCGCGTCCGAGGCCAGCTGCGACATCGCGACCCCGAAGACCACTCCGACAGCGACGGCACCGGTGATCAGCCAGAGGACAGGCGGCACCCTAGGGGTACGCACGTGGTGCGCCGACCGTTCGACGGCAGCGGCTGCGTAACCCGGATCGAGGTGATCCGTCAACAGCGATGTGAGCAGTGACGGAGTCGGGTTCCTCTTCGGTCGTGCTGGTGGCTGCACCGTCACCTGCCCGGTGCGGAGGTGGGCGCGATCGCTCGCGCGACGGCCACTGCCTTGCCGAGGTACAACGCACCGGTCCACGTGTACAGCACCGTCCCCCAGATCAGGAGCGCGTAACCGAGGGGCCCAGCGGCGTCGGCCACGGAACCGGTGCCCACGGAGACCAACAGCACCGGCAGCGCGACCATGACCACGAACGTGGCTGCCTTCCCGAGATAGATCACGTCCGGAGGCGGGAGGGAGCGACGTCGGTAGACGAACATGGTCAGGCCGAGAACCGCGTCTCGCCCGATCAGGATGGCAGCGACCCACCACGGGATGATGCCGCGCACCACGAATGCGACCAGCGTGCTGACGACGTACAAGCGATCGACGAGCGGGTCGAGAATCGCCCCCAGCCGCGACGACTGCCCGAGCAAACGCGCGAGTTTTCCGTCGAGCCAGTCGGTGCCGCCGCTGACGAGCAGAATGACCAGCGCCCAGCCGTCTGCCTGGGGGCCGAGAAGAAGAAACAAGAACAGCGGAACGCCGGCGAGTCGCACGGCACTGAGCAGGTTGGGAACAGTTGCGATCCGATCCGTTACCTCGAGTTCGCTCTTGTCCGTCACCGCTCACCTCCTGTCGCCTCGGGCGTCGTGGCAGCCGGCGCGAGCGCACCGGCGGTTCGAGGCCACGTTAGCGCCACGCGAACACCGGCTGCTCGAAGTCCGCGACCCGGGTGTGTCGACCGCGAAGGACCACTTCACGAAACTGGTGCACGATCGCACCCGTGGGAGCATGGATGGCACCGGTTCGGAACGGCCACCGAATCACGGGTCGGGGCGACTCGGGGATCGTGACGAATTCCGCATCGACATCGAGTTCGGCCTCGGTCACCTCGAACACTTCGGCCACCTCGTCGGCACTGGGCTGCAGCGACGACGAATACTCGCCCACCCACACCACGAACGGCGTGATGACGTATCCCGAACGGGTGACGTAATCGTCGAGGCGCCCGAGTACCTCCCCGGGGTCGGTGCGAATGCCCAACTCTTCCTGGAGTTCACGCAGGCAGGCCTGTGCCGGGGTTTCGCCCGGATCGACTCCGCCACCGGGTAGCGCGTACTGACCCGGGTGAGCGCGCAATCGGCTCGGCCGTCTGGTCAACAGCAGGCGACGGTCTCCGCGCTCCCCGCCGACAGCAAGGGCAACAGCTGCGTGGCGCAGACCGTCGGCATCTGCTGTCCAAAACTCGAAGTGGCCGAGTGCGCGCTCCATCGAGTCGCGGCCGAGGCAGTCGCTCGATTCGTCGCTACCCGCCATGAGTACCCACCGATTCGGTTGCCGTCATGCGGAATCCGCGAGACGCGCTGCCGGAGGAAGGAGTGCGTCGGCGGACGCGGGCCAGGCCAGTGCATGCTCGGCCAACCCGGCGAGTTGCTCCACTTGTGTTCGACACCAGGGCGATACATCGATTCGGTCTGCGAGCACGTCGGCCGAGAATTCGGCCCAGGACACCCACCGCGTTTCGTCGACCTCGTCAGGATCCGGGTCGAGTGTCGCGTCGTCGCCGACCGTCACTCGGTAGACGGGGCAGATCTCGTTCTCGACTATCCCGTTGTCCATCACAGCGCGGTACCGAAAATGCGGCAGCACCAGTTCCGCGGACCGGGCCTGCAGACCCAGCTCCTCCCCGATGCGTCGGAGCACTGCGGACTCCAGGTTCTCGCCGGGCGCTGGATGTCCACAACAACTGTTCGTCAACACGCCGGGCCATGTCGTCTTGCTCGACGCCCGTCGCGTGAGCAACACGGCACCGTCCTCACGCACCACGTAGCTGGAGAACGCCAGGTGCAGCGGGGTCTGTTCGGTGTGCACCGTGGTCTTGTCCTGGGTGCCGACGGCGGGCCTTCGTCGTCGAGCAGCACCACGTGCTGCGCAGGGGATCGATCCATCGTTCCATGCTCCCACGGACGGACGGCCGGTCTAGTGTCGAACCATGGGACAGGACGACAAGGACAAGACAAACGGCGGCACCTCGACCGAACACGACACGGCGGATTCCCCCAAGGGCGGCCGCCCCGGACCGGTGGACGGCGGAGGCGGCGGTGGGATGGCGACACGGGAGAACGCCCCGGAGATCGCCGACGATCAGGAGTGATATTTCCCGGTGCCGTCGCTGTTTGAATCACAGAGATTGCGTCAATACCCCCGATGTTCCCGCGCTGCGCGAGAGCACGAACCTCCATCAACGGAAGGACCTCGATGAGCATCAACGACGACGACATCACCACCTCAGGCGGATCTGCAGGCGAAGGACCCGCTGACGGCGGATCCAATCCCGGCGGACACGACGGCGGAGCAGACGGCCCGGCCGGAGCAGGCGAAGGACCCGCTGACGGCGGATCGAATCCTGACGGACACGACGGCGGAGCAGACGGCCCAGCGGGTGGAGAAGGCCCGGCCGACGGCGGATCCAACCCCGGCGGACACGACGGCGGTGCGGACGGTTCCGCTTGATCATCGAGTCGAACGACGAGCGCGGACCGGGCAACCGGTCCGCGCTTCGTCGTCTCACCGGAATCGACGCCGCCACTTTCGCGGAGCGTCACTGGGGCACAGCACCCAAGTTCACCCGATCTGCCGAACTGTCCGGATCGTTCGAGGATCTGATGACGGTCGACGCGGTCGACGAGTTGATCGCCGAGCGCGGCGTACGCACCCCGTTCGTGCGGATGGCCAAGGACGGCCGCCTGCTGGAGAAGAACAAGTTCACGGGGTCCGGAGGGTTCGGCGCCGAGATCACCGACCAGGTCGATTCCGCGGCGGTTCTGTCGGCCTTCGCGGCCGGCAACACTCTGGTGCTGCAGGGCCTGCATCGCCTGTGGCCGCCCTTGATTGCTTTCACCGGCGAGCTCGTTCGCGAGCTCGGCCACCCGGTACAGGTCAATTCCTACGTCACTCCGGCTGCGTCCCAGGGCTTTTCGCCGCATTACGATGTTCACGACGTGTTCGTCGTGCAGATCGCCGGTAGTAAGCGGTGGACGATTCACTCGCCGGTGCATCGCCATCCACTGAACAATCAGCCGTGGTCGGACCGACGAGCAGCAGTGGAACGTCACGCCGACGACTCCCCGGAGTTGGACATCGTGCTCGAGCCCGGTGACGTTCTGTATCTCCCGCGCGGCTGGATCCATTCGGCGCAGGCCCTGGGCGAGACGACGGTGCATCTGACGATAGGCGTCGCGTCGTTCAACGATTACGACATCGCCCATCACACCCTCGGTGCTCTACAGGAAATCGAGGGACTGCGCGCACCGTTGCCGGCCGGATGGGACCCGACCGATTCCGAGTCCGTTCTACCCCACGTACGCCGCGTCCTCGGCGACATGCGCCGAGCTCTCGACGAGTTGGATCGAGATCCCGAGGCGCTGCATCGGATCACCGAGCGTGTTGCGAGTCGGTACGACGAGCTGGTTCGACCCGAACCGGTGCGCCCCGTTCGCAGTGTTGCCCAGATGGGCGCGCTGCGAGGTCAGGACTCGATTCGGCTCAGGGCCGGGGTGATCGCGCGAGTGGTGCGAACCCCCGAGTCCGCGGCTGTCGTGCTGCGCGACAAAACCGTGTCGATGCCGCCTCAGTGCGCCGATGCCCTCGAATTGTTGCTCGAAGGATCGCCGTGCCGGTTGGATTCTCTGCCCGGCCTCGACACCGACGATGCTGTCGTGGTCGGTCGCAGGCTCGTGCGCGAAGGCATCGCAGTCACCGCCATCGAGTGATGGCGAGCCCGACCATCAGGTGATGGTCACGCCGCCGTCCACTGCGATGGTCTGGCCCGTCACGTATCCGCCCGCGTCGGAGGCGAGCCAGACCGCGGTGGCGGCCAATTCTTCGGGGTCGCCCTTGCGTCCGAGGATCATTCGGGGAGCCAATGCCTCGAGGTATCCCGGCTGGTAGGAATCGGTCATCTCGCTCTCGAAGAAACCAGGCGCAATAGCGTTGACGCGGATGCCTTTTCGAGCGCCCCACTGTTGCGCGAGGTCACGAGTGAGACCGACGATGGCCGCCTTGCTGGCACTGTAGGCAGCCTGAGGCAGACCGGCGGTGGTGAGCCCCAGAATGCTGGATATGTTCACGATCGAGCTTCCGGGCTGCATCACCCGTCCACACGCCTGAGCGGCCCAGTAGGAGCCGTTCAGGTTGATGTCGATGACAGAGCGGAACTGCTCGGGAGTCTCACGGGTGGCGGGGTACGCCGTGCCGACGCCGGCGTTGTTGATCAGCACGTCCACCTTGCCGAACTCGGCGACGGCGGCCTCGACCATGGCCGTGCACTGGTCGGGATCGACCACATCGGTTGCCACGCTCAGCGAACGCCCACCGACGCTGTCGATCAGTGCGGCAGTCTGTGCCAACTTGTCGACGCGACGGGCGGCCAGCACCACGTCGGCTCCGGCCTCGGCCGCCGCTTTCGCGAAAGACACTCCCAAACCGGACGATGCGCCCGTGACGATGACGACGCGGCCGTCGAGGCGGAATTTGTCCAAGATCGACATGTTCTGAAATCTCCTTGTATCGGGTGTCTCGTGCTCAGAACCAGGCGGGTGACATATCGAGGGTCGTTCGATCGAGAAGCGCCAGCAGATCGAGCTGTGCATCGACCTTCGGTAGCTCGTAGACGAAGAAGTACCGTGCAGCAGAGCGCTTTCCGTCGTAGAAGTCTCCGATTCGGTCTCCCACGGCAAGCAGCTGCTCGAGCCACATCCACGCGATGACCGTGTGGCCCATTGCCTCGAGGTAGGCCGTGGAATTCGCCAACGCCACGGCGGCGTCACCGGTACCCCAGACTGCGGCGGTGACCTCGACGATCCTCGAGAACCTGTTGTTCAGCTCGGTGCCGTACTGCTCGGCCGCTCCCCCGTGAGTCGATGCTCGCGTCACGGTCTCGGCGATTCGCTCGGCGAGCAGCGCCAACCCGGCACCGTTCTGCATGACGACCTTGCGGCCGAGTAGGTCCAAGCCCTGAATGCCGTGTGTACCTTCGTGAATGGGGTTGAGCCGGTTGTCGCGGTAGTGCTGTTCCACGTCGTAGTCGCGGGTGTAGCCGTAACCCCCGTGCACCTGAATGGCAAGGCTGTTGGCCTCGAGACACCACTGCGAGGGCCAACTCTTGGCGATCGGTGTCAGTACGTCGAGCAACAGTGTCGATCGAGCTGCGCCGGCGGCGTCCGATGCCGAATCCTGGTGGTCCACCAAACGCGAGCAGTAGAGCCCCAGCGCCAATGCCCCCTCGACATACGACTTCTGCGCCAACAACATTCGGCGCACGTCGGCGTGCTCGATCAATGCGACCGGAGGCGCGGCCGGATCCTTGGCTCCCAGTGGCCGTCCCTGGGTGCGCGTCTTCGCGTACTCGACGGACTTCAGGTAGCCGACGTAGCCGAGTGCGATCGCCAGGAATCCGACGCCGATCCGGGCCTCGTTCATCATGTGGAACATGTACGACAGACCACGGTTCTCCTCCGCGACGAGATAACCGACTGCCCCGGCTTTCCCACCGGGAGAATGAGTTCCGTCGCCGAACGCGAGCAGAGTGTTGGTGGTACCGCGGTTGCCCATCTTGTGATTGAGCCCGGTCAGCACGATGTCGTTACGTTCGGCGATGCCGCCCTCACCGTTCGGCAGGAACTTGGGAACGATGAACAGCGAGATCCCTTTGACGCCGGGAGGTCCACCCGGCGTCTTCGCCAGAACCAGGTGCACGATGTTCTCGGTCAGTTCGTGATCTCCACCGGAGATCCACATCTTGGTTCCGGTGAGCCGGTAGCTGCCGTCGTCCTGCGGCACAGCCTTCGTGGTGATGTCCGCCAGCGACGACCCGGCCTGCGGTTCGGACAAGCACATGGTGCCGAACCAACGCCCGTCGATCATGGGCCGCACGTAGTCGCGCACCTGCTCCGGGGTGCCGTAGGTGGCGATCAGATTGGCGTTGGCCATCGTCAGGAACGGATACGAGGACGTTCCAGCATTTGCAGCCTGGAAGAACGCCATGGCAGCACGAGAGACGGTGGCGGGCAACTGCATACCGCCGATCGATTCGTCGAACTGCCCGGCGATCAACCCCGCGGCGCGGTACACGTCGAGAGCGGCCTTCACCTCGGGGATCAGCTCCACCGAACCGTCCCTGTTCATGGTGGGCTCGTGTGCATCGGCCTTCTTGTTGTGCGGGGCGAAATGCTTGTGGGCGATGTCTGCGCTCAGGTCCAGTACCGCATCGAACGTTTCGCGCGAGTGTTCCGCAAAACGTGGCCGCTCCGTCAACGCAACCACATCGAGCCATTCGTACAACAGAAAATCCAGGTCGCGGCGTGAGAGAACGTCCGACATTTCGCTGCTCCGATCGAGAGGGGTGACGCGTGAGCCGACGGCGTGAGCTCTACGAGGGAGCGGCAACCGCGTCGCACGTGACGTGCAACTCACCATACAAGTCGAGTTCGGTCGTCCACATCGAGTACCTACGCCGCCCGGATACACGACGGTTGCCCGGCGTAGCAGTACGCGAGAAAGGTTGAAACGCAGACATTTCCGGCCAACTGGACTATGAGAAGCGTCACGATTACCTAATCGGCCACGGGCATATACTTACCTTTGATAACGATATTCGACGTACGAGCACGATGATCCGGCGTCGGCCGGTGCATCGTGGAGGGGAGCGAAGCATGACCCGAACAGTCGCCATGAAGAGCACAGGGGCCGTCGACAGCGAACACGATCGAGACAACCGCCAGCGAGACCGTTTTCGGCATCTGCACGACAGCGATCCGGAGTTCCGGGCCGCCGAGCCGGACCGGTCGGTTGCCGACGCGGCTCGTGAACTGGCACCCAACCTCGCTCGCGTGGTTGCCGAGATCATGACCAGGTACGCCGATCGCCCCGCCCTGGGACGCCGCGCGCGCACGATCGAGGACACCGACGGCAGCACTACCGCTCGCTTGCTCCCCCGATTCGACACGGTGACCTACGGGCAGGCCTGGGCCGACGCGGGAGCCTTGGCGTCCGCCCTGGGTCACGACGACGACGGCATCGCTGCGGGCGACTTCGTGGCCACGCTCGGTTTCGCCGGCATCGACTACGTGATCACCGAACTGGCCACCATCCGCGTGGGCGCAGTCGCAGTTCCACTTCAGGCCGGAGCCACCGCGGGTCAACTGAGGGCCATCGTCGACGAGGTCGAGCCGGTGGTCCTGGCCTCCGATGTGGACAACCTCGCCGTCGCGATGGAGGTCGCCGGTCACTGCCGGTCGATCCGCACAGTGGTCGTACTCGACTACGACGACCGAATCGATGCCGACACCCGCGCGCTGACGTCCGCGCGCGAGGGTGTCCACGGGTCCGGCATTGCTGTTCGACCGCTCACCGAACTGGTGGACGAGGGTTCCCGACTCCCCCAGGTGCCGCTGTTCGACGTCGAGGATCCCGAGCGCCTCGCCGCACTGATCTACACCTCCGGCAGCACCGGTACTCCCAAAGGGGCGATGCATACCGAGCAGATCGTGTCCGGTGCGTGGACCGGGGCCTGGCATCGGACGGGTGCCTCGTCCGAGGGTGTCGACGAGCCGGCTTTTCCCGTCATCACTCTCGACTACCTACCGATGAGCCACCTTGCGGGCCGCGGGCTCGTTTTCTCGACTCTGGCGGCGGGCGGCACGGTTCATTTCGCCGGCTCCAGCGACCTGTCCACGTTGTTCGAGGACTTCGCTCTCGCGCGCCCCACGCTGGCGTTGTTGATTCCGCGGGTGTGCGAGATGATTCGCCACACCGTGCTCGCCGAAATCGATCGTGCGGTCGACGGTACCGATGCGGGCGAACACGAGCAGATTTCGCGAGGCGTGCTCGAGCGCGTGCGGTCCGAGCAGTTCGGTGGACGAATCCTGGCTGCAATGGTGGGCACCGCACCCATCGCCGCCGAGGTCAAGGATTTCGTGACCGATTTGCTCGACGTTCGGGTTCGCGACAATTACGGCTCGACCGAAGCCGGAATGGTACTTCTCGACGGGATCGTCGCCCGGCCACCGGTTCTCGAATACAAGTTGGACGACGTGCCCGAACTCGCCTATTTCTCCACCGACACTCCCCATCCACGTGGTGAGCTCCTGCTCAAGACGACGTCGATCATCCCCGGTTACTACAAGCGGCCCGATGTGACCGCAGACGTCTTCGATTCGGACGGGTTCTACCGCACCGGCGATGTCGTGGCCGAGCTGGAACCGGACCGGCTCGCATACGTGGATCGTCGCAAGAACGTATTGAAGTTGGCCCAGGGCGAATTCGTCGCGTTGGCGCGCCTGGAAGCGGTGTTCGGTACGAGCGAGCTGGTGGACCAGATCTTCCTGTACGGCAACAGCCAGCGGTCGTATCTGTTGGCGATCGTCGTTCCTGCCCACGCGAACTCGACTGCGGGCGCGATCATGGAGTCGTTACAGCGGATCGCTCGCACGGAGTCGTTGAATTCGTACGAGATACCTCGCGAGGTCGTGCTCGAACGCGAGCCCTTCACTCAGGACAACGGTCTGCTGTCGGGTGCCGGAAAGCAGTTGCGTCCCAAACTCGTCGAGCGGTACGGCGACGAACTCGAGCGTCGCTACGCAGAACTCGAATCGGGGCAGACCGATCGACTGCGTGAGCTCCGGCGCTCGGGTGCCCAGGCACCCGTGCTCGCCACGGTCGGGGACGCCGCCCAGGCTCTGCTCGGCTGTTCGGGCGCGGACATCCGACCCGATGCCCACTTCACCGATCTCGGTGGTGACTCGTTGTCGGCGTTGACGTTTTCCACATTGCTGCGCGACTTCTACGACGTCGACGTCCCGGTCGGGGTGATCACCGGACCCGCCATGGACCTGGCGGCTCTTGCCGACTACATCACGTCCGCAATCGACAACGATTCCGACACAGCGACATTCGCGTCGGTTCACGGACGCGACGCTTCCGTCGCGCACGCATCGGATCTGACCCTGTCGGCATTTCTGGACGCCTCCCTGCTCGATGCCGCTCATCGAATTCCAGGCCCTCGGCCGGTAACGAACACCGTGCTGCTGACGGGAGCGAACGGCTACCTGGGCAGGTTTCTGTGCCTCGAATGGCTCGAGAAGATGGCAGCCGCCGGCGGAAGAGTCATCTGCCTGGTGCGCGGACGCTCCGATGCCGATGCCCGCGCTCGGCTCGACGCCGCCTTCGACAGCGGGGACGCGACGTTGTCCGATCGATACCGCGCCTTGGCCGACGCCGCACTCGACGTGATTGCAGGCGATCTGGGCACTCCCCGGTTCGGGTTGACCGACGATGTCTGGGAAGAGCTTTCCCGCCGCGTGGACCGCGTCGTGCACCCGGCAGCACTGGTCAATCACGCGCTGCCGTACGAGCACCTCTTCGGACCGAACGTCGTCGGAACGGCCGAGGTGATCCGGTTGGCCTTGACCGACCACATCAAGCCGGTGACCTACCTGTCGACGGTCGCGGTTGCCGTCGGTGTCGACGACTTCCACGAGAACGGTGACATTCGGGTCGACAGTGCGCAACGAGCAGTCGACGAGTCGTACGCCAACGGTTACGGAAACTCCAAGTGGGCAGGCGAAGTGTTGTTGCGCAACGCTTTCGACGAATACTCGCTTCCCGTCTCGGTCTTCCGGTCCGACATGATCCTCGCCCACAGCACCTGGTCCGGTCAGCTGAACGTGCCCGACGTATTCACGCGACTGATCCTGTCGGTGGTCGCAACCGGGCTGGCACCGAGAAGCTTCTATGCCACCGACACCGGAGCGCCCACCGACGAGCAGGGCAGGCCACTGGCTCATTACGACGGATTGCCTGCGGACTTCAGTGCAGCGGCCATCACCTCGATCGCGGGCGACGACGTGGCAGGCTACCGAACCTTCGACATCCTGAACCCCCACGACGACGACATATCGCTTGATACGTTCGTCGATTGGCTACGTGACGCGGGCTGCACCATCGAGATCGTTGACGACTACGACGAATGGTTCGAAAGGTTCAGCGCGGCAGTTCAGGAACTACCGGAGAAACAACGGTCACACTCGTTGTTGCCGCTGATCCACTCCTACGCGCATCCCCAGCACCCGTCGTCGGGAGCAATCCTGCCGGCAGACGAATTCGCGTCGGCTGTCGGCGATATCCCACACCTCGGGCGAGAACTGATCGAGAAGTATCTGGCCGATCTGGTAGCACTCGGCCTGGTGGCCAAGAGCTGACCGTTACCTGGTGTGGGCCCTTCGGCTCGCACCAGGTAGCCCCGCCCACTACCGCGGTACAGTCGTAAGCCTATGTGGATCGGATGGATAGAACTGGATTTTTTGTTGGGCGACGTGCACTCCCTGAAGGAGAAGCGCTCGGTGATTCGGCCCGTGATCTCGGAGCTGCATCGAAAATTCGCGGTGTCGGTCGCCGAAACCGACCATCGCGACCTGCACAGACGGGCCGAAATCGGAGCGTCGGTGGTAGCCGGCGACCTCGACCACGTGACCGACATCCTCGACCGGGTCGAGCGGATGGCGGCGTCCCGACCGGAGCTTCACCTCGTAGCCGTTCGGCGGCGCACCCTGAAGAGCGACGACATCTGATCGCGCGCTGTCGACGAATCCGGGTCGACAATTACGGTCATCGACGGACGTCGAACACCTGCTTCTGGATGCCGTTGTCGTACACCTCGTGCTCCACCAGATCCAGGTGAGTCGTGGCCTTGTCGCTGGAGCTGAACAGCCGCTTGCCCGCGCCGAGCAGCATCGGGAAGACCAACAGGTGGTAGCGGTCGACGAGACCGGCATCGGCGAGGCTGCGACCCAGCGTTGCGCTACCGTGCACCGAGATCGGCCCGCCTTCGGTCTCCCGGAGTTCGGCGACGTCGTCGATGCTGCGCAGAATGGTTGCCGGCCAACGGTCGTCGCTGCGCTCCAATGTCGTCGACACCACGTATCTGGGCATCGAGTTGTATCCGGCGAAATCGTCCATCGTGGGCCACACGGGAGCGAACGCCTCGTAGGAGCTACGCCCCAGCAGCATGGCCGTGGCCTCGTCCTGCTCGCGACCCTTGATCTCGTACGCCGCGGGATCGAACTCGATGTCCTTGAACGTCCACCCCGCGTTGCGGTAGCCGACTTCCCCACCCGGCCCCTCCATGACGCCGTCGAGCGAAACGAACGCGGTCACGATCACGGTGCGCATGGCAATCCTCGGTTCGGTCTGAGGCAGAAGCGGAACAGGTGCCGGAATCGTAAACCACGCGTCGAACCGACGACAGGCAGTGTCGGGTGGCAAGGTGGTCTCATGGCCGAGCAAGTGGAACGCACCGAAGACGGTCACTATGTCGTCATCAAGGGTCGACGGTGGCGCGCTACCGATCCCGACATTCCCGAGGATCGCAACGCCGAATTGCGCTCGATCCTCATGGCGTGGCGCAGAGACGTCAAACGCACCTCCGGTGCCACGGAGTCTCGCGCGGGCGTTCAGGCCGCCAAAGTCGCTCTGGGAGAACGAGGTACGCCGTGGTGGGAACAGTCCCCGGACGAGCGACGGACTCGCTGGGAGGCCGAGGTGCCACGGCCGACCGATACCGATCTCGAGAACTGACCACACAATTCGTTGCCATATCGGAAACTATCCAATATGGTTTCCGATATGGAAAGCATCGATAAGCCCACCTCGTCCGAAGCTCGAACGACCCTCGACGACATCGACCGAGTGCAACGCGCCGTGCGCGACACTCCGTGGCCGGTCTGGTTGTACGCCGTCAACGCAGTGCTCATCGGGGCGTTGGCACTCACGCCGCTGCTCACCGACTCCCACCGCACTGTCGCCCTGCTGATTCTGGCCGCGGCCATTGTGGCAACGAACGTGATTACCGGGTACCGAATGGGCACACCGTGGGCGCTGCCTACCAGCCGTGGATTTCTGGCGTCGGTCGCACTGTCCGTTGCTTTCGTGGTGGTGGCACTGGCATTCGCGCAGCCATCCCTGCCGAGCTGGGCGCTGGTGCTCCTCGCTACAGCAGCGACGGCGACCTACTCGTTCGGTTCGATCGCTCACTACCGGAGCACACACCGATGACGGACGATCTGGATCCGATCATTCATCCGGCGAACCGGCTGCGGATCTGCGCGCTGCTGGCGGCAGGTACGACGCTCGAGCTCGCCGTCGTGAAGGAACACAGTGGATTGAGCGCATCGGCGCTGAGCAAGCAGGTGGCGGCCCTGGTCGACGCCGGCTACGTGGACCAGCAGAGATCACGCACCGACTCGCGGCGGATGTGGCTGTCGCTGACGAGGGAGGGTAAAACCGCCTACCGCCGCCATGTGGCTGCCCTCCGCGCCATTCTCGCCGAGGCCGAGGCGAGCCCATCCGAGCCTGGGCGGTGAGTTCTCCCCCAGCTTCGTGTCTACTTTTTCGACGGATGAAGCCGATGCAGCCCGCACCGGTCGTTCGATTCGAGAAGGAGTCCCCGCCATGCCCACACTCAGTCCGTACCTGTCGTTCCGTGACAATGCGCGCACCGCTATGGAGTTCTACAGCACGGTCTTCGGTGGAGAGCTCACGCTGACCACGTTCGGCGAGGGCCAGGCCACCGACGATCCATCCGAGAAGAACCTGATCATGCACGGCCAGTTGACAACTCCCAGCGGATTCACACTGATGGGGGCCGACACCCCGTCGTCGATGGAACACACACCCGGAAACACGATGAGCGTCTCGCTCTTCGGTACCGAGCACGAGGAATTGACGGGCTACTGGAACGCGCTGGCCGTCGACGCACAATTCACGATGGGTCTCGACGCAGCACCGTGGGGTGACACATTCGGCATGCTCACCGACAAGTTCGGTGTGCAGTGGATGGTGAACATCTCCGGCTCGGTCACCGAAAGCTGAGCGACGGAGGAGCAGTGGGCGCCTTCAGTGGGTGCGCGATTCGACTGAGATGACCTCGTGCAGCCCGACGGGCCCCCAGCCCCTGTCGAGCGCCACGATCAGTACCACGCAACCGACCGCGGACAGCACCAGTGCGGAACCGAACAACGCGGTGTAACCGAACACGTCGCCGATCACGCCCGCCGTCAGTCCGGACGCACCCTGCGCAAAGACGATTGCGCAGGCCATCAGTGTGTAATCGCTTCCTGCATAACGTTTTTCCGATGCGTCCATCATCAGTGCGAAAACGGCAACGGTTGCAGCGCCGCCCAGCACGTGTTCGGTGACGTTGGCCGCGACCAGGAGCGGAAACCCGCCGATGCCGAACGATGCCACTACATACAACGCAAGACTGAGGGTTTGGGCGATTCCGCCGACCAGCAGAGCCTGACGACGTCCGAAGCGAAAGGACAACCACGCGCCGAGCGCAGCACCTCCAAGTGCTGCCACCGACGACAGGCCGCCCTCGACCAGGGCGATCTGAGTCAAGGTCAGTCCGTTGTCCGAAAGGAACGGGCCGACCAGCGCCGAGCCCATCGAGTTTCCGAATTTGAAGCCGACGATGAGAAGGATGAACGCGACCATGCCAGGCCTGCGCAATCGGGACCACCAGGCCACAGCGAGTCGCGCCGTGCCCTCGGACTCGGGCTGCCGGTCGGTGTCCACGTCTGCCGCGGCCAGTTGCTTGTTCATGAACCAGACCGGGGCCGTCGCCAACAGGATCAGCAACGCCATCGCAACGAAGAGCACCTGCCATCCGGCAAAGCTGAACAGCCACAACAGCATTCCCCCGCCGCACACCATACCTACCCGGTACGCGCCCACTTGCAGACCGTTACCCAGGCCGCGTTGCGACACCGTCAACGTGCGGACCGCTACCCCATCCGTTGCGATGTCCTGGGTGGCCGACAGCGCGTTGATGACAAAGATTCCGACGAACAGCCAGCGCAACGTCGACGACAGATCGAGAAACGACAGTGCGAGCGCCACCAGCGCGGCGGACACCTGCAGGGACAGAAGCCACCGCCGCCTCGACCCGTAACGATCGACGTACGGTGCCCACAGAAATTTCAGCGCCCACGGCAGAAACAACACCCCGGTTGCACTGATTTTCACCAACGAGAAACCCGACTCTCGAAGGACGACGGGCAGGGCCTGCGTGAAGAAGCCGAACGGCAGCCCCTGAGCGAAGTACAGGGCCCCGAGCAACGTGAGGGTGCCGACGGTGAACGACGCCGGACGCACCGCATTGGTCATGCCGGTCATCGTGTCAGAGCGAGGCCTCGTCCGCCGAGTACCGCACCGGTTGCCGAAGAATGGTGCGCAGCTTCGCCGGTTCGACCCGTCGTGGGTCACTGAGGTAGACCTCGTGATGACGGCCGGTCATCGTCAGCCCGGCCTGCGGGATGTAGTGGTGGTGCATCTCGTCGAGCACGGCGGCCTCGTCGTCGTAGGAACCGATGTGCAGAGTCTGCACGCACAGGCCCTCGTCGAGGGTGTCGAGGCGCATTCCGGCACGTTGGTCCGAACGGATCTCGGATGCGTCGACCCCTACGGCGTGCTCGAACATCGTGTGGTCGATCCAGTCGGGCGCCATGATCATCACAGTCCAGAGCCAGTTCGACTTGTCCCGGCGCGTGGTGAAGGCCGCCATGTCCGGCGCCCACCACAAGGCTTCGAGCGGAGGGACGACGTAGTCGCGCTCCAGGTCGTTCTTACTGATGAATTTCAGCCGATACGCAACGGGGAACAGCGTGGATACAGCATCGGCATATTCCGGCGCGGTGTTCGGATCCCCGTGTCCGTCGATCATCAAGTATTTCGTCGGTGGCACGGTCAGAACTCGAAACACGTTGCGCCGTGCCGAATACGAGTCGAGGGTCTTCTTGAAATCCGTCTTCATGCCCTCACCTCCTGCCGACTGCGCGTCAGTGTACCGACCACTCCGGGCTGGGGTGCCGTGGTGAACGCTGCCCGTTCGGAGGCAGATGGCTCAGCAGAGCCCGAGTACGACCGGCACACTCACTTAGAACTCCTGGCCGGAATGCGTCTCAACAGAAGCGTCGCCGCATCGAGGACCATGTGTCGGTCGTAGGTCAGGCAGTAGTCGTACAACACGCTTCCGTCGTGGGCAGCTCCGCTCTCCACCGCGATGAGAGCAACGCTGGACATCGGTGCCACGATGACAACCGAGCGCTCCGACGCCAGTGGTTCGTCCTCACCGACCGCAACGGTCCGAAACCGATGCTCACCCGGCATCGGCCGCGAGTCGAAGACGGCCAGGAGAGCCGTGCGCACAGCGAGGTCGTCGAACAACGCGACACGCTCGGCGGTCGACCCGGCCGACGCGTTCGTCGTCGCCAATACGACGGTCGACGCACCGGTGCCGTAGACACTGCGAAGCAGACCGTTCTCGATGTCGTCGAGAAGCCGTGCGTCAGCGCGTCGACGGGTTCCGAATCGATGGACCAGACCGTACGGCGTCACGGCAACAGGGGCCCGGACGGTTATTGCCGGCTCCAACTCGAGTGTGTCGGCCGTACCGCCGGTGGCTCCGAAGGTGGGTAGATGAGTCGGAGCGCCATACAAGTAGCCCTGGCCGAGAACCGCACCCATGTCGTGCGCAGTCGCTTCGTGCTGCTCCGTTTCGATTCCCTCGGCGAGCACCAGCGCACCGCTGCGTTCGGCCTCTGCGGCGACCGCGGACACCACGGACGCCGTGGCATAGCTCGAACGGCCCTGCACGAGAGACATATCCAGCTTGATGACGTCGGGCCGGAGCAGCGGAATAAGTGCCAGACTCGACGAGTCTGCACCCACATCGTCGAGCGCGACCCGCCATCCCAGGTCGCGGGCATGCTCTACCGCACGCAGCAGCCCGGCGGGGTCACCCATCAGATCTCGCTCGGTGATCTCGACGATGATCGACAACCGAGATGCCTCGGCCATCAATGGCAGGCACTCTCTCGGAGGTGGCGCGTCCAGGGCGGTGGGTTCCGCGTTGACGAACAACGCGAGTCCTTCGGGGAAACCGGCCTCGACAGCCCCGCTCAGGGCGCTGAGTCTGCACCGCCAGTCGAACTCGGCCGACTCGCCTCGATCGGCCGCCTCGCGCAGCAGCTGCGGCGGCGAGATCGCTTGCGCGTCGCCGCAGGTCCGCACCAGGGCTTCGTAACCCACGACAGCTCGGCCGTCCAACGCGACGATCGGCTGGTAGGTCGACGTGATATCGATCGTCATCGGCGAAAATTGCGCGTGCGAGGCGTCACGATGCACAGGCGGACCTCCCTCGGTACCCCTCGACGGTCCCCACCCGGGGAACCATCATGCCCGATGGTCGCCGGCCGCGCCCTCTTCCCTCGCCGACGGGCTATAGGGTGCTCGGAAGACTTCGGATCGGCGGTGAACAATGGTGGGTGCGAACTCCGACGATCACCTGTTCGCGGGCAGATATCGTCTGGGCAACGTCGTGGGGCGCGGCGGAATGGCAGATGTCGTTCGAGCCGACGACGACGTCCTCGGTAGGCCCGTTGCCGTGAAGATATTCCGTCAGGGTGAACCCGCACATACCGATGCACGGATCGATGCCGAGATCAGGACGCTCGCGTCGCTGTCGCATCCTGGCCTGGTGACGTTGTACGACGCCGGTACCGCCCCCTACACCGGCGGTATCCGAGTGCCGTTTCTGGTGATGGAGTTCGTCGACGGCCCCACTCTGAACGGCTACCGCGCAGGCCGCGCACTACCGGGCGATCTCGTCGCCCGGATGGGACACGAGATCGCTCGGGCCCTCTCCTATATCCACCACCGCGGCGTGATCCACCGCGACATCAAACCGGCCAACATCCTGGTCGCCCGAGAGCCGGCGTCGAGCACGGAACACTGCGTCAAGCTCACCGATTTCGGTATCGCTCGCATCGTCGACGCCGACCGCCTCACCGAGCACGGCACCACCGTCGGCACCGCTCACTATCTCAGCCCGGAACAGGCGACGGGCACCTCTGCGGGGCCTGCAACCGATATCTACAGCCTCGGATTGGTTCTCATCGAATGTCTTACCGGCGCAATGGTGTTCGACGGCAGCGCGGTGGCCGCAGCCGTGGCGCGCTTGCACCGCGACCCCGAGGTACCCGAGCAACTCGGGCCCCAGTGGCATTCGCTGCTGACGACGATGACGGCCAGACATCCCGAAAACAGGCCGACGGCGGACACCGTGGCCGACGCCTTACACAGTCTCTCCAGCGAACCGCCACCACCGCCGGCCACTGCGGTCCTGCCCGTCGCGAATTCGACAGCGGTTGTCGCCGAGCAGGATTCGGCCTGTCGACCAACGGAGGGTTCACGGCGTCGCGGTCTTGTCCCTGCGGCTGCGGCTGCACTGTTCGTCGCCGTCGCGTCGGCAATTGCCTGGATGGCAACCGGAACAGGCGACGAGCCGATCGAGACATCGCCGTCCACATCGGTCACCGCTCCGACCAGCCCGGCGCCCGTGACAACCGCATCCGAGTCCTCGATGCCGGTTGTCTCGAACCTCCCCCAGGACGTTCCCGCCCCCGCCGTCGAACAGGTGCCCGCCGAGCCGCCACAACCTGCGGCTCCACCGCGAAACGGGAACAACGGCAACGGTAATGCGGGCAACGGTAATGCGGGCAATGGCAACTCCGGCAACGGGAGTCCAGGCAACAGCAACGGCAACGGCAACGGCAATTCAGGCAACGGGAACTCCGGCAACGGCAACCCCGGCCGTGGGAACTGAGCATGTCGGCAACCAAGGGAACGGACAGAGCATGACGCACGTCGACACCGTGGTGGTGGGAGCCGGCATTTCCGGTCTCACCGCAGCACGCATTCTGCACCGTGCGGGTCACCGTGTGGTCGTTCTCGAAGCCCGCGACCGCATCGGCGGACGAGTGGACACCCTGCGGACGGACGGACAGATTCTCGATGTCGGTGCGTCCTGGGTTCATGGAATCGACAACAATCCGCTGGCCGACGCAGTACAGGCTTTCGGCATTCTGACCAGTGAGTTCACGGTGGGGAGTTTTCAGCCGGACGGACGACCCATCGCGTACTACTCACCGAACGGACGGCGTCTGAGCGAGGACGAGGTTGCGAGCTTCGCGTCGGACGTACACGTCGTCGACGAGCTGTTGGCGGCGACCATAGCGACATCGACCCTGGGCACGTCGTACGGGGATGCCGTGAACAGCACCGTGAAACGGCTCGCATGGGATCCTGATCGAATCGAACGGGTCCGGGAGTTCCTGGGTCACCGGGCCGAGGAACAGCTGGGTGTCGACCAGGGGATGCTCGATGCGCACGGGTTGGACGACGACGCGATCGAGGGTGACGAGGTCGTCTTCCCCGAGGGGTACGATCGGCTCGCGGTCTGTCTGGCCGACGGGCTGGATGTACGACTCGGCCATGAAGTGACACGCATCGCGTGGGGATCGAACAGCTCCTCCGTGGAGACTCTCACCGAGACGTTCTCGGCCGACCACATCGTGGTGACGGTTCCGATCGGCGTCCTGAAGTCACCGACCTTGCTTATCGAACCGCCTCTTCCCCATCCGGTGTCGACTGCGCTGGACGGACTCGAGATGAACGCGTTCGAGAAGGTGTTCCTACAGTTCCCGCATGCATTCTGGGACGAGGACGTCTACGCGATTCGGCAGCAGGGGGAGGCCGGGCGTTGGTGGCACTCGTGGTACGACGTCACCGTGCCGCAGGGGTTGCCCACGCTGCTCACGTTTGCGGCGGGGCCGTGTGCGCAGACGATCCGGCAGTGGTCCGACGCACGTATTGCCGAGTCGGTGCTCGACGCGCTTCGTGGCCTCTACGGCGAACGCGTGATCTCCCCGCAGCGGGTACATGTCACGCGATGGCAGGACGACCCGTTCTCCCGCGGTGCTTACTCGTACCCGGCGGTCGGCTCGCGACCGAGCGACCACGACGATCTGTCGACCCCGGTCGGCGGAGTTCTACACCTGGCCGGCGAGGCAACGTGGACGGACGATCCGTCGACGGTGACCGCGGCATTCCTGTCGGGACACCGAGCTGCGGAGCGAATCCTGGCCCGCACGGTTCCGTTCGACGAGCTCTGGGGCGGCGGCGAACTTCGTCCCAATTAGACGGAGATTCGCGTTTCCTTCCCGAAACCGCGCACCGGGATTACTATGACGACTTCATCCAGGCGGATGACCCGTTACCGATGTGCGCTGCCATTCTTCTGGTCGGTGCCGATGTGGCAGCGGCGCTGTTCGACACGGCAAGGCACAGGGGTGGACCATGGTTTCCGACGTCATCGACTGCAGCACGGTCTTCGCACACGACGTCGAGCAAGTGTGCGGGGTGCTCAGTGCGGTCGAACTGTACCCGCGATATTTCCCCGGTCTCGGGTACTGCCTTCTCAGCGAGTCGGCGAACCGCTACACGTGCGGCGTCGGTGGGGTCGAGCACGCACTCGAAGTCGTGGTGAACAGACGTAACCGGCCGATCATCACCGTCGAGCACGTCGAATCGGGCGGTTTCATCAGATTCACCCTCAGCGCGCGTTCACCGAGCGAGACCAAGATCGATGTGACGATCTTCCGAGCCGGCCTGGCCGGAACCTACTCGCCGCAACCCGAACACAATCGGGCAGTGGTCGACTGGGTCATGGGTGGCCTGAACAGGTTGGCCGAGTCCCTCTCCGGCGCAACGACATCGATCGTGTCCAACGCCGGCGATTCCCGGTCGCTACAGCTTGCGGTCCTCAAAACGATGATCGGTACCGGCGTCGTTCGTGCCGCGCGTCCTGATCGCGCATACCGGCAGCTGAACTCGCTGGCGAAATGGGGCTTCACCCTCGGCGGTGGCTTCGCGGCCGCCGCCGCCAAGTCACCGGACGAAATTGCCGTGATCGACGATCGCGGTACTCGCACGTTCGCAGAGATCCACCTGCGATCGCATCGGATAGCAGCAGGGTTCGCCGCATCCGGAATTCGCCCGGGAAGCACGGTAGGAGTTCTGGCCCGCAATCACACTGCCATGATCGAATGCGTCGTCGCCTGCGGCATGCTCGGTGTCGAGGTCGTACTTCTCAACACCGGCCTCGCGGCCCGCCAGATCGAGACCATCTCGAGTCGTCACCAGTTGCAAGCGCTGTTCGTCGACGACGAATTCGACAAGATGGTTCGCTACCTCCCCAGCGACGTCCTCCGCGTCAGCTTGTCGGCTCATACCGTCGTCGCGGGCCGTCGCACTCTGGAGCATTTCGTCGCGGCTCCGTCCGCCACGTTCGACAGACCGCAACGGCCCGGATCCGTTGTCGTGCTGACCTCGGGCACCAGCGGGTCTCCCAAAGGTGCACTTCGCCCGACCCCACGCGGCTTCGGGACCGTCGCGGCCATGTTGTCCCGCATGCCACTTCGTATGAACGAGCGCATGCTGATCGCTGCGCCGATGTTCCACAGTTGGGGGCTGGCGGCGTTGCAGATCAGTACACCGCTGCGGGCAACAGTGGTTCTGCAGGATCGATTCGATCCGGAAGAGTGCTTGCGGGCAATCCAGACTCATCGGTGCACGTCGCTGATCGCCGTCCCGATCATGTTGCAGCGCATACTCGATCTACCCGAGTCCGTGCGATCACGCTACGACACGTCCAGCTTGAAAGTCGTCGCGTGCAGCGGTTCGGCGTTGACGGGGTCGACCGTCTCGCGGTTCATGGATGCCTTCGGAGATGTTCTGTACAACTTCTACGGTTCCACCGAGGTCTCGTGGGCGACCATCGCCACACCGCAGGATCTACGTGCAGCTCCCACTACCGCGGGTCGGCCGCCGCTCGGCACGACGATCGCCGTACTCGACGCCGACGGCGCAGTGGTTCCGACCGGCACTCTGGGCCGGATATTCGTAGGTAACGACATGCTCTTCGACGGCTACACGAACGCCGAGCCTCCGTCGACTGCTTCGGCTCGCGGTGCAGCACTCATGGATACCGGCGACCTCGGGTACATCGATTGCAACGGGCGGCTCTTCGTGTGCGGGCGGGACGACGAGATGATCATCTCCGGCGGCGAGAACGTGTTTCCCGGGCCGGTGGAGGACGCCATCGCCAACCTTCCTCAGGTCGGCGAGGTAGCGGTGGTCGGTGTACCGGACAACGAGTACGGTCAGCGCCTCGCGGCGTTCGTCGTCGGTCGGGGTGCTGCAGGCCTGGACGCAGATATGGTGCGGGCCTACATCCGAAATCGACTGAGCCGGTTCTCGGTGCCGCGAGACATCACGTTCCTCGAAGAACTCCCCCGAACCGCGACCGGCAAAGTGATCAAGAGGATGCTGATCGAACCTCCCACGGCCGCCGGTATGTAAGCCGGCACGTCGACTTCCTCACCACCCCGGCTTCCGACTCCACCCAGAGAACTCTCAGTTGTTTGACTGTTCAGAATCTGAGACTATTTGGGAGGAAGCGAGACCCGTTCTGCGGGTGAGGGACGGAAGGGACGGAATGGCGATGTCGAGGTCATCGGATGAACCCCGTCAGGCTCGCGCCGCCCAGCCCGGGGATGCGTCGTCGTCCTTCCTGCAGTTGTTTTTCGAGGCAACCCGTGAGAACGACCTCTTCCCCGGGCCGAGTCCGAACCGTGGAATCCACGACGACCGATCGAGCGACTGAAAAATCCAGCAACCGAGTCGACAATCGAAGCGCGCAATAGAGTCGAATGACTGATGACAGCTCACGACGCCGCAGCCGATACTTCGAACCCGACGGGTTCGAGGAGCGTGATGTCCCAGATACGAGTAGTCATCGCCGATGACGACGTGTTGCTGCGAGAAGGCCTGGCCAGTCTGCTCACCCAGGCGGGCCTCGATGTCGTGGGCCGGGCCGGTGACGCCGAGGAGGTACTGGCGTTGCTCGAGAAAGATCCACCGGACCTGGCGATCATCGACATCAGGATGCCGCCGACCTACACCGCCGAGGGGCTCGACGCGGCCGTGAAGATCCGCGACCGTTTCCCCGACGTCTCGCTGCTGCTCCTGCCTGCTCACGTCGAGGTCGATCACGCACTCGAATTGCTCGACAGCGCGAACAACACCGCCAAGGGTATGGGTTACCTGCTCAAGAGCCGCGTGACCGACATCGCCGACTTCGTCTCGACGATAGATCGGATCGCGGCAGGATCGTCGGTCATCGATCCTGCTCTTGTCTACGAACTGGTTGCGGCCAAGCGCCGAGGTGATCCCCTCGGCGCGTTGAGTTCTCGCGAACGGGACGTCTTGACCTTGATGGCCGAAGGGCTCTCCAACGCGGGCATAGGCAGACGCTTGTGGATCACCGAAGGAACCGTCGAGAAGCACGTCCGAAGCATCCTGACCAAGTTGGACCTGTCTGAGACGGCCGACGATCACCGTCGCGTGCGAGCGGTGATCCTGTATCTGGACACCGTCGGGTGACCCGCCGTCAGGTGCCCAGCAGGGCTTCGATCGCGCTCGCCGACAGCTCGAATTTCGACAGGAAACCCAGGGCAGAACTGTTGTTCACCAGATCTGCGAAGTCCTCCTCGTCGTGTGTCGACACGAGAATGACGGCAGGCGGAGGCGTCAGATCCTGGGCGTCGATCGCTTCGACCACGTCGAATCCACTGTCGGCACCCAAGTCGATATCGACCAGCACGAGATCGGGGTGGGTGGACAGCACTGCATCGATCGCCGAGGTGAGTGAGGTCGCGGTGCCGACCACCGACATCCCTGCCGATTCCAACAGTCGGCGTGCAGCGACACAGAAAGCGTCGCTGTCGTCGACGATCAGGCACTGCAGGCGGGAGGGCATCACTCTGTCGAGAGTGTCAGAGACGGCTCGGGTCGGCATTACCGCTAGCGGTAATTCGAGCAGTCGGATGTGCCGATGACGTCGGACACCGCCCTCCGCGACCGGCTCGTCACTGTGATACTCCGGCCGAGTGCGCCGCCGGTCGCCTGCGGAATCGCAGCGGCCGCAGCCGCCATCGCCGTCGAGATACTCGTTGTGCTGACGCTCAAACGGGTGTCACCCGAGAATGCTTTCGGTGCGATATTCCTGTTCGGAGTGCTGATCGTGTCTGCGGGGTGGGGCTTTCGTCTGTCGATCGCGACATCGGTGGCCAGTGCCGGCGCGTACGCCTACATCCATGTACTCGAAAGCAGTGAGAGCCTCGTCCCTGCACTGATCGTGTTTCTGGCACTGGCGCTTCTGACCAACGTGCTGGTTGGCCAATCACGTTTGCGCGCAACCGAATCCGATCAACGTCGACGAGAAGCAGATATGTTGGCGGCGTTCGCCAAGACCATCTTGCGCTCGGACCACACCCCGACGATGCTCGACGTTGCCAGCACCCGCCTGGCTGCGGTCCTCGACCTACCCTTCGCGGTGTTGCAGCAAGGGAATGCCGACGCGTCCGTGGGGCAGGAGAAAATCCTGCTTCGGGACGGGGACGTCGTCACCGCGTCGCTGCTGGTTCCCGCCGATCTCGATAGCGTCGATGCCCGCCGTATCCGCCGTGTCGTGCCTTCGTTGGAGGCTCTTCTTGCCGCCGCCCGCGACCGTCAGGACATGCACCTCCGCACCGTCGCGCTGGCACGCCAGCAAGCGTCACTTCGGAAGGTCGCAACATTGGTGGCGCTGCGGGCCGATCCGGATGACGTGTACCTCGCAGTCGCACACGAACTCACCGTCGGGTTGGACAACGAACATGTTTCGGTGATCCGCTACGGCGACGGGTATTACACGATTCTGGCGATCCGCGACGACTCCGCCGGTGAGCGCGTGCAAGCCGGTGATCGACTGCCGATCGGTGGGCAGAACGTGGCCACGATCGTCGCCGACACCGGCCGCGCCGCTGCCGTCGACTTCACCGAAGCGACCGGCGGTATCGCTGAGCGACTGGAGGGCAGGGGTATTCGCTGGGTCGAAGGTGTACCGATCACTGTCGACGGCAATACCTGGGGTGCCGTCATCATCGGCACGACAGCTACGCAGTATGCGGCCGGCGGTGAGACCCGAGATCGACTGGCCGACTTCGCCGACCTCGTTGCCACTGCGGTCTACAACCACGACACACGAGTTCAGCTGACGCGGTCCCGGTCCCGCGTGGTCGCCGCCGCCGACCAAGCCCGCCGAGGTATCGAGCGTGACCTGCACGACGGTGCCCAACAGCGAATCGTCTCTCTCGGAATGGAATTGCGCGGCGCCCAAGCCGCTGCCCCGGAGAATCTGACCGAGCTCCGCGCGATGTTGGACCGCAGCGTCGAGACGCTGTCGCAGGTGCACACCGACCTCCGCGAACTCAGTCGCGGCATCCATCCCGCAATCCTCTCGCGCGGAGGACTCGCACCGGCCCTCAAGACGTTGGCCAGACGCAGTCCGATTCCCGTTGCCCTCACCGCCGACATTTCCTCCCGGATGGACGAATCGGTGGAAGTGGCGGCGTACTACGTGGTCGCCGAGGCGCTGACGAACACAGCCAAATATGCCGAGGCCACCGAAGTCGACATCACCGCGCACCTGACGGAGGACAGCTTGGAACTGACCGTGACCGACAACGGCCGCGGAGGTGCCGATCCGAGCACAGGGTCGGGTTTGATCGGACTACAGGATCGGGTGGCCGCAGTCGGCGGCGAACTGACCATCGTCAGTCCACCCGGGGGTGGCACGACACTGTCGGTCCACATCGGTCTGTCTACCGGCTAGCAGGTAGCGGCGCCACCGGAATCTCCTCCCCCGCGTTGGATGGCAGCGGCGACGCTTTCGACCCGGGAACGGACGAATGTTGTCGGTACCCAATCGAACCGAACCAGGGAGCAGGCCATGCCGTACATCACCACCACCGACGGAACCGAGATCTACTACACCGAGCAGGGCACCGGAAAGCCAGTTCTGCTCAGTCACGGCTGGCCACTGTCCTCGGATGCCTGGCAGCTCGAACTGAAGCTTCTCGCAGACGCCGGCTACCGCGCCATCGCACACGATCGCCGCGGCCACGGCCGGTCCTCGCAGACTGCCGTCGGCCACGACATGGACACCTACGCCAAGGATCTGGCCGAACTGGTCGAGGCCCTCGACTTGCAGGAACTCACCCTCATCGGACACTCGACCGGTGGCGGCGAGGTCGTGCGGTACGCCGCGCAGCACGGTGGCAGCCGCGTCACTCGGGTGATCACTGCCGGTGCCGTTCCCCCGGTCATGCTGAAGTCCGAGGCCAACCCCGAGGGCACGCCGATCGAAGCACTCGACGACATCCGCAACGGCGTTCTCTACGATCGATCGCAGTTCTACAAGGACTTGTCCGAGCCGTTCTTCGGTGCCAACCGTGAGGGCTCCGCCATCTCCCAGGGCGCCAAGGACGACTTCTGGCGACAGGGGATGCTGGTCAATCTGACTGCTGCATACGACTGCGTGAAGGCGTTCTCCGAGACCGACTTCACCGAGGATCTCAAAGCGCTGACCGTCCCGATCTTCATCGCCCACGGTGACGACGACCAGATCGTGCCGATCGCCGCGGCGGCACTGAAAACCGCAGAACTCGTCCAGCACGGCACCCTCAAGGTCTACCCCGGTGCACCGCACGGAATCTACGGCGATTACCAGAAGGCCTTGGACGCAGACATTCTCGCCTTCATCGCCCAGTAGCAGCCCCGCTCTCGCCCTCCGGAACAAAGGTGACAACACGATGATCAGACCGTACGCAGTCGTCGGAGCAACCGGAGGGCAGGGCGGCGCGGTGGTGGATGCCCTGCTGGCGCAGGGGCTACCGGTGCGCGCAGTGGTGCGGCGTCATTCGGCCCGCGCGGATCGGCTACGTGAGCGAGGTGCCGAGATCGTCGTCGCGGACATCACCGATCGGGAATCGTCCGCGGCTGCATTGAGAGACAGTGCCGGTGCGTTCGTGATGACGACGCCGTTCGAGGACGGTCCCGCGGCCGAATTGGCTCAGGGCGCAGCCCTCGTCGATGCGGCGATCGCCGCGGAGGTTCCGCACGTGGTGTTCTCCTCGGTTGCGAGCGCTGACCGCCGCACCGGCATACCGCATTTCGAGACGAAGGCCGAAACCGAGGCACTGCTGCGTCGAGCTGGGCTGTCGTACACGATCGTCGGCCCCACCTACTTTTACGACAACCTTCTCGGCGGACTCGACGACGTCAGGGCCGGCCGCCTCGATCTGCCCTTGCCGCTCCACACGCCACTGCAGCAGCTGTCGCGGCGGGATCTGGGGCGGTTCGTCACCCTCGTGTTGACCGAACCCGCGCACTTTCACGAGATGCGAATCGATCTCGCTTCGGACGATCCGAGCTTGGAGGCCATGGCGAACACTCTCGGCGACGTTCTCGGAACCTCGGTGCAGCCTTATTCGAGCCGGGCACGGGACATAGGTTCCGAGGACATGAGAGCGATGTTCCAATTCTTGACCGACGTCGGGTACGACGCAGACATCGACGGCTTGCGCACCCGTTATCCCGAGGTCGAATGGCAGACATTCGCGCAATGGTCGGCGGGACTGGCGTGAGCACCACCGCCACCACGCCGGCAGCACCGTCCGCGTGGTCGCCGCTCCGAAATACCGTCTACCGCAGCCTCTTCGTCGCACAGCTGGTCTCGAACATCGGCGGCTGGATGCAGACCGTCGGTGCGCAGTGGTTCCTCGTCGAACGTGAGGCGTCGACCACCATCATCGCCGCCGTGCAGACAGCAAGTCTGTTACCCACCCTGTTGCTGGCTCTGCTGGCAGGCGCGCTCGCCGACGCGCTCGATCGCCGCGTTCTGCTCATCGCGGTCGGTGCCGGTTCGATGCTGACCGGAATTGTGTTGACCGCACTGGCATGGACCGACACCTTGTCTCCGTGGGGATTGCTCGCCTGCACATTCGTATTGGGTTGCTGGACATCACTGTCCGCTCCCGCCTGGCAGGCGATTCAGCCCGAGCTGGTGAGCCGTGAAGAAATCCCGGCCGCCTCGGCGCTGGGCAGCGTGACCGTCAACGGGGCGCGGGCCGTCGGACCGGCGCTTGCCGGTGTACTGGTGGCATTGGCCGGGCCGACCTTCGTGTTCGCCATCAACGCCGCCTCCTTTCTAGCAACGTTGAGCGTGCTGATTGCATGGAAGCGCCCGAAACATCCACAAACGGATCGAGAAGGCCTTGCCGAGTCGATCCTGTCCGGGGTCCGCTACATCCGATCCGGCCCGATCGTTCGACGAATCATTCTGCGCTCGGCGCTGTTCGCCTTCCCCGCATCTGCATTGTGGGCGCTACTGCCATCGGCTTCGTCGTCGGTACTGAAACTGGGCTCGGTGGGATACGGCGTGTTGTTGGGCGTACTCGGGGTCGGAGCCGTGATCGGCGTTGCCGCGACGCCGATGCTCCGAAAACATTGCGGCGCAAACACCTTGCTCGTCGGCTCTGCTGTCGGGTACGGCGTGGGAATGGCCGCGCTGGCGTGGCTTCCGCTGTGGGCGGTGGTCCCGGCGCTGCTGTTGTCCGGCATCGCCTGGATCACGACGTTGACCGCACTGAATGCGTCTATCCAGCTTTCGCTCGCCACCTGGGTTCGAGCGCGCGGGATGTCGGTCTACCTCCTGGTCTTCATGGGTTCTCAGGCCATCGGCTCGCTCGTGTGGGGATGGTTGGCGTCGAAGACCGGCATCGTCGACGCACTCGCGGTCGCGGTAGCCGCCTTGGCATTGGTCGCTGCGAGTGTCGCAGTCCTCCCCCTGCGACCCGAAACCGGCGTGCTCGACCGTGCGGTGTCCATGGCGTGGCCGACCCCGACCGTGATGTTCGAGCCCGATCCGGACGACGGGCCGGTACGGATCACCGTTACGTACCGAGTCGTCGACGACGCTCTCGAACAGTTTCTGACGTCGATGGCTCCGGTCGGGATCGCGCGGAAGCGAACGGGGGCGTACGCCTGGAACCTGTACCGGAGTCTGGACGTCGAGGACACCGTGGTCGAGCAGTTCACTGTGCCGTCGTGGAGCCAGTACCGACGTCAGCGAGAAGAACGGTGGACCGGCTCCGACCACGACGTGGTGCAGAAAGCGCTGGCCCACACCGTCGACGGTGCTACGCACACCGAAACCCATGACATCGCACTGTCGGTGCGAACGAACCCGAACGGACAATGATGGACAACACACTCTTGGGCGTGGGGAATGTCTTCTACTTCGCAGACGACCTCGCCGCCGCCGTCGACTGGTACCGAACGCTCCTGGGCACCGACCCCGTCGACGTACACGAGCAACTCGCCGCGTTCGACGTCTCAGGAACCCGGCTCACCGTCCACGTCACCGATTCGTACAACCGCCCCGCGGGGACCGCAGGGTCGGTCTCGTACTGGAACGTCGACGACGTGGACGCAGTGGTCGCCGGCTGCGTCGATCGCGGAGGCGTCGTGCATCGAGGGCCGAAATCGGTGTTCACCGGTGAACGTCTGTGCCAGGTTCTCGATCCGTTCGGCAACCTGATCGGCTTCAGACAGTTCGCCACCGGTAGGAAGCGCGCCTGACGACACAGGCTCGCGCATAGAGCCGGCGAATTGGGTACACCCGCTTCATGCCCGAACTACCCGAAGTCGAAAACGCTCGACAGGTCGTCGAGAAAGCCCTCGGACGCGTCATCGTCGACATCGATGACACCGACTCGTTCGAGTGCCGCCCACACATGCCGGGCGATATCGCTCACGCCCTGAAGGGCGGCAAGCTCACCGAGGCATGTCGACGTGGCAAGGCGATGTGGTGCGAAACCGTCACCGCCGACGGGTCCAGCGGTCCGACGCTGGGAATCCATCTCGGAATGGGCGGCCGCGTCATTGTCACCGCTCCTGACGGCGATCGCACGTCGCAGTACGGAGGCGGCGATCCGCACGTGGGCGAGCGCGACACCGACAAGCCCGAGTGGACACGCTTTGCCATGACGTTCGAAGACGGGGGTCAGCTCCGGCTCTTCGACAAGCGCCGGCTCGGCCGAGTGCGCCTCGAACCCGATATCGATGCGTTGGGGCCCGATGCTGCGGAGATCACGCGCGACGACTTCCGGCACCGAATCGGTTCCAGCGGAGCACCTCTGAAAGCACGTTTGCTGGACCAAGCAGCAATCGCAGGCGTCGGCAATCTGTTGGCCGACGAGGTGCTGTGGCAGAGCGAGCAATCCCCGTCCAGACGGGCAAAGACCCTCACCACCGAGGAACTCGACGAGCTCCGCGTTGTTCTGCGTCGCGCCATCAGGTCAGCGATCAAGAAGGGTGGCGTGCACACCGGTGAGATCATCCCGTTCCGCAAGGCGGACGCGGCGTGCCCACGATGCGGTGCTCCGATGACTCGCGGAACGGTGGGCGGCCGCACCACGTGGTGGTGTTCGCGCGAGCAATCCTGATCGGTTCCGCGCCGCTGCGTGCTGCTCGATAGCGCTGTAGGACAGCATTTTTCGGAATTGTCAAACGCTGTTGAATGCGGCGAAATCCCGTTCGGGCACGTACCGTGTGGGCAGCTTCGGGTCGACCGAAGCGCTCACTCGGCTGGAGGTTGCATGTTCTCGACGACCGACACGGGCCTCGCTCCGCAGGTCACCTACCTGCCCCGTCGACACTGTTTCGCTGTCTGGCAACGTGATTCCACAAGGACGGCTACCACAGCGACGACGCCGATCGAACTGACACTTCCCAATACGGGTGGCTCCGTGGCAGTACGGACCGTCGAAGCGCAGCTCGTCGAGCCGCATCGCGTCGAACTCGAAGCGGCACTGGCACCATCGGCAGGCCTCCCGGAAAGCGCGTCGGCCCGGGGGTGGCTGGCGGTTCTGGACCACCTGGAACACCGGCCCCACTACGCCGAGATTCCTGCATCGCTGCTGGAGTCACTCCCCCCGGCGGCGTACGCGGTGCCCAACACGGGCGGGTCCAGCGTGTCGACCGCGCACGGTGCCGTCGATGCCCTACGCACCAGCCTGCACATGCAGGGCAGTCTTGGCGACAGTGCGTCCACTTTCACCCCGCGGCCGTATCAGGTGCACGGTGCGTCCTGGATTCCGACCGTCGGAGAAGCCGGGGGTGGAGGAATTCTCGCCGACGAGATGGGGTTGGGCAAGACTCTGCAGGCCATTTCCCACATGATTGTGGGAGCCTCGCGCGGTGAAGGCAATTTTCTGGTGGTGTGCCCGACATCCCTGATCAGCAATTGGCGACGTGAGATCGAGAAGTTCTCCGCCGGCGACCTGACGGTCAATGTCTACCGGGGACCGAACCGCTCGCTCGGTGGATGTGGCGAGGTCGGCTGCGTGACCGTGACCGGATATCCGACATTGCGCTCCGACACCGACCGTCTGGCCGAGATCAGTTGGAACACGGTCTTCTTCGACGAAGCGCACGTCATGAAGAACTCGCGCACGCAGGTTTCCCGTGCCGCGCGACGACTGAGCTCGACAACTCGCATCGCACTGACCGGCACCCCGGTCGAGAACCGCATGGACGAACTGTGGGCCCTGATCGACCTCACCAACCCGGGTCTGCTCGGGACCAGAGCACGCTTCACTCGGCGATTTTCCGCACCCATCGAGAACGCAGGTTCGGCGGCTGCGCTTGCGCACTTGTCCCATTCCATAGCTCCGGTCGTCCTCCGACGGACGAAAGACGAAGTGGCGACCGACCTTCCACCCAAACAGCAGATAGACGTACTGTGCCCGATCACGAACGAGCAAGCGATGCTGTACAACTCGACGGTCGAGGCTGCATTCGACACCGGTTTCGGTTCTACACAACGCCGAGGGACTGCGGTGCTCGCTTTGCTGACCTCTCTGAAACTGATCTGCAACCACCCGGGTCTCGTGAACGGCAACATGTCTTCGTCGCCCGACCGTTCCGGGAAACTCGACAGGCTCACCGACATCATCGAGGAGCTCGCCGAATCGTCGCAGACAGCATTGGTTTTCACCCAGTACCGCAAGACCGGTGAGCTTCTCGCCGGCCATCTCGCGCGTGTCACTGGAGCCGCCATACCGTTCTTCCACGGCGGACTCGACGTGGACCAGCGCGAGAGAATGGTGGACGAGTTTCAGGGCGGTAGCTGTCCCGTGATGGTGCTGAGCCTGAAAGCGGCCGGCTATGGGTTGAACCTCACCCGGGCCAGCACCGTCATCCATTACGACCGGTGGTGGAATCCGGCGGTGGAATCGCAGGCAACCGACCGGGTACATCGAATCGGACAGACCTCGCCTGTGACAGTCATGGCGCTCACCACCGAAGGAACATTGGAGGAGTACATTGCGTCGCTGCACGCCCGGAAGAAAGCAATTGCAGGGTTGACCGAGGGGAACAACGAGGCAGCGCTTGCCGCACTGGATGATTCGACACTCAGACAGACGTTGTCGCTGTCGGTGGCACGGTGATGGCATCCACTCCCCAGCCCCCGCCGTTCGGTGCGACTCCATGGGGCAAGGAATGGTTGCGTCGAGTCGAGCCAATTACCGCTACCCGACCCAATCCCATGCTTCCTCGAGCGCGGAGCCTGGCTCGTAGCGAGTCGGCCATCGTGGATACCAACACGATCGGTTCTCTTCGCTGCATGGTCTCGGCAGGAAAGAAAATGGAGACCGCGACATTCACGGTGCCGCGCTATTCGGCGGCTCACAAAAGGGCGGCTCTGCGCATCGTCGCCAGTCATCCGACTCACGGCAGAGGGAGCGGGGATCTGCCCGACGCGCTTCACGCGGAGCTGGTATCGGGGGGTCTGGCACCGGTTCCCATGGACGTCGACACGGCATGCACCTGTTCCAGCAGAACTGATCCTTGCGTTCACGTCACCGCAGCAACGTACGCGATCAGTCTGATCGTGGACCAGTCACCCACGACGGCGTTGGCTATACGTGGCCTGGACCTCGCCGAAGCCGCTGCGTCGACGGACTTTCCAGCTCGATGGATGCACATCGAGAGCGTCGACGCAGCGGCGTTCTACGGCTGAACGTATGCCCGAAAGATCAGGACGTTGCCTCGACAGCGAGGCGTGCAAGTGTGTCGTTCAGCTGATCCTCGGTGACCAGGGGAAACCCGATCTGCTGGAGAAGCTTCTTGTCCGTGACCTTCGACCAGTCGTAGGTGTGCCGCACCAATGTCTCGTTGGGTCCCTGAGACTCCAGTTCCCACAACCATTCCCATCCGGGAGGCTCGTTGCCGGCCGGCGCGGTCTTCCATGCCAGTAGCTTGTCTTTGGCGTACCCGGTGACGACATTGTCGGTTTGGTATTCCCCACCCATGTGATCGCCCTGCATGTTCATCGTGAACTTCTCGCCGACCTTCTGAATTCGGTCTGCGTGGTCCACGCCGCGTACGAATCCCGAGCCGTCGAGTGCCTGATGCCGCTCGGGGTTGGACAGGACGTCGAAAATTGCGTCGACGGGCGCTTCGATGGTGCGTTCCACTGTCAGCTTTGCGTTCTCTGTCATATCTGCACGATGCCCAATACGCCGGATCCTCAATCATGGATACAGCCGAAAATAGGTGGACCGCGAAGGCTGCCTGGTGAGATGCTCGGCCGACACCGGGATTGCGGCACCCAGCGCAGCGGGACGGAGGCATGACGAGAATGTCCACCGATCTTGCTCCTTCCACTGCCACCTGGGTTCTCGAACACCTCGAACCCGGCGAACGTGTGACGGCCGTGGACTCGATGACCGGAGGCATCACGGCCGAGGTGCGTCGGCTCACTGTGGCAGATGATCAGCACGCCGTTCGCGTGCTCGTGTTGAAGAGCTACACAGCCGTGTCCGTCTCGGCTAACTGTCGTTGCCGAAGAACCACCAAGTGAGGACAATCGCTACGACTGCGGCAACAGTAAAAAGGACGGCGTTGAGCCAATGTGGGTTGCCAGTATCGAGATCTGCCAGTGCCATGAGTACTCGCCCATCCGTCCGCCCTAGTGGACAAAACCGACTTCTGCAGTCGAGCCTATACACAATGGAACGGATAAGCCCTCATCGTTCGACATCTATCCGATTAGTCAATCGCGCGCCATCTTGGTCATTGGAATCGAGCAGATTTCGGGAATCCTTATTCCAAGGCTGGGCCGACTCGCCGTACCAATGCGTGGGTCTACTTTTCGGCCAGACCTGTTGCCGTCGCCAAGTATTCGCGTGAGTCTCGAAGCGTCTGCGCTACACCGCGTCCTGCGATCGCGTGATACCGACTGATTTGGTCGTCATCGAGAGCATCGAGAACAGTGCTGGAATCTGCGTGCATCCAACCACCGTCTTGGACCAGTTCATGGGCGCGTTTGCCGTGCAGGGCAGAAATTCCCTCGACTCTGATCCCCTGGGGATCGGTCGACGCCGCAAGGTAGTAGGCCTTCTTGCCGGGGTAACCGGCCTTGACCTTCTCACGCAACCGGAAGACGGCGGCGACTGCGTCGTCGATGGCCGACGCCTGCTCCTCGGACTCGGAGGCCGAAACTCGCGCGATCTCCGCATCCAGCGCAGCGAGCAAAGTGGCGAGGTACTCGAGATCACTCATAGGCCCATGATGCCCTAGTGCAGTGTGCTCTCGAACCAACACCTGACGGAAAGAAATCGACGATGCCCCCGTCTCGGGGTCCGCGACGCGACGTACTGACACGCCGACCGTCTACAACTCCGTGACAGCGCCGGGGTTTGTCCCTCGCAGTTCGGGGGTCAACAGGGTCCTGTCGGAAGTCCCAATACCCGACGATAGGGTCATGAGCCGCCGACGACGCGGAGCTGTCCGGACGGTTCGTTGCACCACCTGCAGCTCCCGTCGATGTAGTCGTGGCCGTCTTCACGTTCGCACTCATCCACCGCGCATCCGCTGCCGCATGACAGCATCTGTCCACATCTGCACCGCTCGCCGTCGCACCCCGGGTGGTGAAGCGTTCGCGGCGGGGCACCGCAGTCGTGGCATTTGCTCCTGCCGTTGGGTATTCGACTGGGCCGCCACGTGCAACCCACTGAATCGAGCATTTCCAGATCACACGCCATGCAGATCGCCATGCCGTGCAGAGTCGCACAGAGCACCGACAGAAAATCTTCGGTCGAACTCCATGACGCAACACCCCTGTCCGCGGGCACCGCCGTGGATAGGCACAGCCCTGAGAATCGACAAACGAGGCAAGTCGAACGACAGTTTCACGACCTCGACAAGAGGCCACGCCGCGTAGAAGGGTTCTGCACGTTGGCAGTTCTGAGATGATTTCCCGATGCACCAGATCCGGCTGATCTCCGCACTCGTCGCGCTGACACTGCTCGCCACAGGATGCGCCGACGAGCCCGCACCCGAGCCGACACCGGTGGTCGTGGCATTCGACGACGGATGGGGCCAACTGTTCGCCATGAACCTCGACGGTTCCGGCTTGCGTCAGGTCACCCCGACCGTGGGCGAAGACAGCCGCGACCCGAACTATGGGAACGGCGCTGCCCTCTCCCCCGATGGCGAGCATCTCGCGTACGCCCGAGGCCGATTCATCGAGATCCTCGACCTCGAGTCGGGTGAATCGAAATCGGTATTCGAAGGTGGCTACCAACCGGCTTTCTCACCCGACGGATCCAAGATCGCGTTCACCGCGAACGGCGGCATCAACATCATGAACGTCGACGGGTCCGACGCACACGTCATCGCGCAAGAAGAGTCGGCGTTCGGAGCGACATTCTCGCCCGACAGCTCACGGGTTGTCTACGGCACCGGCGGCTACCTGAACGAAGTACCTGCCGACGGCGGTGAATCGACAGTGCTTCTGCGCGACCAGTTCTGGAACTCCGACCCGGCCTTTTCGCCTGACGGGTCGACGCTCGTCTTCTCCAGTAACCGAGGCGGCAACAACGGCTCGGAGATCTACACAATGCCCTCCGCCGGAGGGGAGATCACGCCTCTCACCGATACCTACTCGGCACATCCGAAGTTCACGCCCGACGGCTCGCGCATCCTCTACGACCGAGCGGTCACACAGACGGGTGAACTGGTGACCGATGTCGCTACCGGCTCTCAGGCCGAGATTGCGTCGATGAACCCCGACGGGTCCGACCAGAAGCGGCTGACTCCACGCTCTCTGAGCGGTCAGATGCCGACCGTAGGCGGGGGACGTTGACCCGCCAGCTATTTGGCATATTCGGGGTTCGCTCCGCCTCGCCCCGCGTTCAATCTGCAAGATCGACTACGCTCAAGGGCCGAGAACCGGGTCAGTCCATGCACCGAGTTTTCCGCTACTGGCTATGTAGACCGCCGCAGGCGACAATTGCTCGTGAGCACAGTCCGGTCAAGACGTAACCGATACAGGCATGGGGTGTCCGCCGTAACGGTGACTCGAACGGGCTCGTTGACAACAGCCATTAGGCAGTGACGACGGTGAAATGCTGTTCGTGCAGCTGATCCGCTGTCGTCCTGGCCAGGACTACGCGGGGCCTTTACCGTGGATGGTATGGCGATTTTCGCAGACGATCCGCGCGGTACCTACGCTCGTTACATCACCGCCTGCAACGAACGGCGTTTCGGCGACCTCGACGAATTCATCACCACCGATGTCGAAGGTGTCCGCAGCGGCATCGACGGCTACCGCGACGGCCTTCGAGACATCACAGTCGCGTTCCCCGACTTCAGCTGGTGCATGGAGGACTTGGTCGTCGAGGGCCGGTTGATGGCGGCTCGCCTGACGGATACCGGCACCCACCACGGTGAGTTCGATGGGATCGCGGCGACCGGCCGGTATGTGCAGATCCAAGAACTAGCGATGTACCGGCTCGATGACGACGGCAAGATCGCGCGCTGCTGGGGAGATCTCGAGGCTTCATTGCGCTGTGAACTGCTGGGCCGCGGAGAATAGCTGGCTGCGATCAGCGAAGAGACATACGAGGAGTTAGCGAGCGCGGTTGAGCGGCAGTAGCGCAAGTCGTCAGATCTACGCTTTTGCAGCGTCACGTCCGGCGTCAACGGGTCCACATGTAAACGTGAGCGGTCAGACAGCGGCTTCGAGACCGAAGCGCATTTCCGCCGTGTTCTAGTGGAACAGTGGACTGGGTCGAGAAAGAACTAAGGGTCGCTGGTCTTACCGGTACCTGCACAGCGGTGGGTGTCATGCTCCCCTGGGCCCTCAAAGGGACCTTGCTCCGGTTGGCGCTGCTGGTGTTTCCTGCGTTCTGCGGTGCCGTCGCCGGACTGTTGGTCGGTGTGATCGCAGTCGGTGGTGGACGCTTCGCCTTGTGGTCGAACCGGATGTGGGCCGCACGATCTCGCCACACCTGGCGACACCGATTCGCCGCGTGCACCGCAGCAGCGGTCACGCTGGCGACCTCTCTCGCATTGTGCTGGCTGGTCGTCGCTGGCAGTGAAATCCTCACTGACACAGATGTATTCCCGTCCTGGTGGATCTCACTGGCAGCGATAACGGCGGCGAGTTACCTATTTGCGTACCTTTTCGCGCCCACGACCGATCGACCACACCGCCCGAACAGTGGACCGCCTCGGGACGTCTAGGTTCACGTACCCCGGCCCGTCCTCTCAACGTGGGAATGTCTGCGTTGGGGTCATTCGACTCATCGCTGGGATAAGGGGCCGTGATCGCGATAGTCGCCGTTCGGGTGTACGTCACCGCGATCACCCATCACACGGAGGCGATGATGCCCAGACAGCGACAGCCGCCATGGGGTTACCAGTAGAGCTCTGAATATGCTGCGCCGCATCAGTTTTCGTGGCTCACGAGGCGGGATCTACCAATAGGTTATCGCAGCAAAGTCGGGTGCGGTCCTCGGAGCCGTCGCCGATCTTCGTCTTCGACGTCCGTGGCCCATATCTCTAACAGATATGTTTCTACCGCGGCGGGTTCGTTGTCCTCGCGATTGACCTCCATCGTCAGCTTTCGATTGCGCTCGTAGGCGCGCACTCGATAGAACCCAGGGCCTTTCGCTGTGACGGACGACGGGAACACGCCCGAGCCGTCGGCGGAAAAGGGGTAGTACTCGCCCGACGCAGGCATCGTATACCCGCTGAGGGCGCGGAATCCGATTTCCTCGACGGCGTCCCAGATGCCTGGTGCGAGCGCGGAAGGTTCGTCGTCGAGCACGCGAATCGTAAGGTCGACTTGGCCACGTATCGCGCCGGTCGTGACGGTCACGACCCCTGGCGCAGCGGTCAGTAGGTCGAAACCTTCAGGCGGGTCCGGGGGCGGGAGATAGTCGTCGACATCTTCTGCCCCCACTTCCACGTCGGGATACGCTGCATCGGACGCGGGGTCGTCTACCAGGCAGATCGACCTGTACACGGCAGTGACCGTTCCGCGCATTTCGAGCATCTGTCAGTTCCGTCCTCGTCAGGAGCTTGCTATCGAGTGTCTGGTCTTTCGAGCTGTAGAAGGTGTTCGAGGTCGATCGACACGCTCGCGGCGGTATTCAGTCCGAGTTCCTCGTACGCGATGGAAAACGTGATCGGTCCGAATTCAGGGAGGGGACTCAGAAAGTACGTTGCACCGGTCTCTGTCGGACGGCTGTAGCTTCCTCCCCCGTACAGCCATGGGGTCGTTGCGTCGTCGTCCTCGGGGGCATCCCAGGCGAAGCTCTTCTTGTTGGACACCACCTTGCCTGTGGGAAGCACGAGGCCTAGGTATATCCGGTGTTTCGCGGTAGGACGCACGCGATGCGTCAGATTGAGACGGTCACCCAACAACCCACCGCCCTCGTGTAAGGATGTCGAAGAGAGGTCGAACTGAAGACCCGTTCGGAAGATGCGGAGCCGATCGACCCTCATCTGGACCCCGCCAAGAAGTACGTCATCGAGCGAGAACGGGTACCGCTCAGAGGGTTCGACCAGTAGGCCCTCGTCTTCGAGGGGTGGCTTCCGTCGGGGATGAACCTCCCGCCGGTTGGCCTTCCGCTCGCGGATCGCTTCCTTGCGAGCGATGTGTGCGCGCACCTCGGGTGGATTTTCACCCACGCTGCTCCAAGGGACGCGCCGGACTCCGGGCTCGTCCGGATCGATGCCTTCTACCCACTCCATACCCGCCTCCACCGTCGGCCCGATTGGCGTGCAGCCGCAAACCAAGTATCGCAGGCGAGCTCCGCCAGCCTTGGAAGTACGAGATCTTCGAACTGCTTCTGGCGGTGCAAGCGGGTGAGCTATACGGCCAGTCTTGAAATGCAGGGTCACCGGCAATGGCTTGAACGCGCTGGTGGACAACACCCAGGTTCCGACTTAGCCCGGATCCCTATGGACACCGTAGCTATTTGACAGTGAACTAACCGAGTCAAGTGGCTTCGTCCACTCAGGTCCATTCGCTCAACACTGGCAGATTTGGGACGCCATTGAACGCAGCTGGAAATTGTTTCAGCACCATATGCGTACCTGCACGAAACGAGCAGTGACATCCTCGCGGCACGCACACAAAAAAGACGGCTTCGGATTTCTCCGAAACCGCCTCTGAACTGCATCTACGTGTCGGGCTGACAGGATTTGAACCTGCGACCACTTGACCCCCAGTCAAGTGCGCTACCAAGCTGCGCCACAGCCCGCCGCACCTCGAAAGGCGCTTGCTGAGATTACCCCAGCCCTACCCCTGAGAGGAAATCGCCTGCTCAGGGGCGGGGTCGGACTAGGTCAGCGGTTGTTGCCCTTGCCCGGCCGTTCTCGCTTCTCGCGGATACGTACCGAGACGCGGACGGGGCTGCCGTCGAAGTTGAACTCCTCACGCAGACGCCGCTCGATGAATCGGCGGTAGCCGGCCTCGAGGAAGCCGGTGGTGAAGAGCACGAACGTCGGCGGGCGTGTGCTGGCCTGCGTCGCGAACATGATGCGAGGCAGGCGTCCGCCACGCATCGGCGGCGGGGTGGCTGCCACGACCTCTTTGAGCCACGTGTTGAGGCGTCCGGTGGGGACACGCTTGTCCCACGACTCCAGAGCCGTCTCGAGAGCAGGCACTAGCTTCTGCACGGCGCGGCCGGTGTGCGCCGAGATGTTCACCCGCTGGGCCCACGGGACGCGCGCGAGATCGCGGTCGATTTCCTTCTCGAGCTGCTGACGACGATCGTCGTCCACCAGATCCCACTTGTTGAACGCCAACACCAATGCACGGCCGGCATCGGAGACCATGCTCAGCACGCGCAGATCCTGCTCCGAGATCACCTGTGAGGCATCGAGGAGCAGAATTGCGACCTCGGCTGCTTCGATCGCGGACTTCGTGCGCAACGACGCATAGAACTCGGCACCGCTGGCATGGCTGACGCGCTTGCGTAGTCCGGCGGTATCGACGAATCGCCATGTCTTGCCGCCCAATTCGACCAACGAGTCGACCGGGTCGACGGTGGTGCCTGCAACATCGTGCACCACCGAACGCTCGTCACCCGAGAGCTTGTTGATCAGCGACGACTTGCCGACATTCGGCTTACCGACCAGAGCGACACGCCTCGGTCCCCCACCGGGGATACCTTCGCGCGGAGTCTCCGGCAGAGCCTCGAGAACACGGTCGAGCAGATCACCGGTACCGCGGCCGTGGGTGGCCGAGACCGACAGCGGCTCCCCCAGACCCAGAGACCACAGTGCGGCGACCTCGGACTCGGTGCGACCGTCGTCGACCTTGTTGGCTACCAACAGAACCGGAGTCTTCGACCGGCGCAGCACTCGTGCCACTGCCTCGTCCGTCGTCGTCGAACCAACGCGGGCATCGACGACCAACAGGATCGCGTCGGCGGTGTTCATCGCCAACTCGGCCTGGCGCGCAACGGACTGTTGCAGTCCCTTGGCGTCGGGCTCCCAACCGCCGGTGTCCTGCACCAGGAAGCGTCGACCACTCCAGTTCGCCTCGTACGACACACGATCGCGAGTGACGCCCGGGACGTCCTCGACCACTGCTTCGCGGCGGCCGATGATGCGGTTGACGAGCGTCGACTTGCCGACGTTCGGTCGGCCCACCACGGCGAGAGTCGGTACGGCAACGGCATCTTCACCGTCTTCACCCTCGTTGAGGTCGACGTACTCCCACTCGCCCTCGTCGCTCCACGTTCCGTCGCCCGCGGTTTCCGCTGCGCCGGAGAAGAATTCTTCACTCACTGGACTGCTCCACTTCTGTCGTTCACCACGAGCAGCAAACGCTCGATCACGCCGTCGAGATCCAGCTCGCTGGTATCGACGATCACCGAATCCTCAGCGGGACGAAGCGGTGACACTGCCCTCGTCGAATCTGCATGATCGCGGCGTTGTACATCCGCGAGCACGGATTCGTAGTCGTCGCCGCGACCTTGTTCGATGTTCTGTTTGTTGCGTCGTTCCGCACGCGCCTCCGGTGACGCCGTCAGGAACACCTTCACGTCGGCGTCGGGAAGCACGACGGTGCCGATGTCGCGACCCTCCACCACAATTCGCGTCGACGAGCTGGCGAGGTCGCGCTGCATCTGCACCAAGAGCTCACGCACCGCAGGCACCGCGGACACAGCCGAGACGGCTTTGGTCACTGCGTCGCCGCGGATTTCGCCGCTGACGTCCTCTCCGTCGAGCAAGACGGTCTCCGACAGTGGATCCTTCCCGATCTCGAGGGGAAGGGCTGCAACAACTTTCGCGACTGCGTTTGCATCGGTGGGCTCGACGCCCGAACGCAGCACCCATACCGTTGCGACGCGGTACATCGCACCGGTGTCGAGGTAGCTTGCTTCGAGTGCCGATGCGAGCCGACGCGATACCGACGACTTACCGGTGCCCGAAGGCCCGTCCATCGCCACGACGAGCGCACTCATCACAGGCCTACGGATTCGTAGAGCTTGCCGATCTCGCCGCGGCCGAGAACACGCAGTGTTCCGGGACGCTGATCGCCGAGCACGATGTTGCCGACGTCGGTACGCACGAGGCGTCCCACCGGGAATCCGACCTTGTCGAACAACCGACGCACGATGTGCTTGCGGCCCTCGTGCAGCGTCACCTTGACGAGCGACTTGCCGTCCGAGATATCGAGCAGCTGGAAGCCGTCGACCTTCACCGGGCCGTCGTCGAGGGTGACGCCTTCGCGCAGCTGCTTGCCGAGCGTGCGGGGAATGGTGCCGAACAGCGTCGCGAGATAGGTCTTGGACACCTCGTACGACGGGTGCATCAGCCGGTGAGCAAGGTCACCGTCGTTGGTGAACAACAACAGTCCCTCGGTGTCGGCATCGAGCCGACCGACGTGGAACAGACGCTGGCCCGCCTGCACGCGCTCGGCGACGATGTCGCCGACGCACGGACGACCCAGATCGTCCGACATGGTGCACTGCCATCCGCGCGGCTTGTTCATCGCGAGATGAACCAGTTCTTCCTTCACGACGACACGAGTGCCGTCGACGCGAACGACGGCGATGTTCGGATCGATGCGGATGCCCTGCTCGGTGACGATGCGTCCGTCCACCTCGACGCGACCGTCGGCGATCAGCTCTTCCGCGGCCCGACGCGACGCGACACCGGCCTGCGCGAGCACCTTTTGCAACCGAACACCCTCACCGGCAGGCACGTGCTTGCGCGGGGACGAATCGGTGTACTGATGCTTCGCCGGCTTGGCGTTGCTGATGGTGGTTGCCGGAGCCTGCTTCTTCTGCGGCTTCGGCGGCTTGGGGCGCGACGGCTTCTTGCGGGGTACCGCGTCGTTGCTGCGATCGTTGATGCCCGTCTCGACGGGCTTGTTCTCGAACGATTCCCCCTGCTCGACGCCTCTGCGCGGGGCCGGTCGGCCACCGGTGCGGGGAGCGCCTGCGCGGGGTCCCCCGGTGCGAGGGGCACCGGTTCGGGGTGCACCGGCACGGGGAGCGCCGTCCCGGGGTGCGGCGTCGCGGGTGCGATCTCCGCGGCGTGCGTCACGCGGGGTGTCCGACCGACCTGCGGTGGGCTTCCTGCGTGGGTCTTGTCTCTTGTTACGGTCCGGTGTGCCATCACGGCGAGCGGGCTTGTTCACTTGTCTTACCTATCAGTCGTCCGAGTCGAGCTCGGCTGCCGGATCGGGTTTCGATCCGCGGTTCTTGGTGGAGCGGGTCGTTCTGGGGTCGGTGTCCATGCTGTCACTGATCTCGTCGATCAGGTCCACTCCCGGCAACAGCGGTGCCAGTTCGGGTAGATCACCGAGCGATGCGAGCCCGAGCCGTTCGAGCAACAGCTCGGTGGTGCAGTACATCGTGCCGTTCGTCTCCGGGTCCGTTCCTGCTTCGGAGATCAGTCCACGGGCGAGCAACGTACGCATCACTCCATCGACATTGACTCCACGTACGGCGCTGACTCGTGCGCGGGTCAACGGTTGACGATAGGCGATCACGGCCAGGGTTTCCAATGCTGCACGTGTGAGCTTGGACCGAGCACCGTCGAGAAGCAGCCGTTCGACGTACGGCGCATAGGCGGTTCGGGTGTAGAAACGCCACCCGTCGCCGGCGTAGCGGAGGTCGATTCCGCTGCGACGTTCGGTCAGTTCCGCGGCCATCCGGTTCAGGGCGGCGCGTACGCGGGCCACTGACGAGCCCACAGCCGATGCCAGTTGTTCGTCGGAGGCGGGAGTATCGACGATGAGCAGAACCGCCTCGAGTGCCGCCGCGAGCGTGACGTCGTCGAGTTCGCCCGACTCGTCGACATCCTCGAGCTCGAGTTCCGGGTCGGCATTCATGCGTAGTCCTCTTCCGTGACCACGATGGGTCCTTCGTCCTTGCCGGTCCAGCTCACTCGAAGATCGCCGAGTGGTTCGGGTTGTTCGAAGGCGATCACCTGTTGCCGGAACAGTTCCAGCAACGCGAGGAAGCGCGCGATTATTTCGACCTGCACTTCGCAGTCCTGGACCAGCTCCGAGAACGATGCCCACTCGTTGAGTCCCCGGCGCTGCAGGTTCTCGAGCAACCACTCTGCCTGCTCGGGAATCGAGACCGCATGCTGGTGAATGTGGTCCAGACCCACTTGCGGGATCGGCTTGGGCCGAAACGCTGCTGCCGCGATGTCTGCGAACCTGGCCGGATCGACCCCCAGCAACACCTCGGGAATCAGATCGGCGAATCGATCTTCCACCGACACCGAGCGCGGATAACGCCGCAGCGCAGCGGCTTCCAGCTCACCGAACAGCAGCGCGACTTGCTTGTAGGCGCGGTACTGCAGCAACCGGGCGAACAGGAGATCGCGCACCTCGAGCAACGCGAGATCCTCGGCGTCCTCCACATCACCCGACGGCAGCAGACGAGCCGCCTTCAGATCGAGCAACGTCGCCGCGACGACGAGGAACTCCGTTGTCTGATCGAGTCCGACATCGGCACCGAGCGACTTGGTGAACGAGATGAAATCGTCGGTGACGGTGTGCAGCGCCACCTCGGTGACATCCATGCGGTGCTGACTGATCAGCGACAGCAGCAGATCGAACGGGCCCTCGAAGTTGAGCAACCGAACCCGAAATTTCGAGGGGTCCGCGTCGGCGGGAACCTCGATCGGGGCCTCGTCGGCAGCGTCGACCGTCACGGACCCGACCGGTAGATCACCTCGCGCGCAAGAGCGCGGTACGCCTGCGCGCCGCCGGATTTGGGAGCCCAGGTGGTGATCGGCTCACCGGCAACGCTGGTCTCGGGGAACCGGACCGTGCGAGTGATCACGGTGTCGTAGACGACGTCGCCGAACACCTCGACCACCCGCGTCATCACCTCGCGCGAGTGCAGCGTCCGGGCGTCGAACATCGTCACCACAATGCCGGCCAACTTCAGTCGCGGGTTCAGCCGATCGCGCACCTTCTCGACGGTGTCGTTGAGGAGAGCCAGACCGCGCAGACTGAAGTACTCGCACTCCATCGGAATGAGGACCTCGTCGGCACAGGTCAGCGCATTGACCGTCAGCAGGCCGAGCGAGGGCTGGCAGTCGATGAGCACGTAGTCGTAGCGGTCGAGAATGGGGTGCAGTACCCGTCCGAGCGTTTGCTCACGCCCCACCTCGGTGACCAGCTGGATCTCGGCGGCAGAAAGATCGATGTTGCTCGGCATCAGATCGAGATTGTCGACGCGAGTCCGCATGATGATGTCGTCGGCCGACACCTTCGCCTCCACGAGGAGGTTGTAGACCGTCAGATCGAGTTCGTGATGTGCGACGCCCAAGCCCGCGGACAGTGCGCCCTGCGGGTCGAGGTCGACGAGCAGCACGCGACGGCCGTAACCGGCCAGCGAGGCACCGAGATTGATGGTCGACGTCGTCTTGCCGACGCCGCCCTTCTGGTTGCACATCGCGATGATCTTGGCCGGGCCGTGACTGGCCAGCGGCTGCGGATCGGGAACCGGCCTCGTCTTGCGACCGGTGGGCCCGAGCTCGTTCGGAGCAGGAATGATGTCGCGTGTCTCCCGACTGGATTCCGGTTGACGTGTATGGAAAAGAGCGCCATCGCTGTGCGGATGAGACGGATGCGTTTCGCCGGTATCGGGGGTGACGGCGGGCTGCACGCCCCACGACGGTTCCGAGGCTGACTCCGCCGCTGGCGGCTGCGGTGTCGACACGTTCCAGCGCTCCCCTGTCCCGTTCGTCTTCGAGTAGTTCACGCAAACGCTACCGCTTGACGCGACGGCATTGTCATCGGACACGCTGACACACGATTGCCGACCGCGTGCTAGCGCGCTCGCGGGTGCGCACCCGCCCACACTTCACGCAACGTCGTGACGGTGACGAGGGTGTAGATCTGTGTCGTGGTCACCGACGCGTGGCCCAGCAACTCTTGCACGACACGGACGTCGGCACCGCCGTCGAGCAGGTGCGTCGCAAACGAGTGCCGGAGCACGTGCGGCGAAACCCCGGCCGTGATTCCGGCCCGCTGCGCGGAGTCCTGCAGCACTTGCCAGGCGCTCTGCCGCGACAGTCGACCACCGCGCACATTGAGAAACAGCGCCGGATTCGAGCGGGCGACGAGCCCCGGCCGCCCGCGCACGAGGTATGCGTCGACCGCCTCGATGGCCGGCCTCCCCACCGGGACGACTCGATGCTTCCCGCCTTTGCCGCGCAGGAGCACCGAGCGAGCCTCGGTGTCGATGTCGTCCACATCCAGACCGACGGCCTCGGAGATGCGCGCGCCGGTGGAGTACAGCAGTTCGAGCAGTGCCCGATCTCGCAGCCCACGCGGCGCATCGGGACCGGCGATGGACGCCGATTCCAGCAGCGCCACGACCTGGTCGACGGGCAGCGACTTCGGTAGTCGTTTGGCCGGCTGCGGCGGCTTCACCTCGCTCGCGACGTTGCGCTCCACCATGCCCTCTGCCAGGGCAAAGCGGTGCAGACCACGCACGGCGATCAGCGTCCGGGCCGCCGAACTGGCTGCAAGAGCCGGGAATTCGTCGTCGCCGCGCCGGAGGTACAGCACGAACTCGGTGATGTCGTTCTCGGTCACCTTGGCCAGATCGGAAATTCCGTACCCACTCAGAAACCGCTCGTACCGCACCAGATCGCGACGGTACGACGACACCGTGTTCGGTGCCGAACCGCGCTCGACCACCAGATGATCGAGATACGTCGCAATCTGATCGCCGATCACGGTGGCTACTTTCGTGAACTCTTCCGAGACTCGAATGCCGTGGGTCGATCCGCCCACGGGGCGTCGGCCGGACGCAACTCGGTGCCGGTGGCACGAGCTGCCGCCAACGCGAGCACTCCCGACACGGCCGAGGCGTTGACGATCTCCCCGGCCAACGCACGACGGACGGCCTCGTCCATCGGCACGAAGGACAGCTCGATGTCTGCCTCCTCGTCGTGTGCCTCCGGGCGATCGACCTCACGCAGATCCTCGGCGAGGAAAATGCGTACGGCTTCGTCGGTGAATCCGGGCGAGGCCAACACGTCCACCAACACCGACCACTTCCCGGCCGCGAGACCGGTCTCCTCGGCCAGTTCGCGCTGCGCCGCCAGCACGGGCTCCTCCCCCGGCTCGTCGAGCAGGCCCGCGGGCAGCTCCCAGAGACGACGCCCGATGGGGTGCCGGTACTGCTCGATCATCGCCACGCGGTCCTGATCGTCGACGGCAAGAATGCCGACGGCGCCGTGATGCTCGATCACTTCTCGCTCGGCGCGACGCCCGTTCGGCATCGCCACCTGATCGAGCCGCAGCGCGAGGATTGCGCCGGAGTACGGAACCTCCGAACCGAGCGTCGTGAATTCGTGTCTGGAGTTCTCGCTCATCCGACGGTCTCGGCCTCGGCGTCCGACTTCTCGGCCGCAGCGGTGTCACCGTGAATGTCGACCGGCAGCCGCTCGGCAGCCTTGTACTTCAGTGCCGCGTTGATCAGCGATGCGAACAGCGGATGCGGACGGGTCGGCCGGCTCTTGAGCTCCGGATGCGCCTGGGTAGCAACGAAGAACGGGTGCACCGATGCCGGCAACTCCACGAACTCGACCAGATGACCGTCCGGGGACGTGCCGCTGAAGACCAAGCCGCTCTTGGCAATTCGATCGCGGTAGACATTGTTGACCTCGTAGCGGTGACGGTGACGCTCCGAGACGTTCTCGGTGCCGTACGACGCAGCGACGACCGAACCCTTCTGCAGTGTCGCGGGATAGGCACCGAGGCGCATCGTGCCCCCGAGGTCGGCGTCACCGGCGACGGCGTCTTCCTGATCGGCCATGGTGGAGATCACCGGGTCCTTAGTGTCCGGATCGAACTCGGCGGAATTGGCATCGGTCAGGCCGACCGAACGAGCCGCCTCGATGACGACGCACTGCAAACCGAGGCACAACCCCAACAGTGGAATCTTGCGGGTACGAGCGAACTCGATGGCACCGAGCTTGCCCTCGATACCGCGAATGCCGAATCCGCCGGGAATGAGCACGGCATCGACATCACCCAACGCAGCCTGAGCCCCCGCAGGCGTCGAGCACTCGTCGGACGGAACCCACTTGATCTCGACCTTGGCGCGATGAGCGAATCCACCGGCACGCAGCGCCTCGGTGACCGAGAGGTAGGCGTCGGGCAGGTCGACGTACTTGCCGACGAGGCCGACGCGCACGGTTTCGCGGGGCTGGTGGACGCGCTCGAGCAGTCCGCCCCAGATGGTCCAGTCGACGTCACGGAACGGCAGACCGAGCTGCCGGACGACGTAGGCGTCGAGGCCTTCCTTGTGCAGCACCTTGGGGATGTCGTAGATCGACGGGGCGTCGGGTGTGGAGATGCAGCCGTCGACGTCGACGTCGCACATCAGCGCAATCTTGTTCTTGAGCCCAGGCGGCACGTCGCGATCGCACCGCAGGATCAACGCGTCGGGCTGAATGCCGATGCTGCGCAGTGCTGCGACGGAGTGCTGGGTGGGCTTGGTCTTGAGTTCACCGGACGGTGCCAGGAACGGAACCAGCGACACGTGCAGGAAGAAGACGTTGTTGCGGCCGACGTCGTGGCGGACCTGCCGCGCCGCTTCGAGGAACGGCTGCGATTCGATATCGCCGACGGTGCCGCCGATTTCGGTGATGACGACGTCCGGCTGATGGCCCTGCAAGTCCGGACCGTTCATGGCCAGGATGCGACGTTTGATCTCGTCGGTGATGTGCGGAATGACCTGAACGGTGTCGCCGAGGTACTCGCCGCGACGCTCCTTGGCGATAACCGTCGAATAGACCTGGCCGGTGGTCACATTGGCGAATCCGGACAGATCACGGTCGAGGAAGCGCTCGTAATGGCCGACGTCGAGGTCCGTCTCCGAGCCGTCCTCGGTGACGAAGACTTCACCGTGCTGGAACGGGTTCATCGTGCCGGGATCGACGTTGAGATACGGATCGAGCTTCTGCATGGTCACGCGCAAGCCGCGTGCGGTCAGTAGCTGGCCGAGGCTGGACGCCGTCAGACCTTTTCCGAGCGAAGACGCGACGCCTCCGCTGACGAAGATGTGCTTGGTGTCGGAACGCGACTGAAGGCGTGACAATGAGGCTCCCGTGACGAGTCTGCAGGGCTTGCTCCTATCAGGGGGCTGATAAGAGAGGTAAAGCGTGGAAATTGGGCCTGCTACCCACGGGACTTCACGGTAACACCAGTACGTACCTCACCGCCAACGACACGCGTATTCGACGCGAGAGCCGATCAGCTCACCGGCGCTCCCACGGTGACGGCGTTCGCGTTCGCTCCGGTGCCGTAGCGGCCCGACGCACCGTCCAGTTGCTCCGCCAGGGCGAGAACTGTGGTGATTCGGCCTGCTTCACGATCCACGTTGTCCACCGTGCTGAGCGCAGACGACAACGCCGAGTCGGCTCGCACTACCGCGATCGAGCCGTTGCCCTCGGCCGCACCGGAACGACCTGCCAGTACCGCACCTGCTCCGCGTGAATCGAGAACTCCTGCGAAGCGAGCGACGATGGCACCGCGGTTGCCGTCCTCGACATCCGAGGCACCCGAACCGGTGACCACCACGGCCAACTGCGCCGGCGCGACCGCACCGTTGTCGTAAGCGATGAACCCGCCGCTACGCAACGTCTCGAGCGCGAGAGACAGCTCCTCGGGGGTCGATTGCGGCTGCGCCGTCTGTGCATTGAGCAGCAACACCGAACCCAGCAGGTCGCCCGCCAGACTTCCTTGGTCGACCGCCCCGGTACGCAACTGCACACCGGCCGGAATGACGTTGGTCAGTCGGGTGCGCAGATCGTCGCCGTTCGCCGCGGACACGAACGAATCCGTCAGCGACACCCGGCCCGTGACCGTGGCACCGGACGCTCCGATCGAACGCGTGACGCCGTCGACATCGCCGGGATCTGCATCGGGCGTGGTGATGACCACGACACTGCGATCGACGAGGGTGTCCCGAAGTACTCGACCCGAGACCGCCGCATCGAAACCGTCGGCCGAGTTCAGCTGCTCGCCGAGCTGATTGTTGGTCGACTGCAGATCGTCGACCTGATTCTCGAGACCCGTCTTGTCGTCTCGCAGACCCGAGACCAGTCCGCTGGACAGCAGACCCGAGCCGAGGACGATGCCGATGGCCAACGCAACGAACACGGCAGCCAGCGAAATGGCATGTTGGCGAAGCGAAATCACGAAAGCAACCCCTGGAACCACAGTGCGAATCGGTTCCACAGATCGATCGCCCAATCCAAGGATTCGCCGCCGATGTTGGAGACGGCCAACGCCACGATCACCGCAACGAGCGCAGCGAGAATGAGCAGGGCAATTGCACCGCCCGACACGCGGCTTCGGTACAGCGTGGCCACCGCCTTGGCGTCGACCAGCTTGGCACCGACCTTCAGACGCGTCATGAACGCGGCCGGGTTGGTGTTGCGTCGTCCGCGATCGAAGAATTCGTCCAGGCTGGCCGGGCTACCGACCGACACGATCAGCGACGCACCGTGGTGGTCGGCCAACAGCAGTGCGAGGTCCGCAGCAGCACCGGCCGCCGGGAAGGTCATGGCACCGATGCCGAGATCCTGGATGCGTTCGAGACCTTGCGCGTGTCCGTCCGAATCGGCCGGAAGTACCACTTCTGCACCACATTTGAGTGTCTGCGCCGTGACGTCCTCAGGATCGCCGACGATCAGATCCGGGCGGTGTCCCGCTTTCATCGCTGTGTCCGCGCCCGCACCGACGCCGATGATGACGGGCGAGTACTCCTTGATGAACGGCTTCAGATTCTTCAGGTCCTCCGCGTGCCCCGGCCCGTCGGCAACGATCACGACGTGACGACCCTTGAGGTCGATGTCGATGTCCGGTACCCCGACGCCGTCGATCAGCAACGGACTCTCGGTCCGAATGAACTCGATCGTGTTGCCCGAGAACGCTTCCAGATGGTCGACCAGCCCGGTCTTGGCCTCGATCATCTTGTCCGAGATCTCGGCTTCGCTCTGCTCCTCACCCTTGGCGAGGCGGCGATCGCCGGTGTAGACGCCACCGTCGTTGAGCCGGATCTTGGTGCCGTCCTTGATCTTCTTGAAGATCTCGGTGCCGGCCGAGTCGATCAAGGTGATCCCGTTGGCGACGATGACCTCGGGGCCGAGGTTGGGATAGCGGCCGGAGATCGACGGCGACGCGTTGACGACCGCGAGCACCCCGGCCTCGACGAGCGCATCTGCGGTCAACCGGTCCAGATCGAGCTCGTCCAGAACGACGATGTCGCCGGGGCCGACCCGCTTGAGCAGCTTGGCCGTGTTGCGATCGACTCGCGCGATCCCGGTGATTCCGGGCAGCGAATCCTGACTACGTGACAGCAGTGCCGGCATCTTCATGCCCACCATGATGACCCGATCGACACGCCCGGCCATGGAGGCGCGCCGAAACAACTACCACACTGATCACATCAGCACCAAAAGTTACAGGGCAGCTCGATCCGCGTTTGCGGTGGCCAACAGCTCCTCGGCGTGTGCGCGACCGGTCTCGGTGTCGTCGAGCCCAGCGAGCATCCGGGCGAGTTCGACGACGCGTTCCGAGGACGACAGCGTCCGGACTCCGCTGTTCGCCGCCCCCTTCTTAACGTCGGTCTTGTCCACCACCAGATGCGTGTCCGCAAACGCAGCCACCTGCGGCAGGTGGGTGACGACGATGACCTGATGAGTACGAGCCAGCCGACCGAGCCGACGACCGACCTCGACCGCCGCCCGACCACCGACTCCGGCGTCGACCTCGTCGAACACCATTGTCGCTCCCTTGTCCGAGCCCGCCAGCACCACCTCGAGCGCTAACATGACCCGCGACAGCTCACCGCCCGAGGCGCTCTTGCTGATCGGCAACGCCTGGGCTCCGTCGTGCGCGGACAACCGGAACTCGACCTCGTCGACCCCGGTACTACCCGCATGCAACTCGGTACCGTCGACGACGATCGGTGCCGTGTCCGACGGTCCGGCCGGCAGCGATCGAACATCTATCTGCAGCTTGGCTTTTCCCATCGCCAGTCCGGCCAGCTCGACGCTGACGGCTTTGGACAGCTTCGTCGCCGCTTTCGACCGGGCAGCGCTCAGCTTGGACGCGGCCGCCGCGACGTCGACAGCAGCCGACTCGACACGCGCACTCAGCTCCGCGAGCGCGTCGGCAGAGGTATCGATGCGAGACAGACGTTCCCGAGCGTCCTCGGCCCACGCGATGACACCGTCGACGTCGGCGGCGTACTTGCGCGTCAAAGACTTCAGCTCGGCCTGCCGGTTCAGGATCGTGTCGAGAGCTCCTGGATCCGACGGGAGGTCCGACAGATACGAGGTCAGATCGGCACCGATGTCGCCGACGACGGCCATCGCGTCGTTCAACCGGGGCAGCAGTTCTGTGAGAGCAGCATCGTCGGCGTGTTCGAGACGCGATCGTGCCTCGCCCAACAGATACAGCGCAGACGTGGTGTCCGACGCCTCCTCGGTACTCCCGACGAGGGCTGCGGCGGCACCCTCGGCCGTTTCCCGCAGCGAATCGAGGTCGCCGAGCCTGCGCACATCCTCGGCCACGGAGCGATCCTCACCCGGCTCCGGTGCCAGGGAGTCGATCTCCTGCAGGCCGAACTGCAGCCGGTCCGCTTCCTGAGCCAATTCACGGCTGCGTTCGGTGCGGTCGATCAATTCGTTGCGTGCGTCGAGCCACGTCTTACGGGCGGCGCGATACTTCGCCACCAGAGAGGCAACCGAATCACCGGCGAATCTGTCGAGTGCACCGAGTTGCTGATCGGGGCGCAGCAGCCGCAACTGATCGTTCTGGCCGTGCACTGTCAGAAGCGAATCGGTGAAGTTCGACAGCACCGATGCGGGGACGCTTCGTCCACCCAGATGTGCACGTGAGCGGCCGTCCGAATTGACCGTTCGCACGGCGATGATCGAATTGTCTTCGTCGCGTTGACCTCCCGAGGATTCGAGCACCTTCTCGACATCCTCGATCACCTGTTCCGAGGCGGTGTCGGTGCTGAATCGACCCTCGACCACGGCCCTTTGGGCACCGAGCCGCACCCGGCCTGCATCGGCGCGTGCACCCGACAGCAGATGCAAGCTGGTGACCACCATCGTCTTGCCGGCCCCGGTCTCGCCGGTGAGAACCGTCAACCCCTCGTGAAATTGTGCGCTCGCACCGGAGATGACTCCGAGGCTGTCGATCCGAATCTCTTCGAGCATCCCTACCTCGCTCTCCCCCGCCACCCGGTCACGGGCAGTTCGAATTTCTTGACCATGCGATCGGCGAACGGTGCCGAATCCAGGCGAACCCACTTGATGGGCGATGCTCCCCGTACGACCTCGACGCGTGCTCCCGCCGGCAACCCCAATGTGCGGCGGCCGTCGCAGAACACGAAACCATCGTGTCCGCCGGCATCGATCTCGACGGCGATGATCGACTCGGGGCTGGTGACGAGCGGACGCGCGAAGAGGGCATGGGCGTTGCTCGGAATGACCAGTATGGCTTCGAGTTCCGGCCACACCACCGGCCCGCCTGCAGAGAACGCATACGCCGTCGACCCCGTGGGTGTCGACACGAGCACTCCGTCGCAGCCGAACGCGGAGACCGGACGCCCGTCCACTTCGAGAACGACCTCGAGGACCCCGAGCCTGGAACCGTTCTCGATGCTCGCCTCGTTCAGGGCCCACCCACGCTCGACGACCTGGTCGCCTACACGGATGGCAATGTCCAACGTCATCCGCTGTTCGATGCGATAGTCGCCGGCCATCACCCGCGCCAGCGCGTCCTCGAGATGGTCGGCCTCCGCCTCGGCGAGAAACCCCACGTGGCCGAGGTTGATACCGAGAACCGGGATGTCGGCCGCCTGCGCGAGCTCGGCCGCTCGCAGGAACGTTCCGTCACCACCGAGAACCAGAACCATCTCGCACCCGGCGGCCGCATCGGGACCGAACTCGACGACGTTGAGCCTCATGTCCGCCACGAACACATGGTCGTGTTCCTCGGTGTCCGATGCCTCGATCTTGGACGGTTCCACTTCGTCGACGAGAACCCGCAGGCAGATGCCTGCTTCGTCGAACACTTTGCCCACTCGGCGCGCCGTCTCGGCGATGTCGGGCCGACCGGGGTGTGCGACGAGAAGAATCTCCCGAACGGACTCCTGTGTCGGTGCTGCATGGGACGGAGTCACTGTGGTCCTTCCTCGATCGCGTGACGGACCAACTCGGTGACGTCCATATCGGTACGCGGCGAACCGTCACCTGCGCCCGCCTTCAGCCACAAAAAGTACTCGACGTTGCCCGAAGGGCCCGGCAGTGGGCTTGCGGCGACCGCCTCGACTCGCAGGTTCGACGCAAGCGCGGCATTCGCGACGTCCTCGACGGCCTCCGCCCGCAGCGCCGGGTCACGCACGACGCCGCCGGAACCGACGCGGTCCTTGCCGACCTCGAATTGAGGCTTGACCATCAACACCATGTCGGTACCCGACGTGGAGCACGCTACGAAAGCGGGAAGAACGAGCTTCAAAGAGATGAACGACAGGTCTGCCACGATGACGTCGACAGGGCCCCCGATCGTGTCGGCATCTATCGAACGCACATTTGTGCGATCGATGACGTGCACGCGTTCGTCGGATTGCAGTCGCCACACGAGCTGGCCGTAACCCACGTCGACCGCAACGACCTCACGCACACCGCGACTGAGCAGAACGTCGGTGAAACCTCCCGTGGAGGCACCGGCGTCGAGACACCGCGCGTTCTCGACGGTCAGACCCAGTGGCTCGAACGCGTCGAGGGCACCGAGCAGTTTGTGCGCGCCGCGAGACGCCCAGCTGATTTCGTTGTCTTCCTCGGCCACCAACAGCGGAGTGCCCGGCTCGACGGCGGTAGCGGGCTTCGAAGCCACGGTTCCGGCAATCTTCACCCGGCCTGCTTCGATGAGTTCGGAGGCGTGTTCACGAGATCTGGCCAATCCACGACGGACCAGTTCTGCGTCGACACGTGCGCGACGGGCCACGTCAGGTCTTGTCGACGGTCGTCAAGGCCCGAACCAGCACTTCGTGGGCCCGGTCCAGCACACTCGCATCACGCGCCAGGGCGTCGGAATCGACGGCCTCCGAGTCGAGGCCTGCCTCCGACCCGATGGTGAGCTGCGCGAGCAGCGACGACACCTCGGCCCTGATGCTGTCCGGATCTGCGGACGACTGTTCGCCGGCCGCGTTCGGCCGGTGTTGTCCTGGAAGTGGAATCGACGCGCTCATCACCTCTCACGCTATCGGATGGGTCCGACCAACGCCCGCTCGCGGCCGACTGCACGAACCCGTGTCAACAACTCAACAACGAGCGCAGATCGGCGAGTCCATCCCCGTCGAAGCGAACGTCCGAGAATTCCGAACCCGACCACGCAATATCGAGGACGGCGAGCAGACCCTCGAAGGCATCCATCTCGGCAGCACCCTCGAACCGCACGGACAGGACCTCGTCGTCGATGCCGACCGTCCAGCCATCCTTACCGGCTACCCTCGACGCCGACTCGTCCTTGTTCAGAACCCCGAGATCACTACCGATGTGAGTGGGACGCAGGTGCTTCGGAGCACGAAGCAACTCTGCAGCGGTACTGACACCCGTCAGGACCAACAGCGACGGGAGGGCAGCTTCGTTCGCGCCTGCTATATCGGTATCGAGCCGGTCCCCGACCACGAGCGCCGACTTGGCACCACTTCGCTCGACGGCGTCACGCATGATGGGAGCCGCGGGCTTGCCTGCAACGATGGGCTCGACGTCGGTGGCATTGCGCACTGCTGCCACCATCGAACCGTTGCCGAGAACGAGGCCGCGCTCGGTCGGAAGAGTCGCATCGACGTTGGTCGCGACCCACAGCGCGCCCGCACGCACAGCCAGTACCGCCTCGGCCAACATGGGCCACCCTGTATCGACCGAATGTCCCTGAACCACCGCAACCGGCTGGTCGTCAGCAGAGCGCACCGGCGTCAATCCCACCTTCTCGATCTCGGTCGCCAAAGCGTCGGTACCGACGACGAGGACGCGTGAGCCAGGATCGAGTCTGTCCGCGAGTACTCGGGCTGCTGCTTCGGAACTGGTGACGACAAATTCCGCTGTGGTGTCGAAACCGAGTTCGCGGAGGTGTTCGGCGACATCGCTCGGTGCGCGACTGGCATTGTTGGTGACGAAGAACTGCTTCTCGGAACCACCCGAAAGCGCCTCCACTGCACCCGGAATGGGTTCCTTGCCGGCGTAGACGGTGCCGTCGAGGTCGAGCAGCAGAACGTCGTGGGCGTCGCGCAGTAATGTCACCGACTGCCCCCGGACAACTCCTCGACCCGCTCTTCTGCGTCGGTTTCTCCATCGACATCCGCCGCGGCAGCGTTGAGGAACCACTTCACACCTTCGTCGACGCGACCGGCAGCAACGAGCGCATCGGCGTAGACGTAGAACAGACGAGCCGCAGCCGTACCCGACCGGGACGCGTCGAGATCGGGAGTCTGGAGGGTGACGACGGCCTGGTCGTACTGATTGAGATCCATACGAGCGCCGGCGACGACGATCCGGAGTTCCGACGCCTCTTCACCGGTCAGTTCCCGCGCTTCGTCGCTGCGACCGAGTTCGATGGCCCGCTCGGGGCGCCCGAGTCCGCGTTCGCAGTCGGCCATGACCGCGATGAGGCCGGGGCCGCCGGCCATTCGACGTGCCGCCCGCAGTTCCGACAGAGCCTCCGCCCATTCACCCGCGTGATATGCCGCGATACCGGCCGTCTCGCGTACGACGGCAATGCGGCCGGCCCGCTGACGAGCAGCGCGCGCGTGCAGCAGCGCCAACTGCGGGTCGTCGTCGAGCAGGCGGCTGGTCATCACGAGGTGACGCGCCACAGCAGTGGCATTGTTCTTGTCCAAGCTCAGCAGATCCCGGCGCACTGCCGGCTCGAGCTGGCCGGCTTCGACCTCGTCGGGCAGATCCGGCTCGTCTGGCCGCGGGGGTCGACGGTCGGACGATGCGCTGTTTCCGCGGCGATCGCCGGAGAACCCACCTTCCCCACCACGCCTGCGGGGAGGACCGTCCGAACGACGCGGGTCGGCGCGACGGTCCTGAGCGCGGGGGTTGCGATCTCGGGACTCGTTGGGGCGATTGCCACCGTCTGCTCGGGAGGGGCGACGATCGTTGTTGTCTTCCGACACGGGCGTCCTTTCGGATTTTCGGGTACAAACGCAAAAAGGGGACCCACCAAGTGGGTCCCCTTCTTACAACGGGTGTTCGGCGGTGTCCTACTCTCCCACACCCTGTCGAGTGCAGTACCATCGGCGCTGGAGGGCTTAGCTTCCGGGTTCGGAATGGGACCGGGCGTTTCCCCTCCGCTATGGCCGCCGTAACTCTGCGAAACAGTGTCACGAGCGGTCTCAGTCGGAGAACACATCCCCCACATACTGTCGGGGGTGGTGTTTCGTTCTTGGACCTGTATTCGGTTGTGTTACTGAACAACTACTCGTGTGTTGTTTCAGATATTGCACAGTGGACGCGTAGCTTCTTTGTGGTAAGTCCTCGGCCTATTAGTACCAGTCACCTGCATACATTGCTGTACTTCCAGTTCTGGCCTATCAACCCGGTGGTCTGCCGGGGGCCTTACCCCCTCGAGGGGGTGAGAAACCTCATCTTGGAACAGGCTTCCCGCTTAGATGCTTTCAGCGGTTATCCCTTCCGAACGTAGCCAACCAGCGGTGCTCCTGGTGGAACAACTGGCACACCAGAGGTTCGTCCGTCCCGGTCCTCTCGTACTAGGGACAGCCTTCCTCAAGTTTCTTACGCGCGCGGCGGATAGAGACCGAACTGTCTCACGACGTTCTAAACCCAGCTCGCGTGCCGCTTTAATGGGCGAACAGCCCAACCCTTGGGACCTACTCCAGCCCCAGGATGCGACGAGCCGACATCGAGGTGCCAAACCATCCCGTCGATATGGACTCTTGGGGAAGATCAGCCTGTTATCCCCGGGGTACCTTTTATCCGTTGAGCGACACCGCTTCCACTTGCCGGTGCCGGATCACTAGTCCCGACTTTCGTCCCTGCTCGACTTGTCAGTCTCACAGTCAAGCTCCCTTGTGCACTTGCACTCAACACCTGATTGCCAACCAGGCTGAGGGAACCTTTGGGCGCCTCCGTTACATTTTAGGAGGCAACCGCCCCAGTTAAACTACCCACCAGGCACTGTCCCTGAACCAGATCATGGTCCGAGGTTGAGGTATCCAATACGATCAGAGTGGTATTTCAACAACGACTCCACAGTAACTGGCGTCACCGCTTCACAGTCTCCCACCTATCCTACACAAACCGAACCGAACACCAATACCAAGCTGTAGTGAAGGTCCCGGGGTCTTTTCGTCCTGCCGCGCGTAACGAGCATCTTTACTCGTAATGCAATTTCGCCGAGTCTATGGTTGAGACAGCTGAGAAGTCGTTACGCCATTCGTGCAGGTCGGAACTTACCCGACAAGGAATTTCGCTACCTTAGGATGGTTATAGTTACCACCGCCGTTTACTGGGGCTTAAATTCTCAGCTTCGCCATTACTGGCTAACCGGTCCTCTTAACCTTCCAGCACCGGGCAGGCGTCAGTCCGTATACATCGTCTTACGACTTCGCACGGACCTGTGTTTTTAGTAAACAGTCGCTTCTCACTGGTCTCTGCGGCCCACACCAGCTCACACTGCAAGAGTGATCACCGGCAGGGGCCCCCCTTCTCCCGAAGTTACGGGGGCATTTTGCCGAGTTCCTTAACCATAGTTATCTCGATCGCCTTAGTATTCTCTACCTGACCACCTGTGTCGGTTTGGGGTACGGGCCGTGTAACAACTCACTAGAGGCTTTTCTCGGCAGCATAGGATCACTGAATTCGCCTCAATCGGCTACGCATCACCTCTCAGGCTTGATGAACGGCGGATTTGCCTACCGTTCGCCCTACAGGCTTACACCAGTACAACCACTGACTGGCCCAGCTACCTTCCTGCGTCACCCCATCGCTTGGCTACTACCAGATCAGGTCCCACGCATCCACCACACGCCTCACTCTCGAAAGAGATCGGTCATATGGATTCAGGGTGGTTAGTGTCACTGATTCACCATGGGCGCGGTTACACGGGTACGGGAATATCAACCCGTTGTCCATCGGCTACGCCTGTCGGCCTCGTCTTAGGTCCCGACTCACCCTGGGCGGATTAACCTGGCCCAGGAACCCTTGGTCATTCGGCGGACGAGTTTCTCACTCGTCTTTCGCTACTCATGCCTGCATTCTCACTCGCGCAGCCTCCACACCTGGATCACTCCGATGCTTCCATGGCTGCACGACGCTCCCCTACCCACCCACACACCTGCACAAACACCCGCAAACATGAAGCGGGCTATTGTGTGAGTGCCGCAGCTTCGGTGGTGTACTTGAGCCCCGCTACATTGTCGGCGCAGGATCACTTGACCAGTGAGCTATTACGCACTCTTTCAAGGGTGGCTGCTTCTAAGCCAACCTCCTGGTTGTCTTCGCGACCCCACATCCTTTTCCACTTAGTACACGCTTAGGGACCTTAGCTGGCGATCTGGGCTGTTTCCCTCTCGACTACGAACCTTATCGCCCGCAGTCTCACTGCCACGCTCTCACTCACCGGCATTCGGAGTTTGGCTGATTTCGGTAAGCTTGTAGGCCCCCTAGACCATCCAGTAGCTCTACCTCCGGTGAGAAACACGTGACGCTGCACCTAAATGCATTTCGGGGAGAACCAGCTATCACGGAGTTTGATTGGCCTTTCACCCCTACCCACAACTCATCCCCTCAGTTTTCAACCTAAGTGGGTTCGGTCCTCCACGACGTCTTACCGTCGCTTCAACCTGGCCATGGGTAGATCACTCCGCTTCGGGTCTAGAACACGCCACTACACCACACAAGGTGGATACGCCCTATTCGGACTCGCTTTCGCTACGGCTACCCCACACGGGTTAACCTCGCGACATGCCACTAACTCGCAGGCTCATTCTTCAAAAGGCACGCCATCACCACCAACAGTAAACTGTTCGACGGCTTTGACGGATTGTAAGCGCACGGTTTCAGGTACTATTTCACTCCCCTCCCGGGGTACTTTTCACCTTTCCCTCACGGTACTAGTCCGCTATCGGTCACCAGGGAGTATTCAGGCTTATCGGGTGGTCCCGACAGATTCACAGCAGATTTCACGGGCCCGCTGCTACTTGGGTATCCACAACGACAGTTGCAATGTTTTCGTCTACGGGACTCTCACCCTCTACGACAGGCCGTTCCAGACCACTTCGACTAACACCACAATTTCTCACTGTCGGCCGATCCGGCAGAATCGACAATGCAAACCCCACAACCCTCCATACGCAACCCCTGCCGGGTATCACACGCACAAAGTTTGGCCTCATCCGCTTTCGCTCGCCACTACTCACGGAATCACTATTGTTTTCTCTTCCTGTGGGTACTGAGATGTTTCACTTCCCCACGTTCCCTCCACACACCCTATATATTCAGATGCGGGTAACACGACATCACTCGTGCTGGGTTTCCCCATTCGGACACCCTCGGATCACAGCTCGGTTGACAGCTCCCCGAGGCTTATCGCAGCCTCCTACGTCCTTCATCGGCTCCTGGTGCCAAGGCATCCACCGTACGCTCTTCATTACTTACAACAAAGATGCTCGCGTCCACTGTGCAATTCTCAAACAACACACACTCGGAAGACTCACTGCACTACCAGCCACCGCCCGACTCTCCGAAAAGAACCGAACCATGCGATGTAAATGCAATCTCCCGCTTGTATATGTCTTGCCTAGAAAGAAACATGCTTTCGCGTGTTCTCTCAGGACCCAACAGTGCATCGATATAGTCCCTGCCGGCGAAACATGGTTTCGCGTTCTACAGGAACTGGTTGTCAGTGTTCCACCCGTGAGCACCGCCGGATGACGTATGCATCCGAAACGGTTTCTGTCGTGGGATCGTCTGCTGACTGTTCAGCAGTGCATCCGCACGAAGAGGCTCCTTAGAAAGGAGGTGATCCAGCCGCACCTTCCGGTACGGCTACCTTGTTACGACTTCGTCCCAATCGCCGATCCCACCTTCGACGGCTCCCTCCCCGTAAGGGGTTAGGCCACCGGCTTCGGGTGTTACCGACTTTCATGACGTGACGGGCGGTGTGTACAAGGCCCGGGAACGTATTCACCGCAGCGTTGCTGATCTGCGATTACTAGCGACTCCGACTTCACGGGGTCGAGTTGCAGACCCCGATCCGAACTGAGACCAGCTTTAAGGGATTCGCTCCACCTCACGGTCTCGCAGCCCTCTGTACTGGCCATTGTAGCATGTGTGAAGCCCTGGACATAAGGGGCATGATGACTTGACGTCGTCCCCACCTTCCTCCGAGTTGACCCCGGCAGTCTCTTACGAGTCCCCACCATTACGTGCTGGCAACATAAGACAAGGGTTGCGCTCGTTGCGGGACTTAACCCAACATCTCACGACACGAGCTGACGACAGCCATGCACCACCTGTACACCGACCACAAGGGGGACCGTATCTCTACGGTTTTCCGGTGTATGTCAAACCCAGGTAAGGTTCTTCGCGTTGCATCGAATTAATCCACATGCTCCGCCGCTTGTGCGGGCCCCCGTCAATTCCTTTGAGTTTTAGCCTTGCGGCCGTACTCCCCAGGCGGGGCGCTTAATGCGTTAGCTACGGCACAGATCCCGTGGAAGGAACCCACACCTAGCGCCCACCGTTTACGGCGTGGACTACCAGGGTATCTAATCCTGTTTGCTACCCACGCTTTCGTTCCTCAGCGTCAGTTGTTTCCCAGAGACCCGCCTTCGCCACCGGTGTTCCTCCTGATATCTGCGCATTTCACCGCTACACCAGGAATTCCAGTCTCCCCTGAAACACTCAAGTCTGCCCGTATCGCCTGCAAGCCCGAAGTTGAGCCCCGGGTTTTCACAAACGACGCGACAAACCGCCTACGAACTCTTTACGCCCAGTAATTCCGGACAACGCTCGCACCCTACGTATTACCGCGGCTGCTGGCACGTAGTTAGCCGGTGCTTCTTCTGCAGGTACCGTCACTCACGCTTCGTCCCTGCTGAAAGAGGTTTACAACCCGAAGGCCTTCATCCCTCACGCGGCGTCGCTGCATCAGGCTTCCGCCCATTGTGCAATATTCCCCACTGCTGCCTCCCGTAGGAGTCTGGGCCGTGTCTCAGTCCCAGTGTGGCCGGTCACCCTCTCAGGTCGGCTACCCGTCGTCGCCTTGGTAGGCCATTACCCCACCAACAAGCTGATAGGCCGCGGGCCCATCCTGCACCGATAAATCTTTCCACCACAAAACATGCAGCATGCGGTCATATCCGGTATTAGACCCAGTTTCCCAAGCTTATCCCAGAGTGCAGGGCAGATCACCCACGTGTTACTCACCCGTTCGCCGCTCGTGTACCCCGAAAGGCCTTACCGCTCGACTTGCATGTGTTAAGCACGCCGCCAGCGTTCGTCCTGAGCCAGGATCAAACTCTCCGTAAAAGACTCTCGATCAACAGTCGAAACTGCGAATCAGTCATAAACATAAAGAGTCAAATCACTAGCAAAAAAACTCAACTAGCATTTTCAAACAACACCCGACAACAACCACCACAAGCGGATGGCTGATACATCGAATGCTTTCACCAAATAAAATTCGGCACTGACATTCATCGACACACTGTTGAGTTCTCAAAGAACACGCACACACCATTCACGTCCGAGATGATCTCGTCGGTGTCCGGGGCAACCGTTCCAGCTTAGATCGGATGTTCAGGCTCAGTCAAACCGGCCTTCGATCCGCGGTTAAGACACAACTGAAGTAGTGTCCGAACCAGATTGTGTAGAGCGCGTCCGCTTCGCTCAGGCCTTGCGGTCTGGGCTGGCGTCCGTGTCGCTCTGACTTGGACAAAGTTACGCCCCGGATAACAACGCGTCAAATCCCCAGGTCGTTCGGACACAATCGGTGTGAACAGCCTGGTCGCGCTCGATGGATTGCCCCTCGAGCGGATGTCCAAACCAAATTACATCAATGTGACTCCGGCCACTGGCCGATCCTGGATTCAGCGAGCCACGCGTGCTCCCGCAAAGTTCCGCTTCCCGCGCCGGACCACCAACCATTGTCCGTGCAAGAGGTCGTCGCTCGACGGTGTCCAGTTCTCGTCGGCGATCTTGACGTTGTTCACCGCTGCCCCGCCCTCTTTGACCGCCCGTCGCGCAGCACCCTTGCTCTCGCTCAACCCTGTCGCGACAAGGAGGTCGACGATCGTGTTCGGAGCACCCACCTCGATGTCGGCCACAGATGCCTCGTGCAACGCCGCTGCCAGAGTGCTCTCGTCGAGGTCGGTGAGCTCGGCCCGCCCGAACAGTGCTTGGCTGGCGAGTTCGACCGAGCGAGTCGCCTCTTCGCCGTGAACCAGAGTCGTCATCTCTGCTGCCAGTCGCTTCTGAGCTTCTCGCGCGTGCGGTCGCTCCTCGGTTGCTGTCTCCAATTCGGCCAGTTCGTCCTGGGACAGGAAGGTGAACCAGCGCAGGTACTTGACCACATCGGCGTCACCGGTGTTCACGAAGTACTGGTACCAGGCGTACGGGCTGGTCATCTCGGGGTCCAACCAGAGACTGCCACCACCGGTGGACTTACCGAACTTCTTGCCGTCCGACGACGTGACCAGGGGAACGGTCAGCGCGTGAACCTGTTCGGCGTCCTGCCGACGGTTCAGTTCCACGCCGGCGATGATGTTGCCCCACTGATCCGAGCCACCGATCTGCAGACTGCAGCCGTACTCCCGGCGCAGCTGGACGTAGTCGTTGGCCTGCAACAGCATGTAGCTGAACTCGGTGTACGACATGCCGTCGCCCTCGAGCCGAGTCTTGACCGTCTCCCGCGCGAGCATGACGTTGATCGAGAAGTGTTTGCCGACGTCTCGGAGGAAGTCGATGGTGGACAGCTCCCCTGTCCAGGACAGGTTGTTGACCACCACGCCACCGGTAGGGCCGTCGTCCAGGTCTACGAACCGTTCGAGCTGCCCCCGGATACGCGACGCCCATTCGGTGACCACCTCACGGGAGTTCATGGTCCGCTCCCCCACATCGCGAGGATCACCGATCAGTCCGGTTGCGCCGCCCGCCAGAATGATCGGCCGATGACCGGCCCGCTGGAACCGCTTCAAGGCGAGCAGCGGAACGAGGTGGCCGGCGTGGAGCGAGGGTCCGGTCGGGTCGAAACCGGAGTACAACGTGATCGGCCCGTCCGAGGTGGCCTTCTTCAGTGCTTCCACGTCGGTGGACTGCGCGATCAGTCCGCGCCAGGTCAATTCGTCGATGATGTTCTCGCTCACGACGTCGATCTTCCCGCATGCACTTGCCGCCGCCTCGTTCAGCCCTCACGCAAGCCGGGCTGGGGAGCGCGGGGACTGCGCCGGTAGTTCGACACTGCAGGCGAGGCCGGTAGCCAGAAACGCCACGGTCTGTCTGCTGCCACGCTCACACCCACGCGTGGACCGACTTTCAACGCCTCGTCGCCCAGCGGATGTTCGAGCAGCTCGAGGGTGATCGGTGACGACGCGTCGAACAGATCGGTCCCGTTGTCGGCAAGTCCCACTCCGAGTGCTCGTCCGAGATTGCCGGGCCCTCGAGCCCACCCGGCCTCGACCCGCGCTGTTCGCGACTTTCCGCCACCGCGCCTGCCGTCGACGAGGTCGTGACCTGCAACTACCTGACCGGCTCGAAGCAGGACGGCAGCGGCCGTCCCGTCCGGCCCGCAACTGACGTTCATGCACAGGTGCATGCCGTAACTCAGGTAGACGTACAGCCGACCCGCCGGACCGAACATCACGGCATTTCGGGGTGTCGGACCACGGAAAGAATGCGCAGCGGGATCGGGCCACGGACCGTCGACCGGACCGCCGTATGCCTCGACCTCCACGATGCGTACCGACACCGCGCCTGCATGGACGGTGGCCCCGAGGACACGTCGGGCTGCGTCGTCCGGCTCTCCGATTTCCAAGTCAGCAGCGTTCACCCGTCCCATGATGCTGAACCCTTGACCTCGAGGCATCGACGGGGCTATGACTGCATCGATCGATGAAAGTCTGGAGGCCGACATGGCGTTCACCGGGCAACATGCCGTCGAGATCACAGGGTTGACGGTTCGCCGCGGCAACCGAACGGTGCTGCACAATCTGTCCCTGACGATTCCGCGGGCTGCCATCACCGGCCTCCTCGGCCCATCGGGCTGCGGAAAGACCACGTTGATGCGCGCCATCGTCGGCACGCAGATCGTTGCCGGCGGAACCGTGACAGTGCTCGGATGCCCAGCCGGCTCCACCTCCCTGCGCCGCACCGTCGGGTACGTGACGCAGGCACCGAGCGTGTACCGAGACCTCACCGTTCGCGAGAACGTGCAGTACTTCGGGTCGCTCTACGGTCGCCGCCACTCCGAGGTGGCGTCCGCCATCGCGGCTGTCGGACTCACCGACCATGCGGCGTCGCGGGCGGGTGAGCTCTCCGGTGGCCAACTGAGCCGGGTCTCCCTGGCCAGCGCGCTGGTCGCCGAACCCGAACTCATCGTCCTCGACGAGCCGACGGTCGGGTTGGATCCCGTCCTTCGCTCGGAACTGTGGTCACGATTCGCCGCAATCGCAGCGGTAGGTACGACAGTGCTGGTCTCGAGCCACGTGATGGAGGAGGCAGAACACTGCAGCCAGCTCGTACTGATGCGCGACGGTGCCGTCCTGGACCGATCGAGCCCCGAAGCGCTACTGGCGCGGACGAAGGAAACGAACCTCGACCGCGCATTCCTCTCGCTCATCAGATCCACGGAACAGACATCGTGAACGCACGAATCTACGCAGCGGGTACGGGTCGAATCCTGCGCCAGCTCAGAGCCGATCACCGATCGGTGGCCATGGTCCTGCTCGTGCCGTCTCTACTGATTGTGTTGCTGTATTTCCTGTACCGAGACGTCCCGGCTCCGCCGAACCAACAATCGTCGTTCGATCGAATTGCGATCACGATGCTCGGCATTCTGCCGTTCGTCGTCATGTTTCTGCTCACGTCGATCTCGATGCAGCGTGAACGCAGCACGGGAACACTCGAACGCCTGCTGACCACACCGATGTCCAAGATGGACCTGCTTGCGAGTTACGGCTCGGCGTTCTCGCTCGCCGCTGTAGGGCAGGCGCTGCTCGCGTGCGCACTCGCATTCGGATTGCTCGGGCTCGACATCGAAGGCTCGATCGGGTGGGTTCTGGTGATCGCGGTACTCGGGGCGATGCTCGGAGTGGCGATCGGGCTGTTGTGCAGCGCTTTCGCACGTACCGAATTTCAAGCGGTCCAGTTCATGCCGGTCGTCGTGATCCCGCAGCTCTTCCTCTGCGGGCTCCTGGTGGCCCGCGATCAGATGCCGAGTTGGCTCGGTGCAGTCAGCAACCTTCTGCCGCTGAGCTACCTGGTGGACGCCCTGCAGGAGATATCCGTCCACCCCGATGCAACCAAGCGCATGGGGGCCGACATCGCCGTGGTCGTGATGTTCACCGTGGCAGCGCTGACCGGTGCGGCAGCGACATTGCGTCGGCGGACACCATGAACGAGGTGGTCTAGGACGTGGCGCGCGCCAGAATCGACTCGTGCTCGGCGTCGTCGACATCGCGCGCATCGTCGGCGAGCAACACCGGAATGCCGTTCTCTATCGGATATGCGCGACGCAGTCGCGGGTTGTAGAGCAATTCGTCCTCGACGAGCAGGAGCGGGCCCTTGTCCACAGGGCACGCGAGGATGGAGAGCAGTGTCGAGTCGATTGCCACAGGTGTCCTTCTGTCTGCTCCGACCGAGTCGGAGTGATGGTCTTCGTTCACGCTACCGAACGCCGATTGTTTCCGTCGTCGGGGCCGCCGGCCGTTCCTTCATGTCAGGAAGACTTCTCGGCGGTGGCCTGACGTCCCACGAAGCGTTCTGCCACAACAGCTTTCGTCAGTCGTCGGTAGCTGTTCGACTCCGGATCGTAGTACCACGATCGTGCGCTCGGAGTAGGAATTCCTGCCTGTTTCAATGCAGACGCGTTGGGTCGATAGGCGCGACCGACCGGGATGTCGGACACAACGTGGACGATCGCCGGGCGCTCGTCCGGAAGCAGGACTCCCAGGGCATCGGTGAGAGCGCGAGCGGTGATCACCGCTTCCGGCTGCAGGGAGACAGCACACACGGCAACCTCGGTGGCCGACGCTTCCATGCGGATCGACCGTGGCCCGTCGACGGCAACACGAACCCCGTAGACCACGGCCGAACCGACCTGATCGAGATCGCCGACGGCGTCGACGATCGGCTGGGTGTACACCGGACCCCGCGCCGAGCGAACAACGGTGTCCTTACGATCGATGAGCCAGTAATCGCCGTCCGAATCACGCCGGAACAGGTTCTCGGTGGGTATCCACGCGTCGGTGGGCTCGAAGACCCCACGCATGACATGGCTGGTCGCTTCACCGTCACCACTCGGGCGGCCCAGGAGCAGCCCGATCTCGTCGTCGCGGCACTGCCGCACGAATCCGTCGTCGTCCTCTTCGAGTCGGCCGGTGATCGGGTCGTACGCCGCCAGAGCCACTCGCGCACTGCCGGGCAGAGGGCGTCCCTTCGAGCCGATCTTCGTCCCGGCGACATTGGCCAGAATGACGTCGTTCTCGGTGGAGGCATAGAACTCGAGCACTCGCGCCGGGGTGAACTTCGCCAGGGTGCGACGCCACAATCCCACCGGCATACCGGAGCCGATGAACAGCCGAACCGGGTGACCGGTGTCGACCGGGAAGCGCCCGTCGTCGACGATCTGCTGCATCATCGTCCAGGTGTAGCTGACGACAGTGACGCCGTAGCGGTACACCTCTTCCCTGAAGCGCTCGGGATCGAGACCACGGGAGAGCGCGATCCTCGATCCGCCGGCAAGCGCGCCGCCGATAGTCACGAGTATGCCCGCCGAATGATGGAGCGGTGCAAGGCAATACACAGTATCGCCGGGACCGAGAGCAGCCGTCGTCGCGGTACCGAATGCGGACAGTGCCCAGCGATGGTTGGTGATGTATCGCGGTTCGAGACCACGGTCGGTGGTGGTGAACAGAATCATCGCCAGTTCGCGAGCGCGACCGGGATCCGGCTCGAACCAGGCCGGTAGCCGGACGGCGTCGGGGTCGATGGCTTCGAGGTCGATCACTTCGTAGCCGTCCGGAACATCGAGCCGCCGCGTCTCGCCGCCGCCGAGCACCAGCACGTTGGGCGCGACCGGAACGGCCGCCGCGGCATTCTCCGGATCGGCGATCACAGTGTCGACGTCCACGGTGCGTAACGCGGCAGTGAGGTCGCTACCCGGCTGCAGCAACACCGGAACAGCGCCGATGCGCGAGAGAGCTGCGATGGCGGCGAGGGCACTCGGCCTGGTCTCCATCAGCACACCGATGCGCGATGCCGGCCGTACACCGACACTGATCAGACCTCGAACCACGTTGTCGATACGCACGTTGACGGCATCGTAGGTGTGCACTCGGTCGTCGAAGAGGAAGCACTCGCCGAGCGGGGACTTTCTTCCCTGCTCAGCGATCAAGCGGCCCAACGAGACCCGACTGTGCGGCTGCATCTGCCCCAGCCGCGCCAGCCGCGGAAGGGTGCGCACGGCCTCGGTCGAGATCTCACGAGTGCCGCGCACGGCACCGGTCGCGGCCGAGGCCAGTCCGCGTCCTACACCGACTCCCACTTCGGCGATGGAGGCAGCGGTGTGAATGAGCCTGTTGGTGATCGACACTCCGCTGTCGCTGTCCGAGTGCTCCTCGTGTTCCATGACGCGCACGGCCTCGGGCTTCGGTCCGAGGTTCTCGCGCCACCGAATCCAGTTTCCGGTGGTCGGCCATGTCTGCGCAGCTGCCGTGCTACCCACCACGAGACCGAAATGTCCTGCACGCAAGGTCGTTTCGAATACCTGAGCACGCGGTGCGGCACGCCGGATTCCGCGCACCGCCAGCGGCTGTCCGATGTCGTCCACCTCGCCGACGAACGCCAAGACCGGCACCGTCAACTCGGCAAGCGTCAACAGCCTGTCCTTGATGACGAAGCCGCCGGTCATCATGCGGTTGTGCACGACGAACTGCTTGAGCAACTCGGCCACGGCGGGCCCGGACCACGCCACCCAGCCGTCCATCGCCAGGAAGCGGCGCTGCGGCTCCCGAGGCAACAGTGCTTCCCGATCGTGCAACTGTCGCAGGAAATCCAAACGAGACCGCACGGTCTTCGCCGGGTCGAGTAGCTGAAATCCCGTCCGCGCCATCCACCCCGACACGGCCAAGCGCGTGAATACATGGTCGGCGAGAAACTCTGCGCCCCGAGTAGCGACACCGGCCGGGATACCCAACGGCAAGCCGGCCAAGGTGTCGACCGGAGCCCCGAACGTGATGAGGCTGGCCAGGTTTCGTCCACCTCGATAGGCGGCAGCCTGGTAGCAGAACATGCCGCCCTGCGAATACCCGCCGAGGTGAACGTCGCGGCCGGTGTGCTCGTGCACCTTGTCCACGACCTCGCTGATGGCGACGACGTGATCGGCCAGAGTACGGCTCCACCCGCCCTCTTCGGTATCGGGCGAACCGAAATCGACCACCCACGGGTCCATGCCCATGCCGTGCAGAATGCCGGCCGCACCTTGATCGGTGGTGACGTCGTACACGTCCGCGGAGACCATCATCGGCGGAATCAGCACCACCGGAGGACTGTCCACGGGAACGTCGTCGGGGAAGTAACGCCGCAACCGATACATCGGCTCGCGGTCCATCACCCGGAAAGGCGACGGATCGACCTCGGTCTCGAGTCCACCCAGCCGGATGACCTCGAGGCCGTTCTGGGCCGTTGCGATAGCACGCCGCAGTGGACCACGTACCGCGTCTGCATTCAGTCCCACAAATACACTCCTGCGTTCGGCCCCGACGGAACGACCGACATCGGTCTTCGCGTGACGAAAGCTTCTCACATCACACTCGTGGAATACGGCGAGGATGTCGACTAGTGCCGCAACACCGGCACCTCGGCCCACGCGCGCAACGTCGACGCAGTCGCCCGCACACCACCGAGCTGGTGCGCCACCTGAACCGCCGCGGTGCCGCCGCGAGCATCACGCGAGGAAATGGAGCCCTCCACGGTGAGCACCTCGCGCACCGCCGGAGTGAGCGCCGGATCGATCGACGCGAGCTCGTCGTCGGTCAGATCCACCAGCCCGACGCCCCGCGCTTCCGCCGCGCGCACGCAGGCTCCCGCTGCCTCGTGAGCTACCCGGAACGCAATCCCTTGCCGCACCATCCATTCGGCGATGTCGGTGGCGAGCGTGAACCCGGCCGGCGCGAGTTCGGCCATGCGATCGGTGTGGAACTCCAATGTCGCCGTCAAACCGGTGAGTGCCGGGAGCAGCAACTCCAGCTGAGCCACCGAATCGAAGACCGGCTCCTTGTCTTCCTGAAGATCCCGGTTGTACGCCAAGGGTTGTGCCTTGAGGGTGGCCAACAGGCCGGTCAGATTTCCGATCAGGCGGCCCGTCTTGCCACGAGTCAACTCCGCGACGTCGGGATTCTTCTTCTGCGGCATGATCGAACTGCCCGTCGACCATGCATCTGCAAGAGTCACGTAACCGTATTCGGGTGTGCTCCACGAGATGACCTCCTCGGCGAACCGAGACAGGTCCACCGCCGTCATCGCCAATACGAACGCGGCTTCCGCCGCGAAATCACGCGAGGACGTGGCGTCGATCGAGTTCTCGGCGGACGAATCGAACCCGAGTTCGGCGGCGATCTTCTCGGGGCTCAGACCGAGCGAGGAGCCGGCCAGAGCGCCGGAACCGTAGGGCGACACCGCCGCTCGCCTGTCGAAATCCGCGAACCGCTGGACATCACGCAGCAGCGGATGGGTATGTGCGAGCAGATGATGCGCCAACAACACCGGCTGCGCCGCCTGTGAATGAGTCTTGCCGGGCATGACCGCGGTGGGGTGAGCCGCAGCCTGAGTTGCCAATGCGTCCACGACGTCGAGAACACCGACCGCCACCCGACGGACGGCGTCGCGCAACCACATCCGGAACAGGGTCGCGACCTGATCGTTGCGTGAGCGGCCGGCGCGCAGGCGACCACCCACCTCGGGTCCGACCCGGTCGATCAAACCGCGTTCGAGGGCGCCGTGCACGTCCTCGTCCGACTCGGCCGCGACGAACTCACCGGACGCCACGTCGTCGGCCAGCCGCTGCAAACCGTCGAGCATGGTCTCGAGGTCCTGCGGGGTCAGCAGTCCGGCACCGTTCAGAACCCGAGCGTGCGCCATGGACGCACGGATGTCGTAGGGCGCGAGAACCCAGTCGAAGTGTGTCGATTTGCTCAGGGCAGCCATGGCAGCCGCGGGGCCGGAGGCGAAGCGCCCGCCCCACAGCGAGCCTTCGTTGGTTCCGTGTGCGTTGCTCGAAGTGGTCACAGGCCCAGGTCCCGCTTCGCTGCGATCTTGGAGGAGAGCCCGTGCAGCTGCACGAATCCCTTGGCCGCGGACTGGTCGAACGTGTCGCCCTCGTCGTAGGTAGCGAGGTTGAAGTCGTACAACGACTCCCCGCTGCGACGGCCGTTGACAATGATTCCGCCCGCGTGCAGCACCAAGCGGATGTCGCCCGAGACGTGTTCCTGCGTGTGCTGAACGAACGTGTCGAGTGCACCCTTGAGCGGCGAGTACCACAGGCCGTCGTAGACCAGCTCGGCCCACTTCTGGTCGGTATGACGCTTGTAGCGGCCGAGTTCGCGCTCGAGGGTCACGTGCTCGAGTTCTTCGTGCGCACGGATCAGGACCATCGCACCGGGAGCCTCGTAGATTTCACGGCTCTTGATGCCGACGAGCCGATCCTCGACGACGTCCAATCGGCCGACACCCTGAGCGCCCGCACGGGTGTTGAGTTCTTGAATCGCACCGAGCACCGACACCGGACGGCCGTCGATGGCGACCGGGCGACCCTTGTCGAACGTGAGGATCAGTTCGTCGGGTGCCTGGAAGTTGACCGTCGGATCCTCGGTGTAGTCGTACACATCCTTCGTCGGCGCGTTCCACAGATCTTCCAGGAAGCCGGTCTCCACTGCTCGTCCCCACACGTTCTGGTCGATGGAGAACGGTGACTTGGTGGTGACGTTGATCGGAATGTCGTTCTCCTCGGCGAACGCGATCGCCTTCTCCCGGGTCCACGCGTAATCGCGTACCGGTGCCAGCACTTCGAGCTCGGGAGCGAGCGTGTTGAAGCCGACCTCGAACCGGACCTGATCGTTGCCCTTGCCCGTGCACCCGTGGGCGACGACGGTTCCGCCGTGCGCACGTGCGTTCTCCACCAGATGCTTGACGATCAGCGGGCGGCTGATGGCCGAGACCAACGGATACCGATCCATGTACAGCGCGTTCGATTGCACCGTCGGCAGGCAGTACTCGTCGGCGAACTCGTCCTTGGCGTCGACGACGACCGATTCGACTGCGCCGCAGTCCAATGCGCGCTGGCGGACGACATTCATGTCCTCACCGCCCTGGCCGAGGTCGATGGCAACAGCGACGACCTCCTTGCCGGTCTCCCGTCCGATCCAGCTGATGGCGACAGAGGTGTCGAGTCCGCCGGAGTAGGCGAGGATGACGCGTTCGGCCATGGTGATGACGCTCCTTCGTGGTTCGTGTGGTGCAGTGCGGAGTGACCGGATCTCAGTTTCCGCGTCGAGCGAGCTTTTCTATCTTGTCGGCGATCTCGCCGCCGGTGGTCGGTTCACGGGCGATGAGCAGGATCGTGTCGTCCCCGGCGATCGTTCCCACGACTTCCGGCAATGCAGCACGATCGAGGGCGCTGGCCAGGTAATGCGCAGCTCCGGGCGGTGTCCGCAGAACTGCCTGGTTTCCGCTGTGATCGGTGGACACCAACAGCTCCCCCAACAGCCGCAGGAGACGGTCGGTTCCGCCCGACACCCCGCGCACCGGGCTGCCGTCCTCGGGGACCACGTACACCCCGACGCCGCCGTCGGGAGCGCGCAACTTCACCGCACCCAACTCTTCGAGGTCACGCGACAGCGTCGCCTGGGTGGTGTCGATCCCCTCGGCGGCGAGCAACGACGCCAGCTGCGGTTGACTGCGCACCTGATGCGTGGCCAGCAACGCGATGATCCGCGCCTGTCTGCCCGCGCGGGTCGACGCGGTCAGCGGAACCGCAGTGACGTCGTCACTCACGGTCGCCGAGCCTGCTCGAGGAGCCAGACCAGTAGTGCTTTCTGCGCGTGCAGACGGTTCTCGGCCTCGTCCCAGACGACACTGTGCGGACCGTCGAGCACCTCGTCGGTGATTTCCTCGCCGCGGTGGGCAGGAAGGCAATGCAGCACGACCGCATCGGATTTCGCCTTCGACAGCAGCTCGGAGTCGATGCGGTAGGGCCGGAACGGAGCGACTCGATCGAGTCCGTCGTTCTCCTGACCCATCGATGTCCAGGTATCGGTGACGAGAACGTCGGCACCGTCGGCGGCCTCGTCGGGGTCTTCGGTCACCGTGATGGACGCTCCGGTCTCCTCGGCGCGCGCACGTGCGGCATCGAGGACGTAACCGAGTGGTGCGAATTCCTTCGGAGCGGCGATCCTGACATCGAGTCCCGCGGTCACTCCGCCGATGAGAAGCGAATGTGCCATGTTGTTGGCACCGTCGCCGAAGTACGCCAGCGTCCTCCCGGTCAGGTTTCCCTTGTGCTCGATCAGCGTCTGCAGATCGGCGAGGACCTGGCAGGGATGGAATTCGTTGGACAGCGCATTGACGATGGGAATCGTTGCACCCGTTGCCATCTGCTCCAGTCGCTTCTGGCCGAACGTACGCCAGACGACCGCCTCGACGTAGCGGGACAGCACGCGGCCGGTGTCCTGCAGAGTCTCCTCGCGTCCCAGTTGAGTGTCGCTTCCGGTGACCACAACGGCGTGGCCGCCCAACTGCGCAATGCCCAACTCGAACGAGAACCGAGTTCTGGTGGAATTCTTCTCGAAGATCACACCGACGCCCTTCGGCCCCTCGAGCGGCCGCTTGGAGAACGGAGCCCGCTTGATCTCGGCCGCGAGCGCCAGGATTTCTCCCTGCTGCTGCGGGGTGATGTCGTCGTCGCGAAGGAAGTGCTGAACGGTCATGGCTGGTGTGCCTCCTGTGCTGCGTCGAGAATTGCCGGTAGTGCCGAGACGAACGACGCGGCCTGCTCTTCGGTGATGATCAGCGGCGGTGCGAGCCGCAATACGTCTGGTTGCGCTGCATTGATCAGGAAGCCTGCGTCACGGGCCGCCGCCTCGGCCGCAGGCGCAACTGCGGCCGTGAGCACCACTCCGAGCAGAAGCCCGGAGCCCCGAACATGGCTGACGAGAGGGTGTTCGAGAGCCTCGATGGAATGAGCGATGGTCTTGCCGAGACTGTCGGCGTGCGAAACGAGGTCGTCGGCGGCAATGGTCCGCAACACAGCCAACGCAGCAGCGGCGCAGACCGGGTTGCCGCCGAAGGTGGTGCCGTGCTTGCCCGGATGCAACAACTCCCCCGCCGCCCCGATACCGATGCAGGCTCCGATGGGCAGACCCCCGCCCAGTCCTTTGGCCAAGGTGATCACGTCGGGCACGATGCCGACCGACTGGTGGGCGTAGAACCAGCCCGTGCGGCCGATACCGGTCTGCACCTCGTCGAGGACCAACAGCGCGCCGTGCTTCGCCGTGATCTCACGTGCGGCAACGAGATACCCGTCGGGAGGAACGACCACGCCGCCCTCCCCCATGATGGGTTCGAGAAACACTGCGGCGGTGTCGGAATCGACGGCTGCCTCGAGCGCGGCGATGTCTCCGTAGGGCACGTGCTGGACACCGGCAGGCATGGGTTCGAACGGAATTCGCTTGTCGGCTTGTCCGGTGAGCGCCAGTGCACCCATCGTCCGTCCGTGAAAGGCCTTCTCGGCGGCAATGATGTGGGGACGACCGGTCAGACGCGCGATCTTGAACGCCGCCTCGTTGGCCTCGGTACCCGAGTTGCAGAAGAACACTCGTCCCGTCGCACCCGCACCCAGATGTGCGAGCAATTGCTCGGCCAGTTCGATACCCGGTTCCGTCGCATACAGATTCGACGTATGACCCAGAGTGGAGAGCTGAGCAGTGACCGCCTCGATCACCGCAGGATGAGCGTGGCCCAGGATATTGACGGCGATACCGGCCAGCAGGTCGAGGTACTGCTTGCCGTCGGCGTCGGTCACCACAGCGCCTTCGCCTCGGACGAGCGCTACGCGCGGCACACCGTAGTTGTCCATCAGCGACGTGGACCACCGCTGCTGTAGATCGACCGTGGACTGCGTGCCGGTCATGACGTGACTCCTGACGTAGACGAGTGATCGGGGGTGACCATGGTGCCGATCCCCTCTCCGGTGAACAGCTCCACCAGAACCGAATGTTCGACGCGACCGTCGATGACGTGCGCCGACGGCACACCGGCACGAACGGCCCGCAGGCACGCTTCCATCTTCGGAACCATTCCCGCATCGAGCGTGGGCAGCAATGCGTCGAGTTCCGACGCGTCGATTCGAGAGGTCAGGGAACTGCGATCGGGCCACGCCGTGTAGAGACCCTCGACATCGGTGAGCACGACCAACTTCTCTGCCCCGATCGCACTGGCGAGAGCAGCAGCAGCGGTATCGGCGTTGATGTTGTGCACCACGCCGTCACTGTCGGGTGCGATGGTGGAGACCACCGGAATGCGGCCTGCGGCAATCAGATCGAAGATCGCCTTCGGATCTACCGAGGTGACGTCGCCCACCAGACCGATATCGGTATCGACGCCGTCGACCAGGACCGAACGACGCGTCGCGGTGAACAGGTGTGCGTCCTCCCCCGAGATTCCGACGGCATACGGCCCGTGACTGTTGATCAAGCCGACGAGTTCACGGCCGACCTGCCCGAACAGCACCATCCGAACGATGTCCATGACTTCCGGTGTGGTGACCCGAAATCCGCCGCGGAACTCACCCGTCAGGCCCAGCCTGGTGAGCATGGCCGAAATCTGCGGGCCTCCGCCGTGCACGACGACGGGGTGAATTCCGACGGTGCGTAGAAACACCATGTCGGCGGCGAACGCTCGTTTGAGATCGTCGTCGATCATGGCGTTCCCGCCGTACTTCACTACGACGATCTTGCCCGAGAAGCGCTGGAGCCAGGGCAGCGCCTCGGCGAGCGTGAACGCCTTCTGCGCTGCCGTCAATTGCGTTGCAGCAGCAGTCATGACGAGTACGCCGAGTTCTCTTCGACGTAGGCGTGGGAGAGATCCGTCGTTCTGATCGTGGCCGTACCGGACCCGAGTCCGAGGTCGATGGTCACGGCGATATCGACTCCCGACAGGTCGACCTCGCGCGCACCCGGAGCGCCGACGCCGTCGATGCACACCGGATTGCCGTTGAACGACACAGCAATCCGATCCGGATCGAGTTCGATCGGAGCAATACCGATCGCCGCGAGTACACGGCCCCAGTTGGGGTCCGAACCGAATAGGGCCGTCTTGGTGAGACTGTCCCTGGCGACCGTCCTCGCACCGACGAGAGCCTCGTCCTCGGATACTGCACCGGAGACGGTGATCTTCACTCGCTTCGTGACGCCCTCGGCATCGGCCATCATCTGATCGGCGAGGTCGTCGCATACCGCCAGAACAGCAGCGTCGAGGTCCTCCTGCGACGGGCTCACACCGCTCGCCCCGGAGGAGAGCAGCAGTACCGTGTCGTTCGTGGAGGATGCGCCGTCGACGTCGAGTCGGTCGTAGGACAACCGGGTGGCCGCACGAAGCGCGGTGTCGAGCTGCTCCGCGGTCGCGACGGCGTCGGTGGTGATGACACTGAGCATCGTGGCCAGCGAGGGTGCGAGCATGCCCGCGCCCTTGGCCATGCCACCGACATTCCACTTGTCTGCGTGATGAATCGCGGCCTGCTTCGGAACGGTATCGGTGGTCATGATCGCGTAAGCGGCATCGGTGCCACCGGAGATACCGCCGGCCAGTTCGTGCACCACCTCGGTCACCCCCGGCAACAGCTTGTCCATCGGCAACCGATCGCCGATGAGACCTGTCGAGCACACGGCAACCTCGATGGCCCCTGTTTCCGAACCCCAGTTGCTCAACACGGACGCGACCTCCTCGGCCGTCCGATGCGCGTCCTGGAAACCGGGTGCACCGGTACAAGCGTTGGCACCGCCCGAGTTCAACACCACCGCGCGAAGCCGACCGGTGGTGAGCACCTGCTGCGACCACAGCACCGGCGCGGCCTTGACCTTGTTGCGGGTGAAGACGCCCGCTGCCGTGAAGTCCGGGCCCTCGTTGAACACCAGAGCCAGATCGGACCTGCCACTTGCCTTGATACGCGCGGGAATCCCGGCCGCACGGAATCCGGCGGGAGACGTCACGCCCTGGGAACGCACGAGCTTCCCCGCGATCGAGGCGACCGTATCCGTCTCGCTCTTCAGGCCGGTCATGGAGCAACTCCTACGGTAGAGAGACCGTCGGTCTCGTCGATTCCCAACGCCAGATTCATCGATTGCACTGCTGCACCGGCTGTTCCCTTGGCCAGGTTGTCGATGGCCGCGATGACCACCAGCAAGCCGGCGTCTGCATCGACGGACACACTCATCTGCACGGCGTTCGATCCGATGACCGAACCGGTCTGCGGCAGCCGCCCGGCCGGAAGAACATGAACGAAAGGCTCTGCGGCATAGGCCTTCTCGTACACCTCGACGGCCTGAGCCTCGGTAGCGGTGGTCACGGCCGTACAGGTGGCCAGAATGCCACGCGGCATCGGCGCGAGTACCGGAGTGAACGACACCGACACGTCGGTTCCGGCCACAGCCGACAGGTTCTGCACGATCTCGGGAGTGTGCCGGTGCGCGCCTGCTACCGCGTATGCGCGAACCGAGCCCATCACCTCGGAGCCCAGCAGGTCGGCCTTGGGTGCCCGGCCCGCACCGGACGTGCCGGTGACCGCAACGATGTTGACCCGTGGCTCGATGATTCCGGCGGCAACTGCCGGGGCCAGGGCTAGGCTCGACACCGTCGGATAGCACCCGGGCACGGCGATACGCGTGGCCCCGACCAGGAGCTCGCGGTGCCCCGGTAGCTCCGGGAGCCCGTACGGCCAAGTCCCCGCATGCGGGGACTTGTAGTACTTCTCCCAGGCTGCCGAGTCGTTGAGGCGGAAATCGGCACCGCAGTCGATGATCACCACGGATTCGGGCAACTGGAGCGCGAGTTCGGCGGATTTACCGTGCGGCAACCCGAGGAAGATCACGTCGTGTCCGGCAAGTTCGTCGACCGTCGTGGGGCCGAGCACACGGTCGGCAAGCGGCAACAGGTGGGGATGGAACTCACCCAGTGTCGCGCCTGCATTGCCACCCGCAGTCAGCGCTCCGATGACCAACGAGCCGTCGCGAACAGCTGGGTGGCCGAGCAGCAGGCGAAGGATCTCACCACCGGCGTAGCCACTGGCACCCGCCACCGCGATGCGCTTCGGCGTTGCCTCCGAAATAGTCATGCGGTTTATTATGCAGCATCATGCAAGCTCATTCATCGGCGGGCCGGAAACGCTAGCTGCTACCCATCGATCTACGAATTTCGTCGAGCTTCTTTCGGCCGGCTTCCTGCCGATCGTTCCACTGTTTGTCCAGGTCCTGACCGGCTCTCGATTCCCGGTCCAGCTCCTCCGCCCCGACAGCCGTACCCGAGCGATGCTCCACCTTCTCTCGCACCCCATCCCAGGTCGGCACCCCGGAGTCGGTGAACTCGCCCGTAGTCGCACCGCCGACATAACCCCCACCCCCGCCGACGGGAAGGTCGTCGACCAATTCCGCATCGATGACGCCCGGCACCGTTCCGCCCAACGGAGCTCCCGGTGGTGGATCGCCGAGCGGCTGGTCGATACGAGGTTTCGTCACCTGCGGAACATCCACATCGGGAACGGTTCCCGGCGGGACGCCGCGATCCGGACCGGCGGGCTCGGGTTCCGCCGTCCCCAACTCGGCCGCCAGAGCGGATGCCGCCGCTGCCACCGGAGCCAACCGAGGTCGGCCGGCCACCGCCGCGAGAACCTCGTTCAACAACTGCAGATCCGAGGCCGTGGCCTGCGTGTCGGATTCACTCATCGGCTGCTCCCGTCGTCGTGCCCGTCATGACACCACGCTACGCACAACACTAGCCGCGCCGTCGACGGTTCAGCTGCGCAGCTGGGCACCGACCGCTGTGGATGCCGCCGCCACGGCTGCGTCGCGAGCCGCCGTCGCCTGATCCTCGGTCAGGGTTCCGTCCGAACCGCGGAACCGGAGGGCGAACGCCAACGACTTACGCCCCTCGCCGACCTGCTCACCCTCGTAGACGTCGAACAGTCGGATGGACTCGAGCAGTTCTCCACCGCCGATCGTCAGCGCAGCCTCGACGGACGCAGCGGGCACGGACGCGTCGACCACGACAGCGACGTCCTGCAACACGGCCGGGTATGGGGATACCTCGGGGGCCGGAAGCGATTCGACGACGGGCAGAGCGCTCAAACTCAGCTCCACCGCACACGTACGCGGCGGCAAACCGGCTCGCTCGAGCACGGCCGGATGCAGTTCGCCTGCGTGCCCGACGACCTCACCGCCGAGAAGAACCTCGGCGCACCGGCCCGGATGCCAGGGAAGGTGGTGTGCTGCACGAAGATCGACGTGCACGCCGGACGCCGCGGCAACCGTGCGCACAGCGGCGAACGCGTCTGCGGCCTCGGCTGCTCGGCCCGGTCCCCAGGGCCCGGACGGCTCACGCTGACCGGCGAGCACCACGCCCACGTGTACCGGCTGTGCGGGGAGGGACCCACGGAGCATCGCGATCTGATCGTCGGTCGGTCGCCGATCGACCGGCAACGCGTCCACCGCAGCGGTCGCGTCGTGCCGGAGAACGACCTGGGCGATTCCGAACAACGACACGTCCCGCTGACCGCGCGCGATGTTCCTGCTCAGCATTTCGAGCAGACCGGGAAGCACAGTCGTCGCAAGCTCGGGGCGGTCGGCCTCGAGCGGGTTCAACACCGACGTCGTCGCTCGGCGCGGGTCGTCCGCGTCGAGGCCCCACGTGTCGAAGATTCCCTTGGGCAGGAACACCGGCGGAAGAACTTCGACATAGCCGGCGAACGCAAGGGCCTTGCCGACTGCCCGCCGACGCTTCTGCTCGGCGGTGAGGCCGCGCCCACCGGGAGCGGACGGCAGAATCGACGGGATCTTCTCGAGCCCTTCGAGCCGCAGCACCTCTTCGACCAGATCGGCGCGCTGCACCAAGTCGGGTCGCCACGAGGGAGGATCGACGACCAGTTGTCCGTGGCCGCCACCGTCGACATCCACCTCGACGGTGCATCCGATCTGAGTGAGCCGTCGAGCAGCGGTCCCGTCGGGGTACTGCACACCCGCGATCCGATCGGGCAGGTCGAAGTCCATCGTCACCGACGGGAAACGGGCAGCCTCGCCGATGTCGGTCAGCACCGGTTCGATACGTCCACCGGCGATCTCGACGAGCAACTGTGCGGCCCGATCGAGCGCCGCAACCGGGAGCGCCGAATCCACAGTCCGCTCGAAACGTTTGCTCGCCTCGCTCGACAGCTTGTGGCGACGGCCGGTTCGGAACACCGCGAGCGGATCGAACGATGCTGCTTCGAGAACGACATCGCTGGTCGAGTCGTCGACCTCGGTTGACGCCCCGCCCATGACGCCGGCCAACGAGATGGCTCCCGTTCCGTCGGCGATGACCACGTCTTCCGCATCGAGCGACCGCTCGACGCCGTCGAGCGTCGTGAGCGTCTCCCCAGCATTCGCGCGCCGCACGACGAGATCACCGTCGAGCTTGCTCGCGTCGAAAGCATGCAACGGCTGGCCGAGCTCGTGGAGCACGTAGTTGGTCACGTCCACCGCCGCCGAGATCGGTCGCACCCCGGCCAGCAGCAATCTCCGCTGCATCCACCAGGGAGTGACGGCAGCGGGATCGATACCCACGACCTTGCGCAGAGCGAACCGAGAAGCACCGGACTCGGGCTCGACCGTCACGGGCCAGGCGTCACCGGTGACCTCGGTGGGCATCGTGCGCGCCGGATCCACATACGGAAGATCGAAGCTGCACGCCAACTCACGGGCCAGGCCGCGCACCGAGAAGGCGTACCCGCGATCCGGTGTCACGTTCAGCTCGATCACCGAATCATCGAGACCCAGAACGACTTTGGCATCGTCGCCGGGCTGCGCAGTCCCTTCCGGTAGCACCATGATGCCGGAGTGGTCCCGGCCGAGACCGAGCTCGAGCGTCGAGCAGATCATCCCGTTGGAGTTGCGGCCGTAGGTCTTGCGCGACGCGATGGCGAACCCGCCGGGCAGAACGCTGCCGGGCAGCGCCGCGACGATCAGGTCACCCTCGGCGAAATTGCGTGCACCGCAGACGATCTCCTGCGGCTCGTCGGCCCCCACGTTCACGAGGCAGAACCGAATGGGCTTCTTGAATTCGGTCAGTTCCTCGATCGACTCGACCCGACCCACCACGAGGGGCCCCGTCACGTTGTCCAACGAGACCAGCTCCTCGACCTCGAAACCGACGCGTACGAAACCCGCGTCGAGCTCGTCGGGCGAGACGGACCAGTCGGGAGTACCCGCGTGCAGGACCTCGGTCAACCAGGAATGTGGGACTCGCACGTGTGCTCAGCTCTTTCTTGTATCCGAGATGAAGTGGGGCTGGAGAGTGGCCGCGTCAGGCCTGAACACCGAAGGGCAGAGTGAACCTGATGTCTCCCTCGACGATGTCCCGCATGTCCGGGATGTCGTTGCGGAACTGCAGAGTTCGCTCGAGACCCATGCCGAACGCGAAACCGGTGTACACCTCCGGGTCGATGCCGCTGGCCTGCAACACCTTCGGGTTGACCATTCCGCAGCCACCCCATTCGACCCAACCGGCTCCACCCTTCTTCTTCGGGAACCACACATCGACCTCGGCGGAGGGCTCGGTGAACGGAAAGTAGTTGGGCCGCATCCGAGTGCGCGTATCGCTGCCGAACAGAGCCTGCGCGAACGCGTCCAACGTTCCGCGCAGATGCGCCATCGTCAGGCCCTTGTCGATCGCGAGCCCCTCGACCTGATGGAAGACCGGAGTGTGCGTCGTATCGAGCTCGTCGGTACGGAACGTTCGGCCAGGGCAGACGACGTAGATCGGTACGTCGCGGGAGAGCATCGACCGCACCTGCACCGGCGACGTGTGTGTACGCAGTACCTGCCGCGAGCCCTCCGGTGCGATGTGGAACGTGTCCTGCATCGTGCGAGCCGGGTGATCGGGCAGGAAGTTCAACGCGTCGAAGTTGAAGTGCTCGGTTTCCACCTCGGGGCCTTCTTCGACCTCCCAGCCCATACCGACGAAGACATCGGCGACCTGCTCCGAGATGATCGTGATGGGATGGCGCGCTCCGACGGGTGCCCTGTCGGTCGGCAACGTCACGTCGATCGTCTCGGCCACGAGAATCGCTGCATCGCGCTCCGCCGACAGCACTGCGCGGCGCTCGTCGAAGGACTTCTGCACCCGGTCTCGTGCCACCTTGACGCGCTTGCCCGCGTCCGCCTTCTGGTCACCGGGTAGAGCTCCGAGGGCGCGCTGAGCCAACGCCAGTGGCGCCTTTCCACCCACGTGATCGATTTTGACCTTCGTGAGCGCATCGAGGTCCGACGCGTCGGCGAACGCCTGCTCGGCCGAGTCCACCGCAGCGTCGAGTGCGGACTCTTCGAGAACGCTCGGATCTACCGGCTCGGGCCCGGACTCTTTCTTCGCCACGACAGATGCACTCCTCGAATAATGGTCGGTCTGCACGAAGCAGAGTGGTAACGATCCTAGGCGACCGTATTCACGGGTTCGCCGACCGTCGTCGAACACGGGCGCTCGCGTAGAGGCACAGTGCCGCGGCGGTCGCCAGGTTCAGACTCTCCGCCCGACCGTGGATGGGAATTCTGATCCGGTGATCGGCAGCTTGGGCAACGGGGAGGGACAAACCGTGGGCCTCGTTGCCGAACAACCACGCAGTCGGCTGCTGGAGCAGCTCGTCTGCGTCGTCCAAGTCGACTTCGCCGTCGGCGGCAGTCGCCACGACCGTCAGGCCGGCACGGCGCAGTGCGTCGATACCGTCTTCGATCGAGCGCTCCCGCGCAATGGGAAGATGGAAGACGCTGCCGGCCGAGGCCCGCACGCATTTGCCGTTGTGCGGGTCGACGGAGTCGCCGAGCAGGACCACCGAATCGGCCCCGGCGGCATCGGCAACACGAATGATCGTGCCGGCATTACCAGGCTCGGCCATTTGCACCGGAACGGCCACCAGCCGCGGTGTTCCTGCCAACGCACGGTCGATCGGGACGTCGACCAACTCGGTGACTGCGATCAGACCCTGCGGGGTGACGGTGTCCGACAATGCCTTCGCGGCACGATCGGTGATCGGAAACACCCGTGCGCCACCGGCCTCGATGGAGGCGATGAGGCTCTCGTGTCGGTCGAGGGCATCCGCGGTGAAGAACAGCTCGCGGACCGACCCGAACCGAGCAGCCTCGGACACAGCGTTGAAGCCCTCGGCAAGGAACAGTCCCGTCTTCTTGCGCTCTGCAGCGCGAGCGAGCTTGACGGCCGAAACGACCCGCGGAGTTCGCTCGGTCAGCGAATCCACGGGTCGTTTCGGAGTTGAATCGTCGTGCGGCGACTCGCTCAGGCTGCTTCTCCAGCAGGAGCGTTGACATCGGCAGGCAATGCAGCCTTGGCGATGGCGACCAAGCCGGCGAATGCCTCGGCATCGGACACAGCGAGCTCGGCGAGGATCTTGCGGTCCACCTCGACGCCCGCGGCCTTCAGGCCCTGGACGAAGCGGTTGTAGGTGATGTCGTTGGCCCGCGCTGCAGCGTTGATACGCGTGATCCACAGCTTGCGGAAGTCACCCTTGCGCGCGCGGCGGTCCCGGTACGCGTAGGTGAGCGAGTGGAGCTGCTGCTCCTTGGCCTTGGTGTACAGACGTGAGCGCTGTCCGCGGTAGCCCTTGGACGCTTCGAGAATCGAACGGCGCTTCTTCTGGGCGTTGACGGCCCTTTTTACGCGTGCCACTGGTGAATCCTGTCGATCTGGGGGCGTGTGAAACCCCGAATGGTAATGGGATGAAGCCGACCGAAATCAGTCGGCGGCGAGCCGGATCAGATGCCGAGCAGGCGCTTGATCCGAGGCACGTCGGCCTTCTTGACAACGGCGACACCATCGAGGCGACGAGTCACCTTGGTGGGCTTGTGCTCGAGCAGGTGGCGACGGCCGGCCTTCTGGCGCAGGATCTTGCCGCTGCCGGACACCTTGAATCGCTTCTTGGCACCACTGTGCGTCTTCTGCTTGGGCATGAAATCCTCTGTTCTGTATTAGCTCTTCGGTGGTGCATGGCACAGCCACGCAGCGCCTCGGAACGGACTGCGCACCGAGGCGGGTGCGGGACTGTCTTACTGGTAGAGCGCGAAGCTCAGTTGGTCTGAGCCGGAGTAGCCGGAGCTGCTGCGGCCGGTGCCTCGGCAGCCGGAGCTGCTGCGGCGGGCTGTTCCGGCGCGGGGGCCGGTGCGCGTTGCGCAGGCGGCGCGGCAGCGCTTTCCTGAGCCTTCACGCGGGTCTTGGCACCCTTGTGCGGAGCCAGGACCATGGTCATGTTGCGGCCGTCCTGCTTGGCCGACGTTTCCACGAAACCGAGTTCCGCGACGTCGGCTCCCAGGCGCTGCAACAAACGGAAACCCAGCTCGGGGCGCGACTGCTCGCGACCACGGAACATGATGGTGACCTTGACCTTCGAGCCGGCTTCGAGGAAGCGAACCACGTTGCGCTTCTTGGTCTCGTAGTCGTGCGCGTCGATCTTGGGGCGGAGCTTCTGCTCCTTGATGACGGTGAGCGTCTGGTTCTTGCGCGATTCGCGCGCCTTCTGCGCAGCCTCGTACTTGAACTTCCCGTAGTCCATGATCTTGCAGACCGGCGGACGTGCGTCGGGAGCTACTTCGACAAGATCGAGGTCGGCTTCGAGAGCCAAGCGGAGTGCATCTTCAACACGCACGATCCCCACCTGTTCACCGCCTGGTCCGACAAGACGGACCTCGGGAACTCGGATGCGATCGTTGATGCGGGTCTCAGTGCTGATGGGGCCTCCTAGGTAGTGCGGTGTGGTGTGTAACCCGACCGCCTGCCACTTACACAGCCCGTCGCCCTCGAACCTCGACATCACGCTCGGCGAACCAACACCGAAAACGAAAAAACCCTGCAGCCGGTCAGTACCGACAGCAGGGCCCGATGTCGACCGGTCGATCCGTACGACATAGCGCGTCGTACAGTCTCCTCACGAGGAGGAAGCACTGTGGAATCCCGATTGGGATACCTTCGTGCGACCGGACCGGAAGCGATCCATTCGGATCACATACCGGTGGGAGTCGGGCTCCACTTGCTGCCTCCATGCGGTGAACTCCATCGAGGAGCGCACGCCGAAGACGGTCGTCGAGTCAGACTACCAGCAGAATGCCGAAACCGACAATCGCACCGGTCGATGAAGCCGAGTCGACACCCGATCCGACCGACGGCACCCGCGGCGTGGGATTCTCGTAGGTATGACCAGTTCATCCACGCCCGCCGATCCCGCAGGCACCGACCCCACCGGTATCGAGCAAGAAGTCCGGGAACTCGCCGAGGTTCCCGCGGTCGAGGTCATCAGCCGTGCAGCGGTGATGCTGATGAGTTCCGCGGCCGAGAAGCTGGGTCTATCCGAGCCCGATCCCGCGGAGAGCCCCTACCTCGATCTCGACGAGGCCCGACGCGTCATCACCGCACTCGCCGGCTTGGTCACCGCGTCGGTCGAGTACCTCGGTCCCCACGCTGGACCGATTCGCGACGGCCTCCAGGCACTGCAACGCGCGTTCCGGGAAGCCTCAGCACACCCGGACGAGCCAGGACTCGGCCCCGGTGAGAAGTACACCGGCCCGGTGCACTGAACGAGCGCACCCCACCCAACCCACAGACGACGAAGCCGCATCCGGCAATCCGGATGCGGCTTCGTCGTCGACGTGTTCGCGTCAGACCGCAGCGACCTTACGAGCCCGACGCTTCTTCGGGGCCGCCTTCGGCGTGGACGCCACTACCTCGCGGGAGAGTGCCTCCTGCAGGAATTTTCCAGTGTAGCTTTCGGGTACGGCTGCCACGGATTCTGGATTACCTTGTGCCACAACCGTTCCGCCGCCCGAACCGCCTTCGGGTCCCATGTCGATGACCCAGTCGGAGACCTTGATGACATCGAGATTGTGCTCGATGACAATCACGGTGTTCCCCTTGTCGACGAGTCCGTTCACCACGCCGAGCAACTTCCGGATGTCCTCGAAATGCAGGCCCGTGGTCGGCTCGTCGAGAATGTAGACGGTGCGGCCGGTCGATCGCTTCTGCAACTCGGCTGCGAGTTTCACACGCTGAGCTTCGCCGCCGGACAGTGTCGTCGCCGGTTGACCCAGGCGGACGTAACCGAGGCCGACCTCGACGAGTGTCTTGAGGTACCGGTGAATAGACGTGATGGCCTCGAAGAAGTCGGCAGCCTCCTCGATCGGCATGTCCAGGACCTCGGCGATGGTCTTGCCCTTGTAGTGCACTTCGAGCGTCTCGCGGTTGTAGCGAGCGCCTTCGCACACCTCGCAGGGGACGTAGACGTCGGGCAGGAAGTTCATCTCGATCTTCAACGTGCCGTCTCCCGAGCATGCCTCGCACCGACCGCCCTTGACGTTGAACGAGAATCGCCCGGGCTGATACCCACGAACCTTGGCCTCGGTGGTGGCCGCGAACAACGTACGGATCTTGTCGAACACCCCGGTGTACGTCGCGGCGTTGGACCGGGGCGTGCGGCCGATCGGTGACTGGTCGACGCGAACCAGCTTGTCCAGTTGGTCGAGACCGTTGATCCGGGTGTGCCGACCGGGAACCTGCCGGGCACCGTTGAGCTTGTTGGCCATCACGGTCGCCAGGATGTCGTTGACCAGAGTCGACTTGCCCGAGCCGGAGACACCGGTGACCGACGTCAGAACACCGAGGGGGAAGCTGACGTCGATTCCCTGGAGGTTGTGTTCACGGGCACCCACGACGGTGACCTGTCGCTTCTTGTCGACCACCCGGCGGGTGTCCGGCAACGGGATCTCCATGCGACCCGACAGATATGCACCCGTGAGCGATTCGTCGTTGGTCAGCAGGTCCGCGTAGGAGCCGCTGTGCACGACGCGTCCGCCGTGCTCACCGGCCAACGGTCCGATATCGACGACCCAGTCCGAGGTACGGATGGTGTCCTCGTCGTGCTCGACGACGATCAACGTGTTGCCGAGATCGCGCAGTCGCGTCAGGGTGTCGATGAGCCGGCGGTTGTCCCGTTGATGCAGTCCGATGGACGGCTCGTCCAGTACGTAGAGCACGCCGACGAGGCCGGAGCCGATCTGCGTGGCGAGCCGGATACGTTGGGCCTCGCCGCCGGAGAGCGAGCCCGCGGTGCGCGCCAACGACAGGTATTCGAGACCCACGTCCAGCAGGAAGCCGAGTCGAGCCTGAACCTCCTTGAGGACCTGGCCCGCAATCGCTTCCTCGCGTCGCCCCAGAGTGAGACTGTTGAGGAAGTCGGCCGTATCGGCGATGGAGAGTTCACACACCTCGGCGATCGACTTCGGCCCGAAATCACCTGCCGCGATGGTGACCGACAGAATTTCCGGACGCAGCCTGGCTCCGTTGCAGGTAGGACACGGAACGTCGCGCATGTAGCCGTCGTAGCGTTCCTTCATCTGTTCGGATTCGGTCTGCTCGAGGCGGCGGTGCAGGAAGGGCATGACGCCCTCGAACTCGGCGTAGTACGACCGGGTGCGGCCGTACCGGTTCTTGTACTTCACGTGCACCTGGTGGTCGCTGCCCTCCAGGACAGCTCGCTTGACCTTCGCCGGCAGCTTGTTCCACGGAGCGTGCAGATCGAAGCCCATGGCGTCGGCGAGTCCGGACAGCAAGCGACCGAAGTACTCCGACGTCTGGCCCATCGACCAGGGCGCGATGGCACCGTCGGCCAGACTCAGATCACCGTCGGGCACCACCAGCTCGGGATCGACCTCCTTGCGCACGCCGAGCCCGACACAGTCGGGGCAGGCACCGTAAGGCGAGTTGAACGAGAACGATCGCGGTTCGAGGTCGTCGATGGACAGCGGGTGGCCGTTGGGGCACGCGAGCTTCTCCGAGAAACGACGCTCCCGATCGGGGGCGTTCTCCTCACGGTCGACGAAGTCGAGAACCACGATGCCGTCCGCGAGCCGCAGTGCGGTCTCCACCGAGTCGGTGAGCCGCTGCTTCGAGCTGGACTTGACGGTGAGTCGGTCGACAACGACCTCGATGTCGTGTTTTTCCTGCTTCTTCAAGACCGGCGGGCTGCTGAGCTGGTGGACGACACCGTCGACGCGCACACGTGAGTAGCCCTGGGTGTTGAGCGAGTCGAACAGGTCGACGAACTCGCCCTTACGGGTTCGGACCACCGGCGCGAGGACCTGGAATTTGAGGCCCTCCTCCATGTCGAGAACCTGATCGACGATCTGCTGTGGGGTCTGCTTGGCGATCTGCTCGCCGCACACCGGGCAGTGCGCAGTGCCCGCCCTGGCGTAGAGCAACCGTAGGTAGTCGTAGACCTCGGTGATGGTGCCCACGGTGGAGCGTGGGTTGCGGTTGGTCGACTTCTGGTCGATCGAGACCGCGGGCGACAGGCCTTCGATGAAGTCGACGTCGGGCTTGTCCATCTGCCCGAGGAACTGCCGTGCGTATGCGGACAGCGACTCCACGTAGCGACGCTGGCCTTCGGCGAAGATCGTGTCGAAGGCGAGAGACGACTTGCCCGAACCGGACAAACCGGTGAACACGATCAGCGCGTCCCGGGGCAGGTCGATATCGACCCCCCTCAAGTTGTGCTCCCGTGCACCTCGCACTATCAGGCGATCCGCCACTGTGTTCCCTTCTTTTCTCACGAGCACGTCGAGCCGTGTTGCTGCTCGACGCAGCATTGTCCGACGTCGAGTCGATGATGACGCGTGGTGCCGATGCACCGATCACACGCCGTGTAGCCGAGGACTCCACGTCGAAAACCTGTCGAGGTGAGGGACGAACCTCACCTCGTAGCAATGGTAGGTCCAGGTACCGACACACTTTTCCACGAGCGTGACCCCGGCGCTCCCGTCGTTGCTGCCGACGGTAGCGTCCTCGAAATGGACGAGCACCTCATGGTCATCGACGACAATTACACCGGCGTCGTTGCACAGGGTTCACCCCCGCAGCGGCGGACGATCCCCGGAGCCACGATCACCAAGATGTCGGTCGGCCCCATGGACAACAACACCTACCTGGTCGTCTGTTCCGCAACGGGACATTCCCTGCTGATAGACGCCGCCAACGAGGCCGACCGCATCTCACTGCTTCTCGACGAGAACGCACCGACGCTGTCTCTGATCGTCACCACACATCAGCATGCCGACCACTGGCAGGCGCTGGCCGATATCGCCGGTGGCACCGACTCCCCCACCGCGGCCCACGAGCTGGATGCAGAACCGCTGCCGGTAGCTCCGGACCGTTTTCTTGCCGACCACGACACGGTGTCGGTGGGCGAGCTCACGTTCGATGTGGTGCATCTGACCGGTCACACTCCGGGCTCGATAGCACTCGTGCTGACCGACACCGAGGGCAAGACGACGCACCTCTTCACCGGTGATTCCCTGTTCCCCGGCGGCGTCGGCAAAACCAACGGCCCCGAGGACTTCACCCACCTGCTCGACGACGTGAGCGCCAAATTGTTCGACCGTTTCGCCGACGACACCGTCGTCTACCCCGGGCACGGCAAGGACACCACTCTCGGTGACGAGCGGCCGCACCTGGCGGAATGGCGCGAACGCGGCTGGTGACGCCGCACGTGCTTGAGACCGTGAAACACGGGGTATGAAGAGTGTGACAAAAGTGCACGCACCGGTGATTTCGAACTACTTTCGGTGCGAGTCCGCACGTACAACCGCCATGACACGAGAAACTACGCAGGAGGCTGTCAATGCTGGTCCGCCGTATCGCCCGTCCGCTGATGTCTACGATTTTCATCTCCGGGGGCGTCGATGCACTTCGTAATCCCGCCGGCAGGGCGAAGGCAGCCGCTCCGCTGATCGAGCAGAGCAAGGATGCTCTGCCGAACGAAGTCACCGCGAACGTGCCGACCGATCCCGAGACGTTGGTTCGGATCAACGGCGGTATCCAGGTCGCCGGCGGCATTCTGTTGGCCACCGGCAAGGCACCGCGTATCGCATCGCTCGCTCTGGCCGGAAGCCTCGTTCCGACGACACTGGCCGGACACGCGTTCTGGAACGAAACCGACCCGGAGACCAAGGCTGCGCAACGCATCCACTTCTTCAAGAACCTCAGCCTCCTCGGCGGACTGCTGATCGCGGCCGTCGACACCGAGGGCAAGCCCTCCGTCGCGTGGCGCAGCAAGCGGGCGGCACGCCGCGCACAGGAATCTGTGGTCTCTGCGCTGCCCGGTCACACCACTCACGACACCGGGGAACGCGTCAAGGAAATTGCCTCGATCGCAGCGAGCCGCGGTGCCGACTTGGCCGACGCCGCACAGCCGAAGCTGGCCAAGCTCGCCGACGCCGCACAGCCGAAGCTGGCCAAGTTCGCCGACATCGCCGGGGAGAAGGGCTCGGAGCTGGCAGAGGTCGCGCAGCCCGCTCTGAACCGGTGGGCTCACATCGCCGCCGACAAGGGTTCGGAGCTGGCAGAGGAAGCCCAGAAGCGGGGCTCGAAGCTCGCCGAGCTTGCCGCCGACCGCGGAAGCGATCTGGCCGAAGAAGCCCAGAAGCGTGGCTCGAAGCTCGCCGACAAGGCCGCGCACCGCAGCTCGGATTGGGCCGAACTCGCTCAGAAGCGGGGCTCGAAGTTGGTCGACGTCGCTGCCGACCGTCGCAGTGAACTGGCCGAGGTGGCGCAGAAGCGCGGAGCAAAGCTCGCCGATCTCGCTGCCGAGAAGGGATCCGTTCTGGCCGAAGAGGCTCAGAAGCGCGGTGCCACGTGGGCCGACATCGCGTCGGATCGGGTCGACACCCTCGGCAAGCGCGCTCGTAAGCGGGCCGAGAAGCAGAACAAGGAACTCGAGAAGGCAACCGAGCAGGCTCGGGCCAAGCTCGAGAAGCGAGTTGCCAAGGCGCAGAAGAACTTGGACAAGAAGCTCCAGCAGTACGCGAAGTAGGTCTACCCACGACGCTCGGCGTCGTTCGCGCGCACGGCCCTGTCCCAGAACTCGCGGTTCTGCGGCAGGGCCGTTCTGCGGCGTAGACTGCTCTGGCTGATTTCGAGGCGATATCGTCGCCTCGGCCGAACTCCCGAGGAGAACCTTTGCCGGACGACGGCCACCCATCGAACGATCCCGGTGCACCCATCGAGGAAGACCTCGAACAGGCGCACCTGACGCGCTTGTACGCGCAGCTCGATTCGCTGCGCGAGTATGCAGCAAACCGACTTCGCGCCGTGCTGCTCGAGACCGGCGGAACACCGCAGGCCCGAAGCGAGCGCGAATCCTTCAACCAGATGTACACCGAGGACATCGCCAAGTACGACGCAGCCGAGAACGGGCTCTGCTTCGGACGCATCGACCTCGACCCGGACACCCTCGATCCGAAAGTCGACGACCGCCCCGAGCGTTACATCGGCCGTGTCGGAATCCTCGACGACAAGAACGATTACGAGACACTACTGCTGGACTGGCGAGCTCCCATGGCCCGTCCGTTCTATCTGGCGACACCGGCAGCTCCCGAAAACGTGTTGCGCCGCAGGCACATCCGTACCCGCGGACGCAAGGTGACCGCCATCGCCGACGAGTTCCTGGACCTCGAGTCCGCGCAGTCGTCCAACGATGCCGCTGTTGCGGGTGGCGTCGCCAGCGAGGGTGCGCTGCTGTCCGCTCTCGATGCAGCGCGAACCGGTCAGATGAACGACATCGTCGAGACGATCCAGAGCGAGCAGGACGCGATCATCCGCTCACAGCATCGCAGTGTGCTGGTGGTGCAGGGCGGACCGGGCACCGGCAAGACGGCCGTGGCACTGCACCGAGCAGCGTATCTGCTGTACACGTACCGTCAACAACTCGGCAAGAGCGGTGTCCTGATCATCGGGCCCAACGCCACGTTCCTCGACTACATCGGCCAGGTGCTGCCGTCGCTGGGCGAAACCGGGGTATTGCTGTCGACGATCGGCGATCTGTACCCCGGAGTCCGTGCGCAGCGCGAGGATTCGGCTCTGGCCACCGAGGTCAAGGGCAGACTGTCGATGGTCGACGTACTGACGCAGGCAGTGCGTGATCGCCAGGAGGTGCCCGCACAGCCGCGCCGGCTGAAGTTCGACACCTACGACATCACCCTCGATCGAAAGATAGTCACGCGTGCCCGCGGCCGCGCCCGGTCCTCCCGGCGACCACACAACTTGGCTCGACCTCTGTTCGTGTCCTCGGTCATCGACCAGTTGGCCAATCAGCTGGCCGCGAAACTCGGCCAGAACGTGGTGGACGGATCGAGCTTGCTCAGCGCCGACGACATCGCGGACATGCGGGACGAGATGCGCGAGGACCACGACGTGATGGCTGCGATAGACGAGTTGTGGCCGGATCTGTCACCCCAGCAGGTTCTTCGAGACCTGTTCGCATCGCCGGAGAAGATCGCATCGGCCGCACCTGCGCTCGACGAGTCGGAGCGCGAGTCGCTGCTGCGCCGCGGCCACGGCTTCTCGTCCGCGGATGCCCCGCTGCTCGACGAGCTCGCCGAGCTGCTCGGCGTCGACGATGCTGCCGAACGTGAACAGGCCCAGCGTCAATGGCGTGGCCAGATCGCCGATGCCCAGGGCGCGCTGGACATCCTGACCGGGTCTGCACCACAGGACCTCGAAGACGAACTGGACCCGGAGATTCTGATGGCGTACGACCTGATCGACGCCGACCAGCTTGCGCGACGCCAGAATTCGGGTCAGCGACTCACCACCGCGGAACGCGCCGCCGGCGACCGTACCTGGACCTACGGGCACGTTATCGTGGACGAGGCACAAGAGCTGTCGGCGATGGCGTGGCGAATGGTGATGCGGCGCATCCCCAATCGGTGGATGACACTGGTGGGTGACACCGCGCAGACCGGTGATCCGGCCGGAACCTCGTCCTGGGGATCGGTGCTCGAACCCTATGTGGCTCAACGCTGGAAGCTCACCGAACTGACGGTCAACTACCGAACGCCGTCGGAGATCATGACCGTGGCGCACGACGTGCTCGCGGCGATCGATCCGGAGCAGTCCGAACCGCGATCCATTCGCAGCATCGGCGTCGAGCCGTGGGCTCAACGCGTAGCCGCAGCAGATCTGGTGACGACGGTCGAGAAGCGAGTGGCCGACCACCCTCGTCCCGGCCTGAGCGCAGTGCTCGTTCCCTCCGAACTCGTCGCCCAACTGCAGCACCTGGCGTCGGATGTGGTGACCGTGTCGACGGTCAAGGACGCGAAAGGGCTCGAGTTCGACTCGGTGCTCATCGTCGAGCCGAGCGCGATCGTTGCGGAGTCCGTCAAGGGTATGAACGACCTCTACGTGGCCCTGACCCGAGCAACCCAGCGACTCGGCGTCGTCCATGTGGATCCTCTGCCCCAGGAGCTCGGGGCCCTGCAGCCCTTCGACGCCGAGGCCTGACGAGAACAGTCCGACGAGAACAATCGGCCCGCCCCGTCATCTTCGACGGGGCGGGCCGATTGTCGTACTACGAGAAGATCAGCGGACGGTATGGACGATCAGGACGTCACAGGTCGACTTGCGGGCCGCGTCGGACGGAACCGAACCGAGCAACCGACCGGTCAGCGAGTTGAGCCCACGGTTGCCGACGACGAGTAGATCGCCCTTGACCTCGTCCACGAGTGCCAGGAGGGACTCGACGGGCGCTCCGACGATCGGCTTCTCCTCGATGTTCTTCGCGCCGGCCTTGGTGGCGTGCTCTCGGGCGGTGCGCAGGATTTCGCGCGTCGGTGCCGAACCGGTGATCTGGTAGGCGTCCTCGCGGAGTGCGTCGGCGGCGGCAGAGGTGTCTTTCGGATCGGCCGGGTAGTAGGCACACGCGATCACCAGGGTGGCATCGGCATCTCCCGCCAGAGCCGCGGCCTTCTCCACTGCCCGCAGTGACGATTCGGAGCCATCGGTTCCGACGACGACGGTGCGGTAGGCGCTCATTCATTCCTCCATTTGTCGGTCACACACAGATGTGACACTTCTGGTCGAACTGGATTGGTGCAAGTCACAGGACCGAAAGACGTGGTCCGGGTACTGATGCGCTGACAGTAGCCGGAAGTCGACGATCGGCACGTGAACTTGGGGAACAACACGATCCGCGCCACTCACATACATTGGTTTGCATGCCGATCCCCCGCCCGCCGTTGTCGAGACGGGCCCTCGCTCTCGGTGCCGTCGCGATCTCGATCGTGATCGTGGCCGCCCTCGCATTCGCATTCCTCCCCCAGGGACGCGAAGCCGACACTGCTACGCGTGACGCGCGCATCACGCTACCGGACAGCCCCGGTTCGACGGAGACCGTCGACCTCGACACCCGGCTCTACATTCCCGAGTCCACCCCCGCTCCGGCTGTGTTGCTCGCGCACGGCTTCGGCGGCAGCAAGGACTCGGTCGACGGCGAAGCTCGTGATCTCGCCGCGCGCGGATACGTGGTTCTCGCCTACACCGCACGCGGCTTCGGTGACAGCACGGGTTCGATCTCCATCAACGACCCCGATCGCGAGGTCGCCGATGCCCGCGGCCTGATCGACTGGCTGGCCGAACAGCCCGAAGTACAGCTCGACGCTCCTGGTGATCCCCACGTCGGCGTGGCAGGCGGATCGTACGGCGGGGCACTGGCCCTCAGCGCAGGCGGAACAGACCCCCGCGTGGACTCGGTGGCCGCTGCCATCACCTGGAATGACCTGGGCCAGGCCCTGTTCCCCAACTTCGGCGTCACCTCGTCCGCAGGTCGAGAAGCGCTCGGAAACATCGACTCCCCGGCCGGTGCCGAATACGGCGGACCCGGCGTCCTCAAACGTGGATGGGCCGGGGTCTTCTTCGGAGCGGGTGCCTCCAGCGCTGCGCCCGGTAGTGCCGGGGACGGTAACCGTGGCGGTGGCGGTGGCGCATCCGCGTGCGGCAGATTCGCCCAGGAATTCTGCGACGCCTACGCACAATCCGCAGTGACCGGCATTCCCAGCCAGCCACTACTCGATCTGTTGACTGCCCACTCGCCCGTCGCGGTGGCGTCGAACATCACGGCTCCGACGCTTCTCCTACAGGGCACCCAGGACACTCTGTTCGGTCTCGACCAGGCCGACGCGACGGCTCGGCAGATCGCAGCCGCAGGCGGTGACGTGACCGTTCGGTGGTTCGACGGTGGGCACGATGCCGGTGGAACGAACGGAGCGTCGGATCGAGCCGTCGCGGACTTCTTCGACCGGACTCTGCGCGGCACCCCCGATCCCGCGACCTCCGAGAGCGCGCCGTTCGTGTATTCGACGCAGCGCGCAGCCGATGAGCGAGGAGGAGAACGCAATCGTCGGATGACGGCTCCCGACTACCCAGGCCTGACCCCGAACTCCGAACCCACACAGACGAATACGGTGACCTTCACCCCCGCCTCGGACGACGGGACGATCATTCGTCCGCCCGGCGCGTCACCGTCCGCCATCTCGACGGTCCCCGGTCTGGGTTCGGTGTTGTCGACACTCGGATCGACCGGAGCAGGTGCAGCGCTGACTGCGGACCTTCCGGGCCAGTCCGCGATTTTCACCAGCGAGCCCGTCGACTCGTCACTGACCATCACCGGCGCGCCGAGAGTCGATCTCCGGGTGGCGTCCCTCGCCGGGCCCGGCCAGGCTGTGCTGTTCGCGAAACTGTACGACGTCGCCCCGAACGGCACACGGACCCTTCCCGGCGGCGCAGTGTCGGCCATCCGACTGCCCGACACCGGGAGCATCGATCCCGTCGACGTCACCGTCGCCCTCCCTGGAATCAGCTATACCGTCCAGCAAGGTCATCGTCTCGAACTGAGCGTCTCCACCACCGATCAGGCCTACGCCGTCCCGCTGGAGCCCGCACAGTTCAGCGTGACCATGGCGAACACGTCCGTCGCGTTGCCGACGGTTCCCGCGGTGGCGAGCGCGAACAGCACGGTACCCGTCGCTCCACTGATCGGAATCGGCGTGGTCGCCCTGGTCGTCGGATGCATCGTGGTGGCGACGACCGTGCGAACCAGACGCCGCACGGTGGCCGAGGTCGACGAGGCTCTGGTCGACACTCCCCTGGTGATCACCGACCTGGCCAAGACATACTCGAACGGGTTCCGTGCCGTGGACGGCGTCAGCTTCGAGGTGAAACAGGGGCAGGTACTCGGACTGCTCGGACCGAACGGTGCCGGAAAGACCACCACGTTGCGCATGCTGATGGGCCTGATCACCCCCACCGGTGGCGACATCCGAGTCTTCGGTCACAAGGTCACACCCGGTGCCCCGGTGTTGTCGCGGCTCGGCTCCTTCGTCGAGGGTTCCGGGTTCCTTCCGCATCTGACCGGCACCCAGAACCTGCGGCTGTACTGGGAGGCGACAGGGCGACCGATCGAAGACGCTCACCTCGACGAGGCACTCGAGATCGCAGACCTCGGCGCAGCGATCGAACGCAAGGTCAAGTCCTACAGCCAAGGCATGCGTCAGCGCCTCGCCATTGCACAGGCCATGCTGGGTCTACCCGATCTCATGGTGTTGGACGAACCGACCAACGGCCTCGACCCGCCACAGATCCGAACCATGCGTGACGTGCTGATCAACTACGCGAAGACGGGGCGCACCGTGTTGGTCTCGAGCCACCTCCTCGCCGAAGTGGAACAGACGTGCACGCACGTCGTGGTCATGAACCGTGGCTCCGTGATCAGCTCGGGCACCGTCCGCGAGCTGACAGCGGCCGGAGGGCAGACCGAGATCAGGGTCGACGACGCCGACCGCGCCCAGTCGGTACTCGACGCCGCCGGCCATGACGGCGCGGTGATCGTCGACGACGGCACCGTGACCGTCGACCTGACCGACGCCGATTCCGCCGTTGTCATCAGAGAACTCGTCACGGCGGGGGTGTCGGTCCGCGGCTTCTCCCAGCCCACCCGACTCGAGGACGTGTTCCTCGACCTCGTTCATCGAGATACCCCAGGCACAGTCGTTCACGAGACCGACTCCAGCGAGGATCGCTCATGAGTACAACGCACGCAGACGGCCGCGCAGCGGGCTACAGCGGCGGCCGCACCCTGCCGTTTCGTACCGAACTGCGTCGACAGTTGGGCCGGCGACGCACTCAGCTCGCCATCGGTTTCCTTGCCCTGCTACCGGTGATCCTTGTCGTCGCCTTCACCGTGGGCAGCTCCAGCGCCGACTCCGACGCCGGCGGGCTCATCGAGCTCGGCACGCGAGGCGGCATGAACTTCACCGTCTTCGCACTGTTCATGTCCGTCGGATTTCTGCTCATCGTCGTGGTGGCGCTGTTCTTCGGCGACTCCGTTGCGAGCGAGGCCTCGTGGTCGAGCCTGCGCTACCTGCTCGCCATCCCAGTTCCTCGAAGCCGACTGTTGACCCAGAAGGCACTCGTCTCGGCCACGCTGTCCAGCGCCGCCATTCTGGTGCTGGTCGGAGTGTCCCTACTGATCGGGACGGTGATGTACGGTGCCGAATCATTGGTCACGCCGCTGGGTGAGGGACTGTCGTACGGCACTTCCCTGGTGCGACTACTGATTGCGGTCGCCTACATCGGCGTCAATCTGCTGTGGGTGGCAGGTCTGGCGATGTTGCTGTCGGTGCTCACCGACGCCCCTCTCGGGGCCGTCGGCGGCGCGATGATGACGTCGATTCTGATGCAGATCCTCGATCAGATCACGGCATTGGGGTCGCTGCGCAACTATCTGCCCGGGCACTACGCGAACTCGTGGATCGACGCCTTCGGCACGAACATCGACTGGAACGACATGGTGGTCGGATCGTTCTCGGCCATCACCTACGCGGCGGTCTTCGGGCTGATCGCGTGGAGACGATTCGCCACCAAGGACATCACCAGCTGAGGCGGCCTACTTCTTTTTGATCGCTGGCCCGAAGACGCCCTCGGGAATGGTGCCCTGGCCGACGATCGACTCACGCCACGGCGTCGCGAGCGAAACCAGCCGAGCTGCACCATCCTCGCCGAGGGCGGCCCACGGCGCGACGGCGAGGTCGTTGGTGATGTCCTCGACCAACGTGCGGAGATCTTTCCCGTCCTGAGTCAAAGCGCCGTCGGCCGTCACCAATTCACGATCGGCCAAGGACGCCACGGCTTCGTTCCACTGCTCGGTCGACCATCCACGACGCTTGCGCGCGAATTCCTTCTCGAAGCCGTACCCGGTGGCGGTGTGGGTGATCAGCGCGTCCAGGCCGTTCAACCCCGCCGTCTGCAGCGCGGCAATGTGGCCGTCGCCGCGGTATTCGCGGATCAGGGTGAGAGCGTGCCACAACACGAGGTGCGGCGCTTGCGGCCAGTCGAGTTCGGCGTAGGCGGCGTACAGCGGCCGACCGTCGTCTCCTGGGATTCCACGCGCAGCGATCGATGCGAGGTCGGCAGCTTCGGCCATATCCGGGGACGCCAACGTCTCGGAGCCCAACAGACGCTCGAATGCGGTGTCGAGTGTGGCGTAACGGATTGCCATGATCTCGTCGGGAGAGGCGATGGCCCAGGCTGCCGGAATCAGCGGGCTGATCAGATCGCGGTTGAAGTTGTAGAACGTGGCTGTCACGACACCTGCACCGACCGGCCCGAGAGGTGCTGCACGACCGGCGAAATAGCAGGCCCGTGGCGGTAACCCAGCAGCAACGAGAGCGTCCTGCGTTTCCGGCAGGAAGTAGGTCATCGAGTGGATCAGTTCGAGTGCACGAGAGGTGCGGCCGGCGGTGGTTGCGTCCATCACTGAACCGTAACCGAACCATTTCGGATCGTTCCGCAGGCTCAACTCGCACCACCCGCGCGACCTACTTGAGGCCGGCCGCGTCCATGCCCCGGAGCTCCTTCTTCAGGTCCTGGATCTCGTCGCGCAGTCGACCGGCCAGCTCGAACTTCAACTCGCGGGCAGCGTTCATCATCTGATCGGTCATGTTCTTGATCAGGTCCGCCAACTCGGCGCGCGGCATCGACGAGACATCCTGCCCCTCGTACACGCCGGAGCTGACCGACCTGCCTGCTTCGCCCTGCGCTCGCCGACCACGGCTGGCGTTCCGACCCGAGCCACCCACTTCGACGGCCGTGTCGGTGTCCTCTGCTTCCTGATACACCTGATCGAGAATGTCGGCGATCTTCTTGCGCAGCGGTTGCGGATCGACTCCCCGCTCCTTGTTGTAGGCGATCTGCTTCTCGCGCCGACGTTCGGTCTCCTCGATCGCGTACGTCATGGAGTCGGTCATCTTGTCGGCGTACATGTGCACTTCACCGGACACGTTTCGAGCGGCGCGGCCGATCGTCTGAATGAGGCTGGTGCCGCTGCGGAGGAATCCCTCCTTGTCCGCGTCGAGAATGGCGACCAATGACACCTCGGGAAGGTCGAGGCCCTCCCGGAGGAGGTTGATGCCGACCAGGACGTCGTACTCACCCAGCCGAAGCTGCCGCAGCAGCTCGACTCGGCGCAACGTATCGATGTCGGAGTGCAGGTACCGGACGCGGATGCCCAGCTCGAGCAGATAGTCGGTCAGGTCCTCCGACATCTTCTTGGTCAATGTGGTGACGAGAACTCGTTCGTCCTTCTCGGCACGCTCGCGAATTTGGTGCACGAGGTCGTCGATCTGCCCCTTGGTCGGTTTGATGACGACCTTCGGATCGACGAGGCCGGTAGGACGGATGACCTGCTCGACGAATTCGCCGCCGGTCTGCCCCAGTTCGTACTTGCCGGGAGTAGCGGACAGGTAGACGGTCTGGCCGATCCTCTGTGTGAACTCTTCCCACGTCAGCGGCCGGTTGTCCGTCGCAGACGGCAACCGGAACCCGAAATCGACCAGGTTCCGCTTGCGCGACATGTCGCCTTCGTACATCGCGCCGATCTGTGGGACGGTGACGTGGGATTCGTCGATGACGAGTAGGAAGTCCTCGGGGAAGTAGTCGATCAGGGTCGCGGGTGCGGTGCCGGCCCCGCGACCGTCTATGTGCCGCGAGTAGTTCTCGATGCCGGAGCAGAAGCCGACCTGCTTGATCATTTCCAGGTCGTATTGCGTGCGCATCCGAAGCCGCTGCGCCTCGAGCAGCTTTCCCTTGCCTTCGAGCTCCGCCAGGCGCGCCTCGAGCTCGGCCTCGATGTCCTTGACCGCCCGTTCCATGCGCTCCGGTCCGGCGACGTAATGGGTGGCCGGGAAGATGCGTACCGAATCGACTTGGCGAACGATGTCGCCCGTCAGCGGATGCAGGTAGTACAGCGCCTCGATCTCGTCTCCGAAGAACTCGATGCGAATAGCGAGCTCCTCGTACGACGGAATGATCTCCACGGTATCGCCGCGGACTCGGAACGATCCGCGGGTGAACGCCATGTCGTTGCGCGTGTACTGCACGTCGACCAGAAGCCGGAGCAGCGCATCACGCTGGACCTCGACGTTGACCTCGAGCTCGATCGACCGATCGACGTACGACTGCGGGGTACCGAGACCGTAGATGCACGACACCGACGCCACCACGACCACGTCTCGGCGAGAGAGCAGGGATGCCGTCGCCGAGTGCCGCAGACGCTCGACGTCGTCGTTGATGGACGAGTCCTTTTCGATATAAGTATCGGTCTGCGCGATGTACGCCTCGGGCTGGTAGTAGTCGTAGTACGACACGAAGTACTCGACTGCGTTGTTGGGCAACATGTCTCGTAGCTCGTTCGCCAACTGCGCTGCGAGAGTCTTGTTCGGTGCCATCACCAGGGTGGGGCGCTGCAGTTTCTCGATCAGCCAGGCGGTGGTGGCCGATTTACCGGTACCGGTGGCACCGAGAAGCACGACGTCCTTCTCGTCCGCCTTGATCCGACGTTCGAGTTCGGCGATGGCGGTCGGCTGATCACCGGCCGGAACGTGTTCGCTGACGACCTCGAACGCCGGTCCGGTGCGCTCGATCGCTCCCACCGGACGGTGTTCGGAGTGCGCGACAACGGGATGTTCGGATGCAAACGCCATTACACAAGCGTAGACGCGACCACCGACAAGTTCCGTCGGAGAGACCTCGGAGGTCTGTTCCCGGTAGCTTCTACAGGCATGGTCGCTCACACGTCAGCCGGTGCGCACACCGTCGTTCATGCCCCGAAACACGAAACGTTCGACCTGGTCGCGAAGACCAACGTCGACCCCAAAGGGTTCGTTCGCGTGGTCGACGAATACCGCGTCGAGCCGTGGGGGCTGTACATGGCCCGGCCATCCGACCATGCCCACTTCGACTACCTGGAGTCCTGGCTACTGCCTGCTCTCGGGCTCCGGGCCTCGGTGTTCCATTATCTGCCCGCGCACGCCAGAGACCAGGACTACTACGTCGACATCGGCGAGTACACGGCCGGGGCCAGCCGATGGACCTCGGTCGATCACTATCTCGACCTCAGTGTTCGCACCGGCCGCGACTACGACCTGCTGGACGTCGACGAGCTGTTCGACGCGCGCGTGGCGCAGCATCTGGACACCCCGACGGCCGAGCGGGCGCTGTCCCGATCGATCGCGGCCATCGAAGGACTGACGCGGCACGATTACGACCTGAACGCCTGGCTCGCGTCCGTCGGCATGCCGACGGAATGGAACGGCAAACCGGCCTGAACCGCGCAGCTCTGCCTCAGGCAGTCCAGTTCGTCTCCTCCGCCCACTGCCACGCCCGCCGATACGCCACGTCGAACCACGGTGCCTTCGCGTCTACGTAGGCATCGATCGCCGGTTGATATTCGGCGATTCCGGCGGCGGCTTCTGACGCACGCCGCTTGATAGCGGCGTATTCCGTCGCGACAGCCGCGTCCGCCCGGAGCCAGTCGCGGAACAACAACGCGAACGTCTGGTTCGGCCAACCGTCGACTCGAACATGGACGTTGGCCGGTCGCCCGGGGTCTGCGTTGCCGTGAAAACGCTTGCCCCACACGGCCGGATCGGCCTCACCACCCACTCCGTACGCGGGCTTCGGATCGTCGAAGTCACTGGACTCGACGCCGGGGAACCCGGCGACGCGCAACTGTTCGCCGACCGAATCTGCGTCGGCCAGCGAGCGCACCGTGATCTGGATGTCGAGCACGTCCTTGGCATCGAGTCCGGGTACCGCCGTCGATCCGACGTGGTCGATCCGAACAGCCTTGTCCCCACACGCGAGAGCAAGGCGCGCGATCATTCGCCGCGCCTGGGATTCCCAGGCCGGGTCTGCAGTCACGAGTTCCGGATGCGTCCGGGCGACAATGCCCTCTCTGAGGTTGCGCTCGAAGGGAATCACGCGCTCGTTCCACAAGTTTCGTACCTGATCGTCGACGCTGCCGGGCGCACCCGTGTTGTCTATCCACACATCTGCCGCAGCTCGGCGCGCATCGTCGGTCGCCTGCGCGGCGATGCGCGCGCGGGCATCGGCCTCGGGCATGTTTCGTTGGCCGGTCAGCCGACGTACTCGTTCCTCGGCGTCGACCCAGACGACGACGACCAGATGGAAGAACGGAGCCATCGAGCCTTCGACGAGAAGTGGAATATCTTGCACCACCACGGCATCCGCAGCCGCACCCTCGATGATCTCGGTAGTGCGCTGTCCGACCAATGGATGCACGATGGCATTGAGCTTCTTTCGCGACCCCTCGTCGCCGAAAGCCTTGGCGGCCAAGGCCGGCCGATCGAGTGACCCGTCGGGCGCCAGTATCTCGGTACCGAAGGTGTCCGTCAGTTGTTGCAGCCCAGGCGTTCCCGGCTCCACCACTTCGCGGGCAAGAACGTCCGAGTCGACGAGCACTCCCCCGAGTTCGGTCAGCACTTTCGCCACGGTCGATTTGCCGGCACCAATTCCGCCGGTCAGTCCCAGTCTCAGCATGCGTCCAGTCTGACACTCGAACACGCCGAAGCCCACCAGCCCCAAATGCACCGGTTTTGCGAGCCTGTCGGTTATCTTCGACGAGCGCGACCTCGATGTGCCGACCCACCGCCAGCGAAAAGGACACCCATGCAAAGCAATCAGATCCAACCGGGTCGGCACCGCCTCGGCATGGATGCAGGCGTTCACTGCATTCTCATTCCAGAAGTTGCCTCGGCGCTGGCCGACCATCGGCGTAACTGGTTCACCAACCTCCTGACCCCCGCCCGCCACAGCTTCGCCACGATGCGTAAGCGCACGGCGAGCGTCGGCCAGTGGAGTCCAGCCACCGCCGCGTAGTTCGCACTCCCCCTCAACCTTGGACCCGGTTCACCAGAACCGGGTCCATTGTCGTTCCCGTTGCACATGCGTATTCGAACGAGAAAGCCCCGGTTCTCACAGGGAGAACCGGGGCTGAGGTCACACCCTCACGGGTGGACTACTTCTATCAGGCGTTGCCCGACAGCTTCTCGCGAAGTGCAGCGAGCTGCGCATCGCTGGCCAGCGATCCACCGGTCGATGCCGGAGCCGACGCTGCGGGAGCATCGCCTTCTGCATCGGCGGGAGCCTGACCCGACTCGGAGGAGTAGTTGGTGTTGGCGGCTTCGGCAGCTTCGTCCTTGGCCGTCTTCTCCATCTGAGCGGTGTGCATCTTGTGGCGACGCTCGGCCTCGGCGTAGCGACCTTCCCACTCTTCACGCTGCTTCTCGTAACCTTCGAGCCATTCGTTGGTCTCGGAGTCGAAGCCCTCGGGGAAGATGTAGTTGCCACCCTCGTCGTACGAGTCGGCCATGCCGTACTTGGACGGATCGAACTCTTCTGCGTAGTCCTCGTTGGCCTGCTTGAGGCTCAACGAAATCCGGCGACGCTCGAGATCGATGTCGATGACCTTGACGAGTGCGTCGTCGCCGACACCCACGACCTGGTCCGGAACCTCCACGTGGCGCTCGGCCAACTCGGAGATGTGCACGAGGCCCTCGATGCCCTCTTCGACGCGAACGAACGCACCGAACGGAACGAGCTTGGTGACCTTGCCGGGCACGATCTGGCCGATCGCGTGGGTGCGAGCGAACTGGCGCCACGGATCTTCCTGCGTTGCCTTGAGCGACAGCGACACACGCTCGCGGTCCAGGTCGACGTCGAGAACCTCGACGGTGACCTCGGTGCCCACCTCGACAACCTCGGACGGGTGATCGATGTGCTTCCAGGACAGCTCGGAGACGTGCACCAAGCCGTCGACGCCACCCAGGTCCACGAAGGCACCGAAGTTGACGATGGAGGACACGACGCCCTTGCGGACCTGGCCCTTCTGCAGCTGGTGCAGGAACTCGCTGCGGACCTCGGACTGGGTCTGCTCGAGCCATGCGCGACGCGACAGGACCACGTTGTTGCGGTTCTTGTCGAGCTCGATGATCTTGGCCTCGATCTCCTTGCCGACGTACGGCTGGAGGTCGCGGACGCGACGCATCTCGACGAGCGAGGCGGGGAGGAAGCCACGGAGACCGATGTCCAGGATGAGTCCACCCTTGACGACCTCGATGACGGTGCCCTTGACGGCCTCGTCCTTCTCCTTGAGCTCCTCGATCGTGCCCCAAGCGCGCTCGTACTGAGCTCGCTTCTTGGACAGGATCAGACGGCCTTCCTTGTCCTCCTTGGTGAGGACGAGTGCTTCGATCTCATCTCCCACGGAGACGACCTCGTTGGGGTCGACATCGTGCTTGATGGAGAGCTCGCGGGAAGGGATGACGCCTTCGGTCTTGTAACCGATGTCGAGTAGAACCTCGTCACGATCGACCTTGACGATGGTGCCCTCGACGATGTCACCATCGTTGAAGTACTTGATCGTGGCGTCGATGGCGGCGAGAAAATCCTCTGCGGAGCCGATATCGTTGACGGCTACCTGCGGTGAGGTTGTGGTTGAGGGCATGTGTTGAGTTGCTCCGGACGGGTTGGGTATCGGTTGATGGATGTTCGGTCGGACTTGTGAAACGTGTGCAGCACGAGCATCTTCCGCGGATCCGTTTCCGGCTCCGCACGCGTCGACGCCGGGAGAACCCGACCTGGGCGCAGCATGAACACACTCGCGTTGATCAGGGTACGCGATGCCGCAGTACCAGCACAAACCCGGTTAGAGTCGGCGTGTGACCGATCCTTCCGCACCGTCGTCCACCCCCGGCCGCGGCCGAATCGATTCGGTCGCGAGCGACCGCGCGAGTCGAACCTGGTGGGATTCGGATGCCGACAACTATCACCGTACGCACGGCGCGTTTCTGGGCGCGTCGACCGAATCCGGAGAGTTCGTCTGGTGCCCGGAGGGACTGCACGAGGGCGACGTGCATCTGCTGGGTGACGTCGCAGGCAAGGACATTCTCGAGGTGGGCTGCGGCAGCGCACCCTGCGCCCGCTGGCTCGGGACTCAGGGGGCGCGCGCCATCGGCCTCGACATCTCGATGGGCATGTTGCAGCGCGGCGTCGACGCGATGACCGCGGGCGGGTCGACGGTTCCGCTGGTGCAGGCCAGTGCCGAGGCCCTACCGTTCGCCGACGAGCGGTTCGACATCGTGTGCTCGGCCTTCGGTGCGGTTCCGTTCGTCGCGGACTCCGCCAATGTGATGAAGGAAGTGGCGCGGGTACTGCGGCCGGGCGGCATCTGGGTGTTCGCCGTCAATCATCCGATGCGCTGGGTGTTCCCCGACGATCCCGGGGTGGGCGGCCTGACCGCGACGATTCCGTACTTCGATCGAACCCCGTACGTCGAGTACGACGCCGACGGGACCCCCAACTACGTCGAGCATCACCGCACGATCGGTGATCGCGTGCGTGAACTGGTCGCCGCAGGTCTCGAGGTTCGCGACATCGTCGAGCCGGATTGGCCGGAGTGGCTCGACCGCGAGTGGGGTCAGTGGAGCCCACTGCGCGGCCAGCTGTTTCCCGGCACCGCGATATTCAGTAGTCGAAAACCGCGGTGACCGTAGTCGATCAGCGCCGGTGCACCCTGGCTTCGACGGTCTCGGTGAAGGCGCTGGTCGACGCCTGCCCGCCGAGGTCTGCTGTCGCGACCCCGGATTCGACGGTGTCGTCCACGGCGTGCCGAATCCGGCCGGCTGCGGCGGTGAGCCGTTCGTCCCCGTGCCGATCGGCGAGCCACTCGAGCAGCATCGCGGCCGACAGGAACAGCGCCGTCGGGTTGGCGCGATTCTTGCCTGCGATATCCGGGGCGGATCCATGGGAGGCCTGCGCCATGGCCTGGGTACGCGAAGAGTTGATCGACGGTGCCGTACCGAGTGACCCGGACAGCTCTCCGGTCAGGTCGGAGAGGATGTCCCCGAACATGTTCTCGGCCACGATGACGTCGTAGTCCTCACCGCGTCGAACCAGATGCGCCGCGAGGGCGTCCACGTGCTCTTCGGTGACGTCTAACTGCGAAAACTCCTCGCCGACGGACCGGCAGGCATCGCGAAACAATCCCGTCGTCATCGACAGCACGTTGGTCTTGTGCACGATCGTCACTTTCTTCCGCCGCCGGTCTGCGAGCGAGAAGGCCTCACGAGCGATGCGTTCGCACGCCGAACGGGTGAACACTCCCACCGCGAGCGCTATGTCGGGCGTGGGCATGAACTCGCCACTGCCGACGAACATGTTGCGGTCGGCGTAGAAGCCCTCGGTGTTCTCCCGCACTACCACCAGGTCCATCTGCGGCGACATCGCGCGCACTCCAGGCAGTGCCTTGGCCGGACGAATGTTGGCGAACAGATCGAAATGCTTGCGAATTCGTCCGCCCGGAGTCAGCTGAGATCGGAACGGCTCGGGGTACGACGCGCTGTCGTGAGGCCCGAGAATCCACGCCTCGAGCCTGCCGAGCTCGTTCAACGTGTGCTCGGGCATCGGCGTTCCGTGCTCGTCGAGAGCACCCAACCCCAGCGGCAAGTGCTGCCAATCGACGACGGGACCGTGCACTGCGGCCAGAGCTGCGTCCACCACCCGGATCGTCGCAGGGACGATCTCGTGACCGATGCCGTCGCCGGTCATGGCCCCAATTCGTAAAGTCGGTGCATCTCGTCCGTCCGTCTGCGCCATCATGACTACATGGTGCAGTCCGCCGAACTCCTCCTCGACTCGGGGCTCGATACTGCGGTTCGCCGCGAGTGGGCGGCACTCTCCGATGCCGGCCTGCCGAGCCAGAACCGTCATCGGGGCGAGTCGAATCGTCCGCACATCACCGTCTCGGTGGCGTCGTCCATGCCCGCGTCCGTCGATTCCGGTACGGCCGTGCGTTTCGACCCGTTCGATGTTCGTCTCGGCGGCCTCGTCGTATTCGGTGGCCGGACCGCCACCCTGGCCCGTCTGGTCGTGCCGAGCGTCGAGCTGCTCGACCTGCATGCCCGGATGCATGCCGCCGTGGGCCCGGGCTCGTTCGACAACGTCGCCATCGGGCACTGGACGCCGCACGTGACGCTGGCCCGGCGGTTGACACCCGACGAAGCCGGTGCCGCGACGCGCCTGCTGTGCCCGCACCTGGACGACCTGATCGGCTCTGCCGTTGCCTTGCGTCGGTGGGACGGCGACAACAAGTGCGAATGGCGCATCGGCTGACAGCCAGGCCTGTCAGAACCGGAAGTCTCCGAACTGGGTCACCTCCGCATGTGTATCCGGCGTGCGGCCGACAGCGACCCACGCATCGAGGGCGAGAAACATCAACACAACCACCAGTACAATTGTCATGCCACCAGCGTCCTACCTGCACCGACTCAACACGAGTGGCAGTAACGACATGTATCGTCGATTTTCTGCCATACTGCTGTCATGCTGAAGAAGGTGGTCGCAGTACTGCTGCCGTTGACCGAGCAGTTCGAGCTCGGCGTGGCCTGCGAGGTGTTCGGATTCGACCGCTCCGACGAGGGACTGCCCACCTACGACTTCTCGTTGATCGCCGGGGTCCCCGACACGATTCGCACCCGGGTGGGTTACACGATCGATGTGCCCCACGATCTCGACCGGCTCGACAGCGCCGATCTGATCATCGTTCCGGCCGGCGGCACCGAATCGGCCGACGACGGAAGCTACGTATGCGGCAGTACGTACAGCCCCTCGATCGAGCCACTACTCGACAAACTCCGTGCGGCGGTGGACCGAGGCGCGCTGGTCGCCAGCCTGTGCAACGGCGCGTTCGTACTCGGCGCGGCGGGCCTGCTCGACGGCAGGCGGTGTACGACCCATTGGCGACACTCGGCCTCCCTGGCCGCGAAATACCCGTTGGCGCAGGTCGATCCGAACGTTCTCTACGTGGACGACGGGAATGTACTGACCAGCGCGGGCACCGCGGCCGGTATCGACCTGTGCCTGCACATCGTCCGCAAATACCAAGGCAGTGTCGTGGCCAACGGAATCGCGCGCAGAATGGTCGTTCCGCCACACCGTGACGGCGGCCAGGCGCAGTTCGTCACCAGTCCACTACCGGCGATCCGAACCGAAACGTTGGCACCGTTGCTCGATTGGATGACCGAGAACCTCGATTCGGAACTCACGATCGGCCGACTGGCTGCGCGGGTGAACATGTCGGCTCGTACATTCGCCCGCAAGTTCGCCGCCGAGACCGGCACGACGCCCGCGCGGTGGCTCAACGACCAACGCGTACTGGCTGCGCAGCAGCTCCTCGAGAACTCCGACCTGCCGATGGATTCGATCGCCGAAGTCGTCGGTTTCGGCAATGCCGCAGCCCTGCGCCAGCATTTCGTCAGACTTCGCTGCACGACGCCCAACTCGTACCGCCGAACATTCCGGGCCGCGCCGCAACCCGTGTGACGGACCACGGAGAGGAGTGGTCCGGGAAGATTCCGGAGAACCTGTGCGTTGAGACGAAAAAGAAGCGCAATCAATCGAAAGGGTACGCGTGGCCACTCAGACTTTGACTCAGCAGAATTTCGACGAGATCGTCACCAGCAACGACGTGGTGTTGGTCGACTTCTGGGCCTCCTGGTGCGGTCCGTGCCGCCAGTTCGCGCCGACGTTCGAGAAGTCTTCCGACGCGCACCCGGACATCGTGCACGCCAAGGTCGACACCGAAGCCGAACAGGGCTTGGCCGCTGCCGCGCAGATCCAGTCGATCCCGACGATCATGGCCTTCCGCGAGGGCATCCTGGTCTACGCCCAGCCCGGCGCATTGCCCGCTCCGGCGCTCGAAGACCTCGTCGGCCAGATCAAGGCACTCGACATGGACGTCGTCCGTCAGCAGATCGCCGAGCAGGCACCCGCAGCGGAGTAGTTCCCTCACAGCACAAAACGAAGGGCCGCTCACCGAATGGCGGATTCTAGGGGTCCTCGCAACACCTGATGGTCAGATGCCTGTCAGTAGATCACGTAAACGCTCGGCTGGAGTTTTCCAGCCGAGCGTTTTGCGTGGACGGGAGTTGAGGCGGTGGGCAACGTTCTCGAGGTCGGTGGCGCTGTACACGGACAGGTCCGTGCCTTTGGGGAAGTACTGGCGTAGCAAGCCGTTGGTGTTCTCGTTCGATCCGCGTTGCCATGGTGAGTGTGGATCGCAGAAGTACACCGGCACCCCGGTGGCGACGCTGAACTGCTTGTGCGCTGCCATCTCGCACCCTTGGTCCCACGTCAGTGAACCGCGCAAATGCGTTGGGAGAGAACCGATCAGAGGAACCAGAACGTCCCGGACCTCCTCTGCAGTGTGCCCGCCGGGGAGGTGACCGAGAAGCAGGTACCGGGTAGAACGCTCGACCAATGTCACGATCGCCGACTCCGATCGAGTACCGACGATCAGATCACCCTCCCAGTGCCCGGGCACGGAGCGGTCGGCGACCTCCGCCGGCCGCTCGGAGATCATCACCATCGCATCGACGAATCGTGAGGTGCGCTGCTCGGGTGAGCGGTGCTGTACGCGGCGAGTACGTCCGGTGCGCAATGCGGCAGCAACTTCTCGGCGTAGTCCGCCGCGCGACTGTACGTAGATGGCCTGGTAGATCGTTTCGGTGCTCACACGCATCGCCTTGTCATCGGGGAAGTCGACAACTAGAGCGTGGCAGATTTGCTCGGGCGACCACTGCAGGGCGAGTTTGCCGGCGACGTAGGACCGGAGCGAACCCTGTGCCGCCAGCTTCGCCGGTTTCGGCCGGGCACGCGAGATAGCCCACAGCCGATGTGCCCGGTGCGGGTGGTACTCGTCGGCGATGCCGTAGGTGTCGATCTCGCGTTTGACGGTCGAGGCCGCCCGGCCGAGGCGGCGTCCGATCTCACGCAGCGAACACCCGGCTCGACGCAGGTCGGCGATGTGTTCACGGTCGGTCACCGTCAGATACCGAGGGTGCAGTGTGGACTCGATGCGGGCCAGCGACGGCCTCTGAGCAGCGGTGACGAACGTTGTCATACCGGTTTTGTAGTCGATACGTCGACCATCCGGGTGCAGGCGCGCACCACCGATCTTGCGGATGCCCCCGTCCCAGTCCTGCGCGGTCCGGAGGTGGACCCCAACCTCCCGAGCAGCCTCGCGCCGCGAGATTCCCGACGAGCGGAGTTCCTCGTATCGTCCCCGACCCGAATGCTCGGCCCGGCCGCTCTTTCCGCGCCCTTGCACACCCGCCTGACGAACCCACCCGAAGGCAGTGTTCCGGTTCACCCCGACACAGCGTGCGGCCGCGCTGACATTCCCGTCCTCACGGTCCAACGCCTCGAAAAACCGCACCTTCAACCCAGCACATGCCACGATCCCCGCAACTCCCTCAAATCGAGGGTGTTGCGGGGATCGTTAGAACCCGCCAATCCGGTGAGCGGCCCTTCGTCATGCATGAGCCGGCCCCGACTCAGTGAGCTGCGGCATCCCAACTGCGGCCGGTACCGACCGACACCTCGAGGGGCACCGACAATTCGATGGCCGATGACATCTTGTTGCGCACCAACGCCTCGACTTCCTCGCGCTCGGAGTCGACGACCTCGAGTACCAGTTCGTCGTGCACCTGCAACAGCATGCGCGACTTCAAGGTCGACTCCGCCAGAGACTTGTGCACGTCGATCATCGCTACCTTGATGATGTCTGCGGCAGTGCCCTGGATCGGAGCGTTGAGTGCCGCGCGCTCGGCGACCTCGCGACGCTGACGATTGTCGCTGTTGAGATCTGGCAGGTAACGACGACGGCCGTACAGCGTCGAGGTGTAGCCCACCTTTCGGGCTTCCTCGACCGCGTTGCGCAGGTAGTCGCGCACGCCGCCGAAGCGAGCGAAGTACGCCTCCATCTGCTGCTTGGCTTCGTCGGTGGAGATCTTCAACTGCGCGGCGAGGCCGAATGCGCTGAGTCCGTAGGCGAGGCCGTACGACATGGCCTTGACTCGACGGCGTAGTTCCGGGGTGACCTCGTCGATCGGTACGCCGAACGCGCGCGAACCGACGAAGCTGTGCAGGTCCTCACCGGTGTTGAACGCTTCGATCAGCCCCTCGTCACCGGATACGTGCGCCATGATGCGCATCTCGATCTGGCTGTAATCGGCGGTGAGCAGAGTGTCGTAGCCGGCACCGACCACAAAGCCGTCGCGGATGTGGCGACCCGCCTCGTTCCGCACCGGAATGTTCTGCAGGTTCGGTTCCGTCGACGACAGTCGTCCGGTGGCCGCGACGGTCTGATTGAACGTGGTGTGAATGCGGCCGTCCTCGGCGACGGACTTGAGCAGGCCGTCCACCGTCACCTTCATTCGTGTGGCATCACGGTGGTCGAGCAGGAACTTCAGGAACGGATGCTCGGTCTTTTCGAACAGCCCCTGAAGAGCATCGGCGTCGGTGGTGTACCCGGTCTTGGTCTTCTTGGTCTTGGGCATGTCGAGTTCCTCGAACAGCACCACCTGCAGCTGTTTGGGCGATCCGAGATTAATCTGCTTGTCGATCACGCCGTACGCAGAATTCGCGGCCCCGTCGACCTGCGCAGCAAAACCCGATTGCAGCGAGCGCAGGTGATCGCCGTCCACTGCGATGCCCGTGGCTTCGATATCGGCAAGCACTGTCAGCAGCGGCAGTTCCATCTCCGAGAGCAGAGTGGTCGACTCGATTGCCGCGAGTTCCGCGTCCAGGGCGTCGGCCAAATCGATGACCGCCCGCGCCTTGAGAATTTCGCCCTCGGCGAATGCCGCGTCAGCGGTGTCCTCGGCGTCGAGAAGTGACATCTGCCCCTCGCCCGCGTCTTCGACGCGTAGTTCGCGCTTGAGGTAGCGCAGCGACAAGTCGTCGAGGTTGAACGACCGCTGACCGGGCCGGACGAGATACGCCGCGAGCGCGGTATCGGTCGTCAACCCACCGAGCGTCCATCCTCGACCACGAACAGCGTGCAGTGCCCACTTCGCCTCGTGCAGCGCTTTGGGTCGATCCGCATCGGCGAACCACGCGGCCAGAGCGCGTTCGTCGGATTCGTCGAGAGCCGTCGTGGTGACGAAGGCACCTTCGCCGTCTGCTGCCGCGATGGCCACCGAGGTCGCGTCGCTGTCGTACGGCCTGCGTGGTCCGAGGATGGATACCCCGCTACGCCGACCGTCGGACGCATGCTCGTCCAGCCACGCCGCCAACTCCCCGGGCGCGACGACGCCGCCCCGAACGTCGAACCCTTCTTCTGCCTCGGGCTCGACCGAGGCGAGTGTCTCGAACAGTCGATCCCGCAGGATGCGAAACTCCAGATCGTCGAACAGGGCGTGGATCTTCTCGCGATCCCACGGGGCCAGCTCGAGTTGATCAGGTGTGAAGGGCAACGGCACGTCGCGCACCATCTCGGTGAGCTCGCGGTTGAGCACCACACTCGACAAGTTGGCCCGCAATGCGTCGCCCACCTTGCCCTTCACCTTGTCGACGTTGTCGACGAGTGCGGTGAGCGACCCGTATTCGATGATCCACTTGGTCGCCGTCTTCTCTCCGACGCCGGGGATGCCGGGAAGGTTGTCGCTCGGATCTCCGCGCAGAGCTGCGAAGTCCGGGTACTGAGAGGGCGTCAGACCGTATTTGTTGGCGACCTCGTCCGGAGTGAATCGCGTCAGGTCCGAGACACCCTTGCGGGGATAGAGCACTGTGACGTTGTCGGTGACCAGCTGCAGTGCGTCACGATCGCCGGTGACCACGAGGACGCGATAGCCCAGTGCCTCGGCCTGTGTGACCAGAGTGGCGATGATGTCGTCGGCTTCGAATCCTGCCTCGGCCATCACGGGAATGCCCATGGCACCGAGCACGTCCTTGGTGATGTCCACCTGGCCCGCGAACTCGTCCGGCGTCTTGCTCCGATTCGCCTTGTATTCGGGGAACCGCTCGGCTCGGAACGTTTGCCGTGACACGTCGAAGGCGGCGGCGATGTGCGTCGGCTTCTCGTCTCGCAACAGGTTGATCAGCATCGAGGTGAACCCGTACACGGCATTGGTGGACTGACCGCTCGTGGTCTTGAAATTGTCCGCCGGCAAAGCGAAGAAGGCACGGAAGGCCATCGAGTGACCGTCGATGAGGAGCAGCGTCGGACGCTCTTCGGCTGACTTCGCATCGGTCCGGGCTGCGGGTGCTGCACTTTTGTCGGTTACTGGGCTCACGGTTGACCAGTCTAGGTAGCGGGTCCGACATCACGTAGCCGGATGCGGGCACCGCGACGCAATCGCCGCGGCACCGATCTTCCGCAGCGCGAAACACAACCGATACTTTCCGGAAATCTCAGTTGCCGATTTTGCGTCGTTTCAACGGATAGAGTCCGACAATTGCAGTAAATCCCCATCCCGTGACTCAACGACAACCGTCCGGAGGACGTGCGTGGCTCCAAATGTTCGATGGACCAGAAAGGTGCAACCACCGAGGTTGCGCGCAAGATCTGCAGTTCGCGTATTCCAGCGAACACTCCTACTCGCCATCCTGAGTTCCATTGCGGCGCTGCTGTTCAGTGCGCCTGCGTTGGCGCAGGAACCTACCCCCACTCCCCCGGCGGCACCGGGAACCAGTGCCGAACAGGCACCGCCCGCAGACGCCGTCAGCGTCGCGGGATCGCTCAACAACGGTGGAGAACGCCTCGAAGGGGTCGATGTTGCGGCGCTCGACGCGTCGGGCAGCGAAGTGGCCCGCACCACCAGCGAGACCGGCGGACGCTGGACTCTCGAATTGTCGCCTGGCACATACACATTCCAGGTGGTCCAGGAAACGCTCCCCGACGGGGTGAGCGTGCAGGGCGAGGTCGAGCGCGACGTGCAGGCCGGTCGCTCGAACACCGTCATCTTCTCCTTCGGTGAGGCCAGGACCGCGACCAGCACCCCGTTCTACGAGAAGTTCGTGCGCACCACGGTCGACGGCTTCCGCTTCGGTCTGGTCATCGCGCTCGCGGCGGTCGGTCTGAGCTTGATCTTCGGAACGACGGGTTTGACCAACTTCGCACACGGCGAACTCGTGACGCTCGGAGCCGTCGCGGCGTGGTTCTTCAATGTGAGCCTCGGGATACAACTGATCCCGGCCACCGTGCTGGCCATCATTGTCGGAGTCGCGATCGGCTGGCTCAACAACGCCCTGATCTGGCGGCCGTTGCGTAAACGTCGAACCGGCCTGATCGCTCAGCTGGTGGTCACGATCGGACTCGCCATTGCGCTGCGCTACCTCATCCTGATCTTCTTCTCCGACCGCTCGGAGCCATTCGACGACTACCAGGCTCAGACCGAGAACGACTGGGGCCCACTGTCGATCACCAACGTCAACCTCGCCTGCATCGTCATCAGCGTCGTCGTCCTCATCGGCGTCGCACTGATGCTGCAGCGCACCAAGATCGGTAAAGCCATGCGTGCGGTGGCCGACAACCGTGATCTGGCTGCCTCGTCGGGTATCAACGTCGAGCGCGTCGTGACGTTCGTCTGGTGCCTCGGTGGCGGCCTGGCTGCCCTCGGCGGCGTGCTGTTCGGGCTCTCCGAACTCGGCGGCCGCGTGCAATGGGAGATGGGCTTCAAACTCCTACTGCTCATGTTCGCCGGAATCACGCTCGGAGGACTCGGCACGGCCTACGGCGCATTCCTCGGTTGCGTCATCGTGGGTCTGCTCGTGCAGTGGTCGACGTTGGTCATCAATCCCGACCTCAAATACATCGGAGGGTTGCTCGTCTTGATTCTCATCCTCGTCGTCCGTCCTCAGGGCATCCTCGGCTCGCGACAAAGGATCGGGTGACCTGCACATGGATATCATCGGCGCACTTCAGATCTCTCTTGCTCAGCTGGTCGGCCCGTCGGCCATCTTCTACGCACTGCTCGCCATCGGCCTGAACCTGCACTTCGGCTACGCCGGCCTGCTCAACTTCGGCCAGATCGGCTTCGCCCTGCTCGGCGGCTACGGCGTCGGCATCACCACGATCACCTACGAGCAGCCACTGTGGCTCGGCATTCTGGTCGGTCTCGCTGCGGCCGGCCTGCTGGCTCTGGTGCTCGGCATTCCGACCCTGCGATTGCGAGCGGATTATCTCGCCATCGTGACGATCGCCGCATCGGAAATCCTGCGACTGGTATTCCGCTCCACCGCAACCGATTCGGTGACCAAGTCCACCAACGGCATCACCGGATTCGCAGCTCCGTTCACCAACCTCAGCCCGTTCGAGGGTGGAAAGACGTACAGCTTCATCGGCGTTCGGTTCCTGGGTAACGACCTGTGGGCCATGCTCGTCGGCTGGACGTTGGTACTGCTGCTGTGCGGGGTCGTCTACCTGCTGACACACAGCCCGTGGGGTCGCGTTCTCAAGGCGGTTCGTGAAGACGAGGACGCTGCCCGGTCGCTGGGTAAGAACGTGTTCGTCTACAAGATGCAGGCACTCGTTCTCGGCGGCGTGATCGGCGGTATGGGCGGGGTGTTCAACGCACTGCAGACGCAGTCGATCAACCCCGACTTCTATTCGACCGCGCAGACGTTCTTCGCGTTCGGCGCTCTCATTCTCGGCGGTGCCGCAACGGTGTTCGGCCCCGTGATCGGCGCAATGCTGTTCTGGTTCCTGCTGTCCATTCCCGACGCGATTCTGCGGCAACTGATCTCGGGCGACGATCCGGTGCTCAACCTCACCGGTGCCCAGGTCGGTGCCACCCGATTCGTACTCCTGGGAATCCTGATCGCCGTGCTGATGGTGTTCAGACCCCAGGGCATTCTCGGCAACAAGCGAGAGGTTCAACTCAATGCCTGACCCGAGCACCGGTGCCGCCGCAGATGCGACACCGAGCAAGAAAGCCAGCACACTCGAAGCACGTGCGGCCAAAGCACTGTCGAGCGATCAGCGTGCCAGTCTGTTCGCCGGCGTCGCCAACGAGCCCGGGGCAGCCAAGCCCGACGCGACATTGGTGGTCGACGGGGTCTCGCGTACCTTCGGCGGCCTCAAGGCCGTCGACGTGGCGCACCTCGAGATCCAGCGCGGATGCATCACCGGTCTGATCGGACCGAACGGCGCGGGTAAGACCACACTGTTCAACCTGCTCACCGGATTCGACCGACCCGACACCGGCACGTGGTCGATGGACGGTCAGGAACTCGGACGGATGCATCCACATCAGGTGGCACGCAAAGGCGTCGTGCGCACCTTCCAGTTGACGAAGGCACTGTCGAAACTGACTGTGCTGGACAACGTTCGACTGGGCGCGACGGGCCAACGCGGCGAGCGCATGATCAACACGTTCATGCCGTGGACGTGGAAGGCACAGGAACGTCAGATCACCGAACGTGCCTACGAACTGCTGGGGCGCTTCAAACTCGACGCCAAGGCCGACGATCTGGCCGGCTCGTTGTCCGGTGGCCAGCGCAAACTCCTGGAGATGGCGCGAGCGTTGATGACCGATCCGTCGGTCGTCATGCTCGACGAGCCGATGGCCGGGGTCAATCCCGCTCTGACGCAATCGCTTCTGGGCCACATCAAGTCGCTGCGCGACGACGGCATGACAGTCGTGTTCGTCGAACACGACATGGATGTCATCCGCGACATCAGCGACTGGGTGGTGGTGATGGCTCAGGGCAGCATCATCGCCGAGTCCACCCCGGAAGAGCTCTCCAACAACGGTGCCGTCGTCGATGCCTATCTCGGCAGCCATCACGATCAAGCACTCGAATTCGACGCCGACGGCAATCCCGTCGGAGCCACCGCCGAACTGGCCGAGGCATTGAAGCAAGCCGAGGTGGAGGAACTGCAAGCAGGAGGCGATCTTTCGGAACCGGAGTTCGTCAGCCCCGCAGCCACCGACACTGCTGCGGGCGGCTCGCACCGAGCCAAGGAGGACAACTGATGAGCGAACAAACTCTGACGCCGGCCGAGTTTGCGGCTACGCCGGGCGAGCATGCGCGTCTGGCCGAAGGAGCGTTACTGCGCGCCGACGGTCTGGTTGCCGGGTACATCCCCGGTGTGAACATCCTCAGTGAGTGCAACTTCTTTCTGAACGACGGCGAGATCGTCGGCATCATCGGACCCAACGGTGCCGGCAAGTCGACTCTGCTCAAGACGTTGTTCGGCCTCGTGGCGGTCCGCGAGGGCAGTGTGAAGCTGCGCGGTGACAACATCACTTCCGCCGAGGCGCACGTCCTGGTGACCAAGGGCGTCGGATACGTGCCCCAGACGCAGAACGTGTTCCCATCGCTCACGATCGAGGAAAACCTCGAGATGGGAATCTATCTGCGGCCCAAGAAGTTCGGTGAGCGGTTCGACTTCGTCAGCGAGTTGTTCCCACTGCTCGGCGAACGCAAGAAGGTCAAGGCAGGTGCATTGTCCGGCGGTGAGCGCCAGATGGTGGCGATGGGGCGGGCCCTGATGATGGAACCGTCGGTGCTGCTGCTCGACGAACCGTCGGCAGGCTTGTCGCCGATGTTCCAGGACGAGGTCTTCATCCGCTGCAAGAAGATCAACGCGGCGGGCGTCTCGATCATCATGGTCGAGCAGAATGCCCGCCGCTGCCTGCAGATCTGCGACCGCGGCTATGTTCTCGATCAAGGTCGCAACGCCTACACCGATACCGGGCCGGCGTTGATGAACGATCCCAAGGTGATCGAGCTTTACCTCGGCACTCTCGCGGGAAGCAAAGAAAAGAAGGCCTGACCTTCTCGGCAGGAAGCCCCGACTCGACATAGTTCGAGTCGGGGCTTTCTCGTACCTGCGCCATAGGTACCCAACGCGGTGTATTCGAACGACTCCGGGCCCGAGTCCTGATGTCAGGACTCGGGCCCGGAGGCTGTGTAGCAGCTACAGATCACTCACCGACGACGATGTATCCGTCCGTCGTCAGCTTGTTGTCCGGTCCGAAGACCAGGTTGCCGTAGGAACCGGTGGCGGGCTCGCCTGCGTCACTGAAGTTCAGCGCGCCGGTGACTCCGTCGTAGTCGATATCGGTGCCGGCCTTGACGAGCGGGAGGCACTCGGTGTAGCTCGTGCACTTCGTGCCGTCCTTGGTGATGCTGTTGATGTTGGCAGCGATGTCGGTGCCTGCCGTCGACTTCGCCTGCTCGGCTGCCAGCGCCGAGATGACGACCGCGTCGTAGGACTCACCGGCGTAGTTGAAGTCGACCAATGCCGGATCCACGCCCTTGAGTCGGTCCTGGAACGCGGTGCCGACGTCGGTCAGCGGGGTGGTGCCGCGCATCGTGTCGAGCAGGCCTGCAGCGACCGACTCACCGAGTGCGTTGCCCATGTTGCCGTCGACGCCGTAGACCAACGTGCCGTCGGACGGTCCGATGCCGATCTCGTGCATACGGGTGATGATCTTCGCGGACTCCTCGAAGCCGATGATGGCGACGGCATCCGGGTTGAAGTTCTTCACGCCGTCGACCTCGGCGTTGAACGACTGTGCGTTCGGGTCGTAGATCGTGGTCTGGATCTGGTCTGCCGCGATGCCGGCCTCTTCGAGGTTGTCGGCGGTGTTCTTGGCCAGGCCCGTTCCATAGGGGTCGTTGAGAGCCAGGATGGCGACGCGCTGCGCGCCGTCCTCGGCGATCAGCTGCGAAAGTGCCTGTGCCTGCAGCACATCGGTGGGCGCGGTACGGAAGTACTGGCCCTTGTCCGGGTAGCAGACGAACTGGTCGGAGGTGTTGGCAGGCGAGAACTGCACGACACCCGCGCTGGCGATCTTGTCGATGACCTTGAGCGACACCGAGGACGACGCCGCACCGACGATGACGTTCGAGCCGCCGGCGAGCAGACGGTCGACCGTGGTGTTGGCGGTGTCGGTGGTGGTGTCGCCCGAGTCACCGGGGATGAGCGTGACGGGCTGGTCGAGGACGCCGCCCGCACCGTTGACATCGTTGACGGCCAGCTGGACACCGGCGACCTCGGGTGGTCCGAGGAAGGCCAGGGTGCCGGTCTCGGGAAGGAGGGTTCCTACCACCAGCGGCGACGTGTCGGGAGTGGATCCGGCGGTGGCCTGCTCAGGAGTGCAGTCGGTGGAGACGGTCGTTTCCGCGGCCGACGTGCCGCCGCTGGCACTGGTGGAGTCGGTCGAGCCCGAGTCGTCGCTCGACGAACAGCCGAACAGTGCGAGCGAGGTGACGCTCAGCACTGCAGCCGTGCGGACATAGGTCCGAATTGCCATCTAGGTTCTCCTTGAAATTGCTCGTCGTTGAAGCTCACCTGAGTTACATGTGGCTCACGTGTGAACCAGACGCTAATGCTCGAAACCGGTTCGCAAGGCCTAGAACGACGCTCGTGACCTGACTGTGACCTAAGAGGTCGAAGTTTTACGTGGCCGTAGCTTTCCGCGGGCCGATCAGCTCTCTGCCACAGGGTTGTTCGCCGGAGTACCGAGTGTTTCGATCACGACCTCGGCTACCGCCTTCATCGTCGTGCGTCGGTCCATCGCGGCACGCTGAATCCACTTGAACGCCTGCGGTTCCGTCAGCGATTGCGACTCCATCAGGACGCCCTTGGCCTTCTCGATCAGCTTGCGGGTCTCGAGTCGGTCCTGAAGATCGGCGATCTCCGATTCGAGCGCAGAGATCTCGCCGAATCGGCTCGCGGCCAACTCGACTGCAGGCATCAGATCGGCCTTGGTGAACGGTTTGACCAGATAGGCCATCGCACCCGCATCGCGCGCCTTCTCCACGAGCTCTCGCTGACTGAACGCTGTGAGAATCACCACCGGCGCGATCCGCTTCTCCGCGATCTCGGAGGCCGCGTCGATGCCGTCACGACGCGGCATCTTCACGTCCATGATCACCAGATCCGGTCGAAGTTCGACAGCCAGTTCCACAGCCTGCTGACCATCCGCGGCCTCACCGACCACGTCGTATCCCTCTTCGCGGAGCATCTCCACCAGGTCGAGACGAATCAGGGATTCGTCTTCCGCGACCACCACCCGCAGCGCAGGCTTGCCAGTACCGTGCGTATCAGGAGCATTCATCTGTACCGGTCTCCTTCGACAGTCGTCGCCGCTCGGGGGCATCGAGCAACTGAAGGGTACCGGTGCACGGGGCCGAAAGCGCATCTTCTACACTCGTCAATCGTTGCTTGAAAGACGCCAGCCCTCGTATCCCAATTGGCAGAGGAAACGGATTCAAAACCCGTCCAGTGTGAGTTCGAGTCTCACCGAGGGCACCACAGCACGATCGACCGGCCGCGACAGCGGTCGGGTCCACTCCCGATCACGCCTACAGTGGGGTGATGTACATACCCAGCAGTCTTCGTTGCCATGACACCAGCGCGGGCAAATTGTGCGCGCAGAAGGTCGACCACCGTTTCGGAGATTCCGCGGACCAGTCCGCTCAGTGGGTCTACTACACCTGCAGCGCCGACTCCGCCCACGAAACCGGTTACGTCGACCGCCTGGTCACCGCCTGAATCATGTTCGTAGAGCGCGCCTTTGTCCACGCCGACGATGTGGGATCGGAGTGGCCCTTCACCGTTCCCGCTGTCGCCGACCTCGCGCGCGAGGGACTCGAGTTTCTCGCACCGGTCACAATTCTGTTGGGCGACAACGGTTCCGGTAAGTCGACTCTCGTAGAGGCAATCGCAGAGCGTTTCGGCATCGACGCCCGCGGGGGTCGGGCAGCGCAGAAGTCTCGTCGACTGGACGAGGTGACGAGCGTCCTCGGCGAGGTGCTCGAACTCGAGACCACGCCACGAGGCGCGCGCATGCTGCGGGGTCCGCGCGAGCAGAAGCGGGGATTCTTCCTGCGCGCCGAGACTGCATTCGAGATGGCCGAGAACCTCGGCGGCATGCCGGGCTTCTGGGACGAGAACACCGCCGAAATGAGCCACGGTGAGGGCTTTCTCACCATGTTCGGTGCGATGTTGGCCGAACCGGGCTTCTATGTGCTGGACGAACCGGAGTCGGCCCTGTCGTTCACCGCGTGCCTGAACCTGGTCGCGCTGATGTCCCACTTGGGCGAGGAGGGGGCACAGCTCGTCTGTGCCACGCATTCACCGATCCTGGCTTCGACACCCGGTGCGGACATCGTCGAAGTGGGTGAACACGGTCTGCGCCGAAGCACCTGGGACGAACTCGAATTGGTCCAGCACTGGCGGCGATATCTCGACGATCCGAACGTGTATCTCCGTCATCTACTCGACTGAACCGGCACCAACGCCACGTCCCGACGACGACGCACACTCCCCGGAGAGACTCCCATCGCCCGTTTGAATGCTTTGCCGAATGCTGCCTCCGACAAATAGCCACTGCGCCTGGCCAATTCGGCCAGCACCACGTCCTCGGACCGCAATGTGTCGTACGCGACCTGCATCCGCCACGTCGCCAGATAACTCATCACCGAATCGCCGACCAATGCGGTAAATCGAGCCGAGAACGCCGAACGTGACATGTGTGCACTCGACGCCAGTGCCGCAACGGTCCACCGCTCGTCGGGATTTCGATGAATGCGAGCCAGCGCGCCTCCGATCCGCTCGTCCTGCAACGCTCCCAGCCAACCGGACTGCGCGCTCGGAGTGTCCACAATCCATGACCTCAACGCCTGAATCACCAGAACGTCGGAAAGCCTGGTGATCACTGCCTCTCCCCCGGGTTCGAGCGATCGTGCCTCGTCGGCCACCATGGCGAGGATGTTCTGCATACGTGCGCGCCGTGGTTCGCTGTCTGCGTCGATCACGATCACCGCCGGTAGCAGCCGAAGAAGCTGCTGCGCCGCAGGATGATCCATCCGGACGGCCCCGCAGACCAACACGGTGTCGGGTCCGCTCGCATCGCACTGGTCGATCACCGCGTACCGGTCGCTGACGTAATCGTGTGGCACCTCGTACACGCTGGTCGCGTCGCCGACAGACTCGATGTCGGCCGCCAATACGTGCCCACGCCCGTCGGGAACCAACGCGAAGTCGCCGGGAACGAGCTCACGCGTCGACTCCCCGGGGACCGACAGCACACACGACCCGTCGACCACGGTGTGGAACCACACAGCGTCGTCCATCGCGGGCAGGGCCAGCCCCCACGAGCCACTCATCTCGGAACGCACGTAGAAGGACCCGGTCATTCGGAGGAAATGCAAAGCCTCACCGAGCGGATCGGGTGACTTCCAGGGGTCGGCTCCACGCACCGGACAATTGTCCCCCACGGCCGGGACGATCGGACATGAATTCGAGCCCCGCGCGCATTGTCCATCCACCCGTGACGCGGAAAGGTCGGAAGCGCACGACGAATCCCCGGGAAGGAAAACCGATGATCGACAAGATCTCCTCGATCGCCACCCTGGTCGCAGCAGTCGGATGCGGCCTCGTCGCGGGCGTCATGCTCGCGTTCTCGGTCAGTGTTCTTCCTGGCCTGGCGTCGTTACCGGTGCCCGACGCGATCGCCGCGATGCAGAGATCGAACGCCGCGATCCTCAACCCACTGTTTCTGACGCTGTTCGTCGGTACGGCGTTGACCTGTTCTCTCGCAACCGTTCTCGCAATCACCACGGAGGGTGGGCGATCGACCTGGGTCGGCGCGGGAGCAGGGCTCTACGTGGTGGGCTGCTTCGTGGTCACGGTGGCGTTCAACGTCCCACTCAACGATGCATTGGCAGCGGTGGATCCGGCGAGTCCGTCGGGAGCCGACATGTGGCAGTCGTTCACGTCGAACTGGACACGGTGGAACACCGTCCGGATCATCTCGTCGACGGCGGCGTGCGCCGTGCTGATCCTCGGTCAGGGCAGATCCGCGCTGGGCTGATCGGACTCACCGTCCTGGTGACGCCTGCGAATCTCGTCCTCGAAGCGGGCGATGAGATGGTCGGTGTCGGCGGTCGAGACGTCGCGCGCGCCTTCGTCCATCGCGGCGTCGCGTCCTCTGCGCAGGGCGGCGAGTTCGGCTTCGAGTTCGTTGTTGTCGAGTACGCGTGGATCCAACATCTCTCCATTGTGGTCCCACCCGAGTGCCTGCGCGCGCTGTTTGCTGTAATCGCGACATGAACGTCGTGCACAGCTTCGAACCGATAGTCGACGAGCATGCTCATACGCTGATACTCGGTTCGATGCCCGGTGTCGCGTCGCTCGCTGCTCAGCAGTATTACGCCCATCCCCGAAATGCCTTCTGGCCGATCATGGGAACGTTGTTCGGTGCCGGGCCGGAATTTGCGTACGAGGCACGAACAGAGAGACTGGCGCGCAGCGGGATTGCCGTATGGGACGTACTGAAGCTGTGTACTCGGACCGGAAGCCTGGACTCGGCCATAGTCGAATCATCCATCGTGGCAAACGATGTCGCGAACCTCATCGCCGGCCATCCCGGCATCGACACCGTGCTGTTCAACGGAGCCAAAGCTGCCGACAGCTATCGCAGATACGTCGCGAACGCGGTGCAGCAGGACGTCGAGTGCATCCGTCTGCCGTCCACCAGTCCAGCGCACGCCTCACTCACCCTCGAAGCCAAGACTCGACTGTGGTCGGCAGCACTCAGGCGCGAACGCGTTTCGGGAAGTGGCGAATGAGGCCCTCCTGCACGACGGTTGCGAGCAACTGACCGTCCATCGAGAAGAATCGGCCGGTGGCGAGTCCCCGCGATCCGGCCGCGACCGGCGATTCGGTCGCATACAGAGCCCACTCGTCGAATCGGAACGGTCGGTGAAACCAGATGGAGTGGTTGACCGTCGCCGCCACGATGCGGTCGAGTCCCCAGGACAGTCCATGGGTGGTGATGATCGAATCGAGCACCGTGGTGTCCGACGCGTAGCCCATGGTCGCGGCGTGAAAGATCGACTCGTCCGGCAGATCGCCGTCCGCTTTCATCCACACCCGATTGTGGTTGAGCTTCTCACCGGTGCCGTGCATGATCCACGCCGGATCGTTCGCGTACCGCATGTCGATCGGTTTGAGTGCATCGACGAACATCTGCAGTCGGTCCTCGAACCCCACGAAGTGGTCGCCGAGAGGCGGCAGAGCATCGGGATACGGAACCTCGGGCACCTCGACGCTGTGCTCGAGGCCCTTACCGAAATCCTGGAAAGCAGCGAGCATGACGAACAGCTCGTTACAGTCCTGCAGCGCAGTGACCTGCCGGTTGGCGAACGCCCGGCCGTCGCGCTGACGACTCACCCGGTATTCAATGGGCTTCTTGACGTCACCACCGCGGATGAAGTGCGCATTGATCGCATGAACGTCCCGGGACGTTCCGGATACGGTCCGGCCGGCGGCGATGAGCGCCTGAGCGACGAGCTGCCCACCGAACGTCCGGCTCCCCACCTGCTCCGGATGCTGTCCGATGAACACATCCTCCTCGGTCTCCTCGAGGGCGAGGAGACCAAGAAGGGTTTCGAGATCGGTTCCGCGTACTGCTGTACTGCTCGGCGCGCTCTCGCTGACGCCGGTTCCCCCCGCTTCGACCACTTACCGGTCCTCTTCTCCGATTCGGTGCACATGGATCAAGTTGGTCGAGCCTACTGTGCCGGGAGGGGCACCGGCGACGATCACGACCTGATCGCCTCGGTTGTAACGACCGAGTTCGAGCAACGCCTTGTCGACCTCTTTGACCATCGCGTCGGTCGAGCCCACATCGGGAACCAGGAACGTCTCGGTGCCCCAGCTCAGGGACAGCTGACTGCGGACCTCGGAGATCGAGGTGAATGCGAGCAACGGCAGTTTGGTGTGGAGGCGTGCCAACCGTCGCACGGTGTCGCCCGACTGGGTGAAGGCCACGAGGGCCTTCGCGTCCAGACGCTCGCCGATATCGCGGGCGGCGTAGGAAATGACACCGCGCTTGGTGCGAGGAACGTGGGTCAGAGGAGGAACGCTGTCGCCTTCGGTTTCCACGGTCTCGACGATCCGAGCCATCGTCCGCACCGTCTCCATGACGTACTTGCCGACCGAGGTCTCGCCGGACAGCATGACCGCGTCGGTACCGTCGAGCACTGCGTTGGCAACGTCGGATGCCTCGGCGCGGGTCGGGCGGGAGTTCTCGATCATCGATTCGAGCATCTGGGTCGCAACGATGACGGGCTTGGCGTTGGCGCGGGCGATCTGGATGGCGCGCTTCTGCACCAGGGGCACCTGCTCGAGTGGCAATTCGACGCCGAGGTCACCGCGGGCGACCATGATCGCATCGAACGCCAGCACGATGGCTTCGAGATTGTCGACGGCCTCGGGCTTCTCGAGCTTGGCAATGACCGGAACTCGGCGGCCGACGCGGTCCATGACTGCGTGGACGAGTTCGACATCGGCAGGAGAGCGCACGAACGAGAGCGCGATGAAATCGCATCCGAGCGCGAGGGCGAACTCGAGGTCCGCAATGTCCTTCTCGCTCATGGCAGGAACAGAGACGTCCATGCCGGGCAGGGAGACGCCCTTGTTGTTACTGACCGGACCACCCTCGGTGACCCGACACAGCACGTCGTTGCCTTCGACGCCGGTGACGACCAGGCCGACCTTGCCGTCGTCGACGAGCAGGCGGTCGCCTTCCTTGGCGTCCTGAGCCAGCTCCTTGTACGTGGTCGACACACGATCGTGGGTGCCCTCGCACTCCTCGACGGTGATGCGGATCAGTTCACCGGCGGCCCAGGTGGTGGAGCCCTCGGCGAATCGGCCGAGTCGGATCTTCGGTCCCTGCAGGTCGGCCAGGATGCCCACGGCTTTGCCGGTGGCGTCCGATGCGGCGCGAACTCTCTCGTAGTTGGCCTGGTGATCGGGGTGATCGCCATGGCTGAAGTTCAGTCGTGCGACATCCATTCCACTCTCGACGAGTTCGCGGATGCGCTCTGTGGTTGCGGTTGCGGGTCCAAGGGTGCAGACAATCTTCGTACGTCGGCTCACGGTTGCGAGCGTAGCCGCTGGACGCCTTGTTCTCTATCGCAGAGGAACCCGGCCGAATACTACCGACGGGTAGCCTCGCCGGGCCGCTGCTGAAAGCACCTGTACCGGTACAGAGACGAGTGTCACACCACCGCCAGAGGCAGTGCCGTGGGGTGTACCGGGGACGGCAATTCCGAGTGTCCGGTGAGGTAAGCGTCGACCCCGTTGGCAGCCGAACGCCCCTCGGCGATCGCCCACACGACCAACGACGCACCGCGGTGGGCATCCCCACAGACGAACACACCCGGGGCCGTCGTCTGCCAATCGGGACCACACGACAACGCGCCGCGCTTCGTCAGCGCCAGGCCGTAGTCGTCTAGCAGCGGTCCGTGCTCGACACCCTCGAATCCGATGGCGAACAATGCCAGATCACAGGGCAATTCGACCTCTTCACCGATGGGCGTCACGATGCGTCGCCCGTCCGCGTCGCGTTGCACCTCGACCTCGGCGAGCACCATGGCGCGCACATGTCCGCGCTCGTCGCCGAGGAATCGCTGCACCGCGACCTGATGACGCACGACGCCACCCTCCGCATGAGCAGGCGATGTCCGGAGCACCAACGGCCACGACGGCCATGGCGAAAGGCCGTCGTCACGGGCACCGGGAAGAGCAGGGTTGTAGTCGAGCTGAGTGACCGACGCGGCACCCTGACGGTGAGCCGTGCCGAGACAATCGGCCCCGGTGTCTCCGCCGCCGATGATCACCACATGCTTGCCCGCAGCGGATATCGACGTCGGCCCGTCGCCCTCGCATTCCTTGTTCGACGGCACCAGATGCTCCATCGCCAGGTGGATGCCGTCGAGTTCGCGGCCGATCACCTCGGTGTTGTCGCGAGCCCGCAGAGCGCCGACGGCGAGCACGACCGCATCGAAGCTCGCGCGCAGTTGCTCGACGGTGAAGTCGATGCCGACCTCGCACTCGGTGACGAAATGCGTGCCCTCGGCCCGCATCTGCATCAGCCGCTGATCGAGCACCGACTTCTCCAACTTGAATTCGGGGATTCCGTATCGAAGCAATCCACCGAGCCGATCGTCGCGCTCGTACACGGTGACATCGTGCCCGGCCCTGGTGAGCTGTTGCGCCGCAGCCAGCCCCGCCGGACCCGAACCCACGACGGCCACTCGCTTACCGGTGGTGATCGTCGGAGGCTGGGGAACGACGCTGCCCTGTTCCCAGGCCAGGTCCGCGATGGTCTGCTCGACCCGCTTGATCGTCACACTTCCGCCGGTGGCGGCCTCGGAAATGGACAGGACACAGGCAGATTCACACGGAGCCGGACACACTCGTCCGGTGAACTCCGGAAAGTTGTTGGTGGCGTGCAACCGATCACTGGCCGCGTCCCACCGATCGCGGCGCACGAGATCGTTCCATTCCGGAATCAGGTTGCCCAGCGGGCATCCGGCAGTTCCGGAGTGGCAGAACGGAATTCCGCAATCCATGCAGCGGCGCGCTTGTTCCGAGACCTCGGCTGCGCGTTCGCTGCTGGGCTGATCCGAGTACACCTCGTTCCAGTCCCTGACCCGTTCGTCGATAGGACGCTTGGCGGCCTCACGCTTGACGACCTTCAGAAATCCCTGTGGATCAGCCACGTGCAGCCTCCATGATCGCAGCGTCGACGTCGCGCCCCTCGGCGCGCGCCATTCGTGTCGCCTCCAGCACTCGCTGATAGTCGACGGGCATGACTTTGGTGAACAGAGCGGACCGGCGGGGCCAGTCGGCGAGCAGCGATGCCGCGACGGTGGAGCCGGTCCAGCGCTCGTGGTTCTCGACCGTCTCGCGCAGCCACACCAGATCGTCCGGATCGGGAACCTGCAACTCGACCATTGCCGTGTTCACGTCCGCGGGGTCAAGACCCAGAACGAAGGCGATACCGCCCGACATGCCGGCCGCCATGTTGCGTCCGGTCGGCCCGAGCACGACAACCCGTCCGCCCGTCATGTACTCGAAGGCGTGATCTCCCACGCCCTCGTTGACCGCAACGGCTCCGGAGTTGCGCACGGCGAACCGCTCCCCCGCCTTACCGCGCAGGTACACCTCCCCCGACGTGGCTCCGTAGAGAATCGTGTTTCCGGCAATGACGTTGTCCTCGGCAACGAAGGGTGCGTCCTCGGCCGGTCGGACGACGATGCGTCCTCCCGACAGGCCCTTGCCCACGTAGTCGTTCGCGTCGCCGACGAGATCGATCGTGATTCCGGGCGGCAGGAATGCACCGAGCGATTGCCCGGCAGAGCCGGTGAACGACACGCGAATCGTGTCGTCGGGTAGCCCGGCCGCGCCGTAGCGTCGCGTGACCTCGGACCCCAGAAGTGTTCCGACCGTGCGGTTGACGTTGCGCACGGGCAGCTCCAGCGTGACCGGATGTGCGTCCTCCAATGCCCCCTCGGCCAGCTGGATCAGCGTGCGATCCAGCGCGAAATCGAGGCCGTGGTCCTGATCGCGTAGGCGTCGACGCTGCGTCATGGGCGCGCCGTGTCGATCCACCGGCATCGCGAAGATGGGTGTGAGGTCGAGTCCCTTGCTCTTCCAATGTGCGACGCCGGCCGCGGTCTCGAGCACGTCTGCGTGGCCGACGGCCTCGTCGATGCTGCGGAACCCGAGCTGCGCGAGGTACTTTCGCACATCCTCGGCGACGAACCTGAAGAAGTCCTCGAGGAACTCGGGCTTGCCGGTGAACCGCTTGCGCAGTTCGGGGTTCTGAGTCGCGACACCCACTGGGCAGGTGTCGAGATGGCAGACCCGCATCATGATGCATCCCGCGACGATCAGAGGTGCCGTCGAGAACCCGAATTCCTCGGCACCGAGCAGCGCCGCGATGATCACATCACGGCCGGTGCGCATTCCGCCGTCGCACTGGACGGTGATGCGATCGCGAAGTCCGTTGAGCACCAACGTCTGTTGGGCGTCGGCCAGCCCGATTTCCCAGGGCGCACCGGCATGCTTGAGAGACGTCAACGGAGCCGCGCCCGTGCCACCGTCGTATCCCGAGATCAGTACGACGTCGGCGTGCGCCTTGCTCACTCCCGTGGCCACCGTGCCCACTCCTACCGAGCTGACGAGTTTGACGTGGACGCGCGCGTTCTCGTTGGCGTTCTTGAGATCGTGGATCAACTGCGCGAGATCCTCGATGGAATAGATGTCGTGGTGCGGAGGCGGGGAGATCAGGCCGACCCCGGGCGTCGAGTGCCGAGTCTTGGCCACCCACGGGTACACCTTGTAACCGGGCAGCTGCCCGCCCTCACCGGGTTTGGCACCCTGCGCCATCTTGATCTGAATGTCGGTGGCGTTGACCAGATAATCGCTGGTCACCCCGAACCGTCCACTCGCGACCTGCTTGACGGCACTGCGCCGGCTCGGATCGTAGAGGCGATCGACGTCCTCTCCGCCCTCACCGGAGTTGGAGCGCCCACCCAGATTGTTCATCGCAACGGCCATGGTCTCGTGCGCCTCGGCAGAGATGGATCCGTAGCTCATCGCGCCGGTGTTGAACCGAGTGACGATGGACTCGACCGGCTCCACCTCGTCGAGCGGAACAGGCGTGCGCACATGGTCTTTGAACTCGAACAGGCCCCGGAGTGCGCCCCCCTCACGGGCGAGCCGGTTCACTTCGTCGCTGTATTTCTGGAACACGTCGTAGCGACCGGTGCGTGTTGCGTGCTGCAACAGGAACACCGTCTCGGGAGTGAACAGGTGGAGTTCGCCCTCACGCCGGAACTGGTACTCGCCGCCGATCTCGAGGCGGCGGTGAACACGGTCGGTAGGATTCTCCGGGTATGCCTTCCGGTGACGGAGTTTGACCTCTTCGGCGAGGACGTCGAGACCGACTCCGCCGAGCTTGCTGACGGTACCCTTGAAGTACTCGCGCACGACCTCGCGATCGAGACCGACCGCCTCGAAAACCTGTGCGCCGGTGTAGGACCCGACGGTCGAGATTCCCATCTTGGACATGACCTTGAGCACGCCCTTGCCGAGCCCGTACAGGTAGTTGCGCACCGCGACAGTGGGTTCGACCCCGGTGAGCTCACCTTCGCCGACCAGGTCCTCGATCGACTCCATGGCCAGGTACGGGTTGACCGCCGCCGCACCGAATCCGATCAGCAAGGCCAGGTGGTGCACTTCTCGTGCATCGCCGGACTCGACGACGAGAGCGACCTTGGTGCGTTCCTTGGTGCGCACCAAGTGGTGGTGCACAGCAGAGGTGGCCAGCAGGGACGGAATCGGTGCCCGAGTGTGGTCCGAATCGCGATCGGAGATGATCAGCGTGCGGTAGCCGGCAGCGATGGCTTCCGATGCCCGCATGCGCAGTTCTTCGATGGCCTCGGCCAGACCTTCCCCACCACGCTCGACCTCGTACAGTGCGCGCAGCACGATCGCCGACAGACCGGGATGATCACCGTCGTCGTCGATGTGGATGATCTTGTTGAGTTCGTCGTTGTCGAGCACCGGCCACGGCAACACGATCTGCCTGCACGACGCGGCGGTGGGCTCGAGCAGATTCTGCTCCGGTCCCATCACTCGCGACAACGACGTCACGATCTCTTCTCGGATGGAGTCGAGTGGCGGGTTCGTGACCTGCGCGAACAGTTCGATGAAGTAGTCGTACAGCTGACGAGATCGCTGGGACATCACCGCGGACGGGGTGTCGGTCCCCATCGATCCCAGTGGCTCGCCCCCGGAGGCGGCCATCGGGGTGAGCACGACGCGGAGATCTTCCTCGGTGTAGCCGAAGGCGATCTGTCTGCGAATCACGGACTCGTGGTTGTACTGAATGTGGGCGCGCTCGGGCAGGCTCTTGATTTCCAGCAATCCGGCGTGCAGCCATTCCTGGTACGGATGTTCCTGCGCCAGTTGCAGTTTGATCTCCTCGTCGGGAACGAGACGCCCGGCGACGGTGTCGACCAGAAACATCTTGCCCGGCTCGAGGCGACCCTTGGCGACGACCTGAGATTGCGGCACGTCCAGGACACCCGCCTCGCTGGCGAGGATCACCCGACCGTCGGCCGTCTGCCACCACCGACCGGGGCGCAGACCGTTGCGATCGAGAACGGCCCCGACGTAGCTACCGTCGGTGAACGTGACGCAGGCCGGACCGTCCCACGCTTCCATCATCGACGAGTGGAATTGATAGAACGCCCGTACCCGCGGATCCATCGTGCGATGGTTCTCCCACGGCTCCGGCACCATCATCATCACGACGTGGGGAACGCTCCGGCCGCCCAGATGCAGCAGTTCGAGCACCTCGTCGAGCGACACCGAATCGGAGGCGTCGGGATTGCAGACGGGGAAGAGCCGCTCCAGATCACCGGGGATGAGATCGCTGGACAGCATTGCTTCCCGAGCGCGCATCCGGTTCCTGTTGCCCTTGACCGTGTTGATCTCTCCGTTGTGCGCGACGTAGCGGTGCGGGTGCGCCAACGGCCACGACGGGAAGGTATTGGTGGAAAAACGACTGTGCACGATGGCAATTGCACTCGTACACAACGGGTTACGCAGCTCCGGGAAGAACAGGGGCAGCTGCATGGTGGTGAGCATGCCCTTGTAGACGATGGTGCGTGCGGACAGCGAAGGAAAGAACAGGCCCGAGCCTTCTGCCTCGATCTCCGGGGTGACGCGCTCCGACCGCTTACGCAGCCCGTACACCAATCGGTCGAGTTCGAGACCGGCCGGACGTGAACCGTCGACCTCGGGGGCCGCGACGAAGAGATAGCTCATGTACGGCATGCATCCGAGCGCCGTCAGTCCGACGTCGGCGCGATCCGGATCGACCTCGACCGGAACCCAACCCAGCACCTCGAGACCCTCTTCGGCTGCAATGGATTCGACACGCTGCACGGCCGACCCGCGCTCACGGATGCCCTGCGGCAGAAAGCAGACACCCGCGGCGAAGGTGTTCTCACCGTCGGCGTTGGCGGACGGTAGCTCGAACGACGACAACGAATCGAGAAGTTCGACGGGCAGCTGGATCAGAATGCCCGCGCCGTCACCACTGTTGGGCTCGGCACCGGCAGCACCACGATGTTCCAGGTTCTCCAGTGCCAGTACACCGTCGGACACGATCGAGTGCGAACGTCGTCCGGCGATGTCGGCGATCATCGCCACACCGCAGGAGTCCTTCTCCGCGCTCGGGTCGTACAGTCCTTGCTCGGCAGGCATCCGAGAAAACAACACCACGATCACCTCCACGTAGACCGGTAGGTGCTTCGGATGGCGCAGTGTCGACACGCTGCACTGTGAGCCTCGGCTACCCCGCCGGCTGGTCGCCCGAACCGACATAAAGTGCCGGATCGACCGAATTCGATGCCTATCGGGAATTCACCGGGACAGCTCTGGCCCGCGAAAGAATCCGAGATCGCTCTCGGATGGCGGAATCGTATCAGTTGCCGATCGCAACGATGCAATCGCGAACGGCGCTGGGCTCAGTCGCGCAGGGGGCGCCCGTGTTCATCGCGCACGCTGCCCGTGAGCATCATGATCCCGTCGATCAGCGGCCAGATACCGCCGATGCCGCACGTGAGCCACGTGACCGCGATCTGCGCCACCGCAATTCCCGGCTGATTCAAATAGAAGCGTCCTGCGCCGAAAACACCCAGCAGGATGTTCAGCAGCCCGGCAGTGAGCTTCTGCTTGTCCGAGAACGGTTCACCGGTGACGGGATGCCGTCCGTAAGGAGCGCTCGGATCCACCCAACCGGGAGCACCGGCGTACTGGGGGCCTGGGTAGTGGGGTCCTCCGTACTGGGGTCCTCCGTACTGGGGACCTCCGTATTGGGGACCGCCGCCCGGAAACGGGGGCGGCGGGTAACCCGCACCGGGCGGTGGGCCGTCCGGTGCACCGGAGCTACGGTCGTCACCTCCGGACGCGCCGTACGGATCACTGACCCAATTCGGCGGACCGTAGCTGGGGTCGGGTGCGCCGTACACCGGACCCGGTGCCGCGTTCTTCTCGAACGAGATGGTGGGCTCCGAACCCGAGCCGTCTCCCGCCGATCCGCCCGGTGTCGATCCGTCCGATGACGATGTACCTGAATCACTCACAACGAACTCCCTCGACGACGCGCTACGGGTAGGTCGATCAGTCTCGCAGCTTGAGCCCGCGACTGTCGGGAACATTGCCGACGAGAATCAGCACGGCGTCCACGACATGCCACACGAACAGTCCGAACAACAGAATCAGGCCGAGGCCGAACACCACGGTCAGCAGCACGCCGAAGAAGAACAGCAGCAACTGCGCGACGCCGATTCCGGTGCTACCGATGTAGAAACGACCCACGCCGAGCCAGCCGAGGAACAGCTGAAGTAGTCCACCGACGATCTTCGATTTGTCCGACAACGGTTCACCGGTGACCGGATCCCGCCCGTACGGCGCGTCGGGTCCGACACCGAAACCGGGCCCGGCCGAAAAGCCCTGTGCTTGGCCATAATTCTGCTGGCCATAGCCCTGCTGGCCGTAACCCTGCTGGCCGTACCCTTGCTGGCCGTACCCTTGCTGGCCGTACCCTTGCTGGCCGTACCCTTGCTGGCCGTAGCCCGACTGCTGGCCGTAGCCCGAGTGCTGGCCGTACCCCTGCTGGCCATACCCCTGTTGGCCGTATCCCCCGGTCTGGCCGTACCCCTGTGGTGGACCGTAGGGCGACTGTTGGCCGTATCCCGGCTGACCGTATCCCTGGTACTCGGATCCCGGTGTCGGGTAACCGGCGGACGGCGGAAGGCCACCGATCGAATTGTCGATACTTCCGTCCGGGCTGGGGGCCGGATAGCTGGGAGTACTGGACCAGCCGGGCCCGTTGCCGATACCCGAATAGGTGTCCCAGCCCGGTCCGGTAGAACCGGCGGGACCGTGCGAGGGTGCGGACTCGGATGTCGCGGGCGGCTCGGAGAGCGACGCCTCGGCCGTTGCGTCGTAGTCGAACGGTGTACCGAAAGAGCCGGCCGACTTGTCGGTGCCGCCGCCCGAATCAGCAGGGTCGGGGTGTGCCCTCTTCTCGAAATCAACCACGGGTACTGCCTTCTTCCTCGGCTTTCTTCTCGAACGATGTCTCGCCCGTGCCTTCCTGCGGATCGCCGTCGGCGGACTCGCCACCCGTCTTGTCTTCGCTGTCACGACCGTCGTCGTCGTTCGACTTCAATGCCGCCGGGTCTTCGCGACCCTTGGTGGCGAGAACGAAATAGGCGACCGCGAGCACGAAGATGATTGCCGAAGTGAAAGTGTTCACGCGAATGCCGGCGATCTTCGTCGCGAAGTCGTCTCGCATGAGTTCCACCCAGAACCGACCGACGCAGTATCCGGCCACGTAGAGCGCGAACAATCGACCGTGGCCGATCGTGTACTTCCGATCGACGAGTACCAGGAGGACGACGACGAGGACGCTCCACAACAGTTCGTAGAGGAACGTCGGGTGGACGACCTTCTCGACCATTCCGGTGGAGACGCCGTTCAGAGGATCGAGCCGGCCGTTCGCATCGAGTCGCTCGTAGATCTCGAGACCCCACGGTTGCGTGGTTTCGCGACCGTAGAGCTCCTGGTTGAAGTAGTTGCCGATGCGGCCGATTGCCTGGGCCAGCAGGATCGGCGGGCCTACCGCGTCACCGAATGCCGGGAGTGGGATGCCGCGTCGACGACACGCGATCCACGCGCCGACTCCGCCGAGGAACACCGCGCCCCAGATTCCGAGGCCGCCGTTCCACACGTAGAGCGCCTCGATCGGCCGACCGCCGGCACCGAAGTACGTCTTCCAGTCGGTGGCCACGTGGTACAGCCGGCCACCGAGAAGCCCGAAAGGTACGGCCCACACGGCGACGTCGAGGACCGTGCCCTTGGTTCCGCCGCGAGCGACCCACCGGCGATCTCCCCACACCACGGCCACCACGATGCCGATGATGATGAACAGGGCGTAGGCACGGAGCGCGAGCGGTCCGACGTGCCACACCCCCTGCGCGGGACTGGGAATGTAGGCCAGGAAGGCGGTCGAAGTCACGACGCTACGTTAGCGGAGCGGACACCCTCGGCGAGTTCGGTCGTCAGGTCACGAACCGCGTCGAGACCGTTGTCGACAGCGGTCACCAAAGCCGAGCCGACGATGACCGCGTCGGCATACTTCGCGATCTCGGCAGCCTGTGCGCCCGACCGAACGCCGAGACCGACGCCGATCGGAATGTCGGAATGCTCGCGGATACGCGCCGCCAACGCCGGTGCCATCGAGGACACCGCGTCGCGGGCACCGGTCACGCCCATCGTCGAGGCGGCGTAGACGAAGCCGCTGCTGGCTTCGACGGTGCTGACGAGTCGCTCCTCCGTCGTCGACGGTGCGACGAGGAAGATTCGGTCGAGTCCGTACCGATCCGAGACCTCGATCCATTCCTGAGCCTCGTCGGGGATCAGGTCGGGAGTGATGATTCCGAGTCCACCCGCATCGGCGAGACTCCGGGCGAAATTCTCGATGCCGTATTTGAGCACCAGATTCCAGTAGGTCATGACGACCGCTTTGCCACCCGCGGCTGCGACCTGCTCGGTGACGGCGAAGACGTCCTTGACCCGGGCTCCGGCTCGCAGCGCCACGTCTGCAGCAGCTTGGATCGTGGGGCCGTCCATCACCGGATCGGAGTACGGGATGCCGACCTCGACGATGTCGCACCCGGCATCGACCATGGTCTTGAAGACCTCGATCGACCGGGGGACGGTCGGAAAGCCGGCGGGCAGGTATCCGACGAGTGCAGCGCGCCCTTCGGCACGGCACTGGGCGAACGTCCCGGAGAGGCGAGAGTCGTTGTTGCTCATGGCTTGATACCTGCTTCGTCGTCCACGTTCGCTTCGCCGTCTCCGTCGATCAGACCGAACCACTCGGCTGCGGTGTCGACGTCCTTGTCGCCGCGACCGGACAGGTTGACCAGGATGATGGCACCTTCACCCAGTTCCTTGCCGAGGGTGAGTGCGCCGGCGATGGCGTGCGACGATTCGATGGCCGGGATGATGCCCTCGGTGCGGCACAGCAGCTTGAAGGCGTTCATCGCCTCGGTGTCCGTCACGCCGCGGTACTCGGCGCGCCCGATGTCGTGCAGGTACGAATGCTCGGGTCCGACCCCGGGATAGTCCAATCCTGCTGAGATGGAATGGGATTCGACGGTCTGGCCGTCCTCGTTCTGCAGCAGGTACGAGTAGGCACCGTGCAGGGCTCCAGGCGTACCACCGCTGATGGTCGCCGCGTGACGACCGGTCTCGACTCCGTCGCCGGCAGCCTCGAACCCGACGAGACGGACATCGGCGTCGTCGATGAACGCGTGGAAGATTCCGATGGCGTTGGACCCGCCGCCGACGCAGGCCGCGATGGCATCGGGCAGGCGGCCGGTGGACGCGAGGACCTGCTGCCGCGCTTCGAGGCCGATGATGCGCTGGAAATCGCGGACCATCACCGGGAACGGATGCGGCCCCGCGACGGTTCCGAAGCAGTAATAAGTGTTGTCGGCGTGGGTGACCCAGTCTCGCAGTGCCTCGTTGATCGCATCCTTGAGAGTGCGCGAACCGGACTTCACTGCGACGACTTCCGACCCGAGCAAACGCATCCGGGCGACGTTGAGGGCCTGGCGCTCGGTGTCGACCTCACCCATGTAGACGACGCAGTCGAGACCCATCAGGGCACAGGCTGTGGCGGTCGCGACGCCGTGCTGACCGGCACCGGTCTCTGCGATGACACGAGTCTTGCCCATTCGCTTCGCGAGCAGAACTTGCCCGAGCACGTTGTTGATCTTGTGAGAACCGGTGTGATTCAGGTCTTCTCGCTTGAGCAGGATCCGAGCGCCACCGGCGTGCTCGGACAACCGGGTCGCCTCGAACACCGGAGATGGGCGACCGGTGTAATCGCGCTGCAGCCGATCCAGCTCACCGAGGAACTCGTTGTCGCTGCGCACTTTCTCGTACTCGGCGGTGACTTCCTCGATCACACCCATCAACGCCTCGGGCACGAACCTGCCCCCGTACACGCCGAAGTGACCGCCCACATCGGGCTCGTGCGCGCTGCGATCGGTGAGGCCGATGCTGCTCTGCGGCAGATCAGCGCCCTTGAAGCGGACTACCTGAGGGGCGTCCGCGGCGGAAGAAGTTTGGCTGGTGCTCACCGCTCCAGTGTGCCCCAACGGCGGACCGTCGCCGCGTTCGGGTGGGGTGCCGGTTCAGCGTGCGGGTTTCGGGCACGAGGGGTGCGTGCCCGCCGTCACCAGGTCCGAGACCGCAGTGCGCGGATCGCCCGCGGTGACCAGACCTTCTCCGACCAACACTGCGTCGGCGCCGGCTCCGGCGTACGCGAGAAGGTCGGCGGTGCCCCGCACTCCCGACTCGGCAACGCGAATGATCTCACTGGGCAGACCGGGCGCGATACGGCCGAAACTGTCGCGATCGATCTCGAGGGTCTTGAGGTTGCGGGCGTTGATACCGATGACGCTGGCACCCGCCTCGAGTGCGCGATCGGCCTCGGCCTCGGTGTGGACCTCGACGAGTGCCGTCATGCCGAGTGACTCCGTGCGATCGAGAAGAGACGTGAGTGCGTCCTGCTCCAGGGCCGCGACGATCAGCAGGATGACGTCCGCGCCGTGGGCTCGGGCCTCGTGGATCTGGTACGGACCGACGATGAAATCCTTGCGCAGCACAGGGATCGAGACTGCGGCTCGCACCGCGTCGAGATCGGCGAGCGATCCCCGGAATCGACGCTCTTCGGTCAACACGCTGATGACGCGGGCGCCACCCTGCTCGTAGGCACGCGCGAGCACCGCAGGATCACCGATGTCGGCCAACGCGCCCTTGGACGGGCTCGCACGCTTGACCTCGGCAATGACGCCGATGCCGTCCTCGCGGAGGGCAGCCGCCGCGTCGAGAGGTGCCGGGGCCAGCTTCGCTGCTGCCTTCACCGCAGCGAAATCGATCACCGATTCGCGCGCGGCGACGTCGGCTCGTACACCGTCGAGAATCGAGTCGAGAACAGTCATGGTGCCCCAGTCCTTTCTGAGCGTCGACATTCGATGTGAGGAATCTCATCGAGGTCGGAACCTAGCGTAGAGGGCCGAATCAATCCGACGAACGCCGGGTACCGGACTCGTCGGTAGGGTCTTCACCGGCATCGAGCGCGTCCCACATCATGCGCTCGGTCAGGTCTTCACCCTCGTCCTGTGCACCCACGGCGGACGTGGTTCCAGCGGCCCGGCGAGCCACTTCGTCGCGCCGCACAGCCGGAGCTGCGTACTTGGACGAGAGTACCTGTGGGCCAAAAGATTTCCGAATCGACAGGGCAGCCGCCGCGAACGCACACAGGGCCCCTGCGAGCGTGATCAGCGCGGGCAGTGTCGATGCCGTCGTCATCGTCACCTCGGCACGAGCCGGGAGCTCGGCGAGCGCAGCCGCCTCCGAGTCCGAAGCCCCCGCGGCGAGTAGCCGAACGGCCGGAATCGCCGCAGCGATCGCAACCACCGCGATGAGCAATGCCAGAACCCGAGATGCCCACCCGCGCACCGCGAACGAGGCCGCCACAGCAGCGACAAGCACCAAGGCGAGAGGAGTCGTGGCGGCGGCCCAGGTACTGCCGACGAGATCGTCGGTCCGGCTCTCGCCGAGACCGTCGGAGGACGTCACGCTCACCCACGTCATTCTGGACGCACCCCACAGGCATGCGGCCGCAACCACGAGCAGCACGACAGGCAGAACGGCCGATCCGCGGCCGCCGGAGCGTTCGGTCATCGGCCACCGACCTCACGCAGCGTTTCGGCTGCTGCGACGGCACTCAGCACGGCCATGGCCTTGTTCCTCGCTTCGTCGTCCTCGTACTCCGCTACCGAGTCGGCCACGACTCCGGCACCGGCCTGCACGTACGCCGTGCCGTCCTTGATGAGCGCGGTGCGAATCGAGATTGCGGTATCGGCGTCCCCGGCGAAGTCGAGATAGCCGACGATGCCGCCGTAGATGCCACGCCGCGTCGGCTCGAGCTCGTCGATCAGTTCCATCGCCCGCACCTTGGGTGCACCCGACAGCGTGCCCGCGGGGAAGCACGCCTTGACTGCGTCCAGAGCCCGCTTTCCCTCGGCGAGACGTCCCGTCACCGTCGACACCAGGTGCATGACGTGGCTGTAGCGCTCGATATGGCGGTAGTCGCCCACGCGCACCGTCCCGGGAGCACACACTCGGCCGAGATCGTTGCGACCGAGATCGACGAGCATCAGATGCTCCGCGTTCTCCTTCTCGTCGGCCAGCAGATCCTTCTCGAGCAGCACGTCGTCCTCCTCGGAGGCACCGCGCCAGCGCGTACCGGCGATCGGGTGCGTGGTCGCGAGACCGTCCTTGACCGTCACGAGAGCTTCGGGGCTGGATCCGACGATCGAGAACGCCGTCTCGTCGTTCTCCCCCGGCACGTGCATCAGATACATGTACGGGCTGGGATTCGAGGCCCGCAGCATGCGATAGACGTCGAGAGGAGACGCCTCGGTGTCCATCTCGAAGCGCTGCGAGAGCACCACCTGAAACGCTTCACCGGCCTCGATCTCCTCGACCAGCCGCTCGACATCGGCACCGAATCCCTCCGATGTCCGCTGCCTGCGGAAACGGGGCGCGGACTTGGAGAAGACCGACACCGTCGACGCAGCAGGCTCGGACAGATCCGCGCACATCCGGTCCAGGCGACTCACCGCGTCGTCGTAGGCCCGGTCGACGTGCTCGTCGGTGCCGTTCCAGTTGACCGCGTTCGCGATCAGGGTGATCGATCCTTCGTGATGGTCCACGGCCGCCAGATCGGTGGCCAGCAACATGACCATCTCGGGGATGCCGAGGTCGTCCTGCGCATGTTCGGGCAGCTTCTCGATGCGCCGCACCGAGTCGTATCCGAGATATCCGACCATTCCGCCGGTCAACGGCGGCAGGCCCGGCACGCGCTCGGAATGGAGTAGCTCCAAGGTTCGAGCCAACACGTCGAGGGGGTCACCGCCGCTCGGGACACCTGCGGGCACGTTGCCGCGCCACGCCGCCTCGCCGTCGACCACCGTCAGCGCCGCAGGCGCACCCGCACCGATGAACGACCATCTCGACCACGACCGCCCGTTCTCCGCGGATTCGAGCAAGAACGTTCCGGGTCGGTCGGCGGCAAGCTTGCGGTACGCCGACAACGGTGTTTCGGAGTCGGCGAGCACCTTTCGCGTCACCGGCACCACTCGATGCTCGGCGGCGAGCTGGCGGAACACCTCCCGGGACGTGGTCGAGTCCGCGGCATCGGTGGGTTGGGCGTCGATGGGTGCGGCGTCCATGGATGCGGTCTCGGTGGGGCTCGTGTGGGGAGTCGTCTCGCCGTGCATGACCCCATCCTCCCAGGTTCGGCGGCGACACCCTCGCGCGCGGTAACCTGCCGACCATGAAACCAGGCGAGCTCGTTCCCGATTTTTCCCTGCCGGACCAGACCGGAAAGCTGCGAACGCTGACCGAATTGCTGACCGACGGTCCGATAGTGCTGTTCTTCTACCCGGCTGCATTCACCCCCGGATGCACCGCCGAAGCCTGCCATTTCCGCGATCTCGCAGGCGAATTCGCCGAGGTGGGTGCCACCCGGGTCGGCATCAGCGCCGACGCGGTCGCCAAGCAGGCCGAGTTCGCCGCCGCCAAATCGTTCGACTATCCGTTGCTCTCCGACGAGGACGGTGCCGTCGCGACCGCATTCGGGGTCAAGCGCGGCCTGCTCGCCAAGCTCTCCCCGGTCAAGCGCGCGACGTTCGTCATCGGTACCGACCGCAAGGTCCTCGAGAGTTTCTCCAGTGAGCTGCGATTCGAGGCCCACGCGGACAAGGCGCTGGAATACCTGCGCGCGCACCGCAGCTAGGCCGATTGTTCGACGCGATGCCTCGGGCCCGGGGATGCTCGAGGCATCATGTGCAGAACACAACTGTCTCGATCGAGAGGTACCCGCGATGGACACGTCGGCGACACCGAATGATGCGGTGGATCCCCGCTGGCTCACCGAGAGCCAGCAAGAGGCGTGGCGCGCGCTCGTCGCCCTGGTCACCCGACTGCCCGCAGCATTGGACGCCCAGCTGCAACGCGATTCGCAGTTGACCCACTTCGATTACTTCGTCCTCGCGGTCGTCAGCGAGAATCCACAGCGACGAATTCAACTGCGCGATCTCGCGGAGTACGCCAACGCGTCACTGTCACGTCTGTCGCACGTGGTCACCAAGCTCGAGAAAGCGGGATGGGTTCGCCGCGAGAGTATTCCGGGGAGCCGCGGTTCCTATGCGGTGCTGACCGACGCCGGCATGGAAAAGGTCGTGGCATCGGCGCCAGGACACGTCGAGACAGTGCAGGCTCTGATATTCGACGGATTGTCCGACGCGGAGGTGGGTCGACTGTCGACTCTGAGCACGACGCTACTCACTCAGCTGGACAAGGGAATTGCCGCAGGAACCGGTCACGCCTGAGCCGCGGGCCCCAACAGCACGTCGGAGTCGAAGCAGGTGTGGGTGCCGGTGTGGCATGCCGCGCCGATCTGGTCGACGACCAACAGCACTGTGTCCCCGTCACAATCGAGCCGCACCTCGTGCACGTACTGCGTGTGCCCCGAGGTCTCGCCCTTGACCCAGTACTGCTGCCTGGACCTGGAGTAGTAGGTGCCCTTGCGCGTCGCGAGCGTGCGCGACAACGCTTCGTCGTCCATCCAGGCAACCATCAGTACCTGGCCGGTCGAGCGCTCCTGCACCACAGCACTGAACAGCCCGGCCTCGTTTCGCTTGAGCCGGGCGGACAGCGTCGGGTCGAGAGTCATCGAAAACCTCTTCGCTAGCGGACGACGATGCGCTCGGCGCGCATCGATTCTTTGACCTGGCCGATGGTGAGGTCACCGAAGTGGAACACGCTTGCGGCGAGGACGGCGTCGGCTCCGGCGTGGACGGCCGGCGCGAAATGTTCGACGCGCCCTGCTCCTCCGCTGGCGATGACGGGAACGTGCACGGCGGACCGGACCGCCGCGATCATCGGCAGGTCGAATCCGGCCTTCGTGCCGTCGGCATCCATCGAATTGAGAAGGATCTCACCGACTCCCAGTTCGGCACCGCGTACTGCCCATTCGACGGCGTCGATACCGGTTCCACGCTTGCCGCCGTGGGTGGTGACTTCCCAGCCCGACGGGGTGTCCTGCTGTCCCTGCGGAACGGTCCGTGCATCGACCGACAGGACGATGCACTGAGACCCGAATCGCTCACTGAGCTCGCGCAGCAACTCCGGCCGAGCGATGGCCGCGGTGTTGACGCTGACCTTGTCGGCACCGGCCCGCAGCAGTAGGTCGACGTCGGCAACAGTGCGCACTCCCCCACCGACGGTCAGGGGAATGAACACCTGCTCGGCGGTGCGGCTGACGACGTCGAGCATGGTTCCTCGATCGGATGTGGACGCCGTGACGTCCAGGAACGTCAGTTCGTCGGCTCCCTGTGCGTCGTACGCTGCCGCGAGCTCGACGGGATCGCCTGCGTCGCGGAGGTTTTCGAAGTTGACGCCCTTGACGACACGTCCGGCATCGACGTCGAGGCACGGGATCACTCTGACCGCAACGCTCATCGCACCGGTCCTTCCAGATAGTCGCCGGGTGCACCGAGTTCGGTGATCACCTTCAGCAGTTCGCCGTGTACTCCGGGGCCGGCCGCGAGCACCGACTTCGAATCGATGGTCCACGGTCGGCCATCGAGATCGGTGACGATTCCGCCCGCAGCACGAACCAGCAGGGCCCCGGCAGCGTTGTCCCAGGCGCGGTATCCGAAGACCACCGCACCGCCCAGTACGCCGCTGGCGGTGTACGCCAGATCGACTCCGGTGGCACCGTGCATGCGCAGCCGCGAGGAGTGCATCGACAACTCTTCGAGAATGCGAAACCGGAAGCGGCCGGGGATGGATCCACGGCTGGCAACGTTGAACGCACCGAACCCGATCATCGACTCCCGCAACGACTTCGGTTGCAGTGCGGGTAGCGGTGCCCCGTTCAGAAGCAACGGGCCGTCTGCCACGGCAGAGAATCGCTGATTCACCAGCGGTAGCCACGTGAGCCCGAGGACCGGCACGCCGTCGTCGAGCAACGCCAACAACGTTCCGGCAGAAGGCAATCCGGACGAGTAGTTGAATGTGCCGTCGATCGGGTCGAGTACCCATACGAGACCGGAGTTCAGATCGGGACCGCCGAACTCTTCACCGTGAACGGCGATTCCGGTGGCGTCGTACAGTTCCGCGCCCAGACGACGCTCGAGTTCGAGATCCACCGCGGTGGCGAAGTCGTCGGGGCCCTTCTGCACGGCACTCGGTGCGCCGACGCCCGCGAGGAACCGATCATGGATGCCGTCGAGCAAACCACCGGCGATCTCGAGCAGACGACTCGGTTCCTCGGGAAGGGTCATTCGTCGTTACCGAGACACTGCCGCGAGGGCATCGGGCAGTGTGAAACGCCCGGCGTACAAGGCTTTTCCGACGATGGATCCCTCCACGCCACGGTCGACCAGTCCGGCGATCGCTTCGAGGTCGGCGATCGTCGACACGCCGCCGGACGCGATGACCGGCTTGTCGGTCCTGTCGCACACGTCTGCGAGAAGTTCGAGGTTCGGGCCGGTCAGGGTGCCGTCCTTCGTGACGTCGGTGACGACGTACCGCGAGCAGCCGTCGCGTTCGAGCCGCTCGAGTACCTCCCACAGGCCACCGCCGTCGCTGACCCAACCGCGGCCACGCAGACGTGGCGCGCCGTCCACCATCAGCACGTCGAGGCCGACCGCGACACGATCGCCGAATTCGCCGATCGCACGAGCGCACCACTCGGGGTCTTCCAGAGCCGCCGTACCCAGGTTGACGCGTGCGCATCCGGTTGCGAGGGCGGCGCGCAGGGAATCGTCGTCGCGAATTCCGCCCGAGAGCTCGACCTTCACATCGAGCTCACCGACCACCGAGGCCAACAGTTCACGGTTGGACCCGCGCCCGAACGCGGCATCGAGATCCACCAGATGGACCCACTCGGCACCGTCGTTCTGCCACGCCAGGGCGGCATCACGGGGCGAACCGTACTTCGTTTCGCTACCGGCTTCCCCTTGAACGAGACGGACAGCTTCGCCGCCTGCGACATCGACAGCAGGCAATAAGACCAGGCTCACGTGCGGTTATGCTACGGGCCGACTCGCGTCGAATTCAAAACGGGTCAGCACTGCCTGGATCCGCAGGCCGCCGGGACGGCCCGTCAGCTGTCGGGACCGAGTTCCTTTCGCGTCATACGCGTGGACACGACCCCCATGGCCGTGATCGCCCCGACAACTCCGGCCAACGCGATGAGCAGAGCAACGCCGGCGGTGGGCTGCCACACAGCGATCGACACGGTCGCGAGGGCGAGTACCGCAACTGCCGCCCCGAGCGCTCGAAACGCCAACCGGCCGAGCGAGAACTCGCGTTCGCTCACACCGATCGAACCCAGTTCTCGAGCAACGCGGCACCGGCGTCGCCGGACTTCTCCGGGTGGAACTGTGTGGCCGAGAGCGCGCCGTTCTCCACGGCAGCGAGGAAGCGGCCACCGTGATCGGCCCACGTGAGCAACGGCGCGGCGAGGGTCTCGCTCGGTTCGAGCTCCCACTGCTGCGCGGCGTAGGAATGGACGAAATAGAACCGTGTCTCGCGGTCGATGCCGTCGAACAACACGCTGTTCTCCGGAGCCTCGACGGTGTTCCAACCCATGTGCGGGAGCACGTCCGCCTGCAGGCGTTCGACAGTGCCCGGCCATTCGCCGCACCCGTCCGCCTCGACGCCGAACTCGACACCGCGATCGAAGAGGATCTGCATGCCGACGCAGATTCCCAGTACCGGGCGGCCACCCGCGAGACGACGCCCGATGATGCGCTCACCTCGAACGGCCGTCAGACCCTCCATACAGGCGGCAAATGCACCGACCCCGGGAACCACCAGCGCTTCTGCATTCAGGGCTTCGTCGAAGTCGGAGGTCACCGTCACGTCGGCACCGACGCGGGCCAACGCCCTTTTCGCCGAGTGCAGATTGCCCGAGCCGTAGTCGAGCAACACCACAGAAGTCATGGAACGAGTCTATCGGGGACGTGGACGCGCGATCAGTGCCACCGCCGCGACAACGGCAACGGTGGTTGCACCTGCAGTGAACCCGGCGGTGTAGCCCACACTCGTCGCGACCACACCGAGGGCGAGCGCCCCTGCGCCGGTACCGGCATCGAAGCTGATGTTCCACACGGCGCTGGCGCTGCTGTAGCGAGCGGGCCCCGCCGCATCGAAGGCCATCACCAGACTGTCGTTCTGGCATGCGCCGTAACCGATTCCGAACAACACCGCGGCAACGAAGAACAGTGCGGCAGGCATGGCACCCGCGGCGGCAACGGCGAACAGGCCGACGCCCAGGGCCGCGGAGATGAGCGCAGGCACCACCGACCGGCCGATTCCGATGCGATCGGCAACCGAGCCGGCGGCATATCGACCGACCAACATCGCGGCACTGACCACGGCGAGGGCCACACCGATCATCGCGGCTCGCTCGGATTCGGCGATCGGCAGCAGACTGGTGATGCCGCCGTACGACGCCGACACCGACGCAACGACGAGGCACGGCACCAGGAATCGCCTGGCGTCGAGGCGGACCCGGTCGACCCGAGCCGGTTGCGGTGCAGGCCGGGTCGGCGGCAACAGAGCCACCCCGATCAAGCCCGCAGCGGGAACCAGAGCCCCCAGGACGAACACCGCCGTCGGACTGGCCGCGAAGATCACCAGGCCCAGCGGCAACGTCACCATCTGCGACAACGCGACCGCGATTCCCTGTGCTCCCGTCGCGCGGCCGAGCAAGTGGGTCGGTGCCAACTCGGCGACGATGGCGGCCCCGGCGACCGTCAACATTCCGAAACCCGTACCCCGTAGCGCCGACACGGCGAGTGCCGGTACGGCCTGCACCGACACGATGAACAGCAACGCGGGAACACCCAGAAGCAGGCAACCGGCCGCGAGCACGGGCCGATGGCCGACGCGAACCAGCATCGAGGGAACGAACAGTTGGGTGATGACCGTGGTGGCCATGAAGATCGCGGTGCTGGCTGCCGCCACCGCGTCGGACGAACCCGATTGCGACACCGCCAGCGGAACCACCGGGAGCAGCAGGCCCCAGCCGCCGAACGCGGCCGCACCCATGGCCATCGCGGCCGGGAGGCCACGAATCGAACTCAGACCACTCAACGCACGAGCACCGCTCGACCGATCACAGACTGCCCTTGGTGGAGAGAATTCCGGTGACCCGAGGGTCGTATTCGGTGGCCTGACGCAGCGCCCGAGCGACGGCCTTGAACTCCGCCTCGGTGATGTGGTGCTGGTCGCGGCCGTAGATGACGCGGACATGCAACGCGATCCGAGCGTTGGACGCCAAGGTCTCGAACACATGCTTGTTGATCACGGTGGAGTACGGAACACCCGGGTAGCCGCCGATCACCGAGTGCACCATGTAGTCCGGCTCGCCGGTGTGCACGCAGTAGGGACGGCCGGACACGTCGACCGCCGCATGCACGAGTGTCTCGTCCATCGGAATGAACGAGTCGCCGAAGCGGGTGATGCCGGACTTGTCGCCGAGGGCTTGTCCCAGCGCTTGCCCGAGCACGATCGCAGTGTCCTCGACCGTGTGATGCGCCTCGATCTCGATGTCGCCCTTGGCCCGCACGGTGAGATCGAAGCGGGCATGGGTGCCGAGGGCAGTGAGCATGTGGTCGTAGAACGGCACGCCGGTGGAGATGTCGACGATGCCGGTGCCGTCGAGGTTCAGCTCGACGGAGATGTCGGATTCCTTGGTAGTGCGCTCGATCTTGGCGATGCGGGGAGCGGGTGTGGTCACTGCAGTGCCTCTGCTCTTTCGGTCGATGCGAGTTCCGAGCTGACGGTAAGGAATCGGTCGTTCTCGTGAGCGAGTCCGATGGTGACACGCAGATACCCGGGAATTCCGACGTCCCGGATGAGCACGCCGTCGTCCAGGTACCGCTGCCAGGTGGCGGCCGCATCGGAGAACCGGCCGAAGAGCAGGAAGTTGGCGTCGGACGGCACCACGTCGTACCCCTGTGCGACGAGCGTTTCGGCAACGCGATCGCGTTCGGCCGACAATGCGGCCACGCTCGCCAGGGTGTCGTCGGCGTGCCGCAACGCGGCCCGAGCGGCAGCTTGCGTGACCACCGAGAGGTGATAGGGCAAGCGCACCAACAGCATTGCGTCGATCACGGCCGGGGCCGCAACGAGGTATCCCAGCCGTCCGCCGGCGAACGCGAACGCCTTGCTCATGGTCCGACTGACGACGATCTTGCTGGGGTAGCTCTCGATCAATCCGATTGCGCTTGCCGCCGAGGAGAATTCGGCGTACGCCTCGTCGACCACGACGATTCCCGGTGCGGCGTCGAGGATTCGACGTAGATCTGCCTCGTCGATGCTGTGCCCGGTCGGATTGTTGGGGCTGGTCACGAACACGACGTCCGGCTTACGCTCCTCGATCGCCTGCACTGCGTAGTCGACGTCGAGAGAGAAATCCGCCCGACGCTGCGCCGGAATCCACTCGGTCTGAGTCCCCGACGAAATGATCGGGTGCATCGAGTACGACGGCACGAAACCCAGCGCGGTACGGTCCGGCCCACCGAAGGCCTGCAGGAGTTGCTGCAGAATCTCGTTGGAGCCGTTGGCCGCCCACACGTTGGCAGTGTCGACCGCAAAGCCGGTCTGCCCGGTGAGATACCGCGCCAGGTCAGCTCGCAAGTCGTCCGCGTCGCGATCCGGATACCGGTGCAACTGCGCCGCGGCGATACGCACCGATTCGGCGACGTCGTCGATCAGTGCCTGCGTCGGCGGGTGTGGATTCTCGTTGGTGTTCAACTGAACCGGCACGGTGAGCTGCGGCGCGCCGTACGGCGACTTGCCGATCAGCGCCTCGCGCAACGGCAGGTCGTCGAGCGAAATCGCTTGCCCCAGAGCATCACTCATGATTCACCACCGGTACGCAACCCCTCGAAACGCAGCCGAACGGCCTCACCGTGAGCCGGGAGATCTTCTGCGTTGGCCAGCGCGATGACGTGCGCAGCAACGTCTTTCAGCGCGGCCTCACTGTAGTCCACCACGTGGATCCCCCGCAGGAACGTTTGCACACTCAGGCCGGACGAATGCCGAGCGCACCCGGCCGTCGGCAGTACGTGATTCGACCCGGCGCAGTAATCACCCAAGCTGACCGGTGACCACGCCCCCACGAATACAGCGCCGGCGCTGCGCACGCGAGCGGCGACGTCGGACGCGTCCTTCGTCTGAATCTCCAGGTGTTCGGCCGCATAGGCGTTGACCACGGCCAGGCCCTGTGTGACGTCGTCGACCAGAACGATTCCGGACTGGCTACCGCTCAGCGCCGTGGTGACGCGTTCCGCGTGCCGGGTGGACGCCATCTGCGCATTGACAGCCTCGTCGACGGCATCGGCGAGTTCGAGGCTGTCGGTCACCAGCACACTGGCGGCCATCACGTCGTGCTCGGCTTGACTGATCAGGTCTGCTGCCACGTGGATCGGGTCTGCGGTGGCGTCGGCGAGAATCGCGATCTCGGTAGGGCCTGCCTCGGAGTCGATTCCGATGAGCGAACGACACAGTCGCTTGGCCGCCGTGACGTAGATGTTGCCCGGGCCGGTAATCAGATCGACCGGTGCCAGTTCTTCGCCGTCGGTGTCGACACCGCCGTACGTGAGCAGAGCGATGCCCTGACCGCCGCCGACGGCCCAGACCTCGTCGACTCCGAGGAGCTGCGCGGCCGCCAGGATCGTCGGGTGGGGTAATCCACCGAAGTTCTTCTGCGGCGGCGACGCCACCACCAGCGAACCGACGCCAGCGATCTGCGCAGGCACCACGTTCATCACGACCGACGACGGGTACACAGCGTTGCCACCGGGCACGTAGAGACCCACGCGATCGACCGGAATCCAGCGCTCGGTCACCGTGCCGCCGGGCACCACCTGGGTGGTGTGGTCGGTGCGGCGTTGATCCGAGTGCACCAGTCGGGTTCGCTCGATCGCGACCTCGAGGGCGGCCCGGACGGCCGGGTCCAGCTCGTCGAGAGCTCGAACCAATTCCTGCTGCGGAACCCGAACGCGGTCCGGTCGGACTCCGTCGAACTTCTCGCTGAACTCGAGGGCCGCGTCGGCCCCACGTTCCTTGACGGCGTCGACGACGGGCCGAACCTGGTGCAGCACCGAATCGACATCCACTCCGCCTCGGGGAAGAGCGCCGCGTAGTTCGGCAGTGGATGGAGTTCGTCCGCGTAGATCGACGCGGGCGAGCTCGATGCGGGCAGGCATAGTGGGCCCCTTCGTGGAGTCGGTTCGGTGCCGGGGTTCGGTCGAATCAGTGTTGTCCGAACCACCAGGATAGTTCCACCGAATTCGGCTCAGCCCCGCACGTCCCACAGATGGTGGATGGGATCGTGAATGTAGTAGGCCGCCAGAGTTTCGACGGTGAAGTGGGAACCGTCGCTGCGTCGCCCTCTGCGATCACGGTCTTCCGGCGGCACAGCCGAGAAGGCGTCGGCCAACGCATGTGCCGCTTCCCCGAGTTCCGACGCCACCGTCGCCGGATTCTGCGCGTTGTAGTTCTCGGCCACGGCCGTGGCGTCCTGGTCCCAGTTGTCGAACTCGGGATCGTCCTCGGTCAGCACCAGCGCCAACCGAGTGCGGAATATGCGGTGTGCATCCCGAACATGTGCGCTGTATTCGAGCGCCGACCATGTCGAATCGTCGGGACGCACTGCCGCGTCCTCGCGACGGAGCACTGCGATCCACCGATCCACGTCAGCGCGGATCAACGCGGGTACGGCGTCGTATTCGACGGAGCTCGAGTCGAACCCGCAGTCGGGGCAGGCACTGTCGAGGACCCACGTCCAGTTCTTGGTATCGGGTTCGATCGGCATGCGGGTCACTGTAGAGCAGGGCCCGTACCGCCACGGGCTGTCCGAGAGGTCAGGCGTAACGAGCAGCCAGATTGTGCAGTGTGCTCGTGATGCCCTGCGCATTCTTCTGCGGCATCTTGAACAACTCGAGCATTTTCGGAACCTTGGCGGTGCCGTAGACGAAGCTCTCGGTGACAGTGGTCAGGCCCGGCTGCTTCTCCTCGAATTCCCAGCGCCAGCTGTGGCCCATCGGGTGCTGCCACTCGATGATCTTGTGTCGATCCGCATCCACGAATTCGGTCACGGTGCTGGTGATCTTGTACGGCACGCCGTACTGCTTCATGCCGACGGAGAATTTGGCGCCGCTGCTCAGCCTCTCGGGTCCACGGACGGTGTCCTTGACTGTGCCGGATCCGTCCAGCTCGCCGTGCCGGGTGGGATCGGCCACGATGTCGAACAGTTCGGCTGCCGGTGCCCGAACCTCGGTCTGTCTCGTGACCTGCTGGGGACCGCTGTCGATGGTTCTGATGTCTGCCATCTGCAGCGTCTACCCCGCAATGACCGTATCGACACCCGGCCACCGCGCAGAATGCGCATTGACGGGCGTAGTTCAATGAACACATGTCCTGGTCAGTGTGGCTCGCCTTCCTCGGCGCGAGCATCGTCATCAGTCTGTCTCCCGGAGCCGGAGCCATCGCGTCGATGTCCACAGGTCTGCGCTACGGCCTGCGCCGCGGCTACTGGAACATCTTCGGGCTGCAGATCGGCCTGCTGGTCCAGATCGGCATCGTCGCAGTCGGACTCGGTGCTGTCCTGGCCAATTCGGCCCTGGCCTTCACCGCGATCAAGTGGTTCGGTGTCGCCTATCTGGTCTACCTCGGCATTCGCCAGTGGCGGTCGGCTCCGTCCGAAGTAGCGGACGCCCCCGCGGTGGCGGATCGAGGCACGACGATGCTCGCGCGAGGATTTCTCGTCAACGCGAGCAACCCGAAAGCCGTCGTGTTCATGGTCGCTGTGCTGCCCCAGTTTCTCGACCCAGCGCGGCCGCTGATCACCCAGTATCTCGCCATCGCGGCGACCATGGTCGTCGTCGACATGCTGGTGATGACCGGTTACACCTCTCTGGCATCGCGAGTCCTCCGCATGATGCGGTCCCACCGTCAGCAGAAGACCATGAACCGCACGTTCGCCGGCCTGTTCTTTGCCGCCGCAACATTTCTGGCCACGGTACGAAGGGTGACCCCATGAGGAAATACCGCGTGATCATGAAGAATGCGCTCGGCGGAGATCCGATTCCGTTGGGGCTGTTCGACACTCTGCTCGAAGCCAACACCTGGATTCAGGACGTGGGTAAGCGGGACGAGCACGAACTCGGCACGTACACAGTCGAAGTGGAGGTCGACGAGTGAGTAGACGGTGTCCGTGTTCGAGCGGCGACACGTTCGATGCGTGTTGCGAGCCGTACCTGACGGGCCCCGTCGATGCACCGACGGCGGAGAAGCTGATGCGCTCGCGCTTCACCGCGTTTGCCGTCGGCGACGTCGCCTACCTGCGGACGTCCTGGCATCCCGACACCGCTCCGGCTGAGCTGGAGTTGGACCCCGACCAACGGTGGTATCGGCTCGACGTCCTCGCTGCCGACGCAGGCGGACTTTTCGACGAGACCGGCACCGTGCAGTTCGAGGCACGGTACAAGCATCCCGACGGTGCCGGCACGATGTCGGAGATCAGCCGTTTCGTCCGGGTCGACGGCCGGTGGCGCTACCTCGACGGAGTCGTCGCTCCCTAGAGGTTGCGTAGTTTCGTGGGCCGATTGCCCGCGGTGCGACGCGCTTCCTGCTTCTCCTTGATGCGCTCGGCATCCTTGCGAACCTGGATCTGAGTCCGACGCTCGCGTACCAGCCACTGCGGTGGGCTGGCGATCAGTTCCTCGATCTCCACACTGGTCAACGCTTCGGTGACTCCGCCGCGTGCCAATCCGGCGATGGACACGTCGAGCTTCTTCGCGATCACGTCGCGGGGGAAGGGTCCGTCGGTCTGCAAGTCGGTCAGCCACTGCGGCGGATCGCTGCGCAGGGCGTCCAGGTCGGATCTGCTGATCATCGAGTTCTGGAACTCTTCCGGCGCTGCGGGTAGATAGATGCCGAGCTTGTTCGCCGCGGTCAATGGCTTCATGGTCTGCTGTTTGTTCTCCGGGCTCACCGGACCAGCTTATCCGGCAATCGGCGGTCCCGACGCCACCGTCCCGCGCTTCGTGCACCGTCCCATAGGCTCGACTCCGTGAACATCGATGTGCAGACACTGCGCTGGTATGCGGCAGTGGCGCAACAACTGCATTTCGCCCGCGCTGCTCAGTCGCTCGGAATCTCCCGAATCCGCCTCAGCAAGACCGTGGTGGAACTCGAAGAGTTGCTGGGCGTCGACCTGTTCGTGCCGGGTGCCTCCCCCACCGAACTCACCGCCGACGGACGCGATCTGCTCGAACGCGCGTTGGTCGAGATCGCCGAGGACGATCGGCGTTCGGAGCGTGCACAGGCTGCTGCCGGGGAGCCGAGCAGTTTCACCATCGGATACGCCGAGGGCGTGACGCTGACCAAGTGGACGCGAATCTGGGCCGATCGGTTTCCCGATGTCGCCTTGTCCGTCGTGGCAACGACTCCGGACACACAGGTGTCTCATCTGCGTGATGGAACGGTCGACGTCGGCTTCGTCAGGCCGCCGATCGATCGTGAAGGTCTGAACGCCATCGGGCTGTACCAGGAAATCCAGGTCGTGGTGGTACCCAAAGACCATGCGGTCGCAGCATTCGACTCGGTCACCGCTCTCGACCTCGCCGACGAACACCTGCTCGCCGACCCGACCACGGTGCCCGAATGGGCTGCTGTTGCAACAGAACTGAGCACCGGCGATCGTCCCGCTCTGCCACCGATGAACAGCACTGCGGAGACTTTCGAATACGTGGCCGCCGGGCTGGGCGTGGCGATCGTCCCGCACTCGGTTGCGAGATTCAACGCTCGCAAAGATCTCGTGTACCGCCCGGTCACCGACGTCGAGCAGACACAGATCGCACTGGCCTGGGTGGCGGAGCGGGAAGACGACCGCATCGAAGAATTCATCGGCATCGTGCGTGGCCGGTCCACGCGAAGTTCACGCGGATCTTCGGACGACGCGCCCGTCAAGAAGAAGAAGGCGCAGCCCTCCAAACCGGCTCGACCGGTCGTCAAGACCAAAACGAACGCACGCCGCAGCGGAAAGAGACGCTAGCCGGGCATCGCCCTCGTGCGCGTTGTGTGCCCCCGGAGGTACGCACAACGCTCACGACTACGAGGGGCGCAGCCGGAGCCGATCGATGTCACGTCGATCCCGCTTGGTCGGACGGCCCGTTCCGCGGTCACGTCGGGGAACCGAGGCCAGAACCTCTTTCGGTGGCGGCGGCGGACTGCGATCGATCATGCACTCGGGTACGACCGACGCGCCGACGCGTTTGGTGATGGCACGTACGACGACGACGATCTTCTCCACACCCTCCACGCGCAGCCGGATCTCGTCGTCCGGCCCGACGCGTTGGCCGGGCTTCGCGGGGGTGCCGTTGACGCGAACATGCCCACCGCGACAGGCTGCGGCCGCGGCAGACCGCGTCTTGAACAGTCGCACCGCCCAGATCCAGCTGTCCAGACGGGCACTCTGCAATTCCATCTTCGAACGTCTTCCTCGAATCGTGAGGCTCGGCTACATGTCCAGGCCGAGGTCGAGCACTGTCACCGAGTGTGTCAGACCGCCCACCGCCAGGAAGTCGACCCCCGTACGCGCGTAATCCCGAGCCACGTCGACGGTCAGTCCACCCGAGGATTCCAACTTGGTGTCCGGCGCGAACTTGTCGCGGCGCTGCACCGCCATCTGTGTCTGCCACAGCGCGAAGTTGTCCAGCAGAACGAGTTCGACGTTCTCGGCGAGCACCTCGTCGAGTTGTTCGAGACTGTCGACCTCTACCTCGCAGGCGATGTTCGGCGCAGCGGCACGTACGGCTCGCAGGGCAGCGACGACGGAGCCGGCCGCCGCGACGTGGTTGTCCTTGATCAGCGCGGCGTCACCGAGACCCATCCGATGGTTGACCCCGCCGCCCGCCCGTACCGCGTACTTCTGCAGCGATCGCAGCCCGGGCAACGTCTTTCGACTGTCTCGAATGCGACACTCGGTCTCTGCGACCTCGGTGACCCAGCCGGCCGTGGCGGTCGCGATACCCGACAGGTGACAGACGATATTGAGCATGGTGCGCTCGGCGGTGAGCAAGCCACGGGTGGGAGCATCGACCGTCAGAACAGCCTGTCCGGGTTCGACATTCGATCCGTCGGCGGTCCTGTGGCGGATCGAGTACGCGCCCGAACCGATCACCTCGTCGAGAACCAGCAGCCCTACATCGAGGCCCGCGAGGGTGCCGAACTGTCGAGACACCACCGACGCCGTGGCCACGGCGTCCTCGGGAACCGTTGCCACGGTGGTGATATCCGGCCCGTACCGGAGATCCTCGTCGAGCGCGGTGCGGATGAGTGCGAGAACCTCGTCGCGGTCGACTCCCGGGTTCACTTCGTCGGCAGTACCGGTCATGTCAGCTTGCTCCCGTCATCACGTCATCGTTCACGATCGTCAGTCGTCCCTCGTCGTCGCGTTCGACATACAGGCTCCGTCGGTACTCGGGCATGCTGTCCGGGAAATCCCGTCGGGTGTGACACCCTCGGCTCTCTCGGCGGTGCGTTGCAGCCAGCACGATCACGTCTGCCGCTGCCGTCAGGGCGGCATCCTCGACCGCTACGCCGTCGACCGGCGGTTCCGACACCACGCCGTGTGCCAGCACATTCTGTGCCGCCGCAAGACCGGACGCATCGCGGACGACACCGACGTGCGTGGTCATGATTCGCTGCAGTACCGCGCGATCGATCCGCCGGTAGACAGGCAGTGCGGTATCGGACACGGCGACGGTGGTTCCGACCCGCTCCGCGGCGACGAGCGCAGCGCGTTCGCCGACCACCAGACCCTCGAGCAGACTGTTCGACGCCAACCGGTTGGCACCGTGCAGCCCGGTGCGCGCCACCTCACCCGCAGCGAGCAATCCCGAGACGGACGTCCGTCCGAACGTGTCGGTCACGACTCCCCCGCACGAGTAGTGCGCGGCGGGTGCCACGGGGATGAGATCCGTTGCGGGATCGATTCCGGCGTCCAGGCACGATGCCGTCACGGTCGGGAAACGCTCACGCACGTGCTCCACGCGACGGGCGTCCAGCAACACGTGGTCGTCGCCGCTGCGGTACAGCAACTCGGCGATGGCACGCGAGACCACGTCGCGTGGTGCGAGGTCGCCCATGGGGTGAACACCGTCCATGAATGCGCGGCCGGTGGCATCGACCAAGCGGGCACCCTCTCCGCGCACCGCTTCGCTGATCAGCGGGCGACGGCCCGTCGACCCTGCGGCGAACAGCACGGTCGGGTGGAACTGAACGAACTCCAGATCCGCGATCCGTGCGCCCGCATCGAGTGCCAGTGCAATGCCGTCGGCCGTGGCACCGGCCGGGTTGGTACTGCACGAGAACAGTTGTCCCAGGCCGCCTGTCGCGAGCAACACCGTCGGAGTGCGAACGACGCCGACACCGCGAGGCCCGCGCACGAGGAGTCCGGCCACCGCGCCGTCGGTGGTCAGTACACGCAGCGCCGTGGTGTCGAATTCCACCGATGGCACTGCGGAGTCCAGTGTGCGTTGTACCTCCGCTCCGGTGGCATCGCCGCCGGAATGGATGATTCGGCGCACACTGTGGCCACCCTCTCGGGTGCGGGAAACCGAACCGTCGGGCGCACGATCGAAATGTGCGCCGGCGACTTCGAGCGACGCGATCGCCGCGCGGCCGCCGGAGACGATGGAACGCACCGCATCCTCGTCGCACAGGCCCGCGCCTGCTGCGCAGGTATCCGACACGTGCGCATCGATCGAGTCGCCGAGATCGGTGCCGACGACTGCGATTCCGCCCTGCGCATACTTGGTCGCGGTATCGACCGAACTGCCCTTGCTGACCGTCAGCACGCGCAGGCCGCGAGCGGCGGCCGTGCGAGCCGCGGTCAGTCCGGCGATTCCGCCGCCGACGACGACGAGGTCGGCCGCGGTTTCCCAGGCGACCGACGGGTTCACTCGCCGCCGCCGGGTGTGCCGATCTCGATCATGCGTTGCACCGACTTGCTGGCGATGTTCGCCGTTTCGAGGTCGACGTGGACCTCGTCGCGCCCTTCGACGAGGCAGCGCAACAGCGCGGCGGGCGTGATCATCTTCATGTATCCGCACGACGCGCGGTCGTTGACGGCCAAGAAGTCGACATCGGGTGCAGCCCTGCGGAGTTGATGCAGCATCCCGATCTCGGTGGCGACCAGAACCTGCTTGGATTCGGTGGCGCGGGCCGCGTCGAGCATGCCGCCGGTGGAGAGGATCTTGACCTTGTCGGCGGGCACGAATCCTTCGCCGGCGAGGTAGAGAGCCGAGGTGGCGCAACCGCATTCGGGATGCACGTAGAGCTCCGCATCGGGGTGGGTTCGAGACTTCTCGGCGAGCTCGTCGCCGTTGATGCCTGCGTGGACGTGGCATTCACCGGCCCAGATGTGCAGATTCTCGCGCCCGGTCACGCGCTTGACATGAGCCCCGAGGAACTGGTCGGGCAGGAAGAGGATGTCGCGGCTCGGATCGATCGATTGCACGACCTCGACGGCGTTGGACGAGGTGCAGCAGATGTCGGTGAGCGCCTTGATCTCGGCTGTCGTGTTGACGTAGGAGACGACGACGGCATCCGGGAAGTCTGCTTTCCACTCGCGCAACTGCTCGGCAGTGATCGAGTCGGCGAGCGAGCAACCCGCACGCTGGTCCGGGATCAGGATCGTCTTCTGCGGGCTGAGGATCTTGGCGGTCTCGGCCATGAAGTGCACGCCGCAGAACACGATGGTGTCCTCGGATACCTCGGCGGCCATGCGCGAAAGCGCGAGCGAATCACCGACGTGATCGGCAACGTCCTGAATCGCAGGCAGCTGGTAGTTGTGCGCCAGCAGGGTCGCACCTCGCAGATCGGCGAGCCGTCGCACTTCCGCGGCCCATTCAGCCGACGCGTCGACTCCCCCGTAACCACCGGCTCCATCGACGATGTCGCGGACTCCGGCGAATGCCGAGTCCAGGAAGTTCACCTGGGTAGCGCTGCTGGTCATGACGGTTCTCCTTCACCGATCATCCGGTCGTCGGTGACCGAATTTCCTCCGAGGGAGTTTTCGACTTATGATCGAAAACATGATTCATCGTAGCACCGTCCACGAAGTACTCATTGCGGTGTTCCAAGTTCGGGTCTTTTCCGACCCCGACACCCCTGAACTGGCGGTCCTGTTGTGGCAGCGTGCACTCGACCCCGAGGCGGGCACCTGGTCACTCCCCGGGGGCACCCTGCGCGACGACGAGAACCTGGCCACGTCCGCGCGGAGACAGCTCGCCGAGAAGGTCGACGTACGCAAGGTGGCACACCTCGAGCAGCTGTCCATCTTCAGCGAGCCGGACAGGGTGCCGGGAGATCGCCGAATCGCGTCGACGTTTCTGGGCCTCGTACCGATCGCGGCCGAGCCGACCCTGCCCGCGGATACGACCTGGTACCCGGTGTCGGAGCTGCCCGCCATGTCGTTCGATCACGGAACGGTCGTCGAGCACGCACGGCATCGACTGGTCGCCAAACTGTCGTACACCAACATCGGATTCGCCCTCGCTCCTGCAGAATTCGCGATTTCGACGCTTCGCGAAATCTACGGCGCAGCCCTCGGCTATCAGGTCGACGCCACCAATCTGCAACGGGTACTGAGCCGCCGCGGCGTCATCGAACCCACCGGACGGCGTGCACCGTCGGGTCGAGCGGGTGGACGGCCTCCAGCATTGTTCCGGTTCGCCGACAACAGCATTCGCGTCACCGACGAGTTCGCGGCATTGCGGCCACCACAGGGATGAACGAGATCCGCCGTCAGTCGGGCACCCGCGAGTCGAACGACGGCGGCGGCGGAGCGACGTCGAATTCGATCTCGTCGAGCTCGGGATCGGAATCGGGGTGCTGCAGATCGTCGTTGGGATTCATCGCCGCGAGCAGCAGTATCACCAACGACGCCGTCAGCGCCTGCACGATCAGTGCCGTCGGCGTGTCGATACTCGGTGCAACCCGGACGATCGATCCGACGGCCGGCTCGTCCGCCCTCGGGAATCGCAGCGCCGCAACGCCGTTGCCCACCAGCACTGCTGCGATCGAGCCGACGAACGACCCGACGAACACGGCCACGAACAGCCGTGGACCCCGCTGGGAAATCCACAGCCACCACCCGATCGGCACGAGAATGCCGAGAGCGAACGAGACGAGGACGAACAGGGCAAGAGCGTCGAATCGATGCAGACTCTCCCCGGTCAGTGTTGCTCCTCTGTCCTGCGCGACGACGAGCAACTGCTGGCTCGGTGCCAGGAATCCCCACAGCAGACCGCCGACGGCGGACAGCGCGATCGTCACACCGCCGACCAGAGCCACAAAGCGAAGCGTTCGACGCCGCTCCGGAGTCTCGACGGCAGACGAGGTCGTCACCTAACGCCTACCCGTCGCGGCGGAATCGATCAGGCCGTGCCGCGAGCACACCGACGTCCATCCGTCGGGCACGATCTGCACCACCATCCTGCGACCGCACCGGTCGCAGTACCTCGGCGGCTCCAGCCCGAGACCGACGGCAACCGAGAACGACGGTGCCCCCGCATCCGTACCGACCTCGACAGACCGACCGGTGTGCGGGTCGTACCGGCTCTCGCTCGTCATTCGACCCACCTTAATACGCGCATCAGATCGTCGAGTTCAACGCTTTGATCGGCATCTGCAGTTCCCCGAGAAGATCGAGATCCTCCTCGGCGGGACGACCGAGCGTCGTCAAGTAGTTTCCGACGATGATCGCGTTGATGCCGCCCAGAATTCCCTGCTGAGCTCCGAGATCACCGAGAGTGATCTCGCGGCCGCCCGCGAATCGAAGAATCGTCCGCGGCAGGGCCAGCCGGAAGGCGGCAACGGCTCGCAACGCATCCGATGCAGGCAGCACGTCCAGATCTCCGAACGGCGTTCCGGGACGTGGGTTCAAGAAATTCAGGGGAACCTCGTCGGGTTCGAGAGCGCCGAGATCGGCTGCGAACTCGGCTCGCTGCTCCAGCGTCTCGCCCATACCGAGGATGCCTCCGCAACAGACCTCCATGCCGGCCTCGCGGACCATCCGCAGTGTGTTCCAGCGTTCCTCCCAGGTATGGGTGGTCACCACGTTCGGGAAGTAGGACCGCGAGGTCTCGAGGTTGTGGTTGTAGCGGTGCACACCCATTGCCGCGAGTTGGTCGACCTGATCCTGGTCCAGCATGCCCAGCGAACAAGCGATGTCGATGTCGACCTCGCCGCGAATGGCTTCGATTCCCGCGGCGACCTGCGCGAGCAGTCGAGCGTCCGGACCCCGCACTGCGGCCACGATGCAGAACTCCGTGGCCCCGGTCTTCGCGGTCTGTTTCGCCGCCTCGACCAACGACGGAATATCGAGCCAGGCTGCCCGCACCGGAGAGGCGAACAGGCCCGACTGCGAGCAGAAGTGGCAGTCCTCGGGGCAGCCTCCGGTCTTGAGGCTGACGATCCCCTCGACCTCCACTTCCGGTCCGCACCATCGCATCCGAACCTCGTGCGCCAGTTGCATCGTCTCTTCGAGACGATCCTCTCCGAGCTCGAGTACCTCGAGCACCTGGGATCGATCGAGCGCAATGCCGTTGTCGAGCACCTGCCGGCGCGCCGTACGCAATATGTCCATACCGGTCCCCTCGTCGTCGAACGGTCTCGGAATTGAACACCGTTCAAGTTGAACGGCGTTCACGTTAGGCACCGCACTCGGCTACTGTCAAAGCGAAACACCGCGTCGAACGGCAGGGGTAGGAAGTGCAGCTACGCAGGCAGGACGTCCTGGACGGTGCAATAGCCATTCTCGACGAGTACGGCCTCGCGGATCTGACCATGCGCCGCCTGGCGACCTCACTGCACGTCCAACCCGGAGCGCTGTACTGGCACTTCCCCAACAAGCAGACGCTGCTGGGAGCGATCGCAGATCACATACTGTCCGGTGCCGACGCACCGTCGACGGAAGAACTGTGGGACGCGCAGATCTCGCAGATCGCACATCGACTTCGCGACGCGCTGCTCTCCCGGCGCGACGGAGCCGAACTGGTCGCCTCGACCTACGCCTCGCGGCTCACCACCAACCGCATCCGTGAACGCATCGCCGCGGTCTGCATTCGTGCCGGGTTGCCCAGAGTCGACGCCGAACTGACCGCCGATACGTTGCTGTACTACGTGCTCGGCCATACCGTGGACGAACAGGCTCGGCTCCAGATGGACTCGGCCGGGGCGCTGACCGCCGACGCGTCCCCGATGTTCGAGCGCCCCGATCCCACCAGCAAATTCGACTTCGGTCTCCGGCTCTTTCTGGACGGCGTGCGCCACGCCGCGTCCGAACCACGCTCCGTCAGGATTCGGTGAACACGATTCGGTCGCGTCCGTTGTCCAGAGTCATCGTGTCGTCTTCTCTGGACCATTTCGGCTTCGAGGACAGAAACTCCGACAGCCACCGATCCTGCTCCATGAGCTCGGCCGGGCACCCCATCCGCGTGGTACCCAGGGAATCGACGGTGAGCGTCCCCAGCGAAGTGTCGACGGTGCCGAACAACCTGTTGCATCCGGCTTCGGCCGAGATGCGGTCGTCGGCGAACTCGAGCCGGATCGTCGTACCCGAGACCGGCGTGTAGGAACCGTCGGCATCGACGGAGGTGTAATTCTTGTCTGCCGGGAATTCCCCGTACGAATCGGTGCAGCCCGAGGCCAACACGCTCACGCCACAGGCGAGAGCGAGCAGTGCCCGGCGCGCGTCAGCCACCGAAGATCGGCCCCAGCCCGGCCGCACCGGCATTTCCGCGGGAGGCAAACGGGTTGTCGTGCACCATGTACGTCCACGTCGACGTCGGTCGGCGCATACCGGCATTGTCGAGATCGATTCCGTCGGAGGTGATCTCGGCCGACTCGAATGTCGCGTGGGACAGATCCATGGCCTTGGCGGAGACAGTCTTGAAGGCCTCGACCGCAATTCGGTGGTACTCGTCGAGTGGATTCTCGCGACCCAGCGCACGGAGGTGGATGCTCTCGCGCACGTCGGCCAGGTGCGCTAGGTAGTCCGACCACGCGCGGTCGAGGTGGTGAAGAACGATTCGGCGGGCGACCACCACGAGGGTCTCCTCCGACACGTTCTCGCGAAGTTCCTTCGATCGCGTCGGCGACTGCTCCTCAAGCAGAGCCAACGCCTCTCCGGTGTCCAGCAACGCTGCCCTACGACGGTCCAGAATCTCCCGATGCTGCGCCGTCAGTTGGTTGTAGCGCCAGGTACGCGAGTGTATTTCGAGCATCTGTCCTTCGGCGATGCGCTGGGCATGATCGACTCGATCGGCTGCGGCGGCAGAGGTGAACAGGCCGCTGTCGTCGACGCCTTTCGGCGCGTCCTTGTCACCGATGTTGTTCTTGACGACGTCGTCCTCCCAACTGCCGAAGAACACCGAACGGCCCGGGTCGCCCTGCCTGCCCGCACGTCCTCGCAATTGATTGTCGAGCCGCTCGGTGGTGTGGCGGCCGGTACCGACGACGAACAGCCCACCCAACTCGGCGATGCGGGCGCGGTCGGTCCCCTCCGGTCCCCCGAGCTTGATGTCGGTTCCGCGCCCGGCGATCTGCGTCGAGACGGTGACCGCGCCGTGCACTCCGGCGGCAGCGATGACCGCGGCCTCCTCGGCGTCGTTCTTGGCGTTGAGTACGACGGCGTCCACACCGGATTCCGCGAGGATCGTCGCCAGCGTCTCCGACTCCGCAACATCGTGGGTTCCGACGAGTATCGGTTGCCCGGTCTCGTGAATTTCCTTGACCTGCTGCGCAATTGCGGCATTCTTGTGCTCGACCGTGTCGTACACCCGGTCGACCTCGTCGACCCGCACCGTCGGCACGTTCGGCTCGATGACCGAGACGCCGAGCCCGTAGAACGTACGCAGCTGCTCCCCCGCCGCCATTGCCGTGCCGGTCATTCCACATACGGTGGCATACCGGTTGATCAGCGCCTGCACCGTGATCGTGTCGAGAATTTCACCGGTCTCGGTGGGCTCGAGCCCCTCCTTGATCTCCACGGCCGCCTGTAACCCGTCCGGCCAACGCTGCAGGTCCGCCACTCGGCCGCGGGAGGCGTTGATCAGCTGAACACGTCCGTCACGCACGATGTAGTCGACATCGCGTTGCACCAGCACCTGGGCGTGCAGCGCGACGTTGACCGCAACGAGGGTCGATCCGACGTGCTGTTCGGAGTAGAGATCGATTCCGCCGAGTTCCTTCTCGAGCCGAAGCGCGCCCTCGTCGGTGAGGAACACGTTGCGTCCCTCGGCATCGGTATCGAAGTCGATCCCCTTGTCCAACAGGCGGACTGCGTCCATCACCGTCGAGGTCGACACATCACCCGATACCGAGCCCGCCAACACCAACGGCACCAACGCTTCGTCGACCAACACCGAGTCGGCCTCGTCGATCAGCGCGACATCAGGGACGGGCGACACCAGATCGGTACGGTCGTCGACCAAATGGTCACGGAGAACATCGAATCCGACCTCGTTGACCGACGCGTAGGTGATATCGCACGCATAGGCGTCACGACGTTCCTGCGCGGAGGACGACTCGGCGATGGAACCGACGGTGATACCCAGAGCCTCGAACAGTGGGGCCATCCACCGCGCATCACGTTGTGCGAGAAAGTCGTTGACCGAGATGACGTGAACCCTGCGACCGGACAGAACGTATCCCACCGCCGCCACGGCCCCGGACAACGTCTTTCCTTCGCCGGTCGCCATTTCCACCACGTCACCGGCGAGAAGTCGCTCGGCTCCGAAAAGTTGTACGTCGAACGGTCGCATGCCGAGCGTGCGGTCGCTCGCCTCACGCGTCAATGCCAGGTACCGCGGTACGTCGAGTTTCGACGCGCTCGGGGCCCGCAACGCAGCGGCCTCGGTGGCCAATTCGGCGTCCGACAGGGCCGATGCCCAGCTCACATGGTTTCCGGCCTGCTCGACCCGCCGACGCGACGCACTCTGTGCCTTCTGCGCGGAGCGGCCGAGTACACGCCAGAATCGGTCGGAGCCCACAGCCATCTGTCATCCCTACTCGAGAAAATACGTGATCTTCTTTCCCACAGTACCGAGTGCCGATTGCCCACTACCCCGCGTCGAGCGGCGTTGTCACTGCGATGTCGAGCGGCACAGCCACTGCGATTCTGCGCGAGCGGTAGTAGGACTGGCCCCGGGCGAAGAAGTCTCGGGTCTGCTGCGGGTCGGAGATGGCGGCGCATCCCCCAGCCGTCACGGCCAACGCGGTGATCGCCACTCCGAATATCGAGATCCGAACAGAGCATGGACAAACCGAGGGGTACGTATTAACGTCTTCCACTAATCAACTAGTGAAAGGCTTCTGGTGATCGCCTACCGTATCGATCGTCAGTCCGGCATTCCCACCTATGTCCAACTGATACTGCAGACCAAACAGGCCCTACGACTGGGAACACTCGCCGTCGGTGACCGACTGCCGACAGCAAAAGAGGTGGTCACGGCGCTGGCCATCAATCCCAACACAGTCCTCAAGGCGTACCGAGAACTCGAACGCGACGGGCTGGTTCAACCTCGGACCGGTTCCGGGACGTTCGTCGTCGCCTCGCTCGCAAAACCTGGCATGGCCGAACGATCGGCGCTCGAAACGGAACTCGACCGCTGGATCCGACACTGCACGGCCGCAGGACTGGACAGACCTGACCTCGAAGCCATCGTCACCGCCGCACTCGACAAGCAATTCGACCGAACCGAAAGAGACGAAACATGACCGACGCGGTGCTCACCATGGACGAGGTGGCCAAATCGTTTCGCAGGAAGACCGTCCTCGACGGATGCTCGTTCGCAGTCGAAAGAGGAAGCGTCACAGCGTTGGTCGGCTCCAACGGTGCCGGAAAGTCGACGCTGCTGTCGCTGGCCGTCGGCCTGCTGACACCGGACAGCGGAACCATTCGGGTTCTGGGTGAGGGCGTTACCCAACGCGGAATCTCGCCCGGCCTGTCCTATCTGGCGCAGCACAAGCCCCTCTACCCACACTTCACCGTCGCCGAACTGCTGCGATTCGGCCGAAACACGAACTCGCACTGGGACGATGCGTACGCGAAGGAAATCGTCGACGCCGCCGGAATCGCCACCTCCGCTCGGGTCAAGTCCCTCTCCCCCGGCCACCGCACGCGGATTGCCCTCGCACTGGCACTCGGGCGTCGACCCGAAGTACTGCTGCTCGACGAGCCGCTTGCCGATCTCGATCCGGTCGCTCGCAGGGCGGTGGCACGCACCCTGATGCGCGATGCAGCCGAGAACGGTACGACGATCGTGCTGTCCTCACACGTGCTGTCCGAGCTCGTCGACGTCGCCGACCGGCTGTTGCTGCTACGCGGTGGGCGAATGCGACTCGACGGGGACCTCGACGCCATCACCGCCGACCACTACCTTCTCGCCGGCAGCTCCGACGCCGACCCGACGGTCGAGGACGGCACCATCGTGTCCGAGGTGTTCGGTTCCGGGGCAACAACATTCGTCGTACAGGGCAAACAACCGACAACGACACCACCGGGGTGGACAGTCGAGAACGCCACCCTCGACGACGTCGTACTCGCCCACCTCGGAACGGAGACCACCTGATGATCTGGGTGACTTGGAGACAATTTCGCGCGACCATCCTGTTCGGGGTGTTGACGCCACTTCTGTTGGCTGCGATCACCATTGCCGTCACGGTGATCGGCGGTGGTGTGATTCCGTCACCGTATCTGCAGAGTTGCCGATCCTTCGATTCGTCCGACTGTGCCGTCGGAAACATGCAGACGATAGCAATACTTTCGGCGATCGTCTTGCCCGTCGTCCTGGGGGCATTCGTCGGGGTGACCGTCTTCTCCCGCGATCTCGAACGTCGCACCCATGTACTCGGTCTGACTCAATCCGTGAGCCGACGACGGTGGTACAGCGTGCGCATTCTCGTCGTGTTCGCACCGATCGTCGGGGCGATGACGGTGCTCGGTTGCGTGTTGTTCGCAGCCAAGTACAACACTGCACCCGATTCCTTCGCGATGTCGTTCGCGGGGTCGAGCGGATCGCGGTTGGACTTTCCCGTGTTCGGGGCCACGGGATTCGTCGCAGGCGCGTACACGGCCGTCGGATTGATGGTCGGTTCGGCATGCGCACTCGCGATGCGGAACACGATCGCTGCGATGATCACGACGGTCATCGTGTCGACTGCATTCCTGGCGCTGCTGCCGACGCAGTTACGCGAGCACTATGCGACTCCACAGGTCGAACGAGTATCGGTGGAACAGAAGGTCGACGACATGTACGGCGGTACTCCGGACTACAGGCCAGGCGACTCGATCAGCTTGTTCCCGCGATGGGAATTCTCTGCGGACTACGTCGACAGCAACGGCAGCCCGGTGTCCGTCGACTTGATGGACTGCAATTGGACCCAGAACTACAGGGATCTGAGCGAATTCGAGACTGTCGCCGAGTACGAGGAGTACTCCGACCGCCAGAGCGTGGAACGTCGCAACATCGAGATCCAGTGCATTCGGGATCAGGGTGCCGAGGCCTACGAGACGCGCTATCACGAGGACAGATCGTTCTGGCGGTTCCAGGCGATCGAGTCGGCGTTGTCGTTGGTGGTTGCCGGGCTTCTCGGCGGCGTGTCACTCCTGCTGCTGCGCAGGCTGCGTCCCTAGGGCAGGTCTGCCGCAGCTACCTCTGCGCTGGAATCCCGAGCGGTTTCCGATTCCTGATCACAGTGGCCACGAGGGCGGGGAGGCCGAGGACCAGAACCATGATTCCGACTACGAGTGCAGGAGTGGACCACGGCCTGGACACCCCCAGCTGATCGGCCAGGGTGACCGCGCCGACGATGCCGAGGATCCAGGCGAGAAATTCGATTCGGCGAACGCGTCGGGATGTCGGATCCGAGGTTGCCCACCACGCACCGACGGACGAACACGCGAGGGCGCACACGAGCAACCAGTACTCCGCCATCTCGGCCTCCTCGAAGTCGATGGTGTGATCAGGGTAGTTCGCGTGCCGCCCGTCCGTTCACAATTGTGCGACCAGCAGTGGCAGACCCACCGCGGCCGTTGTGCGCCATCGGTGGTCGGCCATGTCGGATACCTCGGTCTCGACCGGGTTGATCTCGACCACGGTTGCGCCCGCACTGCGTGCGACGGCGGGCAGTCCGGCGAACGGGTACACCACGCCCGACGTACCGACCACGAGCACCAGATCTGCAGCGCGCACAGAATTCTCGGCTGCTTCCCACGCCTGTTCGGGCAGCGATTCGCCGAACCACACGGCCCCAGGACGGATGAGTCCGCCGCACCGGGGACAGTCCGGCGGCGGAACACGCTGATCTGCGTCGATCAGAATGCCGTCGTCCAGAATGTCGGTGTCGTCGAGTTCCGCGCGCACTCCACACTCGCAGTACGGCTCGAAGAGACTTCCGTGTACGTGTGCGAGCACTGTGGATCCGGCTCGTTCGTGCAGATCGTCGACGTTCTGCGTGGCGATGTCCACCTGCGCTTGCTGCTGCCATTGCGCGACGGCGCGGTGACCGGCGTTGGGTTCGGAACGACGAACCAATGCTGCACGCCACCGGTACCAACCCCACACGAGGTCGCTGTCGGCGAGCCAGCCCTCGGGACTGGCGAGGTCCTTCGGATCGAAGTCCTGCCACAGACCAGTCCGGGCGTCGCGAAACGTTGCAATTCCGGATTCGGCCGACATGCCGGCCCCGGTCAGAACGACGATGCGCGACGCCGCTCGTGCGGCGTCCACGATGGGTTGTGGAACGGCGTCGACCGTCTGCTCGTGCAAATGGGTCACACAGCTATTGTGCCAACCGGTGTTCGCTCACGCGCTACCGTGTGGGCATGAGCATCGACACCGATACCCGCACGCGGCGACGCTGGCCCCTGTGGACCGCAGCGGTCACCGCTGTGGTCGTGGTGGTGGCCGTCGGTGTTCTGTGGCTCGCCCCCAGTCGCTATCTACCGTGGGACACCGAATCGTTCCCCGAGGTGAACAGCGCCGAGTTGACCGTCGACCAGGCACGTGTGGTGGACCTGCTGCGAGTCGAGCACGAGAAGCAGCGTCCGGGAACCTTCTATGCAGAGGGCGTGGACGAGGCCTGGTGCGCCGACTTCGTCAGCTGGATCATGAAGGAAGCGGGCCTGCCGTTGTCGAATCCCAACTCGGGTTCGTGGCGCATTCCCGGCGTCTACACGCTGCAGGAGTACTACCAGCAACAGGGACGGTTCGAGACCGTCGGCAACTACACGCCGTCGGTGGGTGATGTGGTGTTGTACGACAACTCCAGTTGGGTCGGCCAACACACCAACGTCATCGTGGCTGTCGACGGCAGCGAGGCCGTCACCGTGGGCGGGAACGAAGCCGGCAAGATCAGGATTCACACTCTGAATTACGAATCCGACTCGGGTGTAGTCGGATTCGGCCGATTGGCATCCTGAGGGCCGTCATTGCGACGGGGTGCTGGAACGGTCGCCGAGTGATCGCGCCCCTCCGTCTCTCTTCGCTTTGTACAGCAACAGGTCTGCTCGGTCGAAACAGTCGTAGAGCGATTCCCCCGGACGCAATGTCGTGTAACCGGCGGAAAATGTCTGCTCGTCCGGGACGACGGCTGCGAGTTCGGTCAGCACGGTTGCCATCGTCGTCGACCCGGTATCGGGCATCGCGATGGCGAATTCCTCCCCGCCCCACCTGGCGACATACGCTCGCCCTGCAAGCAATTGCATTGCGGCAGTGGAGAACTGGACCAACAGGCGATCGCCGCGGCCGTGTCCGTACTTGTCGTTGAACGACTTGAAGCGATCGAAATCGATCATCGCCATCGCCAGCGACACCTCGACTCCGCGCGGAGTCGTCAACTGAGACAACCGATCTCGCCATCCACGCCGATTGAGCAGCCCGGTCAAGGGATCGGTCAGCGCAGCCTCCCGTAGGTCGTCCTCCAACCGCCGCCGGTCGGTGACGTCGTGGACCACCGCCATGGTCCATCGTCGGCCGTCCGGGCCGGGGACCTCACTGGCCGACACCCAACCCCACCGCACTGTGCCGTCGGGATGCAGGTATCGCTTCTCGACGTGTACGGATTCACCACGGGCCTCGGCGTCGTCCATCATCTGTTCCATCGCCGCGTGTTGGCCCAGGTCGTCGGGGTGGGTGAATTCACGGGAGGATCGGCCCCACAGTAGGTCCCTGGGGCACCCCACGATGGCCGCATACGCCTCGTTCGCGAGTAACAGCAGCCCGTGTTCGTCGGCGAGTGCCATTCCCACCGTGCTGGCCTCGAACATCTCCCGATACCAGCCATCGGCGTCGACCATGATTGTCCGGTTCACTTCCTCGAACGGTGCGAGCCACATCGATTCACACGACACACCGACGATACGCCGTCGTGGGGGCCCGAACAGTATCCAGCGATCGGTCTTGACCTTGACGCTACGTCAACGTTCACACTGGACGCATGAGAATCGGATCCCTCGCCGATGCCGCCGGAACGACCCCGCGGACGGTGCGCCACTACCACCGACTCGGCTTGCTCTCCGAGCCTCGGCGGCTGTCCAACGGCTACCGCGAGTACACGATCGACGACGTCGTTCGGCTGATGCGAATCCGATGGTTGGCCGAGTGCGGAATGCCGCTGGGCGCGATAGCGGCAGTGCTCGACGGAAAAGCGACGGACGAGCCCGACGTGGTCGCGGACCTGCGAGCCTTGCTGGCCGGCATCGAGACCGAGCAGACGGCATTGGCACACAAGCACAGTCGCTTGTCGGCGTTGCTCGACGACGCTGTCGAACGGCGTCCTCTGACCGCGCTCCCACGAGATGTTGCCGCAACGTTCGGGTCCTTGCTCGATGCAGCGGACGAACGGGACCGGCCCGCGCTGATCCGCGAACGCGATCTACTCGAAGTGATGGCAATTTCGGGCCGCGTCCCGGCGGCATTCTTCGAGACGATGTCCGCCGCGCTCGGCGATCACGACCTACGTCGGAGATACCTGGTGTTGCTACGACGCTTCGGTGCCCTCGAGGGCCGAAGCGTCGCCGAATCCGAGGACGACATCGACGCGTTGGCCGACGAGTTGGTGTCCGTACTCGATGTCGAGTCCTTCGCTCAGGCGCCCGAGTCCGCTGCGCTCGGGAGCGACTCGACCGGGCTGCTCGACATCGAGGACATCGTTCCCGACGCGGCCCAACGCGCCGTCGTCCTCCGCACCACAGCTCGTCTGCTCGACGGTGCGCATCCGGCAGGAACCTCACAGTGACCCCGGATCGGGGTGCCCAGGTCGGCAGATGGCACGCACTACTGTTGTGGGCACGCGGCCGCCACGCACCGATCGCGGCCGACTCTGCCGAGTTCACCGCGGTGCGCGGAACGGGTTCGATGCCGTTGATGTTCGGTGTGGCCTCTGTCGTCGAGATCGTCGTCGTGCATCTCCTCGTGCCGTGGCTGTGGCTCGATATCGTGCTCGGTGCGCTCTCGGTCGTATCGATCGTTCTGCTGGCGTCGGCCACAGCCGTCGGCCGGGTGCACCCCCATGTCCTCACACCCGAAGCACTCGTCCTGCGCACCTCCGGCGAGGTCGTCACCACGGTGGAGAGATCGACGATCGTCTCGGCCCGACTCCATCGCCGGTTCGGCGTGGTGGCTCCCACTGTCCGCGACGACCGAGCCGTGTTACCGAACCAGGACGGCACGAACGTCGACATCACGTTGTCGACCCGCACCACAGTCGTCGTACCCGCACCCCTACGTCGGTGGCGGGTCGAGGGCACCGCGACGTCCATCGGCGTGTACGTGGACGATCCCGTGGCCCTGGTCGCCGCGTTGTCCTCGGTTCCGGCCGACGGTGGGATGTGAACCCGAACTGCTGCGGGACCGGTGAGACCACGCTGTGAGAAACCGGCGACGAGCTGGGACCGGCACCGCAGTACGGACTCCGAGGAGTGCGTCACCGCGCGTACACGTATTGTTTGCTCAGAACGTCTTCTTGTTTGCGACGAACCTCGGCGTCTGCCGAGCAGCTTCCGAGACGAACACCACCGACCGTGACCGCCCGACCAGTGGTCGATCGACAGCCGGAGCCATTCCCCTTTCATGCAGGTACACCCGAGCGGCACCGATCACGAATCGGCAACCGATTCCGCGGCCCCGAGTTCGGTGTCGGCTCCCGTCGTGCCGCGACCGCCACAGCGCCAGGATCTGAACGGCCTGCGTGGTGTCGCCATCGCTCTGGTGGTCGTGTTCCACATCTGGATGGGTCGGGTGTCGGGCGGAGTCGATGTCTTCCTCACGCTGTCCGGCTTCTTCTTCACTGCGTCGTTGCTTCGATCGGCCGAGGCCGGTGCGAGCCTGAACCCGATCACCCGCATCGTTCGCGTACTCCGCAGACTCGGACCGCCTCTGGCGCTCACCCTGTTGGCGGTAGCGGCCGCGTCTGTGTTCCTGCTACCGAGGACCCGCTGGGCCGACGTGGGCGACCAACTCGTCTCCGGCGTCTTCTTCTTCGTGAACTGGCAGTTGGCGACGACGGCCAACGACTACCTGGCGGCCGACCCCTCGGTGAGTCCGGTCCAGCACCTGTGGTCCGTCGCGGTGCAATTCCAGTTCTATTTGCTCGCGATTGCCGTCGTGTTCGGTCTGGCGTGGATTCTGCGCACGATGCGACCGGAGGGACCGCGAAGTCTGCGACCACAGACCTTCGCCGTGATCTTCGCCGTCATCGCGGTGTTGTCATTCGTGTATGCAGCGGACGGTGCTCGACGCCATCAGGCGTGGAACTACTACGACACGGGCGCGCGACTCTGGGAGATCATGCTCGGTGCGGCGGTCGCGGCCACGTTCGCGGCATTCGCCGGCAGAAACACCGGGGCCGATGCCCGCGTGAGTCGGCTGGGATCGACCGCCCGGGGCGCGCTCGCCGCCGGTGCGATGTTCGTCATCGTCGTCTGTGGATTCGTGGTGGACGGCGTGACCGCGTTCCCCGGTCCCCTGGCGCTGATTCCGGTACTGGCCACTGTGGCGCTGATCATCGCAGGCTCGAACACCGTGGTCGCCGCGACGTTGTCCAACCGGTTCTTCGCCTGGGTCGGCTCGATCGCGTTTCCGTTGTACCTATGGCACTGGCCGCTGTTGATCTTCTACCTGTCGGCCACCGGCAGGACCCACGCGGACATACCCGGCGGACTCGGCATCGTCGGTGCATCGGTCGCACTCGCGTGGCTCACCGTCCGCTTCGTGGAGCGTCCCACGCAGGCCACCACATTCACTCCCGGCCGCATCGCAGTCACGGCCGTCGCCCTCGTTGCTGCCGTTGCGGTGACAGCCGGTTCGGTCGGCTGGAACGCCTACATCGAACGATCGATCTCGGCCGTGCAGGCCGACGAATCGGTCGACGAAGCCACGCACCCGGGGGCGCTGGAACTGACCGACGGCATTCGCGTCGAACCGGCCGAGATGACGCCTCCCCTGTACTCCGCTCCCGAGGATCTTCCCGTCACCACCCTCGAGGGCTGTATCGCGGATTTCGAGACTCGCGACGCGCTGTCCTGTACCTACGGCGACGTCGATGCGGCCCGAACGATCGTGCTGGCGGGGAGCTCACACGCCGAGCACTGGGTGACCGCTCTCGACACTCTGGGGCGGCGGCACGGCTTCAAGGTGGTCACGTTCGTGAAGATGGGGTGCCCGCTCAGCCTGGACACGATGCCGATGCTCGGGCAGAACGAGTACCCGGATTGTCTGGACTGGACCCGGACCGTGCTCGACGACGTCGCATCGATGCAACCGGAATACGTGTTCACCACGGCCACCCGACCCCGCGACGACTTCCCCGGCGACTTCACCCCGCCCTGGTACGTCTCGGTCTGGCAGCAGTTGATCGCTGACGGTGTCGGCGTCCTCGGCATCAGGGACACCCCGTGGCTCGCGTATCGAGCCATCGACTGCCTGGCCGACGGCGGCTCGGCCACCTCGTGCGGCATCCCGCGAGACGAGGCGCTCGACTCGGTCAACCCCGCTCTGGCGTCCTCGTTCCAGCTGAGCGGATTCTCCGCCCTCGACCTCTCGGACGCGGTGTGCGACGACACCGTCTGTCGCGTCGAGCAGGGGAACGTACTGATCTATCGCGACGAGCATCATCTGACCGCCACCTACGTGCGAACCCTGACCACCGAGCTCGGCCGGCAGCTCGGATCTGCGACCGGCTGGTGGGCCGGACCGTGAGCGGAACGGCTCGCGCTCGGTAAGCCTGGTCCCACCGGTCACAGTAGGGTTGATCCATGCTGCACGACGCCTCCGACGACACGCCCGCCATCGCCGTATGGCCGGGATCCCCTTATCCACTGGGAGCGACCTACGACGGAGCAGGAACCAATTTCGCCTTGTTCTCCGAGGTCGCCGAGGCCGTGGACCTGTGCCTGATCGCCGAGGACGGTACCGAAACTCGTATTCGTTTCGAGGAGTCCGACGGCTACGTGTGGCACGCGTACCTGCCCACGGTGGTGCCGGGACAACGCTACGGCTACCGCGTCCACGGGCCGTGGGATCCGGCTGCCGGACATCGTTGTGATCCCAGCAAGTTGCTGGTCGATCCTTACGGAAAAGCATTCGAGGGGTCGTTCGACGGAGACCGATCGCTCTTCTCCTACAACATCGACATCCCGGCCGCCGAACCCGAGCCCGTGGAGTCCCCGGACTCCGCAGCCGCGGATCCACTCGACGCCGAGGTCCGGTTCGAGGACGCGACCGACCTCGCCGATCCGGACGGCGAAATCGTGGACGAGTCCCCGATCGCCCACGACGACGAGCCGAACAACGATTTCCCTCAGCACGATTCGCTGGGACACACGATGACCACCGTGGTGATCAACCCCTTCTTCGACTGGCAGGCCGACCGCGCACCGAAGAGGCCGTATCACGAAACGGTGATCTACGAGGCCCACGTCAAGGGCATGACGATCACCCATCCGGACATCCCCGAGGCCGAGCGCGGCACCTATGCCGGTCTGGCACATCCGGTGATCATCGAGCATCTGCAGCACCTGGGCGTCACCGCGATCGAACTGATGCCGGTGCACCAGTTCATGCAGGACCAGGTACTCCTGGACAAGGGACTGCGAAACTACTGGGGCTACAACACCTTCGGATTCCTCGCGCCTCATGCAGAGTATTCCTCGCATCAGTCGCCCGGTGCCGCGGTGACCGAATTCAAGGCGATGGTCCGTTCGTTCCACGCCGCCGGCATCGAGGTGATCCTCGACGTGGTCTACAACCACACCGCCGAGGGAAACCACATGGGCCCCACCATCAGCTTCCGCGGCATCGACAACGCGGCCTACTACCGACTGGTCGACGGCGATCTCGAGCACTATATGGACTACACCGGGACGGGCAACAGTCTCAATGCTCGACACCCGCACACGCTGCAGCTCATCATGGACTCGCTGCGCTACTGGGTCACCGAGATGCACGTCGACGGATTCAGGTTCGACCTCGCATCCACCCTGGCCCGTGAACTGCACGACGTGGATCGGCTGAGCGCGTTCTTCGATCTGGTGCAACAGGACCCGGTCGTCAGCCAGGTCAAGCTGATCGCCGAGCCGTGGGATGTCGGCGAGGGCGGATACCAGGTGGGCAACTTCCCCGGTCTGTGGACCGAGTGGAACGGCAAGTACCGTGACACCGTTCGCGACTACTGGCGCGGTGAGCCCGCGACGCTGGGCGAGTTCGCGTCGCGCCTGACCGGATCGTCGGATCTCTACGAGGCGACGGGCCGTCGCCCCGGTGCCAGCATCAACTTCGTCATCGCGCACGACGGCTTCACCCTCAACGACCTGGTCTCGTACAACGACAAGCACAACGAGGCCAACGGCGAGGACAACAACGACGGCGAGAGCCACAACCGGTCGTGGAACTGCGGCGTCGAGGGTCCGACCGACGATCCCGAGATCCTCGATCTGCGGGCCCGCCAGATTCGCAACATCATGGCCACGCTGCTGCTCAGCCAAGGCACGCCGATGATCGCGCACGGCGACGAACTCGGCCGAACTCAGCAGGGCAACAACAACGTCTACTGCCAGGATTCGGAACTGGCGTGGATGGATTGGTCCCTGGCCGAGACCAACGCCGACCTGATCGAGTTCACCCGCAACGCAATTGCGCTGCGCAACGAGCACCCGGTGTTTCGCCGTCGCCGATTCTTCGAGGGCAGGCCCATCCGATCGGGCGAACAGGCACGTGACATCGCCTGGCTCACCCCCGCAGGCGAGGAGATGACTCCCGAGGACTGGGACAGCGGTTTCGGCAAATCGCTCACCGTGTTCCTCAACGGTGAGGGCATTCCCGAGCCGAATCAGCGCGGGGAGCGGGTGGTCGACGACTCGTTCCTGTTGTGCTTCAACGCACATCACGAGACGATCGAATTCGTCACTCCGGACGGAAACTACGCCAAGGAATGGACGGTCGCCCTCGATACGGCAGCGCGCACGGGAGCGGGTGAGAAATCGATCGAAGCGGGTACACCGGTGGAGGTCACCGCTCGATCCCTACTCGTTCTACGAAAGACTGCCTGACTCATGCCGCTGCCCACCAGCACATACCGGTTACAACTGCGGGGCGATGCCTTCACCCTGGCCGACGCCTCGGACGTGGTCGACTACCTGCACGACCTCGGAGTGAGCCATCTCTATCTCTCGCCGATACTGACCGCGACCGACGGTTCGACGCACGGGTACGACGTCACCGACACCTCGACCGTCTCCGCCGCCCTCGGCGGGCGAGATGCATTGACTCGCTTGCACTCTCGGGCTGCCGAGGTGGGCATGGGGATCATCGTCGACATCGTTCCCAACCACGTCGGGGTGGAGGATCCACGACAGAACGCGTGGTGGTGGGACGTTCTGCGGCGCGGTCGTGACTCGGAGTTCGCCACCTACTTCGACATCGACTTCGCAGCCGACAACGGAGTGGACGGCAAGATCGCCATCCCCGTGCTCGGCAGCGCGAGCGATGTCGCCGAGCTCACCGTCGACCGCTCCGAGGACGAGCCTCTGCTGGCGTTCTACGAGCACCGCTTCCCCATCGCCGACGGTACCGACGGCGACGACGCCCAGGCCGTGCACGACCGTCAGGCCTACCGCCTCGTCAGTTGGTCCGCCGGGTTGATCGGTTACCGCCGCTTCTTCTCGGTGAACGGCCTGGCCGGTGTCCGGCAGGAAGACCTCGACGTCTTCACCGACTCACATCGCCAGGTGGCGAGCTGGATCGAGGACGGGCTGATCGACGGGTTACGCGTCGACCACCCCGACGGCTTGGCCGATCCTGCCGGATATCTGACCGAACTACGCGGGCTGCTCGGTCCCGACCGCTGGCTGGTGATCGAGAAGATCTTGGCCGACGGCGAACCGTTGGACGAGTCGCTGCCCGTCGACGGCACGACAGGGTACGACGCGTTGGCGGCCGTGGGCGGGATATTCGTCGACGCGGAAGGGGCACCGGCACTGACCGCACTGTCCCAGGTGCGCTCCGGCATCGCCTACGACGACGAGACGTTGCACGAGACAGAACTCGATCTCAAGACCGCTGTCGCGCGCGGCGACCTGTCCCCCGAGGTGCGACGCCTCGCCCGCGCCGTGGTTCGTGAATCGGGTACCTCCATCGAGCTCGAATCGGTGATCGACGCCATCGTTGCCGTTGTTGCCGCAGTTCCGGTGTACCGCACCGACTACGCGCCGCTGGCCGGTGTGCTTCCGGGTGTCGTCGCCGCCATCGGTGAAGAGCAGCCGGAACTGGCCGGCGGTCTCGACGCTCTGACAACCGCCCTGATCGCCGGTACCGAATCCCCCGTGCGTTTCGATCAGGTGTGCGGTGCCGTCACGGCCAAGGGCGTCGAGGACTGCCTGTTCTACCGCGCCAACCGGTTGATCTCGCTGCAGGAGGTGGGCGGCGATCCCGCTCGGTTCGGTTGCAGCCCAGCGTACTTCCATCTGAAGAACGCCGACCGCGCGAAGCGCTGGCCCGCCGCGATGACGACACTGTCCACACACGACACCAAACGCGGTGAGGACGTGCGGGCGCGTATCGGCGTGCTCTCGCAGACGCCGGAGCTGTGGGCCCGGTCGATCGCCGATTGGGAGGAGCTGGCCCCGAGCCCCGACGGCACCACGGGGATGTTCTTGTGGCAGAACGTCTTCGGTGTCTGGCCGGTCGACGGGGTGATCACCTCGACCCTGCGGGAACGGCTACACGCCTACGCCGAGAAGGCCATTCGCGAGGCCGCTCTCCGTACCACGTGGACCGATCCGGACGAGGAGTTCGAGACTGCCGTTCACAACTGGCTCGACGCAATTCTCGACGGTCCGGTGGCACGTTCGATGACTATGCTCGTCGAAAAGCTCTCGCCCCATGGACACTCCGATGCACTCGGGCAGAAGTTGCTCACACTCGTCGGTCCCGGAATCCCGGATGTGTATCAGGGCACCGAGCTGTGGGAGGACTCGCTCGTCGACCCCGACAACCGCAGACCCGTCGACTACTCGGTACGCCGGTCCGTTCTGGCCGGACTGAACGGATCCGCGCCGTCGGTCGATACCGGTGCTGCGAAGCTGGCCGTGGTTCGTTCCGCGCTGACGGTACGACGCGAACGGCCTGCGAGCTTCGTCGGCGGTAGTTACACGCCGATCGTCGCGGACGGGACCGCGGCCGCGCATGTCGTCGGATTTGCCCGAGGTCCGTTGCCCGGCAACTCCGATGTGGTTGCGCTGGCCACGAGGCTGTCCCTCGGTGTGGCCGAGACAGGGTGGGGCGAGACGACCGTGACGCTGCCCGACGGTCGGTGGCGCGACCGCATCACCGACGTCGAACACAGCGGGACCGTTGCGGTCGCCGAGCTGTTCGCCTCCCTGCCGGTTGCACTTCTGGTGCGCGACAACGAAGGAGAGTCAGCACGATGACATCCTCGACCACGACATCTTCGGCCACGACATCTTCGGCCACGACCCGTGAATTCGCAGTATGGGCACCGACCCCGGAACGAGTACGGCTGCAACTGGACGACTCGGTCCACGACATGGAGCAATCCTCGGACGGCTGGTGGCGAGCAGAGGTGGCCGCCGCCGCGGACAGTCGCTACGGATTCCTCCTCGACGACGCCGAGAAGGCGCTGCCGGATCCACGCTCGCCTCGGCAACCCGACGGTGTGCACGAAATGTCCCAGGTGTTCGAGGTCGATCCGTCGTTGTGGACCGATTCCGCATGGACCGGTCGTCAACTCCCCGGATCGTCGATCTACGAACTCCACATCGGCACCTTCACTCGCGAGGGAACGTTCGACGCGGCGATCGACAAGCTCGATCACCTCGTCGACCTCGGCGTGTCTTTCGTCGAGATCATGCCGGTCAACGGATTCAACGGCGTGCACAACTGGGGCTACGACGGCGTCCTCTGGTACACCGTGCACGAGGCCTACGGTGGCCCGGAAGGGTTGCAGCGCTTGGTCGATGCATGCCACGGCCACGGGATCGGTGTGGTTCTCGACGTCGTCTACAACCATCTCGGCCCGTCCGGCAACTATCTGGAACGCTTCGGTCCCTACATGACCGAAGGGGCCAACAGCTGGGGCCAGGCGATCAACTATGCCGATGCAGACTCGGGCGAGGTGCGGCGCTACGCCCTGGACAACGCGTTGCGCTGGTTCTCCGAGTTCCACATCGACGCGTTGCGTCTCGACGCGGTGCACGCCATCGTCGACCACACCGCTGTGCATCTCCTCGAGCAGCTCTCGATCGAAACGCGCGCCCTGTCAGCGCATCTCGGCCGTCCACTGACCCTGATCGCCGAGAGCGACCTCAACGATCCATCGCTGATCACGGCACGGTCGGGTGGCGGCTACGGACTCGACGCACAGTGGGACGACGACATTCACCACGCGATCCATGCTGCGGTCTCCGGCGAACGGCAGGGCTACTACGGCGACTTCGGGTCGTTGCAGGGCCTGGCGAACACGGTGCGGCAGGGCTTCTTTCATGCCGGAACGTACTCCAGCTTCCGCGGCCGAATCCACGGGCGACCACTGGACACCCGCCGCATTCCCGCCAGCTCTCTGGTGGCCTACACGACCACCCATGATCAGGTCGGCAACCGTGCGATCGGAGATCGCCCCGGCTTCTACCTCTCCCCCGGACAGCTCGCGATCAAGGCAGCTCTGGTACTCGCCTCGCCCTACACTCCGATGCTGTTCATGGGCGAGGAATGGGGAGCGTCGACTCCGTTCCAGTTCTTCACCTCGCACCCCGAACCCGAGCTCGGCAAGGCCACGGCGGAAGGACGCAAAGCCGAGTTCGCCGAACACGGGTGGGACAAGAGCGACATCCCCGACCCACAGGATCCCGAGACGTTCACACGATCGAAATTGAATTGGTCGGAACTGGGCGACGGCGACCATGCCCGACTGTTGGCTGTCTATCGAGACCTACTGGCCCTGCGCCGCGAGCGGACCGAACTGACCGACCCGTGGCTCGATCACGTGAAGGTCGAGTACGACGAGGACGCCCAGTGGATCGCGATTCGCCGCGGCCGCGTCAGCGTGGTGTGCAATCTGTCCGAGTCCGCGGTGACGGTACCGGTCGGCGGCTCCACACTGCTCGAGTGGGAGCCGACGACCTCGAACGACACCGGGTCTGCCACCACGGTTCCCGGTCACTCCTTCGCGGTGCTCGAATCCTGACGAACCCGTAGGTTCACCAGCACGAACACGGCGGTGACCGCAAGGACCACCGCGGTGGCGACGGCCGCAACGTGCATGCCCGAGACGAACGCGGCATGCGCGGAGTCCAGGAGGACCGTCGCCACCGAGTCCGGTAGTTCACGGGCCACCGCGTCTGCGCCGCCGAGCGTTTCGGCTGCTCTGGCACCGAGCTCGGGTGTGAGCTGCGAGGTGTCGATCCCGCGTCGGAAGATGGCCATGACGACCGTGCCGAGGATCGCCACTCCCAGCGCGATGCCCAGCTCGTACGCGGTTTCCGACACCGCGGACGCAGCCCCGGCTCGCTCGGGTTCGACGGCGCTGACCACCAGGTCGGACGTCAGAGTGAGCGCGAAGCCGACGCCTGCACCCACCAGGACGAATCCGGCGATGAACAACGCCGGGCTGGTGTCGGTACCGAGACCGACCAGGATGCCCGCGCCCGCAGCAGCTGCGATCATGCCTGCGCCGAGGACCGTGCCTGCGGTGAAGTACCGAACCAGAACCGCAGCGAGCAATGAGGTCACGATGCTGGCGGCCGTGCCCGGCAGCAACAGCAGTCCGGCTTCGAGCGGGCTGTTGCCCAGGACGAGCTGCAGGTACTGCGAACCGAAGAACAGCACGCCGGCGAGTGCGAACACGGACAGGAAGTTCGTCGCCACACCCGTCGAGAAGGCACGGTTGGCGAACAGCCGGATGTCGATCATCGGGGCGTCCAGAATCCGCTGTCGCCGCACGAACACCACACCGGCGATCACGCCGACGACGGCGGAGACCACGTAGGCCGGGTGAAGGCCGTGCGCTGCGATCTCCTTGACCGCGAACACGATCGGAACGATAGCGAGCATCGACAACGCCGAGCTGGGTAGGTCGAAACGGCCCGGGTTCGGATCCTTGGACTCGGGAATGACCAACGGCCCCAGCGCGATCAGCGCGATCATGACGGGAATGTTGATGAGAAACACCGAGCCCCACCAGAAGTGCTCGAGCAACCACCCGCCCACGAGCGGACCGGCGGCCGCGCCGCCGCCCGCCATCGCGCCCCAGACGCCGATAGCGGTCACCCGTTGGCGCGGATCGAGGAAGATCGTGCGAATCAAGCCGAGAGTGGCGGGCATCAAGGTCGCGCCGGAGATACCCTGCAGAACTCGCGCCGCGATGAGCATCTCCGGGCTGGTCGAGACAGCCGCAACGAGAGAGGCGATTCCGAAGCCCGCTGCTCCGATCAGCAGTAGGCGACGCCGACCGATCCGGTCACCGAGCGTGCCCATCGTGATGAGCAAGCCGGCCAGTACGAACGAGTACACGTCGATGATCCACAGCAGCTGATTGCTCGACGGTGCCAGATCGGCGCTGATGAACGGCAGGGCGAGATCGAGCACGGTTCCATCGACCGCGATGAGAAGGACGGCAAACGCGAGCACCACCAACCCGAACCAGTCGCGCGCGGTGGCTCTGGAGGCCGATCCGCCGTCGATCTCGTGCACCGCACCGGTCCGCACGTCGCTCACCATGACTCCATTTCGCCCGCCCGGTCCGCGACCGGGCACATTCTGGATACCAACCGTCCAGCCGGTACAGCTCCGAAGACTACCTCGAACCGTCCAGCCGGTAAAGTGAGTTTCATGTCATCTGACACACGCGACCGAATTCTGGATTCGCTCGAGACATTGCTTCTCGAACACGGCATGACCAAAGTGACCCTGGACAGCGTCGCTGCCGCCGCCGGGGTATCGAAGGGCGGCTTGCTGTACCACTTCAAGACCAAGGACGCTCTGGTCGCTGCCATGGTCCGACGGCTCGCCGTTCAGGCCGATCAGCAGCGAGCCGACGCCGGCGCAGGTGGCACCTCCGTGGCGGAGTGGTATCTGCAACCACCCGATTGCATTTCGGAGAAGGAAATCGCGCTCTACCGCTCCACGCTGGCGGCACTGCGCAGCGTCGACGGAAACTCCGGCGAGGTGCAGGACGCCGTCACGGACATGATGCAGCAGTGGGACGAGGGCTTACGTACCGAGATCGACGATCCGGTGCAGGCCGAGATCATCCGACTCGTCGGCGACGGGATATACCTCGGAGCCGTCCTCGATCTGCCCGCCGTCGACCCCGAACTGCACAAGCGGGTGGTCGACCGCCTGCTGGGTCGGTGACTCAGGTCAAGTAGCGGTAGACCGGCGAACCCGGCTCCAGCTGCTCCACCTGAAGGTGCGAGGACCGCATACGTTCGAGGAGGGCCGAAAGGCCGTGCGCCGCACCGAGTTGGATGCCGACGAGCGCGGCACCGGTCTCCCGGTTGTTTCGCTTGACGTACTCGAACAGGGTGATGTCGTCCTCGGGCCCGAGTACCTCGTCGAGAAACCGACGCAGTGCGCCGGGCTCCTGCGGAAAGTCCACGAGGAAGTAGTGCTTGAGGCCGAGGTGGACGAGCGATCGTTCGAGAATCTCGCCGTACCGTGAGACGTCGTTGTTTCCCCCGGACACCAGGCACACGACGGTACTTCCCGGTGCGATGTCGAGATGCTCGAGCGCGGCGACCGCCAATGCGCCTGCGGGCTCGGCGATGACCCCTTCGTTCTGGTACAGCTCGAGCATTGCGGTACAGACCGCGCCCTCGTCGATCTGGGTGATCAGGAACGCACCGGGGCCGGAGCTTTCGAACACCGGCGCGGTGATCAGGGGCAACGATGCATGGGACACCACCGTCGCGCCCAACGACTGCAGCGCCGAGTACGGAACATCGCCGATACGCCGGACCGCCGCCCCGTCGACGAACGGATCGATATCCGACAGCGTCACCGGCCCACCAGCAATCAACGCAGCGGTCATCGACGCAGCACCGGATGGTTCGACGCCGACCAACGATGTCTGCGGAGCGCGCTCACGCAGATAACTGGAGATACCCGCGATGCAGCCGCCCCCGCCGACGGGCATCACCACCACATCGGGTGCGCCGCCGAGCTGATCGACGATTTCCTTGGCGATCGTCCCTTGGCCCGCCACCGTTCGTGGATCGTCGAACGGCGGGACCATGGTGGCACCGGTACGGGCCACGTCCGCGGCAGCCGCGGCAGCTGCGGCGTCGAACGTGTCGCCGATGACAATGAGCTCCACGAAGTCGCCTCCGTGCACCCTGATTCGGTCACGCTTCTGCTTGGGGGTGTTGGCCGGCACGTAGATCCGACCTCGCACCTGCATGGACCGACAGGCGAATGCCACACCCTGCGCGTGGTTCCCGGCACTCGCCGTGACCACGCCGACGCTGCGCTCGGCCTCGGTCAACTGATCCATCAGGTTGTACGCGCCGCGAATCTTGTACGAGCGGACGATCTGCAGGTCTTCGCGTTTGAGGTAGACCGTCGCTCCGGTCTCTGCCGACAGGCGCTCGCACAACTGCAGGGGTGTCGCGGCGACCACCGAGGAAATTCGCATCGCAGCTGCATCGATGTCGGCCGCGGTGACGGCTACCGACGAGGGGTGCTGGGAGGCGAGCTCAGGTGATGAAGACACCAGCACATGCTGCCACCAGCGTGGAACGGTCACCCACTCGGGACCGTTCCACGGGCAGGCCGATCGCGCTCAGGCGCGCGCGAGGACGAACACCGGGATCTCCCGGTCGGTCTTCTTCTGGTAATCCGCGTAATCGGGGTAGACCGCGACCGAGCGCTCCCACCACACGGCTTTCTCGTCGCCGGTTACCTCCCGAGCGACGTAATCATGCTTTTCGGGTCCGTCCTGCAGCTCCACCAGCGGCTCGGCCTTGACGTTGAAGTACCAGACGGGGTGCTTCGGCGCACCACCGAGGGAGGCCACGATGGCGTACTCCCCATCGTGTTCCACCCGCATCAACGGCGACTTGCGCAGCTTTCCGCTCTTGTTTCCCTTGGTGGTCAGCAGCACGACCGGCATCCCGTTCATCGTCGTGCCTTCGGTTCCGCCGGAGTTCTCGTACAGCTCGGCCTGCTTTCGGGCCCAGTCGGATGAACTCGGTTCGTATTCTCCTGTCAATGGCATGGTTTCAGTCAACACCCACGGCCGCCGAGACGCCACCGAATCTCGATCGTCGCAGCTCGGAACCATGAGTTCGGTGGACCGAATCTTTGCGTGGGTATAGTCTGAACTTCACCCGCCGGACACCCGAATCATCGAACCGGACGGGCGTACCCGAGGAGGACGCGATGACCTACACGAGCAACCAGGTGAGCCGTCGAACTGTCCCCGCCCTGCGCACGGTCGATGTCGCCGGAGTCGATTGGCCTCTGTACAAGCTCGAGTCATTGGCGATCGGGCTCGTCGTATTCGTCGCCACCCTCGCGCTGGTCGGATCACTGCAGGCAGCCGTCCTCGGCGGCGCGGCAGTCGCAGTCGCCGCGTGGTGGACTCTCCGATTGACCGAGGTCCACCCCGCCCGGACCGGCTCACCCCGTCAGGCAGCCGGGCCCCAGTAGCGCCTTCAGGTCTCCCATCAGCGCCGACGTCGGCGTCACCCGCAAACTGTCGTCGAGCTTCATCGTGGTGATCTTGTCGCCACTGACCAAACGTAGATGGACGTCCGAGGTCCCTGGGTGGCTGATCAACACCCGCTTGAGCGCGCCGACCTTGTCTGCCGTGCACAGTCGCGTCGGCAAACTCACCGCGAGCGGCTTGTCGATACCGATCGCCGAAAGATCCGGCACCGCAAGATCGTTCGCAATCAACGACACCCGGTCGTCACGCACCGACACGCGACCCTTGACGAGCACCACCGAGTCCTCGGTGACGTCGGCACCGAACACCGAGTAGGCCTGTGGGAAGAACAGCACCTCGATGCCGCCGGCAAGGTCCTCGAGCTGAGCCGACGCCCACGTCAGACCGTTCTTGTTGATCCGCCGGTTCACCGAGGCCAGAATTCCGCCGACGGTGACCTGAGTGCCGTCCTTGATGTCCCCTTCGAGGATCGTCGGGATGTTGCAGTCGGACTTCGCGGCCAACATGTGCTCGACACCGAGCAGCGGGTGGCCGGAGACGTAGAGACCGAGCATCTCGCGCTCGAGGGCCAGACGGTGCTTGGACTCCCACTCCTCGTCCGGCACGCGGACGTTGAACACCGAGGAGATGGACTCGTCGGCGTCCTCACCGCCGAACAGATCGAACTGTCCGATCGCCTCGGCCTTCTTGGTGCCCATCACCGCATCGATCGCGTCGGCATGGATCAACATCAGACCCTTGCGCGGATGATCGAGAGAGTCGAAAGCGCCTGCCTTGATGAGAGATTCGGTGACCTTCTTGCTGCACGCGATCGCGTCGATCTTGCCCAGGTAGTCCGAGAAGTCCGTGTATTTGGACTTCTCCGACCGCGCTCTGATGATCGATGCGACCACGTTCGTGCCGACGTTGCGCACCGCGCCGAGACCGAACCGGATGTCCTTGCCCACCGATGCGAAGTTGAGCTCGGATTCGTTGACGTCCGGTGGCAGCACCGTGATGCCGAGCTTGCGGCAGTCGGCCAGGTAGATCGCGGCCTTGTCCTTGTCGTCACCGACACTGGTGAGCAGGCCGGCCATGTACTCGGCCGGATAGTTGGCCTTGAGGTACGCCGTCCAGTACGAGACCAGGCCGTATCCGGCCGAGTGCGACTTGTTGAACGCGTAGCCGGCGAACGGGAGCACGGTGTCCCACAGCGCCTTGATCGCGGCCTCGGAGAAGCCGTTGTCCAACATGCCCTGACGGAATCCGGCGTACGCCTTCTCCAGCTCGGAGAGCTTCTTCTTTCCCATGGCACGACGCAGCAGGTCGGCCTGGCCCAGGGTGTACCCGGCGACCTTCTGCGCGAGCTGCATGATCTGCTCCTGGTAGACCACCAGGCCGTACGTCTCGCCGAGAATCACCTTGAGCGGCTCTTCGAGCTCAGGGTGAATCGGCTTGACCTCCTGCCGCCCGTTCTTGCGGTCGGCGTAGTCGTTGTGCGAGTTCATGCCCATCGGACCCGGGCGGTACAGCGCCAGCACGGCGACGATGTCCTCGAAACCGGTGGGCTGCATGCGGCGCAGCAGGTCGCGCATCGCGCTGCCGTCGAGCTGGAAAACACCGAGAGTGTCTCCGCGAGAAAGCAATTCGAAGGTCGCCGGATCGTCGAGCGGCAACGCGTCGAGATCGATGTCGATGCCGCGGTTGGCCTTGATGTTGTCGATCGCGTCGCCGATGACCGTGAGGTTTCGCAGACCGAGGAAGTCCATCTTCAGCAGGCCGATGGCCTCGCACGACGGGTAGTCCCAGCCGGTGATGATCGCGCCGTCCTGGGCCCGCTTCCACACCGGGATTGCGTCGGTGAGCGGCTCCGAGGACATGATGACCGCGCAGGCGTGCACGCCCGCGTTGCGGATCAGGCCTTCGAGGCCCTTGGCCGTCTTGTAGATCGTGGCCACGTCGGGGTTGGAGTCGATGAGCGCTCGGACCTCGACGGCCTCCTTGTAGCGCTCGTGCGACGGATCGGTGATGCCGGCCACCGAGATGTCCTTGGCCATGATGGGTGGCGGCAGAGCCTTGGTGATCTGATCGGCGATGCCGAAACCGGGCTGGCCGAACTGCACACGTGCGGAGTCCTTGATGGCAGCCTTGGTCTTGATGGTGCCGAAGGTGATGACCTGCGCAACCCGGTCGCTACCCCACTTCTCCGTGGCGTAGCGCACCATCTCACCGCGACGACGATCGTCGAAGTCGATATCGATATCGGGCATCGAGACGCGCTCGGGGTTGAGGAATCGCTCGAAGAGCAATCCGTGCGGGAGCGGATCGATGTTGGTGATGCCCATGGCGTAGGCAACCAGGGATCCGGCGGCGGAACCACGGCCCGGTCCGACGCGGATGCCGACCGCTTTCGCGTGATTGATGAGGTCGCCGACCACGAGGAAGTAGGCCGGGAAGCCCATCTCCAGGATCACCTTGATCTCGTACTCCGCTCGCGCGAGGTAATCCTCGGCCGGACCGTCGGGGAACCGACGTTCGAGTCCGGTCATGACCTCGTGCCGCAGCCACGTTCCCTGCGTGTATCCCTCGGGAACCGGGAAGATGGGCATCCGGTCGCGGTGCGCCCACACCTCGTCGTAGGGCTGGACTCGCTCGGCGATGAGGAGCGTGCTGTCGCAGGCACCGGGTACCTCGTCGTCCCAGAGAGCACGCATCTCGGCAGCGGACTTGAGGTAGTAGCCGTCGCCGTCGAACTTGAAACGAGTGGGATCGCTGAGCGTCTTACCGGTCTGGATGCACAGCAGAGCCTCGTGGTTCTCGGCGGCGTCCTTGGTGACGTAGTGGCAGTCGTTGGTGGCCAACGGCGGAATGGACAGCTTCTTGCCGATGTCGAGCAGGCCTTCGCGGACTCGCCGCTCGATGGACAGACCGTGGTCCATCAACTCGAGGAAGAAGTTGTCCGGGCCCCAGATCTCCTGCCACTTGGCCGCAGCCTCGAGGGCTTCGCGGTCCTGGCCCAGACGTAGGCGCGTCTGAACCTCACCGGACGGGCATCCGGTGGTGGCGATGATGCCCTCGGCGTGCTGAGCGATGATCTCCTCGTCCATCCGGGCCCATTTGCCGAGCTGACCCTCGATGGACGCCAGCGAGGACAGCTTGAACAGATTGCGTACGCCGGTCGCGTTCTCCGCCACCATCGTCATGTGCGTGTACGCACCGCTACCGGAGACGTCGTCGGACTTCTGGCTTCGATCGCCCCACAGGACGCGCTTCTTGTTGAATCGGGATTCGGGAGCGATGTAGGCCTCGATGCCGATGATCGGCTTGATGCCGGCCTTCTTGGCCTCGTTGTAGAACTCGCTGGCTCCGTACATGTTGCCGTGGTCGGTCATGCCGACCGCCGTCATCTCCAACCGCGCCGCCTCGGCGAACATGGCCCCGATCTTGGCGGCACCGTCGAGCATCGAATATTCGGTGTGGTTGTGCAGATGAACGAACGAATCGGCCACGAAGGTTCTCTCCTGAAGGTCGTGCGTTTTCGAAAATACGAGCCGCGAATGCACCCACTCTAGGCGGTGGAACCGACAGATTTTTCAGGCCGACGGTGTGTCCTGGGAGGACGTGACGGGTGTGACGAACGAGACTGAAGTTGCCTCATTCGGCGGGAACCGGCCCGTCGTCCGGCAGCGGCCCGACGACGTCGATGTACTCCGGAAGCAACGGCTCGACGGCGAACTTCCCGGACACCGCGTCGGGCGGAAGTGCCTCCACCGCCCGCACCCCGTCGCGGCCTGCCACCTCGCTCAACTCGGCCGCGGTGCCCCGCACGACCACCGTCACCACGCATGCGCATCCGCTCAGCAACCGGCGCTGCGACACAGCGTCTATCTGAGCCTGCCGGTCCTCCACGCCGAACGATTCCTGGATCTGGCCGGCAGCGCGCGCGGTCGCATTCAGTATCGACCGTTCACTGCCGGGAACACCGACCGTGAGGATCGGAGTTTGCACGCGATCGAGCGGTACTCGAAAGAGCACCATCGAGATGCGCACGCCGTTCGCGGCGGCGTAGGCCTGTTCGGCGGTGAGTTCACGATCGAACGACACCGATCCCCAGCGAGGCTCGGCATCGTCGCCGAGCAGGCTCGCCTCGGCGCGAACCAGATAGTCGGTCACCTGCTCGCCGCTGTCCGGGCCGAGCCGGTCGGTGCCCACATGCAGTTGCCGTTGCGGGTTCAGATGGCCGACGACGGTCAAGCCACCGACCACCAGAGCGATCGTGACGACGACACCGACCACACCCGAGAATCCGCGCATCACGCCTTCCGGAGCACCTCGAGAGCGTGTTCGAGGTCTGCCGGGTACTTGCTCTCGATCTCGACCCAGCGGCCGTCGGACGGGTGCGCGAAGCCGAGCGAACGCGCGTGCAGCCACTGACGTTCCAGGCCCAACCGTTCGGCCAACCGCGGGTCGGCCCCGTAGGTCAGGTCGCCGCAACACGGGTGCCGCAGCGCCGAGAAGTGCACGCGGATCTGGTGCGTGCGTCCGGTTTCCAGGTGGACGTCCAGCAGGCTCGCGGCCTGGAAGGCCTCGACCGTGTCGTAGTGGGTGACGCTGGGCTTGCCGTCCGCGCGGACAGCGAACTTCCAGTCGTTGCTGCCGTGCCGTCCGATCGGAGCATCGATGGTTCCACTGCTCGGATCCGGATGGCCCTGCACCAGGGCGTGATAACGCTTGTCGATCGTACGAGCCTTGAACGCCCGCTTGAGCACGGTGTATGCCCGCTCCGACGTCGCGACCACCATCACCCCGGACGTTCCCACATCGAGTCGGTGCACGATGCCCTGACGCTCGTGCGCGCCGGACGTGGAGATCCGGAAACCGGCGGCCGCGAGGCCGCCGATGACGGTCGGCCCGGTCCAGCCCACACTGGCGTGCGCGGCGACGCCCACCGGTTTGTCGACTGCCACCACGTCGTCGTCGGCGTAGAGAATCTCCATACCTTCGACCGGTTCGGCCTCGATAGTCAGCTCACGTGCAGGTTCGGGCAGAGTCACTTCTAGCCACGACCCACCCGAGAGGCGATCGGACTTCCCGACGGCACTGTGATCGACCAGCACCGAGCCCTCTTCGGCCAAGGCTGCGGCGACCGTGCGCGAGAGCCCGAGAAGTCGCGCCAGGCCGGCGTCGACGCGCATGCCGTCCAAGCCGTCGGGCACCGGCATGGAACGCGATTCCCTCACGAGTCGGCCTTCTGCGGGGCATCGGACGTGGACTTGGTCACCCGTTCGCCGTTGGGCTCGAAACCGAACAGGCTGAGCGCGACGAGCAGGATGGCCCCGCACACGATGGACGAGTCGGCGACATTGAACACCGGCCACCAGCCCACCGATACGAAATCGACCACATGACCCTGGAACGGGCCCGGTGCGCGGAAGAACCGGTCGATCAGGTTCCCCAGAGCGCCGCCGAGAACCAGACCCAGACCCAGGGCCCACCACGGCGAACGCAGCGTTCGACCGATCTTCACGACCCCGATCACCACGGCCACGGCGACCAGCGTCAACAACCACGTCATTCCGGTGGCCATGGAGAACGCCGCACCGGGATTGCGCACCAGCCGCAGAGTCACGACGTCGCCGATGATCTCGATCGGGTTTCCAGGCTTCACGTAGTGCACCACCACGATCTTCGTGATCAGGTCGAACAGCAGAATCACTGCAGCGATCGCCACCAGGAGTCGGGTCCGCAGAGGTGCGGCGGGCCGAACCGCAGCACTGTCGGCACCGGACACCTGCTCGTCTGCACCCTCGTGGGGGTCGGGGGTTGCACTGGTCTCGGTGGTCGGATCGTCGGGTCGGTCGTCACTCACCCGTCCATCATGGCGCATCGACAACCGTCGGTCCGCATCCGAGCCGCGTGGTAGCGGTCTGCGCACCCGGTGTCATCAGTAGCCTGGTGCCCGTGAAGTCGACCGATCGCACCCGCACCGTCCGCTCCGGCTTCGTGGCCGCCTCCTGCGCAGTGGCTCTACTGGCCGGATGCTCGAGCGGTGATTCGGATCCCGCACCCGAACAGACCCCGTCTTCGAACGAGGTCACGATCGCGGTGACGCCCACGACCACCACCGTCGTCGATTCCGGTAGCGAGCCACGGCGCGCGCTCACCTTCGACAGCTCCGACACGGACGCGCAGAACCAGAGCGTCGACCTCACCACCACCTCGACCGTGCAGCAACAGATCAATGCTGCTGCGCCGCAAGACTTCTCCAGTCCGGAACTGACCGTGCCGCTGACTGCCTCGGCGTCCGACACCGTCCCGGACGAGGACGCGTCGAGCGGGGCCACCACCTCCGTCGAGCTGACCATCGGGGCCGCGACATCACCGGACGCTGGACTGACCGACGCACTCTCCGCATCCGAGGGATCGACTGCGCGATTGGCCAGGACAGATTCCGGAGCGATCACCGCTCTGCACATCACGCCGGCCGACGATGCCCTCGACACCGCCCGCGCCGCGATCGAACGCTCCTTGAACGCGGCGGTGTACCGATCCATCGACTTTCCCGACGCGGAAGTGGGGGTCGGCGCGGTCTGGACCGTCGATCAGCAAGTGCTCAGTGGCATCACACTGAACCAGCGCACCACGGTCACCTTGCGTGCACTCGACGGCGACCGCGCGACCCTCGACGTGGCCATCACCCAGACGCCCGAATCGTCGGTGTGGAATCTGCCCGACAATGCGGGCACGCTCAACATCGCGTCCTACACCTTCACGGGCGCGGGAACACTCGACGTCGATCTCTCCCGACCACTTCCGGTCGGAGGTTCGATCACCACAGGCGGCGAGCAGATGTACACCGACCCCGACAGCACCACGGTGCTCCGGCAAACCGTCGGCGATTCGATCACCTGGACCGCCCGATGACGCGCGCTGCCACCCGGGTACTGGCGACGTTGTCGATTCTCGGGATCGCTGCCACCGGATGCAGCACGGACGAGCCTGCCGAAACGCCCACGCCTGCCCTCACCACCGTCGCGGCTCCCGACCCGCTGCGCGGTCCGCCCATCACCGATCCGGCCGCGCTGACTGCCGCGATGCTGGGACTCGCAGACCTGCCGGACGGCTTCTCCTCGATTCCCGATCCGGTTCGCGATCTGGGATTGGATCCGGCACCGGAGTACGACTCACCGGATCGCTCGAGCACCGACCCGGCCGAGTGCGCCGCCGTCCTCGCGCCGGTATCGCAACAGGAGGCCGGAGCCGCGTCGAGCGCGGTGGTTCGCTTCTCCGGGCCGAATTTCTCGTCGATCGACGAGGACGCGGCGAGCTATCCCGTGCCGGGAGCCGCCGAGGCTTTCGCTAACATCCAGCGCGCGTGGTCCGAGTGCTCGACGTTCACCGGAACCGACGCGGACGGTATCGACGTCGACTACTCGGTGGCGGGGCGTGACCAAGCGACCGTCGGCGACGCGTCCGCATCGATTCGACTGACCACCACGAGCGAGGGCTTCACGCTGGTCTCCGACGTCGTGGTGGCGGTGGTGGACTCGACCGTGGTGCAGATCGTCGTCTCCGACCAGAGCGGACTCGAACCGGAGACCGTCACCGCCGTCGCGGGGTCTGCAGCGGATCGCATTAGATCGGCCGTGCCCAGCGCCTGACCGCCGTCCCGACACAAGACGAACTGCCGGTGACTCCCTCTCGAAAGAGGGTGTCACCGGCAGTTCGCGGTTGGTCAGAGACGATCGGCAGGACTCAGGGTGCGGGGCACGCCGGGCTGGTCAGCTGCGCGAGAGAAACGATGCCGCAGGCGTTCTCCTTGGAGAGCTTCCACACACCGTCCTCGGGGACGAACTTGAACGTGCCGGGGTTGGCCTGGCCGTTGAGAGTGATGGTGATACCCGCGTTGAGCTCACCGGTGCCCAGATCGTCGATGCTGGTGATCTCGATCTGTGCGTTGTTGGCCACAGCAGCGGCGGCAACCTGGTTGATCAGACCCGGATCCTCGGACGCACCCTGGATCAGAGCAGCCTTCTCCTCGACCGGCACGTTGGGATCGAGTCCGCGGTTGAGCTCGGTGTTGAGCTGCTCGACGGTGGGCACGGGCGGGTAGTCCCCGCCTGCGGGAGCAGCGGCCGTGGTGGTGGCAGCCGTCGTCGTCGTGGCGGTCGGCTCGTCGCCGCCACCGGAGCTGCAGGCAGACATCGTCAGTGCACCGGCGATGGCGATACCGGCAACCATGGCCCGTCGGGTGTTGCGAAGCTTCAAGTGCTTGTCCTTTTCACTCTGAGTCACGTATCGATCGTTCTGTGACTCGTCGGTCGTCTGTATGGGGGTCGTCTCGGACCGAGTCCACTATGTCAGCTCGACTCGCCCGAGTCACAACGCGAAGGCCATACCTGTGAAACCTCACAGAGTTTCCTCAGCCGCGCCACAACTCACGCCAAGCTGTCCAGAACATCGGCCACGACCAGGTCGGTGTCCGATTCTGCAAAGGTGCGGGCCGTTCCCGGACCGGTGGTCCGTGTCTCGAAACGGACCGTCACCACCGAGTGTCCCGCGCCCTGCACCCACCCGTGACCGTACCGAACATGCCGAACGTCCATACCCGGTTGCCACCGCGGACCGTCCTCGACCACGGCGAGATTCGCGGCCTCCTCCGTCGCGGGTAACGGCTCGTCCGGGACCGGAGCAACCGGCTCGTATTCGAGTTCGGGGAACAACGATCCTTGCCGAACCGCGGACAGACCGGCGAGCCCTACACCGACGAGCCGGATCGGTCCGACATCCACCGGATCGACCGCCAACCGCTGAGCAGTGGCCACGATCGTCTGCTTGTCCACCGTCGCGTAGGGCAATGTCGCCGATCTGGTGATGATGCTCATGTCGGACTTACGCAACTTGAGCACGACCGTGCGGGCCCCCCGGCCGTCCTTCAGCAACCGGCGATGAGTCGACTCGACGATGGACTCGATCGCCGGGCGCAGTTGAGCGAGAGTCGTCAGGTCGTTCGCGAACGTCGTCTCGGCACTGACCTGCTTGGCCTCGGCCCGCTCGGCCACCACCCGGTTGTCGATGCCGCGCGCCAGCTGATGCAGGCTCGGGCCCATGGTCGCACCGAGAATCGACGCCACTTCCGACTCGGGCGTAGCCACGAACTTGCCGATGGTGTCGATCCCCAAGCGGTGCAACCGTTCTCCGGCAACAGGGCCGATCCCCCACAACTTGCGCACCGGCAGATCGGCCATCAACTCGGCCTGGATGCCGGGCGCTACCACCGTGATTCCATCGGGTTTGGCCAGACCCGATGCGATCTTGGCGATCTGTTTCCCGGACCCGGCACCGATGGAGGCGACGAGCCCGGTCTCTGCCAGTACCAGCGCCCGCAGATCGGCACAGAAGCGCTCGACCTCGGCCACCGTCGCGCCCGCCAGCTCGAGCGGCTCGCCGAAGGCCTCGTCGATCGAGAGCTGTTCCAGCACGGGCATGCGCACCCGAAGCGCCTCGAACGCACGTCTGCTCAGCTCCGAGTACAGCGGGAACCGCGGCGGCAGGACCACTGCGCTCGCACCGACGAGTCGACGGGCCTGATGCATCGGCATCGCCGAACGAGCCCCGAACGCCCGGGCCTGATAGCTGCACCCGGCCACCACGCCTCTGCCGCCTGCACCGCCGACCAGCACCGGCCGACCCCGCAGCGTCGGCCGCGTCAGCTGCTCGGCGGACGCGAAGAACGCGTCCATGTCAAGATGCAACACCCAACGCCGGCTGCGCAGAGTCCGATCGACACTGTCGGGCATGGTCAACGACGGCCGTCGGGCGGCTCGGACGGGGCGTCGGCACCGAAGCCGAGCACACGTGCGGCCCGCTCCGGTCCGGGATCGGACCACCGTGCGGAGTACTGCTCGGTCGTGGTCAGCGACCGTGTGTGCGCACGATCGATGTACAGCGTGCCGGCGAGGTGATCGCTCTCGTGGGCCACGATCCGTGCGGGCCAGCCACGCACCACCTCGTCGATCTCTCGGCCGGTCTCGTCGGTGCACAGAAGCCGGACTTCCGCGGCGCGGGTCACGACGGCCTGATACCCCGGCACACTGAGGCAGCCCTCGTAGAACGAGGCCGTGCGTCGCCCTACCGGGGTGTACCGAGGATTGATCAACGCTCGGAACGACAACGGGGTGCGCTCCCGGACCCGGGCGACGTCCACCGCGACATCGAAGAGATCCTCGATCACCGCGATCTGCAACGGAATTCCGATCTGCGGTGCAGCAAGGCCGACACCGGGCGCATCGTGCATCGTCGCGCGCATCACCTCGATCAACTCCGTCAACACATCACGCCCGAGCTGACCGGTGTAGCGCAGCGCCGGGGCACGCAGCACCGGATGGCCGGCGGCGGCGATGGGAACGACGCCGCCGCGAGCCTCGGAGAGACGCTCGTGGACGGCATCGACCACCTCCTCCTCGGTCACGACGACCCGGTGCCCCTCGCTCATATGCCCTCGGTCACGACGACTTCGTGATCGCTGCCCGAACTCCCTCACCGAGATCGCTGCCGTCGTCGCCGACCGAGCCGTCGACCAGCGACAACGCGAGTACCTCGCGCGCGATCAGATCCCGATGAGCGTCCAGCCACGCCCGTCGATGTTCGGGTACCTCGATGACGATGTCGATACGGTCGGACACATCGAGTCCGTGGCTACGACGCGCATCCTGCAGCTCACGGATGCGGTCCTTGGCCCAACCCTCGGCCTCCAGCTCTTCGGTGACCGCCGAATCGAGCACCACGAGTCCTGCGTTCCCGGGCAGCGGTGCCGTCGATTCCGGCTCCGCGGCAACGAGTCTGCGGGTGTACTCCTCGGGCAGCAACGCGATGCCTGCGGCGCTCACGACGCCGCCTTCGTCCTCGGACCAGTCACCGGCCTTGACTGCCTTGATGACCTTCTGGACATCCTTGCCGATTCGCGGCCCGGCAGCGCGTGCGTTCACGACGAGCTCGAATTTGCCGTGCACGGCAACGTCTTCGGTCAGATCCACCTTCTTGACGTTGACCTCGTCGGCGATGATGTCGAGGAACGGACGCAGACGCTCGGCGTCGGCGGCCGCGACGGTCACCTCGGGCAGCGGCAGCCGCACGCGCAGATTCTGCGCCTTACGCAGACCGAGCACCGTGGAGCACACGGTACGAACCTCGTCCATGCTGTCGACCAGCTCCGGGTCGGACGGCAACTCGTCGGCGGTCGGCCAATCCGTGAGGTGCACCGATCGGCCACCGGTCAATCCGCGCCAGACCACCTCGCTGATCAACGGCAACAACGGAGCGGCGATGCGGGTGAGCACTTCGAGCACCGTGTGCAGGGTGTCGATCGCGTCGGCCTCCTCGCCCCAGAAGCGTGAACGTGACCGTCGCACATACCAATTGGTCAGTGCGTCACAGAACGTACGCAGTTCGTCGCACGCCCCGGCGATGTCGTTCCCTTCGAGCGCGTCGGTGATCGCATCCCGCGTGGCGGACAGTTTGGCCAGCACGTACCGATCGAGAACGTGCGGAGAATCGGTCCGCCACTGCCCCGGCGTCGACGCGTAGAGCTGCAAAAAGCTCCACGCGTTCCAGATCGGCAACAGCGCCTGCCGCACTCCCTCGCGGATGCCCTGCTCGGTGACGATCAGGTTGCCACCGCGCAGGATCGGCGACGACATCAGGAACCACCGCATGGCATCCGAGCCGTCGCGGTCGAAGACCTCCTTGACGTCCGGGTAGTTCCCCTTCGACTTACTCATCTTCAGACCGTCGTCACCGAGCACGATGCCATGGGCAGCAACGGTTTTGAAGGCAGGCCGGTCGAACAAAGCAGTCGCGAGCACGTGCAGGGTGTAGAACCAGCCGCGCGTCTGACCGTTGTATTCGACGATGAAGTCGCCCGGGTTGTGCGTCTGGAACCACTCCTCGTTCTCGAACGGGAAGTGCACCTGTGCATACGGCATCGAGCCCGATTCGAACCAGCAGTCCAGCACCTCGGGAACGCGACGCATGGTCGACTTGCCGGTCGGGTCGTCCGGGTTGGGACGCGTCAGGTCGTCGATGTACGGCCGATGCAGATCGGTCGGACGCACACCGAAGTCACGCTCGAGTTCGTCCAGGCTGCCGTACACGTCGAGACGAGGGTAGGCGGGGTCGTCGGACGTCCAGGCCGGGATCGGGCTGCCCCAGTACCGGTTTCGGCTGATGTTCCAGTCGCGGGCACCTTCGAGCCACTTGCCGAACTGACCGTCCTTGATGTGCTCGGGCACCCAGGTGATCTCCTGGTTGAGCTCGACCATCCGATCGCGGAACTTGGTGACCGCGACGAACCACGACGGAACCGCCATGTAGATCAGCGGCTGACCACTACGCCAACTGTGCGGGTACGAGTGCTCGATGGTCTCGTGCCGCAGCAAGCGGCCCGAGGCCTTGAGATCCTTGATGATCACCGGATTGGCGTCGAACACCATCAGGCCCTCGTAGGGCGGCACCAACGACGTGAATTTGCCGCCCGCATCGAGCGGTTGCACGACCTCGATACCGTTCGCGGTGGCGACGTCCATGTCCTCCTCACCGAATGCCGGTGCGAGATGGACGATTCCGGTGCCGGAGTCGGTGGTGACGTAATCGGCCTTAAGAACGCGATGCGCATTCTCGTGGCCGAGGAAGAAGTCGTAGGGCGGTGCGTAGGCGAGGCCGACCAACTCCGCGCCGGTGTGCTCCGAGAGCACCTCCGGCTCCTCCCCCAGTTCCTTCGCATAGTGCGCGAGTCGGGCAGAGGCAAGCACGTAACGCTCACCGTCGGCACCGCGGACCTGAACGTAGTGCACCTCCGGATGCACCGCGATCGCGAGGTTCGACGGCAGAGTCCACGGCGTGGTGGTCCAGATCAGTGCGTTCGCGCCGTCCAGGGGTGTGCCCGGTGCCGTCAGGGGCATGGTGACGGTGACCGCGGGATCCTGACGCATCTTGTACGCGTCGTCGAGCCGGGTCTCCTGGTTGGACAGCGGCGTCTGCTCGTACCAGCTGTACGGCAGCACTCGGTAGCCCTGGTAGATCAGGCCCTTGTCGTGGAGCGTCTTGAACGCCCACATGACGGACTCCATGAAGTCGACGTCGAGGGTCTTGTAGTCGTTGTCGAAGTCGACCCACCGCGCCTGCCGAGTGACGTAATCCCGCCACTCGTCGGTGTACTGCAACACCGATTGCTTGCAGTAGGCGTTGAACTTCGCCAGGCCCATCTCGTCGATCTCGGACTTGTCCTTGATGCCGAGTTGCTTCTCCGCTTCCAATTCGGCGGGAAGGCCGTGGCAGTCCCACCCGAAACGACGCTCGACCTTCTTGCCGCGCATGGTCTGGAACCGGGGCACGAGATCCTTGACGTACCCGGTGAGCAGATGGCCGTAGTGCGGCAAGCCGTTGGCGAACGGAGGTCCGTCGTAGAAAACGAATTCCTCGGCATCGGCGCGGTTGTCGATGCTGGCGCGGAACGTGCCGTCCTCGGCCCATTCGTGCAGCACGATGCGCTCGAGATCGGGAAACGGAACGCTGCCCGATCGACCTTCGGCCAGATCCACCAGCGGGTACGACGCGTTCTCGGTGCGTGCGCTCGAATCTGTCATATCTGTCTCCTCCGTGCCGGACGCGTACAGGACGCGACATCGATTGGCACGGGGACGACATTCGGCGATGGGGACGCCGAGTACCGCGGTACCACCCCGCTTGCTCGGACCGATGGAACCCGTCGGACCGAGCCTCTCCACACGAGCTGTGACGGGCTCACCCGTTCGGTTCTACTGAACAGCCCATTTCGGTCGTTGCAGACCGAATCGTCACTGTCGTTCTTCCGAAGGCTCCCCGGTGATGGCCGGATCGACGCCTGATTGTTCTCTCGTCTGACAACCGTCGAACTGATGCACTACCGCCTGATGTACTGCCGCCTGATGCACTACCGCGTAGATGCTACCTGTCGATCTCGGGCGGTGGCCGTCGCCCGAGCAGGGCCCCGACCAGGAGCAGCACCGCCCCGACTATGCAGATCACGATGCAGGCCCAGGCCCAGACGACCGATCCGGTCATCAGGGCCAACACCAGGAACCCGAACCCGACAGCCGCCGCGCCGAGAGTCAGAATCAGCACAGGATTCCTCGCTCACCACTCGACGCTACAACCGAGCCCGACGCTGCCCCGAGAGGCAGCGTCGGAGAACGATCGCGTCAGTTGTTGCCCTTGGCGTACGACTGGCTGTAGCCGGACGTCTGGTTGTCCTGGTTGAAGTTGTCCTGGCCGTTGTCCACCGGCAGCGCCGACGAACGGTTCTCGAGCTCTTCGAGCTGCGATTCGAGGTACGACTTGAGGCGCACCCGGTATTCGCGCTCGAACGTCTTGAGCTGCTCGATGCGACCTTCCAGCACCGACCGCTGCTGGTTGATCGTCGCCATGATCTCGGTGTGCTTGCGCTCGGCGTCGGCCTGCAATGCGTCGGCCTTCTCCTTGGCCTGGCGAAGCTGGGTCTCGGAGCGAGTCTGTGCATCGGTGAGCAGCGACTCGGACTTCTGCCGCGCTTCGGACATCATCGACTCCGAGCGAGCGCGGGCATCCGACACCAGCCGTTCGGCGTTGGTGCGCGCATTGCCGAGCAGCTGCTCGGACTCGGTCTTCGCATCGCCGGTGAGGCGGTCCGCCATCTCCTGCGCGAGACCGAGAATCTTCGCGGCCTGCATGTTGGAGTCGCCGCTCTGCTGCGGTGCTGCGGCCACGGGAGCGACCGGCGCGGGCTGCTGAACCACCGGTGGCGGCTTGGGGGGATCGACCGGCCGCTGCGGCTCGGCTTTCGGTGCGGCGACCGGAGCCGACTGTGGGCTCTGGCGCGCAGAGTTCTTGGCGTCCGCAAGCTCCTGGTCGAGCTCACCGACGCGCTGGCGCAGGTCGGCGTTCTCTTCGATCAGTCGGGACAACTCTTGCTCGACAAGGTCGAGAAATGCGTCGACCTCGTCTTCGTTGTAACCGCGCTTACCGATGGGCGGCTTGCTGAACGCAACGTTGTGCACATCAGCTGGAGTCAGCGGCATGGAAGGATCCCTTCACGCGTCTTGGGGCGGTAGAGCAAGCATTCAGTTATATGCCATTCCGCGCGAGTGCAGAACAATCAAACTGTAACTGGCGTCCATTCTGTCACACGGGACACGCAGCTTGCGCTGGGTCCCGAGTTCTAACATTCCATCTTCGGCCTCAGGCCGCGAGGCTGCTGGTCACATTCCACAGAATGAACACGACGAACAGCAAGACCATGATCGACAGGTCCAGTCGCACACCACCGAGGTTGAGCGGCGGAATTATCCTGCGCAGGAACTTCACGGGCGGGTCGGTGACCGTGAAGATCGCCTCCAGAAGGATGACGACCAGCCCGGTCGGTTGCCAATCTCTCGCGAAAGTCCTGATGAACTCGACGATGATTCGACCGATGAGAAGGAGCCAAAAAAGAAACAATACGATGTTGATCACCGTGAACACGATCACGGCTATACTCTGCCTGACTTCGCCGGGCTGAGCAAAGTGCGCTGGTCACAGCTCCGACTTGCCGCCCCAAGGGGAGAAACGATCACTGCTGGCTGTAGAAGCCGGTTTCCGCAATTCGCCTGCGCTCCTGCGGGGATACATCGACATCGGCCGGCGAAAGCAGGAACACCTTCGTGGCCACCTTGTCGAAAGATCCACGGAGCGCGAAGGCCAATCCGGCAGCGAAGTCGACGAGTCGCTTGGCGTCGGCGTTGCTCATTTCGACGAGATCCATGATGACCGGAGTGCCGTCACGGAAACGCTCACCGATGGTGCGCGCCTCGCTGTAGTCCCTCGGGCGCAGGGTGGTGATCTTCGAGAGTGGGCCGCCGTCGTCGACGATCGGGCTGCGTCGCGTCTCGGCCCGCACGTCCATGCGGGTGTCCATGGCCAGCGCGCCACGAGTGGCAGCGCCTCGGGTCGACGGTCCTGCTGTGCCGCGTGCGCGTCCACCGATCGGAGCGAGCGTCGCAGCGGGGCGAGGGGCCTCGTAATCGTCGTAGTCGTCGTCGGCCTGCGCGTGCCGCGAGCCACCGAACGACGGCTTGACGAAGTCACGATCGTCGATGTCGTCGTAACCGTCACGGCCACCACGGGGACTGCGGCGGGTGTCCGGATCGTCGAGGTAGTCGTCCTCGTAGTCCGCGAGCGGAACCATGCCGAAGTACGCCTTGAACTTGTGCAGGGTGCTCATCGTTCTGCCTTCCGTGGCCGTGTCTACTGTCCATCTCCAGGTTCGCAAGTGTCTGTTGTGACTGATGTGATCCGTGGACTGTTATTGGGAGGCTATCGGCCGCGCACCGAGTATTGCGGTACCGACACGCACGCACGTCGATCCGTGTCGCACAGCAGCTTCCAGGTCCCCCGTCATGCCGGCCGACAACTCGCGGGCATCGGGATGATCACGCAGAAGTCGCTGATGCAGCACCTGGAGATCACCGAACGCAGCGTCCGCGTCGGCGTCCAACGGAGGTACGGCCATCAGTCCCGCCAGACGCAAGCCGGGTGCGGTCGACACCGCGTCGGCCAACTCGTACAGGTCCCCGCGTTCGACGCCGCCGCGGTGGACATCGCCATCGAGACTGATCTGAACGAGGACGTCGAGCGGCGTCGTCCGAGCGCCGTCGTCGAGTGCCGTCTTGGTGGCCTTGGACAGCGCGGTGACCAATCGAGCACTGTCCACCGAGTGAATGGAGTGCGCCCACGCAGCGATGGACTTCGCCTTGTTTCGTTGGAGATGCCCGATCATGTGCCACCGCGGCGGATCACCGCGGAAGTCCTCGGCGGTCTCGGCCACCTTGGGCGACGCATCCTGCTCTCTGGACTCGCCGAACTCACGGCAGCCCAGCTCGTACAGGATCCGAACGTCGGACGCGGGGAAGAACTTCGTCACCGGCAGCAGAGTCACGGTCGAGTCTTCTCGACCTGCGTCCGCACATGCTCGCGCCAATCGTTCGCGTACCGACGCCAACGCGGCGGCGATCTCGGCAGCTCGGTCGGTGGGCTCGCTCACGAGATCCTCTCCTGGCCGGAGTCGGGAACCTCGTCTGCGGATGCGGAATCCATCCACACGACGCTCGCGATACGGCCGGTCGAACCCTCCCGGCGATGGCTGAACAGGGTGCGATCCTCGATGGTGCACCGGGGATCCTGAGCCACTCCGTGCAGGCCGGCGGCAATCAGCTGCGCGCGCACACCGGCCGGGATATCGAGACCGGGGGTGTTCCGAACCGTCGTCGTCGCGCTTCCGGGAAGATGCTTGTCGACGTCGGCGCGCATGTGGGCGGGTACCTCGTACTGACGCCCACTGGCCGCCGGGCCGAGGAAGGCCCCGATCCTCTCCGGGACCGCGCCCAGCTCGACCATCGACGCGAGTACTCGAGGAATGATGCCGATGCGGGCACCGACACGGCCGGCGTGCACCGCGGCGATCACGCCCGCCTCTTCGTCGGACAGCAACACCGGAACACAGTCGGCCGTCAACACCACGAGCGCGAGATCGCGTTGCGTCGTCACCAACGCATCGGTCATGGGAACGGGCTCGGACACCGGCCCGTCCACCACCGTGACGGTGCGGCCGTGGACCTGCTCCATGAACACCATGCGTTCGATGCCCATACCCAAACGGTCACCGAGGCGTCGACGGTTGGCCTCGACAGCAGCCGGGTCGTCGCCTACGTGGTCACCGAGATTGAAGGTGTCGAACGGCGGGGCCGACACGCCGCCTGCTCGCGTCGTCGACACCCGCCTGACCCGAAAGGAGTCACTCACCGCCGCATGAAGGACGGTACGTCGACCTCGTCTTCGCCGTCGTCCTCGGCGACGGGAACGCGGCGTCCGGATCCGACCGACTCGCGGCCTTGACCGCCGGAATCCCGGCCGTGACCGGCTGCGGACTCGCGGCTGGACGATTCGCGGTTCGACGAACTGGACGAGTTCAGCGGGGGCAGGCTCGATCCGCTGGGTGCGCCGACCGGGTCGCGGAACACAGCGCCCTCGGAGCTGTCGTTCGAGCGTGAGGAGACCTCCCCCGAGCGCGCCGATCCGATCGGGCCGCGGGTGGATGCCGCTGCCTCGACCGGACGACGCGTGGGCGTTCCTCCGTCGAACCCGGCGGCGATGACGGTGACACGAACCTCGTCGCCGAGAGAGTCGTCGATGACGGTTCCGAAGATGATGTTGGCGTCGATGTGCGCAGCTTCCTGGACCAGCGAGGCGGCCTCGTTGATCTCGAACAGGCCGAGATCCGAGCCACCCGCGATGGAGAGCAGCACTCCGCGGGCACCTTCCATGGACGCTTCCAGCAGCGGCGAGTTGATCGCGGATTCCGCGGCCTTGATCGCGCGGCCTTCACCGCGGGAGGAACCGATGCCCATCAGCGCACTGCCTGCGCCGGACATGACGCCCTTGACGTCGGCGAAGTCGACGTTGATCAGCCCGGGGGTGGTGATCAGATCGGTGATGCCCTGAACGCCGTTGAGCAGGACCTCGTCGGCACTGCGGAACGCATCCATGAGGCTGACGGCTGCGTCGCCGAGCTGAAGCAGACGATCGTTGGGGATGACGATGAGCGTGTCGCAGGATTCACGCAGCTGCTGGATACCGGTGTCGGCCTGGCCACCACGGCGCTTGCCCTCGAAGGAGAACGGACGCGTCACGACGCCGACGGTCAGCGCGCCGAGCTTGCGCGCGATGTTGGCGACGACGGGAGCACCGCCGGTACCGGTTCCGCCACCCTCACCTGCGGTGACGAAGACCATGTCGGCACCCTTGAGGACCTCTTCGATCTCGTCCTTGTGGTCGTCCGCTGCGCGGCGACCCACCTCGGGGTCGGCACCGGCACCGAGTCCGCGAGTCAGCTCACGGCCGACGTCGAGCTTGACGTCGGCGTCACTCATCAGCAAGGCCTGAGCGTCGGTGTTGACGGCGATGAACTCGACTCCCTTGAGTCCCTGTTCGATCATCCGGTTGACCGCGTTCACGCCGCCGCCGCCGATGCCGACGACCTTGATTACGGCGAGGTAGTTGTGCGGGGGCGTCATGGGCTCTCGCCTTCCGTGGATTGTTGCTCGAAAAATGTGGAAAACCCTCAACCTAAACCACAGGCTTAGAGTTATGTCAAGTACTCGACTGATCGGAACGCTATTCACCGACGGCCACGATCGCCATTAGGCGCGCCGATGCCGCGCCGAAAATATGAGCCTTTCGGACCCGTTGCTATTTCGTGGTCGGAAGATCGGGACTGGACACGTCGAAAATCTGACCCGGTTGCGACAGCAGCGCGATGGCCACCGCCCCCTTGCGCTCGGAGTTGTCCTTGTTCCCCCACACGACGGTACGCCCGTCCAACAGCAGGATCGAGATGTCGGACAGCGTGCTCGCGCGCACTTCGCCGACCTGACCTCGAATCAGCGGCGGCAGCGAATCGAGCACAGCCAGTGCATCTTTCGTCACCGGATCGCCGAAGACAGGATTGTCGGTCACCAGTCGGACCACCCCGGGCGGAGGCGGTGCGACGGCGAAGTCCACGCCGGTCGCATCGAGCAAGTGAGTGCCGTCGGGAGAATCGACGAACGCCACCGGGACACGTTCTTCGACGGTGACCTGCACGGTGGACGGGTATTTCCGTTGCACCCGAACCGATGCCAGCTCCGGTATCGACGCAACACGCTGGGCCGCGGCCGCGGCGTCGACACGGACCAGCGGCAGGCCGGTCGGCACCTCGAGTCGGTCGAGGATCTCCTGTTCGGACACCGACGAGGCTCCCACGACCGAGATCGTCCGAACCGACAGCAGCGGCGTGAAGTAGACCAGTACTGCCGACCCGACGATCACTGCGACAACCGCCACGACGGCAAGCACCGCGCGACGGCGTGACCGTTTCACGCGAGCGCGCTCTTCTTCCCTGGCCTGCGCGCGAGCTTGCCTGTCTGTGACCGACGACGTCGAATCACCCTGCCCGGCAACGGGTTCCGATCTGGAAGCGCGGTCTCGATCGGACCGACGAGTCACGTCGACGGCCGATCCTTCGGTACCGCGCGGCCGGTCGTGGCACCGAAATCGGTTTTGGAACGAAGGGCGTCGAGAATGGGACCGCCGAGCATGGTCACGTCGCCCGCACCCATCGTGATCACCACGTCGCCGGGACGGCTGAGATTGGCCACCTGCTTGGCGACCAACGACAGATCCGGTTGGTAGTTCACCGGTTTGGTCACCGACGCTGCGACCAAGGCCCCGGTCACACCGGGCAGGGGTTCCTCGCGAGCGCCGTAGACGTCGAGCACCACGATCTCGTCGGCCAACGACAGTGCGGTACCGAATTCCTCGGCGAACGTCGCAGTACGTGAGTACAGATGCGGTTGGAACACCACCACGACCCGCCCCCGCTCGCCCGGAAGTGCTTGACCCGCGACCAACGCCTGCGCAGCGGTCAGCACGGCCCGCACCTCGGTGGGGTGATGGGCGTAGTCGTCGAACACTCGTACTCCGTGCTCGCGTCCGGTGAACTGGAACCGCCGGTGCACTCCCCCGAATCCGGTCAGCCCGGCCAGCAACTCCTCGACCCCCGCGCCCACCTGGCGGGCAGCCACGAACGCCGCCAGGGCGTTGAGGGCGGTGTGCCGTCCCGGTACTCCCAGCCGAACCGTGCGGGCAGAGTCCTCACCGGCGATCTGCAACTGCGCGACGCCGCCGATGTCCTCGGGCTCCCAGGCCAACAGGCGAACGGCCATCTCGACCGGTCCGGCGTCGACGTCGGACGACCCGTAGCCGAGCACCGTCACTCCGGGGAGATTCTTCTCGACCACGCGGCGGGCCAGAGCTGCCGAACCCGGATCGTCCATGCATGCCACCAGCACACCGCCCGGGTGCAGCAGCGCGGCGAAATCGTCGAACACCTTCACGTAGGCCTCGGTCGTACCGAAGAAATCGAGATGATCGGCCTCGATGTTCGTCACGATGATCACGTTCGCGGAGTACTGCAACAGCGAACCGTCACTCTCGTCCGCCTCGGCGACGAAGACGTCGCCACTGCCGTGATGCGCGTTGGTTCCGGCCTCGTTGAGCTCACCGCCGACGGCGAACGACGGGTCGAACCCACAGTGCTGCAGTGCGACGACCAACATCGATGTGGTCGACGTCTTGCCGTGCGTGCCCGACACCAGCAGGGTGCGGTACCCCTCCATCAACGACGCGAGGACGGCGGGCCGCAACACCACCGGAATCCCGCGATCGCGAGCCTCGACGAGTTCGGGGTTGGTCTTGGGTATGGCCGCGTGGGTCGTCACGACCACGGTGGGGCCGCCGTCGATCATGTCCAGCGCGCTTGCATCGTGCCCGATTCGCACCAGCGCACCGCGGGCTCGCAGCGCCAACACCCCGCGCGATTCCTTGGCATCCGATCCGGACACCTGACCACCGCGCGCCAGCAGAATGCGTGCGATCCCGGACATCCCGGCACCGCCGATTCCCACCATGTGCACCCGTTCGAGCTCTGCCGGCAACTCCGACATCGCCGCACCCTCAGTTGTCACGCGGACGTCTCCCTCGTTCTGTGGCATTCTCGCCGCCGCCCGGTTCAGCGCCGCGCCGCGTGCGCGGTATCGAGCACGATCTGCGCAACGGCAGCCGCAGCACCCTTGTGACCGGCTCCTGCCGCAGCACGGGACATCGCGGCGATGCGCTCGGTGTCGGCCACCAAAGCGACGACCGTGTCGGTCACGTACTGCGCGCTCAGCGTCGCGTCGGCTACCAGGATGCCACCTCCGGCGTCGACGACGGGACGGGCATTGAGCTCCTGCTCACCGTTGCCGTGCGGTAGAGGCACGTACACGGCAGGAAGCCCGGTCGCGGAGACTTCGGCGACCGTCATGGCACCGGACCGGCAGATCGCGAGATCGGCCGCCGCGTAGGCCAGGTCCATCCGGTCGATGTAGGGCACTGCGACGTACGGAGCATCCGGATTGCTCTGCTCCACGTCCAGTGTGTTCTTGGGACCGTGTGCGTGCAGAACCGAGATGCCGGCGGCGGCAAGGGCGGCCGAGGCACCGGACACTGCGTCGTTGAGTGAACGCGCGCCCTGTGAACCGCCGAACACCAGCAGCACCGGCCCGTGTTCGGGCAGACCGAAATGAGCGCGAGCCTGCGACCGCATCGCTGCGCGATCGAGACCGGTGATGGTGGGCCGCACCGGAATTCCGATCACTTCTGCATCCTCGGACCCCGGTGCAGAGATACCAGATCCGGCGACGGCGGCAAGGACTCGTTCGGCGCTGCGTGCACCGACCTTGTTCGCGATGCCGGCGCGGGCATTGGCCTCGTGAATGATCACCGGAATACGGCCGCCGCGACCGAGAAGTCGACCGCGGGCAGCGAGATACGCAGGAAGCGCGACGTAACCGCCGAAGCCGACCAGTACATCGGCCTCGACCGCAGCGAAGATCTCCCGGGTTCGACGCACCGACCGTGCGACCCGAACCGGTAACTTCACCAGGTCGAGAGTGGGCTTGCGAGGCAGCGGCACGGGCGGTATCAGTTCCAGCGCGTAGCCGCGGGCGGGTACCAGTGTCGTTTCGAGCCCCCGGCTGCTGCCGAGGGCGGTGACGGTGACGGTGGGGTCGAGCTCGCGCAGGGCGTCGGCCACGGCGAGCGCGGGCTCGATGTGTCCGGCGGTTCCGCCTCCGGCCACCACCACGGATATCGGCCTCGATGTCTGCTTCACCGTCGATATCCTCGCTCACCCGAGCGGACCGGCGGACGACCGGGTTGCGGTTCCGGACGCGGCCGATACGGCGACCGTGGTCCGGCGGCGTACCCGCTGCCGGTGTCTCGGCGTTGGGGCTCGGCACGGCGGGCGTGGCCACGGGGTGCGTTCCTGGCCGACCCGTTGGGGCCGGCCGTGTCCACCCGTGAACTCGACACCCGGGTACGTCCGGGCTCGGGTGACCGTGCCCCGCGGCCGTCCTTGTTCTTGCGGGACTCGAGACGTGTGCGATCCTGCGCCGCCAACGTGGGACGGGTGGATTTGGAGCGTGCCATCGCGGCCCGCTTCGGTGAGAAGACAGCAGGCAGCGGCAATCTCAGAGCTCGGGCGATACGACCCTCTTGCCCGGCGTGCAGCGCGGCGATGGCTTCCGGTTCGTGTCGGGCCGCACTGGCGATGATCCCGAACATCAACAGCGTGATGGCCGTGGACGTACCGCCGTAGGACACCAGCGGCAGCTGCAGACCGGTCACCGGCAGCAGCCCGACCACATAGCCGATGTTGATCATGGCCTGACCGAACACCCAGCACGTTGCGCCTGCAGTCAACAGACGCAGGAACGGATCGACCGACCGCATCGCGATGCGTAGGCCGGTGTAGACGAAGAGACCGAACAATCCGATGACGGCAAGGCAGCCGATCATGCCGAGCTCCTCGCCGATGATCGCGAAGATGAAGTCGTTGTGCGCGTTGGGGAGGTAGCTCCATTTCGCGCGACTCTGTCCCAATCCGCGACCGAAGAGTCCGCCGTCGGCCAAGGAGTACTTGGCCTGGGTGGACTGATACGACAGACCCTGGGTGTCCTCCCCCGGGTTGAGCCAGGCCTTGACGCGGTTCGAGCGGTAGCCGGCGGTGAACGCGAGCACGGTCGCCAGAGCCAAACCGGTCACCAGGACTGCTCCGAACAGCCGGGCGTTGAGGCCGGCGAACCACAGTAGTGCGACGAGAATGATGCCCAGGGCGATCGCGGTACTGAGGTTGGGCTGGAGCACGACGAGCAGACACATGAGCAGGCCCGCAGGCAGCAACGGCACCAGCAGCGACTTGATGTTGCCGTGCTCGCTGCGACGGGAGGCCAGCAGGTGCGCTCCCCACAGAACCAACGCGACCTTCGCCAGCTCGGACGGCTGGAACGAGACGACACCGAAGTCGAACCAACGCCGTGCGCCCTGACGCTCGGCACCGATACCGGGGATCAACACCAGCATCAACATCGTGATCGAGACCAGGAAGAGCGGGAACGACAATTTGCGCAGGTATCGCACCGGCAGCCGAAGCGCCGCATAAAACGCGACCACACCCAGTGCGACACCGATCAGCTGTTGCGTGAACAGCGCGTAGCCGGACTCGTCGGCTGCGAACGATTCGGCCGACGACGCGGACAGCACCATGACCAGTCCCAGCACGGTGAGCAGCACCGCGATCGTGACGATGAGGTGGAACGACGCCAGCGGCCGACCGAACCACAGTCCGATTCGGGTGCGCGGCGTGGTGGTGCGACGAGGTGGACGCGCCGGTCGAGCTGCGGTGGTCACGATCGCGGCGATCCGAGGGCGGCGATGTCGAGGCGCTCGACGGACTCGGCGAAGCTTCGGCCGCGGTGGCCGTAATCGACGAACATGTCCAACGACGCAGCCGCGGGGGCCAGCAGGACGGTATCGCCGGCCGCGGCAAACCCCGCAGCGTGGTCGACGGCCGCTCGCATCACCGCATCTGCATCTTCAGCCTCATGAGTCACACCAGCATCGTCTCCCGAAGGGAGCCTGACGACCGGAACATCGGGGGCGTGTCGCGCCAAAGCCTCTGCGATCTGCATCCCATCGCGGCCCAACACCACCGCAGCCACGAGCCGATCGGCGATCTCGACGACCAGATCGTCGATCACCGCACCCTTCAACAACCCGCCCGCGATCCACACGACCCGATCGTGCGCGAGGATCGACGAGCGCGCGGCATGCGGATTCGTCGCCTTGGAATCGTCGACGAACGTCACCCCACCGAGCTCACGCACCACTGCGGCCCGATGCGGTCCCACCCGGTACGTCCGCAATCCGTTTCGGACGGCCTCGGCGTCGACACCGATCGATCGCGCCAACGCAGCCGCGGCCAACGCGTCGAGCACACCGGACGGGCCACTCGGTTCCACCTCGTCGGCCCGGAGCAACTCGACGTTGTCCCCGAACGCACGGTCGACGAGCATTCCCGCCCGCACTCCCAGCTCGCCCGCGGCGGGTTCGTTCAGGCGGAAACCGACGACCGTCGCTGCCGGTGCCCCCGCCCGCAGACCGGCCGCCACCGCGTCGTCGAGTCCGACGACCCCGACGTCCCCGCTCAACGCGCGCGCCTTGGCCTGGACGTACCCGTCCATGCCCCCGTGCCAGTCCAGATGGTCCTCGGCGATGTTGAGCACCACCCCCGCCGCGGGACGAACCGACGGTGCCCAGAACAACTGGAAGGACGACAGCTCGACCGCGAGTACGCGCGGATGCGGGGTACCGCGCAACGCGTCGGCGATGGGGAGGCCGATGTTTCCGCAGGCGACGGAGTCGATTCCGGCAGCGTCGAGGATCGACGCGAGCATCGAGGTGGTGGTCGTCTTACCGTTCGTACCGGTGACAACCAGCCAACGAGCGCGCGGGCCGTACACCTCGGCGCGGTCGAGATGCCACGAGAACTCCACGTCGCCCCACACCGGGACGGCGTGGTCGGCGGCCGCAGCCAGCACCGGAGAGTCCGGCCGGAACCCGGGACTGGTGACGACGAGCGCAAAGGCCGCGATCGCGTCCGGATCGGCGAGCAGATCGTCCTGAACCACCACGGCAGCACCGAGCGCCGACGCCTCGTCGAGCGCAGCTCGGTTCGAGTCGGTGACGGTCACGAGTGCGCCGAGGTCCAGCAGTGGGCGTACGACGGCCAGCCCGGAGATGCGCGCACCGGTGACCAGCACCGAACTATCGCGCAACCAGGACAGATGGGTCGAGGCTTCGGTCATTGCCTAACCGCCCACAGCCGCGAGGTATTCGCTGTAGAACAGTGCCAAGCCGACGGCCGACGCGATCGCGGCGAGCAACCAGAACCTGATGATGACCGTCGTCTCGGCCCAACCGGCCAACTCGAAGTGGTGATGGAACGGGGCCATTCGGAACACGCGTCGCCGACTCGACCGGAACACTGCGACCTGGATGACGACCGACGCTGCTTCGGCGACGAACAACGCGCCGATGACCACCATGATCAGTTCGGTCTTGGTGACCACGGACAGTCCTGCGATCAGGCCGCCCAGAGCGAGGGATCCGGTATCGCCCATGAAGATCTTGGCGGGCGCGGCGTTCCACCACAGGAAACCGATGCAGGCACCGGCCGCCGACGCGCACACCAGGGCCAGGTCGAGAGGGTCGCGTACGTCGTAGCAACCCGGCGCAGGACCGGCCGGTCCTGCACACGCCTGCCGGTACTGCCAGAAGGTGATGACGGTGTACGCCCCGAGGACCAATGTCATGGACCCGGCCGCCAGGCCGTCGAGGCCGTCGGTGAGATTGACCGAGTTGGACCACGCGATCACCAGCAGACAGACGAAGAACACGAAGACAGCAGCCGACATCGACCACGTTGCGATGTCGCGCACATACGACAGTTGAGTGCTGCCCGGAGTCAATCCGTCGTCACTGCGAAACTGCAGGACCAGGATGGCGAACAGCACCGCCGCGGTGATCTGGCCGACGTATTTGCCGGTGGCGTTCAGACCGAGGTTGCGCTGTTTACGAATCTTGATGAAGTCGTCGAGAAAGCCGACGAGGCCGAGCACGGTGGTCAGGCCGAGTACGAGTAGAGCCGAGGCCGACGGCCCCTCGGCGTCGTATCCGATGCCGATCAGGTGCGAGCCCAAGTAGCCGGCCCAGATCCCGACCAGGATCGCCACGCCGCCCATGGTGGGAGTACCGCGCTTGGACTGATGGCTCGCCGGGCCCTCGACCCGGATCTCCTGGCCGAAGCCCTGTTTCGAGAAGGTCTTGATGAGCACGGGAGTCAGCAGAATTGCGACTGCAAGTGCGATCCCTCCGGCGAACAGGATCTGTCTCACTGCTCGCCCTCCGACGGTTCGGCCAACAGGGCGTCGGCCGACGGTTCGGCCAACAGGGCGTCGGCCGACGGTTCGGCCAACAGGGCGTCGGCAACGGTCCACATCGCGCCCGACTGCGAGGCCTTGACCAGAACGATGTCGCCGGCGCGAACCTCGTCCTCGAGCACGGCGATGGCGGTCTCGCGGTCGGGTACGAGCATCGATTCCTCGCCCCAGGACCCTTCCATGACGGCGCCCTGATGCAGCGCACGCGTGGGCCGACCCGAATCGACGATGATCAACCGATCGACGTCCAGGCGGACGGCGAGCCGACCGATCGCATCGTGCTCCACCACCGATTCGCCGCCGAGCTCGCCCATCTCCCCCAGCACCGCCCAACTGCGCCGCTTCGGCCCGTCATCACGCCGCGACATCGACACCAGCGCCTTGAGGGCGGCCCGCATCGAATCGGGATTCGCGTTGTACGAGTCGTTGATGACGGTGACGCCGTCCGCGCGGGTGCGTACATCCATCCGGCGGATCGAGGTGGGTACCGCGGTCGAGAGCGCTTCGGCAACCTGGGCCACGCCGGCCCCGCACTCGAGCGCGACGGCCGCGGCAGCCAGGGCGTTGCCCACCTGATGTTCACCGTGCACCGCCAGGGTGATGTGCGCCGAGCCTGCCGCACACACGAGCGTGAACGACGCCCGCGCATCGGTGTCGACCACGACGTCGACAGCCCGGACGTCGGCGTCCGCGTTGAGTCCGACGGTGACGACGGCCGCCTTCGTGCGTGTCGCCATCTCGGCGACCAGACGATCGTCGATGTTGAGGATCGCCACGCCGCCGTCCGCAGCAGCGGGCAATGCCTCGACCAGTTCGCCCTTGGCCAGCGCGATGGCGGCACGTGAACCGAACTCGCCGAGGTGCGCGGTTCCGACATTGAGAACCACCCCGATCCGGGGCGGCGCGAGCCTGGCGAGTTCGGCGATGTGGCCGATTCCCCGGGCGGACAGCTCGAGGGCGAGGAAGTCGGTATCGGAGTCGGCCCGCAGAGCAGTCCATGGATGCCCGAGTTCGTTGTTGAACGATCCGGGTGGGGCCACCACGGATCCGAGCGGACGCAGCACAGCCGAGATCAGATCTTTCGTCGACGTCTTGCCCGACGACCCCGTCACGCCCACCACGGTCAGATCGTGGCGCGCAGTCAGTTCGAGCACCGATTCCCGGGCCAACGCACCGAGCGCGGTCAGCACTGCAGCACCGGTCCCCTCCGGGTCGTGTTCGAGTGCCATCGCACGGCTCGAGTGCGGTGCCGGCCGAACGACGACTGCCGGGACACCCACCGGACGCGCCGCGAGAACGACAGCAGCGCCTGCGGCCACGGCGTCGGCCGCGTGCTCGTGGCCGTCCACCTTGGCACCGGGCAGGGCGAGAAAGACACTGCCGGGTGTGACCTTGCGTGAGTCGAACTCCACCGGCCCGGCGACCAGCACCGTCGGGTCCGCCACGTCGTGCAGTTCGCCGCCGACGATCTCGGCGATGCGAGCGATCGAGAGCGGTATCACCGTGCGCCTGCGCTCGTGGTGACCAGTCGTGCATCGATGGCCGATGCGAGTACCACTCGGTCGTCGAACGGATACTTCACCCCCGCCACCTCCTGGCCCGTCTCGTGTCCTTTACCTGCGATCAACACAACGTCCCCCTCACGTGCCCACGCCACGGCTTGTTCTATCGCCGCTGCGCGGCCTTCGACATTTCGTACTTCGCCACGAGCGTCGTCGGGCACCGACAGTGCACCGTCTTCGACGGCATGCCGTATCGCTGCCGGATCCTCACTGCGCGGATTGTCGTCGGTCACCACGAGCAGATCGGCACCGCGCGCTCCGGCCGCACCCATCAGAGGGCGCTTGGCGGTGTCTCGATCCCCGCCGGCACCCAACACGACGGCGATACGTCCACGGGACGACTCTCGCAGAGTCGCCAGCACCGCTTCGACCGCAGCGGGCTTGTGGGCGTAGTCGACCACCGCGAGGAAGTCCTGGCCACGATCGATTCGTTGCACTCGACCGGGCACGTCGACGGTCGCGATTCCGGGCGCCGCCGTCGCGGCATCCACGCCTGCCGCTTCGCAGGTCGCGAGCGCGAGCACGGCGTTGGCGACGTTGTAGCGACCCGGCAGACGTACCGACACCGGCAACGACGTTCCGTTCGGATCGGCAACGGTGAACGACTGCGTTCCGTCGTCGTGCTTGGCCCACTCGGAGACGGTCCACTGCGAGTCGGCACCGGTGGACACCGTGACGACCGTGGATCCTGCCGACCGGGCGATATCGGCCATCCGCACGCCCCAGGCATCGTCGACGCACACGACCGCTGTGTCTGCCCGTACCGGCGAATCGACCCCGAACAGCCGGCTCTTGGCCAGAAAGTAGTCCTCGAGCGAGTCGTGGAAGTCGAGATGATCCTGGGACAGATTGGTGAACGCGCCGACCGCGAAGTCGGTGCCGTCGACTCGGCCGAGGGACAACGCATGGGAAGACACTTCCATCACCACGGTGTCGACTCCGGCCTCGACCATGACGGCGAAGAGCGCATGCAACTGCGGAGCCTCGGGGGTGGTGAGAGCGCTCGGTACGTGCCGGCCCACTACGCGGGTCTCGATCGTGCCGATCAGTCCGCAGCGGCGGCCGGCGGTTGTCAGGCCGGCCTCCACGAGGTACGCGGTCGTCGTCTTGCCCGACGTGCCGGTGATTCCGACGACCGTCATCTTCGACGACGGATTGCCGTACACGAGGGCGGACACGGTTCCGAGCACCTGGCGTGGTCGGTCGTGCACGAGGACGGGAACCTGGCGATCGGCGGTGGCGAGGACGCGGCGGACGATGTCGGCACCGGACGGGTCGGTGAAGACCGCCGCTGCACCCCGCTCGATCGCGTCGGCGGTGAACTCGGCTCCGTGCCGAGCGGATCCGGGTAGCGCAGCGAAGAGATCGCCGGGACGAACGGACTGCGCTCGCAGATCGATTCCGGTGACCTGCACTCCGTCGAGGTGTCCCCACTCGATCGTTGCACCGACAGCGGACGCCACGTCGGATACGTCGGTGTGCGGCGGATTCGCCGGCCGAGACCCCGGAGCGGGTTGTGAATCCGATGACACAGTCACTCCTGCTCCCTTCCTCTGTACTGCCACCGCACACTGCGTCAGCTCGAACACGCTGCGGTGGCTGATCGACGAACACGCCTCGAGCCGATGTGTCAGATTACCGGCGACCGCGATCGGCATGCTGCCGCCCCGATTCCCGGACCGACAGATTCGAGCCTCAGTCGGCCTGAAGAACCAACTTGGGGCCCGGGTCTGCGGACATCGGAACACTGTCGCGCTGCAACAGCCAGCTGGCGATGTTGTGGAACAGCGGTGCGGCCGACTGCCCTCCCGAGCCGTCAGCACTGCGGGACGGCGCGTCCAGCATGATCCCGATCACGTAGCGAGGATCGTCGGCCGGAGCGATACCCGCGAACGTGATCCAGTACTTCGAGTTCGAGTAGCACTTGCACTCGGGATCGACCTGCTGGGCCGTGCCGGTCTTACCACTGATCTGGTAGCCCTCGACACCAGCGGCGACTCCGGTACCGCGCTGATTTCCGTTGTCGTCCTGGGTGACCGACCGGAACATGTTGCGGACCGTCTTCGCGGTATCGGGACTGACCACGTACACCCCGTCGGGTCGCGGTGTCTCGGTTCGTTCGCCGTTGGCGTCCACCGTTGCCGCGACGATCCGAGGCGGGATGCGCACACCGTCGTTGGCGATCGCCTGGTACATCCCGGTCATCTGCAGGAGCGTCATCGACAGACCCTGCCCGATCGGCAGGTTGGCGAAGGTACCGCCCGACCACTGATCGCGGCTGGGCACGCTGCCTGCGCTCTCATTGGGGAGGCCGACGTCGCTGCGCTGGCCCAGGCCGAACTTGTTCAGCATGTCGGCATACCGATCCTCGCCGACACGTTGAGCCAGCATCAGAGTCCCCACGTTGGAGGACTTACCGAACACTCCGGTGGAGGTGTACGGCGCAACTCCGTGTTCCCAGGCGTCCCGGACCGAGACACCGGACATGAAGATGTTGCCCGGTACCTGCAGCACCTCGTCGGGTGTGGTGAGCCCGTACTCGATAGCGGCTGCAGCAGTGATGATCTTGTTGACCGAACCGGGCTCGAACGGCGTCGTGACGGGCAGATTGCCCATCTCCTTGGTCCGTTCGTTGTTTCCGACGCCGATTCCGGGGTTGAAGGTGTTGTCGTTCGACATGGCCAGCACTTCGCCGGTGTGCGAATCCTGAACGTAGGCAGACGCATTCTTGGCTCCGGACAGATCCTTCGCCAGCTGTACCTGCTGCTGTACGTAGTACTGCAGGTCTGCGTCGATGGTCAGTTCCACGTTCGAGCCGTTGACCGCGGGCTGCTTGTCTCGCCAGCTGCCGGGAATGACGGCCCCGTCGGAGCCGCGATCGTAGGTCTGCGATCCGTCGGTACCGGCGAGCGTGGCGTCGAGCGAATCCTCGAGCCCGAGCAGGCCGTGTCCGTCCCACCCGGTGGCCCCGACGATGTTCGCGGCGAGCGAGCCACCCGGGTACTCGCGGATGTCCTGACGTTCGAGCCCGACCTGCTTGAATTCCTTGCTGATGTTCGACGCCACGGTGGCGTCGACACCCCGTGCCAGATAGGTGAATTCGTCGTTGCTCTTCAGTTTCGCGAGCAGATCCTTCTTGCTGACGACGTCACCGAGATCGCTGTGGATCCGCTCGGCGATGTCGTCGAGGTACTTGTCGGTTTCCGGCTTCGTCGGATCCTTCGCGCGTGCCTCGTCGAGTTCTCTACGAACCCGGACCGGCTGGAACGTCAGCGCTTTCGCTTCCATGGTGAAAGCGATCGGGTTTCCGTTGCGATCGAGGATCGAGCCGCGCATCGCCGGATCGACGAGGGTGGTGGTGCGCTGCGAGGCGGACTCGGCCGACAGTGTCGGCGCATCGAATCCTTGAATCCAGAGCAACTGTGCCGCGACGACCGCCAAAGCCACGTACATCAAGATGCGGCCCGTACCGTGCCGAAAACGAAATGTGGACGAGTCCAAACGCTTTCGTCCCGGCCGCGCTCGATCTGCGGGCCGGGGACGTGACGCAGGCGACGGCCTGGTCACTGCTCGTCACCGGAGGATTCGCCGGGGGCGGGAGCCGAGGGGGTGCTCATGGGAACCAATTGTTCAGCAAGCGCGGCAGTTCCGGCACCATTGGGCGCACTCGGCGTGGCGGCACGGGTGTCACCTGCGCCCGTCGGCCTGGTGGGCTGCGACGCACTCCTCGGAGTCTGCGACTGCGCCGACTGTCGTGCGGGATTCTGTGTCGACGCACTCGGAACCGAGCCCTCCCCCGAGCCGGTGGCGGGAGGCGGATCGAGGGGTGCAACCGGCGCACCGTCGGCGGGAGCGGGCGTGCCGACGACCTGCACACCGCCCTCGGGGGCTACGACGAGGCGGGCGGGGTTCTTGGCGGGGACCATTCCGATCGCGGCGGCTTTGCGCGCGAGCTCGGGCGCAGATTCCGCGAGCTCGACGTCACGCTGCAAGGAGGCACGCTGTTGTGCGAGCTCGGCGTTGACGGCCTTGGCGGCACTGAGGTCGTAGGAGTCGCCCGCCGAGCGCGTCGTCAACAACAACGTCAAGCCGAGCCCGAGGGCAAGCAGACCGATGACCAAGGCTACGAACGGGATTCGAGCCGCAATGGCACTGCCGTTGAGCGTCGGACGAAGTGAGGCCGCTGAACCGCGAGCAGAATCCGACGTATGTATCGAGGCACGCTGCTGCCTGCGCTCGTAGGCGCGCAATGCGGCTCCGGACCGACCACCGCGGCCGGCCCGCTCGGGTCGAGTAGCCGGAACCCGATTGCGTTGTGTTCCAACAGTTGTGCCTGGAACCGTCATTCCGCTCTCCTTGCAATCCGTTCGGCGGCGCGCAACCTCACCGGGGCCGAGCGTGGGTTGACTTCGATTTCCTCGTCCGAGGCGCGTTCCGCACCTCTGGTCAACAGTCGAAATTCCGGACCCATCCCGGGAAGTTCGACCGGCAATCCCTCGGGACTTCGAGACTTGATCCGAGGGGCCAACTCCTGCTTGACAACTCGATCTTCGAGCGACTGATACGACATGAAGACGACGCGGCCGCCGACGGCCAAGGCGTCGAGTCCGGCCGGCACCGCGGCTTTGAGCGAATCGAGCTCCCCGTTGACCTCGATACGCAGCGCCTGGAAAGTTCGCTTTGCCGGATGCCCACCGGTGCGGCGAGTCGCGGCCGGTATTGCGGCATACAGCAATTCGACCAACGGGCCGCTCGTCGTGAACGGCGTGTGCTCACGTCGCCGCAGAATTGCGGACGCGATCTTGCCTGCGAACCGCTCTTCTCCGTAGGTGCTGAGCACGCGAGCGATATCGCCGTGCGAGTACGTATTGAGCACGTCGGCTGCCGTGATGCCCTGCGTCGGATTCATCCGCATGTCCAGCGGTGCATCGACGGAATACGCGAAGCCGCGGTCCGACTCGTCCAGCTGCATCGACGACACTCCGAGGTCGAACAGGATGGCGTGAACGGAATAGGTCGCGGGAAGTCCGGCCTCGTCTAGGGCGGCGGCAATGCCCTCGTATGTGGTGTGCACCAGAGTCGTTCGATCCGAGAACGGGGCCAGTCTGGCACCCGCCTTGTCGAGCGCGTCAGGATCGCGATCGAGTCCGATGAGGTGCAGACCGGGATACTTCCGTAGAAAGTGTTCGGCGTGACCGCCGAGTCCGAGCGTGGCGTCGATCATGACCCGAGTCGTGTCGGGGTCGTCCGCCGATTCCACTGCGGGCCCGAGAAGCTCGTCGGCACGCTCGAGTCGAACGGGGACGTGGATCGGGCCGCCGGAGCGACGGTGAGTGCGGTCGGCGGACGCGTCGTTCTCGTCCGGCCCGGCTCCCTCCGTCATGGTCCCTCCCGGTTGCGTATACGTACTTCTCGCCCGGGTCCGGGCCCTGCGGGTCGTCCATTGCGGCCGGTGCGAATGCTTCGAGGTCCCTGTCCGATAGGGAACCTGGCGTTGGGGAAGAACGTCAGGGTCCTGATCTGCGAAACCTGGCGTTGGGGAAGAACGTCAGGGTTCTGATCGGGCAGAGGCCTCGCTGCACTCGCAGCCGGCCTCGGTGGTCTACAAGATCCCTCCGAGGGATTCGTCGAACGCGTCGGAGAAATCCTGCTCGTTCTCGGCGGAGTAGCGGGCCCAGGCTTCGTCGTTCCAGATCTCGATGAAGTCCATCGATCCGATCACCACGCAGTTGCGTTCGAGTCCCGCATACCGACGGTGCTCGGGACTGATGGTGATACGGCCCTGTCCGTCCGGCCGCTGTTCGTCGGTTCCCGAAAAGAACTGGCGCACATAGGCACGGGCTTTGGGGTTGGCACGAGAGGCCGCCGTCAACTTTCGAGAACGCTCTGCGAAGTCTGCCGCGGTGTAGACAGCAAGGCTGAAATCCTGCCCCTTGCTCACCATGACACCTCCCGCAAGCGCGTCCCGAAACTTGGCCGGCAACGTGAGTCGACCCTTGTCGTCGAGCTTCGGCGTGTAGGTACCGAGAAACACTCGCCACCTCCAGCCTCGACTCTCCGCTGCGGACCACTTTACCCCACTCTCCCCCACTTCGAACCATTCACAGCCCGAAAACTTTGTGGACAACCACATATCCGCAGCTCAGACGCAAGAAGATTGCCCGTTCAGGTTGCCGCGTTCGACGTCGGCCCTGATCTGGCCGACGCAATCCCCCGGGGCGCGCGGCGTCGCGAGCAGGCACTTTGTGCGACAACCCGCCTGACAAGCGCAGCTGGACCCTGAAAGTGGGGACTGGGTGGGGTGAAGTGGGGACAATGGCGGCTGTGGGGGGAAGTGGGGAGTTCGCCCCGGAACCACCACCCGGGAACCACCGCACGGGAACGATCGCCCCGCGTCGTCGCTGGGGCGCACTTGATCGAGCACGCCGCGCGACAGGGGCTACGGAATGCTCGCCGTATCGAAGAGCCGTGGAACGACAGCAGCACCTCACCCGAGGGTGAGGTGCTGCTGTCGAATCGGTGAAGTTGTGGTGGGTGACCGTCAGGCCCAGGGAGATCCGGACGGCGGAGTCATATCACTCCTGATCGAACCGCTTACGAAAACGGTCTTCCATTCGAGAGGTGAAGCTGCCGCCCTTGCGGCCACCACTCGATTTCGGCTGAGCACTACGACCTTGCGTGCCGGCTCGGTCGCTTGCGCTACCTTCTTCGCCGGTCGCGGCAGCTCCCTTCTTGGAGCCGCCGAACAAGAACAGTGCCCCGGCACCGAACATGAAGAGAAAGCCGATGAGGCTGACGACGAGAAAACCCAGACTGTTCGTCGACAGTGCTACACCGGCGACGAGCAACACGAGTCCCACGACGAACAACGCGGCAGCCTGAAAACGCCTCTTGCTCGACGCCGCGCGAACGCGACCGCCCCTCACATGGGACGCGAATTTGGGATCCTCGGCGTAGAGAGCGCTCTCGATTTGATCGAGCATGCGCTGCTCGTGCTCGGAGAGTGGCACGGTACCTCCCCCTGCACAGATAATGAGAGTCGTTTCGGTTCAGAAGCGACGGGAAGCTGACCTTGGCGGCTACCTACTGACGATGATACGAGCTGAATCGGCCGCTTACCACCTACTCGCACTATGTGTTCCTGAGAAACGACCAAGTTTTCGAGACGGACGTCTCGGAAACACTTGTCGAACACCGTGTGACGTGGCCGTTCACGTCCGTTCGAACTCGAGGAATCGACGCGGCGGGCTATGCGGACAGCGGTGCCGCCATCGGATCGACGGGCTGGAACCTCGACTGACCGCCCAACCGGTCCTCGACCGCGTTCAGAAAACGACTGACGTGTCGATAGAAGTCGTCGGCGTCGACGTCTCCGACAGCGGACGAGGCACCCGCCTCGACTGCCGCGCGGGTTGCGGAGAAGGACGAGAAGTACTCGGACCAGATCGCCAGATCCGGCGCAGCCTTCGCCATCAGAACCCAGGCGTTGCGTGAACGTGGCCGCGAGCCGATCGAATTGGGCAGCGATGCCAGGACTGCGGCAGCACCCTTGAGTGCGGCGATGTAGCTTCCGAGGAAGCGGTCCCCCGCATCGCGCTCACCGATGGATTCGGACAGCAACGCATCGGCTCGACCGAGCAGGACCTGCGCCTGACGCGACACCGGCGACCGCACGCCGACATCGAATGTCTTCGTCATCGTCATACTCGAACACCTCCAGTTCGAATCTCCGGGCGCGCTACCGACACGCCTGGAACCGTGATGAAGCCTTACAGTCGAACTCCGGGAGAATCCGCCTCGTTCGTCGAGGTGATCCACCGGCGCGCTCGGCCCCGATCATCGAACACCCGTTCGACACATTCAATATAGCTGTGCCCACCGACAAGTTGCCGAAGAAAGGGTGAGAACCGTCGTCACCGATGCGCAGACAACCCCCTACGTGGTCGATCTGACGCCCCAGGAATTCCGTCGGCGCTTGTTCGAAGCTCTGGCGATCTACGTCGAGGCCATGGGATATCCCCGCGGAACCGAGCACAGCCGCGCACCGATGTGGACGGAGCATCTGCACCGGCCGGGCTGGCGAGCGGTGGGAGCCATGGTGCCCAATCCCGACAAGACGCAGCCGGACACGCTGGTCGCCGTTGCGTACGGGTATCACGGCGCGCACCATCAGTGGTGGCATCAGCAGGTCCGCGACGGATTGCGCCGCGCCGGACACTCGACACAGCACGTCGACGCCACCCTCGGCGACTACTTCGAACTGACCGAATTGCACGTACTACCGAGCGCGCAAGGACACGGACTCGGCGGGCGTCTCTGTCGCAGGCTGCTCGACGGTGTTCGAGCGCACTCTGTGATGTTGTCCACACCCGAGGTCGCGCAGGAGGACAACCGCGCCTGGCGGTTGTATCGACGGCTCGGCTTCGAGGACGTACTGCGGCACTTCACGTTCGCCGGCGACCGGCGCCCCTTCGCGGTGCTGGGCCGCCGGTTGCCGCTCGACGGGCCCGTAGCCTGAAGGTGTGATCGATGCTGTGGTGGTGGGCTCCGGCCACAATGCCCTGACTTCTGCCTGCTACCTGACCGATGCCGGAATGTCGGTGGAGATCGTCGAACGCGACACCGTCGCGGGCGGTGCGGTGTCGACGGTGGAGCGCTTCCCCGGCCATCGAGTCGACCGCGGCTCGTCCGCGCACATCATGATCAGGCACACCGGGATCGTCGAAGAGCTCGGACTCGAGGAGTTCGGGCTGCGCTACATCGACTGCGATCCGTGGGCATTCGCCCCGGGCGACGTCGACACCGCCGAACGCGCCATCGTCTTCCATCGCAGCCTCGATCGAACGTGCGAGTCCATCGCTGCCGCCTGCGGGCCCGCCGATGCGCGCGCCTACCGTTCCTTCGTCTCGGTGTGGGGTCCGCGCAGCGAACGCACCATGCGCGCATTCGGTGGGCCGCCCACCGGGTCCAAACTGCTCCGATCCTTCTGGGGACTCGGTGCGCCCGACGGCGGCAGCGCGCTCTCGCGCGAGTTTCTTGCCACCGGCGATTCCCTGCTGGACGAAATGTTCACGAGCGAGCGACTCAAGGCTGCGCTGGCATGGTTCGGAGCGCAGTCCGGCCCGCCGATGTCCGAGCCCGGCACCGCCCCGATGGTCGGGTTCGCGGCTCTGATGCACACGCTCCCACCGGGCCGCGCCGTCGGCGGTAGCGGCGCACTGACCGAGGCGATGATCGCCCGGCTGCACCGGGACGGGGCAGCGCTGACGCTCGGCGATGCCGCCGTATCGCTGACGCGTCGCGCGCATGGCTGGACGACGAGGACCGCGTCGGGACGGGAGATCGACAGCACGATCGTCGTGGCCGGGTGTCACATCCTGACCACGCTCGACCTGCTGGCGGAGGGCGGACACGACGCGGCGCAGCTGGCCCGGTGGCGCTCCACCATTCGGGTGGGTCCGGGGATCGGTACCGCGGTTCGGTTGGCCACCGACGCGCTGCCGCAGTACCCGAGCGCCGACTGCATCGAGGACGGTACCCACGGTCTCGCGCTGCTCGTCCGCGACCGCGCGCAATTGCGGTTGGCTCACGGGCACGCTCTCGCCGGGGAGCTGCCGCCGAAACCCGCTGTTCTCGGCATGTCGTTCAGCGCCCTCGATCCGACGATCGCGCCGCCGGGTCAGCATCAGATCTCCCTGTGGTCGCAGTGGCATCCGCACACTCTCGCCGATGGCCGCCGGTGGCGCTCGAACGTACCGGGGCAACGTTCTTTGGCCGAGGTCGAGGGTGATCGAATCGTCGCCGAGCTCGATCGCTACGCCCCTGGATTCGCCGCGTCGGTCCTCGATCGGTACGTACAGTCGCCGCCGGACATCGAGCAGGAACTCGGACTGATCGGAGGCAACATCATGCACCTGGACATGTCACTGGACCAGATGATGATGTGGCGTCCTCATCCCCAACTGGCCGGCCACCGCGTTCCCGGAGCAGACGGTCTCTATCTCACCGGCGCGTCGACTCACCCGGGAGGCGGCGTCACAGCGGCCAGCGGCCGTTCGGCGGCGAGAATCGCACTCGCGGACGCACGCGCGGGGCGTCGTCGCGCATTCTTCAGCAGGAGACGAGCATGAAGATTGCCCCGACGGTCTTCGCGATCGGTGCCGTCGCCGCCCAGATCTGCTATCCGCTCGTATCGGGTTCGACGCGGGACGCGGTGACCATCGCGGTGGTCGCGCTACTCGCGCTGGCGTCGATCGCGCACGCCGTGCTGTACCGCGGAAAGCTGTGGGCGGCGGCTCTCGTGATCCTGACTGCAGGAACGGGATTCGTGTCCGAGCTCGTCGGCACGGCCACCGGGTTTCCCTTCGGCGAGTACTTCTACGCGCAGAATCGACTCGGCCCCAGCCTGTTCGAGGTCCCCGTGGTGGTTCCACTCGCCTGGACGGCGGGGTTCTATCCGATCTGGTGCGCGGTCACGTTCATCGTCGGCCATCTCGGTGCGACACGGCTCCGAGCGTCTGCATTCCGAATCGCCGCAGTCGCCGTCGGGATGGTGGGCTGGGACCTGTATCTCGATCCTCAGATGGTCACCGACGGCCAGTGGACCTGGACGTCCGGTGCCGTCGGACTGCCGGGTGTGTCGTCGATCCCGTTGACCAACTACGCGGGTTGGCTGTTGGTGGCGACATTGATGGCCGCAGTCATGGAAGCGGTGAACCGCGTGGTGGCCCCGCGCGCGTCCGACGACGTCGTTCCCCTCGGGCTGTTCCTGTGGACGTGGCTGGGTTCGGCGCTCGCGCACGCGGTGTTCCTCGACGGCCCCGAACTACGATTCTCGGCCGTCTACGGATTCGTCGTCATGGGTAGTGTCGGAATCCCGTTGCTGTGGATCGCACGTCGTCGCGGATCTCTACGTAGCCGACACGCACCGATGGCAACCCCTGCCGACTGACACCGACGCGACGCCCTGGCACGATGTCGCTGTGCAGTCGACATCACGAACATCCGCTCGTACCCGCCGACGCCGAGTTCTCTCGGTGCTCGCCCTGACGCTGCTGGTCGCGCCGATGCTGGCCGGCTGCTTGCGGGTCCAGGTCACGATGGGTGTGTCGGCCAACGACCGGGTGGCGGGTCAGATCGTCGCGGCGACGGTCCCCACCTCCGACACCGACACCGGCCCCGAACTCGTGGTGCCCTCCTCGATCGAGGACAAGGTCCGCGTCGAGCCGTACAACCAGGACGGGTACGTCGGGTCGCAGGCCATCTTCGACGACCTCTCGTTCGGTGATGTTCAGACACTCGGTTCGATCTTCCAGAACGCGGCCGGATCGTTTCAGCTGACCCTGCAGCGTTCGGGCGACACCGTGACGCTCGCCGGTAACGCCGACCTGTCGTCGGTACCGGTCCAGGGGTCCGACGTGCAGTTCACTATTGCATTTCCCGCCCGTATCGGGACCACCAACGGCACTCGCGAGAGCGACAACTCGATCTCGTGGAAGCTGCCGGCAGGCGAAGTCACCTCGGTGCGTGCCGAGGTCAACTACCCGGACCCCAACACTCGTAGCTTCGCCGGCTGGGCGGGCATCGTGGGCGGCGTGACCGTCGGAGTGGCCGCTATCGTCGGTGCCATGGCCTGGGTGTCGCGGAACCCACCGTTGGGCAACCGTCGTAAGCGCGCTGCCGAGACGGGCGAGTCGAACGACCGAACGTCGGTGTGATCGCCCCCATCTCGTCCCGCACGACAGATCTCGCCGGATGACGGTCCTGACCCGGGCGACTCGGGCGACTGCCGTTCTCGCCTCCACCTCCGCTGCCGTCGCGGTGTTCAATGCGCTGTTCGTGCCGGGTTTGCGTCGACCGAGCCGTGACGTCACCGAACGGGTCGCAGTGTGCATCCCCGCGCGCAACGAAGTCGACACGCTGCCTGCGTTGATCGGCGATCTCACGCGTCAACGATTCTGCACCGACCTGCAGGTCGTCGTCCTCGACGACGATTCGACCGACGGAACGGCAGCCGCTGCCGTCACCGCGGCGAACGGCGATCCGCGATTCCGCGTCGTGACCTCCCACGCGTCGCCGCCGCCCGGATGGACGGGTAAAGCCGCCGCGTGCGCCGAACTGGCCGACTCGGTCGACGTGGATACGACGATCGTCATGTTCGTCGACGCGGATGTCCGGCTCGAACCCGAGGCCCTCGCCGCCGCGGCGAGGAGGTTGCGCCGCCGCGGCGACGCTCTGATGTGCCCCTGGCCCGAGCAGGTGGCGGGTGGTCTCGCCGAACGCCTCGTTCAACCGCTGCTCGCGTGGTCGTGGATGTCGACGCTGCCCGTGCCGGTCGGCAATGCGACGCTGCTGCCGTCGATGGCCGTCGCCTGTGGGCAGTTCATGGCGTTCGATGCCGCCGCGTATCGCGTCGTCGGCGGCCACAGCTGCGTCGCGTCGAGTGCCGCCGAGGATCTGGACATCGCGCGTGTCCTGCGTCGACGCGGGTTCTCGACGTCGGTTGCCTCCGGTGCCGGGTTCGTACGGTGCCGGATGTACCGCTCGGCCGCCGATGTTCGGGCGGGTTACAGCCGGTGGCTGTGGAACGAGTTCGGTGGGCCCGTCGGTTCGGCCACGGCTGCCCTTGCGCTGAGTACGGTCTACCTGTTGCCGCCGGTCGCGGCAGTCTTCGGTTCCGGTTCGACGCGGCGACTGGGTGTCGTCGGTTACCTCGCCGGGACCATCTCGCGCGTGGCATCTCGTCGGCGCGAGTCGGGACCCCGATTCGGCGCTCGCGACGTCGTCGACGCCGCGGTGCACCCGCTGTCGATTCTCGCCTTCGTGGGGCTCGTTGCGGAATCCCACGTGCGACGACGCCGCGGCGCGCTGAGTTGGAAGTCGCGTCCGATGCCGACGTCGTAACGCCGATCGCAAGTCAGACGCGCGCGGCTGCCAGCCCCAGGTTGCTCAGGACCTCACGTGTCGCGCGCGCGAAATTCAACGTGATGAAGTGCAGCCCGGGCGCACCTTCCGCGATGAGCCGCTCGCCGATGTTCGTGGCGAGCTCGATACCCACCTCTCGAACCGCGGCCTTGTCTTCCTCGGCTCCGGATCCTGCTGCGCGAGTGAACTTCTCGTCCAGATGCGACGGCAATGTCGTGCCCGAGAGCTCGAGCATCCGGCGCACCGAACGCAGCGAGGTGATGGGCATGATCTCGGGGATGATCGGCTTGGCACCCTGCTCGGGGTCGTATGCGCTGACGCGATCACGCAGCCGCAGGTAGTCGTCCACGTCGAAGAACATCTGCGTGATCGAATACTCCGCTCCCGCACGCAGCTTCCCGACGAGGCACCTGGTGTCCTGCTCGAGATCGTCGGCGCGGTGATGGCCTTCCGGGAACGACGCCACTCCGACGTGAAAGTCGCCCAGTTCGCGGACCATGCGAACCAGCTCTTCCGCGTACTCGACTCCCTCGGGATGCTTCTCCCACTCGCCGAGTGGATCGCCCGGGGGGTCACCGCGAAGAACGAGGATGTTGGTGATGCCGCGGTCGGCGTACGACCCGACCATCGAGCGCAACTCGGCGACACTGTGCGACACGGCAGTGAGATGCGCCACTGGCAGCAGAGTCGTCTCCTCGGCGATCTGACCGGTGACGCGCACCGTTCGATCGCGGGTGGAACCACCTGCGCCGTACGTCATCGACACGAACGCGGGCTGGAGTTGCTCGAACTCTCGCACTGCTCGCCACAACCTGGCCTCGGCAGCCTCGTCGCGCGGGGGCGAGAACTCCACCGAGAACGGGATCCTCGCTTCGGGTTCGGTCCGCAATCGGTCGACGATCGACGGCGTCCTCGTCACGAATCCTCGGCTCGACCGCCCCCTGACGGAATCTTCGCTCACCCGAAGATCATAGGTTGCGCTGCGCCGCCGGCCCGCTGGGCATCCCCCGACGGCGTAGTTCGCTGCTCGTCGGTGCCGGGTTCGGGTGCCTATTACTGTGGGACTGTAACGCGTCTTTCCCACGAAGACCTTGGAGGATCGTCCTGTCCGGAGACCTGTCCGCGCCCACCAACTCTGTGTCCGTGAATGCGACGTCGCTACGGGATTCCGTCGATGCGAAGCTCGCGGAGTTCTTCGCCTCGCGTCGTGCGGTCGTCGACAGCGTCGGCGGTGGCTACCCGGCCGCAGTGGCCGACCTCGAGGCGTTCGTACTACGCGGCGGCAAGCGCATGCGCCCAGCCTTCGCGTGGACCGCGTGGCTCGGCGCGGGCGGTGAGCCCACCGGGGACCGCGCCGACGCAGTACTGCGTGCGTGCTCGGCACTCGAGTTGATCCAGGCCTGCGCATTGATCCACGACGACATCATCGACTCGTCCCGCACCCGCCGAGGCTTTCCGACCGTGCATGTCGGCTTCGCTCAGCGACATCGCGATGCGGGGTGGTCGGGCTCGGCAGATCACTTCGGTGTCTCCGCTGCCGTTCTCGTCGGCGACCTGGCGCTGTGCTGGGCCGACGACATGCTGCGCGAGTCGGGTATCGACACGGACGCGGCGCGGCGGGCGCAGCCGGTGTGGTCCGCGATGCGTACCGAGGTGCTCGGCGGTCAACTCCTCGACATCGAGGCCGAAGCCGGGACCGACGAGAGCGTCGCGGCAGCCATGCGCGTCAACCGGTACAAGACCGCCGCCTACACAGTCGAACGCCCGCTGCACCTCGGGGCCGTTCTTGCCGGGGCCGGCGAACCGCTGACTGCGGCGTACCGCAGCTTCGGGGCCGACATCGGCATTGCCTTCCAGCTGCGCGACGACCTGCTCGGCGTGTTCGGCGACCCGGAGATCACCGGCAAACCGTCGGGTGACGACATCACCGAGGGCAAGCGCACGGTGCTCATCGCCGTCGCCTTGCAGCAAGCGGATGCGAGCCGTCCCGATCACGCGGCGAAGATTCGAGCCAGTCTCGGTACCGAGCTCAGCGAGAGCGAGGTCGCCGACATCCGATCGATACTCACCGAACTGGGCGCCGTCGACGCCGTCGAACGGCAGATCGACGAACTGGGCACCCGGGCCGTTGCCGCGCTGGACGACAGTTCCATCGATCCGATCGCCGCCGAACACCTTCGTGCCATGGCCACCGCCGCCATCCAACGGCAGTACTGAAAGAGAGCGTCATGTCTACGATCCGAACCGTTCCCGGCCGCACCGACTCGGTCGTCGTCGTGGGAGCTGGATTGGCCGGCCTGGCCGCGGGGCTCCACCTGCTGGGCGCAGGCAAGAAGGTCACGATCGTCGAGCGCGACGACACCGTGGGCGGCCGCGTGGGGGTGTATCCGGTGACCGACTCCGACGGAACGCATCTCTACGACATCGACAACGGTGCGAGCGTACTCACGATGCCGAACCTGGTGCTCGAAGCGTTGGCCGCCGTGGGTGCCGACTTCGAGTCCACGACGCCGCCGATTCGGCTGACGTCCCTGTCGCCGTCGTACCACACGCGGTACGCCGACGGCACGTCCATCGACGTCTACTCGGACCCGGAGGCAATGGCCGCCGAGGTCGAGCGGACCTGCGGTACGGCCGAGGCGCAGGGCTACCGCGATCTCCGGCGCTGGCTCGCCGACATCTTCGATGCCGAATTCGACCGCTTCATCGACTCGAACTTCGATTCGCCGCTGGACCTCGTGGGATCCAAGGCCGCGATCACCGATACCGCAACGCTGACCAAGCTGGGCGGCTTCGGTCGCCTCGGGCCACGGGTCGATCGTTTCCTGAAGGACACCCGTCTGCGCCGAGTGTTCACGTTCCAGGCCCTCTACGCCGGCATGGCGCCGCAGAAGGCGCTGGCCGTCTACGGTGCGATCGCACACATGGACACCTCCCTCGGGGTGTTCTTCCCCGAGGGAGGCATGGCGGCTATCGGGCGGGCCATGGCCGACGCGTTCGTGACGGCGGGCGGCACGCTCGAACTGGGCACCGACATCGTCGACATCACCGTCGACCGCGGCCGTGCCGATGCCGTCCTCACTGCCGATGGACGTCGAATCGCTTGCGACGCATTGATTCTCACCGCCGACTTGCCCGTCGTCGATCGCCTGCTCGATCGCGCCTCGGTGTCGAAGAAAGGCAGGCGCAACGGGTACGGCGTCGTGTCGCCGTCCGCCGTCGTGGCCCACGGAACGGTTCCGGTCGAACTCACGGCGTCGTGGCCTGCGCGGGCGCACCACACCATCGACTTCGGCGACGAATGGGCCGAGACCTTCCGCCGGATCACCGCCCGCTCCGGCAAAGGATCTCTGATGGCCGATCCGTCACTGCTGATCACGCGGCCGTCGGTGAGCGATTCGGGCCTCGAGGTCGTGCGCGACGGGGTCCGCAGCGAGCCGGTCTCGATCCTTGCCCCGTGCCCCAACCTCGACAGCGCTCCCCTCGCCTGGGCCGAACTGGCTCAGCCGTACCTCCGAGAGATTCTGGCGACGCTGGAGGGCCGCGGATACACCGGACTCGCCGACGCTTTCGTGCTCGATCACATCGACACACCGCAGACGTGGGCGGACAAAGGCATGTTGTCGGGCTCGCCGTTCTCGTCCGCGCACGTCTTCCGGCAGACCGGGCCGTTCCGGAGAAAGAACATGGTCGCCGGCCTCGACAACGTGGTTCTCGCCGGCTCCGGAACCACTCCGGGTGTGGGCGTGCCGACCGTCTTGGTCTCAGGCAAACTGGCGGCAGAACGGGTGACAGGGCCGCAAGGGCGGTAGGTTCGTCCGATCGACTGCGTCGACCAACTAAGCTGAGCGCGATCGTTTGCCGGTCGCGATCTTTGCTGCGACCATGATCCTTCGGCCGACAGCGAGAACGCGTCGGCGCGGAGCCACATCTCGACACACACGACTCGCAGCAGCAGAGGAGGAGCAGGCGGCAATGTCTTCGGTTTCGTCGCACTCCACCTCCGAAGGGCGCTCGTCGGACGGGTCTGCACCCATGCCTGCGCGGCATCCGTCGAGACTGACGACCACCGGAAACTTCCTGCGAAGCCCCGAGGGCAAAGCAGCGATCCTCGGGGTTCTCGGTGCGGTCTGCATCATGTTCGGTGGATTCGGCGCGGGCAGCGTGCGCCGTCGTGACCCTCTGCTCGAAGAGATGCATCTGTCGTGGCTGCGATTCGGCCACGGCTTCGTGCTGTCGACCGTCATCGTCTGGGCCGGTGTGTTGTTGATGATCACCGCCTGGGTCAGGCTCGGCCGAGCCACGCTGCACGGCCGCACCACGGTGGGCGAGCTCCGGTGGATCGTGCCCGCATGGACGGCACCGCTGCTGCTGTCGGTGCCGATGTTCAGCCGCGACGCTTACTCGTACCTCGCTCAAGGTGCGTTGCTACGGGACGGCTTCGACCCGTATGCCGTTGGGCCCGTGGCCAATCCGGGAATCCTGCTCGACAACGTCAGCAACGTGTGGACCACGACCACTGCCCCGTACGGGCCACTGTTCCTACTCCTCGGTCGCGGCATCACGAGCCTGACCGGTGACAATGTGATCGCCGGAACCATGCTGCTTCGCCTGACCATGCTCCCCGGGCTCGCTCTCATGATGTGGGCCGTCCCGCGACTGGCCACCCATCTGGGCGGGCGCGCCACGACGGCGGTGTGGCTCGCCGTGCTCAATCCCCTGGTGCTGATCCACCTCATCGGCGGAGTGCACAACGAGTTGCTCATGGTCGGCCTGATGACCGCGGGCATCGTGCTCGCGCTCGAGCGTCGCCACGTGGCCGGCATCGCGCTGGTGGCGATCGCTGTGGCCATCAAGGCAACTGCCGGTCTCGCTCTGCCGTTCCTGGTGTGGATCTGGATGCTGCACCTCCGCGACAAGGCGCGCGAGGAAGGCCGCACACCGCCTGCACCGATTCTGGCGTTCACGAAGACCGCGGGCATCGGAGCGTCCGTTTTCGTCGCGGTGTTCGCCGTCGCGTCCGTGATCGCCGGAGTCGGCATCGGCTGGCTCACGGCGTTGTCCGGCTCGGCGAAGATCATCAACTGGCTGTCGCTGCCGACGATCCTCGCGCATCTGGTGACCGTCAGCACCTCGTGGTTCCTCGATCTGCGTCTCGGACCGGTTCTCGACGTCACCCGGTTGCTGTGCGCGATCGCCTTGGTGGTCATCCTGGCCGGGGCGTGGTGGTTGGGCCGCCGATCCGAGCGGGACGCTGTCAAGGGCATCCTGATCGCTCTTGTCGCCACTGTCGTTCTCTCCCCCGCCGCGCTGCCCTGGTACTACTCGTGGCCGTTGGCGATCGCGGCCGGCTTTGCGTTGTCCCGCCGAACTCTGATGGTTCTCACCGGCCTGTCGACCTGGCTGATGCTGGTGTTCCAACCCGACGGATCCATCGGCCTGTACACGTTCGTGCACGTGGCCCTCGCAGTTTTCGCTGCAGTCGTTGCCGCGCTGGCGCTGACCCGAGTCGACCCGTTGCGTTTGCGATCGGACCGCTCCCGGGAACACCGTGCCGTACCCAACGCCCCCAAGACCGCGCCCGTCTCCACCGAAGACGACGCCACACCGTGAGGTCCCGCGCCATGAGTGCCCGCGTATCGAGAGAACTGACCGACATCGATCCTGCTCTGCACGAGGCGTATCGCATCTGCCGCGAACTGAACGCCCAGCACGGCAAGACCTATTTTCTGGCAACCAGACTGTTGCCCGTCGACAAGCGCGCAGCCGTGCACGCTCTGTACGGTTTCGCTCGGATGGTCGACGACATCGTCGACCTCGAGGGCACCGACATCGCGGTCGGTTCGGACGAACTGAACGCCCGCAGAATCGTCGAACTCGACATCATCGAATCCCGGGTGCGCGACGCCTTGGCCGGAAAACCTCTGTCCGACAGCACATCCGATCAGGTGTTGAGCGCATTGTGCGACACGGTCGCTCGGTACGAGATTCCCCACGATTACTTTTTCGCGTTCATGCATTCGATGCGCATGGACATCCCGGGCAGCGCGATGTTCGTCTCGCGGTACCGAACGATGGAGCAGTTGAACGAGTACATGTACGGATCGGCCGCAGTCATCGGACTGCAGATGTTGCCGATCCTCGGAACGGTGGTTCCGCGGGCCGAGGCCGAGCCCTCGGCTGCGGCGTTGGGCGAGGCGTTCCAGCTGACCAACTTCATCCGCGACATGGGTGAGGACCTCGACCGCGACCGCATCTATCTCCCGACCGACGAACTGGCGGCCTTCGGGGTCGACGAGGATCTGCTGCGGTGGTGTCGTACCACCGGCTCGGTCGATGCCAGAGTCACCCGCGCCCTCGCCCACTCGATCGCCGTCACCCGGTCGATCTACCGGACGTCGGACGCCGGGATCGACATGTTGGATCCGCGAGTGCGTCCGTCCATGCGAACGGCGTCCATTCTGTACGGCCGCATTCTCGACGAGGTCGAGGCGCAGGGCTACCGGGTGCTCTCCCAGCGCGCGACCGTGCCGCAGTGGACGCGCGCACGCGTCGCGCTACCGCAGTTCGCCGTCACCGGCTGGAAGCGCGCCACGGTCCGCTGACGACCGCTGTTCCAGCTGCTAGAAGGCCATTGCCTGAGCGCGTCTGATCACTTCGCGCATCAGGTCACCGTGCAACGCTGCGACCGGGGTGCCGGGCAGACTGTCGTCCTCGGCGAACAACCACCGCAGAATTTCTTCGTCCTCGTAGCCGCCGTCGTGCAGCACCGCCAGCAGGCCGGGCAGACCCTTGACGATTTCGCCCTTGGTCGTGTCGAAGAACTGCTCGGGCACGCCGGGGACGCGGGAACGCTTGAGAGCCAACAGCTGACGATCCCGCACGAGCTGCTCGACGCGCGTCTTGGGGACGTCCAGGATCTTGGCGACGTCGGCGAACTGCAGCAGAGAAACCGACGGATCGAGCACGTCGTCGGCGTAGGGAATGGCACTCACGCGGGTAACGTTAACGGGTCCGGCGTCCAGACTTCAAAAGTGACGCGGCCCGCCACGGAGACCGAAGACACGAACCACGATCGTCGGTGAGCTCCCACGGCGCCGATACCATCGTCGTCAGGCGTCCGGATTTCGAGCGGACACATCGAGGACGACGAGGGGAGGTTCGGTGATACCGGGTTCGATGCTCGATCGTCGATATCGAATAGACGCACCGATCGCACGGGGCGGAATGTCGACGGTCTACCGCGGACTCGACACCAGGCTCGACCGACCTGTCGCGGTGAAGATCATGGATCCGAAGTTCGCCGAGGACCCGCAGTTCGTTCAGCGATTCGAGTTCGAGGCACGCGCGGTGGCCAGGCTGAGCCACCCCGGCCTGGTGGCCGTGTACGACCACGGGCGGGACGGCGATCACGCATTCCTGGTCATGGAGCTCGTCGAGGGCGGAACGCTGCGCGAGCTGCTGCGGGAGCGCGGGCCCATGCCGCCGCACGCCGCAGTCGCCGTGGTTCGCCCCGTGCTCGAAGCTCTCGCCGTCGCACACCGCGCCGGTCTGGTGCACCGAGACATCAAACCGGAGAACATCCTGATCAGCGACGACGGAGACGTCAAGATCGCCGACTTCGGGCTGGTCCGAGCCGTCGCCGCATCCACCGTCACCTCGAGCAGTGTGATTCTGGGCACGGCCGCGTATCTGTCCCCCGAACAGGTCACCACCGGCTCCGCATCCGCGAGCAGCGACGTCTACGGCGTCGGAATCGTACTGTTCGAGCTGCTCACCGGACGCACCCCGTTCACCGGCGACACATCCCTGTCCATCGCCTACCAGCGCATCGACAACGACGTTCCGCTCCCGTCGACCCTCATCGCAGGCGTGCCACCACAGTTCGACGACGTGGTCCAACACGCCACCGTCCGCGACCCGGAACACCGATACCGCAACGCCGACGACATGGCCCGCGCGCTGCGCACCGCCGCGTCGGCGCTGGCGCTTCCCGCGTACCGGGTGCCCGCTCCCCAGCGTTCGGCACAGCACCTGAGCTCGGCGGCTGCGGGCGCACCGACGACAGTCGCCGGCGATCGACAGCCGCCCACCCGCACCCAGGTGGTGCAGAGCGCTCCCCCGGTACCGCCGCCCGACGGCGTGCACCACACCCGAGTGGTCACGTCACCGACATCCCGCGAAATCGAGTACGAACCGCAACCGGACGACCCGCAGCCGGCGGCACCCCTGGGCCGGCGACACTACGAATTTCCCGATTTCGCCGCCGATCGCCAACGGTCCCGGCGGGCCATCGTCGTCTGGTTGGTGGTCGTTGCACTGCTGGCAGTGTTGGTCGGTTTCGGCGGCTGGTGGATGGGCTCGGGCCGATACACCGCAGTTCCGATGGTCGACGGTCTCGACACCACCGGTGCCACGAGCGCGATCGAAGCGTCGGGCTTGGAAGCGACGGTTCGGGGAACGTACTCCGACACCGTCTCGACCGATCTGCTCATCGGCACCGACCCCGTCGGTGGTTCCCGAATCGCCAAGGGCGACACCGTGTTCCTGCTCGTCTCACTGGGCAGCCCGACCGTCCCCTCCATCGACTCCGACGCCTCCGTCGAAGACATGCAGCAGCAATTGCGCGATAGAACCTTCACCCCGGTCGACGGCGGCGAGGCATTCAGCACCACCGCACCGATCGGCGGCGTCGCTGCGCTCGATCCCCCGCCGGGAACGGTGTTGAACACCGGTGCCGCAGTCACCGTGCTGCGCAGCAAAGGTGCACCGCCGGTGCAGGTTCCCGACGTCCGCGGACAGAGCGTCGATCAGGCACGGACGACTCTCGAATCGGTCGGCATCACCGTCGACGAGATCCGCGAAACGTTCGACGAGGACACCGACGGCGGAAAAGCGATCGGCACGAATCCGAAGGCCGGCCAGACCGTCAAGTCCGGTACCACCGCCGTCCTCGACGTGTCGACCGCGGTCACCGTGCCGTCGCTGCTCGGACGTTCGGTGGGATCCGCACGCACGACTCTGGATTCGCTGGGACTGACGATCGATGTTCGTCAGGTGGTCGACACGGACGGCTCGTTGGTCATCTCCCAGAGCCCCGGAGCCGGTTCACGGGTGGAACCGGACTCCGAGGTCATGGTCGTCTCCCTGCCCTGAACCTGCCAGGGCGGTGCCGGCGATCAGCCGCGGAGCATCTCGGCGACGAGGAATGCCAGCTCGATGCTCTGCTGAGTGTTCAGTCTCGGGTCGCAGGCAGTTTCGTAGCGCCCGGCGAGGTCGAGATCGGAGATGTCCTGGGCTCCGCCGAGGCATTCGGTGACGTCGTCACCGGTCAGTTCGACGTGGATTCCGCCCGGATGGGTGCCGAGGCCGTTGTGCACCTCGAAGAAGCCCTGCACCTCGTCGACGATGCGGTCGAAATGCCGTGTCTTGTATCCGGTGGACGCCTCGTGCGTGTTGCCGTGCATCGGGTCGCACTGCCAGATCACCTGGTGTCCGGTGGCCTGCACCTTCTCGATGATGGCGGGCAAGATGTCGCGAACCTTGCCGTTGCCCATGCGCGAAATCAGCGTCAGGCGGCCCGGCTTGTTGGTCGGGTCGAGGCGCTCGACGTATTCGACGGCCATCTCGGGGGTCGTGGTGGGTCCGATCTTGAGCCCGATCGGGTTCGAGATCAGTTCGGCGAGCGCGATGTGCGCGCCGTCGAGCTGGCGAGTGCGGTCGCCGATCCACAGGAAGTGAGCCGACAGATCGTAGAGCTTGGGGTGATCGTCGGTGTTGTCGAGCCGCAGCATCGCGCGCTCGTAGTCGAGTACGAGTGCTTCGTGGCTCGCGAAGATCTGGGCGGTGTGCAGATTGGGGTCGGAGACACCACAGGCATCCATGAACCGCAGGCCGCGGTCGATCTCCCCGGCCAGCGCCTCGTAGCGGGCTCCGGCGGGTGACTGCGCGACGAATTCACGGTTCCAGTCGTGCACCTTGTGCAGGTCGGCCATCCCGGCTCCGGTCAGTGCCCGAACCAGGTTCATGGCCGCACTCGCGTTGGCGTAAGCGCGCACCAGTCGTGACGGATCGTGGCCGCGCACGCTCTCGTCGGCAACCAGCGAGTTGATCATGTCGCCGCGGTAGGACTGCAGGCCGAGCGCATCGATGTTCGACGAGCGAGGCTTGGCGTACTGGCCGGCGATGCGCGCGACCTTGACCACCGGCATGCTCGCCCCGTACGTGAGTACGACGGCCATCTGCAGCAGCGTGCGAATGTTGCCCTTGATGTGCGGTTCGGTGTTGTCGACGAACGTCTCGGCGCAGTCGCCACCCTGAAGCAGGAACGCCTCGCCGCGGGCGACGGCAGCGAGCTTGTCCGACAGCGCCTCGACCTCACCTGCGACGGTGATCGGCGGAACGCTCTCGAGCACCTTGCGCATCTCGCCGGCCTGCTCGGGATCCCACTGCGGCTGCTGCGCAGCCGGCTTGGCCAACGCGTCGTCCAATCGAGTGCGCAGTGTCGGAGACAGCGGCGGCAGGTCGGGCAAGCGATCGATGGGTACGTCGACAGTCCAGTTCACCGCTACAGGATATTCGTACCGCCGTCACCGCAGGACAACGGGTGTTCAACCGCGGTACGAGTACTCCTCGATCGCCTGGAACTTGGCCAGATTGTGGCGCGCGTCGGCCAGGGCATCGTGGGCGTCGTCGGGCACAGAGGGAAGCTCGGGACTGCCGCGATCCTCCCAGTGCTGACGGAGCTCACGGGTGAATCGAGGCAGGGAACGCGGCAACTCGGTCATCGATCCCCACAGCTGGCAGAGCGCCACGTGGTCGTACGCCGCCACCCATGCCCACAATTCGACCTCGGCACCGTAGTGCGGAACGAGAAATTCGAGCAGTTCGTCGCGAATTCGGGATCGGCTCATCCACAACGGCGACGAGTACGGTGGCAGCTTGGGTAAGACGTTGCGCCGGACCCACCGGCCCGCCCGCTCGGGGTCGAACTCGGAGGACACCGCATAGAACTCGCGACCGTCCTCCGACACCACACCGATCGAGACCAACTCGATTGTGCGACCATCCTCGATGAACTCTGTGTCGTAGAAGTAGCGCACGCGGCTCACCCTAGCGCGTGCCCCGGCACGTCCCCCACACACCGCAGAACCGAGCCGAACAAGCCCTGAAAGGGAACGTTGTGACTTCGTCCGACACCAACCGTCCGGTCGCCGAAGCGTCGGAGCCTGCCGGCCCGACGCGACGCCGGTGGCCGCGTTGGGCGGTGGCGTCGAGCAGGGTCGTCGTTGTCGTCGCGGCGGCGGTCGGTGTGCTCTTCCATCTCAACGGGTTTCCCGGGCTGCGAACGTTGGGTGAGCATTATCGACTGGATCTCGACGTCTACCGGCTCGGCGGAGAGGTGTTCGCTCGGGGCGGGGATCTGTACGGCCAGCTTCCTCCCATCGCGACCGGTACCACGTTGCCGTTCACGTATCCCCCGATTGCTGCCGCTCTGTTCAGCCCGCTCTCGAAGGTCTCGCTGTACGCCGCGTCGATGACGGTGACGTCGTTGTCCATGCTCGCGTTGCTGGCGACCGTTGTGCTCACGCTGATCTCGTTGGGGGTTCGCCCTCGCACGCTCGTGTGGTGGGGTGCTGGCGCGGTGTTCGCGGTGTCCGTCCTCGTACTGGAGCCGGTCACGTCCACGTTGAACTACGGGCAGATCAACATCGTTCTGATGATGTTCGTCGCGCTCGACTGCTTGCCGAAGAAGACTCCGTGGCCTCGAGGTGTGCTGATCGGTCTGGTCGCGGCCGTCAAACTCACTCCCGCAGTTTTCGTCTTGTTCTTCTTGCTGCGCAAGGACTTTCGCGCTGCAGTGGTATCGGCATTGAGCTTCGCGGTGTTCACGGCGATCGGGTTCGCGCTCACGTGGTCGGACTCCGTGAAGTACTGGACCGAGACGATCATCGATTCCGATCGGATCGGCGGCCCGGCGTACCCGGCGAATCAGTCCATCACAGGTGTACTGGCCCGCCTCGGAATGGACGAGCTCCCCCGTTCCATTCTGTGGATCGCACTGTCGGTAGGGGTACTGCTCGTTGCGGGAATCGCGATGCGCAAAGCATTCGCCGCCGGTGAGATCGCCCTGGCGCTGACCGTGAACGCGATGTTCGGCCTGTTGGTCTCGCCGGTCTCCTGGTCACACCACTGGGTGTGGGCAATACCGTTCGCGATGGTGCTGGCCGCCGTCGGATACCGCCGTCGAAGCGCACTGCTACTCGCTCTGGTTGCCGTCGGACTGGCGATCATGGTGTACGCACCGCACTGGAAACTCGGTGAAGGTCGATGGAGTGGACTCGACTGGCCGTTGGTCGATCAGTTCGCCGCATCCGCCTACGTGTGGTGGGCGCTGGCCTCTGTGGTCGCCGTCGCGGCCGTGAAACTCTCGCCTCGGGTCACCCCGAAGGAAAGCGACACCGCGGTTCACTGACCGCCGTCGTCAGCTGGCCTTCGAGTCGGGGATACGGCGCGCGGACGGAGCCGAATCTTCGGATGTCGCAACCTTCTTCAGCGAGGCCGCGTACACGTCGACGTACTCCTGACCCGAGAGCAGCATCAGGTCGTACATCACCTCGTCGGTGACGGCGCGCTCGACGAATCGGTTGCCTGCCATTCCCTCGAACCGGGAGAAGTCGATGGGCTTGCCGACGCGAATGGTGACCTTTGCCGGACGCCAGACGCGCGAACCGATCGGGTTCATCTTCTCGGTGCCGATCATGGCGACCGGCACCACCTGAACGCCGGTCTGCAATGCCAGGCGCGCCATTCCGGTCTTGCCCTTGTAGAGCCGGCCGTCGGGCGACCGGGTGCCTTCGGGGTAGATACCGAGCACCTTGCCGGCTTCGATCACGCGGGCACCGGCGTTCAGTGCGTCCTGCGCCGCGTCGGCTCCGGTGCGGTCGATGGGCACCTGACCCACCGCGGTGAAGAACCACTTCTGGAACGCACCCTTGAGACCCGAGCCGGTGAAGTACTCACTCTTGGCGAGGAAGGTGATGCGCCGCGGGGTCTTGAGCGGAAGATAGAACGAATCGAGAACCGCTTTGTGGTTGCTGGCCAGGATCACCGGGCCGTGCGTCGGAATGTTCTCCGCACCCTCGATCGTGGGCCGACCCAGGGCAATGAGCAGGGGCCCCACGATGACGAATTTGAACAGCCAGTACCACATTGACGTGCTCCCTGATCATGGTCGGCAATCGATGGTGTGCCGGCTCGCGCGGAGCGAACCGACTGCGGCCGTGCGTTCTCGAACCGTGCCGCGTAGTGAACTGTACCCAGGGTTTATGACACCAGCCACATCGACGAGGAGTCGTCGTGCGACATCACACGGCGTCGGTCCGGACCGTCATCGTGCGGTGGTGACGAACTGTGCTCGCGCGAGCTCGGCCGCACCGATCATCCCCGCGGCCTCGCCCAGTTCGGTGCTGCGAATCCGTGCCAGCGGGCGATGCCCCGCGCCGGTGACGAGCTCGGCGTACTTGTCCGTGGCACGAGCGAGGAATTGGCTCGACGAAGTGGCCACACCGCCGGCCAACACGATCAGGTCGGGGTCGTACACATCGCTGACCATCGAGAGTCCGACGCCGAGCCAGTGTGCGAAATCCTCCATGGTGCGTCGGCCGATCGAGTCGCCGTCGTGCGCGGCGCTCGCGATCCGACGCCCGGTCAACGAGCCGGGATCGAGGAAGACCTCGCGCGCCAACCTCGTCGAGGACGACGGGTCTGCGGCCAACAACTCCACCGCCGTATCCACCAGTGCGGTACCGCTGCAATACCGTTCCCAGCACCCGCGTTTGCCGCAGGGACACGCTCGTCCGTCGGGCACCACCTGAATGTGACCGAGTTCGGGAGCCACCCCGTGACTCCCTCGATAGATTCGGCCGTCGATCAGCAGCGCCGCACCGATTCCCGTACCGATCGCCACCATCACCACGTTGCGGCCACCCGAAGCCGCTCCGAAACGGTATTCCGCCCACGCCGCGGAGTTGGCGTCGTGTTCGAGCAACACCGGTAGTCCGATGCGTTCGCTCATCTCGGTTGCGACCGGCGTGTCGACCCACGGCAGGTGCGGGGCGAACCGGACCGTCGTGCGGTCGGAATCGATGAAACCCGCCACGGCCAGACCGACGGCAGCGATGTCGTGTCGGCCGGCCAGCTCCTGCACGGCGCGGTCGAGACCACGCTCGAGTGCACGAGCAGTGTGGGGCGTGGGTGCTGCGGTCGAGTCGAGCACCTGACCGTCCGCGTCGACAACCGAGGCGCGCAGGCTCGTGCCGCCCACGTCGATCCCGACCGTCAATCGCTGATGATGACGCTTCATTCGTTCATGCCTTCCTCGGCCGTCCCCCCACGGCGATGGTCACTCCTTGACCCGAACGGTAATCGGTACGAACGCCGGTCGACGAACGGACGGCGCAGAGGTGTCCTCCGACACGTCCGCGGCGGCGTCGACCCGGTCGGCAGCGGACGCTGTCGACTCGGTGCTGGACTCGCTACTACCCCCAGCGGCGTGTTCGGTGCCCGGCGCGGTGTGGTCGATCAACAACTGACGCAGCAGTGCGACGACGACGGCCCCTTCCGAGGCAACGAGTTCGACGAGATCGTGCCGTTCACCGCGCACCAACGCCGCGAGCGCACACACCGGGCACCAGCTGCAGCCCTGCTGATCGCGGTCCTGCTGTGTCTCGGCAACTCGGCGCAGGATGGGCTCGAGACGTGTCAGGACGGTGTCGGCCAACGCCAGCAGGTCCGCGCCCAACTCCGAATGCCCGGCCGTCACAGCGTCTCTCCGCTCACAGCTCTTCCGGTCATTGCTCTTCCGGTCATGGCTCGGCCGCTCACAGCGGCCACACATCGGGGTCGGGTCGGAAACGCACCACCAGGAACGGGCCGTCGAGTTCCGCAGAATCGGCGATACACCGACGCAACACCGACGCCAACGTGACGCGTCGCCGCCTACCGTCGGCACTCACTATCAAGTCGTCCTCCACTCGCCCCAGACCCAAGGTGGTCGAATCGACTACCGGCAGAAGCATTCTCATCGCGTACACGGATTCGAGTCCGCTCCCCGACTCGAGTTCGACCGACGGTCGACCGGCCGGGCTCGACGCACGTCGTTCGAGGGAGTGCGGTGCCAGGTGCTCGGCCACATCCTGCAAGGGGCCCAACCCTACCGGTTCCACTTCACAGTGCTCCACCTCCACGATCGGAACCGAGCCGACGCGTCGTCGGAGTTCGGCCACGGCGTCGAGCTGCGCGGCCCGCCATCGCTCGAACCAGAACACCGCAGGATGAGCTCCGACCAGACCGATCGACGAGGAATTGAGGGCCGGGAGCATCCGGTTCACCAGCAGTCGGTCGACGCGAACGCCGAACAGAGCCGCTGCGGAGAGCGTGCGTTCGGCGTCGACGATGGACAGGTGCTCGGGGGTCAGGACCACGGTTGCCCCGGTCCGGTCGGGATCGGTGATCAGCGCCCGGACCGATTCGATCTGTCCGAGGATCCGCTCGATCATGGCCACCACGAGCGTGAGCCGCACGTCGGTTCCGGTGCCGGCGACCATGCGATCGTGGCGCGGCCACACGCGCTCGAAATAGGACGAGACGGTGCCGGGCAGCTGCAGTGTTCGCAGCGCATCCCCCGATGCCGGAAGATCGACTATCACTGTGTCCCAACGACCTTCGTCGACGAGCCGGGACACCTCGTGCAATCCCAACAGCTCCTCGATACCCGGGAACCCCATCAGCTCCTCCGGCTCGATCGCGCCGAAACTCACGCCGTGTTCGTGGCCTGCCGAGGCCACCGACAGCATCGATCCCAGACCGCGGTACCGCTCTTCGAGCAGCCGCGAGGTATCGATCTCGACGACGTCCAGGTTCGGAGCGACCGCTCCGATGCCCGAGTCCTCGTCGGTGTCACCGTCTGCGCCGAGGGCGTCGCGGATCGAGTGCGCCTGGTCGAGGGAGGCGATCAGCACCTCTTGGCCCGTGGCCGCGAGCGCAAGACCCGATGCAGACGCCAGGGTGGTCTTCCCCGCGCCACCTTTGCCGATGAACAGCGATACCGTGGTGCGGAGTTCGGGGCGAGCGTCGGTCAGCCTTCGACCCGCTTCTTCAATTCCTTGAGCGCAGTGTCGGTGATGACCTTCTCTGCTTTGCGCTTGAACAGGCCGATCATCGGAATGTTCAGATCGACAGTGAGCTCGTACGTCACGTCGGTGCCGTTACCGGTCTCACGCAGCGAGTACGACCCGTTCTGAGATTTCTGCATTTCGCCCGAGACGAGATTCCACGACACCGAATTGCCGTCCGCGGCCCAGTCGTACTCGAGTTCGTACGTGTCTTTCACCATTCCGGCGTCGAGCACGAACTTGACCCGCTTTCCCCGTCCGTCCGCACCGACTTCGAGGACCTCGACGGACTTCGCGGCGGACACCCACGTGGGATACGCGTCGAAATCGGCGATGACGTCCATGACCCGACTCGGTGGGGCTTCGACGACGATCGACCTCTGGGTTTTCTCCGCCATGACTACTGGTCCGCTTCCTCTCGGGTACTTCGATCCGCTTCGTTCGCTGCCTGCTGTGTAACCCGCGGCAGGCCTATCTCACACGATCGAACCGCCGACGCACAACGCGAACCGGCCGACCGTACCGCGCGGTTCATTCGGGAGCTGAACTCGACGCTACGTGGTGGGGTGCCTCGCCCGCTGACCTCCCGGCCTCGAGCTCCCGCTTCAGCTCGAAGGTCATGGCGCGGCCGGCCACCCGACGCGCATGCTGCTCGGTGGCCGACTCACTTGGTGAGGCCGGCTCGGCGTGCAGGAAGTAGTGGACGATCACGCCGTCGAGTACGGGCTCGAGCCACAGCTCCATCGTTCCGACGACGCCGCCGCGGACCGACCACCGAATGCCCTTCTCGCCGCGATCCTCGGTCACGGTCAGCGACAGGTCCGGCCACCACCGCCGCCACCGCTCCGGCGAGACGAACGCCTGCGCCACCGCCGCACCGGGCGCTGCCACGAATGTCTGATCCGCAACTTGAATACTGCTCATCGTCAGAGCTTCACATATCGGGTCCGAGACCAGGACCGCCGAGGCACATTCGGGACCGCGCGCCCCGGGTCTAGAGTATCTGTGAAGCCGAGCTATCGACTTTCTCCAACCCGTTCGATCCGGAGGTAATCCCGTGCGCGAGTTCACTGTTTCCGCCGAGTACGACATCGCGGACACCGACTCGGCTGTCGACAGCGTCTTCGCCCGCGCTCGGACGTCGCCGGATGCCGTGGTGTTCCGTCGGCTCGACGACGGCCGATGGACCGATGTCGGTGCCGCAGAATTCGAGCGACTGGTCGTCGACGTGGCCAGGGGCCTCGTCGCGGCAGGTATCGAGCAGGGCGATCGCGTCGCGCTCATGTCGTCCACGCGATTCGAGTGGTCGGTCATCGACTACGCGATCTGGGCCGCGGGCGGAGTGACCGTGCCGATCTACGAGACGTCGTCGGCGGGCCAGGTCGAGTGGATTCTCGAAGACGCCGAGCCGGTTCTGTTGGTCCTCGAGAACGACGCGCACGTACGGGAGACAGAAGCCGTCGTAGCTGCGGCGCCGTCGGTACGTCGAACGTTCGTGATCGACAACGCTTCCGGCACGGGCGCAGTGCAGGCTCTGATCGACAACGGCGCGGACGTCTCCGAAGACGTTGTGCACGAACGAGTCTCGACACTTCGCTCGTCCGATCCGGCCACGTTGATCTACACCTCGGGCACTACCGGCCGCCCCAAAGGTGTGCAATTGACGCATGCGAACCTCCTTGCGGAATCTCGCGGCATTCGCCAGACGTCGTTGAAAGCTCTTCTGACACAGGGCCGCAGTACGTTGATGTTCCTTCCGATGGCGCACGTCCTCGCTCGCGCGGTGAGTATCGCGTCGTTCGATGCCGGAGTCACCCTCGGCCACACCAACGACATTCCCAACCTGGTCGCGACCTTCGGGACATTTCGACCGGACTTCATTCTGTCCGTGCCGCGCGTGTTCGAGAAGGTCTTCAACACTGCGAAGCAGAAGGCACACAGCGACGGCAAGGGCAAGATCTTCGATCTCGCGACCGAGTGCGCAGTGGCGTGGAGCCAGGCGCAGGATTCCGGTGGCCCGTCGATCGTGTTGCGCGCCAAGCATTTCGTGTTCGACAAGCTGGTCTACTCGAAGCTGCGGACCGCTCTCGGTGGCAAGTGCGAACTCGCCATCTCGGGCGGCGCACCACTGGGCGCGAGACTCGGCCACTTCTACCGCGGCATCGGCGTGACCATCTACGAGGGCTACGGCCTGACCGAAACCACTGCGGCGTTCGCGGTGAACACCATCGGATTCCAACGTGTGGGCAGCGTCGGACGCCCGCTACCCGGGAACACCGTCCGCATCGCCGGCGACGGTGAGATCCAACTACGCGGACCCGTTGTGTTCGACGGATATTGGCGAAACGAGAAGGCGACCGCGGAATCCCTCGACGACGGGTGGTTCCGCACCGGCGATCTCGGATCCGTCGACGAGGAGGGATACATCACGATCTCCGGCCGCAAGAAGGAACTGATCGTCACCGCCGGCGGCAAGAACGTCTCCCCCGCGGGCCTCGAAGATCACCTTCGTGCCGGAGCACTGATCAGTCAGGCCGTGGTGGTCGGTGACCAGAAGCCCTTCATCGGTGCCCTCATCACCCTCGATCCGGATGCGTTCGACAAGTGGAAGTCCGCACACGGCAAGGACTCCGACGCCACCGCAGCGGATCTGCAGGCCGACCCCGATCTCGTCGCCGAGATCGACGCCGCCGTCGCCGACGCCAACAAGTCGGTCTCGCACGCGGAATCCATCAAGAAGTACCGCCTGCTCCCCCACGACTTCTCGGAGGAGAGCGGCGAACTGACGCCGACGATGAAGCTCAAGCGCAATGTCATCACCAAGGCGTACGCCGATGAGATCGAGGCGATCTACGCGAGATGACACGCGTGGCTTGAGCCGTGGCGCGAGCGGACCGCCCGGTCAGATCAGCGACCGCAGTTTCTCCGTCAGCACGTCCCAGCGCCATTCCGCGTCGACCCATGCCCGACCGGCGTTGCCCATCTGCGTCGCCAGTGTTCGATCGGACAGGATCGTCACGATCGCGTCGGCGATGGACGACACCGAAGTCCCGTCGACGACGAGCCCGGTCTTGTTGTGCTGCACAGCTTCCGGAGCGCCTCCAGACATCCCGGCAACCACCGGAACGCCACAGGCCGACGCCTCGAGGTAGACGATTCCGAGCCCCTCGACGTCGAGGCCCGCGCCTCGGGTGCGGCTCGGCATCGCGAACACGTCGGCAATCGTGTGATGGGCAGCCAGTTCCGCCGACGGTACTGTCCCGGTGAACACCACGTGCTGCTCCATCCCGGTGGAGCGAACCAGTTCGCGCAACGTGTTCTCGTACGGACCGCCGCCGACGATCACCAGAACCGCCCCGTCCACCGCGCGCCGGATCTCCGGTAGCGCCCGGATCAGGAAGTCCTGGCCCTTGCGCGGCACCAGCCGCGACAGACACAGAACCGTCGGTCGGTCACCGAGGCCGTACCGAGCACGTAACTCCGTCCTCGCGGCATCGTCGGGCACGAAACGATCGGTGTCGACCCCCGGCGGCAGATGCTCGAGTGCCGCCGACGCCCCGAACGCCGAGCTGAATCGGCTCCGCGTGTACTTGCTCACGTAGGTCACCACATCGGTGTTCTCCCCGATGGTGCGCAGCGTCGCGCGACCACCGGGCACCATCGACCACCCCACCTCGTGGCCGTGTGTGCTCGCCACGATGCGATCCGCCCCGGCTTTGCGCAGGTGTGACGACATCACCGCCAACGGGGCCGCGGCACCGAACCACACCGAGTCGCACCCTCGGGTCTTCACGATGCGTGCTGCGCGGCGAGCCACCAACGGAGTCGGCAGCATCAACGTGGTCGGATGCCTGATGACCTCGAAGGGTTGTTTCGCATCGAACTTCACGTGCGAATCACCACGCCACCGCGGCGCGTAGACCACGAGCTCGTCGGCGGGCAACTGCGAGGCGAAGCTGTGCAAGTAGGACTGGATTCCGCCCGGCCGGGGCGGAAAGTCGTTTGTCACCAGAAGAGTACGACGCATGACGACAACCGTAGCGCTCCCGATCGGACAGCTCGTGTCGACGACGCGCACGTCCGCATCAGCGTGACCGGGCGGCCACCCAGTTGCCCCACTCCACGACGAACCGGGTTCGGCTCGGACTCAGGACCGAGGTGATCGCTGCGTCGACGACTCCGTCCGACCCGGGTCCGGACGCCAGCGCCTCGTAGAACCTGCGCAACGTGGACTCGCCGTACCGGTCGGCCACGAACGCGAAGACCGACCAGGCGGACTCGTAGGCCACGTTGGAGCGGGTGCCGCCTGCACCGAAATCCTCGTCTTTCGGTAACACGGTCGGCGGGCCACCGGCAGCCACGATCGATGCCAGAGTAGGTGCCAGCTGCCGGAAGTCGGCACCGGAACTGCGATACCCGGAGTAGTCGGCGAAACCCTCCGCTACCCACAACGCGGTGCCTTCCGCCGTCTTCGCCCGCGCCGCCACATGCGTCAACTCGTGCCGAAGCACCGAACGAAGAGTGAACGGAGTCAGCCGCGACGCGGCATCGGGGCCGAACACCACGCGCTGACCCGTCGGACGCGACCCGCCGGCCACGGCGTCGGACACGGTCACTGCGGCCACGTCCGTCGACGGCGAGGACCCCGTCGATTCGTCGAACTCCTCGGCCGTCGAACTGACGAACACCAGTCCGTTCCGGGCCCAGTCGGCTCCCCAGAAGTCGGTGACCGCAGCGGTCGCCGCGGGCAGCTCGGCGGCCACATCTGCCACGAACTGCTCACGGTCGGGATGTCCCAACACCACCGACGTGCCGGATGCAGTGGCGACCGAGCGCACCGTCACGGGCCCGAAATCCCACGGCCCGCGCCAGGTGTGGCGACGGTAGGTCGGCAAGTCGGCGTCGTCGACCAGTCGCCACTGGCCGTCGCGTTCGGCGACCACCAGCGAAACCGGCCGGCGGGTCGGCGAGGCATCCGGGCCCTGCACGGCATACCGCAGGTACACCGGTGGAGCCCACACGTCGGTGGCATCCAGCTGCTCGGCAATCGACGACGGCACGGGGGTCTCGGGTTCGTCACCGATCTCGTAGTCGAAGTCCGAGAAAGGAACCGTCGGAACGACAGTCGCCCGGCGAACCTGCGCATCCACGAACGTCGGATCCGCGAGGGGGTCGAGCAACCCACGCAGCGCCGATTCGTCGCCGGAACGGAGGGCAGCCGCCCAGCGCTCGAGCAGCTCGGTCACTTCGGCGCGGCGCTGCTCGTCGTACGTCGGCGGATTCTGCGAGGCCGACGGATCGGACGAACTCGATGCGCTCGATGTCGCCGCTCCCGATGCAGGACCGTCGTGACGATGAACCAACAGCAGCGTCGACGCCACTGCCAGAACGACCAGGACTGCCGCCCATCGCGCCCGCCCCGACGCGGTGAGCGCGTGGACAACGGACGGCCGTTCCGTACCGCTCATTCAGGCGTCAGTCGTCGTTCGCGGCACAGTCAGTATCGACGGGCCCCGTAGAACGGGAACGACGCCATCGACTGGACCTTCACCGGTACCCCGAAGGTGGAGGCATGCAGAACGTTGCCGTTACCGGCGTAGATACCGACGTGTGATGCGTCCGGGTAGAACAGAACGACGTCTCCCGGCTGCAGATCCTTCTGATCGACGGGAGTTCCGCCGGCAGCCTGAGCCTGACTCGACCGCGGCAACGTCTTTCCGACCTGCTTGTAGGCCCAGACGACCAACCCGGAGCAGTCGAAACCGTCGGGGCCGGTCGCTCCCCAGACGTACGGCTTGCCGATCTGTGTGAGACCGGCTTGCAACGCGCTGGAACCGGAGCCCGGCGTCAAGTTCTTCAGAATCGTGGAGGGGTCGAAACCTTCAGGAAGCGCCGATCCCGCGAGGGCCAGCTGCTCGGACGAGGAAAGCGCGCTGTACGCGGCCATGACTTCGGCGATCTGGCCCTGAAGTTCACTCTGCTTCGCCTGCAGATCGTCGCTGACTGCTTTGGCCTGCTCGGCGGCGACTCTGGCCTGTTCTGCGGCGGTCGCGGCGGCCTGCTCTGCCGCGGATGCATCCGCGCTGGCCTGCTGGAACCGAGCTACCTGGCCGGCTGTCTCGGCGGAGATGACATCGAGGGCCGACATTTGGTCGAGCAACTGTTGCGGGGAGTCGCTGACCATGACCGCGAACAACCGGTTGGTGCGAGCGCCCTGGTAGTTGACATTGGCCACCTTGTCCATGGCGGGTTTGAGCTGCGCCAGCTGCGACTGGGCGGCGTCGAGGGCCGCCCGACTGGCATCGACGGCGGTTTGCGCATCGAGCTGCTCGCGAGCCCGAGCGTCGAGATCGATCTGCGCGTTGTGCAGCGACTCGTTGGTCTGTTCCGACTCTCTGGACAGCTCCGCCAGCTTCGCCTGCGCGTCGGAAGCCGAGCCGAAGCCCGGATCGGCGGTCGCCGTCGTGATCGGCACCACCATGATGCACGCGGCCGCAACGGCTGTGGTCACCGAGCTACCTACTAGCCGTAGAACTCGGGTGGTTCTCGATATCGCCACGGAAAGCGACTCTCCGTCCTGACATATGCCATTCCAGCTGGAGTGGCGGTTGGAAAAAGTGACCGGAACCGAACGATACCCATGCTCAGCTGGGCGCGGACGTAAACACGGTCCGAAATCGACGCAGTCTGCACGTGACAGATCACAAACCAAACGTCGGAGAGGTCTCGATCAGATTACGAACTGGACGCTCTGCTGTCCACCGTACCGGCGTGTCGCCCGGAAACCGTCCCTGGAAACGACAACAGGGCCGAACCGTCGAAACGGATCGACCCTGTCGGTCGGTACACAACTCCGGTCGGAGCGCTCGGCTCAGTAGCGTCGGGCACCGTCGAACGGCATGGAGTCCACGGGAGCAACCTTGACCGGCACGCCGGACGTGGATGCGTGCACGACGTTGCCGTCGCCGATGTACATACCCGAGTGCGAGCCGCCGTAGAACGAGACGACGTCGCCGGGCATCAGGCTGTCACGCGAGACCGGGGTGCCCGCGGCTGCCTGGTCGTAGCTCGTACGGGGCAGGCTGACGCCGGCCTGCTTGTAGGCCCACTGGATCAGGCCCGAGCAGTCGAACGAATCCGGACCCGATGCGCCGTACACGTACGGAGCGCCGATCTTGGACTCCGCCGCCTGGACGGCCTTGGCAGCCGGGGTGACCTGCGGGGCAAGGGGCGCACCCGGAGCGGGCATGCCCGGAATGTTGAGGGGAGGGAGACCCGGGATGTCAGGAATCTCGAAGGTTCCGACGCCGGGGATGGTGACTGGGGCCGCCATTGCCGGTGCAGCGGGGAGAATCACCACGCCTGCCGTGAGCGCTCCGGCTACGAGAGCTCGCCGCAATGTTCGGTTGGAAAGTTGTGACGCCACGAAAGATGGTGCTCCGTTTCTTCCACTCGTCCGCCGACCGAGTTAGCTGACGGGTTCGGGCTGGGAAGAGCAGCCCTACCCACCGGCCACCATCGGTGACTCGGCGGGATTCACCCCAGTAAATATCGGGTTCCCGGTACGAACACTCTCGCGAGTGATCGATTAGGCGGTGACTTGCGACGCCACTCCGGTTTGGACTGGCAAGACTCCGCAAGGTCTCAGGAAGGTTACGAAATGGCATACCCCTGTGTCGACCCCAACTCGCCGAACGGACCGAATTGGGCCGTGTTCTCGCTACCCGGCGCGTTGATCGCCCGGTGTGTCACGAGTCGACAACAGGGGAACATCCGCGGTGCCGTCGTCGTTCACGACGAGCTTGAGTGCGGGCACCATACCGACCTCGGCGAGCACTCCCATGGCACCGAGTTCTTCCTGCTCGAGGGTGATACGAGACGGTGAACCGACCCATTGCCCATCCGATCTCGCGGGCATCCCGGGAGCCCCCAGAAGCACCGTCACAACGCAGTCGGCGCAGGCGATGTCACGAACCAGGCAGTCACTGCAGTCGATGATCATTGTGATCCTTGTCTCTTTGTCGCGTCGGACGGTGTAATCGGCCGATCGAACGAAAGGTAGCGCCAGCCACCGACAGGTTCCGCGACTCGACAATCGGCACCGACCGACACGATGCCCTCCGACGCCGTGTTCGGCGTTCTTGTCGGAGGTCGGCCCTAACGTCGTCGCAGTGAGCCTGCCGATCCAGCTGACGTTCGACGAACTCGACACCCCGCTTCACGCCACCACGTTCGTCGTCGTCGACCTCGAAACCACTGGTGGCAGCGCTGACACGGAGGCGATCACCGAAATCGGGGCAGTCAAGGTCAGAGGCGGCGAGATCATCGGCGAATTCGCTACCCTCGTCGACCCGGGCAGATCGATCCCGCCCTACATCGTCGAGTTGACCGGCATCACGACGGCGATGCTTATCGGGGCTCCCCGCATCGAACGCGTTCTCCCCGGCTTTCTCGAGTTCGCTCGCGGATCGGTACTGGTGGCACACAACGCCGGGTTCGACACGGGATTTCTCAAGGCCGCAGCGAGTCGACTCGACATCGCCTGGCCCCGCTTCCAGGTGCTCTGCACGGTCAAACTCGCCCGGCGAGTGCTCACGCGCGACGAGGCACCCTCGGTGAAACTGTCCGCCCTGTCGACGTTGTTCAGATCCAGCACTCGGCCGACTCACCGAGCATTGGACGACGCGCGTGCCACGGTGGACGTGTTGCACGGCCTGATCGAACGAGTGGGCAACCAGGGCGTACACAGCTACGCGGAACTGGTCGACTACCTCCCTGCGGTGTCGGCGGGGCAACGAGCCAAACGCGGCCTGGCCGCACACCTGCCCGATACACCCGGCGTCTACCTCTTCCGAGGACCGTCGGACGAGGTCCTGTACGTAGGCACCTCGAACAACCTCAAGCGTCGGGTGCGCAACTACTTCACCGGTTCCGAGACACGTGGGCGAATGAAGGAGATGGTCTCGCTCGCCACTCGCGTGGACCACGTCGAATGTGCGCACGCACTCGAGGCAGGAGTCCGCGAATTACGGCTGCTCTCGGCTCACGTCCCGCCTTACAACCGCCGATCGAAGTTTCCCCGCAAAGGGTGGTGGGTCACCCTCACCGACGAAGCGTTTCCGCGTCTGTCGATCGTGCGCACTCCCGCACCCAACAGCCTCGGACCGTTCGCTGTTCGGGCGGACGCGGCGGAGGCCTCCGCCCTCGCCGCAGAATTCTGTCGACTTCGTACATGCACCCGCCGGTTGGGCCGCGCGGTTCGACACGGTGACGAGTGCACCGCGACGGACGTCGGTGGCTGCCCAGCGGCGTTCTCCGGGCCCCTGACGGCCGAGGAGTACTCGGGTGCCCCGGCGAAATTTCTGGCGTTCGTGTGTGGACACGACGACGAGCTGCTGTTCGCGATGCGACGCCGCGTCGCCGAACTCGCGGACCGTGAACTGTTCGAGACAGCCGCGCGTCTCCGCGATCGAATCGCGGTGACGGTGAACGTGCTCCGCAGGATGCACCGGGCGGCCGCCGTTGCGGCCATCGCCGAGCTCGTGGCGGCCAGGCGGACGGCCGACGGTGGATGGGAGCTGATGGTGGTGCGCTTCGGCCGCTTGGCCGGGGCGGCCGTCGCGCCGCGAGGAGTGCACCCGATGCCCGTCGTCGATGCGATCACGGCGTCGGCCGAGACGGTGATGCCCGATGCGACGCCACTTCGCGGTGCGCCTCCGGAAGAGGTGGGCCTGATCGCGTCGTGGCTCCACACGGACGGAGTGCGCATCGTTCGCACCACCGGGGGCTACTGCAGCCCTGCTCGGTCTGCGGGTTCGTGGGAGGAGTGGTGTCGAACGGCCCGAGAAGCAACGCGGCAGGAGTGGAGCCCGCGGAACGACCGATGAGGCAGGAGTGGAGCCCGCGGAACGACCGATGAAGCGAGAGTGGAGTCGGTTGAGCAACTAGTGTTGTCTCGGTTGGGTCGAGCTCGCGTCGTGTGTGAGCCCGGAGATGCGTGAGGAGCACAGATGATCAATGCCATCGTCTTGATCGACGCCGAGGCCGATCTGATTCCGGAGGCGGCGCAGGCCGTTGCCGATGTGGACGGTGTGTCGGAGGTGTATTCGTGCGCCGGCGACGTCGATCTGATTGCCATCGTCAAGGTGCGTGATCATGCGTCGATAGCCGAGGTCATCACCAAGCACATCAATCGTGTTCGTGGTGTTCGCAGTACGACGACTCACATTGCGTTTCAGTCGTATTCGAGTGCCGACGTCGATGCAGGATTCTCGATCGGCGAGTAGTTCGGTGTGATTCAGTCGGCCAGCGCTGTGGTGCAGCGTGCCCAGTCGGCAAGCAGGCGGGCCGCGGAACCGTTGTCGACAACCGTTGCCGCAGTTGCCAATCCGGCTTCGATTTGCTCGTGCAGGTTTCCCGAGACTCCTCGATGCGCGGCCATGGCCGCGGCGGCGTTGAGTAGCACGGCGTCACGGACGGGTCCGAGTTCGCCTGCGAACACGCGATGTGCCACTGCTGCATTGAATTTCGCGTCCCCGCCTCGGAGGGCCTCGATGGGCGCCCGAGCGATTCCGTAATCGGCCGGGTCGATCGAGTCGACGGTGACGGTCCCGTCGGATACCACGTGCACGGTGGTCGTGGTGGACAGGGTTATTTCGTCGAGCCCGTCGTCGCCACGGACGACGAGAACCGAACTACCGCGTCGAGCGAACACGCCGGCGACGACGGGCACCAGATTCTCGAATGCGCAGCCGATCAGTCCGGCGCGTGGGCGGCCCGGGTTGGTCAAGGGGCCCAGCACATTGAAGATCGTCGGAATGCCGATCTCTTTGCGCGCCGGACCGGAGAACCGAAGTGCGGGGTGGTGGATCGGCGCGAAGCAGAACCCGATCCCAACCTGCTCGACGCTCGACGCCACCCCGGCGGGACCCAGGGTGACCCGCACGCCCAGCGCCTCGAGCACATCGGTCGTACCACTCTTGGACGACGCTGCACGGTTACCGTGTTTGACGACGCGTACTCCGCTGGCAGCGACGACGATCGCGGCCATCGTGGAGATGTTCACCGTGTCCGCACCGTCGCCGCCGGTTCCGACGACGTCCACCGCGTCACGGTCGGTCTCGACCAGAAATGCGTGCGAGAGCATGGAGTCGGCGAGGCCTTCCAGTTCCGCGGGAGTCGGGCCCTTCATCTTCAGTGCCACCCCGAAGGCAGCGATCTGAGCCGCTGTGGCGTTGTCGGACATGATCTCGTCCATCACCCAGCCGGTATCGGCGCTCGACAGGTCGGCGTGCGTGGTCAACGCTCCGAGAATTCGACGCCACGTTCGCGGCTGCTCGTCACTGGTCCCTGCGGTCATGGTGGATGTGCCGTGCCCTTCTGCTGTCGATGCGCGCGGTGCGGTGGAAGCTTAGTCAGACGTGTCGGCGGGTGAGGCGGGCTGCAGCGCATCCCACCCCAGTACCGCTCCCCCACGCCGTTGCGCGAGACCCGCCATGCGAGACCTCTCCTGCGAACAGTGCAACGCGTCGAGCACCTGTACCCGCTGCAGGACCAGAGCGACACCGTCATCGACTTGCGGCCGATACCCGGTGTCGTCCGGTAGTTCGACCTGCGGACCGACCTCGTACGCATCCTGCGCCGCGACGGCTGCCGCATCGTCGACTTCGTGCGCGGGCAGCACGAGGTGATGCCGCAACAGCACCTCGGAGGACTCGATCCACGTGGGCTCTGTGTTCGCCGCCTCGTCGAGAACGGCGGAGCACGCCCGCGCGTCGTCGAAGCAGCTCGCCACTACCACCAGATCTTCGCGCGTGGGGTCCAGACGTTCCGCGGTCAACCGCGAGAACAACCGCCGAAACCACCCACCTGCACTGCTCTTTGCCATGAGGCCAGCCTTGCACGACTGGACCCTACCGGCCCGTACAGGCCCTTCCACCAGCGCGGGAACAAGGGCGCGCTCGGAATCGTCCCTCCGCGACGCGCCAAGACCGGACCCGGATATGCCTTCCGTACTACGACGGGTCATACTTCTTTCTGTGACGAGCGCTGTAGGGACTCAAGGATCGGCAATCACCCAACGCGTGCACTCGCTGAACCGTCCCAATATGGTCAGCGTCGGCACGATCGTGTGGCTGTCGAGTGAACTCATGTTCTTCGCCGGGCTGTTTGCGATGTACTTCGTCGCACGCGCGCAGGCGAATGGAAACTGGCCGCCGGAGCCGACCGAGCTGAACCTCGGGCTGGCTGTTCCGGTGACGGCCGTGCTGATCGCTTCTTCGTTCACCTGCCAGCTGGGCGTGTTCGCCGCCGAGCGTGGCGACGTGTTCGGGCTTCGTCGGTGGTACATCGTCACCCTGGCCATGGGCGCGTTCTTCGTCGCCGGTCAGGGATACGAGTACTACCACCTGGTCCACGAGGGCACGACGCTCTCGAGCAGCGTGTACGGCTCGGTCTTCTACATCACGACCGGCTTCCACGGTTTGCACGTGATCGGCGGACTCATCGCCTTCGTCTTCCTGATCACCAGAACCCTGGTCAGCAAGTTCACGCCCGCGCAGGCCACCGCCGCCATCGTCGTTTCGTATTACTGGCACTTCGTCGACATCGTCTGGATTGCCCTCTTCGCGACGATCTACTTCATCCGCTAGTGACAGTCAGCAAGCCACAGATATCGAGCGAACGGATTCAGCCCCCGACGTTCGGCCCGTCCCGACACGACAAGGGATAGAAGATGAGTACATCTCCCCCAGCAGCAACCGACGACACTTCGGCCTCGAAGGCGCGACGCAAGCGTAAGACGCGTCGACGCGTCACCGGTGCACTCGTTCTGATGATGGGCCTTCTGAGCGCGGGTTTCCTCGCGTCAGCCCTGACGCCTACACCCCAGGTTGCAACAGCCGATACCGATTCGGCGGCGCTGATCCGCGAAGGCAAGCAGCTCTACGACACGTCGTGCGTGACGTGCCACGGTGCCAATTTGCAGGGTGTTCAGGATCGCGGACCGAGTCTCATCGGTGTCGGTGAAGCTGCCGTCTACTTCCAGGTGTCGAGTGGCCGTATGCCGGCTGTTCGCAACGAGGCACAGGCACTGCGCAAGCCGCCGAAGTTCGACGACAAGCAGATCGACGCGCTCGGTGCTTACATCCAGGCCAACGGCGGCGGCCCGACGGTCATTCTCGACGAGAACGGTGAGGTGGCGCAGGAGTCGCTTCGCGGCGACGACATCGCCCGAGGCAGCGAGCTGTTCCGCTTGAACTGCGCGTCCTGCCACAACTTCACCGGCCAGGGCGGCGCACTGTCGTCGGGCAAGTTCGCGCCGGACCTCGGGCCTGCCAACGAGCAGGAGATCTACACCGCGATGGTGACCGGTCCGCAGAACATGCCCAAGTTCTCCGACCGTCAGCTGACGATCGAGGAGAAGTCGGACATCATCGCCTACGTCAAGTCGGCCCAGGAAACCAAGGCCGCAGGCGGCTGGGGTCTCGGTGGCTTCGGTCCCGGTACCGAGATGATCGCCCTGTGGGTTGTCGGAATCGCCGCTGTCGTCGGCGCAACATTGTGGATCGGAGCTAGATCATGAGCGACGGCGATTCCGGCCGTAAGGACGCCGACAACACCGACGGCACCAATGCCGAGGGTGTGAACCCCGACAAGAAGTACACCGACGAGGAGTTGGCAGCGCTCAGCCGGGACGAGTTGGTCGAACTCGGCACCAATCTCGACGGTGTGGATGTCGCATTCCGTCGTAATCGCTGGGCTGTGGAAGGTACTCGCGCCGAGAAGCGCGCAGAGCGCAGCGTGGCGATCTGGTTTGCCATCGCCGGCCTGTCGGCAGTCGCGTTCATCGGCGTCTACCTCTTCTGGCCTTGGCAGTACGCGGGCATCGGTGACGACAACTACAACCTGTACTCGCTGTACACGCCTCTGATCGGCGGAACGATGGGTCTTGCGATCCTCGCCGTCGGCGTCGGTGCCGTGCAGTTCACCAAGAAGTTCATCCCCGAAGAGGTCTCCATCCAGGACCGCCACGACGGAAGCTCGTCGGAAACGGACCGCAAGACGCTGGTCGCCGAGCTGGGCGATTCGCTCGACACCTCGACCATCGGACGACGCAAGGTCATCAAGCGTTCGCTTCTGTTCGGCGGCGGCGCTCTCGGCGTCATGGCACTGCTCCCCCTCGGCGGCCTCATCAAGAATCCGTGGGCCAAGGGCGAAGATTCTCCGTTGTGGGTATCCGGCTGGACGCCTCGCTACGATGGAGAGACGATCTACCTCCGACGAGACACCGGGCGACCGGAAGATGTTGTTCTCGTACGGCCCGAGGACTTGGACGCTGGTGCCATGGAAACTGTCTTCCCGTTCCGCGAGGCGGACCGCGAGAGCGAGCACGACCTGCTCATGTCACTCCGCGGTATCCGTAACGCAGTCATGCTCATCCGTTTGCGTCCCGACGACGCAAGCACGGTCATCAAGCGCAAGGGCCAGGAGAGCTACAACTACGGCGATTACTACGCCTACTCCAAGATCTGCACGCACCTGGGTTGCCCGACATCGTTGTTCGAGCAGCAGACCAACCGCATTCTCTGCCCTTGCCATCAGTCGCAGTTCAACGCGCTCGAGTACGGCAAGCCGATCTTCGGACCGGCTGCGCGCGCGCTGCCTCAGCTTCCCATCACAGTCAACGAGGAGGGTTACCTAGTGGCACAGCACGACTTCCACGAAGCACTGGGTCCCGCCTTCTGGGAACGTCGACCGGAGCGTGATTCATGAGTCCTTCACTGCAAACCCTCGCCGCCAAGCAGGCGGACGACGTAGACAGTCGTTACCACTTGGCACCAGGTTTGCGCCGCCAGATCAACAAGGTGTTCCCCACCCACTGGTCGTTCCTGCTCGGTGAGATCGCGCTGTACAGCTTCGTGATCCTGCTGATCTCCGGCGTCTTCCTCACCCTGTTCTTCGATCCTTCGCTCAGCGAAGTCGTCTACCAGGGCGCGTACACCCCGCTGAACGGCGTGACCATGTCGCGTGCCTACGCGACAGCACTCGACATCTCGTTCGAGGTGCGCGGCGGCCTGTTCATGCGCCAGATCCACCACTGGGCAGCACTGATGTTCGCCGCGTCGATCATCGTGCACATGATGCGCATCTTCTTCACCGGTGCGTTCCGTCGTCCCCGTGAGGCCAACTGGGTCATCGGCTGCCTGCTGCTGATCCTGGCGATGTTCGAGGGCTTCTTCGGATACTCGCTCCCCGACGATCTGCTCTCGGGCACCGGCCTCCGCGCCGCGTTCTCCGGAATCACGATGAGCATCCCGATCGTCGGCACCTGGATGCACTGGTTGATCTTCGACGGGGACTTCCCCGGCACGATCATCATTCCTCGCCTGTACGTGGCGCACGTGCTGCTGCTACCGGCCATCATCCTGGCGCTGATCGCAGCTCACCTGGCTTTGGTCTGGTACCAGAAGCACACGCAGTTCCCCGGACCCGGTCGTACGGAAACCAACGTCGTCGGCGTTCGTATCCTCCCGGTCTTCGCCGTCAAGTCGGGCGCGTTCTTCGCCGTGACGTTCGGCGTGATCGCCGCCATGGGCGGACTGCTGCAGATCAACCCGATCTGGGCGCTCGGACCGTACAACCCGTCTCAGGTCTCCGCAGGTTCGCAGCCCGACTTCTACATGATGTGGACCGACGGCCTGGCGCGTCTGTGGCCGGCATGGGACATCTACATCGCTGGTCGCTACACGATTCCTGCAGTCTTCTGGGTGGCCGTGATCATGGGCCTCGTCTTCACTGTGATGATTGCCTACCCATGGATCGAGAAGCGTCTCACCGGAGACAACGCACACCACAACCTGCTGCAGCGTCCCCGCGACGTGCCGGTCCGTACTGCAATCGGCGCAATGTCCATCGCCTTCTACGTCGTTCTGACGCTCTCGTGCGTCAACGACCTGATCGCGTACAAGTTCGACATCTCGCTCAATGCGATGACGTGGATCGGTCGAATCGGAGTGCTCATTGCTCCGCCGATCGCATACTTCGTCGCGTACCGGTTCTGCATCGGCCTACAGCGCAGCGACCGGGCAGTTCTCGAGCACGGCATCGAAACCGGAATCATCAAGCGACTCCCGCACGGCCAGTACGTGGAAATCCACCAGCCGCTCGGACCGGTCGACGATCACGGTCACCCGATCCCGCTCGATTACCAGGGTGCAGCGGTCCCCAAGAAGATGAACAAACTCGGTTCTGCCGGTAAGCCCGGCTCGGGTTCACTGTTCACCCCGGACCCCGTTGCGCAGAGCAAGGCCCTCGAGGATGCACTCCACAAGGGCGAGCACGAGCAGTTGGCAATGCTTCGCAACTACCAGGCGGGCATTCTGGGCACTGGCCACTCGAACGGCAACGGTCACGCCAACGGCAACGGCCATACGAACGGCAACGGTCACGCCAACGGCAACGGTCATTCCAATGGCCACGCCAACGGCAACGGCCATGCCAACGGACACGAAGACACCTCGATTTCTTCGGGTCGTCAGGACAGCGATCGCGATCACTGAGTCCTGACAACGCATTCCGCTGAAGGGCGGCACCGGCAACGGTGCCGCCCTTCTTCGTGTGGTGGCGGTGCTACCCGCTCGACATATGTCCGGAGACGATCCGGCTGGATCTCCATCGGTCCGCGGGAGTCCTGTGAACGGAGGCCGCAACTCTCACAGGCTCCACTCCCCTCCCCCGCCCGAGGACTGCCGATTCAGAGCGCGGTAATGCTCGAGTCGGAGTCGGCACTCACCTGCCGGTAGTCTGCAGACCCATCGGTGACGAGCATCGGCCCGGTCGGTCTCGACCGGTATTAGTATCGGTGTATGGTCCGTATCCCACTCAGTCCCGGTGAACTCGCGCGTGGTGCTCGCTTGGGCACAGCTTTGCGCCGTTTCCGGGGCAGCCGGACCATGACCGAGGTTTCCGACGCCGCAGGCATTTCCGTCGAGACACTCAGAAAAATCGAGACCGGGCGTATCGCAACCCCGGCATTCTTTACCGTCGCCGCACTGTGCACTGCGTTGGAGATCTCACTCGATGCACTGCTCGAATCCACGGCGGATACGTCGTCGACCCTGCGGGAGCCAGACGCGTCCTGACTGGTTCGGATCCGCGCCGTGGTTTTCCGGGACGTTCATGCGTTCCAGTCCATGATGAAAGACCGGCCCTTGGGGTGCGGCCGGTCTCTCACCGACCCGCAGTAGGTAGGCGTGGTGCTTCTCAGTCGATCGGCGAGACCCTGATGAGGTTGCCGTCGGGGTCCGCGATCACGAAAGTGCGGCCGAAGACGGCTTCGTGTGGCTTCTGCACCACGGCAACTCCTTTCGCGACCCAATCGGTGAATATGTCGTCGACTGCCTCCGAGGGGCCGGGCACCATGAGTCCGATCTCGCTCATGCAGGGTGTGCTCGGTACAGAGTGCTCGGCGTAGCCCGTCCACAACGCGAGCAGCACACCGGGGGCAACGTCGAAAGCAACATAGTGGGGACTCGTGAAGGTCGGTTCGATCTCGAACAGGTCGCTGTAGAAGGCGGTGGCGGCCTGGGTCTCCCGGACGCCGATCAAGAACAGGTTCGGTGCAGGCATGGAGGGCTCCTGATCGAAGCACTCACACCAGCCGCAGCTCGCGAACGCATCGGTCAGCTCGCCACAGTTCTGGCCGAAAAGCACTCGACCCCGCCGGCTGACCCGGTCGGAATGCCCCTGCACTCGAGCGATGTCCCCGGTGTGCACGTCCTAGCACAGAAAAGGGCCCCGATCGCTCTCGTGAACGATCGGGGCCCTTTTCGGGTGTCTACAGGTCAGTGGCGTTCGGCACCGATGTGGTACTCGAAGACCAATCCAGCGGCCGAGGCGATGACGCACACGACGCCCAAGGCGATCAACCAGGGCTGGAAGAAGGCAAAGCCCAGAGCGGTGATCGACGCCGCCACGGCCAGCACGAACGGCCAGAAGCTGCCGGGGCTGAAGAAGCCCAGGTCGCCTGCACCGTCACTTACCTCGGCGTCGTCGAAGTCTTCGGGCCGAGTGTCGAGCCGTCGCGCGACGAATCGGAAGTACGTTCCGACGATCAGCGTCAGGCCGACCGACAGGAAGATCGCCGTGACGCCTGCCCACTCGACGCCGGTTCGGCTCAATCCTGTGAACAGCGCATACACGATGCCGACCAGGAGGAAGAAGACCGTGAGGATCTCGAAGATCTTCGCTTCGATTTTCATATCAGCATGCTTCCTTGGTCAGTTGCCTTCGGCGACGGTGGCGGTACGGACGGTGCGATCGGTCTCGAACGGCGAGGTGCTGGTCGCGAGCGGGCTCTCGCCGATGGCTTCCAGTGCCTGCGCGTTGGTCAGCGCTTCGCCACCCTCGGACAACGGCTTGCGCAGCTCGATGTACTGCTCGAACTTGTCCGGGGACACGGCGCGAACCTCGAAGTTCATCATCGAGTGGAACGTGCCGCACATCTCCGTGCATCGACCGACGAACGAACCTTCGCGCTCGATTTCGCTGATCTGGAACACGTTGTCGGAATGGTTCTCCTCGGGGTTGGGGAGAACGTCACGCTTGAACAAGAACTCCGGAACCCAGAAGCCGTGGATGACGTCCGAGGATGCCAGCACGAATTCGATGCGCTTTCCGGTGGGAAGGACGAGCACCGGAATCTCGGCGCTGGAACCGACCGTTTCGATCTTGTTGTAGTGCAGGTAGGACAGATCCTGGGGAATGGCACCGTGGATCGCGCCGGGCACGAACTCGCCGTCCTCGCTACCCTCGGCGCCTTCGCCGGGAGTTGCGGCGGCTTCTGCGGCGGCCTGCTCCTCTTCGTCGGTGCCCTCGTACTTGGCGGCACCGTCCTTGAGGTCGATCGTCCGGTATCCGAACTTCCAATTCCACTGGTATGCGGTCACGTCGACCTGGACGTCGGGATCTGCCTGCTTCTCGTCGACGTAGTTCTGCACCACGACGGTGAAGTAGAAGAGCACGGCGATGATCACGAACGGAACCGCCGTGTAGAACAGCTCTAGCGGAACGTTGTACGCGGTCTGACGCGGGAACTCCGGGGAGCTCTTCTTCTTACGGTGGAAGAGCACCACCCAGAAGATCAAGACCCACACGACGATGCCCATGACCAGGGCGGCGATGACCGACCAGGTCCACAGGTCGCCGATGCGTCGTCCCTGCGGAGTGACGCCCGAGGCGAAACCGAAATTGAGTACGTTGTCACTGCTGATGGAACAGCCCGACAGCATCAACGCGGCTACACCGAGAAATGCTGTCAGCCCCGCTCGCCGAAGGATCCGACTATGCGCCACGTTCACGCCTTCCTGATTGCCCACCACTGAAGAATAAGGGCTTCCACATGGAGATGCCCGAGTACTACGCAGCGTAGACCAAAGCTGACGCGGAGCCACCCTTGGGTCGTTACCTAGGTTCGAGCGTGTCTGCGGCATACTCGGTTGCTGATCGACCGTCCCGCTGACGACACGCGGAGATCCGGCCCCCGGCATTGTCCCCAACTGCGAGAAGAGGTAGCAGACGCTGTGTGTGGACTGCTCGGAGTACTGACATCTCACGGAACGACCGCCGCCGGCGTCGAGCTGGTGAGCTCGGCGACTCACTGCATGCGCCATCGAGGCCCGGACGAGCCCGGTGGCACCTGGCACGACGACGACGTCGTATACGGCTTCAATCGACTCTCGTTCATCGACATCGAACACTCGCATCAGCCGATGCGGTGGGGACCTCCGGGTTCACCCGACCGGTACGCGTTGGTGTTCAACGGCGAGATCTACAACTACCTCGAGTTGCGTGCGGAGCTCGCGCGCGATCACGGTGCAGAATTCGCCACCGAAGGTGACAGCGAGTCGATCGTCGCGGCATTTCACTACTGGGGCGCTTCCGCCGTGCAACGTCTGCGAGGAATGTTCGCCTTCGCCATCTGGGACACCGAGACTCGCGAGATGTTCATCGCGCGCGATCCCTTCGGCATCAAGCCGTTGTTCTACGCCACGGGCCCGGGTGGAACCGCGTTCGGCAGTGAGAAGAAGAGCGTTCTCGAACTGATGGAGCTGCTGGGCGTCGATCTCGACCTCGACCCGCGGGCCATCGAGCACTACACCGTGCTTCAGTACGTCCCGGAACCGGAGACGCTGCACGCGGGGATCAGGCGGCTCGAGTCGGGTTGCTACGCCACCCTCTCCCCCGGTACGCCGCCGAAGATCACCCGATACTTCACACCGACGTTCCCGGTGAAGCCTTTCGCTCCCGGCAGCGAGAAGGCTCGCTACCAGGAGATTGCCGAGGCGCTCGAAGATTCGGTCGCCAAGCACATGCGAGCCGACGTGACCGTCGGTTCCTTCCTCTCGGGCGGCATCGATTCCACGGCCATCGCGGCACTGGCGATTCGACACAATCCGAACTTGATCACCTTCACGACCGGCTTCGAGCGCGAGGGTTACTCCGAGGTCGACGTTGCAGCGGAGTCGGCAGCCGCGATAGGTGCTCGGCACATCGTGAAAGTGGTCGGACCGGAAGAGTTCGCGGCGTCCATTCCCGAGATCGTCTGGTACCTGGACGACCCGGTGGCCGATCCGGCGCTCGTACCGCTCTACTTCGTCGCCAAAGAAGCTCGCAAACACGTCAAGGTCGTGCTGTCCGGAGAGGGTGCGGACGAACTGTTCGGCGGCTACACCATCTACCGCGAGCCGCTGTCGTTGAAGCCGTTCGAGTCTCTACCCGCATTTCTACGCCGCGCAGCCGGATCGTTGAGCGAGCGCATTCCCGAAGGCACGCGCGGCAAGAGCTTGCTGCACCGAGGATCGATGACCCTCGAGGAGCGCTACTACGGCAACGCACGCAGCTTCAACGACGCGCAGTTGCGATCGGTGCTGCGTGAGTTCCGTTCGGAGTGGACGCATCAGGACGTCACCGCGCCCATCTACGCGCAGTCGCAGGGGTGGGATCCCGTGGCTCGTATGCAGCATTTGGACCTGTTCACCTGGCTTCGTGGCGACATTCTGGTCAAGGCCGACAAGATCACCATGGCGAACTCGCTCGAGCTGCGCGTCCCGTTCCTCGATTCCGAGGTCTATCGCGTGGCAGAGAAGTTGCCACTGGAGCAGAAGATCACCAAGAGCACTACCAAATACGCGCTGCGCCAGGCGCTGGAAGGCATCGTTCCCGGTCATGTTCTGCACCGCGCCAAGCTCGGTTTTCCGGTGCCACTGCGCCACTGGCTGCGCGGTACCGAACTCTTCGACTGGGCTCACCAGCAGATCGCCGAGTCACAGACCGATCACCTTCTGAACAAGGCCGCCATCGTCGCCATGCTCGACGACCATCGGGCAGGCAAATCGGATCACAGCCGTCGCCTGTGGACGCTGCTGATCTTCATGGTGTGGCACGGGATCTTCGTGGAGAAGCGCATCGTGCCGCAGATCGCCGAACCGGAGTACCCGGTCAACATCTGACTGGTACACCCGTCTCCCCGGGATCAATGTGGATTTCAGTTGCTCAGATTGCAACAAAGCCGCATTGATCCCGCTGGGGGGGGAGCCGATCTCAGGCGGGCAGCAGCGCGCCGATCTCCTCGCCGGCTTCGGCACCGTACGCCGCGCTCAAGCGCTTGATCGCGTCGTCGCGGTTGAGACTCCATTCTTGCGTTCCGGTGGTCTCGAGGACCAGCACGGCTACCAGAGAACCGAGTTGAGCAGCTCGTTCGATGCTCGCTCCGGCGAGGTGGCCGGTGAGGAACCCGGCACGGAACCCGTCGCCCACTCCGGTGGGATCGACCTTGCTCGTCTCGGGCACGACACCGATGTGGGTATGCTTCCCGCCCTTTTCGACGATATCTACGCCCCGCTTGCCCAGCGTGGTGACCCGCAGGTCCACCTTGTCCGCGATATCGGCGTCGGACATCCCGGTCTTCTGCTTGAGCAGTGCCCATTCGTATTCGTTGGTGAACAGGTAGGCCGCCCCGTCGATCAGGTCGGTGGCCTGTGCGGCGTCGAGTCGCGCGAGTTGCTGGGACGGGTCGGCGGCAAAGGGAACACCTGCCGCGCGGCACTGGTCCGTGTGGGCGGTCATCGCATCCGGATCGTTGGCCCCGATCAGCACGAGATCGAGCTTGTGCTGTGCGGCCAGCGCGTCGATGGAGATGTCGCGGGCTTCGCTCATGGCACCGGGATAGAACGACGCGATCTGCGCCATGTCCTCGTCGGTGGTGCAGACGAAGCGTGCTGTGTGCGCGGTGGCAGACACACTGACGCCACTGCAGTCGACTCCGTGCTCTTCGAGCCAGGTCCGATACTCGGCGAAGTCCGGCCCCACGGCTCCGACGAGGAGCGGAGAGCCGCCGAGGACCCCGAGTGCGTAGGCGATGTTTCCGCCCACTCCCCCTTTACGGATGACCAGGTCGTCCACCAGGAAGCTCAGCGAAATGTTCGCGAGCTGATCGGCGACGATCTGCTCGGCGAACCGACCGGGGAATCGCATCAGATGGTCGGTTGCAATCGAGCCGGATACCGCGAGAGTCACGAAGAAGAGCCTTTCGGAGTGAAGTTCTGGATGACCGACGAGCAGACACGACTGTGACCGATACACGAATACGTGTATCGGTCACAGTCGAGAGCAAGTCAGCTCAGTTGAACGAGTCGCCGCACGCGCACGATCCGGTCGCGTTCGGGTTGTCGATCGTGAAGCCCTGCTTCTCGATCGTGTCCACGAAGTCGATGGATGCACCCTCCACGTAGGGAGCGCTCATCCGGTCGACTGCGAGGGTGACGCCGCCGAAGTCGACCGCGAGGTCGCCGTCGAGGCTTCGGTCGTCGAAGAAAAGCTGATAACGCAGTCCTGCACACCCACCGGGCTGTACAGCGATGCGCAGCGCGAGGTCGTCGCGGCCCTCTTGATCCAGCAACGCCTTGGCCTTGGCCGAAGCGGTCTCCGTCATGGTGACCTTGTGCGCCGTGGTTTCGGTCGTTGTGGTCTCATTCGAAACGGTCATGGGCTCTCCCTATCAGTCGTACCAAACCCGTGAACAAACTCAACCGTACTCCGGGTTGCTCTATTCCTTGCGCGCGCCGCCCCTGTTCGAGGGCCCGGCAACAGCACTCCCCGCCACGTGCGCGGCCAGCTTTTCGAGCTGATTGGCCGCATCGGTCATGGCCACCTCCACAGACCCGGCGAACTCGCTGATCGAATGAGCGGCCGAGATACCGGCCGACGCCAAGTCGTCCTTGCTCAACGTCACCTGGCCGGCGAGCACCACGGTCTCGATTCCGGTGGCACCGCCTGCAGCGGCGATTCTGGTCACCAACTTGCCTCGCAGCGACTGCGAATCGAACTTTCCCTCCCCGGTCAACACCAGGTCGACGGAGTCCAGGAGTTCCCGCTGACCGGTTCGTTCCGCCACCACGGCAGCACCCGGCACCTGCCTGCCACCGAGGGCGAACAGGGCCGCCCCCATCCCGCCCGCGGCACCCGCACCGGGACGGTCTGCCACGTCGTGGCCCGCAGCCGACAGAACGGCAGCCCAGTCGGCGTTCAGTTCTTCGAGTCGCTCGACCGTCTCGGTATCGGCACCCTTCTGCGGCCCGAACACCCGAGCAGCACCGGCATCGCCGAGCAGGGGGTTCTCCACGTCCGACGCGGCGACGAGGTCGATTCCCGAGAACCGTTCGATTGCCGACCCCAGCCCGCCGAGTGCGCGGATCATCGCTCGTCCGCCGTCGGTGCAACTGCTCCCGCCGAGTCCGACGACGATCGACGTGGCACCACTGTTCAACGCCTCGCTCAGCAGCTGGCCGACGCCGTAGCTGTTCGCCTTCAGCGCCGACTGCGGAGTCAGCGGACCGTCGACGAGGTGCAGCCCGCAGGCCTGAGCCGATTCGATGTACGCCACCGTGCCGTCGAGCAGCCAGCGGGCCTGCACCGGCGTCCCGAGCGGTCCATCCACGTCGGCGACGTGGATTGTGCCGATGCGCGAGGCCAGTACCTCGACGAACCCCGGTCCACCGTCGGATTGGGGTGCCAGTTCCAGCTCGTCACCGCTCCGGACGCCCGCCCATCCTCTGGCAATGGCGGCGGCTGCATCTGCGGCAGTCAGGGTGTCCCCGAAGGAGTCCGGCGCAATCATCACTCGCATTCTCGGAAGTGTAGGACCGCAGTGCCCGAACAGCATCCGGTGCTGCGCCGCTGACCTGGCCGGTGTTCGAGTGCCTCCGCTCATCCCATACTCTGGTTGCGTGAAGCTGCTACGCCGTGGAAACTCTGACAATTCGGACGGACAGGACTCGAACGAGCCCGAGTCGACTGTGTCCGCCGGCGAGGCGACCTCGCCGGTGTCTCTCGGCAAAGGCCGACCGACCCCCAAGCGCCGTGACGCCGAGGCCCGCCGCCGCGGGCCGGTCGCTCCGGCTCCCCTGACGAGCAAAGAGGCACGAGAGCGCCGCAAGGCGAACAAGGGCAGCAAGGAAGACCGTAAGGCTGCCTCGAACGAACGGCGTGCAGCAGCTGCGGAGCGTCGGGCGCGCATGCTCGCGGGCGACGACAAGTATCTGCTGCCTCGCGACAAGGGCCCGGTGCGTGCCTACGTTCGCGACATCGTCGATGCGCGGCGCAATCTGGTCGGCTTGTTCATGCCGCTCGCTCTCATTCTCATCTTTGCGCTGTTCCTGCAGCCGCAGGTACAGCAGTACGTCACTCTCGGCATGTTCGTGATGATGCTGTTCATGGTCGGCGAGGGCATCTACCTCGGCAAGATGATCAACAACCGCATTCGCGTCCGGTTCCCCGACACTCCCGACGGCGGCTTCAAAATCGGCTGGTACGCCTTCGTACGGGCGTCGCAGATTCGGAAGATGCGTGCCCCCAAGCCGCGAGTGAGCGCCGGCGAGGCCGTCTGACGTCGGTGGCCGTGCCGTCTCGAACGCTCGTCCTCGGCGGAGCCAGATCCGGTAAGTCCGCGCACGCAGAATCGTTGGTCACGACCCGCCCGGTCCGTTACGTCGCGACCGGACAGCGCGATGCGTCCGACGAAGACTGGGAGCAGCGCATCGAACTCCATCGTGCGTCGCGTCCGCCCGAGTGGACCACGGTCGAAACCGTCACCGGGCTGGCGGCGGTGGTGGCTCAGCCCTGGGGCGGCACCACGATGGTCGACGATCTGGGCACCTGGCTGACGGGAATGCTCGACGACGCAGCGGCCTGGGACCTGCCTCGCGGGACGATTGCTCCGGCCGTGGACGACTTGATCGCGGCGGTCTCGGACTGCAGGTCGACTCTCGTGATCGTCAGCCCCGAGGTCGGCATGTCCGTCGTTCCCGAGTCGCGTTCGGGTCGACTGTTCCGTGACGAGCTCGGTGTCCTCAATGCGCGTCTCGCGCACGTGTGTGACAGGGTTCTGCTGGTCGTCGCGGGCCTCGCGCTGACCCTCAAAGAACCACCGGCGGATTCCCTGACCGCGAAAGGCCCAGTGTGACAACTCCTGTGGACGAGATCCCGGCAGCCTCACCGTTTCGACCGGTGCCTTCGCCGTCCGATTCCGCGCGGTACGAAGCTGCCGAGCGGCAAGGTCGGTTGACCAAGCCGGCCGGTAGCCTCGGCCGTCTCGAGACGCTCGGCGAGTGGATCGCCGCCTGCCAAGACGTCAGTCCGCCGACGTCCTTCGAGCGCGTCCGTGTCGTCGTCTTCGCCGGCGACCACGGCGTCGCCGCTCATGGAGTGTCCGCCTACCCGCCCGAGGTCACGGCGCAGATGGTCGAGAACATTCGCGCGGGCGGTGCTGCGGTCAACGTCCTCGCGACCATCGCCGGGGCCACTGTTCGGGTGGTCGACATCGCTGTCGACGCCGACACCGATCCGTCGGTGTCGGCCTTCAAGATTCGGCGCTCGAGTGGTTCCATCGACCGCGAGGACGCACTGAGCGAGGACGAGGTGCGCGCCGCCGTCGCCGCCGGCGCTGCCATCGCGGACGAGGAGGTCGACGCTGGTGCGGACCTTCTCGTCGCAGGCGACATGGGCATCGGAAACACCACGCCCGCAACCGTATTGATCGCCACCCTCACCGATGCCGAACCGGTCGCTGCCGTCGGCCGCGGCACCGGAATCGACGACGCCGGGTGGATCAGGAAGACCGCTGCGATCCGGGACGCGATGCGGCGGGCTCGGCCGGTCGCCAAGAATCCCACCGACCTGCTGCGGGTGGCCGGTGGTGCCGACATCGCTGCCCTCGCCGGCTTCCTCGCGCAGGCGGCGCATCGGCGTACCCCGGTGATCCTGGACGGTCTCGTCGTCACAGCAGCAGCACTGGTGGCGGAGGACGGTGCGGCCGGTGCCAGCGCCTGGTGGGTCGCCGGGCATCGTTCGGCCGAGCCCGCCCATTCACTTGCCTTGCGGCACTTGCGACTCGAGCCGTTGGTGGAGCTGTCGATGCGACTCGGTGAAGGCTCCGGCGCGTTGACGGCCTTGCCGCTCGTTCGTGCGGGAGTCGACACGTTGAATTCGATGGCAACGTTCGCCGACGCCGGCGTCAGCACCGGCGACCCCGAAGTCCGCTGACCGTGAGGCTGCGGGCCGAGGGTCTGGTGCTCGCGTTCTCGTGGTTGACGGTGCTGCCCGTGCGTGGCCCGTCGCAGGTCGACAGGATCCGCGCCGGTCGCGCGATAGCGCACGCTCCCCTGGTCGGTCTCGTCCTCGGGTGCGTGTGTTCGGCACTGCTGTGGGCGACGACGGTTGCCGGGCTGTCGGCAATCCTGTGCGGCCTCATCGCCGTTGCCGCCGCCGCGCTGCTGACGCGCGGGATGCATATCGACGGGTTGGCCGACACCGCCGACGGGCTCGGCTGTTACGGCCCGCCCGAACGTGCGCGGGAGGTCATGAAGTCCGGTAGTGCCGGACCGTTCGGGGTGGCGGCCATCGCTTTGACGTCGGCGATTCAGGCCGCGAGTCTGGGTCAACTCGCGCAGGAGCGACTGTGGTGGGCTGTCGTCGTGGTCGCGGTGACTGCCCGGGTGGCGGCAGTCCTGGCCTGCCGCAAGGGAATCGACGCATCGACGTCGGGCGGCTTCGGCGCCCTCGTGGCCGGAACGCAGTCCAACGCCGTCCTGACGCTGTGGGTGATTGCGGCAGCAGCTGCGTCGGTCTTCGCGCAACCCGATCGACCCTGGCAAGGGCCGCTGGTCGTCGTCGCGGTCCTGACACTGTCGGTGTTTGCCGTTCGACACTGCGTCCGACGCTTCGGTGGCCTCTCGGGCGATGTTCTCGGTGCCGCAATCGAGACCACTACGGCGTCGGCCGCGGTGGGCCTGTTGATCGGCAGCTGATCAGCGGAGCTTGGTCATCCAGCCGTGGGTATCGGCGAAGGTGCCGCGCTGGATGCCGGTGAGGGTGTCTCGCAGTGCGAGCGTGATCTCACCGGGTTCTCCGCCTGCGATCTCGAAAGAACCGTCGGTGGATTTGACGCTGCCCACCGGGGTGATGACAGCTGCTGTGCCGCAAGCGAACACCTCGGTGATCTCGCCCGCTTCGGCACCCTTGCGCCACTCGTCGGTGGAGATCCGTCGTTCTTCGACGGGGATGCCGGAGTCCGTCGCCAAGGCCAACAGCGAGTCGCGCGTGATTCCGGGAAGCAGCGATCCGGACAGCGAGGGCGTCACCAACCGGGCGTCGGAACCCGAGCCGAAGACGAAGAACAGGTTCATGCCGCCCATCTCTTCGACGTAGCGGCGCTCGGTGGCGTCGAGCCAGACCACCTGATCGCAGCCCTCGTCGCTGGCCTGCGCCTGCGCGAGGAGGGAGGCGGCGTAGTTGCCTGCGAACTTCGCGGCACCGGTGCCGCCCGGTGCTGCGCGGACGTATTCGGTGGACAACCACACGCTCACCGGTTTGACGCCACGTGGGAAGTACGCGCCTGCGGGTGAGGCGATCAGCATGTAGCGATACGCGTCGGCGGGGCGCACGCCCAGACCGGCTTCGGTGGAGAACATGTAGGGCCGTAGATAGAGCGCGTCCTCGCCGCCCGCCGCCGGGACCCACTCGTGATCGAGCTCGAGCAGCTTCTCGATAGAGCCGATGAACAACTCGTCCGGCATCTCGGGCATGGCGAGCCGCTTGGCCGAGGTACGGAATCGTTCGGCGTTGGACTGCACCCGGAACGTGGACAGATCGCCGTTGGGCTGGCGGTAGACCTTCAGGCCCTCGAAGATCGCTTGGCCGTAATGCAGGACCATCGCCGCGGGGTCGAGCTCGATCGGACCGTACGGGGTGATCCTCGCATCGTGCCAGCCGCCGTCGCGGGTGTAGTCGATGCTGACCATGTGGTCGGTGAAGTGCTTTCCGAATCCGGGCGCAGCAAGTACCGCGTCACGCGCCGCGGAGGTTGCGGGCGAAGGATGCTGCACATACGTGAATTCGGAAACACCTGTCATGCCGGGAATCCTATCGTGGGGTTCGTGGCGGTCTCACGCGGTCACCTGGTCTTGGCGACGACGAACGGCGGTGCGACCACTTCGCAGCGCAGGGCGCGGCCTCGAACGTCGACCTCGACCTCCGAACCCACCGCGGGAGCGGCCTGCGCGTCGAGGAGTGCAAGGGCGATACCGACCTTGAGAGTGGGCGAGAAAGTGCCGGAGGTCGTCGTTCCGAGATCGCGTCCCGACGCGCGCACGGTGAGACCGGGGCGTAGAACGCCGCGATCGAGAGCTCTGAGCCCGCGCAGAATCCGTGCCGGACCGTCTGCCTTCTGGGCGGTCAATGCGTCCTTGCCCCAGAACGAGTCCTTGTTCCACCCGATCGCCCAGCCGCATCGTGCTTCGAGGGGCGAGATGTCCTGCGCCAGTTCGTGTCCGTGCAGCGGGTACCCCATTTCGGTGCGCAGCGTGTCGCGCGCTCCGAGCCCGCACACCTGACCGTCCCGAGACCGCACCGCAGCCAGCAGCGCCAGGAACAACGGTTTCACGTCGTCGGCAGACGGGATCAGCTCGTAGCCCTGTTCGCCGGTGTAACCCGTGCGGCAGACCCGGACAGGCAGCGAGTTCCAGGTGGCGTCCTCGAATGCCATGTAGTCCATATCGGTCGGTAGACCCAGTTCCTGCAGAACCTCGGACGCCTTGGGCCCCTGCACGGCCAGCACTCCGAACTCGCGGTGCCGGTTCACCACCGAGACCCCGGCGGGGGCAGCGGCAGCCATCGCGTCGACCACAGCTGCCGTGTTCGCAGCATTGGGTACCAGAAACACGTCCTCGTCGGAGACGAAGTAGGCGATCAGGTCGTCGACGACGCCACCGGACTCGGTGCAGCACAGCGTGTATTGCGCTTTGCCCGGTTCGATCCTGGCCAGGTCGTTGGTGAGGACGGAGTTCACGAATGCGGCGGCCCCGGGGCCGGTCACCGACGCCTTGCCGAGGTGGCCGACGTCGAACAGACCCACCGTTTCACGCACTGCCGTGTGCTCGACGACGACGCCGGCGTACGAGACCGGCATGGTCCATCCACCGAACGGTGCGAACGTCGCGCCGAGTTCGGTGTGCACGGCGTGGAGTGGTCCTTCGATCAACTCGGTGTCGGTCATGGCGGCCACGCTAGCTCACCTTGCGGAGCGTCTCAGGTCGGTCGCCCCGGTACGTCCCTCGATCGTCGACGCCGCCGACCGTCATTAGGATCGAGGGACATACACGTCAACCCCTACAGGAGCAGCCACGTGCCTTCCCCCTCGACGCTCACCCGCACTCTCGGACCCGACCTGGTTCTCGCGGGCAAGCTCGGTAAGAAAGTCGACGTACTCGTCGTCGCATTGAGCACGAGTGACGACGGCCTCGAACTCTCCATCACCGACGACATTTCCGACGATGCGATCGCCACCGAATTGCTCGACGCGTTCGAAGCCGTCGGTGCCACCGGCAAGGCCGACGAAGTAGTGCGTATTCCGGCTCCGGCCGGTCTGGCCGTGGCGAGTGTGTTGGCCGTGGGCCTCGGCAACGCCGCCGACATCGACAGTGAACGCATTCGTCACTCGGCCGGCACCGCGGCTCGCGCGCTGTCCGGTGTCGAGACGGCGGCCACGACGCTCTCGGCGCTCGATCTGGGTGCGGCTGCCGAGGGCTTCTTCCTCGGCGCGTACCAGTTCGCCGAGTTCAAGTCGGCTCTCTCGGCACCGAAGCCGTCTGCGCTTCCGGTGACTCGCATCGAGTTGTTGGTGCCCGACACTCGCTCCAAGGATGCCAAGCGCGAATTGGAGAGGTCGATCGCGATAGCCGAATCAGTGGCTGTCGCAAGGGATTTCGTCAACACTCCGCCCAGCCATCTCTACCCGGAGGAGTTCGCGGCTCAGGCCAAGGCGCTGGGCAAGGCGGCCGGCCTCGAGGTCGAGATTCTCGACGACAAAGCCCTCGAGAAGGGTGGCTACGGCGGCATTCACGGAGTGGGCAAGGGATCGTCCCGACTGCCTCGGCTCGTGCGCCTGACGCACTCGGGAGGCAAGCGCGGCGCGAAGAAGGTTGCCCTCGTCGGTAAGGGAATCACGTTCGACACCGGCGGCATCTCCATCAAGCCTGCTGCCGGCATGGAGAACATGACCTCGGACATGGGCGGTGCGGCAGCGGTCATCGCCACGGTGGTGCTCGCCGCCAAGGTCGGTCTGCCGCTCGACGTCATCGCCACCGTCCCGATGGCGGAGAACATGCCGTCGGGCACCGCTCAGCGCCCCGGCGATGTGCTCACCCAGTACGGCGGCATCACCGTCGAGGTGATCAATACCGACGCCGAGGGCCGCTTGGTACTCGCCGACGCGATCGTGCGGGCCTGCGAGGACGATCCGGACTACCTGATCGACACCGCGACGCTGACGGGCGCTCAGGTCGTCGCACTCGGCAACAGGACTCCCGGCGTGATGGGTACCGACGACTTCCGCGACCGCGTCGCAGCAATCTCGCAGGCGATCGGCGAGAACGGATGGGCCATGCCGTTGCCGAAGGAGATTCGCCGCGAACTCGACTCCAAGATCGCAGATCTCGCGAACGTCACCAACGGTCGAGCAGGTGGCATGCTCGCGGCCGCTCTGTTCCTGAAGGAATTCGTCGCCGAGGGCGTGGAATGGGCTCACATCGATGTCGCGGGCCCGGCATACAACACCGGTGGTCCGTTCGGCTACACCGGCAAGGGCGGCACCGGGGTTCCGGTCCGAACCATGTTCGCGGTTCTCGAGGACATCGCCGATAACGGCTGATCGTCTCCCGTCCGTGCGCGAGGCCCCATGCCCTCGCGCACGGACGGCGTCAGCTGTCGCGCTGCTGTTGTTCGCGCTGCCGAATCAGCTTCTGCCGAGCGTCGTGATCACGCATCCGCTGCGGATAGCCCGTCTTGCGGACGTCGTACACCGGAATCTTCAGGTCCGATCCGATCTTTCGTACATATTTTTCATCGAGCGGTCGACGCGTCCACTCACCGTCGTTCGCGACCAGAACCACCGTGAGCGGCGTGACCGTCGTTTTGGGTTCCACGTAGGCCTCGACGCCGATTCGTGTCGAGGTCCAATCGGCCAGGTACTGGGCAACCGAGCCTTCGGGTGCCCGTTTCGCGCCCCCACCGCTCGACTTGAATCGATCGAACAATCCCACGCGAACTCCTCTTTCGTACGGCCGGCGAAGTCCGAGTTTCGGTGCCGGATCTTTGTTACCCACCAGTTCGACAGGCGTGTTGCACGCCCTAGGGGAACGGCGAGGCGACATCAATGGAAGGATGACATTAGAGGGTTCAGCTCTCTTGATTGTGAACCAAGGCTCGTGAAGTGAGTAAGTGAGTTGCCGAGAGGGAGTGTCGACGTGGGCGCTGGATCGAGCCGAACGTGCTCGGTGAGTGTCGATCGCACCGGTGCCTCCGTCGAACCGAATCACCCAACTCTCGTCCATGAACCCTGTTCCGCCAGCACAATGGTCTGCGACCACAAGTCGTAAGAACTACATCACCCGCATACAACTGTCGAGGAGTCAACAGACATGGCCTTCTCCGTCCAGATGCCAGCTCTCGGTGAGAGTGTCACCGAGGGAACTGTCACGAGGTGGCTCAAACAAGAAGGCGACACCGTCGAAGTCGACGAGCCATTGCTCGAAGTCTCCACGGACAAGGTCGATACCGAGATCCCGTCGCCTGCTGCCGGTGTTCTCACCAAGATCGTCGCTCAGGAAGACGACACCGTCGAGATCGGTGGCGAGCTCGCTCAGATCGGTGACGCGGACGAGTCCTCCTCGTCCGACGCACCCGCCGAGGATGCCGCTCCCGCCGAGGAATCGGCACCGGAAGAGCCTGCCGAGGAGCCCACTCCCGCGGCCGAGCCCGAGCCGCAGGCCGAGCAGGAAGCTCCCGCAGCGAGTGCCTCTTCCAGCTCCTCCGACTCGTCCGGATCCGGCACCCCGGTGACGATGCCCGAGTTGGGTGAGTCCGTCACCGAGGGCACCGTGACGCGCTGGCTCAAGGCCGTCGGCGACGAGGTTGCAGTGGACGAGCCGCTGCTCGAGGTGTCCACCGACAAGGTCGACACCGAGATCCCGTCTCCGGTCGCAGGCACCCTGCTCGAGATCTCCGCCGAGGAAGACGACACCGTGGCCGTCGGCGGCCAGCTTGCAGTCATCGGTTCCGGCTCACCCGCCGAGAAGGCCCCCGAGCCCGAGGCAAGTCCGGAGCCCGAGGCTCCGAAGGCCGAAGAGCCCAAGGAAGAGCCGAAGCCCGAGCCGAAGCAGGAAGCCCCCAAGAAGGAAGCTCCCAAGGCCGAGCCGAAGCCTGAGCCGAAGCAGGAAGCCCCCAAGGCCGCTCCCGCGAAGGAATCGGCACCGTCGGGCGATTCGAGCCCGTACGTGACTCCCTTGGTCCGCAAGTTGGCGTCGGACAACGACGTCGATCTGTCGTCCGTCAAGGGCACCGGCGTGGGTGGACGCATCCGCAAGCAGGACGTTCTCGCTGCAGCCGAGGCCAAGAAGGCTCCCGCTGCTCCGGCTGAGGCCGCGGCACCCACCGCAGCGTCGAAGCCCGCAGCACCGGCGACCGCGGGAGTTCGTCCCGAGCTCGCACACCTGCGCGGCACCACGCAGAAGATCAACCGAATTCGTCAGATCACCGCGAAGAAGACGCGTGAGTCGCTGCAGACTTCTGCTCAGCTGACGCAGACCTTCGAGGTCGACGTGACGAAGATCGCCGGCCTGCGTACCAAGGCGAAGGCGAAGTTCGCCGAGAACGAGGGCGTCAACCTGACGTACCTGCCGTTCTTCGCGAAGGCGGTCGTGGAAGCACTCAAGGCTCACCCGAACGTCAACGCCAGCATCAACGAGGACGCGAAGGAGATCACGTACCACGCCGATGTCCACCTGGGCATCGCGGTGGACACCGAGCAGGGCCTGCTCTCCCCCGTCATCCACAATGCCGGCGACCTGTCGCTGGCCGGACTGGCACGCGCGATCAACGACATCGCCACTCGCGCCCGTTCGGGTGGGCTCAAGCCCGACGAGCTGTCCGGTGGCACGTTCACGATCACCAACATCGGCAGCCAGGGCGCGCTGTTCGACACCCCGATCCTGGTTCCGCCGCAGGCGGCCATGCTGGGTACGGGTGCGATCGTCAAGCGTCCCGTCGTCGTCAAGGACGACTCGGGCAACGAGTCGATCGGTGTTCGCTCGATGTGCTACCTGCCGCTCACCTACGACCACCGGTTGGTGGACGGAGCCGACGCAGGACGCTTCCTGACGACCATCAAGCAGCGTCTCGAAGTGGCATCGTTCGAGGCCGATCTGGGTCTGTAGACAACCGGCGAGTGTCGCGCCACGTATTCTCGTAGGAGCGCGAAACATTCGCATCGGGGTCTCGTTCACCAGGGGCACGGACAGAGCATCCGGGGCATCATTCGTTCGCGAATGGTGCCCCGGAGTGCGTCAAGGAGGCTTTCGTTCACATGCGCGTAGTCATTGCAGGTTCATCAGGCTTGATCGGCACAGCTCTCGTTGCAGCTCTGCGCGGCCGCAGCCACGACGTCACCAGACTGGTCCGACGCTCACCGGCGGGACCGGACGAGTCGCAGTGGGACCCGTCGCACGGCAGTATCGACCCCGCTGTGCTGGCCGGTGCCGATGCGGTCGTCAATCTGTGTGGTGTCGGCATCGGCGACAAGAGATGGTCCGGTGCGTACAAACAACTGGTACGCGACAGTCGCATAGCGCCGACCGAGGTGATCGCGTCGGCGGCGGCCGACGCGGGTGTCCCCACCCTGATCAATGCCAGCGGCGTCAATTTCTACGGTGACACCGGCGACCGCGTGGTCGACGAGACTGCTCCGGTAGGAGACGGATTTCTTGCCGAGGTGTGCCGAGACTGGGAGAACGCCACGGCTGCGGCGTCGGAGGCCGGAGTTCGTACGATCCTGTTGCGCAGCGGTGTGGTGTTGTCACAGCGCGGCGGAATGCTGGGCAAGCTTCGCCCGCTGTACCTGTTCGCGCTCGGTGGTCGATTGGGCAGTGGCCGTCAATACTTTCCATGGATCTCGTTGGAAGACGAAATCGGTGCCATCGTCCACGGTATCGAGAACGATGCGTTGCGCGGACCGGTCAACATGGTCGGGCCGACGCCGGTGACCAACGCCCAGTTCAACAGTGCGATGTCCCGAGCGGTGCATCGTCCGGCACCATGGGTGGTGCCCGGGTTCGCCCTGAAGGCGGTCATCGGAGAGTTTGCCGAGGAGGCGATCCTCACCGGGCCGCGAGCCATTCCGAAGGCACTCGAGGACGCCGGCTACACCTTCGAGCACAACACCGTGGGCGAAGCACTGCGGGTGGCTGTCGGCTCATGACCCGGCGTAGCGTTTCGGTTCATGAGTGACGTGAACGCCCCGTCGAATCAGGCCACCGGCACCGACTCGGCCCGGGCGAGCCGCGAACCGGTCGTGGTGCGAGAACTGGGCACCGTCGAGTACACCCAGGCGTGGGCTCTCCAGCGGGAACTGGCCGACGCCCGCGCCGACAATCGGGGCCCGGATACGTTGCTGTTGCTCGAGCACCCTTCCGTGTACACCGCCGGGCGGCGCACCTCGGAAGAGGACATGCCGCGCGACGGTACCCCTGTGGTCGAGGTGGACCGCGGCGGCAAGATCACTTGGCACGGGCCGGGTCAGCTGGTCGGCTACCCCATCGTCGCGCTGGCGCAGCCCATCGATGTCGTCAAGTACGTGCGCCGAGTCGAAGAGGCGCTGATCTCCGTGGTGTCCGATAACGGCATCGCATGCGGGCGGGTGGACGGCAGGTCCGGGGTGTGGCTCGCGTCCGAGGTTCGCGACGGCGTGCTTCTACCCGAGCGCAAGATCGCGGCCATCGGCGTGCGAGTTCAGCGCGGCGTCACCCTGCACGGCTTCTCCCTCAACTGCAATTCGGCGATGACGGGTTTCGATGCGATCGTGCCGTGCGGAATCGCCGACGCCGGTGTGACGTCGTTGTCGCTCGAGCTGGGGCGAGACGTCCCGGTCGCCGAGGTACTCGAGTCGGTCACGACGGCAGTTCTGGCCGCGTTGGACGGATCGATGCCGGTCAGAGAGCACGAGCTCGAGCACCCGGAGATCACCACCGCGACGGTGAACCCGCAATTCACGACGGTTCGGTTCGGCGCGTAGCATTGCTGGCGTGACTGTGGCCCCAGAAGGACGCAAGCTGCTCCGCCTCGAGATCCGAAACGCGGAGACCCCCATCGAACGCAAACCCAGCTGGATCAAGACCAAAGCCAAGATGGGCCCGGAATACACCGAGCTCAAAGGTCTTGTGAAGCGTGAGGGTCTGCACACGGTGTGCGAGGAAGCCGGCTGCCCGAATATCTACGAATGCTGGGAAGATCGCGAGGCGACCTTCCTCATCGGCGGCGAACAATGCACCCGTCGATGCGATTTCTGCCAGATCGATACCGGCAAGCCCGAGGATCTCGATCGCGACGAGCCTCGCCGCGTGGCGGAGAGTGTGCAGGCCATGGGCCTGCGCTACTCCACGATCACCGGAGTTGCCCGCGACGACCTCGAAGACGGTGGTGCGTGGCTGTACGCAGAGACCGTCCGGTACATCAAGCGGCTCAACCCCAACACCGGCGTCGAGCTGCTGATCCCCGACTTCAACGCCAAGCCCGACCAGCTGGCCGAGGTGTTCTCCTCCCGCCCGGAGGTGTTGGCCCACAACGTCGAGACCGTGCCGCGCATCTTCAAGCGCATCCGTCCGGCTTTCCGGTATCAGCGGTCGATGGACGTCATCACCGCAGCGCGTGACGACGGTCTGGTCACCAAGTCGAATCTCATTCTCGGCATGGGCGAGACTCCCGAGGAAGTCCAGGAAGCGATTCGCGACCTGCACGAGGCGGGCTGCGACATTCTGACGATCACCCAGTACCTACGACCGTCACCGCGGCACCACCCCGTCGAGCGGTGGGTCAAGCCGGAGGAGTTCGTCGAGCACTCCGACTACGCCACCGAGGTCGGGTTCGCCGGAGTGCTGGCCGGCCCGTTGGTCCGCTCCTCGTACCGCGCCGGACGCCTCTATGCGCAGGCCATGGCGCACCACGGTCGCGAACTGCCCGAGAGCATGAGCCACCTCACCGACGGCGGTGAAGCTTCTCAGGAGGCCAGTTCGTTGATGGCTCGGCTGGCTCCTCGCTGATCGATCCACTCGACGCGGCGCGATGCACGTGAGCGTCGGCACAGGCCGTATCCTGTGAGGTATGGCGAACGGCAGTAAAGCTGGCAAAGCGGCAAAGCCCAGCAAGGAAGCAAAGGCGGCTGCCAAGGCAGCCCGCAAGCAGGCATCGAAGGAACGGCGCAGCCAGTTGTGGCAGGCGTTCCAAATGCAGCGTAAGGACGACAAGGCTCTCCTTCCGCTGATGATCGGAGCGGTGGTCGGTCTCGGGCTGATCGGCTTCCTGATCGGTCTGGCCTTCGGCTTCCAGTGGTTCCTTCTCCCCATCGGTCTCCTGTTGGGCGTGCTGGTCGCGTTCATCATCTTCGGCCGGCGGGTCCAGAAGTCCGTGTACAAGAAGGCCGACGGTCAAGCCGGTGCCGCGGCGTGGGCCCTGGACAATCTTCAGGGATCGTGGCGTGTCACCAATGCGATCGCAGGCACCACTCATCTCGATGCCGTGCACCGGGTGATCGGAAAGCCGGGAGTGATCCTCGTTGCCGAGGGTGCCCCGCAGCGTGTGAAGACTCTGCTGGCCCAGGAGAAGAAGAAGACCGCCCGGCTGGTGGGCGACACCCCGATCTACGACATCATCGTCGGCAACGGGGAGAACCAGATTCCACTGTCGGGTTTGCAGAAGTACCTGTCGAAGTTGCCGAAGAACATCGACGGCAAGCGTATGGACACCATCGAGTCACGGCTGGCCGCGTTGGGCACCAAGGGTGGCCCGGCAATGCCCAAGGGACCGATTCCCGGCGGGGCCAAGATGAAGGGCGTTCAGCGGACCATGAAGCGTCGCTGACCCGTATTTCGACCGACAGCCCTGGTGCGTCGACCCCTCAGCGGGTCCGCAGCAGGGCTGTTCCCGTTGCGCGGTCGTGCATTCCCCTGCCGTCCATATCGGTGATCACGGCCGGGACGACGAACAGCAGAATGAGCTGGCGCACCAATGCCCGGACGAAACCGACTCGCGCATGGGCGTCGATGCGTCCCACCTGTACTCCCACGATGAATTGCCCCGGGGTGAACGAGAACAGCGAGACGCTCGCGATTCCTACGACGAACCACACGGCCAGCACGATCGTCGAGATCAGCCCGCTGGTGGTGTAACCGCCGAGAATCAGCGACGCCACACCGGTGGCCATCATCCAGTCCAGTAGCAACGCCAGGACTCTACGACCGGTTCCGGCGAGTGCGCCGATGCCCTGTGCGGGCAGACCGAGTTGTTCCCCACGGAAGTTCTGCGGCGGTCGTGGGTTCGCGGCCGCCGGTCCGGACAACCAGGACCCTGTCATTCGTGCCATGATTCCCAGGATAGGCGCGGTCGGGCGCGCGGAAAAACGGGTGGACGTACTGTTGTTCGTGCCAACCGTGAACCACGACGTGTAACACGGGCGAAACACGAGCTTGACGGGCGGGCAACACCGAGTCCATACCGTCAGTTCGACGGACTCTCAACTAAGGAGCAAAAGCGTGGCGTTTTCCACGGCCCAAGAGGTCATCAAGTTCATCGCAGATGAAGGAATCGAATACGTCGACATCCGATTCACGGATCTGCCGGGTGCACAGCAGCACTTCTCCATCGCTGCCAAGGCGTTCACGGCCGACACACTGGAAGACGGCCTCGCGTTCGACGGCTCGTCCGTCCGCGGCTTCCAGTCGATCCACGAGTCCGACATGATTCTGCTGCCGGACTACGCCACCGCTCAGATCGACCCGTTCCGCAACGCGAAGACCCTCAACATGGACTTCTTCGTCCACGACCCGTTCACGCGTGAGGCGTACAGCCGCGACCCGCGCAACGTTGCGCGCAAGGCCGAGGAGTACTTGGCCAGCACCGGCATCGCCGACACCGCGTTCTTCGGTGCCGAGGCCGAGTTCTACATCTTCGATTCCGTGCGCTTCGACTCGCAGGCCAACGGCGCGTTCTACGAGCTCGACTCGTCCTCGGGTTGGTGGAACACCGGAGCCGAGACCGAGGCCGACGGCGGACCGAACCTTGGCTACAAGGTCCGCTACAAGGGTGGCTACTTCCCCGTCGCACCGTACGACCACTACGTCGACCTGCGTGACGAGATCTCGACCAACCTGCAGAACGCAGGCTTCGAGCTCGAGCGTGCCCACCACGAGGTCGGCACCGGCGGTCAGCAGGAGATCAACTACAAGTTCAACACGCTGCTCCGCGCGGCCGACGATCTGCAGCTCTTCAAGTACATCGTCAAGAACACCGCATGGAAGAACGGCAAGTCCGCGACGTTCATGCCGAAGCCCCTGTTCGGAGACAACGGCTCGGGCATGCACGTGCACCAGTCGCTGTGGAAAGACGGCAAGCCCCTCTTCCACGACGAGGCCGGATACGCCGGACTGTCCGATCTGGCACGTCACTACATCGGCGGCATTCTGCACCACGCTCCGTCGCTGTTGGCCTTCACCAACCCGACGATCAACTCGTACCACCGCCTGGTGCCGGGCTACGAGGCCCCCATCAACTTGGTCTACAGCCAGCGCAACCGCTCTGCGGCAGTGCGCATCCCGATCACCGGTAACAACCCGAAGGCCAAGCGCCTCGAGTTCCGCGCGCCGGACTCCTCGGGCAACCCGTACCTGAACTTCGCCGCTCAGATGATGGCGGGCCTGGACGGAATCAAGAACAAGATCGAGCCGATGGCTCCGGTCGACAAGGACCTCTACGAGTTGCCGCCCGAGGAAGCCAAGAACATTCCTCAGGCACCCACCTCGCTCAACGCGGTCATCGACCGTCTCGAGGCCGACCACGACTACCTCACCGAGGGTGGCGTCTTCACCACCGACCTCATCGAGACGTGGATCTCGCTCAAGCGTGAGCAGGAGATCGCTCCGGTCAACCTGCGTCCGCACCCGTACGAGTTCTCGCTCTACTACGACGTGTGAGTTCTCGGGTCATCTTTCGTCGGTGACCCGTCGATAGTCCACGAACGCCCGACCGGGCTGACCCGGTCGGGCGTTCGCGGTTCGAATGGGCTTGTCGCCGAAGCCATTTCGTCGTTTCGCTGCAAAAGGGTTCACCTGACGTTTGAATGGGTAACGACGGGGTGCAGAAAAGCATCCGCGCTCAGCCGAACAGAGGACTACAACTGCATGGACGCTCTGTGGGACTTCATTGTCGGGCGGCGAAGGCAGTTGGCGATCGATTCGTATCTCCACGTGTCGGCCGTCATTCAATGTGTCGTCATTGCAACCGTCATCGGGGTGGCGATCGGTGTGCTCGTGTACCGAAGCCCTGCGGGCTCCGCAGTCGCGACGGCCCTGGCGAGTACGGTTCTCACCATCCCGTCGTTCGCACTGCTCGGAGTTCTCATTCCGGTGCTGGGTCTGGGCGTCAAACCCACTGTGACAGCACTCGTTCTGTACTCGCTTCTCCCCATCATCCGCAACACCGTGGTGGGCTTGGCAGCCGTCGATCCGGCCGTTGCCGACGCGGCTCGCGGAATCGGAATGAGCCGCGCTCTGGTGTTGCGCCGCATCGAGATCCCACTCGCGTGGCCGTCGATCCTCACCGGCATGCGCGTCAGTACGCAGATGGCCATGGGCATTCTCGCCATCGCCGCGTACGCCAAGGGTCCCGGACTCGGCAACCTCCTCTTCTCGGGCCTCGCCCGCGTGGGTAGCCCCACAGCTCTACCGCAGGCTCTGACCGGCACTGTCCTGATCGTCCTGCTGGCGTTGATCCTCGATGGGATCTACGTGTTGATCGGCAAACTGACCACCTCGAGGGGTATCCGTGAGTGACTCGACCCGTACATCGAATGTCTCCGGCGCGGAAATCGTGCTCGAGAACGTGACCAAGAGCTACCCGGGGCAGAAGCTCGCTGCCGTCGACAACGTGTCGATGACCATCCCCGCGGGCGAGGTCGTCGTACTCGTCGGGCCGTCCGGTTGCGGCAAGACGACGACGATGCGCATGATCAACCGTCTGATCGAGCCGACATCGGGCCGCATCACGATCGGTGGCAAGGACGCACTGTCGATCGATCCGAACGAGTTGCGCCGCACCATCGGTTATTCCATTCAGCAGGCAGGCCTGTTCCCGCACATGACGATTGCGCAGAACGTCGGGATGGTGCCGGGTCTCATCGGGTGGAACAAGAAGCGAATCGACGACCGCACGGACGAGATGCTGGACCTCGTCGGCCTCGATCCGGCGGTCTATCGCCAGCGTTATCCGCGGCAGCTCTCCGGCGGTCAGCAGCAACGCGTCGGAGTCGCACGCGCTCTTGCCGCCGATCCCCCGGTGCTGTTGATGGACGAACCGTTCGGTGCCGTCGACCCCATCACCCGCGGGTTGCTGCAGGACGAATTGATGCGTCTGCAAGCAGAATTGGGCAAGACCATCGTTTTCGTCACGCACGATTTCGACGAGGCGGTCAAGCTCGGTGACCGCATCGCCGTGCTCGGTAACCAGTCCACGATCCTCCAGTACGACACCCCCGAGGCGGTGCTCGCCAACCCGGCCGACGACACCGTGGCCGGGTTCGTCGGAGCCGGAGCCGCGTTGAAGCAGCTGACGTTGATGCGAGTACGCGACATCGAGCTGTCCGACGTGCCGGTGTTCGGCGAGGACGACTCGGTGGAGTCGATGAACTCCGCGCTGGGATCGGATCCCGAAGCCTGGGGAATCATCGTCGATTCCCGTAGACGCCCGATTCGGTGGACGGATCGACGCCACCTCGCGGGTGTGGGGAGCCTCCGTGACGTCGGGGTGCCGATGGGAGAACTGGTGTCGACCCAGTCGACCCTGCAGGATGCTCTGGAAGCTCTACTGTCCGAGGGCAATGCGACGGCGACCGTCACCGGCAATCGCGGCGAGTACGTCGGCACCGTGACCATCGACGTGCTGATCGACACCATCAAGTCGTTGCGGTCGCAACACGCGAACGATCACGACGAGCCGCGCGAAGCTGCTGGGACTCCGTCGTGACGACACTCGCCGATACCGGCGACGAGACCAAGGACGCCGCGCGTACTGCCAAGCGCGCCGAGCGAATTCGTCTTCTCATCCAGCCGGCCCTGGTGCTGGTGATCGTGGCGATTCTGTTGGTCTACGCGTTGACCAGAGACCTCACCGCGACGCAGGCCGAGACGATCAACATCAGCACGATCTCCACCAGGGTTCTCGAGCATGTGCTGATCACCTTCGTCGTCACCGCGTTGGTGCTCGTCATCGCCGTGCCTCTGGGAATTCTGCTGACTCGCAACGGGTATCGCAAAGCTGCACCACTGTTCATCGGTATCGCGAACATCGGGCAGGCCGCACCGGCCGTCGGCTTGCTGGTGTTGTTGTTCCTGTGGACGGGCGCAACGGGTTTCTGGACCGGCGTTCTCCCGATCGCGTTCTATTCGTTGCTCCCCGTTCTGCGCAACACCATGTTGGGCTTTCAGACAGTCGAGCCGAACTACATCGATGCCGCTCGCGGACAGGGCATGTCGAACATGGGCATTCTGCGCCGCATCGAATTTCCGCTCGCGGTTCCGTTCATCCTGGCGGGTCTGCGCACCTCGCTCGTGCTCGCCGTCGGCACCGCAACTCTGAGCTTTCTCGTCGGAGCAGGCGGGCTCGGCGTTCTGATCGACACCGGCTACAAGCTCAACCAACCACTCATTCTCGTCGTGGGTGCCGTTCTCGCGGTAGCACTCGCGCTGTTGGTGGATTGGCTGGGCGCACTCGCCGAGGCCTACCTCGGACCGAAAGGACTCCGCTGATGCGGCGCACCACCCGACGACTCGCAGCGCTGTGCGCCACCACCGTTCTCGCGCTGACGGGGTGCGGATTGCAGTCCGGCGGCGCGATGCCGTTGTCGGTCGAGGCCGGCAGCATCACTCCGCTCGAGGGGCTCGAAGGTGCCGAGTTCACCGTCGGATCGAAGGACTTCACCGAGCAGATCATCCTCGGCTACATCCTCGAATTCGCGCTGAGCGCAGCCGGTGCCGACGTTCGAGACCTCACCAACATCGTGGGCTCGCAGAGCGTTCGACTCGCGATGCAGAACGGCCAGGTTGACCTCGCCTACGAGTACACCGGAACCGGGTGGATCAACTACCTGGGCAACGAGAAGCCCATTCCCGATGCCACGGAACAGTTCGAGGCAGTGCGCGACGCCGACAAGGCCAACGGCATCGACTGGGTCAATCCCGCGCCGATGGACAACACCTATGCGCTGGCCATGAATCAGCAGGTCGCACAGGAAACCGGTGTGCGCACGCTGTCGGACTACGCCGCTCTGGTGAACCGAGATCCCGCCGCCGCGTCGCTGTGCGTCGAGACCGAGTTCAACAGTCGCCAGGACGGGCTCCCCGGTCTCGCCGCCACGTACGGTTTCGACGCCAACGCCATCTCGGTGCAAATCCTGCAGACCGGCGTCATCTATCAGGCAACTGCGGACGGTTCGCAGTGCCGCTTCGGTGAGGTGTTCACCACCGACGGTCGAATCAAGGGCTTGAACCTGACCGTGGTCGAAGACGACAAGGCGTTCTTCCCGCGGTACAACGCGACTGTCGTCGTGCGGCAGGAGATCGCCGATCGCTATCCGGAGATAGCCGAGGTCACCGCTCCCATCTCCGCTGCGCTCACCAACGAAGCGATCTCGGAGTTGAACAAGCAGGTCGACATCGACGGCCGCGAACCCGCGGACGTCGCACGTGACTGGATGGTCGAGCAGGGCTTCGTCACCGCGGGCAGCGACTAGAGCCCGCCGAACGTCCTCTCCACGACTGCCTTGGCCCGACGCGTGACGCGCAGGTAGTTGTCGAGGAATGCCCCGGCGTCGCCGTTCTCCCACCCCGCCACCTGTGCGACGGCGGACAGGACGGCACCCGGTCTCGGCAGTTGGTCGGTCGGCTTACCGCGAACCAGGACGAGCGCGTTGCGCGCTTTGGTCGCCAGGATCCACGCTTCGCGCAGCAGCTCGATGTCGGTCTCACTCATCAGCTCGGCTGCGCCGATCGCGTCGAGAGTTTGTAGCGTCGAGGTGTTGTGCAGTGATTCGACCTTGTGTGCGTAGCGGAGCTGGATGAGCTGTACGGTCCACTCGATGTCCGCCAGTCCCCCGCGTCCGAGCTTGGTGTGGGTGGCCGGGTCGGCTCCCTTGGGGAGACGCTCGGAGTCGATCCGCGCCTTGATACGCCGAATTTCACGAACGGCGTCGGCGGACACTCCCCCCTCGGGGTAGCGAACCTTGTCGGCCATCAGCAGGAAGCGGATGCCCAGGTTCTGATCTCCCGCCACCTGATGCGCACGCAGCAGAGCCTGTACCTCCCAGGCCTGAGCCCACTGGGCGTAGTACGCGGCGTAGGACGACAGCGTGCGCACCACCGGGCCGTTGCGACCTTCCGGGCGGAGGCCGGTGTCGACTTCGAGAGGCGGGTCGGTGCTCGGCGCTCCGAGCAGTTTCCGGATGCGATCGGCAATGGTGTTGGCCCACTTGACCGCAACGGTCTCGTCGACGCCGTCCACCGGTTCGCAGACGAACAGCACGTCGGCGTCGCTTCCGTAGCCGAGTTCGCCGCCGCCGAGGCGTCCCATACCGATGACGGCCAAGGTTGCCGGTGCCGGTTCGCCGCGCTCGGTTTCGCTGGCTCTGATGGCAGCGGCCAGAGCGGCATTGATCACGGCGGCCCACACCGACGACAGCGCCCGACACACCTGAGGTACGTCGAGCATGCCGAGGATGTCTGCCGACGCCACCCGTGCCAGCTCGTGACGCCGCAGCGCCCTCGCCGCGTTGATCGCTCGCACCGGATCCTCGTACCGAGCCGAGGACGACAGGATGGCGCGGTAGGTCTCCTCCGGCTCGACGTCGAGTAGACGCGGGCCGGTGGGGCCGTCGGCGAACAAGCGAATGACCTCGGGGGCCTTGATCAGCAGATCCGGCACATAGGCCGAGGATCCGAGCACGATCATCAGCCGTTGCGCCACTGCGCCTTCGTCGCGAAGTACCCGCAGGAACCACGTCTGCTCCCCTGCCGACTCCGAGAGCCGGCGGTAATTGAGCAGTCCCGCATCTGGGTCGGGGGTGTCTGCGAGCCATTCGAGCAGGGTCGGCAGCAGCACGGCCTGAATTTGACCGCGGCGAGTACCGGAACCGACCAGCGCTCGCAGGTGGCCCAACGCATTCTGCGGCGTCGCATATCCCAGCGCGGCAAGCTGACGCGTCGCCGCGTCGGGGGTCAAACGCACTGTCTCCGAGTCGAACTTGACCACCGAGTCGAGCAACGGCCGGTAGAAGAGCTTCGCGTGCAGCCGACGGATGCGCTGCGCGTTGCGCTTGATCTCGGCGTTCAGCACACCGAGCGCATCACGGTTACCGTCGGGGCGCATGTGCGCGGAACGCGCGAGCCACCGCAGACCTTCCTCGTCGTCCGGTGGAGGCAGGGTGTGTGTGCGACGCATCCGCTGCAACTGCAGTCGGTGCTCGATCAATCGCAAGAATTCGTAGGACGCGGTCAGATTCGCGGCGTCGTCACGGCCGACGTACCCGCCCTCGGTCAGAGCCGTCAGGGCATCGGTCGTGCCCAGTACGCGCAACGACTCGTCTGTTCGGCCGTGCACCAATTGCAGGAGCTGGACGGCAAATTCGACGTCGCGTAGACTGCCGCGTCCGAGTTTGATCTCCCGTTCGCGCAGCTCGGTCGGCACCATCTCCTCGACCCGTCGCCGCATCGCGCGGACCTCGGGCACGAAGTCCTCGCGCTGACTGGCCAGCCACACCATCGGATTGACGGCATCGACGTAATCGTTGCCGAGGGCGATATCGCCGGTCATCGGCCGAGCCTTGAGCAGGGCCTGGAACTCCCACGTCTTGGCCCAGCGCTTGTAGTAGGCCACGTGCGAGTCGAGCGTGCGAACCAGCTCGCCGCGCTTACCTTCGGGGCGAAGCGCAGCGTCGACCTCGAAGAACGCCGAGGACCCGATGCGCATCATCTCGCCGGCGATCCGACTCGCCTGTGAGTCCGCCGGCTCGGCGACGAACACGACATCGACGTCCGATACGTAATTGAGTTCGCGCGCACCACATTTGCCCATGGCGATGACGGCCAGCCGCGTCGGACACGGGGCATCGGGACACACGGTCGCCACCGCAACCGACAGAGCCGCAGTGAGCGCCGCGTCTGCCATGTCGGACAGTTGAGCTCCCACCACCGTGTACGGCAGAACCGGTTCGTTCTCGACGGTCGCGGCAAGGTCGTACGCGGCCAACACCATGATCTGGTCGCGGTACTTCTTGCGCAGGGCGATCACGGCGGGCGGGCCGGTGACGGACGCGCGGTACAGATCGGGTGCGGCATTGGGCCCGGTCTCCGGCTCGGCCCCGACGGCCTCGAGCAGTTCCGCGACCAGCGTTGCCTTGCTGGGCAACTGGATCTTCGCCGACACACCGCTGCTCTGACCTTCCGCGGTCAGTAACAACCGCCAGGTGGTGTCGTCGGCAACGAGGTGGTCGGCGAGTGCACTGGACGCGCCGACGAGTCCCAGGAGGCGGCCGCGGAATCCCTTGTCGTTACGCAGTGCGGTGTCGAATTCGGCCCAGCCACTGCCGAGCATCTCGTACATGCGCACCAGCGTGCGCAGTGCGAGATCGGCGTTGGGGGCACGCGAGAGCGACCACAGCAGCTCGAGACTCTCTTCGCCCGTCCAGCCCAGGGTGCGCAGATCGGACGGCGCAGTCTCCTCGACGAGACCGAGGCGGCCAGGTCCGGGTACGACCGACCTGGAAGTGGGAGGACGCACCATCAGAATCCACCTCGGGGTGCCACAGATATACCTCGTCGTCAGTAATGCGACGCGAGGGTGCCCACGCCGGCATCGAACCTACATTCGGGATCGACTAGAACGTAGCCCATGGCAGCGGTGGGTTGTTACAGACCCCGCTGCTCTACAAACCGAGGTACGCCCTCAGCTCGTACGGCGTGACGTGGCTGCGGTATTCCTCCCACTCGCGACGCTTGTTGCGCAAGAAGAAGTCGAACACGTGCTCGCCCAGTGCTTCTGCGACCAGCTCGGAACCCTCCATCGCGTTGAGCGCTTGGTCGAGGTTGCCCGGCAGTTCCTTGTAGCCCATGGCGCGACGCTCCGCGGAGGTCAATGCCCACACGTCTTCCTCGGCCTCGGGAGGAAGGGTGTACCCCTTCTCGATTCCGCGCAGGCCTGCCGCGAGCAGCACCGCGAACGCGAGATACGGGTTGCAGGCCGAATCGGGGCTACGAATCTCGACGCGTCGCGACGACGCCTTGTTCGGCGTGTACATGGGCACACGAATCAATGCCGACCGGTTGGCCGGTCCCCAGGATGCAGCGGTCGGGGCTTCGCCACCACGCACGAGACGCTTGTACGAGTTGACCCACTGGTTGGTCACGGCACTGATCTCGTTGGCGTGCTCGAGGATGCCGGCGATGAAGGACTTGCCGGTTTCGGACAGCTGCATCGGATCGTCCGGGTTGTGGAAGGCGTTGGCGTCGCCCTCGAACAAACTCATGTGCGTGTGCATCGCCGAGCCGGCCTGGTCGCTGAACGGTTTGGGCATGAACGTCGCGCGCACGCCCTCTTCGATGGCGACTTCCTTGACCACGTAGCGGAAGGTCATGATGTTGTCGGCCATGGACAGTGCGTCCGCGTACCGCAGATCGATCTCCTGCTGGCCCGGCGCTGCCTCGTGGTGGCTGAACTCGACCGAGATGCCCATCGACTCGAGCGCGTCGATGGCATGCCTGCGGAAGTTCGGAGCCGAGTCGTGCACGGCCTGGTCGAAGTAGCCGCCGTTGTCTGCCGGGGTCGGCGGTGAGCCGTCCTGGGGAGCGTCTTTGAGCAAGAAGAATTCGATCTCGGGGTGCACGTAGCAGCTGAATCCGAGGTCGGCAGCCTTGCTCAGCTGGCGACGCAGCACGTGGCGCGAATCGGCCCAGGACGGCGAGCCGTCGGGCATGGCGATGTCGCAGAACATGCGGGCAGAGTGCTGGTGACCCTTGCTGGTCGACCACGGCAGAATCTGGAACGTCGACGGATCCGGCTTGGCGACGGTGTCGGCCTCGGAGACGCGGGCGAATCCTTCGATGGCGCTGCCGTCGAAGCCGATTCCCTCGTCGAATGCACCTTCGAGTTCAGCGGGTGCGATGGCCACCGATTTGAGGTACCCGAGGACGTCGGTGAACCAGAGGCGGACGAAACGAATGTCGCGCTCTTCGAGAGTCCGGAGCACGAATTCCTTTTGACGATCCATGAACGCGAGAGTAAGCAAACGGAGTTAAATCTGTGTTACATCGTGAATTCAGTCTCACTTCGTGGAACTCTCCGCTCACCGCGCGCCCGGTGAGGTAGGTGTCAGCAGACCAGCCCTTCGCCTGGTGGGACGAGGTCCACGAGGTAGTTCGTCAGCGGCTCGTCGATGCACTCGACTCCCGAGAACGCCACCGTGTGTTGAGTGCCGTTGTAGGTGACCAGGTCGCCGCGCAGCTGGTCGGCCAGTTCCACGCCCGCTTGGTAGGGCGTCGCCGGATCGTTCGTCGTCGAGACCACCACCAGCGTGGGCAGCCCTTCCGCCTCAACGATGTGGGGCTCGCTGGTGTTCGGCACCGGCCAGAACGCACACAGATCCAGCGGCGCGTTCCCGGTGGAGCGGCCGTCGTCGAGGTACGGCGCTGCCGCTCGGAACCTGGCGTCGGCCTCGTCGGCCTCTCCCCGGTCGGTGGTCGGCGGGCCGTCGACGCATCGGACGGCGTTGAACGCGTCGTCGATGTTGGTGTAGCTACCGTCCTCGAGTCGCCCGGAGTAGGTGTCGGCGAGGCGCAGCAGTGTGTCTCCCCTGCCCTCTCGCAGTTCGTTGAGGCCGGCTCGCAACAAGCGCCAGAGCTGCGGTGAGTACAGCGCCTGTTGCGCTCCGGTGATCGCGTCGTCGTAGCTCAGTCCGCGCGGATCGGTGGTGTCGGCGGGCGTATCGACCAGCGGGTCGACCAATGTCCGGAACTGCGCCACGGCCTGGGACGGATCGGTGCCGAGCGGACAGGTATCCGTCTGCGTGCAGTCCGCAGCGAACTGGTCGAACGCGGTCTGGAACGCCGCACCCTGGGCGACGGCCTCGTCGACGGGCGATTGGTCGGGATCGAGTGCTCCGTCGAGCACCATGGCCCGGACGTTCGACGGGAACGCCTCGGCGTAGGCGGTACCGATGCGTGTCCCGTACGAGTACCCGACGTACGTGAGCTTCTCGTCGCCGAGCACTGCGCGGATGACATCCATGTCGCGGACGACTTCGCGGGTGCCGACGTGTTCGAGCACGTCGGCCCCGGTGCGTTCGACACATTGCGCCGCGTAGTCACGATGATCGGCTTCGGTGGCGGCGATCCCTTCCGGGCTGACGTCGACGTCCGGTTCCCGACGCTCTTCGTCGACTCCCTCGGACGTCAGGCAGCGCACTTCGGGTTCGGAGGCCCCGATCCCACGTGGGTCGAATCCGATGCGGTCGAACCGGTCGGCGATCGGGGTGCCGTCGGCTTGCTCGGCGAGATAGAGCCCCGACGATCCCGGACCGCCCGGGTTCATCAGGATCGACCCGATCTTCTCCCCCGTCGCCTGAGTGCGAGAGATCGCGATGTCGATGGTCTTGCCGCCCGGATCGGCGTAGTCGAGTGGCACGGTCACTCGGGCGCATTGGACTGCATCGCCGACTTCGGACCCGTCCGTGTTGTAGGACTCGCACGATTCCCACTGCAGATTCTGGGTGTAGAACGCCTCGAGCCCCGCAGGAACAGGACCGGCGGGAGCCGAGAACGTGGAGTCGGACGCGGTGGACGGATCGGGGTCGGCACCGGGCCCGGGCGCGGAGCAGCCGGCGAGGACGAGGGCGACTGCGGACAGTGCCACGACCGACGTCGTGGTGCGCGTTCTCATGAGTCGATCGTGCCAGGTCTTTCCGGCCACACTCCATTCTCGCTGCCCGGCAGGGACGGCCGTCGAGCACTAGCGTCTACACGGTGCAGGCCCTCAGACTCGCCCTCGCCCAGATCAATCCCGTCGTCGGCGATCTCGAAGCGAATGCGGCGGCGATCGTCGAATGGACCGTCCGTGCCGCCCATGACGGTGCCAACGTGGTCGTGTTTCCGGAGATGGCCCTGACCGGGTATCCGGTCGAGGATCTGGCGCTGAATCCGTCGTTCGCCGCGGCATCGGCGCGGGCACTGACGGGGCTGGCGGAGTCCCTGGACCGAGCGGGGTGCGGCGACCGCATCGTCGTGGTCGGGTATCTCGACCGCGATGTCGAGGGCTCGAGAAACAGCGCGGCGGTGATCGTCGACGGCCGGGTCGCAACTCGGTACGACAAGCATTCATTGCCCACCTACCGGGTGTTCGACGAGGCACGTTATTTCGCGCCCGGCTCCCGGTTGAGCATCGTGACGGTCAACGGCGTGCGACTCGGACTCGTTGTGTGCGAGGACATCTGGCAACCCGGCGGATCCGTGGCCGCCTACGCCTCGGCCGGAGTCGATCTGCTGCTGTGCCTCAACGCGAGCCCCTTCGAGCAGGGGAAGGACACGATTCGCCACTCTGTCGTCCAGCGCCGAGCCACCGAGATCGGGACCCCCATCGCGTACGTGAACGCGGTCGGCGGTCAGGACGAGCTGGTGTTCGACGGGGGAAGTCTCGTGCTCGGTCCCGACGGCTCGACGTGGGGCCGGGCTCCGCAATTCGTCGAGCACTTGCTGATCGTCGACGTGGATGCCCCCACGGATCTGGTCGCGGACTCCCCCGCGGTGGCGGGCTGGATTATTGATCGCGTCGCTCTGCCCGACGTGGCGATCAGCGGCTGGCAGCGTACCGAGCCGTACCTGGCTCAGCCCCTCGGCGCCGAGGAACAGGTGTGGGGCGCGTTGGTGACCGGGCTACGAGATTACGTGCACAAGAACGGCTTTCGTGCGGTCACCCTCGGTCTGTCCGGTGGAATCGATTCGGCGGTCGTCGCCGCCATCGCCGTCGATGCCCTCGGCGCTGACGCGGTGTACGCAGTGTCGATGCCCTCGGAGTTCTCCTCGGAGCATTCACGCATCGATGCCGAGGATCTCGCCGCGCGCACCGGCATTCACTTCCGAACCGAACCGATTTCCCAGCTGGTCGCCGGCTTCGTGGACCAGCTGCACCTGACCGGCGTGGCCGAGGAGAACGTCCAGGCGAGATGCCGGGGAATCGTGTTGATGGCGCTGTCCAACACCTTCGGTCATCTGGTCCTTGCCACCGGGAACAAGTCCGAACTGGCGGTGGGTTATTCGACGATCTACGGCGACGCGGTCGGCGGCTTCGCACCGATCAAGGACGTGCCCAAGACGCTGGTCTGGGAATTGGCGCGCTGGCGCAACGAGTCCGCGATCGACCGCGGAGACGTCCCGCCGATCCCCGAATCGAGCATCGACAAGCCGCCCTCGGCCGAGCTTCGGCCGGGTCAGCTCGACACCGATTCACTGCCCGACTACGACACCCTCGACGCCATCCTGTTTCGGTACGTCGACCACGATCAGGGCGTCGCAGACATCGTCGCGGCGGGTTTCGACGCGACCGTCGTGGCGGACATCGTGCGCAAGGTGGACACAGCGGAATACAAGCGGCGGCAGTATCCGATCGGCACCAAGGTCACCTCGCGGGCGTTCGGACGCGATCGCCGGATGCCGATCACGGTCGGGAGGGACGCGTACGAGCCCCCGATGTGACGATCAGCTGTTGCCGTGACTGTGACAAATTGCACTCCCTACCAGCATTCCTGCGACGGAAGGGCGGTGGCAGACTGGGGACGTCATCACACCCCATCCCGGGGACCCGCCGCGCGGGCCTCGAGGACCAGAAAGGGACAAAGATGTCCGAAAATGCTGTGTACGGCGGTTCGTCCACCGAATCTCCGGCGACCGCGCTGACCCGCAAGACCCGTACCCACCATCTGCTGCAGATGAAGGCAGAGGGTGAGCGTTGGGGAATGCTGACGGCGTACGACTACTCCAGTGCCCGCATCTTCGAGGAAGCCGGCGTGCCTGTGCTTCTCGTCGGTGACTCCGCGGCCAACGTCGTGTACGGCTACGACACCACCGTGCCGATCACCGTGGACGAGTTGCTTCCTCTCGTACGTGGAGTGGTACGCGGCGCACCGCACGCGCTCGTCGTCGCAGATCTGCCCTTCGGTACCTACGAAGCCTCACCGCAGCAGGCCCTCGAAACCGCTGTTCGTTTCATGAAGGAAGGTCTCGCGGGCGCCGTGAAGCTCGAGGGCGGCGAGCGGGTCGCACCGCAGATCGCCGCCATCACCGCTGCCGGCATCCCCGTCATGGCCCATGTGGGATTCACCCCGCAGAGCGTCAACACCCTTGGCGGATTCCGCGTTCAGGGTCGCGGTGACGCGTCCGAACAACTCGTCGCCGACGCCATCGCCGTACAGCAGGCAGGTGCCTTCGCCGTCGTCATGGAGATGGTCCCCGCCGACATCGCCGGCCAGGTCACCCGCAAGCTCACGATCCCGACGGTCGGCATCGGAGCGGGCAACGAATGCGACGCTCAGGTCCTCGTGTGGCAGGACATGGCCGGATACACCAACGGCAAGACCGCCAAGTTCGTCAAGAAGTTCGCCGACGTGGGCGATTCGCTGCGCACCGCAGCCACCACGTACATGTCCGAGGTGCGCTCGGGAGTCTTCCCCGGACCCGAACACAGCTACTGACCGTCGTCGTCTGATCCCGGTTCGGATGGCACACTCGGGCCATGACAATCAGACGGGGTACGACGTCCATTGCAGGACGAAGCGCAGTCGCACTGGTCGGTGCGGCTGCGCTTCTCGCCGTAGTGGGGGCATGCAGCACCGACACGACCAATACCGGTTCGTCGTCGACCACGACGACCGCTCCGAGCACGACGGTGGCGACGACGACTCCTGCGGGAGCGGCTGTCACCGATGCCCAGAAGCAGCAGCTGTGCACCGATCTCGAAGCGCAGCTGTCCAATTGGCGCGTGCAAGGCCCCACTCTCGGTCGCGGCGGACTGAACATTCTGGTGCAGACCTGGGCTGCGCAGAGCGGCGTCATCAATCTCCAGGTGGTGCAGAATCGCGCGCTCGTCGACGACATCACGAAGGAAACGTGCTCGGACGTGCGGGACGAGGCCATCCGCTCCCTCGACATCCCGGATCTGGCCTCCGGTCTGGTCGGTTTCTAGGATGCGCACCTTGTACCCGGAGATCGAGCCCGTGGAGACCGGTCACCTCGAGGTCGGCGAAGGGCAGCGGATCTACTGGGAGATCTCCGGCAACCCCGACGGCGAACCGGTGGTGTTCGTGCACGGCGGTCCCGGCGGTGCCACCAATCCACTACAACGTCGCTACTTCGATCCGCAGGTCTACCGCATCGTGTTGTTCGATCAGCGAGGCTGCGGGCTGTCGACCCCACATATTGCCGACGGGGCAGATCTGACGGTCAACACCACCGATCGCTTGATCTCCGACATGGAGAAACTCCGCGAGCACCTGAACATCGACACCTGGTTGGTGTTCGGCGGATCCTGGGGCTCCACGTTGTCGCTGGCCTACGCACAGACGCATCGAGACAGGGTGCGGGGACTCGTGCTCCGAGGAATCTTCCTCGTCCGGCCGTCGGAGATCGACTGGTACTACCGCGGCGGTGCCGGACACATCTTCCCGGACCTGTGGGAGGAGTTTCTCGCCCCCATTCCGGAAGGCGAACGAGACGGGGATCTGGTCGAGGCATATCACCGACAGTTGATGTCCGAGGACGACGCTGCCGCGACCCGGGCGGCGGTGGCGTGGTCGTCCTGGGAGGCAGCGACAAGTTACCTGCTCCCGAAACCCGATGCCGTACAGCATAATTCGGATGGCCGTTTCGCCCGCGCTTTCGCCGGAATCGAGAACCATTACTTCCGCCACGGGTGCTTCCTCGAAGAGAACCAGTTGCTACGCGACGCGCACCTGCTCGACGGTATTCCTGGCGTGATCGTGCAGGGCCGCTACGACGTGGTGTGCCCGGCCACGAGCGCGTGGGCACTGCACAAGGCCTGGCCGAGTGCAGATCTGGTGATCGTCGACGATGCCGGCCATTCTGCGGCCGAGCCGGGCATCGTCCACCACCTCGTCGAGGCGACCGACCGATTCAGGCCGTGACAGACGGATAGTCGAATCGGACTGTGCGCGAGTCGGTGTCGGCCCGGGTCAATCGGACCTTCACCGACTCCCCCGCAGGCGGCTCGCCGTCGCACTTGCCCATGACGATCGGTTCGGACACGAGCACCTCGGCGTCGCGCTTGCCCTCGGCACCGCGCAGCACCACTGCGTCGAACGTATGACCTACGCGATCTTCGAGCACGTGCGCTTCGGTCAGATCGATGCAGGCTCGGTCCACTTTCGATGCTGCAGAATCCGATCCACGCATGATTGCCGGTAGCTCCGGTAGCGCCTGCGCCGCCCACTCGGGGATGGGCACACCGGCGACCACGGCCAGACACACCTCGGTGGCGAACCGATCCGACAGCCGTCGCAACGGGGCCGTCACATGGGCGTACGGCGCTCCGATACCCGAGTGTTCGACGGAATCGTCGGTGCCGGGTGCATCGATGGTCGAGTTCGGAGTTCGACTGTCGAACGCCGAATAGTCGGCTCCCCGAAGCAATCCCGTGGCCTGAGTCATCATCGCCAGAGTCGACGGTTCGTCGGTGGGCAGGCCGGCGAGTACCGCGCCGGCGGACGCCCCGGCGGGCCACTCGATTCCGAGTGCGTTCGCGGTCTTCTTCAGGGTCTCGACGGCCTCGGGCGGTGCGGGCGGAAGCGTGCGTACGATGCCGATTCCGGCGTCGAGCATGATTCTGGCTGCGCACATGCCCGTCAGCAAGGACACCTCGGCGTTCCAGCCGTCCACTGCTGTTCGCGGTTGCAGAACGATTCGCCAACCATGGCCGTCCGGAACCACTTCCTGCTCGGGGAGCGTGATGTCGATGGCTCCTCGACGCCTCGCTGCCTCCGCCCGTAGGTGTCCGAATTCGGCAAGGGCAGCGATCGACGGGTGCGGTGTGCCGGCGTCGAAGTCGGCTTGCACTCCCGCGTAATCGAGACGCGCGGTCGAACGCACGAGCGCCCGGGTGACGGTCCACGCCGCGGCTTCACCGACGTCGTCGAGTTCGATGGTCCACAGCGCAGCGCAGCGAGTCTGTCCCTCCAACAGGCTTCCCGAGCCCTCCGACAACTCACGCGGGTGCAACGGAACAGATCCGTCGGGGAGATAGTACGTCTGGCCGCGTCGGCGGGTTTCCACGTCGAGCGCTCCCCCCGGCATCACCAGCGCACCCACGTCGGCGATCGCGTAGTGCACCACCAAGCCGTTGGCCGTCTTCTCGATGTGCACCGCTTGATCGAGATCCTTCGAGCCGAGTGGGTCGATGGTGACGAAAGGAATGTCGGTGCGGTCGATTCTGCTGTCGGCGTGCAGGTCTCGGGCTTCGATCGCTTCGCGCATCACGTCTGCGTCGAAGACATCGGACAGACCGAACTCGGATCTGATGGACTCGAAATCGAAGTTCGGAGCCCTCAGCCGGGTGAGCAGCACCGTCAGTTGTTCCAGTCGTCGTCGGAGTCGGCGGCCTTGTTGCGGGCGGCTGCGATCTTCAGCGCCTGCTCTGCGGTGGCCTTGTCCGGATACGGACCCATGCGGTCGAGGGCATTGGTCTCCTTGCCCTGCACAACCTGCTTGGTGCTGATGTCGTAGTACCAGGAGCTGTCGTCGTCGGTCATGACTTCCAGTGTGCCCCATACAGCCACGCCGCAGGTGTACCGCGCGAGAAATTGGAGTGCGAACGAGTCGGCCTGTAAGCCGGATCCTGTGCATCGATCCGCTCTCGCGAGATCGAATAGACGACCATCCATCTGGGCACACCGTTGCCGGGTACCTCGAGCAGTCCACCCGCAGGCTCGGGCGAGCAGCCCTCGAGCACCTGCGCAGCTGCACCCCTTGCGCGGTGCAGCCTTCGACCTTGCTCCGGGCGGGGTTTACCTAGCCACCCCAGTCACCTGGGATGCTGGTGCGCTCTTACCGCACCGTTTCACCCTGACCTGCGTTTCGTTTCCGAAGAACCGAACCGCAGGCGGTCTGTTTTCTGTGGCACTGTCCCGCGAGTCACCTCGGGTTGCCGTTAACAACCGCCCTGCTCTGTGGAGTCCGGACTTTCCTCGGCCCGAAGCGGAACGGAACCTGTCCGTCGGTACTTCGAGCCGCAGCCGTCCAGCCAACTCGTTCGCGATTGCGTACTCTACCCGCCTCACGTCGGATGCCCGGCGATTGCCCGGCCATGAAGAACAGAGGCACTCACGATGGCCGCGGCAGCGGTGACGACCACCCCCACCCAGGCGGCGGACGTGTAGGCATCCTCTCCGGGGAAGGTGGAGCCCGGACTCGTTCCGGCGGCGAGTACCAGACCACCGACCGCGCTTCCGAAAGAGAATCCGACACTGCGCACCACCTGGTTGATACTCATGACGCTCGAGGTCTCCGCGGAGGGCACCACCGGCAGCACGACGGCCGGCAGCACGGCCGAAAAGCTTCCGACTCCGAAACCCAGAATCGCCATCACCGCACAGAGTTCAACGACGCCGGCGCGGGTACCGGCGAACAAGGCGAGAGCCACCAGAACGATCAGTGCGCTGACCGTCAGCGCGCTGGCTGCCCCCACCCGACGCAGCGCTCTGGGTACCAGCTTGCCGGCGAGAAATCCGAACACCGAGAACGGAACCAGGACGAGGCCCGCCGCGAACACGTCGAGGCCGAAACCGTATCCGGCACCGGAAGGCGTCTGCGCGTAGCGCGTAGCGAGGGTGAGCAGCAGATACATTCCGATGCCGCCGAGAAACATTGCGCCGTTCGCTCCGACCACAGCCCTGTGACGAAACAACCGAAGATCGACGAGCGGTGCCGAGCTTCTCAGTTCGACGCGTACCCATATGCCCGCAGCGACGACCGCGGTTGCAGCCAGCACCCCCGCCGTCCAAGGGCGGCTCCTCCACAGCGCGGTCTCACTGACGAGAACGAGCACCAGCGTGAGAGGGATCGCTAGCAGCACCGCACCCGGAACGTCGATCCGGGTCGCACGCTTGCGCGTCGAGGCAGGAACAACTCGCAGAGCAACGGCAAACGCCATGACCGTCATCGCAGCACCGAATCCGTATGCGAGCCGGAGACCGCCGTGCTCGGCCAGAAACCCCGACAAGGGATAGCCCACACCGACACCCGCAGTAGACGCGACCGACAACAAAGCGATGGTCGATCCGGACCGTTTGTCGGACAGATGATCTCGCACCACACCCATCAGCATCGAAGTCAGGGCCAGTCCCACTCCCTGGGCTGCGCGGCCGAGGAGCAGCCAGGAGAAGGACAGCGGCAGTGCGGTCAGAATGCCTCCGGCCGAGACGACGCCCAGTGTCCCGAGGATTGCTGCCCGTCGATGCGGACCCGATCCGAGGCGGCCCAGAACCGGTGTCGTGACGGCACCGGTCAACAAAGCCAACGTCAACGTCCATTCTGCACTGGAGAGGGAAACGTCGAAAGTGGTTGCGACGCTCGTGATCAGCGGGGCACCGAGGCTACCGACAGCGGCGACGACGACTCCGACGAACAACAGAGAAGGCACGAACATTCGTGATTCGTCGTGCTCGGAGCCGGAGATCAACGGTTCGTCTCGCTCGTGATGTGGTCGAACAATCCGGCGTGGATACGAGTGCCCACTCCGTTCGCCCAGGGTTGGTCGACGTCATGAATCTGCAGGGCCGCGCCACTGTTGAGCAGCATGCCGAACGCCAGAAACGCTTTGACGGTCACCGCATCGAGACCGGTGACCTCTACGACGGTGTTCCACATCCGGCCGAACGCCTCTCGAACGGCGTCGCGCACCTCTTCGTCGCCACACGCGGCGATCCCCTGCAGCTGCAGCAAGAGTGAGGTTCGATCCTCGAGCATGGCGTAATAGCACTCCCCCATCGAGGCCAAGGCTTGCTGACCGGTGGCAGTACCTGCCGCCTCGCGCATCCCATCCGCCACGCGGTCGAACGACGCGACCACCAGCTCGGAGAAGAGTGCCTTCTTGGTTCCGAATATTCGAAAGATGTAGGCCTGGGTGATCCCTGCTTCGCGGGCGATCCTGTCGGTCGAACCGCCGTGCAGTCCGGACGATGCAAATTCGTCTGCCGCTATCCGCAGTATTTGCTGCCGTCGTTCCGGGCCTGTCATCCGTCCTCTCTGCGCCATACCGCCAAGTTACTGGTTACTAACTGCTGACTTCAATGGTTGTTCTCGTGCGCTTCACTACAGTTCCTTCCATGAGTGAATGGGTTGTGCTGCTGCGCGGCATCAACGTCGGCGGCATCAACATCAAGATGGTCGACCTCCGCGCAGCTCTGGCCTCGGCCGGCTTCACGAATGTCCGCACGATTCTGGCGACCGGCAACGTACTGCTGCAGTCGCCGCTGGCGGCCGCCGCCCTGAAAGCACAGGTGGAGAGAACGCTCGCCGAGGCGTTCGGCTACCGAGCCTGGGTTGTCGTACTCGACGTCCCGACACTGAGGGCGATAGTGGAGTCCTACCCGTTCGACGCCGAACGGGAGGGCTGGCATCCTTATGTAGTGTTCGGTAACGACGATAGCCATTTGACCGAATTGTCCGCTCTTGCAGTGGAACTCGACCCCGATCTCGAGAGGATTGCCGAGGGGAACAGCGTGCTCTATTGGGAGGTGCGCAAGGGCAACACCACCGACAGTACGTTCGGAAAAGCCACGGCGAAGGCGAAGTACAAGGCCACGACCACCACGCGGAACGTCCGCACTCTCGTGAAGATTCTCGCGTGACCGTTCTCGCTGCGGCATTGGTCGCCGCCGTTCTCGTCTTCGCCATCGTTCGCCCGCGCGGTCTTCCCGAGATCGTTGCTGCACTTCCAGCGGCCGCAGTTGTTCTTCTCGTCGGCCTCGTCAGCCTCGACGCGGCCCGTGAGCAGGTACTCGAACTCGCACCCACCGTCGTCTTTCTGGCGTTCATCCTGATCCTGGCGCATCTGTCGGATGCCCTCGGTGTGTTCACCTGGATCGCTGCGAAGCTACGCCGCGGATCCAAGGGCAGCCCCCGCAGACTGCTGACCCTCGTGTTCGCCGCTGCCGCTGCCACCACAGCCGTACTGAGCCTCGACGCCACCGTTGTTCTGCTGACACCGGCCATCATCGGTGCCGCTCGGATCCTGGGGATGTCGCCGCGTCCACACAGTTACGCCACTGCGCACCTGTCCAATTCGGCGTCGACCTTGCTGCCGGTGTCGAATCTGACCAACCTGCTGGCCTTCGCTGCGACGGGCCTGACCTTCCTGCACTTCACCGCACTGATGGCGCTACCGTGGATTTTCGCGGTCGCCATCGAACTGGCGGTGTTCCTGATCTTCTTCCGCAAGGATCTGACCCGCACTGCGGCACCGACGGACTCCGCGACCGAACACAGCACTGACGACGTCGCAGCACCGCGAAGCACACTCGTCATCCTCGGCGCGACATTGATCGGCTTCGCCGTGGCAGGACTGTTCGATATCGAACCGTTCTGGGTGGCTGCCGTGGGCTCCGTGGCTATGGCGATCCCAGCACTTCGAGCTCGCCACACCACACCTCGCGCGATTCTGCGCGGTGCCGATCTGCCGTTCTGTGGCTTCGTCTTCCTTCTCGGCATCGTCGTGCTCGGCGTGACGACGGGCCCGATCGGCGACTGGCTGGCGCGAATTCTGCCGTCCGACACCACCTTTGTGTCCTTACTGGCGGCGGCTGCCATTGCGGCGGTGGCGTCGAACATCGTCAACAACCTGCCCGCAACGTTGCTGCTCCTGGCGGCCTTCGGCGCGGACGCTCCCCCGGCGTTGTTGCTGGCCATGGTGATCGGGGTCAATCTCGGCCCCAACCTCACCTACGTCGGTTCACTGGCGATCATGTTGTGGCGACGCGTCGCATCGGCCAACGACGAGCCGGCGGATCTGAGGACGTTCACCATTCTCGGCGTCATCACGACTCCGTTGACCATCGTCGGTGCAGTGGCAGGCTTGTGGCTGGCGCTGCAGATCTGAGACCCGCACCTCCGCAGGATCAGGTCAGGTGAGACGTGTCGTTGACCAATTTCACCGATGCCCCGCCGTCGGGGTAGAACTCGGCGATGCTCAGCGACGCGAGGTCCAGGTGCATTCGGTAGAGCAGTGACGGTCCGACGTCCAGTGCCAGTTGCAGCAGTGTTTTGATCGGCGTCACGTGTGTCACGACGACGATCGTCTTGCCCGCGTACTCTCCGATCAATCGATCGCGTGCCGCTTCGATTCGAGTGCGCACTGCGTCGAAACTCTCACCGTTGGGCGGGGCCACCGAGGTGTCACCCAGCCAGGCCCGATGTTGTTCGGGATAGCGGTCTTTCGCCTCCGCGAAGGTCAGACCTTCCCAGTCGCCGAAGTCCGTTTCGGTCAGATCGTCGACGGTGGTCACGTCGAGTCCGAGTGCACCTGCCGCGGCGTCGGCAGTCTGTCGGGCGCGGCCGAGGGGGGACGAGACGATCGCTGCGATGTCGTCGTGTCGGCCGAGCCGTGCCGCTGCAGCGGTGGCCTGTCGAACCCCCAGCTCGGTCAGTTCCGGATTTCCGCGACCCGAGTATCGCCGGTCGACCGACAGCGCGGTCTGGCCGTGGCGCAACAACAACATTCGGGTGGGGTCGCCCACTGCACCGGTCCACCCGGGGGCCGCCGCGGGTTGCTTCGCGGCCGGTTCGGAATCGGGCAGATCAGGAAGGTCGATCCCCTTGGCCGCGGCATCCATCGCCTCGTTTGCCAGACCGTCGGCGTGTGAGTTCTGCTCCCGCGGAATCCATTGGAAGGTGACGTGATCGAACGTCCGAGCAAGCTCCGCCGCTCGGCGATTGAGCGGAATCATGTCGGGATGCTTGACCTTCCAGCGTCCCGACATCTGTTCGACGACGAGTTTGGAGTCCATCCGAACGTCGACCTCACGGGCACCGACGTCCGCAGCCGCCGTCAACGCAGCGATGAGGCCCCTGTACTCGGCTACGTTGTTCGTTGCGATCCCCAGCGCCTCCCGGCGTTCGGCCAACACCTCGCTGCGATCTGCTGAGAACACCACGGCTCCGTACCCGGCGGGACCCGGGTTGCCGCGGGAGCCGCCGTCGGCTTCGACGACGACCCGTTGCTCGGCACTCAAATTCCGGACTCCTTGGTGCGCACCAGGATTGCGTTGCATTCCGAGCAACGAACCAGAGCGTCGGCAGGTTTGTTGGCGATGCTCGCAATTTCGTTGCGATCGAGCTCGATTCGGCATGCGCCGCATCGGCGGGCCTGCAGCAATGCTGCGCCTCGACCGGTCAGTGCGCGTTGCTTCTCGTACAGCGCCAGCAGATCGGCCGGCATACCCGAGATCAATGCCTCGCGACGCTCGGCGCTCCGCTTCTCCGCGACGTCCAGGTCTGCGACAGCGTCGTCGCGGCGACGACCGGCGTCGACCATTTCGTCCTCGATCTGCGTCAACTGCGCCCCGGCGTGCTCGTAATCGCGCTCGCTGGCCTCGCGCTGTTCCATGACTTCGAGCAGTTCTTCCTCGAGGATGCTCTGCCGCCGTTCGAGACTGCCCAGCTCGTGCTGCAGCTCGGTCATCTGCTTGGGCGCAATCGTGCCGCTCTCGAGCATCTTCTTGTCGCGCGCCTCGCGCTGGCGAACGGCATCGACTTCGCCCTCGAGCTTGCGGATGTCGCGATCGAGGTCGTCCATCGAGATCTGCACCGTGACGGCAGCATCCTTGCGGGTGATGCGCTCGGCCTCGAGTTTGTCGACCTCCTGCTGCTCGGGGAGGGTCTTTCGGCGATGGGCGATCTGCGAGAGTTCGGTATCCACACCGGCCAATTCGAGTAGCGAGGCCTGGACTTTGGGATCGACGTTCACGCTTGATGACTCCTGCGACTATGGAAGTTGATTCCGATTACCCTACCGGCTGCGCAGAACGTACCGAGCCGGATCCGTCCAGTCCCCCGGTCGCGTGGTTCGTCGGTCACAGCGTCCACGGGTCGGTACGGACATCGCTGACCCTGCTGCTCCAGCCCTCCGTGTCGCCGAATTCGGCGTCCACGACGCCCCTCGCCTGAGCACACCACGGGAACTCCGACGCCCAGTGGGCTGTGTCGATCACCGCGGGCCCACCCGCCCTCAGGTGCTCGTCGACGGGATGATGTCTGAGATCGGACGTGACATAGACGTCGGCGTCGGTCCGCGCGACGGTTGCGAGGAACGAGTCCCCTGCTCCCCCACACAGGGCGACGATCGACACCGTGGCGTCCGGATCACCCGCTGCTCGCACTCCCCAGCTGGTGGCCGGCAGAGCGTCTCGGACGACATCGGTGAACTCGGCGAGGGTCATCGGATCAGGCAAGCGTCCGATCCGCCCCAGACCGGTGCACGACGGTAGGGCCGCGGACTCGAAGACATCGAACGCGGGCTCCTCGTACGGATGCGCACGTCTGAGCCCGGACTGCATCCGCGCGCGGTCGGCCCGAGATGCCACCACCTCGATTCGGTCCTCGGTCACGGTGTGGACTTCGCCGACGACACCGAGCGCCGGATGAGCACCGGGCTGCGGCCGGAATTGGCCGAGCCCCTCGGTGTGCCAACTCGCTTCGCTGTAGTCGCCGATCTCACCGGCTCCGGCGTCGAACAGCGCCTGGCGCACCGCCGCAGTGTCGGCGGACGGCACGAATACGACCCATTTGTCGTGCGCCGGAGCAGGAATGGGATCGAGTGGCCTGGTGTCGATCACACCGAGGGCCGACGCGAGTGCGTCGGAGACACCGGGATCGGCCGAGTCAGCGTTGGTATGGGCGGTGAACAGCGCGCAGTCGGCCTTGATAAGGCGGTGGATCACCGAGCCTTTGGCGGTGTCGGCCGCAACCGAATCGACTCCTTTGAGCAGCAGAGGGTGATGGGCGACGATGAGGTCGGCGCCCCAGGAAATGGCCTCGTCCACGACGGCCGGGGTGACGTCGACGGCGTGGAGCACCTGTCGCACTTCGGATTCCGGATCTCCGCATACCAATCCCACCGAGTCCCAGCTCTCGGCCAATCGAGGCGGGTATGCCTTGTCGAGAACCTCGATGACGTTCGCCAGAGTCACTGCCATGTCGATTGCTCTCCTCACAGAACGGTGTTCAACGCATGCACCAGTATGTCGACGTGTGCCGAGTCCCGTACGGCGACGCGTAGGTAGTTGCGATCGAGTCCGGGAAACGTGTCGCCGCGCCGAACCGCAATTCCCTTCGTGCGCAAACGTTCTCGGATCCCGTCGGCGTCATCGACCCGCGCCAGAAGAAACGGCGCTCGCGCCGGCCCGGCAATGTCGAGACCGAGTGCGGTCAGTCTCGCGATCATGGCGGCACGTTCGGCGTCGATACGCAGCGCTTCGGCTCGGGCCTGCTCGACCGCGAACGGCTCGGTACAGGCACGGATTGCTTCGAGTTGCAGAGTGCCCAGGGGCCAGTGCGCACGGCCCCGCTGCATTCGTTCGAGTAAGTCGGGATGGGCCAGAGCGTAGCCGCACCGCAACCCCGCCAATGCCCACGTCTTCGTCAGGCTTCGGAGTACCAGCACGTCCGCGACGCTGTCCGAGGAGACCGACTCTCCTGCTCCCGTCACTGCGTCGGCGAATGCTTCGTCGACCACGACCGTGCGGCCGGGCCTACGCAGACCGAGTACTTCTTCTCGGGGATGCAGCACCGACGTCGGATTGGTGGGATTGCCGACGATCACCATGTCGGCGGCCTCGGGCACCAGGCCCGGATCGAGCAGAAACGGCGGCGGGAGTAACACCCGATGCACGGGAATGCCGGCCTGCTCGAGCACCCAGTCGGGCTCGGTGAACGACGGGTGCACGGTTGCCACGAGGGCCGGCTCGAGCCGTGGCAGCATCGCGAATCCTTCGGCTCCGCCACCGAGCAGCAGTACCTCGTCCGGCGAGCGCCCGTGGTGTGCGGCGACCTGCTCCCGAGCCGCCCGCTCGGCTGCCCCCGATGGATACGACCCGAGCGAGTTCAGGGCTGCAGCGAGCCGATCACGAAGCCACGGGGGCGGTCCGTCACCGCGCACGTTGACGGCGAAGTCGACGAGGCCTAAGCCGACCTCGAGATCCCCATGATGACGGAGAAGTGCATCGGGGCCGGGCGCTGTATCGGACATCGCGACGAGCCTAGCCGTCACGTGCACCGATAGGCTCAGGCCATGTCTGCCGCTCTGCCCGCATCCGTTGTCCTGTTCGATCTCGACGGAACGTTGACCGATTCCGCACCGGGAATTCACGCAGGATTTCGCCACGCGCTGGCCTCGGTCGGCGCTCCCGAGCCGACCGAACAGCAACTCTCTCTCGTCGTCGGTCCACCGCTGATCGACACGCTGCGCTCGATGGGCCTGGACGAGGAGGCAGCTCAGCGCGCGCTCGCCGCCTATTTCGACCGCTACGACGAGCGGGGTTGGGCCGAGAACACCGCGTTCGACGGCATCGAGACAGTGCTGACGCGATTGCAGGATCGCGGTGTTCGGCTGGGCGTGGCGACGTCCAAGTCGGAGCGCTTCGCCGTCCGGATTCTCGACCACTTCGGCTTGTCCCGGTACTTCGACTTCATCGGCGGTGCCAGCAACGACGGGTCGCGGCGAGCGAAGTCCGACGTCATCGCGCACTCGCTGACCAATCTCGGCATCGATCCCGTCGAATCCTCGGACGGCGGCACCGCAGGGGTGATCATGATCGGCGACCGCGATCACGATGTGCACGGCGCGGCCCGGTTCGGAATTCCGGCGGTCTACGTGGAATGGGGCTACGGCATCGACGGTGAGAGCGACGACGCGGCGTTCACCGCGTCGGACATGGACGAACTGGCCGCCGTGCTCGAGCAGAACACGCAGGCGTCACGATGAGCGAGCCACTGCACGTGACGTTCGTGTGCACCGGAAACATCTGTCGATCACCGATGGCCGAGAAGGTGTTCGCCGCGCACCTGAGCGAGGCGGGCCTAAGTGATGCCGTCCGCGTGTCGAGCGCGGGAATCGACGGGTGGCATGTCGGCGACGGCGCAGACCCGCGGACGGTCGCCGAACTCGATGCGCACGGCTACGAGAGCGAGCACGAAGCGAACCAGGTGGGACCGGACCACCTCGCCGCCGATCTGATCGTTGCTCTCGACACCGGCCACGCTCGATCTCTACTGCAGTTGGGTGCACCGGCCGATCGGGTGCAGCTGCTGCGTTCGTTCGATCCCGACGCCGACGATGCGTCGGTCGCAGACCCCTACTACTCGTCGGAGTCTGCGTTCACCGAGGTGCGAGAACAGATCGAGGACGCCGTGCCCGGCTTGATCGATTGGGCGCGGTCTCGGCTGACCGCCTGACCCGGCTACCGTGGTGGGGTGGAGAAGTTACGGTTCTTGCTGCGTCCGAAGTGGTTGGTGCTGGCCGCGGTCGCGCTGGCGTTCGCATTCTTGTGCTTCAGCGTGCTCGCTCCGTGGCAGCTGGGCAAGAACACCTCGACTTCAGCGCGCAACGACTTGATCACCCGATCGGTCGGGGCAGATCCGGTGCCGATCACCGACGTTCTCACCGGGAACGGATTCGCGGCCGACGACGAATGGCGGCGGGTGATCGCGCAGGGTAGTTACGTGGAGAATTCCGACGCCCTGGTGCGGCTGCGCAGCATTCGTGAGCAGCCCGCGTACGAGGTCATCACTCCGTTCGTCATCGACGGTGGCCCTACTGTTCTCGTCAACCGCGGATACGTGCTCCCGGTGGAGGGAACGCGACCGCCCGAGTTCGCGGCAGCTCCGACCGGCCCGGTCACTCTCGACGCCCGCGTTCGTCAGGCCGAAGGAACATCACGTGAGCCGATCCAGGAGGACGGCCGCCTGCAGGTGTACAACATCAACCCGGAGCAGATCGGCGCAGCGGTCGGCGTCGACGCGATCGACGGGTACCTGCAGCTCGACGACGGTCAGCCCGGTGGCCTCGGCCTCATCGAACTACCGCAGACCGACGCGGGCCCCTATCTGTCCTACGGGCTGCAGTGGCTGGCGTTCGGCATCATGGCACCGTTGGGTCTTGCCTATTTCGTCCGCGCCGAGCTGCGGGAGCGACGCATGTCTCGAACCGAGATGGCCGACGCGATGTCCGATCAGTCCGACCCGACGTCCGACGACGATTCCGCGCCGGACGACGAAGAAGAATTCACTCTTCCGACCCGACGCGAGAAGCGGGCCAGGGCCCGCGCGGCGTCACAGGCGAGAACGCCGACGGATCCTCGCCTGGCGGATCGATACGGCAAGAACCGCTGACGCAGCCGTCGCGAACTCTTGCACCCGCGTCGACAGCACGACTGCTCGCCGAAGGTCCCGTGCCGTGGGCGCTCGCCCGTCGCCGAGTGTGGGCCTGATCTCCACGCCGTGCCGGTATTGAGTGCGCCCACCGAGTTGTAGTCCGAGCGCACCCGCCGACGCGGCTTCCGGCACCCCGGCATTGGGACTGGGATGGCGGGATGCGTCTCGTCGCCACACCTGTAGCGCGTGGGCAGCAGAACCCTGCACCAGCGGTGCAGCGAGAACGGTCGCCGCACCCGTGACTCGTGCCGGCAACAGGTTCAGCGCGTCGTCGAGGCGTGCGGCGGCCCATCCGAACCGTAGGTATTTCGGAGACCGGTATCCCACCATTGCATCGAGTGTGTTGCTGGCTCGGTATGCCAGGATTCCCGGTACGCCGGCCAGGGCTCCCCACACCACGACACCGACTGTTGCGTCGGATGTGTTCTCGGCGATGGATTCGAGTGCCGCGCGTGCCAGCCCGTCGGAGTCGAGGAATGCCGGGTCACGTCCGCACAGTGACGGGAGCAATGCGCGTGCGCCGGGCAGGTCGTCTCGGTCGAGGTGATCGGCCATCGAGCGACCTACTACCGACAGCGATGATCCGCCCAGCGCGGCCCACGTCGCGGTAGCCACCAGAGCGGCCTCGGCCGGTGGGCCGAGACGCGACACTGCTCGCGTGGACGCGATTCCGAGTGCGGTGACGCCTCCGACCAGTACGGCGGTATGGATGACACCCGCAATCCTGTTGTCGCGGTAGAGCCGAGCCTCGACGCGAAGGGCAGCCGTTCCGAATCCTGCTACCGGATGCCAGCGCTGTGGGTCTGTGAACACTCGATCCAGGCCGAATCCGACCAGCAATCCGATCGCTCGGGGGTGTGTCCACATCGCACGAATCTATCCACCGGCCATCCGGTGTGCGGAATCGGTACGGGTCAGGCCCAGCGCCGGTTGTACGCGCCGGAGAGCTGACGGCTCCTGAAGTCGATGTCGCTTCCGTCGTTGAGCAAGGCGATGGCCATACCGACGAAACCGATTGCTGCTACTACGAACATGGTCATGATTCCCCCAAGAATCGTTGTGGGCCTGCCGCGGCGGTGCCGTGGCCGACGTGTTCCGTAACAGATTGTTACCCGCCGGTAGGGCGATTCCCACCGCTTTGAGGTCGGCGTCACGTGTGTCTGTCGTCACGAGACGCCGGACACATCGAACGTCCAAAATTCAACGGCCACCGACGATCTCGTGCATTTAGTGACCGCGACTATCGACCGCCGGGCACCGCACGCATGTGGGGCTCCTCGGCCACGACCGATCCGATGAAGTCGTCCACCACCTTCACCCGCGCCAACCCCGTCAGCTCCCGCGGAATCACCGTCCAGTAGGTGCGTTCGACCGAGACGAGGCCCGGCAGCACCGGAATCAACGTGTCGTCCGGTTCGCCGATGTAGCTGGGCAACGGCGCAATTCCCACGCCGGACCGCGCCGCGATCCACTGGCCGGTGATGTTGTTGGTCTGAATCTGCGCCCGACCGTCGGGCACAATCGAATCCAGGATGCGCAGCGGCGCAACGTCGAGCAGCGCATCCACGTAGGAGATCAGGGTGTGCCCACGCAAACCGTCGACCGAGTCGATCGTCGGCTGCGCAGCCAGGTATCGCTCGGCGGCATAGAGCGCCAGGGTGTAGGTCGCCAATTGCCGCGCAACCACCAACCTGGGCGACGGCCGTTCCAACGTGATGGCAATGTCGAATTCCCTGGTGGCCAACGAGTTGTGCTCGGTGGCGGTGACGAGTTCGATATCCAGATCGGGATGCTTGTCGCGAAGCGCACCCAACTTCGGCGTGAGAACGAAGGCACCGAACCCGTCCGGGGCAGCGATACGTACCGTCCCTCGCAGCGATCCGGTATCGGATGTCTGATCCTCGAAGGCGGCGATCAGCGTGGACTCGACGGTTTCGGCGTACCCGACCAACCTGCGCCCCGCCTCGGTCAATCGCCACCCCGTCGGGGTTCGGTCGAAAAGTCGTTGCCCTGCGGACTTCTCGAGGGCCGTGATGCGTCGACCGACCGTGGTGTGGTCCACGCCGAGCGTTCGCGACGCATCGGTCAGACGTCCCGTTCTCGACACTTCGAGGAAATAGCGGAGGTGGTCTGGGTTGAACACTCGCCCAGCCTATTCCCCTGTGCATTCATGCACGGCAATCTGCGATTTTGGCCTTTGACATGTGCATCGATTCAAATGAGACTCGAGACACACCGATGGAAGGAACGAACGTTGACCGACGTCATCTCACACTGGCTCGATGGTAAGACCTATTCCGGATCTTCCGATCGGACGTCACCGGTCACCAACCCCGCCACCGGGGAGGTCACCGGCACGCTCACGCTCGCCGATCGGAGTGACGCCCGCGCCGTCATCGATGCCGCCGCAGCTGCCTTTCCCGCGTGGCGCGACACCTCCCTGGCCAAGCGCACCTCGATCCTCTTCTCCTTTCGAGAACTGCTCAACGCCAAGAAGAACGAGCTGGCCGAGATCATCACGGCCGAGCACGGCAAGGTGCTCTCCGACGCGCTCGGCGAGATTTCCCGCGGTCAGGAAGTAGTCGAATTCGCCTGTGGCATAGCCCATCTACTGAAGGGCAGCTACACCGAGAATGCATCCACCGGAGTGGACGTCTACTCGATTCGTCAGCCGCTGGGACCCGTCGCCATCATCTCCCCCTTCAATTTCCCTGCCATGGTGCCGATGTGGTTCTTCCCCATCGCCATCGCCGCCGGTAACACCGTCGTGCTCAAGCCGTCGGAGAAGGACCCGAGTGCCAGCATCTGGCTCGCGCGGCTCTGGGCCGAGGCAGGCCTGCCCGACGGCGTGTTCAACGTGCTGCAGGGAGACAAGGACGCCGTCGACGAACTGCTCGAGAACAAGAAGATCAAGTCGATCTCCTTCGTCGGATCGACGCCCATCGCCCAGTACGTCTACTCCACCGGTACCGCCAACGGCAAGCGCGTCCAGGCCCTCGGCGGTGCCAAGAACCATGCCGTCGTCCTCCCCGATGCAGATCTCGACCTGGCCGCGGACGCCATGGTCAACGCCGGCTTCGGCTCGGCGGGTGAGCGATGCATGGCCATCTCCGCTCTCGTGGCCGTCGGGAAGATCGCCGACGAGCTCGTCGCCAAGATCGCCGAACGCACCACACCACTGGTTACCGGCGACGGCACCCGCGGTGCCGACATGGGCCCGCTCGTCACCCGGGTACACCGCGACAAGGTTGCGTCCTATGTCGACGCAGGCGAGGCGTCCGGTGCCACGATCGTCGTCGACGGCCGCACCGTCCAACCCGACGGGGCTGCGGACGGATTCTGGCTCGGCCCCACGCTCATCGACCATGTGACACCGGACATGAGCATCTACACCGACGAGATCTTCGGTCCTGTGCTCTCGGTCGTCCGTGTCGACACCTACGACGAAGCGCTGACACTGATCAACGACAATCCGTACGGCAACGGCACGGCGATCTTCACCAACGACGGCGGGGCGGCGCGGCGTTTCCAGAACGAGGTCGAGGTCGGCATGGTCGGTGTCAATGTGCCGATCCCCGTTCCCATGGCGTACTACAGTTTCGGCGGCTGGAAGAGCAGTCTGTTCGGCGACAGCCACGCTCATGGCACCGAAGGAGTGCACTTCTTCACGCGAGGCAAAGCCGTCACCAGTCGCTGGCTCGATCCCAGCCACGGCGGTATCGATCTCGGCTTTCCCGAAAACAACTGAGTTCTACAAAGCCCATGTGCGTGGAAACTCGTAGCCCACTACGAAGTTCCACGCACATGGAGATACCGCGAAGGAGCACTCCATGGTTGCCAACATCTCTTTTCCACGCTTTCTGAAGCTCGGCGGCGGTGCCGTCGCGGAGCTGGGTACGGTACTGACCGACCTGGCCGTATCTCGTCCCCTACTCGTCACCGATGCGTTCATGGCAGGCAACGGATCGGCCGATCGACTGATGACGATCATGACCGAGGCCGGTAAGTCGCCTGCTCTGTTCTCGGGCACCGTGCCCGATCCGACGACGGATTCTCTGGTCGCCGGTCTCGAAGCGGTGCAGCAGCATTCGGCCGATTCGATCATCGGGTTCGGCGGCGGCAGTCCGATGGACACGGCCAAGGCGTTGGCCATTCTCGCTGTTCAGGGCGGGACTATGCGGGACTTCAAGGCCCCGGTGCTCTCCACCGGTCCGGCGCTTCCGATCATCGCCATTCCGACGACCGCGGGAAGTGGTTCGGAGGCAACGCAGTTCACCATCATCACCGACGTGGCCTCGGACGAGAAGATGCTGTGCCCCGGGCTGTCCTTTCTGCCGATAGCATCGATCATCGACTTCGAACTGACGATGTCGATGCCGGCGCGTCTGACCGCCGATACCGGCGTCGACGCTCTGACACACGCCATCGAGGCATACGTCAGCAAGAAGGCCAACCCCATCTCCGACGGCTTGGCGCTCAGCGCAATTCGCACCATCGGAACGTCGCTGCTTCGGGCGTATCGAGACGGAGAAGACCGGCAGGCACGCGAGGACATGATGCATGCGTCCACCCAGGCGGGAATGGCGTTCTCCAACGCCAGCGTCTGTCTGGTACACGGGATGAGTCGACCGATCGGCGCGCATTTCCATGTCGCACACGGACTGTCCAATGCGATGCTCTTGCCTGCCGTCACAGCCTTCTCCATCGGCGGAGCCCAGTCCCGCTACGCCGACTGCGCCCGCGCCCTCGGTGCGGCATCGGAAGCCGATTCGGACGCGGTTGCCGGAGGCAAGTTGCAGGACGCCATCGTCACGCTGTGCCGTGAGGTCGAAGTTCCCACTCCGCAGACGTTCGGCATCGACAAGTCGACGTGGGACGACATGTTGCCGCTGATGGCCGAGCAGGCTCTCGCGTCCGGCAGCCCCGGTAACAATCCGGTCGTTCCGACGGCGGAGCAGATCGTCGATCTGTACCGCCAGGTGTATGCCGGGATCTAGGCCGAGTCACCGGACACGCGGGCGGCAACCTTGTCGCGCCGCGTGTTTCGGCGTTGAACGATGATTCCGCCGATCACCGTCACTGCCGCCAGCACGGCCGAGAGCAGGATGGACGATCGCTGCTCGGGTCGCACGACCATCATGACGAGGACGAAGACGATGAATCCGATGGCCAAATAGGTGAGCCACGGGTAGAGCCACATCAGAACGGCCGGGCGTTCGCCGTCGCGATCGAGTTGGCGACGCAGCACGAGTTGACTGCTGGCGATAGCCAGGTAGACGAACAGAGCTACGGCACCGGTGGTCGCGAGCAGGTAGGTGAAGAGTTTTTCCGGAAGAATGTAGTTTCCGACGACGGCGAGGAAGCCGAGCACCATCGAGGCGATGACGGCAACCCACGGCACTCCGTTGGCGGTGATCTTCTTGACTGAGCGAGGCGCATCGCCGCGATCACCGAGCGAGTAGAGCATGCGGGAGGCGGTGTAGAGCGCCGAATTCAGGCACGACGCCACGGCGGTCAGAATGACGATGTCCATGATGGTCTCCGCGTGAGGAATTCCCATCTTGGACAACACATACTGGTAGGAGCCGGTTGCCGGGTCCAATTCGTTCCAGGGGACGAGCGCGACGATGACGAAGATCGATCCGAAGTAGAAGATCGAGATACGCCAGATCACCGAGTTGGTGGCGCGGGTGATCCCCTTTGCGGGGTCCTTGGATTCGGCTGCAGCGATGGTGACGATCTCGGATCCCATGAACGAGAACATCGTCGTCAGCATGGCTGCGATCACCGCACCGAAGCCGAGCGGCATGAAGCCGCCGGAGGCCCACAATTGGTCCACGCCACTGACTTCGGAGTTCGGCAGCCAGCCCAGGATGGCCGCGATGCCGAGACCGATGAACGCGACGATGGCCACTACCTTGACCAACGCGAACCAGAACTCGAACTCGCCGTAATTGCCGACGCTGATCAGGTTGGTCGCGGTGAGCGCAACGACGATGATCAGGGCCCACATCCATTGGGCACCGCCCAGCCAGTTGGTGAGGATGGCGGCAGCGGCGGTCGCCTCGACGGGGATCACCAATACCCAGAACCACCAGTACAGCCAACCGACGGAGAAGCCGGCCCAATGTCCCAGTGCCCGGGTCGCATACGTCGAGAACGAACCGGTGTCGGGGTTGGCGGTGGCCATTTCCCCGAGCATGCGCATCACCAGGATGACGAGGAGTCCGGCGAAGAAGTAGGCCAGCAACACCGCAGGTCCTGCGGTGGCGATGGCGTTGGCGGAGCCGACGAACAGTCCGGCACCGATCACTCCGGCTATCGAGATCATCGTCACGTGCCGCGGTTTGAGACTGGTTCCCAGTCCGTGCTCTCCGGTATCTGGCTTATCCGTAATTGCCATGTCAACAGTTCAGCACAAGGTCGGGCCCTTCGCAGCGGGTGACCGAATTGTCCAGACAATGCGTAGTACATAAGGCGGGCTTACTTACTTGGTCCGCCGGGCATACTGACGATATGACTGTCGATGTTGGGCGCACCACGGACTCGATCACCATTGTCGGCGCGGGTATCGCGGGTGCCGCCTGTGCCCGAGTACTGCGCGCGGCGGGCGTCCCGTTCCGCATCGTCGATCGAGGACGTGCCCCGGGCGGACGGATGTCCTCCCCCGAGCTTCACGGGCGTCGTGTGGATTTGGGTGCCGGTTACTTCACCGTCCGAGATCAGGATTTCGCTACGGTGGTGTCGGACTGGGAGTCGAGGGGCCTTGCGCGCCAGTGGGCCAACACCTTCGGCATCCTCAAACCCGATACCACGCCGTGCACCACCACCGGGCCGGTCCGTTGGGCCACACCACACGGGCTTCGTTCTCTGGTGCGAGACTTGCTGGAAGACTTCGATATCGAAGGCTCTTCCGAGTTGAGCGGCCTCCCCGACGGCCACGTCGTGGTTGCGATGCCCGATCCTCAAGCGACTCGACTGACCACAGTCCCCGACGCCGTCGGTTACGAACCGGTCATCGCGGTGGCATGTGGATTCGACGGGTTGGATGTGCCGTTCCGCGACGCGGCCTTCGTCAACGATCATCCCGATATCGCGTTCATCGTCGACGACGGTGCCCGGCGGGGTGACGGTGCGCCCGTGCTGGTGGTTCACACGACCCCCGAGCGGGCACAGCAGCACCTCGCCGATCCCGACGCAGTGATCGCCCCGGTCCTCGACGCGCTACGCGAACTGTCGGTAATCTCCACGGCACCCAACTGGACTCACGCCCATCGCTGGACGTTCGCAAAGCCTGCGGCGCAACATGATTCCACCTTTACGCTCGAGCTGCGGGACGGGCGGCTCGTCGGATTCGCAGGCGATCAATGGTGTGAATCCGGCGCGCCCAGGGTGGAAAGCGCATGGCGATCGGGCACGGATCTGGGTACGGAACTGGTTGGTCGGCTCCAGAGCTGACGCCGTCACACCTCAGCTGATGAAGGTCACCGTCTCACTCAACGGTGCACGGCTGGTGCGGAATCCGTTGATCGGGTGGCTCTCGTCGGGGTAGCCGAACGAGATGCCGGCTACCACCCTGCGGGTATCCGGGATATCGAACCATTCGTGGACGAACGGCGAGTACGCGGCGAGCGCGGCCTGCGCTATCGCGCCGAGCCCGAGACTCTGCGCGCCCAGCAGGAACGTCTGCAGATACAGCCCGCAGTCGACGGCACCGTAGACACCCAGGTCCGCATCGGTGGTGATGATTGCCGCGTGCGGGGCGTCGAACAGCTCGAAATTGCGAATGAACTGACGCGTCGTCGCCTCGGTGTCGGACTTGACCACGCCGATGCTCTCGTAGAGCGCACCGCCACACTCACGACGACGTGCCCGGTGCAGGGCGTTGTAGTTGGCCGGAAACGGAAAATCCGGTTGCGGCACACCGGACGCCACATGTTCCACCAATGCCTCGGAGAACTTTCGCGTGGCATCGCCCTCGGTCACGATTATTTGCCACGACTGGGTGTTCGACCACGATGCAGTGCGCTGGGCGGCCGCCAACAACTGTTCGAGCACGTCCCGTGATACCTGCTTCGGCAGGAACTGCCGGCATGAGTACCGCTCGTCGAGTAGACCTGTCAACGATTCGTACCGGGTCACGTCGTCCGCCTCACATCGTGTCGTCTTCCGACCGAACGTAGCACCACCGCTACGCCCGACGGTCCGCTGTCGGACCGTCGGGCGCGAGGCCGTTACTGAAGTGGCAGGAGGATGTCTTTCACCCGCGGGTCGGTGGCGAGGAACTCCTGGACCGCAGGGTCCTTGAACGCGGCGACGAGGTTCTTGATGTTGTCGCTGCCCGCCCACCGGCTACCGATCGTGAGCTGGCCGGCGAACTCGTCCGGTGCCGGTGGTGCGAAGATCTGCTTCTCGACGGGAATTCCGGCCGCAAGGTAGTACTCCGTATAGCCCACTGCTGCATCGAGATCCGGCAATGCCCGCGATTGCGCGGCGAAGTCCAGCAACGTGAACTTCAGGTTCTTCGGGTTTCCGACGATGTCCTTCTGCGTGGCCGTCGACTTGTCGACCGCGGGGTCGAGGGTGATCAGACCGGCTCGCTCGAGTACCCACAGACCCTGCGCTTCGTTGGCGGGATCCGAGTAGAGCGAGACCGTTGCGCCGTCCGGCAGTTGCGCTGGGTCGGAGTACTTGTCGGACCACAATCCGAAGCCCCAACGGAACACCGGGGTTGCGGCCTCTTCCTGGAAGTCGGGGTTGGATTCGAGTACCTGTCCGAGCCACAGCTTGTGCTGGTACACCGTGGCGGCCACCTCGCCCTCACTCACCGCGCGGTTGATGGTGTTGCTGTCGGCGAGTCCGCGGAATGCAACCGTGATGCCGTACTTGGGAGCTACCTGATCGGCGACGAATTCGACGGCCATCGTGCAGCCGCTTGTTGCTGCCGCTGGTCTTGTGGGATTTCGGAATCTCCGAAGGTTGCCTGCACCGCTGGCTCAAGATCGCCGACCGTGACGACGGCGTCGAACGCGGCACCGCCGCGAAGGCGGGCCTCGACGAGTCCGCCGAGCTGCGAGAAGCCCGCAAACGGATCAAGCTGCTCAAGCAAGGAGCCGAGGTCATGCGTCGCGCGGTTGCCTACTTGTCCCGGGACGTCAACCCAAAATCATCTACCCGCTGGTCCTCGACCTTGCTGGCGACGGAGTCCCCGTCACAGTAACCTGCCGGGTTCTCGGATTCTTCACCCATGCGTTCTACAAATGGAAGAAACAGCCAATCACGCAACGAGATTGGGATGATGCGCATCTGATCAACATTGCTCGTGAGATCCACGCCGACGACCCCACATTCGGCTACCGCTTCATCGCAGACGAGCTACCCGACCGCGGCATCACCGCCAGCGAGAACCGGGTCGCTCGGTTGTGCTCACAAGAACGCATCTGGTCGGTGTTCTCGAAGAAGCGAGGCCTGAACAGGAAGGCCGGCCCGCCGGTCCACGATGACCTTGTGGATCGGCAGTTCACCGCACAGGCCGCGGACGAGCTGTGGCTGACCGACATCACCGAATACCGCACCGACGAGGGCAAACTGTATCTCTGCGCGATCAAGGACGTGTGGTCGAACAGGATCGTCGGCTACTCGATCGACTCCAGGATGAGGGCCTCGTTGGCGGTGTCCGCATTGGATAGTGCTGTGGCGCAAAGAGGCTCGGTGGGGACGATCGTTCACTCGGATCGCGGTAGCCAGTTCCGATCCAGGAAGTTCGTACATGCTCTGTTGCGCAACGGGTTACGAGGTTCCATGGGAAGGGCCGGGGCGTGCGGTGACAACGCCGCGATGGAGTCGTTCTTCGCACTCGTGCAAAAGAACGTCCTCGACCGCCAGCGGTGGTCGACCCGCGAGCAACTACGGCTCGCGATCGTGACATGGATCGAGAAGACCTATCACCGCAAACGCCGTCAACGACGCCTCGGCAAGCTCACTGCCATCGAGTTTGAGACAATCAACCGAACCGCACACGCGGCCTGAATTACTCAACCCCACGAGTCAACCGAAGTGGGGGCAGTCCCAAACAGTCTGCCGTCTACTTCGGGCCAAGCTCTTCTGGGCAATAAACATCCATCGAATCGCTCATGAACATGATGCCTTCAGAGATCCCATACTGGTTCATGAGTGACTTAAGCATGTCCGGTCGGTCTTCGCCAGAACGTACCCGTTCGCAGATTGCGCGCCCACGTTCAATCTTCAGCTCGTCAGAGACCCCAGGGAAGAGACTGTGATCGTCGAGCACCGCAAGGTAGCGCTCATCGAGTTTGTCTTCCTTGTCCTGCTCAGCTTTCTGAGCAGTAATCTGCTCGACAGCCGCCGGAGCCGCTTGGGAGCTGCCCTGAACGGTGCTCGAGCACCCCACCACCACGAGGCCAGCGACTGCGACTGCACAAGCTAGGCGCACTACTGTCGATCGGCTGTGCATTGTCGCTCCTGGTATTGCCCGGTTCGCCCTATTTTGATGATTGAATCTTAACCGAGCGATCTGTCAGACGAGGTTAGTCGGATGAAGCATCGCCAGAATGACTACGACGACTACAGCTATCGTGAGCAGGGACCGGCCGCAACGGCTGGTTCGGTCGTCTCCATGAACTCGTCACTCATCACGACGTCAGTCACTTAGACATCACCATCTACTTCGATTTAGTCCACAGAGCATAGAAAGTCAGTCCCCTTGTCTGCCGTATTGGTGTAGTTGAGCTTCTTGCGCTCACCGGATGGCAGGGGGCGGTCCCAGATGTCGGGCCGGTTCAGGACTGGGCCAGTGTGTGGGTAGAGACGCCATACAACTAGGAGATTGGTCGTAGATGACTGTTAGCCTCTGGCCATGACAGCGCCTAGCGACAAGACCGTGTTCATCAGTTGGTCAGGCGATCTGGCACGAGGGGTGGCAGAAGTGCTGCAGGAGTGGCTGCCGACACTGATGGACGACGTAGATCCCTGGGTTTCATCCGTGAGTATTCAAGCAGGTATGCATTGGCTGGGTCAGGTCAACGCTCGTTTGGACACCGCTGTATTCGGCATCGTCCTGGTCACCCTGGAAAACAAGGGCAAGGAGTGGCTGAACTTCGAGGCGGGAGCACTCGGTCAACGCTTCGTCGGAAACGAACGAGGACGGGTTGTTCCAATTACTGTCGACTTCACAAGTGCGACAGAACTCCCTACAACGCTGAGTCAGTTTCAGGCCGTCCCAATGGATCGAGACGGACTCTGGCGGGCGGCACAATCGCTCGCGGAGTCCCTTGGAAAGAACGAGAGCGCAGTTCAGCGTCGGTTCGATGGGTCGTGGGATGACCTGAAGACGAAGCTTGATGCTGCTCTCACGGTAGAACCGTCTGCCCCGCCTCGCACGATCGAGTCGAAAGTGGACGAGTTGTTGCAATCGACTCGCGCCTTTGGTCAAGAGAAGATGGAATTTGACAACGGTTGGCAGATGGGCGCTGCCGACGAAACATCGAAGATCGCCCAGCGGTTCCTGAACTCGCAGCACATACACGGGATTCGCGAATACCATTTGAACCAGGGTCCATTCCAGAACCTCGTGTATGTCATCAAGGACGGTCAGCCGTTCACACCTGAACAAATTAGTAACTACGAGACCATTCTAAGCGTCATCCATAATACAGCGGTACGCATCCTGACTAAGACACAGTCACAGACGAGCCCGCTCCTCGAAGGACATCTCGTAGAGAAGACGTAACTGTGGGTAACTTCAACCACAATTCCTATCCGAGGTGGCTGTTATTGCTTCACCCTTGGACCGATAGTTCTTGATTGAGTTACCACCACCGTCGAACGCGTCGAGCATGTTCTGCAGGTGCGGCATGAAGGCCTTGTTCCGGCCTAGTAATGCTGATGCGAGTCTGAATCGAAGTGGAGTGTTCTTTTTAGCCATATAAAGATGTGAGCGCTACTTAGTTCTGTTTTGATATTAGAACAAAAACACAATTCAAGCTAGGTATCCGTGAACGGATCGTATGCCCTGAGCTGCGCTTCTATCCTTCGACCTTGCCGGAACCCGACGAACTTGCCGGTCTTGGCATCTCGTCTCCAGTGGCGACCGCTGGCATCCTTGAATCGGAAGTACACGTTGTAGTAAATCAACCCGCCCACTGGAATGTTAGGTTCTTTCTCCAGCTCCTGACCCGGTGAGAAGTCCACATGGTCGTGATAGTCGACCAGGCATTGGATCATCGCAAAGTCTGGCACCCGGTTCTGTTTCAGCGGGTAGTCGGAGCCGATCCCCTCAGCTTTCAGCTCCTTGCGCACATCCTTATCTGGCCTACCTAGCACCTCGTACCATAGATCGAACACTGGCTGCTCGGAGAAGTTCTTGATCTTGGCTAGGAACGGTCCGTGTTCGTTCGGATGAATCCAGCACACCACCCGCTCGGCCTGGTGACGGTGTTCCCGGCGTCTGTCCACGATGTAGTACGTCGCTGCCGTGATCAGGGCTATGCCACTTGAAAGACTCCCGAACCACGCTGCGACGGTCCCCCATACCTCCACGTTGAACATGAGCGCAGTATGTCAGGCGGTACGGACACGGAAACCAGACTTGTTCGGGTTCGCTACCCCTCGTAGATCGCGGCCAACACATCCGGGGCGTCGTCGTGCTTGTTCTTGCCCTTCTTCTGGTAGGCCATGATCTGTTTGTAGAACTCGGGATATTTGTGCTTCCAATTGGGCGCCATGAAGATGTGTCGGTTCACCCAAGCGCTCGAAGACAGGATCTGAACTGTGTTGGTCAGCGGTCGACATGGATGCACACACACTAATCATTAGAGACACGCGAGTGACTGTTGATGGACATGCGGTCGACTCGACGACGAAGACGACGCGTTCGACGCGGGTGCTGCCAATCCCCGATCCGGTGTACTCAGCATTGCTGCACGCACGAGCAGCCCAGTCACTCGACCGCGCGACATACCGTGACAATTACGCAGATAGCGGTTACCTGGTGGTCGATGAGCATGGTGCTCCCCACCCACCCGATCGAATCACGAAGGTCTGGAAACGCGGATGTGCTCGCGCTGGGGTTCCAGTGCTTCGTCTCCACGATGGGCGACACATGCGCGACCCTCATGCACCTTCAGGGCGTGCCAATTGTGGTCATTGCAGCATGGCTAGGCCACGTAGATGCGGGTTTCACCATGCGGATATACGCACACGCTCAACCTGGATCTTTATTTGAGGCGGCGCAGAGTTTCGCGCGACATGTGACAAGTCGTGACAATTGGCGGACTGTGTGACAACTGGCGACACACACTTGAAGGTGAAATAACACCTCTGACCTGCAGCAATATGGAGTGGGCGCAGAGGGGTTCGAACCCCCGACCGCTGGTGTGTAAAACCAGAGCTCTACCGCTGAGCTATACGCCCGTGTGCTGGTGGCCTAGGGACATCCCCGGGCCACCGGCACGCTTGGAGAAATTTATCGTGTCTGCTGTCTAACTACAATTCCGCAGGTCAGCTCACCTGTGCGAGTGCCTCAGCCCACGATGAACTGTCTCGGGCTTCCCCGGGACCGTTCATTTCGGCGAATCTGATGATTCCGGACTTGTCGACCACGAAGGTTCCACGATTGGCGAATCCTGCGCTGTCGTTGAACACGCCGTACGCCTGAGCCACTTCACCGTGTGGCCAGAAGTCGGACAGCAGCGGAAAGGTGTAACCCTGCTCTGCTGCCCAGATCTTGTGGGTCGGAGGCGGACCTACCGAGATCGCCAGGATCGCGGTGTCGTCGTTCTCGAATGTCGGTAGCTCGTCGCGCACTCGGCACAGCTCGCCCTGGCACGTTCCGGTGAAGGCCAGTGGATAGAACACGAGCAGTACGTTCTTCACGTCCCGGTACGACGACAACGTGACCAATTGGTTGTTCTGGTCTTTGAGGGTGAAGTCGGGCGCAACAGCGCCAACCTCGATCGGCATCTAGAACCGTCTTCCTGTGTCGAGCATGGGCCTACCGCTTGCTGGCAGGGGTCTTGGGCTGAACCAATCGACTTCCGATCCAGTCACCGAGATTGGCCGCAGAGGTCTGCGTCAATCCGGCTGTCGGAGCGGACTCGGCAATCTCGCTGGGCTCCACATGACCGGACATGCCGGTCTTGGGGCTGAGGACCCACACGATTCCATCGTCCGAGAGCGGACCGATGGCATCCATGAGTGCATCGACCAGGTCACCGTCTCCGTCGCGCCACCACAGCAGTACGACATCGATCACCTCGTCGGAATCCTCGTCGAGGGTCTCGCCACCGATCGCATCTTCTACGTCGGCGCGCAGATCATCGTCGGTGTCCTCGTCCCAGCCCAGCTCTTGAACGACCATGTCGCGAGTGATGCCAAGTTTCTGAGCGTAGTTCTGAGCGTCCGCCGCGGCGACCACGGTGGTGACCTCCTTGAATTGTGGGTGCAGTAGACAAAGCGAACAGGGTCGAAGCCGTTCGCGCAAGCTGACCGCGCCGAAATTGCGTACATAAATTTCTACTGGTGGGTATCGGACCTCTGTACTACCAGAACCGACGAGATGCGGCAGGATTGGGGAGGAATCACGAGAACGAGGAATGTAGATCGCCGTCACAGGGGCGAGCTACCGGACCGGGCGCCACACCGAGCGTCCGCCACATTGAGGAGTGCACACGTTGTCCGAAGTGAACAGCGGCGAACGGCAGAACACATCGTCTGCAGGCAAGAAGGGCTCGGACGGCCGGGTCCGCGTCATCCGTGAGGGTGTCGCGTCATACCTGCCCGATATCGACAACGACGAGACCAACGAATGGATCGAGTCGTTCGACGGCTTGCTGGAGAGGTCCGGCCCCAACCGCGCTCGCTACCTGATGCTCAGGTTGCTCGAGCGCGCCGGTGAGCGCCGCGTTGCGCTCCCGTCGCTGACATCGACGGACTACGTCAACACGATTCCCACGGAGAACGAGCCGTGGTTCCCCGGCGACGAGTCGATGGAACGCCGCTACCGAGCCTGGATCCGCTGGAACGCCGCGATCATGGTGCACCGCGCACAACGTCCGGGCGTCGGCGTCGGTGGCCACATCTCGACCTACGCGTCGTCGGCTGCGCTGTACGAGGTCGGCTTCAACCACTTCTTCCGCGGCAAGGATCACCCGGGCGGCGGCGACCACATCTTCATTCAGGGCCACGCCTCCCCCGGCATCTACGCCCGCGCCTTCCTCGAAGGCCGCATTCCGGCCGAGCGCATGGACGGCTTCCGTCAGGAAGCGAGCCATGTGAACGAGGGCGGCGGACTGCCGTCCTACCCGCACCCGCGTTTGATGCAGGACTTCTGGGAGTTCCCGACGGTGTCGATGGGCCTCGGTCCGATGAACGCCATCTACCAGGCGCGCTTCAACCACTACTTGAACGACCGCGGCATCAAGGACACCTCCGATCAGCACGTCTGGGCGTACCTCGGCGACGGCGAGATGGACGAGCCGGAATCGCGTGGACTCGCACATGTGGCTGCGACCGAAGGCCTCGACAACCTCACGTTCGTCGTCAACTGCAACCTGCAGCGTCTCGACGGCCCGGTGCGCGGTAACGGCAAGATCATCCAGGAACTGGAGTCGTTCTTCCGCGGTGCCGGCTGGAACGTCATCAAGGTCGTGTGGGGCCGCGAGTGGGACTCGCTGCTGCACAAGGACCGCGACGGCGCACTGGTGAACCTCATGAACACCACGCCCGACGGCGACTTTCAGACCTACAAGGCCAACGACGGCAGCTACGTCCGCGATCACTTCTTCGGCCGCGACCCGCGAACGAAGGAGCTCGTCAAGGATCTCTCGGACGACGAGATCTGGAACCTCAAGCGCGGCGGCCACGACTACCGCAAGGTGCACGCTGCCTACGCAGCTGCGATGTCGCACAAGGGCCAGCCGACGGTCATCCTGGCGCACACCATCAAGGGCTACACCCTGGGCAAGCACTTCGAGGGCCGTAATGCCACGCACCAAATGAAGAAGCTGACGCTCGACGATCTCAAGACGTTTCGCGATCTCCAGCACATCCCGATCTCGGACGAGGAGCTCGAGAAGGATCCGTACATGCCGCCGTACTACCACCCCGGTGCGGACGCTCCCGAGATCCAGTACATGCTCGATCGTCGCAGCAAGCTCGGCGGATTCGTCCCCGAGCGCCGCGTGGACGTCAAGCCACTGCCGCAGCCCGGCGACGACACCTACAAGACGCTCCGCAAGGGCTCGGGCAAGCAGGAGGTCGCCACCACCATGGCGCTCGTGCGCGTCATGAAGGAGCTGTTGCGAGACAAGGAGATCGGCCACCGAATCGTGCCGATCATTCCCGACGAGGCCCGCACGTTCGGTATGGACTCGTGGTTCCCGTCGCTGAAGATCTACAACCGCAACGGCCAGCTGTACACCTCGGTCGACTCGGAACTGATGCTCGCCTACAAGGAGAGCTCGGTCGGTCAGATCCTGCACGAGGGCATCAACGAGGCAGGCTCCACGTCGTCGTTCACCGCGGTCGGTACCTCGTACGCGACGCACGGCGAGGTCATGATCCCGCTGTACATCTTCTACTCGATGTTCGGTTTCCAGCGCACCGGCGACGGTCTCTGGGCTGCCGCGGATCAGATGGCCCGCGGGTTCGTGCTCGGTGCAACGGCAGGTCGCACCACGCTAACCGGTGAGGGTCTCCAGCACGCCGACGGTCACTCGCTGCTGCTGGCGTCGACCAACCCGGCAGCGGTGGCGTACGACCCGGCGTTCTCGTACGAGATCGCGCACATCGTCAAGGACGGTCTGCGACGGATGTACGGCGGCACCGAAGGTGTCGAGGGCTTCGGCGGGGAGAACATCTTCTACTACATCACCCTGTACAACGAGCCGTACGTACAGCCGGCCGAGCCCGAGAACCTCGATGTCGAGGGGCTGCTCAAGGGCATCTACCGGTTCGCGGAACCCCAGGAGGGCGACGGACCCGAGGCACAGTTGCTGGCGTCGGGCGTCGGCATCGTCTCGGCACGTAAGGCACGTGAGTTGCTGTTCGAGGAGTGGGGCGTGCGTTCGGCCGTATGGTCCGTCACCTCGTGGGGCGAACTGCGCCGCGACGGCGTCGAAGCCGAGAAGGAGTCGCTGCGTAACCCGGGTGCCGACAAGCGCGTTCCGTTCGTCACCTCGGCTCTGGCCGATGCCAACGGCCCGGTCATCGCGTCCTCCGACTGGATGCGCGCCGTGCCGGATCAGATCCGCCAGTGGGTTCCGGGCGATTACGTCACCCTCGGAACCGACGGCTTCGGCTTCTCCGACACCCGCCCGGCTGCACGACGGGTGTTCAACGTCGATGCCGAGTCCATCGTCGTCGCCACACTGTCCGCTCTCGCGGCATCGGGCGAGATCGACAAGTCCAAGGCCGTCGAGGCTGCCGAGAAGTACAAGATCGACGACGTCACCGCAGCTCCGACGTCGTACGCCGATACCGGCTCGGCGTAGGTCTTCGCCGTGATCGGCCGACCCCCGTTCCACCTCGCGACGAGAGTCCAGCGCGAGGTGGGCGGGGGTCGGGCGTAGGTTCTCCTTATGTCCGATGCCAAACCCGATTCACCGGACAGCTCGTCCGCGCGTGATGTCTCCCGGCGCGACGCTTACCGTGAAGCGTTGCGTGAGTCGTTGGCTCGTGACTCCCCGGCCCGTGACTCCCCCACCCGTGATTCGCTCACGACCGACAACGAGGTCCACCTTCCGGTCAACTCGTTGGCCCCCTCGCGCCAGAAGCGCGATCCTCTGCCCGACGCCCTGTTGCGACGCGTCAAACAGTTCTCCGGCCGCCTCTCGACCGAGGCAGTGACCACGATGCAGGGCCAGTTGCCGTTCTTCGGCGATCTCGACGCCGCCCAGCGGGCCAGCGTCCAGCTGCTGATCCAGACGGCCGTCGACAACTTTCTCGAATGGCTCAAGAACCCGAACAGCGACATTCGATTCAGCCTCGACGCCTTCCAGGTGATCCCGCAAGACCTTGCCCGACGCCTCACGCTGCGTCAGACCGTCGACATGGTCCGGGTGGCGATGGAGTTCTTCGAGCAGTGGCTCCCCGCGCTCGCGCGCAACGACCAGCAGTTGGTCGCGCTGACCGAGGCCGTGCTGCGGTACGGCCGCGAGCTGGGGTTCGCAGCGGCGTCCGTGTACGCGAGTGCGGCCGAGTCACGAGGGGCGTGGGACACCCGCCTCGAAGCCCTCGTCGTCGACGCCGTCGTCCGGGGCGATACCGGATCGGACATGCTCTCCCGTGCTGCCACGTTGAATTGGGACGCCACTGCGCCTGCGACGGTGTTGGTGGGCACTCCCCCGGAGGATCGCGGCGTGTCCGTGGTGGGCACCGTGCACTCCGTCGCTCAGAAGCACGGTCGAGCTGCTTTGGCGGTGGTCCAGGGGACCCGATTGGTGATGGTGGTCAGTGGCCAGCTCGACGACACCGCTGCGCATCACGCGTTCATCGACGACATGTTGCAGAACTTCTCCGACGGCCCGGTCGTCATCGGTCCCACCACCCGCACCTTGGGCGCCGCGCACTCGAGCGCGGTGGAAGCCTTTGCCGGCATGCAGGCCGTGGCGGGCTGGCGGGGCGCGCCGCGTCCGGTGCACGCCGGCGAGTTGCTCCCCGAACGAGCGTTGCTGAACGACGGGGCTGCCATCTCGGCTCTCAACGATCATGTCGTGGTGCCGTTGGCCGCGGCAGGTTCGGGGTTGGCCGACACGCTCGACGCGTATCTCGACTGCGGCGGTGCCGTGGAAACCTGCGCTCGGCAGCTGTTTGTTCATCCAAATACCGTCCGGTATCGGCTCAAGCGCATCGCCGAGGTGACCGGTCGTGATCCCACTCACCCGCGCGATGCGTACGTCCTTCGGGTCGCGGCAACGGTAGGTAGGTTGGCTCGAACGCATCACGAACCGACATATCCAGCCCCATATGTCACACAAGTCACATTTGGTGAAGTGGTCACGTAACGCCGAACCGCCTTCCGGCGATAGCGGGTCTCCACGAGGCAATTTGTAGGGTTCCCACAAATTGCTTGTCGAGAGTTCATCGAGCGCGACATCACTGATCGAGGGCCCGACAGTGTTCTCTTAACCCTGTGATTGCGTTGCTTGCGCCCGGTCAGGGCTCCCAGACTCCCGGCATGCTGCTGCCTTGGCTCGAAATCCCGGGCGCGGCCGATCGACTGGCCTTGTGGTCCAAGGCCTCCGGCCTGGATCTCGTGCGACTCGGCACCACCGCCACCGCCGAGGAAATCACCGACACTGCGGTGACTCAGCCACTGGTCGTGGCGTCGGCCCTACTCGCTTTCGAGGAAATTGCCTCGCGTGGACTGTTCCCCGAGGACGCCATCGTGGCCGGCCACTCGGTCGGCGAGCTGGCGGCCGCGGCCATTGCCGGCGTGATCTCCTCCGACGACGCGGTATCTCTGGCGGCGGTGCGCGGTGCTGCGATGGCCAAGGCCTGCGCCCTCGAACCGACCGGCATGTCCGCCGTGCTCGGCGGCGACGAAGCCGCAGTTCTGGCCCGGCTGGAAGAACTCGATCTCGCCCCGGCCAACGTCAACGCTGCCGGTCAGATCGTTGCTGCAGGTCTGCTGACGAAGCTGGCGGAACTGGCCGAGAGCGCACCCGAGAAGGCGCGGGTCCGGGCACTTCCGGTCGCAGGTGCCTTTCACACCAAGTACATGGCATCGGCAGGCGACACCGTCGCCGCGGCCGCAGCCGCCATCACCCCGTCCGAGCCGACGCACACCTTGCTGTCCAACTCGGACGGTCAGCCGGTCGCATCGGGTGCCGATGCGCTCACCAAACTTGCTGCCCAGGTCACCCGCCCCGTGCGGTGGGATCTGTGCAGCGCATACCTGCGTTCCGCGCAGGTCACCGGACTTGCGGAGCTGCCCCCGGCAGGCGCACTGGTCGGCATCGCCAAGCGTGAACTGCGCGGCGTGCCCAACCTTGGCCTGAAGACACCGGCGGACATCTCCGCATTGGCCGAGCTCGGATAGCTCGGTCTCCTTTACACCGCAGTCTCGATACTGCGGATCGACTTCCACTCCCCGAGTGGCAGAAATGCACAACCGCGTCTCGAAGCACATGACTTCGGCGTTCGACACAGAAGAGAAGGGAGCCACAACAGTGGCCAGCCAGGAAGACCTCATCGCCGGACTTGCAGAGATCATCGAGGAGGTCACGGGCATCGAACCGTCCGAGGTGACCATCGAGAAGTCCTTCGTGGACGACCTCGATATCGACTCGCTCTCCATGGTCGAGATCGCAGTGCAGACCGAGGACAAGTACGGCGTGAAGATCCCCGACGAAGACCTCGCAGGTCTGCGCACCGTCGGCGACGCCGTCAACTACATCCAGAAGCTCGAAGCGGAGAACCCCGAAGCCGCAGAAGCTATCAAGGCCAAGCTCGACGACTCCGCGAGCGAGTGACACGACCCATGACCAACCCATCCACCGCCAACGGACGCTTCCCCAGTGTCGTCGTCACCAGCCTTGCTGCGACCACGTCACTCGCGGGTGACGTCGATGCCACGTGGAAGGGTCTGCTGAACGGCGAAAGCGGAATCGGCACTCTGGAAGACGATTTCGTCACCGAGTACGACCTGCCCGTGCGGATCGGCGGACACCTCGCGGTGAACCCGCAGAGTCTGCTCTCGCGGGTCGAGATCCGTCGCCTGAGCTACGTGGAGCAGTTGTCCACGGTGCTCGGTCGTGAGGTCTGGAAAAACGCCGGCTCGCCCGACGTCGATCCCCTCCGCCTCGGCGTGTCGATCGGTACCGGACTCGGTGGCGGCGATTCTCTCATCGACGCCAACGACAAGATGAAGGCCGGCGGCTACCGCAAGGTGTCCCCGCTCGCCGTTCAGATGGTCATGCCGAACGGCCCAGCAGCGGTCGTCGGGCTCGAGCTCAAAGCACAAGCCGGCGTCATCACGCCCGTCTCCGCCTGCTCCTCGGGATCGGAAGCCATTGCGCATGCATGGCGGATGATCGTGATGGGCGACGCGGACATGGTCGTCACCGGTGGCGTCGAGGGGTACATCGACGCGGTTCCGATCGCCAGCTTCTCCATGATGCGGGCGATGAGCACCAACAACGACAACCCGAAGGGTGCGTCACGTCCGTTCGACAAGGATCGTGACGGCTTCGTCTTCGGTGAAGCGGGTGCGCTCATGGTCATCGAGACCGAGGAGCACGCCAAGGCACGCGGCGCAACGATTCATGCCCGCCTGCTCGGTGCCGGAATCACTTCGGACGGGTTCCACCTCGTGGCCCCCGACCCCGAGGGCAAGGGTGCCGCGCGTGCGATGCAGCGCGCCATCGAGACCGCAGGCCTGCAGAAGTCCGACATCACCCACGTGAACGCCCACGCAACGGCAACTCCCATCGGAGACACCGCCGAAGCGCTGGCGATCAACAAGGCAGTCGGAAATCACGCAGCGGTGTACGCACCGAAATCCGCTCTGGGCCACTCGATCGGTGCCGTCGGTGCCCTCGAGTCGGTACTGACGGTGCTGGCAGTGCGAGAGGGAATCATCCCTCCCACACTGAATTTGGAGAACCAGGATCCCGAAATCGATCTCGATGTCGTCAAGGGCGAGCCCCGCGTCGGACAGATCGACTACGCGATCAACAACTCGTTCGGATTCGGTGGGCACAACGTAGCGCTCGCCTTCGGTAAGGCGTGATCCACTGAGTCGACTTCTCGACTCAGCGAATCTCGCTCTCGCAGTGCATGATCCGAGCTGGGGCCGTTCTTTCGATGGACGGTCCCGGCTCGGGCCTCGCCCCCGCCAGGGGCCCTGAAGAAGGACAACGCGATGACCATTCTGGCCCCTGTCACACGATCCGGCACCTCGACCGATCCGCGCGACCCCCTCACCCGCCTCGAAAAGCTCTTCGACGCCGGAACCACTGTCCCCCTGCATGATCGGGACAAGTCGGGAATCCTGGCCGCATCGGGCGAAATCGACGGCGTCCACACCATCGCCTACTGCTCCGACGCCACCGTCATGGGCGGCGCCATGGGAGTGGACGGCTGCAAGCACATCGTTGCCGCAATCGACACCGCCATCGAACAGCGCGCCCCGATCGTCGGCGTCTGGCACTCGGGTGGTGCTCGCCTCGCCGAGGGCGTCGAGGCTCTCCATGCCGTCGGACTCGTGTTCGAAGCCGTGGTTCGAGCGTCCGGCCTCGTCCCGCAGATTTCCGTCGTCCTCGGTTTCGCAGCCGGTGGTGCAGCGTACGGTCCCGCCTTGACCGACGTCGTCATCATGGCTCCCGAGGGACGCGTATTCGTCACCGGACCCGACGTCGTTCGCAGCGTCACCGGCGAACAGGTCGATATGGAGTCGCTCGGCGGCCCCGACACGCACCACAAGAAGTCCGGGGTCTGCCACATCGTCGCCGACAGCGAGATGGACGCGTTCACCCGCGCCCGCCGTCTGGTGTCGATGTTCTGCGAGCAGGGCGTGTTCGACATCGCCGCCGCAGAACACGGCGACACCGATCTTCGCGCGCTGATGCCCGAATCCAACCGACGTGCCTACGACGTGCACCCGATCATTCACGAATTGCTCGACAACGTCGAAGGTGAATCGACGTTCGAGGAGTTCCAGGGCGGCTGGGCTCGCAGCATCGTCATCGGTCTCGGCCGTATCAGCGGCCGCACCGTCGGCGTGATCGCCAACAACCCCATCCGACTCGGCGGCTGCCTGAACTCCGAAAGTGCCGAGAAGGCAGCGCGTTTCGTTCGTCTGTGCGATGCCTTCGGTATTCCGCTCATCGTGGTCGTCGATGTTCCGGGCTACCTGCCGGGCGTCAGCATGGAATGGGAAGGCGTCGTTCGCCGCGGAGCGAAGTTGCTGCACGCGTTCGCCGAGGCCACCGTTCCCCGCGTCACGCTGGTCACTCGCAAGATCTATGGCGGCGCGTACATAGCCATGAACGCCCGCGCGCTTGGTGCCACCGCGGTCTACGCCTGGCCCGGCTCCGAGGTCGCCGTGATGGGCGCGAAGGCGGCCGTCGGCATCCTGCACAAGAAGGCGCTCGCCGCCGCACCCGAGGAAGAGCGTGAGGCACTGCACGACCGCCTCACCGTCGAGCACGAGAGCATCGCAGGCGGTGTCGATCGCGCCGTTGCCATCGGCGTCGTCGACGAGGTCATCGAGCCGAGCAAGACTCGAAGCACGGTTGCGAAGGCTCTCGCCGCAGCACCTGCGGCTCGCGGAAATCACAAGAACATCCCGCTCTGATCGACCCGACCACTACCTACTGCGGTCGTCGGTCAACTCAAGACCCCACCCCGGTTGGGAACCCACCCCGGTTGGGAACCCACCCCGGTTGGGATCAATGCGCCTTTCAGGCACTCCATGTGCAAGAAAGCCACATTGATTCACATCGGGGACGGGCAAACGAGGCCAATCGAGGTCGGTCAGCCCTGGATCCATCGGTGATCGTGGGCCAGTCGAACGACGGCCGATCGCACGTCGAGTATCTGCGCAGCCGTCAGCGTGCCGTTCGACGTCAGTAGTTGCTCGGTCAGCTCGGTGGTGAAGTCCGCCTCGGACAGGACGTCCGCGCCTGCGTCGTCGTGGCGCTGGTGACCACTGACGGGTGCGGTGTTGTGGAACGGGACGTCAGGCTTGTGCCGGGTCACCAGTGCGTTCGACGTCGGCCCGTCGATGATCTGGACCTCGGTGGCCTTGAGACCACGGTCACCGTCGACGGCAACGTATTCGACGCGTACTCCCGGTGCCAACAGTCGTTTGTCGAAGTCCAGATCGTTGACGTGGATGAACACGTCCTCGCCGCCCTCGTCCGGCGCTACGAATCCGTACCCCTTGAACTCGTCGAATCGAATCACTTTTCCGGTCGACAACATCGAACTCACCACTCCACGGTCGTTCCCACATGCCTACCCCAGGCACGAACGCGAAACTACCGCCGCGACGAATCCCCGGCAACCGCTGCTAGCCGACGTTGCGGCTGAGCCAGGTCACTTCTGCTCCTGCGCCTCCGGTGCGGAACGGCTCGAGTGCGGCATCCCAACCCGAGCCGAGCGCGTGCTCCACTGCGGCGGCGAGGTTGCCTTGGTTGTTCTCCATCAGGGCGCGCAGTCGCATCTCGCCGAGCACCACGTCCCCGTTGGCACTCGTCGATCCGCGCCAGAGACCCAATCCGGGTACGTGCGAGAACCGTTCGCCGTCGACGCCTTCGCTGGCGTCTTCGGTCACCTCGTAGCGCAGCATCTGCCAGGAGCGCAGGATGCCGGCGAGCTTCGCTCCGGTGCCTACGGGCCCGATCCAGTCCGTGGTGGCGCGCAGCTGACCGTCGGATGCCGGCTGCGCGGACCACTTCAAATTGGCACGGCAATCGAGGGCGTCGGACAACGCCCATTCGACATGCGGGCACAGCGCAGCGGGCGACGAGTGGATGTACACAACACCCGACGTCGCATCTGCGAATTGGTTCGATCCACGCATTGCACTACCTCCAGCTTCGACGAGGGACGTCTTCCCCAACGACCTCGACATGCTCGAACTGGTTGCAGCGATTCAACGCGTGTGTGTACTAGTGTGCCCCGAGTTGCCCCTGTTGCGCCAGTGCAATCTGTGAACGGTGGTGTTTCACCCGGCCAGGACGGCGTCGGAGAGCTCGGGCCAGAGCGGTTTGGCCCAATCTCCGAAGTTCCGATCGGTCAGCACCACACACGCGATCCTCACCGACGGGTCCACCCACAGGAACGTCCCGGCCTGTCCGAAGTGGCCGAACGTAGCCCTCGAGTTGTTACTCCCAGTCCAGTGCGGGGTCTTGTCATCGCGCAGCTCGAACCCCAGACCCCAATCGCAAGGCTTGTGCGATCCGTACCCGGGCACGATTCCGTTCAGGCCGGGAAACTGCACGTCGACGGCCGAAGACAGTGTCTGCGACGCGAGGAGAGTCGGTTCCAACAGCTCCGCGGCGAACTTGGTCAGGTCTGCAACGGACGAACGGGCACCGTGACCGGCCGACCCGGGCAGCGACGTGTCGACCATCCCGAGCGGACCGCAGACGGCCTCATCCAGGTAGTCGGGAAAGGTAATTCCCGACTCTGCTTCGATGAGCTCGGCCAAGACCTCGAATCCCGCGCTCGAGTAGATCCTCTTTGTGCCGGCAGGAGCCTGCACCTTCCGCTCGCCGAACGCCAGTCCCGAGGCATGCGCCAGCAGATGCCGCACAGTCGACCCCTCCGGCCCTGCGGGCTGATCGAGCTCGACGGCACCTTCCTCGACCGCAACGAGCACCGCGTAGGCGGCGAGCAATTTGGTGACCGACGCCAGCTCGAAGACGCGCGCGGTGTCCCCCACCTCCTCCCGCACTCCGGCGTCGGTGACGACGGCAGCACTGACATGGTCGACGGGCCACGAGGCAGTGAGATCGAGGGTAGTCACGACCCCAAAGCCTAATTGTCCGTCGATGCCGGTGGATCGGTCCCCCGCCGGGCTAGTCTCGGACGACAGGAATGGGAGAAATGCGATGTCGGTTGTGTATGGATCGTGCAATCTGTGCGAGGCGATCTGTGGTCTCGAATTCACGGTGGAGAACAACGCGGTGGTCTCGATCCGCGGCGACGAGAAGGACCCACTCTCCCGGGGCCACATCTGCCCGAAGGCTCTGTCGTTGATCGACCTTCATGCCGACACCGATCGGCTCACCACACCGGTCAAGCGGGTGGGTGAGAAGTGGGAGAAGATCGGCTGGGATGAGGCGTACGACCTCGTCGTCGACGGCCTCGTCTCGACGCGGAAGAAGTACGGATCCAACGCTGTCGGGCTCTATCAGGGCAATCCCAACGTGCACTCGATGGGTGCGATGACCCACGGCATTCCGTTCACGGCGCTGCTGCGCACCCGCAATCGGTACTCGGCGACGTCCTTAGATCAGTTGCCGCACCAGCTCGTCGACCATCTGCTCTACGGCCACCAGCTCCTGCTGCCCATCCCGGATATCGATCGAACCGATTTCTTCCTCGTCCTCGGCGGCAATCCGATGGCCTCCAACGGCAGCATGATGACGGTGCCCGACTTCGCCAAAAGAGCACGCGCACTCCGTAAGCGAGGTGGCCGACTGGTCGTGGTCGATCCACGTAAGACCGAAACGGCGGATATTGCCGACACCCACTTCTTCGTTCGTCCCGGCAGCGACGCGCTGCTGTTGCTGGCGATGATTCACACGATTGTCGCCGCCGGCTCCGTCCGTGTCGCCGACTACGTCGATGGTGCCGATCGACTTGCCGATCTCGTCGCCGAATTCACGCCGACGGCGGTGGCACCGATCGTCGGCATGTCGGCAGACGACATCTCCTCTCTCGCACGGGACTTCGCTGCGGCGGAGTCTGCAGTGGCGTACGGCAGGATGGGGGTGTCGACGCAGCAGTTCGGCACGGTGTGCCAGTGGGCGATCCAGGTACTCAACATCATCACGGGCAATCTCGACCGCCCGGGCGGTGCGATGGTGACCGATCCGGCGATCGATCTGATCTCGCAGGGCATCGTCGGCCGCGGACATTTCGACAAGTGGCGCAGCCGCGTTCGCGATCTCCCCGAGTTCGCCGGCGAGTATCCCTGTTCGACGCTCGTCGACGAAATCACCACCGAGGGCAAGGACCAGATTCGTGCCATGGCCGTCCTGTCCGGCAATCCGGTGCTGTCGATGCCCGGCGGCACTACCCTGAACGACGCGTTCGCGGGACTCGATTTCATGGTGTCGTTCGACTTCTACATCAACGAGACCTCGCGGCACGCACACGTAATTCTGCCGCCGACGATGTCCCTCGAACGCGATCACTACGATCTGATCTTCAGTTCTTTCGCGGTACACAACACTGCCAAGTACATGCCCGCAGTCCTACCCAAACAGGCTGACGCCAAGCATGATTGGGAGATCTTCCGAGACCTGTCACTGCGCTACAAGAACCGCATGGCAGGCTCCACCGTCGATCGCCTGAAGGCACGACTGACTCCGAAGAGCGTCATCGGCGAGGCCCGTCTGCGCCTGTCCCCTGCTCGCACGCTGGATATCCTGCTCCGTAGCCGACGAAAAGGGTTGTCGCTGAGGAAGCTTCGAGCCAACCCGCACGGCATCGATCTGGGACCGCTGCGTCCGGGCTTTCCCCAGAAGCTGAAGACCAAGGACAAGCGCGTTCAATTGATCCAGGACGTCGTGGTCGGTGAACTGCCTGCCTTGGTGGACCTGATGCACTCGAGCGCGGTTCCCAAGGACGACGAGCTCCTGCTGATCGGTCGACGACATCTACGTAGCAACAACTCGTGGATGCACAACACCGCTCGACTCACCAAAGGCAAAGCGCGACATCAGCTTCTGGCCCACCCGAACGATCTCTTCCAGCGCGGGATCGAGGACGGTTCGATGGTGTCGGTCACCTCCGCGGCCGGTACCGTCGACATCGAGGTCGCGGCGTCCGAAAAGATGATGCCCGGGGTGGTGAGCATGCCGCACGGATTCGGTCATCAGCGCCCCGGCGTGCAGCTCTCGGTCGCCACCACTGTCACCGGACCGAGCGTCAATGACATCACCGACCCCGCCCGAGTCGACGCGGTATCGGCGAACGCGATTCTCAACGGCGTTCCGGTGCAGGTGAGGGCCAAGTAGCGCCCCCGATGGAACCACGAGACGGCGTGATTCTGTACGATTCTGCTGGCTCGTACCTGGTACGGGATTGGGGCGGTAGCTCAGTCGGTTAGAGCCGTGGACTCATAATCCATTGGTCGCGGGTTCGAGCCCCGCCCGCCCCACGTCAGACCGTCTTTTCACGGTTGACCGCGAGAAGGTCATCGTTTATTCATCGTTTACGGCGACGGTCCGATCGAGCAGATCAGCGACCTCGGTATGGATCCGGCCTCGGGTCATGTACTTGTCCTGAGTCATCGACACGTTCCGGTGCCCGAGATGATCGGCACCCATCCTCGCCGGTAGCCGCTCGTCGTCGATGAGCGTGGCCAGCCCCTTCCGGAAACTGTGAGAAGTGGTGTCCGGTACGCCGAGTAGCTCGCGAGCGTTGCGCCATTCCTTCCCGAAGTTGTTCGGATCACGCAGCGTTCCGGCCGTCGACGGGAAGATGACGCCATCGATCGTGGGATGCAGCTCCCCCGCGCGCCGCTCGAGCATCTCGATCGCAAAACGAGGCAGCGGGATGGTCCGCTCGCCCGCATCGGATTTCGTCGTTGGACTTCGGATGAGCCCGACGCCCTTGACCCGAACAACCTTGCCGGTGACCTTGATCTTGGAGCCGTCGAACTCCGAGATCAACAGGCCGAGCAACTCAGATCGTCGCAGTCCTGTAGCGATGAGCATGATGACCGGGTCGACGAGGTCGTGTTTGCGGCAGTACTCGGACGCACCGAGATCGGCGAACAGCTTGCGCAACTCGGCCGCGGTGAACGCTCGCGAGCCCTTGGTGCCGGCTTTCCCTCTGATCGCGGTGACGTCCCGTAGCGGGTTCGTCTGCAGTGCGCCGGCCAGAACTGCCATACCAAGCGCCCCGCGTAGAACCGTCTTCGCCTGGCGGGCCATGGTTGCGCCGTGGGTCTTGCTCATCGCCCGCAGTACGGTATCCATCCGACCCGGTGTCGCCTCGGACACCCGGAGGCCCGCGGTCCACGTCTGCAGCTTGGCGAGCGCAAACTCATAGGTGTCGGTCGTGGCGGTCGACCTGCCCTCGTCGGCGAGGCGTTGCAGGTAGGTCTTGCAGAGTGCGGACACGAGCGTCGAGCCCGTGATCTCCTCCTCGCTCGGCGCATGTCGTAGCTCGAGGGCGGTCAACAGCTCTTGCTCTGCATGCTTGCCGTGTTGGTCGCGAACCCCCCCAGGCGTCCGGCGCTCGACGATGCGCACCACGCCGTCGTCGTCGCGATACCGACACTTCGCGAGCCACACTCCCCCACCAAGATCTTTTCGAGTGACCTTGCCGCGTTGTCCAATTCGGAGGGGTGGCCTACCCGCCATCGAGCATCAACTTCGAACGAATTGCCTTAATCCTGCTTTCGATCTCGGTCAGCCGGCTCCGTATCAACTCCAGAGATTCCTTCAAATCTCCATCATCAGGATTGGCCGCGTGGCGGATGCTCACGGGGACGAACCACTCATTTTCCTCACCGTACAAACGAGTCAGGTCCATAAGTTGAACGCCGTCTTCAGCGGTCAACGGATTAGTCGTCGTCCCGGCAAACCGGCGGTGAGCTCGCCAGGTTGCGACCTCATCCCCCGGCAGGTATTCAACCGCAGCCGTCGGGAGGCCCGGAAACAGGAGAAGCAATGGGGGGACTTTCAAAGCCGCTGCAAGAACTATCAATTCGGCCGTTGTCACAGTCTTGCGGCGGGCAGTTTCTATCTCGGAGATGGTACTTCGAGACACCTTGTTGCCGAGCTCTTCCGTCCGATCGGACAACCACTGCGCAGACCGGGCACCCCTGAGAGCACGAATCGTCTCGCCGATCGCGCGCGCTTGATCCTCGGACCAACTTCTTGATGACATACCCGCAATCATAGGGGGTGCTTGCGGGAATCTGTACAGTGCGGTAGAACTTGATGGGCATCCCGGATCAGACCGGAATAATTGATGCGATCTCATCACGGAGGAATTGTGACCACTGAAACGGATTACTGGCTCACCAGAATTGAAGCCGCCGAGAGACTGAAGCTCCCACCCAAGACTCTTTCCAACTGGGCCAGCCTCGGCAGAGGCCCCCGCTTCGCGAAGATCGGTCGATTCGCGCGATACAGACTGAGCGATCTTGTGGCTTGGGAGGACGCGCAGGCAACTGGCGGCGAGAGCGTCGCCTGATGCCCCACACGCCCGATCCCTACGAGGTCGACGAGAACGAAAACGCCCCCGACGCGGCGGCAACCGCGATCGAGGGCAACGACCAGCACCCATCTGAGGAGAACCAGCTGTGACCATCGTAAACCAGACGAACCAGTCCCACCTTCCCCCGGTCAAGTACACGCACGTCAAGCTCGACGACTTCATGTACGAGAAGTTCGGAAGGACCGTCGACGGACCGGCCAAGATGCGCCTGATGCGAGTCGCTCGAGTGAAGTACACGGACGAGATCGAGCAGTCCCATGCGATCGCACGGGCCGCACAGGAGGAACTCGCCACGGTCGTCGAGCCGTCGCCGGCGATGTCCAACCTGGACGCCTTCCAACGCGACATGAATCCGCAGTTGGTGGTCAAGCCGAGCGCTCCCATCCCGTACCTGGAGAACAGGCGACCGCGGTGGGCGGAGCGAGAGTCCGACCAGAGCGTCCTCAATGTCGGCGACGAGATCGCAGCGGTCAACGAGATGTCCTGGCGAAGTCGTCCAATCGTAATGCCGCTGACCAATGGGTATTACGGCCGCTGGCAGCCAAACGGCTCGTTCAAGACGGCTTCGATAATGGCGGATGTCAGGCAGGACACGGCCGACGCTGAGCCGCAGATCGCATTCGAGCGACATGGGTTCAAGGTGGTGAACGGCAAAGTCGAGCCCGTTGACGGCCAGAACCGGTACACCCTCACCCTTGCCGACGCCGCGAATTTCGCCCGCGGCCTCTTGCTGCTCGTGGACCTCGCAACCGAAACCGCAGACAGGACCGGTGGTGCCTGATGTTCGCCCAACTCGACGAGATGACCGACGAACCGGTGCGCGCCGAGCTCACCAACGTCGGCCGGATCCGAATCGCATACAGCTCCAGCGTGGTGCTCACCCTCGACATCGGCGAGGCCGTGGATCTGGTCTCGGCTGTTGTCGACGTCCTCGCTCAAGCTGACCACCAGTCACAAGCTCAACTACGCCGCAATGAGGACGAGATCCGCAGCGCCGCAACCATTCGAGAGGCACTCCAGTGACCGAAACACCCTCGCACGCAATGATCATGAACGAGGACGGCACACCTCGCGGTGTTGCCGACATCAGCCGGATTCAGTCCGACGCAACGATTCTGATGTACCAGTACGCGGCGGCGGCCGGTAACGACGAGGCTGTCGACGCCGTTGCCGAGGAGTGGGTGAACCGACTCGACCCCGACGCGATGGGCTACACCAGTGCTGCTGCGCTATCGCTACTCACTCGAAATGTCCTCGCCCCGATGCTCGATCTCTTCGACCAGTTGCTTCCCGACCTGGATTTCCGGGCCACGCTTGCCAAGTGCCGAGACGACACGATCGAGGCACTGCGATGACCGACTCTTATTTCCTCGTCGATCTCGCGGGAGAGCCGCTCGGGATGGTCGATCTCGATCAGATCACTGACGATGCGCTGCTGTTGATGTACCAACTGCTGGCGGTGGCCGACGCGCCGAAGGAGATCGACCGCATCCTTCTCGACTGGTCCGCTCGGTTGGACCGTGATGCGATACGGCTGCTCGTCGTCTGCGCTCTGGCGCAGATGACGAAGAGCATCGTCGATCCTCTGCTGGTCATTCAGGAGAAGGCGCATCCTGCACATCGTTCACGCGAGTTGTTCGCGCAGGAACGCGACCGCAGAGCAGCGGAGCGTGCGTCGTGACGATGACCGAGTTCACCTTGTCGCTGATGCTTGTCTGCCAGTCGATGTGTTGGCTCGCAGCAGATTTCAGGCGGTGGTGCCGGGAAAGCTGATCGCGTTCACGTAAGGGCCCGGTGCAAACGAATCCTTCCGAACGCAGTCGGCCGGCGAAGTCCGAGAACCTCGCCGGCCGACCATCACCAGGAGCAAACCTAATGCCCATCACGCACAACCATTCTACCGTCGACACCCCTCCTAATGCCCTGCTCGACGACCATCTCGAATTGCTTCGCGACCCTGCCGACAAGCTGTTGATGGCCGCGCTCGCGCAGGGTGGCTTTCGGCTCGCTGTGCAGTGCGAACGTTGCGGTACGTGGCTCGTCGCACCGGCCTCGGTGAAGCGGCATCTCGGCCCGGTCTGCGCTCGCCACGCCCAGAACGAGGCGGGTGTCGCATGATCGCGTTCGACCGCGTAACCGAAACTTTCCGCGATGCCGGATTGATTGTCGACGACAAGGGCCACGGCCGGGCCGCCGCACAGGCACCCGGGCATTCGCCCGCTGACCGATCGGTGACCATCACGGCTATCGCGGGGCAGGTGCTCGTGCACTCGCATTCCGACCCCACGGCGGATGTCCTCGAATCGCTGAACATCGCACCACGGGATCTGTTCGACGAACCCAGGGGTGCCCGCTACGACTATCCGGACGGCCGCCAGGTGCACCGCAGTCCCGAGAAGAAGTTCAGGCAGTCGGGTAACACCAGGGGCACGAGCCTGTTTCACGCCGACCGACTAACCGACGCTACCGCGGTGTACGTCGTCGAGGGTGAGAAGGACGTTCTCGCCGCCGAGTCGATCGGTCTCGTCGCCACGTGCACACCAATGGGTGCAGGGAAGGCGCACCTGGTCGACCTCTCGCCACTGCACGGCAAGACAGTGGTCATCGTTGCCGATCGCGACGAGCCGGGCCACAAGCACGCCGAACAGGTCGCCGGGCTGCTCGACGGCAAAGCGGGAGTATCGATCGTCGAACCTAAGGTCGGGAAGGATCTCGCCGACCATGTCGCCGCAGGCCTCGGTCCCGATGATCTCGTTGTCACCCCCTCGCCTGATGTCGAGACCTGTTCGGCTTCGAACGCCGATCAGGTCGCCGAGGCAGCCGAGGATAAGCCGAGCGGAAGAGCGCTGCAACGCAACTCGTCCAACTCGCACTGGCCCGCTACATTCTCGGCACGACTCCCGAGGGTGATCCGTACGCAATCCCGAAGTCGGGGGGCCATGTCGCTCGATCCCTGCGCGGCGGCAAGACAGGTCTTCGGGCCGAGCTTTCCCGTGAGTACTACCGACTGCACGATAAGGCTGCGCCGCAACAAGCACTCGCCGACGCGCTACTGGTCCTCGAAGGTGAATCAGCCGAGGCGGAACCGATTCCGACGCACCTGCGGGTCGCCGAATCCGGTGGTGCCGTGTACCTCGACATGGGCGATGTTGCCGAGTCCGTCATCCGGATCGACCGCACCGGCCGGTGGGAGTACGGCAACCTCGACGTCCCGGTCCTGTTCCGACGCACCGTACTCACCGGGCCATTCCCTGAGCCGTCACGTGACAGCGACCTCGAGGCACTCTGGTCGACACTGAACGTCGCCGAGTCCGATCGACCTCTGTTGCTTGCCGCGATGGTCGCCGCACTCATCGCACCCGATGTCCCGCACCCAGTCCTCGCACTCGCAGGAGAGCAAGGCACCGCCAAGACGACGACCACGAAAACCATTGTTTCGCTAACAGATCCGTCATCGGTACCGGTCCGCAAACCACCACGCGACATGGACTCCTGGGTCACGGCCGCGGCCGGTTCGTGGGTCGTCGGTATCGACAACATCTCCACTATCGGTCATTGGTTCTCCGACTCCCTGTGCCGAGCTGCGACAGGGGAAGGCGACGTCAAACGAGCCCTCTACACCGACTCCGGCCTGTCCGTCGTGGCATTTCGCAGAGTGATCGTTGTCAACGGAATCGATTGGGGTGCCATGCGAGGCGATCTCGCCGAGCGGTCACTGATCGTCACGCTCGAGCGGATCCCACCCGGGCAACGCCGCTCCGAGGCCGATCTCGCGGCCGCCTGGGCCGAGGTGTACCCGACGATCTTCGGCGGCCTGCTCGACCTCGCTGCGCAGGTCTACTCGATACTGCCGACCATCGTGCTCGCCGAGTCACCACGGATGGCCGACTTTGCGCGCATCCTCGCCGCCGTCGACACGATCATGGGAACGTCCGGCCTCGCTCGGTACGCGGGGCAATCGGAGACCTTGGCCGCTGACACGATCGCGTCGGACCCGTTCCTCGCCGCGGTCACCGATTCGGTGGTCTCGGACTTCGAGGGGTCGGCCGCCGAGATCCTCGCGATGGCCACGCCCATCTCTGATCGGTGGAGAGCGCCACGAGGGTGGCCGCGCAGTGCACGGTCGGTGACCTCAATCCTTCGTCGGTCTGCGCCGGCACTGCGCTCGACGGGATGGACGGTAGAAAATCTCGGCTCCGCGAACAAGGACAAGACCGTCCGATGGAGGCTGATGGCCCCTCGTCCTGAGATTGCCCGCAATGAACCCCCGCTTTCCCCGCCATCCCCGCCGAACGGACAAAATCCCAGCTCACCCGGGGTGCAAGGTGGCGGGTTAACGACACCTAGGTCGAAATCCGCTAACCCGCCGACGGGGTCCACTAACCCGCCAACTCAGGGCACTAACCCGCCGAATTTCGGAATACCCGCCAACGAAAACGCCCTGACCAGCACAGACGGGTCAGGCGGGGATAGCGGGCGTCGATTACGGGCAATCTCTGCATGTCGGGACTGCGGTATGGCGCTGAGCGAGTCCAACCACACCGGCCGGTGCGCCGAGTGCAAACTCGCGAGCGCCGCATCATGAACAAACCGACGACACGGCAAGGACCGCGCAAGGATGGCCCGGGGCAACCGTGGGAACTGCTCCTGGCAGAAATCCTGACCAACCGGCCACGGCTCACCGGGGCTGCCTGCGCCGGCTCGCCCGAGTTATTCGACCCTGCGGAGGACAACGAACACCCCGACAACGTCGGCTACCGCCACCTGGCTGCACAGAAGCAATGCCTCCTCGCGTGCCCGGCGATAGACGAGTGCCGCACCTGGGCGATGACGGAGAAGCCTCGAGGACGTGTGCTCGCTGGCGTGATCCCGAAATCCACCCGGTTGACTCCGCGAGGTGAGGTCGCATGAAGGTTCGGATTCAGAACGGCGTGCCCGTCGTCGAACACCGACCGGACGAACGGCGGTCGGTCGTGATGACCATCGCCGGTCTCGAATTCGCGTTCAACGCTGACGAGGCGGTCGCCCTCGCCGACCAACTGGTCGATGCAGCCGAGCGGAGTGCGCGATGAACCGCCCGGGCGCAGAACGAACTCTGCTGTTCCACCTCCTCGACGCCGAGCTCTCCTACTACCTCGCGCGAGCTCTGAGGAAGGAGATCGATTGGGCCGAACGCGTAGGGCAGAAACTGCCCGGCTATGTCCTCGAGCTCCACGAAGCCTGCAGAACGACCGTCATCGACAGTCCGGCGCGGACGAGAAACGAGATGGCCCCGGTCCCGGTCCATAGTGAGAACGAGACACCGGCACTTCTCGTCACGTACGCGGAAGCCGCTCGCCGACTGGCCCTTTCGAAGCGGACGGTCGGACGAATGATCGCTTCCGGCGAACTCGACACCGTGCTGGTGGGCAAGAGCAAACGGATCGCAACCGCCGAGATCGAGCGAATTGCGAAGACCAGGAAAGAAGACAAGATATGAGCGTCTACGGACTGACCAGTCGCGACCTGATCAACACGATCACGCAAGAGAACACCGGACTCAACCGCGGCCGCATCTCGCGGCTAGTCGAGCGGGCCGTGGGTCGTGATGGCTCCCGTCGGGCACCGGAATCGGTCAACGCCTACCTGCGTGATCTGACTGCCACGCTGAGCGCTTCCGCTCCGCCGCCGCCCTTTTCGCATCCACGGGATGCCGCGCGGTCCCGCCGGCTCGGGAGTCAGAAGGCACCGCAGAACGGTTCACTGTCACCGTCCGACATCGCGTGGCTATCCGGGCTGCCGGCGGATCCAGAACAGGTGTCATTCGACGATGCTGTCCATCTCGCCACATTGCGCAACGCGGTCAACTCACTCGACCCGCACGATGGAGACCGACGGCTGATCGAGCAGCGATGGACCCCGGTCGCCGAGGTGTACGACCGTCGATCCCTCGACGCCGAACTCGATGCTGTGTCCACACTTCCGCTTCTGCCGAACCCGGCACGCGCGGTCGCCGATCTACTCGGTGCCGAGCTGACAGAGCTGAACGAAGCCGAACTGTTCACCCGCGCGGAGTCGATGGTGAAAGACGCATTCGAGCAGCGCCAGCAACGGCATCAGCGCCGCGTCGAGACTGCCCAGCGACGACGAGGCGAGCTCGACACCGCAGCACTATGGAGACGTTCCACCGCGCGATAATCCCCAACCCTCTCGATCAACCCTCCAAGGCCCGGTGCAGGTTCCTTTGGAAGGCGTAATCAGTTGACAGAGTTGGGAATTGGCTACCTCACGATCGCGCCTGAGACAAGCCGAATAGGCCCCGGAATCACCAAGGCGCTCGACAGTGCGCAAACCGGAGCCGACAAGTCCGGGCGAGGTCTCGGCTCGAAGCTTGCCGGCGGTCTCGGATCCACGCTGAAGGTTGGCGCTCTCGCGGCGGGCGGTGTCGCGGGCGTTGCAATCGGCACTGCGCTGTCGCAGGGCATGGGACGTCTCGTCGCGATCGACGATGCGAAGGGCAAGCTCGCCGGTCTTGGGCACGACGCCGAAGGCATTGCGACGATCATGGATTCGGCGCTTGCGTCCGTGAAGGGCACGGCCTTCGGTCTCGGCGATGCAGCCACGATCGCAGCATCGGCAGTCGCGGCAGGCATCAAGCCCGGCGAGGAGCTGACCAAGTATCTGTCGCTGACCGGTGATGCGGCGACGATCGCCGGAACTTCGCTCGAGGAAATGGGCTCGGTCATCAACAAGGTGACTACGTCCGGCACTGCGTACACCGACAATCTGAACCAGCTCGCCGACCGTGGCATCCCGATCTTCCAGTGGCTGCAGGACGAGTACGGAGTCACCGCCGACGGCCTGTCCGACATGGTCAAGAAGGGCGAGGTCGACGCCGGCACCTTCCGCAAGGTCATCGAAGAGAACATCGGCGGCGCGGCACTCAAGTCGGGCGACACTCTGCGCGGCTCGTTCGAGAACATGAAGGCCGCACTCGGCCGCGTCGGCGAGTCCGCGCTCAAGCCGTTTGCTCAGATCGCCAAGGACAGCTTCGGCGGCACGATCGGGCTCGCGGACTCACTGGCTCCGAAAGTCGAAGCGATGTCGACCCGTGTGGCAACCGGGCTGATGGACATGGTCGGCGCATTCAAGACGTCGGGATCCGAGATCGATTCCTCGAGCTCGTGGGCCGAACGATTCGGCGCGACCCTGCGCACCGTCACCGATGGCATTCAGGGTGTGTGGTCAATCCTTGCCAAGGGTCAGTTCGACGGCGCGAAGATGACGTTCGGCCTCGAAGAAGACTCGAAGGCTGTCGACGTGTTGTTCTCGATCCGCGAAGGTGCGATCGGTGCCTACCAAGCAATATCGCGGTTCTTCTCAGGCGATGCGGGACAACAGGTTTCGTCCTCCCTGACGTCGATCAGCACCGCGGGTGGCGACGCAGCTACCTCACTCGACGGCGTCGGTAGCATCGCCGACAAGGTCGGCGGTTTCTTCTCCACCATGACTAGCGCTCTCGGCAGTGCAGGCGGATCTCTGCTCGACCTCGGCGGCGACTCCGCCACCGTCGCAGCAGCCGGCATCGGCGCAGTCTCGTCCGCGATGGGATTCCTCGCCGACAACACCGAACTCGTGGCACCACTGCTGGTCGGTGTCATCGCATCGATGGGCACAGCGAAGGCGGTCGAGACCGGCTACCAGGCCGCGATGATCGCTCGCACGATCATGATGCCCGCACAGATCGCGGCGCAGGTGTTGCTGACACGGTCGATGGATCGTCACACCGCATCGATGACCGCGAACAGCATCGGCATGCGCGCGCAAATGATCGCCCAGCAGGGCGCGACAGCGACGTCGGGGTTCTACCGAACGGCGCTCGATCAGCAGACCGCAGCGGCCGGGCGAGCGGCAGGCGCATCCGCGGCCGCGGCGGGCGCAGGCGGTGTGGGGGCCCTTCGTACAGCGGCGGGTGGCCTGACCTCATTCCTGATGGGCCCGTTCGGTGCGGCGCTCGCAGTGGGCGGAATCGTGCTCACCGGGCTCGCGATGCTCAAGGGCAGCCACGACGAAGCGGCCGCGGCCGCCGAGGCACAGAACGAGAAGGAGAAGGAACTCGGCCGAACGCTCGATGAGAACACCGGCAAGATCACCGACTCCACGCGCAAGGACATCGCGACTACGGCGCAGGAGAACGGCGACCTCGATCGCGCCACCGGGTACGGCCTCGCACCCTCCGACGTCGTCGACGCATCCACCGGTACCGGTGACCCACGGGCGTACCAACGGGTGCAGAGCCTCGGCCTCGAGAACGTCCGCCAGGGACTCGAGGGCTCACGCGACTACACGACTATGCAGTCGAACTACGCCGAAGCCGGTGTGTCGCAACAGGAACTGCAGAACGCCATACTCGCCAAGGGTGAAGCGTGGGACACGGTCACCGAGAAGATCACCGCATACAACAACGCCCAGAAGCTTGCCGAAACGGGTATCAGCCTCGAAGGCCCGCAAGGCCTGATCGACACCTTCTCGGACGTCAACGAATCCGCCGTCACACTGACCCAGAACGTGAACTCGACGAGGGCGGCACTCGACGCCGGCGCGGCCGCACTGCAGAGCACGAACACGGCGCTCAACGGCACAGTGCAACTGACCGAGCAGGGCGCTCAGTTCTTCCGGGATCTCGGCGCGACCATCGAGTCGGTTCCTTCCGAGAAGGAGATCATCGTCCGGGGCCTGACCGAGGACGCCCAGACGAAGATCCGCGAGACCGGCCGCCAGGTAGAAGAACTGCCGGACGGCTCGTTCAAGGTCACTGCCGACACCACCGACGCCGAGGGCAAGATCCAGACCTTCGTCACCAAGCCTCGGCAGGTGTCGGTCAACATCGCGATCGAGAACCCCGGCGCAGTCTCCGCCGCTGTCGCCGAAGCCGAGCGCGTCACCGGACGCCGCATCAACCGCGGTCAGTTCGCCACCGGTGGGCGGCTTCCCACGTCAGGACCGGGCACCGAGATGACCGACGGTTTCCTCGCCGTCGCAGGCAATGGCGCTCCCATCGCCAGAGTCGACGCCGGCGAATGGGTCATCAACGGGAACTCGTCGGAGAAGTACGACCGCGAGCTCGCGCAGATCAACGCAGGCACCTTCCCGAAGCTCCCGGGCTACGAGGAGGGCGGCAAGGTCGGCGCTGTCACCTCGAAGGATCTGCTCGACTTCGTCAACGGCTCACAGTCGCAACCACTTACGGGTGCTCTGTACGACTGGGGCAAGGTCAAGTGGGGCGACTGCTCGGGCGCGATGTCGGCGATTGCTCGATTCGCCGTTGGACTGGCACCGTTTGCCGACCGATTCGCCACTGCAACACAAGGTGCGGCCCTGTCCGCGATGGGGTTCCTGTCCGGCCTCGGCGGGCCAGGCGATCTTCGATTCGGCTGGATGAATGGCGGACCGGGCGGCGGACATACCGCGGGCACTCTTCCCGACGGAACGAACGTCGAGATGGGCGGCAGCTACGGCGGCGGCATGGTCGGCGGAACTGTCGGTGCCAACGCAGCGCAGTTCACCGATCACGCGTTCCTGCCGATCGCAGGCGGTGGCTCGATGGCCGGTAGCGCGTCGGGCCGTAGCTCGACGTCGCGCAAGCGGCCCGAGTGGACCGACAAGCAGCAACTCGACCTGGAGTCCGCCATCATCGCGGTCACCCAGGCCGAAGAGGCTCGCACCAAGGTCGAGAACGCATTCGCCGAGGGCAAGAAGTCGCAGGCCGATCTCGACCAGGCGAACTCGAAGGTCGAGCGTGCCAATCAGCGCGTCACGGACCTGCAGGGCAAGAAGGACGAGGTCGCGGCATACGTCGAGGACGGGCCCGCGCCGCAAGCACCAGGACTGTCGAAGGCATTCACCGACTCCGAGATCGCCAGGCTCGACGCCCAGCTCGCAGTCGAGTCTGCCAATGAGCGCCGGAACGAGATCTACGACAATGCCGACTCGTCGGACCTCGAGAAGCAGAAGGCAGACGCAGAGCTGTACTCCGCACAGGAGAAGCTCAAGACGGCAGGCTCCGACCCTGGGGCCGCCTCGGACCTACCCGGATCATGGTCCGAGCTCGGTGGCAACTTCGCTCGGGACTTCGTCATGGGCCAACTCGAGGATGCGCTCGGAGTATTCGGTATTCCCAACGAACTTCCCGGCGCAGCCAAGGCAGCTCTCATGCTCGGAGACGCACTGCGACAGAGGGATACGCAAGGTGCAGTCACAGCCACGGATCCAGGCAGCGCTTCACGCTCGGACATCATGGCTGACTCTCCCGTGCTCTACGACCCAGCGAAGGGGCCCGAGCAGTGGGCACCAGTGGCCGAGGAAGCGCTCACCCGCACCGGTGCTGCACTGTCCTCGGTAGCCAGCACGATCGAATCCATCGCAACCAAGTCGGGCGGAAACCCAGCCAACCTGTTGGGCCTGAGTGCCGAAGCATTCGGCCAGCACCGTGACCCTGCGCTACCCGACGACCCGACACTGCCACTGTCCAATCTCGTTGCGGGACTGCGCATGAACGCGATCAAGGGTTACTTCACTGGTGGTCCTGTCACGGGACCGAGCGGCAAAGACGTCGTGCCGGCCATGCTCACCGCCAGAGAGTTCGTCGTCAACAGTCGAGACGCGGTCAAGGGTCCGAATCCGTCGATCCTGCAGGCGATGAACTCGGGTGCGAATCTCGCGCTCGGTACACCACAGCAGACCGCACCCAGCAAGAGCGTCGTCTACAACATGTACGGAATCACCGACGCCGAAGACGCGATCCGTCGAGTCAAGATCAAGGAACGTCAGGACCACCTCTCGGTGGCGGGGACGATGCCATGAATACCTGCAGGTCAGAAGGGGTGGGGAGACGCCCCTCCCCCCGGGGGTGCGGAGCTACGGACGTCATGGCAGCTCCCACCCGGTGCATTGCGACCAGAATTCCACCGAAAGGACCACGCTCGTGAGACAACCTCGCACGGCCGCCGGTAAGCGGCTGATCGCCGATCAGAATGCGGCACTTGCCCGTACATCGAAACAGACGGGCGAAGAACTGGTGTGGTCCGAGGCTGAAACGGTCGCGCTCGAGCGGGCCGGAGGAGCCGTAGATCGGGCCGAAAGGGTGCGAAAGCTGCTCGACGCCGAGATGCGGCGTGATGAGCCGAACGCTGCGATCTACGTCAAGCTCTCGGCCGAGTTGCGCGCCCTCGACCGGCTCGTCGTCGATCTGATCGGCAAGCTAAACCCGTACGGCGAAGGGGCGGCGAAGTCCTCGCGTCACCAACGCGCTGCGAACGCTCGGTGGAGTCGCGCCGACGATTCCAAGCGCTGGCAGGTGTCGAGCTGATGGCACGGATCCGTGAGAACTCCCGCAGCCACAACCCCGGCATTCGAGCAGCACTCGTCGAACGAGCAGTCCTCTCATCGAGTCGCATGATGCAGGTGCGCGTCGTCGACGGCGAGAAGTACGTCAGTCCATGGCCGCGAATCCTGACGGCTCTCGAAGCCGGCGGCACCGTCGAGCTGAGCCGCTGGCAGATCCCAGTCCACTACCGACCGCCCGGCCAACCCGATGACCGAGTGCGACTCACAACCGATGACCGAATCGAGACGCTGTCATGACACCCGACGAACAGCGCGCCATCCTCAACGACCTCAATCTGCTTGCCGTGCATGACATCAACCAATACTGGCGAGACGCATCGATGCTGCAGCTCGGCTCGGCACAGTTCCGCACGGTCATGATCGATGGCGTCCCCGAGATCATCGACCCCTACGCCGCCTCGGCTGGTGATCTCGCCGCGACCTGGTACGAAGATGCTGCACCCGATCTCGCATACCGTGCCGTGCCTGCGGCCTTGGCTCCCACTGAGCAACTGGCCGCGTCGACGTCGTGGGCCCTGCACGCCACCGGTGATGCAGCTCTGACAAGGATGGCGGGATTCACCTCCCGCGCGATCTTCGACTCGGCTCGACGAACCACTGTCGAAAACGCAGAGAACGAGCCCGGAGCGACGTGGGCCCGGCATGCCTCGCCCGGTGCCTGCTCGTTCTGCCGGATGCTCGCCACTCGCGCTGACGTGTACTCATCCAAGGCCGCAGCCACCACCGTCGTCGGACGTAAGGGCGGACCCCGCGGGACTCGCAGTATGGGATCCAAGTATCACGATCACTGCCGATGCACTGCGATCTCAGTTCGACCCGGTCAGACGTACCTCGCGCCCGCCCACGCCGAGAAGTGGGAGGAGCAGTACCAACAGGCCGTTCGAGACACCGCCAACGGAGGCGCAATCGACCTGAACGCGGTTCTCGCGAGGATGGACGAGCTCGAAAACGCACCGGCCAAGGCTGCTGCAGCGAAAGCCGCCGCGAAGAAGGCCGACGACACCGCGGCATGGTTGGCCGCTGAAACCAAGTACAACAACGACGTTCAGACGTGGCTGGCCGCCGAAAAGGCTTACGTACCGCCGACACCGGCTGCGACGATGCAACGCCTCACGGAGGACGACGGCCGCGATCTCGGTCGCAACGTCTGGCACGACTACGCACGCTCGCTCGGCGAGGCCGCCGCCGAACCTGTCCGGGTATACACCGCCCAGGGATTCCAGACCACGAACGCCGGCCTACGCAACGGCATCGAGTTCGGCGACACCACGGTTGGCACTCTCCGCGCGGCCGATGCAATCCGAGGCCTCGACACTGCGATCGAAAACGCACCACGAACACCGATCGCGATGACCGTTGCGCGCGATGTCGACGCCACCGTCTACGGACTCGGAGGCGGATCGACGGATATGGCATCGCTGGTTGGCCGACGCTTCCGCGACGAAGCGCACCTGTCGACGGCGCTGCAATCAGAGCTGACGTTGCCCCTCGATCGACATCTCGTCGAACTGCGACTCGACCTCCCGGCCGAGACCAAAGCGCTGTACGTGTCGTCGAGCAAACGCAACGAACGCGGTCTTGCGACGTACGGTCCCGAGGAGAACGAGCTCATCGTCGGCCGTGGCATCGACTACGAGATCTACGATGCGATGGTCGAGGCCGGTAACCGCCGGGTACTGCTGGCCCGACTGATCGCCCAGGACGCAACCGTGAAAGAGGTCAAGTGATGGGAAGTCTCTCGGATCCGTCCGATGTCGGTGCAGCGGTGATCGGTGACCAACGGTTCTATGGCGGCGAGCGGGTCGGATCCGGTAGGTGGGCAGTACTCGACACCCTCGGATTGCTATGGACTGACGACCGCGATGCGCTGCAACTCTCGTCCACAGACGCGACTACCGACCGTGCTGCGGCGACCGCCCTGCGGTATGGGCTGATCGACGCATGCCGTCGAGGAATCAGCGCAAGCATGGCCTTCGACACCACGGTTGCCGAGCAAGGAAACCCACCCGTGACGTCGGGAGATCTCTCTACGCTGATCGATTAATTCGTCATCTCGTCGTCACTCAGGCGCATGGGGGTCAGTCGAATGCGAAGATTGCGCCGATGAAGCCGCACGGCCACGGCTCACCGCATTCGACGCAGGCCGACCCACGAGTCTGATCAGCGGTCACGTGCTTGGCGAGTATCTGTCGATGGAACTTGTTGAGTGCCCGATGGTCGAAAGACTTCTTCTCGTCCTGGTCAACGCGTAGCTGGGCCATCATCTGGACGTAGCGGTAGTCGCCATCAGGTGTGTTTTGCATCGCGCCATGGTGTCACGGGGCCCACCCGATGAATCCCAGGGGCAGTGCCCCTCCCAGGGTGCACCGGTAGCACTCAGGGCAATGCCTCCCATATCCCCCCGACATGCTTTTCGTCCGCTAAACCGGAATCCCCCCGACTATTTCCCGGCAGATCATCGAGATTTCTCGCTTCTCGATGACCCCGACAATCAGGGCCGGATCTGTGACCAGACTTTCTGTGCGCAGTGCCGACCTTGCCAACCTGAGTACTCAGATGATGAACACTCCGGGGTCTCCGACCTCGTAGGTTGCTGTCCACTTCTGCTGTCCGGGAGCGTGGTAGTGGCCGGTGCGGGCGTCGACTCGGATGGCGTGCTCTCCGGTCTCGGCGCATTTCTCCTGCACTTTGGTGACGATGTAGTTGTGTCGGCGGTTGGCGTCGAGGTTGGTAGGCACGATGACGTCGAGACTCCGTTGATCCATGCAGAACAGGGTAGAACGGGTCGGAGCGATGATGTCCTTCTGACATGATCTCCGCTATGCCATCAATTCGGTCGGTGCCCAGGTTTTCCGACTTGAGCTTGGGCCTACGCATCCTGACGTTCGTAATCATCTTCGTCGCTGGTTGTTCCGTCGGCTGGTTGGTCGACGGCAATTGGACCGCTGAGTGGGTATCGGCGTCGGGCACCTGGCTCGGCGCTCTTGGCACAATCGGCGCGATCATGTTCGCAGCCCACACCTTTAACCACCAACAGGGAAGTGCGCAGTTGGCCGCACAGAAAGAGAGGGAGCGAGAAGATCTCCTCGCCAGTCAGGTGGAGGTCTCGTGCACCCCCGCGAGCAACACAGCGACGACTGTCGGTGAGCTCGATTTTACTGTGAAGAATGTGTCAGCTGTAGGGGTAGTTCTGGAGAGCTACACGGTCGATGGGGTAGAGCTTGAGCCCGACGGTGAACTCCCGGTGCAGATTCGTGCTGGCTCGCCATGGAACAAGCGCCGCAGGGTGAAGATCGAAATGTCGGCTGACGACATTCGAGCGCGCACGCTGGGCGGTCGCGAATGCACTTTTCGGTACAGCATCAACGGCATTGAGTGGTCGAGAGTGGTTGGTCAGCCCCCAGTTCGTGCCTAACCCGTGGCGACAAAAAGCAGGGTTGGCCATCTCAAGATGCCACCACCCTTTACACGGTCAACCGTGAGAAGGGTACGGACCAGATCGGCTCTCAGTCGTTCAGGTCGCGCGCTAGACGAATGATTCTCTGAGCCATGTTCTTTATCTGTTGATCGTCGGACTTCGCCACGATCCGTCGAGCCAGGCTCGCTATGTCGTCAACATCGCGAGCCTTGGTCTGACTGGTCCATGTGCCGTTGCGCAATTCCATCCCGTCGCCCATGCGGACACCGTACTTGGTCACAACGTCTGTCACGCGCCCGATTCTGCGCGCCGAGCCGCCAGGTTGCTGACGCCGACAACCTAGTGCACCTTGGCTTGATGGACACACCATGGATGACGATTCAAGAGGCGCGCACCTACGCACGTTGCGGCCGGCAGCAGATGTACCGCGCGCTCCACACGGGTGAACTCGTTGGCACACAGCGCAAGCGGCCGCAGGGAACGTGGCGGATTCATCGCGACGATCTCGACACGTGGATGCGGGGGAGTAACCCCGAGCAGTCGCCGATGAAGCTCAAGCGCGTCACCCCCGAGCCGCGTCGGCTGCGATACCGGTGATCGAAAAACCCCTCACCGTCCAGGATGTGGCGGAGCTAATTCCGCACACCGCCGACTGGGTTCGGGATGCCGCGAACAGTGGTGCGCTCGAGTCCCTCCCGCGCGGCGGACGCCGGCACATGTTTCTCGAGGAGCACGTTCAGGACTGGATCAATAGGGGTGCACCGAAGTGGCCTGCCGAGTCGCGATGACTCATCGAATATTCATCGTTATTGAGACAGATCCAACGGGATACGTTCGGATCCGCCGGGCAAACGGGATCGCGATATCGATTGCGCTGCAACGCCGTATCGAAATTCTCAGGCGCTAACGGGACGCCACTACCGCTAGTCCATTGGTCGCGGGTTCGAGCCCCGCCCGCCCCACCACGAGCCGGCTGTCGAAATGTGCGAGCCATCAAGGACAGCGGTTGTCCTCGATTGTGGGGACACTGAAGCGATGTGGAACCAGAGCGAGGCATTACCGGGTCGAGTCGATCGCGCGAGCGCATGACTGCGTCGGAATCGCCGTCGCCCGCGTCAGCCCATCCCCCGACGTGGAAGTTCGACTACCCGATCATCCATGCCGAAACGCGGGCGCAGTGGCGATCCTGGTTGTCGCACAATCACAGCTCGACCCGAGGCGTCTGGCTCTGTTCATGGCGGACCGGCACCGACCGACCCCGTTGCCCATATCCCGCGGCTGTCGAGGAAGCCATCTGTTTCGGTTGGATCGACTCCACCAGCAGCATTCTCGACGAGGCCCGCGGCCTGCAGCTGTTCACACCGCGCAGACCCAAGAGCCCCTGGACCAAACTCAACCGAGAACGCGCAGCCGATATGGAAGAACGCGGCCTCATGACCGACGCAGGTCGCCACGCCATTGCTGCCGCGCAGTCGAACGGGTGGTGGACAATCTCCGATCCGGTCGAGAACCTCGAAGAACCGCTCGAGTTGAAGACGGCACTCGACCGTGACCCAGACGCTCGTAACAACTGGGACGACTTCCCTCCCAGCGCCCGTAAACAGATGCTGTGGTGGATTGTCAGCGCCGTTCGAGACGACACTCGTGCAGGTCGAATAGATCAGATCGTGGCCGACGCCGCGATCGGTCGACGTGCCCGCGGCTGACTGGAGCCGTTTCGCGAGCGCCGATCAAATCCCTACCACCTTGCGATACAAAGCCGACCAATACACCAGCAGTGCAGCAGCAGTGGCCCCGAACCACAGCCACGTCAGGAATGCCGCCACCACGCCGGTGACGAAGAATCCCAGCACGAGTGCCACCACCCAGCCGAGTAGGTAGGCGAGGATCGTGGTGACCGCCGCGGCGGTACAGCGCCACGGGGATTGCTTCACGGTGTGTAGTGCAGCGCGCAGAGGGTTTCGGCGACCGTCCACTGCCGCTGGAAGTATCAGCAGCGCAATGACTATGACGACAGCCGGGAGCAGGGGGAAGAGACTTGCGAGCGCAACGGCCGCCCCGGTCAGCACCACGCACCACGCCAGTACCCGCGGTCGTCGCCACGTCCGGCTCAGTGCACCCGACGCGTTGCCGTCCACCACATCGAGTGCCGTCGAGGCGGTGAACCACAGCGCACACACCACCGTTGCGGCGGAAACGACGACCAGCGCAGCGAATCCGAGGGACGACGTCGGAGCCGGATCCCCCACCACGGTCAGCGCCTGAATCAGAGCCGAGACGATCGCCACCGATGCGAGCAGCAGCACCTCTTTCACGGCGCACCGACCGTCGAATTGCGGTCGAGTACGTCCTGCACCGAACCCGAGTAGAGAACGGTTGCGCCGACCTTCACTTCGACGGTACTGGCATCGTCGGACGTGGCCGTACCGTTAATCGTCTCGTTACCGGTTGTCGTCCCGGCACATTCGATGTCCGCCCCGGTGCCCGAGCATACGGGCGCAACCAGGATCTCGATTCCTTGCTCGAACAGAACGTCGTTCACCGCGTAGCGGAGATTCCCGAGTTCGGCTCCCCCGACCGGCGCGAGCGCGGCGGTCTGCGAGCACCCCGCGCAGGCCAGCACTGCCGCCACCGTGAAGAGCTGTCTACGAACACCGTTCATCGTCCCTGCCTCGTCTCGTACGCAATCAGTCTGGCGTGCTCGTCGAGGTGTTGCTGTTCCAGAGCAGCGTCGGTGATGGCGCTCAGGTCGAACGGCGCGGGCAGGAGGAGTTCGGTGTTGCGGTCGAGGCGCGAACCTCGTCGCATCAGCGGATTCTCGGCCCAGTCGTTCGCAGCCAACTCACGACTATGCGAGACGAGGTCCAGGTAGCTGCCGCTGTTCCCGGGCGTGATCGGCGACGCGTGATCGAGCACGGTCGTGAACAGCGACAATGTCCCGTCTCTGTTGTCGACGATCTCCACCACCTGCTGTTGCTGCGGAAAGTCGATGCACGACGCGGTGGTGATCTCCCAGAACCCTCGTCCGTCTCGCGAATGCGCCAGGATCTGATTCTGGTGGGTGTGACCGTTGAGCCAACCGATCACCACAGGATATTTCAGAAGCAGATCGATGAATTCGTCTGCGCCGTACAGCTTCACCGACTGTCCCGGCCGCTGTGCACGGTTCTCCAGGGTCAGGCTGTTGTGGTGGGTGTAGATCAGGACGAGCTTGCGTTCGGCCTGCGCCTTCTCCAATTGCTGGGTGAGCCAGTCGAACTGGTCCTCGGGCACCGCACCGTCGGGCCCGGCGACGGCGTTGCAGGTGTCGAGTCCGAACGTGCGAACGTTCGGAGTCGGGTCCGCCGCCCACCAGGTTTCACCCGAGTCGAGGTTGTGCTGGGTGAAACCGTGCCCGATCGGCCCTGGGGTGGGAGTCGTCTCGAAGTGCTCCTGCATGAACTCACGCTGCTCGAAGAGGTACCGAGCCGGATCTGCCGACACTGCTCGAAACCCGGGCCGGGCACCGGATCCGACCCCGAGCGCATCGACCATCCTCTGCAGCGGACTACCTGTCGATGCGTACCCGGCCAATGCCGAGGTGGCCGTCGCTTCGAGTGTGTATGCCTTGCGTCCGCCGACCGCGAGGGCATGCAGCTGAGAGGAGAGATCGAACGTGCCGAGCAACAACGTGTCGTGATTGCCGTAGACGGAATACCACGGGACGGGTAGCCCCACCGATTCGACGGTCCCCGACATCGCCTGCGTCAACAGATCGGGAAGCGTCGGAAATCCGTAGTCCCCGAACGACCCTCCCGACGGATCGCTCGGCCGATACGCCCACTGCGCCTCGGGCCACGCTTGCACGCCCTCGAAGACGTCGGATGCGCCACTCGTAGGCCGGACCGCGACGCCGTCGAGAACGTCTATGTACCAACGAAATTCGAGATGAGAATGCATGTCGGCGCTGTCACCGGTGACAACCGCGGCTCCCATGGGAGCGCCGGTGACCGAACTGATTCGTGCATCCGCAAATGCCTTCACCATCGCGGCGGTGACGTGCACGGTCAGCGGATCCTGCGGATGGAAGGCCGAGCCCCACGCTGCATGGTCGGAGACGATCATGGGCTCGATCCGGCCGGGCGATTGCGCATCGATGACATGCATGTCCGACAGGTGCCCCAAGTAGAGCAACGAGCGTCTGGCCTGCACCCGAGACGCGCTGGGTGCCCGCCCGAGGATGTCGAGGCGAGGGACGTAGGGCTCCCCCGGCCCCGCAGCGAGCACCCGGTACCGACCGGGGCCGGTCGACGATCTCAGGATGGTCTGCGCCAGCGTTCCGCCCGACATCGGTCTCTCCTGACGCCGGCTGCGCCCGAGCGACAAGGACGTGGCCCAGAACCTGCGGTGCGATTCCCCATGCCGCGGCGAGGGTGCCCACCCGAGTGACGAATTGACGACGCGACAGACCGCCATGGAACTCCCCGAATCCGAGAACCGCACCACATGCGCCTCGCATCCGACGAGGTGAATGCCTATTTTTACAGGGAAAACCGCGGACTGGTTGGAATTCGAGCCTTCATGGCACCACTGTGACCGGCCAGCGGCCCGCCTTGACCAGTCGCACTGCCACAGATCCCGCCAATCGGTGCCCGGCGCGTTCGGAGGCCCCCACCACGACGGCGTCGGTGCGGAGTCCATCGGCAACCGCGACGAGTCCGTTATAAGGATCACCTTGCGCAGTGCGGAATTCCCAGCGAACCTGCTCTCGCTCCCCGAAGCGGGCCACTGAGGTTCTGATGTAGTCGAGGAGTTCGTCGGCGATCTGTCGGCCCGTTTCCACCATCGAGATCCCCGCCTGGCCCCACGACGCGGTGGCGATGGGCTGCACGTAGACCAGCACCAGAAGCGATTGTTGCCTACGGGCCAGTCCTCCGGCGTATGCGGCGGCCCGCCAGGACGAATCCGAGCCGTCGACGCCCACCACGATGGACTTCGGGCCGTCGTGGCCGTACTCGAACCCCGTAGATTCCTGCGCATTGCTCACGACATGAGGCTACTGCCAGCCCATTGGTGCAGGGACCCCGGCGCAGGGCGGTACGGTTGATGTGCTGCGCAACCGGTTTGTCCGGCATGCGCCACACGACGGGAGAAGCAATGACCGACGACGAACAGTTCGACGCTCCGTCGACCGACCCGGCAACTGTATTCGCCGCTCTGGCCGACATCGTGTATCGCGGCAGTAGCGCAGAAGAGGTCTACACCGCTATCTGCAACGCCGCGACGATGGTTGTCCCTCACTGCGATCACGCGAGTCTCATGTTGTTGCGCCACGGAAAGGCCGTCACCGTCGCGGCCTCGGATGACGTGGCACGCGTCGTCGACGACATCGAACGCGCCACAGGTCAGGGACCGTGCTTGGATGCGCTGACCACCGAGGCCGTCCAACTCGAGCCGGATTTCAGCAGCCCCACCCAGTGGCCCGCAATGGCTCGGGGTGTCCTGAACCGCACGCCGGTCCGGGGAGCGATGGGGTTCCGCCTCAAGGTCGACGAGCAGAAGGTGGGTGCTCTCAACCTGTTCACCGACACCGCAGGTGCCTTCGATGCCGACACCGCCGACAAAGCCGTCATCCTGACTGCATTCACTTCTGTGACGGTAGGGGCGATGCTGAACGGCCAAGAGGCATCGACCTTGCGCGACGGCCTCGAGAGTAACCGTGAGATCGGCAAGGCGATCGGCCTCATCATGGCGCTGCACAAAGTATCCGACGAAGAAGCGTTCGCACTGCTCCGCAAATCGTCGCAGGATCTCAATGTCAAGATCGCCGATCTCGCATCGACGGTCGTCCAGCGGCACGGCAAGGGCCTGTCGAGCTGAACGAGCCGAGATCAGTGACCGCTCTGCACCTTCTTCGGTAGAGCGAACACCAACGCCAACGCAACGACGCTGAACGCGGCACTGACGGCCATGGCCATTGCGGCACCGTGCAGGAAGCCGGATCCCACGGTATCGGGGCCGGTGATGGTGAGTGAGCCGAACAGCACACTACCGATGACTGCGATACCGATTGCGGAGCCGACGCGCTGCATCGTCGAGATGACGCCGCTCGCGGCCCCTGCGTCGTCGCGGTCGACGGTTGCGACGATGAACTGCGCGTTGGGAGCGATGAACGCGCCGTTGCCCAAGCCCGCGATGAACAGCGGGACCAGCAGAGTCCAATGGGAGATGGTGTCGGCGGAACTGGTCGCCAAGATGATCCACAGCCAGATCAAGCCGATCGACACCAGCGATGCGCCGAGGATCAGTACGGTGCGGCCGAGTCGGATCGTGAGCTTGTTGCTCTGCGAGGACGCGATGATGCTGCCGATCGCGAACGGTATCGAGACCAACCCGGACGAGAGGGCCGTATTGCCGAGCCCGGTCTGCCACAACAACGAGATGGTGAAGAAGATGCTGGTGAACGCTGCGAAGTACACCAGCGCGAGAATCACACCGCCGGTGAATGCCGGTCGGGTGAACAGTCGCGGCGGCACGAGCGGATTGTGTCCACGACCGCTGTGGATCACCTCCCACCAGCCGAACACTGCAATCAGGCCCACGCCTGCAGCAATGGTCACGTAGGTCCACAACGGCCACCCGAGCTCCTGGCCTTCGATCAGCGGTACGAGCAGCGCGATGAGGCCGGCGGAGATCAGCACCAACCCGAGCCAGTCGATGCCCGGCCTTGCAGTCGGCTCGGATTCATCCTTCTTCGGCAGCAGAACCGCCGCCGCGATCAGACCGACGATTCCGATCGGCAGGTTGACCCAGAAGACCAACCGCCAGCCGTTCTCCTCACCGAATGCCTGGATGATCAACCCGCCGACGATCGGCCCCAACGCAGTCGACACTCCGATGACCGCACCCATGATCGCAAATGCCTTGCCGCGCACAGGGCCTGGAAACAGCAGTTGAATGAACGCTGTGACAGCGGGCACGAACATTCCGCCTGCCAGACCCTGAACCACTCGGGCAACCACCAACTGCAGATCGTCCTGAGCGAGTCCGCAGGCAAAGCTGGCCACCGTGAACAGAGCGAGACCGGTGAAGAACACCCACTTGTGCCCGATCCGATCCCCGACCTTGCCCGCCGGAATCAGGGCGAGACCGAACGCGAGCGCGTAGCCCGAGATGATCCACGACAAAACGGATTCCGATGCCTCCAGCGTCGTGCTGATCGTCGGCAATGCGACGTTGACGATGGTGGTGTCGAGCAGGGCCATGAACATGCCGAGCAACAGAACCACCAGGGCTTGCCAGGCGCGCTTGGGTACCTCGATCGCCGGTGGGGTCGCTGACGCAATACCGTCGGTCACTGCACTGCCCTTCGTAGTAGTCGCTGAGCAGTATCGACCGAACGGTCTGGTATTGCTAGCCGATCATTGCGGACGCGGCGAACATCCAGGACAGGCCGGTGGCCAGAGCCACGAACCCCGAGGCCACGATTCGACCTGCCCACTGACCTTCCAGCAGAGCCGTTTCCACGCGAGCCGTGTCGGCGTCGGTCGTCTCCATCGGTGTCATGTTCCACTTCCCACCCTGCATCCGCGGCCGTCGTTTCCGGCCGCCGGATACCCCTGGATTCGCCGCCGAAACTAGCGCGACTCCACAAAGGCCTCCACCGCGTCGAGAAATGGGTGCTGCGCGGCCAGCAGCTTTGTCCTCGCCAGTGGCACCGGAAACCATTCGATGCGGTCTACCTCGGGAAACGATTGCATCTTCCCGGATTTCGGCGGCCACTCGATCTCGAATGTGTTGCTCATCGCAGTGGAGACATCGAGGTCGGACTCGATCGCGAACGCGGTGACGATCTTCCCGCCGCGCTGTGTGACGGTGCCGAGCTCGATGGGGTTGCCCGCAGGCACCTCGATGCCGACTTCCTCTCGGAATTCACGCTGAGCCGCCGCCCACGGGTCTTCGGCCTCGGTGAACTCCCCCTTCACTATCGACCACGCACCGTCGTCCTTCCGCACCCAGAACGGGCCGCCGGGATGGGCGATCAGGACCTCCACCACGTCGGCGTTCACACGAAACAGCAGAATGCCCGCGCTCTTGTTGACCATGTGATGAGCGTGCCATCAATTCGGTTGCTCACCGTCATCCCGCATTACCATTCGAGCAGGCCCGCACGGTTCGCCCCTTGGGCATCGACACCGATTTTCGGTGAATTGCCGTCTTTTGACTCGGAGAGTGCCGCGAAAGCGGGTACCAGCTATTGTCTACCGATGCAAGAGCGCGCAGAATCGACCAGGCAGGCCGTACTCGTGGGAGCCGCATCGAGCTTCGACAAGTTCGGCTACGGCACAGCCAGTCTGAGCACCATCATCGCCAACGCCGGCGTCAGCAAAGGTGCGATGTACTTCCACTTCTCGTCGAAGGAAGATCTGGCGCAGGCCGTGATCGAGGCACAGATGGCTCTTGCCACCGCTGCCACCGTCACCATCATCGAAAGCACACCGAAGGCCATCGATGCCCTGATCCTGATCACCAAGGAGTTGGCGCGTCAGCTGCAGACCGACCCCATCGCACGTGGCGGCATGCGGTTGACGTTGGAATCGACGACGGCTCAGAATCCGAATGCGCAATCGTTCGACGACTGGATCGGAATGATCGCGAAGTTGACCGAGCGCGCCCGGACCGAAGGCGACATCGTCGACGACGTGGACACGGCCGCACTCGCCAGGATGATCGTCGCATCGTTCACGGGAGTTCAGACCGTCTCGGAGATGCTCACCGGACGCGCCGACCTCCAGCTTCGGATGACCGAGATGTGGCACCTGTTGCTACCGTCGATCGCCCCTCGCCGGCGACTGGCCCGGATTCGAGCGGTCGCCGACGCACCGCTCATCGACTGGAACGATCGCTGAGCGGCAGCCACGGTTCGGGTGTCGCCGTGACGGACATCGCCGAGAGCACGACCCCGTCGTGCTCGAACTGAATGCGGTGAATGCCGTCGGTCGTGTCGCTGTCGACGATGACCGTGCACGGGTTGGCCCATTCGGCGAACCCCAAGAACCTGACCTCCAGGGACGTGAGATCCAGTCCCACGCAACCGGTGGCCAAACGCAACGCCTGACGGGCGGCTTCGAGCATGGTGACGCCCGGTAGGTATTCCACCGAATGATCGAACATCGCCAGGTTTCGCGGATCCGGAGCAACCACGAGCGTCCCGTCCGACGTATGACGAGCCAGTACTACATCGGAGGGGTCGAGACGGCCGACTCCGGCCGGTTCCACCACCTCGGTTCCGGCGGGAAGGTACCGGAAGTGTGGGTCGGCCATCGTCGGCTTGCGGACCTTGGAGTAGACGTCCGGTCCGATGGGACGCACGGACGCCGTTCCAGAGGCGACGACCTGACCGCGGTTGAGCAGTCGAGCCGACAGCTTCAGGTTGTCCAGCGACTCGTCCTCGAATGTCCGGTCGGTCGTGATCGACTCGGCGACAAGCGAATCGTCGATGTTGTCGACCGACAGAAGGTCGAGAATGTCGAACCGGAAGTGCTCGATGTAGACCACGTGATCGAGCGGGACGTCGTGTTCGACGTGACAGAACAGGCTCACCGCCTGCCGTAGCGCCTCGGCGATCATCAACGAATCGTGGGTGCGACGTACCGGCACGAACATGCGATGCGACGTCGGCAGCTGTACTGCCGCACGATGCGTACCGTCGACCGTCTCGTAGTCGGTCAACAGCACGTCCGCCGGAGAGCGCCGATGCACGAGCTGACGTGGAACGGTGGATGCGTAACTCAAACTCACTTCAATGCCCCTTAGAACCCGACCGATCCGGCTTTTTTCGAGCACTTCCGAGCGTCCCGGACCGCACGAACAGTATGTCGCGAGACACCGACAAAACTGGCATCGGTCGGCCTGATTCATTCGATCGATATACAGAAGATTCGGTCACGATCTGATAGCTGTCCGGGACTCTCGGTACCACATGTGCGGTACGTTCTCGCCGACCGATCCCGTCACGGGCGAGCGACCCCTGATAGCAAAAATCCCCGTCCGGACAAGCCGGACGGGGACTGCGCTCCCCCACCTGGACTCGAACCAGGAACCCTTCGATTAACAGTCGAATGCTCTGCCAATTGAGCTATGGGGGATTACCTCGCGGCGTCACACTCTCGTGCGAGCCGTTGGAAACAATAGCGCACACCCCCTTGTGAGTACCAAATCGGGCCCACGCAAGCACCGAAGGAGGGTCCGCCGAGTACCGAATCGCCCTGCTCGAGGTTCGTCGGGCAAGATGGAAGAACGGCCGCACGCTCTACGGAAGGACCCACTGATGATTCGTTTGGTACTGGCGGCTGGAGCTGCATATGTACTGGGAGCCAAGGCCGGACGGGGCCGCTACGAGCAGATTCGCAAGACGGCCAGCGCCGTCGCGTCGAGCCCGGCCACCAAGAAGGCCATCGAGGTCGGCCGTCAGAAGTTGTCCGACTCTCTGAACACGCAGCCGAGACTCGAGCCGATGAAGCCGGTCGACGACGAAGACCAGGTTTTCGTCCCGCGCGATCAGCTGCGGCGCTAACCGACCTCGGCGACGCTTCCCACGGCGAGTTCGAGCAGGCTGCGGCGGTACTGCTCGAGGGCGATGAGATCACCGAACAGGGCGTTGTAGTCGTCCGGCTTCTCCGCAGGCGACATGCGCTGCAGCTTGGACTTCAGTTCGGCGACCTGTTGGCCCACCCACACCTCTTGAAGCCGGGCGAGCACACCGGAGATGTAGCGCGTGAGAGCGTCGTCGGCCACGCGCATCGGGTCGACGGCCAACTCCGTCACCAACGACACCACCACGGCGTCCTTGGCCTGCTTGGCCACCGCGTCGACCCACTCCCCACCGCCCAGGCCCGCGGCAGTGCCGCCGGCCGCGGCCACGGCATCACGCACCGCGGCGTACGCCGGATGGTGAAAGCTCTCGGGCGGGAGCGAATCGAAGACGGTGCCGGCGACCGCGGGCATCTGCAGCACCGCTTTGAGGGCCTCTCGTTGCGGCCACAGCGTCGGATCGGTGGGGTTCGGACGCGGCGGCCCGGCCGGGGCTTCCGTCGGCGCTGCCTGACGCTTCTCGAAGGGCACGCGTTTACCGCTCGTGTCGCCTCGCGCACCCTTCTTCGCCTCGTCGCGCACGCGGGCGAGCACCATCGCAGTGTCGTCCCAGCCGGTCCACCCGGCGAGCTGTCTGGCGTACTCGTCCCGCAGTGAGGCGTCCTTGATTCGCGCGACCACCGGAACAGTGCGCTTGAGCGCTTCGACGCGCCCCTCGGGCGTGTCCAGATCATGCTCTCGTAGCAGCGATTTGACGACGAAGGCAAACATCGGGGTTCGCCGGGCCACGAGATCGCGAACCGCGTTGTCACCGGATTTCAGGCGCAGGTCGCACGGGTCCATTCCGTCGGGTGCGACGGCGACGAAGGTCTGCCCGGCGATCTTCTGATCCCCCTCGAACGCCTTCATGGCCGCGGCCTGGCCGGCGTCGTCACCGTCGAAGGTGTAGATCACCTCACCGCGAAAGTAGCTGTCGTCCATCATCAGTCGGCGCAGCATCGCGAGGTGGTCTTCGCCGAACGCGGTGCCACAGGACGCCACCGCGGTCTTGACGCCGGCCAGGTGCATTGCCATGACGTCGGTGTACCCCTCGACGATGACGGCCTGATGCGACTTCGCGATCTCCTTGCGCGCGAGATCCAGCCCGAACAACACCTGAGACTTCTTGTACAGCATGGTTTCCGGGGTGTTGATGTACTTTCCGGGCATCGTGTCGTCGTCGAACAGCTTGCGTGCGCCGAAGCCGATGACGTCGCCGCTCTGACTGCGAATCGGCCACACCAACCGGCGCCGGAATCGGTCGATGGGTGTGCCGCGCTTGCCCGGGGTTGCCAGGCCGGCGTCGACTATCTCCTTGGCTTCGAAGCCCTTGCCCAGCAGATGTTTGGTGAGGGTGTCCCAGCCGTCGGGTGCGTATCCACAGCCGTAGGCCAGCGCGGCGTGGCCGTCGAAGTTGCGTTCGGTCAGGTAGTCCCGGGCGGCCTGGGCATCGGGCCCGCTGAGCCGACCGGCGTAGAACTCCTGAGCCGCCGCGTTCGCGGCGATCAAGCGCGCTCGGGTCCCGCGGTCACGTTGGACCGATGGCCCTCCGCCCTCGTAGGAGATCGAGTAGTTCAGCCGATCGGCGAGTTGCTCGACGGCCTCGACGAACGAAATGTGCTCGATCTTCTGGAGGAAGGAGTAGGCATCACCACCTTCGCCGCAGCCGAAGCAGTGATAGTGGCCGTGATTGGGCCGAACATGGAACGACGGGGACTTCTCGTCGTGGAAGGGGCACAACCCCTTCATGGAGTCGCCGCCCGCGCGCTTGAGCGAGACGTAGTCGCCGACTATGTCTTCGATCCGTGTGCGTTCGCGAATGGCGGCAATGTCACGTTCAGGAATTCGGCCGGCCACGACTGGAGTCTAGCGTCGAACAAGACGCCCGACACCCGTCGATCAACCCCAGCTGGCCTGAGCCCCGAGCGACCGCTTGTCCACCAGTTCGAGTCGACTCTCGGTGTACGACGCGATCTGATCCACGACGACGCGAGTCCGTTCGGCGTCGCTGTTCGCGCGTTGCCACGCGGGCACCAGGATGGGATCGAGTTCGCCCGGCGCCGAGCGCATCAACCACTCGGCGACGCGATGGATCCGGTCACGTTGACGTTCCTGCCGAATCTTGTGCCCGGCGTCGGACATGACGTACCGCAGTGCCATCGTCTTGAGCAGAGCCACTTCGGACGCGACGATCGACGGCACCACGAGGTCGGCGTCGTATCGCGTCAACGCTGCCGTGCCGTACTTCTGGCGGGTTCCGTCGATGGCAGCCGTGGCGAATCGCCCGACCAGCTCGCTCGTCATGTGCTTGAGCGCCACGGATGCGGTGAGGGTGCCGTCGTATCTGCCGACCGCGACGACGACGTCCATCTTGGACAGCCGGCTCGCCGCCTCGATCAACTCGTCGACGTCGAGTCCGCGGAACTCCGAGACACCGAGTTCGGCCAGTGCCCGCTGCTCGATCGGATCGGATAGTGCACGCAGGTCGATTCTGGCGTCGATGACGCCGTCCTCGACGTCGTGCACCGAGTAGGCGACGTCGTCGGACCAATCCATGGTCTGCGCTTCGAGGCACTTGTGCTTGTCCGGTGCACCGTCGCGTACCCAGCCGAGAATGGCCGAGTCGTCGTCGTAGGCACCGAATTTCGCGCCCGGCGCGGGCCTGGTCCACGGATACTTCATCGCGGCGTCGAGGGCGGCGCGGGTGAGGTTGAGCCCCGCGCTGTTGCCGTCGGAGTCGAGGATCTTGGGCTCGAGGCCGGTCAGGATGCGCAGGTTCTGCGCGTTGCCCTCGAATCCGCCGCAGTCCTGGGCCACCTCGTCGAGGGCTCGCTCGCCGTTGTGTCCGTAGGGAGGATGACCGATGTCGTGTGCCAAGCCCGCCAGATCGACCAGATCGGGGTCGCTGCCGAGCCCCTCCGCGATGCTGCGCCCGATCTGCGCGACCTCGAGCGAATGCGTCAACCGGGTGCGCGGGGTGTCACCGTCGCGGGGCCCGGTCACCTGGGTCTTGTCCGCCAGACGACGCAGGGCAGCACAGTGCAAGACCCGCGCTCGATCTCGCGCGAACGCACTCCGATGCGAGGCGTTGTCCGCCCCGGATCGAAGCCCAGCGGTCTTGGGCGGTTCGGGAACGAATCGTTCGACGTCGTGCTCGGAGTATGTGCCGGTCATCTACTGGCCTGCCGTGTAGGAGAAATCAGCGGTGAAGTGCGTCAACTGGTACCACAGCAGCGCGCCTGTCTCCCTGGCTATTCCGTGCGCCTGCGACTCGCGGGTGTAGACGGCAGGCCCGGTGCGGGTGGGCGACGTCCACGCATCGAGATCGGCGTCGCGCGCCATGGTTCGGGTGCGCAGCGAGTGCCACGGATCGCTGACCAGCACCACCGATGTCTTGCCCTGATCTCGTAGCGTGGCACTGACGGCTTCGATGCTTTCGAGGGTGTCCGATCCGGTTTCGACGGCCACGATCGCGTCGGCAGGCACGCCCTGATCTATCAGGTAATTGCGACCCGACGCCGCCTCGGTGAACAGGTCACCTTCTTGCTTGCCGCCGACGGTGACGATCTCGGGAGCGATGCCCTGCTCGTACAACGAGGCCGCCTGCGCCAAGCGTGCCTCGAACACCGTCGAGGGCGTACCGCTGTACTGCGCCGCACCGAGTACGACGATGGCGTCCGCCGCAGTATGGTCGTCGATCCGAGCCACCTGCCACACGCGCACCGCGGTGCCTGCCACCAGAACGAGGGCCATCAGTATCACTCCCGCGACCAACCGACCCGTCCAGCGTCCGAGCGTTCCGAAGAAGCCCAGCCGCTCGGGACCGGGGTCCGGGGCATACCGGTCGTCGTACGGGTCGCCGTACGAATCTCGGTCGAGAGTTGGATTCACCCCTCGAGTTTGCCAGGCCCGCGCATCTTCGGCGGTCACGGCGCGCCTCGGAAGGTCAGAGCCACCCGCGGTCCTCGGCGACACGGACCGCTTCGGCCCGGGTGCTGGTGCCGGTTTTTCCGATCGCCGAAGAGAGATGGTTGCGCACTGTCCCCTCCGACAGGTGCACCTGCGCCGCGATGGCACCGGCCGTTCCACCCTTCGACGCTGCGCGAAGAACTTCCTGCTCACGGGCGGTCAGGGGCGATACGCCCTCGGTGAGCGTCTCGGTGGCGAGCGCGGGATCGACGACGCGCAGACCCATGTGGACCCGTCGCACGGCATCGGCCAACTGTTTGGCTGGAGTGTCCTTGACGACGAATCCGGAGGCTCCGGCATCGATCGCACGGCGCAGATATCCGGGCCGGCCGAACGTCGTGACGATCAGCACTCTCGACTCCGGTACCACCTGAGCCAGCTCGGCGGTGACGTCGATGCCGTTCTTGCCCGGCATTTCCACGTCGAGCAGCACGACGTCGGGTCGATGTTCGAGAACCGCCGCCACCACTTCGTCGCCTCGTCCCACCTCGGCGACGATGTCGAGGTCGTGTTCGAGTCCCAACAATGCCGCGAGAGCACCACGCACCAGCGCTTGGTCGTCGGCCAGCAACAGTCTGATACTCATGGTGCCGAGACCTCCACCTTGAATCCGCCGGTCGGAACCCGGGCGACCGTCAGTGAACCACCGGCAGCGCTCACGCGTTCACCCAACCCGCGGAGCCCGTTTCCTCCACAGTGTTCCTCGGCCGGCCCGCATCCGTCGTCGACGATGGAAATGCTCGACGGCGTCAGCATCACCCGGCAGCGGCGTGCGTGGGAGTGTCGCACCACGTTGGTCACCGCTTCACGCAGAACCCAGCCGAACAGTTCGCGGTGTCTCAGTGGAACGACGTCGGCATCCGCGGGCAGCTCGACGTCGATGGCTGCAGCCACCAGAGCTGTTCGTGCGCTTGCCAGTTCGGTACCGATGTCGATTTGACGCATGCCGCCGACGGTGCTTCGGACGTCGGCCAGTGCTTGCCTTGCAAGGGTTTCCACCTCGGCGATCTCGACAGCTGCTCGGGCAGCATCGATCTCGAGCAATCTGCCGGCCAGTTCGCTCTTGACAGTGATGACGGTCAAGGAATGCCCGAGAATGTCGTGCACGTCTCGGCTCATCCGCTCACGTTCGGCGACGATGGCCAGATCCGCCAATTGCTGCCTCGCCACGGCCAATTCGTGGTTGCGCTGGAAGACCTGAGTGATACCCCACGCAGCGGCCGAGCTGATCAGCAACTGAAACGCGAAAAAGTTGTCGGGCTCCCAGGACGGGATGACCCGCGGTGCCACTTCGATGGCCACCACCATCACCGCGACCAACGTCCACGCCTGCCGAACCGGCAGCGTCATGATCGCCAGCACCGCGATGTAGATCGTTGCGCCGAATCCGGTGGTTCCGATCAGCGCGCTCATCGCCGCGGTCAGGGCCAGCATTGCCGCGAGCGCGATCCAGGCCTGCCGTACCGGCAGCGGGTGTCCGCGGCGGTGACCGTTGCGGAAGCGCCAGAAGGTGGCCGTGAACACGACTCCGAACCCGACGATCGCGGCAATACCGAGGACCCGTGCCGCCACAGATTCCAACGACAGAATCTCGTTCAACGGATAGATCAAGTAGATCAGCCAGATGGCTCCGAAAATCCAGCCGTACCGCCAAACCCTGCCCTCGGGGAGGTCGGCGGTGAACGTGGTCATGTCGCCCACGGTATCTCCGTGGGCGACACGATCGGTGGTTTCCGCGTCAGGCACGCTTGGTGTCTTTCCGGAACAGCAGCGCCGCTCCTGCGATGAACACCACCGCCCACACCACCAGGTTGACCACTGCGACGGCGAGGATGCCTGCGTCGGCCGAGGTGAACGGAGCCCGGGCCACAGTCGCCAGGCCGTACAACGGGGTGAACTTCGCCAGCATCGGGAACCAGCCGCTGTCACCGAGCGGGACGAACAATCCGCCGGCCAGGGCGAGGAAGGCCAGTACCGGTCCGAGGATCTGCATGACGTTCTCCGAGGGCAGCAGGTACCCCATGAACAACCCGAATGCGGCGAACACCGCAGATCCGAGCCACGCGATCACTCCGCACGCGAGCCACACCCAGATCGGCATGTCGGCTCCGAAGAATGCCGCGACGACGAACACCACGACGATCGCTGCAGCACCCATCGTCATGGCGACGAGCATCTTGGTGACGATGTAAGCGACAGGTTTGAGCGGAGTCAGTCGCAGCTGCCTGCTCCAGCCCTGAGCGCGTTCGACGGAGACCATCGCTCCCCCACTCGTGGTGGCCAGCATCGCTCCGTAGACGGCCATGCTGATGGCGATGTAGCCCGTGACGTTGCCGTGCGCGAAAGGGTAGTTGGTCCGGTAGTCCGACTGCGTCCCGAAAATGACGAAGAACACCGGGGGCATGACCAACGTGAAGACCAACGTGCGCTTGTTCCGGAACAGGCGACGGATTTCGAGTCCGAGGAACGTGGGCGAAAATCCGCCGTACGCAACGGCTCTGGCAGCGGTGGGGCGGGGCGAGGTCGTGGTCATCGGATACTCCCGGCGAGTTCGGTGTCGGCATCGGTGGTCAGGGCGAGGAAGGCGTCCTCGAGGTTGCGCGAGACGATTTCGAGATCGGTCGCATGCGCGTCGTTGAGCAGGTAGCGGGCAACGCAGTCGGAGTCGCGTCCGTGCACGATCACCCGGTCGCCGCGCGTCTCGACCCGGTCGACTCCGGGAAGAGCGAGCAACGTGGACCGGTCGACACCGGGCAGAGTGGCGGTGACCGTGCGTCCCGCCGCGAGATTCTTGACCTCGGCGGCGCTGCCGTCGGCAACGATCTTGCCGTGCCGCACCAGGACGATCCGGTCGGCGTAGGCATCGGCCTCGTCGAGGTAGTGCGTTGCGAACAGCACCGTTCTGCCGGTGCTCGCGTCCTGGCGAATGGCGTTCCAGAAGTCACGACGACCCTCGACGTCCATGCCGGTGGTCGGCTCGTCCAACACCAGCAGATCCGGGTCGGGCAACAGTGCAAGTGCGAATCGCAGTCGCTGTTGCTGGCCGCCGGAGCACTTGGCCACTCGCCTGTCGCCGATGTCGGCGATGCCGGCCCGAGTCAGCACTTCCTTCACCGACCGAGTTCGGGCGAACAGGGCCGCGGTCAGTTCGACGGTTTCGCGGACGGTCAGGTCGCGAAGAAGTCCGCCGGTCTGCATCACCGCCGAGATGCGCCCCTGAGCGATGGCGTCGGCGGGCGTTCCTCCGAACACCGAGACCGTCCCGGTGGTGGGTGTGGCCAGGCCGAGCATCATGTCGATGGTCGTGGTCTTGCCGGCACCGTTCGGTCCGAGGAAAGCGACTACCTCGCCCGGCTCGATGGACAGGTCGATTCCGTCCACCGCACGGACCGATCCGTATGTCTTGGTGACGCCTCTCAGTTCGACTGCCTTCGTTGTGGTCATGACAGCTACTCTGCTGCGATCCGAGCCCGACCACCTCGACCGAGCGTCACGATTGCACGATGACAACTGTCATGGATCGACCTGCTCGATTCGGACACGACCCAGCCGGTAGATTTCAGCGCATGGCAGTCCAGCACCGGCGGCACTCCAGCGCCACAGTCCGTAGGTCGGTCCATCGATTCCGTCGCCTCACCGCAACAGGTGCTCTGACCTTGTTCGCTGCGGTTCTCCTCGCCCCCGGCGTCGCCTCCGCCGAGGCACCGTCGCGCCTCGCCACCCAGATCACCGACAACGTGCAGGCACTCGATCCGGACTCGCTGGCCGAGGTACAGACGTCCATCGACGACCTGTACGGCGGCAGCCAGGTCAGGCTGTGGGTCACCTACGTTGCGGATTTCGACAACATGTCGGCGGCGAACTGGGCCGAACAGACATACCAACGGAGCGATCTCGGTCAGCGTGACGTCCTGCTCGCAGTGGCGACCGTCGATCGGTCGTACTACCTCGGCGTCAACACCGGGCTCTCGCAGATCACCACGGCGGAGCAGGACGACATTCGCGTCAACGACGTCGAACCTGCACTGGGCGAAGAGGATTGGTCGGGAGCGGCCATAGCTGCGGCCGGCGCTCTCGGCGAGGCCTATGCGTCGAGCGGCGGAGGTGGGTCGTCGGCACCGCTGCTGATCGGTGTCGGGGTGTTGGCCGTCGCAGGCGGCGGAGCTGTTGTCTACTCCTCACGGCGCAAGAAGGCTCGAGTGGCCGCCGAGGTGGAAGCGGTGGCGAAGATCGACCCGAGCGACCCGGCAGCATTGGCCCAATTCCCGATCGACGTTCTCGACACCCGCGCCAAGGAAATTCTGATCGAGACCGACAACGCCGTGCGAGCCAGCGAGGAGGAATTGACCTTGGCCCGAGGCGAATTCGGCGATTCGGCAGCCGCTCCCTTCATCACGGCGTACGACAACGCAAAGAAAGCTCTGGCCTCTGCCTTCGAGATCCGTCAGCGGCTCGACGACGCCATTCCCGAAACCCCCGATCAGCGACGGGCGATGCTCGTCGAAATCATCTCCTCGTGCGGCCAGGCAGATCGCGAACTCGACTCTCGGGTCGAGGAATTCGACGGATTCCGCGACCTCGTCATGAACGCCGGTTCGCATCTCGACGAGCTCACCCAAGCCGTCATCGGCTTGACGGTGCGCATTCCGCAGTCCGAAGCCGTACTCGCTCAACTGCATTCGGAATTCTCCGAGACCGCATTGAAATCGATTGCCGACAACGTCATGATGGCCAAGGATCGAGTTGCGCTGGCCGAGGAGAACATCGAAGCCGGCCGCAAGGCCGCAGCACTGCCGCCCGGTAAGCAGGGCCCGGCCGTCACAGCGATTCGGACCGCGGAACGAGCCGTCGATCAGGCGAAGTCGTTGCTCGACGGAGTCGACCACGCCCGCGACGACATACGGCACGCAATAGCCACCCTGCCCGACGCCATCGCGGACGTCCGCCGGGACATCGAGCAGGCTCGCGGACTGACCGAACACGGCGGTACCGAACTGCAGGCGGCGATGGCCGCGGCACAGACGGCATTGAAGAACGCCGAGACGGCACAGTCGAGCGATCCGCTCGGTAGTTACACCGCCCTTGCCGCAGCAGATTCCGAACTCGAGAAGATCGTCGACGAAGCGTCTGCGGAGAAGGCCGCCGAGGATCAGCTGCGGGCGCGTCTGGAACGCGATATTGCCGCTGCCCAGGCGCAGATCACTGCTGCAGCGGACTACATCTCGACCCGACGCGGCGGAGTGGGTGCCGATGCTCGAACGCGTTTGTCCGAAGCCGAACGGCATCTCGGTGCAGCTCGGCAGCTCGAACCGGAAAATCCCGACGAGGCTCTCAAGCACGCGCATGCCGCCAGTCAATTGGCTTCGCGCGCATCGCAGATCGCCCAATCCGATGTACAGAACTGGGAAAATCGGCACGGCCCACGCGGCGGTAGCAGCGGCGGCAACGTAGCAGGCGCCGTACTCGGCGGGATCCTGATCAACAGCGTGCTGCGCGGTGGCGGAGGCGGATTCGGCGGCGGCTTCGGTGGTGGCGGGGGCTTCGGCGGCGGTGGAGGCGGAGGCGGCGGCTTCGGCGGAGGCGGAGGCGGCGGCTTCGGCGGAGGCGGCGGCCGCTTCTGAATCCGACCGAGACATGCGACAGGGCACGCTCTCTCATCGAGAGATCGGGCCCTGTCGATTGCCTACAGCTCTACGCGCCGATCAGTCGGGACGCGATGTAACCCTCGACCTGATCGAGAGCCACGCGCTCCTGTGCCATCGTGTCGCGCTCACGAATGGTGACGGCGTGGTCGTCGAGGGTGTCGAAGTCGACGGTGATGCAGAACGGGGTACCGATCTCGTCCTGACGACGGTAGCGACGGCCGATGGCTCCGGCATCGTCGAATTCCACGTTCCAGTACTGACGCAGTTGCTGCGCAAGATCTTTCGCCTTCGGCGTCAGGTCTGCGTTACGCGAGAGCGGGAGCACAGCGACCTTCACCGGGGCAAGACGACGATCGAGCTTGAGCACGACACGCTTGTCGACGCCGCCCTTGGCGTTGGGTGCCTCGTCCTCGGTGTACGCGTCGACGAGGAACGCCATCAGCGACCGAGTCAAGCCGGCGGCCGGCTCGATGACGTACGGGGTGTACCGGGTGTCGGTGGCCTGCTCGTAGTAGCTCAGGTCCTGGCCCGACGCCTTCGAGTGCACCGTCAGGTCGTAATCGGTGCGGTTCGCGACGCCCTCGAGCTCACCCCAGGCGCTGCCCTGGAAGCCGAAGCGGTACTCGATGTCGACGGTGCGCTTGGAGTAGTGCGACAGCTTTTCCTTGGCGTGCTCGTACAGCCGCAGGTTCTCCGGATCGATGCCGAGATCGGTGTACCACTTCATGCGGTAGTCGATCCAGTACTGATGCCACTCGTCGTCCTCGCCGGGCTTGACGAAGAACTCCATCTCCATCTGCTCGAACTCGCGAGTGCGGAAGATGAAGTTTCCCGGTGTGATCTCGTTGCGGAAGCTCTTGCCGATCTGGCCGATGCCGAACGGCGGCTTCTTGCGTGAGGTCGTCAGCACGTTGGCGAAGTTGACGAAGATGCCTTGGGCGGTCTCGGGGCGAAGGTAATGCAGCCCCTCTTCGTTGTCGACCGGGCCGAGGAAGGTCTTGAGCAGGCCGGAGAATGCGCGCGGCTCGGTCCACGAACCGGGCTCACCGGTCTCCGGGTCGCGGATATCGGCGAGTCCGTTCTCGGGCGGGTGGCCGTGCTTCTCCTCGTAGGCCTCGATGAGGTGATCGGCACGGTAGCGCTTGTGGGTGTGCAGCGACTCGACGAGCGGATCGGAAAACGTCTCGACGTGGCCGGAGGCCTCCCACACCTGGCGCGGCAAAATCACCGACGAGTCGAGCCCGACGGTGTCGTCGCGGCTGGTGACCATGTTGCGCCACCACTGCTTCTTGATGTTCTCCTTGAGCTCGACGCCGAGCGGACCGTAGTCCCAGGCCGACTTCGTACCGCCGTAGATTTCGCCGCACGGGTAGACGAGACCTCTGCGCTTGGCGAGGTTGGCGACGGTTTCGACCTTGGACTTGGGTGCCACTGGCGGAGCTCTCCATCTTCGGTTACATCGTGTAAGAGGTGACGTGGGCGGTTTTCGCCCTGATCAGACTATCTGGCTCGGTCATCGATTCCGAACAGCGGTCGGGCACCGAAATTGACATGCGCACCTGTGCATATCACAATGAATATGATTTGCAATAACGATGACTGCACTAGCCTGAGTTCATGACGTCGACCGTGCAGGGAGAATTCGACAACCGACCGGTGACCGAAGGAGCCGCAGCCATGTCCACGGTGCACACCCACAGAACCGACTCGTCCATGGAGACGGCGGCGCATCTGCAGGATCCGGAACGCCCGGTGCACGACGACCCGTTCGCCACCACTCCCCCGGCGTTACTTCCGCCGAAGGAGACCTTGGCCGCGGCCGGCGACATCCTGCGTGCACTGGCCGCACCGGTTCGGATTGCGATCGTCCTGCAGCTCCGAGAATCCGAGCGCTGCGTTCACGAACTCGTCGTCGCCCTCGGTGTGACACAGCCGTTGATCAGCCAGCATCTGCGGGTTCTCAAGGCGGCCGGTGTGGTCCGCGGAGAACGTAACGGCCGCGAGGTCCTGTACCGACTGGTCGACGACCATCTCTCCCACATCGTCGTCGACGCCGTGGCTCACGCCGAGGAAGGCCGAAACCTGTGACCGAGAAGACGACCGATACCGCCACTCCGAGACGACCCGTCGTAGTCGGAGTACGAGCCACGAAGCAACGCAGTGCGATCTCGGATCTGCTCGACACCATCGAGGAGTTCAAGTCCGCGCAGGATCTGCACGACGAGCTGCGCAAGCGCGGTGAGGGGATCGGCCTGACGACCGTGTACCGCACACTGCAGACCCTTGCCGACGCAGGAACGGTCGACGTTCTGCGTACCGACAACGGCGAGTCGGTCTACCGGCGTTGCTCCTCGGGCCATCATCACCACCTGGTGTGCCGAGCATGCGGATTCACCGTCGAGGTCGAGGGTCCCACCGTCGAGAAGTGGTCGCAGAGTGTCGCCGAGTCCAACGGCTTCAGCGACGTGAGCCACACCATCGAGATATTCGGCACCTGCAGTCAGTGCAGCACGGCCGGTCACTGAACAGCTCTCACCCCACCGCACCCGCCAGGCGAGGCACCACCGAATCGATGGCGAACGGAATGGACAGCACCGAGTTGTACGTGATCGCCCCACGCTGATCGATGGATAACGGAACGATGGCGTCGTTGCGGGCGGCTGTCAGTGTTCCGAAGATCGGATTCTCCGCCACGACGTCGATGTCGTCGCCGGTGCCGAGATAGAGCACCACATCGGCGTCGAGCTTCGAGATGTTCTCGGCCGAGACCGGAACGAAGAAGTTGGTTCCGTTGTCCTCGGCCAGGATCGGGTCCGGAATCCCGAAGCCCAATGACGTGACGAACGTCCCCCGCGCGTCCCCCGGCAGATATGCGCCGAACTGACCGTCGTACGGAAGTACCACGGCGGCAGTCTTACCCGCGAACTCCGGATGTCCGGCTCGAACCTGTTCGAGTGCAGCCGTGGTCTGGGCGTTCAGCTCCTTGCCACGATCGGATTCGCCCATCGCGCGGGCGATGGTGTCGGTTGCCACCTCGCGATCGACGGCGTATGCCGCCGATCCGGCCGGTCGAGCGACGGTCGGGGCGATGTCACTGAGTTGCGCGTAGGTGGCCTCGTCGAAGCCGGCGTTCAGCCCGGTGATCAGATCCGGTTGCAGAGAAGCGATCAGCTCGAAGTTCGGTTCGGACTCCGAGCCCAGCAGCGTCAGTGGTGCGTCGCCCACCAACTCGTCGGTCCACGGACCGAGTCCGGTCTCGTAGAAGGTGTATCCGGTGTTTCCGACCGGGACGGTTCCGAGCGCGATGACGGCATCGGCGTCGGACACCCCGAGCGTGACTATGCGGGTGGGCTTCTCCGGAACGGTCGTGCTGCCGTAGATGTGGTCGATGACCACCGGGAAAACACCGTCCGCAGACTGGGCCGCGCTGTCGTCGGGTTCTGCTGTGGAGCAGGCAGTTGCGGACGCGCCGATGGCCATCACCGCCACCACTGCCGTCAGCATTCTGGACACTCGAACCGCCATTGCAACCGCCTTCACGTGAGTTAGTAAAGGCTTACCTTAGACGACCGTTCAGGGCAGCAAACCCTCGCGGGCCTTCTCGACCCCGGCGAGCACCAGAATCAACATCGTCAACATCGCTTCGTCGTCCAACCCGTTGGCCGGAAAGGTGTAGCGCAACAACACATCTGCGAGCTTGTCGTGGGTGTTGACCGAAATCGCGCCGAACTGCGAATCGGCGTTGCGGTCGGCTACCTTCTTGTGTAGTGCGGGCTTGAGCGGTCGATCCCAGGCCAGCACCGCGGTGAGCGAAAGCACCTCGAGCTCCGGCGAGAGCTGCACCGCGCGTAGCGAGCACAGCGCACCTGCATAGTCGAACCCCAGAGACCCTTCCTCACCCACAGTGACAGTGGCGAACTGCGCCAGCGCCAACTGAGCCCGCGTCTGCAAGGTGAGGCCAGATACATCGTCACTCATATTTCACTCCACCGAATCGTCGGTCCCGCGACGCGAATTCGATGCAGGCCTCCCACAGATCTCGACGATCGAAATCGGGGAACAGTTTCTTCTGGAAAACGAACTCCGCGTAGGCCGACTGCCACAGCAGGAAATTGGAGGTTCTCTGCTCCCCCGAAGGACGCAGGAACAGGTCGACGTCGGGCATGTCCGCCTCGTCGAGGTACTTCGCGACGGTCGCCTCGGTGATCTTTTCCGGGTTGATCTTTCCGGCGGCAACCTGACGCGCGATTTCCCTTGTGGCGTCGGCAATTTCGGCTCGCCCGCCGTAGTTGACACACATGGTCAGCGTCATCACCGTGTTGTGCTTCGTCAGCTCCTCGGCCACTTCGAGTTCTTTGATGACGCTGCCCCACAGTCGCGGTCGCCGACCGGCCCAGCGCACCCGCACACCCATCTCGTTCATCTCGTCTCGTCGACGCCGGATCACGTCGCGATTGAAACCCATCAAGAACTTGACCTCGTCGGGACTGCGCTTCCAGTTCTCCGTCGAGAAAGCGTACGCAGACAACCACTGCACACCGATTTCGATGCAGCCACAGACGGCATCCATCAGTACTGCTTCGCCCTGCTCGTGCCCTGCGGTTCGCGGCAATCCACGATCCTGAGCCCACCGGCCGTTACCGTCCATGACCAGAGCGACGTGACGAGGAATCAGCTCCGGCTGCAAGATCGGCGGCCGCGCACCCGAGGGGTGCGGGTCCGGCGGGCGAACCGCCGGCCGTTCGTCAGGCCGGTGTTGCGGCTCGCGTCGTCGAATCACGGTCCCCATCCTGCCCGACGGTGTCGGCGAACACGGAGTCAGGTTGGGCCAGCGGCACCTGGTGTGGATGCGAGCGCTCGATGAGCGGAAGTGTGCGGAGCTGGCGTTCGAGGTGCCACTGCAGATGAGCCGCCACCAGGCCACTGGCCTGCTTTCGGACCGCATCGGAGGTGGTGACGGTGTAGTCCCACTCCCCTCGTTCGAGGGCCACCATCAAATCCAGAACACCGGTCGATGGCGTCGCAGATCCCGGCGGTCGGCAATGCACGCACACAGCGCCACCCGCGGCGACGTGGAACGCACGATGCGGCCCCACCGCAGCGCATCGAGCGCAGTCCGTCAGTGCGGGAGCCCATCCGGCGAAACCCATCGCACGCAGCAGATACGCGTCGAGTACCAACTCGGGCGGCCGCACGTGCTGCGCAAGGGCACGCAGCGCGCCGACGGTCAGCTGATGCAGGCGCTGCGCGGGGGCGTGTTCTTCGCCGGCCAGACGCTCGGCGGTTTCGAGGACTGCGCAGCCGGTGGTGTACCGGCCGTAATCGGCAACGATGTCCCCGCCGAACGCGTCCACCGTGTGCACCTGAGTGACGATGTCGAGGTTGCGTCCGGGATAGAGCAGGACGTCGATGTGCGCAAACGGCTCCAGCCGTGCGCCGAACTTGGACTTGGTGCGGCGCACCCCCTTGGCCACCGCACGGACGATGCCGTTCTCCCTGGTCAGCAACGTGACGATGCGATCGGCCTCACCCAGCTTGTGCTGGCGCAGGACGACTGCGTTGTCACGGTATGGCCTCACGCTCTCCAGTGTCCCACGTGGGCGTCGACGAAGATCGTTCCCGCGCTGACGGTGAGTCGATACTGTGCACACGTGGATTTCCATCGGTCGACACTCGTTGCTCAGGCTGCCGAACTCGCGTCGAGACGCGTCACCTCGGTCGAGGTGGTCACCGCTGCACTGGATCGCATAGAACGCAGTCAACCCACCCTCAACGCGTTCCGGATCGTGCGACGCGATGCCGCCCTCACCGAAGCCGCCGAGGCCGATCGGCTGATTGCTGCGGGCTCGTCCGCTCCCCTGCTCGGCGTTCCGATCGCAGTCAAGGACGACGTCGACATCGTCGGCGAACCGACCGCATTCGGCTGCGCAGGCCGGTTTCCGCTGGCCACCGAGGACTCCGAGGTGGTCCGCCGACTGCGTGCGGCAGGGGCGATCATCGTGGGAAAGACCAACAGTCCCGAACTCGGGCAATGGCCGTTCACGGGCGGATCGTTCGGCCACACGAGGAATCCGTGGCACCGAGACCGGACTCCGGGCGGTTCCTCCGGTGGCAGTTCTGCCGCGGTCGCAGCCGAATTGGTTTCCGCCGCTCTGGGTTCCGACGGTGCCGGCTCGGTGCGCATCCCGGCGTCGTGGACCAACCTCGTCGGCATCAAGCCGCAGCGCGGCCGAATTTCCACCTGGCCCGATGCCGAGGCGTTCAACGGCATCACCGTCATCGGTCCGCTCGCCCGAACGGTGGCCGACGCAGCCCTGCTTCTCGACGTGGTCTCCGGTGGGCACGACGGCGATCTGCACCGGCCGACTCCGCTGACCGTCTCTGACGCCGTCGGCCGCGACCCCGGTTCGCTGCGCATCGCGTTGAGTCTGCGCAAGCCGTTCATTCCGACACCCGCGGCACTGGATCCCGAGATCACGGCTGCGGCGTACGAGATGGCTGCCGTGCTGCGGTTGCTCGGTCACCGCGTGGTCGTCGACGATCCTGCGTACGGAATGTTGTTGGGGCTCAACTTCTTACCGCGGTCGTTGGCCGGAGTCGCGGCCTGGCTCGACCGCCTGCCCGACCCGTCTCTGGCCGACCCCCGCACCCGAGCCAACGCCCGGAGCGGACGAGCCCTCGCCGGCGCACCACTGCGGGCGGCCCGCGCGGCAGAGCCACGGATAGCCCGCCGCATCGGCCAGTTCTTCGACGACTACGACGTCGTGCTCGCCCCGACGACGGCCACGCCGCCTCCGCGGGTCGACGCCATCGACGGCATCTCCAACGCCGACACCGACCGCGTGATCACCGAGCACTGCCCGTACACATGGCCGTGGAACGTCCTCGGTTGGCCGAGCGTCAACGTCCCCGCGGGACTGACGAAAGCCGGTCTACCGATCGGTCTGCAGCTGATGGGCCACGAATCCACAGAGCCTCTGCTGGTCTCGGTGGCCGCTCAACTCGAGAACGTACTGCAGTGGCATCGCCGACGCCCCGAGCCGTGGTGGACCCATGTGAGTGAAACTTCGTAGCCTGCTACGAAGTTTCACTCACATGGGAAGCCGCTCCGCATCAGAAACCGAGCTTGCCCATCTGTTTCGGGTCGGTCTGCCAGTCCTTGGCGATCTTGACGTGCAGATCCAGGTAGATGCGGGTACCGAGCAATTTCTCGATCTGCAGTCGCGACGCGGTGCCGACCTCTTTGAGTCGCGAGCCGCCCTTGCCGATGATGATGGCCTTCTGGCTGGACCGTTCGACGTACAGGATCGCGTGCACATCGAGCATGTTGTCGTGGCCCTCGCGCGGCACGACCTCCTCGATGACCACTGCCAGCGAGTGCGGGAGCTCGTCGCGGACACCTTCGAGCGCTGCCTCGCGGATCAGCTCGGCCATGAGGATTTCCTCCGGCTCGTCCGTCAGTTCCCCGTCGGGATAGAAGGCGGGACCCGGGGGCAATTCGGAGGCCAGGAGGTCGACGAGCTTCTCGATCTGCTCACCGGATTCGGCCGATACCGGGATCACGTGCGAATTCTCGCCCAACAGCTTCGACAACGACATCAACTGCTGTACGACGCGTTCCTTCTTGACCTTGTCGATCTTGGTCACGATGCCGATCAGGGTGGTCTTCGGCGCGATGTGCCGCACTTGTTCGAGGATCCACCGGTCGCCCGGTCCGATCTTCTCGTCGGCGGGGATGCACAGTCCGATGACGTCGACCTCGGAGTAGGTGTCCTGCACCAGATCGTTGAGGCGTTGACCCAGAAGCGTTCTCGGTCGGTGGAGCCCCGGGGTATCGACGAGGATCAATTGCGCGTGATCGCGGTGCACGATGCCGCGGATCGTGTGGCGCGTGGTCTGGGGTCGCGAGGACGTGATGGCGATCTTCGACCCCACCAGTGCGTTGGTCAGGGTCGACTTGCCGGTGTTGGGCCGGCCTACGAAACAGACGAATCCGGATCGGAACTCTTCGGTGTGTTGCTCGGACATCGAGCACCTCCAGATTTCAGTGTTGGTGAGTGACGTCCGACGAGTCGTCGTCCTCGGTGGATTCTTCGTCGGGTTCGAGCTTTTCGACCAGCACGGTGGTGATGCGGACGCGGCCCTTGGGGTCGGCTCCACCCTCGCCGCGCAGCAACAGTCCGTGAGTGGTCACTTCGGAACCGGGCAGCGGCACTCGGCCGAGCTCGTAGCCGAGGAGTCCGCCGACGGTATCGACCTCCTCGGATTCGATGTCGATACCGAAGATTTCGCCCAGATCCTCGAGCGGTACCCGCGAGGACACCCGGAACCGTCCGTCTTCGAGTTGCTCGATGGGTGCTACCTCGTCCGAGTCGTACTCGTCGGCGATCTCCCCGACGATCTCCTCGATGACGTCCTCGATGGTCACCAGGCCCGCGATGCCGCCGTACTCGTCGACCAACAACGCCATATGGTTTCGGTCTCGCTGCATCTCGGCGAGAAGACTGTCGAGCGGCTTGGAGTCCGGTACGAACACCGCCGGACGCATCAGTTCGGAGACCTGTACGCCTCGCCCACCGTCGGTGGAGTAATACGTCTGCTGCACAAGGTCTTTGAGGTACACCACGCCGACGATATCGTCCACGTTCTCGCCGATCACCGGGATGCGAGAGTGCCCACTGCGCACGGCCAGCGACGTCGCCTGCCCCGCCGACTTGTCGGATTCGATCCACACCATTTCGGGCCGCGGCACCATGACCTCGCGGGCCGAGGTATCGCCCAGCTCGAACACCGATTGAATCATTCGGCGTTCGTCGTCGGCCACGACTCCGCGCTCGCGCGCCATGTCGACCAGCTCACGAAGCTCGATCTCGGATGCGAACGGGCCGTTGCGAAATCCCTTACCCGGGGTGATCGCGTTACCGATGAGAATGAGCAGCCTGCTGATCGGCCCGAGGAGCCAGCCGAGGGCGCGCAACGGCAACGCTGCGGCGAGCGCGATCGAGTACGCGTTCTGCCTACCCAGCGTTCTCGGACCGACGCCGATCACGACGTAGCTGACCAATACCATTGCCACAGCGGTGATCACGAGCGCGGTGGTCGAGTCGATCAACTGGGTCAGGCCACCTGCGAGCAGCACCGTGCCGCCGATTTCGCACAGAATACGAAGCAGCACCATGAGATTGACGTACCGCGGGCGGTCGGCAACCACGACGACGAGGCCGGTGGCACCCGGTCGCTCGTCCTTGACCATGTCTTCGATTCGCGCCCGCGAGACGGTGTTCAGGGCCGAATCGACTGCGGCGAACAAGCCGCCGAGAGGAACCAGCAGAACGGCGAAGACGATGAGTGCGGCAGCACTGCTCACGCGCTAGGACCCCGCACTCCCGCTGGTCCGAACACGCACATCATCGGTCGAGACCGTCGACGAAGCCGGCCTTGCCGAGCAGCCGAGCGTCTCGAACGGCCTGTTCGGCCGCCTGCTCCGCCCGCCGGGCGTCCTCGTACCAGTCGGCCAGCAGACGGTTCTGCAGCTCGAACATTTCCTTCTCTTCGTCCGGCTCGGCGTGGTCGTAGCCGAGCAGGTGCAGCACGCCGTGCACGGTCAGCAGCGCGAGCTCGTGTTCGAGCGAATGTCCTGCTGCCGCGGCCTGATCCGCCGCGAAGGACGGGCACAGCACGATGTCTCCGAGCATCGCCGGTCCGGGCTCGGGAGCATCGGGACGACCGCCCGGTTCGAGCTCGTCCATAGGAAACGACATCACGTCGGTGGGGCCGGGCAGATCCATCCAGCGCATGTGCAGATCTGCCATGGTTGCCGAATCCACCAGCACCATGGACAGTTCCGCAGCGGGGTGCACGTCCATGCCGGCGATCGCGAACCGTGCGACCGAGACCAGTTCGGGCTCGGAGATGTCCATCCCCGACTCGTTGGACACTTCGATACTCATCTAGCCACTACCCACGCTCTCGTTGCCTGCATTACCGTTTCCGTACGCCTGAATCATCTTCTCGCCGAACGCGGCCCACCGGCACGGCGTTGCGCGCGGTTCGCGATGACGCCTTCCGATGCGGACTCGAAGCGCTCGTAGGCGTCGACGATTTCCGAGACGAGCCGGTGACGCACCACGTCACTACTGGTCAGTTGCGCGAAGTGGATGTCGTCCACGTCGGTGAGAATCTCCGACGCCGCACGAAGGCCCGACCGGGCACCGCCGGGTAGGTCGACCTGCGTCACGTCTCCGGTGACGACGATCTTCGATCCGAAACCGAGACGCGTGAGGAACATCTTCATCTGTTCGGCCGTGGTGTTCTGCGCCTCGTCGAGAATGATGAACGCGTCGTTGAGAGTACGGCCACGCATGTAGGCGAGCGGCGCGACCTCGATGACGCCGGCCTGCATCAGCTTGGGAATGGCCTCGTCGTCCATCATGTCGTGCAAGGCGTCGTGCAGTGGACGCAGATACGGGTCGATCTTCTCGTGCAAGGTTCCGGGCAGAAAGCCCAGACGCTCACCTGCCTCCACCGCAGGCCGCGTCAGGATGATGCGGCTGACCTGCTTGGTCTGCAATGCCTGCACTGCCTTGGCCATGGCCAGGTAGGTCTTGCCCGTTCCGGCAGGACCGATTCCGAACACGATCGTGTTGGCATCGATCGCGTCGACGTAGCGCTTCTGGTTCAAGGTCTTGGGCCGAATGGTCTTGCCTCGACGCGACAGAATGTCCAGGCTCAGCACCTCGGCGGGAGAATCCGACACCCCCTCGGTGAGCATGGCGATCGACCGGCGCACTGCATCGGGAGTCAGTGGCTGAGCACGTTTGGCCAATGCCGCCAATTCGGTGATCACCCGCTCGGCCAACGCCACATCGGGCACCTTCCCGGTGAGCGTCACGGCGTTTCCTCGTACGTGGATGTCGGCCGTCAGCATCTGCTCGAGCGCCCGGAGGTTCTCGTCGGACTGTCCCAGCAGCGGCATCACTGCTTCGGGGGCGAGCTCCAAGGTGGACCGAACGTCGCGCTCGGCGGGAAATTCGCTGTGTTCACTCACGTGGTGGCTATGGCCTGCTCTCTTGTTTCGACCGGTGACGCTGATGTTTTCGAACGCGTCCGTCAGGTCGCGCTCGGACCAAGTTTAACGCCGCAGGATCGATGCGCATTCCTATTACCCACGGCGCTCGCCCAGGACGGCCTCGAGCGAGAGCGCCCAGCACCGCGAATCCGGGTTCAGGAAGGCGAAGTGGTCCTCGCCCGGCACGATCGCCGGCTCCGCGTCGTCGCCCGCGGCTCGTGCGGCCTCGACGTACCTCGAGCTCTGCGAAGCCGGGACCTGAAGGTCATCGGATCCGTGCAGACAGATCGTCGGGATGCCGATGGGTAGTCGGGCCAGAGGTGAGGCCGACCGGTACAGCTCGGGCTCGTCTTCGTAGCGGGCCTGCAGCAGGGCCTCGACCGCCGGATTGGTACGTACCGACGCCCCGCGCGGCTCCAGATCGAGGACACCCGCCTGCGAGACGATGCGCGACGGCCGGACCGTCGTGTCGGTTTCGCCGCCGAGCCACACTGCCAGGTGGCCGCCCGCCGAGTGCCCGATGACGCGGACATCGTCGACACCGACCGGGGCGTGGTGCTGTACCACCCCGGCCACGGCGTCGAGTGCGGCGCGCACGTCGGCTTGCATCTCCGGCCAGTGCCCGCCCGCACCGACGCGTCGGTACTCGATGTTCCAGGCCACCGCACCGGCTCCGGCAACAGCTCGGGCGAACTGGGTGCCCAGATTCGACGCGTACTGCCCACTCCAGAAGCCACCGTGCACGATCACGACCACCGGTGTCGCGGGTGTGACCGGCGCGGACGGCAGATAGAGGTGACCGAACTGTTCCGGATGCTCGCCGTACGCGATCTTGATGCGAACGCTCATGCGTTCGGGAAATCGGGCGGAAGTTGCGCCCACCGCGTCGTCAGAACGCCCAGGGCTCCCAACGCAACAGCTCCGGCCGTCGAGGTTCGCAGCACCGTCGGCCCCAGCACCACCGGGGTCGCGCCCGCCTCGGTCAGAGCCGCGATCTCTCTGTCGTCGAGGCCACCCTCGGGTCCGACGACGATCGCGACCTCGGGCACCGAATCGAACGGCAGGTCGCGAAATGCCGAGGTGGCCGCTTCGTGCAGCACGGCGACGATGCCGCCGCCCGCCACGATCCGGTTCACGAGGGCGTACACCGAGCGTGAATCGTGCAACTCGGAGACCTCGGGGATGTATGCGCGACGCGATTGCTTGGCCGCCTCGGCGGCGGTGCTGCGCCAGCGCGCGACCCCCTTGGTCGCCTTGGGCCCTTCCCAGCGAGCGACGCATCGCGCCGACTGCCACGGCACCACGGCGTCGATCCCGGCCTCGGTGGCCAGCTCGATCGCCAGTTCGGAGCGGTCCGCCTTCGGCAACGCCTGAACCAGCGTCACCGTGGGAGTGGCTCGCGGCATGTCCGTGCGCGACTGCACCGTCAGTTCGAGTCGGTTCTTCTCGGCACCGACGACGACCGTGTCGGCCAGTCCGCCGACACCGTCACTGAGCAGCAGCCGCTCGCCGACTCGGATCCGCCGCACGGTCGCGGCGTGATGACCTTCTTTGCCGTCGAGCACGGCGAGCTCTCCCACGGCCGGCAGCGGCGTGAGATAGAAGACCGTGGGGGCCATGAATCAGCGCCCGCTGAAGGCTTCCCGCAACCGCGAGAACAGGCCACCGCTGTGCGCCGAACCGGTGGTGACGACCTCCGCCGAATCGCGGTCGCGCATGGTCTTGAGCTGTTCGAGCAGGTGGGTCTGCTTGCTGTCCAGCTTGGTCGGCACGATGACCTCGAGGTGGGCGTGCAGGTCACCGCGGATACCGGAACGGAGCTTGGGCATCCCGTGCCCGCGCAGCACCGTCGTCGAGTTCGGTTGTGTCCCTTGCTCGATCGAGATCTCGGTCGGGCCGTCGATGATGGCGTCGACCGTCACCGACGTACCGAGTGCCGCGTCGACCATCGGGACGCGAACGGTGCAGTGCAGATCGTCGCCGTCACGGACGAACACCTCGTGCTGCTGCTCCACGATTTCCACGTAGAGATCGCCTGCGGGGCCGCCACCCGGCCCGACCTCGCCCTGCGAGGCCAACCTGATGCGCATGCCGTTGCTGACGCCGACCGGGACCTTCACCGAGATGTCCCGACGCGAACGCACCCGGCCGTCGCCGCCGCACTTGCGGCAGGGGTCCGGGATGGTCTCGCCCGCACCGCGGCAGGTGGGGCACGGACGGCTGGTCATGACCTGGCCGAGGAACGAGCGCTGCACCGACTGCACTTCGCCGGCACCGCCACAGGTCTCGCACCGAACGGGCTTGGAATCGCCGTTGGTGCCCGAGCCGGTGCACAGGTCGCACAGGATCGCCGTGTCGACGGTGATGTGTTTGGTGACGCCGGTGGCGCATTCGTCGAGGGTGAGTTTGGTTCGCAGCAGCGAATCGGCTCCGGGTTGTACGCGTCCCTTGGGTCCGCGCTGTCCACCGCCTGCGCCACCGCCGAAGAACGCTTCGAAGACGTCGCCGAGGCCGCCGCCGAATCCGGCACCGCCGAATCCGCCGCCACCACCGCCGCCGCCTTGCTGCAAAGGATCGCCGCCGAGGTCGACGATCCGACGCTTCTCCGGATCGGAGAGCACCTCGTATGCGGTGGAAATGTCCTTGAACCGGGCCTGTGCGGCCTCGTCCGGGTTCACGTCCGGGTGCAACTCTCGCGCCAATTTGCGGTAAGCGCGTTTGATCTCCTGGTCCGTCGCCTGCTGGCCGACGCCCAAAGTCCCGTAATAATCCCGTGCCACGTCGTCTCTTTCGTCCTAGAAGATGAATCTCGTTCGTTGATGCTGTGTCGCGGCCGCTGTGCCCCCGCGGCCGACGATGGGTCGTCGGCTCGTGTCAGCGCTCGGCAAGGACCTCGCCGATGTACCTGGCAACCGCCGCGACCGACGCGATTGTTCCTGGATAGTCCATTCGGGTGGGGCCGAGAACGCCCATCCCTCCCAGGACCATGCCAGCAGAGCCGTATCCAGTGGAAATCACCGATGTTCCGCGCATCTCCTCGACCTGCGTCTCCTCGCCGATACGCACGGTGACGGTGCGGGTGTCCTGCGTCACGGCGAGCAGCTTGAGTACCACCACTTGCTCTTCCAGCGCTTCGAGTACCGCTCGGAGCGATCCCGGAAACCCTGCGTCGCCCGCGAAGTCCGCAGCGTTGCGCGTCAGATTGGCCGTTCCGCCGAGAACCAGCCGCTCCTCGGGATGTTCGACGAGCGATTCCACCAGCACCGTGGCCGAACGAATCATCGCGTCACGCAGGGCGGGAGGTGCATTTTCGGCCAGCTCGGCCACGGCTGCGGACGCCGCCGCCAGCCGCTTGCCTTCCAGTGCGCCGCCGAGCAACCGCCGCAACTGGGCCAAGTTCTCGTCGTCGATGACGTCGCCGAGTTCGACGATGCGTTGATCGACCCGGCCGGAGTCGGTGATGAGCACCAACAGCAGTCGAGCCGGTGTGAGGGCGACGACCTCCAGATGTCGAACCGAGGACGCCGACAGCGTCGGGTACTGAACCACGGCTACCTGCCGGGTCAGCTGAGCGAGCAGTCGAACACCGCGGCGCAGCACATCGTCCAGGTCGACGCCGTTCTCGAGAAACTCCAGGATGGCGCGACGCTCGGCCGCTGACAACGGTTTGACGTCGGCGATCCGGTCCACGAACTGGCGGTAGCCCTTGTCGGTCGGCACCCGCCCGGAGCTGGTGTGCGGTTGGGCGATGTAGCCCTCTGCCTCGAGGACAGCCATGTCGTTGCGCACGGTCGCACTCGACACACCCAAGTTGTGACGCTCGACAAGAGCACGCGATCCGACGGGCTCCTGAGTGGACACGTAGTCCGCCACGATCGCTCGCAGAACCTCGAACCGCCTGTCGTCGGTGCTCGACATCGGTGCCCACCTCCGTTCTCGTTGCCAATCGTCGCTCGAGTCTAGTAGCCGAGGAACGCATGCTCGTGCAAGGCCTTACTGTGGTCCGAGTGGAAACTGTCTTTCGATTCGGTCCAGCGGTTCGAGGCTCGCGATGATCTTCAAGGGTGTACGAGACGGAAAGCCCTACCCGGAGCACGGCCTGTCCATCAGGGACTGGTCGAGAATTCCTCCACGCCAACTGCGTTTGGACGAGATCGTCACCACCACCAAGGTGCTCGAACTCGACCGGTTGTTGTCCGAGGACTCCACCTTCTACGGCGACCTGTTCCCCCATGCTGTGCAGTTCCGAGGCGTCATCTACCTCGAGGACGGCCTGCACCGCGCTGTCCGGGCGGCGCTGCGCAGTCGAACGGTGTTGCACGCCAGAGTGTTCGACTACGACGCCCTGGGAGCCTGAGGGTTCGAAGGCCCGAGAACACTGCAGCCTGAAACAGATCGCTCAGGCCGCGGCGATGGTGCGCACCACGGCGTCGGCGAGCAACCGGCCGCGGTCGGTCAGCACGAGGTGATCGCCTCGCTGCACCATCAACCCGTCCGCCACGGTCTGCTCGGCGGCTGCGAGCTCGGTCGGCCCCAGCAGACTCATCGGCACTCCTGAGCGCAGACGCACGGTCAGCATCAGTTCTTCGAGATGACGGTCCTGCGCGGTGAGCAGCTCACTGCCCTGCACCGGCAGATCGCCCGCGGCGAGCCGATCGGCGTAGGTGGCCGGGTGTTTGACGTTCCAGAATCGCGTGCCGCCGATGTGGCTGTGCGCTCCCGGCCCGGCACCCCACCAATCGCCGCCGTCCCAGTAGCCGATGTTGTGCCGGCAACGCGCATCGGAATCGGCGGCCCAGTTCGATACCTCGTACCAGGACAGGCCTACTGCGTTCATGGCCGTGTCGATGCGCTCGTATCGGCTCGCCAACACGTCGTCGTCGGGTGCGGGCAACTCACCTCGGCGCACCTTTCGCGCCATGGCGGTGCCGTCCTCGACGATCAGTGCGTACGCGGAGACATGGTCGACACCCGCGTCGAGCACCGCAGCGAGGGACTGGTCGAGATCGCTGTCTCGCTCGCCCGGCGTTCCGTAGATGAGGTCGAGGTTCACGTGCTCGAAGCCGGCTGCGGACGCTTCCTTCGCTGCGGCCACCGCTCGCCCCGGAGTGTGGGTGCGATCCAGAACCGCCAGAACGTGCGGCGCCGCGGACTGCATGCCCAAAGACACCCGCGTGAACCCGGCGTCGCGCAGCCGGTCGAAGAATGCAGGCGACGTCGATTCCGGGTTCGACTCCGTGGTCACTTCCGCCCCGTCGGACAGCCCGAAGCTCGACCGGACCGCGCCCAATACGTCCGCGAGGCCGTCGCCCCCGAGCAACGACGGCGTCCCACCTCCGACGAAGACTGTGTCGGCCGTCGGTACTCGACCCGCGCCCGTTCCGATCAGGTTCGCCGCAGCGTCGAGTTCTCTGCGCAGGCCCTCCAACCAGGACTGCGGCGATGCCGATGTGCCCAGCTCCCCGGCCGTGTACGTATTGAAGTCGCAGTACCCGCATCGCGTGGCGCAGAAGGGCACATGCACGTAGATCCCGAACGCACGTTCCCCCACTCCGTCGAATGCGCCGGACGGCAGCTCGAAGACTGAGGAGGTATCGACGACGGTATTCACGGACTCCAGTGTCCCAGAGTTCACCGGCGGCCCGATCCACGCGCCGCCCAGGGCGCTGTGCACGCACGACTCGCACCCTGCCAGCCTATTTACCGGAATTTCGGGGTAAATAGGCCGCCGCGGTCGGCACCCGGTCGATGACGTGGCACAATGGCACCCGTGACCGACTCAGGAATTCGACTCGTGGCGCGCCGCCACGTCGATCTCGGCCGCGTCTGCAGCGCGTCGTGTCGACACACGACCGGCTGCTGACCCAGCCCTCCTTGGAGCACGTCCATTCGATCCACCGGTTCCGCACCATCTCGTGAGCGCTCTTCTGCGCAACGATCGGAGCCGGCCCGCACCGAAGATGCAGGAGCATTGCATGTCGTCGACCAGCGACGCGACCACCGACGCTGCCTCCGCCACACCGCGAGAGCGAGCGCCGCGGCCGACCAAGCGTCGCGCCGAAGGCCAGTGGGCTCTGGGCTATCGAGAGCCGCTCAACGCCAACGAGCAGTCCAAGAAGGACGACAACCCGCTCAACGTGCGCGCCCGCATCGAGAACATCTACTCGAAGCAGGGTTTCGACAGCATCGACAAGGGCGATCTGCGCGGCCGGTTCCGCTGGTGGGGTCTCTACACCCAGCGTGAACAGGGCTACGACGGCACCTTCACCGGTGACGACAACATCGACCTGCTCGAGGCGAAGTACTTCATGATGCGCATCCGGTGCGATGCCGGTGCATTGAATCTGGAGCAGCTGCGCACTCTGGCTCAGATCTCGAAGGAGTTCGGCCGCGACACCGCGGACCTCTCCGATCGCGAGAACGTCCAGTTCCACTGGATCGAGGTCGAGAACGTCCCCGAGATCTGGCGTCGAATCGAGGCAGTCGGCCTGAAGACGACCGAGGCATGCGGAGACTGCCCGCGTGTGGTGCTCGGTTCCCCACTCGCGGGCGAAGCGGTCGACGAGATTCTGGACCCGACGTCAGCCATCGACGAGATCGTCGAGCGGTACATCGGCAAGCCCGAGTACTCGAACCTGCCACGCAAGTTCAAGACCGCAATCTCGGGTCTGCAGGACGTAGTGCACGAGATCAACGACGTCGCCTTCATCGGCGTGAACCACCCCGAGTACGGACCAGGACTCGACCTGTGGGTCGGCGGCGGCCTGTCCACCAACCCGATGCTCGCACAGCGCGTCGGAGTCTGGGTTCCGCTCGCGGACGTTCCCGATGTGTGGGAAGGCGTCGTCTCGATCTTCCGTGACTACGGCTACCGCCGGCTTCGCACCAAGGCGCGCCTGAAGTTCCTCATCAAGGACTGGGGCATCGAGAAGTTCCGCCAGGTCCTCGAGGACGAGTACCTGCACCGCAAGCTCATCGACGGACCGGCTCCCGAGAAGCCCGCTCGGCCCCGTGATCATGTCGGGATCCAGAAGCTCAAGAACGGGCTCAACGCCGTCGGTGTCGCGCCCATCGCGGGTCGCGTGTCCGGCACCATCCTCGCGGCCGTCGCCGACGCCGCCGAGAAGGCCGGGTCGGATCGCGTCCGATTCACGCCGTATCAGAAGCTGATCGTCCTCGATGTTCCGGACGAGACGCTCGAGCAGCTGATCTCGGACCTCGATGCGCTGGGCCTCCCTGCCCGGCCCTCGCACTGGCGCAAGAATCTGATGGCGTGCAGTGGCATCGAGTTCTGCAAGCTCTCGTTCGCCGAAACCCGCAAGCGCTCACAGGTTCTCGTCCCCGAGCTCGAAGAGCGCTTGTCCGACATCAACAGTCGACTCGACGTTCCGATCACGATCAACATCAACGGTTGCCCCAACTCGTGCGCGCGGTCGCAGATCGCCGACATCGGGTTCAAGGGACAGTTGGTCGACGACGGGGACGGGAATCAGATCGAGGGTTTCCAGGTTCACCTCGGAGGCAGCCTCGGCCTGGACAGTGCGTTCGGCCGAAAGTTGCGTCAGCACAAGGTCAACAGCTCCGAGCTGGGAGATTACATCGACAGAGTGGTGCGCAATTTCGACAAGCACCGCGAAGACGGCGAACGGTTCGCTCAATGGGCCGTGCGAGCAGACGAGGCGGATTTGCGATGAGTACCAGACTGAATTTGACGGTCGACCAACTGAAGGACATCGCCGAGCGCGGTGCCCGCGAACTCGACGGCGCAAGCCCGCTCGAGTTGTTGCAATGGACCGAGGACACCTTCGGTAGCGATTTCATCGTCGCCTCCAACATGCAGGACGGGGTTCTCGTTCACCTCGCCGCACAGGTTCACCCCGGAGTGGACGTCCTGTTCCTCGACACCGGCTACCACTTTGCCGAGACCATCGGAACGCGCGATGCCGTCGAGGCCGTCTACGGCGTGCACGTCGTCAACGCCCGCGCCGAGAAGACTGTCGCAGAACAGGATGCGAGCGACGGCAAGGACCTGTTCGCCCGCGAACCGAACCGCTGCTGCGCGATGCGCAAAGTGGCGCCGCTGAAGAAGGAACTGGCGAACTACAGCGCGTGGGTCACCGGCATCCGGCGAGTCGAGGCCCCGACGCGCGCCAACGCTCCGTTGATCTCGTTCGACGACGCGTTCGGCCTGGTGAAGATCAACCCGATCGCACCGTGGTCGGACGAGGAGATGCAGGCCTACATCGACGAACATTCGATCCTGGTCAACCCTCTCGTCGACGAGGGATATCCGTCCATCGGGTGCGCACCGTGCACCGTCAAACCTGCCCCCGGAGCCGACCCGCGCAGCGGTCGTTGGGCCGGCAAGGCCAAGACCGAATGTGGGTTGCACGCCTCATGACACTCGACCTCACGACGGCGACCGTCGGACGCACCCATCTCGATGCAGATCGGTTCGACACCCTCGACGCACTCGAATCCGAAGCCATCCACATCTTCCGAGAGGTGGCCGGCGAATTCGAGCGCCCCGTCATCCTGTTCTCGGGCGGCAAGGACTCCACCGTTCTGCTGCACCTGGCCATCAAGGCGTTCTGGCCCGCTCCCCTGCCGTTCGCACTGCTGCACGTCGACACCGGGCACAACCTGCAGGAGGTGCTGGATTTCCGCGACCACGTGGTTGCGAAGTACAACCTGCGCCTGCACGTGGCCAGCGTCGAGGAGTACCTCGCCGACGGACGTCTCACCGAGCGCCCCGACGGCATCCGCAACCCTCTGCAGACCGTTCCTCTCCTCGACGCGATCTCCGAGAACCGGTTCGACGCCGTGTTCGGCGGTGCCCGACGCGACGAGGAACGCGCCCGCGCCAAAGAGCGAATCTTCTCGCTGCGCAACGCATTCGGGCAGTGGGAGCCGAAGAAGCAGCGTCCGGAACTGTGGAACCTGTACAACGGCAAGCACTCCCCCGGCGAGCAGGTGCGCGTGTTCCCGCTCAGCAACTTCACCGAACTCGACATCTGGCGCTACATCGCTCGCGACGACGTGGAGTTGGCCAGCATCTACTACGCCCACCAGCGCCCGGTGTATCAGCGCGACGGCATGTGGATGACGCCGGGCGTCTGGGGCGGACCGGCCGAAGGTGAAGAGTTGCAGACACTGTCGGTGCGCTACCGCACTGTCGGCGACGGATCCACCACCGGTGCCGTCCTGTCCGAGGCTGCCGACAATCAAGCGATCCTCGCCGAGGTCGCGGCGTCCAGGCTGACCGAACGCGGAGCCACTCGCGGCGACGACCGCGTGTCCGAGGCTGCCATGGAAGATCGCAAACGAGAAGGATACTTCTGATGAGCAGCACCAGCACGGGTACGCAACTCCTTCGCCTCGCTACCGCAGGCAGCGTCGACGACGGCAAGTCCACTCTTGTCGGACGCCTGTTGTACGATACCAAATCCGTTCTCGCAGACCAGATCGATGCCGTCACGCGCGCGTCCGTGGACAAGGGTCTGGCCACACCGGACCTGTCCCTCCTCGTCGACGGCCTACGCGCGGAACGCGAACAGGGCATCACCATCGATGTCGCCTATCGTTACTTCGCGACGCCGCACCGCTCGTTCGTGCTGGCCGATACCCCCGGGCACGTTCAGTACACCCGCAATACCGTCTCCGGTGCGTCGACTGCTCAGCTGGTCATCCTGCTCGTCGATGCCCGTAAAGGCGTGATCACCCAGACCCGCAGGCACGCAGCCGTTCTGGCTCTGCTGGGTGTTCCGCGACTGGTGCTCGCCGTCAACAAGATCGATCTGGTCGAGGACCCTGCGACCGTCTTCGCCGAGATCTCGGCAGAGTTCAATTCGCTGACTTCCTCGCTCGGCTGGTCCACCGAGGACGTCATCGAAATTCCGGTGTCCGCGCTGCACGGCGACAACGTCGCGGTCAAGTCCGACAAGACCCCGTACTACGACGGGCCCACCCTCATCGAGCACCTCGAGTCGGTCCCGGTGGACGCCGAACCTCACCGGGTCGGTCTGCGATTCCCCGTGCAGTACGTGATCCGGCCGCGCACAGCGGAATTCCCGGACTACCGCGGATATGCCGGCCAGGTCGCAGCGGGCTCCGTCGACGTCGGCGACGAGGTCGTCATCCTGCCCTCGGGCACCCGAACGACAGTGGAGCGCATCGACACCGCGGACGGCGAGCTGCGTACCGCGCATGCCGGCCGTAGCGTCACCCTCGTCCTCGCCGACGATGTCGACGTCTCGCGCGGCGACACCATCGCCTCCCCGCAGGACGCACCGGAACCGATCGGCGACTTCGAGGCCACGGTGTGCTGGCTGGCCGAGAAGCCGCTTCGCCCGGGCGCTCGTCTGCTGCTCAAGCACGGCACTCGTACCACCCAGGCCATCGTCGGGGCGCTCGTCGAGCGATTCGACGAGCAGGACCTCACTGCGCACGAGGGCCCGGAATCGTTGGAACTCAACGAGATCGGACGCATTTCTGTTCGCGTTGCCGAGCCGATCGTGGCCGACGACTACGCCGTCAACAGGCACACCGGCAGCTTCTTGCTGATCGATCCGGCCGGTGGCAACACACTGGCAGCCGGTCTGGTGGGCAACGCACTGGCCGCCGTCGAGCTGGGGTCGGCAGTTCCGGCGTGACGGCTCTGCTCGCGGTAGCGCACGGCAGCCGCGATCCCCGCTCGAGCGAGACGATCCACCGCGCCGTCGACGTCCTGCGTCGACGGCGTCCGGATCTCGATGTGCGCGTCGCGTTTCTCGACCTGAGTGAGCCCAGCGTCGAGCAGGTACTCGACGATTTGGCCGATGCAGGACATGCCCGCATCGTCGCGGTTCCACTGTTGTTGGGCAAAGCTTTTCACGCGAAAGTGGACCTGCCCGCGCTGTTGGGTGCAGCACGGGTCCGGCATCCGCGCGTATCGATCGGTCAGTCCGAGGTGCTGGGCGACGACCCACTTCTCGTCGACGCCGTTCGGGATCGTGTTGTCGACGCCGGTGCGGTGCTCGGCGATTCGACAGTCGGAGTCGCCTTGGCTGCCGTCGGATCGAGCGATTCCTCGGCGAACGACCGTAGCCGTGGAGTGGCGAACGAAGTGGTGTCCGGCACCGGCTGGGCGGGAGTTGTCACCTGTTTCGCCACGTCCGTCGATCCGTCTCCACTGGATGCGGTCGCGCAGTTGCACGCGCTGGGAGCCACCCGGATCGTGGTGGCTCCCTGGTTCCTGGCACCCGGGAGGCTCACCGACCGCATCTCACAGGTGCTGGACGGCGTCCCGAACGTGACGTACGCCGATGTCCTGGGCCCTCATCCGGCAGTGGCCGAGCTCGCCTCCAGGCGGTACGACGCAGCTCTCGCGCACGATCGCTCGATCGCATAGCACGAACAGCCCTGCTCGTCCGATCAGTGCACCGGAGCCGATTCGGTCGTATCCGTGATCGTCGGAACCCGAGTCGCGCGGACGTACACGGTTTCGCCCTCGTGCAACCCCAGCGCCTCGCTGTCGCCGCGCGTGATCTGCGCCGCGAACAACTCGCCGGTGGCCGCGTTCTTGAGCTCGACCTTCACCTCGAAGCCGAGGCGTACGACCCGTTCGACGACGGCCCGCGTCACCCCGGCAGATTCTGCCGTGCCGCTTGCCTGCGCCTGTGCCAACGACGGGTCGCGTCCGACACGAATGTCGTGCGGGCGCACCAGAAGTCCGTTCAGCCTGGCCACCTGACCGAGGAACGACATCACGAAGTTGTTGGCAGGGCGATCGTAGAGATCCTCCGGGGTGCCCACCTGTTCGATTCTGCCCTTGTTCAGCACCGCGATTCGGTCGGCGACGTCGAGCGCTTCTTCCTGGTCGTGGGTCACCAACACGGTGGTGACGTGCACCTCGTCGTGCAATCGGCGCAGCCACGTCCGTAGATCTGCGCGCACCTTGGCATCGAGGGCACCGAAGGGCTCGTCGAGGAGGAGAACCTGCGGGTCGACGGCGAGTGCACGTGCCAGCGCCATGCGTTGACGCTGTCCTCCGGACAGCTGCGCCGGGTAGCGGCTTTGGAAACCGGCCAGACCGACGATCTCGAGCAGTTCGTCGACCTTCTTGGCAATTTCGGCCTTGGGCCGCTTGCGGATCTGTAAGCCGAACGCCACGTTGTCGCGCACCGTCAGGTGTTTGAACGCGGCGTAGTGCTGAAACACGAACCCGATCTCGCGACGCTGCGGGCTCACCCAGGTGACGTCCTGGCCGGCCAGCACCACTCGGCCCGTATCGAGCTGCTCGAGGCCTGCGATGGATCGAAGCAGCGTGGACTTGCCCGAGCCGCTGGGTCCGAGCAGCGCCGTCAACGAGCCCTTCGGGATGTCGATGCTGACGTCGTCGAGGGCGGCGAAATCGCCGTAGCGCTTGTTCGCGCCGACCACGGAGATCTCGATGTCGGAAGATATCTCGGTCATTACTTCGTCCTCTTCTTGTCGAGAACCGTCATCAGCAGCAGCACGATGACGGCGATCGCCATGAGCAACGTGGACGCCGCATATGCGCCCTGCTGATTGAAGTCCTCGTACCGTGAATTGACCAGCAGTGTGAGCGTCTGGGAAATGCCAGGCAGGTTGGTGGAGACCATGATGACCGCGCCGAATTCTCCGAGCGAACGTGCGACGGTGAGCACCACGCCGTAGGTCAGTCCCCATCGGATGGCAGGCAACGTGATTCGCCAGAACGTCTGCCAGGTACTCGCACCCAGAGTCGAGGCAGCCTCTTCCTGCTCTTCACCGATCTCGTACAGGACCGGTTCCACTTCGCGAACGACGAACGGCAAGGTGACGAATATCGTCGCGATGACCATGCCGGGTAGCGCGAAGATGACCTTGAAACCGAGGCTTTCGATGCCACCGAACCATCCGTTGGCACCCCACAGCAGGATGAGCGCGACGCCGGTGATGATCGGCGACACCGCGAACGGCAGGTCCACGATCGCTTCGAGTATCCCCTTGCCGCGGAACCGTCCGCGTACCAATGCCAACGCTGTGACGATTCCGAACACGACGTTGATGGGAACGACGATCGCCACGATCAACAGCGACAGTTGGAGAGCGGATTGCGCGGCGGGAGTGGTGATCTGCTCCCAGAACGCCACCACCCCGTCCTCGAACGTGCGAAACAGGATGGCACCGAGGGGGAACAGCACGAGCACAGCGAGATAGATCAGTGCGACGGCACGCAGGGACAGTTTGATCGGGAGACCGATTTTCACGAGATCTGCTCTTCCCGTCTGGCCAACCTGTTGCCGATGATGCGGAGCACGAACAGCACAGCGAAGGCGATTGCCAACAGCACCACGGAGATTGCGGCTGCGTCGATCGGCCGGTCGTACTCGATGAGTTCACGGATGTACTGCGAAGCAACCTGCGTGTCGTTGGGGATGTTGCCGCCGATCAACACCACCGACCCGAATTCGCCGATGGCACGGGCGAACGCGAGCCCACCGCCCGAGAGCACAGCCGGAAGCAGTACCGGCAACACGATGCGCCGAAAGATGGTCCAGTTGTTCGCACCCAGCGATGCGGCCGCCTCTTCGACATCCTTGTCGAGTTCTATCAGCACCGGCTGCACCGCACGCACCACGAACGGGAGCGTGACGAACAGCAGCGCCACGATGACCGCAGGCTTGGTGGCGTTGAAGACGATGCCGATCGGACTCGACGGTCCGTACAGCGACAGCAACACCAAGCTCGCCACGATGGTCGGTAGTGCGAACGGCAGGTCGATCAGGGCATTGACGAAACGCTTGCCGGGAAACTCGTCGCGTACCAGAACCCACGCGATCAGAGTGCCGAGAAAGAGGTTGATCACGGCGGCGGCCACGGACACCAGCAGAGTCACCTTGAACGTGGCGATGGCACGTGTCTCGGTGACCGCATCCCAGAAACCACCGAGGCCGCCGTCGAACGACTGAACCGTCAACGCCGCCAACGGCAGCAGCACGATGACACTGAGCCACAGAACGGCGACACCGAGGCCCAGCGGACCCACCGAACCGGGGCCCCGGAACTTGCGGCCTTCCCGCCCAGCACGAAACCGAGGTGTCGCACTGGGCGGGACGATCGAACCCGGGGCCGCGGGTTCACCGGTCGACGACGACATCTACCGAGTACTTTCCTGGTAGATCGTCGCAATTGCGCCGTTGTCTCCGAACAGGTCGGCGTCGACCTGAGTCCAGCCGCCGAGATCATCGATGGTGTAGAGCTTTTCGGGCGTGAAGAACTTGTCCGAGTACTCGGAGGCGATCTCCGGGTTGGTCGGCCGGAAACCCGCCTCGGCCCAGATCTTCTGGCCTTCGTCGGAGTAGACGAAATCGTTCAGAGCATTCGCACGCTCGAGGTTCGCACTGCTGTTGATCACTGCCACCGGGTTGTCGATGCGGAAGGTGACGGGGACGTCCACGTGCTCCACCTTCTGTCCCTGCTCTTCGATGAGCAGTGCCTCGTTCTCGTAGCTCAGTAGCGCGTCGCCCTGTCCCTGCAGGAACGCTTCGGTTGCGGCGCGGCCGGATTCGGGCTGCACAGGGAAGTGATCGGCGACGAGCGTACGAACGAAGTCGAGACCGGCCTGCTTGTCCTGGCCACCGTTGCTCTTGGCGGCGTACGGCGCGAGCAGGTTCCACTTCGCCGATCCGGAGCTGAGGGGGCTCGGGCTGATGACCTGAACGTCGGGCTTGATCAGGTCGTCCCACGTCTGGATGTTCTTCGGATTGCCCTCGCGGACGACGATGGTCACCACCGAGCCGAACGGCACCCCGCCGTACGCGTTCTGGTTCCAGTCCTCGTCGACCTTGCCCGCCTTGACAAGTCGAGTGACATCCGGCTCGACGGAGAAGTTGACGATGTCCGCAGGCGCGCCGTCGGCGACCTTGCGCGACTGGTTTCCGGATGCGCCGTAGTCGGCGTTGATCGCCGTACCCTCTCCATCCTCGGTGGCTGCGAACGCCGGACCGATTGCGTCCCAGCCGTTCTTCGGCACTGCGTAGCCGACGAGTGTCAGAGCCGGGCCACTGGCAGTGTCCGACCCGCCCCCGACGACATCGCTGGAACCGCCGCCGCAGGCGGTGAGCAGAAGAGTTCCCACAGCTGCGAACGTGGTGAGCAGATAACGAGAACGATGCCTCATTGCGAAAGGCCTTTCATGGTGGTGTGACGATGAGGAAAGAACACAAGACACGCAAGGAGATTCGCGCTGAGCGCCGTAGCAGTCAGGACCCGGCCGGCGAAGCAGCGAACTGGCGGCACGGACTCCGGTCCGTCGTGCGGACACACTGCGCTACGCGGCGACAGTGGATCGACGAAACCGATTCGCGAAGGAAAGAATCAACAACAGTCGATATCGGCGACTGCCAGCATGCCGACAGCAATCAACGCCAACTGGTGGCGGACGCGGTACTCGGCGGCAGAAGACACGGTCAGGAATCTAGCAGAGGTTCCGGACCGACTCTAATCAGAGGAGTCGTGCATGTGCACGACGGGCGCGTGTCAGCGAGTGATCAACCATGCGATGACGACCAACGCCAGCAGCGCGATCAGAGCCCATGTCACCCGAGACCGCGGCATTACAGTCCATCCTTCGTCGTAGACGTCGAGGCCGAGAGCTCGGCCTCGCGTGCTGCGCTGGCGTCACGGCCCAACACGCGCAGGATCACTGCCAGCACGCGATCGAACACCCGAGCCGAGACGAACGCAACCGGAACGAGCACTGCGAGGACGACCACCGACTGCGGAACGAACGGAAGGCCCGTCACCCACAGCTCGACGCCGTCCCACCACCGCGCGAACGATTCCATCCTCGCAGCTTAAACCAGGGCTCCACCTGAGCCGCGCCACGCCGAGTACGGCCTCTCAGTGGACGGCTGCCACGGATCGGTCGATGATTACGCCATGACGGCATTCGATGAGGTTTCGCCCGTGCCCCCGGTCGCCGAGGAGCCGGCCATGGGCTCAGGACATCCAGGCCTGGGCGGAACGGAAGTCCAAGGTGCGTTGGGCAGCACCGATGCGCCGGTGTCCACGTTGGTCTCCTACCGCAGCGCGTTTCCGCCCATCGACGACTACGCATTTCTCTCGGACTGCGAGACGACGTGCCTCATCGCCCGAAACGGCTCCGTCGAATGGATGTGTGTACCGCGGCCGGACTCCCCCAGTATTTTCGGTGCCGTCCTCGATCGAAGCGCGGGCCACTTCCGCGTCGGGCCGTACGGACAGTCGGTACCCGCCGCTCGTCGATACCTGCCCGGCGGCCTCATCGTGGAGACGACCTGGCAGACCGAGACCGGGTGGCTCATCGTGCGTGACGCGTTGGTGATGGGCCCCTGGCACAACACCGACCAGCGTTCTCGAACTCACAAGCGCGCACCGAGCGACTGGGATGCCGAGCACATCTTGCTTCGGACCATCAAATGTGTCAGCGGCACAGTCGAATTGGAGATGAGCTGCGAGCCCGCCTTCGACTACCATCGGGCACCCGCGACATGGGAGTACACCGGCAAGGTGTACGAGGAGACCACCGCGACCTGCGAGGCGAGCGCCGACGGCGACCAGCCCACCCTCAAATTGACCACCAATCTTCGGATCGGCATCGAGGGCCGCGAAGCACGCGCGCGAACCCGAATGACGGAAGGCGACAACATCTTCGTCGCGCTGTCGTGGTCCGATCTTCCCGCACCGCAAACGTTCGAGGAAGCGGCCAGTAAGATGTGGCAGACCTCCGAATGCTGGCGGCAGTGGATCACGATCGGCCGATTCCCCGATCATCCGTGGCGCGGCTACCTCCAGCGCAGCGCTCTGACCCTCAAAGGACTGACCTACGCACCCACGGGAGCACTGCTCGCCGCGTCGACCACGTCGCTACCCGAAACACCTGGTGGGGAACGCAATTGGGACTATCGCTACACCTGGGTCCGCGACTCCACATTCGCTCTGTGGGGTCTGTACACGCTCGGGCTCGACCGTGAGGCCAACGACTTCTTCGCCTTCATGTCCGATGTAGCCACCAGTGCAGACGGGGAGGTCAACCCGCTCCAGGTGATGTACGGCATCGGCGGTGAGAAGACCCTCGACGAGGCCGAGCTACCGCACTTGTCCGGGTACGACGGCGCCCGACCGGTACGTATCGGCAACGGTGCCTACGACCAAGAGCAGCACGACATCTGGGGCACCATGCTCGACTCGGTGTACCTGCACGTCAAGTCGCGTGAACACGTCCCGGAGTTCCTGTGGCCTCTGCTCAAACGGCAGGTCGAGGAAGCGATCGCGAACTGGCGCAAACCCGACCGTGGCATCTGGGAGGTACGCGGTGAGCCCCAGCACTTCACGTCCTCGAAGCTGATGTGTTGGGTTGCGCTCGATCGCGGTGCGAAGCTTGCCGATATCCACGGCGAGAAGGACTACTCGACCAAGTGGAACGAAATCGCCGACGAGATCAAGGCCGACATCCTCGACAACGGCGTGGACTCGCGCGGCGTGCTGACGCAGCGGTACGGAGATCCCTCTCTGGACGCGTCGTTGCTACTCGCACCCCTCCTGCGATTTCTGCCGGCCGACGACGAACGCATTCGTGCAACAGTGCTCGCCATCGCCGACGAGTTGACCGAGGACGGCTTGGTTCTGCGCTATCGAACCGACACCACCGACGACGGTTTGTCCGGCGAGGAAGGCACGTTCACGATCTGCTCGTTCTGGCTCGTGTCCGCTCTGGTGGAGATCGACGAACTCCCGCGCGCCAAGCACCTGTGCGAACGCCTGCTTGCCTACGCGAGCCCGCTCAAACTCTACGCCGAAGAGATCGACCATCGCACCGGCCGTCACCTCGGCAACTTTCCGCAAGCATTCACGCACTTGGCGTTGATCAACGCCGTGGTGCACGTCATCCGAGCAGAGGAAGCGCAGGCATCGGGACACTTCCAGCCCGCCCACGCCAACCCCTGAACTGTCTGGTTCAGCGGCCGAGTTGCCTCGCCCATTCGGCGACCAGCTCGGCCGCCGGTTTCGCCTGAGCGCGGCGATAGCCGGTCCCGGCCCACATCGACAGTCCCGACGGGTCACCCGCAGCTGCGGCCTTCGCGCGCATCGGCGCGGTCAGATAGTGCAGATCGGGATACGCCAGCGGGGCGGCTTCGGAGTTCTCGCGCATGAACTCGTTCACCAAGCCCCGCGCAGGACGGCCCGAAAACGCCTTCGTCACGGCGGTACCCGACGCACTGGCCAGCTGCTCGCGGTGCACGGGCTTCGTTCCTGCCTCGGGAGTGTTCAGAAACGCGGTACCCAGCTGGGCTGCATGCGCAGCACCCGAATCCAGCAGCGGCGCAATGTCGTTGCCGTCCATGAGCCCGCCGGCCGCGATTCGGGGCAGATCCGATATCTCGCGCACTGCGACCAGCAACTCCGTCAACGGCTCTTCCGGAGCCGACCCGTCGAACGTGCCTCGGTGTCCGCCCGCCTCGGGACCCTGCACCACCAGCGCGTCCACACCGTTCGCGGTGGCGATGGACGCGTCGGAGGCGGTTGCCACCGTTGCCCACACTTCGGTTCCCACCGAATGCAGCTGGGCAACCTCGTCGGCATCGAAGGTGGCGAAAGTACTCGACACCACCGGCACCGGATGGGCAAGCAGCCAGGCGAATTTCTCCGGGTAGTGATCATCGCGGCGTTTGAGCACGCCGGGTTCGGCGTCGAATCGCTCGAACCACGATGCCAGATGCTGGGCGTAGGAGTCGACATCCGCGCCCGACGGCTCCTCGGGTAGGAAAAGATTGACCCCGAACACCAGACCCCGCATCGAATCCACCTGCGCGGCAAAGGCATCCGGCGTCAACAACGCGCCGGCGATCATTCCGAGTCCGCCGGCCTCGGCCACAGCCCGGGCGAGCTCGGGAGTACTCGGACCGCCCGCCATGGGCGCACCGACAACGGGAACACGCAATTTCTTCAGGATCGGTGTCGTCACAGATTCGAAATGTACTCGCCCGACATTCGCGAGAGGGTTGGGCGGGGGCCGCGCGCCCCTGTTGCCGACTGCGCGCCCCTGTTCTGAAGCGAGCCGGGGCGCGCAGTCGGCAAAAAGGGTGTGAGGTTACGTCCGGCTACTTCTTCGGCTTGTCCGACGAGGACTCCGAGGACAGTGCCGCCACGAAGGCTTCCTGCGGAACTTCGACCCGTCCGATGGTCTTCATTCGCTTCTTGCCTTCCTTCTGCTTCTCGAGCAGCTTGCGCTTACGGCTGATGTCGCCGCCGTAGCACTTGGCAAGCACGTCCTTGCGGATGGCGCGGATGTTCTCGCGGGCGATGATGCGAGATCCGATAGCAGCCTGAATCGGCACCTCGAACTGCTGCCGCGGAATCAGTTCCTTGAGCTTGGTCGTCATCTTGTTGCCGTAGGCCGCAGCGGCGTCCTTGTGGACGATCGCGCTGAAGGCGTCGACGGCCTCGCCCTGCAGCAGGATGTCGACCTTCACCAGCGCTCCGCTCTGCTCGCCGATCTCCTCGTAGTCGAGGCTGGCGTATCCACGAGTACGTGACTTCAGGATGTCGAAGAAGTCGAAGATGATCTCGGCCATCGGAATCGTGTAGCGCAGTTCGACACGAGTCTCCGACAGGTAGTCCATACCGCCGAGCTCGCCTCGTCGCCCCTGACACAGCTCCATGATCGAGCCGATGAACTCGCTCGGCGAAATGATGGTGCACTTGACCATGGGCTCGAACACTTCCCGCGCCTTGCCCTCGGGCCAGTACGACGGGTTGGTGACGATGTGCTCGGCACCGTCTTCCATCTCGACGCGGTAGACGACGTTCGGCGAGGTCGAGATCAAGTCGAGGTTGAATTCACGCTCGAGCCGCTCGCGGGTGATCTCCATGTGCAGCAACCCCAGGAAGCCGCAGCGGAAGCCGAATCCGAGAGCCACGGAGGTCTCCGGCTCGTAGGTCAGGGCCGCGTCGTTGAGCTGAAGCTTTTCGAGGGCGTCGCGCAGATCCGGGTAGTCGGAGCCGTCGAGTGGGTAAAGGCCCGAGTAGACCATCGGCCGTGGCTCGCGGTAACCGGTCAGCGGCTCGGTAGCACCCTTGCGGAACGTGGTGACGGTATCGCCGACCTTGGACTGACGGACGTCCTTGACGCCGGTGATCAGGTACCCCACCTCGCCGACGCCCAGGCCCTTCGTGGCCTTCGGGTCCGGCGACACGATGCCGACTTCGAGCAACTCGTGCGTCGAGCCGGTCGACATCATCGTGACCTTCTCACGAGGGTTGAGTGCGCCGTCGACCACTCGGACGTAGGTGACGACGCCTCGGTAGGTGTCGTAGACCGAGTCGAAGATCATCGCGCGGGCAGGCCCGTCCGGGTTGCCGACCGGAGCCGGCACCAGCTTGACGACCTCGTTGAGCAGTTCCTCGACGCCCACTCCGGTCTTGCCGGACACCCGCAGCACGTCGTCGGCCTCGCATCCGATGATGTGCGCGATTTCGGCGGCGTAGCGATCCGGGTCGGCAGCGGGCAGGTCGATCTTGTTGAGCACAGGGATGATGGTGAGCTCTTTGTCGAGAGCCAGGTACAGGTTCGCCAGCGTCTGCGCCTCGATGCCCTGAGCAGCGTCGACGAGCAAGACAGCACCTTCACACGCTTCGAGCGCGCGGGACACCTCGTACGTGAAGTCGACGTGGCCGGGGGTGTCGATGAGGTGCAGAACGAATTCTTCGCCGTCGACGACCCAGGGCAGACGCACGTTCTGCGCCTTGATGGTGATGCCGCGTTCGCGCTCGATGTCCATCCGGTCCAGATACTGCGCACGCATCGACCGGTCGTCGACGACGCCGGTGAGCTGCAACATCCGGTCTGCCAGCGTCGACTTTCCGTGGTCGATGTGGGCGATGATGCAGAAGTTCCTGATCCTGGACGGATCGGTGAACGTCGTGTCGGCGAAGCTGGGCACTCGTATCCTTCGGCTGGCGTGTTCGAAATGAGCGAACGGGTTTCCCTATCGTCCCACGAGCGGAACGGTGCGCCGTCCCCGGCTGTCCGTCGTGGCTGGTCGCCCGGTGAGTCAGGGCGGTTTGTAGCGCTGCCGCCGTGGCTACACTCGCCGCATGGCTGGCAACTGGAGCAGATTCGGCAAGGAACTGGGCAAGATCGCACTGCGCGAGGGCCCGAGGCTACTGCGTCAACTACAGAACTCCGGTGCGCTGCAGAAAGGCAAGGACGCGATCTCCGGAAGCGCGTCGCGCACACCGGCTCCGGCACCTCGCCCCGGCCGTCCGGTGGCATCGCAGACCAGGCCGACCGCCCAACGGGCGCGGACCATCGAGTACTCCCCCGATCTGGACGGCAAGGCCGATCCGGGTGAGATCGTCTGGACCTGGGTTACCTACGAGGAAGACGCCACTCAGGGCAAGGACCGCCCGGTGCTGGTCATCGGGCGTGAGGGCAACGATCTGCTCGGCCTGATGTTGTCGAGCCAGAGCAGCCGCGACGGCGACCGCGACTGGCAGTCGATCGGATCCGGTGCGTGGGACGCCGAGGGGCGACCGAGCTGGATTCGTCTGGACCGAGTTCTCGACGTGCCCGAGGACGGTATTCGTCGCGAAGGCGCAATCCTCGGTAGAGCTCAGTTCGAGTCCGTGGCAGATCGGTTGCGTCGGGACTACGGCTGGAACTGACCTCGTGCGCGTTTTGCGTATCCCTGGGTACGCAAAACGCGCACGACGCTAGGCCAGCCGCGTGATCTCCACGACCACGTCGAGAGCCGTCGAACCGCCGCCGGAGAAGATGCCCTTGAGCGGCGGGACGTCGGCGTAATCACGGCCGAGTCCGACCGACACGTGCTGCTCGTTGACGGCGATGGCGTTGGTCGGGTCGTAGCCCCACCACGCACCGGTCCAGGCCTCGATCCAGGCGTGAGACTGGCCCTCGACCGTCGCACCGATCGCGGCCTGCTTCTTCGGATGCAGGTAGCCCGAGACGTACCGACTGGGGATGCCGACGCTGCGCAGCATCAACAGCGTCAGGTGGGCGTAGTCCTGACAGACACCCTTCTTCTCCGACCAGGCCTCCACGGCCGAGGTGTGCACACCGGTGGTACCGGGAACGTACGACATCTCCTGGTTGACCCAGTTGGAGATCTCGACGACCGATTCCTGCGGCGGCAGACCCTTCGACAGCTTTTTCGCGACCGACGCGAGTTGCCTGTTCTTCGGCACGTATCCGGTGTTGTCGAGGACCTCGTTGAAGCGGTCGATCACCTGGTCGCTCGCGAGTTCCTCCCAGGAGGCATTCTCATCCGGGTAGACGAAGGGATCGGTCTCGACCACCGACGATCCGGTGACCTCGAGCTCGGTGTGCGGTGCGTGCAGGTCGAACGCCGTCACCGCTGTCCCCCAGTAGTCGGTGTAGCGGTAGGAACGCGTCACCGGGTTGGTCTCGACTCGGTTGAGAATCACGTTCTGCCGATTGTCACTTCGCGGCGTCAGTCGAGCCTCGTTGTACGACGACGTCACCGGTGCGTCGTACTGATAGCCCGTGGTGTGCACGACACGCATACGCCAGCTCACAGTTCACCTTCCAATTGATCTTCGAATGTTCCCGAGCCGGCGTCCGTCCACGCCACCCACGGAGCGGCGTGGAAATACTGCTTGGAGATCGCATCACCGAGCTCACGGCAGGTTTCCTGCAGGGAGAGCAGGCGCTCCTGCAGATCGTCGAGAATTTCACCGGGACGCAGGAATTCGAGTTCGCTGCGAGCGCGACCGAGTAGACGCTGCGCCTCTGCGCGCGCACCGACTCGACTGTTGGGCTGATGGTCGAGCTGATCGAGTGATCGTTCCGCCTCGTTGAGTGCGTAGAACACCGATCGCGGAAAGAGCCTGTCCAACAACATGAATTCCAGTACTCGCTGGGCATCGAGCGCGCCGCGGTAGGTGCGCAGGTAGGTGTCGTGGGCACCGGCCGAGCGAAGCACAGTGACCCACGCCGGCGACGACGGCCGGTCACCGGCTCGCGAGAGCAACAACCGAACGATCATGTCGATGCGCTCGACCGAGCGACCGAGCAGGAGAAAGCGGTAGCCGTCGTCGTGGCTGAGGGTGGAGTCCGCGAGACCGGCGAACATCGCGGCGCGCTCCTCGATGTAGCTGAAGAACTCGGCCGGGCCGGTGCGCTTGGACGCCCTGATGCGCTCGTTCAATCCGTTGTACGTGGTGTTCAAGCACTCCCACATCTCACTGGACGTGACTTCACGCGCACCTCGGGCGTTCTCGCGCGCACTCGACAGTGAGTCCACGATCGAACCCAATCCGTCGCGGCTGAAGGCGACGACCTCGGTAAGCGACCACACGTCGAGCGAGACGTCCGGCTCGTGCTGGAAACCGAGCACTCGCAACAACACTCGCGAAGTGTGGTCGGGATCGACTGTGGCGTCTTCGAGAAGTTGGTGGACGGTGACATCGAGAATGCGGGCCGTGTCATCCGCTCTCTCCACATACCGCCCGATCCAGTAGAGCGACTCTGCGTTGCGCGCGAGCATTTACTGTCCACCGCCGTTCGAGTCCGAGTTCGTTGCCTGCTGCTGTTGCTGCTGCTGCTGCTGATTCATTTGTTGGTCCATCGTCAGCTCCGGGCCTTGTTCGGCCATCGGTGACTCCGGCGGAACGCTGACGATCTCGTCGCCGGCAAGTTCCTGCTCCTCCTGAGAGGTCCGAGTGGCGAGCACCCAGGTGTCCTTGCTGCCACCGCCCTGGCTGGAGTTCACCACCAGGGACCCCTCCGGCAACGCCACTCGGGTCAGTCCGCCGGGCAACACCCAGACGTCGTCGCCGTCGTTGACCGCGAACGGCCGCAGGTCGACGTGGCGGGGTACCAAGCGATCGCCGATCTTCGTCGGCACCGTCGAGAGCTGTACGACGGGCTGGGCGATCCAGCCGCGCGGATCCGCGCGGACCTTCTTGCTGATGGTGGCGAGTTCCTTCGGCGAGGCGTCGGGTCCGAAGACGATGCCGTAGCCGCCAGAACCTTCCACCGGCTTGATCACCAGTTCGTCGATGCGGTCGAGGACTTCCTCGCACTCGTCGTCGAGCCAGCACCGGAACGTGTCGACGTTGGCCAGCAGCGGCTTCTCGCCCATGTAGTAGTCGATGATGGTGGGAACGTAGGTGTAGACGAGCTTGTCGTCGCCGACGCCGTTTCCGACGGCACTCGAGATGACGACGTTGCCTGCGCGGGCGGCGTTGACCAGACCTGCTACTCCCAGCACCGAGTCGGGACGGAACTGCATGGGGTCGAGATAGTCGTCGTCGATTCGTCGGTAGATGACATCGACCTGACGCTCACCCTCGGTGGTGCGCATGTAGACGATGTTGTCTCGGCAGAACAGGTCTCGACCTTCGACGAGCTCGACGCCCATCAGCCGAGCGAGCAGCGAGTGCTCGAAGTACGCCGAGTTCGCCACGCCCGGAGTGAGAACCACCACGGTCGGGTCGGCCTCGTTGAGGGCGGCCGATGCGCGCAGTGCCCGCAGCAGATGCGAGGCGTAGTCGCCGACGGCACGCACGCGGTGACTGGCGAACAGGTCCGGGAACACCCGGGCCATGGTCCGGCGGTTCTCCATGACGTAGGAGACGCCCGAGGGTGAGCGCAGGTTGTCTTCGAGGACACGGAACGTGCCCTGCGCGTCGCGCACGAGGTCGATTCCGGCAACGTGGATACGTACGCCGTTGGGCGGGGTGATGCCGACGGCCTCACGGTGGAAGTGCTCGCACGACGTGATCAGGCGTTTCGGAACGACGCCGTCCCGCAGGATTTCCTGGTCTCCGTAGATGTCGGCGAGAAACATCTCGAGAGCCTTGACGCGCTGCTTGATGCCGCGTTCGAGACGCGACCACTCCCCTGCTGCGATGACGCGGGGCACCTGATCGAGCGGGAACGGGCGTTCTTGGCCGGACAGCGAGAACGTGATGCCCTGGTCGACGAACGCGCGTCCGAGCGCATCCGATCTGGCGTCCAGGTCCACGGCGTTCGCCGGGGCGAGCGCCGTGTGGATTCCTTTGTACGGCGTTCGAGTACGACCGTCCGAGTCGAACATCTCGTCGAAGGCGAGGCTGTACTTTCCGACGTCGGAGTACCCCCCGAACACCCCGTCTGCATCGGGTTCGACACGATCCGCTGACTTCGTTCTGGTCGCTTTGGCCTTGGAGGCGGCATGCGTTGCCGATCGCGGACTCATCCTGGCAATGTTGCTACAGAGACAGGAGTTAGGCGCGGTAGAAGCGTTAAATTCTTGAAACGGCTGTGGAGGGCGACGCCGGATTGGGTTCTGCCGTCCTGTGCTGGTATTCTCGATCTTCGGCGCAGGGCTCAACGCTCAGCAGCAGACTTCGGGCATTCCAGCATGGATCGCCCTGACCGGAATACCGACGAAGACGACAAGGATTTTACGCGTGGCCAATATCAAGTCCCAGAAGAAGCGGATACTCACCAACGAGCGTGCACGCCTACGCAACCAGTCGGTGAAGTCCTCCCTTCGCACCGTCATCCGCTCGTTCCGCGAGGCACAGGCTGCGGGCGACAAGGACAAGGCTTCCGAGATTCTCCTCGATGCCGGCCGCAAGCTCGACAAGGCCGCCAGCAAGGGCGTCATCCACAAGAACCAGGCCGCTAACAAGAAGTCGGCACTGGCTCTCGCAGTCAACAAGCTCTGATCTCGTACTGAGCTCGACCGAGCCCGCTGCATCCGACGAGGACGCAGCGGGCTTTGTCGTGCGCCGGGCACCCCGCTAGCGGTCACCCAACGAGGCGACCTCGGCGACAGCTCGCTCCACCGCGTAGTCCGCGTCCGCTGCTTGACCTTTGACGTCGGCGTTCAGCTGCGCCACCACACGCAGGGCCTGCGCTATCGAGCGGCCGTTCCAGCCGCGCGCTTGGCCCTGCGCCTTCTTGATCTTCCAGGGCGGCATTCCCAGTTCGCCTGCCATCCGGAACGGGTCACCGCGACCGGCCGAGCCGACGAGCGCGATGGTGCGCACGGCATCGGCGAGCGCATCCGCGAGAAGAACGTGGGCCACTCCCCGGTGCATCGCCCACCGCAAGGCTTCGAGAGCGCCGGCACGATCACCGATGACGGCCTTGTCCGCGACGTCGAATCCCGATACCTCCGCTTTGCCCGAGTAGTACCGACGCACGGCGGCCAGATCGACTTTGCCTCCGGTATCGGAGACCAACTGTGAACACGCCGAGGCCAATTCGCGGAGTTCGTTACCGACGGACTCGACGACAGCCTCGATCACCTCGCCGCTGACGCGGACGTCCGCCGCGCGAAACTCGCCTCGGACAAAATCGATCCGCTCGGCCGGTTTGGTGAGCTTGACGCATTCGTGGACCTGAGCCCCGCATTTCTGGAGGGCACCGACCATCGCTTTGGCGCGGCCGCCGCCGGAATGCATGACCACCACGACGGCACCCTCGGGTGGATCGGTAGCCGCGTCGAGCACCAGAGCGACTGCATCCTTACCGGCCTCGGCCGCCGCCTCGAGTACGACGACACGGTCCTCGGCGAACAGCGACGGACTCAGCAGTTCGGCGAGCTCGGGAGCACTTGCGTCACCGGTCCGCAGCCGGGTGACCGGGAGGTCCTCCCCCGGGATCGCCGCATTCGCACGCACCTGCGTCACGATCGCGGCCACCGCACGATCCATCAGTAGTTCCTCGTCGCCGAGTACCAGATGCAGAGGAGCCACACTCGAAGTCACGACCATGATCGTGCCATGCGCCGCCGACACCACGGACATCCGCTTCGGACCGTCACTCACCACACGACGTGGGCCGTCCACAGCGCCAGAAGTGCAATCGCGAACGTGGCCGACACCCAGCGGAACAACGCCCATCGCAGCGCGCCCAGGAGCACGACAGTGCCGACGGTCGCCGCCGCGATTCCTCGGACACCCTCCGGAACGACGACCGATGCTGCCGGCACCGACGCCGCCCGCTCGGCCACCGTGATCAACCACCACAACGGTGCCGACGCCAGTTGCACCGTCATGTCGGCGAGCGAGGTACTGACCACAGCCAACACCGCCGTCACGATGCCCACCACGGTGATGGGGGCGACGACCGGCGAGACCAGTACGTTCGCAACCACACCCACCACGCTGAACGTTCCCGCCATTGCCGCGACGACGGGCGCCGTCACCACGTGGGCCGCCGCGGCGACCGCCACCACCTCCGCAGCTGCCCGGGGCCATCCTCGGGCCCGCAGCCAGTCCACCCAGATCGGTGCCACCAGCACCAGCCCCGCGGTGGCGAACACCGACAGCACGAATCCGACGTCCACGGCGAGCCGCGGCCACCACCCGAGTAGTGCCAACACCGCGCCGCACAAGGCCGGGACCGCTTGCTTCCGTCTGCCGGTCACCAAGGCCAGCAAACCGATCGACCCCATCACCGCGGCGCGCAACACGCTCGGGGACGGTCTGGCCACGACGACGAAGGCGATCAGAGCGACGAAGGCAATCGTGACGGTCGCGCGAGGCCCTATCCCTATGCCGCGCAACACCAACAGCACGGCACCGATCAGGATCGAGAAGTTCGCACCCGACACCGCCGTCAGATGCGTCAAGCCCGCGGCTCGGAAGTTCTCGACTACCTGCTCGTCCAATCGTGAGACATCGCCCACGACGAGGCCCGGCAGTAGACCTGCCCGGTCCGACGGGAGCGAATTCTGCGCCACGTCTGCCAGATTCGAGCGAAACGACCCCGCCGCCGACGAGACCGGTCCGGGCTCACCCACTGCCACCGGCGGACCGGTCGTTCGGATGACGGCCACGGTCATATCGGACCTGGTGGGTACCCCAAGCCGGCCCCGGACCGTGATCTGCTGGCCCGGAAGCAGTGCCGACCATGTCGACTCCGGCGCCACGATCGATACCCGGCCGCCGACGTAGAGCGCCTCGCCACCGACATCGACGCGGGTCATCTCCGCCTGCAACATCACCATCGGCGGCCCGGGCGCGGGCAGACGTCGCGGGTCTTCGATGTCGACCACTGCCGTGATCCATGCCCGATTCTGCGCGGCCGCAGCCACTGGATGCTCCGCCACCGAGCGCATCTGGAGCCAGATCGCACCGCCGAAACACAACGCCACGACGATCACCGCGGCCGCCCCGGACCACACGTGTCTCGCGGTGTCCGCTCGACCCTTCGAGATCCTCTGCAGCACAACGGCTCCCAGCACCACGATCGCGCACGTCACCACCGTGGCCTTCACCGCCGCGCTCGGACCGGCGAGAATACCGGTCGCAGTGATCGACCAGGACGCCGCTGCCGCCGGAATCAGGCGGATGTCGAAAGGAACTGGTTCCTCGGAGTCCGTCGACGACGGCACCCCGGTCACGAGACTCGGACCAGGTCGCGAATCTTGGTGAGCCGGCCCGGGCCGATACCGTCGACCTCGGCGAGCTGATCGACCGATACGAAGCGGCCGTTCGTGTCTCGCCAGCTCACGATCGACGTTGCCGTCACCGGTCCCACACCGGGCAGCGCATCCAATTCTGCGACCGTGGCCGTATTGAGGTCCACTGCTCCGCCGGCGGCAGGGCCCGCCTGGTCCGTCGTCGAACCGGCAACTCCGCCCGGCCCTGCGCCCTGACCCGACGTGGTGCCGCTGACCGGAGGGGCCGCCGGAGCCGGCACGAGCCCCACGACGATCTGATCGCCGTCCGACACCCGAGCTGCCATGTTCAGCGCCAACAGATCGGCACCCTCCACGGCCCCTCCCGCTGCAGCCAAGGCGTCGGCGATGCGCGAGCCCGGTTGCAGCCGAACGAGACCGGGATGCGCGACGAGTCCGACGACACTGACGACAAGTTCTGTTTCGGCAACCGGTGCCGTGCCGGCCGTTCTGTCCGGCGGCCGGCTCGACGATCCGGATTCGGACAACGCCGAGTCCGGCGCGCGGGCATCGGCGGCGTCGGTGGAGACCACCGCCAGTGGTGGTGCGGGCGCAGGCGTCGGCGCATCTCGAAACACCGCGAAGCCGGCGACGAGGACCACGAACACACCCGCCGCCGCCAACGCCTTCACACCGGGTCGGCCGGGATCCACCCGCGCGAATCGCCACCGCTGCGGTAGCAACGACGACCATGGTGATTCGGGACGCTGCACGGCAGGAAGCAGCCACTCCGGATCGGGATGCACGACGCCGGCCTGTGGTTGCCCGATCGGCGGCTCGCCCTGGGGGTCATCGAATTCGTCGACTCGGCGCGGCTCGGCGCGCGCGGAATCACTCTGCCTCCGCACGGAATTCAATCGTGCCACCGTGTGTGCCCGATCGTCGTCGCCGCCCATGTCTCAGGACGCTAGCGCCCTCCGGACGGACCTGACCGGGGCGAACAGTGGTCGCGAACTGCCCTGTGCACAACCGAGAGTCTGTGGATGACCGGCTCGATACGCCCTACCGATGACCAGGAGCGACGACTACGCCGACGGCACCGGGACCGACGTGTGCACCGAGCACCGCACCGAACGGCAGCACGTCGACGCTGGTCAGGTCCGGGATACGCGCCATCAGCATGGCTGAGACGTCCTCGGCTCGCTCGGCGCACTGCATATGATGCACAGCCACGACAACCCCGGATTGCGTACCGATGTCGGCCGCCGCGGCAGCTGCCGCGTCCACCAGCTTGCTCAGTGCTTTCGAGGAGGTTCGCGTCTTCTCGCGCAACACCAGCGCACCATCGCTGATGTGCAGCACCGGCTTCATCGCCAGGGCCGTACCGAGCAGGGCTGCGGCAGTGCCGATACGGCCGCCGCGGCGCAGGTGATCCAATCGATCGACGACGATGAAACATCTCGACGACGCAGACCTGCGAACAGCATTGTCGTAGACCTCGTCGAGTCCGGCTCCACCCGCTGCGGCATACGCTGCTGCCAGCGCCGGGTAGCCCAATCCCATTCCAGCAGAACCGGAATCGACAACCTTCACCAACGATCCGATCTGCTCGGCGGCCTGCCGCGCAGCCTCCCAGGTGCTCGACAGGCCCCGGGAGATGTGCAGTGCGACGACGCCCGCCCCGCGACTGCGTTCGAGAGCTGCGGCATAGACCTCGGTCAGCTCGCCCGGAGACGCCCCCGCGGTCGTCACCGGCTTTCCGTCGGTCGATTGTTCGGGAATCTCGTCGATACCCTCACGATGGTCGACGCCGTCCACCAACACATGCAGCGGTGCCACCGTGATACCGCACTCGGCGGCTATGGACGCGGGCAGGCAGGACGACGAATCGGTGACGACGGCGACGGTCATGGGTGCCGGATCGCTGCCGCCGCTGCCACCGGTCGCAACACCGTCAGCATTGCGTCGGCCACGGCCACGTGTGCATCCCAACCCCAGTGGATTCCGTCGGGGTTGGCGTTCTCGGACTCGATGTTCGGACGAACTGCCTCCGCGAGATCGACCATCGGAACACCGTTTTCGTCGCTCCAGGCACGCAGCGCTCGTACCGCGGGCTCGCGCCCCGAATGCACCCGCCCGTAGGCGTCGCACCGATGCACCGACGGATAGGTACCGACGACGGGCAATTCCGGCCGCACGTAGGCCAATGCGGCGCGGGTCTGCTCGAGGTAGTCGACACTCAGTCGCGGCGGAAGCGCCACCGGCCAACCCAGATGCGACAGGACCGGCTGCACCGCTTGATAACCCGCGCGAACGACCCGCCGAAGTGCGGGCGGACGGATGTAGCGGATCTGCTCACGCAACGCGGTCGGTAGCGGCGACGGCAACGAGTCCATGCCGCCGATTCCGAGTACGACGGCACCGGCCCGCGGTATCACCGCCCACACTCGCGGATCCTGGGTCAGAGCCCACCACGCATCGCGGCTCGTCCAGCCGATGCGGGCTACCAGCTCGACATCCCAATCCAGCTCTGCAGCAACGATATTGGGCCACAGCCGAGGATCGTCGACCGGCAGCCCGCCCTCGGGTCCGTAATAGCTCAGCGAGTCCGCCAGCACGAGCAGCACGGGGCGCGCGGCGGCCTCCTCAGAGGACGTCACTGGCCACCCGCGCCGAGGCGTTCCAGACGTCGAGCCGCCAGGACGGGTTGTCACCGGGTCCGTGCGCACCGAGCTGTACCCAGCTGGTGTTGGCGAGGCCGCCGAGCACCGGCCAGCGATCGGTCGGCAGTGCGAGCAACGCTGCGGTCAGGGCAGCGATCAACCCTCCGTGCGCCACGAGCACCAGTGGTCGCTGGTCGCCGTCGGCACCCCACTCGGGGACGCCGCCGAGGAGCTCACGCACCAGCGGCACGCTGCGGTTCGCAACGTCGATGCGACTTTCCCCACCGGGCGGGGCGACGGTTGCGTCGGCACGCCAGGCCGGACGCGCCCCGGGGGCGATGTCGTCCACCTCGGTGTGGGTGAGTCCCTGCCAGTCGCCGAGATGTGTCTCCCGCAGCCGCTCGTCCGTGGACACCGGGACTCCAGCCGCGTCCCCGAGAGCTTCCGCAGTGTCGAGAGCGCGCTTGAGATCGGACGAGACGATGCGGATGGGCGCGCGGACAGCCAATTCGGCCGCGGCCGTCTTCGCCTGACTGCGGCCCAGCTCGGACAGATCGGTATCGAGCTGGCCCTGCATACGGTCGGTGGCGTTGTAGTCAGTCTGACCGTGGCGAAGCAGGATGAGCCGCCGGATCATTGCTCCGGTTCCGGTGCCGGATGCTGACCAAGGCCCGGAACCTCGATCGTCGGGCAGTCCTTCCACAGTCGCTCGAGCGCATAGAAGTTGCGCTCTTCGTTGTGCTGGACGTGCACCACGATGTCGGAGTAGTCCAGCAGCGCCCAGCGGCCCTCTCGGGTACCCTCGCGACGCACCGGCTTGTGTCCGGCCTCACGAAGCTGGTCCTCGATGTTCTCCACGATCGAGTTGACCTGACGCTCGTTGGGCGCGGAGGCGATCACGAAGCAATCGGTGATGTAGAGCTGGTCGGAGACGTCGAGGATCACCACGTCGCTGGCCAGTTTGTCGTCGGCTGCGAGCGCGGCGATACGCGCCATCTCGGCGGCTTCGGCTGTTGCAGTCACTTCGGTGTACTCCCACTCGTATGGCTCGGGTTCGCGGTCACTGCGCTGGTGACCGACCCGGCCGGTTGCTTCTTCTGTGGCGCCGGTTCCGACATGGTGACGGATCCGTCGAGGCGCTGCGCGCCCCGTGGTCGATAGAGGTTCCTCTTCGAGATGTATTGCACGACGCCGTCCGGGACGAGGTACCAGACCGGCCGATTTTCACCGGCACGACGTCGGCAGTCCGTCGACGATATCGCGAGTGCCGGGATTTCCATCAATGTGAGAGTGTCGGCGGGCAACGATCGTAGATGGTTGGCCAGATGATCGACGCCGAGCTCGAACCCCGGCCGCGTCACTCCGACGAACTTCGCGAGCTCGAAGAGCTCCTCCCAGTTCTGCCACGTCAGGATGGACTCGAGCGCATCGGCACCGGTGATGAAGTACAACTCGGCATCGGGGTGCTGCGCTCGAAGATCCCTCAGGGTGTCGACGGTGTAGGTCGACTTTTCTCGGTCGACGTCGACCCGGCTCACCGAGAACCGAGGATTCGACGCGGTGGCGATGACCGTCATCAAGTAGCGGTCCTCGGCCGGGCTGACCGACCGGCCCTCCTTCTGCCACGGGGTCCCGGTGGGAACGAAGATGACCTCGTCCAGACCGAACGTGGCCGCCACCTCGCTCGCAGCCACGAGGTGACCGTGGTGAATGGGGTCGAAAGTGCCGCCCATGACCCCCAACCGGAGAGTCGGCGTGGTGTTCGTGTCCTCACCGGGGCCGGATTCGTGCTGCACAACCGACGATTCTACGTCCGTGGCAGCGACGCCGGTTACACGCCTCATACCGGCAACAGTCGTGAGACCACCGTCGCGAGCTGTTGGGCCGACCGACACTCGTGCATCGCAATCACGTCCGCATACACCTTGGCCGCCGAATCACCGGATCCCCACTGAGATTTGGGCTCGGGGTTGAGCCAGTAGGCGTGCTTGGCCACCGAGACGATTCGGGCCAACGCCGGCAGCTTCGGTTCGCGATAGTTCGTCCGGGCATCGCCCAGAACGAGAACCGAACTGCGGCTGGTGATGACCTGCGCGTACTTCTCGTCGAACGTCGTCAGGGCATGCCCGTAATCCGAATGACCGTCGTAGGTCACGAGGTCCGCTTCCCGCACGATCCGGCTCATGGCTGCCCCGAGGTCTGCCCCGGAATCGAAGAACCGCGTCACCTCGTCGGTGGAGTCGACGAACGCAAAGATTCGCACCCGGGAGAACTGTTCACGAAGAGCGTGCACCAGCAGCAGGGTGAAGTTGCTGAATCCGGCCACCGACCCCGAGACATCGCACAGCACAACCAGTTCCGGCCGGGCACGACGCGGCTTACGCTCCACCAGATCGATGGGAATACCGCCGGTCGACATGGATTTGCGCAGCGTGCGTCGCAGATCGATGGAGCCGTGCCTGCTTCGACTGCGGCGCACCGCAAGTCGCGAGGCCAGCAACCGCGCCAGCGGTGCGACGTTACGCCGCAATGCAACCATCTCCGCGTCCGAGGCACGCAGGAAATCGACTTCCTCCGCCAGTTTCGGCACGCCGTAGCTCGCTACCCGGTCGCGGCCCAGTTTCTCGGCCGACCGTCGCCTCGTCTCGCTCTCGACCATCTTGCGTAGGTCGGCAATACGTTGCGCTGCAGTACGTTTGGCCACCTCCGACTCGTAGTCGTCGGTGGGCCGATCCGGCACGTCGTCACTCCGGCCCAGCAGGCCGTCGAGGATCTTGCGAAGCAGCGTGTCGGGAGCAACATCACGCAACGCCTGATAGGCCGAGAACGACGGCCCGTTCGAAGACTTGTACTGACCGAGCTCTTCGACCATCTGGGCCGCCAGCATCTGGGTCAGTTCGGCCGCCTCCGCCGAGTCGTCCGAGAGCAGTTCGACGATCAGTTCACGCAACGCATCGATATCGACCTCGCCTGTCTCGGTGCGAGGCAGCGCGGTGTCGATCTGCCCCGAATCCCTGGTACCCGATGCCACCGGAAACCACAGGTCGAACAACGCGTCGAACACCCCGCGGTGCGTCGGACGTCGCAGCAGCGCGCAGGCCAGCCCCTCGCGGACCGCTTCTCGGTCCAACAGATCCAACACCGCCAGCACGCGTCCGGCATCCACGGTCTCCGACGGCCCCACCGAGATCCCACGCTTACGCAACGCCTCGACGAAACCGACGAGATGCCCGGGAATTCCGTGTGGGGCGAGCATGTCAGTTCAGCCGCAGTTCGGCGGCGGCGCGCACCTGATCCGACTGATGCTTGAGCACGACTCCGAGCGTCGACCGGACCGCGTCGTCGTCGAGGGTGTCCATACCGAGGGCCAGGAGTGTGCGACCCCAGTCGATCGTCTCGGCCACCGACGGCAACTTCTTGAGCTGCATCCCTCGGAGCACGCGGACGGTCTTGATCATCTGCTCCGCGATCGCCTCGGGCAGTTCGGGAACGCGGCTGGCCAGGATTCGACGCTCGAGGTCCGCGTCGGGGAAGTCGAGGTGCAGGAACAGGCAGCGGCGCTTGAGAGCTTCCGACAGTTCGCGCGTGGCATTGGAGGTCAACACGACGAACGGGGTGCGCTCCGCCGTGATCGTGCCCAGCTCGGGAATGGTGATCGCGAAGTCGCTGAGCACCTCGAGCAGCAAGCCCTCGATCTCGACATCTGCTTTGTCGGTCTCGTCGATCAGGAGCACGGTCGGCTCGGTTCGGCGAATGGCCTGCAGCAGTGGCCGAGCCAGCAGAAACTCCTCGGAGAACACGTCGAGCTTCGTCGAGTCCCAGTCGGCACTCGAGCCGGATTGGATACGCAGGATCTGTTTGGCGTGGTTCCACTCGTACAGAGCCCTCGCCTCGTCGACGCCCTCGTAGCACTGCAGTCGCACCAGTTCGGCTCCGGTCGACTGCGCGACCGCGCGCGCCAATTCGGTCTTGCCGACTCCGGCGGGACCCTCGATCAACAGCGGCTTGCCGAGGCGATCGGCGAGAAAAACCGATGTGGCCGTGGCCTTGTCGGCCAGATACCCCGTCTCGGCCAGACGGGCCTGAACATCGTTCACGCTCGCGAACAACGGTGGTGTCGTCGGTAGGGCACGGTCCACGTCACAACTCCTGGAAGATCGGGTCTGGCGGGTCGAGTGGCTGCAGGCCGGTCAGACGGGTCTGACGTGCCCGTCGCCCCACACCGTCCACTTGGTCGAGGTCAGCTCGGGCAGGCCCATGGGGCCGCGGGCGTGCAGCTTCTGGGTGGAGATGCCGATCTCGGCACCGAAGCCGAACTGCTCGCCGTCGGTGAACGCAGTGGAGGCGTTGACCATCACGGCAGCCGCGTCGACTCGTCGGGTGAATTCGCGCGCAGCACCGATGTCCGACGCGACGATCGCCTCGGTATGGCCGGTGCCGTATCGGTCGATGTGGTCGATTGCCTCGTCGATGCCGTCGACCACCTTCAGCGCGATGTCGAGCGAGAGGTATTCCTGCGACCAATCGTCGTCGCCTGCAGGAACCAACCCCGGCAGATCACCGTGCACCGTGACACTGTGCATCTGGAACGCCTGCAACAACCTCGGCACCATGGTCTCGGCGATCGCGGCATCGACCAGCACCGTTTCGGCGGCGTTGCACACGCTCACCCGGCGGGTCTTGGCGTTGAGCACGATCTTCTCGGCCGTCTCCGCGTCGGCGGAGGAATGCAGATAGACGTGGCAGTTACCCACCCCGGTCTCGATGGTGGGAACCGTGGCATCACGCACGACCGCGGCGATCAAACCCGCTCCCCCACGCGGGATCACGACATCCACCAGCCCGCGGGCCTGAATGAGGTGGGTGACCGTCGACCGATCAGCACTACCGAGCAGTTGTACTGCCGATTCCGGCAGCCCGTGGCTCGTGAGCGCACCCTGCAGCGCCTCGACCAGGGCTGCGTTCGACTGCGCCGCGGACGAGGATCCCCGCAGCAGCACTGCGTTCCCGGATTTGAACGCCAGACCGAACGCGTCGACGGTCACGTTGGGGCGCGCCTCGTAGACCATGCCCACGACGCCCAGCGGAACCCGCATCTGCCTGATCTCGAGCCCGTTGGGGAGCGTCGATCCGCGGATGACCTCGCCGATCGGATCGGGTAGGCCCGCCACCTGCCGCAGCCCGGCGGCAATACCGTCGATGCGCGGTGCCGTCAGCCGCAGCCGATCGAGCAGACCCTCGTCCGTTCCCGCAGCGCGGGCGATCTCGATGTCGGCGGCGTTGGCTGCGAGCACCGGCTCCGCTGCGGCCAGCACGGCGTCGGCCGCGGCATGCAGCAGCGAATCCTTCTCCGCAGTGGTCAGCAACGCCAGTGCACGTGAAGCGACGCGGGCTCGGCGAGCAGCCGAGTGCACGTTCTCGCGCTCGTCGGCAGAGGACGGCACCGAAGCGGCCGAGACGGAAGCAGTCATGCACTACACACTAATAGGGCCGGGGAATGAAGCTGCATCTCCACGTCGTTGCAGCACAGCGTGGACATCGCCGACGTCACCGACGTCGAGACCGACAGACCGGAGGAACCACCTGTGAGTGCCCTGTTCGAGCCCCTGACATTGCGCGAGCTCACCTTTCCCAACCGGGTATGGATGGCACCGATGTGCCAGTACTCGGCCGACGAGACGGGCGAGAACGTCGGCGTCGCGGGCGACTGGCATCGCACCCACCTGGTGAGCCGCGCGATCGGCGGAGCCGGCCTGATCATCACCGAGGCCACAGCGGTCAGCCCCGAGGGCCGAATCAGCCCGTCGGACCTGGGCATCTGGAACGACACACAGGCCGACGCACTGGCCGAGATCGTCACCGAGATCTCGTCCTTCGGTACCGTCCCGGGCATCCAGCTGGCGCATGCGGGCCGGAAGGGCTCGACGGCGGCACCCTGGCTCGGTGGCACATCACTGCCCGCCGAGGATCCCCGGAGCTGGAAGACCGTGGGCCCGAGCGCCGTACCGTTCGGTCGTTACGCGACACCACGGGAAGCGACAGCCGACGACATCGCAAAGATCGTCGACGATTTTCGTAACGCTGCGCGGCGCGCACTGAAGGCCGGGTTCCAGGTAGCCGAGATACACGGCGCACACGGATACCTCCTGCACCAATTCCTCTCGCCAGCCAGCAACACCCGCACCGACGCCTACGGCGGCGACTTCGCGGGGCGGACTCGCCTGCTGATCGAGGTGGTCGACGCGGTCCGTGAGGTGTGGCCGGCCGAGCTTCCGGTGTTCGTCCGTCTGTCGGCAACGGACTGGCTCGACGAACCCGAGAAGTCCGATGCTGCAGCCGACTTAGAAGCTCCGAGTTGGACCTCTGATCAGACTGTCGCGCTGGCGCAGATACTCACCGAGCACGGCGTGGATCTCGTCGATACGTCCACCGGCGGGAACGTACGCGCCGAGATTCCGGTCGAACCCGGCTACCAGGTGCCGTTCGCACGGCGTATCCAGAACGAGACCACGATGCCGGCCGCAGCGGTGGGGATGATCACCGAACCGAAACAGGCCGAGGACATCGTTTCGCTCGGCGAGGCGACTGCAGTGCTCCTCGCCCGTGAGCTGCTGCGCGATCCGTACTGGCCACGGCGCGCGGCCCGCGAACTCGGAGTGGAGATGACACCGGCAGTGGCACCGCAGTACGAGCGGGCCTACTGACAGTCACATCACAAGACCGGTCACACCACGAAACCGAGCTTCTTGTCGACGACATTGCGCAGCTGTTCGCCGCGAAAGTATCGCTGCGCGTTGTCGACGAAGACGTCGGCGAGACGACTCTTCCACCCCGACGCGTCCCCGCTCATGTGCGGAGTGACGACCACGTTCTCGGCCGCCCACAGCGCGTGATCTGCCGGGAGCGGCTCGGTCTCGAAAACGTCGAGCGCAGCCCCGGCGAGGTGTCCGGAAGCGAGATGCGTGAGCAGTGCATCGGCGTCGAGCAGCTCGCCGCGACCGACGTTGATCACCCTCGATCCGGGCTTCATCGCGGCCAACACGGAATCGTCGACCAGGCCCCTCGTCTGTTCGGTCAGCGGGGCAACCAGAACCAGGTAGTCGGCCCGCCCTACCTCGTCCACCAGATCATCACTGGCGTACACGGTGCCGAAGTCTCCGTCGCCGCCTCGCGCTGTTCGACCCACGCCGGAGACCGACATGCCCACTGCCGTCAACAAAGTGGCAATGGCTCGTCCGATTGCTCCCGTGCCCACGATCATCACGTGTGCACCGTCGATGCGTTCGGTCTCGCGGTGCTGCCAGGTGCTCGAATGCTGCAGTGTGCGCGAACGTTCGGAGTCCTTGGCGAACGCGAGGATCTGAGCCAGCACGAACTCCGCGATAGGTCGGTCGAACACTCCACGCGAATTGGTCACGACCACATCGGATTCCACCAGTTCGTCGAACAACAACGAGTCCACGCCGGCAGCGGCGATATGGATCCACTTCAGCGAACCGCACTGCGGCCACGCGGATTCGACTGCGGGCGAGAAGAAATCCCACAGCAGCAGGGCATCGGCACCGTCGACGGCCTCGGCGAGCGTGTCGGCGGTGGCATACCTGATGTCGGCGACCTCCGCGACGGACTCGAGTCCGTCGGGAAGGTCGCCGGCATGCAGAACGGCCAGGACCGGACGCACTACTTCGACTTGTATCCGACGAGCTCGACGCCGGACGCAGCGACCTCGTCGTCGTTGTCACCGGGGCACTGGGTGCCGCGCAACGACCGGCCCGCGGTTTCGGGCATCAACAGGATCGGAACGAACGCGATGGCAGCTGCGATCATCATGTACCACCCCGGGATCAGGTTGGAACCCGTGCGGTCGATCAGGAACGTCAGAATCAGCGGTGCCGTGCCGCCGAAGAGCGCCGTCGAGACGTTGTATCCGATGGCGAACGCTCCGTAGCGCACCTGGGTGGGAAACAAAGCGGGCAGCGTCGACGACACGCAGGAGCACATGATGACCAGCAACACGCCGAGACCGAGCAGGCCGATGCTCTGGCCGATCAGGCCGGTGTTGATGATCAACAGAAACAGCGGGACGCTGAAGACGAAGTACCCCACACAGGCGACCAGCAGCAACGGCTTTCGGCCCACCCGGTCGGACAGAGCGCCGATGGGGTTGATGATCAACATCATGATGATCATGATGGCCACGAGAGTGAAGTTGGACTGAGTCGTGCTGTGCCCCAACGTGTCGCTGAGGTACGAGGGCAAGAACGTGAGCACCGTGTAGTACGCGATGTTGAGCAGCAGCACGAATCCCATCAGAATCAGGATCCGCTGCCAGTACGTCAGGGTGGCCTTGAGGGAGGTGACTGCTCCACCTGCACCTTCTTCGACCGTGCCGCCGTCTTCCTTGGCCTCGGCGAACACCGGAGAGTCCTCGAGCCGGGTCCGCAGCCACAACGCGACGATGCCCAGCGGGAGCGTCACCAGGAACGGGATTCGCCAGCCCCAGGCCTCCATGGTCTCGTCTCCGAGCCCGACGTTGAGCAGGGTGCACAGGGTGGCCCCGCCCACCGTGCCTGCGAGGGTGCCGAATTCGAGGAACGACCCGAAGAATCCGCGGCGCTTGTCGGGCGCGTACTCGGCCATGAACACTGCTGCGCCGCCGTACTCACCGCCGGTGGAGAAGCCCTGCACCAGTCGGCAGACGAGCAACAGCAACGGTGCTGCGATACCGATGGTGTCGAACGTCGGCAGCACACCGATCGCCGCCGTGGCCAACGTCATCATCGAGACGGTCAGGACGAGGACCTTCTGACGACCGATGCGGTCGCCGAGCGGGCCGAGCACGATGCCGCCGATGGGGCGAATGATGAACGACGCGGCCAGCACGGCGAACGTGGAGAGCAGACTCGCTCCCCCGTCGTCCGACGGAAAGAAATTGGCGGCAATGTAGACGGCGAGGTAGCCGTACACCGCGTAGTCGAACCACTCCACGGCGTTGCCCAGTGCGGACCCGCCGATCGCGCGATGCAGAATTTTCGTTTCGTTCGCGCTGAGTGTGTCGGTACTCGGCGGATATCCGGTCGGCGAAGCTGCCGACCCTGAAGTTTCGGTCACGGTCCAATACCTCTCGCTTTATGACAACGTGGAGCGTCGGTTTGGTACTTCGCAGCGTCCGACTTTACGTCGACGCCGGGCGCACGTCTCGAACAACCCCCTCTTGGAAAACTAAAGACCAGGTGGCGCAGCGATTCTGGTGGCGATCAACGCGTACGCCTTTGCGCTGTCGGTCAATTGCTGCACGGCGACGGACTCGTCCGGCCGGTGCGCCTGGTTTTCGATCTCCCCGGGACCGAGCACGACGGTGCGGATACCCATCTGCTGTGCCACGAAACCACCATCGCACGAAGCAGTCCAGATGTCAGTGAAACCGGCAGATCCGATGTCGCGAACCGATTGCATTGCAGTGGTGACCAATCCATCGTCCGCAGCGGTCAGAAAGCCCGGCATTTCCATCGACACCTCGAGATGTACCTCGATTCCCGAACCGGTGATACCTGCCGCGTCGATCCGCGAACGCAGGTCGTCCACCACCTCCGCAGCGCTCTCATCGGGTAGCAGCCGACGGTCGACCGTGAGCACGCACCGGTCGGCAACCATCGACGTACCGGTGCCTCCCGTCACGGTGCCCACGTTCCAGGTAGCGGGACCGAGTTCGGCGTGTGGATCCTCGTCCAATTCGATCTGCCAGTCCTCGATGACGGCGACGATGCGGGCGGCAGCGGATATCGCATTGGCACCGTTACGCGGCCGACCTGCATGAGCCGAACGCCCGCGCACGTCGATCTCGATATTCGCGGCTCCTCGGCAACCGACGATGGTCACCAGGTCCGTCGGCTCAGCCACCACGCAACACTGGAAACGACGGGGTCCCGGGTCGGCGACGAATGCTCGAATACCCAAGCCCGCGTCTTCCTCGTCCACCAGACACGCCAACGTCATCGGGAAGCGATCTGCAAGACCGGCACGGTTCACCGCATCCATAGCGGCCACCACTGCGGCCACTCCCCCTTTCATGTCGCATGCTCCCCGTCCGACCATGCGCCCCTCTCGCACGACCGCGGTGAACGGATCCGTGGTCCAGCCCGTGCCCGCCGGAACGACGTCGGAGTGGCCGACGAACAGGACCCCGGGGGTGTCATCGGGTCCGATCGAGGCGATCACGTTCGGTCTGCCGGGAGCGACCTCGATCGTGCGAACGTCGAATCCCAGTGCGCGACATCGCTCCGCGAGTATTTTCGCGCACTTTTCTTCGGTGTCGCCCGGATTTTCACCGCCCGCCTCGATCAACGCGGCTGTGAGAGAAACGATCTCGTTCTCATCGACGGAGTCGAGCAGAGACTGCTGGGCACTCGGAACGGTCATCGCGTGGGGTCGGAGGCGAGCAGATGCTTCGATTTTTCCACCGCGACGGCCAACCGCCTGATGCCTTCCTCGATGCGCTCGGGTGTCGACGAGGCGAAGCACAGCCGTAGCGAATCGTGAAACTTGCCGCCCACCGACAACGCCGGTCCGGGAATGTAGGCAACTCCTTCGGCCAGTGCGGTTTCGAACAGATCCTGCGTCGAGAAATCGTGATCGTTTCCGCGCAACGTCGCCCACAGAAAGAAGCCCCCGTCGGGATCCGTGGTGGACATCGCGTCACCGAAGTGTGTCGCAATGCTGTTCTGCATCGCCATCTTTCGCGGTAGGTAGACCGCAGCCAGCGACCGCAGGTGCTCCTCGAGCAGCCCGCGCCGGATGTACTCGGCCACCATCCTCTGGGCCGGAAGATTCGTACAGGTGTCCATCGCCTGCTTGGCGTTGACGATCAACCGACGCGCTTCGGGGGCCGCGTCCACCCACCCCACGCGCAGACCGGGCGCGATCATCTTCGAGAAGGTCCGCACCGAGAAGATCAGCGGATCGTTCGGACTCAGCGCCCCGAAACTCGGGATCGGGTCCCCCGAGAAACGCAGCAGGCCATAGGGATCGTCGTCGAGAATCACCGAACCCCATCGGTGTGCCAACTCGATCAACAACAGTCGACGCTCGAGTGACAGCGTGACCCCGGACGGATTCTGAAAGTTGGGAATCACGTAGATCATCTTCGGTAGACGCCCGGCTCGCTCGACGAGTTCGGGTAACGCCTCGACGATGAGACCGTCACTGTCCATCGGTGCCTCGAGAATGTCGCCGCCGTAGCTCAACACGGTGGCAGTTCCGTTGGTGTACGTGGGACTTTCGACAATGACCAGATCACCGGGATCGACGAACAGCTTGCAGGCGATGTCGAGACCCTGCATGCCGCCCGAGGTGATGACGACCCGATCCTCGGACGTGGGTTCGCCGACGGACTCGAGATACGCCAACAACGCGTCGAGCAGACCCGGATCACCCTCGGTGGCACCGTAATCGAAGGCGTCCGCTGTGAGCACACTGCCGGCGATCTCGGTGAACGCCGCAGCCGGAACCGTCTCGGCCGCAGGAGATCCCATCGCGAACCTGACGATGTCGTGTTTCTGGGCGGCGAGAAGCGATGTCGACGAGTCGATCACCGATCCCACCAGTTGGTCGGTGCGCAGGGCCCAGGGAATGGCAGGAGTGGAGCCCGCGGAACGACCCTTCTGGGCGGGAGTGGAGCCTGCGGAACGACCCGCAGCTGCAGGAGTGGAGCCTGCGGAACGACCCGAAGTAGCAGGAGTGGAGCCTGCGGTGGAGGTGGTCATGTCTCACTCCTTCGTCAGTAGTTCTCGGGGGTATGCGGTGAATGTTTCGACGCCGGTGTCGGTGACTCGGACTGCTTCGGACACCTCGTATCCGTAGTCGTCCATCCACATTCCGCCGATGATGTGAAAGGTCATGTTCTCGGCCAGAACGGTCTCGTCGTCGGTGCGGAGGCTCACCGTGCGCTCGCCCCAGTCGGGGGCGTACGCGACGCCGATCGAGTAGCCGATGCGCGAGGGTTTGTGGAGGCCGTGCTTGGCCAGGCTGGTGTTCCATACCTGAGCCAGCTCGGTTGCGGTGGCCCCGGGGCGGACCGTTGCCAGTACCTCGTTCAGCGCTTCACCGGTGGATTCCGCGAGGTATTTCAGACGCGGACTCGGCTTGCCGAGCACGATCGTCCGAGCCATCGGAACGTGGTACCGCCGGAACACGCCGGCCAGTTCGACGACGGTGGTCTCGCCGCGTACGAACCGTTGATCCGACCACGTCAGGTGCGGAGTGTCCGCTCCGGCCCCGGTCGGCAGCATCGGCACGATGGCAGGGTGATCGCCGCCGAAGTCGGCAGTGCCGCGTACCTGTGCGTTCATGATGGCGGCAGCGGCATCGCACTGCCGTTCCCCTACCGAAATTGCTTGGTGCGCAACAGACATCGCGGCCTCGCACACCGTCGCCGCACCGCGCATCAACGCGATCTCGGCCGGCGACTTGACCACGCGGATCCAATTGACCAACTCGTAGGAGTCGGTGAATCGGTACTCGGGTAGCGATTTGACGAGCGCTTCGAAGGCCTTGGGGCTGAAGTAGTACGAGTCCATCTCCAGTCCCACTTGACCGTGCTCGAAGTTGTTGACCAACCCCAACTCTCGTAGCTTGGCGGCTACCCAGACGAACGGGTGGGTGTCTCTGCGCTGAACGAACGTCTCCGGGTATCCGAAGGTGTGGTCCTGCGGCAACCACGACGTACGGAACGCACCGTTGGCATCCATCTCGCGAGCGAAGAAGTACAGCTCGCCGTCCAGCGGCACGTACAGCATCTGCGGGGTATAGAACGAGAGTGCGTTGTAGCCCAGCAGATAGTAGAGATTCGCGGGGTCGGTGACGATCAGCGCAGTCAGGTTCTGCGACGCCATGCGCTGACGGACGGCTGCGAGCCGGTCGGCGTATTCCTCCTCGGTGAACGTGATGGGCGTGCTGTTCGGTACGTCCGGGTAGCGAGCCAGGCCGGGAGCAGCCCGTCCTGGAGTCTGCGCGGGTCCGATTGCGGTGACGTAGGCATCGTCGGATGAGGCGTTCACGGGCACCCCCTTCGGGAGGTCTTTTAGTAGATTGTTGACAATCAGGCTATCCGCAGGTGCCGGTGGGGAGCAAGGGCTGCCGTGTTAAAGCTGTGTTGCGCCCGAAGGCTCTACCCGGGTGTGGCGAGTACGGATTGCTCGGCCTGCTCGTCGACCATGGCTCGCGTCAGATCGTGCACGGCGGTGTCCATGTGTTCGTGGACGCCCTTCTCGAGCGCATCCCAATCCGATCCCAGCAGCAGATCGACGATCAGCTGATGTTCCTCGACCAGGGCTTCGGGACGGTAGTAAGCAGTTTCGAGATTTGCCATGCAAATGCGTGCCTCGGCCGCCAGCGTGGCGTACATACGAGACATCCGACTGTTCCTCGTGGCCGCTACCAGGGCAGTGTGAAAGGCAAGGTCGCGTTCGGCGAGGCCACGCCAATCCGCCCGATCGATGAACGGCTGCATCTGCATCACGATGGCCGAGAGTTCGTCCGCGGTCTTGATCAGCTGGGCACGATCGCCATGTACCAGAGTCCATGCCGCACCGACCTCGATCGCTGCACGCGACTGGTAGATCTCGGCGACGTCGCCGCTGCTGAGCTCGACGACGAACACACCGCGGTTGCGGTAGCTGACGAGCAGTCCCTCCTGATTCAGACGCTGCAACGCCTCTCGCACGGGGCCACGTGAAATCTCCAGCTCCGCCGCGACATTCGCCTCGTTGATCTGTTCTCCGGGCGCGTAGGACCCGTCGATGATGCGATCGCGAATCTGATCCGCGATCACCATCGACGTGTTGCGTGCGTCGATCGGTGTCAGGCGTCTCGAACCGGGCATGATCAGAACCTTCCTCAGCTGCGGGGAATCGCGAAGTATTTGTACTCCAGAAACTCGTCTATTCCGACTTTCCCGCCCTCGCGGCCGAGTCCCGATTGTTTGACACCACCGAACGGGGCTGCCGGATTCGACACCAGCCCGGTGTTGAGCCCCACCATGCCCACCTCGAGGCGCTCCCCCATTCGCAGAGCCCGATCGATGTCCTGGGTGAACACGTATCCGACCAGTCCCCATTCGGTGTCGTTGGCCAGCGTGACGACCTCGTCCTCGGTGTCGAAGGGAACGATGGCGGCCACCGGTCCGAATATTTCCTGGGACATCAGATCCGATTCGGTATCGACATCGGTCAGGACGGTCGGAGGGTAGAAGTAGCCCGGCCCGTCCGGGGCCGCACCTCCGACGACGGCGCGGGCACCGCGTGCAAGAGCATCGTCGACCAGAGCCTGGACCTTGCCTCGGCCTGCGTCGTCGATCAGCGGCCCCACCTCGGTCCCGTGAGAAGCGCCCGCGCCCACCCTCAGCGCACCCATTCGGTCGGCCAAAGCAACCGAAAAGCGTTGTGCCACACTGCGGTGAACGAAGAACCGGTTCGCTGCGGTACATGCTTCGCCCATGTTGCGCATCTTGGCAACCATGGCTCCGTCGACGGCGCGGTCGAGGTCTGCATCGTCCATGACGACGAAGGGCGCATTCCCGCCCAGCTCCATCGACGTCCGCATCACCGTCGCCGCTGCCTGTTCGAGCAGAATCTTGCCCACCGCCGTGGATCCGGTGAAGCTGATCTTGCGGGCAGCGCCGCTGCTCATCCACGACCCCACGACACCCGACGCATCGGTGGTCGGCACGATGTTGACGACGCCCGCAGGCACCCCCGCCTCGTGGAGAATCTGCACCAGCGCAAGTGCCGTCAGCGGCGTCTGCTCGGCGGGCTTGAACACGACGGTGCAGCCTGCCGCAAGGGCAGGCCCGATCTTGCGAGTTCCCATGGCCAGCGGGAAGTTCCACGGCGTGACGAGAATGCAGGGCCCGACCGGCGCGCGGGTGACCACGATGCGGTTCTTCCCGTCTCCGGTCAGGGTGTGATCACCCGAGATGCGTACCGCTTCCTCGGAGAACCAGCGAAAGAACTCGGCTCCGTACGCCACCTCGCCGCGCGCGTCGGCGAGCGGTTTACCCATCTCGGCGGTGATGATCGCAGCGAGCTCCTCCGAGCGGGCCATGATCATCTCGTATGCCGTCCGCAGTATGTCGCTTCGCACTCGCGGTGCGGTGGCCGCCCACTCCGCCGCGGAGTCGACGGCTGCAGCGAGCGCTTTCTCTGCGTCCGCGATACCGCCGTCCGCAACCGTGGCGATGACCTCGCCCGTGGCCGGGTCCACGACATCGAATCGGGCGTCCGATACCGACGGCACCCACTCACCACCGATGAAACAGTCTGTGGGAGAGGTGATGCGCGGACGCGTGAGGCTGGTGGTCGAGCTGGCGGTCATGGCCGCGGTCCTTTCGTCGAACGTGGATCGAGTATCTGTGCCAGGTGTACGGATGCATCGTCGCCCGAGTCACCGGTCAGTTGGCGCACCTGCATGTGACAGCTGAATCCGTCGGTCAGAACAGGAGTGTCGGGTTCGGTGGCCCGCAACGCGGGCGCGAGAGCCTGCTCGGCGACATCCATGCTGAGCTCGTAATGCCGACTCTCGAAACCGAAATTACCTGCTACGCCGCAACATCCGGTGGCCTCACGTACCGACTCGATGCCCACCGCCGCGAGGGCTCGGCGCTGTGTTGCATCGCCGAAGACGGCGTACTCGTGGCAGTGAGTCTGCACCGTGACCGCAGCCGGCATGCCGCCCGAGGGCTGCCAGCCCGCGCCTGCTTGATCGATCACCGCTCCGGCGAAGCTCTGGACGCGTGCCGCGACCCTCCTCGCCGCGTCCGTGGGGACCAGTTCGGGCATGTCCTTACGGAACGCGGCCGCACAGCTCGGTTCGGTCACGACGATCGGCCTGTCGGTACCGTCGTCCAGCGCCGCAACGGCCTTCGTCAGCTGCTTGCGAGCGGACTTCAGCTGACCCGTCGAAATCCACGTCAAACCGCAACACACATCCGTTCGGCATTCGGTGGTGCGTCCGGAGTCTTCGAGAACGCGTTGTGCCGCACCCGCGACCTCGGGGCGAAAACCTTGTGTGAACGTGTCGACGACGAGCACCACATCGGCGTCGCGGCCACCGCCGACTCGGACGGCATCGGCCAGTTCCTTCGACGACGCGAACCGAGGCAATGCGCGTTCGGTGGTCAGCCCACCCAGACGTGCCGCCACTGCCGACACCCGGGGTGTCAGCAGACGATTGAGCAGCGGTGCCGTTCGCTTCGTCACCGCGAGCCATCGAGGCAACCACCCGAGCGAGTAGTGCGACAGCGGCCGCAGCCGCCTCGCGTAGTGATGGTCGAGGAACTCCGATTTGTACGTGGCCATGTCGACGCCGACGGGACAGTCCGAGGAGCAGGCCTTGCACGACAGGCAGAGATCGAGCGACTCCGCAACGTCCTTCGATGCCCATCCGTCGGCCACCGTCGGAGAACTGCGCACCATCTCCTGCAGCACCCGCGCCCGGCCCCGCGTCGAATCCTTCTCGTCACCCGTCGCACGGTAGCTCGGGCACATGACGCCACCGGTTGTCGTTCGACATTTCCCCACGCCCACACAGGATTGGGTGGCATGGACGAACGGGTCCAGATCGGATCGCGACCCTATCTGGTGCAGATCGAAGCTGGTCTTCCACTCCCGGGCCGGAATGCCTTGAAGCATCAGGTTGTCCATCAGGGGTTCGGGGTCGGTGATCGATCCTGGGTTCAGGATTCCCGCGGGGTCCCAGATGCGCTTGAACCGGGAGAAGGCGTCGAGCATGCGAGGGGAATACATGACCGGCAACAACTCCGAGCGCGCGCGGCCGTCACCGTGCTCGCCCGAAAGACTGCCGCCGTGCTTGACGACGACGCGTGCGGCAGCGCGCAGGAAGTCGTACATCACTCGTCGTCCGGCGTCGGTGCGTTGGTCGAAGGTGATCCGTACGTGCATGCAGCCGGCACCGAAGTGGCCGTACATCACTCCGGTCAAGTCGTGTTCGGCCAGTAGCGAATTCAGGTCCGCGAGATACGCCGACAGGTTTTCCGGTGCCACGGCGGCGTCTTCCCAACCGCCCCAGGACTCGACTCCACTCGCCAGGCGCGTCGCCAAACCGGCACCGTCCTCGCGCACCCGCCACAACGCTGCGCGATCGGCCGCATCGGTCACGATACGACCCTCTTTGACGCGCCCGAGCCGACCGAGCGCCTCGAGCAACCGAGATGCCTTGTCCTGCACTTCTGTCGCATCGGCCCCGTCGAGGTCGACGTACAACCAGGCATTTCCTGCAGGGAGCCCCCGTACCGAGTCCGGTCCGCGGCGATACTCCATCGTGCCGGCGATGTTGTCGTCGATTCCTTCGACGGCGGCGGGTGAGAACTCGAGAATGGTCGTCACGTCCGCCGCGGCGGCCACCACGTCGTCGTATCCGAGACACAGCAGCAGTGCGGCTGGGGGTACGGGCACGACGGCGACGGTCACCGACACGATCACCGCGCAGGCACCTTCGCTTCCGACGAGAGCCCGGGCGACGTCGAAACCGTTCTCCGGCAACAGATGCGAGAGGTGGAATCCCGATACCTGACGCGGGATGCGACCCAACTCGACCCGCAGGAGGGCCAGGTTGTCGGACACCAGCGAGCGCAGCTCGTTCGAGATACGTTCGGCTGCAGCGACAGCCGCCGAGTCCTGGGTTCGCAGCGCCTGCACACCACTGCGGGTGACTCGCAGCAGGTATCCGTCGGCGGTCACCACGTCCATGGCCACCGTGTGGTCGGCGGTGCGTCCGTACCGCACGGAGTGGTTACCGCACGCGTCGTTGCCGACGGCTCCGCCCACCGTCGCGCGGGTCTTGCTGGACGGATCGGGCGCAAAGGTGAAGGCACCGTCGGTCCGCGTCACCAGCTGACGTTGCAACTCCGAGATGACGATTCCGGGCTCGACGACGGCAGTCCTGGACTCGGTGTCGACCGAGAGCACCCGGTTCATGTGGCGCGAGAAGTCGAGGACGATCCCACGGCCGATTGCGTTGCCCGCCATGGAGGTACCGCCGCCACGCCCGATGACGACAACGTCGGCGGCGGCACACAGCGACACGACCGTAGCCACTTCGTCGGCGCTGCGCGGAAAGACGACAGCGGCCGGCGGGACTCGGTAGTTCGACGCGTCGTAGGAGTATTCGGCCAACCGTCGGGACGAATCGTCGACGTCGATGCCCAGTCTTCGCACTCGCTGTACGAGTGCGGGCACCTCGGAACGAACAGGGGCTGCTGTCACAGCACGTTCTTCAATGTCCGCGACAACGCGTCGAGTCCGAACGTCATCTCGTCGTCGCTCACGATCAGTGCTGGAATGATACGAACCACGTTGCCGAGCGCACCGCAGGTGAGCAACAGCAGCCCTTCGTCGATGGCACCCTGTTGCACCCGCAGAGCAGCGGCGGCGTCGGGATTGCCCGAGCTGTCGACGAATTCGAGCGCCTGCATCAATCCGAGTCCCCGAGCATCACCGATGGCCGGGTGCTGTTCCTTCAGCGCGAGAAGGCCGTCGAGGAGAACTCGGCCCTGCGCTGCCGCGTTGTCGACCAGCCCTTCCTCGCGCACGACGTCGAGGGTAGCGACTCCCGCCGCAGCAGCGACGGCGTTGCCGCCGTAGGTTCCGCCTTGCGACCCCGGCCATGCCTTGCCCATCAGCTCTGCCGATGCGGCGATCGCCGAGATCGGGAACCCGCTGGCGAGTCCTTTTGCGGTAATGAGGATGTCGGGAGTGATCGACGAGTGCTGATGGCCCCAGAACGTTCCGGTGCGTCCGACTCCGGCCTGCACCTCGTCGACGATCAGGACGATGCCGTGGGTGTCGGCGCGTTCGCGCAAGCCCTCGAGGAATGCAGGGGGCGTGGGCAGGTACCCGCCGTCGCCCAGCACCGGCTCGATGATGAACGCAGCCGTGTCGGCGGGGCTGGACATCGTCATCAACAGGTAGTCGAGTTCCTTCAGCGCGAAGGCGACTGCGGTGTCGATGTCCCATCCGTACCGAAATGCATACGGAAACGGTGCGATGTGCACCCCACCCATGATCGGCGAGAATCCCGATCGGAACTTGGTTCCCGCCGTGGTGAGCGATGCAGCCGCCACCGTTCGCCCGTGGAAGCCGCCGTGGAATGCAACGATGTTCGGTCGACCGGTTGCCATGCGCGCCAATCGGATCGACGCCTCGACTGCCTCGGATCCCGAGTTCGCGTAGAACACACTGCCCAACCCGGCAGGCAACACTTCTCCGAGCTTGTCGGTCAGCGCGAGCAGAGGCTGATGCATGACGGTCGTGTACTGGGCGTGGATGATCTTGCCCACCTGTTCGCGAGCTGCCTCGACCACGCGGGGATGGCAGTGACCGGTGCTGGTGACGCCGATGCCGGTCGTGAAGTCGAGGTACTTGCGCCCGTCGGTCCCGATGATCCAGCTGCCCTTTCCGTGGTCGACGACGATCGGGGTCGCCTGCTTGAGTGCGGGGCTGAGGTGGGTGCGAGTCGACGCTGTCATGGACGCCATCGTCACCCACCGATTCCGGATTGTCAACAATCTGCAATTGTGAATTCCGGGCGGGATCGACCCGTTCGGTCGAGCCGAGAGCGATAGGGTTCGGTCGTGTCCGCATCGAACCCCCGCTCGAGCAGCCCGCGCATCGTCGTACTGGGCAGCATCAACATGGACCTGATCACTCGGACCCCCGCCCTGCCCGAACCGGGCGAAACCGTGTTGGGGACCTCGTTCGACACCGCACCCGGCGGCAAAGGTGCCAACCAGGCGATCGCGGCGTCGAAGTCGGGAGCTCGCGTGAGCTTCGTCGGGGCGGTCGGCGACGACGAATTCGGGCCGACACTGCGGCACACACTCACCAGCGCAGGCGTCGACGACCATGCTCTGCGAACCGCAGCGGGAGCGTCCGGTATCGCCGCCATCACCGTCGACGACCGAGCCGAGAACAGCATCGTGGTCGTCGCCGGAGCCAACGGCGGTGTACACGAGCTCACCGACGACGACCTGGCAATCATCGACGAGGCCGATATCCTGCTGTGCCAGTTGGAGATTCCCCTCGAGACCGTACTCGCCGCGTTCGAGTACGCACACTCCCACGACGTCGTGACGATGCTCAACCCGTCCCCCGTCCAGGATCTGCCCGACGCTCTCGTTGCCGCCACCGACGTCCTGGTGGTCAACGAGGCCGAGGAAGCGCGCATCGGGAGCCGAGCGAAGAACATAGAACATGTGGTCACCACGCTCGGCGCACGAGGCGCGAGATATCGCGGCTCGGAATCGTTCGAAGTACCCGCGCCGAAGGTCGAGGCGGTCGACACCACCGGAGCGGGTGACGCATTCGCCGGAGCACTCGCGGCATCCTGGTCGAGCGGACCCCGCGCTGCCATCCAATGGGCCGTCGCCGCAGGTGCTTTCGCTGCGACGGGAGCCGGCGCGAGCTCGTCCTCGGGAACGAGGGCCCAGATCGAATCCCTCCGCGGTGCGGACGCGCGATGACTGCGTACGACCCGACCGAGCTCCGCCTGCTGCGCCGCGCACGCGATCGAATGGATCGCGATTTCGCGCAACCGCTCGACGTCCCCTCACTCGCCAGAACCGCGCTGATGTCCACTGCACACTTCAGTCGCCGGTTTCGAGAGGCCTACGGCGAGACGCCGTACGCGCATCTGATGACACGACGGATCGAGCGCGCCAAAGCGCTGCTGCGACGCGGAGACGTCACGGTCACCGAGGCATGCTTCGCCGTCGGCTGTACCAGTCTCGGGTCGTTCAGCTCGAGATTCACCGAGATCGTGGGCGAGACACCGAGCGCCTACCGCGCCCGCGATCATCGTGGCAGCCACGCCGTACCCAGCTGCACCGCGATGGTTCTCGGACGCCCGATGCGAGGGCCCACATCCCCGACGGCGGCGGTGACCGAGCCGAGCAGAATCGAAGAAGCATCTGCGGCCGGGGCGTCCTAGCCTTCATCCATGACACTTTCACTGAGCCACGTTCACGTCTACACCGACGACCCCGATGCCTCGGTAGCGTTCTACCGGGACGCTCTCGGACTCGAGGTCAAGAGCGAGGTGGCCAACGACGGCTACCGCTGGATCACGCTGTCCACCAGCGAACAACCCGAAATCGAGGTCGTGCTGTCGCAGCCGCACGCAGGCCGTTCTCGGGAACTGGGCGATCAGCTCGCCGCGCTGCTGGCCAAGGGCGAGTTGCCGGGACTACTGTTCCGCGCCGACGACCTCGACGCCGCGTTCGAGCGGATCCGCGCGGCGGGTACGGGCGAGATACTGCAGGAGCCGACGAGTCAGCCCTGGGGTGCCCGCGATGCCGCGTTCCGTGACCCGGCCGGAAACATGGTGCGCGTCAGCCAAGCCTGAAGTGTGGCGCCCGCCTCGACTACAGAGCCGAGGCGAGCGCCAGACCGCCACCGCACGCGAGTACGGACGCCACCAGCGTGCCGATCGCGTTGACGGCGGCGTCGACCCGACGGCCCTGCTGCAGTAACCGCACGGTGTCCACGGTCGAGGTACTGAAGGTGGTGTAGCCCCCACAGAACCCGGTTCCGAGAACTGCCTGCGCATCGGTGGAGCCGGCGCGCAGCATCACCCAGCCGGCCAGCAACCCGAGCAAGAACGAGCCCGAGATGTTGATACCGACGGTTGCCCACGGGAAGCTCGTGCGCGAGCTCAGCCGTGACTTCACCTCCGCATCGACGAAGAATCGCGCGACCGACCCGAGCGCGCCGGCCAGGATCACCAGGGCCGCGATCATCGGGTCACTCTGTTGGCGAACATGATTCCGGCTCCGGCCGCCACAACTCCCAACACCACACTGACGACGGCGTATGCCGACGCCAGTCCGGTGAACCCACCCCGGACACCCTCGACCGTTTCGAGGGCGAAGGTGCTGTACGTGGTGAACGCGCCACAGAACCCCGAACCGCCGAGCAACCGGAGCCGACGCCGTCCACCCGTATCGGGACCACTGCGCAGCAGCGACTCGAGCAGCAACCCCAGCACGAACGCACCGACGATGTTGATTCCGAAGGTGGCGAGAGGCCACTGCGACGTCGTGTGCGGGAGACGTTCCTCGATCGCGTAGCGAGCAGCAGTGCCTGCCGCGCCGCCGACGAACACCGTTGCCAACGCCGCGAGGTTGCGATGCGATGCTGGGTCGCTCACCGCCGGCTCTGCTCTCTGTCGTACCGATGCTGCACGATGAACAGTATGACGACAGCGACGCACGCGACCGCAGGCAACTTGCGCGAAGACGCCGAAAGGCTGCTGCGTGAGCTCGCCGGCCCCGATGCGGTGTTGCGCGAGGACCAGTGGACGGCAATAGAGGCGCTGGTCGTGCACCGTCGGCGAGCGCTGGTGGTCCAGCGGACCGGTTGGGGTAAGTCGGCTGTCTACTTCATCGCCGCGAAACTACTGCGCGCCCAGGGTCTGGGACCGACGGTCATCGTGTCGCCGCTGCTGGCGTTGATGCGAAACCAGGTCGCCTCTGCGCAGCGCGCCGGGGTGCGGGCGGCGACCATCAACTCGGGCAACATGACCGAGTGGGACGAGATCCATCAACAGGTGAACTCGGGTGAGCTCGACGTGCTGTTGGTCAGCCCCGAGCGCCTGAACAATCCCGACTTCCGCGACCAGGTGCTGCCGTCGTTGGCCGGTGACGCCGGCCTGGTCGTGGTCGACGAGGCCCACTGTGTCTCCGATTGGGGACATGATTTCCGGCCCGACTACCGGCGGATCCGAACCCTCATCGCCGAACTGCGCGACGGCATACCCGTGCTGGCCACCACCGCGACCGCGAACGACCGGGTGGTCGACGACGTCGCCGCCCAACTCGGGGTCGGCGGCGGAGACACCCTGGTCCTACGCGGCGGACTCGCACGAGACTCACTACGGATGTCGGTGGTGCGGATCGAGAACGCCACCGAGCGCGCAGCGTGGCTCGGCGATCACCTGAAGACCCTGCCGGGCTCGGGAATCATCTACACGCTGACGGTGTCGGCCGCCAGGGATCTCGCCGCGCTGCTCACCGACCAGGGCCACGTCGTGGCGTCGTACACCGGCCAGACCGACCCCACCGAACGCGAATCACTCGAAGCCGATCTACTCGCAAACCGGGTCAAGGCGCTCGTCGCGACCTCCGCACTCGGCATGGGGTTCGACAAACCCGACCTCGGCTTCGTCGTGCACATGGGGGCACCGTCCTCGCCGATCTCCTATTACCAGCAGGTCGGTCGCGCCGGCCGCGCCACCGAACGCGCCGACGTCGTGCTCCTCCCCGGCCACGAGGACCGGCAGATCTGGAGCTATTTCGCCTCCGTCGCATTCCCGCGGGAACATCTCGTGCGACAGGTCATCGAGGCACTCGATACCGACAAGGCTCAGTCGACCCAAGCTCTCGAGCCACTGGTCGAGCTCAATCGCAGCAGGCTCGAGATGGTGCTCAAGGTCCTGGACGTCGACGGGGCCGTCAGACGCGTCCGTGGCGGTTGGATGGCCACCGGTGAGTCGTGGACGTACGACGCGAGCCGCTACGAACGCCTCGAGCAAGCCAGGGACCGTGAGCAGCAGGCGATGCTCGACTACCAGAGCACCGACGGGTGCCGGATGGAATTTCTTCGTCGGCAGCTCGACGACCCCGATCTCGGCGCACCCGGCACCGAGTCCGACCGTTGCGGCCGATGCGACAACTGCACGGGCGAGCATCTCTCGTCCGCGGTCGATGCCACGTCGGTCGACTCTGCGAGGGCCCGGCTCGATCGCCCCGGACTCGATCTCCAGCCCAGAAAGCAGTGGCCCAGTGGGATGAAAAAGCTCGGTGTATCGCTCTCGGGCAAGATCGGCACCCCGCACCGACCGGGTCGCGTTCTCGGCCGCCTCACCGACCTCGGGTGGGGTGGACGCTTGCGAGCCCTGCTGGATGCACCCGACGCTCCCGTCACCGACGCGCTGGAGAAGGCCTGCATCTCGGTGCTGGCCAACTGGGACTGGGCCGACCGTCCGACCGCCGTGCTGGCCCTCGACTCCCCCACCCACCCGCTGCTGGTGCGCTCGGTAGCCGAGCGCCTGGCAACCGTCGGGAAGCTGGAGAACCTGGGAGTGATGCAGGTCAGACCGGGACATCCTCCGGTATCGGCCGCGAATTCGGCCTTCCGAGTTGCCGGCCTGGTGGACTCGTGGGACGTTCCGGACGTATCGTCCGTAGACGGGCCGATTCTGCTCGTCGATCTGCTCACCGACACCGGTTGGACGTTCACGTGTGCGACCGCTGCACTGCAGGCTGCGGGAGCGGATGCGATCCTCCCCTTCGCATTGGCAACGCCCAAATAGGGCGCATTGGCATCGCCGAACCAGGGCCTTCTCGGAATGCGAGTTTGAAAACGCGCCAGATGGGTACCGCCAGCCGATCCCGAAATATGTGAGCACCATCACAATCGGCGGTTAACCAGGCAAAGCATGTCCGATTCGGGCGTCGATTCTCCGACGCACTCGATATGCTCCCGCCTCCTTGTTACGGTCGTATTTCCTATGAAGCCTGCATTGCTGAGAGGTACCCCGCTCACTGCGCCGGACGCAGTGAAGTTTCGTAAGCCACAGATCTCCGACGGAGTCCGGCTCTGGGAGATCGCAAGAGATTCACGAGTTCTGGATCTGAACTCCAGCTACTCGTACGTGTTGTGGTGCCGAGATTTCGCGGCCACCACCGTCGTATCCGACATCGACGGCCGCGCAGTCGGTTTCGTCACCGGATACATCCGCCAGGACGCCCCTCGAACGCTGTTCGTGTGGCAGGTCGCCGTGGATGCGGACCAGCGCGGCAAGGGACTTGCCGGTCGCATGCTCATGGAGCTGCTCGACCGCCTCGAGCCACAGGGCATCACGCACCTCGAAACCACGATCAGCCCGGACAACGAAGCGTCCATCGCAACCTTCACCAGCCTCGCACGCAAGCGAGGTACCGACATCGTCAAGTCGGATTTGTTCGCGCCCAACGATTTCCCTGATAGCCACGAAGCAGAAGAGCTCTACACCGTAGGCCCGGACGCATCGCGGAATTACGAAAGGAACAAGCAGAACATGACCGAAAAGAACACAGTGACAACAGAGAAGCCCGACGTATTCGAGACCGTCGAGTCCGGCGTGCGTAGCTACAGTCGCCAGTGGCCCGCCGTGTTCACCACAGCGAAGAACTCGGTCATCACCGACGAGAACGGCAACGACTACCTCGATTTCTTCGGTGGCGCAGGCGCACTCAACTACGGCCACAACAACGACATGATCAAGAGCGCGTTGGTGGACTACATCACCAGCGATGGCATCACGCACGGACTCGACATGTCCACCGTCGCCAAGCGTGAGTTCCTCGAGTCGTTCAAGAAGAACATCCTCGACCCCCGCGGCTTGGACTACAAGGTTCAGTTCCCCGGTCCGACGGGCACCAACACCGTCGAGGCAGCGCTCAAGCTCGCTCGCAAGGTCACCGGGCGCGAGGCGATCATCAACTTCACCAACGCATTCCACGGCATGACACTCGGCGCGTTGTCGGTCACCGGCAACTCGATGAAGCGAGCTGGCGCCGGAATTCCATTGGTGCACACCACTCCGATGCCGTACGACAACTACTTCGGCGGCGTCACCGAGGACTTCCAGTGGTTCGAGCGCGTTCTCGACGACTCGGGCAGTGGATTCAACCGACCGGCCGCGGTGATCGTAGAGACCATTCAGGGCGAGGGCGGAATCAACGTCGCACGACCGGAGTGGTTGCGCGCGTTGGCCGAACTGTGCTCGCGACGCGAAATTCTGCTGATCGTCGACGACGTGCAGATGGGCTGCGGCCGCACCGGCCAGTTCTTCTCGTTCGAGGAAGCCGGCATCACCCCGGACATCGTCACCCTGTCAAAGTCCATCGGCGGCTACGGCATGCCGCTGGCGCTGACACTGTTCAAGCCCGAGCTGGACGTCTGGGCACCGGGTGAGCACAACGGCACCTTCCGCGGCTTCAACCCGTCGTTCGTCACGGCAAAGGCAGCCATCGACCACTACTGGTCCGACGACAAGTTCGAGAAGGAAACCCTCGCCAAGGGCGAGCACATCCAGGATCGGTTCATGAAGTTGTGCGCCAAGTTCGACGGCATCTCGACTCGCGGTCGCGGCATGGTCCAGGCTCTGGTGTTCGACGACGCGGAGTTGGCCGGCAAGGTGTCTCAGCTGTGCTACGACGAGCGTCTGCTCGTCGAGACCGCGGGCCCCAAGGACGAGGTCGTCAAGCTTCTTCCCCCGTTGACCACGACGATCGACGAGCTCGACCGCGGCCTGGACATCATCGAAAGTGCAGTGGCGAAAGTTCTGTCCTAGCAGCGTCCAGCACACACCGACATCGAAGGAGACATCGCATGATCGTTCGCACCACCGAAGAAATCACCGGAACCGACCGCGACATCTCGAGCGAGGACGGCAACTGGCGCAGCAAGAGAATCATTCTGGGCGGTGACAAGGTCGGCTTCTCGTTCCACGAGACCACCATCCAGCCCGGAACGGTGAACAACTTCCACTACGCGAACCACGTCGAAGCGGTGTGGCTCATCGAGGGTGAAGGAACGCTGACCGATCGCGAGACCGGACAGACGTACGAGCTCGGACCGGGGTCGATGTACCTGCTCAACGGGCACGAGCGTCACACCGTGGAGCCGCGCACGACAATGCGCATGCTGTGTGTGTTCAACCCGCCGGTCGTCGGCAACGAGACGCACGACGAAAACGGCGTGTACCCCCTCGTCGAGGTACCTGCGTAACGCATTTCGTCACAACACCGGGCCCGCACCGACGCATCGTCGGTGCGGGCCCGGTGTCGTCGTTGTCGGTCGATGCGTGACACGACTCTTCGCTATCCTGGACGAGGTGAATGCTCCGACCGCGCCCGCGGAAACGTATCGGCAATTGCTCTCGATGCTGGACGGAAGAACTGTTGCAGTGCTCACCGGTGCCGGCATGTCGACCGACTCCGGAATTCCGGACTATCGGGGTCCGAAGTCACCACCGCGCAATCCGATGACTTTTCAGCAGTTCATCGGTGATGCCGAGTTCAGAAGGCACTACTGGGCGCGTAATCACGTGGGTTGGCGACACATGGACGCGGCAGTGCCCAACGACGGCCACCGAGCCCTGACCCGTCTCGAACGCGCAGGAGTCGTCACCGGCATCATCACCCAGAACGTCGATATGCTGCACACCAAGGCCGGCAGCCGCAACGTCATCGATCTCCACGGTGTCTACGCCCGCGTGCGCTGCCTGAACTGCGAGCGGTTGGTGTCGAGGTTCGAGTTGGCCAGACGCTTGGATCGAGCCAACCCCGGCTTCGTCGAATCCGTTGCTCCGGCCGAGGGCGTCGAGATCGCACCCGACGCCGACGCGATCATCTCGTCCACCGCGCATTTTCGGATGGTCGATTGCGAATCCTGTTCCGGCATACTCAAACCCGACATCGTCTATTTCGGCGAGAGTGTCCCCAAACCGCGCGTCGCCGAGGCCTTCGACCTCGTCGATCGCAGCGACGCGCTGCTGGTGCTGGGGTCCTCGCTGACCGTGATGTCGGGCCTGCGATTCGTCAGACACGCGTTCAAGACCGGCACGCCCGTTGTCATCGTCAATCGGGGTTCTACCCGTGGCGACGAATTCGCCTCTCTCACACTGCATACCGGCTGTTCGGAAACAGCGACAGCGCTGGCCGACGCGTCCGATCAGGCGCGGACGAGATCGTCCGCGTGAACCACCGGACGCTGTAGCTCCGCGGCCAACTCCCCCGTGGACCGCCCGAGCATTCCGGACAACTCCCCGGAGTCGTAGGCGACGACCCCACGGGCCACCAGTACACCGTCGGTATCGACGAGAGAGACGACGTCTCCGCCGTGAAAAGAACCGGACACGGCCGTGATCCCCGCAGACAACAACGACCTGCGCCGCTCGACGACTGCTCGCACGGCACCGGCATCGAGGTGTAGCTCACCTGCCGCGTCGGCCGCATGCCGCACCCAGAACTTTCGTGCCGACAACCGCGTCGGGCGCGCCGCGAAGGCGGTGCCCACTGCGGATGTCGTCAGAGCGTGAGCAGCATCGGATGCCGCGGCCAGCAGCACCGGAACCCCGGCGTCGGCCGCCAGGCGCGCAGCAGAGAGTTTGGAGGCCATACCGCCGGTACCGAGCGCTCCCCCGGACCCGGCGACGACGCCGTCCAGATCCTCCGGGCTGGTCACCTCGGGGATCAACGTGGCCGAGCCCTTACGCGGGTCACCGTCGTACAGCCCGTCCACATCCGAGAGCAGGAACAGCGCGTCGGCACCGACGAGGTGTGCCACGAGTGCCGCCAACCGATCGTTGTCACCGAACCGAATCTCGGCGGTGGCCACGGTGTCGTTCTCGTTGACGATCGCTACTGCGCCGAGCGACCGTAGCCGATCCAAGGTGCGCTGCGCATTACGGTGATTGGTTCGCCGCGCGATGTCCTCGGCGGTCAGCAACACCTGCCCGACCGTGCGGCCGTACCGGTGGAACGACGAACTCCAGGCGTGGACCAGAGCAAGCTGACCTACGCTCGCCGCAGCCTGCTTCGTTGCGAGGTCACGCGGGCGTCTGGTGAGGCCGAGTGGTGCCATGCCTGCACCGATCGCGCCCGACGAGACGACGACCACGTCGGTGCCGCTACGCATCCGCGACTCGATGGCGTCGGCCAACAGGTCCAGTCGAGCCAGATCGAGACCGGCATCGAGGCTGGTGAGCGCCGAGGATCCGATCTTGACCACGATGCGCTTGGCGTCGGCGATCGTACGACGGGTATCGGTGAGAGCCTCTGCGGGCGAATCGGATTCACGCACCGACACCTCGTCTACTCCTGTTCGGTATCGAGCCCGCGGCGAACCTGACGGGCGTGCTTGCGCTCGGAGGCACCGATGCGCTCGACCTGATCGAGTCGAGCATCGGTGCCGCGACCGGTCATCGTGATCTCGACACCGGCCGGGGTCTGCGGTTCCCAATCGAAGGACACGTCGCCGATGGTGACCGACGCGCCCGGCTGAGCGCCCGCCTTGATCAGTGCATCCTCGACGCCGAGCCGCGCGAGGCGGTCCGCGAGGTAGCCGACAGCCTCGTCATTGGTGAACTGCGTCTGGCGCACCCACCGTTCCGGACGGGTACCGCGCACGATGAAGCCGTCCGGGATGTCCGGATCCTTGACGACCTTGAAGCTGTCGTCGTTTCGTGCGACGGGACGCAGCACCTGACGCCGCGGCTCCGGTGCCGGGTGCGCTGTGCGGTAATCCTCGACGAGCTTCGCCAACGCGAACGTCAGAGGCTTGAGACCGGCGCGCGTCACTGCGGAGATGGTGAACACCGGCCAGCCGCGAGACTCGAATTCCGCGGTGACCATTTCGGCGAGCTCGGCACCCTCGGGAATGTCTGCCTTGTTCAGTACGACGATGCGGGGCCGGTCGGCGAGATCACCGAGGCTGGCATCACCGGACAGGGCCGGCTTGTAGGCCGCCAGCTCCGCTTCGAGAGCGTCGACGTCGGAGATCGGGTCACGGCCCGGATCCAGTGTCGCGCAATCGACTACGTGTGCGAGCACAGCGCATCGCTCGAGGTGACGCAGAAAGTCCAGTCCGAGACCGCGGCCCTGACTCGCGCCGGGGATCAGTCCGGGGACGTCGGCGACGGTGAACGTGGTGTCTCCACTGGAGACGACACCGAGGTTGGGCACCAGTGTGGTGAACGGGTAGTCGGCGATCTTCGGCTTCGCTGCGGAAAAAACCGAAACCAACGAGGACTTACCGGCCGACGGGAATCCGACGAGGCCGACGTCGGCGACGGACTTGAGTTCGAGGACGAGTTCGCGTTCGATGCCCTCTTCGCCGAGCAGAGCGAAACCGGGCGCTCGACGAGCCTTGGACGCCAGTGCTGCGTTGCCGAGCCCGCCGCGCCCGCCGGGAGCGGCGTCGAAACGCGTTCCCTCACCGATCATGTCGGCGAGGACGTTGCCCTTCTTGTCGAGCACGACGGTGCCGTCGGGGACCTTGAGAATCAGGTCCTCTCCGTTGGCCCCTTCTCGGTTTCCGCCCATGCCCTGAGTTCCGTTGCCGGCCTTCGCATGGCTGGAGAAGTGGAAGTCGAGCAATGTGTGGACGTTGCTGTCGACGACGAAGATGACTCCGCCACCCTGACCGCCGTTGCCGCCGTCCGGGCCGCCGAGAGGCTTGAACTTCTCGCGGTGAACCGAAGAGCAGCCGTTGCCACCTTTGCCGGCGCTGACGTGCAGCACCACGCGGTCGATGAATCGTGACATAGCTGTCTTCGATCCTTTCTGGAAGAAAAACGGGGTGAAAAAAGCGATAGGGGCGGACCGGTCTCGTGACCCTGGTCCGCCCCTATCGGGAGCTGTGAACGTGCGCGGTGGACGTCCGACCCGGGCAGTTGCCTGCCGTGCCGGTCATCGTGAGCGCGAGCTGCAGAAGGACTAGGCCTCTACAGTGACCGGAACGATGTTCACGGTCTTGCGTCCGCGCTTGGCACCGAATTCGACTGCGCCGGGAGCGAGTGCGAACAAGGTGTCGTCGCCGCCACGGCCGACGTTGACGCCGGGGTGGAAGTGCGTGCCGCGCTGGCGGACCAGGATCTCGCCTGCGCCGACGGTCTGGCCGCCGAAACGCTTGACGCCGAGGCGCTGTGCGTTCGAGTCGCGACCGTTACGGGAGCTTGATGCACCCTTCTTATGTGCCATGTTGCATACCCTCCTCGGGGTGAATCAGCTGAAAAGAACTCGGGTCCGGTAAGACCTGGTTACTTGATGCCGGTGACCTTGAGGACAGTCAGCTTCTGCCTGTGTCCCTGACGCTTGTGGTATCCGGTCTTGTTCTTGAACTTGTGGATGCGGATCTTCGGGCCCTTGGTGTGCTCGACGATCTCACTGGCGACCGAGATCTTTGCCAGCTTGTCTGCATCTGTGGTCAGGTCGGATCCGTCTACGACGAGGACCGGAGCAAGCGAGACAGCAGTGCCGGGCGCTCCCTCGATCTTCTCGACCTTGACGAGGTCACCAACAGCGACCTTGTACTGCTTTCCGCCGGTCTTGACGATCGCGTACGTTGCCATCGGAGGGCTACCCCTTGCTTTTTCGAACTTGCTCGCGTTGCGCATGGCACCGCGACTGGTCTGGTAAAACGTGTTTGCTTGCTCCCATTCGGCCGATTCGGACCGAACTGCATCCGAACCACTCGAGAACTGTTTCCACTTGCAGGACCGCTAGGCACAACAAGACAGTGTCACCGGGAGCGACTTATCAAGGTTACGGCAGAGAGACGGCCAGGGTCAAACCGCCTCGACCCCTACACATCGATGTCCACCGGCGGGCCTGCCGGACGTGCCGCTGCCCGTCTCCTGCGCGGACGTGCGGTCGGCACGTCCACCTGCTCGACAGGCTGCTCCGCCGCCGCTGTCAGCGGTGCTGAATCGGCCACCGTGTCACCGCCGACCGAACCTGCGTCGGCAATATCGTCGGCGTCTGCCGTGGCCGAAACCACCATCAGCACACCGGCATCCGGCGCAGCACTGGTCGGCGCGGCGGCCTTCCGCGCCACCCGTCGACCCCGTCGTGGGGTGGCCACCACCGGCTCCGGCTGAGCGGGGGTGTCGTCGGAGGACTGCGTCGCCCCGGTATCCGCGGAACCGCCGTCGCCGACGGATTCTGCAGCCGGCGCCGGCTCGTGAGCCTGCGCGCTGTCCACGGTTGCCTGCGCGGCGTCCGCGTCCTCGTTCGCCGCTGCGGCGACAGCGACGTCCTCGGCCGAGACCACGGTGACCGACTCGTCCTGTTCACCGGCGGAGCCGGACGATGCCTGCGAGACCTCCGCGGGGCTGACATCGGCCACCACGTCGTCGTGATGCGCTGCCATCGCCAGAGCCACGGGGTGTGCCCGCTTGATCGACGGGTCGACCACCGGGTGGTCGGTCCCGTCCGTCGTGCCCGACTGTCCGTTCGGCGTCGACCGCTCGGTGTTGTCGGACCGATCGTTTCCATCGGACTTGGCGTCCTTGCCGCGTCGACGCCTGCTGCCGTTGCCCGAACCGTTCGAGTCCGAACGTGACGAGCTCGGGCGTCCACCGTCGGAGTCCGGCTTGGCGTCGATCGGGAACGGATGCACGATGATTCCGCGACCCTGGCAGTGCTCGCACGTGGTGGAGAAGGCCTCGACCAACCCCGTGCCGAGCTTCTTGCGCGTCATCTGCACCAGACCGAGCGAGGTCACCTCCGACACCTGATGACGGGTCCGATCACGGCCCAACGCCTCGGTCAGGCGGCGTAGCACCAGATCGCGGTTCGATTCCAGCACCATGTCGATGAAGTCGACGACGATCATGCCGCCGATGTCGCGCAGACGCATCTGCCGAACGACTTCCTCGGCCGCCTCGATGTTGTTGCGGGTGACGGTCTCTTCCAGGTTGCCGCCGGAGCCGGTGAACTTTCCGGTGTTGACGTCGACGACCGTCATCGCCTCGGTGCGATCGATCACCAGCGTGCCGCCCGAGGGCAACCACACCTTGCGATCGAGGGCCTTGGCCAGCTGTTCGTCGATGCGGTGAGCTGCGAACACGTCCACGGAGCTGCCGTTGGCCTCGTATCGCTGCAGGCGCTCCATCATGTCCGGAGCCACGGTTTCCACGTAGTTCGACGTGGTCGTCCACGCCTTGTCGCCCTCGATGACGAGCTTCGAGAAGTCCTCGTTGAAGAGGTCGCGAATGACCTTCACCAACATGTCGGGCTCTTCGTACAGCGTCTGCGGCTGCACGCCCTTGCCTGTTTCGGCGTTCGCGGACCGCTCTTCGATGCTGGCCCACTGGGCCTGCAGCCGCGTCACGTCGCGCGCGAGTTCTTCCTCGCTGACGCCCTCGGCCGCGGTCCTGATGATGACGCCGGCCTCGGGGGGAACGATGTCGCGCAGAATTTCCTTGAGTCGCTTGCGCTCGGTGTCGGGCAGCTTGCGGCTGATTCCGGTGGAACTGCCACCGGGAACGTAGACGAGGAAGCGTCCGGCCAACGACAGCTGAGTCGTCAAGCGGGCGCCCTTGTGGCCCACCGGGTCCTTGCTGACCTGCACCAGAACCTGATCGCCCGGCTTGAGGGCCTGCTCGATCTTGCGCGCGCTTCCGCCGAGACCGGCGGCGTCCCAGTTGACCTCGCCTGCGTACAGCACACCGTTACGACCACGACCGATGTCGATGAACGCTGCTTCCATGCTGGGCAGCACGTTCTGAACGCGGCCCAGGTAGACGTTGCCGACCATCGACGCGGTGGCACTGCTGGTGACGAAATGCTCGACCAACACGCCGTCTTCGAGCACGGCAACCTGTGTGGTCAGCGGGTGATCCGGTGTCGCCTTCTCGCGCACGACCATGACGCGGTCCACGGATTCGCGGCGCGCCAGGAACTCGGACTCGGTGAGGATCGGCGGACGACGTCGCCCGGCATCGCGGCCGTCACGGCGACGCTGCCGCTTGGCCTCGAGCCGAGTCGAACCGGAGATGCCCTGCACCTCGTCGCGCGGTGCGCGGCTCTTGTTGCGCGGCTCGCGTTCGTGCACGACGGTGTTGGGCGGGTCGTCCTCGGACGAGGCAGCTGCTTCCGCAGCGGCCTCGGCTCCGGTCTTACGACGGCGGCGACGCCGACGACGACGGCTCGAGCCGTCTCCGTCCGAATCACCGTTGTCGGAATCACCGTTGTCGGAGTCGCCGAAGTTGTCCTGAGCGCCGGACTCGGACTCGTCGTCACTGTCCTCGCCCTGGTTGTCCGACCCGTCGGCGGTGGCGTCGGTCGTGGAGTTCTGCCGATCGGACCCGCGGCCGCGTGACCGCGATCGACGTGAACGCCGTCCCGAACTCGAGGGCTGGTCGTCGCCGGAGGTCTCGTCGGCATCGGAATCGTCGGTTGCGTCCGCTCCGGTGGACTCGCCGTCTGCCGAAGAGGTGGACGTGCTGCTGTCCGTCTCGGAGTCGGTGTCGTCCGAATCCTCGTCGGTCGAGTTCTCGTCGGTCGAGTTGTCGTCGGACGACTGCTCTCCGCGTCCACGCCCACGACCGCGGCGACCGCGCCGACGGCGACGGGGCTGAGACTGGTCGTCGTCGTCTCCCGAGCCGTCCGCTGCCGAGGAAGCCCCGGACTCGTCGGACGACGCATCCGATGCACCGGACTCGGACACGGGAGCACCGGACACAGCGGTGGCCTGCGCGGCGGTGTCGGAGGCGACCGTCGAGACGTTCTCGGCGACGGGCGACTCGCCGGTTGCGGGCTTTTCCGTGGCCTTGTTGTCGGACGCAGCGTTGTTGTCGGACGGTGCCTCGTCCTTGGGTGCGGCCTTGCGACTACGTCGACGCCGTGCGGGGGCCTCGGACGGCGCATCCGCCGATTCTGCTGCTGGCTCTGCCGCTGCCGGCTGCAGGAACACCGGCGTCGCGAAGGTCGTGGCCGTGGGTTGGGCGGCCTCGGGCTCGGCCGTGGGCGCGCTGGTGAACAGCGTTGCCTCGGCAGCGGGGACCTCTATCGAGGGAGCCGTCTCGGCCGGCACCTCTACCGATGCGGGCTCGGGCTGCTGGTCTGTCGACGCATCCGGTGCCGGCGACTCCGCTGCGGAGGCATCGAGGACGGGTGCGGTCGGCCCGTTCACCGAATCGCGCACCGACTCGGCAACGTCTCGGCTCAGACTCGACTGCGCGCTGCGGGCTTCGATGCCGAGCTCACCGAGAGTGACGAGCAACTGCTTGCTGGTCACACCCAGAATCTTCGCCAGTGCATGCACACGCAGCCTGGTCGGCAATTCGATGGTGTCGGGTTGCACGGAAACCGCGTCGGATTTCGCGGACGACACCGCGTCGGTGTCCTCCGGATTTCCTGCGTTCGTGCTCTGTACATCTTCGGGCGGGCTTTGATCGGCCACGTAGTCTCCTCGGGCCCCCGGGCGCGTTCATCCGAAATCGGGTGTGACGCGGCCACGCGAGGGCAATCCTTGTGTACTCACGTCGGGTTGGACGTCAGCTGTTCGGTCTCGCTCTCCACAAATCGTTTGAGCCACCTCGTGAATCTCGGTGGCCGACGACGGCGTGTGCAGTGCCTGGCTGGATGGTGGTGTCTCGGCGATCCGAGCGCCTGATCATCAAGCATGAACGCGAACGAGCCTGTCTCTCGTTCGCGACTCTGCGATGACGGGCAGCGGGTCGACGACAGTCATCCGATCGATCCCACGAGCACTTTTTCTCTAGCGAACTTCGGTGGAGCTGAACAGAGGTGGAGCGTGTGAACGTACAAGTGCTGTGGGGTCGATCTCCGTCGAGTATCCCACACGCGATGATCCATACGAGCCACGCCGCACCGATCGGACTTCGAGCGGGTGCGGCGTGACTGCGGAAGTGCTCTGCGACGGGCTTCTAGGAGGCGGTCAGGTCGGGGAACCACAGGGCGATCTCGCGCTCTGCGGATTCCACCGAATCGGATCCGTGTACCAGGTTCTGCTGACCATCGAGGGCCAGGTCACCTCGGATGGTGCCGGGAACTGCTTTGGCAACCGGATCCGTGCCGCCGGCGATCTGACGGAAGGCTTCGATGGCACGGGGGCCTTCGAGAACCGCGGCCACCACGGGCCCGGAGGTGATGAACTCGAGAAGGTCGGGGAAGAACGGCTTGCTCTCGTGCTCCGCGTAGTGAGCCGAGGCCACGTCGCGAGAGACGGTCTTGAGCTCGAGGGCGACGATGCTCAGACCCTTCTTCTCCACGCGGCCGAGGATCTCTCCTACGTAACGCCGGGCAACTCCGTCTGGCTTGATCAGTACTAGGGTGCGATCGGTCACGTCGACGACAGTAATGGACACCGGCACCCGGTCGCGAGGCGCATGGCCCCAACCGACCGGTCCGGTGTCAGTCGCGTTGCCCGGGCAGCATGCCGCGTCGAATGCGTTCGGTGATGTCCCGGCGCAGATAGAGCAGATACAGCCACACGGCAAGGAAGATCAGACCCACGGCACCGATGGACAGATGGAACACGGCCCCGGCCATCACGAAGAACTGCAACGCGAGGTTGAGCTTCATCGCCCAGGGTTCGCCCTGTTTTCCCGCGGCCAGAATCATCACCACGGCGAGCGCCACGATATAGGTGGTCGAGAACCACGTTGCGCCGCCGCCGAGAGTCGCCACGACCGGAAGAGCGAGCAGAGTCACGATCGCTTCCAGTACGAGTGTGCCCGCCGACACACCGCGAAACCCCTTCCACGGGTCGGTTGTCGGTGGTCGAAACTCTGCTTCGCTCACGCGGGATCCTTTCCGAACAACGTGCGCGCTGCGCCCACGGTCACCACCGAGCCGGTGACGACGACCCCGGCACCGGACACGGCTTCGCCGGGCTCGGCCACTTCTTCGGCCAACCCGATCGCCGTCTCGAGCGCATCGGGCAGCGTCGACGCCACCACGACCCGCTCGTCGCCGAACTTGGCCACGGCTATGTCGGCCAACGCGTCGACATCCATCGCTCGACCGGACCCGTTGTGGGTGACGACGATGTCGTCGAACACCGGTTCCAATGCTTCGAGGATCGCGCCGACATCCTTGTCCGCCATGACACTGACGACTCCGACGAGTTTGCGGAAGTCGAATTCGTCGGTCAGGGCGGCCGCCAGTGCAGCGGCCCCGTGCGGGTTGTGCGCGGCATCGAGAAACACCGTGGGCGCGTTGCGTACTCGCTCGAGACGACCGGGATTGACCACGGTCGCAAAGGCTTCGCGCACGGTGTCCTGGTCGAGTTGACGGTCCGGGCCCGCCCCGAAGAATGCCTCGACTGCTGCGAGAGCGAGAGAGGCGTTGTGCGCCTGGTGCTCTCCGTGCAACGGCAGGAAGATGTCGGTGTAGACACCGCCCAGCCCCTGCAACTCCAGCTGTTGTCCGCCCACGGCTATCTGCCGACCGAGAACGGTGAACTCCGATCCGGCCCGTGCCACGGCAGCGTCTGCCTGCACCGCCGCACTAAGCAGGACCTCGGACACCTCGGGTTCCTGCTTGGCGAGGATGGCCACCGTGTCCCGTGGCACGAGTAGTTCCGGTGCCTTCTTGATGATGCCGGCCTTCTCCCCCGCGATCGTGGACAGATCGTCCCCGAGGAATTCGACGTGGTCGAGACCGATCGGGGTGATGACGGCGATCTCACCGTCGACCACGTTGGTGGCATCCCAGCGGCCGCCCAGCCCGGTTTCGATGACGGCGACCTCGACGGGTGCCTCGGCGAAGGCCGCGAATGCCATGGCGGTGACGACCTCGAACTTGCTCATCCGCGGTCCACCGGCGGCCTCGGACTGTGCATCGATCATCTCGACGAACGGTGCGATCTCGTTGTAGGTGTCCACGTAGGTGCGCGGGGACACCGGACGGCCGTCGATACTGATCCGCTCGGTAGCCATCTGCAGATGCGGGCTGGTGGTGCGGCCGGTACGCCGATGGAAAGCGGTCAGCAACGCATCGATCATGCGGGTGACGGACGTCTTGCCGTTGGTTCCGGCCACGTGGATCGACGGATACGCCTTCTGCGGAGAACCGAGCAGGTCCATCAGCGCCGAGATTCGGGCGGTGGACGGCTCGATCTTCGTTTCGGGCCAACGCTTGTCGAGCTCGGCCTCGACGAGTGCGAGCTCGGCCAGGTCGACCGGGGTCGGTGGTGGTGACGGCAGGGCGTCGTCCGGCTCGGTCACTTAGCTTCCCATCGATTCGAGGCGCGCGCCGATGCGCGCGATCTCTTCGCGAGCGATCGTCTGACGAGTTCTGATCTTGTCCACCACCGCATCCGGGGCTTTGGCCAGAAATGCCTCGTTGCCCAGTTTGCCGGTCGTCTGGGCCAACTCCTTCTCCGCAGCGGCGAGATCCTTCACCAGTCGCGCGCGTTCGGCGACCAGATCGACCGTGCCCGAGGTGTCGAGCTCGACGACGACGGTGGCCTTGCTCGTACGCACCTCCACCGATGCCGTCGCCGCGAAGTCCGCACCCGGCTCGGTCAACCGGGCCAGCGAGGTCACTGCCGAGATCTGGCCCTCCAGGTCGGCGTCACCCACTCCGACGATGCGAGCGGCGACCTTCTGCGAGGGCTTGAGCCCCTGATCGCTGCGGAACCGACGAATTTCGGTGATGAGCCGCTGCATGTCCTCGATGCGTTGCGCGGCAACAGGATCGACCGGATCGGCGGCAGGGGTCGGCCACGTGGCGACCACCAGGGACTCTCCCCCGGTCAGCACCTTCCACAGGGTCTCGGTCACGAACGGGACGACCGGGTGCAGCAGGCGCAGCACCGCGTCGAGAACGTTGCCCAGGACTCCACGGGTGGATTCGGCGATGCTCTCGTCGGCGAACTGCACCTTCGCAATTTCGAGGTACCAGTCGCAGACCTCGTCCCACGTGAAGTGGTAGAGCGCCTCGCACGCCTTGCTGAACTCGTAGCGATCGAACGCCGAATCCACCTCTGCTCGAACCTGATCGAGTCGGTCGAGGATCCAACGGTCGGCGTCGGTGAGTGTGGCGCGCGACGGCAGCTCGGCCGGCGCTGCGCCGTTCATCAGGGCGAACTTGGTGGCGTTGAACAGTTTGTTGGCGAAGTTGCGCGAGGATTGCGCATGATCCTCGCCGACGGACATGTCGGCACCCGGGTTGGCACCGCGGGCCAGCGTGAACCGCAGTGCATCCGCGCCGAAGCGGTCGACCCAGTCGAGCGGATCGATGCCGTTGCCCCGAGACTTGGACATCTTCTTACCGAACTGATCGCGAATCAGTCCGTGCAGGAAGACATCTCGGAACGGAACCTGTGGGCCCTGCTTTCCTGCGGTGATGGCGTCGTCGGCTCCGACGTAGGTGCCGAACATCATCATCCGGGCGACCCAGAAGAACAGAATGTCGTAGCCGGTGACGAGTACGCCGGTCGGATAGAACTTCTCCAGTTCGGGGGTGGCCTCCGGCCAGCCCATCGTCGAGAAGGGCCACAGGCCGGAAGAGAACCAGGTGTCGAGGACGTCGGGGTCCTGCTCCCACCCCTCGGGTGGGGTCTCCCCCGGTCCCAGGCACACCGTCTCGCCGTCGGGGCCGTACCAGATCGGAATTCGGTGGCCCCACCACAGCTGACGCGAGATGCACCAATCGTGCATGTTGTCGACCCAGGCGAACCAGCGCGGCTCTTGACTCTTGGGATGAATGACGGTGTCGCCGTTGCGAACTGCGTCACCGGCCGCCTTGGCCAGGGTGTCGACCTTGACCCACCACTGCAGCGACAGACGCGGCTCGATCGGCTCACCGCTGCGCTCGGAGTGTCCGACGCTGTGCAGGTACGGGCGCTTCTCGGCGACCACTCGGCCTTGCTCGGCCAGGGCCTCACGGACCTTGACACGCGCCTCGAATCGGTCCATACCGTCGAACTGTGTTCCGGTATCGGCGATGCGGCCGGCCTTGTCCATGATCGACGGCATCGGCAGTGAGTGCCGAACGCCCATCTCGAAGTCGTTGGGGTCGTGCGCCGGAGTGATTTTCACTGCGCCGGTACCGAATTCGGGATCGACGTAGTCGTCGGCGATGATCGGTATTCTTCGTCCGGTGAACGGGTGCTCGAGGGTGGTGCCCACCAGAGCCCGGTAGCGCTCGTCGTCGGGGTGCACCGCCACAGCAGTGTCGCCGAGCATCGTCTCCACTCGAGTGGTGGCCACGATGACGTGCGGTTCGGAGTCGTCCAGCGACCCGTATCGAAGCGAGACGAGTTCACCCTCGACGTCCTCGAACTTCACCTCGATGTCGGAGATGGCCGTCTGCAACACCGGCGACCAGTTGACCAGCCGCTCGGCGCGGTAGATCAGACCGTCGTCGAACATGCGCTTGAACATGGTCTGCACGGCCTCGGACAGGCCGTCGTCCATGGTGAATCGCTCACGGCTCCAGTCGACACCGTCGCCGATACGACGCATCTGGCCGCCGATCGTGCCGCCCGACTCGCGCTTCCAGTCCCACACCTTGTCGATGAACAGTTCGCGACCGAACTCTTCCTTGGTCTTTCCGTCGGCGGCGAGCTGCTTCTCCACCACCGACTGCGTGGCGATGCCCGCGTGGTCCATTCCCGGGAGCCACAGCACCTCGTACCCGAGCATGCGCTTGCGCCGACTCAGCGCGTCCATCAACGTGTGGTCGAGGGCGTGGCCCATGTGCAGGCTGCCCGTGACGTTGGGCGGCGGCAGCACGATGGAGTACGGCGGCTTGTCGCTGGTGGCATCGGCCTCGAAATAACCGGCATCCACCCAACCCCGGTACAGCTCGGCCTCTACCTCGCTGGGGTCCCAGCTCTTGGGCAAACGGTCGGCTGGGTTGTCTGGGGTCTCTGGCGCTGAACTGGTCACCGGTCGATTCTAGTGGCCCAGTATTCGCGGCATCGACGCGCTCTCGCCCAGGACATGCCCTGCCAGAAATGCCAGTACCACCTCGTACCAGACCTTGGCGTGTTGAGGCGTCAGAATCCAGTGGTTCTCGCCGGGGAAGTACAGGAATCGGTGCTCGGTCTGACCGTCGTCGTCGGCGGGCAGTCCCGATTCGCTGAGCAGTTCGTACCACAATCGTAGGCCCTCGCCGATCGGCACGCGATAGTCCTTGTCACCGTGGATGACCAGCATCGGCGTCGAGATGTCCGCGACGAACAGGTGCGGAGAGTTCTCCACCGCCATCTCGGGGGACATCTCCCGCGCCCAGTACCACGGTGCGTCGGTCGTCGGTCCGAACTGATCGAGTGCCCACAGACTGGCGTGGGTGACGATGGCGTCGAATCGGTCGGTGTGCCCGGCGATCCAGTTGGCCATGTACCCGCCGAACGAGCCACCCATTGCGGCGGTGCGCGTGTCGTCGATATCGGTTCGGGCAACCGCCACATCGGTCAACGCCATCAGATCGGTGAACGGGGCACTGCCCCACGCGCCCCAACCACGCTGCACGAAGTTCTGGCCGTAGCCGGTGGACAACGCCGGATCCGGGAGCAGCACCGCGTACCCTCGCGCCACCATCAGCCATGGGTTCCACCGCCAGGACCACGTGTTCCACGAACCCAGTGGGCCGCCGTGCACCCACAGCAGCAGCGGCGCGGGCGAATCGTCCGACACACCGTGCGGCAGCGCCAGCCATCCTCGGACTCGACTGCCGTCCTCGACGACGGTCTCGATCTCGGTCAACGTGCCGGGCAGCGGGCCGTTGTCGATTCCGGCGTCGAGGTCGACCACCGTGCCGTCGGACAGGTCGATCGAGACCGGGTGCGGGGCGGCCAGATACGAGGCGGCCACAGCGACTACGCGCTTTCCGTCCGACGACACATGGATGTGGGTGTACGCGTCGTCGGTATGCGTCAGACGACGCGGCTCCGCACCCGCCTCGATCACGAAGATCGGCGACCGGCCGTCGTCGTCCGCGGTGACCAACACGCCGGACCCGTCCGGCAGCCAGACCGGACCGATCGGCCATCGATCCCAGCCCGGAGCGAGATCGGTGACGGAGTCCGTACCGAACTCGTACTGCTGCAACGTCATTCGTGGCGCTTGTTCGGGAGTCGAGATCGATTCACGGACGAACGCGACGGCACGGCCGTCGGGCGAGATGGCCGGTGCACCCAGATCGGCATCCGCGTCGTCGACGATCGTGGTCCGTTCTCCGGTACCGGTGTCGATGCGCACCAGTATCGTGCGGACGGTTGCCAGCGGGCCGGGCACCGACCACGTGGAGACGACGAAAGTGCCGTCGGCGCTGATGTCGAAGGCCGCTTCCTGCAGAGCGCCTGCCGCGTCACGCGTCAGATCACGCAGTGGTGCCGACTCGAGGTCGGTTTCCGTCTCGCCTGCGAACAGATGCGGGGTTGCGGGACCGAGATCGTGATCCCAGAAACGCACCGGCACACCGGTGTGCAGGATTGCATCCACCTTGTTCGTCTTGCGCTCGGTACGCAGGCCGTCGTCGTCCACGTCTGTCGTGGACGAGCCGAACACCGGCGAGAAGCCGGCGAACCGATCGACGGACCGTGCCGCTCGCACGTCACCGATTCCCGCCGACCGGGTCTCGACCACGTGGGCCTCCCCGCCGGCGGCGGGCAGTATCCACAATTGTGCCGGATCCTCCTCGCTGGAGCGGCGCGAGAACATCAGATCCCCGGACGCGGTGAACACCGGCGCGCTCTCGCCCAGCTCGCCGTGGGTGATTCGCCGCGCCGGGGAACGCCCGTCCACGTCGATCTCCCACAGCGACGTTCGGTACTCGGTGCGCGAATCACTCAGAGCAGCAACGACAACGACCGCACGAGAACCACTGCGATCCACCGCCAACCCCGTGACACGTCGGGCCGCGATGTACTCGTCGATGTTGTCGTAGACACTCATGCGAACGACAGTAGTGGCAACAGATCGTTCCGCGTCGGCTGTGCCCGGTTCAGTCCTCGCCGAGATCCTCACGCAACTGAGCGAGCGTGCGCGCCAGAATTCGCGATACGTGCATCTGCGAAATTCCGACCTTCTCGGCGATCTGCGTCTGCGTCATCGACCCGAAGAACCGGAGCACCACGATGCGACGCTCGCGCTCGGGCAGCTTCTCCAGTGCGGGCCGCACAGCGAGGTAGCTTTCCATCTTCTCGAGTTCCGGGTCGTCGGCACCGAGCGTGTCCATCAGCGGGAGGCGATCCTCGCTCACCACCGAATCGACCGACACGGTCTGATACGCGCTGCGGGCAAGCAGTGCCTGCGATGCTTCCTTGACGTCGATCCCGAGTTCGGCGGCGATTTCGCTCGCGGTCGGGGCGCGACCGAGCTTCTGCGACAACGATCCCACCGCCTGCGAGATCATCGAGTTCAGCTCTTTCATGCGTCGCGGTACCCGTACCGACCAGCCGGCGTCGCGGAAGTAGCGACGTGCTTCGCCCATGATGGTGGGGACGGCGAACGAGACGAAATCCGACCCACGCTCGATGTCGAACCGGTCGACTGCATTGACCAGACCCAGCCTGGACACCTGCAAGAGGTCCTCGTGCGCTTCACCGCGCCCACCGAATCGGCGCGCGATGTGTTCGGCGAGAGGAAGGCAGCGCGTGATGATGCGGTCACGCAGCACGGAACGCTGCGGTGAATTCTCGTCCAGCGCCTGCATCTGCTGGATCAGTGCGACCACGTCGCTGTAATCGTCGGACTCTCGCCGTGTGCTTCGTTCCTGCGGCACCGGCACTAGACCTTGCTCCTCCGCTTGACCACGTCGATCGCGACGGTGCGGCCGGCAACGTCGTCGATCGCGTCGTCGGCGCGGAGTTCGATGGAGTCTGCGAGAGTTTGCAATACGTGCCAACCGAAGCTGTCCTGCTTCGGGACCGACGTCGGAGTCAGCGTGGACGTCACGACGATTCGGATCCCGGCATCGTTGACGGAGAACCTGCACGAGAGTTCCGCGTCGGCGACCGAACCTTTGATGAGCTGGGAGCACACCTCGTCTACGACGAGTTTCACGTCGGCGATGTCGTCGAGAGTGAAGTCACTGAGCACCACGAGAGTCTCCGCGACGGCCCGCACCACCGGCAATTGGTCGGCTTCGGCGCGCACCCTCAGCTCGACCGGTGCACCGGAATCTCGCTCCAGTTCTTCGATCTTGCTGACCCCAGCCATCCGCACTTCCCATCGTCGCCAAGCAGTTCGTTTCTCGTGTGCCGAGCAAGACTACCCAGCGGGGAAGCTTTCAACCCTCGCAGTACGCGAGTGTCGCCCCCGAACGCACCGCGGAACGAACCTGCGGTGAACGGCCGACCGGTGCGGGTGACGTGCGCCCGTCGAACTGGCACGATCGACACCGTGGCACATTCGGATGAGGATTACTCGCAGGCCCTACGGACTCTCGCCCAGCGGCTCGGTACGTCGACGTCGTACCGAGGCTGGGACGACACCGAGCACGACGTGAGCGACGCGACCCTGCGGCAGGTATTGGCTGCACGCGGTTACGCGACCGAAACCACCGAGGATGTCGATCGGGCACTGGAGGACATCGAGAACGCACCGTGGCGTCGCCTGCTTCCGCCCGTGGTCGTCACGACCCAGGGCACCGACGCGACGGTGTGGGTGCATGTGCCACACGGCAATCCGGTGGAAGTGTCGATGGTGTCCGAGGACGGCGACGCCATCGAGGTACCGCAGGCCGACGTCTGGGTCGATCCGCGCGAGGTGGACGGACGGCTGATCGGACGTGCCACGTTCGTGGTGCCCGGCGATGCCCCGCTGGGATGGCACAGCCTCACTGCGACGACGATCGGTGAGGACAACACCGTCCGAACCTCGGACACGGTCGTCGTGGTCACACCGAAGTCGTTGTCGCCCAATGCCGAACTTGCCGACAGGCAACGTACCGGTCTGCTGGCACAGCTGTATTCGGTGCGCTCGACGCGTTCGTGGGGCATCGGTGATCTCGCCGACCTCGAGGACATGGTCGACATCGCCGGCCGCGTGCATGGATTCGACTATCTGCTGGTCAATCCGCTGCACGCCGACCGGCCGACGACGCCCGTGGAGGCCTCTCCGTATCTACCGACCACGCGACGCTTCTTCAATCCGCTGTACATCCGTGTCGAGAACATTCGGGAGACGGCGCTGCTCTCGCCCAAGCAGTTCGGCAAGATCCAGGATGCCGCGGCTCGATTCGACAAGGCGAACGTTCGCACCAAGAAGCTGAACCGGGACGCGACGTTCAAGGCCAAGCTCCGCGCCCTCGAACGCGTCCACAAGGTCGAGCGCAGTCCGGCCCGCGAGTCCGCGTTCCGGGCGTTCGTCGAACGCGAGGGCACCGGGCTCCGGGATTTTGCGGTGTGGAGCGCGCTGGCGGAGAAGTTCGGCCCGAACGATCCCGCATGGACCGATCGCGCAGCGCACCCACGCACCGATTTCGTCCTCGAACAACGCGCAAAGCTGGCCGGGCGCATCGACTTTCACATGTGGCTGCAGTGGATCTGTGACGAGCAGCTGGCCGCTGCCCAGCGAGCCGCGCTCGACGCCGGGATGGAGATCGGCGTCATGCACGACCTCGCGGTGGGAGTCGCCCGCGGCGGCGCCGATGCGTGGACGCTCGGCGACGTACTGGTGTCCGGAGTCACCGTGGGCGCGCCGCCGGACAACTTCAACCAACAGGGCCAGAACTGGAATCAACCGCCCTGGGATCCGGATCGACTGCGCGAGATGGCCTACGTCCCGTACCGAGACATGCTGCGCACGATTCTGCGTCACGCCGGGGGCATCCGCGTCGACCACATCCTGGGCCTGTTCCGGTTGTGGTGGATTCCGCAGGAGGCCGAGAACGCCGGCGGCGGAACGTATGTCGAATACGACCACGAGGCGCTGATCGGCATCCTCGCCCTCGAAGCCGAGCGCGCGGGTGCGGTAGTGGTCGGCGAGGACCTCGGGGTGTTCGAGCCGATGGTGCAGGAATACCTCACCGAGCGCGGAATCTTCGGTACCTCCATCCTGTGGTTCGAGGCCGATGATTCCGGACCCATCCCGCCCGAGGACTACCGGACTCTGTGCCTGACGTCGGTGACGACGCACGACCTGCCTCCCACCGCCGGATACCTCGAGGGCGAGCACATCGAACTGCGGTCCCGACTCGGCCTGCTCGAGCGAGACATCGATGCGGAAAAGGAAGTGGATTCCCGTGCGCGAGAGGCGGTCCTGGACCTGGCCCGTACCCGTGGTTTACTCGCTGCCGATGCCGACAACCACGAGACCGTCGAGGCGTTGCACCGGTTGGTCCAGCGCAGCCCGTCACTGCTGATCGGCGTCGCTCTCGTCGACGCGGTCGGTGAACATCGCATTCAGAACCAACCGGGTACGGACGAGACCCAGTACGGCAACTGGAAGGTCCCGCTCGCCGACTCCGACGGCTCGGCAGTGCTGGTCGACGACCTCGCCGAACACCCGCGATTGGTGTCGCTCGTGCAGGCAATGGCAACCGAGTCGTCGGACCGATGACACGAGGGTCCACAATCGAGGTATGAGCTTTCGACGTCGCCGCGTATCGAGTCGGCACTGATGGGCCGGATCACCGCTCGCAGACCCGTCGTCCGAATACGCGGCGAACACCGAGTCGACCGTCCCGACACCTTGGTGGTGGAGGAACCGATGGAACTGCGCGTCGACGGCAGAGCCCTTGCCGTCACGATGCGTACGCCGGGCCACGACGTCGAACTGGCCCACGGTTTCCTGCTGACCGAGGGCGTCATTGCATCGCGTGCCGATATCGCTGCGGCGCGGTACTGCGACGGCGTCGACGACGAGGGCGCGAATACCTACAACGTCCTGGACGTCACACTGGCACCGGGCGTGGCAGCCCCCGAGACCGGGGTGGAACGCAATTTCTACACGACCTCGTCGTGCGGGGTCTGCGGCAAGGGATCACTCGACGCAATCCGGTTGCGCACCAAGCATTCTCCTGCTGACGACGACGTCGTGGTGACGTCCGATACCCTCGCCGGGCTACCGGACACCCTGCGCGCAGCGCAGAAGGTCTTCGACACCACGGGCGGCTTGCACGCTGCGGCACTGTTCACTGCGAACGGCGACATGCTCGTCCTCCGCGAGGACGTCGGACGCCACAACGCGGTGGACAAGGTCGTCGGCTGGGCCACCGAGCACGATCGAGTTCCGCTGCGCGGCACGATATTGATGGTCAGTGGCCGCGCCTCGTTCGAGCTGGCACAGAAAGCCGTGATGGCCGGGATCCCCGTACTTGCTGCGGTGTCTGCACCGTCGTCTCTCGCGGTCGATCTCGCGACCGAATCGGGACTGACGGTGATCGGCTTTCTCCGCGGCCGGTCGATGAACATCTACTCCCGCGCCGACCGCGTTCTTGTGTCAGACGGTATCTCCTGAGTCGGTCCGCAGGCTCCACTCGCTAGCAACATCGACGAGTAGCTCGGCTGCGGTGGCGTTCCTGACGTCGTCCACCGAGATTCCCGGCGCGGTCTCGACGAGGCGCAGTCCGTCGTCGGTGACGTCCAGAACCGCCATGTCCGAGATGATCCTGTGCACGCAGCCCTTCCCGGTCAGCGGCAGAGTGCAGGACTGCAGAATCTTCGGTTCACCCTTCCGGGAGACGTGCTCCATCATGACGATCACGCGACGGGCACCGTGCACCAGATCCATGGCACCACCCATCCCCTTGACCATGTGCCCGGGGATCATCCAGTTCGCGAGGTCGCCGGTGGCGCTGACCTGCATCGCACCCAGCACGGCGACGTCGACCTGGCCGCCGCGGATCATTCCGAACGACTGCGACGAGTCGAAGTAGGACGAGCCGGGAAGCACCGTGATGGTTTCCTTGCCCGCGTTGATGATCTCGGGATCGAGTTCGTCCTCGGTGGGATAGGGGCCGACGCCGAGCACGCCGTTCTCGGAATGCAGAATCACCGAGACGTCGGTCGGAATGTAGTTGGGCACCAGGGTCGGCATGCCGATTCCGAGGTTGACGTACTGCCCGTCGCCGAGCTCCTGCGCCACCCGGGCGGCCATCTGTTCGCGGGACATCTTCTCGCTCATGCTCGTACCGTCCTCTGCTCGATGCCGACCTCTACCGGGCCGACATGCACGACCCGCTGCACATGGATGCCCGGGGTGTGCACCTCGTCCGGACCGATCTCCCCCGGCTCGACCAGGTGCTCGACCTGCGCCACGGTGATCCGACCCGACGCGGCGGCGGGTGGATTGAAGTTCCGTGCGCTGGCATGGAACACCAGGTTTCCGTGCCTGTCGCCCTTCCAGGCGTGGACCAAGGCGTAGTCCGCGACGATGCCGCGCTCCATCACATAGGTGACCCCGTCGAATTCCCGGGTCTCCTTCGGCGGACTCGCCACGGCGATGCCGCCGCTGCCGTCGTAGCGCAGCGGCAATCCGCCGTCGGCCACCTGCGTCCCGACACCCGCAGGGGTGAAGAACGCCGGAATACCGGCACCACCGGCTCGCAGCCGCTCGGCGAGGGTGCCCTGCGGGGTCAGCTCCACCTCCAGTTCGCCGCCGAGGTACTGCCGTGCGAATTCCTTGTTGGATCCCACGTACGAGCTGATCGTGCGCCGAATGCGGTGCTGCGCCAGCAGCACTCCCAGACCGAAGCCGTCGGTCCCGCAGTTGTTGCTGATGGTTTCGAGGTCGGCAGCTCCCTGCTCGAGCACCGCGGCGATCAGGATCTCCGGCACTCCCACCAACCCGAACCCGCCCACGGCGATCGACGACCCGTCGGGGATGTCCGCTACCGCTTCTGTGGCACTGGCCACGACTTTGTCCAACATGGCAGCGACGGTACCCGACAATGTGCGTTATGTGAACAGGTTGCCACCATGCGAACACATGTATACGGTGGCGAGTGCGCTTGATCACCACGATCGTCAGGAGCTGTCGATGCTTCATCTCCCGCCCGAGTACCGGGACCAGACGGGTGTCCATGCACCACGCGACTTCGCCGAGTACCGGACCACTGCCCTGCGGCATCCGGCGCAGCCGCTGACTCTTCTCCCCCAACGATTGACCGAGATCACCGGTCCGGTTCTGGGCGAGGGACGGGTCACCGACTCCGACGCCGACCTGACGCTCGCGCGAGGTGGTGAAGCTCAGGGTCAACGCATCATCGTGCACGGACGAGTGCTCGACAGCGACGGCAGAGCGATCCCGAACACCCTCGTCGAGGTATGGCAGGCCAACGCGGGCGGGCGTTACCGACACTCGGGTGATCGCTGGCCTGCACCTCTCGACCCACATTTCGACGGCGTGGGCCGAGTACTCACCGATGCCGACGGCCGATACCGGTTCACCACGATCAAACCGGGCGCGTACCCCTGGGGCAACCACCACAACGCATGGCGGCCTGCCCACATTCACTTCTCCCTGTTCGGTCACGCATTCACCCAGCGGTTGGTGACGCAGATGTACTTCCCCGACGACCCCATGTTCTTCCAGGATCCCATCTACAACGCAGCCCCCGAAGACGCGCGTGCTCGCATGATCAGCACCTTCGATTACGAAGCAACACAACCGAACTGGGCTCTCGGGTTCAGGTTCGACATCGTTCTGCGCGGACGCAACGCCACCCCGTTCGAGGAGGACGACCACGATGACTGACCCCGAGTTCGCTCCCCGGTACCCGGTGGTGACCGGTGCCGATTTCACCACCGCACCGTTCGGTCAGACGCCCTCTCAGACGGTCGGGCCCTACGTCCACATCGGTCTGCTGTGGCCGGACGGACAGGACGTGGTACCTCCCGGCACCGCCGACGCGATCACCCTGACGTTCACCCTCGTGGACGGGGCTCGTCAACCGGTGTCCGACGCCATGATCGAGACCTGGCAGGCCGACTCCGACGGACGCTTCGACCATCCGGACGATCCACGGGGTGCCGTGGCACCACGTGTCGCAGGTTTCCGCGGCTTCGGTCGAGCATTTGCCGATGCACGGGGAACGATGACGATCACGACCATCAAACCAGGGCCGTTGCCCGCCGAGAACGACCTCGTCGAAGCACCCCACATCGACGTCGGAATCTTCGCCCGCGGAATGCTCGAGCGGGTCGTCACGCGGATGTACTTCCCGGACGAGGCCGAGGCCAACGAAATCGATCCGGTGCTGTCCGCCTTGCCCGCCGACAAGCGAGCCCGACTCGTCGCCACCACAGTGGACGGCGGCTACCACCTCGATATCGTGTTACAGAACACCGATCCGGACGGAGACGAGACCCCGTTCTTCGCGCTGTGATGCACGCTCCCGAACTGATCGACGACGCGGTGAAAGAGGACCATGGCTTCCGATAGAGGGGCACTGTTCGATCCGACATTCGGCAGCGAGATCATCGCACCGATCGTCGGCGACCGAGGCTGGGTTCGGGCGATGTTCGACGTCGAGGCAGCCCTCTCCCGGGCCGCTGCCTCTGTCGGCGTGGTCGACGCGAAGCATGCGGACATCATCACCGCGGTCGCGGCAGAGCTGGGTGAATCTCTGGACATCACAGCACTCGGAGCGGCTGCAGCGGCCGGTGGGAATCCGGTGATACCACTGGTGAAAGTGCTGCGAAACGCGGTGTCCGAGCGCGGAGTTCCTGCTGCTGCAGTGCACCCCGGGGCGACCAGCCAGGACATCATGGACACCGCGTCCATGCTCGTCGCACGTGACGCACTCACGGTCGTCGAGGCGTCGCTCGGTGATGCACACACCGCGGCGCGAGGCCTGGCGCTGGCGCACCGAACCACTCCTATGGTCGCGCGCACCCTCGGCCAGCAGGCGTTACCCACTACTTTCGGGCTGGTGGCCGCCAATTGGGCTGGGGCGCTGCATCGTTCGAGTCACCGTCTCGCGGCGGTTCGGCGGTCGTGCTGTGTGCAATACGGTGGTGCCGCCGGAACGATGGCCGCCGTACATCCGCACGGTCCGGCCATTGCCGCCGCGCTCGCGGACGCCCTGGATCTGGCACCACAGACTGCGCCTTGGCACACCGACCGCGTCACCGTCGCAGATCTGGCGTGCGCGTTGGGTATTGCCGCGGGCTCCATTGCGAAGATCGCCGGGGACATCGTGTCGATGTCCGCCACCGAACTGGCCGAGGTGTCCGAGAACGCGCCGGGAGGTTCGTCGGCAATGCCACACAAGCGCAACCCGATCGCCGCCGTCACCGCGCGGGCTGCGGCCCGCCGGGTGCCGGGAGCCGTTGCGACAGTGCTGGCGAACATGGACCACGAGCAGCAGCGCGCCGCTGGACCGTGGCACGCCGAATGGGAGACCGTCACCGATCTGCTACGCCTCACCGGCGGCGGTGCGCATCGTATAGCGATGAGCCTGACCGGTCTGCATGTGCATCCAGATGCCATGGCGCGCAACCTCGAAGCGACGGGTGGTGCACTTCTCGCCGAACGGGTCACGGCGGCGCTGGCACCGCACACCGAGCGCGCCCGCGACATCGTCACCGACCGATGCGCAGCAGGTGCGCCACTGGACACGGATCCCGCCATCACCGCCTTCCTGACGCCGGCGGCGGTGCGCGAGATGTTGGATCCAGCAGGCTATGTGGGTCACGCACCCGACTTGGTCGACGACATCCTCGCTGCATGTGCACCGGACACCGAACGCCCCACGGATTCGAAGGACATCTGATGACAGTCACTCTGGCTCACCACCGCACCGAGGGGCCGCACCCCGATGCGGATACCGTCGTGCTGATCGGCTCGCTCGGCTCGGACCGATCGATGTGGGACCCGCAGGTGGGCGCACTCTCGGCTTCTGTCCACGTGTTGACGGTCGATCTACGGGGACACGGTCGATCACCGGTACCCCCCGGCCCCTATTCCGTGGCCGATCTCGCCGATGACGTTCTTGCACTGCTGGATTCACTCGCTCTGGAACGCGTCCACGTCGTCGGACTCTCCCTCGGCGGTGCCGTCGCTCAATGGATTGCGATTCATCGCCCCGAGCGGGTGCGCACTCTGACTCTGCTGTGCACGTCCGCCAAGTTCGGTGAACCCGCTCAGTGGATCGACCGAGCCGCGACCGTCCGCGCCTCGGGGACAGCAGCACTCGCAGACGCCGTACTCGCACGGTGGTTCACGCCCGAACTCGCCGCCCGCGACACCGATCTCGTCGCACGGTGTCGACGCATGATCGCCGAGACCTCCGACGAGGGGTACGCGGCATGCTGCGAGGCATTGTCCGAGTGGGATTCTCGCGCGGACCTCGCCAGGATCGCCGCTCCCACCCTCGTGATCGCGGGCCGACAGGATCCGTCGACCACTCCGGACGATCTGCGCATCATCGCCGATGGCATTGCAGGATCGACGTTCGTGACACTCGACCCGGCCGCACATCTGGCCAATGTCGAACAGGCCGGCCGCGTCACGGCGGCCATTGCCGCTCACGTCGGAGCGAATGCGTACTCCGCCGGACGGTCCGCGGCGCACGACACCGGAATGGCCGTACGGCGCAGTGTGCTCGGTGACGCCCACGTCGACCGCAGCATCGCATCGAGAACCGAATTCACGTCCCCGTTCCAGGATTTCATCACCCGAACTGCGTGGGGCGACGTCTGGGCTCGTCCCGGACTCGACCACCACACCCGCCGACTGCTGACTCTGGCCGTTCTGACGGCCCTGGGTAACCACCACGAACTCGACATGCACATCCGAGCGGCGTTGCGTGCCGGTATCGCACCCGACGAACTCGCCGAGGTGTTCTTGCACACCGCCGTCTACGCGGGAGTACCGAACAGCAACAACGCTTTCGCATTGGCTCAGGCCGCCATCACCGAGAGCGAAACCTCGTGAGTGCCGCGGACACACCGCCGTCCTCGGATTACGTCCAGTCTCTCGGACGCGGCTTGGCAGTGATCAGAGCCTTCGACGGCGAGCATCCGCGTCGAACGCTGGCCGACGTGGCCCGAGCGACCGACCTGACTCGCGCGACCGCCCGGCGGTTTCTGCTCACACTCGTCGAACTCGGATACGTGCGTACCGACGGCTCGATGTTCTGGCTCACCCCGCGAGTACTCGAATTGGGGTACAGCTACTTGTCGAGTCTTTCGCTCCCCGAGGTCTCGGGTCCCCATCTCGAGGCGCTCGCCGAACGAGTGCGTGAATCGTCCTCGGTGTCGATACTCGACGGTGACGATGTGGTGTACGTCGCCCGGGTTCCGGTGAGCCGCATCATGACCGTCGGCATCAACATCGGCACCAGATTTCCGGCGTTCGCGACCTCGATGGGCCGGGTGCTGTTGGCCGGTCTTCCCGAGGACGAGCTGGATGCGTACCTGGAGCGAGTGCGGTTGACGCCGTTGACGGGCAAGACGATCACCACCGCGGCCTCGCTCGCGCGGGAACTCGAACGAGTGCGGGTCGACGGCTTCTGCCTGGTGGACCAAGAACTCGAAGAGGGCCTGCGTTCGATCGCCGCACCCATCCGCGACAGCGCCGGCGTGGTTGTCGCCGCAGCCAACGTCTCGACCCAAGCTGCACGTCATTCTGCGGACGCCGTGCGCGCCGAACTACTCCCGGCCTTGCTCGACGCCACCCGCGCCATCGAGACCGATCTGCTCCGGGTGAGTACCGGAGCCAACGACAAGCGAGGAAACACCCATGCCTGAAGCCGTGATCTGCGAGCCCCTGCGTACCCCCGTCGGCCGTTTCGGTGGCCAGTTCCGCGACATTTCCGCCCAGGCCCTCGCGGCCACGGTCATCACCGAACTCGTTGCGCGAACGGGCATCTCCGGAGCGGACATCGACGACGTGATCCTGGGTCAGGCGTCACCGAACGGTGATGCACCGGCCATCGGTCGAATCGCCGCCCTCGACGCCGATCTCGGCATCGACGTGCCCGGCATGCAGATCGACCGACGCTGCGGCTCCGGCCTACAAGCAGTACTGCAGGCGTGCATGCAGGTGCAGTCCGGCGGCAACGACCTGGTTCTGGCAGGCGGCGTCGAAAGTATGAGCCAGACCGAGTTCTACGCCACCGGCATGCGGTGGGGCGTCAAGGCCGAGGCGGTCGCCCTCTCCGACCGACTTGCGCGGGCCCGAGTGACGGCGGGTGGCAAGAACTTTCCGGTGCCCGGCGGCATGATCGAGACCGCCGAGAATCTTCGCCAGGAGTTCTCCATCAGCCGCGCCGATCAGGACGCGCTGGCCGTGCAGTCGCATCGGCGGGCGGTCGCCGCGCAGAACAGCGGCGTGTTCGCCGAGGAGATCGTGGGTGTGGCTGTCCCCCAGCGTAAGTCGGAACCTGTTCTGGTCTCGACCGACGAGCATCCACGGGCCGACACCACCGTGGAGTCGTTGGCGAAGCTGAAGGCAATCCGTGCATCGATCGATCCCGAATCGACGGTCACCGCGGGCAATGCCAGCGGGCAGAACGACGGTGCCGCGATCGCCATCGTCACCACCCCCGAAAAGGCTGCGGCGCTGGGACTCCGACCACTGGCGCGACTCGCGAGCTGGGGCGTTGCCGGAGTCGCTCCGCGCACCATGGGAATCGGCCCGGTGCCCGCAAGCGAGAAAGCGCTCGGACGCCTCGGGCTCACTCTCGACGACATGGGCGTCATCGAACTCAACGAGGCCTTCGCCGCCCAGGCGCTGGCCGTGACTCGGTCCTGGGGTATCGAGTCGGACGACCCGCGGTTGAATCCTCACGGTTCCGGCATCTCGCTCGGCCACCCGGTCGGGGCCACCGGTGCCCGAATCCTTGCCACCCTGCTCCGTGAAATGGACCGCCGAGAAGTCCGCTACGGACTCGAGACGATGTGCATCGGCGGCGGACAGGGCTTGGCCGCGGTGTTCGAGCGACTGTCCTGATCGCTACTCACTGCTGTAGTTGCGCAGCCAGGCGCACAGCCGAGTTGGTCTCCCCGTAGCCTTCGTACCCGCCTACCCGCTGCACCACCTCGAAGAAGAGGTCGTCGCCCACGGTGCCGGTGAAGAAGTGGAAGAACTCGCCGCCTGCGGAGTCGGCGTCGTACAGGATGCCGAGCCGCTGCATCGCGTCGAGGGTGTCCGGACCGAGGCCGAACCGTGCGTTCAGGTCGCGATAGTAATTGGGCGAGATGCGCAACGGCGTGAGACCGCGTTCGGTCATTGCCTCGGCCGCGGCGTAGATGTCCTCGCATCCGAACGCCACATGTCCGACGCCTCCGCGGCGGGCGGCGGGCAGGGGGTCGGCATCGGACGGGCGACCGGGAACCATGTTGAGCGACAGGCGAATGGTGCCGTTCGTGGTCGTCAGGGTGAGGGCCTGGCTTCGCACCAGTCCGATCGCGTCCACGACGTCCTGACCGTCCCGGGGCACCATGCCGAACACCGAGCGGAGCAAGAGCATCACGCCGTCCCAGCTTTCCGCCGGGACCGCGAGGGCGATGTGGTCCACGTGCGAGACCAGGGGCTTGTCCTGCGGCACAGGCACTCTGGGAGCGAGGTCGAATGCGGACTGCCAGGCACCGGCGCTGTCTCGGGTGCGTAGGTCGAGCGAGGTTGCACCGGTGACGGCGAGCCGCACCACCGCGTCGGTCGCGTCGGCCACGCCCGGCATGGTGACCGTCGCGGCGGGGACCCCCAGAGCGCGGGCTCTGGTCAACCACAGATCGGGCCGCTCGCTGCGGACCCCGATCTGGGCCAGTGCGGGCAGGTGGGCGGGGACGCCCGGTGCCGTCCACAGGGTGTCGACGGTCGTGTCGACCGCGACGGCGAGTGGGCCCTGGGTGAACAGCGACAGTCCGTGTTCGCTGTGCGCGGCGGTGAGGTCGAAGCCGAGGTGACGCAAGGTGGTACCCAACTGGGCGGCCTTGGCAGGGCCCGCGGCGATACGTAGGGACACGATGTTCTCGATCGGGCCGGGCGGAGGCGGGGAGAACAGATCGGGATTCGGCACGACGGTGTCGACGCCGCGGACCTGCTCCTGCAGGTGGAGCAGCGAACGGTGTGCGTCCGACGCCGTTCGGCCGGTGTCCGAATGCCGGAAGACGTCGTTGAAGATCTCGAGCGACCACGGGCCCGTGTAGCCCGAGGCCACGACGTCGGCTCCGAAGGTTGCCAGATCGAAGTTCCCCTGACCGGGGAAGCATCGGTGATGGCGACTCCACTGCAGGACGTCCATCACCAGGTGCGGGGCGTCGGCCAGCTGCAGGAAGAAGATCTTCTCGCCGGTTATCTCGCGGATGCCGGATGGGTCGTCGCCGCGGGAGAGGATGTGAAAGCTGTCGAGACAGGTCCCGAGCGCTGGATGGTCGACCTGCCGGACGATGTCCCAGGCATGACGGTAGGTGTCGACGTGGCTACCCCAGGCGAGCGCTTCGTAGGCCAGCCGCAGTCCGCGGCGATGTGCACGCTCGGCGAGAGTTGCCATCTGTTCGATCAACTTGTCGTCCTCGCGCACTGCACCGGCCAACGGTGACGAGCAGACCAGCAGCAGGTCGCATCCCAGCTGTTCCATCACGTCGAATTTGCGTTCGGCGCGAACGAGGTTGCGCGCGAACTGGTCCGGGTCGTCGGAGTCGGCGTCACGGAAGGGTTGGTAGAGATCGACGGTCAGACCCAGGTCTGCAGCCTTCTTCGCAATGTCTGCAGGCAGGTCCGGTGAGCTGATCAGATCCGGCTCGAACACCTCGAAGCCGTCGAACCCGGCTTCGGCGATGGCGCGCATCTTCTCGTCGAGAGACCCACTGAGCGAGACAGTGGCCACCGACGTGGCAATGGCCGTCATGCGGAGGCCCCGGCGGCAGCGACGCGATCTTCGCTGTCGATGAGGGTGCCCATGTGCGCGATCATCCGATCTGCGTTCGCAATTCGGCCGGTGAATATCTCGAAGGCGTCCGCTGCCTGGAACACGGCCATGCCGGTGCCACTCAGGGTTCGGCACCCCGCTCGCGCTGCCTGCATGAGCAATTCGGTCTCGGCCGGCCTGTACACGACTTCCGAAACCCACATCTGCGGACGCAGAAATTCCTGCGGCACAGCAGATCCCGGGTGCTCGAGCATTCCGACCGGCGTTGCGTGCACCAGCCCCGACGCTGCGCTCAGCACGTCGCCGAGCCGATCGAGTCCGGTCGAGAAGATCTCGGACTCGGGGAACATCGAGGCCAGCGAGTCTCGGAGTTGCTGCGCCCGAGAACGATCGGCATCGACGAGTGTCAGCTTGGCGGCTCCCCGGCGTGCCATCGCGTATGCCACGGCCGCACCTGCTCCCCCGGCTCCGAGTTGCACCACATCACTCAGATCGGCTCCCGGTAAGCCACGTCCGAAATTTCGGTCGAACCCGGACCAGTCGGTGTTGTGACCGATCGCGCGCCCGTCGGAGAACACAACGGTGTTGACGGCACCCAGACGCGCGGCATCCTCCGAGAGATCGTCGAGGCAGTGAAGAACCCGTTGCTTGCACGGGTGGGTGATGTTGAGGCCGCGAAATCCGAGGTCGGCTGCCGTGGCCACCAGCCGCGGTAGGTCGTCCACGGTCAGCCCGCGCCGATCGAGATCGATGATCCGATAGAGGTAGGTCAGACCGTGCTCGGCACCCTCTCGCTCGTGCATCGCGGGCGTGAGCGATTTGCCGATACCCGTCCCGATCAGCCCGCAGAGCAGGGATTCCGGCATGTCGATCTCCTCGAGCTTTAATGTACTAATTGGTGAGTTAGCTCGACGGTACTACGGTGACGGCACGCACACACCCTTTCTCCGCAATTCGCGGCGATAGAGTCGACCCATGGCTCCGCGTACAACCGACACCTCCGACGACAGCGGACCGGCCGTCAAACGTCGGCGCAACAGCGATCTGACCCGACACAACATCCTCGAGGTAGCCACGGAGGAGTTTGCGGACAAGGGCTTCGCGGGCGCACGCATCGACGAGATCGCCGAACGAACACACACGACCAAGCGGATGCTGTACTACTACTTCACCGACAAGGAAGGCCTGTACAAGGCCGTTCTGGAGCGGTCCTACCTCCGCATCCGCGAGCGCGAACGAGCCGTGGACGTCGAAGGACTCGGTCCGGTCGAGGCGATCCGCGCCATCGCATCGGTCACGTTCGACCATCACGAGCAGAACCCGGACTTCATCCGGCTGGTATCGACCGAGAACATTCTGCGCGGCGAACATATCGGCACTTCCGAGGCGCTGAGCAATCTCGGCAATCCGGCCGCCGAGCTGTTGGCCGACATTCTTGCGCGCGGGCAGGCCGACGGGCTCTTTCGAACCGATGTCGACGCGTTGGACATCCATATGGCGATCAGCAGCTTCTGCGTGTTCCGGCTGTCCAACCGATACACGTTCGAGGCACTGTTCGGGCGCGACCTCACCGACCCGGCGCACCGCACACGACTGCGGGCCATGCTCGGCGACATGATCATCGCGTTCCTCACCTCCACCGACGCCTGACACCGAGATCGAGCGACCCGCATCGCATCGGGGGTTGACACGTGGCATGGATCACGTTCAATATCTAAGAGCGCCCGGAGTTAACTATTTCGTACATTAGCGGCCGATCGGGTCGTGGATGTCGAACTGTGCGCCCGGCTTCCCGTCACACGAAAAGAGACGACACCGATGGATCCCCTCACGTCCGGTCACCCGCCCCTGCGCCCCGGAGCCAACCCGCGTAAAGCCGCAACCGCGGCCTGGGTGGGCAGCGCCCTCGAGTACTACGACTTCTTCATCTACGGCACCGCCGCTGCGCTGGTCTTCGGCCGCGTGTTCTTTCCCGGTTCCAACCCCGCCACCGGAACGTTGTTGGCCCTGGCGACTTTCGGGGTCGGATACCTGGCCCGCCCACTGGGCGCATTGGTGCTCGGTCACATCGGTGACCGTTACGGCCGCAAGAAGGTCATGGTTGCCACCGTCCTGCTGATGGGAGTCGCCACCCTCGGAGTCGGCGTCCTTCCCTCGTACGAATCCATCGGCCTCGCGGCCCCGATAATCCTGGTCCTGCTGCGCCTGGCCCAGGGCTTCTCTGCGGGCGGTGAGCAGGCGGGTGCCAACTCCATGACCCTCGAGCACGCACCCGACCACCGACGGGCATTCTTCACCAGCTTCACCCTCAGCGGCACCCAGGGCGGTCAGATCCTTGCCACCGCAGTCTTTCTCCCGGTCGCCATGCTCCCCGAGGACCAGTTGCTCAGCTGGGGCTGGCGAATCCCGTTCTTCCTCAGCGCATTCGTCGTTGTCGCCGCATTCCTGATCCGGCGCTCGCTCGACGAGACCCCAGTCTTCGAGGAAGAGGTGGCGTCCGCCGAGCCGCAGCGTCTCCCGCTGACCGAACTGCTGTCCGAGCACTGGCCCGCCGTTCTTCGAGTCATGTTTGCCGCCGTGATCGCCTCGGTCAGTACGATATTCACCGTCTATGCGCTGTCGTACGCAGTCAACACAGTCGGCCTGGAACGAACTCCGATGCTGTGGGTCGGCGTACTCGCCAACGTCGTCGCGCTGTTTGCACTCCCGTTCTTCGGGTCGCTGTCCGATCGTGTCGGTCGCAAGCCGGTGTTCCTGTTCGGATCGATCGGTTGCGCAATCCTCATGTTCGGATACCTCTGGTCCATCTCGGTCGGAAACTACGCGCTCATCTTCGTCTTCGGCATCGTCATGTTCGGTTTCGTCCACAGCGCGACGGGCGGTGTGTGGCCCTCGTTCTACGGCGAGATGTTCCCGGCTCGGGTCCGTCTGACCGGAACTGCGCTGGGTACCCAGATCGGTTTCGCCATAGCAGGATTCGCGCCCACCATTGCCGGTGCCATCGCCGGGGCCGAGATCGGTGCGTGGTTGCCGGTCGCCATCGTCACCGCCGTGTTCTGCGCCGTCAACGTTGCGATCGTGTCCACGTCCAAGGAGACCTATCGCACGCCCACCGACGAGCTCGGGCGATCCACTCGAACGACTCGGCGCGAGTCGGTCGCTCGTACGACGTCGAACTGACCCGCGATGATCGACGGACTGCGACCGGACCGTAGCGGTGAATGGCGTGTGTACGCCGTGCGCTATGCGAGCCGAACATCCCTGCGCAGCACGCACTTCCACTATGCGGACGAGCGCGGCCACGAGCCGCACCCCACCGCGTACTACGTGTGGCTCGCGCTGTCGGACACCGAGACCGTCCTCGTCGACGCCGGTCTCGCACCGGCGACGGCGTCACGGATGAAGGGACTGGACTACGTCGGCTCCCCCGTGGACCTCATCGGAGAGCTGGGAATCTCCCCCGGTGACATCGACGTATGTGTGCTGACCCATCTGCACTACGACCACACCGGAGTCGTCGCAGATCTGCCGTCGGCCCGCTACGTCGTCCAGCAGAAAGAGCTCGACTACTGGAACGGTCCGTGGGCGACCCGCGTCGGGCAGGAACGCTGGTTGCACTCGCGGTCCGACATCGACCACGTCACGGGAAGTCCGCGTCTCGACATCGTCGACGGCGACCGCGAACTGGCACCGGGACTCTCGGTGCATGCGGTGGGCGGACATACCGCGGGCATGCAGGTAGTCAGCGTGCACACCGAGCGCGGGACCCTGGTGCTGGCGTCGGATGCGAGTCACTTCTACGAGAACATCGAATCCGACAGTCCCTTCGCGATTCTGCACTGCCTGCCGGACATGTTCGGCGCGTTCGACCGGATCAAGGAACTCGCCGACAGCCCCGAGCATGTCGTGCCGGGCCACGACCCGTTGGTGGCGCAGCGGTGTGCCGCGGTCGACCCGGACCTGCACCCGCACATCTCGGTCCTCGGCTGACACCCTCGATCGAGAACCTCCACAACACAGAACGAGCCCCGATCATCGCGTTCGATGATCGGGGCTCGTTTCGGTGTCGTGCCGGAGCTGGTCAGGCCGACTTGTCGCGACGCTCCGGGCGTTCGGGCTTGCGCGGAACGATGGTCGGCAGGACGTTGTCGTTGACCGTCTCTGCCGTGACCACGACCTTCTCCACGTCGTCCCGGCTCGGGATGTCGTACATCACCGGAAGCAGCACTTCTTCCATGATCGCGCGCAACCCACGAGCACCGGTGCCACGCAGGATCGCCTGATCGGCAATTGCCTCGAGTGCCTCGGACGTGAACTCGAGCTCGACGCCGTCCATGTCGAAGAGTCGACGGTACTGCTTGACCAACGCGTTCTTCGGTTCGGACAGGATGGTGACCAGTGATTCCTTGTCCAGGTTGGTCACCGACGCGATCATCGGGAGACGACCGATGAACTCGGGGATCAAACCGAACTTGATCAGATCCTCGGGCATCACCTCGGCGAAGTGATCCTGCGTGTCGATCTCGGCCTTGGAACGCACCTCGGCTCCGAAGCCGAGACCGCGCTTGCCGACGCGATCGGACACGATCTTCTCCAGACCGGCGAAAGCACCGGCGACGATGAAGAGCACGTTGGTGGTGTCGATCTGGATGAACTCCTGGTGCGGATGCTTACGTCCGCCCTGCGGCGGGACGCTGGCCTGGGTACCTTCCAGGATCTTCAGCAGTGCCTGCTGTACGCCTTCACCCGAGACATCGCGAGTGATCGACGGGTTCTCGCTCTTGCGAGCGATCTTGTCGACCTCGTCGATATAGATGATGCCGGTCTCGGCCCGCTTGACGTCGTAGTCCGCGGCCTGGATGAGCTTGAGCAGGATGTTCTCGACATCCTCACCCACGTACCCGGCTTCGGTCAGTGCGGTGGCGTCGGCGATCGCGAACGGCACGTTGAGCATCTTGGCGAGGGTCTGGGCCAGATACGTCTTGCCGCACCCGGTGGGACCGAGCATCAAGATGTTCGATTTGGCCAGCTCGACGGATTCGCCGCGCACATCGCGCGCCTTGTCGCCGGCCTGAATGCGCTTGTAGTGGTTGTAGACAGCGACGGCCAACGTGCGCTTCGCAGCGTCCTGGCCGATCACGTAGTTCTCGAGAAAGTCCTTGATCTCGGAAGGCTTGGGCAGGTCGTCGAGCTTGACTTCGCTCGATTCGGCCAACTCCTCCTCGATGATCTCGTTGCACAGGTCGATGCACTCGTCGCAGATGTACACCCCTGGTCCTGCAATGAGCTTCTTGACCTGCTTTTGGCTCTTGCCGCAGAACGAGCACTTCAGCAGATCGCCACCGTCACCGATGCGTGCCATTCGGAGGTTCCTACTTCCTTGTCCGCGTACGACCCGGCCGACCGCATACGCGGAAGGACGGGCTACTTCTCGATCGATGGCATGCCGAGTTCGAGATGCTCCGACCGAGTTCTTGGATGCGACGCTACCCGTGTTCGCCGAACATGGGCGGGTTGTTTCCGGTGATTCGCCGCCCGTTTTCACCAATCACGGCATTCGGGGCGTGAATCGAGACAGCCGGGCCGAGTTGTCCACTCGTGCCCGGCGTCCGATCGTCTGCCGGACCGCGAGGCGATCCGACCGGTGGTACTTGCGTGCTACTTCTGAGCCGACAGCTTGCGGTACTCGAACACGGTGTCGATGATGCCGTAGTCCTTGGCCTGCTCGGCGGTGAGGATCTTGTCGCGATCGGTGTCCTTGCGGATCACGTCGGGATCCTTGCCGGTGTGGCGGCCGAGGGTGGTCTCCATGAGTCGACGCATACGTTCGATCTCGGCGGCCTGGATCTCGAGGTCCGAGACCTGGCCCTGGATTCCGCCGCTCGAGGGCTGGTGAATCAGTACTCGTGCGTTCGGCAGAGCCGCGCGCTTGCCGGGGGTACCGGCTGCGAGCAGTACCGCGGCAGCCGAAGCCGCCTGGCCTAGGCACACTGTCGCCACGTCGGCGCGGACGTACTGCATCGTGTCGTAGATGGCCATCAACGAGGTGAACGAGCCACCGGGCGAGTTGATGTACATCGTGATGTCACGGTCGGGGTCGAGGCCCTCGAGCACCAGCAGCTGTGCCATGACGTCGTTGGCAGACGCATCGTCGACCTGAACGCCGAGGAAGATGATGCGCTCCTCGAACAGCTTGTTGTACGGGTTCGACTCCTTGACGCCGTAGCTCGAGTGCTCGACGAAGGACGGAAGGATGTACCGCGAGGACGGCAACTGGTTGGGATCGAACAGGTTTGTCATCGTTTCTCCAAGATGTGAGTGATCGAGGGTCGCCGGTAGCGGCCGAATTACTCGCCGACTCCGCCGGCCTGCCGCGCGCGGCTGACGACGTGATCCACGAACCCGTATTCCTTGGCCGCCTGTGCCGTGAACCACCGGTCACGGTCGGAATCCTCGGTGATCTGCTCGACGGTCTGGCCGGTGTGCTGAGCGATGAGCTCGGCCATCTCACGCTTGGTGTGCGCGAACTGCTCGGCCATGATCGCGATGTCCGAAGCGCTGCCGCCGATACCGGCCGAAGGCTGATGCATCATGATGCGCGCGTGCGGAAGGGCGTACCGCTTGCCCTTCGCACCGGCCGAGAGCAGGAACTGGCCCATCGAGGCAGCCAGGCCCATCCCGTAGGTGGCGATATCGCACTCGGCGAATTCCATGGTGTCGAAGATCGCCATACCTGCGGTGACCGAGCCACCGGGCGAGTTGATGTACAGCGAGATGTCGCGGGTGGGATCCTCGGCCGACAGGAGCAGGATCTGCGCGCACAACTTGTTGGCGATGTCGTCGTCGACCTGGGTACCGAGGAAAATGATGCGGTTTTGAAGCAGACGCTCGTACACGGAGTCGCTGAGATTCAGCCCTGCTGCGGCCGAAGTCATGACGGGACTCTGCTCGTGCGAAGCCGCCGGATTCTGAACAGTCACGGTACCTGCCTTTTCCATAACAAATCGTTGGTTCCTGACACAGACACTAACGAAAGACGGCGGCTCCGGAGTCCCGGAACCGCCGTCGTTCGCTGTGAGCGTTACTTCTCTTGTTCGCCCTCGGAAGAATCAGCGGCTTCGACCTCGTCGGGAGCATCGGCAGGGCTGCCGAACAGCTCGGCGGTGTCGACGCTGGCTCCGTTGGTGTCGGTCACGGTGACGCGCTCAACGACCGAGGCAAGCGCCTTGCCGCGCTTGACGTCGGCGAACACGGCACCGAGCTGGTTGGCCTGCTGGACCTGCTGGATGAACTGCTCGGGCGGCATGCCGTAGCGCTGGGCCTGGAAGATGATCCGCTCGGTCAGCTCGTCCTGGCCGACCTGAGTGTTCTCGGCCTCGGCGATGGCGTCGAGGAGGAGCTGGGTGCGCACCGACTTCTCGGCACCCTCCTTGACGTCCTTGTCGAACTCCTCGCGGCTCGAACCCTGCGACTCGAGCAACTCGGCGAGCGCTTCCTCGTTGTGATCGAGGCCGTGGATGGCCTCGTGCACCTGGGAATCGACCTCGGCCTTGACGACGGCCTCGGGAGCCGGAATCTCGAGGGTCTCGAGCAGCGTCTCGAGCACCTTGTCGCGGATCTGACCGGCCTGCTCGACCTTCGCGACTCGCTCGACGCGCGTCTTCAGGTCGGCGAGTAGCTCATCGAACGTGTCGAACTCACTGGCCAGCTGGGCGAACTCGTCGTCGGCCTCGGGCAGCTCGCGCTCCTTGACGGAGACGACCTTGACCGTGACGACGGCTTCCTTGCCCGCATACTCACCGGCAACGAGCGTGGAGGTGAACTCCTTCGACTCGCCGGCCGAGACGCCGATGATCGCGTCGTCGAGGCCCTCGATGAGCTGACCGGAGCCGACCTCGTGGGACAGTCCGCTGGCGGTGGCCTCTTCGACGTGCTCGCCGTCGACCGTGGCCGAGAGATCGATGGACACGAAGTCGCCGGACTGAACCGGGCGATCGACACCGGTGAGGGTTCCGAAACGCTGACGGAGCGACTGCAGCTGCTCGTCGACGGCTTCGTCCTTGATCTCGAGCGGATCGACGACGACGCCGATGGTCGAGTAATCCGGCAGCTCGATCTCGGGACGCACGTCGACCTCGGCGGTGAACGTGAGCTCGGTGCCGTCTTCGATCTTGGTGATCTCGATCTCGGGCTGGCCGATGACCTTGACCTTCTCGTTGGTCACGGCCTCGGAGTAGCGAGAGGGAAGAGCGTCGTTGACGACCTGCTCGAGTACTGCACCACGGCCGACTCGCGCCTCGAGCAACTTGGCCGGAGCCTTGCCGGGACGGAATCCGGGGAGGCGGATCTGCTGAGCCAAAGCCTTGTACGCGCGGTCGAAATCAGGCTTGAGCTCCTCGAAGGGCACCTCAACGTTGATACGGACTCGCGTCGGGCTCAGCTGCTCGACGGTGCTCTTCACGGGACATGCTCCTTTGTGGTGATTCTTGCTTGCTGGCAGTTCTGGCTTGCTGTCTTCCGCTCGCCACGAGCACGGTGAGCCGTGCCCGCGGCTCTCATTTGTCGGGGTGACAGGAATTGAACCTGCGACCCTCCGCTCCCAAAGCGGATGCGCTACCAAGCTGCGCCACACCCCGTCGTACGGACACCATTGAACAGCAACCGATAGTAGCCCCTCATGGGCGCCCCACCCATGACGTTCCGTGAGACCGGGCTCGACGGGCCGGTTTGGAATCCGGCAACCGCTTTGGGTACAGTCTTGAAACGCAGGCGACGGAACTGGCGATCCCACGACTGTTGTTTGCACGCCGATGTAGCTCAATGGTAGAGCCCCTGTCTTCCAAACAGGCTACGCGAGTTCGATTCTCGTCATCGGCTCCATCGAAAGCCCCGCACTTCACGAGTGCGGGGCTTTTTCGTGTCCGCGTATCGTCGACAGTGTTCGAGTGAATCGGACGAACTGGACATGTATCGCCGATGGAAGGCTCAGAAGTGGAAATCGTCCTGATCGTCATCATCGTGGCCGTAGTGGCACTGCTGGTGCTGCGCAGCAAGAAGAACTCCGCCGCAGCCGCGGCCACCGCACTGGCCGATGCGAAGGCCGACGCCCGCCAGTCGATCGAGCGGCTCGGCGGCCAGGTCTACAACCTCGTCGGCTCCGACACCGCATCCAAGCAGGCCCTGGCCGACGCATCCGAGCGCAATATCGCAGCAGGCTCGCAGATCGACCAGGCGACAACCGTCGAACAGGCGAGGCTGGCCAAGCAGACCGCGTTGGAAGGGCTCTATTACATTCGCGCAGCGCGCCTGGCGATGGGCATGGACCCGGGCCCCGAGGTGCAGGGCATCGACGGCCAACAGCAGGCAGGCCGTGTCACCGAGGAACGCAAGGTCGACTTCGAGGGACGAGAGATCGCGGCCTCACCGGACCCGTCGGACCGGACCCCGAACTACTACCCCGGCGGACGGGTGGCGGGCCGACCCGTCCCCGCAGGCTGGTACTCCGAGCCGTGGTGGCGTCCGGCCTTGGTCGCCGGCGCATGGGGAATGGGCTCGATGTTCCTGTTCTCGGCGATGTTCTCCGGCATGGCCGGGGTTCCGGACGAGACCGCAGCGGGTGGCGACCTGGGTGCGGACGGTTCCGACGGGGGTGCTGGTGACAATTACGACGGTGGCGACGCCGGAGCAGGTAACGACGGCGGTGACGGCGGCGGCTTCTTCGACAGCGGAGACGGCGGTGGCTTCTTCGACGGCGGCGGAGGCGGAGGGGATTTCGGCGGGTTCTAGCTCGCCCGCCTTACGTCGCCTGACAGACGGGGCACCAGAACAGGTTTCGCGCCTGCATCGTCGAGTGCAGGATCTCGGCTCCGCACACGCGGCACGGAAGGCCTTCCCTGCGGTAGACGTACGAACGCGGTCGGCGGGCACCGTAGGTGTCGCCGTGATCGTCCTCGGGCCGGATGGTGATGATGCGACCGCGTCGGACACCGATGGCCATGAGGTCCACGAGATCCAGCCAGATGGCGTCCCACTCGGCTCGGTCGAGGTCCTTTCCGGGCCGCATCGGGTTGATCTCGTGCCGGAAGAGGATCTCGGCGCGGTAGACGTTGCCGACGCCGGCGAGCACCTTCTGATCCATCAGCAACGTGCCGATGGCCGTGCGTGACTTGGATATTCGTGCCCAGGCCGCATCCGGGTCGGCGTCCTTGCGGAGCGGGTCCGGCCCCAGACGCGCCAGGAGGGCGTCGACCTGCTGCTCGGTGTAGATCTCGCAGGCCGTCGGGCCGCGCAGGTCGGCACCGTACTTCTCCCCCACGATGCGCAGACGCACCGCACCCACCGGATCGTCCAGTGGCACAGCGTGATCGGTGAACTTTCCGTACAGGCCGAGGTGAATGTGCACGATCAGGTCGGATTCGTAGCGGTGCAGCAGATGCTTGCCCCACGCCTCTGCCTTCTCGAGCACGAGTCCGTCGATCAGCGCGGCACCGGAAACGAACCGTCCCTGGGGACTGCTCGCCTCCACCGGTGCCCCGCCGAACCGACGTTGATGCAACCGAGCGAGTCGGTGCAGGGTATGCCCTTCGGGCACTTACTCGGACTTTCCCGGAACCTCGGGTGCTTCGCCGCTGCGCTCGTACTCGGACAGGATGTCGATGCGACGCTGGTGGCGCTCCTCGCCCGAGAACGGGGTGCCGAGGAACGCGTCGACGATGGCCAGTGCTTCGGGCAACGTGTGCATGCGGCCGCCGATGCCGATGAGCTGCGCATCGTTGTGTTCGCGAGCCAACTTCGCCGTCTCGACGCTCCACGCGAGGGCACAGCGTGCGCCCGGCACCTTGTTTGCGGCGATCTGCTCGCCGTTTCCGGATCCGCCGAGCACAAGGCCGCGACTGCCCGGATCGGCGACGACGCGACGTGCTGCGTCGATGCAGAAGGCCGGGTAGTCGTCGACAGGGTCGTAGTCGAAGGCACCGCAGTCGACGGGCTCGTGCCCGGTTGCCGTCAGGTGGTCGATGATCTGATTCTTGAACTCGAGGCCGGCGTGGTCGGCACCCAGGTATACGCGCATGCCTAGAGTCTGACAGGTGATGTCACGAGCCGAGAAATTCGCCGGTGTCGACGGCGCGAAGGGTGCGTGGGTGGTCGCAGTGTTCGACGGCACGAGAGTGACGTGGACGGCCTGCTCCTCCGTCTCCGACGTGTTGGAGCACACCCGAGACTGCGCGCGAGTGGGCGTCGACATGCCGCTGTCGCTACCTGTGGACGGTTATCGCGTCAGCGAACTGGAGGCGAAGAAGTTCCTGGGGACGGCGCGCAGTTCGATCTTCCACACTCCGGTCGCGGATGTTCTGGGCGCGGTGTCGTACGAACAGGCGTGCTCGATCTCGCGGTCGAGGACCGGCAAGGCGATCAGTAAACAAACGTGGCACATCCTGCCCGAGGTCCGGGCGTGGCGAGATTCGGACTTCGATCCGGAACGGTACGTCGAAGTGCATCCCGAATGCTCGTTCAGGGCGATGTCACCGACCACGGTCTACGCATCGAAGAAGACCGGCCGAGGCGTCGGGCAACGGTTGGCGGCACTGACCCGATGGACCGGGGATCTCGATCTGGACGACCTGCCGAACGGGCCGCTCGTCGACGACGTCCTCGATGCCGCCGCAGCGGCGTGGTCGGCCAGGCGCTTCCATTTCGGCGAGCATCTGACGTTCGGCACCGACAGCGGCTCGGATCGAATCGTCGCCTGACCCCGTGCGCGAACTAGCCCCTCGTGCGTGGACTGGCCCCTCGTGCGTGAAAGTTCGGCTCCTGCTACGAGTTTCCACGCACGAGGGTCTCGCGATCAGTCGAACTGCGGGTCCTCGTTGCGGGTGCGCTTGAGCTCGTAGAAGTGCGGGTACGCCGCGAAGATCACCGACGCGTCCCACAACTTTCCTGCCTCTTCACCGCGTGGAATCCGCGAGAGCACAGGGCCGAAGAACGCCACGCCGTTGACGTGAATGGTGGGAGTGCCCACATCGGGGCCGACCTTGTCCATTCCTGCGTGGTGGCTGGTGCGCAGGTCCTCGTCGTAATCGGTGCTCTCGGCTGCCGAGGCGAGATCGGCGGGCAAGTCGAGTTCGGCCAAGGACTCTCGGATGACGACGTCGAAATCCTTGTTGCCCTCGTTGTGGATTCGCGTGCCCATGGCCGCGTACAGCGGCGCGAGGATCTGGTCGCCGTTGCTCTTCGCCGCGGCGATCGCCACCCGCACCGGACCCCACGCCTTCTTCATCATCGCGGCGTACTCCTCGGGCAGGTCGCGGCCCTCGTTGAGGACGGCCAAGCTCATGACGTGGAAATTGACGTCTATGTCGCGCACCTGCTGGACCTCGAGAATCCAACGTGAGGTGATCCAGCACCATGGGCACAGCGGGTCGAACCAAAAATCAGCGGTGTCTTTCTGTCCTGAACCGGCCACTGTCTGCTCCTCGAAAGTCGATGTCGCTGTCTCTTCATGTCGTAACACCCGGCCACCGCGCGGACATTCCACGCGACCCGTCAGCCAGCGCGCGACACGGCGGACGTGATGGGATGGACGGCACTACCCATAACTACACGAAGAGGTGTCGACTGAAGTGGTTGCTCCCAACCTGACGCGTGACCAAGCCTCCGAGCGCTCGGCGATCATCGGGGAAACGAAGTACGCGATCGTTCTCGATCTCACCGACGGCGAGGGCAATCCCGGCGAGAAGACGTTCCGCTCGCTCACCACCATCACGTTCGCCGCGACCGCCGGAGCGTCGACTTTCGTGGACATCGTCGCAGGCACCATCCGGTCGGCGACGCTCAACGGCACAGCGCTCGACACGACGAACTACGACGAGTCGACGGGGCTGGCTCTGGTCGATCTCGCCGAACACAACGAGCTCGTGGTCGATGCCGACTGCGTCTACTCGCACACCGGCGAAGGCCTGCACCGTTTCGTCGATCCGTCGGACGGTTCGGTGTACCTGTACTCGCAGTTCGAGACTGCGGACGCCAAGCGCATGTTCGCGTGCTTCGATCAACCCGATCTCAAGGCCACGTTCGATCTGAAGGTCACCGCTCCCGAGAGCTGGACCGTCATCTCCAACGCAGCGCACGGCGCCGAGCCGGCCGCAGGTGAGCACGTGTTCGATACGACTCCGCTGATGAGCACATACCTGGTTGCTCTGATCGCCGGTCCCTACGCCGAGTGGACCGATTCGTACACCGACGATCACGGCACCATCCCTCTCGGAATCTACTGCCGCGCATCGCTTGCCGAACACATGGATGCCGAGCGACTGTTCACCGAGACGAAGCAGGGTTTCGGTTTCTACCACGAGAACTTCGGCACCCCGTATGCGTTCGGCAAGTACGACCAGCTGTTCGTGCCCGAATTCAACGCCGGAGCCATGGAGAACGCCGGGGCCGTCACGTTCCTCGAGGATTACGTCTTCCGGTCCAAGGTGACGCGGTACTCCTACGAGCGACGCGCCGAGACCGTGCTGCACGAGATGGCGCACATGTGGTTCGGCGATCTGGTGACGATGACGTGGTGGGACGACCTGTGGCTCAACGAGTCGTTCGCGACGTTCGCCTCCGTGTTGTGCCAGTCCGAGGCGACCGAGTACACCAACGCGTGGACGACGTTCGCCAACGTCGAGAAGGCCTGGGCATACCGACAGGACCAGCTGCCCTCGACGCACCCCATCGCCGCGGACATCCCCGATCTGGCCGCCGTGGAGGTCAACTTCGACGGCATCACGTACGCCAAGGGTGCCAGCGTGCTCAAGCAGCTGGTTGCGTACGTCGGTAAGGAAGACTTCCTGGCCGGGTTGCGGGCCTACTTCGTCGATCACGCCTTCGCCAACGCAACGTTCTCGGATCTGCTTGCGGCACTGGAGAAGTCATCGGGTCGCGATCTCTCCGATTGGGGTGCGCAGTGGCTGCGGACCACCGGCCTGAATACTCTGAGCCCCGATTTCGACGTCGACTCGGAGGGCAGGTTCACCCGGTTCGCAGTGTCGCAGACCGGCGCAGCACCGGGCGCGGGCGAGCATCGCGTACACCGCATCGCAATCGGCATCTACGACGACGTCGACGGCAAGTTGGTGCGTACCGACCGCGTCGAGCTGGACCTCGATGCTGCCGAATCGACGAATGTCGAAGCGCTCGTAGGTGTATCGCGCGGCAAGCTCGTGCTGGTCAACGACGACGACCTGACGTATTGCGCAGTGCGGCTCGATCCGGATTCGCTCGGTGTTCTCGTCGATCGGATCGGCGACATCGCCGAGTCGCTCCCCCGCACTCTCGCCTGGTCGGCCGCATGGGAAATGACTCGGTCCGCCGAGATGAAGGCACGCGACTTCGTGGCTCTGGTCCAGCGCGGAATCGGTAGCGAGACCGAAGTGGGTGTGGTGCAACGTCTTCTGCTCCAGGCGCAGACGGCTGTCACCAGCTACGCCGATCCGGCGTGGGCGGCAGAACACGGAGTCCCGGAGTTCGCCGACGCAGTGCTCGAGCTGGCCCGCGGTGCCGAGTCGGGCTCGGATCATCAGTTGGCGTTCGTCAATGCTCTGACCGGTACCGAACTCAGCGAGCGCAATGTCGAGGTATTGCGCGCTCTCCTGGACGGTGACGCCCAGGGGCAGTCCTTGGCCGGACTCGACATCGATACGGATCTGCGGTGGCGCATCGTCACCGCTCTTGCAGCGGCTGGAGCCATCGATGCCGACGGGCTCGACTCGCCGGTCATCGATGCCGAAGCCGAGAAGGACAACACCGCCGCCGGAGCGCGGTCGGCTGCCGCTGCACGAGCTGCGCGTCCCAGTGCCGAGGTGAAGGAGCGGGCATGGACGACCGTCGTCGACGACGACGCGGTTCCGAACATCACGGCGCGGTCGATCATCGGTGGTTTCGCGGGCCCCGGCCAAGGCGAACTGCTCGAGCCGTACGTCGACCGCTACTTCGAGGCGATCGACGGCGTGTGGGCTCGTCGATCGAGTGAAGTCGCACAGACCGTCGTGGTGGGCCTCTACCCCTCGTGGTCGATCAGCGAGCAGTCGTTGGCCGCAGCAGACAGGTTCCTCGATGGCGACCTTCCACCCGCTCTGCGCCGACTGGTGATCGAAGGCCGCGCCGGAGTCGTTCGGGCACTCGCGGCCCGGGCATACGACGCCGGCTGATCACAGGTACACACACGACGAGGGCCGGTTGCGACTCACCCGCGAAGGTGAGATGCAACCGGCCCTCGTCGTCGCCGGGACCGCCGGCCGAGAACTACGGGGATGGAGCGCGACGAGCTACGGCGCGAGGATGGATGCCGCCATCACGCGGACCGAGGTCACGAGACCGTCGATGAGGTTGCCGTCGCGGAACGGGCCGAGCGCAGCGGTGACGCCGAGCTGAGCAACCCGATCGGTAGCACGGTTCGAGACCCGCTTTCCGGTGCGGATCTCGAGCGCGTGCCGGTTGGGGTCGACAGCGATCAGAACCGAACGAATCGCATCGGGGGTGCCGGGAAAGACCGAATCCGCTCCCGCAGCCGGATCGACTCCCAGGTCACCGACGTAGATGTTGAACCGAATCTTCGTCTTCCGGGTCGCCTCGCTCAGTGCGTCGTCGAGCGCGACCAGATCCTGCGTCGCGAAAGGCAGGTGCTCCGGGCTCGGCGTGCCGAACTCGTGTGCCACCGATACGCGACCACTCGCCGTCAGCGCAGCCCCGAACGGCAGGTCCTCTTCTCGGACGTGACCGCCACGTACCAGCTCACCACTTGCCACTTGCAGCACCTCCGATCGAATCGGCTGTGTCCGCGTCGTGCGATCCGTGGCCTCCGAACGGAGTCACCTCGTCCGTAGCGCTCCACAGCAATGGCTCGCGCGTCCACTCGTCCGTCAGCCGGTACGGAGCGACGTCCATCCCCGGCTGCTTGTCGGTCAAGTAGGACAGCGCGCCGACGATTCCGATCACCGCAACCGGAATCACCCCGAATATCAGCGTGGTCTCCAAAATGCTCACGGGGTGTGACGTTAGTCGACAATTGCCCGTCGGACCACGTCGGGGCCGGTGTTGTGACCGAAAAGAGCCAACGGCCGACAGTCAGGCAGCACCTTCGCCGAGGTACGCCAACCAGCTCGGGTCCAACTCCTTGGTGGTCGCCAGCAGACGCCAGTGCGGGCCCTTCGGCGGCACGAGCTGGGCTCGCAACGTCCACCCGATCTCACTGAGCAGCTTGTCCGCCTTGCGGTGATTGCAGGAGGCGCAGCACGCCACGCAGTTCTCCCACGAGTGGCCGCCGCCGCGGCTGCGAGGCACGACGTGATCGACGGTCTCGGCCTTGCTGCCGCAATAGGCGCAGCGGAATCTGTCGCGATGCATCAGTGCCGCGCGCGTCATCGGCACCCGCGCTCGATAGGGAACTCGGACGAACGTCCGCAATCGAATCACCGACGGCACCTGGACGGAGTAATCGGCCGACCGGATGAACGGCCCCTCCGGATCGTCGTGGATCACGTCGGCCTTGCCGCAAACGAGAAGAACCACCGCCCGGCGCATCGGAAGCGCGGTCAGTGGTTCGAAAGTTGCGTTGAGGAGCAGCACACGGCGCTTGACCCACGCCGGGACGGCGTCGTCGCCCGTGGCGTTGTGGGCCGTCGGCACCACGCGCAGCGGAGAAGCCCCCGAGGCCGTCTCACGCTGGTCGTGCGTGGTGCGGCCCTCAGTGGGCGGGAGTTGTCGGTGGCGGTGTTGAGAGTTCTTCATGCATTACTCCAGGGAGTGTCGGCGCCCGCGCATGGCTTGCGTGGAACACGGTTCACAGTGGAACACGAATACACCGCCCGCGCACAGCCTTTTTCTGCGCATTTTCTGTTGCCGATCGGTGAACATTCCGGTTTCCGATCGGCGAGTTCGAGGATCGATACCGCTATGCGCTGCGCGACTGGCAAGATTTCTGTGTCTCCGTAGACTTTTCGGGTGGCTGTATCAACCCTTCTGTCCGTATCGCCGTTACCCGAACCTTCGCTGCTGCGAGAGCTCGACACCCGAGCATTCGAACTGACCGACACCGGACGCGACTGGCTGGTCGACCGTCCGTTGCAGATCCTCGGCTATCTGGTTCTGGCGATCGTGCTCAGGCTCGTGTTGCACCGAATGATCGACCGCTTCACTCGACACGACGCCGGCCGATCACCTGCACTTCTCCGGCCGTTACGCGACCGGTCCTCGGGAACGGTGAAGGGCGAGATACTCAACGAACGGCGCAGACAGCGGGCCAACACGATCGGTTCGGTACTCCGATCTGCGGTGTCGGTCATGATCCTGACCTGGTTCGTGCTGTCGGTGCTCGATGTCGTGGGTGTGAACGTCGCCCCGTTCATCGCGTCGGCGGGGATCGTCGGTGTCGCCCTCGGTTTCGGTGCGCAGAACCTCGTCCGCGACTTCCTGTCCGGAATCTTCATGCTTCTCGAGGATCAGTACGGGGTCGGCGACGTCGTCGATCTCGGTGAGGCGATCGGCACGGTCGAAAGCGTGGGATTGCGCGTCACCACGATCAGAGATGTCAACGGCACCGTGTGGTACTGCCGAAACGGTGAAGTTCTGCGGGTGGGCAACATGAGCCAAGGGTTCGCGGTAGCTGTCCTCGACCTCCCCGTCTCCCACACGGCCAACATCGACGAGGCCTGCGCGGTGGCCGAGAGAACCACCAACGAGGTCGTGGACTCCGGCGACTTCGACAGTGACATCCTCGAACCCCCGGAGATGCTCGGCGTCAATGCCGTCAGCGCCGATACCGTGACCATCCGGATCACGATCAAGACCCGACCCGGCCGCCAATGGGCGGTGCAGCGTCGCCTCCACCGCGACATCCTGCAGTCGTTCGACGATGCCGGTATCAAAGCCCCGTATGCGCTGGGCCGTCCGGGTGGGGTTGCAGTCGAGAGCAGCAGCTGAGGGACAATGAGCGTGACCGACGCCGACGAGGAACGAACAGAGAGAGTGTGATGACCGAACCGCAGCAGACGTTCTACGACGCGGTCGGCGGTGCGGAGACGTTCCGGTTGCTCACGGCGAAGTTCTACGAGGAAGTGGCCAAGGACGAGATCGTGCGGCCCCTGTATCCAGAGGAGGACCTGGCACCGGCCGAACGGCGGATGCGAATGTTCCTCGAGCAGTACTGGGGCGGGCCTCGTACGTACTCCGACGAACGTGGTCATCCACGATTGCGGATGCGTCACAACCCGTTTCGGATCGGGCCGCTCGAACGTGACGCCTGGCTTCGATGCATGCACATCGCGATCGCCTCGATCGACCCGGCCGTCCTGGATTCTGCGCACCGAACGCAACTCGTCGACTACATGGAGATGGCCGCCAATTCGATGATGAACTCGGCAATCTGAGAGCTACGGCGTCACGTACTACAGCGTCACGTACTACAGCGTCACGTACTACAGCGTCACGAACTACAGCGTCACGAACTACAGCGATGCGCCTCGCCGAGGGCCCGCTGCGCCACCTCTGAGGCGGCCGAGCCGTCGGCGGAGCGAGCCGGCTACCCCGAGCACGAAGCTCAGCGGCGCGGGCAGGTGCTGCCGCAAGATGGCGTGCTTACGCACGTAGTTGTCGACGCGCCATTCCGACCAGGTGCCGGCGCGGAACAACGCCGCGTCGCCGGGGACCAGAGTCCGGGGCGCGTGATCTTCGCTGGACACCACGACCGACCCGTCCATGATGTGGACGATCTCGTCGACCGCGAAGTACCACCGAAAGCGTCCGGCCGTGCAATCCCACACATTGGTGGTCGTGGTGCCGTCGGTACTCCTGGACCACTCCGCGACGCGAGCCCGCGGGTTTCCTTCGAGGATCCACGTGGGTTCGATGGGACTGTCGGAGAGCGAAACATCTTCCAGCCGCACGGCTTCTATGGTCGAGGTTCTCATGGTGTCGTCGCGTCCTCACCGTCGGGCGCGGCACCGGCCGCTGCACGTTTTACGTTGCAGAACATACAACACTTTCCAAACGTGGGGATACGTGTCGGTCATGTGAATGAGCACAATTCTTTACCTTCCGATCGACCGCCAGTGCAGGGTGCCGGGTGCACCCCAGCGCCCTCGAATCGTTCGCAGCCCATTCGTTTGGCACTATTGCCAGTTGTGACCGATCCGATCGAAAGCACCGAGTTGTCGTGGTGGCAGGACGCCGTCTTCTACCAGATCTATCCCCGGTCGTTCGCAGATGCGGACGGTGACGGAATCGGTGATCTCGACGGCATCAGAGACAAACTCGGCTACCTCGAATTGCTCGGTATCGACGCCATCTGGATCGGACCGATCACGCGGTCGCCCATGGCCGATCACGGCTACGACGTTTCCGACCCCCGCGACATCGACCCCATGTTCGGCAGTCTCGAGATCTTCGACGCGTTGCTCGACGACGCTCACGCCCGCGACATCAAGGTCACGATGGATCTGGTGCCCAATCACACCAGTAACGAACACCGGTGGTTCCAGGCGGCTCTGAACGCCCCTCGTGGCAGCGCCGAGCGAGCGCGCTACATCTTTCGAGACGGGCTCGGCGACGACGGTTCGCGGCCGCCGAACAACTGGCCGAGCATCTTCGGGGGTCCCGCCTGGACGCGAGTCGACGAGAAGGACGGCTCCCCCGGTCAGTGGTACCTGCACATCTTCGCGCCCGAACAACCGGATCTGAACTGGGACAACCCCGAGGTCTTCGACGACTTCGCGCGCACACTTCGGTTCTGGCTGGACCGAGGCGTCGACGGATTTCGACTCGACGTCGCCCACGGCATGGCAAAACCTGCCGAGCTGGCCGACATGAGCCTCGAGTTCAACGCACTGATGAAGAACGACGACGACGATCCCCGGTTCAACAACCCCCGAGTCCACGAACTGCACCGCCGCATCAGAGCCGTCATGAACGAATACCCCCACGCGGTGACGGTCGGCGAGATCTGGGTCCAGGACAACGTCCGGTTCTCCGAATACATCCGCCCCGACGAGCTGCACCTGGGCTTCAACTTCCGCTTGGCCAGTGTCGATTTCGACGCCGAGACCATCCGCGATGCGATCTCCAACTCGCTCGCGGCCGTCGAACTGGTCGGCGGCACCCCGACGTGGACACTGTCGAACCACGACGTCGAACGCGAGGTCACCAGATACGGCGACGGAGACCTGGGCTACCACCGGGCCCGGGCCATGATTCTCGTCGAATTGGCCCTTCCTGGAACAATTTTCGTCTACAACGGTGCCGAGCTCGGGCTACCGAACGTGCAGCTGCCCGACAGCGCCCTGCAGGACCCGGTGTGGGAGCGGTCCGGGCACACCGAGCGCGGACGCGACGGCTGCCGAGTCCCCATGCCGTGGGAGGGTGATGCCCCTCCGTTCGGGTTCTCCACCACCGATCGCACCTGGTTGCCGATGCCGCCGGAGTGGAAGGGGCTGACCGCCGAGGCGCAGCTCGAAGAGGTCGATTCGATGCTCAGCCTGTACCGCACGGCGTTCGAATTGCGCACCCTGCGGCCGGAGTTCACCGGCGGCGGAATCGATTGGTACGGTGCCCCTCCCGGGTGCCTGGCCTTCCGGCGCCGCGGGGGCTTGATCTGCGCCCTCAACGCCTCCGACGAGTCGATCCCACTCCCACCCGGCGAAGTGTTGCTGACCAGCACTCCGCTGGTCGACGGGATGCTTCCCGCGAACGCGGCCGCCTGGCTCGTCTGAGCCGGCCGGCCGGCTCGTCCGAACCGGCCGACCGGCCACGCTCAGCGTTCGACGGTGAGCGACAACTGTTGGCCCGGGCGGCGAACGAACACCGACCCGAACCTGGCATCGAGGCGCAACCACACCTTGGTGGCGCGTACTCGTACCACCTCTGCGGCGGCGATCCTCTCCGGGTCGACGTCGATCGTCAACGGATCGTTACCGTCGTGCGGCACGAAACCCATTGCGGTCAAGGCGAATACGGTGCGCATGGTGACCGAGACGTCGTCGCCGTCACCGGTCACGTGCAACACCTGCTGTTCGAGCAACGAGCTCGGCGGCCCGTGACTGCTGCCGTGTTCCTTCGCCAGTGCGGCACCGCGCTGTGCGAGTCCGATGAGCACCCGCGCGGGGACGTCGTCGAGATGCTCGAATCCGCTGTCGGGAGGAAGGGTGCCACGCCACGCGGAGTCCATCGAGAAACCCGGGTCGATCACGCCGTCGTCCGCGTTCTGCAGAGCGGACACCAACACATCGGCACCCGCACTGGTGTCGTCGGGCACGATGGTTCCCGCAATCACGCGCGCGGCGAGCGCATCGAACCCGGTTGCCGCCCAACACGACACGCCCCCGCCGGCCCGAGTGCGCAACCGAACGACAGCAGCCTCGTCCAAGCGCAATGCCCTGCTGCAGAACGTCTGGAGGTTCTCCCGCTCGACCGCATCGGGAACGGTCAGAACGCGCTCATACACGCTGCCAACTCACCAGGAACTCGCGCTCGGCGGGAGTGAGCCGACGCAGTCGCTGCGCATCGATGTCGAACGCCGCGATCTGCGTCGACGCCACCACCGCTGCCGGCGTATCCAGCGACGCCCCGCGTGCCCGCACCTCGTACCCCACGACGAAGTCCACCGCGCGGACCGCATCGATCCACATGAAGACGTCGAGGGGTCCGTCCTCGTGTCGCAGCTGCCCGCGATACTTCACGTGCAGATCGGCAATGACGGCACCGTGACGCAGATTCGCAGTCGGCCTGCCGTCCACCAGCAGCCACGGGATCCGCGCCTCTTCGAGCAACGTCACCATTCGCGCGTGGTTGATGTGTTGATACACATCCATATCCGACCACCGCACATCCACAGCGGCGTGAAAGCCCACCCGCTCGGTGGCGGGTCGTTTGTCGGACAGATGGTCGTCGGGCACACTCACGCGGTCACTACCTCTTCTCGATCGAACGAAAGTTCCATGCTGTCAGGGAACCATGTTTCTCACCTGCCGGGCGGCAACCGAGAGTGTCGCCAGGTCCAGCGTCCCCGTCTCGGCGATCTCGGTGAGCGCTGCACGCGAGCGGGCCAACCGCGACGAATTGGTCGATTCCCATTCGGCGATCTTCTCCGTGACCGACTCGTCGGGTTCGCCCGCGGCCAACACGGCCTTGGTGATTCCGCGAAGGGAGGCGTACAGATCGTCACGAAGAGCCAAGCGCGCCAACGAATGCCATCGATCGCCGCGGGCAAGCTTCGAGACCGCGGTGAGCAACCAGTCGATGCCGATGTGCGCGTCGAGCGCGAAGTAGAGCTCGGCCACCTCCGCCCCGTCCCGGTCGACGATGTCGGCGATATCGATGATGTCGAGCAGGCAATACACGTCGAGCAAGCCGTAGATCCGACGTGCCAGCTCGCCCGGAGCACCTCGTTCCATCGCGGCCCCCGAACGCCGGTCCAAATCGACCGCCTGGTGACCGGAGATCCACGACGCGACCCGCGGCTGCAGAGCGCGAACCTGCCCGGCATAGCGACTGATCTCGGCCCCGACCGCCAGCGGCTGCGGCCGATTGGCCAACAGCCACCGGGATACTCGATCGAGCATGCGACGCGATTCGAGCAGCAGCTCGGCCGACACTGCGGTGGGTACGTCTGCCGCGCGAATCGAATCCCACACCTCGTCGAGGCCGAAGATTTCGGTGGCCGCGGCGAATGCGCGGATGGCGTCGGTGCCTGCGGCACCGGAGTCCTCGGTCAACCGATACGGGTAGGTGATTCCGCCACAGTCGATGGCCTCGTTGGCGAGCGTCGTCGCCACCAGTTGACGCCGTAGCGGATGCGCCTTGATGGCATCTGCATACGGATCCCGCAGTGGCTCGGGGAAATACTTGGGTAGCCGGGGGGCGAAGACGTCGCTGTCGGGAAGCTCGCTGTCGAGCAAATCCGCTTCCAGTGCCAATTTCACGTGCGCCATCAACGTCGCGAGTTCCGGCGACGTCAGTCCACGCCCGTCTTGCTTGCGACGACGGAGATCGGCCTCGGTGGGCAGAGCCTCGAGCTCCCGGTCGAGCCCTCGACGCGTCTCCAGATCCTCGATCACCCGGCTGTGCACTGTCACCAGATGTGGTGCGTCGAATCTGGACGTACCGAGCAACTCGTTTTGCATGATGTTGTCCCACAACACCAATCGCCCGACCTCGTCGGTCATGGACGCAAGCAGCTCATCGCGGTCTTCGCGCGCCAGGTTTCCGTTGGTGATGGCAGTCTCGAGCAGGATCTTGATGTTGACTTCGTGATCGGAGCAGTCGACGCCCGCCGAGTTGTCGACGGCGTCGGTGTTGATCTTGCCGCCGGCTGCGGCGTACTCGATCCTGCCCAGTGCGGTGGCACCGAGGTTTCCGCCCTCCCCCACCACGGCCGCCCGCACATCCACGCCGTCGACCCGCACTGCATCGTTGGCCTTGTCGCCGACTTCGGCGTTGCTCTCACTGGATGCCTTGATGTAGGTGCCGATTCCGCCGTTCCACAACAGATCGGCGGGGGCCTTCAGGATCGCGTTCACCAACTCGGGTGGTGACAGTGCAGCAACCGATTCGTCCAACCCGAGGGCCGAACGTGCTGCGGCGCTGATGGGTACGGATTTGCGGGTCCGCTCCCACACCCCTCCGCCGGCACTGATGAGCGAGGTGTCGTAGTCCGCCCACGACGACCGCGGCAGGGCGAACAAGCGCTCCCGCTCGGCGAACGACGACTCCCGATCGGGATCGGGGTCGAGAAAGATGTGCCGGTGGTCGAACGCCGCGAGCAAGCGAATGTGTCGGCTCAGCAGCATGCCGTTACCGAATACGTCTCCGCTCATGTCGCCGACGCCGACGACCGTGAAATCCTGGCTCTGAGTGTCGATCCCGAGCTCACGGAAGTGCCGCTTGACGCTCTCCCACGCACCCTTGGCGGTGATTCCCATGGCTTTGTGGTCGTATCCGGCGGATCCACCGGACGCGAACGCGTCACCGAGCCAGAATCCGTACTCGGCAGCGATGCCGTTGGCCATGTCGGAGAAGGTCGCGGTGCCCTTGTCCGCCGCGACGACGAGGTAGGTGTCGTCTCCGTCGCGGCGCACCACCCCGGTAGGTACCGATACCGACCCGGTGGCGCGGTCGAGATTGTCGGTGATGTCGAGCAACCCGGCGATGAACAGTCGGTAGCAGGCTTTGCCTTCCTCGGCGTACGCCTGTCGATCTCGGTCGGCTTCACCGGTGGTCACCGGAGGACGCTTGACGACGAATCCTCCCTTGGCCCCGACGGGCACGATGACTGCGTTCTTGACCATCTGAGCCTTGGCGAGCCCGAGAATCTCCGTCCGGAAGTCCTCCCGTCGATCGGACCAGCGCAACCCGCCTCGGGCCACCGCACCGAACCTCAGATGCACCCCCTCGACGCGCGGGGAGTACACGAAGATCTCGAACGTGGGCTTCGGTTTGGGTAGCTCCGCGATGGATTGCGGGTCGAACTTGAGCGAGAGGTACGGGCGATGTGCACCGTCGGATCCCACCACGAAGTGGTTGGTGCGCAACGTCGCCCGAATGAGCTCGAACATGCTGCGCAGAATGCGGTCGGCATCGAGACTGACGACCTCGTCGATCAGCTCGCCGAGCTGAGTTCCGATGGCCTGCGCGTCCGCTTCGGCACTGGTCTCGGGGTCGAACTGCGCCTCGAACAGTCCGACGAGCAGCCGAGCGGTGCGCGGATGCGCCAGGAGGACGCCCTCGATGTTGAACTGACTGTAGGGAAAACCCGCCTGCCGCAGGTACTTCGCGTAGGCACGCAACACCACGGCCTGCCGCCAGTGCAGACCTGCACGCATCACCAGTTCGTTGAAACGATCCGCTTCTGCCGCGCCGCTCCACACCGCCGCGAATGCGTCGGTGAATCGGTGCTGGACCCGGCTCTCGCGATCGGCCGTGCCTGCCTCGGACAGCTCGGCGTCGAGGTCCCCGTCGATGGCCGAGCGCAACATCTCACGCGAGGCAGAGAGACCGAAATCGTAGATCCAGCAAGACATTCCGTCCGGACGCACCACCGGGTACGGCCGCTCGTCGTCGACCTCCACACCGAGACTCTGCAGAATGGGCAACACCTGGGACAGTGATACGCCCGCACCGCCGATGTACAGCGAGAAGCGCCAACTCCCCACGGCCGAACGCTCGTTTCGGTAGAGCTGCATGTCGATCGCTTCGTCGCCGAGTGCTTCGAGGCGGGCAATGTCCGTGACGGCCCTGGCCGGACTGAAGTCCTGCTTGTACGCCTCGGGAAAAGCCTCGGTGTAGCGCTGAATGCGCGCCGGGTCGACGGCTCGGTCGAGGGACACGGCGTCACCCAACGAGTCCTCCCACGTCCGGGTGGTCTCGGTCAGCGCCGCTTCGATCCGGGTGATGTCGTCGGCGGACAGGTGGGGAGAGACGGTGCCCGGTGCGCGGCGCACCGTCACGTGCAGCAGCGCGAGATCCGATTCGGTGACGCGTGCGGTGTAGTCGAGCGAGGTGCCACCGAGCTCTCGGAGCAGTCGGTCCTGGATCGCGAGTCGGACGCGAGTGGTGTAGCGATCTCGCGGCAGGTACACCAGAGCACTGACGAAGGACCCACTCGCATCGGGTCGCACGAACAGCTTGACCTTGCGCCGGCGACCCAGCGCCAGAACAGCACTCGCCGTTTCGAACAGCCACGAAGCAGAGGTCGCGAACAGTTCCGACCGCGGCATCGACTGCAGCACCTCGAGCATGGCCTGGCCGGAGAAGGACCCGAGATCATGGCCGGCCTTGGCGATCACCGACCGCACTCGACGCTCGATCACCGGAATGTCGAGGACGTTCTCGTGCAGCGCGGTGACGGTGAAGACACCGACGAATCGATGCTCGGCGGAGTCGTCGGCGTCGATCACACTGACGAAATAGGGGTAGACAGCACGATGAACCGTGGCGGGGTTCGGACCCTGCGTCAGAGCAACCAGGTCGCGCTCACCGACCGGTTCGGGTCCGTCTCCATGTTGACCGGCATCGCGCAGCACACCCAGGCTGCTCGATTCCACACCCGTTGCGGTTCGGTCACCGTCGCTACCGTCGATCGTGTATCTGCGGTAACCCAGCAAGGTGTAATGGCCGTCGCCCAGCCAACGCAGCAAGGCAGCCGCATCCCGGTGTGCGACGGCTGGTTCGGAGTCGGTGTCGCCGGACGTCGCGGCGACACCGTCCAACCGATCGGCCACGGCAGCCTGCACGCGACGCATCTCGTCGGTGTCGCCGACGACCTGACGCACATCGGCGAGTACTCGACTCGTCTCCTCTTCCAACTGCGCGACGGCATCGTCGGAGGTGGACGGGTGCAGCTGCACGTGTATCCAGGATTCGGCGATGCCGGCCGAGCTCAGCCCGACGAGCACTCCTTCTGCGTTCCGATCGACGGTGAGGATGGGATGAACCACGTCGGTGTATTCGATGCCGAGACGCGAGAGCAGCGACATGATCGATTCGACCAGCAACGGCATGTCGTCGGTGACGATTTGTAGGTAGCTTCCCGCTACCTGCTGTGCTGCAGACTCGTTCGGTCGGTGGACCGCCACATTCGCCGTCCCCGGCAGCCGCTCTGCGGCGAGCCGAACGTGCCGCCGAAAAGTGGTGATGTCGGGGGTATGCGCGGACACTGCGACCGCAGTGGCGTCGGTGTGCTCGAAATACTCCGTACGCAATGTCGCCAACTCGGCCACAAGCCTGTCGTCGAGCCCGTCGGCCCAGTCGTCGTCGGTCAGGTCAAGCGAGCGTGACATTGTTTTCGAGTACTCCCTCGTGAGGATTTCCCGACGCCCGCCGATCGCCGGTCGTCGATGACCCCTCGACCCTAGTGCGGGTGACCCCGCAACCGCAGAGATCTCGGGAACCAGCGCGTCAGGCCGATCCGGCAGTCACGACGAATCGCTGTGGAGATACTCGCTCAGTGCAGTTCGTTCGTGTTCGCGCAGCGGCCTGGACGAGGAGGTGTCGAGGTCGAAGGCCACCATCAGTGCCTCCGCGTCTGCACACACCGTTCCGTTTCGATCGGTGACGACGTGCCGGACGCCGTACGAGGTGGTTCCGATACGAGTGATCCACAGCTCGATCACCAGCGGGCCGGAGTCGTCCAGGATCGGGTGCAGGAAGTTGGTGGTCAACGTACGAACCACCACCGCGCCGCGACCTTTCGAGCCCCCCAGGACCGCGTTCAGAAACTGAACGCGACCTTCCTGGAGGTACTCGACGAACCGGGTGTTGTTGACGTGCCCGAGGCGGTCGGAATCACCCCACCGCACCTGAAGTGTGCAGGTGAAGGTCTGTGCCGACATGTCAGTCTCGGGTCAGCTTCCGGTGCGTGACGCGGTGGGGACGCGCCGCGTCGGGGCCGAGCCGCTCGACCTTGTTGGCCTCGTAGCCCTCGAAGTTGCCCTCGTACCAGTACCAGGCAGCCTCGTTGTCTCCGAAGCCGCCTTCCCACGCCAGGATGTGGGTGCAGGTGCGGTCCAGGAACCACCGGTCGTGCGAGATGACCACAGCGCAACCGGGGAATTCCTCGAGCGCGTTCTCGAGCGATCCGAGTGTCTCGACGTCGAGGTCGTTGGTCGGCTCGTCGAGCAGGATCAGGTTACCGCCCTGCTTGAGCGTCATCGCCAGGTTCAGACGGTTGCGCTCACCGCCGGAGAGAACTCCGGCGGGCTTCTGCTGATCGTGGCCCTTGAATCCGAACGAGCTGATGTACGCGCGCGACGGGAATTCCGAGTTGCCCACGGTGATGAAGTCCAGGCCGTCGGAGACCGTTTCCCAGACCGTCTTCTTCGAGTCGATGCCCGAGCGGTTCTGGTCGACGTAGCTGAGCTTGACGGTCTGCCCGATCTTCACCTCGCCGCCGTCCGGCTCCTCGAGTCCGACGATGGTCTTGAACAGTGTCGTCTTACCGACACCGTTGGGTCCGATGACGCCGACGATTCCGTTGCGCGGCAACGTGAACGACAGATCCTTGATCAGCACGCGGCCGTCGAAGCCCTTGTCCAGGCTCTTGACCTCGACCACGACGTCGCCCAGACGCGGCGGGTTGGGGATCTGGATCTCGTCGAAGTCGAGCTTCCTGGTCTTCTCGGCCTCGGCCACCATCTCGTCGTAGCGAGCCAGACGAGACTTGCTCTTGGCCTGGCGAGCCTTGGCGCCGGAGCGAACCCAGGCGAGTTCGTCCTTGAGCCGCTTCTGCAGCTTCTGGTCCTTCTTGCCCGAGACCTCGAGGCGCTCGGCCTTCTTCTCCAGGTACGTCGAGTAGTTGCCCTCGTACGGGTACAGATGTCCGCGGTCGACCTCGGCGATCCACTGCGCGACGTGGTCGAGGAAGTACCGGTCGTGAGTCACGGCGAGAATGGCACCGGCGTAGGCGGCCAAGTGCTGCTCGAGCCACAGCACACTCTCGGCGTCGAGGTGGTTGGTCGGCTCGTCGAGCAGCAACAGGTCGGGCTTGCTGAGCAGCAGCTTGCACAGGGCGACGCGACGCTTCTCACCACCGGAGAGGTTGGTGACCGGGGACTCGGGCGGCGGGCAGCGCAGCGCGTCCATCGCCTGTTCGAGCTGCGAGTCGATCTCCCAGGCGTCGGCGTGGTCGAGCTTTTCCTGCAACTCGCCCATCTCTTCCATGAGCTCGTCGGAGTAGTCGGTTGCCATCAGCTCGGCGATCTCGTTGTAGCGCTTGAGCTGGACCATCGTCTCGCCGAGGCCGTCCTCGACGTTCTCGCGAACGGTCTTGGTGTCGTCGAGAATCGGCTCCTGCATGAGAATGCCGACCGAGGCACCGGGAGCGAGGAACGCCTCACCGTTTCCGGGCTGATCGATTCCCGCCATGATCTTGAGGATGCTCGACTTACCGGCGCCGTTCGGGCCGACGACGCCGATCTTCGCTCCCGGGTAGAAGCTCATCGTCACGTCGTCGAGGATGACTTTGTCGCCGTGCGCCTTGCGCACCTTCTTCATGGTGTAAATGAATTCAGCCATGCCGCCCAGCTTATCGGTGCGGCCGCGTCGGAACACCATCGACCGAGTCCGCGCCGAGCCCACATCCGTCGTCCGCGGTCGTGCGCGGGTTGCATCCACCGGGGACGACGGACGTCGGCGGGCCGTCAGGCGGGTACCGCCTCGCGGACGTCGTCACCGATTCGATCGTGATCCGGCTCGTCCTCCGGTGGTTCGGCGGCACCCCGATCGTCGTCGGTGAGTGCCTCGTCTGCAGGTACTTCGGGCGCGACCGTCCTGGTCCGCTGGATTGCCACGTTGCAGCGCGCGAGGTCCGGCCCGACGGCGCTGGCCCGCATCTCGAGGTCGGATCGTTCGACGCCGTCGCGATTGGTGTATTCGTTGGTGCGCAGCTGTCCGTAGGCGATGATCGGATCGCCCTTCATCAACGATGCGCCGACGCCGCGCACGAGTCGACGCCAGCACGTGACCGTGAGATAGAGGGTGCCGCCGTCGGTCCATTCACCGGTGTTGCGGTCCTGCCGGCGGGCGTTGCTCGCCATCCGGAAGCTGAGGACCTCGTCGCCGGTGGGCGTGGAGCGCTTGACGGGATTGGTGATGACGGTGCCCACAACAGCGCACTGAGCTTCGTACATGGTGTCTTCCTCTCGATAGATGTCGCGTGATTGCGATCGAGATCGACACTGCTACGCCGGAGCCGCCCGTGACGGACGTGTTCGCGAAATGTGGACAACCGCTGAGCCTGTGGATGAACGTCCAGGGTCGGCTGGTCATGACGCCACTCGTGTCGGACCGGTGTGCTACTCGGCGGTCTCTACGTAGACGTGCCCACCGAGAGCCGGCACCACCCGTCCGGCGGTGAGCGACGCCACCAGCGCTGCAGTCGAATCGGCGTCTGCGACGGCGACGGTGAGCACGGCTCGAGCGTCGTAGGCGGTATCGAGCACCGACGCCCCGTGTCCGCGTAGCTCCGATTCGACGCGTCCCACCTCGGCGTGGTCGAGTTCGAGGGTCAGCACGTCGCGTCGCTCTCGGGTGAGAAACCGAGCCTGGGCAAGTGCCTCGGTGACCGCACCGCCGTACGCACGGGCCAATCCGCCGGTACCGAGCTTGGTGCCGCCGAAATATCTGCCGACCACCGCGACCACGTTGGTCAGCCCATGACCGCGCAACACCTCGAGCATGGGCGTTCCTGCCGTGCCGCTGGGTTCGCCGTCGTCGTTGGATCGCTCGATGCGGTGGGTCAAGTCTTCGTGGACGACAACGATGCCTGCAGCCGAGGATTCGACGATGAATGCCGAACAGTGATGTCCGGCAGTCGGATCCGCTTTCCGCGCCGCTGCGATGACCGCGCGAGCGTCGGCCTCGGCGCTCGCCCTGTCCACCACGGTGACGAACCGCGATCTCTTGACCTCGGTCTCGCACACAACCCGGCCGGCGATCGTTCGAAGCTCGCTCACGCGGCAGCCCAGCTCATGCAACAACCCTGCTCATGCAGCAACCCCGCTCATGCAGCAACGCTGTCCACGACATCGTCTGCGGCACGGACCAATTGGGCGTACATACCGTCTTCGGCGAGCAGAGCCTCGTGGCTTCCGACCTCGCGCACGATGCCGTGATCGAGTACCGCGATGGCGTCTGCTGCTCGCACGGTGGACAGGCGATGGGCGATCAGAATGGTGGTACGCCCGTGCATCAAACCGTCGAGCGCTGTCTGCACTGCGCGTTCGGTGCGATTGTCCAGGGCGCTCGTCGCCTCGTCGAGCACCAGAATCGGCGGGTTGCGCAGGACAGTTCGGGCGATTGCGATGCGCTGCTTCTCACCGCCGGAGAATCGGTAGCCGCGCTCACCGACCATCGTGTCGTAACCGTCGTCGAGGCCGTCGATGAAGTCGTGAATCTGGGCCGTCCGAGCGGCAGCCACGATCTCGTCGTCGGTGGCGTCAGGTTTGGCGAACCGCAGGTTCTCCCTGATGGTGGCGTGGAACAGGTAGGTCTCCTGAGAGACGACGCCCACCAGGTCGGCAATGTTCTCCGACGCCAGGTGCCGCAAGTCGACACCGTCGATGGTCACCGAGCCGGCTGTCGGATCATGCAGGCGGGCAACGAGGTATCCCAGCGTGGTCTTGCCCGATCCGGTTGCGCCGACGAGCGCGAGCGTGCTCCCGGCCGGTACGTCGAGATCGATGTTGCACAGCGTCGGGACAGTTGCGGCGGCATAGGTGAAGTCGACGCCGCGGAAAGCTACATCGCCGCGCACGCTCTCTCGCAAGAGTGTGACCGGGTGCTCGGGTTCGGCGACATCGATGGGCAGGTCGAGATACTCGAAGACTCTGCCGAACAACGCCAAGGATGCCTGTACTTCGACGCCGGTGTTGAGCAATTGCATGGTGGGCCGGAACAATTGGGTCTGCAATGCGGTGAACGCGACCAGGGTGCCGATCGTCAACGCACTCCCCTGACCGATGGTGATGCCGGCGAACCAGTACACCAGAGCGGGCATCACGGCGAAGCTGATCTGAATAGTCGCCATCCGCCACTTGCCCGCCATCATCGCGGCCAGTTCGACACCGGCCACCTCGTGCGATCGGTCGGCGAATTTGTCGGTCAACGCCTGGGCGGAACCGGTGGTCTTGCCCAGAAGAATTCCACTGACGGACAGTGATTCCTCGATCTGGACGGACAGATCGCTGAGCAATTTCTGCCGCTTGGTCGAGATCTTGCGACGCTCGTCGCCGATACGGCGAGCGACTCGCACGAAGATCGGCAGGATGATCAGGGAGAACGTGGCGAGCTTCCAATCGAGCAGGAAGAGCGCGACCACGGTCGCTGCGACCGTCGTGGCGTTCTGCGCGATGGACGTCGCGGTGTTGGTGACGACGGATTGCATGCCGCCGATGTCGTTCGCGATACGCGATTGCACCTCACCGGTGCGCGTTCGCGCGAAGAATCCGAGGGACTGTCTCTGCAGGTGCGAATAGACCTGCACGCGCAGATCGTGCATGAGTTGCTGACCGACGCCGTTGGACATCCAGGTCTGCACCACGCCGAGGGTGTTGGTGGCGACTGCAACAGCGATCATGCCGACCGCGATGAGGCTGACGAGCGTGACGTCGCGGTCGGGAATTGCATGATCGAGGAGTTCGCGAAGAAGTAGAGGAGAGGCGAGCGCAATGATGGCGCTGGCCACGATGATCGCGCTGACGACAGCGATCTTGCGCCGGTAGGGCGTGAACAGAGCCAGGACTCGTCGGACGGGCGCTGGATCGGAAGCGAGTGGTACGCGTTCGGGACGGCTTTCCAAGTAGACCTCCGTGGTAGCTGAAGTAATATGCAGAGGTTACCTCACTATGAGGTTGTGAGCAAGCCTCGCTATGATCCGTCGTATGGACACCGGACACTCGCCCAACCTGAGCGATTCGTTCATGGCCGTTGCCCGAAGAATTCGGCGAAGCCACATGACTGCGCTGGAACCGTTCGGACTCAACCCGTCGCAGAGCAGGGCCATGCACGTCTTGGCGCGCGAACGAGAATCGGTCCGATTGCGTGATCTGGCCGAGCACCTCCGCATCGTCGCGCGATCGGCCACCGACATCGTCGACTCGCTCGAAGCGGCAGAACTGGTGACGCGAGCGCCGGACCCGAGTGATCGACGCGCTGTCCTGGTCGAGCTGACCGACGCCGGCCGCGCCCTGCTCGACCGCGTCGACGAGGCACGACGTCAGGTGTCCGCGGACATGTTCGACGGCCTCGAGCCGGCCGAACGCACCGAACTCGACCGGCTTCTGCACAAGATCGCCGACAGCGACTGACGAGAAGCTACTGCCTGCCGTCCCGATCACGACGGGCCAGCTCGGCGAACATCGCGTTGTGCGCGGCCAAGTCGGCGTCGTGGTCACGCTCGGCGGCTCTGTCACCGCGCCTGGCGTCGCGATCGTCGCTGCGGGACCACTGAATCAGCAGTGCGAGCATGACCAGCACGAGAGGCACCTCGCCGGTTGCCCACGCGATGCCGCCACCGAGCTTCTGGTCCCCCAGCAGGTCGGAGTTCCAGTCGAGGCCGAGCGTGCGGTAGAACCAGGCACCCATGACGGTGTTCATGCTCATCAGCGCCACACCGAAGAACGCATGGAACGGCAGTGAGCCGAACACCACGGCGAGTTTGGTGACCGGAGCAATCTTGCGCGGAGACGGATCGACGCCGATGACCGTCCAGTAGAACAGGTATCCGCTGAGCACGAAGTGCAGGTTCATCAACAGATGAGCTCCGTGACTGTCCAGTACGGCCCCGAAGATTCCGCCGAGGTAGAGCACGTAGAAGCCGCCCACGAAGATCAGCGCCGCGACGAGCGGGTGGGTGACGAACTGCGACAGTCGACTGTGCAGGCCCATCAGCAACCACTCGCGCATCCCCGGGACGCCGTCCTTGCCTGCTGCGGGCAGGACACGCAACGCCAACGTCAGTGCACCGCCGAGCGCGAGCAGAACCGGCGCGAGCATCGACAGCATCATGTGTCCGGTCATGTGCACGCTGAACACTGCCGTGGAATACCGTCCGATGCCCGAAGACGTACTGATCAGCAGTGTGAGGCAGCCCAGGACCCAGGCGACGGTGCGACCGACGGGCCACGCGTCGCCGCGCAGTCGCAGCCGACGGACCCCGATCAGATACACCACGGCCAGGACGATCGCGGCGGTGCCGAAGATCAGGTCGAAGCGCCAGTCGAAAGCCATACGGGCGAACGTCGGCGGTCCGCTGAGGTCGTATCCGAGCGCGGCCTCGGTCGGCGTCAGGTTCGGGTCGATCTCGGCGGGCGGTGGTGTTCGCCCGAGGCCGACGGCCAGACCGACGGTCGCGGCGAGAACGAGCACCTCGGCCCCGGCGAACCGGAGCAGCGGTCCACGGGCGGTGGGATCGGCGATCAGTGCGGGCAGAGCGCGGCGCCGCTGCATCCAGCCGAATCCGCCGAGCACGATCAACGCGAGAATCTTGCCCACGATCAGCAGGCCGTACGTCGTGGTGAACAGGTCGGCGAGGGACACCCGAACCAGGGCGTTGATGACTCCGCTGATGCCCATGACGACGAAGCAGACGCCGGCGATCGTGGAGAACCGCCGAGCAGCGACGTCGGTGTGCGCTCCGCGTCTGCGGACATGTGCAAGCAGTGCGAACAGCCCGCCCGCCCACAACGACGCGGCACCGAGGTGCAGGATCAGCGAGTTGGTCGCGATGTCGTGCGATCCGCCCGCCGAGGAATGACCACTGAGCGCAATGGGCAGCAGGGTGGCCAGCGAGAATCCGAGCAGCGCAGGCGTCCAGGACCACCGCAGTACCGTCCTCGATGCAATGGCGACGACGACGGCCATGATGGCCGTCCAACGCCATGCACTGGCGATCTCCACCTGATCCAGCGCGATCCACAGATTCGCCGGCTTCACGGCCTCGGCGAACGGCTGGCCGGAGGTGTCGGACAGCGTCAACGGCACGAGGAGAAGCGCACATACGGCCCAGACGATGGATGCGACCGAGCCGGTGCGAACCGCCCGGTAGCCGTCCACGTCGAGCACGCCGTTCTTCTGCGGCGGAACCAGGAACGCCGCCAGCAGGAACGAGCCGACAGCGATGACCGCTGCGATCTCACCGATCGCACGCAGGGCGGGCAGTCCGTAGGTGGTGGCCGGGCCGGGATCAGGGATACCGAGCAGGACCAACGCGTCCGACGCGGACAGCATGACGATCAGGGCAGCGACGACACCGGCGATGACGCCGGCAGTGACGAACACCGACGTGGTTGTCGAGCGGGGATCTGCACTGCCCGCACCCTCGTCCGACCGCACATCGCCGGTGGAGTCCCCGGCGTGCGACGGGTCGGTCTTGTCGAGATCCGGTGTGGCCATTCCACCAGAGTAAGAGGTGTTCGGCAGTACTCGAAACGCGAGTCCTACACAGCGTCGTACTTTGCCCCGTCCTCGGCGTCCAGCGAGTCGTGGTGGATGCGTCCGTGCTGCTGCCGGAGAGGCGTGCCGCTCCCGCCCCATCTCTGGGCGATGATCTCCGCCGCAATGGACACCGCGGTCTCCTGCGGCGTGCGTGCACCCAGGTCGAGTCCGATCGGGCTCGACAATCGCGCGAGTTCGGTCTCGGTCACTCCTGCCGCCCGTAACCGGGCGATGCGGTCGTCATGGGTTCGCCGCGAGCCCATCGCTCCGACGAACGCCAGGGCCGGAATCCGCAACGCCACTTCGAGCAGTGGCACATCGAACTTCGGGTCGTGAGTCAACACACAGACCATGGTCCTCTCGTCCAACTCCCCCGCCGCCCACTGTTGGTTCAGGTAGTCGTGCGGCCACGCGACCACCACCTGCTCGGCAGCGGGAAAGCGCTGCGGGGTCGCAAACACGGATCGGGCGTCGCAGACGGTGACGCGGTAGCCCAGAAAGGCACCCTGCTGCGCAACCGCCGCAGCGAAGTCGATGGCACCGAACACGAGCATTCTCGGCGACGGCGCATGACTGGACACGAACACCTGCATTCCCCGACCGCGGCGCTGGCCGTCGGTTCCGTACGTCAGAACAGTCGAACGTCCCGCTGCAAGTAGCCCTTTCGCGTCGTCGGCAATGGCGGCGTCCGCCCGCGAGCTGCCGAGGGAACCGCGAATACCCGACTCCGTCAGAACTGCTCTCCGACCGACCCGTGTTGCGTCGGCATGAGCGATCACGGTGGCCACTGCAACCGGGACGTTGCGGCGCACGTTCGCCACGACGTCACCGAACTCGGGAAAGGTGTGCTTCGACACCGCCTGCACGAACACATCCAGCGTTCCCCCACACGTGAGCCCGACTGCGAATGCGTCGTCGTCCGACACCCCGTATCGAGTGAGTATCGGGGTACCGGACTGCATCACGTCCTGCGCCGACTCGTACACGGCACCCTCGACGCAGCCGCCGGACACCGAACCGGCGACCGCACCGTCCTGGCCGACCATCATCGACGCACCCACAGGACGCGGCGCGGAGTCGAATGTCTGCACGACCGTTGCCACCGCGGCCGCGTCGCCGGTCTGCCAGGCGTGCAGCAGCTCGTCCAGAATGTCGTGCATCGAACCTCCTTCGGGTGCCGGCCGGAACGTCTACGACATCACAGGCTTCCCCCTGCACTGCTCCCTCAACCCATGCCGGTGTGATCGCCGTAGGCGGAAAGGTACACTCGTCAACCGTGCTCGAGCGGGCCTGTCCGCGCGTGCCAGCCTCCGTAGCTCAGGGGATAGAGCAAGGGCCTTCTAATCCCTTGGTCGCAGGTTCGAATCCTGCCGGGGGCACCCTCTGACCAGCGCGAACGCTGGCCGACTCGCGTTACTGTGGTTGACTTCGCGTAACGAAGGGTTACACGTGCATCAGCTCACTCTCGGAGTCCTCTCACGTTCGCGCAAGCCCGATGAGCGTCGACTACCGATTCATCCTCTTCATTTCGATCGCATCGACGCCGACATTCGAAGCCGAATGTTCCTCGAATCCGGCTACGGCGAACCGTTCGGAATCTCCGACGAGCACCTGGCCACGCAGGTCGCGGGTATCGGCACCCGCGCCGAGCTCATTGCTCTATGCGACGTGATTCTGCTGCCGAAGCCTCAGGCCGAAGATCTCGAGTCTCTTCGACCCGGCCAGACGCTCTGGGGTTGGCCGCACTGTGTGCAGGACGAAAGGCTCACCCAGATCGCTGTCGATCGCAAACTCACGCTGATCGCCTTCGAGGCCATGAACCACTGGACGCAGGACGGCTGGTTCAATCTTCATGTGTTCCACAAGAACAACGAATTGGCCGGGTACTGCTCGGTGCTGCACGCATTGCAGCTGATCGGTTCCACCGGGGACTACGGCCGCAGGTTGCGGGCCGCTGTCATCGGTTTCGGAGCCACGGCTCGCGGCGCGGTCACCGCGCTCAGTGCACACGGGATTCACGACGTCGATGTCCTCACTCAGCGTGGGGTCACGGCGGTGGGTTCGCCGATCCACTCGGCCAACATCGTCAATTTCGATCTCGACGACGCCGATCCCCGCCAGAGCCGAGCTCTGACTCCCGACGGTCGAATCCCACTCTCGCAGTTTCTGTCCGACCACGATGTGATCGTCAATTGCGTACTGCAGGATACGAACTCACCACTGACGTTCCTGACGAACGAGGACCTGCCCACATTGACTCCGGGCACCCTGGTCGTGGACGTCTCGTGTGACGAGGGAATGGGATTCGAATGGGCTCGGCCCACGTCGTTCGCCGACCCGATGTTCACCGTCGGTGACAACGTGCACTACTACGCCGTCGACCACAGCCCGTCCTATCTGTGGAATTCGGCGACGTGGGAGATCAGCGAATCGTTGCTGCCTTACCTTCGCGTGGTTCTCGACGGGCCCGCAGCGTGGAGCGAGGACGTCACCATCGAGCGTTCCATCGAAATCAGGGAGGGTGTCATCGTCAACCCCAATATCCTTGCCTTCCAACATCGCAGTGCGGAGTACCCGCACACTGCAGCATGAGCGTCACGTGGGTCGAGGACGGCATCGAACGGTCCGCGCGATGGCAGTCGGAGAACGGTGCGCCGCCACCACGGGTGGTGCGGATCGTCGACGACGCGACGACGGCGGACGTGGCCTACAAGCTGGCGACGATCGGCGAGTCTCTGCTGTGGCGTGGCGATTACAACAACGCTCGCCAGCTCCTGTCGGCCATGACGCGGCGGGTACCACCGGCCACACAGCCCGAGAACGCGTCGCCCGCCGAGCGGTTCCACCTGCATCGTCAGTACCAGGCGCGGCGCGCACGGGTATTGGGAATGCTTCTGGTGCAACTCGATTCGGATCTACGGCTCGATCTCGGCCGAGCGCCGGAGGTGCGATCGGCCGTAGCGGAAGCACTGGGTCCCGATGCCTCGGCCTGCGTCCTGTCACTACGGGAACTGCTCGGGATCATCGGCGCACACGAGTGGCGCCGCAAGGGAGTGTTCGTGCCGGCGCTGGACGCGTCCGTTCATCCCCACTACGGAGTGTTCTCGCCTGTCCGCGGTGAGTACATCCAGCTCGTCGCCGACGCACCGCTACCTGCCACGGACCGGGCTTTCGACATCGGGACGGGCTCGGGTGTGCTGGCTGCGGTACTCGCGCGCCGGGGCGTACCTGCGGTGGTGGCGACCGACAAGGACCCCCGATCGGTCGCGTGCGCCCGCGCCAATCTCGACGCACTCGGGTACAGCGATCGGGTCGAGGTGGTGCAGACCGACATCTTCCCGAGCGGCCGCGCGGGATTGATCGTCTGCAACCCGCCGTGGATCCCCACCAAGCCGACGTCGGGGATCGAGCATGCCGTCTACGATCCCGGTTCTCGCATGCTCAAATCGTTCCTCAGCCGCCTCGGCGGGCATCTGACGCCCGACGGCGAGGCCTGGTTGGTGTTGTCCGACCTCGCCGAGTTGCTCGGATTGGTCACGCGCACAGACCTTCTCGCGTCGATCGACAAGGCCGGCCTGACCGTCGTCGACCGGATGGACACCGTGCCATCGCATTCTCGAGCGACCGACGCCTCCGATGTTCTGCACGAAGCTCGGTCGCGCGAGACCACGTCACTGTGGAGACTGCGCCGCCGCTAGCCATCCACGCCCGACACGAGAAAGCCGCCCGAGCAATGCTCGGGCGGCTTCGTCGATCGTGCGGTGAGTCAGTGCCGGTCGCGGGTCTCGAACTCCCCGTTGATCACGGTGCCCAGCGGCGCATCACGCTCGGCCTTCTTCGCGGCCTCACGCATTTCGATTCCATCGGTGATCAGATCACCGATCTCGCGAGTGACGTCACGGACCGCTCCGGCGATGATCACCACGATTCTGCCGACGTGTGTCGCCGCAGACTCGGTGAAATCCTGCACGGTGTCCTTGTTGCGCTCGAACCTTCCCACCACCAGGACCGCCCCCTTCGAAGTCGTCACGCTGCGTCGGTCTTCTTACGCTCGACGATAACACTGGCCGGGGCAGCCGATCCGGTGAGCGAGTTGGGCAGAGCGAGCTTGAAGATCTTGCCCCACACGGTGCCGATCTGGTGGAAGAAGCCGCCGGTGTTGTACGGCAGGTCGTACTTCTCGCACAGAGCCTTGACCTCGGGTGCGATCTGCGGGTAGCGGTGCGCGGGAAGATCCGGGAAGAGGTGGTGCTCGATCTGGTGCGAGAGGTTGCCGGACATGATGTGGAACAGCGGCGAACCCTCGATGTTGGCCGATCCGAGCATCTGACGGACGTACCATTCGCCCCGGCTCTCGTCGGCGGTCTCTTCCTGACTGAAGGTCTGCACCCCCGTCGGGAAGTGGCCGCAGAAGATTATCGAGTACGTCCACACGTTGCGGATCAAATTCGCAGCAACGTTGCCGACCACGGTCGAGGCGAAGAACGGCCCGGTCAGAGCGGGGAAGATGACGTAATCCTTGAGAGCCTGCTTGCCCGCCTTGCGCCACATTCCCTGCAGCAACGGCTTGACGTCGTGCCACTTCCTCTTGCCGGCGACGATGTTCTCGGTCTCGAGGTCGTGCAGCATGACGCCCCACTCGAAGAACGTCATGAGCAGGAATGCGTAGACGGGGTTGCCCAGGTAGTACGGGTTCCACTTCTGGTCCTGATCCATGCGCAGGATTCCGTACCCGATGTCGCGGTCCATGCCGACGATGTTGGTGAACGTGTGGTGCATGTAGTTGTGCGAGTGCTTCCACTGGTCTGCCGGGCAGACGGTGTCCCACTCGAACACCTCGGAGTTCAGACCCGGCTCACGCATCCAGTCGTACTGGCCGTGCATGACGTTGTGGCCGATCTCCATGTTGTCGAGGATCTTCGCGACGCCGAGTGCGCCGACACCGGCGAGCCATGCCGGCGGGACGAAAGGCAGGTACATCAGTGCGCGTCCGGTGATCTCGAGCCCGCGCTGCGCCTTGATGATCTTGTAGATGTATTCGCGGTCCTCGTCGCCCAGTTTGGCGACGGTGCGGGCCCGCAGGTCGTCGAGTTCGCGGCCGAGCTCTTCGACCTGTTCGTACGTCAGTACGGTCGGCTCGTCGGGCAGCGTTTCGTTGCGTCGGAAGGGAATGACGGCGGTGGGCAGGATCGAGAGAATCGTTCCGAGCATCTGCTGATCTCCAATTCGATCGGGTGGTGGGCGGGAGCTCCGGGACTAGATGTCGATGTCGACGTCGCCGACGGCAACGGACACACAGAGCTGGATCTTCTTGTCGGATTCGGTGTCGGTCTCACCGGTCTTGATGTTCTTGGTGCAGCCGGACTTCTTCACCGAGGTGCAGGTGAAGCAGATGCCCATTCGGCACCCGTTGGCCGGCGACAGACCGGCTCCCTCGGCTTGTTCGAGCAACGTTGCACCGTCGTTCTCGGCGGCGACGTCACTTCCGGAGAACGTGGTGGTTCCCGTGACGTCGTCGCTCACGGTGGCGAAGGACGGTGTGAATTCCTCGAGGTGCAGTCGGTCGCCGAGCCCTGCGTCGTCGAAGAACGTCGTCACGCCCTTCATCAGCCCGGGTGGACCGCACAGGAAGGTGTCCGCGTCTGCGAACCACGGCGCCACGGCGTCGAGATGCTCTTTGCCGAAGAACCCGTGCAGGTCCCCGCCGGTCGTCTGCTCGGTGTATGCGAAGACGAGGTTCACATTGTCGTGCTCGGCGGCGATCTTCTCGAGCTCCTGCTTGTACGCGACGTCGTTCTCGGTGTACGCGTAGTGCAGGAAGGTCAGGTCGCTGCTGTACCCCTCGTCCAGCAGCGACCTGAGCATGGACAGCACGGGCGTGATGCCGCTGCCGCCGCTGATCAGCAGCGTGCGCGCCGGGCGTGGCTGGGGAAGCTTGAACGTGCCGTCCGCCTGCGACAGGCTGACGACGAGGCCGACGTGCGCGTTCTTGTGCAGATACTGCGAGACCAGCCCCTCGGGGTGCGCCTTGATCGTCAGCTCGATTCGGCCGTCCTTGCGGTACTGCGAACAGGCCGGCGAGTAGCAGCGAGTCTGACGTACGCCGTCGATGACCACCCCGACCTGAACGAACTGGCCGGCCTGAAAGCCCTTCCACTGTCGGGTGGGGCGGATGGTGAGCGTGAGCGAATCTTCGGTGGACCGGTGTATCTCGGTCACTTCACCGCGCAGATCACGAACGGTCGTCATGGGGTCGACCAGCTCCAGGTACCGATCGAGCGCGTGGGGCGTGGCCATGGCCTCGAACAGGGAAAGAAGCGAGAACTTGCGCGAACCCGTGGGTCGCGTCGGACGTTCTTGAAGCGTCATTCCATCCTCCCTAACCGGATCGAACCCTACGACCCATTCAGTGAACGATTGTGCACTAACATGAGTGTGACAGAGCGACACCGGTACCTGTCAACGTTTATGTGACCGCCATTACAGACCTCATGTGAAGTTCACGGGGACCGCGGAAGCAACCGGAGGGGAGATCACAGAGTGCCCGCCCATAAACTGGACGCCGTGACAGAACCGGGTACCCGCGCGGAGCGCAAGGAGCGCACGCGGCAGGCCTTGATCGACGGCACACTCGATCTGCTTCGCGAACGGTCGTTCGCGAGCGTGAGCCTGCGTGAGGTCGCGCGGTCCGCCGGCATCGTCCCCACCGCGTTCTATCGACACTTCGCGTCCATGGAAGACCTCGGGGTCGCGTTGGTCGAGGACAGCATGCGCATGCTGCGCCAGATGCTGCGCGACGCCAGACGCAACCCGAGTACCAAGACGGCCACCGAATCCTTCGGCATCCTGGTTCGTCAGGTCCGCAGCCACGAGGATCAGTTCCGCTTCCTCAGTCGCGAGCGCTACGGCGGAGTCACCGAGGTACGTCGCGCGTTCGCCACCGAGCTCCGGCTGTTCGTCAGCGAGCTGACCATCGACCTCTCTCGCATGCCCGGTCTCGAACGATGGGACGTCTCCGATCTCGAGATGACGGCCGACCTCCTGGTCTCGACGATGCTGACGGCGGTGGTCGGTCTGTTGGAAATCGACCGACCGGGTAGTCAGAACGAGAAAGACCTCATCGAACGCACCGAGAAGCAGATCCGGATGATCATGCTGGGGATGAGCAAATGGGAACCGCGACGGGCTTGACCGTCGGGCACGAGCGCGAGCCGCGAAGGAGCATCATGACCACCGAGGTACACATCGGCGAGTACACGTTCGAGCTGGCGCAGGCAGGTCCCGTCGACGGCGCACCCGTCGTTGCGCTGCACGGCTTTCCACAGACCAACGCGTCGTGGTCGCGGGTGACCCCCGAATTGACGGCCGCGGGCTGCCGCGTCCTGGCCCCCAACCAGCGGGGCTACTCCCCCGGTGCCCGCCCGATCGGCGTCGAGCACTACCGCATCGAGCGTCTCACCGAGGATGTCCTCGGTCTGCTCGACGCCTCCGACCTGAACTCGGCGCACCTGGTGGGGCACGACTGGGGCGCTGTGGTTGCCTGGCATGTCGCTGCCGAGTATCCCGACCGCGTCCGAAGCCTCACTGCCGCATCCGTTCCGCATTCCGCGGCGTTCAACTGGGCCATTCGCGAGGACCCGGACCAGCAACAGCGGTCGCAGTACTTCGGTTTGCTTCGCGAACCCGAGAAGGCCGAACGAGTACTGACCGAGAACGACGCGCAACGGCTCCGCGCGATGTTCGGAGCCGAGAGCCTCGACGACGAATACGTTCGCCATCTGACGGTGCCGGGAGCACTGACGGCTGCGTCGAGTTGGTATGCCGCGATGACGAGGGAGTTCGCGAACCTACCTGCGGTGACGGTGCCGACCACCTACGTGTGGAGCAACGGCGACACCGCCATCGGTCGAGCCGGCGCGGAGCGCTGCGGCGAGTTCGTCGATGCGCCGTACCGATTCGTCGAACTCGACGGCATCTCCCATTGGATCCCCGAGGAAGCCCCCGACAGACTCGCAGCCGAGATCTTGGATCGTATCGGGTCGGCCTAAACCTGTTCCGGGGCGCGAACTTTGAGCAGTGCCAGCAGCCCGGCGGCGAGAACGATGATCAGCCCGGCGATACCCGCGCGGTCGGCGTCGAACATCCACACGAACAGCCCGAACAGCGAGGGCGCGAGGAACGACGCGGCCCGACCCGTCGTCGCGAACAGTCCGAAGAACTGACCCTCGCGCCCGGGCGGTGCCAGTCGGGCCAGGAAGGTACGCGCAGACGATTGCGCGGGCCCCACGAACAGGCACAGGATCAGCCCGAAGATCCAGAACATCGTCGGTCCCGACACGAACAGCAGAATAGTTCCGGCCGCGATCATGGAAGTGAGCGAGAAGACGATGACCTTCTTGGGTCCGATTCTGTCGTCGAACCGCCCGGCGACGATGGCACCGAGGCCCGCGATGACATTGGCGGCGACGCCGAACAGAAGTACGTCCGCCGCGCCGATGCCGTAGACGCTGACGGCGAGAACGGCTCCGAAAGTGAACACGCCCGCCAGCCCGTCTCGGAACAGTGCGCTGGCGATCAGGTAGTAGACGGCACGCCGGTCTGCGCTCCACAACTCGCGCACATCGCGAAAGAGAACGCGATAGGACTCCGCGAAGCCGGCCTGTGCCGCCTCGGGATCGGCGATGGCCCTGGGTACTTCGGGAACTGCGAACATCACCGGGATGGCCGAGACCGCGAACCAGACGGCCGCCAGCACGGCGACGAGCCTGATGTTGAGCCCTCCGTCGGTGCTCAGCCCCAGCAGGCCCCGAGTGTCGCCGTCCCCGACGATGAAACCGAGGTAGCACAGAAGCAGTAGGACGATTCCACCGAAATAGCCCATCGCCCAACCGAATCCGGACACGCGTCCGATATTGGCCGGGGTGGAGACCTGCCGCAGCATCGAGTTGTACGGAATACTGGCCAGCTCGAACATGATGGATCCGAGACCGAGCAGCAGCAGCCCGAGCCAAAGATAGTGGTAGTCGTCCTGTACGAAGAACAAGCCGGCCATGGCCACGACCGTCAATGCGGTCAATAGCCCCAGCAGCCATTTTCTCTTGCCTCGGGCGTCGAAGTACTGCCCGCACACCGGTGCCAGCAGTGCGATGACGACGCTCGACAGCGCGATGGACCAGCTGAACCACGTGGTCGCCGAGATGGATCCGGGTAGGTCGTCACCTACGGCATCGGTGAGATACACCGAGAACACGAACGTGAGAATGACGGCATTGAACGCGGCCGATCCCCAGTCCCAGAACCCCCAGGCGGTGACCTGCTTACGCGTTGTGGCGACTCCGACGACAGCGGCCTCCGGCTGGGTTCCCATGGTTGCCAACACTAGCCCGCGACGGGCCCATGTTTGGGTGCACCTAGTTGCATAGTCACCACGTTGCATACATACTCTCGGGTGTGGCTTTGGAACACGCGATTCTGGTCTCCCTCACCGAGCTGAGCGGCTCGGGGTACGAGCTCGCCCGACGGTTCGACAAGTCCATCGGCTTCTTCTGGAGTGCAACTCACCAGCAGATCTACCGCACTCTGACGCGGATGGATGGAGCGGGCTGGATCACCGGTGAGGCAGTCGCGCAGGACGGCCGACCCGACAAGAAGGTCTATTCGGTCAGCGCTGCGGGCCGAGCCGAGCTCGATCGGTGGATCGCCGCACCGACCGATCCTTCGCAGCTTCGCGAAGAACTCGCCGTGAAGATTCGCGGAGCGGCCAACGGTGACATCGAAGCGTTGAAAGTCGAAGTCGCCCGCCACCGCGACGTACATGCCACCCGTCTCGACGTGTATCGACTGATCGAGAAGCAGGACTTTCCGGCCCCCGCTGCCCTGACCGGTACCGCGCTGCATCAATACCTGGTGCTCCGCGGCGGGATTCGTGTCGAAGAAGGATTCACCGAATGGTGCACCGAGGTATTGGAGAAACTGTGAAGACCGAGCAGACCACTGGCCCGTACCCGATTCTGTTGTCGCCGTTGGACGTCGGCGCAACCACGCTGAAGAACCGCGTGATCATGGGATCGATTCACACCGGCCTCGAAGATCGCGCCCGCGACACCGGCCGCCTGGCGGCCTACTTCGCCGAGCGTGCCCGCGGCGGAGTCGCACTCATCATCACCGGGGGTTACGCCCCCAATCGCACCGGGTGGCTGTTGCCGTTCGGGGCCAAGCTGACCAACCGCATCGAGGCCCGTCGGCACCGCAGGATCACCACTGCCGTGCACCGCGAAGGCGGCAAGATCGCGCTCCAGATCCTCCATGCCGGACGCTATTCCTACCAGCCGCTGAGTGTGTCGGCATCGTCGATCAAAGCTCCCATCAATCCTTTTCGGCCCAGGCGATTGACCTCGAGGGGCGTTCGCTGGCAGATCAGAAACTTCGTGCGGTGCGCCCGACTCGCACAGAGCGCCGGCTACGACGGCGTCGAAATCATGGGCGGCGAAGGCTACTTCATCAACCAGTTCCTCTCCGAGCGCACCAACAAGCGACGCGACGAATGGGGCGGTTCCGCGGAGAACCGTCGCCGAATGGCAATCGAGATCGTGCGGCAGATCCGTGCCGCCGTCGGATCCGACTTCCTCATCGTGTTCCGGCTGTCGATGGCCGACCTCGTCGAGGAGGGCCAGAGCTGGAACGACATCGTTGCCCTCGCCGAGGACGTCGAGGCCGCAGGCGCGAACATCATCAACACCGACATCGGCTGGCACGAATCGCGGGTGCCGACCATCGTCACCTCGGTTCCGCGAGCAGCATTCGCCGACATCACCGGCAAGCTCGAAAAATACGTGAGCATCCCCGTCGCCGCGTCCAACCGCATCAACATGCCCGAGATCGCCGAGAACATCCTCGCCCGCGGCGACGCGCAGCTGATTGCGATGGCCAGGCCGATGCTCGCCGATCCGTTCTGGGTCGAGAAGGCTGCTTCCGATTCCGCGGATCGAATCAACACCTGCATCGCCTGCAATCAGGCCTGCCTCGACCATGCCTTCGTACACAAGAAGGTCTCGTGCCTGGTCAACCCTCGCGCCGGTCGCGAGATCGACCTGCAGTTGTTGCCGACGAAGAAGACCAAGAAGGTGGCGGTCGTCGGGGCCGGGCCCGCCGGACTGTCTGCGGCGCTCACTCTTGCGCAACGCGGACACGCCGTCAGCCTGTTCGAGGCCAGGAGCGAGATCGGCGGCCAATTCGGTATCGCCCGTCTGATTCCCGGCAAGGAAGAGTTCGCCGAGACCATTCGCTACTTCTCCACCGCTCTGCGCGACGCGGATGTTGCGGTACACCTCGATACTCGGGTCACCGCCGCAGAACTCACCGCGGGCGAATTCGACGAGGTGGTCCTGGCCACCGGTGTCACTCCCCGAATGCCGCAGATCCCAGGTATCGATCACCCGTCCGTGCTCTCGTACGCGGAACTGGTACGCGACGGTAGGGCCGTCGGCGACCGGGTCGCGGTCATCGGTGCCGGCGGTATCGGCATCGACATCTCCGAGTTCCTCACCACCGACGCCTCCCCCACGCTGGATCTGAAGGAATGGAAGCAGGAGTGGGGAGTCACCGAGCCCGAGGCCGCGCCGGGCGCGTTGACCACCCCGGTGCCTGCCGCATCTCCTCGGGAGGTCTACCTCCTGCAACGCAAGCCGGGACGTATCGGGGCCGGTCTCGCGAAGACCACCGGGTGGGTCCACCGCGCAGCATTGAAAGCCAAAGGCGTGCATCAGCTTTCGGGGGTGAACTACGAGAAGATCGACGGTGCGGGCCTGCACATCTCGTTCGGCGAGAAGCACGAACGCCCACGCTTGCTCGAGGTCGACACCATCGTGATCTGCGCGGGCCAGGAGTCGGTCCGCGATCTGGTCGACGAGCTGAAGGCCGCGGGCACCACCACACACATTATCGGCGGTGCGGACGTGGCGGCAGAGTTGGACGCGAAACGGGCGATAGAGCAGGGCACCCGGCTCGCGGCCACGATCTGATCTGTCCGCTAGCCTGTCTCACCGTGAGCCTGCCCAAGCCCAGCCCCGATGCCCGCGCCGTCGTCACCGGAGCCTCCTCCGGTATCGGTGAAGCCCTGGCCACCGAACTCGCCACCCGTGGTCACTCGTTGATCGTCGTGGCCCGACGCGGCGAACTGCTCGAGGCGCTGGCCTCGAAGCTCACCGCCGAGCACGGCGTCACCGTCGAGGTGCGGGCGTCGGATCTGTCCAACCGCGAGCAGCGCCAGGAGCTGGTCACCGAGCTCTCCGAGCGTGAGATCTCGATCCTGTGCAACAACGCAGGCATCGCGACGTTCGGACCGGTGGCCGGGCTCGATCCCGCGTACGAGCGCGATCAGGTGGAGCTCAATGCCGTTGCCGTACACGACCTCACGTTGGCGGTCATGCCCGGCATGATCGGCCGCGGAGCAGGCGGCATCCTCATCACCGGTTCTGCGGCGGGCAACATGGCCATCCCCAACAACGCGACCTACGCCGCGACGAAGGCCTTCGTCAACACGTTCTCGGAGTCACTGCGCGGTGAGCTCGCGGGCACCGGCGTCAACGTCACCCTGCTCGCTCCAGGCCCGGTCCGCACCGAGACACCCGACCCGGCCGATGCGTCGATCGTCGACAAGATGGTTCCCGACTTCCTGTGGATCGACAGCGCCTACACCGCGAAGCTGTCACTGGACGGCCTGGCGAAGAACAAGATGCGCGTCGTTCCCGGACTGCTCAGCAAGGGCATGTCGGTAGCCGGGCAGTACAGCCCGCGCAGCATCTCCGCGCCGATCATCGGCAGCTTCTACAAGAAGCTCGGCAGCTAGTACCCGAATCCCGGTCGTTCCGCGGGCTCCACTCCCGACCGAGCAAGCTCAGCGCCGCCGACGCCGACCGGTTCCGAAGATGCTGCGCGAGATTTCCCGCCCGGCGGCCGAGGCAGCCGATCGAAGGAAGCTCTTGACCGCCGGGTTGCTCATGATGCGCTCCGCGGCCGACGGCCCGTCCGGCTCGCTCGGAGGCAGATCCGGCAGATCGGCGGGCAGCGGTGGGATATCGAACTTCTCGGCCGGCACAGCCACGTCCGTGACGCGTGCGTTCATCCGCTCGTAGGCGGACTCGCGATCGATCGTCTCGCGGTACTTGGCGGACAGGGTGCTCGACGACGCGGCAGCCGCGATGGCGTCGTTGCCGATGGTGTCCATCAGGGAGCGGGGCGGGCGAATCTTCGTCCATGCCACCGGTGTCGGCGCGCCTTTCTCCGAGAGCACCGTCACGATCGCTTCTCCGGTCCCCAACGACGTCAGTGCCTTCTCGAGGTCGTAGGCGTCGGTCTTGGGGTACGTGCGCACCGTCTTGTTCAGTGCTTTCTGGTCGTCGGGAGTGAAGGCGCGCAGAGCATGCTGGATTCGCGCACCCAGTTGGGAGAGAACGTCGTTGGGGACGTCGGTGGGCAGCTGCGTGCAGAAGAAGACGCCGACGCCCTTCGAGCGAATGAGCTTGACGGTCTGTTCCACCTGCTGCAGAAAGGCTTTCGACGCGTCGGCGAAGAGCAGATGCGCCTCGTCGAAGATGAACACGAGCTTGGGTTTGTCGACGTCACCCACCTCGGGCAACGTCTGGAACAGGTCGGCCAGTACCCACATCAGGAAGGTGGAGAACATCACCGGGCGGGACGCCTGAGCACCGAGCTCGAACAGGGTGATGACGCCTCGTCCGTCGGGTCCGACGCGGAGCAGGTCCTCGGTCTCGAGTTCCGGTTCGCCGAAGAAGGTGTCGCCGCCGTCGGCCTCGAGATTGGCCAAGGCACGCAGGATGACTCCGGCGGTCGCCGACGAGACACCGCCGATGCCTTTCAGGTCGGCTTTGCCTTCGTCACTCGTCAGATGCATGATCACCGACCGCAGGTCCTTGAGATCGAGCAAGGCAAGTCCCTGGGAATCGGCCCAGTGGAAGATCAGCCCCAGGGTCGACTCTTGAGTGTTGTTCAGCCCCAACACTTTGCTGAGCAAAATCGGCCCGAACGCGGTGATCGTGGCCCGCACCGGCACCCCGATTCCCTCGGTGCCGAGCGAGAGAAATTCCACCGGGTGTCCGGCTGGAGCCCAGTCCGTCAGGCCGGTGTCCGCAGCGCGGCTGCGGATCTTGCCGGTGTCTTCGCCCGGCGCGGACAAGCCCGAGAGATCTCCTTTGACATCGGCCATGACGACGGGAACCCCTGCCGCAGAGAGTTGTTCGGCAATACCCTGCAGGGTCTTGGTCTTACCGGTTCCGGTGGCCCCGGCTACGAGACCGTGCCTATTCAACGTCGCCAACGGAATACGAATGCGGGCAGCGGGGTCGGTGACACCGTCCAGAACGACGGTTCCCAGTTCCAATGCCGCACCTGCCGATGTGTATCCGGCGGCGATCTCGCTTGCTTTACCGTGCACCGCCGTTGCCGACCCTTGCTCTGCGGCACGCGCCTCGGCCTCGGCGGCGTCGGCCGCAGCCAGAGCTTCGGCAGCCACCCGTGCGGCTTCCACGGCCGCCGCTTTGGCCGCCTTCGCCTTCTCGGCAGGGCTGAGCGTGGGTGCCGGCTGCGTCGGGTCGCCTGTCATGTCCGCATCCTTTCGTGAACGTGCGCTGAAGTGAACGGGGTCGATCGCCACCGCAAACCCTAGTGGCTGTGGTGCGCGCACTACTGTGGAGCGAGTGCAGGACAAACTCGTGTGGATCGACTGTGAAATGACCGGCTTGGACCTGAGCAAGGACAAGCTGATCGAAATCGCGGCGTTGGTGACCGACAGTGAGCTCAACATCCTCGGGGAGGGTGTCGACATCGTCATCCACGCCGACGACGATGCGTTGGCGAACATGCCGGCCGTCGTCACCGACATGCATGCCAAGTCGGGCTTGACCGACGAGGTGCGCGCGTCGACGGTGAGCCTGGAGGAAGCCGAGCAGCGCGTGCTCGCGTACATCAAGGAGCACGTCCCGGTGGCCGGAACGGTTCCACTCGCGGGAAACTCGATCGGGACCGATCGTGGATTCATCTCTCGCGACATGACCGCGCTCGACACCTACCTCCACTACCGAATGATCGACGTCAGCTCGATCAAGGAACTTTCTCGACGGTGGTACCCACGGATCTACTACGGGCAGCCGGCCAAGGGCCTTGCGCACCGCGCCCTCGCGGACATCAAGGAGTCGATCAAAGAGTTGCAGTACTACCGCCGGACGGCCTTCGTGGCTCCGCCGGGGCCCTCTACCAGCGACATCGCAGCAGTTGTTGCCGAACTCGACACGCAATCGGGGGCGGATTAGCAACCTCGGATTCAACCCGCTAGTATTGTCGACGCTGCTGATGCAGAGCCCGAAAAGGTTCTGCGGACGCGTGCAATGGTGGGCGTAGTTCAGCTGGTAGAGCACCAGGTTGTGATCCTGGATGTCGCGGGTTCGAGTCCCGTCGCTCACCCCACACGAAGAAGGCCGGTCTCCTCGCGAGGCCGGCCTTTTTCGTGCATTCACTCCACCCTTCGCCAGGGTGTTCGAGCGGACGGTGCGTACCCACCCTGACCTCGAATTACGTTGTTGTAATTCACCTTTCGAGTTTCTTATGGGGTTTCTGTGACGTACGGTTACCAATGGCACTTTTGGGGAAGAAAAGTACCAACGTGATTCATGTGTTTTCTGCTACGTGAGTTCAGCGTGCCCCGAAGCGTCACCGAACATGCTCGACGCCCAGCTCGCACCCATCCGACGGGTGCACGGCGGGCAGAGACGAGGAGGCTTTTTCGTGGGTCGCAGAATGCACAGAGTCATAGCGGGTTCGATCTTGTCGGCAGCACTGTGCATCGGCACAACCGGCTTGCTCAGCCCAGCGGTGGCCACCGCTCAACCCACGATCGAATTACCTCAGATCCCGATCCCCCAGCCCGATGCGCAGCAGCGGGCCGCAATACTCGCCGCGGTGCTCGACGCCACCGGTGTGCTCATCAACCAGGTCGCGGCGATCGTTCTCGACGGCGACGTGCTGTCGGTGCCGGATACCGCAACTCCCGCGGATGTACCCGAGATCGAACTTCCGAGTGCGCCGCCCACGGTGGGGCTCGGCGGTGCCGTGCTCCCGATCGACGCAGGCAAATATCGCATCACTTCGGGTTACGGCGGACGCAACAACCCGACCGGCAACGGCGCGCAGTACCACCAGGGTGTGGACCTGGCTGCCGACAGCGGAACCCCGATCCATGCGGTGACCGGCGGAACCGTCGTTCAGGCCGGAGACGCGGGCGACGGCTACGGCAAGCTCGTTCGGGTCAAGAGCGGAAACACCGAGACCTACTACGGCCATCAGTCCAGCCTCGCTGTGTCCGTCGGTGACGAGGTGGCACCGGGAGATGTCCTCGGGGCGGTCGGCAGCACCGGCAATTCGACGGGACCGCATCTGCACTTCGAGGTCCGCAACAACGGCTCGAGCATCGAACCGGTCGCGTACCTGAAGACACTCGGGATCGATCCTTCGCTCTACCAGACCCGCGATCGAAGCTGATCCACCCGATCGATACCGATCAGACCGTGGTGGCGTTGCCCGCTTTCCACTCGTCCCAGGGAATGTTCCAGTCGCCGAGACCATCGGTGCCCGACAACGTTCCACCGACGGTGTTCTTGACCACGACGATGTCACCGCGCTTGGTGTTGTCGTAGACCCACTTGGCGTTGGTCGGACTGAGGTTCAGACACCCGTGCGAGGCGTTGGAGTAGCCCTGCTGCCCCACCGACCACGGTGCGGAATGGAAGAAGATGCCGCTGTACGACATACGCGTCGCCCAGTCGACCGGAGTGCGGTACCCGGTGGACGAGTTGACCGGCACACCGTAGGTCGACGAATCCATGACGAGATGCTCGAATCGATCACCGATGATGTAGACGCCGTTGTCCGTCGGGGTGGAGTCCTTGCCCATCGACGTCGGCATCGTGATGACGTCCTGGCCGTTGACGTTGAACGTCACCTGCTTGGTGTTGTCGTCCGCAGTGGCAATGACCGCGTCGCCGATCGTGAACGACGTCGTCGCATTCTCCTGGCCGTAGATGTCGTCACCGAGATCACGCCCGTACACGTTGACGGCCACGTCGACCTTGGTGCCCGGTGCCCAGTAGTTCTGCGGTCGCCAGCGAACCTCTTTGTTGTTCACCCAGTAGAACGCACCTTCCACGGCCGGCGTCGTGGTGACCGTGATCGCATTCTGGGCAGCAAGCTTGTCGGTGATCGCCTCGTCGAACTGGACCGCGACGGGCTGCCCGATACCCACCACGTCGCCCGGGTTCGGCAGAACGTAGGGCTTGGTGAAATTGCCCGGCTGGCTGGTGGTGAAGCTCGACACCGTGCTCGACGATCCTCCGAGTCCGTACGCATCGGCCTGCACTCGATACTCGCGGTTGTAGCCGAGGGGTTCCGTGTTGGTCCACGACAGCCCGTCCGGAGCAATGGCTCCCGATACCGGCTCGCCGTCGGGGTTGAGCATCGTGACCGAGGACAACTTGCCGTCGGCAACCGAGACGGTCACCGGGTCCGCCGGTGAGAATCCGACTGCTCCGTCGAGCACGCTCGCGGTCAGCTTCGGTTTCATCAGTTCGGTCATCGGATTGGAATCGATCGGAACGGAGGGTTCGGAGATGTCCGTCTGCGAGCTGCACCCGGACAGCACCGCCACCGAAGCGACAACTCCCACCGCGGCGAGAACGAATCCTCGAGACACCCTCATGAACACACCACTTCCCACTTCGAGCCCGACCCGGACGATTCTGCCAGCGCAGAATCCACACATTCCACTCGACAGCCCGTTCGACGAATAACGTTCGAGTACCAATCGCCCTGCAGAAAGTTGGTGTTACCTCCCTGCCACACAGAGCGGTGCCGCGAACGCACATCACCGCCTAGTTCGCCGCCCGGTGAGGACAACGTCATATCCGGCTAACCGATGTGTAATGGCCGCGCACACTGCACCGGGCACTGTGGAAGCCATGGTCACCACGGTGAAGACGCTCTGCGCATACTGCGGCGTGGGATGCGGCATGGTGCTCGAGGTCGGTGGGCCGTCGGCGGCGAAGTCCCAGTCGAGCTCCCAGTCGACGCTGCCGATCGGGCCCACGGTCACCAAGTCGGTCGGCGACAAGACCCACCCGGCGAACTTCGGCCGACTGTGCACCAAGGGAAGCACCACCGCAGACATGCTTGCCGCGCCGGGCCGCCTCGACAAGGCTCGGATTCGCCACCGGCGCGGTGACCGGCCGGAGAGTACGGACACCTCGGTGGCCATCACCGATACTGCCCGCAGGCTCCGCACGATCCTCGACGAACACGGACCCGATTCCGTTGCGCTGTACGTATCGGGGCAGATGTCGATCGAGGCTCAGTACCTGTCGAACAAACTGGCCAAAGGGTTCATCGGTACCAATCAGATCGAATCCAACTCACGATTGTGCATGGCCAGCGCGGGGACCGGCTACAAGCAGTCACTCGGAGCCGACGGTCCGCCGGGGTCGTACGAAGACTTCGACAACGCCGACGTGTTCCTCGTCATCGGCTCCAACATGGCCGACTGCCACCCCATCCTGTTTCTGCGAATGATGGACCGGGTCAAGGCCGGTGCGAAACTGATCGTGGTCGATCCGCGGCGCACCGCCACCGCCGACAAGGCGCACCTGCACCTCATGCTCGAACCGGGATCCGATCTGGCGCTGCTCAACGGCCTGCTGGCTCTGATCGTCGACAGCGGAAACACAGACCCTGACTTCATCGCCCAGTTCACCGACGGCTGGGACGCGATGCCGGAGTTTCTTCGCGACTACACCCCTGAGAAGGTCTGCGCTGCAACCGGTCTCGCCGAGGAAGATCTGCGTGCCGCAGCGGAGATGATCGGGACTGCAGAGAACTGGATGAGCTGTTGGACGATGGGACTCAATCAGTCCACCCACGGCACCTGGAACACCAACGCACTGTGCAATCTCCACCTGGCAACGGGTGCTATCTGCCGGACCGGAAGCGGCCCCTTCTCGTTGACCGGTCAGCCGAACGCGATGGGTGGCCGGGAAATGGGATACATGGGCCCCGGACTGCCGGGCCAACGGGCGGTCACCAACGACACCGACCGCGCCTTCGTCGAGCAGGCCTGGAAAATCCCGCCCGGAACACTGCGCACCGACGTCGGTGGTGGAACCATCGAGATGTTCTCGAAGTTGGCTGCGGGCGACATCAAAGCTTGCTGGATAATCTGCACCAATCCTGTTGCGTCCGTCGCCAATCGAACAACCGTGATCGACGGTCTCGAACGTGCCGAACTGGTGATCACTCAAGACGCCTTCGCCGACACCGAGACCAACCGATACGCCGATGTCATGCTGCCCGCTGCGCTGTGGACCGAGGCCCATGGTGTCATGGTCAACTCCGAGCGGAACCTCACGCTGTTCCAGCCGGCTGTCGAAGCACCCGGCGGAGCACTCCCCGACTGGAAGATCATCGCCGACATGGCCTGCGCCCTCGGCTACTCCGAGTCGTTCACGTACTCCAGTGCCGAAGAGATCTTCGAGGAGATCAAGCGATTCTCGAACCCCGCCACCGGTTACGACATTCGCGGCGTCACCTACGACGGGCTCCGCGAGGGTTCGATTCAGTGGCCGTGCCCGCCCGAGTCGACTACCACCAGACACCCCATCCGGTACCTCAACGACGGAGTCAGCCAAACCCTGCGGGTGTCGGAGGACGGCTCGATTCCTGCCCTGTCGTTCCCCACCGCAAGCGGTCGAGCGCAGTTTCTCGCCCGACCCGCCATGGCACCGGCCGAAATGCCGGACGACGACTATCCGTTCCTGCTCAACACGGGGCGACTCCCCCATCACTGGCACACCATGACCAAGACCGGCAAAGTCGCGAAGCTGAACAAACTGAACCCCGGCCCGTTCGTGGAAATACACCCGACCGATGCGGGCCGGCTCGATCTGTCCGACGGCGATACCGTCGAACTGTCGTCGCGTCGAGGCCGTGCAGCACTGCCCGTTGTCGTTACCGACCGAGTGTTACCCGGAGGCTGCTTCGCGCCGTTCCACTGGAGCGACGAGTTCGGCGAATCCCTGGCGATCAACGCGGTGACCAATGACGCCGTCGATCCCTACTCGCAGCAACCCGAATTCAAGGCCTGCGCCGTGTCGCTGACGAAAGTATCTGCTGCTCAATCGGATTCGCCCGATACGTCCGAGGACGTGCACGATCCGGTCGACGCTCTCGCCGTGTTGGTCGGCCGCCCGAGCCGACCCGCAGAACCGTTCACCGTCATCGAACAAAGTTACATGGCAGGCCTGCTGGAGGGACTTCGGACCGACGCCGCCCGTTCTGCGCCGGGAACCCCCACGCTGCCCGAACGGACCCCGCTGACTCCCGAGACGCACGCGTGGCTCGACGGTGTTCTCGCAGGCCTGTTCTCGCGCACTCCCTCGCCGGGCACCGATGCACCCGCCGCGGACACCTCGTCGGCAGCGGGCAGACCACTGCTCCTGCTGTGGGCCTCGCAGACGGGAACTGCCGAGGAGTTCGCCCAGTCCAGTGTTTCTCATCTGCGAGCTGCTGGGTCTGCCGTCACCGAACACTCCATGGACTCGTTCACCGCAGACCGACTACCGGCCGAGGCCGACGTGTTGATCGTCAGCAGTACCACCGGGGACGGCGAAGCACCCGACAACGGCGCAACCTTCTGGGAGAGCCTGACAACCGATTCGGTACCCGCACTGGACGGAATCCGTTACGCCGTGCTGGCGTTCGGCGACTCGAGTTACGCAGACTTCTGCGGGCACGGCCGCAAGATCGACGAACGCCTCGAGCAACTCGGTGCGCGGCGACTACTCGGCAGGGTCGACCTCGAGCCCGACTACGAGAACGAGGCCGCCGAGTGGCTCGACTCGGTGAGCGCGCTGCTGGCAGGTGACTCGCCAACGTCCGATCCCGCCACCGCGCCGGCCGAGCCTGGGGCACCCGCACGTCGGCCTGCGGCCGCTGACGTAGGACCGCGCTACAGCAAGAAGTCGCCCCTCGTGACCACTCTCGTTCGGAATCGAGTGCTCACCGCACGCGGATCGCTCAAGGACGTCCGTCAACTCGGATTCCACCTTCCTGCGGGCACCCTCGAATACGAGGTGGGTGACGCACTCGGGGTCTGGCCTCGCAACAGTGACCAGTACGTGCAGGAGTGGCTCGGTGCCACCGGACTCGACGGTGACGCCGTCGTCGACTTGGCCGAGCACGGTGAAATGCCGCTCCGTACGGCGTTGGGTCGGCACCTCGAGATCGCCCGTGCCACACCGGATCTGTTGAAGTTCGTGCACCGGCGTACCGCGAACGACGACCTCGAGGCCATGTTGCATCCGGACAACAGACACACGCTCGCCGACTGGATGTGGGGACGGCAATCGATCGATGTACTTGCCGCACATCCGGTTCGCGCGTCGGTGGACGATTGGCTCGGCGTTCTCAAGCCGTTGCAGCCGCGTCTGTATTCCATCTCTTCGAGCCCGAAGGAGAATCCCGAGGAGGTGCAGGTGACCGTCTCGGCTGTGCGATACAACGTGCACGGCGTCGCTCGACGCGGGGTGTGCTCGACGTATCTGGCCGACCATGCCGCCAACCATGACATCGGGATATTCGTTCAGAAATCGACCCATTTCAAACCGCCCGAGGATCCCGCCACGCCGATGATCATGGTCGGCCCCGGCACCGGCGTTGCACCGTTCCGGGCGTTCCTGCACGAGCGGCGCGCGCTCGGGCACACCGGCCCGAACTGGCTCTTCTTCGGCGAACAGCACGCGGACACCGACTTCTACTACCGCGACGAACTCACCGCGATGCTGAGCGACGGGTCGCTCGACCGTCTCGACGTCGCCTTTTCCCGGGATCAGAAGGACAAGGTCTACGTGCAGGATCGTATGCGCGAACACGGCAGCGAGCTCTGGAACTGGATTCACCGAGGTGCCCACTTCTATGTCTGCGGCGACGCGTCGAGAATGGCCAAAGACGTGGATGCGGCCCTGAAAGGCGTGGTCGCACAGCACGGGAAACTGGCCCCGAGCAGTGCCGAGGCGTACGTCAAGGCTCTCGCTGCGGAGAAGCGGTACGTGCGCGACGTCTACTGATCCGCAGCCACCAGCGGCGGGACAGTGCGCAGGAGGAAGGCGATTTGGTCCGCGACCACCTGCTCGAAGTCATTACCGAGATAGATGTCGAAATGGCCTGCGTCATAGGTTTCGATCTCCCCGAGCGGGGCTGTCCGGGCGTATCGCAGGGTGGCCTTCGCCGGCGCCACAGAATCCGTGTTGCAGACGACGAAGAGTATCGGGCAGCGGACGTCCTTCGCTCGACGTCCGGGCCGATGGCGCACGATCTGCAGCGCGAAGCGGGCGGCAACCCGATTGTGGAACGACTCGTCGGAGTCCGGAGCGAGCGCGAGGTACCCGTCGTAACTGTCGGGTGACGTCATCAATGCGGTAGTCCCCGGTCGTCCGGCGGTCGCCACCATCACCGGCGGCCGCCCGATCACCGATCCCAGCAGATCGCGCACGGCCCGCACGGACAGTTTGACCGAGGTCCATGTGTTCGAAGCGAGCCCGGAGGCGATGCCGTCGGTGAACGGACACTGCGCGACAACCGCGGCGACACGCTGATCCCGTGCTGCCGCGACGATGACGTGGCCACCGCCGAACGACGAGCCCCACAACACGATTCGCGAACCGTCCACGTCCTGCCGACCCCGGGCGCACGCGATCGCTGCGGCCCAGTCCTGCAACTGGGACTCGATATCGAGCAATTGTCGCGGTCGCCCGCCACTGTCTCCGAAGTACCGATAGTCGAACACCAGGCACGCGTAGCCCTCGGCGCGAAATCGTTCTGCGTAGGCGTCGAGTCGCATTCCCCGGGTTCCGCCGAGACCGTGCGCCATGACGACCACCGGGGCCGGCTCGGTGCTGTCGGGCAGGTACAGCCACGCCGCACAGTCGACGCCGTTCGAGTCGAACGTAATGTCCTTACGATCAGGGACCGCGCCCCCCGGCTGCGAATTCATGGGCGAACCATAACCCACGAACACCGGCAGCGGAATCGGTCGATCTACGGTGCCGAATGCTCCGCGGCGTAGGCATCGACGCGACCGTAGGCGATCTTGGGGGTCCAGTCTCTACGAACCAAGCCGAAGTTCTGTTCGGTGTCGGCGGTGTCGGACCCGGCGTCTCGGAGACTGTAGACGTAAGCCGGTCCGAGCCAATCGTTGCCGAGGACGGCGTCGAGAACGATCCCGATGCTGTCCGATTGCACCTGCTCGCTGACGCTGTTGGGGTTGGTCCCGGTCGGTGCGCCGAATTCGGTGATCCAGATCTGTTTGCCACTGTCACCGCCGGCAACCATGGTGTCTCGCATCGACCACATCTTCATGGCGGTGTTCCATGACGCTGTGCTGGGGTCGTTGGGTAGGTACGGCCACGTGTAGGGATGCACGTTGAAGGCGTCGAAGTACTTGTTGGATCCTTGCGCGTACATCTTCGACAGGAACGACGTGCCCGCGATGTTGCCGTTCGTGTCCTCGGACGGTGCCATCCCACCGACGAGCACGGTCGAACCGGGCTGCACCTGTTTGATCGCCGTGTAGGCCGCTCGAAGCAGCGCCGAGTACGCCGTGACGTCGGGAACGGGCTTGAAGAACGTCACGATGTTCGGCTCGTTCCATACTTCCCAGATCTTGATGCGGTTCTGGTACCGCTGAACCACCGTCTTGGCGAAAGCCGCGTAAGTGGACGGGTTTGCAGGACGGGAGTGAGAATCGTTGACCGCGGCAGCTACTCGCGCCCATCTGGGGGTGTAGGCGATGATCCCGTGCGGGCACATCCCGTGGGCCACGACGGCATCGATCACTCGGTCCGTTCGACTCCAATCGAAAGCGCCCCGTGTCGATTCGATTGCGGACCAATCGATGTCGAGACGAACCGCGAAGGCTCCCGCGGCTTTGGCAAGCGTCAGTTCGCGATCCAGATCTGCTGGGGAGAGGCTACCTATCGACGCGCCCGGCGAGACTCCGATCCGGATGGCGTCGGACTGCCCGCCACAGTTCACCGGACCGGCCTGAGCCCGCACGACGGGAGATGCACCCACTGCCGGCGTCGCAGCGAACGGCAACACCAGAGCCGCAAGAACGGCCATCACCCGCAGAGGAGCATTTGCTTTCATCTGCGGGACGATAGCAACACCGGTAGGCGATCTTCGCCGAAACGGATTGTCATACGCTTTGTGGCAATTACGGCAACGATTCGGATTGACGCAGAATTCGACCCCGCAGTCATCGGTAGGACGACATTGCCTGTACTACCATATGCCCAATGACAACAGGATTTCCCGGTTTCGACGAGCGTCTCAACGAGTTACTCGCCCGGCAGGCGGAGAAATCCGGCCTCGGGACCGATGAATTCATTCGGCGGGCCGTGGTCGATCGACTCGTTCGTGAACTGTCCGACGATCAGGATTCCGAGGTCGGTGCTCTGCTCCGGGCTTTGCAGGCCGCTTCGGAGAAGGGCGTCGAACCGGCCGAGGTGACGCGGGCATTCGGTACGCCGATCGACGACCCCGAGAGGCTGGCAGCAGTGACTCGGACAGGGTTGATGGACACCGGATCCGACTCCGGCTACGACCGGATCGTCGCGATGGTCGCCGATGCATTGAGCGCTCCGTCTGCCGCATTCTCGCTTCTCGACGACAAGCGTCAGTACTTCAAGAGTGCACTCGGACTGCCGTCGGAACTCGGTGGCGCGCAAGAGGTTCCTCTCGAAGCGTCCATCTGCCGTTATGCGATCGATCTAGGCCAGCCGCTGGTGGTGGAAGACGCGAGACTCAACGACGCCCTCAAGGATCATCCGTCGGTCCAGAGCAACCTGTTTGTTTCCTACCTCGGAGTTCCGCTCACCGACGATGACGGCCATTCCGTCGGAACCCTGTGCGTGTGGGATCGACAGCCGCGGCAGTGGACCACCGGCCACGTTCAGATACTGCAGGACTTGGCCTGGATTATTCGCGAGCGAGTTTTCGAATAAGGGGCGCTTTCCCCGACAAGTATTAGCATTTTCGACCTACAACCGACTTCGAGTTTTTTTCGTGAAGTCGACCGGGTGTCCACTTTCGTGGCGGTATACATTAATTGGGATATTCAGGACCGACCTCATTCGAAACTAACCACCGGAAGAAGCCGTGCCCGAAACACTGGAATCACCCCACACTCGCCCGCGGGCTGCCGAGCCCGACGTCGTCGTAGCCCGTCGCACACTCGCGGACCGACTACGGGTCGATCCGCTGAACACCGCCGTCAATGTTGCGGTCGACGTGTTCGGTGCCGCGGTCGCAGTTACCGGAGCGCTGCTGTGGTATTCGGGCAGTCTCGTCGACACCGGCTGGCTGCCATGGCTCTTCCTCCCGCTGCTCATCGGAATCATGGCGGGCAAGTCGATGTACAGGCGCAGCCTTCGTCGCAACTTTCTCGACGAGATCGGGCCTGCCGAAACGGCTGTTGCATTCGCTGCGCTCGCGTTGATGGTCGTGATGTTCCTGGCCGACACCGAGTACCGGCCCAGCGCGGTCGTGTTGCGACTGTGGCTGCTCAGCGCATTCACGATTGCGATCGTCCGGCTCGTACGCATCGTCGTCCAGCGCGTGATTCGCACCAAATTCGGATCGGCAGCACCGACCATCGTGCTCGGCAACGACCCGATCGCGCATCAACTCGTCTCTCGCACAAGACAATTTCCTGAGTACGGTCTTGTTCCGGTCGGTTACGTAGGAGAAATCCCCGTCGCCGACGTCTCATCGGGAGGCGAGCTGCCCGATCTGCCGCACCTGGGACTGCCCAGCGATTTGGAGGCAGTTGCGCGCAGGACCGGTGCGGAGGAGCTGATAGTGGCATTCGCTCCGACCGAAGACCAAGTGTTGGTCGGCGCGATCAGGACTGCGCACCGGCTCGGAATGCGAGTGTGGGTGGTACCCAGGCTGTACGACGCCGTCGGCGTCAACACTCGTGTCGAGCACATCGGCGGCCTGCCGCTGATGGTGCTGCCGCACGTGAACCCCAAGGGTTGGCAGTTCGCCCTGAAGGGTGTACTCGATCGAGTTCTGACGGCAATCGGACTCCTGCTGCTCTCCCCCGTCTTCCTGACGCTGATGCTGCTCGTGCGCCTGAGCTCCCCCGGCCCGATCTTTTTCGCGCAGGAACGAATCGGCCGCGATGGGCTGCCGTTCGACTGCCTGAAGTTTCGGTCCATGCGGCCTCCACGGGCATCCGACGCGGCGTTCGAGCGGAAGGCCGGGGACGCACCAGGTGGCGTCGAGGGTGTCGACCGGAGAACGCGTATCGGCAAAATCATGCGACAGACCTCGTTGGACGAGCTGCCACAGCTGCTCAATGTCCTTCGTGGCGACATGAGCTTGGTCGGCCCCCGGCCGGAGCGGCCCGAGTACGTGGACCTGTTCGAGATGCAGATCCGTCGGTACGGTGAACGGCACCGGGTCAAGGCCGGTGTGACGGGATGGGCTCAGGTGCACGGCCTTCGGGGCCAGACGTCCATTGCCGACCGCGCGGAGTGGGACAACTACTACATCGAGAACTGGTCCATCTGGCTCGATGTCAAGATCCTGTTTCTCACCGTGCTCGCCGTTCTGAAACGCGCCGAGGACTGATCGTGGTCTACGCCGAACACCGCCACGTTCGGGTGACCCCGTGATCACGTACGTTGCGCTTGCTTTCGGCGCAGCGCTGGTCCTCGCGCTCGGCTGCGCGGTGGCATCGGCGATCTACCGCCGCCCACAACGTGGAGTGTTGCTGTTGGCGGGATTGGTTCCACTGCACGGACTGCTGGTTCTCGTTCCCCTTCCCGGGGTCGTGTCGGGCTGGAAGGAAGGCCTTGTCGTCTTCACCGTTCTGTGTGCGTGGCTACGCCGACCACGACAAGTTCCCGGCTCGCCTGCTCGGGTGTTCGTGCCGTGGTGGCCGGCCGCTGCGGTGTTCGTCGTGTTCGGCAGCCTGTCTGCATTCGCCACGTTCGGAATAGTCGGTCTGTTCGGTATCAAGGTCACCTTCTTCTACGTTCTGCTGGTTGTGGTCATGTGGCTCGCGCCGTTCGACGCCAGGGACCGTGACCACCTCGTCTCGGTTCTGATGGGCATGGGTGTGTTCACGTCTGTCGTTGGCATCGCTCAACTGGTGGCCGGGCCCGCCGCACTGGTATCGCTGGGTTACGAATACGGCACGCAGGTCCGAACATCGGGCGGGCTACTGCGCACGTTCAGCACGTTCAACCTGCCGTTCCCATTCGGGCTGTACGTGATGTTGGCGCTGCTCGTCGGTGGTGCGGTCGCTTTGGCCGATCCGCGCCGTCGGCGAAACCTGTTGTTTCTGTGCGCGTCTCCGATGATGGTGGTCGCGATGTCCAGTTCGATCGTGCGTGGAGCGATTCTCGGACTCGCGGTCGGGGTCATCTACTTGATCGCCGTGCGTTTTCGATACCTTGCCGCGCCGTTTGCTCTGGCAGCACTGGCCGTCGCCGTCACGGTCCCCTTCGTACCCAAGATCACGTCGGTCTTCTTCTCGTCCAGTAGTCTGGGTCAACGCGGTGACGGTTGGGCCAACATCATCGCCAGCATCCTGATTCATCCGTTCGGCACGGGTCTGGGATCGAGTGGGTCTGCAGCAGACCGCATTTCCACCGCCGAGGGTGCCGCGTTCACGCGATCGGGGCTCTCGACGAATTACCAACCCGACAACTACTACGTGAAGGCCCTGCTCGAGCTCGGGCCGATCGGCCTCTGGGCGGTGGTGGCGCTGTTGGTGACGTCGTTGCTGTGGTGCACACGCCTGTCCCGGGCACTACCGGGCAACGACGGTGCGCTGGCCCTCGGCGTCGGAGCTTCGATCGTGGCCGCCATGTTCGCCAGCCTCGTGTCCACATATTTCGAGATCTTTCCGATCGATGTTTATTTCTGGCTCTTGTTAGGAGTGGTGGGATGCGCAGCAGCGCAACACGAATCGTCTTCGGGGCGCTCGCCCTCAGGCCGGGCGGAAGTGGAGTACAGACCTACATTCGCGAGCTCCTGAACGAGCTACCGGATCGTCTACCCGACGCGGATCTCGCCGCGGTGGTGCAGCGCGACGCCGTCGGCGAGCTCCCGCCCTCGGTTCGGGCGATGGAACGGCCTGTCACCAGCGGTGCGGCTCGGGCGGTGCTCGGCGCACTCCCCGTCGGCCGGTGCGATGTCGTACACGGCCTGGACGTCGACCTTCCGTTTGTCACCAAGGCCTTCACAGTCGCCACGGTGCACGATCTTTCGGTCATCGACATGCCGTCGGCCTCCAGTAAATTTCGCGCGCTCGGTGAACAGAGACTGGTGCGGCGAGCTCTGCGCCGTGCCGATCTGCTCATCGCTGTCTCGCAATTCACCGCCGACCGGATCAAGGCCGTCAGCGGCCGCGACGCCACCGTCGTCGGCCTGGCACCCGCAGCGTGGGCAGAAGTCCCCACCGACAGCCGAGTGGACGCTGTTCGGTCCAAGTACGACCTTCCGGACCGTTTCGTCATGCAGGTCGGAACGGTGGAGCCTCGCAAGAACGTTCAGCTGGTGGCCGACGCAGCGGAGAGTCTGGGTATCCCGTGCCTGCTGGCCGGAGCCGGCTCGACCGGTCCCCACGCTCCACGCAATTCCCGCGGGCTCGGGTACGTCGATGTCGAGGACCTGCCTGCCCTCTATGCAGCTGCGACCGTCACCGCGTACGCCTCTCGGTACGAGGGCTACGGGCTCCCACCGGTCGAGGCCATGGCCTCGGGCGGCGCGGTCGTCGCCAGTGCAGTCGGTGCCCTCCCCGACGTCGTCGGCGACGGTGCCGTGCTCGTCGCATCGGAGAACGTGGACGACTGGGTAGACGCGATGAAACCCATCGCTTTCGACGCGGATGCACGCGCAGCCCTCGTCGGCGCGGCAGCCGACGCCTCTCGCGAGATCAGTTGGCGTCGAACGGCTGAGCTCACTGCCGACGCGTATCGAGCCGCGGGCGTGGTCTGATGTCGGACGAGCTCGCGCTCGACGGCACCGAGCAGCCCCCGGACTACCGCGCGATCGCAGCGGATCCGAAGGCCGCAGCCAAGGCGACAATCGCCGTTCTGATCAGCAGAGTGATCATCGCGGCACTGGGCTGGGTCGGCAGTGTCGTCGTCGCGAGGTCCCTCGGAGCGGACGACTGGGGTCAGTTCAGTTTCGTCTTCGCACTGCTGGGCCTGATGTCCGTCGTCACCGACCTGGGAGTCGGACGCGTCGTGCTGGCGAAATTGATGGACGACGATCCCGAGGAAATCGGTCGAACCGCGTCGTCGTTTCTGGCCCTGCGTACTGCCCTCGGACTCGTGGGTTACGTACTCGCCGTGGCATACGTTCTCCTGCTGCAGTATCCGAGCGAGGTGGTCCTCGCGACGGTGCTGGGTGGACTGGTGGTCGTGTTCGCCACACCGGGCCACGCCTTGAGCGTCCTCTTCCAGAGTCGTCACCGGCTGATCCTGGTGGCGGTGGCCGAAAGTGCCGGTCAGGCAATCCAGTTGGCCTTGACCGTGTTGGCGGCCGTGCTCGCTCCCACCCTGCTGATCTTCGTACTGCCGGCTGTGGTCAACGAAGTGTTCAAACTGATCACCAAGGGGTTCGGCATAGGCAACCGTTCCATGGGGTTGCGACCGTCGAGGCGCATCGAGGTGCGCCGCTGGGGTCCGTACCTGAGGGAGGCCGTGCCCCTCGCCATAGGCTTCGCCCTCACCATTGCCATGCTCAAGATCGACATGCTGATGCTCAGCCTCCTCGACACGTTCGAGGCCGTCGGTCTGTACTCGATCGGCTACAAATTCTCCGACATGATCGACACCTTCGTATTGGCGGCAGTGGCACCGATCAGCACCCTGCTCGTGGCGTCGTGGCCTCACGACACCACTGCATTTCGAGCGCGCACCCGCTCGGCCGCACTGCTGTTCGCAGTCTTCGGTGCGATGGCCGTGGCGGCATTCGTACCGTCGGCCGAGCCGTTGATCGGCCTCCTGTACGGCGACAGATTTGTGGACGGAGCACACGCGGCCCGGCTGCTCGTCATCGGCGCGGCACTGATGTCGTTGGTGATGCTGGGCATCTTTCTCCTGGCCTCGGCCGGGATGCAGCGTCACTACCCCGTGGTTGCGTTGGTCGGCCTGGCCCTGAACATCGGATTGAACGTCGTGCTGATCCCACGGATGTCGTACGACGGAGCTGCCATCTCCACGGTCGCGACGATCGGAACCACCCTCGTCCTGCTTTGGATCGTGATAGCGCGAAGCATGCCCATCTCCAGACTACTTCCGGTGCAGTCCCTTTCAGTTGTCGTCGTGATCACCGCGGCCGCCACCGTCGGCGGCTGGTTCCTGGTACAGCACTACCCCGGCCTGTGGCTGCTCGTGTCCGTCGGCGCGGCATTACTGGTCGCGACCTCGCTCGCAGCGTTCGTTGCCATCGGACTCGTCGAGTCACCGATGCCGGGATCAGCCGAGAAAGGACGACACCGTGCGCACGTGCAGTGAGAAGCGGACACACAACAGACGAATCTCCCGATTCCGGCGGCAGCATCCGGAGTCGAAGTTCGGTTTCGCAATCTTTTCCGACCACCACCCCCGCTATTCCAATGTTGTTGAGATGCAGTTTCATTCGCAGTCGGCACGGCTACGCGGACTGTGTCCACACCCAGCTATCATCGAGTCTGTCGGCTCCACGAACCACCGAAGCGGTCCATCCGCTCGCATCGAAGACGGAAGGGTACGCGGTTGATGTCCGTCCACGATGCCGTACACCGGGGCGACGTGCCCCCACCGATCGACCTCGCAGGACACATGCGTGAGCTAGGCCGGGCATTGCTGCCCGCCGTGATCATTGCAGTGTTGGTCGGCGCAGGCATGTTCTACCTCAGGAGCGAACTCACCGACAAGCAGTACGCCGCGTCGATCGTCGCGGAGATCGAACCTGCCCAAACGCTCGTTCCCGGTGACGCGTTCATCGAGCAGATGCGCGCACCGTTCATCGAATTGGCCACCGACCGCGGCGTTCTCGATCAGGTCCTGGAACAGGTCGACGCCGATATGGACGCATCGCAACTGGCCTCGAGCGTCGAACTGTCTCCTGGCACCTCACCCGCGCTGCTGACAGTGACCGTGACGACCCGATCTCCCGAACTCGCCGCGGAACTGGCCGAGGCGATGGTGTCGACGATGGCAAGTACGTCCTCGGCCAACGCGATCCGCGACTCGCAGGAACGAACGGCCGAGGGACAGTCCACCGTCGACGCGCAACAGGCTCGGGTGGACGCCCTGCCTGCCGACGATCCGAGTCGACCTGCGGCACTGTCCGAACTGGCCCAACTACGCACCCAGCAGAGCGAACTCGAAGCAGCTGCCAGCGGAGATCGACTGGTCGTGTTGTCGAAACCAGAGCAGAGCACAACTCCGGTCTCACCGAAACCGGTCTCGGAGGCACTCGTCGCAGCTCTGGCTGCACTCATCGTCGCGGCCGAACTGATCGTGTTGCTTCGAGGAAGACTCGGCCGCAAGCCCTCTCGCTCCTGGGCTCGTCGGGTGTCCCGAAAATACGGTGCACACTTCGACCCGGCAACCGGCGACACGGTACCGCCCGTCGTGGCTTCCCGAATCGCTGCCCTCGAGCGTGGCGACCGACCGGCATCGAGAAGTGCGCGACACGCAGCCCCGAAGGGCGACAGCGTGATTCTCGTCCTGGTCGGCGAAGGTGCAGTCTTCGAGTCGACGCACGGCGACGGACCGACCACCGGCCACCATCGAGCCACCGCCGAAGTCGGCCTGTCGGAGCAGTGGTGGCAGTACACCGACGTCGGTGACGTCGAGACCGTCGTTGTGCTGGTGTCGAAGCGTGGACGGGACAAGAAGGCAGCAACTGCGGCGCTGCGACGGCTCGACGACTTCGACATTCCCGTACACCTGGTACTGCAGAACAAGAATTCGACCCGACGAGCAGAACAGACCGCGCAGACGATCGCGCCGGAAGGTCAACGCCATGCCAGCTGACAGAATTGCCGTCGTACACGAAAGATTCACCGAGATCGCCGGATCCGAGCACGTCATCGAACAATTGGCGTTGCATTGGCCCGCGGCCGAAGTGTTCGCGCCCATCTCCCGGCCGTCCGGGGTTCCCTCGGGAATCAGCCGCGAGCCGCACACGTCCGCCCTCAATCGGGTGTACAACGCATTGGGCCAACGGTCGTACGCACCCGTTCTTCCGATGATGCCGTTGGCCTTTCGGCGGATGCCACTGCGCGGTTACGACGCCGTCGTGGTGAGCCACCATGCCTTCGCGACTCAGGCCGTGTTCGCCACCGACTCCCCCGTGATCGCCTACGTGCACAGTCCCGCACGATGGGCCTGGGACCCCGAACTTCGCGCAGGTGAAGGCGGCGGCAGAGCCGGAGCTGCGATACTGACGGCACTGTCGGCCGTTGCCCGTCGATGCGAGATCGCCGCCGCACCGAAACTGACGACCGTGGTGGCCAATTCGACAGCGGTCGCTCGGCGCATCGATGACTGGTGGGGCCGAGACGACGCCGTGGTGGTCCATCCTCCGGTCGACACCGAGGGTTTCACGCCGGATCCGTCGATCGAGCGTGAGAACTTCTTCCTGCTTGCCGGCCGCCTGGTCCCCTACAAGCGTCCTGACATCGCGGTTCGCGCCGCCGCCGAGGCCGACGTTCCCCTCGTGGTGGCGGGAGACGGCCGTGCAATGAACGCCTGCCGGGAACTGGCCGGACCCAAAACGACCTTCTTAGGGCGGGTTTCGCACGAGAAGCTTCTCGAACTGCACCGCACGACGCGCGCCCTGCTGATGCCCGGAGTGGAGGATTTCGGCATAGTCCCGGTCGAGTCCATGGCCACCGGAACACCGGTCATCGCACTGGGAGACGGCGGGGCCGTGGACTCGGTGATTCCCGGTGAGACCGGCTTGCATGTACGGCCGGGCTCCGACGAGGCCGTCATCGCCGGGTTCGCCGAGGCCATGCGCTCGTTCGACCCGGCCGACTATGATCGCGCCGCCATTCGTAGATGGGCGGAAGGCTTCTCACGGGCCAACTTCCGCAGTCGAATGCAGGAGGTCGTCGATGCCGTCCGCTGAGCGTAGTTATCGCTCGACTGCACTGGATCGCGTCTTTGCCGACACCCGGATAGTCACCGCGGTCGGGCCCGTCCGCGGTCTCGACATCGAGCGGACGCGTCGAACGCTCACCGCCGCCGAACACGTCGACGCGGAGCCGCACATCGCGCTGGAACCACGCTCCGATGCTCGACGGTGGCGCTACCGCAGCAACATCGCCGGCGACAATGTCACCACGAGCAGTGGCGGCACCGAAGACCTGGGGCAGATGCTCACCGACATTCGGTCGCGACAAGGTGCTCGCGGTCCACTCGAGGTGGTCGTGTTCGACGATCACCTCGCCATCGACTATTCGCACGGAATCGGGGACGGCCAGATCGGCGTCCTGATGTTGGCGGCATTCTGCGACGATGCCGACGGATCACTGGTTCCCGGCCTCGCCGCAGGCTTGCCACCGAGCACGACCTGGAAAGCTCTGTGGCGGCACTACTCTCGGCATCCGAAGACGCTGGCGGACTTCTGGTCCCTGCGTGCTCGACACCGGCGCGCAGCGGACGGCGGGTCCGGTCCCCGTCGTCGGATCGAGAACTGGGAAGCCGGAAAGGTCAGCCGGGCCGGGTACATGAGCAAAGCCGACGTGGACGAGCTGAAGAACTGGACTGCGGAGAACCTGCCCGGAGCGACCGCTGCGTCGATCTCGATTGCCCTGTGGAGCGCGGCGCTACGAGCAGAATCCGTCGACGTCGACGATCACATCATGGTGTTGTTCAACAGCCGCCGCTATCTCGATCCGGCCCAGCAGGGCGCGCACGGGAATTTTGCCGTCGGTATCCCCCTGCATCTTCCTGCCGACACGACGCCCGTCCGAATCACCGCATCGATGCGCGAGGTGATCGAATCCGGCTGGCCCATCGCGGTACTGGGCATGTCGCATCTCCGCGATGTGGCGTCACGCATTCGGCCGTCTGCACCGTCGCAGGACAAGAATTCGGTCGTCGAGGTACCCGAGACCTTGCGGTTGGCCGTGAGCGACCTCGGGAAAGTGCGGGTGTTCGACCACCTCGACTGGGCCGACGACGGCAGGCCCCCGCAGATGGCCGCGTCGCTCGAACCGGACGGTCCGGACGGCTGCACGATGCTCATCGCCGAAATCGCCGGTGGCCGAACCTATACGGCCTCGTTCTGCAGCAAGATGGTCGATGTGGCCGTCATGGATGCAGCGCTACGCAGAATGTGTGAAGACCCAGTGGCACTGCTCCGCGATGCGTACTGATCCGCCAGAACCACCTTCGCCGCACAGACGGGCCGATACATGACCGACGAATCGACAGTTCTCTTCCTCGCGCACACCGGCCAGGTGTCCGGTGCCGAGAAGGTGCTGCTGGATTTGATCGACGAGGCCACGCGCCGCGGCCATGCCACCGTGATCGCCTGCCCCGCAGGCCCATTGGCAGACCGTCTACCCGACACGACGCGGCACATCCGCATCGACGAGCTCGGACTGGGTGGGCAACGAGGTGCCGAGCGCGGTATCGCGGCGATCAGGATGGTCGCACGATGGGTCGGGGCGGCGCGCGCCGTGCGCACGATCGCCCGCGCACCGGGCACCGCCACGGTCGTCAACTCGCTGTTCGCGCTTCCGGTGGCGCGGTTTGCGCGGCCCGCTCGCGGGGCGTCGTGGCTCGTCCACGACACGATGACCTCCCTGAAGCAGCGCGTGGTGGTCCGGTTCGCCCGGCCGGCCGTTCGCGTTGCGGTATCGGTGTCCGAGGCCACCGCAGAACCTCTGCGTAAGGCCGGCCTCCCCGTGGTGGTGTCACACAACGGCGTGCCGTGGCCGGTCCCGCGGTTCGGCGGTGCGCTGCACTCTCCGCCGGTGGTCGGGATGCTGGCGTTGTTGACGCCGTGGAAAGGGCACCGTGTGCTGCTCGACGCCGTCGCCATGCTCCCCGACGTCCGACTCGAATTGGCCGGGGGAAGCTTCCCCGGTGATCGCGAATACGTCGACGAACTCCGCGCGCGCGCCGCGGAACCGGATCTTGCCGGACGTGTCGAGTTCCTCGGGCACACCGATGCCGAGTCCGCTCTTCGCAGGTGGGATGTCGTCGTGTCGGCCAGCACTTCTCCCGAGGCAGGTCCGTTGTCGGTCTTGGAAGCGATGTCGCACGGATTGCCGGTGATCGGAACCGATCACGGTGGCACGCACGAATTCCTCGCCGACGGTGCTGGAATTCTGGTCGAGCCCGGCAACTCCGATGCTCTCGCTGCCGCCGTCTCGGCGGTGGTCGACGACGCCGATCGACGGCGGCTGCTCGGTGAGGCCGCCCGCTATCGGGTGGCCAGCCGGCACGACATCAGCGAGACACTGCCGGAGCTGTTACACCAATTGACCAGCTGATCGTGCCGCGCCGTCGGCCGGAACTCGGTGAAAGCCGAACGTCGAGCCGTGCGACTGTGTTTCAATCGACTCCCGATTGGAACGAGGGGGCACTGTGACTCGCGCACTGACGAGGTCCAACGAGCACTACCAATGGGGCATGGGCGTGATGACGTCGCTCGCTGTCACGACCCTCGTCAAGCGGATCGTGTCCGCCGCCGCCCTGGCCATGGCCGTCGTGGTCACCCTCGAGCTGGCGTTCGGGTACGGCGCGACCACCCCTATCCCCGCGATCGTGCAATGGACGTGCATGATCGCCGCGTACGTCATGGGCGCGTTCTGGTGGTTCGGACCGTGGCCGACGCTCGGGCAAGCCTTCGCCTTCGTCGTCATCGCCGATCTGTCGATCTTCGGAGCCACCATCACCGCGAATTTCGCGCCCGAAGTCACCCTCGGCAAATGCACCTTCCTCATCCCGATGGGAATGTTGGCCGGGTTCTTCTTCGACAAATGGCGACTCGCTGCGCACATCGCCCTGTGCTTGTTGGGAACGTCGATCGTCGCGGTGTACATAGTGCTGGAACGGGATGTGGACACCTTCGTGGCGGTGGTGCTGTGGGCCCCGATCGTGGTGACGCTGACCGGCTTCGTGCTGATGCTCCAGCTCACGACACAGTCGATACGAACCGAATTCGAGTAGTAGCCCGTCAGAACGTCAACAGGACTTTGCTCGACCGGGATGCATCGGCTGCGAGTGCGAACGCGTCGAGGGCGTCCCTCACCGGATACTCCGCAGTGACGACCGGTGCCACATCGAGTGAACCGTCGGCCAGAGCTTGGATCACGTCGTCCATCTCGGTGTTGAACCGGAACGAGCCGATCAGGTCGATCTCCCGGGTGATCGCCAATGACAGCGGCACCGGCTGAGGCCCCGCCGCAGGTAACCCGACCATGACGACACGACCGCCGCGAGCCGTGCCGTTAATTGCAGACGCCAGACCATGATGGTTGCCCGAGCACTCGAACGTCACATCGGCCTCGACCGCCGCGACTTCCGCCCCGTCTCGGGCGTCGACTGTTCGATGCGCTCCGAGTCGACGCGTCACTTCCAGGGCGTAGTCCTCGAGGTCGACCGCGACGATCCGCGCTGCACCGGCTCGACGAGCGACCGCCACGATGAGGGCACCGATCGGACCTGTCCCGACGACGAGAACCGTCTTGCCGGACACCGTCCCGGCGCGCTCGACGGCATGCCACGCGACGCTCGCCGGCTCGGCCAACGCAGCAATTCTCAGATCCAGACCGTCGGGCAACACTCTGAGCATTCGGGTCGGGACGGCAACATGACCGATGAACAGTCCGTCGTCGTGCGGTACCTGCGCGGCGCTTCCCATGTAGCGGCATCCGGGAGACAGGTTCGGACGATCGACCGGATACTTCGCTCCGGTGGCGGCGGGAGTCGCCGGATGGACGGTGACCGGGGTGCCTTCACCGGGGCCACTGCCGTCTGCTGCGCGCCGAACCACGGTGCCCGACGCCTCGTGTCCCAATCGCATCGGCGCCTTCAGTACCGATTGCCCTGCCGCCCCGTGCTTCCAGTAGTGCAGATCGGATCCGCAGATTCCGCCGTAGGCAATTGCGACGATGGCCTCGTCCGGCGAGGGGTCGGCCACCGCCACTGTTTCGACGCGGATGTCATCGGTGCCGTACGCGATCAGGGCGACCGTTCTGTCGGGCACCGGATTCGGTTCGGTGGTCATCGTGTCGTCCGTTCCGTTCGAGGTGGGCAGGTCAGACCCGGTCGAGCACCGGATCGGTTGCGTTGGCCGGATCGGTCAGATCGCGATCCCGAGTTTCCGGTGCGAAGGTTGCGGCGACGAGCACCGAGACGGCCATGATCATCATGTAGACCGCGACCGGCACCCAGGATCCGGAGAACGCGGTGATCAGTGCCGCACACAGCAACGGAGCGATTCCGCCGCCGAAGACGGACGCGAACTCGCGACCGAGAGTGACTCCGGCGTACCGGTATCGAGCCCCGAAGATCTCCGGAAAGTAGCTCATCGTGACACCGACGGCCCCCTGGCACGCCAGGATGAATCCGATGATCATCACCAGGGTGATCAGTACGTGCGAACCGGTGCTGAGAGCCATGAACGTGGGAACCGGAAGAACAACGAGCAGGCTGACGATACCGATGTACACAGGCTTACGACCCACCTTGTCCGATAGCCATCCGAAGCCCCAGGCCGCGATGCCGCCGCAGATTGCGCCGATGAGCAGAACCTTGGGTATGAACGTGGGATCGACGCCGATGTCGTTCTTCATGTAGGAGGCCATGAACACCTGGTACGTGTAGGACTGAGCGCTGATGCCGACGGTCATGAACATGACGATGAACAGCGGTCGCTTGCCGTTGGTGAACACTTCCTTCACCGGTGCCTTGGGCCGCTCCTGTGCTGCCTTCAGTTCCTGGAACACCGGTGACTCGTTGAGCTTGCGCCTGATGATGAACGCGGCCACGGTGACCAGGATGCTGCTCAGAAACACCATCCGCCAGCCCCAGGACATGAGCTGATCGTCGGGGAGCAACTGGGCGAGGATCCAGGCGATGGCTCCGAGAGCGGTGCCGAGCGCCGCGCCGGTCATGACAAGAGCGGCCAATCTGCCACGCTTTCCGATCGCGGCCGTTTCCGTCAGAAGCGTTGCGCCACCTGATTGTTCGGCACCAGCGCCGAAGCCCTGGAAGAACCGGCACAGGACCAGCAACACCGGTGCCAAAAGTCCCACCTGCTCGAACGTCGGCAGCAGACCGATCGCCATGGTCGCGCCGCCCATCAGCATCAGCGTGGCGACCAGAACCCACTTGCGCCCGAGCCGGTCACCGTAGCGTGAGAAGAACAGTCCACCCAGTGGCCGGGCGAGAAATCCGACGGCGTACGCGCTGAAGCTGGCGATGATGCCGGCCGCCGGGGAGATGTTGGGAAAGAACAACTTGTTGAAGATCAGCGCGGACGCTGTGCCGTAGATGACGAAGTCGTACTGTTCGAGTGTGGTTCCGATGAGACCGGCCCACGCTGCGCGTCGTACGGCGGACGGATCATGTTGGGCCGGAGCTATTCTGGGAGAATCTGCCGGTTCTGTGGTCGTGTCCATGGTTGTCCTCGGGTGAGTTTCGGCTTCGGCCGAACGAAGGAAGGAGAATGGGTCAGTCGAGTGCGGTCGGAGATGCCGTGACGACGGGGCGGAGCGAAGAACTCGCCGCTTCGACGGCTGCGGCCATCGGACCGTGACGAACAACAGTATCCATGAATTCCGCTGTGCGTGTGATGAATTCAGGAAACTGCGCCAACTCGATGGGGAGTATGTCGCCGCGTTCGAGAACCGAGCGGACGAAATCCTCACTGGACGCTGCCGAAGCGGCAAGTCCTGCCAAACGCGCACGTGCAGGGTCGGCCATCGCATGTGCATGCGGGCCCGGGTCGAAACCGTCGGGCGGGCACACGCAGCAGAGATAGGCGGCGATGGTCAGGGAAAGGTGTTGCGGTACAACACCGTTTCGTAGGTGGTGGAGCGCTGGGTCCGGGATCCTCTGCGCGAGCTTCGCCGAGCCGTCCGAACCGACCTGCGCGGTCTTGTGCCCCAGAGCGGAGTTGGACCACCGCACGAACAGCTGGGCGATGTAGTCGTCGATATCCACCCCGTCCGGAACGGGCACGGTCGGGAGGTATTCGTCGACCAACACCGCTCGAGCTGCGGCCTCCACGAACGGGCGACCGATCGAGTCCGGAATTATCGCGCGACCGTCGAGTGCGCCGAGATAGGCAATGAGAGAGTGGGTTCCGTTCAGCAGTCGAACCTTCATCAGTTCGTACGGTTCGACATCCTCGGTGAACACGGCACCACCGGCTTCCCAGCGGGGACGTCCTGCGGCGAACTCGTCCTCCATCACCCACATCGTGAACGGCTCCGCCGGCACCGCAATGGTGTCCACAGCGCCCAGCTCGGCGGTGGACTCGGCGTCGTACAACGCACTGCTGGACGGAACGATGCGATCGACCATGGAGTTGGGGAACGTCACTGCCGCGGCCAGCCACTCGAGCACATCGTCCGCACCGCAACGGTCCAAGAACTGACGCACGAGTGCAGCGGTGCGATCACCGTTCCCCAGCAGGTTGTCACAGCTGGCCACGGTGATCGGAGCCCCGTGCGTTCGCGCCCGCATCGCCAGAGCCCTCGCGAGCTGCCCCACTGTGGTCGTCGGCGTTTCCGGCCGCTGCAAGTCCTGTTGCACTGCAGTCGATTCGAGGTCGAGAGAGCCCGTCCGGGACGACAGCGTGTAGCCCAACTCGGTGACGGTGATCGTCACGATTCGGACGTCCTCGTCCGCAATGGCCCGTACGACGGCGGCGGGGTCGTCGGCGGCGACCATGGCTCCCGTGTGTGCTCCGGGGACGCTCACCTTCGATCCCGACGGCGAGATCTCGACGACGCCGTAGAGCAGTTCCTGAGCGAGCATGGCGTCGACAATCGTGCGAGATCTGTTCGCTACGCCCAGAATCCCCCACGAACCGCCGTCCTGCGCCAGTGCCGCAGCGGTGTACACGGCCTGATGCGCGCGATGGAAGTTGCCCAGCCCCAGATGGACGATCCCGGTGCCGTCCGGTCGTGCCGGGACGACGCCCGAGCGAGCGAGTGCCGAACGAGTCAGTCTGGATTCGCTCATCTCGTCACCAGTCCGTCATCGAGCCGTCGAGGCGGCGAGCGACCGGGAGATACGCGGGCTCGTACGGGTACCGCGCGGCCAACGACTCGTCCATGTCGACGCCCAGGCCGGGGGCGTCACCGGGGGTCAGGTAGCCGTCCGCGAACGACCATGCGTGCGGGAACACCTCGTCGACCAGTGGGTCGTAGCCCATGAACTCCTGAATGCCGAAATTCGGGGTGGCCATTCCGAGGTGCACGCTCGCGGCGAGGGTGATCGGCGAGACGTCGGAGGGCCCGTGCGGTCCGCAACGAACCTGGTGTACCTCGGCCAGCGAGAAGATCTTTCGGACATGACTGATACCGCCGGCATGGGCGATGGCCACCCGAATGAAATCGATCAGCTTCTCGGAGATCAATTGCTGGCAGTCCCAGATGGTGTTGAACACTTCACCGATCGCGAGCGGGGTCGTGGTGTGGTGACGCACCAGCCGCAGGGCGCTCTGATCCTCGGCGGTGGTGACGTCCTCGAGCCAGTACAGATCGACGTCCTCGAGCGACTTGCCCAGTCGCGCAGCCTGTTGCGGTGTCAGTCGGTGGTGCGCGTCGTGCAGCAACTTGAGCTCGGATCCCACGTGTTCGCGCACCTCTGCGAGCACCCCGGGAACGTGATTGAGGTAGGCATCGGTATCCCAGACCTCCTCGACGGGAACGGCACCACGGCCTGCGGGTTCGTATCCCTGCGCGCCTCGGTGCACTCCGTACACGGACTCCAGGCCGGGAACACCCGATTGGGCCCGCACGGCGCGAAAACCCTGTGCTCGACGTCGATCGACGGAATCGATCAATTCCGACGTGTCCCAGCCGGTGGCGTGGGTGTACGAAAGAATGCGGTCGCGGACGGCTCCACCGAGCAGCTGGTAGACGGGTTGCCCGAGGGATTTGCCCTTGATGTCCCACAAGGCGAGGTCGACGGCACCGATCGCGGCCATCGTCACCGGCCCACGGCGCCAGTAGACACCGCGGTAGAGGTACTGCCAGGTGTCCTCGATGCGTGCGGGATCTCGGCCGATGAGAAGCGGCGCGACATGATCTCGCAGGTACGACGCCACCGCGAGTTCCCTGCCGTTCAAGGTCGCGTCGCCGTAGCCGACGACGCCGTCTGCGGTGGTCACTTTCAGCGTGACGTAATTACGAGTAGGGCTGCAGACGATGACGTCCGCAGCAACGATCTTGTCGGTCACGAGTGCTCTGCTTTCTCCGTGAAGTTCTCTCCGGCAACGACATCGGTCAACGGTTCGCGCGCGGCGAGTCGACCGATGTTGGCGGTGATGTCGTCGACCCGACCCTCGAAGGTTTCGCGTGTGATGCCGGACGAATGGGGTGTCATCAGGATGTTGGGCAGTGTGTGGAACGGATGACGAGAGGGGGAACCGATGCCGTCGGCCGACGGGTAGTCGTACCAGACGTCGATGGCGGCGCTGCCGAGCGATCCGGCGGACAGGGCGTCGAACAGTGCATCCTGCTGCACTAGGGGGCCGCGCCCGACGTTGATCAGCACGCCGTCCGGTCCGAGAGCTGCGAGTTCGGTGTCGCCGATCATGCCGGTGGTGCGCTCGTTCAGTGGTGCGGACACCACGACGACATCTGCTTCGGTCGTCAGGTCGGACAGACGATCGGTCGATGCGGCCCAGGCCAATCCGTTCTCGGCAGCGTTCACCGATCCGCTTCCTGTGACCGCGATGCCCCGGCAACCGAAGGCCCGCAGCAACTGCCACGACTGCGCACCGATATGACCGAAGCCCACGAATCCCACCGTTGCCGAACCCAGCGAAGTCGACTGCCGAAGCGTGCGGTCGTACACCGGTGACGCCCACCGATCCTCCCGCATGAGGCGGTCCTGGCCGAGAAACCCGCGCCGGAGCACGACGGCGGTGGCTACGACGTATTCGGCAATCGAGCGTTCGTGGTGAAAAGTGTTGGCCACCAATGTCCGAGCGCTCAGGTCGTCGAAGGAAACGCCGTCCGTGCCTGCCCCCGCAACGTGCACCAGCTGCAGATCGGGTGCCGCCTCCGCCAGAACGGCCGGGAACTTTCCGCCGACATACACGGTCGCATCGGCGATGTCCGCGACGAGTGCATCGACGTCGAACTTCTCGTGCCACGACAGCTCGATATCGGAAGCGACTCGGCTCTCGAAGCGGCCACGGTGCGGTAGGAGGTTGGAATCTGCAATGACGACCTTCATTTCGAGTCGTCCTTTCCTGGTGCGAGAGTGCGAATCCGAGCGGGCCCCGATGAGCCGCGGACCACGAGTTGGGTAGGGAGATGGATGGTTCTGGGCGACGACTCCGGTTCGGCTGCCCGCTGGAACACCAGATCGGAGGACACCAGACCTGCACGGCCCATAGGAACGTTGATACTCGTCAGAGCGGGATGCGCGAGTTCGGCCAGGGGCGAATCGTCGATGCCGATGACGCTGAGGTCTTCCGGTACCGCCAGGCCCATCGACCGGACCCCGTTCATGACGCCGATGGCCATGGGGTCGTTGTGGGTCATGACGGCGGTCGCACCCGTGGCAACGACGCTGGCAGCCGCAGCATGGCCGCCGGCCAAGGTTTCCTGCTGCCACCCCAGTACATCGAGCACGATTCCTCGTGCCGCACAGAACTGTTCGACGGCGTCGACGCGTCGCTCGTTGGACCACGATTGCGGTGATCCCTGGACGTACGCGAGATGCGTGTGACCGAGAGCTGCCAGGTAATCGACGGCCTGCCGGATACCGTCCTCGGAATCGGCCACGACACAATCGCATTCGCTGGAGGATCGGTTGACCAGCACCAGCGGTGTGTCGCCCGCCAGCTGCACGATGTCCTCGGCCGGTAGTCGTGGAGCACAGACGATCAGAGCGTCGACTCGGCCCTGCAGGTCACCGATCACTTCACGCTCACGGTCTGCGCTTCCGTCGGTGTCGGTGAGGACGATGGTCTGTCTGCGATGCCAGCCCTGTGCTTGCGCGGACTTGACGAAGCTGGCGAAGACGGTGTGGCCGATGTCGGGTACCACGACTGCGACCGTCGTCGCCGAGACGCGGGTGTCGGAGGAGCGCCCCGAGGCCGCGACATAGCCGATCTGGTCGGCGACGGCGATGATCCGAGCCAACGTGTCCGCCCCGATTCGATCCGGGTTGCTGAAGGCGCGCGATGCCGTCGACAGCGACACACCTGCTCGTTGTGCGACCTGCGTGAGCGTGGGTGCCACGGTTCACCTCCTGAGTTCTTTGTGATGCCGAGCACAACGATGACAGAAGTTGCGCAATATTGTCAACGGTTTGCGCAATAGAGGCCCGAGCGTACCGGGTCCGCGGTTTGACACACTCGACTGCGACCACGTCCGCACAGAGGGAGACTCACCTTGCGCACCTTTACGCACCCCCAGACCGGCACAACCGTGTCGAGCATCGTCCTCGGGTTCATGCGCATCCTCGACCTGGACGACGACAGGATTCGCAGGTTGGTCGACACCGCCCTGGACGTGGGAGTGACCGTCTTCGATCACGCCGACATCTACGGCGGCAGACCCCACGGGTGCGAGGAGCGCTTCGGACAAGCGGTGACACTCACTCCGTCGCAGCGTGAGCGCGTCAGCATTCAGAGCAAGGTCGGCATTCGCGACGGCTATTTCGACTTCTCGGAAGACCACATCGTGTCGACCGTCGAGGGTTCGCTCTCGGCTCTCGGCGTCGATCATCTCGACACCCTGCTGCTGCATCGACCGGACAGCCTGGTCGAGCCCGACGAGGTCGCGGCGGCATTCGACACACTGCACACGTCGGGCAAAGTGCTCGGTTTCGGCGTCTCCAATCACACTCCCGGTCAGATCGAATTGCTCGAAACAGCAGTCACACAACCACTTCTGTTCGACCAAGTGCAGTTGAGCGTCGTCCATTCACCGCTGATCGCTGCGGGCCTGACCGCCAACATCGGCGCGCTGGACCAGTCGGTGGATCGTGACAACGGGTTGCTCGACTACGCGAGGGCACGGGGCATCACCGTGCAAGCGTGGTCGCCACTCCAGAGCGGGACCTCGTCGGGTGTGTTCGTCGGAGATCGCGCGAACTACCTGGCCCTCAACGATGCGCTCGACGACATTGCCACCCGATACGACACGACACCGGCTGCGATAGCGGTCGCGTGGATAACACGCCACCCGGCCGACATTCAGGTGGTCCTGGGGACCACCACGCCGGATCGGATAGAGGAGGCCGCTACGGGGTCGGACATCCGCCTGACCAGGGCGGAATGGTACGGCCTGTTCCGCGCAGCGGGTCACACACTGCCCTGATGCCGGGCATCGAACTGCGTTACCTTGCCGTTACCAAGTAGCGACGAATCCGTGATGTTGCAGGCTCGGTTCGGTGATGTTGCGCTGTCAGGATTACGGGACAGCGTGCACCGGAACCTGCAGCCCTCGGGTTCCAGACCGAGCACGCCGGTTCGATAGGCCACCCGAACTGAGAGGTTCGCACCGTGACTGTTTCCGATTTCACCGATGTTCGCTCCACCGCCCCCGCCCGGCGCCACTCGATCGGTATCGAGTCCTACTCCCCCGATCTGACCGTTGTTCGCGCCGTCGGCGAGCTGGACATGAGTGCACGAGCAGATTTGGTGAACGCCCTCGACGGTGCCCTACGGGGCAATGCAGTTGTGCTGCTGGACTTGTCGGCGGTGGACTTCATGTACTCGGGTGCCGCGAGCGTGATCGTCGATGCTGTCGAACGTTCCGACGGACGCGTCGAGGTCTTCGCTCCTACCCGGCCGGCGCGCCGGGTGCTCGATGCGGTGGGTGCGAGCTTCATCGGGGAAGATCCCTCCGCGCGCTGATTCGCAAGGTTTGCGTGCCGGTACAACCGGCAAACCTCGTGTGGACAGCGACTCCAGTCGGTAACGACCGTGAATCGTCTCGAGAACTGGGGCGGCTTTGGTTTTGCCGCAATGGGTCCTTTTCACACGAGGCAAGGATCGACAATGTCCGACCAGTTCACCAAGAGCGACCCCACCACTGCTTTCTCCATGCCCGATCGGGACGACCAGCCCGAGCTCGAGCATCCGGGATTGACTCGCGACATGGTCACCGCACCGGATCACGGCGAGAAGTCGTACCGGGGTTCGGATCGGTTGCACGGCCGAAAAGCGTTGATCACCGGTGGTGATTCCGGGATCGGACGAGCGGTGGCGCTGGCATTCGCGCGAGAAGGTGCCGATGTCGTCATTGCTCATCTCGAATCCGAGGGCCCCGATGCCCAAGCGACCGTCGACCTGATCGAAGCCGCTGGACGGTCGGGCCGAGCGATCGCCTGCGACCTCACCGACGAAACGCAGTGCACCAAGTTGGTCGACACTGCCGTGGAGGTTCTCGGAGGCCTCGACATCGTCGTCAACAACGCCGCGTTCCAGATGGCCCAGATGGGCGGCATCGCCGATATCACCACCGACCAGTTCGACCGTGTGCTCAAGACCAACTTGTATGCCTTGTTCTGGATTTCGAAGCACGCCGCCGCCGTCATGGGTGCGGGCTCCACCATTATCAACACCACCTCGATTCAGGCATCGAATCCGTCGCCGGAGTTGATGGACTACGCCACCACCAAGGCAGGCATCGTCGCATTCACCAAGGGCCTGGCCGGCGACCTCGCCGGCCGTGGCATTCGAGTCAACGCCGTTGCGCCCGGACCTATTTGGACACCCTTGATTCCCGCGACCATGCCTGCCGAGAAGTACGGCGAGTTCGGCGAAACGGTTCCGTTGGGCCGCCCGGGCCAGCCCGCCGAGTTGGCTCCGGCCTACGTCTTCCTGGCCTCGAACGAGTCCAGCTACATCACAGGCGAGACCATTGCGGTCACCGGGGGCACCCCGTTCAACTGATCTCGGTGTCTTCGGACTTCGACGCCCGCCACGCCAACAGAACCCCGTCTCCTTCGGGTCGCCGCCATGGCAGGAAGAGCGCCACAGCGATCGCGCAGGCCATGGCGGCCCCGACGGTGACGAACGACGCGAGCTGAAATCCCTCCAGTGACGCGGCCTTCATCGCATACACGAGCTCCGCCTTCTGTGTCGCGAAGATCGGGTTGGTCGGTGCTTTGACAATTTCGATGACGCTGACGACGGTCTCCCGGGCAAAGGCCTTCTGGTAGGGCTCCATGATTGCGTCGGGAATGGCGTCGACTCGGGGGCCCACTTTCGTGGTGTAGATCGACGCGACGATCGAGCCCAGCACCGCGACGCCGAGAGTTCCACCCACCTCACGGGTGGTGTCGTTCACCGCCGAGCCTGCACCTGCTTCGTCGAGCGTCACCGACGACATGATGGATTCGGTGGCCGGGCCTTGCACGATCGCCAACCCGAGGCCCATCAAGATCATCGAGACGACGACCGGTCCCAGGTACGGCGTTTCGACCTCGACCTGGCCCGCAATGAACATGCCGATGCTCATCACGACGAGTCCGAAGACGATGACGGCTGTCGTTCCTATTCGCTGCGCGATCAGTGTAGCCAGTGGTGCCCCGACCGCGATGGATACCGCGAACGGCAGTGAATGAACGCCGAACTGCAACGGCGTCAACTCCATGACACCCTGAAAATACTGGGTGATCATGAACAGGAAGCCGAACATACTGAAGTACCCCACAGCAATGGCCAAGGCGGGCAGCGAGAATCGTCTGATTCGGAACAGATTCAGGTCCAGTACCGGAGACGGTGTTCGCAACTCCCACCACACGAACGCAGCAAGCGCGACGCATCCGGCGATGTAGCCTCCGATGCTCGCCGGTGACAACCAACCGTTGTGCGGCGCTTCGATGATCGCCCACACCACGACCGTGATGCCCGTCAAGGACAGCACGATTCCGACAGGGTCGTACTTGCCCACATGTTCGGCCCTCGACTCCGGAACGCAGGCCAGTGCGGCCACCAGAACGAGCAGGGCAACCGGAACATTGATCCAGAACACCGAATGCCACGAGAAGTGCTCCAGCAGAAAGCCGCCCGCTGTCGGACCGATGGCGATGGCGAAACCTGCCATCGCCGTCCACGCTGCGATGGCCAGCGCTCGCTCTTTGGCGTCGGTGAAGATATTGATGATGAGAGCCAACGTGGCCGGAAAGACCGCCGCCGCACAGACTCCCATCGCGGCGCGGGCGGCGACGACCTGCCCGAGGTCGGCGGCGACCGCGCCGCCCACCGACATCAGCGCAATGCCCGCCAGGCCGATGATCATCACCTTCTTGCGCCCGTATCGGTCTCCGAGGTGGCCGAAAGCGAGAAGCAATCCCGCGAACGTCAGCGTGTAGGCGTCGACCACCCACTGCAAGCCGCTGATGTCGGCGCGTAGCTGTAGCCCCATCGACGGCAGGGCGACGTTGACGACGGTGTTGTCCAGTACGACGAGCAGCTCCGCTGCGCAGATCACGAGTAGAGCCAGATATCGGCCGCGAAGCTTCGTACCCTCTACGCGGTGTCGAGAAGTGGTGAGTGACGGCATGAGATCCCCTCCGGCTATGACGGATGACATAGTTCCTGAAGGGAAAGTAACTGTAACTCGGCGTTATAGCAATAGTCGCTATCGGTAACTCTGCCCGCCCGCTGCGTCCAGGACCGCGTCGAGCAGAGCCAACAACTCCCCCTCGGTCCGATCCAGCGCGGTGGTCGATCGCTGCGCTTTCGCCACGATCAGCGCACCCTCGATCGCCGATATGGAGAACGTCGCGAGCGCCTGGGCCCGCTCTCTCGTCAACCCGTGCTGCCAGAGCGATGCGGCGATCGTGTCTTCCCACGACGAGAACGACTCCCCGGCCGCGGTGACGGCACCGGGGGAATTCGCCCCCTCGAGTGCGGCAGGAGCAATGGGGCAACCGGACACGAAATCGGTGCTCGCCAGTTCACTGCGAAAGCCCTCGATGATCGCGCGCACCGTCGCCGCCGGCCCGACCTGGGCCAACCCCTCGGAGATCATGGCCCCCATCACCGCGCCGGCCGTTCGCGTGGCCTCCTCGACCAGTTGAGGCTTGCCCCGTGGAAAGTGGTGATAGATCGAGCCTCTCGGCGCACCTGCGTGCTCGATGACGTCGGCCAACGAAGTCGCTTCGACTCCGCGCTGCCGAAACAACTGCGCCGCACTGCGCAGCATGTCCTCACGAGCACTGCTTCGATTCGCCATCCATCACCTTTCCGAACACGATCATTGACGTGACACCGAGTTACATCTACAGTCGCGTGTGACTATGACGGCAATCATATCCCGTCACGCTATCGCTGAACCGGAGTCACGCCATGCCCACCGAGACCGACGTCGTCGAACTGAGCACCCCGCTCCCACTTCCCTGCGGGCAGACCCTTCCGAACCGCGTGATGAAAGCGGCTTTGAGCGAGGGCCTTGGGACTGCCGAGCACGCACCCGATACCCGGCTCGAAACGCTGTACCGCCGTTGGGGCGCGGGTGGCTACGGATTGGTGGTGACCGGCAACGTGATGGTCGACCGATCTCACCTGGGCGAACCCGGCAACGTCGTCATCGAAGACGACCGCGACCACGATGCGCTGGCGCGCTGGGCGAAATCGACCTCCGACGGTGGCGTCCCCATCTGGGTACAACTCAATCACCCTGGCAGGCAGGCCAATCCGATCGTCACCCGTGCCACGCCCGTCGCCCCGTCTGCCATCGCGTCCGGCGTACCCGGGCTACCGACACCGCGTGCGTTGAGCGAGAACGAGATTCGAGACATCATCGACAGGTTCGCCCTGGCCGCGTCGGTAGCGGAGGCGGCCGGCTTCGATGGAGTGCAGCTCCACGGTGCCCACGGATACCTGGTGTCCCAGTTTCTCTCACCACTGTCGAACCGACGCGAGGACGCGTGGGGCGGAGACCTCGACGGCAGGATGCGATTCGTTCTTCACGTCGTGCGCGCCATCAGAGCGGCCGTGTCCCCCGGCTTTGCAGTGGGAATCAAACTGAACTCCGCAGACTTCCAGCGCGGCGGATTCAGCGAAGAGGAATCTCGCATCACCGTCGAGCATCTCGTCGAGGAAGCGATCGATCTGATCGAAATCAGTGGCGGCAGTTACGAATCACCCGCGATGATGGGCACCTCCAGCACTCGCGATCGCGAAGCCTACTTCCTGGAATACGCCCACTCGGTGCGCGACGCAGCCGGGAGCGTTCCACTTGCAGTGACCGGTGGTTTCCGCACCCGCTCGGTGATGAGTGCGGCCGTACGATCGGGAGAGTGCGACGTCGTCGGTCTCGGTCGCCCGACTGCTCTCGCCCCGGCAGTAGCCCGTTCACTGGTCGACGGCTCACTGGATCGGGTCGAGATTCCGCTCGTCGCCCTGCGAGTTCCGTCGAAAGCTGCTGCTTTCAAACAGATCAACGGCGCTCTGGACTTGCAGTGGCACACCGACCAACTGCAGCTCATCGGCGGTGGAGGGCAACCCGATTCGGGACGCCCCGCCTGGCGAACAGCGATAGCAATGGTGCAGCGCAACGGCTGGGACGCGTTTCGTAGTCGACGCGCCGGGGGCACCACGACAGCGTCCGCGGCAGCTGCGAAGTTCCGCCGGGAGCGGTGGATCGGAAAGCACGTCGCCAACCCGCTCGTGAACGGGCTGGCATCCGTCGGAGTCAGAACATCGCTGGTCACCGACATCGAGACCGTGGGCCGTCGATCCGGTCTGCACCGACAGGTACCGGTCTCTGCATCGTTCGACCGGGCGGGAGCGTGGGTGATCTCCCAGCACGGAACCAGGTCCGGTTGGGGAGCCAACATCGGCGACGAGCCGCGTATCAGGATTCGCGTCGGCGATCGCTGGCGAGCGGGCACAGCTACGTTCGTGCCCCAGGACAACGTCAGTGCGCGAGCGCGTTCCTTTTCCGCGAACCCACTGTTCGGGCGGCTCATCGGCGCAGGTTTTCGCGCCCTCCAGACCGACCCGATATCTGTGCGGATCGATTTCACCGATTGACAGGACGATTGTGCTCGACGGTGGATCGTCGCACGACGCATAATGACCCGATGGCACCGATACCCACGGGCACGCTGCGCGAGACCGAGACCGGCTACGCCCTCGAGCTGAGCCGAACCGTCGCCGCGTCACGAGAGGATGTGTGGGCCAGCCTCACCGAATCCTCTCGGACCGCGTTGTGGTTCGGGCCCTGGGAACGGGTGACGGACGACAGCATCCGCGTCACCATGATCTTCGAGGACGGCGAACCCGTCGCCGACATGGCGATCGACGCCTGCGAGCCGCTCCAACGACTGGCCGTCCGTATGTCGGACGAGGGCGGCTGGCCGCTCGAGGTCAGGCTCACCGAGAAGGGCCGCGACACACTCGTCGTGTTGACCCACGGCCTCGACAGCACGGACGGCATCGGCGACATAGGTCCGGGCTGGGAGTACTACCTGGACATGCTGATCGCATCCAGGGACGCCGCACCGCTCCCGAGCTTCGACGACTACTACCCCGCACAGCAGGAGTACTACTCGTCTCTGCGGCCGGAATGACGTCAGTGATTGCGTAGCGCCTCGATCAGCTCCTTCTTGTTCAGCTTGGAGTAGCCCTCTAGGCCGATCTCTTTGGCTCGATCGGTCAGTTCGTCGACGGTCCAGTCCTCGTACGATCCGGACTCGCCGCCCTTCTTGCCGACGTTCTTCCTGCCCTCGTTGGCCGCGGCATTCGAGATACGCGCCGACTTCTCCTTCGAGTTTCCTTCGTCACGGAGCTTCTCGTACAGATCCTGATCCTTGAGCTGGGGCTGGTCATCGTTGGTGGGCATGCTGATCCTCCGTTCGATCGTTTGTACTGATACAACTACCCGGTGTACCTGGCGGCAAACGCACGTGCCTTCTGGTGCTGTGGGGTAGAACAACGAAAGCTGGGTACCTTCGGGACATGCCATACCTGGATCGTGTCGCGGACGTGTTCGTATTGAATCTCGGCACTCGCGACGTGGAGGACACCGAGAACCGGATGGGGCCGGATTGGGTGGCCGAGGTCAACGCTCTGCTCGACGAGGTAGAAGCCAGTAGTGGCCCGACTGCACTGGTCACGACGGCCACCGGCAAGTACTTCTCCACCGGAGTCGACTTGTCCTGGGGTGCCGAGAACCTGGACCAGATCAACCGGTTCATCGGAACGGTGCAGGAACTGCTGGTGCGGTTCTTGACCCTCCCGATGCAGACGGTGGCGGCCATGCAGGGGCACACCTACGGGGGTGCCGCATTTTTCGTCATGGCACACGACTACCGCGTGATGCGCTCCGATCGCGGCTTCCTGTGCTTTCCTGGCGTCAACATCGGTGCCACCTACAGCCCGGGAACAGTCGACATGGTCCGAGCCAAGCTCGCCCCGCACACGTTCCACGAAGCACTGACCACGGGCCGACGCTACGGCGGAGTGGACGCAGCCGCCCTCGGCTTGGTGGACGCAGTGTCCACCGAGGATCGGCTGCGTGACGACGCACTCTCGCGGGCAACGGATTTGATCGGAACCCGCGGTCCCGTCCTCGGCGAAATCAAGCGCACGATGTACGCGAGCGAGATACGTTCGCTGTACACCCCGGTCGCCGGTGTGGACGAAATGGAATGGGCCGCGAACTGATTCTCGCTCGCTGCCGCTTACGCGTCGGCTACCAGCGGAGCGACCTCGGTACCGAGTAGCTCGATGCCGCGCAACAGATCACCGTGGGCGAGGCGCGGATTGGTCATCTGCAGCGACAGTCGATCCACACCGCCGAGTTGTTCGCTCACTCGAACGATCTTGTCGGCGACGGTTTTCGGGTCTCCCATGAAGAACGCGCCGTTGGGTCCCGACGTGGCGTCGAACTGCTGTCGGCTCGGTCGAGCGAAGCCGCGCTCGCGAGAGATCTTGGTGAACATCTCGTTCCAGCCCGGGTAGATGGTGTCGGCTGCCGCCTCGGTGGTGTCGGCGACGAATCCGAACACGTGCAATCCGACTTTCAGCTTCTCCGGCGGGTGACCCGCTTGCGCGCCCGCGCGTCGATACAGGTCAACGAGCGGCGCGAACTGGCGCGGTTCTCCACCGATGATGGCGATCATGAGGGGTAGGCCCAGAAGCCCTGCACGAGCGAACGATTCGGGGGTTCCACCGACACCGACCCAGATGGGTAGCGGATCCTGCAGCGGACGAGGATAGATCCCCTGACGGTTCAGCGCCGGCCGGTGCCGGCCGGACCACGTGATCTCCTCGTTGTCGCGAATCTGCAGCAGGAGATCCAGCTTCTCGGCGAACAAGGAGTCGTAATCGGCCAAGTCGAGTCCGAACAGTGGGAAAGACTCGGTGAACGAGCCTCGGCCGACCACCAAATCGATCCGGCCCTTCGAGATCAGGTCGAGAGTGGCGAACTCCTGGAACACTCGCACCGGATCGTCGGCACTGAGTACCTTGACCGCGCTGCCGAGCCGGATGTTCTCGGTGCGCGCGGCTGCTGCAGCCAGAATGATCGACGGAGCGGAGTCGTAGTACTCGCTGCGATGGTGCTCACCGATGCCGAACGAGTAAAGACCGACCTGATCCGCGAGGGCGATCTCCTCGAGTAGGTGCCCCATCCTCTCCTCCGGCGCGATGACGCGGCCGTCGGTCGGATCGGTCACGGAAGAGACGAAGCTGTCTACGCCCAGGTGCATTGGGTACCTCTCGATTCGGGATGGACGAACCCATCAGCGTCGATGAAGGTTCAATTATTCCAGTGGACGGTGGGCAGAAAACTACTACTCTCCCCAACGCTTCGCCTCATCCGCCGCGAAGTACATCCGCTGACTTGCACCGAAGCCGACCGACACAACGCGTCACGCATGAGCTGTTATCGTGCGTGGGCGTTGGTTTTCGATGGCCGTGCTGGTCATCGGATCGTAAGAGGGAATCCGGTGAGAATCCGGAACTGCCCCGCAGCGGTGAGTGGAAACGACCGCGGTCATCGAGCACTGGGATTCGTCCCGGGAAGCGACCGCCAATAGGAGTCGTCCGAGAACGTCGTCGGATGGCGTGTCCGCGAGTCCGAAGACCTGCCACCGCGGCTGCGCCGCCGGCGTGGTCGCCTGTCGATCCCGAGGGACACGGTCGACGAGGTCGTCGTTCGCGCTGCGCGGATTCGCCTCGGATACCGTGCTTTTCGCAGGTCGCCAGGTCAGGGATCAGCGGAGAAAGTTGCGCATGCAGTCCAGATCGGTCCTGCCCCTCACTGTGCTCGCCGCCGCGATCTGGGCAGTGTCAGCCCTGTCGGCACTGATGTTCGGGGCCGCGCACATCCCGGCAACCGACGCGATGGGCTATCTGTGGGCCCAGCTGTCCGGCGGCACGATCGCCGTCGGTGACGTTCCCGACTACCGCATCGTCGTCGATTCTCGGCTGCCGCGGGTGTTGCTGGCGACGCTCATCGGAGCAGGTCTCGCAGTGGTCGGACTGGTGGTGCAGGCGATGGTGCGCAACGCGCTCGCAGACCCCTACGTTCTCGGAATCTCGTCGGGTGCATCGGTAGGCGCGACGTCGGTGGTCCTGTTCGGCACGTTCGGCGCCCTCGGCATCTACGCCCTCTCGAGTGCAGCGTTCCTCGGCGCATTCGCCGCAACCGCCCTGGTGTATCTGATGGCACGCTCCCCGGTAGGGCTGGTGCCACTGCGCCTGGTCCTGACAGGTACCGCGTTGGGTTACGGGTTCTCTGCAATGACGACCGTGCTGATCTTCCTGGCACCTCAGGGCGACGGCGCTCGCAGCGTGATGTTCTGGTTGCTCGGCAGCCTCGCCGGTGCTACCTGGGCCAGCGTCCCGCTGGCCGCCACAGTCACCGTGGCCGGAGTAGCCGCGACAGCTCTGACGGCCCGCAGACTGAACGCGCTGTCGATGGGAGACGAAGTCAGCGCGGCACTGGGCTTGAACGCAGCACGGCTACGGCTGACTCTCTTCGTGACATCCGCGGCGATGACAGGGTGCTACGTATCCATCTGTGGCGCAGTGGGCTTCGTCGGTCTGGTCGTCCCTCACTTAGCACGGTTACTGGTCGGGGCCGACCACAGCAGGCTTGTCGTGATCACCCCGGTCCTGGGTGCGGCTTTCCTCGTCACCGCGGATCTGGTGTCCCGAACGGTTCTACCGCCGCAAGAGCTCCCCCTGGGGGCGATCACCGCGGCAGTCGGAGTTCCGGCGTTCGTACTGCTGATGCGTCGCCGCGGCGCGATGATCGGCGACCGTTGATGCGCGTCGACTACGACGACGTCGCAGTCGATATCGGCGGCACCCGCATCATCGACGACATCACCATGAGCCTGGACGCCGGCAGCATCGTCGGCATCGTCGGCGCGAACGGGAGCGGCAAGTCGACACTGCTGCGGTGTCTGTATCGAGCAACCGAGCCCTCGACCGGACGCATCGAGGTAGATGGCCGCGACATCACCGCAATCACCATGCGAGAGAACGCACGTCAGGTTGCAGCACTCACCCAGGACTCCTCGATGCACTTCGACTTCTCCGCACGCGAGGTCGTCGCCACCGGACGTCTTCCACACAACTCCACGTTCGGACGCAACCGCACCCGCGACGACGACGCGTGCGCTCGTGCCTCGACCGTCGCCGACGTGGAACATCTGTTGGACCGATCGTTCCTGTCATTGTCCGGAGGCGAACGCCAACGTGTTCTGATCGCACGGGCTTTCGCCCAGCAACCGAACGTGCTCGTGCTCGACGAACCCACCAATCACCTCGATATACGACACCAATACGCAGTGCTGAGCGCCGCTGCGAGCCTGCAGATCACCGTGATCGCCGCGCTTCACGATCTGAACATCGCCGCCCAATTCTGCGACCGCTTGGTCGTACTTCACGCCGGCCGCATCGTCTGTGCGGGTTCACCCGATGAAGTCGTGACCGAGAAGGTGCTCTCGACCTGGTTCGGGATCGGCGGACACATCGTCACCCACCCACGCCTGGGAGTTCCCCAGGTTCTCTTCGACGACAAGGACACTCGATGACCCACCTCTTTCGCCGGCCTCGCACGATCGCCATTGCCGCGACCGCTGTTGCAGCACTGGTCAGTTCGTGCGGAGCCCAGGTCGACACAGCCACCGAGCAGGGTGGCGATCAGGTGACGGTCACCAACTGCGGCGAGCCGCTGACCGTGACCGGTACCCCACAGCGGGTACTGACCAACGACACCGGCATCACCGAGATGATGTTCGCCCTCGGCCTCGCCGACCGCCTCGTCGGATACACCAGCTACCCGGGCAAGGAGCGAGACATCGACTCCTCGCCGTGGAAGAGCGACTTCGACGCGGCACCGGAACTGGCCGACGCCTTCACCCGTGAGGTGATTCAGTCGGCGAACCCGGACTTCGTTTTCGCCGGCTGGAATTATGGCTACAAGGAGTCGACCGGTGTGACTCCCGATTGGATTCGCAGCATAGGCGCAGTTCCCTACCAACTCACCGAAGCATGCCGACAACCCGGCAGTACTGCACGCGGAGTCATGGAGCCCCTCGACGCGCTCTACACCGACCTACGAAACCTCGGCGACCTCTTCGGAGTTCGTGACCGGGCCGACCGACTCGTCACCGACTACGAGAACCAGATCGGTGCCGCGAACGCCGGGGCTGAGGACGGCCGAGACCCGGCGCGGGTGTTCCTGTTCGACAGCGCCGATCCCGAGCCCTTCACCTCCGGCCGCACCGCAGCTCCGTCGCAGATCATCCGAGAAGCCGGTGGCAGCAACATCTTCGACGACCTCGACGATTCCTGGACCACCGCGTCTTGGGAAGCCGCAGCCCAACGCGACCCCGAGTTCATCGTCATCGTCGATTACGGTGCCGGACCGTCGAATTCGGTGGACGCCAAGATCGCGCAACTCCGCGCACAGCCACTGATGTCCGGCACCACCGCCGTACGTGAGAACAACATCATTGCCCTCCCCTACGCAGCGCTCGTCGAAGGACCACGCAACCCCGCCGCCGTCACCACGGTGGCGGACTTCCTCCGATCCAAGGGCCGCTGACCGTCCACAAGAACGGGGCAGCGACACCTCGGTGGTTGCGGCTCCCGAGGCTCGAATCCAGTGCAGGCGCTCAGTCTTCGATCGTCACGATCGGAGAAGCCTGCTGCACGGTAAACGAGTTCCACGGCAAAGTCGCGAGGACGTCGGGCAGCCCGGGGTAATCGGAGACCCACGCTGTCGTCGGATCGACGCCTTCGGTTACGCACGATGCGAGCGCGACATAGGTGCCGGCCGGGATATCGGTGACGTGTTGGGTGCTGATTCCGATCTGGCCCCCGTCGTCGGTCGAGTACAGCGACTGGCCGTTACCGACGACCTCCCACACCGGAGGCAGCACTCCGCCCGGTGCCGGAGCCAACGATGTGCCGCAGGCCAGGTCGCTACCGGAGTTGTTGGTGATCGTGTTGGTCACCGTCGATCCGTCGACCTCGAACGCATACGTCACGTCTGTCGATTGCGCCGCTGATGCCGTCGCTGGAAACGCCGCTAGTGCTGGCGCACAAAGTAGCGCTCCGATCAGAATCCGACTGGTCGATCGCATGGCAATCCTCCTGGTTCGCGTGAACTATGTCCGAGTTGCCAGTCTGCATCAAAAAATACCGATCAGCATCTTTCGAACCGAATGCAGCCGAACGGGGCGAGAAACAGGGTCGAGAACCGTTGTGTCCGTGCAATTTTGCAGATCCCTACCGGCCGTCGCTCAACGCTTCGCTTCGGCGCGCTTCTTGATGTATGCGTTCCGAACGCACAGGACGCGCCGGAGATACAGCTTGCCTGGAATATCCAGGATCGCAGCGCCGAGTCGTCCGCCACGGAATTCGACCGACATGATGTCGACCATCTGCGTCTGACCCCGGCGTGCGAGAAAGAAATGCTCGTGGCGCATCGAGGCAAAGGGTCCGGTGACCTGCTCGTCCACGAAATATCTCGCGGGCTCGTACTCGGTGATGCGGCTGGTCAAGGTGAACCACACACCGAGATGCCTGGAGCGAATATGGATTTCATCGCCCAAACGAAGAGCACTCCGCTTCGAATCGACTCGCACACTCTCTCCGTACGCTCCCTGAGACTCGGCGTGAACGATTGCATCCGACTCCAGATCGAACACGTCAGCGGGGTTGGCCGCGATCGAAGTCGTGAGCCTGATGGTGAACGCCATGGGCACAGCTTTGCAGGAAATCTGTTTAGTCACGTTGAAAGGACCGTCTACGAAGGCGCAAATCGCTGGGTCGACCGTGTGAGGATTGGGCCATGTCTGCAACCTGGGAAGAGTTCACGTGGATCCCCGACCATTACCCGTGGGCACCGGACGGTGTGTCTTTCACCGTCCGTCACGACGATGCAGAAGCGGTACTCGATGCGCTGACCACGTCGAGGGCCGGCTCCGTGATCGGCCTGGAAGGTGTCAACGCCGACGTCGAGGTCGTCGGCGTTGCACAGGTGGGTGATTGGGTTCTGGCGGTCGCACCGTCGGTGGCAGGGTTGGCCGATGAGCTGATGGCACCGCTGTCGATCGGTGGCGAGGCCCTCACGTTCGCCACTCAGGTCGGCCACAGTAATTTCGCCCAGTGGGTCGACGGTGCCCGAACGGCAATGTTCGATGCGCTCCTGAAGGACGGGCCGGGTTTCGATGAACCTGACAGCCCCTGGCGAGATCGCATGCGTGAAGCTGGCGATGACCCCGACGGCGAGGGTCCGATGCCCGACGGCCTGTTTCACACACTGGAGGTCTACATAGCAATGATCGTCAACCACACTGGAATCGATCTGACGCAAGAGCTGTTGCGCAGCGGACAGTTTCAGGTCGGCGACTCCCTCGAATAGCGGAAGGCTCAGCCGAGCAGAGCCGGCTGTTGCGAGATGTCGAGGGCAGAGCGACTCAATGGGGTGTGGTGGCCGGCCGAGTTCCTGACGGTTTCTCCCTGCCGCTCGACTGGAACCGAGCACTCAGCGGAGGAGATGGTCGAGTGGGTTGACGACGCGGGCTACCGAACAGAAATGCCCGTTCACCAGCGTCTGGTGAACGGGCATTTCGCTGTGCGCCATCAGAGATTCGAACCCAGGACCCGCTGTACGAGAGATGAGAATTCACGTGGATGCACTCACGTCCATTATCGGCCCGCTAAACTGGGTGTTCGGCGAATCGAGTGACCACCGATGTACGGGTGGATCCATGCGGATGCGCCCCAAAGTGATGAGTAAAAGATGACCACCGGCGACCTACTCACGGTCCACCTGGGTCCCGTAAGCACCGACACCGTCTAAATGGACCGCCCTGGACATTCGACTCCACCACGATCGAGAGTGATGACCTAGTCACAGGCTATTCGCAAACATTTCAAATTGGGCAAAGGCCAGTCCCGCCTCGCTATTGCGAGTACTCGACGTTCCACAGTTTCCACTCTTGCACGTGTCATAGGAGGACGCCGATCGCGACCGGTTCTTTCGCCGTGGGAGAACCAACCACACAGAAAGGAGGGGACATCTCGTCTCCTCAGGTCAAGAATTCCGAATGGCCAGCCAGCCGAGGACCACGTCGGCCAGATCGACTCAAACGATCGTATGCCCGCGTCCTCTATGCACGGGTTCCAGCTAACGGTTCGGTTACGTAGCCTCCTGCCGACACCGCCCCCATATCTCGGTTCTGCCACACCTCGCGCTGTTTATCCCTATTGTCCCAACAATGATCGAACAGAGGGATGTCGAGCAGCAGCTCGCCTTGAATCACGAGACTCGCGCGTTCGAGGTCAAAGGGCCCGGGGACTTCAACGACAAGTCCTACGTCGCGAAGATCGCTCGCGCAGCGATGGCAATGGGCAATCTCACCGACGGCGGTGTCGTCTGCCTCGGTATAGACGACAACCGCATGCGCGACATGATGCCCGGGCTCGAACCCACACAAGCTGCAGACTGGTCCAATTACGACAACGTCAGCGCTGCACTGGCGAAGTACAGCGACCCACCCGTTACATTCCAAAGGGATCAGTACACGCTCTCAAACGGCGTCATCGTCGTTGTCCTCGACGTCTCCGAATTCGACCGCGTTCCACACGTTTGCAGAAAGACCTTCCCCGAAGTGCTGCAGAACGGCTTCACGTACGTTCGACCACGGGGAAAGCCGGAGTCTGTCACTGTCCCCTCGTCCTCGGACATGCGGGATCTTCTGGAGATCGCCATCAACAAAGGTGTGCGAGAGTTCGTCCGCCGCGCCGGCGCCGCGGGACTCGCCCTGAGCCCCACCCCGCTAAAGCAAGACACCGACCAAGCTGCATACGAAAACGAACGATCCCAGGCCTGGCCGCCACACACCCCCCACCGTGGATCGACCACCGACGCCAACGGCGGGTTCTTCGGGTCTTCGGGTTATACCGACATCGCCCTTCGACCAGGAAACTACGACAACAAGAGACTCAGTCCTGAACGCCTAGACTCCACCCTCATCGACCATGTCGTGCGACTGCGTGGATGGCCGGTCCCAATGGTCGACCAACGCGACCCGATCGACCGCCACAGCGCATGGATTGCTCAAGACATCACCGCGCAGATCGTCGAACACGAAGAAGCCTGGCGTCTGTTCACCAGCGCCCAATTCCTCCACCGCCGAGCCCTAGCCACTGACCTCAATCCCGACAATCCGATATTGGCCGCCACACACCCGCAAGCAACCGGCGCAGTCGCGGTCTGGGACGTTCTCCTTTACATGGTCGAGATCGCCGAATTCGGTGCCCGATGGGCCACCACACTTGAATGCGACAGCTTGACCTTCGAGATTGCGCTCAGGAACGTTTCCGGACGCCAACTCATTTCCGGTGACCGCAAACGCGAAATACCGAGCAACCTGATCATCACGTCAAACGAGGTGCCAGCCTCGCACACGATCACCACCACAAAGCTACTTACTGACCCCAGAAGCACCGGTGTGGACCTCGCCCAGAGCATTCTCCGCCAATTCGGGGCCAACATCCCCAACCAGGTACTTCTCGACTATCAAGCCGAGATCTTCCGCTGACAAATCACCCCGGCCCACTGCCGTCGCACGGCAGGTTCACACCATGCCCTGCACCGCGACACGAAAGAAGAGATCAGTGACTCGCATCTCCTGGGACAGAGTCAGTCCCGACGATATCGAAGAAGCAGTATCGATGTTCCTGTGCCGAATCAACCCGGATGCCTATCGCGTTCGGCCATCTCGCGGAGACAACGGAATCGACGTCTGCGTCCCCAAGGGCGACAACCATTACGACATCTATCAAGTCAAACGGTTCGCAAAGAACCTCACCACAAACCAGAAGACGCAAGCCGCAAGCTCTCATGCCCGGGTAGCTCAGTACGCAGATGAGCGACATTGGACCATCGACAACTGGTACCTTACTATGCCCCTCGACCCCACCCCCGAAAACCTCGCATGGTTGACCGAACTCGAGACCACTCGATCGTTCCCCTGCGCCTGGCGCGGACTCACCCACATAGACGGCTGGGCAGCCGAGTACCCCGATGTCGTCGACTACTATTTCGAAGACGGCAAAACACGTCTTACCGAACAACTTGCACAATTTGTTGCTATCTCGGGAATCAGGATCCTACCCGGTGGGAACACCGCGGTCAGCGTCCAACAATTCACCGAAATTGAACCAGCCGACGCGATCAATGGTCTCGGGCAGCTCCGAAATCGCCTCAACGCAACAGATCCACACTTCACCTATGACTTCTCCGTAACCGGAGAACCACCCGAGCAGCACGGCATCTTCGTCTCAACCACCCTCATTGCACGCACCACCCGAGAGATCGACGACAACTACATCACCTTCGACGTCTACGCACGCTGTACCGAATCCCTGAACGAACGTCCTATCACCATCAAAATCACAGTTGACATCGACCCCAACAGCCCGGAAGGACAACAGCTCGCCGACTTCCACCGATACGGACGAGTGCCCACCATCCCCATTACCGCAACGAACACCCAGATCGACATGCCTGGAGGCCTCGGCATATCCGACACCCCCAGTCAGATCCGCCTACACGGTTACGACACCGGCGAACCCTTCGACCGCCGCCTCACCATTCTGGCCCCCGACGACAGCCCACTAGCCTCCATCGAGGCGACGCTTCACCCACCCCTGCACAATCATGACAACACAGGACAGTGGAATTACGGAACTGACCGTTCCGGACTACTCCACCTCGAAACAATGGTCTCCACAAAAGATCCCGACCGCTTTGACATTCGATTCCACCGCGGCGATGTCACGAGCCACATCGCCGACGAAATCGAACAACCACTCGCCTTTGTCGACGCTTTCCATTACCCAAACACACTTCGAATTGAATCAATCCGAGGACCTAAACAAGCTGTCTTACAACGCATACCAAACTATGAACGAGACCCGGATACCATCTCAATAAACAAAGCCTATCTGCGCTACTCCCGAGCACTCAGCCGTATACAACAACACACCACAACCACTCTGAAAATTCCTCCCCACAGCAAACTGATCGACCTAGGCATCCGCGAAGCAGAACGGGTCGCAGCACTACTTGACGGGGAGACCATCACCGGAACCTGGAACCGATGGGTTGTCGGTCTCCCCACAAACGCACCTCAGCTCTTCGATAACAGCCAGATCGAAGCCCAGATCGACCTTAAACTTGCAGTCGGAACCCAGACTCTCGACCTAGGTAGCGTCCAAATTATCTTCAGCCGCGCACAAATCGCGGACCAATCCACCCAAGACGACATGACCATCTACACCCTCAGACCACATCCGGACAACAACGCCTTCCATCAACGATGGCTCGGCGGGACACACACGAAACCTCCACAAATCGACTAACTCAGGGCCGTCGCAACAGCCTCTGCCGTACAGCGCCTCACGCACCTACAACGCGGGAACCGCCCAGCCAGACGGCCAGGGGCTTCCCATCGAGCGAACCGTTACAAGTACGCCACTTCGTCCTCGCGCAGGGCGCGACCGTGGAACCCCTCGATCAGCGCCTGCCGCGCCGCCGCGTGCTCCGCATCTGGGACCGGACGCGACCGCCTCACGGTTCGCCGCGCGCACCGCCTCCATGGACTGTGCAGCAGCGATGGTGTTCTCGAAGATGGTGTCCCCTCTCGATCGATCTAGCCACTACCTGACAGGGTGACCGTGTGAGGTGCAAGAGTGGGAACAAGGGAGCGAACGCCTGCCGGGCCGGAAACTATCTGGCCCGCTGTAGCGGGCCAGACAATAGGTTGCGACGAAGTCCTCACTCAGGGCGGCGGCGGTCAGGTCGCGAGGTGGTACATGCAATTGGTCGCGGCATCTACCTAGCTGAGCACCGCCCCCGATCTCACGGTCCCAGAACAGCAGGGTCTCGACGGCAGCTATGAGTCTGGCATTGAGCGGAGTTTCCGTCTCACCCGTGCGGGCGTTGAATGCGCGCACCGCGCATGCTTAACCCCAGAAGCGGGTGAAGCCGGAATCCAGGCACACTAGGACCTGCCCGCGTAGTCGCTCTAATCGCTTTGCACATGTGAGTTTCGGTGGGCCACGCCACGGTTACGGGTCCGCCCGCGCTCGGTGGCGCGAAGCTTCGGTGCGAGCAGGTTGTTTCTTTTCCTGCGAACACCTTCATGAATGCAGAATTCTCAACCGCGGTCTGAGATGAGCCCCTTCTTCGCAAGCCAGTCATGCATCATCTCGTCACTGGCGCGCTTGTATCCAAGTGTTGGAGAGTTATCGATGTGCTTGGTGCACTTGTCAAGTAGATCAACGTCGAATGACCCGTGTGACGATTTACGCTGCTATCTTTGAGGAGCTGAAACTTTTACGAGCTCTTTACGAGGCAAGTTATCCAATCGTCATGGTGCCAACATAGCAAGGTCCTTATTCATGTCTAACCAACCCGAAATTTTAGCCTCTCCCGTGCCGTTGAGCACCGCGAATTCTCGATGTCCCACCCGGCTGAACTCGCTCAAATAGACCATTAAACCAAGAGACACTGCTCGAATTTTCATTCTTGAACACCCGTGCCCCACCGAGGAATCTGCGATTATTATAAATCAGTCCGAAGGACTGAGCATTCCCCTTTCGATGGATTCCGACCAACTGTGGCGGACCGCCACTTTTCGAGTCTTCGGCAGCGTTCAAAGAATCGCAAAATCCACTGAAGACTGCGCGACTTGTCCCTTTCGCAGACGAGAGATCCCAAAACTGATGCTGCTTTCGAACCGCGTCGGAGCCACTGCCCTCGTAACGAAGCACCGCAGAGGCAAGAGGCATGGGAACACTCAGTCGGCTCCAAACTTTTGATGAACCCAGGTAATTTAATTTCGTAAGAAGGAATCGCGCCGTCATTCCGGACCCCGACCTACTACCGATAAGAATGCCGAAATCGCGTTTCTGATGTTCCGGGTAACCGTCCCAAAGGGTTCGAATCGCATGCACGATCGAATCATGGGCGCGCGACCCTGGCCTGGCGGCTAAAAATCCTCGATCAACCTTCTCCTGGATGACCGGCAGCACTAGAGCTGGGAACAGGACGTCACCCCAATACCCGAAAATAAATGGAGCCTGATTACAGGCAAAAGCTTTGTGGCCCTGGTCAAATACCTGCCCTGTATCTCCCCAGCTGATACGACTGTCCGAAGCGATATAGATCGAGGCCACTCCGCGAGAATCGACTCCGGCCCAGCACAGCAGAGAGGTCATGCAGCATCCTTGACAATCGGGTACGCAAACCAGCATAGTATGCACGCAACTCCTGAGCCCGGCGCCCATGCCGGGGTGAGGTGCGGCGAGCAGCATTACTGCTCGCTCTCAGGTCTTGAGGATGGGGTAGTCGGCTGACTACCCCATCCGACTTGGACCACTTGCACCGTTCTGCGATTGACCGTAGGCAGACAAGTACCGGGCCGCCAACGACATAGCACCTCTATCACTTCCAGTCATACGCCTGCGCACAATCATGTGTCGACATGCCTCGCACCTCAATCGTCACTGGAAGCTCAGCGATGGGTTTTGCACCATTTGGACCGTTCCAACCTAAGGCCGGATGGAGCCTAAATCGCGCTTGTAGGCCCCTCACCGGCGCTTCCGCTTATTCGACCGCTTTCTCCTGTTGCGCGTGCGAATCAACGGCTCAGAAGCGCCAACAGACCTCAGCCCGATTTGACGACCTACGTCGTCGAGCTCTGGATCGTCAACCCATGGCGAGTTGTCGTAGACTGTTGCAACAATCTCCCCCTTCAATAGCAGGATCCCTAACGCGCGGTCCGAGCCTTGCTGGTGCTTTTTCGCGGTCAAGTAGACCTCCAATCGTTCAAACTCGGACTTCACGTCGCCGTCTTTCGGTACCGACGCGACGAAGATTAGCGGGTAGCCCCAAACACCGGCGAAGCCGTGCACGGCGGAATGCCGCTGCTTATCTCGGTTCGTATTGTTGCGGACTTCCTTCACTCCCCGGCTGAGCCATTTCTGTGAGGATGTAGAGAGATTTGTCAAGTCTGCACCGATGCGCAACCAACCAGGCTTGTGCCCGTCGTGAAGGAAGTCGACTATCTTCTCAATCTGCTCGTGTCCCGAAAGTGAAGGCTTAGGAACGGCAACATCGCTCTCGCCATGTTGGTAATAGATCCATGCATCCAGCGGATCAGTTTGCGTATGAACACGAGTCGCTACCGCGTTACGAGTAAAGTTACGTCTTGCAGCGCGCGTGGGCGTTCCGGATGCAGGATATCGGGCGAACACTGCATCTGGGTCAGGTTCCACATACAAATTGCCCTGAAGAAACAGCATAAATAGATCCAGCTCGTCGACAGCTCTGTAAAGAAGCGACACGGCCGATTCCGTCCGTCGACGCAGGTACAAAAGGAACTCCGCCGGACGGTCGAGCACCTCCGAGATTACGGCCAAGTCGTGCAACGAGACCAACCAAGGAAAGGTCTCGTCCTTCACGATGCCTGACCGGACAAGTTCATCCAAGGCGATCGAGAGTGGACCGATATCATCCAAAAACACACATACGGAACGTATCTCACGTATGGCTCCGAGATCGAGCCACGTTCGGTCCCCTAACCACAGGCCTGCGTTCACTTCGATGAGCTGCTGCAGGCGCAGCGCTTGCTTCGTTGCGTCTCCAATCGTCCGCTTGAGGTCGGTAGCGAGGTGTCGGACCTGTCCGCGTCGTGCTGGTTCCGATACGGCGCGGCCCTTCACTTCCACGCAGATCGCGACGTCTCCCACTAAAAACAGCGCATCCGCCTCAGTCTCGTCTGCGATTGCAGTGATGTCGGTTGCCGCTGAGTGTAAACTTGACCCTTCTACGCCCTCCTTCGGGCGAAAGTATTTGAGCCCAGCGTAGGTGGCCGCAACATCGAGTAACTTCGACAAGTATTCGGCGGCAAGACTCTCACTCACTCGTGCTCGATGTTTGTCGTAGCGATTCCAATTGCCTGTGGCTTTCAGTGCGCGTTCGGCGACACCGATGAGTGCATCACTGCCTAATGTCGCGCCCAGCCCGAGGTAGCGTCCTGCTCCGTCTGAAATCAAGGCGGCCTCGCGTAACGGGTTCCTGCCGTCCAACAGCTCTAACACCGCGTCGGCACAATCCCGGCGCTCAGCGAACGCGATGCTGAAGGTATCGACGATAACTTCGACGACCTCCACTTGGACACCCGATCGTGCCGCGATGTCCGCCGGCGACTGAGACGCCCTCTGACCGGGAAAGAAGAATACCGAGGCTGCAGCATCACGACCACGCTGAATATCCGTCTCCGAAACGTCAGAGTCCTCACCGCGCTCGTGCCGCGACGACGCCACGTCGCCCAACTCATCGAGTGCGAGCATCACCCTCTCCGAGTAGATCTCGCGGATCGCGTCGCGCACAGTCTTGAATTGCTGATAGGTAAATCCGAGTGCGCTCGCAATCAGCGGTTCGATGGTCCGCTCTCCCAGCAATGCCTCGTCGAAGCGATCAGCCAGGTGCGTGTGTCGCTTGTTCCTGACCGAAAGCTCATGAGCTCGGTACTCCGTTGCCAGCTTGATCAGCGGTGACGACTCGTCGGCCTCGGCATCCGCCAACATGCCGAACACCGCCAACTCGAGCATGTCTTTAGCTAGTTGCTGCAACTCGACCACGGCATGATTCGGGCTGCCGGGCGTTTCACCACCGTCCTCGGGTTCACGTCGACCGCGAGCAAGCAAAACTGCTGCGACGATTTCAATGAGCGACGCCCATCCTTCTGATTCGCTCTCGTGGTGGCCACCCAGCTGGAAGGGCAGCTCATGCTGCCGCAGAAGGTCGAGTACATCGAATGCGTCGAACGGCGCCATGATGCGCTGCATGGCCTCGGCCTTCGCAGCGATAACCTCACGACGGCCCTGGAGGTACCGGTTGAACGTCATCCCCTCCGGCACATCGTCGAACATCTGTTGCGCTCTCGCAACGAGCCTCGAAGTCGCCGCCGCGTTCGAAGTATAGATGCGGGTAGTGCGTGCTCGTCCGCTCGTATTCATGCGCTAAGCATGCACTAACCGTCGGACAGGTTTGTTCCGTCGTAGCGCCAGTTCGTGCCGAAAGAAAACCAGCGCAACAGCCCATCCGGCCAGGTCACAGGACCTGTACATGGCCGCCAACCGACTCCCACAGTATGCACAAACCCGTCCGCCGAAACACCCACAGGCAAAAGTCGGGTAAAGGTGGATTCGGTATCCCCCAGGCATCCGCCGTCCACCAAGACTGAACCGTCCCGCGTTTGATGCCGCTTCGTTCTTTGTGAAGGATGAAGCAGCTGTCTAAGCGTTACCCGGCCGAGCAGATCTTCTCGGCCCAGTCCTCACCGCGAATCATTTATTCGGTGTATCTCTTCGCCGACGTCTCTCTTCCGAGACTACGAGCGGCTTGATCCTGCGGGGTTTGAACAGCCATTGCCCGTCACGGTCTGCGCCCTCTGGGCGCGCCGAACCCGCGCTTCTCCTCGTCACCGCCAGACTCACTCTCCCCCTGATCCATGCCGCCAGGTCGATCACGTCGAATGCTTCGGGCACGAACTCAACCCCAGGCACCAGCGAGAGCATGATCCCTGAACGGCACGCTGAACTGCCCGAAGAACTCAACGGCACCCATCTCTTTTCGGCCAAAAAGATGAGTAAGTGATGAGTTATGGGTCCGCAGCCGTCCGATGACAGCGCGGAGATACGTTCACAGTGTCCGTCTGCACAGGTCACAGCGGTAAAAGCCGCGAACTCGACTCCCAATATTTGCGATTAAGAGTCAAGTCTGCGAAAGGCGCTACGCCGCTTGTGAGTCCGCAGGTCACAGAGTTGTTCATTTCTGCGACACTGCGGTCGCCTACACATACCCAGACAACAAAAAGTGCCCCTGACCAGCGAATATGCTGTTCAGGGGCACTCGTTGTGCGCCATCAGGGATTCGAACCCCGGACCCGCTGATTAAGAGTCAGCTGCTCTAACCAACTGAGCTAATGGCGCCGATCCGCACCGCGTGTTCTCTGCGGTGCGGGAGAAACATTAACAGCAGATGCGGCCAGATGTGAAATCGGCTGGTCAAGGCACCTGTTGCGTCAGTTGAAGATCCTGCGAACCACGAGAACTGCTACCACTGCGCCGACTCCGAGCAGAGTGAACTTAACGGCCGGCTCGTTGAGCTTGGCCACCACCGTCTGCTTGGTGTTGGCGACGATGTTCTTGGGGCTGGCACGGACGCTCAGCTCGTCCAGCGTGCTGGCCAGCTGATTGCGAGCGGCCTCGATCTCGCGCTCGATTCGGTCGGTGTCCTTGGCCACGTGTCCTCCAACTTGTCTGCAAATAGTCTTGGTCGTACTCGAGCCTAGAGCACGGCGGTATTTCGATACTCTCGTGCGGTGACCGAATACAGCAAGCTCGAGCCGGGCGACACCGCTCCGGCGTTCACCCTGCCCGATGCCGACGGCAAGGACGTCTCCCTCGCCGACTACGCCGGCAAGAAGGTGATCGTGTACTTCTACCCCGCCGCGAGCACCCCGGGCTGCACCAAGCAGGCCTGCGACTTCCGCGACAGTCTCGCCGAGCTCAACGGCGAAGGCCTCGAGGTCATCGGCATCTCCCCCGACAAGCCGGCCAAGCTCGCCAAGTTCCGCGACAAGGAGGAGCTGACATTCCCGCTGCTCTCCGACGAGGAGAAGACGACGTTGCAGGCCTGGGGTGCGTTCGGGGAGAAGAAGAACTACGGCAAGGTCTACGAGGGCGTCATTCGTTCGACGTTCCTGGTCGACGAGGAAGGCAAGATCGAGGTGGCTCAATACAACGTTCGTGCCACCGGCCACGTCGCCAAGCTCCGCCGCGACCTAGCTGTCTGAACCGGCCAGCCGCTGCAGGAACAGCGCCTCGGCGACGGCCATCTTCTCGATTTCCGTCGGGTCCACGCTCTCGTTCGGGGCGTGGATCCGGCATCGGGGTTCTTCGACGCCCATGAGCACGATCTCGGCGTCCGGCAACGCCTCCGCCAACGCGTTGCACAATGGAATGGACCCGCCCTGCCCAGCCGTCCCCATGGGACGTCCGAATGCCTCTTCCAAGGCACCTGACAACGCCGCGTAGCCCGGGCCGTCCGTTCTGGCCCGGAACGGCGAACCGATCGCTTCTCGCTCGACGGTGACGCGCGCATTCCACGGCGTACGTGCCTCCAGATGCGCCACCAACGCGTCCTGCGCCTGCAGGGGATCCATCCCTGGCGGAACTCGCAAATTGAGCCGTGCCGTGGCTCGAGGGGAGATGGCAGCGGCCGAGCCCACGACGGGTGGGCAGTCGATTCCGAGAACGGTCAGCGCCGGGCGCGCCCATACCGCGTCGGCCACGGTGCCCGAACCCGCCAGTGCGACTCCGTCGAGCACCCCGGCATCGGATCTGAACTGCTCGGCGTCGTACGGCACCCCATCCCAGGTCTGCGCGCCATCGAGACCGTCGACCGTGGTGTCACCGTGCTCGTTACGCAGAGTTGCCAGCACCTGGATCAGCGCGCCGAGCGCATCGGGTGCCGGTCCCCCGTACATTCCGGAATGCACCTCTCCGGCAAGCGTTTCCACGTGTACGACGACATTGGCTATCCCACGCAGGGTAGTGGTGACCGTCGGCAGACCCACTGCAGTGTTGCCGGTGTCCCCGATCACCACGACATCGGCAGCGAACAACTCGGGCCGCTCGTCGACGAGTGCTTCGAGCCCGCCCGTGCCCATCTCTTCAGAACCCTCGCAGACGATGCGCACGCCGACGTCGAGCGACTCCCCCACCGCGCGCAGCGCCAGCAGATGCATCAAGACGTTGCCCTTGCAGTCGGCCGCACCTCGGCCGTACCACCGACCGTCACGCTCGGTCAGCTCGAAAGGCTCACTGTCCCAATAGCTTCTGTCGCCGGGAGGCTGGACGTCGTAGTGCGAATACAACAGAACGGTCGGCGCCCCCGCCGGTGCCGGCCGGGAACCGACGACAGCCAGTGAGCCGTCGTTGGTCTCGATCAACTGCACGTCGGGGATTCCGGCGTCGACGAACGCCCGCTGCACCCACTGCGCTGCACCGACGCATTCCTCCACCGGGAACTGCCGAGGATCGTGCACAGATCGGAACCGGACCAGTTCTGCCAGCTCCGATTTCGCGCGAGGCATCGACTCCGCGATCGCGGATCGAATGTCGGCGGGGCGTACATCGGTCGGCATGGTTCCTCCAGACGAGAAATGACAGACGGGCTCTCGCCAGTCTGTCATTTGCTCGCACCTACCGAAGCGACACGTCAGCCTCCGGCCAATTCCTGCGCGATCCACTCACCTGTGTGCTGCCAGTGCCGATCCCAGGCTTCCTGCTCGAGTTGCTCCTGGGATTTGCCCGGCTCGGGAACGACGGTGGGCACAGTCAATTGCGGCGGATCCACAGTCGCCGCAGCGGGCTTCGGGGTACCTGCAGGCGCAGCGCCCGGCGGTACCCAGGACGGCGGAGTCCACGGCTGAGGAGTCCCTTGCTGTGGAGTCCACTGCTGCGTCGTCGCAGTCGGCGGTGTGGTCGTCGGCGCGAGGGCCGATTCCACCGTGGGCGGGAGCGTCTTGGGCAGGGCGTCGACCGGCAGCGCAGGCGCAATAGTCGTCGGATCGACGTATCGCGTTGCGCCGGCCAAATCGGCACCGTCATTGCTTCGGTCGACGCTCTGCCCGGCGGTCGCATCCCCATTACTCGGCAGCGTGGCTGCAACGGCGACACCGGCCGAGGCCACCCCGGCGAGCAGCACCGCAGCGAAGATCAGTTTGCGGCCGCCGGTCGCTGAACTCGACCTGCCCGTTGCTGCCACCGGGGACGCCGGCACCACCGAAGGGACCGTCTCCGGCACTGCGGCTTCTTCCGCGTCGTCGGCCCTCTCCGTTTCCACGAGAGCGGCCTGATCCTCGACCGAAACCGATGCGAGCCAGGCCGCCCCGCAGGCGGCGACCCGATCAGCGGCACCCACTCGCACGACGGGCACACCGAGACCGAGGGAGAGAATGTCGATCAAGTCCCGGTTGCTCGATCTGTCTCCGAACAGCGCGACCGCCTGTGGTTTCTTGCCGGATTCGTCGACCACTTCCCAGGCCAGCGGAATCGTGCTGCCGATTCGTTCGGGGGACATCGAGTCCAGGGCAGCATTCTTGGCGGGCGTGAGTGTGGCATCGGCTGCGTCGGCGAGAGAGATGGATACGCCGTGTTCGCCCATGTAATAGAGCAGCACCGTGCTCGCGTCGGCGAGGTCCTTCGCACGGGCCAACCAGGACAAGAACGACTGGGATGCAGAGACGAACACCGTCGACTCGTCGGTCACTGCCGTGGCGAGTTCGGCGCGCTCGGACTCGGACCGATGCACGACGGCGACGGCGTCGACCGACACGTTCAGCGTTGCTGCCTCGGCACGCATATCCGAGATCGCGCGCGGTAGAACGGCGGTCACGTCGGGGTCGAGCGAGGTGGTGGAGTGCGCGAGCACCTCCCCCGAGGTCGGCTCGAGCAGGACCGTCTGCATCGAGCCGGATTCGATCGCTGTACCGATTGTTGCCACTGCAGTCTCCCTGTGCTCGGGGTGAGGCTCCCGACCATGAACGTCGTCCTACGGACACGAACGACGGCCACCCTGCACGGAAATTGATTCAATACCTATAACCATACCGGTTGCCCGTTTGGCTGGCCCATATTGAACTTGGGGATTGTCACAGCAAGACGGCCCGACAGCTGTCGTCGCACACAGCGGTCCCCCACAAGAACGACCGAATCCGGAGTGGGCGATGCGACCCGCACGACAGAAGTGGATACCGTGCACCCGCGACGGATAGCCTGACCGGGTGGAATCCTCTGCTCGTGCCCAGTCCTCGCGCCGTCTCGACGCCGCGCTCGAGTCGACGGCGCAGACTCAGGAGCTGATGCCGAGGCGTCGTCCCACGCAGGAACGCAGCCAACGCAAATTCGACGCGTTGCTCCAGGCGTCGCGTGAACTGCTCAGCGACGTGGGCTTCGAGTCGTTCACGTGTGAAGAAGTCGCGTCACGGGCAGAGCTGCCGATCGGCACGCTTTACCAGTTCTTCGCCAACAAGTACGTCATCGTCTGCGAACTCAATCGTCAGGACCTCGTGGGAGTCCAACAGGAATTGGCAGAGTTCGACGGCGAGGTCCCGTCCCTGGACTGGGTGCGGTTCCTGAACAATTTCGTCGACCACATGGCCGGCATGTGGATGACGGACCCGTCGCGCCGCGAAGTATGGCTCGCGATGCAGTCGACTCCGTCCACCCGAGCCACCGGGGTCATTCATGAGCGCGAGTTCGCCGATCAGGTCTCACGCATGCTCGGACCGTTGACGCCGCGCACGCCGCGGCACCGTCGCAATCTGATGGCCCAGGTGTTGGTACACATCGTCTACTCGATGCTGAACTTCTCGGTGCAGGACGGCCAGAGCCACGAAGATGCCGTGGCCGAACTCAAGCGAATCATGATGGCGTATCTGCTCGTCGCAGAGAAAGAGAGCAGGCGCTCCGGCGGGTCGGTCAACACCGACGAAGCCTGACCCGCCCGCTTCACCCATACGAAAGGCCCGCCCGATCTCGTGGATCGGACGGGCCTTCGTCGTCGTTCAGCGCGGAGTTACTCCTCCAGGATCGCCACCGCGGCGGCGATATCGCCGTCGTGCGTCAGCGACAGGTGAATCTTGACCGTCGGCAGAAACTCCTGCGCCATGCCGTGCAGCTTGATGGACGGTCGGCCCCACGCATCGTTGACGACCTCGATCAACGGGTACGGATTGTCGCCGATCTGCGGCGGCCGTGCGAAACGTGATGTCGCCCAAGCTTTCAGAACTGCTTCCTTGGCTGCCCACCGTGCTGCGTAGTGCCGCGTCGGGTCGGAGCTCTTGGTCGCCGCGTGCCGACGTTCACCCGCGGTGAAGCTGTCGCGAATCATCGTCGTGCCGACCTTCTCCATCTGCTCGGCGAAGTCGGACACCGTCACCAGGTCGAAACCCACTCCCAAGATTGCCATCAGATGACACCCGGCAGACCGGAGGCGTAGACGTCGTCCTCGCCGAGGCGAGCGGACTCGTTGAGCAACACGTTGGCCTCCAGTTCGCGTGACGCCTTGGCCGGCGTCCCGTCATGTCCCAGTCGTCGATCGTCGGGCCGCTCGTAGAGGGAGTCGCCACCCACCATCGCGGAGATCAGCCTGCGCTGACCGGCGATACGACGTTCGTTCGCCTTCGCGATGTACTCCGCACGCCGCTCGGCCGGAACGGCCTCGAGGAATGCTTGCGGGTGCACCAACGCGATGAGTCCGGACACGTGCCCGAAGCCGAGCGAGGTGAGCAGACCCGCCTTCAGCGGAACCGAGTCACCGAAGCGCAGCGGCTCGCGAGCCCACACCAAGTGCTCGAAACCGGTCATCTTGTCGTCGACGCAGTCGAGGCTGCGGTTCGGCGGGATGACGCCGTTGGCCAGCACCTGGCACAGGCCGATGAGCTGCCAGGCAGCCGCTCCGCCCTTCGAGTGCCCGGTGAGGGACTTCTGCGAGACGACGAACAGCGGAGCGCCGTCCGAGCGGCCGATGGCCTTGGCGAGGCGCGTGTGCAACTCGGCCTCGTTCGGGTCGTTGGCTGCGGTGGACGTGTCGTGCTTGGAGATCACGGCCACGTCGTCTGCGCTGACGCCGAGTGCGTTGAGCGAGAGCGCCAGTGCCGAATCTCTGCCGCCGCGACCGGCGCTGAGTGCGCCGAGTCCCGGAGCCGGGATCGACGTGTGCACTCCGTCGCCGTACGACTGTGCGTAGGCCACCACTCCGAGGACGGGCAGGCCCATCTCGAGTGCCAGATCGCCGCGAGCGAGCAGAATCGTTCCGCCGCCGTGCGATTCGACGAATCCTCCGCGCCTGCGGTCGTTTGCCCGGGAGAAGCGTCGATCGCTGATTCCCTTGGCGGACATCGCTGCCGAGTCCGCCGTGGCCGACATGTCGCCGAAGCCGATGATGCCTTCGGTGCTCAGGTCGTCGAATCCGCCGGCGACCACGAGCTGCGCCTTGCCCAGCTTGATCTTGTCGACGCCCTCCTCGACCGAGACGGCCGCGGTGGCGCAGGCGGCGACGGGGTGAACCATCGCGCCGTAGCTACCGATGTACGACTGAACCACGTGTGCAGCAACGACGTTCGGCAGAGCCTCCTGCAGGATGTCGTTCGCACGGGCATCGCCGAGCAGGGTGTCGATGTACAGCGAGCGCATGGACTCCATGCCGCCCATGCCGGTGCCCTGAGTGTTGGCGACCAGCGTCGGGTGCACCCAGCGCATCAGTTCCGACGGGTTGAAGCCCGAGGAGATGAAGGCGTCGACCGTGGTGACGATGTTCCACAGGGCAACACGATCTACCGAACTCGCCATGTCGGGCGAGATGCCCCACTTGGTGGGATCGAATCCGGTCGGAATCTGACCACCCACGGTACGGGTGAGCTTCATCTTGCGCGGAACGCGAATCTCGGTGCCCGCCTTGCGAGTGACCTGCCAGTCGCTCGATTCGGGAACCGGTGTGATCAGCGTGTGCTCGGGATCCGCAGCCGCGAACGACCGTGCGTCGATCTCGGTTCCGACGACGAACGTGAGGTCGTTGTCGAGGAAGATCGAGGTCATCAGCGGAGCGGTGTTACCGACCATTGCGCCGTCGTCGCCGTACGTGCGGATACCGCACTTCTCGACCACGATGTCGTGGTACTTGTCGGCGATGTCCTCCTCGGGAACGAGGTCACCGGACTCGATGTCGTACCAGCCCGGCTTGGGATCGTTCTCCCAGGCGATCAGGCCGGTGTTCCACGCGAGTTCGAGAACGCCTGCGGCAGAGAGCTGCTCGTCGACCTCCATCTCGAAGCGAGTGCGCGCCGAACCATAAGGTCCGAGCTCACCTGCACCGACGATGACGATCAGGTCCTTCGGATCGACATCGAGGGTCGGCCACGCCGGGGCGGTCGTCGGAGCGAGCCGCGGAGGTGCGGGCAACGCGGCGATGACCGAACTGTCCACGGCCTCTTCGGTCTTCTCGGCCGCAGCAGCGGCCGCGTCGCGAGCAAGCTCGACGAGGTTGAGCTTGGTGTTGGCCAAGCCACCCGTCAGATCGGCGACGATAGGCTCCTGCGCGGCCCGACGACGTGCGTCGAGGGTGCACAGCCGCAGCAGCTCGGTTGCCATCTCCTCGGTCGACCAGGTACGGACACCTTCGGCTTCCACGGCCTCGACGATGGGATCGTTGCCGCCCATCAAGCCGGTTCCGCGAACCCACCCGATGTGAGCGTGCGCGATGGACACCCGCTCGGCCCAGTTCTTCTCCGAGCCCCACTTCGCGACGACTGCATCGAGTGCAGCCTTCGACTCACCGTAGGCACCGTCGCCACCGAACATTCCGCGGTTCGGCGATCCGGGGAGCACCACGTGCAGATGAGTGTCGATGTCGTTGTCGTAGCCGACCTTCGACAGTCCGGTGATCAGACGCTCGACCGACCAGAGCAGCACGCGCATTTCCATCTCGGCGCGAGCTCCGGCGTCGGACATCTCGCCCATGACCCGAGGTGCTGCGAACGGGAACAGCATCGTCGGAGTGGCAGCTGCCTTGACCAATGTCTTTGCGCCACCGGCAGTGTCGATGTAGTCGCTGCCGATCCACTCGATGAGGGCATCGACGTCGGTGTACGACGCGATGTTGGCCGGAACCACCCAGAGCGACGCTCCGTTGCGAGCGTTGTCGCGGTAGAGCGAGCGGTAGAAGCCCAGGCGCTCGTCATCGAGCCGCGAGGTGGTGACGAAGACCGTCGCGCCCCCGGCCAACAACTGAGCGGTCACTGCCGCGGCGATGGATCCTTTGCTGCCGCCGGTGACGACTGCGACGTCGTCGGCCCACTGTCCCTTGTCCTCGGATGCGACCGCGATGTCTGCGATGCGTCCGAAGGTCTCGGCGAGCACGGCCTTGTTCTCGTAGTCGGCCTTGGCCTTCCACCACTGAGCCTGTGCTGCAACGGCATTGCCTGCGCCGGCGAAGGACTCGACAGCGACATCACCTGCGGTACCGAGCCACAACCGAGCCAGATCCTCACGGGCGGTGGCCCACCGGTCGTCGATCAGCACGGCGCGCTTGGCGTCGAACGCGGGAGCGACGAGACGAGGCCAGTCCGATCCGAGCTCGGCCGAAACCAGCTCCACCAGAGCAGCATCGGGGTTCTCGGCCAGCAGCGCGTTGGGTGCGTCCGCCAGGCCGAGCTGTTCGAGCACCAACCGGGCTGCGGAGGCGAGAACGCCGTCGCGACCGGTGATGTGCTCGGTGAACTCACCGAGCGCAGCGGCGTCGACGGTTCCGCCGGCTCCACCGCCTGCCTGCGGCATGGACACTGCGATTCCGCGTCGAGCGGCAACCGAAGCAACCGCGGCGTCGATGACGTTGTCGACAGCAGTGCCGTCGGCGAGAGCGCCGTCGGCCAGGCCACCGAGTGCGCCACCACGAACCGAGGCACCGTCACGGGTACCGAGAGCGACCTCGGCGGTGACGTGGTGCGCCCAGCCGTCGCCCAGTTCCCAGGTCTTCTTGACGCGGTCGGCGATGGACGCCGGGCGTCGTCCCGAGGGGCCGAAGACCTTGCGGAGATGGTCGTTGATCGAGTCGCTGAGCACCGGGCCGAACGGCTTGTAGGTACGAGCCAGCTTGTTGACCGTGCCCGAGAGCGCGCCCATGTCGGCATCGGCTGCGCCGTCGATGGCACCGAGCGAGAGCTCGGAACCGAGGTCGACGAGCAGCTGGTTACGACGCGAGGAGACGCCGTCGCACAGCGCCTCGATGGTGTCGGCGGGCCCGATCTGATCGAGCTGCAGTTTGGTCCACAGTCCGATGAGGATTTTCGTCGCGTCGGCGGCGACGAACGCGATGTCGTCGGGGCGCGGTCCGCCCGACGGAGCCGCTGCCGGAGCGGGTGCTGCAGCCGGAGCAGCCGCGGCTGCAGGAGCAGCGGCTGCAGGAGCAGCGGCCTCGGGAGCGGGAGTCGCCTCGTCCTCGTCGGCCGGAGCCGGGTCGGTATCGGTGCCGTAGACGATCGCGGCTTCGCGCTCGAGGTTCAGCACCTCGACCGGGTGGCCGAAGCGGCCGGGCAGCTTGAGAGTCTGCGACGCGAGGTTGGCCACGGTCGGTGTTGCACCGAGCCCGATCTCGACGAAACGCTCGACGCCCATACCGCCGTCGGACTCGTCTGCGAAGAGCAGATCCTGAGTCTCGATCCACCGGACCGGGCTGGCGAACTGCCATGCGAGCAATTCGGTCAGAATCACGCGGCACAGATCGCTCGGCCGTGCGGCCCACGAATCGAACTCTGCGAGAACGGTGTTCAGCGGCTCGGACGGTACGAGGTCGGCGATCTCCTGAACGAAGGCCCGGTCGAGCGAGAACGGCTTGGGCACCAGGTTCGGAATGTAGCGACCGACCAGGATCGCGGGATCGAGCTGCTCGGGCAGCAGGGTCTCGAGGCGGCTACGGAAGTCGTCGACTCCCCCGCGCAGCACCGTCGAGTGGAACGGCACGTCGATGCCCGGAACCATGATGTAGGCGGCCTTGCCGCCGAACTCTGCCCGGCGGATGGCGATCTTCTTCTCGAGTTCACCGAGGCCGGCAACGGTGCCTGCAATGGCGTACTGCGAGCCACGCAAGTTGAGGTTGACGATTTCGAGGAACTCACCGGACTCTTCTGCGACACCGGCGACGAAGCCTTGCACGTCCTCGTCGGCCAGGCCGATCTGGGACGGGCGGATGGCAGCCATGCGGTAGTCACTGCGGCCGTTCTCGTCACGGGGAACGAGTGCGTGCATGGCCGAGCCACGCTGGAAGACGACCTCGAGAACGGCCTCGAGCGGGAGCACACCGGCAACAGCGGCCAGAGCGTTGTACTCACCCACCGAGTGGCCGGCGAGAATCGAATTCTCCACGAATGCTCCGGATTCGCGCAGTTCGGCAACCTGTGCGACACCGAGAACGGCCATCGCAACCTGGGTGAACTGCGTCAGGTGCAGCACACCGTCGGGATGCTTGTGCGTGACCCCGCGGGCCTTGAGTGACGTCGGATTGTCGCGCACGACAGCGAGAATCGAGAAGCCGAGCGCGCTGCGCGTGTGCTTGTCGGCACGCTCCCAGATCTCACGCGCGGCCTTGGAGCGAGCGCGTGCGTCCAGTCCCATACCCGGGCGCTGGATGCCCTGGCCGGGGAACGCGTAGACGGTCTTCGGCGCGGCGGTGCGTGCGGTGGCGACCATGACCAGTTCACCGCCGACTCGGCAGGACACCTCGACCAGTTCGGCACCCTGGTCGAATCCGGTGCGGTCGACGCGAACGTCTATTTCCGCTCCGGGGCGGACCATCCCGAGGAAACGAGCAGTCCAGGCAGTGAGACGACGCGGAGGAGTCTTGGTGTCCTCGTGGTCGACTGCGGTGACGGTTTGCTGCGCCGCCGCCGAGAGCCACATGCCGTGCACGATCGGGCTACCGAGGCCGGCGAGCAACGCCGCGGCATCAGAGGTGTGAATCGGGTTGTGGTCGCCCGAGACCTGCGCGAATGCGGCCATGTTGCGCGGGGCCACGATGGTGGCCTGGCGACGGCGACGACGCGGGGTGTCCTTGGCATCGGCGCTCAGCGAACCGCCGGCGCGAGCCGGATCCACCAACTCGCCCTTGCCGGTGCGTCCACGAATGGCGAAGCGCTCCACCAGAGTTGCGACGGCCGGGGCGTCGAGCCCCTCACCGAGCATGGCACCGATCTCGACGGTGACCTCGACGACGCGACCGAGGTCGGTGTCGAGCACCTCTCCTGCTGCGGCCTTGACCACGAGAATCGAAGTGTCGGTCGGCAATTCACCGACGAGGTTGACGCTGTGATCGAGGTGCACCAGGTCGAGCATGCCTTCGATGACGTCGATGCCCTCGGCGTTACGGGTCGCACCGAGGACGGCGAAGACGGCGGGCCAGCAGGCACCGACGAGAACGTCGGGAACGGCCTTGCCGCTGACGGTCAGTGTGTCGGGCAGTCCGGATCCGGTGACGCCGGCGTGGTCGGCGATCAGATCGGGGATCCACGCGATGTTCAGCCGCGCGACACCGTTCTTGACCGTCGGAAGGTCCTGTCCTGCCGCAACTCCGAGCAGTGCCGACATGGCCTGCTGTGCATCTTCTGCGGTGACGACCGGAGCGCCGCCGTCGATGGTGGAGGCGGGCACCGTCAGACGGATGCGTACTTCCTTGCCCGGGGCGAGCGGGACCAGCAGTTCGACGTGCTCGGTGTCGAGCACGGTCAACGTGGAGCCGGTCTGTGGGTGCGAGGCGACCGTATCGGAGTCGACGGTCCAGTCGGCCGGATCTCCCAGGCGTGCAACGGGGTTCTGCGTCATGCGCGAGGCCCAGGTGACGTCGGGAGCTGCCAGCACGATGCCCAGCAGTCCCGGTGCGATCTCGGCGTGGCGTCGGCTGGCGATGGCCGCCGGCTCGACACCCTCGGCGAGAAGCTGGTCCGCGGTGGCCTTCTCGAAGCGGTTCAGCAGTTCGCCCACCGGCTCGTCGACGCGAGTGATACCGGCGACGGCAACGGTTCCGGGGATGATGCAGACCTGATCGGCCGAGTAGCGAGCGTCGTGTGCCTGCCACAGCGAGTCACTGCGCCACCAGCGGCGCACGTCACCGTCGACGACGGGAACGAAGTTGACGGGCTTGCCGGGCATGCGGCACAGCGAGGTGAAGAAGGTGATGTCGGCAGGGTGCAGCACCACGTCACCGGCGTCGGGGAACTGAGCGAGCAGTGACTTCAGTGCTGCGCGCGGACGCTCGAGTACCTCGGCGTCGGCGAACAGGGTGGGGATGGGGCCACGATCGACCGGGTGCAGACGTGCCTCGGCGCGCTGCAGCATTTCGAGGAAGCGGGTGCGCCAGGTGACGTCGAGCCACACCGATTCACGGGCCTCGGTCACGGCATCGGTGAACTCACCGCCGCAATCGAATTCGCTGCGCGAGTCCGTTCCGATGGCCAGATCCAGGTAGCGGCTCAGCCACTGCTGGTAGGTCATCTCGGCGACGTCGCCGAAGAACGGCTTGGCGGTGCCGTCGAGTGCGGCGATGATCTCGTCGCGGCGCTCGGCAACGGCGTCGGCGTTGCCGGCGACCTCGTCGAGCAGCCGACCGCAACGTGATGCCGCGTTGTCGATCTCGTGGATGTCGGCACCGAGCTGGCTGCGGCCCGACGCCATTCCGCCGTTGGCGGTTCCGGCACCGACCCAGTCGGGGGTTCCCGGAGTGTCGACGAGAAGCTGCTTGACCTCGGGAGCGGTCGTGGCTTCCAGAGTGGCCATCGCAGCGGTACCGACGAGGATGCCGTCGAGAGGCATCTTCGGGTATCCGTGCACGGCAGACCAGGTTCCGGTCAGGTAGTCCGCGGCCCGCTCGGGTGTTCCGATACCGCCGCCGACGCAGATCACCAGGTTGGGACGCGAGCGGAGCTCGGCGTAGGTGGTCAGCAGCAGGTCATCGAGGTCTTCCCACGAGTGGTGTCCGCCTGCGCGGCCACCTTCGATATGGACGTTGACCTGGTAGGTCGGAACCTCGTTGGCGATGCGGATCACGGCACGAATCTGCGCGACGGTTCCCGGCTTGAACGAGACGTAGCTGATGCCGGCCTCGGAGAGCTCCTCGATGAGAGCCACTGCCTCGTCCAGTTCGGGGATGCCTGCCGTGACGACGACGCCGTCGATGGCCGCACCCGCTGCACGGGCCCGCTGCACGATGCGGCGACCGCCGAGCTGCAGCTTCCACAGGTACGGGTCGAGGAAGAGCGAGTTGAACTGGATGGCGCGGCCGGGCTCGAGCAACGTGGAGAGCTCGGCGACGCGGTCGGTGAAGATGTCTTCGGTGACCTGGCCGCCACCGGCGAGCTCGGCCCAGTGGCCTGCGTTGGCTGCGGCCGCGACGATCTTCGCGTCGACGGTCGTCGGCGTCATGCCGGCGAGCAGGATAGGCGAACGTCCGGTCATCTTGGTGAAGGACGTCTCGACGACGACACGGCCGTCGGGCAGCGTCACGGGCTTGGGTGCGAATGCCGACCATGCCGGCTGCACCTCGGGTGCGGCTCCTGGAGTGAGCAGATTGCGGTGGCCGCCGCGTGAGGATGCCGCGATGATGCCGACGCCCTGTCCACGCAGCGCCGGGGTGGTCATGCGGGTGAGGAGGTCACCGGGTCCGAGGTCGAGGATCCAGTCCGCGCCGGCCTCGACGACACCGTCGATGGCGTCGACCCAGTCCACGGAATCGACGAGGATCTTCTGCGCCAGTTCGCGGGCCAGGGCGGCGTCGAGACCGCAACGCTGCGCCCAGGCGTCGACGAGCTCCACGGCGTCGTTCAATGCGGGGTGATGGAAGCCGATCTCGACCGGGAGCTGCTCGAAGACGGGTGCGAACACCGCGCCGCCGCGCTTCTTGGCATCGCGCTCACGTTCTTCCCGAGCCGCGATCTGCTCGCACTTCTCCTGCACGCGAGCCAACTGAGCCGGCGGGCCGGACAGCACGACGCGGCGACGACCGTTGCGGATGGCCAGAGCGGCGGAGCGCTCGGGTGCTCCCGGTAGCGCGAGCTCGTCGACTATTGCCTGCAGACGTTCGGGCTCGACGTTGCCGACCGAGACCATCGGAGCACGGTCACCGGCACCGATGATGCCGCGGCGACGTCCGACGAGTCCGGCAGCAGCGCCGACCAACTGCGCGATGGCCAGGAAGTTGGCGTCCTGTGCGCCGTCCGCGGCGACGGACTCGGCGGCGATGAGGCCCTGCGAGTGTCCGACCACCTTGACCGGCGGGGTCTGGGCGGGGTCGAGGCCCTGCAGCTTCAGCGCGCGCAACGCGGCGACCTGAGTGAGGAAGACGCCCGGCAGAGACACCGCAGCCGAGGTCAGTGCCGCTTCGGAGGGCCCGTAGGAGCCGGCGGTGTCGTCGTCGGCGAGGTCCTGCTCGAGCATCCAACCGATCGGGTCGAAGCCGACCGAGCGGACGACCAGCAGCTCGTCGGACACGGGCGCGAGCACTGCTGCGGCCTCGTTGACGAGATCGGTCAGTTCGGGCTCGAGTGCGGAATCGCGCGCGAGCTCTTCGAGCGAACTCAGCCAGGGCGCACCCTGACCACCGAACGCCAGGGCGTACGGCTCGCCCGCGGCGAATCGATCTGCCAGAGTCCGAGAGCCGCCACTGCTTCTAGGGGCTTTGCCTGCGTTGCCTGTGCTTCGCGAGCCGCGTCCGTGTGATGGTGTGCTCTCGTTGATCGTCAAGGCTGAAGATTCCTCTCGTGGACGTCTCGGGGGTCGAGGCGTTCGCTGTGATGACTGCCGTGGTGCGTCGTGGGCAACAGGGCAAAGCGTGAGCCTGTCTTCGTCGACAGGTCTCCTTCGCGCTGCTCCAGGTTGACACAAAATCATGAGGAAATCCTCAGGTTTGCTCGGACGTCCGAGTGCTACCAGCGAGTACGTCCGCGCAAGCGCCTTTACTTTTTGTTTACCCAACTCGCGAGTAACCCGCATCCACCCTGGCGGGAGACTCGGCGGCGACGGCGAAACATGAGGGAACCCTCGCATTTTTCGTTATCTTTTTGTGATGTGATCTCGAGCACTCCGTGAGCGTCCGGTGACCTGTCGGTGGGGTCGTCTAGCTTTCTCCTACGAACCGCATCCGATAGGGCGGTCGACGAACTCCGGGGGGAATTCATGTATTCATCGGTTACGGACACTTGCACGACGGGCGAGCTCGAAGCAATGCTGTCGCACATCGAATTAATTGCCTCGCAATCGAATTCGCCGCACTGGACACCGGGGTGGCGCGGCGAATCCGAGGCGGCGCTACTCGACGCGATCTTCTCCGCGCGCGCTCCTTACGGAGGACCGACCAGTGGGGTGCGAGCGGTCATCGGACGGTGGCGGTCACACCGCGGCGATAACCGACTCGACGACTTGACAACCCTTGCAGAACTGACTTCGGATCCGGATCAGCTCGTGCAGATCCTGTCCAACCGTCAGCTCGTTCCAGGAAACAGCCGAACCAAGGCGGCGGCAGCCGCTGTGGCAGCGCAGACGCTGATCGCGTCGGGGTTGAGCTGTTCGACCGATTTCGAGCAGCACACGAAGGAACATTTCGATGCGTTCCGCGCGATCCCTGGCCTCGGCGAGACGACCTGGGAGTGCATGCTCATGCATCTGGGCGTGCGCACCGACAAGGCGACCGCACATCTGACCGCGTTCGTTGCCGACGCTCTCGAACCACTCCATCGAGACCTGGCCGCCGACATCGCCGAGGAACGCTCCCCCGTGATTCTCGACGCCGCAGCGGACGCACTCCACGTCGATCTCGCCTCGCTCGAGCACGCGCTCTGGCGTTTCCAGCACAAGCTGCGCAGACCGCCGCAGCGTCACTCCGAGGCTGCGCTCCGATCGGCGAGCTGACTCTGCGAGATCATGACCTCTGCGAGATCATCACCTCGACGCCATCGAGGATGCACTCCACACCGAAACGGTAGGCATGCACGGGGTCGCTGGCGGCGTCGTACGACGTCGCCGCGGCCGTCCCGATGCGGGACGACACCGGAAAACGCTCCCGCGTCATCACCCGCTCGATGACGGGTGCAGTAGCCGCCCACCACTGAGCGTCGGACATCCCCGACTGCTTCTTCACCCGATCGACCGCGGCCGAGGCCCTCGCGGTCCCCGAGACGTGAGTGAGAACCAGTGTCAACACCGAATCGATCTCGACGTCACCGAGCCCGGTACCGACGAGGGTGCGCAGCTCTGCCTCGTACTTGTCGTTGGTGTGCGGACCGAGCACCGGACGCGCACCGACGGCGTCGAGCAGCCACGAATGTCGTTGATAGAGTTCCCAATTGCGCTCGGCAACGAATCGCAACGCGGACCGCCACCCACCGGGAACCGATGCCGGCTCGTCGACGTGTGCGTACAGATCTGCCAGAGACCGATCGATCATCAGGTCCGTCAACTCTTGACGCCCCGGCACGTGGGTGTACAGCGACATCGCACCGACCCCGAGATGCTCGGCCACATTGCGCATCGACACCGACTCCAACCCGTTCGCATCGGCCATCTCGATGGCCGCGTCGACGATCGCGTCGACGCTCAGGCCGGTTCGGCTCGGTTTCGCGTCGACCCGCCACAGCAGTTCGAGGATGCGCGCCGGATCGAACGAGTTCTCCTTCTTCACCACCCGGCGAGCCTAATCGGACGTCGACGTGGCTCGAAGAACCGCGTCGCACGCACAGCAGCATCGGCTGTAGACTTCACCGGCACGCGCGAGTGGCGGAATTGGCAGACGCGCTGGATTTAGGTTCCAGTGTCTCAGGACGTGGGGGTTCAAGTCCCCCCTCGCGCACAACGGTCGTTCGACCCGGCTTTTCTCGAGACTCCCAGATCTACCGGTTTCAACGTGTGAAGGTGGCTCGTATGTCCAGCGATCTCGACGACGACGCGATCTTCGCCGAAACTTCCGACGAACGACGCTCTCTCGCACGCACTTTCGACACCCTGACACCCGAACAGTGGGACACCCCATCGCTGTGCGACGCCTGGACGGTCCGCGACGTCGCCGCCCATCTCGTGGTGCCCCTGATCGTCCCGCTCTGGCAGTTCGGACTCGCCATGGTGCGCACTCGAGGGAACTTCGACCGGGCCAATCAGATGATCACCCAGCGAATGAAGCGCAAGCACGGCGACGAATTACCCGCGCTCCTGACAGCTCACGCAGACAAGAAGTTCACCCCGCCGGGCCACGGTCCGCTGGCCCCGTTGTCCGACGTCATCGTGCACGGGCTCGATGTGTGCAGGCCGCTGGGAATCGAGCACCACGTTCCCGAGCACCGCATGGTTACGATGCTCGACTTCCTGGTGCCGGAAAGCGGTGCGGCACCGTTCAAAGGACCCGATCTTCGATTGCAGTGGCGCGCAACCGATCTGGACTGGAGTCGGGGCGAGGGCCCCGTCGTCGAAGGATCGGCGGGCACCCTGGCGTTGGTGCTGACGGGGCGCAGCAGCGCTCTCGCCGACATCACCGGCCCAGGTGCCGAGCAACTTGCCGAAGCACGGGCGAACCGTCGTCGGTCGTGAGTCGCACCCGGCTCGTCCATGGTGAGAATCACCGGCCGACCACCCGATGTGACTACCTTCGGTAGTAGTCGCTCCGGTACCGTCGAGTGGTGACCTCATCCCGCCCGAAGCGTCGACCCGCGCTCATTGCGCTGGTGATCGTATCCGCGGCGGTGTGTCTCGGTCTCGGCTGGTGGCAGTGGGAACGCTTCGAGGCGGTCGGCGGCAACGGCCAGAACCTCGGCTACGCGTTCCAGTGGCCCTTGTTCGCGGCGTTCGTCGTCTACGCCTACCGCAAGTTCGTCCGCCTCGAAGACGAGGACCAGGACGAGCCCGAAGCCGGGCAGCCCGACGGACCGACCGAGGTCCCTCTCGATCTGCTCCCCCAGCGCCGCGTGGCAGACCCGGACGTCGGCGATCTGGACGACCCCGAGGCCAGGCAACTTCTCGAGTACAACAGCTACCTCGCGGAGCTGAACGAATCCCGCGGGACCGACAGGAGCACCACGTGAGTTCGGCACCGGACAAGACCAAGGCGTCCACCAACAAGACTCGGAAGATCGCGTCGGCGCTGCTGCGCTATCGCGTGCTCGCCTACGTCACCGGTATCTGGTTGCTCGTCCTCGTGACCGAAATGGTCGCGAAGTACATTTTCAAGGTCGAGAATGTGCCCAACTGGATTGCGGTAGTGCACGGTTGGGTCTACCTCGTATACCTGATCCTGACGATCGACCTTGCCATCAAGGTGCGGTGGCCGGCCGGTCGGACCATCGGCACGCTGCTCGCCGGAACTGTTCCGTTCCTGTCGTTCTACGTCGAACACAAGCGCACCAAGCAGGTCAAGGCCGACTTCGGCGTCTGACGTCAGCAGGTGATCGGCTGTGCGTTCTCCGGATCCAGCGCGTTCTCCACCAGCCGCTGCGCCAGCGGATCGTACGAGGTTCCTGTGTGCTCGACGACATCGCCGGGGCACACGTCCTGCAGCACCACGTTCGTATTTCCCGCTCCGGTAAGGAGCGACGCCGTGTACGGAACGACAACCTGGTCGTATCGAGTCACGATCGTCGTGTAATCGATCCCCGCGACTGTGTCGCTGCCCTCGTTCAACCGCTCGAGCACGTCGTCCTGCACCGGCGGACCGGCGGTCGGATAGTTCGGCGGAGACAGCGCCACTATGCGCGAGACGGTGCGATCACCGCCGAGGAAGCGGGCGTAGTAGCGCGGCACCGTCCCGCCCTTCGAGTGACCCACGATCGACACCCTCGATGAGCCAGTCGACTCGAGGACGGAATCGACGAACGTGGACAGCTCCGCGGCACTCTCGGGAATCGTTCCCAGCGCTCCCAACGCAGGCACCGGCCCGGTGTTGCCGTAGTCGAGTGCGAACACGCAGTATCCGGCGTCGACCAGGGCCGGTGACAGCGACGACCAGTTCGCGTAGGAGTTCTCCAAAAAACCGTGCACCAAGATGACCGGTTCGGGATGTCGAGCGCTGGGAACGCACGAGTAATCGTTCGCGCCCGCCGGCGTCGCACCTGGATGAGCCACCGAGTAGACCAAGGCCTCGGCGAACGATCCCGCGACCGGCGCTGCCGAAGCGGGGATGCCCACCGAACACAGGGCAGCGGCAGCGAGCACGACCGTGGTTCTCGTCAACACTGCCCGCGCCGCCACGACTATCGCCCCGTCAACGCTTCGAGAGCAGGAACCAGCTTGCGCAGCGCGCGGCCGCGATGAGAGGCCGCGTCCTTCTCGTCCGGAGCCAACTGCGCGGCACTGCGACCGCCTCCCTCCGGCACGAAGATCGGATCGTATCCGAATCCGTTCTCCCCCAACGGCTCTCGCGCTACAACGCCGCGCCACTCACCTCGAACGACGGTCTCGGCTCCGCCCGGGACCACCAACGCACACGCCGATACGAAAGCCGCCCCGCGCCGTTCGTCGGGGGTGTCGCTCAGCTGCGCCAGCACGAGCGCCGTGTTGGCCTCGTCCTGCCCGTGAGTTCCGGACCAGCGCGCGGAGAGCACCCCGGGCATTCCGTTCAGTGCGTCGATTTCGATCCCGGAATCATCGGCGACGCAGGGCAATCCGGTTGCCGCCGCACCGTCGCGCGCTTTGGCCGCCGCGTTGTCCTCGAACGTCGCTCCGGTTTCGGGTGCCTCGGGAAACGGCGGCACCTCGTCGAGACCGACCAACTCGATACCCACGAGGCCGGCGGCGTCGAGTACCCGTCGCAGTTCTCGCAGCTTCTTGGCGTTACGACTGGCTACCAGTAGCTTGGTGTCAGGCACCGAACTTCTTCTTCGTTTCTGCGGTGGCAGGCTCGGGCAGATCCCCCGGGTACGGCAACGCCAGCGCCTCCCTCTGCACCTCGAACAGCTTGTCGATGCCGACGAACGCCGAGTCGAGGAGCTTGTCGAGGGTGGTGCGCGGGAAGGTCGCGCCCTCGCCGGTTCCCTGAATCTCGACCAGAGTGCCGGTATCGGTCGCGACGACGTTCATGTCGACCTCGGCTCGCGAATCCTCTTCGTACGGAAGGTCGAGACGCACCCGGCCGTCGACGACGCCGACACTGACCGCGGCGATCATGCACGAGATCGGCTGCGGGTCGGCCAGGCGTCCGGCTGCTCGTAGGTAGGTGACGGCGTCACTGAGAGCCACGAACGCTCCGGTCACGGCAGCAGTACGGGTGCCGCCGTCGGCCTGCAAGACGTCGCAGTCGAGGGCGATCGTGTTCTCGCCGATCGCTGCCAGATCGATGCACGCGCGCAGTGAGCGTCCGACCAGTCGGGAGATCTCCTGAGTGCGGCCGCCGACCTTGCCCTTGACGGACTCGCGTCCGTTACGCGTGTGGGTGGCTGCGGGAAGCATTGCGTACTCGGCGGTGAGCCAGCCGAGACCGGATCCCTTCCGCCAGCGCGGTACGCCCTCCTCGACGCTGGCCGTGCACATCACCCTGGTGTTGCCGAATTCGACCAGCACCGACCCTGCCGGGTGAGTGGTGAATCCGCGGGTGATCTTGATGGTGCGGAGCTCGTCGTCCGCTCTGCCGTCTTCTCGTCTGGACACGACTCGAAGCCTAGCGCGTCGTCATACGGTGAAGGCGTCCCCTGGCTCGACGGCATGCACCGGTCCGCTGAACTCTGCCTTGGCCTCGGCTATGACATCCTCGCGAGACGTCCAGGGCGGAATGTGGGTGAGCAGCAGCTCCCCCACTCCGGCTTCCCGAGCGATGCGACCGGCCTCGATACCGGACAGGTGGACGCCCTCGGGCCGATCCGGGCTGTCGGTCCACGACGCCTCGCAGAGAAAGACATCGGCACCCTGAGCCAGATCCTGCACCGCCTGGCACATACCGGTGTCGCCGCTGTACGCGAATGTCTTTCCGCCGCCGGTGGTGACCCGCATGCCGTACGACTCCGGGGGATGGAACACCTGCCGGGTCAGAATCGACAGCTGTCCGAATTCGATGGTCCGGCCGTCCACCCAGCGGCGTAGATCGATGGTGTCGGACATGTCGTCGATCTGACCGCCGCACTCGGCCGACGCCACTCCGAGCCGAAACGCAGTGTCCTTCGGTCCGTAGACGATCGCGCGCCCTTCCGGCGGGTTCGGATGGTAGCGACGCCACACGAGCAGACCGGGAACATCGAGGCAGTGATCGGCGTGCAGATGCGAAAGCAGAACGCTCACGTCACCCGGATCGACATAACGCTGCAACGCCCCGAGGACGCCGGGCCCGAAATCGAGAACGACCGGCGCGGTCTCCTCTTCTTCCAGGAGGTAACCCGACGCGGGTGAATCGGGTCCGGACACACTGCCCGAACATCCCAGGACGGTAATTCGCATGTAAGCCATGCTGCCACGCCGAGCGCGTCACTCGAAACGTTCGGGCAGTATTGACCGCGCGAGTCGGCGAATTTCACGCCCGAACACAGCTGTGCTCGCGGTTACCTACCGCCTACGGAGTGGGACGATCGAGTGCTCTGGCGCGCGCTCTGTCGGCCCGAGCGTCGGCGGACAGCAGCCGAGCTGCGACGACCCCACCCACTGCGCCGAACAGATGGCCCTGCCAGGAGATGTTCGGATCGCTCGGCAGCACGCCCCACAGCGCGCTGCCGTACAGCACGAACACCACGACCCCGATCGCGAGCTGGCCGAGGTGGCGGGTGAAGAATCCACGAACGAGCAGGTACGTGATGAAGCCGAAGATCAGAATCGACGCGCCGATCGTGTTGCTGTAGGTGCCGGCCGTGAGCCAGGTACCGACGCCGCCGATCACCCAGACGATCCCGGTGGCAGCCAGACCACGCGCGATGCCCGAGAGCAACACCAGGAATCCGAGCACGATCAGGGGAACCGTGTTGGCGATCAGATGCTGCCAGTCGTCGTGCAGCACGGGCGCGAACAGGATGCCCCACAAGCCGTCGGCGGAACGAGGCTCGATACCGTTCTGCTCGAGCCGTGATCCGCTCGCGACGTCGATGATCTCGATGATCCACAGCAGCGCCACGAATCCTCCGACGAAGACGGCTGCCTGCATCCACGCGGGCCGCTCTCGCTCACCGGGAAGCTTGCCGGTCTCACTCATGATCGCCTCCAACCTCGGTCTCTCCACGGTACCGGTAGCGGCTACCTGCCGGTCAGAGACGCGATGCCGTGAATGCGGAGGGGAAGATCTGGCGGTAAGTGGGGATGCCGGCCACCGAGGTGGCGTCGAGCAGGGCCCGGACGATGGCTCGCTCGACGACGATCGCCGCGGCTTCGGTGACCGCGGCCAGTACCGGTAGTTCCGGGGAGAATGCTGCGGGCACAGAGGACTCGGCGGTGACGGCCCTGGTACCCGTGGACACGGCGAAGACGGTGTCACCGTCGAGTGGCGAGTGCGCAGGTCTGATGGCCCGAGCGAGTCCGTCGTGACCCGCGACGGCTATCCGCTTGCACGACGCCGACGACAGCGGCGCATCCGTCGCAACCACGCCGATCGTGGTGTTCAGAGCAGTGGCCTTGGGTTCGAGCGCCGCCGCGGCCCGCACCTCGTCGACGTCGGGATTGCGCATGCCGAATTCCGCAGGCCCCAGTGTGCCGGTGCCCCACAACAACCCGGTGCGCGGATCGAACACCGCGCCCACAGGGTTGACGACCATCAGCGCCGAGACCGTCACTCCGTCGGCCGGACCGCCCTCGATCACCGTGCTCGCGGTGCCCACCCCACCTTTGAGCACGCCGGCGCGAGCACCGACTCCTGCCCCGACCGATCCCGTCGCGAACTCGGTCGCCGCCGTGGCCGCAGCACGGTAGCCGAACTCCGCGGTCGGGCGCGCGGCCCAGTCGCCGACCGGAAGGTCGAAGATCACCGCAGCCGGCACGATCGGCACGACGTGAGCCGGACTGCCCATCGGGATGCCTTGTTCGTGCTCTTCGAGCCACCGCATGACGCCGTCGGCGGCCGCAAGCCCGTACGCACTGCCCGCGGTCAACAGGATGGCGTCGACCTGCTGAACGGAATGGCTCGGATCGAGCAGATCGGTCTCGCGCGTTCCCGGTCCGCCGCCTCGCACGTCGACGGCCGCCGTCGCCCCACCGAGAACGCGCACCACAGTGCAGCCGGTGGCCGAACCGGACCCCATCGCGGCGTCGTCGTCGAGTTCGTGATGATGGCCGACCAACAGACCTGCCACATCGGTCAAGCAGTCCCGGGGGCCGGGTTTCGAGAAGGCTGTGGTCACGTCGGCACCCTAGGGAACGAGGACCTGGACGAGGGAATCCTGCATCCAGGTCAACCAGTGGTACACATCCAGATGGGGAGCACGAGGATCGCCCTCGTCGAGTACGTCAGGAGTGTCCGCACTGATGCCCAGTGTGGTCCCGAGCGCCAGCCTCACGTCGTTGAGACCCGTCAACCACGCGTCGGCCTGTTCCTGGGTGAGCACGATCTTTCCGCCGGAATCGGGCAGGGTCGCGAGGATCACTGCCCCGGCAGCCAACTTCTCGTCGATGATCTCGGGCTCGTGCAACCCGCGGAGGGCACCGTTCAGATCGGCCGGATCCTGATCGTCGTGTTCGGGATCGGCGCGGTGGAAGTCCGGCAGCAGCCGAGCCAGCGCTGCATCGTCCGGCGGGCTGTTGTGGCCGGTACGCAGCCCGGTCAGCGCAGCGAGCTCGTCGGTGGGTGCCGCGGCGGAACGATCGCGTAGCAGGCCGAGAACGGATGCGACCAGGGACTTGAGCACCGCCGCCTCACGAGCGTCGATCTCGGACTTGATCTTGACCCCGGACAACGAATTTCGTCTCGTCCACGTGCGCACTGTCGGTGATGTCCTTCTCTGACGTAGAGGTGGCGAACTGCTGACTACTTGTCCTGCTGCATGGTGGCCCACAGGCCCGCCGCGTGCAGCCTTTTGACGTCGTTCTCCATCGCATCGCGCTCGCCGCTCGACACGACCGCCTTGCCCTCGGAATGCACCTGCATCATCAACTCGGTGGCCTTGGCCTTGCTGTAGCCGAAGAGCTTCTGGAACACGTAGGTGACGTAGTGCATCAAGTTGACCGGGTCGTCCCACACGATGGTGACCCACGGAGTGTCGTGCGCTTCGTCGGCAGCAACGGCCTCGGTTTCGGCCGGCACCGCCTGCGGCGACGCCGCCGCGACTTCGAGTGCCGAGAAGCCGTCCACGGGCAGAAGCGATCCATCCACCGTCAACCAAGGCATGGCAACAGGGTACGGCGTGTCGGGCCGACCCCACACGTTCGCCCCTGCGCTCGTAGTGTGATCGAGGTGAGCAATGACGCGACCACCGATCACACGCTTTCCAGCGACGGAGCCAGCACTGCACTGCTGACCGACCAGTACGAGTACACGATGCTGTCCGCAGCCCTGGCCAGCGGCTATGCAGACAGACCGTGCAGTTTCGAGGTCTTCGCCCGCAGGCTTCCCGGCGGCCGCCGATACGGCGTCGTGGCCGGCACCGAGCGCATTCTCGACGCCGTCGATCGCTTCCGATTCGGCCCGGACGAGCTGCGTGTCGTGTCGAAGTTTCTCGACGCCGACACCATCGAGTGGCTGCGCAACTACCGCTTCACCGGCGACATCGACGGTTACCGCGAGGGCGAGCTGTACTTTCCCGGCTCCCCCGTCCTGACGGTCCGCGGCACGTTCGCCGAGTGCGTGGTCCTGGAAACCGTGGTGCTGTCGATTCTCAATCACGACAGCGCAATCGCCTCTGCGGCAGCGCGCATGGTCGCCTCCGCCGAGGCCAGGCCGATCATCGAAATGGGATCGCGGCGCACCCACGAGGAGGCGGCGGTCGCGGCATCGCGCGCGGCCTACTTGGCCGGCTTCACCGCGACCTCCAACCTCGAAGCAGTCCGACGCCACGGCGTCCCCGGAGCAGGCACGTCGGCCCACTCGTTCACGCTGCTGCACACCACCGCCGACGGCCCCGACGAGAAGGCCGCTTTTGCCGCTCAGGTCCGAGCGCTCGGGGTGGGAACGACACTGCTGGTCGATACCTACGACATCAAGCAGGGCGTGGCCAACGCGATCGAGGTGGCCGGTCCGGAGCTCGGTGGTGTCCGCATCGACTCCGGCGACCTCGGTGTCCTCGCCCGTCAGGTCCGCGCCCAATTGAACGCTCTCGGTGCGCCGAACACGCGGATCGTCGTCTCCGGAGACCTCGACGAGTACGCGATCGCCGCGCTGCGCGCCGAACCCGTCGATTCGTACGGCGTCGGCACGTCGCTGGTCACCGGTTCGGGCGCGCCGACGGCAGGAATGGTCTACAAGCTGGTCACCGTGGACGGCATACCCGTCGCCAAGCGCAGCAGTCACAAGGAATCGCGCGGGGGTACCAAGGCAGCGCTGCGGACCGCGCGTGGGACCGGTACGGCTGTCGAGGAAATAGTGCACCCGTTCGACGCCGCCCCGACGGTCGAAGACGGTCTGACGGTGGAGACGTTGACCACGCCGCTGATGCGTGGCGGCCGGCGCGTCGCCGATCTACCGACTCTCGCCGAGGGCCGGGACCTCCTCGCGCGACGCCTGGTCAGCCTGCCGTGGGAGGGGCTCGCCCTGTCCCAGGGCGAACCGGCGATACCGACCCGGTTCGCCCTGGGCTAGGGGCGGTGTCGGTGCCGAACCCGGTGGGCGATCGGCAGTAGTCTGCTTCGGTGCCGTCGAAGACCGAGTTGCCCACCGTTCCCGCTCTCCTGCAGGTTGCGGTGCACTCGCTCGGTGGCAAGGAACGCAGCAATCAGCTGACGATGGCCTCTGCCGTGGCGCATTCGATCGACACCGGCGAGCATCTCGCGGTGCAGGCGGGCACGGGCACCGGCAAGTCCCTCGCGTATCTCGTGCCCAGCATCAGGCATGCGGTCGAATCGGGAAAGACAGTCATCGTCTCGACGGCCACGATCGCGCTGCAGCGACAGTTGGTCGACCGCGACCTTCCACGTCTGTCCGACGCACTCACCGAAGCTGTGGGTCGGCGTCCGAAGTTCGCGATCCTCAAGGGCCGCAACAATTACTTGTGTATGAACAAGATTCACACCGGTGCCGCGCAGGAGGCACCGGACGCGGAGTTGTTCGACCCGTTCGCCGTCTCGCGGATGGGCCGCGAGGTGGTCCGGCTGACCAAGTGGTCCTCGGAGACCGAAACGGGCGATCGCGACGACGTGGTGCCCGGCGTGAGCGACCAGGCGTGGCGTCAGGTCAGCGTCACCGCTCGCGAGTGCCTCGGGAAATCGCGGTGCCCCGTCGGCGAGGACTGCTTCGCCGAGCGCGCCCGCACCGAGGCCGCACAGGTCGACGTGGTCGTGACCAACCACGCGCTGCTCGCCATCGACGCGATCACCGGAATTCAGATCCTGCCCGAGCACGACGTCGTGGTCGTCGACGAGGCCCACGAATTGGTCGACCGAGTGACCGGCGTTGCCACAGAGGAGCTTTCGGCCGCCACCGTCACCGCGGCCGCACGCCGTAGCGCCAAGCTCATCGAGGAAGAGACCGTCGATCAGCTCGAAGGAGCTGCCGAGAACTGGGCCGCGATTCTGGACGAACTACCGCCCGGTCGATGGCAGTCCCTTCCCGACGGCGTCGGACCGGCCCTGGCGTCCGTCCGCGACGCCGCCTGGGCCGTGCGCACCGCGATCGGCCCGAACAAACAGGGCATGGCGGGCAGTGATCCCGAGGCCGCCGCGGCCCGCAGCGCAGCACTCGTGGCAGTCGACGAGGTGCACGACAGCGCCGTACGAGTGCTCACTGCCTTCGACGAGCCCGACCCGGCCAAGCGCAAGGACGTCGTCTGGCACGCCGTCGACGATTTCCGAGGAAACGTCAAACGCACCGTTCGCATTGCTCCGCTCTCGGTGGGCGGGCTGCTGCGGGCACGGTTGTTCGCCGAATCCACCGTGGTGCTGACCTCGGCGACGCTCACCGTCGGCGGATCCTTCGACGGCCTGGCCGTCAATTGGGGCCTGCCGGCAGAGAAGCCGTCTCGCAGTGACACCGCCATGGCGTCGGGAGTGGAACCACCCTCGGACAACGGATCCATTCGCTGGAATTCGTTGGACGTCGGCTCGCCGTTCGATCACGCTCGCGCCGGCATCATGTACATCGCCAAACATCTGTCTCCGCCCGGACGCGACGGCCTGTCCAAGTCCTCGCTCGACGAGATCGAATCGCTCGTCGAGGCTGCCGGTGGTCGGACGCTCGGGCTGTTCTCGTCGATGCGCGCCGCCAAGGCCGCGGCGGAGGAGATGCGCGAGCGACTCGACACCCCGATCCTCTGCCAGGGTGACGATTCCACCGGCGCACTGGTGCAGAAGTTCGCCGACGACGAGCCCACCTCACTGTTCGGGACGCTGTCGCTGTGGCAGGGCGTCGACGTGCCCGGTCCGTCGCTGAGCCTGGTGATCCTGGATCGAATTCCGTTCCCACGGCCCGACGATCCACTACTGGTGGCTCGGCAGCAGGCCGTCGAATCACGTGGCGGCAACGGCTTTCTCGCCGTCGCCGCCAACCACGCGGCCCTGCTGCTGGCGCAGGGCGTCGGTCGACTGCTCCGTAGCGTCGACGACAAAGGTGTTGTCGCCGTGCTGGATTCGCGCCTGGCGACCGCCCGGTACGGCGGCTATCTGCGCGCGTCCTTACCGCCGTTCTGGGAGACCTCCGACCCGGAGGTGGTCCGCAAGGCCCTCACCCGCCTGGCCGGAAAGTAGCTGCTCCCTACGGCGTCGACACCAGACCGAGCTCGGCATCGGAGGCAAGCCCGTGGTGCCGCGGCAATACCCGCACCGTGTAGCCCACCGCTCCACTGTGCGGTAGCCGCGTCTCGCCCGCGTACACGTGCTCGCCGCCCTCACTGCCCACGTGCGACATCTCGGTGGTGCGAATGTCGCTGAGGTCCTCGCCCTCGTCGACGCGTCCCACCACGGCCTGCACCACGACGGCACCCGGTTCCATACCGCCGAGGTCGACGATGGCGCGCAGCGACAGTTCGGCACCGATGACGGGGGTGTCCGGCAACCCCTCGCTGTCGACTCGGGTGACCTTCACGTTGCGCCACGCCTGCTCGACGCGGCCGCGATACGACGCGACATCCTTGGCGCCGTGGTAGCCGTCGGCCGACACCGCCCGGGCGGAGTGCGCAGCGGGCGCGTAGTAGCCGAGCGTGTAGTCCTGAACCATGCGCGATGCCAACACTTTCGGTCCCAGCTGTTCCAGTGTGTGTCGGACCATCTCGATCCAGCGAGCCGGCACACCGTCCTCCCCGCGATCGTAGAATTTCGGCAGCACCGCCTGCTCGAGCAACTCGTAGAGGGCAGCGGCTTCCAGATCGTCGCGACGATTGTCGTCGGTGATGCCGTCGGCCGTCGGGATCGCCCACCCGTTTTCGCCGTCGTACATCTCGTCCCACCATCCGTCGCGAATCGACAGGTTGAGGCCGCCGTTGAGCGCCGACTTCATTCCGGACGTACCGCAGGCCTCGAGAGGCCGCAGCGGATTGTTCAGCCACACATCGCAACCCCAGTACAGAAAGCGCGCCATGGACATGTCGTAGTCGGGCAGGAACACGATGCGGTGTCGTACATCGGCCTCGTCGGCGAACTTGACGATCTGCTGAATGAGCGCCTTCCCACCGTCGTCGGCCGGATGCGATTTTCCGGCTACCACCAGCTGAACCGGGCGGACGGGATCGAGCAACATCGCCCGCAATCGCTCGGGTTCGCGCAGCATGAGCGTCAGACGCTTGTACGTCGGTACGCGTCGAGCAAAGCCGACGGTCAACACGTCGGGGTCGAAAACATTTGCAGTCCAGCTTATTTCGGCCTCGGTCGACCCTCGCTCGAGAGCCGAACGGCGCACCCTTCGGCGCACCTCGTCCACCAACTGCGCGCGCAACGCGTTTCGAGTGGACCACACCTGCTCCGAGGACAACGGCCCGTCGGCCTCGGCCTCCCCCTCGGCCCATTCCCGCGCCGCCCACGTCGGCGCGTGGACACCGTTGGTCACCGATCCGATCGGCACCTCCGACGCGTCGAATCCTTGCCACAGGCCGTTGAACATCTCGCGGCTGACGATCCCGTGCAGCTTCGATACTCCGTTGGCGCGCTGACCCAAGCGAAGACCCATGTGCGCCATGTTGAACACCGACGGATCACTCTCGCCGCCCAGCGCCAGAATTCGGCTCATCGGCAGTCCCGGCAACAGGGCCGAGTCCGGTGCACCGTCGCTACCGACGAAATAGTGCCGCACCAGATCGGCGGGGAACCTGTCGATGCCGGCAGGCACCGGGGTGTGGGTGGTGAACACTGTGCCCGCCCGGACGGCGGCCAACGCCGAATCGAAGTCCAACCCGCTACCGGTGACGAGTTCACGGATGCGTTCGACCCCGAGGAAGCCGGCGTGGCCCTCGTTCATGTGGAACACCTCGGGATCGGGCAGACCGTGCGCGCGCGTGTAGGCCCTGATCGCGCGTACTCCGCCGATACCGGCGAGGATCTCCTGCTTGATGCGGTGGTCCTGATCGCCGCCGTACAGGCGGTCGGTGACTCCTCTGAGCTCGGGATCGTTGTCGGCGATGTCGGAATCGAGCAGCAGCAGCGGAACGCGTCCCACCTGAGCGATCCACACGCGGGCCCGCAGCACGCGCGACCCCGGCATCGACACGTGTATCAACACCGGTGAGTCGTTGTCGTCGGTGAGCAGTCGTAGCGGCAGACCGTGCGGGTCCAGGGACGGGTAACGCTCGGCCTGCCACCCGTCGGCCGTCAGCGATTGCCGGAAGTACCCCGAGCGGTAGAGCAGTCCGACGCCGATCAGCGGTAGCCCGAGATCCGACGCCGCCTTGAGGTGGTCACCGGCCAGAATGCCGAGCCCACCCGAGTAGTTCGGCAGTACCTCGGTGACCCCGAACTCCATCGAGAAATAACCGATGCCCGACGGCAGAGCTCGCCCCTCGGCGAGCTCGTTCTGGTACCAGAGGGGTCGGGCGAGGTAGTCGTGTAGATCCGCCTCGGCGGCGTCCAGTTCGGCCAGGAACGATGCGTCTTCGGCGAGTTCTTCGAGCCGTCCGGGTGCGACGGCACCGAGCACAGCCACCGGATCGCGTTCGAGTTCGGTCCACAGCAGCGGATCGATGTGCTCGAAAAGATCCTGCGTGGCCGAATGCCACGACCACCTGAGGTTTGTCGACAGCTCGGCGAGGGCATTCAGACGGGCGGGAAGGTGGGCTCGGACGGTGAATCGACGCAAGGCTTTCACAGAGCCGAACCCTACCCACGGATACCTGTGTCGATGGGGCGCTCGGCGAAAATTTCCTCGTGCGCCCGTCGCGGTCAGTATGCGTCGGCGCACGCGCCATCTGCGCTGCTGCACTACGGTTGACGAGTAGAAGCACACCAAATATCGGTTCGATCAGAGGTTGCGCCCGCGCAGCCATACCTCTAACGAAGAATGGAGTGTGAAGTGACAGGTCGACTTGGTATCGACAATGTCCTTCCAGATACGACGACCGGGAAATACCCCGCGAAAGCGGTGGTGGGCGAGACGTTTCCAGTTTCCGCCGACGTCTGGCGCGAGGGTCACGACGCAGTGGCCGCGACGCTGTCGGTGCGTGGACCGGGAGGCAAGCTCGAACGCATCCCGATGACGCCCGGCCACGAGCCGGACACGTTCGACGCGGTGTTCGTCCCTTCCCGGCCCGGCTACTGGATCTGCCGTATCGAGGCGTGGAGCGATCCGATCAGCACCTGGCGCCACGCCGTCGAGGCGAAGCTCGGAGTGGGCCAGAGCGCCCACGAACTCGCCAACGACCTCGAAATCGGGGCGCGCCTGTTCCTCCGCGCTGCCACCGGCGTTCCTGCGGAGAGCAGGCAGCTGCTCGCCGACGTCGCCGCCGGCCTGCGCGACACCGACCGCCCGCTGCCCGCGCGGGTGTCCTCGGCGTTCGCATCGTCGGTCACCGAGCTGCTGTTCCAGCACCCGCTGCGCGAGCTGGTGACCAGATCGCGGGCCGTGAACGTGTGGGTCGACCGAAACCTGGCCCTCAACGGTGCCTGGTACGAGTTCTTCCCGCGCTCCACGGGAGGGTGGAACGAGGACGGATCACCGCGGCACGGCACGTTCGCGACATCCATCGAGCAGTTACCGCGCATCGCGCGCATGGGCTTCGACATCGTCTACCTGCCTCCGATCCACCCGATCGGCACGATCAACCGCAAGGGCCCGAACAACACGTTGACTCCGGGCCCCGAGGACGTCGGTTCGCCGTGGGCGATCGGATCCAAGGACGGCGGGCACGACGCGATCCATCCCGAGCTGGGAACCGAGGACGACTTCCGTGCGTTCGTCGACGCCTCGCGAGAGCACGGCCTCGAAGTGGCGCTCGATCTGGCCCTGCAGGCCGCTCCGGATCATCCATGGGCCGCAACACATTCGGAGTGGTTCACCGTGTTGCCGGACGGCACCATCGCGTACGCCGAGAATCCGCCGAAAAAGTACCAGGACATCTACCCGATCAATTTCGACAACGACCGTCGTGGCATCTACGAGGAAGTGCTACGCGTGGTCCGATACTGGATCTCGTTGGGCGTCAAGATTTTCCGAGTCGACAATCCACACACCAAGCCACCGGACTTCTGGGAGTGGCTCATCGCCGAGGTCAAGAAGACCGATCCGGACGTGCTGTTCCTGGCCGAGGCGTTCACCCGGCCGGTACGCATGTACGGTCTCGCGCAACGTGGGTTCACGCAGTCGTACACGTACTTCACGTGGCGTACCGCGAAGTGGGAGCTGACCGAGTTCGCCGAGGAGCATGCCCGACGCGCCGACGACGCGCGGCCGAACCTGTTCGTCAACACCCCGGACATCCTGCACGAGAGCCTGCAGCACGGTGGACCCGGAATGTTCGCTCTGCGAGCAGCTCTGGCCGCCACCCTGGCTCCGACGTGGGGCGTGTACTCCGGATACGAGCTGTACGAACATCAGGCCGTGCGCGAGGGCAGCGAGGAGTATCTGGACTCCGAGAAGTACCAGTTGCGACCGCGCGACTTCGAGGGTGCGCTCGCCCGCGGCGAATCGCTGGAGCCGTGGATCACCACCCTCAATTCCATCCGCCGTGCGCATCCGGCCCTGCAGCAACTGCGCAACATCCATTTCCACACGATCGATAACGAAGCGCTGATCGGATACTCCAAGTTCGATCCGCAGACCGGCGACTCGGTGTTGGTGGTCATCAACCTCAACCCGTTCGGAGCCGAGGAGGGCACCGTCCATCTGGACATGCCCGCGCTCGGCCACGACTGGCAGGACACCCTGACGATCAAGGACGAGGTGAGCGGCATCCATTACGACTGGGGCCACACCAACTTCGTCCGACTCGAGCCCTGGACCTCGGTGGCGCACATATTCACGCTCCCCCACATTCCCTATCCGGCACGAATCGAACTGGCCTACCGCGGCAACCGAAAGTGAGTGGATTCAACGTGACCAAGAATCCGACGACGCCCGAAGACACCGTCGCAGCCCCGTCCGACAACGACCTCGATCTCCTCGCCGCTGGTCGGCACTACAACCCGCATTCCGTGCTCGGCGCGCACCCCGTGCCGGGCGGAACAGCAATTCGTGCGCTGAAGCCCGACGCAGAGAAAGTGATCGCGCGCGTCGGAGGCGTCGACCACGAGTTGACCCACGTCGCCCACGGCCTCTTCTCTGCGCTGGTGCCGGTCGAGGACCTGATCGATTACCGGCTCGTGGTCACCTGGCCAGGTGGGCACGTGTCCGAATCTGCCGACGGGTACCGGTTCCTACCGACCCTCGGTGAACTCGACCTGCATCTGTTCGGCGAAGGTCGCCACGAGCGTCTGTGGGACATCCTCGGAGCGCACCAGCAGTCGTACGCCACTCCCGACGGCCCCGTCACCGGCACCTCGTTCGCGGTGTGGGCCCCTGCCGCCCAGGGCGTCACGCTGGTGGGCGACTTCGACGGGTGGACCGGCCGTAGTTGGCCGATGCGCGTCCTCGGCTCCACCGGAGTCTGGGAGCTGTTCGTCCCGAACATCGAACCCGGTGCCCTGTACAAGTTCCGCGTCCACGGCTCCGACGGTTCGGTGAAGGACAAGGCCGACCCGATGGCCTTCGCCACCGAGGTTCCGCCGTCCACCGCGTCGGTCGTGACCGCGTCGACGTACACCTGGAACGACGAGAAGTGGCTCGACACCCGAGCCGGCATCGAACCCACCCAGGCTCCGATGAGCGTCTACGAGATCCATCTGGCGTCGTGGCGACCGGGCCTGGGTTACCGGGAGCTGGCCGAGCAACTGGCCGAGTACATCATCGAGACCGGCTTCACTCACGTGGAGTTGCTTCCGGTCGCCGAGCACCCGTTCGGCGGATCCTGGGGTTACCAGGTGACGTCCTACTACGCACCGACGTCCAGGTTCGGCACTCCGGACGACTTCCGCTTCTTCGTCGACCACCTGCACAGCGCCGGCATCGGCGTCATCGTCGACTGGGTACCCGCCCACTTCCCCAAGGACGAATGGGCCCTCGCCCGGTTCGACGGTGGGCCGCTGTACGAGCACGGAGACCCGCAGCGAGGCGAGCAACTCGACTGGGGCACACTGGTTTTCGACTTCGGCCGACGCGAGGTTCGCAACTTCCTGGTCGCGAACGCGCTCTACTGGATCGACGAATTCCACATCGACGGACTGCGCGTCGACGCCGTCGCCTCGATGCTGTACCTGGACTACTCGCGTCCCGAGGGTGGCTGGTCGCCCAACATCTACGGTGGCCGAGAAAACCTCGAAGCGGTGTCCTTCCTGCAGGAGATGAACGCCACGGTGCACAAGAAGCACCGCGGAGTCGTCACCGTCGCCGAGGAGTCGACCGCCTGGCCGGGCGTCACTCGCCCAACGAACGTCGGCGGGCTCGGGTTCAACATGAAGTGGAACATGGGGTGGATGCACGACACCCTCGGCTTCGTCGGGCGCGATCCCATCCACCGCAGCTACCACCACCACGAGATCACGTTCTCGCTCGTCTACGCGTGGAGCGAGAACTACCTGCTGCCCATCAGCCACGACGAGGTGGTGCACGGCAAGGGCACGCTGTGGACCCGCATGCCCGGGGACGACTACGCCAAGGCCGCAGGGCTGCGCGGAATGCTCGCCTACATGTGGGCACATCCGGGCAAGCAGTTGCTGTTCATGGGCCAGGAGTTCGGTCAGACTCGCGAATGGTCCGAGGAGCGAGGCCTGGACTGGTACCAGATCGACGAGGAGCCGTTGCACCGAGGTGTGAAATCGCTTGTCGCAGATCTGAACTCGACGTACCGATCGCATCCGGCACTGTGGACGCTGGACACCTCGCCCAGTGGCTACTCGTGGATCGACGCCAACGACACCGAGAACAACGTGCTCAGCTTTCTGAGGTACGGCTCCGACGGTTCGGTTGTCGCGTGTATTTTCAACTTCTCCGGTTCCGAGCACGGCAGCTATCGTGTGGGACTACCGGAACCAGGCCGTTGGATCGAGATCCTCAACACCGATGCAACGGAGTACGGCGGCTCCGGAATGGGCAACCTGGGTGAAGTGACGGCAACATCGCACTCGTGGCACGGTCGACCGGCATCAGGCCAGGTTGCACTTCCCGCCAACGGGGCGATCTGGATCAAATTGGAGCAGTAGATGACCGGCGGCCGCAGACCACGACTTCTGGCTGCGGCCGCCACTGCAGGGTTACTACTGTTGACATCGTGCGCCGCCACCGTCGGCGGTAATGCAGTGTCGATCTACGAGAATCCGTTCACGGTCGCCGGCCTTCCGGTCACCAGCGGACCGAGCGGACCGCGTCCGGGAGTACCGGATTCGACCATCGCCGTCGAGAACGCCGAAGGCACCGACTCGGACATCTTGGCAACCAACGCGATCGACGACATCCAGCAGTTCTGGGCCGAGCAGTATCCGGCCCTGTTCAAGGGCTCGTTCACGCCGGTCTCGACATTGACCTCGTGGGATGCGTCGGAGGACGAGGGATCCGGCATCCGGTTCTGTGGAGACAGAACCGGTGGAGTTCCCAATGCCGCGTACTGCACCCGCGACGACTCGATCGGGTGGGACCGCACCATTCTGCTTCCGGCGTTGGTCGACGCGTTCGGGCCGATGTCGGTGGTCATGGTGATCGCGCACGAATACGGCCACGCGATCCAGCATCAGTCGGGACTCGTCGGCGACGACACCCCGACCATCGTGGCCGAGCAGCAAGCCGACTGTTTCGCCGGCGCATTCATCCGCCATGTCGCAGAAGGCGATTCGCAGCACTTCACCATCAACACCTCGGATGGGCTCAACGGTGTTCTTGCTGCGACCGTCGCGGTGCGCGACGTGGACCCCAACGATCCCGAATCGGTACACGGGTCCGCATTCGAACGAGTGACTGCCGTGCAGATCGGGTTCACCGACGGTGCAGCTGCCTGCACACGCATCGACGAGGCCGAAATCGATTCACGCCGAGCGTCGTTGCCGCAGAAGTTCGACAGCGCCGACGACTCCGGCGAGCTACCGGTCACCGAGGACTCCCTGGGCGCATTCACGCGATCGTTCGAGACGGCGCTTCCCGTCGCCGATCCCCCGACCGTGGACTACTCAGGATCGGACACCGGGTGCACCGACGCCGAGGCCACCACTCCGGTGTCGTACTGCCCGTCGACCAACACCATCGGTGTCGATGTGGAGGACCTGGCCGAAATAGGGCAACCCGAGACACCTCAGCGCGGAGACATCCTGCCACTCAACGTATCCGGTGACTACAGCGCGTACGTATTGTTCGCGTCTCGCTACACCCTCGCAGTACAGAAGGAAGCGGGCCAGACGCTCGACGACCCTCAGACCGCACTTCGATCCGCATGCCTGTCCGGGGTCATCACCGCAGCGTTGAGCGCCGAATCCAACGAGGCCGCTCTCGAAATCCGGCTCTCTCCCGGCGATCTCGACGAAGCCGTCTCCGGTCTACTCAGCGACGGATTGGCCGCCAGCGACGTCAACGGAACGACGCTGCCGTCCGGCTTCTCCCGAGTCGACGCGTTCCGCTCGGGAGTTCTCGGCGGCAAACCCCTGTGCGATTCGCGTTACAGCTGAGGGATTCAGTACAGAGCGGACGCGAGTTTGCGACGCGCCGAGACCACCAGAGGATCGGCGGCGTCGAACAACTCGAACAGCTCCAGTAGGCGGGTACGCAGGGCCGTGCGGTCGTCGCCCGCACTGATCTTGATTCCGTCGATGAGCCGTGCGAAAGCCTGTTCCGGCTGCTGCCCCGCCATTTCCGCGTCGGCCGCATCGATGCGGGCCTGGACATTATTGGGATCGGCGTCGGCCACCTCGACGGCATCGGGTGCAACGTTCTGCACCCGAGCCAGGAACTTGACCTGACGCAACGCGGCGACGGCGTCGGTGTTCTTCGGCTCGGCGTCGATGATTGCCTGATACGCCGCCGCTGCCTTGTCGAAGTCACCCTCGTCGATCGCCTCTTCCGCAGCGACGATGCGCGGATCCTCGACCTCGGGTTCCGGCTCGGCGGCGGGAGCCGACCCGGGTGGACCGGACAGCTTTCCGGCGGTTGCCTGCTCGACGGCCTGCAGCCACTGACGCAACTGCTCGTCGGATTGCGTGCCCTGGAAATCGGCGAGCGGCTGCCCACCCGCGACGGCAACCACCGTGGGAATGGCCTGCACGCCGAATGCCTGCGCGATCTGCGGATTGGAGTCGACATCGACGCGGGCATGTATCCACGTGCCGCCGGCCTCGACGGCAAGTTTCCCGAGCTGACGCGTCAACGCCTGGGACTGCGGCGACCGAGCCGATCCCAGGTCGACGATGACCGGTACCTGCATCGATCGCTGCAGAACCTCGGCTTCGAAATTGGCCGTGGTCACGTCGACGATCGGAGCCAACCCTCCCGCATCGCCACTGGCTTCGGCAGCGGGAGCAGGTGCCGGACGGTCCTTGAGAACGGACAGGTCGACGGCACCGGCAATGGATGCGGGGACGGCGGCCGACGGGCGGACAGGAGGACGGGAACCGGGTCGAGTCACGCCCTACAGTTTGTCACTAACGCGATGCGTCATCCACTGGCGGGCGGTCAGGACAGAACCTTCGCGTCGGCTGCGGGTCGGCCATTGCTCAGCTCGGCAAGGCGTCCGGTACGCACGGCCCAGATCTCGAAGACCACGGTTCCGAAGGGCGGAAATGCCGCGACCAGCGCCAGCAGCGTGGCCTTGACGTCCCACTTCAGCTTGACGGCCGTCAGAACGGCAACGGCAAGGTACACGATGAACACCGCACCGTGGATGGGCCCGAAGATCTTCACGCCGATCTCGTTGCCGTCGGCCGGCAGGTACTTGAACGCCATGCCGACCAGTAGTCCGAGCCAGGTGAACGCTTCGAGCACGGCAATGAAACGGAAGCGTTTGGCCGTGCTGCTCAGGTCGAAGAAATTCGTCATGCCCGCTATTGTGCCCGGTTTGCTACGACAGAACGTAGTGGCTCTGGTCTCATCGGACCAGAGCCACTACCGACTCAGCTCTTCGGGACTCGAACGATGAGCGCGTCGCCCTGTCCGCCGCCGCCGCACAATGCTGCGGCGCCCACTCCGCCACCGCGTCGCTGCAGCTCGAGAGCCAGGTGCAGTGCGATGCGAGCGCCCGACATTCCGAGGGGATGACCGATCGAAATCGCCCCGCCGTTGACGTTGACGATCTCCGGGTCGATGCCGAGCTCACGCGTCGACGCGATTCCGACCGCTGCGAACGCCTCGTTGATCTCGACGACGTCGAGGTCCTTCGGGTCGATGCCTTCCTTCGCGCAGGCCTTGGCGATGGCGCGAGCGGGCTGCGACTGCAGGGTGGAGTCGGGGCCGGCCACCACACCGTGCGCGCCGATCTCGGCGAGCCAGGTCAATCCGAGCGACTCGGCCTTGTCCTTGCTCATCACGACGACGGCGGCGGCACCGTCGGAAATCTGCGACGCGGATCCGGCAGTGACTGTGCCCGCCTTGTCGAACGCGGGGCGAAGCTTGCCGAGGGAATCGACCGTGGTGTCGGCCCGGATTCCTTCGTCGGCAGTGAACTGGATGGGCTCACCCTTGCGCTGCGGAATCGACACGGGCACTACCTCGTCGTCGAAGACCCCGTTCTTCCACGCCGCGGCAGCCTTCTGATGCGATCCGGCCGCGAAGGTGTCCTGCTCCTCACGGCTGATGGCTTCGGAGCTCTGATTGCGCTGCTCGGTGAGCGCGCCCATGGCCTGGTCGGTGAAGATGTCGTACAGACCGTCGTATGCGAGGTGGTCGCGCATGGTGACATCGCCGTACTTGAATCCCGCCCGCGACTTCTCCAGCATGTGCGGTGCCTGGGTCATCGATTCCTGGCCGCCGGCGACGACGATCTCGAACTCCCCCGCGCGAATGAGCTGGTCAGCGAGCGCGATGGCGTCGACGCCGGAGAGACACACCTTGTTGATGGTCAGAGCCGGAACGGTCATCGGGATACCTGCAGCGACGGCGGCCTGTCGGGCCGGGATCTGCCCGGCACCCGCAGTGAGGACCTGGCCCATGATGACGTAGTCGACCTGATCCGGAGCGACGCCGGCCTTCTCGAGTGCGCCCTTGATGGCAATTCCGCCGAGGTCGGAACCCGAGAAGTCCTTGAGCGCACCCGAGAAGCGCCCGACGGGCGTACGAGCACCGGCGACGATGACTGTTGTGGTCACGATTTCCTCCGAAAGTGTGAAGACGGCCTTGTGGAGATCAACGCTCGCCAGGCTCCCTACCGATACCAGCCTGGCGGAACACCGTGACGCAGCTGACGCTAACGTCTTGTCCATGACCTCCAGCACGCAGTCTTACACGGGCGCCCCACTCCGCTCCGACCTGGTGACGGCTATCGACCACGTCGGTGTCGCGGTACCCGACCTCGATGCCGCAATCGCCTGGTACACCGACCACCTGGGCATGGTTGCGGTGCACGAGGAAGTCAACGAAGAACAAGGCGTGCGCGAGGCGATGCTCTCGTTCCCCGGGGCAGGCGAAAAGTCGGCAGCACTGCAGTTGCTCGCGCCCATCGACGAATCCTCGACCATCGCGAAGTTCATCGACCGAAACGGCCCCGGACTCCAACAGTTGGCGTATCGGGTCACCGACATCGAGGAGATCTCCTCCGAGTTGCGCGCCCGCGGCGTTCGGTTGCTCTACGACGCTCCCCGCCGCGGTACTGCCGATTCGCGTATCAACTTCGTCCACCCCAAGGACGCAGGCGGAGTACTGATCGAACTGGTCGAACCGAACCACAACGCGCACTGACCGAACTCGGTGATTACGCCGTATGGCTCTCCACTTGACTCACCGGTAAATTGACGGCCATGGCCATCGATCATGAACGCACTTCCACGGTGCAACTTCCCTTTTCCATCGTTCGGAAGGGGTTCGATCGCGACGAAGTCACCAACTACTTCGAGCGATTCGACGCCGAATTACGGCTGACGACGGCCGACCGTGATGCCGCCGCGGCACAGGCGCGTGATCTGGCCAAGCAACTCGACGACGCTCGCGACGAGATCGACGAACTGCGCAAGGACATCGACCGTCTCTCGGTGCCGCCGACCACCGCGGAAGGCATGAGCGATCGCATCTCCCGCATGTTGCGACTGGCGTCCGACGAGGCTTCCGAGGTTCGCGCGAAGGCGCACGCGGAGTCCGAGGAGATGATCTCGGTTGCGCAGCAGGAGAGCACTCGCCTGCGAAGCCGTCACGAATCGTTGGTCGCAGAACTCGAGGAGCGCCGCACGGCACTCGAAACCGAGCACGAGCAGACCATGGCGCAGGCACGCACCGAGGCTGCGCGCGTCGTCGAGGCCGCACAGGCAGAGCGCGACAAGCTGGCTGCGGAGTCCGAGGCCAAGCGCGCCGAGGTTCAGGAAGACTTCGAGATCACGATGGCCGAGCGCCGCACCAAGGTGCTCACCGCGCTCGAAGAACTGGAAGCGTCGAGCAAGGCCGATGCTGCTCGCCGTATCGAAGAGGCGACGACCGAGGCCGCACGCCGGCTGCAGTCCGCCAGCGAGCAAGCCGAGCGGCGCATCGCGCACTCGAAGGAATTGGCCGAGGAGCTGCGCGTGCTGCGAAGTCGCGTCCTCGCTCAGCTACTGGGTATCCGGGGCCAGCTCGATTCGGTACCGGCCATGCTGGCCTCGGTCAACCGCGAAAGCGAGTTGTTGGACAACCCCGACCCGACGGCCATCCTCAAGAAAGAAGAAGAGAAGGCTGCGGCGAAGGCCGAGAAGGACAACGACGAAGAGAAGGAATCCGCCGACTCGGCGTCCTGACTTCGCAGCACACGCTCGGCCTCCCCCGCTAGGACCATCTACGGGTGAGGCCTCGCGTGTTTCTGCCGCTCCAACACCCCGTGTGCCAATGTCTGCGGTTGTCGGCTCCCCCGAAGTCGTCCGACGGCCACGCCACGATGTGGGCGACCCCTGGCCGCACCTCGTGATCGCAGCCTGGGCAACGGTACGTCTTGACGGCCTTGGCACCGGGAATCATCCGCGTCGTGTACGTGTCCCCGTCAGGACCCACCTCGACGCGATTGCCGCCCAGGACGGAATCGGTAGCCGGGCCGAGACTGCTCGGACCACTCCGACTCGCTTTGCGGGGCTGATTGCGACGAGGCACGCATCCAGTGTAGAGAATCGCGCCGCTTCGGCAGACAGACGTCAGAAGAGCCGGAACTCGGTGCTGTCGGTGCCGCGGAGAACGTCGTAGTCGAGTGTCAGACAACGTATACCGCGATCGGTGGCCAGAGTCTTCGCCTGCGGCTTGATGACCTGGGCGGCGAACACACCGCTGACCGGTGCCAGCAACGGGTCACGATTGAGCAGTTCGAGGTACCGAGTCAACTGCTCCACACCGTCGATTTCACCGCGACGCTTGATCTCGACGGCGACAGTGCCACCATCTGCGTTGCGGCACAACAGATCCACCGGTCCGATTGCCGTCATGTATTCACGCCGCACCAGGGTGTACCCCTCACCGAGGGTGTTGACGTGTTCTGCGAGCAACTCCTGCAGATGAGCCTCGACACCGTCTTTGACCAACCCTGGATCGATACCCAATTCATGACTGGAATCGAGTTCGACGTCGTCGATCGTGATGCGAAGTTCTTCGCCCGCCTTGTTGGTGACGACCCATTTGATGGTCTCGTCCTCGGTGGTCTCGACCATCCAACAGGGCGGAGACATCCAGTTGAGGGGCTTGTACGCCCTGTCGTCCGCGTGCACACTGACCGATCCGTCGGACTTGACGAGCAGCAGGCGTCGAGCGGAAGGGAGATGTGCGGTGAGGCGGCCGATGTAGTCCACTTGGCAACGAGCAATAACTAAACGCACTCGACCACCATAAGGCAGCACGGCCGTTACTCTGTGACCACCATGCCCCAATTCAGACGATCTGCCGCTCCGCTGGGTTCCCGGCTCCTCGGAGACACCACCGAATCGCCGCGCCGACGCCGGATCCGAATCCAGCTGTTGCTGACGGTGTTCCTGGTCCTGTCCAACCTGATCGGTGCGGTGATCGTCGGTGTCCTCATCAGTGTCGTCGTTCCAGGCCCGGACGTTCTGGACATGGACCGCTACTGGTGGGTGAACTTCATCGTCGTCCCGGTGTACGTCTTTCTCGCATTCCTGGTCGGTGTCGTCTGGGGCACCACACGTGCGCTGAGCAGTCTGCGGTGGGGCATCGAGGATCGCGAACCCACCCGATCCGAGCAGGTTGCGACGCTGGCAATGCCCTGGCGCCTGACGCGCATGCAGATTGCGCTGTGGACCGGTGGACTGATTCTGCTCACCACGATCGACGGCATCATCGACCCCCAGGCAATCCCGAAGGTGGCGTTCACCATCGCCGCGGGCGGCACAGTCGTATGTGCCTTCAGCTACCTGCTCAGCGAGTTCGCTCTGCGGCCCATCGCGGCTCGTGCCCTGCAAGCGGGCGACCCACGGCGCATCCGGATCGCCGGTGTCATGGGGCGTTCCATCCTGTCGTGGTTGCTGGGAACCGGCGTTCCGGTCTCCGGACTGATGATGATCGCGGTGTTCCGCTTCCTTCGACCCGAGACCAGTGCAAACCAGCTCGCTGTGTCCATCCTCGCGCTCGGCGGCATCACCATCGTCTTCGGATTCGCCCTGACCGTCCTGGGCGGTTTCGCGACCACCTCCCCCATCAACAACGTGCGGGCGGGCATGGCCGAAGTCGAGAAGGGCAACATGGATGTCCGACTCGCGGTGTACGACGGCACCGAGCTCGGCGAACTGCAGAGCGGTTTCAACCGCATGGCCGACGGTGTGCGCGATCGAGAGAAGATCCGCGACCTGTTCGGACGACACGTCGGACACGAGGTAGCCGAAAAGGCCCTGCAGTCCGAGAGTGAACTCGGGGGCCAGGAGCGCGATATCGCAGTGTTCTTCATCGACCTGGTGGGCTCCACCGAATTGGCCGCGTCACGACCGCCCACCGAGGTGGTGGATCTACTCAACCGCTTCTTCGCGGTAGTCGTCGACGAGGTGGACGAACACGGCGGCTTCATCAACAAATTCGAGGGCGACGCGGCGCTCGCCATCTTCGGAGCACCGAACGACATTCCGGATCACTGCGGATCGGCACTCTCGGCCGCACGTGCCATTGCCCGCCGATTGCTGGTCGAAGTACCCGAGTGCAGCGCAGCCGTCGGCGTTGCTGCCGGCCGAGCCGTTGCCGGCAATGTCGGAGCAAAATCGCGATTCGAGTACACCGTCATCGGAGATCCGGTCAACGAGGCTGCGCGATTATCGGAACTGGCCAAGAGCGCTCCCGGTGCGATACTCGCTTCCAAGACAGCGGTAGACGGTGCTGCCGAGAACGAAGCGGACCGCTGGGAATTCGGTGATCGAGTAACCCTTCGCGGACGATCCGCAGAGACAGTTCTGGCGAACCCCAAGGACGTGAAGGTTTCCGCAGACGAGGCCGAATCCGTTCACGTCTGATCCACCCGATCACTGGGCTCAGTACGTGTAGTGCACTGTGCCCCTGCCGTTTTCATCACTGACGACTCGGCCGTCCTGTGCCCGGTCCCCCTCGAGAATGCGCGCGCGTTTGTCGAACGCTCACGACATCGCTGACGATTCTGCGCGCGCCTCGCGAATGCGAGCGCGTCTGCAGAATCGGAGTTTGCCCACGATCGATCGCCAAGCTTCGATGGGCAATAGTTGGTTTGTTGGGGTTGGGTTCGGTTCGACGGCCCGACAAACGCGCACGCGTTTGTCGGGTGCGCGCAGTCTGGTGTCACTGTTCTGCTCGCGTCCGGCGAGTGCGCGCGCGTTCGCGCCCCGGGGGCGAGGGGAAGGGGGTCCGTATGGCGAGTGATGGGACTGGGGTGCACGTGTGGATGCCTGCGCGTTCAGTTCGACGAAAGCGGCGAATACTGTTGCGTTGGTGTTGGTTTCGAATGCAAAATGCCCCTGACCACGGGTGGTCAGGGGCATTTTGGGATGTTGTGTTCGGCGGTGTCCTACTCTCCCACACCCTGTCGAGTGCAGTACCATCGGCGCTGGAGGGCTTAGCTTCCGGGTTCGGAATGGGACCGGGCGTTTCCCCTCCGCTATGGCCGCCGTAACTCTGCGAAACAGTGTCACGAGCGGTCTCAGTCGGAGAACACATCTCCCCCACATGCTGTCGGGGGTTGTGTTTCGTTCTTGGACCTGTATTCGGTTGTGTTACTGAACAACTACTCGTGTGTTGTTTCAGATATTGCACAGTGGACGCGTAGCTTCTTTGTGGTAAGTCCTCGGCCTATTAGTACCAGTCACCTGCATACATTGCTGTACTTCCAGTTCTGGCCTATCAACCCGGTGGTCTGCCGGGGGCCTTACCCCCTCGAGGGGGTGAGAAACCTCATCTTGGAACAGGCTTCCCGCTTAGATGCTTTCAGCGGTTATCCCTTCCGAACGTAGCCAACCAGCGGTGCTCCTGGTGGAACAACTGGCACACCAGAGGTTCGTCCGTCCCGGTCCTCTCGTACTAGGGACAGCCTTCCTCAAGTTTCTTACGCGCGCGGCGGATAGAGACCGAACTGTCTCACGACGTTCTAAACCCAGCTCGCGTGCCGCTTTAATGGGCGAACAGCCCAACCCTTGGGACCTACTCCAGCCCCAGGATGCGACGAGCCGACATCGAGGTGCCAAACCATCCCGTCGATATGGACTCTTGGGGAAGATCAGCCTGTTATCCCCGGGGTACCTTTTATCCGTTGAGCGACACCGCTTCCACTTGCCGGTGCCGGATCACTAGTCCCGACTTTCGTCCCTGCTCGACTTGTCAGTCTCACAGTCAAGCTCCCTTGTGCACTTGCACTCAACACCTGATTGCCAACCAGGCTGAGGGAACCTTTGGGCGCCTCCGTTACATTTTAGGAGGCAACCGCCCCAGTTAAACTACCCACCAGGCACTGTCCCTGAACCAGATCATGGTCCGAGGTTGAGGTATCCAATACGATCAGAGTGGTATTTCAACAACGACTCCACAGTAACTGGCGTCACCGCTTCACAGTCTCCCACCTATCCTACACAAACCGAACCGAACACCAATACCAAGCTGTAGTGAAGGTCCCGGGGTCTTTTCGTCCTGCCGCGCGTAACGAGCATCTTTACTCGTAATGCAATTTCGCCGAGTCTATGGTTGAGACAGCTGAGAAGTCGTTACGCCATTCGTGCAGGTCGGAACTTACCCGACAAGGAATTTCGCTACCTTAGGATGGTTATAGTTACCACCGCCGTTTACTGGGGCTTAAATTCTCAGCTTCGCCATTACTGGCTAACCGGTCCTCTTAACCTTCCAGCACCGGGCAGGCGTCAGTCCGTATACATCGTCTTACGACTTCGCACGGACCTGTGTTTTTAGTAAACAGTCGCTTCTCACTGGTCTCTGCGGCCCACACCAGCTCACACTGCAAGAGTGATCACCGGCAGGGGCCCCCCTTCTCCCGAAGTTACGGGGGCATTTTGCCGAGTTCCTTAACCATAGTTATCTCGATCGCCTTAGTATTCTCTACCTGACCACCTGTGTCGGTTTGGGGTACGGGCCGTGTAACAACTCACTAGAGGCTTTTCTCGGCAGCATAGGATCACTGAATTCGCCTCAATCGGCTACGCATCACCTCTCAGGCTTGATGAACGGCGGATTTGCCTACCGTTCGCCCTACAGGCTTACACCAGTACAACCACTGACTGGCCCAGCTACCTTCCTGCGTCACCCCATCGCTTGGCTACTACCAGATCAGGTCCCACGCATCCACCACACGCCTCACTCTCGAAAGAGATCGGTCATATGGATTCAGGGTGGTTAGTGTCACTGATTCACCATGGGCGCGGTTACACGGGTACGGGAATATCAACCCGTTGTCCATCGGCTACGCCTGTCGGCCTCGTCTTAGGTCCCGACTCACCCTGGGCGGATTAACCTGGCCCAGGAACCCTTGGTCATTCGGCGGACGAGTTTCTCACTCGTCTTTCGCTACTCATGCCTGCATTCTCACTCGCGCAGCCTCCACACCTGGATCACTCCGATGCTTCCATGGCTGCACGACGCTCCCCTACCCACCCACACACCTGCACAAACACCCGCAAACATGAAGCGGGCTATTGTGTGAGTGCCGCAGCTTCGGTGGTGTACTTGAGCCCCGCTACATTGTCGGCGCAGGATCACTTGACCAGTGAGCTATTACGCACTCTTTCAAGGGTGGCTGCTTCTAAGCCAACCTCCTGGTTGTCTTCGCGACCCCACATCCTTTTCCACTTAGTACACGCTTAGGGACCTTAGCTGGCGATCTGGGCTGTTTCCCTCTCGACTACGAACCTTATCGCCCGCAGTCTCACTGCCACGCTCTCACTCACCGGCATTCGGAGTTTGGCTGATTTCGGTAAGCTTGTAGGCCCCCTAGACCATCCAGTAGCTCTACCTCCGGTGAGAAACACGTGACGCTGCACCTAAATGCATTTCGGGGAGAACCAGCTATCACGGAGTTTGATTGGCCTTTCACCCCTACCCACAACTCATCCCCTCAGTTTTCAACCTAAGTGGGTTCGGTCCTCCACGACGTCTTACCGTCGCTTCAACCTGGCCATGGGTAGATCACTCCGCTTCGGGTCTAGAACACGCCACTACACCACACAAGGTGGATACGCCCTATTCGGACTCGCTTTCGCTACGGCTACCCCACACGGGTTAACCTCGCGACATGCCACTAACTCGCAGGCTCATTCTTCAAAAGGCACGCCATCACCACCAACAGTAAACTGTTCGACGGCTTTGACGGATTGTAAGCGCACGGTTTCAGGTACTATTTCACTCCCCTCCCGGGGTACTTTTCACCTTTCCCTCACGGTACTAGTCCGCTATCGGTCACCAGGGAGTATTCAGGCTTATCGGGTGGTCCCGACAGATTCACAGCAGATTTCACGGGCCCGCTGCTACTTGGGTATCCACAACGACAGTTGCAATGTTTTCGTCTACGGGACTCTCACCCTCTACGACAGGCCGTTCCAGACCACTTCGACTAACACCACAATTTCTCACTGTCGGCCGATCCGGCAGAATCGACAATGCAAACCCCACAACCCTCCATACGCAACCCCTGCCGGGTATCACACGCACAAAGTTTGGCCTCATCCGCTTTCGCTCGCCACTACTCACGGAATCACTATTGTTTTCTCTTCCTGTGGGTACTGAGATGTTTCAC
>NZ_KI519398.1:4102653-4389366 GCF_000482405.1 Rhodococcus sp. JG-3
AGGTCGAGCGTGCAGTCAGACGACGGCGATGGCGTCTATCTCGACCAACATCTCCTCGCGCGGGAGTCCCGTGAACACGGTCGTGCGGCTCGGCAGCACGTCGCCTGTCGTGTGCGCCGAGACGAACTCGCCATAGGCGTCGTTCATGATCGAGAAGTCCTCACGCTTGGTCAGGTACACGCGCAGCATGATGACGTCGTCGAACGTCGCCCCGCCGGCTTCCACGATTGCCTTGACGTTCTCCAAGGTCCGAGTGGTCTGCGCGGCGACGTCACCTGGGAACAGGTATTCGCTCGTCGCCGGATCCACCGGGCCCTGACCGGAAACCTGCACGAACGGCCCTTTCCGCACCCCCTGGGAGAAGGTGTGTGCCGGGGCCGGGGCACCGGTGGTGCGGATTTCGATCTTTTCGCTCATGATTTTCCTTCCATCGAACTGTCGTTTGTCAGTGGGCGGTCATATCGATCGGGCGGCCGCCAGCCCAGTCCTTCGGAAATTGCCGCTGCCGTGCCGCGCACTGCGGGCAGCGCAGCCAGTACCTGCTGATGGTCGAGCAACATGTCCGGTACCGACATGGACACCGCGGCCACCACATCTCCGGTCCCGTTGCGCACCGCGCAGCCGATGCAATTGACGAAAGACTCGTGTTCTTCACGGTCCTCCGCAAAACCCTGCTGGTCCACGAGCTCGAGCTCGCGCAGGTACTGCTCCGGTGTGCTGATCGTGCGTTCCGTGAACGGCGTGTACGTGATGCGTCGAGCGATCTCTTCTCGTTCGGCGCGCGGGCGGCCTGCGACCAGTATCTTTCCCACCGCGGTGCAGTGCAGCGGTGCCGGCCGGCCGACGCGTGAGTACATCCGCACGCTCTGCTGTGCGTCGAACTTGTCGATGTAGATGACCTCCCCCGCCTCGTACGTGGCCAGGTGCACCGTCTGGCCCGTGTCGGAGTTCAGTGCAGCGAGATGCGGTCGCGCGACGGTGCGCACGTCTCGCTGCTCGAGCGCGTGATTTGCGAGCTCGAACAGCCTCGAACCGAGTTGGTACCGGTGATCTGCTCCATGGCTGACGAACCTGTCCGATTCCATGGTCCGAAGCAGTCGCAGCACCGTCGTCTTGTGTACACCGAGGACTGCGGCGAGTTCGTCGAGTGACTTCGATCCGTCCCCGAGCAAACCCAGGATCGTCAGCGCCCTCGACAAGCTCTGGCTCACAACGCCGCCTCGGTGTGCACCGCTGCTACGGCCGCGTAGTCGAGTGTCGCCCATGCATTGTCGTCGATTCCGGCCAGTGCTGCCAGTTCGTCGTGCGGCAGGACTTTCGCCACATCACCGTGGCCGGTCAATGCGCCTGCGGCACAGAGATGTCCGAATCGCACACGCTGCGCCGCGCTGTATCCCATCAGCAACGCGGCCAGAAAGCCGCCGGCGAAAGCGTCACCTGCACCGATCTTTTCGACGACGTCGAGTGTCAATGCGGGAACGTCGACTCGCGCGACTCCCTCGAATGCCGTGACCGTGTGCGCATCGTTCTTGATCACCAGATGACGGGGCTCGGGAAACATCTCGCGTAGTTCCACCGGACTCGAGGTCCCGAACACCGAAGCGGCCTCGTCGGCACCCATCGACACGATGTCGCTACCGCGGACGTGCTCACCGAGGACGCGGGCCGCGTCGTCCGAACGCCCGGCCCACAAGGCCGGCCGATAGTTGAGATCGAAGCTGACAGTGGACGGGCCGGCCATGAGGCTTCGCGTCAATTGTTCCGCAGTGGGTGAGATGGCGACGGTGATGCCGGTGAAATGGACGATGTCGGCGCAGTCGATCGCCGCTCGCACCTCGTCGTGAATATCGTTGGGCGAGAGCGCAGTAGCAGCCGACAGAGACCGGTAGTACGTCATCGCGCTGTCTCCCAGAGGCAGGTCGTGACGGTGATCGGACCCCGATCCGCGCTCCTTGATGTAGAGGCCCGTCGGCCGCCCGTTATCGACGATCACGCCCGACGTGTCCACACCGGCAGCATCGAGTTCCGCGACCAGATATCGGCCGAACCCGTCGTCACCCACCCGCGAGACCCACGCAGCCTCGACACCCAGTTGGACGAGGACACGAGCCACGTTGGCTTCCGCACCTCCAGCCGTGCGATGGAACGTCTCCGACCGTTCCAGTGGGCCAGGGTCCGCGACGAGGACAGCGAGGCCTTCGCCTACACACACCACCCGGGGGGCTGCCATGTCCGTCTCCTCGAACTCTTGCGGGAATGCATCGTTGGATGCAGACTACAAATGAAAGACACGATACGCAACCGTCGTTGCATATAGCGCAACGCAAAACTCGAGGAGACTGCCGTGATCGACACTGCCGGAGTCGAGGCGCTGAGTCGACGACTCCTGGGGCCCGAACACAAATCGCTCCCAGCGAGATCGTGGGGACAGAGCGCCGAGAGCTTTCTGGCCACCGCGCCGCGGCTGTCCGAGTTCACCACCCCTGTACTCACCCTCGACAGGACACGCATCGCATCGAACGTCGATGTGATGGCGCAGTGGACCGAGAAGGCGGGCGTCCTCCTGGCACCCCACGGCAAAACGACCATGGCTCCCCAACTGTGGAAGCAACAACTGGATGCGGGCTGCTGGGCCATCACCCTCGCTACCGGTTGGCAAGTTCAGGTGGCACGCGCATTCGGTGTGGAGAGAATCGTTCTCGCCAATGCCGAAGTCGATCCTGTTGCTCTGAACTGGATTGCCGCCGAACTGGACTCGCATCCCGAGTTCGAGTTCTACTGCTGGGCGGACAGCGTCGCCACGGTGCGAGAGATGAACCGCATCCTTGCCGACCACGGTGATCGACCGGTGTCCGTCGTCGTCGAACTCGGCGGCGAGCACGGACGAACCGGCGCGCGAACGACCGAGGAGGCCGTCGCAGTAGGACGGGAGATCGCCGCGTCACCGCGTCTCGCACTGGCCGGTGTGGGCGGCTACGAGGGTGCTCTGAGCCACGACCGTTCCGAGGCCGGTCTCGCGGCAGTACGCACCTACCTCGACACTCTCGCCGCACTACATTGCACCTTCGATGCCGAGGGACTGTACGGCGATCACGCCATTGTGACCGCAGGCGGGAGCGCGTATCAGGATTTGGTGGTCGAACGTCTGCATTCTCTGACCTCGGGCAACGGCGTGCGCACCGACGTCGTGCTCCGATCCGGGGCCTACGTGGCGCACGACGACGGCTTCTATTCGCAGATCTCACCGCTGACTCCCGCCCGAACCGAGACGCCGTTGGTTTCCGCGATGCACGGATGGGCGCGAGTGGTGTCACGCCCCGAGCCCGGCCTCGCATTGCTGGACGCAGGTAAGCGCGACTTTCCATTCGACGAAGGAATGCCCGTCCCGCAACGTGTTCGAGGTAATGAGCTCCTGGATCAGGGCGCGGAGGTGACGGCACTCAACGACCAGCATGCCTTTCTTCGACTACCGGCAGACGACGCCGACGCACTTCCGGTGGGGGCGGTGCTGCGACTCGGCCTCTCGCACCCCTGCACTGCGTTCGACAAATGGCGTCTGATCCCCGTCGTGGACGACTCGGACAGCGACGACCCACTCGTGGTCGATCTGATACACACCTTTTTCTAGGAAGCAGAACTTGATGGCGGACACACTATTTCGCGGGTTCGACGTCATCGACGGCACCGGTTCCGCGCGGCTGCGTCGGGACGTTCTCGTCCGTGATGGCACCATTGCAGCACTCGTCGAGCCCGGAAGCCTTTCCAGTGCAGACAGAATCGTCGATGCAGCACCAGGTCACGTCCTGTCCCCCGGCTTCATCGACATGCATGCACACTCCGATCTGGGGTTGCTGACCGATCCTGGGCACTTCGCCAAGATCAGCCAGGGTGTCACCACCGAGGTGATCGGACAGGACGGCATCGCGTACGCGCCCATCGACGATGCGACGTTGGACGTCATCCGGCGACAGATCGCCGGGTGGAACGGCAATCCCGTCGATCTGGACTTCTCCTGGCGAACGGTTGCCGAGTATCTCGCCCGACTCGACCGAGGCATCACCCCGAACGCCGCATATCTGGTTCCGCAGGGAACGCTGCGCTACCTGGCCGTCGGTGCCGATCGACGTCCCGCAACGCCGTCCGAGATCACCCACATGCAGGAGTTGCTGGCGCAGGGCCTGCAGGACGGTGCCGTCGGAATGTCGAGCGGACTCACCTACACACCCGGAATGTATGCCGACACAAGCGAATTGCGAGCACTGTGTGAGGTAGTGGCAGACTTCGGCGGGTTCTATGCTCCCCACACCCGGTCGTACGGCGCGGGTGCACTCGACGCCTACCAGGAGATGCTCGATCTCTCCAGAGAAACCGGATGCGCCCTTCATCTGACCCACGCAACGATGAACTTCGGTGTCAATCGTGGTCGGGCACGTGAATTTCTCGATCTTGTCGACTCCGCGATCGCCGACGGCTGCGACGTCACGCTCGATACGTATCCGTACCTACCCGGGGCCACGACTCTGTCTGCGCTGCTGCCGAGTTGGGCGATGTCGGGTGGGCCGGACCGAGCGCTGGAACGACTCGACGATCCGGCCGAGCGTCGCCGCATAGCGCAGGACGTCGATGTCGACGGCTCGGACGGCTGCCACGGAGTCACCGTCGAGTGGGAGACGATTCAGCTCAGTGGAGTATCGAACCCGGAACTCGACCGGTACGTCGGTCGCACGATGGCCGACATCTCGGCGGACGAAGGGCTCGAGCCGGTCGACGTGTTCTTCGACTTTCTACGCCGCGACGCTCTGGCCACGACCATCCTGCAGCATGTCGGGCACGAGGAGAACGTTCGCGAGATCATGCAGCATCCGCGCCATATGGGCGGCAGTGACGCCATTCTCGTAGGCGAAAAGCCACATCCGCGTGCCTGGGGAACGTTCCCCCGCTATCTGGGCCACTACGTGCGGGACGAGCAACTGCTCTCACTCGAGGAGTGCATCAATCACCTCACGGGTCGTCCGGCTGCACGGTTACGACTGCGCAGGCGCGGCACGATCGCCGTGGGTCATGCTGCCGATCTCGTGGTGTTCGACCCGGACGCCGTTCGAGACACCGCCACGTTCGAAGAGCCCAAACAGCAGGCCGAGGGAATCAGCCACGTGATGGTCAACGGCACGTTCGCGATAGACGATTTTCTTCCCACCCACTCCTTGGCAGGCCATGCCCTGCGTATGGACTCAGCCAGAAAGCAGACGTCGTGAATGCACTGACGGCAATTCTCGAAGACCGCGCACTTGCCGTGGTGCGCGCGCCGCACATCTCGGATCCCGCCGCACTCGCACACGCCCTGGCCGGCGGCGGAATTCGCGCTGTGGAGCTCACGTTCACCACGCCGGGAGTCCTCGACCTCATCCGGGCCGCATCCGATGCGGGTGCCATCGTCGGGGCCGGAACGGTCCTCACAGCCGATCAAGCCCGGGCCGCCCTGGACTCGGGTGCCAGTTTCGTCGTGACACCGGGGCTGCGGTCAGACGTCGCCGCCGTGGTGACCGCCGCGCGCATACCGCTGATGATGGGGGCACTCACCCCGTCCGAGGTGATGACCGCGCTCGACCTCGGTGCAGACGCGGTGAAGATTTTCCCGGCGCGCACCGTCGGACCGGCCTATTTCAAGGATCTGCTCGGTCCGTTCCCGGATGCACGTCTGGTCCCGTCCGGCGGCGTCAACGCCGCAAATGCCGCGCACTTTCTGGCAGCCGGAGCAGTGGCAGTAACTGCCGGCACGGATGTGGTGCCGCCGAATTCTGTTGCTACCGCTCAGTGGGACGACATCGCAGCACGAGCCCGGGCATTCGTCCACGCCATCGAAACCGCCAACGAGAAAGAACTGTCATGAATTCTGCCGTCGACTGGCTGAGAACCTCGACACCCGGCCTTCTGGTGCTGTGCGGCATAGCAATCGCCGTGTTGCTCGTCGTGATCATCAAGATCAAACTGGAACCGTTCGTCGCACTGCTCATCGTCGGACTCGGCCTGGCCCTGGCTGCCGGTCTTCCGGTCAATCAAATCGTCGGAACCGCGATCAAGAGCAACGAGTCGTTGCTCGAGACCGGCTTCGGCGGAATTCTCGGGCATATCGCCGTCATCATCGGCCTCGGCACCGTACTGGGGGCCATACTCGAGAAGTCCGGCGGCGCACAGGCGTTGACCGCCAAGTTGCTCGGAATTTTCGGCGAACGCGGCGCACCCGTCGCGATGGGCCTGCTCGGATTGATCTTCGGTATCCCGGTGTTCTTCGACATCGGCATCTTCGTGCTCGCCCCGCTGGTGTACGTCGCCGCGCGCCAAGGCGGAAAGTCGCTGGTGCTGTACGCGTTGCCGATGCTCGCCGGCTTGTCGATGACGCACGCATTCTTGCCGCCGCACCCCGGGCCGGTGGCACTCGGTGGACTGCTCGAGGTCAATCTCGGTTGGCTGATCCTGTTCGGCTTCATCTGTGGCATACCCGGATTCATCGCTGCAGGCCTGGTGTGGGGAAACTGGATCGGTAAGCGGATCATCGTCGAGGTTCCGGACGACTTCATCAACGACGGGGACGACTCGCCCCGCGACTCGAACGGTGGCGCCGGTGCCGTCACCACCGCACGACCGGTGGTCACAACGCCTCCCTCGGTGGGCACCATCGGCGCGATCATCGCGGTGCCGCTGGTCCTCATCCTCGGTGCCACCTTCGGCAGCATCCTGCTCGACCCGGGCAATCTGCTCGAAGTGCTGACATTCTTCGGCACTCCGGCCGTCGCACTTCTCATTGCCGTGCTGATCGCGTTCTACGTTCTGGGCATCCGCCGCGGGTCCACCGTTCAGGAGCTGAGCAAGCTCACAGGTGAGTCGCTGCGCCCGGTCGGCATGCTGTTGCTCGTCGTCGGCGCGGGTGCTTTCTTCGGAAAGGTCATCTCTGCCACAGGGATCGGCACCGCACTGGCCGACACCATGGCGGCGGCAGGTCTACCGATCATCGTCCTGGCGTACATCATCAGTTGTGCACTGCGTGTCGCACAGGGTTCGGCCACCGTCGCGATCGTCACCACCGGTGGCATCGTGGGCCCACTCGTCGCAGCGCAGGACTACTCGGCCCCCGCCGTCGCATTGATCGCCATGTCCATCGCAGCGGGCTCGATCATCGCGAGCCACGTCAACGACGGAGGCTTCTGGATCATCTCGAAGTTCTTCAACCTCACCGTCAAGCAAACGCTACAGACGTGGACCGTCCTCGAGACGATTCTGTCCGTGGTCAGCTTCGCGGTTGCCGGCATTCTCTTCGCGATCATCGCCTAGCTCGACGGCGCGGTCGGGTGTCGATGTCGGCACCTGATCGCGCCACTGGGAGTGCACCTGATCACCGACGAAATGCGTGTTCTCTGCCGACATCTCCCGGCTGCCCGACCGTCCGACGAGATCGTCGATTCGGTCGTCCAGGCTGTGGGCACGAGCCATGGCGTCCGACGTACGTGCTTCACCCTCCGAAGATTCGACCAGATCGGCCAAACGAACCAACGCAGCCACTCGTCCCGTCAATTGGGTCCATACGACTTCCAGTGCGCGGCGACGTGATTCGACCTGTTCCGCCGTGTCCTCGTCGACCATCGTCCGACCTATACGGATCAACTCGTCCCCCACCGAGCGCAAAGACGTTGCATCGACCGAGATTTCGGCGAGCTCGACGAACAGATCGACCTGGCTTCGCTGAAACTCGAAGTACGTCGACTGCCACGCCGGCGAGCGAAGTATGCGATCGAACGAGGTGCCCGCGAGAAACAGCAGCGTGTCGTAGCGGTCCGAGAATCGGTCGTCTTTGCGATCGATCAACTGATCGACCACCCCGGCTGCCCACTGCACCCGTTTGTCGATGGGCGTTCTACGTGCAAACGTGCTGACTCGATCCTTTGCGGCGTCCGCCAACGTCAGACCTCGCTCGGCGAGCACCCCGTACTTGAGGGGTGCGGGCGTGTGCATCAATGCATCGAAGACCGCGTCGCGCTGTTCCAGGTCGAGATGAATACCTTCGCGACGTTCCTTGCGTGCCGCGCGGACGCCGTTGGCGTAATGCCGGTTCGACATCACCACCGTGGTTCGCAGATGCTCGATCCGCTTGTTCGACTCCGCGACTCGCAACTTGTAGACCAAGGCCGCGCCGGGCTTACCCGACGAATCCTTGGCACGCCATCGATCTCGCTCGTCCACCAACTGCCGCAAGGTTCCGAATCCCCCGACCGACGGGAGAGAACGCCCCGCACGCCACCGAGCGATGAGCACCGTTCTGGTTGCTCCGTCGACCCTGCCCGCCGCGACGGCCGTTGCGGCGGCGTCGGACAAGGGCTCGGAATGGCCGGGTAGCCGACAGTCGGCACAGAGGCGATGCACCCGGTCATCGAATCGAGCGCGCTGCTGTGCCGAATCGCCTGCATCGAACTGAGACATGATTTCTCCTCGGTCGCACCGCGGTCCGGCGTGCTCGCCGTCGAGTGTTCCAGAAAGTTCAGATCAACCCCTTCAGGGTTTCCTCCGTGTGCGGCTTCTTCTCGGCCAGCAAGGTGCGCGCCTCGTCCAGCCCCTCCCAGACATTCCACATCAGTACCCCGCGCACGACGGCATCGTCGTCGAGGTAGTAGACGACGCCTTCTTTGCCGATCGTCTTCCAGTCCTCCACCGTGTTCAGCGACGTTGCCACCGTTCCGATTGCCTGGTAGCCGTCGTCGTACACGTCGGAGTAGAAGTACGGAGTGTAGGTGTAGGCCGCGCCGGCACCTGCCATGTTGCGGCCCGCCGCTTTGCCCATCTCGGTTGCGTTGTCCACGTGCTCGATGCGTCGGCGACCGAGAATGGCGTCCGGGTAGTTGGCCACGTCGCCGGCCGCGTAGATGTGCTCGTCCGCGGTGCGCAGGAACTCGTCGACGACGATGCCGTTGTCCACCTCGAGACCTGCCGCCTCGGCCAGGTCTGTGCTGGGCCGGACACCGAGGCCGAACACGACCCCATCTGCTTCCACCGCGGACCCGTCGTCCAATTGCAGTTGAACACGAGCCGACGCCTCCGCTCCCGACGTGACCTTGGTTCCTCGGCGCACGGTGACCCCGTGATCGGAGAACCCTTTGTCGAATCCGGCGGCCAGCGAGCGGGGGAACATGTGGCTGCCCACGACGTCGTCGGACGTGACGAGGGTGACTTTGACACCCTGTTGAGACAGCGCTGCTGCGATTTCCGTTCCGATGTAGCCGCCGCCCACCACCGCTATGTGCTCCGCGGTCTCGGTCAGTTCCCGCAACATCCGGTAATCGGCGAAGGTGCGGAAGTAGATCACTCGTGGACTGGGCGACAGGTCGATCTGCGTCGGCGCTGCGCCGGTTGCGAACAAGAGCGTTCCGTACTCGTGGGTCTCACCGGCCGCTGTCGTGACCGCCTGCTTCGACCGGTCCACCGACGCGATACGCGTACCCGTATGGACCTCGGCACCGGTGTCCGAGGCGGTGCCGAGCGGAACCTGATCACGGCCGAAGTCGCTGTCGGTCCACAACTTCTTCGACAACGCGGGGCGCGTGTACGGCTCGTCGGAATCGGCTCCGAAGATCCCGATGGAACCCGTTGCGTCGTGTTCACGAATCCCACGAGCAGCACTGTCGGCAACCATTCCGCCGCCGATGATCAGGTAGTCGTATCGCATCGCTCACTCCTTGCACGTGGGGGTATCGACGACCTGGCTACCCGGAACGGCGTGAGCGCAACCACTCCGACGCCTCGGTTCGGAAGGCCGGAGCAAATCGAACCGAACGAACTGTATGCAGCATCACACCCCGTAAAGGTTGGCCCAGGCCCGTCCAGTGGGCATCTTGGTTTGCGAGACGAAACATCGCGTTCACACATTTTGGGTTGTAACGGTTCGGCTCGGACGAACGACTCACACCTCAGGACGCGAACAAAAGGAGACGATGTGACTGTTCAGATCGATTCGCTCGCAGCCGGCACCAGCAATGCCGACAATGCGATCGCAGACGTCGACCAACTCTTCGACGAAGTTTCAACGCTGGACGCCAACATCCTCGACGCCATCGAGCGCCGCACCCGCTTGGCGCGCACCCTCGCTGCCGTGGCGCCCGACGCCACCGTGTCGGACACCACAGCAGACCCCTACGCCGATCTCGGCAACGACGGCCGTGTTTTCTCGCGGATGCTTTCCCGCCTCGCGCAGATCACCCGGTAACGTCCTTCCCCCTTTATTTCGCAGTCCGCGGCCCCGTCGAGCACGTCTCGGCGGGGTCGCGTCGTGTCTGGGCACGGCACCGGTGAATTTGTCGACGGACCGTTGTCAGTACCGGCACGACCGTTGTTCGACGGTCGTGCCGGTACCCGACGAATAGGTGTCATCCATGTCCCGTTTGCTGTTCGCCAATATGCCTGTCCGCGATGTCGTGGCCACCCGCGCATTCTTCGAGGGTCTCGGCTTCGAGTTCAACGAGATTTTCAGCGACGAGAACACCGCCTCGATGATCGTCAGCGACCAGGCCACGGTGATGTTTCTGGCCACATCGAGGTTCGGGGGTTTCATCTCCGATTCGATCTGCGACACGACGTCCGCTCGTGAGGTACTGATGTGTATTTCGGCCGACAGCCGCGCCGAGGTCGACTCACTCACGGACGCGGCCATCGCTGCGGGTGGATCGAAGTGGATGGAACCGCAGGATCATGGGTTCATGTACGGCCGAGCATTCCGTGATCTGGACGATCACGTGTGGGAAGTGATGTGGATGGACCCCTCGGCCGTTCCGACGAGCTGATGTCGCTCAGAGGCGGTCGGGCAGTCCGAATCGATCGAACAGCGACAGATCGAAGAAGCAGGCGACATGCCCGACGCCTCGAGCGTCGACGTCGAGAACGTGTAGTTGGAACGGTCGATGTATTCCGTCCTCGCCCACCATGTAGAGCCCGTACGCAGGTTGACCGTTCGCTGATGTTGCCACCATCCGCATGTCGCCCGCTCCCTGTGCGGGGCAATTGTTTCGGATGAGAGATCCGATCGTCTCGGCTCCCTGATACCAGCCGACGAACGGGGGCATCTCCCACACCGCGTCCGAGGTGAAGAGTGTGACCAGCCGGTCGATGTCGTAACGCTCGAAGCACTCCACGTACTGGGCCAGGAGCTGGCGCAGTTCGGCAGATTCGATGGGTTCCACGTTGTCCAGTTCCGGAGCGATCTCCTCCAGTCGCTCGCGGGCCCGCTGCAGGAGGCTGTTGACCGCAGTGGTCGTCGTGGCGAGAACCTCGGCGACCTCGGAGGCCTTCCACTGCAACACCTCGCGCATCAACAGCACTGCGCGTTGTCTCGACGACAGATGCTGCAGCGACGCGACGAACGCGAGGCGAACCGACTCCCTCCCCACCACCAACGTGGCCGGGTCGTTCGAGTCGGCCAGATCCGAGTCGGCAATCGGTTCGAGCCACGGCACCTCGTTGTTCTGCACGAGTTCGTCGGTCGGGCCCGAACTCGGCGCGCCCAGCCCGGTAGGAAGCGGACGCTTGGCTCGCCCCTCGAGGGCGGTGAGGCACGTGTTCGTTGCGATTCGATACAGCCAGGTTCGCAGCGACGACCGGCCCTCGTACTTGGCGTACCCCCGCCAGGCGCGGATGTAGGTCTCCTGGAGCATGTCCTCGGCGTCGTGGATGGACCCGGTCATGCGGTAACAGTGCGCCAACAGCTCGCGACGGAACGGATCGAACTGCGCGACGAAGTCGTCGTTCTGCACAGATGCCACGGTCATGCGGAAGAGCTTAAACCGGGTTCGCCCGCATCGACGGCCGATCGCGCGCCACCGCCGGGATTGGTCGGGCCTCTGGGTTAACCTCGGCTCGTGACATCGCTCAGCAGCATCGACGACTTGGTAGAAGAGCTGTATCTGCATCGTCGTCGCGCGTGGGAAGCCGCACTCGTCACCGCACAGAATTTTCTCGAGACCATCGCCGACGAGATACTCGAAGATGTCGACCGAGACAGACTCAATGCCCAGACCGCGCGGATCAAGGACCCCGGCAGATCCGCCGACAAACTCCGTCGCTATCTGTCCGAGGGACGCATCAGCGAGCCCCACGACGCCGACGCCGTGGCCGACGCACTGCCCGATCTGGTCGGCATCAAGGTGCTGTGCAAGACCCCACGGGACCAGCTCTCGTTCGTCACCGCACTCGAGCGCGCGTGTACCGATCCGAAATGCTCGGTGCGGTTCGCGCAGCCTCCCACCGACTACGTCTCGTTTCCCAAGCCGAGCGGATACCGGGCATATCACGCTGTGCTTGTCGTACGAGTGGCCACTCATCAGGGCGACCTCGACGTGAAGGTGGAGGTTCAGGTCAAGACTCGACTGCAGGACGCGTGGGGCGAGCTGACCCACGAGGACATGTACAAGCCCGGTGAAGCACTCAAACCGACCAAGAAGCACACCGATTACGCCGCGCACATGGCGCACCTGCTCGATCAAGTCGACGCCATGGCCGACGATCTCGCCGCGCAGCTCGACTCGCTGACCGCCGCCTCGAAGGACGGCAGCGTGGTGGCACCCGACCCGATCCCCAAGGACCCCGACTTCATCCGGGCACGCGTCACGCGCACCGGCCCCCGCTACGCCCTGGCCGTCGGTCCGGACGGGCGCCGTGGGCTCGTCCCCGCACGCTCGGTCAAAGCCGTGATCGGCTCGACCGATCGCATCGCAGTCAACGATTACCTCGAGGTGGGCGACTACATCGACGTCGTCGTGGAGGACTCCGAGGACGCGCTGTACTACCACCTGACCTCGCAGCCGCCGCGGCGCACACAGGGGAAGAAACGCAAGCGCTGACCGGCGTTTCTCAGGAAGATCTCACGTCGGTCCGGTAAACATGCCATCTCGTGACCACTACCGAGAAATCCCAGGTCGTCACCGACGGCGATAGCGTCGCCGCAACTACGACCGGCACACGTGTCATCGGCCGTCTGCGCAGGAGACTCCGGTCTCCCGATGTGATGGTCCCGACCGTCGCGTTCGTGCTCCTTGCATCGCTGTACTCCACGATGTCCGTTCTCGGCCACCGTCAACTGCGCACATCGGGCTTCGACCTCGGTATTTTCGTGCAGCAGGTGGCGTCGTACTCGCAGTTCCGGGCTCCGACCTCCGATTTGCTGGGCACCGGCTACAACACTCTCGGCGATCACTTCTCGCCGATCACGACCCTGCTCGGCCCGGTGTATCGCGTCTTCCCTCATGCCGAAACGCTGCTCATCGCTCAGGCGGTTCTGTTCGCGCTCGCGGTGATTCCGATCAGCCGATTGGCGGTGCAGAAATTCGGCACTGTCGTCGGAACAGTGATTGCCGGCGCGTTCGGCCTGTCGTGGGGCGTACAAGCCGCGCTGAACTTCGACTTCCACGAAGTGGCCTTCGCGATGCCGTTATTGGCGATGTCCCTGGTGGCTCTCGTTCGCGAACGCTGGGTGCCCGCTCTGACATGGGCTCTTCCGCTGGTGTTCGTCAAAGAGGACATGGGTTTGACGGTCGTCGTCATCGGCGCACTGGTTGCCCTGTTCACCACCGGCCGCCCGCGCATCCTGGGCGCGATGACCGCGGTGTGGGGGCTGACCTGGGTGATAGTGGCCGTCAAGGTGATCGTTCCCGCGCTGAGCTCCGACGACTCGTACGGCCAGGGCTCGAAATTGCCGCCCATCGGCGAAGGGATCGCCGATACCGCGCACGGTCTGGTTGCCGGAGACTCCCGGGCCGCAACGGCGTTTCTGCTGCTTGCCGTCACGGGGTTCTTCGCGCTGCGCTCTCCACTCCTGCTGGTCGCGGTACCGACGGTCGCCTGGCGCTTCCTCAGCGACAACACCAACTTCTGGAAACCGATCTACCACTACAACGCCATTCTGATGGTGATCGTCTTCGTCGCCCTGATCGACGCCTTGGCACGCAGCGAGCGCCACGCCCAGCTGACCGAACGAGGTCGACGAGCGATCGTCGCCTTCGTCGCTGCGTTCGCACTGGTGGCACTACCGTTCCTGCCCATGTCGCGGATGGTGCACGCCGAGGAGTGGCGTGTCGATCCACAAGCAGCCACTGCCCGCGACATCTCGGCCTGGATCCCCGCCGGTGACCGCGTTGCAGCGTCGAACAACCTCGTGGCACAACTCGTCGCCGACCACGACGTCTCGGTGTTTCCGCAGCGACCGACCGACTCGACCGTCCCGGATTGGATCGTCGTCAACCGAGAACGGCCCGCGGGTTGGCCGACCGACGAACGCGGCGATCGGCAGGCGATCGACCGGGCACTGACCACCGGATACGACGTCGTCTACTCCGTGGACGGTATCGAGGTGCTGCACCGCAACTGAGCGGTCCCTACTAAGGTTTCGATCAGTTCGGGCATTTCGATACCGCGGGGTTCTCGAACTCTCGACATTCGACCGATCACGACAGCTACGGCAAGGCAGGTACAGGACATCGACGCTCGAACCGGCGACCTCGGCACCACCCGAACAGCATCGAAGCGGTCACCGTGGAATCGGAAGAATCCGTACCGCGCACAGGTGTCGAGCAACCGATTGCTGTCCGGTCCCACCTCTGCGAAAGAAGTACGACACTTCTCGATCGACCTCGGTGACAGCGGAATCACCTACGAGGCGGGAGACGGATTCGGCGTCAAACCCGTCAACGACGCCGCACTGGTCTCGGCCGTCATCGACCGTCTCGGTGTCCCCGCAGACACGGCCGTCCACACCAAGTCCGGAGAAATCACCCTCGCCCAGGCCCTGACCACCGAATACGAAATCGGCATACCCTCGATGGACCTGATAGAAGCCATCGCCGAGCGGGCCGGTGACGCCGAACTCGACCACGTGCTGCAGAACGGCGACCGGGCGTCGTTCGACGCGTGGACATGGGGACGCGACGTCGTCGACGTTCTCGACCTCGATCGGTCGGGTGCTCTCGACCCCGCCGAATTCCTGGGCCTGCTCCGTCCCCTGCAGCACCGCGTCTATTCGATCTCGTCGTCGCCGACAGCGCACGAGGGAAGCGTTCACCTGACCGTGTCGACCGTGAGATATCGATCGGCCGAGCGAGATCGCGGCGGGGTGTGCTCGACGTACTTGGCAGATCGTGTCGGCGACGCGCAGGAAGCGGGAGTGTTTCTTTCGGCCAACAAGTCGTTCCGACTTCCTTCCGACGACACTCCGATCATCATGATCGGTCCGGGCACCGGAGTAGCACCGTTCCGTGCGTTTCTGCACGAACGTCGGGCTCGCGGTGCATCGGGCCGAAACTGGCTGTTCTTCGGAGACCAACATCGAGCGAGCGACTTCCTCTACGAGGACGAACTCACGGACTTCGAGCGTGACGGTCTGTTGACCAGGCTGGATCTGGCGTTCTCGCGCGACCAGTTCGAGAAGATCTATGTACAGCACCGCATGCGCGAGGCCGGAAAACAGCTGTACGGCTGGCTCGAAGAAGGCACACAGATCTACGTCTGTGGAGACGCGTCACGCATGGCGCAGGGAGTCGACGAGGCACTCCACGAGGTCGTCGCCGAACACGGTGGGCGCTCCTCCGACGCCGCGGAGGACTACGTGAACGACCTCAAGCGCGCCAAGCGCTATCTGCGCGACGTCTACTGACGGGCCGTTCTTGTCGGACCCCCTCGCTACCGTCACGGGCACAGCAATGAAGTTCTCGTCCGAGTAGAGGGTGTGCACCGTGAACGCAGTGCAGAACGACCATTTCGACTCCACCACCGCGCGTGCATGGGGCACGTTCACCGAGAATCTGCACGCGCACCTGCGGTCGCTGCCGATGCGGGACTACATCACTGTGACGGCCGCGCAGGCCAGCCCGGGCGAGCGCGGGCTCCGGCCGTACATCGACATCGCAGCAACTCGAGACGGGGCTCTGGTGTCGATCGCGTCGCTGCCCTCGCTGCTGTATCCAGAGGCACCCGAGTCGGTCACCCTCGACGTTCAATTGCTCGACTTCGGGTGGCTGGACCGAGGCAAGCCCGTCGCAGACGGGTCGGTCATCGATCTCACGCGAACGGATTCGAGGGCCGACGCTGCTCTCGTCGCCGAGATGGTGACCCGGGCGTTCCGCGAGCTGTGGAACGTTCCCCATCCGTCGTTTCTCAGCGTGTGGGGCGTCGCCGCAGACGGAGCCGCCTCGGGGCCGATCGACCTCCAGCGCGGAATCGTCGGCGTCCGGTCCAGCACTGCCTGGGACAGCCGTGTCGACTCGACACCGACCGATCCCCCGTTCGACATCACCGACGTTCCCGACGAACTGCGATCACTGCACACCCTGTGCCAATTGACCGGTCGCAAACTCGACGCGCAAACAGTGCACTCGGTGTGCGTGGGGGCGGACATCGACGAACTCGGTGTACACGCGCTCGCCCTGCATCGCTCGGCTGCCGCACACTCGAACCGCAGCGCAGCCGAGGGAACAGGCACCTCGATCGCGGTGTGGACAGGACTGGCCCGAACCTGGCTGTTGGTTGCCCGCAGTATCGCAGCTGCAGCCGGATCGGACCGGCACGCCTGTCGCTGAACTGCTACAGAATCCTTCGCCGCAATCCGCTGGCCCGCAGGACCTGACGTTCGACTCCGGCTCGGATGGCCTCCTCGGTGCCGATCACCCGTACATGCGACCGCGCACGGGTGATCGCGGTGTAGAGCAACTCGCGAGTGAGCAGAGTCGATGCCTCGGCGGGCAACAGAACCGACACGGTGTCGTACTGACTTCCCTGGCTCCGGTGAATCGTCATCGCGTACACGGTCTGGACGGCAGAGAGGACGTTCGGGTGAATGAGAACGTGGGCGCGACCCCGCGCGAAGGCAGCCATCGGAGTTCCGTTCTCACCCGACACCACAACACCCGTGTCTCCGTTGTAGATTCGCGCTTCGTGATCGTTGGCCGTCACCAGCAGCGGCTGACCGGGGTACCAGTAGGCGGGGTCGAGGAAGGTCTTGTTCGCTTCTCCCACCCACTCGAGTGCTAGCCGATCCCACAGCGCAACGCCCCACCGCCCCTCACGGTGCGCGCACAGAAGTCGATGCTTCTCCAGTCCCAGCAGCGCCGCGGCGGCGTCACCGCGGGTTGCCGCCGCTGTGACCTCGGCGGCGGTGTCGACCACGTCGGCCCGCAATGCGTCGGTGTCCTCGGGTGCATGGAACGAGATCTGGTCGTCACCGGATTCGAGTAGTTTCATCACCTCGTCACCGCGGCCGTCTCGAACTGCGACGGCCAGACGGGCGATCGCGCCACCGAATCGTCGACCGCGGCTGAGCCGAACCACTCCGCCGCGCAACCTGTCTCGCTCGAATGCACTGAGCGCCGCCTCGTCCGGATCCTCGGCTGCGTCGAAATCCGCGTCGACCAGGTGCGCCAACACAGGGTTCTCGGTGCCAGTGACCGGCCGTGCGACGAGGTCGGCCAACACTGCTCCGGCGTCGACGGACGTCAACTGATCGGGATCGCCCACCAGTATCAACCGCGATTCCGGTCGAACTGCTTCGAGCAGGCGGCACATCATCGTCAACGACACCATCGACGTCTCGTCGACCACCACCACGTCGTAGGGCAGTCGATTGTGGGAGTCATGACGAAACCTGGTCTTGCTGCCCGGTTTCCACCCGAGCAGGCGATGCAGAGTCATTGCTTTCAGTTCTGCCGGGAGACCCAGCAGTCCCGCTTGCTCGGCCACCGACTCCTGCAGACGAGCGGCAGCCTTGCCGGTGGGGGCGGCAAGACCGATTCTCACATCGCTGCCGTGTTCTCGAACCAACAGCGCGAGAACTCGAGCCACCGTGTGGGTCTTACCGGTGCCCGGCCCGCCCGCTATGACCGTGGTCCAGTGCGTCGCCGCGAGGGCTGCTGCAATCCGCTGTCGATCGGGAGGGGTGGTGGGTGCGCCGGATTCGTCGATGAACAATTCGGCCAACGCACGGTCGATCTTTGCACCGTCGACGACGGGGTGCGACTGCGATCGAGCGTCGAGTATGCCTCGAACTGTGTTCTCCTGCAGGTGATATCGATCCAGGTACAGCAGTTCACCCAGGTCGGTGCGCACCAGCTTCAGCGGCGTCAGCGGCCCGTTGGCGCTGCCGACCACGAGCGGGCTGACCGCCAACCCGTCGAGAACGTCGGACAGATCGGGCCAGGGAAGAAGGCTTGGATCCACGTCCGATTCCTCGTCCACCGTGACATCCCGCAGGCGCTGCAGGTCGAGACATATCGATCCGGATCGCACTGCGCGCACTGTCAGAGCCGTGGCGAGCAGCACCGGTTCGGAGGCTTCCCCGGCCAGGGCACCGAGCCGCAACGCCACGTGCACGTCGGCCGCTGTCAGTACACCGGCGTCGTTGAAGGACCGCAGAATTCCGCTGCCTCGCAGCGCCGTCGAGACACTCGTCATCGTTGTACCTTTCCGGCGAGCAGATCCGACAACTCGACCACCAGTGCCGCAGGCGGATCCCAGTCGAACACACCGCAGCCGGCCGGAGTCTGCGGCCCCACCATGCCCCGAACGAACAGGTACCGTACTCCGCCGAGATGCGTCTCCGGCCGGTAGTTCGGTTGCCGCCATCGCAAATACCTGTGCAACGCAACGGCATACAGAATGGCCTGCAGCGGATAGTGCGACCGCATCATCTCCTGCGCCATCTTCTCGCGCGTGAAATTGCCGGTCGTCAGATCGCCTCGGGCCAGGCGGTTGGTCTTGTAGTCGACCACGATGTAGCGAGGGCCGGGTACCCGAAGAACGGAGTCGATACTTCCGGTGAGAAAGCCGCGCAGTGGGGTGACTTCCACTGCATCGAGCAGATCGGCGTAGTCCGCGAGGACATCCGCCGGGTCGAGATGTCGACGCAGCAGCTGCGCAACCGATGTCAGAGTCACGCTCGAGTCCACCGGGTCGTCGCCTCCGGCCAAGGGTAGCTCGAAATCCAGCTCGGCCAGGTGGTCGTTCGGCGCGATGTCGCCCAGCGTCCCGAAGCCCAGCGGTGTCTGCATCACCGGCAACAGGGCGGCTGCCAGAGCCGTCGGATCGACATCTGCCATTCGTGAGGCAACGGCAGCTCTGCAGCGCTGCTCGAGTTCGGACAGTAGATCGGCTGCGGAGGTATCGACGTGCTCGAGGGCCTCGTGCACCAGGGTTCCGAATGCGGCACCGGCCGGCATGCCGTTCATCGGTGACGCGATCCCGTCCACGGGCTCGTCCGGGTTCGCGCTTCCCAGCGGAGGTTCGACAGGCTCATCCGCTTTCTCGGGCCGCTCGGCCTCACTGGTCACCCCCACCTCCGGCTCGACGGGCGACGCATCGTGCGCGTGAGCGGTCAAGGCCGAGTACGACGTTCGACGCCACAGCAGATCCAGAGCACGCCCGAAGCGAGCGGCAGTGACGTCGCGGTGTTCCTCCTCGGGGCGCACCCACTGCTGATCCGAGGGTGGTGTGGGGCCGACTGCCTCGATCGAGATCAGATCCGCTGACGGACCGACCCAGGACTGCAAGCGGTTGGCGGTGGTGGCGTCGTCGAGCACCTTGTACGACGGCTCCGGCTGCGCAATCCCCGGAATGCGGCCGAACAGCATGCGGTGCAACGACGACGTAGCAGTGTTGCGTCCCGGTGCCCACCACAACACCACCTGACACTGGGCTCTGGTGAGTCCCACGTACAGCAGCCGTAGTTCTTCTCCGGCTTCTTCACGATCGTTGACGAGCTTCCGTGCTGCGTAGCCGGCCCCGGAGGGACCGCCGACGTCCCGGATGCGGTGGCCGTCCTCGTGCAGCAGCAGGGTCGACGGTGAGCTGAAGTAGAGCGTGTCCCAGGCGTACGGAAGGTAGACGACGGGAAATTCCAGCCCCTTGCTCCCGTGCGTTGTCATGATCTGCACTGCCGCCGAGTCACTGTCGAGTCGGCGGCTGCGATCGGTGGACCCGCCGGCTGCCGGTTCCTTGATTCGATCGGTGAGCCACCGAGTGAGAGCGGTGATTCCGTACGATTCGGATACCGCTGCACGATTGAGTAGTTGGGCGATGTGCCGCAGGTCGGTCATCGTGCGCTCCCCTGCCTCGACCGCGAGCAACCGAGCATCGAGACCCGACTGCGCCGACACCCGCTCGAACACTGCCGCGAAACCCGCCTCGTCGAACAGCACGGAGTACTCACGCAGCCGGCTGCTCACCTGCGACAGAGCGTCCTCGGCTCCGGAATCGAGTTGGGCGGCAGTCCAACCGAGCAAAGGTGTCAGGGCTGCGAGTCTGACGCGGTCGGTGCGGTGCGGTTGTTCGATCGCTTGCAGTAGCCACAACCAGTGTCGAGCACTGTCGGTGCCGAAGACGCTGGTGCTGCTCGACACCACCGACGGCACACCCACTGCGTCGAGTGCATCTCGAATCAGCGCAACCTGTTTGGTCGTGCGAGTCAACACCGCAATGTCCCGCGGTTCGACCGTCCTCGGCCCGTCCGGCCGGTCCATGACGGCGTTCCCTGACAGGAGCGTCACGATCTCGGCCGCCACATCCGCAGCCACCCGAGAGCGAAGTCGATCCACCGCCGGAAATCCCGAACGTAACGGCCCTGCTCCGGTGCGCGGGAGATAGCGCAGCCGCAGCGGAGGATGTCCTGCCATGCGCGAGAACGAGTTCCGCGCTTCGACGCGATGGACGACGATATCGTCGTGTCCGAGAGCGGCACCTCCGTAGAGATGGTCCAACGCGTCGAGGAGCCCGGAGTCGCTACGCCAGTTCGCCGTCAGCTCGTACAGATGATCGGCCGACTGCACCGCATCCAGATAACTCAGCACTTCGGCACCGCGGAAAGCGTAGATGGCCTGCTTCGGATCTCCGACGAGGATCAATGTCGTGTAGCCGTGAAAGGCCCGGCGCAAGATGTCCCACTGCATGGGGTCGGTGTCCTGGAATTCGTCGATCAACACGACACGGAACCGGTCTCGCACGCGCGCGCATGCTGCCTCCCCGTGCACGGGATCGGACAACACCGAGTGCAGCAGTCCGAGTAGATCGTTGTAGTCGCGGATGCCGAGAAGACGTTTGCGACGCTCGACCTCACGGCGGGCCTCCCGAGCGAACTGCACCCGCAGGGCGGCTTCCCGGTTGCCGTCGTCACCGTCGAGGTCGTCGATGTCGGGGTACAGGATCGACTGTTGATCTCCGACGGCAGCCGCGGCCAGTTGTTGGGCGTCGCGTCGCCCGAACGGTGGTGCCTCGTCATCGCCGCTGAACATCTGCAGATACAGATCGTCGACCACCTGCTCGAGCAGATCCGACACCGACTCGACGAACGTGGATTCGGGTTCGCGCTCACCCGCGATACCCAGCCCGTCGAGCATGCGTTGACAGAAGCTGTGCGTGGTGACGATCGTCCCGGCGTCGAAGTCCGACAGCGCTTTACGCAGTCGCCGGCGCCGCCTGTCCACTTCCTCGTCGTCTGCCGCGGCGAGAAAGGCGACGAGAGGGTCGCGCGCACCACGCGCAGCGTCCGGATCCCCGAGGTCTCGGGCGATCGACGCGAACCGGCTGCGGGTGCGATCGCGCAGTTCCTGGGTCGCGGCCCGACTGAACGTCACCAGCAGTAGATCCGAGATCTCGGCCAGTCCTTCGGCAATGTACCGCGCCGCAAGTCCGACGATCGCGTACGTCTTGCCCGTTCCGGCGCTGGCCTCGAGCACGGTCGTCCCGGTCGGCATCGGACCGAGGAGGTCGAATCCGCGTGCGGCGGTCATGCGTTCCCCATGTTCTCTGCGGTCAGCAATGGATCCCACAACCGGCGGGAGAGAACTCCGAAGCGGCTCTGCTCGTTCGCGGGGTCGGTCTCGTCGTCGAGAGGGCTCGGATCGAGCAACGTTCCGAACGAGAGCGACGGGCCGTGCACGTATCGCAACGATCGGTCGGTGCCGTCACCGAAATCGCCGCGCCACGCCCAACCGGCAGATTCGTAACCGTCCTCGATCGATCCGCCGCCGAACCGCTTCTCCGCGTAGGCAGCTGCCGTCCCGGTCGAGATCGGCAGCGGCGCAACCAATCCGCGATCCCGCAGGTCCACCACGTCACGGAGTACCGCGAGGGGATTCGGAGGGGTCGTCAGGCGGGACCGGCGAGGCGGACGCATTCCGCTGGCGCGCCCGATGGTGACCGCGCTCCACTCCCCCGGCTCGGACGCTGCCACCGCCAGCAGACGCACCCACGCCGCGAGCCTGTGCTTGGCCGCCAGCCGTGAATAGGACGAACGCACGAGTGTCCGGTCGTGAATGCCGATGACGGTACCGGTCAGACGTCGCCCATCACCGAGATCGACCACGATGTCGGTGGTCTCGGCCGGGCCGTCGTGAAACGGCGCGGCCGCGTCGGCGATGATTCCGACGACTCGGCGGATGTCGGACATCTCGCGTCGACCTTGATGAAACGGAGGCAACGTGCCTCGCCGCCACTCGGCGTCGGCGAATTCGCCGATGTCCGTGCCGGCCAGCACCGCTGCCAACATCCGATCGCCGATGTTCCACCGAGACAACGGATCCAGTTCGATGTCGAGACTGTCCGCCAGATTGTCTTCGAGCTCGGGAACTCGAAACCCGAGACGTTGACGCAGAAACGCCTGAACCGGATTCTCCACGAACGCGATCACGTCCGCGAGTTCCACGTCGCCCGAATTCGCTGGGGGCAGTGCATCTGGCAAGAACAACGGCACCGGTACGGACGGTCGCTGCTGAGACACGGCGCCCGCCAACGCCACCGTGTCGAAGCTGAACGGGTGTCGGGCCTCGAAATTCCGAGGATCGAAGGGCTGCAGTGGATGCCGGTGTTCGACGCTACGGCCGGCGGTCACGTCGAGGACGTCCATCAACTCGCGCAGTGGGATCGCGGGCGGCTTGGTCGATCCGTCGACGGGGTCGGCACCGGTGTAGAAGAGCAGTAGCTTTTCTTCGGCGGACATCACGGCGTCGAGCAGTAGCTGTCGGTCCTCGCTGCGGGTGTCGCGTTCGCCGACGGCCGGGTCGCGTGCGAGGACGTCGTCTCCGTCGAGGCTGCCGACACGGGGGAACACCTCGTCGTCGAGACCGAGAAGGATCACGACGCGGTGCGGGACCGATCGCATCGGCACCATCGTGCACACGGTGAGCTCTCCGGTGCGAAAGTTCGCTCGGGTGGGGCGGCCGGTCAGCCGGCCACCGAGCATGGCGCGCACGTCCGCCAGCCGCAGCTCGGCGGTGTCGCCGTGTTCGGTGGCCTCGGCGATCTCGCGATGCGCTTGCGCCAATTGCCATTCGTCGGCGGTGGGCACGTCGGCAAGCAGATCGAGGGTGCGGCCGAGCTGCCGCGTCCATTCGGTCACCGGGGCGCGCCCGGACAGCGCCCGTAGTACCGAGGCGAGCCGGTCGACCAGCTCGGCGAATCGGCCCGCAAGCCCGATGTCGTTACTGTCCACGTCGTCGAGGGGCAGCGCGAGGTCGAGATAGTCGTTCCCACTCTCGTCCGCCGCTACCCCGAGGAGAATACGGTCGAGTGCGGACTTGAAGGTGTTCTGCCGAAAGTTGTTCAAACCGAAGGATTCTCGTTGTCGCACCGTCAAGCCCCAGCGGGCTCCGGACGTGGCGACCCATTCGCGGAGGCGTTCGAGGTCGTCGTCGGTGAACGAGAACTTCTGCCGCACCGGGCCGCTCGCCGCGAAATCGAGTAGTTCGCTGGCCGTCACTCGCCCCTCGGAAAAGTCGAGCACCGTCGCCACCACATCCAGTACCGGATTGGTGCGACGCAGGCCCCGATCGGCAAGCCGGACCCGCAGTCGATGACCGGGATGCACCAATGTGGCCTGGCCGAAATTGGCACGGATCAGCGGCGCATAGGTCTCGACGTCCGGGCACATGACGAGCACGTCACGGGGTTCGAGAGTCGGGTCGTCGGTGAACAGATGCAGCAGAGACTCGCGCAGCACCTCGACCTGGCGAGCAGGCCCATGACATGCGTGAATCTGTACGGTGCCGTCGGCGAGCGCCGGATCGCCGACCGTCGTTGCGCGAGAGGGCACTTCGTCGCCGGCGATGTCGGATTGGATCGTTCCGAGCAAGGTCCGCGTTGGTTCGGGCCCTTCGTGGTGCACGGTGTGATCGGCGATCGAGCCGATGGTTGCCTGCAGTTCCCGCACGTCGCGCGACAGACTCGCCAGCAGCGGGTGCTCGACGGCCAGAGCGGTCACGTCGTCTCGTCGTCGGGTGGCTGCTGGGATGTCGGCGAGTGTGGCCCACATCGACGGGCTGGGGTGTGGGATCCAGATGTGGACGTCGCGGTGGTGCGCGAGCGCGTGCAGGATGTCGAGTTGGTCGGCGGTCAGCCGAGTCGGACCGAACACCGACAACCTGGAAGGTAGGTCCACCGCGTTCGGTTCCGATCGCAGTGTCGAACACGTATCGGGAAGGCGCTCGGCGGGACTCGGACTGCCGATCCGCTCGCGTACCAGGCTCCATATCCGCGGTTGCCACGTCAGGTCGTCGTCCAGTTCCTGGCCGAGCCCGTCGGTGAATCGTCCGGCGCGCCAGTCGCGCAGCATCTGGGGTCGCTGAGATCCGCAGGCGCGGAACAGCTCCGCGATGTGCGCGGCCGTCGACCAGCGGCGCCCTACCCGATGATCGTCAGACCCCGAACCCAGATGCTTGGAGAGCACCGCGGCCCACGGTTCGGTGCGGCAGTCGTCGATCACCGACAGCGCGGTCCACAGCACTCGACTGTGAGACCACGGGTCGTCGTCGGGATCGATGCCGTCGACCTCGGAGATGGTGCGCGCGACCAACCTCGCCGGGCTCGGAAACTCGATGTTCGCAGCTATTCCATCACCGTCCGGAGCACCCAGGACGCTCGACAGACGCTGGGTGAGCCACCGCTCGACACCTCTCGCCGGCACCGACACGATTTCGGGTACGAAGGCATCGGGCAGCGGCTCGGACAGTACATCGGCGAGGGCTGCAGCGAGCGTTCCTGCACGTTCGGCGCGGTGGAGCGTCAACACGGTCGAAGTCCCCTGCCTGCTCGTCTGAGAACGCCCGAATTCGGACTGGTGACGACCCTACTCGAGCCACCGACAAGTTCTGTCCGGTGAGTCGAGCCCTCGGCACCGGTCCGTATGTGCAGAACCCGACAGCAACGGAGGAGAACGGCATGTTCAGATACATTTTCGCGGTCGTGGCGGTCCGGGATATCGATATCGCGAACGCTTGGTACGAGAAGTTGTTCGACCGTCCGGCGGACAACAATCCGATGTCGACACTGGTGGAGTGGCAGGCCGCTCCCGGAGCATGGGTGCAGGTGACCGTGGATTCCGAGCGTGCAGGCTCGTCGCTGTTCAATGTGGCGGTCGACGACCTCGAATCGTTCGTGTCGGCTGCCCACTCGCGCGGAATCGACTTCGCCGACATCGTCGAAGCGAACAAGGGCGTTCGGCTGTCCACGGCCACGGATCTCGACGGCAATTCCATCACCGCTATCGGCGGTTTTCGCGAGCACTACTGAGCCGGGGCGTGCCGTCTCGGCTCGAGGTGTAACGACGCTCGCACGCGGTGCGACATGGTGGAAGGAAATGCGACCGCCCGGTTCGGAAGAACGTGGGGTTGCTCCCGTCTCGCGGACACCCTTCGCCGCGAGGCCGACACCCCGTGACCCGAGGACGATCCGACATGACCAGTGCCTACCCACCACCGTTCCAGCGCCCCGCACCCGAGCCAGCTCCTTCTCGACGCCCTCTCATCGGTGTGATCATTGCCTGTGGCGCAATCATTTTCGGTGCCGTCTTCTTGATCGGAGCGATCGCATCGTTCGAATTCGGTGCAGTACTCGTCGGAGCGTTGATGGTCGCCTCGGGCATCGCGTATCTGCGGTTGTCCCCCGAGCGTGGACGCAAGGGTTGGGCCGTACCGGCGATCGCTGTTCTTCCGGCATTGATCGTCATGGGAATGACGGGATCGACCGAACCCGAGAAGGTGGCCGTCACCCCGGTCGCGGCCGTGCCCGCGCTACCCACCGTGACGACGACCTCCGCACGTCCGACGACCACCACACCGGCACCGACCACGACGACCACGGCCGCACCCACAACAGAGCCCGTCGTTGCGATCGTGGAAATACCGACGACGTCGGAGTACATCCCCGATCCCGAGCCCGTCTACATTCCCGAACCTGTCTACATCCCGGAGCCGGTATACACACCCGAGCCCGTCTACACCGTTCCCGCGCCGTTGGCAGCGGTGCCGGAGAGCGTCTACTACAAAAACTGCACAGCTGCGAAAGCCGCGGGCGCGTTCAATATCAATATTGGCGAACCCGGATACCGCCCGGAACTCGACGGCAACAGCGACGGCGTCGCCTGCGAGCGCTAGCCCACCATCCGCCGTGTCAGCTCGGCAGCCTCGCGGGAGTATGCGACGAGCATGACGAGGTCCACGGATGGCCGCGCTGCCTTGACGGCAACGACCTGTTGGGTGATGGCGTCGTGCATCGGCCAACCGTAGGACCCGGCCGAAATGAGCGGAAAGGCGATGGATTTCAGATTCATCGACGCCGCCAGCGCCAGGCTGCGCTGGTAGCACAGGCGCAGTAGTTCGGATCTGTCTTCGTTCTTCGAGTAGCGCGGGCCGACGGTGTGGATCACACAACTGGCGCGCAACCTGCCTGCGGTGGTGGCCACAGCGGCACCGGTGTCGAGGCCGTGGGGCAAGGTGGTGGCCCGCAACGCCTTGCATTCCGCGAGGATCGTGGGACCCCCGGCCCGATGCAGCGCGCCGTCCACCCCGCCACCGCCGAGGAGTCGGGTGTTGGCCGCATTGACGATCGCGTCTGCGGCCACCTCGGTGATATCACCATGCACTACGTCGATGATCGTCATGCGTCGTCCTTTCTCTCGGCGATCGCGATGGCGATGCGATCGAGGTCGTCGGCGCGCAGCCCCGGGTAGCCGTGGACCAGCTCGCGCCACTGCGTCGGGACCGCCGACGCGCCCCACCGTGCACCGAGAAGTCCGCCTGCGATCGCGGCGGTGGTGTCGGTGTCCCCGCCTGCTCGGACACACAGTTCGAGCGCGGCAGGAAGGGGCAACGATGCATCTGCCGCGCGATGTATCGCCCACCAGGCCGTCTGGAGCGCGTGCACGACCCAACCGTTCTCCGGGAAGTCGGTCGGCTCGCCCTCCTGAGCGCTGTCCAGCAGCGGCTGCCAGAAGTCCCGGACATCGGGTTCTTCGTGGCGCAGGAAGTCGGCGATACCGTCGTACGTTCCGTGCAGCACCGCGTGCCGGATCGCGTGCGACCACAGTTGACATGCCTGACCGGCACGAGGATCGGAGTGGGTCAGCGCGCTGATCCGCTCCGCAGCAGCCCGGCATCCGGTCACGTCGTCGAGATAGGCCAGCGCGACGGGCGCGGTCCGCATCAACGAGCCGTTTCCACCAGTCCGGCCGGTCAGCGACGCCGCGACCGCGGCCATCTCCGATCCGGTGCTCGCTCTCTGCGACAGCACTTTCCGGGTCTGATTGCCGACGTCGGGAGGATTCACCGCGAACCAGGCGCGGAAGTTCGCTGCCACCTCGTCGACGTCTCCGCCGATCTCGAGAGCGCTCGCAACGCAGAGTGCCATCGACGTGTCATCGGTCCATTCCCCCGGGGCCCAGTCGAACGCGCCGCCGCCGATCATCGCAATGGCAGTCTCCGGCGTCGGATATCCGAATTCGTACCCCGCGCCCAACGCATCGCCCACTGCAGTGCCGAGCAGTACCCCACGCGCCCGATCCCGCTGATTGTCGGTCAAGTTCATTCGCTGCCCCTTAGATCGTTGTTGATCTAACAATAGATCAGACTTGCGCTAAGCTGCAACCCATGACGTGGACGGACCGAGACGGCAAGGCTCTGACCGATTACCCGCGACCTTCGGTTGCGGTCGATGTCGCGGTCCTGACGGTCCGTGAACAGCAGCTACAGGTCGTTGTCGTGCCCTCTGAGCGGGGCCTCGCACTTCCCGGAACGTTTCTGCGCCCGTCGGAAACCCTGACCGAAGCCGCCGAACGCGCACTCGAGTCCAAGGCGAACATCGTCGATCTGCAGTTCCACCAACTCAAGCTCTTCGACGAGCCCGGCCGCGACGACCGCGGTTGGGTGCTGTCGATGGCGCACGGCGCAGCAACACCGAGTCGATCACTGCCTGCGACAGCCGAATCGGTCGCCATCGACGGTGTGGTGCCGGGCTCGACGCTGGCGTTCGATCACAGCGAGATGGTCACCGAGGCAGTGCTGGACCTCCGAGCTCGCTACGCGCGAGAGATCGACCCTGCCGGATTTCTGGATTCCACCTTCACACTCCTCGAACTGCGGTCGCTGTACGAAATCGTTTTCGATCGCGCGTTCTCCAAAGACACGTTTCGCCGCCACGTCATCACCGCACTCGAGGGAACGAGCACGACGACGACGGCAGGTGGCGGTCGCCCCGCCGAGCTGTACCGCCGGGCACCCGATGCTGCACTGGCCGCTTCTGCGGACTCGTTCCTTCGCGGCTAGAGGCGTCACGCGACGAAACCGGACATGTCAGCGGATAAGCTGCGAGCCATGGGATCGAAGCGGCCTGCCAACCGCGGACAGAAACGTGCAGAAAAGACCAAGGCCCGGCAACGGCGTCACCAGCAATCTCGGCCGGCACCGACCGGTGTCGTATCCGAGCGGATCAGCGATCTGATCGACGGTTTCGTCGAGTGGCTCGACGAGAGCGAGATGTCGGAGCAGGCCGAGGCAATCTCACGATTGGTGTCGTCGACACTGACCCAGTTGTCCGGTGCGCGCCACGGGTTCTCCCCCAGCGCGTGGATTCCCGCCGATGCGCACCTGCTGGTGGATGCTGCAGAACGCATTCTGCAGGAGGAATCGGAGACAGCCGAGGACACGGCAGTGAACCTGGTTCTGACGTCACTGCAGTATTTGACATTCCTCGACGAGACCGATCTGTGGGACGGCAGCCCCGAGGACTACGCACACTGCATGGAAGATCTCTCCGACTTCCTCGAGGGCGACGAGCCCGACATGCTCGACGCAGACGACATCGATCTGCCGAACGTCTCGCTCGACCAGGAGCTTGCGGCCATTTCGGCTCTGCCGCTGTTGCCTGCGCTCGATGACATCGTTGCTCGCGTCGCCGACGGACTCGCAGTGTCGGACGACGTCCATCTACGCACCGCCGTCGGCCAGGCCCCACTCGACTCCGCCGGACTCACCGAGTCCTCGGACGTTGCAGCCGTCGATTACTGGTCGACGGCCATCGCGACCGAATTGGTCCGGATCGACGGCCACACGGCCAAGCTCGGCGACAACGCCCCGTCTCTGGCCAAGCGTGAGGCGGAGACCGTTCATGAGCTGGTTGCCGAACACGTCCGAGTGCAGCTGTCCGGAGACGCCGACGACCCCGACGTGTCCCGTTCGCTGGCCAACACGTTCGCGGTTCAGACCCTGCTGGCCGCGATGACCGACGAGCTGCCTCTGAACAACGAGGGCGAGGACTACGCCGATCTGGAGGGTGAGGACCTGCGGACGGCGCAGCTGATCGACCACCGGGTTCGATCTCTGATCGAGCAAGGCATTCTCGTGCGAATCGAAGAGGTCCTGGCGGTTCCACATGCGCTGCGTCCCGCTGTTCTGGACGGGGTGGCCGAGGCGCACCCTTTCGGGGCGCTGGACGAGGAGACGCACGAGCCGCTCGAGGACTCGGCGTCGTCGTGAACGCACTCGCGCGCGCCGAGACTCTGTCGGTGCTCGCCGCTAGCGTGACCGACGCCGCGTTATCTCAGCGCGATTCGGGTAAGGAGCCGACATGAGCGATTCACTCGAGTTCGACTTCGACGTCGACTCGGCATGGATGCACTTCCAACGCCGGCTCGGCGAGTACGTCAGCGCCATGCGCGACGGTGACGCCTTGGTGATCGAGTCTCGATACGACAGCACGGACGGCGTTCCGGACACCGCGGCCTGCGTCCAGTTCTACGCCTGGGATCTCGACATGGTTCGCTGCGAGCTGCCCGCCAACGAGCACCTCCACAGTAGTCGGGCCATCACCGACGCTCAGCGAGAAGCACTGAACGCGTTGGGCTTTCGAACGTCTCGGGATTCCGAGCCGACGCCACCCCACGTCGACCGCAATCGATCGTGGTCCGATGATCTGGCGAAGAAGACGGTCGCGGTGTTCCGTGACATCTGGGGCCTGCCGCACCCGTCCTTTCTGAGTTCGCGGGCCACCGGACGCTACGACGTGCCGAGCTTCGAGGCCAGCACCGAACCCGTCTCGGCAGTCGTTCCACTGTGCGTGCAGCCGAAAGGCAAGGACCACCTGCAGCAACTGGTCGATCGTGCACTCGAACCCTGGTTCGGCTTTCCGCCCGATCACGACCCCGACGGCGACATTCCTCTGCGATTCGTCAACGGCACCGCATACGTCACGGTCAAATCCACCGAGCCGGTCGTCGAGATCAACTCGACGTTGGTGCACGCGGTCACCGGTCGCACCCGCGCGGCCGAGTTGCTGGTCGATCTCAACGTGCAGCTTCCCGATGTGATGTTGCATCTCGTCCAGGACTGCATCGTGGCCCAGGTACGTGTCAGCGGATCACCGTTTGTGGCCGATCACCTGCTGTGGGCGGTCCGGATGCTCTCGCACGTGTGGGAGCAGGTCGACGACAAGTTCGCCGAGGACTTCGGGGGCAGGCTCGGCGAACCGACCCCTCCGGTCCTCGAAGGTGACGACTTCCCGGACGGTCTGCTCGCGTTGATTGAGCTGATCGCGGATTCGCCCGATGCTGTCGAGCCACGCACCGTCCTCGAGTGCTGCTCTTCGGACCGTGACGTGGTCGTGTCGTATCTCCGCATCAGCGCCGAGCAGGAGGCATCGTGGCGCGGCATGGCGGTAGCCGCGGACCTGGGCGACGAACACTGCGATGTGGACGAGGCGGATCGCGAGGCCGCGAACTGGGGCAGCGCAGTGGCTGCCCTGCGGGAGGTGCTGCGGAGCACCCCCGAACAGGTCACTCCTGTGGTCGATCCGTCGGCGATCCAATTGCAGCTGTTCGAGACCGACGAAGTCGCGGAGGTGTCCGACGAGCGTTCGGACGATCAGTAGCGCCGTCCGAACAGAAAAGTTTCGACGGGCTTCCCTTTCATGTTAACTGGGGTTACATTAACTCCATGTTCGCATCACGTTTGGAGAAGCCATGACACTGACGACCGGCACCACGTCCGTTTCGGTGGACATCGACGCCACGGACGAGCAGCAGTACAACGAAACACTCACGTTGCTGTCCGAGGGGTCGGTGCACAAACACTTCGATCCTTACGTCGACATCGACTGGGAGTCCGAGAAGTTCGCGGTTCCCGCGAACGATCCCCGCTGGGTACTGCCCGCCAAGACCGACCCCATCGGGGGCCATGACTGGTACAAGTCCCTGCCGCTGGACCGACAGATCGAGATCGGTATGTGGCGTCAGGCCAATGTCGCCAAGGTCGGCCTGCAGTTCGAGAACATCCTGATCCGCGGCATGATGCAGTACGTATTCTCGCTGCCCAACGGTTCGGCCGAGGCGCGCTACTGCACCCACGAATCCATCGAAGAGTGCAACCACACCCTGATGTTCCAGGAGATGGTCAATCGGGTGGGTTCCGACGCTCCCGGCATGAGTCGACCGATGAAGATGCTCTCGCCGTTCATCCCTTTGTTCGCGACGCTGCTACCCGAGTTGTTCTTCGTCGGGGTCCTCGCAGGCGAAGAACCCATCGACCACATTCAGAAGTCGGTGCTTCGCTCCGGCGAAGAAATCCATCCGATCATGCAGAGCGTGATGGCCATTCATGTGGCCGAGGAGGCTCGCCACATCTCCTTCGCGCACCAGCTCCTTCGTCGTCGTGTGCCCAAGATGTCCAGGGCCGGACGCTTCCTGCTGTCGCTGGCCTTCCCGGTCACGATGCGCATTCTGTGCGACGTCATCGTCATCCCGCCGAAGAAATTCTGGACGAAGTTCGACATTCCGAAGAGTGTCAAGAAGGACCTCTTCTGGGGAACCGAGCAGTCGCAGCACGCTCTGCAGGACTACTTCGGTGATGTGCGCATGCTGGCCACCGATACCGGAATGATGAACCGGGCGGCTCGCCTGATGTGGAAGCTGTGTGGAATCGACGGCAAGGCATCACGTTTCCGTAGTGAGCCGGACCGCAGCTCGAGCCAGTTCGCCGCATAGCCCTCTCGACACCCCACGCGCCAGTTATCCGTACAGCAGCGCCCGCCGTCAGGAACCCCACATGCCCCACGTCGTCACCCAGTCATGTTGCAGCGACGCGTCGTGCGTCTACGCGTGCCCCGTCAACTGCATACACCCCACCCCCGACGAGCCGGACTTCCTGACGGCGGAAATGCTGCACATCGACCCGCAGTCGTGTGTCGACTGTGGTGCCTGTGTGTCGGCCTGCCCGGTGGACGCCATCGTTCCCCAGGCCAAACTGACCGAGGCTCAACTTCCGTTCCTGACCATCAATGCCGACTTCTACAAGCAGGAGCGGCCGCCACGGCCGATTCTGGCTCCGGTCACGCCGGCCGCCTCGGTGTCGAGAGATCGCCAACCGCTCCGAGTGGCGATCGTCGGGTCCGGACCCTCGGCGATGTACGCGGCCGACGAGCTGCTCACGCAGCCGGGGGTCAGCGTCGATGTCTACGATCGGCTTCCGCAACCGCACGGTCTGGCACGCCTGGGTGTTGCACCCGACCACCAGAAGACGCGTCAAGTGTCACGGCTGTTCGAAACCATCTCGGCGCAAGAGGGATTCACCTATCACCTCGGCGTCGAGGTAGGAAAAGACGTGACGCACGACGAGTTGATGGACACCCATCACGCCGTGATCTATGCGGTCGGAGCGTCGTCGGATCGCGAACTCGGTATCCCCGGAGCCGAACTGCCCGGGCGCACGTCGGCGACCGACTTCGTCGCCTGGTACAACGGCCATCCCGATCACGCTCACCGCACGTTCGATCTGTCACACGAACGAGCGGTCGTCATCGGCAACGGCAACGTCGCACTCGACGTGGCCCGGATCCTGACCATGGACCCCGACGCACTCGCCGCGACCGACATCGCCCCCCACGCCTTGGAAGCGCTGCGCCACAGTGCCATTCGAGAGGTGATGGTCGTCGGTCGGCGCGGCGTGGCGCAATCCGCATTCACCGTGCCCGAATTCGCGGGACTGCTGACCGTCCCCGATATCGATCTCACCGTCGATCGCAGCGAGCTCGCACTGGATCCGGTGACGGTACGACTGGCCGGCACCAACGACCTGCCTCACGCGGTCGCCCAGAAGCTGCAACTGCTGCGGCACGTCGACGAGTCACCCGAGCACATCGACGGCCGAAAGCGCATCACGCTGCGCTACCTGCTCTCCCCCACTCGAATCCTGGGCACGGATCGGGTCACCGGCGTCGAGTTCGAGCGCATGGGTCTCACCGCCGACACCGACGATGGGGTGCGCAGTACCGCCACCGGCGAGATCGAAACGATCGACGCCGGCCTCGTCCTCACCTCGATCGGATACCGCGGCGTCGCGCTGCCAGGAATTCCGTTCGATCACGCAGTCGGCATCATCCCCAACCTCGGCGGCCGCGTCCTCGAGGAAGTGGGCGGATCCCCGTCGACCGGTACGTACGTCACCGGGTGGATCAAGAGAGGACCTTCGGGCTTCATCGGCACCAACAAGTCGTGTGCTCAGGAGACCGTCGGACATCTGGTCGCCGACTTCAACGCAGGCCGCCTGACCGATCCGATCGATCTGCCGAGCGCATGGACGGCGAGCTCGGGTCGAGGGTCGCTGCGTCGCTCGAAAGACAAATTGCTGGCACTGCGCCGATCCTGACCGATCGGCTCCGACACCCCACCCGGTCGGGATCAATGCGACTGTCAGTCGTTCTGAGTGCAACAAAGCCACATTCATCCGGGCAGGGGTGAGGTTGAAGCGTCTACTATTAGGGTAGGTACTTTCATCGGCCACCGATTCGCGGCGGGCCAACACCTCGAGGAGACCGAGATGCCGGGCCTGCGTCGCATCACAGCCACAGCTGCTGTCCCATTTGTCGGAATTGCCATGGCGCTCGCGTGCGCCGCACCGGCGCAGGCTCTGCCCACACCGGGCGATTTGGCAGATGTGCCGGCGCGGACGTCGATCTCGTACGAACACGTCCCGACGGGTACGTACGTCGGCAGCGCAGAGGACAATTCGGCACGTCCCGGGCTGTCGACGGTCAAGCTCTACATGGCCGACTACGTCGTGCGCTTCGGAGACGGTTCGCCGCGAGATCGCGACCTGGCCGCACGAATGGTCCAGGTCAGTGACGACGGTGCCGCGTCGGTACTCGACAACAAATATCCCCAGGCCATCGATTCGACGGCAACGGAGTTCGGACTCACCTCTACCTCGCGGGGCGGTTTCTGGGGCAGTTCCTACACCAGCACAGCCGACACCGTGCGATTCCTGGCGGCGAAGAAGCGAACAGACCCCGCCAGCCCGGTCCTCGGCTGGATGAACTCCGCCGCACCGGTTGCAGCCGACGGAACCGCGCAGGACTGGGGCACCCAGCAACTACCCGGCGTGACCGGTAGCAAATGGGGATGGGCCGACGACGGATCGAGCGTGGTTGCGTCCGCGTCGATCGGTGACGAATTCGTCGTCGCTTCCAACACGTATGGACCGCGCCGCTCACAGACCGACGACGTCCTGACAGCGCTAGGCGGCGTCGAGTTGACGGCGCCGCCCACTGCTTCTCCTGTACCGAACCTTCCCGTGATTCCCGGCCTGCCGTCGGTGGAAGAATTGCTGCTGATGCTCGCTCCTCGCTGACATGTTCGAATAACTTGTCGGACCCCTCCCCTACTCTGCGATTCACCGAAAAGTTCGGGGACCACACCGGGGGACGTGGAGGGGACGACGATGAGTCGTATCGATCTGGACAGTTTTCAAAATTTTCACCGCACCGGTCAAATCCGGCCGGACGCGGATCCGGTTCGCCTCGTCGAAATGGGCCTTGACTACGCCACTCGAGGGTCAGGTTGGAAGGCGTACGTTCGGCTGGTTGCAGACCGTCTCGCGAAATTCGAGTGCACGCCCGAAGTCGATCCTGCGTACGCCGTATCAGCACGGATACTCGACCACTCTGTCGACAGGCTGTTCGAGATCGGTTGGCAGCCGGCCGAACTCGCGCACGCTACTCGAAAGATGGTCGGGGGCGCGGCCGGGATGCTCGTGGTGGAGGCGATCGCCACCCATGCGGGGCGTTCCGCTGCCCTCACCAACGCACCCGATTCCTGGCGAGAGCAACTGATCGATCTGAAAATCGATTCCACCGCAGGCGTGTCCGTCGAACGCCTCCGAAGGTGGTGTGCGAGGCCTCGGGTCTCCGCGTCCGACTCCTGGAACACGGTGTTGACCGTCCTCGGTCATACGACCTCACTGGGTTCACTGGACAAGCTGGTTCCCATTCCATCGCAGTGGTCGTCGGTTCGATCCTCGGCAGCACCGTCGTCGGCCCGCAAGAGCGGCGTCTCGGATCCCAAGATGCTGGGCAAGATCCGGGGGTTACTGGCAAAGGCGGAGTCCACCCAGTTTCCAGCCGAGGCCGAGGCGTTTTCGGCGAAGGCTCAAGATCTCATGACCCGCTATGCCATCGGCCATGCGCTGCTCGAATCCGACAACCCGCGCGGTTCGATCGGCGACGTCACCACCCGCCGCATCTTGGTCGACAGTCCGTACTCGGAGGCCAAGTCTCTTCTCCTGCACAGTGTTTGCGAAGCAAATGGTGCCCGAACCCTGTGGTACAAGCGATTCGCTCTGGTCAACATCGTCGGGCTCGAAGTCGATCTGGATTTGTGCGAGCTGCTGTTCACATCGCTACTCGTGCAGTCTTCTCGCGCACTCGACGAACTTGCCGAATCACCGGAAGCCCGAGGTCGCAGCTTCAGGAAATCTTTTCTGATCGCGTACGCCCACCGTATCGGCCAGCGCTTGCTGGAAGCTCGGGAGCGAGCTACAAAGGCGGCGTCGGAGCATCACGGTAGCGCCTTGCTGCCGATCTTGGCCGAGCGCAGCGATGCCGTGGACAAGGCATTCACGGCCATGTATCCGTCGACAACGGAGGTGCGTATCGAGGCACGCGATCATGCGGGTCGACGTGCAGGCCGTGCCGCCGCCGAACGCGCCGACCTTACCGGTGGGCGCGAACGTATCGACAAATCAGATCTGGCCTCGTAGTGCGCGCTACATTGGCTGACATGACCGGTCTGGATACTCCGCTGACGCCACTTCGCTTTCTCGAACGCGCTGCGGAGGTTCATCCCCACAAGACCGCCGTGGAGGATGGTGCGCGCACCTTCACCTACGAACAGTTCGCCGCCGCCGTCACCCGGCTCGCGCGTGCTCTGCGCGCGTCGGGGGTCGGCCACGGCGATCGGGTGGCCTACATAGCGTCGAACTCGGCAGAGCTGCTGTTCGCGCATTACGCGGTGCCACTGGCCGGCGCCGTTCTGGTCGCCATCAACACCCGCCTCTCACCGGACGAAGTTCGGTACATCTGCGATCACTCCGGTTCGGTTCTGCTGGTGGGCGATTCGGCACTGCTGGCCGGTCTCGGAACAGATCCCATCGCAGATTCGGTCACCGAGATCGTCGAGACCCCCTCGGTGGACGGCACGTACGACAGGCTGCCGCACACCACGCGATACGACGCGTTCCTCGAACGGGGCACGGACGAACCGATGGAGTGGGAGGTCGACGACGAGACGTCGACCATCACGATCAACTACACCTCGGGCACCACCGGTCGACCCAAGGGCGTGATGTACACCCACCGCGGTGCTTACCTCAACTCCCTGGGAGAACTTCACCACCAGGGATTCGGGGTCGACACCCGCTATCTGTGGACTCTGCCGATGTTCCACTGCAATGGATGGTGCACCACGTGGGCGGTCACGGCCGCGTCCGGCACCCACGTGTGCCTTCGCGGAGTGCGCGGCGACGCCATCTGGTCGGCCATCGACAACGGCGTCGATCACCTTGCCGGTGCGCCGACCGTGTTGACCACTCTCGCCACTGCTGCAGAGGCACATTCACTCGATCGACCGTTGACCATCGTCACTGCGGGAGCTCCTCCGAGCCCGACGATCATCGCCAAGATTCGAGCATTGGGAGCAACGCTCGTACACGTCTACGGCCTCACCGAAACCTACGGTCCGTATTCGGTGTGCGAGGCGAAGCAGGAATGGCTCGAACTGGACGCCGACGAACAGGCCCGTCGCTTGGCTCGACAAGGAGTCGGCATGCTCACCGCAGACCGTCTGCGCGTGGTCCGCGACAAGCCTGGCCCCGGTGGGGTTTTGATCGATGTCGAGCCCGACGGCACCGAAATGGGTGAGATCGTCATGCGCGGCAACAACGTCATGAAGGGGTATTACAACGACACGGCCGGAACGACACAGGCTTTCGCGGGCGGCTGGTTCCATTCCGGTGACCTCGGGGTGATGCATCCCGACGGCTACGTTCAGCTACTCGATCGCGCCAAGGACGTCGTCATTTCCGGCGGCGAGAACATCTCCACCATCGAGGTGGAACAGGCACTGGCGAGCCATCCTGCCGTCGCGGACGTTGCGGTCATCGGGGTGCCCGACGACAAGTGGGGAGAGCGGCCGAAGGCGTTCGTGGTGCTGGTGGCCGGCGTGGACGTCTCGGAAGCCGAGCTCGTGGCGCACGTGAAATCGGCCATCGCGTCGTACAAGGCTCCGCGCAACGTCGAGTTCATCGTCGAGCTGCCGAAGACATCGACGGGCAAGATCAGGAAGAAGGAGTTGCGCGACGCCGAGTGGGGCACGTCCGCGTCCAAGATCAACGGATAGCAACTCTGGTCACGCCATCTGCACACCGGCAATTTCGGTGACGCCGCCCTTGCCGTCGAACGACAGCTGCCGAAATGCCACCTTCTCGACGAAGAACCTGTCGTGGCTCACCAGAATCACCGCGCCGGGAAAGGCCATCAGCGCACGTTCGAGCACCTGGGTGCTCTGCAGGTCGAGGTGGTTGGTGGGCTCGTCGAGCACGATGACGCCTGCGCCGAACAACAGGCACTGAGCCAATGCAACTCGTGCCTTCTGCCCTCCGGACAGCACGCCGATCTTCGATTTGAGATCCATCTCGGAGAACTGCAGCAACGTGAGAAAGCGGTGGACTTCCTTCTTCGTCGCCGTCAGAGCGAGACTGCCCGGCATCGCGTTGACCGAGTGCGACACGGTGTCGTCGAGATCGAGATCGGCGAGCACCTGGTTGTAATAGATGAACGACGGTGCCTTGGTCTTCCATTTGATCTTGCCACTGTCGGGTTGCTCGGCACCGACGAGAATGTCGACCAGCGTGGTCTTTCCGCATCCGTTGGGTCCGGTGATGGCGATACGGTCACCGCGGTGCACGGTGAACGAGATGTTCTCGAAGAGTCGTTGCTCGCCATAGCTTTTCGAGATTTCCGTGATCTCCGAGAGGTTGTCGTGCACATGCAAACCGCCGTAGATTGCGGTGACCACCGTGTCGACCGGGCGGGGGCTCTTGCTCTTCTTGATGTTCGCCAGTCGACGTTTGAGCACGCCGCTGGCGTTCTTCACTGCTTCCTTACGATCACTGATCGCTTCTTGCTCGTAGGCCAGCAGCTGCTGTTCGTTGCTGAACTCACGCTCGAGGTTCTTGAGTCGAAACTGCTTCTGCTGCACGTATTCCGAGTAGCTACCGTCGTAGGTCTGCAGGTGATGGTTTTCGATTTCGACGATGCTAGTGACGACCTGCTCGAGGAATGCGCGGTCGTGCGAGACAACGAGAAGAGCACCACGGAAGTCTCGTAGCCACCGTTCGAGCCACGCGATTCCGGCGACGTCGAGGAAGTTCGTCGGCTCGTCGAGGAGCAGGACGTCCGGGGCCTCGATGAGGATCTTGGCCAACGCCGCGCGGTTGCGCCAACCACCGGACAGTCGATCGACGGGGAGCTCACGCCGTTCGGCGTTGAATCCCAGCATCGACAGCACGGTGTCGATCTGTTGGTGGTAGGTCCAACCGCCACTGTTCTCCATGGCGTCGAGCAGTTCGGCTTGACGATCGACGAGCTTGTACATCTGCTTCTCGTCCAGGTCACCGCCCAATGCGGCCTCGACCTCGGCCAACTCGGTCTCGATTGCGTGGACAGCACCGAAGAGAGATTCGAGCTCCGTTTGAATGCTGCGATCGCCGTCCAGTTCGGAGAACTGCGAGAAGTAACCGATGCGAGCACCCTCTGTGACGTCGACGGTCCCCGAATCCGGGGTCTCTCGGCCGAGGAGAAGCTGTAGCAGGGTGGTCTTGCCTGTGCCGTTGCGGCCGATCAGACCGATGCGATCGCCGTCGGCGAGGCGGAAGAACACCTCACGCAACATCACCTTCTGGTCGTATCCCTTGGCAACGTCGTTCAAGCGAATCCAGCTCAAGCGTCCACTCCTGTAAAGCACGGGGTTCGCTGAGTCGTCGAACCGACTTGCTCACTGTAGTCGCGTCTGCGCGAACACTCCGCGTCGCCGATCAGGTCGACTCCCACAACCACAAGTAGTAATCGAGCCGTTCACGGTCGAGGTCTATGCCGTACGCATCCAAGAATGCATCGCAGTAGCTCCGGCCGAAGTTGTACTCGGTACTCCAGATTGCCGGTGCCAGGTCTGCCCAACGATCGGCGACGCCCATGCTGCCCATGTCCACGTGCGCTGCGCAGGATCCGTCGGCGGCGATCAGGGTGTTCGGCATGCAGGCGTCGCCGTGACACACGACCAGTCGATCGACCGACGGAGATTTCACCGGCAACTCGCGATCGCCGATACGAGAGACCACCGACCAGTCGAACGGGCACTGCGCGACGGGGACTGCATCGTGAAAGGCGCGAAGGCCGGTTGCCGCCGCTCGGACCGCGGTGGCCGGGTCCTCCATCCAGCGATCGGCGACGGCGTTCTCCCACGGCAGAGCCTCAGTCATCATCCAGGACCCGGTAGCGTCCGAACCGGTTTCGAGGACTTTCGGAACCGGGGTGTACCGAATTACCCAGTCCAGACGACACCGCTCGTCTTCCAGGTCGATCGAGCTTTCGACCGGCGTCCACTTGACGTAGCGCGCCTGGCCGAGGCGGAATGTCATGCCTCCCAGCACATTCGACCACACAGGTTCGATTCCGTCGTACCCTGCCAACTCTCGTACGACGGTCGGGACCGCGATACCGCCGTCGGGCACGCTCATTTGCCGGTGATTGTCGCAAGTGAATCGTTCGGCGGGGACACAACGACTGGATCGCGTCCGGACCACAGATCGAGAACTGCTTTGGGGCGTGCCAACAACTCTCGTGCGTAGTTCCGCACAACAGCGAGCGTGTTGCAGTCGATGCAATCGGCGGTCACGCCGTCGACCTCCAGATCCATGTCCTCGCACAGCGCCACGGCGCGCGAGACGTGAAGGGGTTGACTGATGATGAGTCCACGTTCGACGCCGAACGTCTCTTTCGCGCGGGCGCACGTGTCGTAGGTATCGATGCCGTGATCGTCTCCGATGATGACGTCAGGGTCGATTCCATGCTCGATCAGGTACTCGGTCATAGCCTGAATCTCGTTGCCGGACTTGCCGTCTGCATCACCGGAGACAAGGATTGCCTTGATCTTTCCTGCCTCCATCAACTGAATGGCGGTGTCGAGCCGACCGGCGAGAAAGCGCATCGGTTTGCCGTCGCGCACCTGGGCACCGAGAACGATCCCTACTGGCGCGTCCGGTGCGTCGTCGACGTCGTAGACCTTGCCCGCCGTCGCGTACGCAACCCATCCGGCCGATGCCAGAACGACCGTGACCAGCACTGCGACAACAGCGCACATCGCTTGTAGTAGTCGCCGAACCAGTCCTCGAGGCTTTGCTGTCGTACTCATGATCTCGTTTCGTCGGCTGCGGAAAACTCAACGTAGCTCACGAAATCGGCGAACCGTCGATCGCGCAGCGCACCCTCATCGATTCCACAGTGAACCCTCAGAAGAACCCTGCCCGTCGCGGCGATTGTCGGACGAGTACCGTCTTACCAGTGAATCCGCTGCTGACCTCTCGACGCTACGTCGACTTGCGTCTGCAAGCCAGCGCTACCTGTTGACGGTCCTCTAGACCGCAACCTCTCCGTCGGGCACATCGTCCCGATGAGCACTTTCTCGCCCACCTCTGTCGGCGTCTCTTCTTTTCGAAAGGCATAACCATGTCTGCGCCCAGCGCTACCCGTACGCGCCGTGTCCCTACCTGGGCAACCGCGTTCGGTCCACAAATCGTTGCCGGTCTCGTACTCGGTGTCGTGTTCGGGCTGATCGCTCGATCGATGCCCGACGCGGCCGACGGCAACGAAAACTGGTTGGTCGGTACCCTCTCGACCATCGGTTCGAGCTACGTCAAGCTGCTCACCGTCGCGGTCATTCCGCTGGTCTTCACGGCCATCGTCAGTTCCATCGCCAATCTTCGTGAAGTCACGAACGCTGCACGTCTGGCAATCCAGACGCTGTGGTGGTTCGCCATCACGGCGTTCATCGCGGTGATCATCGGCATCGTCATCGGTCTGGTCGCCCAGCCCGGATCGCGGACCAGCGCTGGGGCGGACTCGGCAGGAGATCCGTCCAGCGTCGGATCCTGGTGGTCGTTCCTCACCGGTTTGGTGCCGAACAACTTCCTCGCGCTCGGTGCGAAGACCACGGTTGCCGAGAGCGGTACCGCGACCACGTCGTTGAGCTTCAACATCCTGCAGTTGCTGGTGATCGCCGCTGCCATCGGTATCGCTGCACTCAAGGTCGGCAAGAAGGCCGAGCCCTTCCTCGCGTTCAACGCCTCGTTGCTGGCCATTGTCCAGAAGGTGCTGTGGTGGATCATTCGCCTCGCGCCGATCGGCACTGCTGCTCTGATCGGCAATGCTGTGGCCACCTACGGCTGGGACGCCATCGGTTCGCTCGGAGTGTTCACCGTCTCGATCTACGTCGGCCTGGCTGTTGTGTTCTTCGTGGTGTACCCGTTGATCGTTCGCGCTCATGGTCTTTCGGTGCGCGCCTTCTACTCGGGCGTGTGGCCCGCGACCCAGCTCGGTTTCGTCTCGCGATCGTCGATCGGCACTCTGCCTCTCACCGAGCGCGTCACCGAACGCAACCTGGGCGTGCCGCGTGAGTACGCCTCGTTTGCGGTACCGCTCGGGGCGACGACGAAGATGGACGGTTGCGCGGCAATCTATCCCGCCATCGCAGCACTGTTCGTCGCGCAGTTCTACGGTATCGACCTGACCATCACCGACTACCTGCTGATCATCGTCGTGTCTGTGATCGGTTCAGCGGCAACAGCAGGAACGACAGGCGCGACGGTGATGCTGACTCTTACGCTGTCGACCTTGGGACTGCCTCTCGCCGGCGTCGGCCTGCTGCTCGCAGTGGAACCGATCGTCGACATGGGCCGTACCGCGGTCAATGTCACCGGCCAGGCTCTGGTGCCGACCATCGTCGCCAAGCGGGAAGGCATCTTGAATCTCGAGCGCTACAACGCTCCGCGAAACGGCGATCCCTTCGTCGACGAGGAAGCCGAAGTGGAACTGGCTCGCTAGCAGGACGTTTCGAGCGACCGATCCCGACGACCGAGCAACTGGGTCGTCGGGATTTTTCGTCTATCGCGGTGGCGACAGCGCTTCGACCGATGCCGCGGTAGCACTGTCCACGGCCTCGACACTCGCGAAATAGTGTCGAAAGAACTCGCGCATGGTCTTGATGATCTCGATCTGCTGCTTGATCACAAAGCGAGCGGAGCCTTCTTCGCCGACAGCAAGGCGATGGAATTTGGCTCCGAGTTGTTGTGCTGACGGCAGATTGCCAAAAGCTTCAGGCCTCGACAGACCATTGGTCATCTCGAGCATCCTGGACAGGTCGAGCAAATAAATCTCGCATGCCCTGTCACACCGCTGGGCAACGTCCGATTCGACCGAGAGCTCGCCTGCGGAGGCTCGGTCCCGCAGCATCTGCCAATGAATGAGGTTGTCGGTGAGTCCGAACGATCTGTCGGTCATGCGTCTACTTCCTCACTTCGGTAGGTGCAGCTCGAGCTCGATTGCGTGCTCCATAACCTCTTCGCACGGATCACCCAAGGTGTCTTCTGAACCAATCGTGTCCACCACGAAAATGATCAGATTTCCGTTCACGTCAAGTGCGATGTCACATCCAGTTGGCGGGTTTCCTTGGTAGTCGGAGTTGTATTGAACTGCGTCACGCGAGCCGACCTGGACTGAGAGTTGCCGCTCGTTCTGTGGACTACGCAGATACTCGTCGATCGAGTTGATCGACGACATGACGGACAGGTAGTGCCAGGCCTCCGGCCCTCGTGCATCCCACGTGCAGTTCTTCCAACCCGGGTATGTGGTGATTCCTGCGAAGTCCGGCCGTTCCGTACTCACGTCCAAGCCGCTTGCTGTCACCGCAGATTTCGGGATAGTGCATGGATCGAATGGCTCTCGTGGACCCGGTGTCACCGCCGACGTGGATGTGTCCTCGCTCGCGACCGGGCTTCCATCTGTCGAGCCGACGCATCCCGTCAGCAACAGCACCGCGCTGCACGCCACAGCAATTCGACGTCCGGACATCACACGCATTCATCCAACCTCTCGACGCCGACGGCACTGACAGGTTGGACGCACGCAACGCGCGATCGGTTCCCTAGACGGGCTGCGAGGCCTCGATCTCCTGTGACTTCACGGAAGCAGGACTCCTACGTTCGGCTGCCCACACCCACAAGGCCAGCGAGATCAATGCGATCACTTCGGCAACGACGAGCACGCGCTCCACGTAGCCGAGGGTGACCACCCGATACCAGGGTCGCGTGCCGACGGCACCGACAACGAGTGCGTATGCGATCGGGAGCAGCGTGCAGACGGACAGCAGGCTCAGCCACAGTGTCGTTCGTGCCCGGACAGTCCATGGCCCCTGCCGAATCCAGGGCCGCGAGAACGCGAAGACCGCGACGGGGATGCTGACGAACGCCACTGCGGCACCGAGTCGGTGGATCGTCCCGCCGAGGCTCAGCGACGCGTCGTTCGACCAATCCTGCTTCGGCACGGCGACAACGGCAACAAGGCCGATCGTCCACAGCATCAGACACAAGGACGCTACCGAGGTGGGTCGGGTGAGCCGTTGTCGCACCGCGGCCAGCAGAGTAAAAGCAGAACCCAACGCGAGCAGGACGACCCCGATCGAGAACACCCACTGCTGTGCGCCGAGTCCGTATTCACTGATCGTGCGCCGAAGGTGCGAAGGCGTCTGCCATGCAGTGTGAGCATCGAGAACCAGAACGACCAGCGCTCCCAACGCGATCGACACGGTGCCGACCTCGGCCGGACGTATCGACACGAAGACCCCTCTCCCGGACGACGTCGGTCGCGTCCGACCTCCATGGTGCCCGAACCGTTGCTCGAACCCCCTTGGATCGTTGTGCGCGGAAACTCGGTCTCTGCTACGAGTTTCCGCGCACATGCGGCGAAGCCGCTCTACTCGGGAACAGAGCTGACGGTGAATGGCTCGACGGGTTCTCCCCCACGCTTGTCGAACTGACTGTTCACCACGAGCAGCCGATCATCGACTGCTGCAACGGTGGTGGGGTAGGCGAACGATGGGTCCGTGATTTCGCCGGTGACGGATCCGCGCCGGCCGTCATCGTCGAGGTCGACCTTCGAGATCAGCCCGTCCCGATTGCGGACGACGTACAGCGTGTCGTCGTCCATCTCCATCCCGTCGCCGTTCATGAGCGTTGCTCCGCCGAGATCGACCTGTGTCACCTCCTTGGAAGTCTTGTCGATGCGATACAGGTTGCCGGTGCTCGATTGCACGACGATCAGCGCTGTCTCGTTGTCGTTCTCGACGATGCCGTTCGCATTGAACCCGTCTCCATATACAAACGGAGTGCCGTCGAAACTCACGAACGGTTCCAACGGAGCGTCCTGCGTCCCAGCCACGATCTGATCGAAGGGAATGCGGTACAGCGCCGGGCTGCGTGAGTCCGTCACAAACGCATCGCCGTTGTCGGCAATCGCAACGTCGTTGAGGAACGTCGCGTCGGTGCCGAGACCGTTGGTGAACGTGGCCACCAGATCACCGGAATTGGCGTCGTACACCCACACCTTGCCTGTCGCTCCACCGGCGATCACCAAGTAATCGGGCCGATCGTCGTCATCGGTGACATCGATCCCCGCAGCACCGGTGCGTCCGTCCGCACCGCCGGGCAGGAACACCGATACATCCGGCGATCCGACGGTTCCGCGGAACACGGCACCGTCGGAAGTGGAGGTGACGTAGAACGTGTCGTCGGCGGCGGTGATGCCTTCGGGGAACACTCCTGTGCCCGGCAGGTTGTAGACGCCGACGTTCGATGGGCCGGACGAAGCCGATACAGACGACGGAGCGGAGGACGCCGGAGCTGACGATTCAGTGGGAGCGGAAGCGGGGGTCGGCTCCGGATCGGAGGACCCGCAGGCACCCAGCAGGAGTGTGGCGGCGGCAACAACGGGCAGTACCTGGAGGGCTCGTTTCACCCTCGCAAGTGTTCCATATGTCTCAATTTCTTGGCATTTCTCCTGGTGAGCAGATTTTCGGTCGAGACGTTTCGTACAGTCGTAGTCATGAGTGAGCTCTCCACCCTTGCCGCGACCAGCACTGAACTCGGCGGAATCGCCGGGTGGGCGGTGAGTTTGATGGAGGCGATCGGCGGTCCCGGTGCCGGTATTGCCGTCGCTGCCGAGAACTTCTTCCCGCCGCTACCCAGCGAGATCATCCTGCCGTTGGCCGGCTTCACCGCATCTCAGGGCGGGATGACGCTCTTCGGTGCATTGTTCTGGACGACGGCGGGATCGGTGCTCGGCGCTCTGGTTCTCTACTGGCTGGGCATCAAACTCGGACGTGACCGGATGTACGCCATTGTCGAGAAGATGCCGTTCGTCGGAACCGAGGATCTGACGAAGGCCGAGGACTGGTTCACCAGACACGGTCGGTCGGCGGTGTTCTTCGGCCGCATGATCCCGGTGGTTCGCTCGGGCATCTCGATTCCGGCCGGTGTGTCACGGATGCCGGTACTGCAATTCACGTTGTACACCACGCTCGGCAGCCTGATCTGGAACTCCATATTCGTGCTGGCCGGTTACTTCCTCGGCGAGAATTGGCATTACGTGGAGAACTACGCCTCGGTGTTCCAGTACATCGTCATCGGCATCGTTGTGGCGCTGATCGCGTGGTTCGTGGTGAAGAAAATGAAGTCGAGGCGCGTCGAGGTTGAGTGAACCTCACAGATCGTCGATATCGATGAAGCCGTCCTGCAGAGCCCTCGCCAACAATGCCGCTTTGGTGGGTGCCGTGCGCCCCACCGCGGAGTACTTGGCTCGGATCCGGGACAAGTGGGTGTTCACAGTTCCCATCGACAGATAGAGCGCCCGCGACGCCTCCGACTTGGAGTCGGACACCAGCCACGTGGTGAGCACTTCGATTTCACGAGCGCTGAGCCGCGGATCGGAGCCTTCGTGGATGCGGATGTCGAGAATTGTCATGAAAATCCTTGATATCGGGCACCACCGCTGTCCCGGCGGCGCGAACACAGCACATCACACCGCACTCTTTCCGTTGGGTCACTCCGGTTGATGACCGAGGTCGCTCTCACCCGAGAGTGAGTACTGTCACCGGCACCGTCACGGTCGGTCTCACCTCGGTAAAGTCCGTCCCCATGAACGAGCTCGACGCGACTGCCACCCATTTCGTCGAGGCGGCCGTCACATTGTTGGTCGCGGATCCTCGACGAATTCTCGACCGCGGTATGCGCATCGAGGACGTCGTCCACGCATCCGACTCGTCGACAGCGACGTTCTTCCGCAAGTTCAGCACCAAGGCCGACTTTCTCGACAAGGTGGTCGAGCAGCTGGCCCGGACCTCGCTGCCCACCGACGTCCACGAAACAGTTCGCAGCCAGGTGACGAACGGCGGTGCATCGATTCGCTCGACGATGACGGCGCTCGTTGCGCAGTACTTCCCGGCAATCGTCGACCGGCAAAGCATCACCGAGTCTCTTCTGGACCACGTTTTCGGCGGACCGTCGTCCCCGACCCTGTTGAGTGAGTACCGCGTCCGAGACCAAGCCGTACTGGGCGCGTTCGAGGCACTGTTCGACCCCGACGGCGGGGCCTTTCGCCGTCCCTTCACAGCCCGAACGTTCGCAGTGACGGTCAACGCAATCATCGATGGATTTCGCCTCCGCAGTCAGGCGGACGCCGCGTCCGTATCGGCCGAGGTGATGTCCGACGCGGTGCTTGCCTTTCTCGGGGCCGTCGTCGACACGTCCGGACGTCATCAGCACCTCGATGATGTGGGAGAAGTCGATTCACCGGTCGAGGAACGCCCGCTTCCTCGCGATCCTCGCGCTGCGATCGTCACAGCTGCGCGCGACGAGTTCGGAAAGCGTGGCTACTTCATGACGCGAATGGACGACGTCGCCGACATCGCAGGAGTGCCGAGGACGGCCTGCAAGACACTGTTTCCGACCAAGCCGTCCGTCATCGTTGCAGCCCTGCAGAATCGGGTCGATCATCTTCGCGAGTCGGTAGCCGACGACCAGTTGCTGGGCCTCGATGAACTCACGATTCTACGAAATCACATGCTGCGGTGCGCGCAGCTCGCCGCCGACGAAGTCGAATTCATGGACGCGCTCCTCGTCGCCGTCGCACACGACACGTACGGCGAGCCGGAGGGGTTGATCTCGATCAAGGAGAAACTCAACCTGCCGGCAATCATCGGGCCGGTCATCGCGCGGGGTCAGGACAGCGGGGTGTTCCGAAAGAGCTCGAGCCCAGTCGATCTCGCAGCAGGCATCACCAATACGCTGCTGATGCGATGCTTCACACGAAGACAGAACAGCCCGCAGGACAACGCGAACTTCGTCGCTGAACTCCTCCTCGACGGTCTCGGTGTGCACTGAGCATCGACCGAGTGCGTGTTATCGGACCCGCCGGATGCCGTCCGCGAAGTCGTCGAGAGCGGCAAGTATCTCCTCGGCCTGCCACACCCTGTTTCGTCGCCCCTTCGACGTCTGGTGCACAATTCCCACCTCGGTCAGCTTGTCGATTGCCCGCTGAGCCGCAATCTCGCTGACGGCGAAAGTGTTTCGTACGTAGGCGTTGTCGACGACCGGTTGCGCCACCAGCGCGTCGAGTAGTTTCCACACAACCGAGTCGCTGCGTGCGACGACGCGATCGGTGTACTCGGATCTGACGTCGGACAGCTCGTCTACCAATCGCCGCCCACCTTCGACGGCGTGGAACGTGGCAGCGGTGAGGCTTCGCACGATCGCCTCGACATCCCCGGCGCGGTAGGCATCCAGACTTCGGAAGTAGCCTGCGGTGTCCGTGAGGAGCCCAGCAGACAGTGGAACCGTCACTCGCTCCGTCACTTCTGCCCTCCGCAGCATCGCGTGGACTATGGCCCGGCCCGTTCGCCCGTTTCCGTCCGTGAACGGGTGAAGCGTTTCGAATTGCGCATGCGTGACGGCGATATGCGGGATGACGGGCAAGTCCGAACGAGCTGCGAACTCGAACAGGTCGGCAAGTGCACCCGGAAGCCGGTCGTGGTGCGGTGGAACGAAAGCGGCACGGTGCGGGCCTATGTCCGATCCCCCGATCCAGACTTGCTGAGTCCGCCATTGCCCCGGGAACGGATCGCCGTTGGACTCCATCAGCGATCGGTGCATCTGAAGCACGCTTGCTTCTCCGATCGATGATCCGACCTCGAGTGCTGCTTCCATCGCACGGACGTTTGCCGACACGATCGAGGCGTTCCGCGTTGTGGGCGCACCCAATTCGGCGAGTGCAAGCGCCCTGGCTCCCACGGTCAGATTCTCGATCTGAGAGGACGCCGAGCTTTCCGTCCGCAACAGAATCGAACTCATGGGTGCAAGTTCCACCGATGAACCGAGCCGCTCAGAGGCATAGTGGTCGAATCGAACGATCTCACGGAGGGCGTCCTCCGACTCCGCGATCAGCTGCGCAGGCAGGTTCAGCTCTACCTCTGCAATACGCGGCGGTACAGCTGCTCGATAGTCACCCTGATGCAGCCGCCTCTGGGCGCGCGACATGCACGAATCGGCGACACGCCACGGCCGGCTCTCGAACTCCACCGCAGGCCAGGATGCACCGGCCTCACCGTCTGCCATTATGTGACCATACCAAACCTTATTTGTATATGGTTTGGTATGGCCTGCTCAACCGTACGATCGGTGCGTTCGGACAATGTCGAGATGCAGGTCGACCTCGCCGACGGCAGCTACCTTTTACAGTCAGGCTCGAAATTGGCCATGTTGCAACCACTCCCCTGACTCAGTCCTTCGGAATACGGTATCGACTGCCGATGAACGCGAAGGCCGCATATCCCAGAATCACCACCACATAAAGCACAGTCGGCACCACGAACACCCACGCGCTCACCGACGCACCTGTAGTCGTGCCCGCAACGACGCAGATCCAGGCGAACAGCAGTGCGGAGGCGACTCCGATCCAGTCGAGGTCCTCGGAAATCTTGCGGTTCAGTTCGGACCGATTCTCGGGGGCAGTCCAGTACTCGTGCAGTCGTCGACTCGGCAGGTTCACCAGCTGGGCCGGGACCTTCGGCAGCCACCACCCGACGCTGACGAACAACCCGATCATGACGAACCCGGTACCACCCATCGTGAGGAGGAAAGAGAGCTTCGAGTCCATCCGATCCACCTGACCGGATCCGTCGAAATGAGCGGGTATCTCGTCGCCCGCGGTGACGGCGACCCACACGAGGCTACCGACGAAGACGAGACTGGACAGCAGTAAGGCAGCGCGCGAAAGCTTCATCCCAGTCAACATTAGCGCCTGCGGCAGTGGTGCGGTGCTGAGCCTCTGGGTCGCTCCGCAGGCTATGCTCCTGTGCCACAGACGGCACCTATCCGCACCACTGCCGGAGGCATCGATGCCCAACAACGAGTTCGGAGACTTTCAGACTCCGATCGAGTTGGCGCGCGCCTTGGTCAACGCCCTGCCTGGTCGCGACTGGACCCGCGTCCTCGAACCCACCTGCGGTGTCGGGAACTTCCTGTCGGTGATAGCCCAAAGTCACCCCGAAGCAGAGCGCGTCGGGATCGAGGTGCAGCCCGAGTATGCTTCGTCAGCAGCACAATTCGGCAGGATCATCACAGCGTCGATCTTCGACTTCGATCTGGCCCGAGAAATCGAGTGGAGTTCGGGGCCCGGCGCGACCCTCGTGATCGGCAATCCACCGTGGGTCACCAACTCGCAACTGTCGGTGCTCGATTCCGCCAATCGACCCGCACGCACGAACACGAAGAACGCTCGCGGCATCGACGCCATCACCGGCAGCTCCAACTTCGATATCGCAGAGTTCATTTGGATCAAGTTGCTCACCGAATTCGCAGATCGACCCGCAACCATCGCGATGATCTGCAAGACCCAGGTAGCTCGAAACGTTCTGCTGCACTGTGCTCGGCATCAGCTTCCGGTGACCGGTTCGAGCCTACGAATGGTCGATGCCAAAAAGTGGTTCGACGCAGGGGTCGATGCCTGCTGGTTCCTTGTCGAACTCGGGCCGGGCCAGACCGACTACACCGCAGAGACATTTCCGAGCATCGATGCGTCGCAGCCGGACAACAGAATCGGAGTCGTCGACGGCCAACTCGTCGCGAACGTCGATGCGTACCAGCGCAGCAAGCAATTCGACGGTGCCAGCCCTCTCACCTGGCGGCAAGGCATCAAGCACGACGCCACCGCGGTGATGGAGTTGGCCGAGAATGGCGGCCCGCGAACCAAACTGGGAACCGGCGTCGACATCGAAGCCGACTACCTGTTCCCACTCTTCAAGTGCACCGATGTCTACCGCGACAAGCTGGACTCGGTGTCCAGGTGGATGATCGTGCCGCAGTCGCATACCGGTGACGACACCGAGCAGTTGGCGCACACCGCACCGAAGTTGTGGGCATACCTCAACGCCAACGCCGCGACGCTCGACGGGCGGAAGTCGTCGATCTATCGCAACAGAGCCCGGTTCTGCATCTTCGGTGTAGGCCCGTACACGTTCGCGCCGTACAAGATTGCGATTTCCGGGTTCCACAAGGTTCCACAATTCAGGATGGTCGGTCCCTACGACGGCAAACCAGCGGTGTTCGACGATGCCACCTATCTGCTCCCTTTCGAGGACCCCGCAACCTGCTCCGTCGCCCACGCGTTACTGACCGGGCCCGAAGCTACCGATCTCATTGCTGCTCTGGCCTTCTGGGACAGCAAGCGGCCCGTGACGAAGAAGCTCTTGCAACGCATCGACCTCGCGGCGATCGCCCGGGCGACCGACCCCGTCGTACTCAGTGAGCGTTCCGCAGCGGCGGCAGCTGCGCACGGTCTAGTGTTCGAGGCAGCATCGCTCACTCGTGCGGTCGATCTCGCGAGGGGATTTCCACTGTGACTGCCGATCCGCCTCAACGAGTCACAGAAGTCGCGCCGACGCAGTGGAGGCGTCACAGATCGGTCTTGATCGTTTCGGTCAATCGGTCGAGGTAGTCGGCGTTGCGTTTGTAGTGCACCCACGGCCCGATTTTGGTGCTCGTCACCAGGTGGGCGCGTTGTAGCACCGCCATGTATTGCGAGGCAGTCGACTGCGAGACGCCGGCCCTCGACTGAATGTGTTTGAGGCACACCCCTATCTGTTCGGCCGGTTCGAGCTGCGGCGGAAAGTCGCTCGGGTCCTTGAGCCATTGCATGATCGCCAATCGCGCCGGGTTGCTGAGAGCACCGAACACTGCCGCAAGCTCCGCAGGATTCAGTTCGTCAGCCACCCTCGAAGCGTACTCCAATATCGCAATATCGCGATCTGTGGTCTACTTACTCGGACATCGCAATATCGCGATATTCAGATAAGGAGAAGCCGATGAAGACAGCAGTAGTCGTGGGGGCCAACGGCGTGATCGGCGGAAATCTGTTCGAACACCTGCAGCGGACCGGGGATTGGAACATCATCGGCCTGTCCCGCCGCGGCGGTATCGACAGCGAACGCGTCCGGCACATTGCAGTGGACCTGCTCGACGGCGACGAGACTCGACGCCGACTCTCGCACCTGACAGACGTCACGCACATCTTCTACGCCGCGTACCAGGAACGCCCCACGTGGGCCGAGCTGGTGCCTCCCAATCTGGCGATGCTCGTCAACGTGGTCACCGTGATCGAGGACAGTTCTCCGAACCTGGAACATGTCAGCCTGATGCAGGGTTACAAGGTGTACGGCGCGCATCTCGGACCGTTCAAAACCCCTGCGCGCGAAACCGATCCACCGCACATGCCGCCCGAGTTCAACATCGACCAACAACAGTTCCTCGAAAGCCGTCAGGTCGGAAAGAGGTGGTCCTGGTCGGCTATCCGGCCATCGGTGGTGTGCGGTGTAGCGCTGGGGAATCCGATGAATCTGGCCACCGTCATCGCTGTCTACGCCACCATGTGCAAGAAGCTGGGCGTGCCCATGCGATTCCCGGGCAAGCCCGGTGCTTTCGGATCTCTGCTGGAAATGACCGATGCATCGTTGCTCGCCGAAGCGACCGTGTGGGCCGCAACCACTCCCGCGTGCGCGAATCAGGCGTTCAACATCTCCAACGGAGACCTGTTCCGCTGGAACGACATGTGGCCGCGCATCGCGAACATCTTCGGGTTGGACACCGCCACCCCACTGCCCATGTCACTGGCCGACGTCATGGCCGACAAAGAGCCACTGTGGAATTCGATCGTTGCCGAGCACGAGCTGAAGCCCACTCCCTACCGCGATGTGTCGTCCTGGGCGTTCGGTGACTTCGTGTTCTCCTGGGACTACGACGTCATATCCGACGGCTCCAAGGCCCGCCGTATGGGTTTTCATCGTTTCGTGGACACCGAGGCGATGTTCGCCGGCATCGTCACAGATCTCCGGCGGCAACGAATCATTCCCTGAGCGAATCGGGCTCGGTGGTTCCGCACCCGGGAGCTGTGGAGGCATAGGCTTTTCGACGCACGCCCCCGACAAGGAGATCGCCATGTCAGTGAAGTCCGAATCGACGTCCACTCGGCACGTGATGCCCAAGAAGCAACTACTCGCAGTCAGTATCGGCAATGCCGTCGAGTGGTACGACTGGACGGTCTATGCGACATTCTCGATCTACTTCGCGACCCAGATCTTCTCCGGTGACAACCCGGCTGTGGCTCTGTTGAGCACCTTGGCGACGTACTCGGTGGCGTTCTTCTTCAGGCCGCTCGGGGGCTTGCTGATCGGACGTTTCTCCGATCTCAGAGGGCGACGTCAGGCAATGATCCTGACGATCGCGATGATGTCGGGTGGGTCGTTCGCGATCGCGGTCCTCCCCACGTTTTCCGTGGCAGGGTGGATCGCTCCGATTCTGCTGTTGCTGGCCCGGATCGTCCAGGGCATGTCGATGGGCGGTGAAGTCTCCAATGCGTCGGCCTACCTCGCCGAGATTGCCCCGAACGATCGGCGGGGGCGATACTCGTCCTTCTATTACATCTCCACCGGCACGGCCATTCTCCTTGCCTCACTACTGGGCGCGTATCTGACCTTCGTGCTCGACGACGACCAACTGAGCTCGTGGGGCTGGCGCGTACCGTTCGTCATCGGCGGGCTGCTCGGAGTAGTGGGACTCTGGATGCGACGCGGCATGGCCGAAGCCGACAACCAGGAACGCAACGCAGTGAAGGCGAAGGCCGTGCGAAACCCGTTGTGGATGACCATGAAGCACCATCCTCGTGCCGTCCTGCAAGTCGTGGGATTCGTTCTCCTCGCCACTCTCGCCTACTACACGTTCTTCTCCGCGATGACGCCCTACGCCGTCAAGCAGCGCGGAGCGGAGGCCAACGACGTGTTCGTGGCCTTGTCGATTGCGACAGCGATGTTCGTCGCGTTGCAGTACCCCATGGGCGCTCTCGCGGACCGCATCGGCCGCAAGCCGCAATTGCTCACCTACTGCACTGTTCGCGATTCTGATCATCCCGCTCTCCAAGCTGATCGGGCCGTCGTTCGTCAAACTGCTGATCGTCTTCTGCGTCGGCCTGCTGCTGTTCGCGATGTGCTCGGCCATCATTCCTGCCGTTCTGGCCGAAGCCTTCCCGGCAGAGCTTCGAGGCGTAGGTATCGGGGCCTGGTACAACCTCACGGTTGCGTTGTTCGGTGGCACCGCTCCCCTACTGGTCAATGCCTTGTCCGACGCAGGCCACGCCGACTGGTTCTTCTACTATCTCGCTGCAGCAGCTGTGATCTCGTTCTTGACGATGGTGTGGATGCCGGAGAAGCATGGCCAGGACCCGGACTGAATCTCGGCGACACTACGATCGGATGGCACACCGTCCGAGGCAGTAGGAGAGTCAATGCACCCGTTCGACGTAGCAGTCGCACTCGAGAGTGTCGGCGAAGGCACGTACGCCGGACGTACGTCGCCGTCGTACAACAACATGGTCGGCCCGTTCGGTGGCATCACCGCGGCCACGTTCATCCGGGCCATCGAGCTCCATCCCGACTGCCAGGGAACGCCGGTCTCGCTGACTGTGAATTTCGCCGGACCGGTTGCCGAGGGTGATTTCGAGATCTCCGCCCGCCCGGTGCGGACCAACCGAAGCAACCAGCACTGGTACCTCGAACTGACTCAGAACGGTGCGGTGGCGACGACCGCGACCGCGGTGTTCGGTTCGCGTCGTGAGACCTGGGACAACATCGAGGCGACGGTCCCTGACGTTCCCTCCCCCGCCGACACGAAGCAGGGCGGTCTTCCCGACGCCATCGCGTGGGCACAGAACTACGAGATGCGTCTCGTGCACGGCGCACTGAGCGATCAGGAGTCCGCTGACTCGACCGAAACTCTGTGGATCCGCGATACACCACCGCGGCCGATGGACTTCGCGGCCCTGACCTCGCTGAGCGATGTGTTCTATCCGCGGATCTTCCAGCGGCTCGGCAAGTACGTTCCGGCTGGGACGATCTCGTTGACTACCCATTACTTCGCTACGCCCGAGGATCTCGAGCAGCATTCCGACGGATACGTCCTCGGCACCGCGCGGGCACGCCGATTTCACCAGGGCTACTTCGACCAGACTGCCGAATTATGGACCGAGGGCGGGATTTTGCTGGCCACCAGTCACCAGATGGTCTACTACAAGGTGTGACTCACCGACGACTGTTCGAGCAGTCGTCGTACCGCGCCCCTGGCACCGTTGTCCTGCAGCGAACGCTTGGCTCGCTGGTACGCACCTCGTAGTCGCGGGCTAACCGAGAGGTCCCCGAACACTGCGCGATTGGTCAGGAATGCTCCGGGACTGTCGTGGTCTTCCCACGACAGTCGCTGCAGACGCTCCGCATCGACGTCGATCATGGGAACGTCCCCACGCTCGTACACCCCACACCATCCGGCGAGTATCAACGCGCAATGATCGACTGTCCGATCGTGCGCCAACCGATCTCGTAGTATCGGCAGCACGAACTTGGGAATCCGCGCGGAGGCGTCGACGATCTGACGTTCGAGGGTGTCTCGAACGGCCAGACTCGAAAATCGTTGCAGCAGTTGCTCGATGTAGGCATCCAGGTCGATCCCCGGCACCGGCGCGAGCGTCGGGGCAGCCTCCGCACGCATGTACGACGCGACGAATTCGCGCATGTCCGGATCCGCCATCACCTCGTGGACGTGGGTGTACCCGGCGAGGATGCCGAGGTAGCTCATGGCTTGGTGGGATCCATTGAGCAGCCGAAGTTTCATGTGCTCGTACGGTGCGACATCGGAGACGAGTTGCACTCCTACTTCGTCGAACGGTGGCCGCCCGAACGAGAAGGTGTCTTCGAGTACCCACTGCGAGAACGATTCCGACTGGACGGGCCACCGGTCGTCGATGCCGAAGTCACGTCGAGCATCCTCGATGACGGTCGACGTCGTTGCCGGCGTGATGCGGTCGACCATCGAATTGGGGAACGCGGTCGTGGCATCGATCCAGTCGGCCAAGTCGCTGTCGTGGTGGCGCGCGAAGGACGTCAGCGCGGTGCGAGTGACCGCTCCGTTGTGGACGATGTTGTCGCACGACATCACGGTGAACGGCGGGACTCCATGGAATCGACGGGTGGCGAGAGCCACGGTCAGAAAACCGAAGACGCTCTTCGGTATGGAGAGATCCTCGAGATCCGCCAGCACCGACGGGTCGGTGGGCTCGAACGCTCCCGTCAGATCGTCGACGCCGTAACCGCCTTCGGTGATGGTCAGGGACACGATCATCGTGGACGGTGAACTGAGCACATCGATGACGGCCTGCGGATCGTCGGGTGCGAAAATGAAATCGGCGACAGAGCCGACGATTCGGGCGTCACGTATGCCGTCGGGGTCGACGGTCACGAGTGTGTAGAGGTAGTCCTGGGCGTCGAGGACCTCTCCGATTCTCTTGTCCTGGGGCAGTACTCCCACCCCGCACAGCGCCCAGTCCAGGTGCCCGGCCGCGAGCAATCGGTCGAAGTAGACCGCCTGATGTGCGCGGTGAAACGCACCGACACCGAAATGAACGACACCGCAGTGCAGTTCGTCCGCGTCGTACTCGGGCCTCGCGACGGTCGCCGGTAGGTGTTCCAACGTGGTGCGACGAAGCTCGCTCATGACTTCGGTCCTCGAGTCGGCTGAAGATGAAACGGACGTGGTGAGCGGTGGCGCTCCCGGGCAGGTTCTGCCACCAGGAGCACCACCGCAGTTCAGGGGTGAATCAGCAGGACGACTTGTAGACGTACTGTGCGCCTTCGCCGTCGATGTTGTCGGCGGTGATGACGTGGAAACCGGTGGAGATCTCGGCGGTGACCGGCTTGTCGTCGATGGCCGCCATGGCCTGCTCGACGCCATCGGTGCCGATGGTGCCGGGCTGCTGAGCGATCAGTGCTTGCACCGTTCCCTCACGAAGCTGCTTGACCTGCGCCGGGCCCGCATCGAAGCCGACGATCTTGACCTGATCCTGCTTGCCCGCCTGCCGAACTCCGGTTGCGGTGCCCTCGGCCGCAAAGGTGTTGGCAGCGAAGATGCCGACGATGTCGGGGTCCTTGGCCAGTGCGGCCGAAACCAGACGGGCTGCTTCGGCCGGATCGTTGTGGCTGTACTGCACGCCCAGATAATCGAAGGCCGAGTTTGCTCCGACGGCTTCCTCGAAGCCTTCCACTCGGGCGTCGGCGGTGGAGACTCCCGGATCGGTGGAGATCACCAGTACCTTGCCGCCTGCCGGGCTGAGCCGCTCGATGGCGCTGAATGCCTCTGCGCCGCCGCCCTTGTTGTCGGACGAGATGGAGGAGACCGCGATGGACGGGTCTTCGAGAGTGGTGTCGACGAGGACGACCTTGATGCCGGCTTTGGAGGCTGCCTCGAGGGGTGCCTGCATGGCGGCGACGTCGGTGGGCGCAATGAGAATGGCCGACGGCCGTGATGCCACAACCGAATCCACGATCGGCTTCTGCAGCGTCGGGTCGAACTTCACCGGCCCCTGAGTGTCGACGGTGACGCCTGCCTCCTTGGCCGCGGCCTCGATTCCGCACTGCATGCTGATGTAGAACTCGTCGCCGCTGACGCCCTGGATGAAGGCGATCTTGCCGCTGCCGCCACCGCTTCCGGAGTCGGACGAACAACCCGCCAGGAACATGGCGGAGACCGAAGCGACACTCAGTGCAACGACGGCGGTGCGTGATGTGATCATGGTCGACTTTCTTGTAAGGGGTTGCGAGCGAGGGAGTTCAGGGCCGGTCCGAAGCTAGGGACTTCGAGACCAGAGTCTCTTGAGGGAGCTGGGCGATTGGCCTCGACTTGCGGCGTCGCGTCGACGTTGGTCGAAGTACACCGCGGCGATGAGAACCGCACCGACGGCGACCTGCTGCCAGAAGGGCTGTACTCCGACGATGACGAAGCCGTTCTGCAGTACGGCCGGAATGAACAATCCGACGACGGTGCCGAACATGGTGCCGATGCCGCCGAAGAGGCTCGTTCCACCGATGACCACTGCCGCAATGACATTGAGGTTGGTCTGGGACTGGCCGGCGATCGCGGTGGTGCCGTACTGGGACAGCGACAGTATGCCCGCCAACCCGGCGAGGGTGCCGGAGAGTGCGTAGATCTTGACCAGATGCATGTCCACCTTGATGCCGACGCGGCGAGCGGACTGCTCCTTGGACCCGACGGCGAAGGTGTAGAGGCCGAACTTGGTGCGGTGCAGAACGATTCCGAAGATGACGACCAGCACCAGGGCGATGCTCGAGATCAACGGGATGGTGGTGGCAGGCAGGTTTCCGTAGCCGATCGTGTCGACGAGAACCGGTGGTACGTCGCGGATGTCGACGCCGCCGGTGATGACCTGCGACAGACCGAGCGCCCCGCCCAGTGTGCCGAGTGTGACGATCAGCGGAGGCACTTTCGCCTTACCGATCAGAAATCCGTTCAGCAGGCCCCAGCACAGGCCGCATCCCAGCGCCACCACGATGCCGACGGCCGCCACTCCCCAGCCGTCGCCGCCGATCGCGGCCATCGTCTTCGCCGACACCACGCCGGAGAAGACGAGCACCGAGCCGACCGAGAGGTCGATGCCGCTGGTGACGATTACGAACGTCATGCCGATACCGAGAACGGCCAGGATGGAGACGTTCTGGATGATCTGCCGAATGTTGCCCCATTCGGGGAAGCTGCCGGGGGCCATGATCGAGAACACCAGGCAGATCGCGGCCAGCACGAGCACGATCTGAAAGACCTGAACTCGCGCCAGCTTTCCGAGCGATTCGACGAGATCGAACGTGTGCCGTGACGGCCTGTCGCCGGGAGGCAGCGGCTCGAGCGATGGGGAGATGGTCTGGTTGCTCATTGTGTTGCTCCGGTGGTTGCGCCGGTCATCGCACCGACGAGTTCTTCCATGGTCGTGTTCTTGGCGTCGAGGGTGGCCACGCGCTTGCCCATCCGCAGCACCTGGACACGGTCGGCTACTTCCATCACGTGCGGCATGGAGTGGCTGATGAACACCACGGCCACTCCCCTGTCCGCGACCCGACGGATGGTGTCGAGGACGTTGCGCGTCTGCACGACACCGAGGGCGGCGGTCGGTTCGTCGAGAAAGACGACGCCCTTGGCCCAGGCGACGGCACGCGCGATGGCGATGGCCTGTTGCTGGCCGCCGGACATCGATCCCACCGGGACGGTGAGGCTACGGACGGTGGCACCGAGTTCGTCGAGCGCATCCTGTGATTGCTTGCGCATCGTGGAGACGTCGAGGAAACCGAGGCGGCCGAGCGGCCCCTTGGCCGGCAGTTCGCGTCCGAGAAACATGTTCTGTTGCGCGTTGAGATGCGGAGCGAGCGCGAGATCCTGGAACACCGTTTCGATTCCGAGCTCTGCCGCCACCGTCGGACTGTCGAGATCGACTGCTGTGCCGTCGAACAGGATCTCTCCGGTGTCGACGGCCAGGCTGCCCGAAAGAGCCTTGACCATCGTGGACTTGCCTGCGCCGTTGTCGCCGATGAGGGCGACGACCTCACCCGGGTAGATGTCGAAGTCGGCGTCGTCGAGGGCGCGCACGTTTCCGAAGCTCCTCGACAATCCCCTCGCTTCGAGGATCGGTGTCGCAGCAGGTGCAACGGTGGCCATGGGTACTCCTCGGTCGAATGGAAACGTTCGGGTGTGGGACAGGACGCCCCCCGCCGACGCCGGTGCAGCACGGTTCGAGAACTGGGCCTGCGCGGCATGTCGAGCTCCCTGCGGGGCTCGCTGTGTTAACGAGTGTGACCCACACAACTCGCATTGTCACGTGTTTCGCGAAAATTCATGTCACCGGTGACATGGCCTGTCGGCCCGACAGTCATTCCGCCGCAGTACGAGGCCGATATCCGACCACGGAGTACCGTCTCTGAACTGGACAAATGGACGATCTACACCGTTTTCGCGACGGGAACGACGCGCTGCGGTACCGTCCATGACACCGATGACATACGCGTCCACTCCAGGACGGATGACACCGATGACATGACCACTCGGAACAGTGAAGGTAGACCCCCATGGCGAAGTTCGACGGCCGCAAGATCTTGGTGACAGGTGCCAGCGGAGGCATCGGCTCGGCAACCGTTCGACGATTGGTGGCCGACGGTGCCGACGTCGTCGCGGCGGGCCAATCCGTGGACGCGCTCGACAAGCTGGCCGACGAGACCGGGGCAACGCCCCTGGCGTTCGATCTGACGTCCGAGGACAGTGTTCGCGACGCCGTCGCGGGCCTCGAGCTGTACGGCGTCGTCAACTGCGCCGGATTCGGCGGCGAGATCGCCACGCCTCAGGACACCGACATCTCGATCTTCGACAAGGTCATCGCCATCAATGCGCGCGGCGCACTGTTGGTCATCAAGTACACCGTCCCCGCCATGATCGCCGCGGGCACCGGAGCCATCGTCAACGTCTCGAGCCAGGCCAGTCTCGTCGCTCTGACCGGACACATCTCCTACGGATCCTCGAAAGCAGCCTTGGACAACATCACTCGGGTCTCCGCACTCGAACTCGGCCGCCACGGCATCCGCGTGAACGGTGTGAACCCGACGGTCGTCATGACGGAGATGTCCGCGTTCTACTGGGGTCGCCCGGAGATCGAGGAGCCGTTCCTGGCGCAGATGCCGCTGGGACGCTGGGCCACCGAAGACGAGATTGCCGCGCCGATTGCCTTCTTGCTGAGCGATGATGCTTCCATGGTGACCGGAGTGTCGTTGCCGGTGGACGGCGGCTACACCAGTCGCTGACGGGACGAGGACGAGCAGACGGGGTAGATCATGACCACCATGCAAGACGTCGCGGCGCTGGCCAAGGTCAGTGCCAAGACCGTCTCACGGGTGTACAACAACGACCCGCACGTCGATCCCGATACTCGTGCCCGCGTTGCCGAAGCGCTCGAGTCGCTCAACTATGTGCCGAACACGATGGCGACCTCCTTTCGCAACGGCCAGACGGCGGCCATCGGTGTCGCCGTCCCGGATATCGACGACCCCTTCTTCTCCTCCATCGCACGCGCAGTGGAGGAACGGGCCCGCCAGGACGACATGGCAGTTCTCGTCACCAGCCTCGGTCACGACGGAGATCAGGAACAGGCTTTGGTGGAGTCGCTGCTGCGTAGACAGTTGAGCGGCTTGATCATCGCGCCGACGGGTGCGGACCACGCATATCTGGAGCGCTGGATCGACAAGACTCCGACGGTGTTCGTCGACCGCGCACCCGACGGCCTCAAAGCCGACAGCTTCGTCGACGACGATCACGGCGGGGCGGTACTGGCCACCGATCATCTCCTCGATCTGGGTCATACCCGCATCGCCGTGATCGGCGACAGTGCCGGGATCCCGACCAGCCGCAATCGCTTGGTCGGATATCGAGAGTCGTTGCAGGCACGGGGAATCGAGTTCGACGAGGCTCTCGTCGCTCTGGGTGTGCTGGACCGCGAGGACGCCCGTGTGGCACTGACCGACTTGACCGCACTCGACAGTCCCCCTACTGCACTGTTTCTGTCGAACGCGCGAGTGGCAATGGCCTGCGTACCTGTTCTACAGCAGATGAACTTGCTGCATCTGGCGTTCGTCGGATTCGGCGACTTTCCCCTCGCCGATGCAGTGATGCCACCGGTGACGGTGATCGATCAGAACCCGGCTCGACTCGGCCATCTGGCCATCGAACGACTGCTGGGTCGAATCGAAAATCCCGGGCGCCGTTACAAACGGCGCAACATCCTCGGCGTCGAGCTGATCGAGCGCGAATCCTGCACTCCCGGAACCACTCACACCATCAGCTGAGCCCGAGTTCTCGGGCAACGAGATCGGCTTGCTGCGCGGTCGTCAGTTCGGCGTCGACGCGTAGGTGCGGAATGCGCGGCGTCCGAGCGGGCGGATCCACCGGCCGGTGGGCATCGCGATCCGCCCCACGAGCGGCCCGGCGTCGCGCCAGGAGTTCCGGCGATCCGTCGACGTGGATCACCTTCGTTGCAGCAGGGGACAATTCGTTCACCAGTAGCGTCCATTCGGGCGCACCGGTCAACTCGCGGGTGAAGGGCGCAACGAGGACGGGCCGCTGACCGAGTTGTACGAGATCCCGGGCAGCGGCGCGCACCACGGCGTAACGCCCGGCGCGAATCCGCTCCGAATGTGGACCGGCACTGTTCCAGTGCGGGCCTTCGATCAGCGAATCCAGTTCGTCCAGTAGCGGATTGGTGAGGGTGTCCAGGTCGAGCAGAGCAGTACCGAGACGGCGCGCCAGCTCCCTACCCAGCGTCGTTTTGCCACTGCCCGCCGCGCCGGCAACCACCAGGACCGGCAGGGATTCCCGTTCGATTCCGAGAACGTCTTGACAGACATGAGGCATAGCGGGAATCATACAAGACAACGTTGTCTCGCATACGTGCTACAGCGACACACTTCCTCCGATCGAGAGTTCACGTGACCGAGCGCGCCAGCATCAAAGACGTCGCCGCACTGGCAGGCGTCAGCTTCAAGACCGTCTCACGCGTCGTCAACGGCGTGGATACGGTCCTGCCGGAGCTGCGCGAGCGGGTCGAGGCTGCGGTGCAGACACTGAACTACGTTCCGAACTCCGCCGCCAGGTCCCTGAAATCGGGGTCGGGCAACACCATCGGGATCGTCGTCGACTCCATCGACGATGTCTTCTTCGCATCACTGGTCAGTGCCGTCGAAGATCGCGCACTCGAACACGGGCTCGCCGTCATCGTCGGCAGCACCGGCTTCGATGCCCAGCGAGAACGGGATCAGCTGGCCCTTCTGGCCGGACAACACGTGCGGGGCATCATCCTCGCGCCGGTCGGCGACCACAGCGACTTCCTCGTACCTCGGCGTCGCACACTGCCCACGGTCACCATCGACCGCTCGATCGCCGGTTTCGATTCTGTCATCGTGGACGATTACGGTGCCGCCAAGCGAGCCGTCGAGAAGTTGGTGGCAGGCGGGCACACGCGAATCGCCTTGCTCGGCTTCGACGATCGCCTGCAAACCGCGCAGTTGCGCAGGCAGGCGTACCTCGACGTTCTCGCCGATCTCGGCCAAGAGCCGGAGGCCGCGCTCGCCCCTCCGGTATCCCACGCCGCAGATTCGGTGCGACCGGTGGTGAAGACGCTACTGGCGCAGCGCAATCCACCGACTGCGTTCTTCGTCGCCAACGCTCGACACGCGACCGCCGTGGTGTCGGTTCTGCACGAGATCGGGCGCACCGACGTAGCCATGGTGTCGTTCGGCAATTTCTCGCTCGCCGACGCCGTCAGCCCGTCAGTGACCTGCATCGACCAAGACCCTTATCGCATCGGCACCCTCGCATTCGACCGCCTGGTGCAGCGGTTCGACGATCCCTATCTCGAACCCGAACAGCAGATTGCGCCGACCACTCTCGTCGAACGACTTTCACATGCACTCCCCCTACCCGTAGAGAAATGAGAACTACTCCGTGAACCCCAGACTTGTTGCGGGACTGGACCTCGGGAGCACCGGCGTCAAAGTACTCGTCACCGACGATGCAGGCACCGAGCTGCTCATCGAGCAGAGTCCCACACCGTGGCGGCACGGACCGGGCGGAACCACCGACCTGGCCGCCGAGGATCTGTTGTCCACCATCGGGCACCTACTTCATGAGGTCGCTCGCCGACTGCCCGAGGCAACCGGCGACCCGGCCGCCCGCATCGACGCCATCGCGGTGTCCGGCATGGGTGAGACGGGCTTTCTTCTCGATGAAGACAACGTTGTCCGGGCACCGGCCTTCGCGTGGTTCGATCCGCGTGGTCAGCAGCAGGTCGACAACCTGCCGGCCGAATTGCGCGATCAATTCGCCGGCAAGACCGGACTTCCCGTCGGCGTTCAGGTCTCCGTCGTCAAGATTGCTCATTTACGTGACAACGGACTGAGCCTCGACGGGCTGCGATGGTTCAACCTGCCGGAGTTCGTCGTCCTGTCCCTCGGCGGTCGTGCCGTGGCCGATTACTCACTGAGTTCGCGCACCGGGCTACTCGATCAGGACAGCGGCGAACCCTGGTCGGAGATGCTGGCGCACTTGGGTGTCGGAACCGACTTCATACCGCCGCTGGTCGACGCCGGAACCGATCTCGGAACTGCCGACACACCAACACTTCCCGAGTCCATCGCCGGAGCTCGTCTGACTGTGGCCGGTCACGATCATCTCGTGTCCGCGGTGTCCGGCGGAGCGATCCCGCCCGACCGTTACCACGTGTCGATGGGCACTGCCGAGGTGCTGCTGCGGGTACTCGACACCCCACTGACCACCGACGCACGGAGCAGGCTGGCCGAACACCTCATCAACTCGGTGCGCCACGTGGTTCCGGGCCAACATGTGCTCGTCGCGGGAGTGAAGACCGGCTTGCTGATGCGACGGGCGTTGCAGCTGTGCGACATCAGCGATCGCGCCGGTCGCGACCTACTGGACCAGCGAGTGTGCGCCCTGCCTGCAGGCGGACCGTTCACCGACGGCGGTATCGACATCGCCGGTGCCCGCAACGACGACGGCGTGCTGTCCATCACGGTCCGTACAGACGGGATCGATTCGGCCGAGCTGTTCCGCTCGATTCTGTTGCACGGCAACAACGAAGTGGCTCGCCTTATCGAGGCACTCGACGCCGAGGTGCCGCCCGCCAGGACGACATTGCTCACCGGCGGCTGGGCCGGCATGGCCAGCGTACGAGATGCCCGGGCTCAGGTGCTGCCCGATGTCTCGGTCTCGACCAGATCCCAGGACACTGCCTACGGCGCAGCACTGTTCGCGGCCCGACTACTGACGCTCATAGAAATCTGAGTCCACATTTCTGCAGTGAGACAACGTTGTCTCTGCTGCTCTCGACCCCAACACCCCACCAGGAGAAGAAGATGAACGAACTCACCACCCTCGAACGTCGCGGAATGGCTGCTATCTCCACCGAAGGCGGCAACATGCTCATCGTCGCTGGCGATCAGCGCAACGGCATGAAGGCCGTCATGAAGGACGCCGTCGACGGGCCGGGCTCGATCACCGTCGAGCAGCTCGCCGAGGCCAAGGCCGATCTTGTTCGCTACCTCGGGAACCACGCGCCGGCGATCCTGCTGGACCCGGAGGTGGCACTGCCGAAGATCGTCGACGACGGTGTGCTCTCGCGGGGCACCGCTTTGGTGGTCGGCATGGATGCGTCGGGCTTCGAGGAGACCGACGGTCTGCGCTACACCCGCTTCGTCGACGGCGTGACCCCGCGCGTCGTGCGTGATCTCGGCGGCGACGTCGCCAAGATGCTGTTCTACATGCGTCCCGAGCAGCAGGGCGTCGATTCCCGTGTTGCCGAGGAGATCCGCGACCTCGTCAAGGCTTGCTCCGCCGAGGGCCTGCTGCTCATCGTCGAGATCTTGACCTACCAGCTCGAGGGCGAGTCGGACGAGGATTACAAGGCCGGCTTCGGCAAGATCATCGCCGATTCCGCGCGCATTTCGGTCGAGTGCGGCGCCAAGGTGCTCAAGCTCCCCTACCCCGGTTCCGCCGAGGCCTGCGCTGCCGTTACCGAAGCGGCACAGGGTGTTCCGTGGGCTGTGCTGTCGGCGGGCGTCGATCACGAGACGTTCATCGAGCAGGTCCGCATCGCCGTCGCCAACGGTGCACGTGGAGCGATGGCAGGCCGGTCACTGTGGAAGGACAGCATGGCTGTCTCTGCCGAGACCCGCGAGGATCTGCTCACCAACCGCGCACTCCCCCGGCTGCGTGAGCTGAACGAGGCCGTCGACGCCTGATCCGCGTCTTTCGACCGGGCCCGTGGGCGAACACGGGCTCGGTCGACGCCGTCTGGGTAGCGTGAACCCATGACGGAAGACTCGAAGCACATCGATATCGTTGCCGCGCCCGGAGTGTTCGCCGACCTGCAGACCGCGCAAGAGCTGGTCGCGAGGGCGCTGTCCGCCCGCGGTCTGTCGGGCGGAATTGTCGACGCTGCAACCGGTTCCGATGAGGTTGTCGTCGTTCCCGGCGATGGAGCGCAGGTCGATACGTCGTTGTACAGCAGCGTCGTTCGCGTCGACTTCGGTCAGTGCGCGCCGGATCGGTCCGAGGGGATTCGCGCCCATATCCGGGGCCGCGGTCTCGACGGTCTCCGGTTCGCGATCGACAGTGTCTACTATCACCGCTTCCACCCCGGCACGATCGTGACGTACGGAGATCACCCCGAGCAACGCGTCGAACTGCGGGTGCCCGAAGGCGATGGCCCGTTCCCCGTCGCCGTGTTGATTCACGGCGGGTACTGGCGTTCGCGGTGGGAATTCGACCTGATGGATGCGATGGCGGTCGATCTGACCGCACGCGGCTACGCCACCTGGAATGTCGAATATCGCCGACCCGACGAACACGGGTGGGATGCGACGACCGAAGATGTCGCGGCTGCTCTCGCCGCGCTGGAGACGGCACCCGCCTCGCTGGATCTGCCTCGAATCGTCCTGATGGGTCATTCCGCGGGAGGTCAACTCGCCCTGCGGCTTGCGGCCGATTCCGTCGGCAAACCTGTGGCCCCTGCCCTGGCGTTGAGTCTGGCCGGGGTGCTCGACCTGAAAGTCGGCGACGAGCGGTGGCTCGGGGAGGGTGCGGTATCGAACGCGATCGGTGCCCGTTATGCGGAGGCGCGACGCATCTACGAGGAGTCGTCACCGATGTCTCGGCTGCCCCTCGGCGTTCCACAGCTGGTGGTGTCCGCAGTGGGCGACGATCCCAATCTCCTCGAGATCAGCCGCGCGTACTACGCCGCCGCATCCGCGGCTTCCGATTCCGTTGCTTCGGTCGAAGGACCGGGCGGGCACTTCGCCGTCGTCGATCCCACGTCAGAGATCTGGGTCGACATCGTTGCGGCGGTAGACGCGGCCCTCCGCCCAGCCTGAGGACCTTGACCAATACGTACGAGTCACTGGTTCGCAGTGCACGCAAAGGCGAGGGCCTGTTCAGGTGTCGATTCACGTCGTATCGACACCACACAGGCGGTCGACCACCGATCAACCCGTCTGCGTCACCCTCGGTTCAGCACCTTCCTCAGATTGACGCTGGGGTAGGTGTTGCCAGCGCCAGAACAATGTCATTCGAACGGATGCGGTTTGAGCACCGTGGCCGGGAACCCACTGGACCTATCGGTTTCTTCTGATATCTCTTACCCCTATGACCGCGAAGGGCTGGTACCCGGATCCTGTAGACCCCTCCATCAATCGATTTTGGGACGGCGGGCAATGGACACCGTCGACTCAGTTGAAGACCGACCGAGTAGGTCTTCAGTCCAACGCGGCGCCCAACAATTTTGGACACTCACCTAAGGGCAAAAACACTGTGGTCTGGAAAGTCTGCGGCGGTGCTGTGGCATTCCTCGTCGTCGCTAATCTCATTTCTGGGTTGGGGGACGATGACAAATCGACGAGCACTGCAGCATCACGGACGACAACCGAACGAACGACACCGCTACCGCGTCCAACGACTGCGGCCATCAAGCCCGCCGAAGCTCTAAAGCCGGCCCCCACCCCCGTGCAGGTCACCCCGCCAGCGCCCCCCGTCTCGGGGATTGGAAAACCAGTGAGGGACGGGAAGTTCGAGTTCGTCGTCTCCTCTTGGGATGCCACAACATCCACGGCATTTCTTACGGTCACCAACATCGGCGACCGTCCACAGTCTGTGGCTGTCTCGGCCCAGTATCTGCTTGACAAAGCAGACAGAAAGTTCGAGCCCGAGTTCGATTGGACATCAGACCTCGCACTTGCTGACCTGAACCCGGGGCAAGCAGTCTCAGGGAGTCTGAGCTACATCCTCAGTGGCGCCGTCCCCGATCGCTTGGAATTGCACGACTCGATATTCTCGGGCGGTGTCGACGTCCCCTTGGGGTGACAACTGGCGGGCAAATGGATGGATCGAATGAACGATCCAGGCCACTAGTCGGTGGTGATCGACAGAATCACCCGCGGCTTGCGGCGTCGAGCAATGATCAGTTCGACGAGCATGACGATGCGGTATTCGATGCCGTATTTCTTCTTCAATACCGAAGTCGGTCTCGAGGCGGCGTCTCCGGTGACGATGGTTGCCGAGCCGGTCACCGCCACAGCGTCATCGGGCACCGATCCGCGCCGACTGCACGGGCGGAGCTCCACGCGATCGGAGTTCCTGATGCGCTTGACCTTGCCGCTGTCCGCGGGAGTGATGACGACCAGGTTGTCGCCGTCTCGGGCGATCCACACCGGCGTCGATACCGGCGCACCAGATCGACGGAAGGTGGTGAGCGAAACGAATGCCTCGTCGCCGAGGGCACGAGCGTCATTCGAAGTAGTGGCCATGAGTACCAAGTTACGCACCCTCCTCGCGTCGAGTCCGTAGTGTGAATGTTGTGACGCGGAGCACAACGACGTGCAGCCGCGCCGGGACATCGAAAGCGAGATCGTCGTGAAGAGCACCATGCAGGACACCCCACTGTCCATCGGCCAGCTGGTTCGATTCGGGACGTCCATCCACTCCTCGGCCGAGATCACCACGTGGACCGACACCGGGCCTACCACGGTGACATTCGGGGAGCTGGGCAGGCGGGCAGCACAATTGGCTCACGGCCTGCGGTCCATCGGGATCGACGATGATCAGCGAGTCGCGACATTCATGTGGAACAACGCCCCGCACATGGAGGCCTACATGGCGATTCCGGCGATGGGGGCAGTGCTGCACACCCTGAACATTCGACTCTTCCCCGAGCAGCTCACCTATATCGTCAATCACGCAGAAGATCAAGTGATCATTGCCGACGCCAGCCTGCTCCCCCTGCTGACGCCGTTGCTGCCGACGTTCGAGACCGTGCGACATCTCGTGGTCGTCGGGGTCGACCCGGCGCAGGTCACTGCACCCGACGGTATCGAGGTGCTCGGCTACGAGGATCTGTTGTCCGGCAAACCGGAGGAGTTCGATTGGCCCGAACTCGACGAACGATCAGCTGCCGCAATGTGTTACACCTCGGGCACCACCGGCGATCCCAAAGGGGTCGTGTACTCGCATCGCTCGATCTACCTGCATTCCATGCAGGCGTGCATGACCGACGCGATGGCAATTGCGCAGTCCGACAAGGTGTTGGCCATCGTGCCGATGTTCCACGCGATGTCGTGGGGGCTCCCGTATGCGGCGCTGATGGTCGGTGCGTCCCTGATCATGCCCGACAGGTTTCTGCAGCCGGCTCCGTTGGCAGAGATGATGTCGACGCTTCGTCCGACGGCGGCGGCTGCTGTCCCGACGATCTGGCAGGCCCTGCTCGCTCATCTGGACGAGCATCCGGCGGATCTGTCGAGTCTGCGTGATGTGGTGGTCGGCGGTGCCGCATGCCCACCGAGTCTGATGAAAGCCTTCCACGAGAAGTACGGCGTACACATCTCGCAGGCATGGGGCATGACCGAGACCTCACCGCTCGGCACCTCCGGTAGGCCCGACGCGGGACTGTCGCCGGAGGACGAGTTCGACTTGCGTTGCACACAAGGCAGATTCGTTGCCGGAGTTCGGGCACGACTCGTCGACGACGCCGGAACGGTGTTGCCGTGGGACGGCAAGACCGTCGGCGAGCTCGAGGTCCGTGGCCCGTGGATCACCGGCAGCTACTACCGCGCTGACGCGGACGACAAGTTCGACGACGGTTGGCTGCGAACCGGTGACGTGGGCACCATCTCCGAGAACGGCTACCTCCGCCTGACCGATCGCTCCAAGGACATCATCAAGTCCGGCGGTGAATGGATCTCCTCGGTGGAACTAGAGAACCAGGTGATGGGACACCCGGCCGTTCGCGAGGCCGCGGTCATCGGTGTGCCCGATCCGAAGTGGGACGAGCGGCCACTGGTCGCTGTCGTCGTGCGCGAGGGTGCGTCGGTGACGGCCGAGGAATTGAAGGAGTTCCTCGACAGCCGCGTCGCGCATTGGCAGTTGCCGGAACGATGGACCTTCATCGACGAGGTCCCGAAAACGAGCGTGGGCAAATACGACAAGAAAAGGCTGCGGAGTTCCCACGCCGACGGGGCGTTGGAGGTCATCGAACTGGTGTAGGACTAACTGCTCCAACCCCAGTTGTAGGGGTTCACCACGATTCGGTACCAGGTATCGGTGTTCTCGACGTTGGTGCACGGCACCACGATGTAGTACTGCGACGCCTTCTCGAGTGACAGCGCCTTGTTGCAAAAGTATTGCGCGCCTTCCCCGGACTGCTCGGCGCGATAGACAGGACCGTAATGCCATTCGTCGGCACTGGCGGTCGCAGCCCCCATGGTGGTGCCGGCGGCGAGCGGAAGCGCCAGAAGTCCGGTCAATACTGCAATGCGTCGGCTGGTGCGGTTCATTCGAGGGCCTTTCGTGGCGGCACGTCCTGCACAACGTCGCCGGCCGTGGTCCGGCCACCGACTCGATCCGTTCATTGGTGACGTCGCTCGACGGCCGAGTCGCGTTACCGGTCGACGCGACGCAGCGCGACTACCCATCGACCTCCACGCCGAACCGCACCGCCAATTCTGCCAATCCGTCGTCGTAGCCCTGACCGATCGGCCGGAAGCGCCAGCCACTCCCGCGGCGGTAGATCTCTGCGAGCAGCATCGATCGTTCCGTGGTCGCGGCATCCAGCACCGCTGTCGCGACCGCCGAATCGAGTCCATCGAGCGACACCGATACCGCGCCTAGGTCACCGAATGTGTGGTCACCGTCGATTGCTGCGGCGACGGTGATACGCACGCAATCCTCGGGAACGAGTGAAAGGTCGATCCGCACACCCTGTTCGCTGTCACCATCGATCGACATCGAGACGGCACCGTCCGAGGTGACCGGAGCGTTGTAGAACACGAAATCCTCGTCACTGGCGACCAATTCATCGTCGGACAGCAAGAACGCGACTACATCTACACCGACCCGATCGGAGTCGTCGGCACGCCAGGAACTGTTGACCGTCAGCACTGCCTGATCAGGGTCGAGGTCGACGACGCCACCCCGTGGCACCAACAGAGCGATTCGGGACCGCCGAGCAGGGAGCGGCGCGGGAACTTCGATATTCAGTTCTCGGTCGATCGCTGCCGGTGTCAGCAACGTGAGATCCCGTTCCTTCACTTTCGGCATCCGCGGGTCTCCATCGCCGCCGTCCAAGATCAGGATGTCGGTCACGCCGGCGCTGAGATTCACAGCCGGTGTCGCACCGAGTTGGATCAGGCGCGACCGCATGAGTACCGACTCGGCGTGCGAACCGCCCATGACCAAGACCCTTCTTGTCTGCCAGGGCTTGACGACTGGATCGGGCTGCTGCTCGGCTGGTCTCGGCTGGGTCTGCGGCCGAATACCTTTCGGCGTTCCTGGCTGCACATTCCGGAGCAAGTCGAGCAATTCCGACTCCGAGATGATGCGAAGGCCATGGGCGCGTGCCCTTTCGACTTTTCCGCTTTCCGTTGTGGGATCCGAACACACCACCACACTCGTAAATCGACTGACGGAATTCATCACGTCCAGTCCGGCTTCCGTGAGCTGAGCGGCCAAGCGCAATCGCGGGATTCGCGTGACGCCGCTGATCACGACTCGCATGCCCTGAACGAGACCGCCGTCCTCGGCAAGTGGACCTGGGTTCTCCCACGGGCAATGTGTGCGGGGAACGGTATCCGGATACAGCGTCAGACGCTCGGTGCACGTGACGACTGGAAGGGGAAGTTCGAGCGACCTGGCCAGCCGAGCGCTGTGGGTGAACACCTGCGCCAGCACTTGGGCATCGTCGTAGGCGTCGTGCGCATTGGACTGCAGCACTTTCCAGTGCGCGGCCAGGGTGGACAGCTTGTGGTTGGGAGTATCGAGTTGTAGTCGCCTCGACAATGCCACGGTGCACAACCGTTGCTTCGTCGGCATGTCGATGCCCGCACGCATCGATTCGAGCTTCAAGAACCCGTGATCGAAACTCGCGTTGTGCGCGACCAAGGTTCGACCATCCAGTAGATCCATGAGTTGCGGAGCGATCATGTCGAACGTCGGCGCACCGGCAAGCCGTTCGGGCGTCAGTTTGTGAATGTGCACCGGGCCAGGATCGCAACCCGGGTTGACCAGAGTCGACAGTTCGCGTCCGACACGTCCGTCCTCGTCGACCGTCAGAGCGGCCACACTGAGCACTCGATCACGGGATGCCTTCAGACCCGAGGTCTCGACATCGACGACGACCCATTTGTCGCTGCCGGTTCTAACCGAATTCTTCACAGGATTACCGCTTTCGACCGCATCGGACAATGGAGGCCACTATGCCGCACGAGATGCTGCACGCGAGTCGACTTCGGGCCAACACCTACGGTTCCTGGCCACCGACGGCCGTTCCACAGCACATTGGCGTACCTCGGACCATCAGTGCGCTCGCCAACGCACGCATAGCGAGCCCTTCTGCGAGACGACGTTTCCACACTTTCTGCCTGCTAGAGCAGGCATAAAGGCCCATTGTCGGCGGGACCTTCGGATAAGTTCCAATATGCATGCCAGGGCAAGCACAAGGAGCGATGATGGCGGAACCGCGACGACGAGCCCGTAAGCACTCGGGAGAACTTGCCGAAACGTTGGTCGCGCGTCGCCATCAGTTGCGCATGACCCAAGCCGAGTTGGCGTTGCTCGCCGGGGTGGGTCGTTCCACCGTTGAAGCACTCGAAGGAGGAAAGAACACAGTGCAGCTCGACAGCGTGGTCGCGGTCGTGGATGCTCTGGGGTGCGATATCGCACTGCTCACGCGCGCCGGATCGTTTGTGCCACCGCTGGATTCGACATGATTCAAGCATTCGAACTACGAGAGGTCGATGCAGCCGATGCCTACCAGGGAAGACCCCTTCTTCCCGATTGACTGACCCGCTCGGGAAACGACATGGTGTTTCGATACGACAGCACTTACCTCGACGACTCCTCTGCGTCGGATCGTCACCGAGGCCCGAATTGACGGTCTCCCGCATCCCCCAGTCCGGGCACGATGATGCCCTGATCGTTGAGCTCATCGTCGACGGCGGCACAGACCACGCGGACCGGATGTCCTGACTTCTCCAGCGCAGCAAGGCCTTCGGGTGTCACGACAACGCACACGACGACCACGTCGGTTGCCCCGCGAGCGACGAGCAAGTCGATCGTCGCGGTCATGGACCCGCCTGTGGCCAACATCGGGTCGAGAACGAACACAGGCGTGCCGGCGAGATCTGCGGGGAGAGACTCGAGGTACGGCACCGGCTGCAGTGTCTTCTCGTCTCGTGCCATCCCGATGAATCCCACACCGGATCGCGGAATGAGCGCACTCGCCTGCTCCACCATGCCCAGCCCTGCCCGGAGAACAGGAACCAGCAGAGGTGGGTTCGCCAACCGCACACCCGTGGTGCGGGCAACCGGGGTGTCGACCTCGAAAGTGTCCACCGGGGCATCACGCAAAGCCTCGTACACCAACGTGTGTGTCAGCTGCCGCAGCGCCGAACGGAAGGTCGCGTTGTCACTGTGGACGTCGCGCATCGTCGTCAAAAGCGCTGCGGTCAAGGGATGGTCGACTACGTGGGTATCCATGGTCGCAGATTATGGGCCCCTCGTCGGCCATCCGTCCACACGGCTCGCGCTCGCTCGAACTGTCCGAAAGCGACCCCTCAGCGTCGGCAACTTTTGCCCACGACGGGGCCGCGACCGGCACGTTGACTCGGACGCATGACGCTTCGCAACGATCGATTCGAGTTCGACACCGACATCGCTCCCCTGTCTCGGAACGCAATCCGATGACGGTCGGACCGCTCTCCGACTGCCTGGTCGTCGACCTGTCGCGGGCACTCGCCGGACCCCATGCCGCGATGATGCTCGGGGACCTCGGCGCGCGAGTGGTCAAAGTCGAGTCACCCAGCGGCGGTGACGACACCCGCAGTTGGGGCCCACCCTTCGTCGCCGACGACGAGGGCGATCGGCACTCGACGTACTTCCTCTCGTGCAATCGCAACAAGGAATCCATCGCACTCGACCTGAAAGCTGTCGACGGCCGAGAAACGCTCACCGCATTGATCCGCCGCGCCGATGTACTCGTCGAGAATTTTCGCCCCGGCGTTCTCGCTCGCCTCGGCTACAGCATGGAGGCCTTGCACGAGCTGAACCCGCGTCTGGTGATCCTGTCCATCACCGGTTTCGGCCACGACGGCCCAGAAGGCACGCGCCCAGGTTACGACCAGATCGCTCAGGGCGAAGCAGGATTGATGTCCCTGACCGGGCCGTCGAAGGACGAGCCCACTCGGGTCGGCGTTCCCATCGGTGATCTGCTCGCTGGAATGAACGGCGCGTACGGCGTCGTGGCCGCACTGCACGAGCGCAACACCACCGGCCGCGGCCGCGTCGTGCGTACCAGCCTGCTGGCCTCCATCGTCGGGGTGCACGCGTTTCAAGGCACTCGCTACACCGTGGCCGGCGAAGTGCCCCGCCCCACCGGCGGACATCACCCGTCGATCTGCCCGTACGGTCTGTTCCACTCGTCCGAGGGGCTGGTTCAGATTGCCGTGGGCAGCGAGGGATTGTGGCAGCGCTTCGCTCCCGCATTCGGATTGGACCGTCCGGAGTGGGCCACCAACCCCCAACGGGTCGACGACAGAGAGGCCGTCATCGCCGCTGTCGATGCCGTTTTCGCGGACTGGCCGACCGACAAACTTCTCGGACTACTCGGTGAGCTGGGCATACCGGCCGGACGCGTCCGTGATCTGGCCGAGGTCTACACCTGGGAACAGACCCGGTCGCAGGGACTGATGATCGACGTCGACCATTCGGCCCTGGGCACCATCACGTTGCCCGGCCCACCGCTGCGCATGGACGAGGATTGCGAGGGTGCCGCGATGCGCACGACGCACGCAGCCCCGCCGACCCTCGACCAGCACGGCGACTCGATCCGCGCCTGGCTCGAGACGACGCGATGACCCGCACCGGCGCGCCGGCACGGCTCGGCGCGCTCGAACTCGTCGAGATGGTCGTCGACGCCGGCAGTTTCGTCCGGTGGGACACCGACCCGCTTCCTCCGATCGGGGTGCACGGACCGGCGGATCAGGGCTATCTCGACGAGCTCGCCGCGGCCCGCCGAACGAGCGGCTGCGACGAGTCGGTGCTGACCGGCGAAGCCACCCTCGCAGGGCGCCGGGTGGCACTCGTCCTGTGCGAGTTCGGGTTTCTCGCAGGCTCCATCGGAACGGCGGCCGCCGAACGATTGGTACAGGCCGTCGAAAAGGCGACGGCAGAACAGCTTCCGCTGCTGGCCTCGCCGACCTCCGGCGGAACGCGGATGCAGGAGGGCACGGTCGCCTTCCTGCAGATGGTCAAGATCTCGGCAGCTATCGCTGCGCACAAGTCGGCGGGTCTCGCCTACGCCGTCTACCTTCGCCATCCCACGACCGGAGGAGCACTTGCCTCGTGGGGCTCTCTCGGCCACGTCACTGCGGCCGAACCGGGTGCGCTCCTGGGCTTTCTCGGTCCGCGCGTGTACCAGGCGCTGTACGGCGAGAAGTTTCCCGAGGGAGTGCAGACAGCCGAAAACCTCGCCGCCCGTGGCCTCGTCGACGCGTGGTCCCTCCCGAACAACTCCGTGAGGTTGCCATTTCGGCCCTCGCCGTCCTGTGTGCGCCACACGAGCCACCTCCGCCGGTTCCGAACATCCCGTTGGAGCACCTCGACGATGTGCCTGCGTGGGAATCCATCCGTCGTTCTCGACGGCCGGAACGGCCGGGAGTACGCCACCTCGTGCGATCGGCCGCGAACACGGTGACGACGTTGCAGGGCACCGGAGCCGGTGAGATCGAGCCCGGATTGTTTCTGGCCCTGGCCAAGTTCGGGGCCTCGGCGTGTGTCCTTCTCGGCCAGGACCGCACTTTCGCCGATCAGCCGTTGGGTCCCGCCGGCCTCCGGGAAGCGCGACGCGGAATGCGGCTGGCGGAAGAGCTGCAACTACCCCTCGTCACAGTCATCGACACTGCCGGTGCCGCGTTGAGCAAGGAGGCCGAAGAGGGTGGCCTCGCGGGCGAGATCGCCCGCTGCTTGGTCGAACTCACGACACTGAAGGCACCGACGATCTGCCTGCTGCTCGGCCAGGGAGCCGGCGGCGGCGCACTCGCACTGCTCCCCGCCGATCGGGTGCTGTGTGCTCAGCACGGTTGGCTGTCGCCACTGCCGCCGGAGGGCGCATCGGCGATCAAGTTCCACACCACCGACCGCGCAGCCGAGATGGCAGAGGAGCAGGGCGTGCGCAGCCTGGACCTGCTCCGTAACGGCGTCATCGACCGGATCGTGGCCGAACGGCCGGATGCCTCCGACGAACCTGCGGCGTTCCTGTCTCGCCTCGGTACCGTGCTCGAACACGAGTTGGCCGTACTCCTCGCCGCCGACCCGGCCGCCCTGGCGACCTCCCGGCTGCAGCGCTACCGCTACCTGGGGATGTCCGATAACCAAAAAAGTGCGCTGATTGGGCAAAGCTTGCCAGTGCACCCCCGGTCCACCGGTCGATAACGTTCGTGGGGCGAGCCCCCGCCGCGCGAACGCCGGCCGACTCTGCAGTACCCACAGATCCCGATGAAGGAGATTTCAGTGCCCGACGCAATCGAGGTCCGCAAGGTCCCGCTCCACAACGTGTCCGATGCCAGCGAGCTGGCGAAGCTCATCGACGACGGGGTGCTCGACGCCGACCGGGTCATTGCAGTCATCGGTAAGACCGAAGGCAACGGCGGAGTCAACGACTACACCCGCATCATCGCCGACCGAGCATTCCGCGAAGTGTTGTCCGCGAAAGGAACTCGCAGCGCACACGACGTCGGCGAGGTTCCGATCGTCTGGTCCGGTGGCACCGACGGAGTCATCAGCCCCCACGCCACCATCTTCGCGACCGTCCCGTCGGACAAGGCAGTGCAGACCGAGGAGCCGCGCCTGACGGTCGGCGTCGCGATGAGCGAGCAGTTGATGCCCGAGGACATCGGCCGCACCGCGATGATCACCAAAGTGGCTGCGGCAGTCAAGGATGCGATGGCCAACGCCGGCATCACCGATCCCGCAGACGTGCACTACGTGCAGACCAAGACCCCGCTGCTGACGATCCACACCATCCGTGACGCCAAGAGCCGCGGCAAGACCGTCTGGACCGAGCAGACACACGAGTCGATGGATCTGTCCAACGGCGGCACCGCTCTCGGTATCGCTGTCGCGCTCGGTGAGATCGATATGCCGACCGACGAGGACGTCATGCACAGTCGTGAGCTGTACTCCTCGGTGGCGTCGTGCTCCTCGGGCGTCGAGTTGGACCGTGCGCAGATCGTCGTCGTGGGTAACACTCGCGGAATCGGCGGCCGGTACCGCATCGGACACAGCGTGATGAACGACGCGCTCGATCAGGACGGCATCTGGAACGCGATCAAGGATGCCGGTCTCGAACTCCCCGAACGGCCGCACACCAAGGATCTCGACGGCAAGCTCGTCAACGTCTTCCTCAAATGCGAAGCAAGCCAGGACGGTACGGTCCGTGGACGGCGCAACGCCATGCTCGACGATTCCGACGTCCATTGGCACCGCCAGATCAAGGCGTGCGTCGGCGGCGTCACCGCAGCAGTGACCGGCGACCCAGCGGTCTTCGTGTCGGTCTCGGCAGCGCACCAGGGCCCCGAAGGTGGCGGCCCCGTCGCCGCGATCGTCGACCTCGGATAGCGCTGGTTTCGATATCGAACAGCGCCGCGCGAACCCGACAGTCTCGGGTTCGCGCGGCGTCCGGCCCTCCCTGCTTCTGCGTCTCTCTCGAACGAAGGAACCACCATGGCAACCACCGTCGGACCCGCTGCCGAACTTCTGATGTCCGACGCGGTCGAGCTCAGCGGCAAGATCAAGCGCCGCGAGGTCTCGTGCGTCGAGACCATGACGGCGTACCTCGACCACATCGAGGCACACAATCCGACGGTCAATGCCATTGTCGCCCTGCGTGATCGCGACGAGCTGCTGGCCGAGGCACGCGAGCGGGATCGGCAGCTCTCGGACGGGCAGTATCTCGGGTGGATGCACGGATTTCCCCATGCGGTGAAGGATCTGTCGGCAGCCCGAGGGCTACCGTTCACATCGGGGTCACCGATCTTCGCCGATCGCATCGCCGAGGCGGACGATCTGTTCGTCGCCCGCGTGAAAGCGGCCGGTGCCATCGTGATCGGCAAGACCAACACACCGGAATTCGGGTTCGGATCTCAGACGTACAACCCGGTGTACGGAACCACCGTCTCGCCCTACGACACCTCGCGCACTGCAGGCGGAAGCAGCGGAGGTGCGGCGGCAGCCTTGGCACTACGCATGCTGCCCGTCGCCGACGGCACCGACTACATGGGATCGCTGCGCAACCCCGCAGCCTTCAACAATGTGGTCGGTTTTCGCCCGTCGTGGGGACGCATTCCCGAGCCGGGCTTCATCGCCCAGGGCGCGGTCGCCGGACCGATGGGCCGATCGGTCACCGATGTCGCACATCTGCTGTCGACGATGGCGGGCCCGGATGCCAACGCGCCCCTCGGAATCGACGAGGATCCGGAGATCTTCACCCGCACTCTCGAACGCAGCTTCCGCGGTGCCCGCATCGCGTGGGTCGGAGACTGGAACGGTCACCTGGCTACCGAACCCGGTGTCCTCGATCTGTGCGAGTCGTCGTTCACCGTCTTCGAGGACCTCGGCTGCGCAGTGGAGAGCACCGTGCCGTCGTACGACCCGGCGAAAATCTGGGACTCGTTCCTGACGTGGCGGTGGTGGGCGCAGCTCGGGATGGCCGATCTGTACGAGAACCCGCGCACGAGGGAGCTGATGAAGCCCGAAATGCTGTGGGAGATGGAGCATGCCGTCGCATTGACCGCACTCGATGTCACCAAGGCAGCGCAGGCTCGCAACGACTGGCAGAGCGCACTGACGACATTGTTCGAGACCTACGACTTCGTTCTCGCGCCCACCGCTCAGGTGTTCCCGTTCGACAAGGACCAACATTGGCCGCAGTCCATCGCGGGTCGACCCATGGACACCTATCACCGGTGGATGGAAACGGTGGTGCCCTGGACGATGACCGGTGTTCCTGCCGCCGCCGTCCCGGTCGGGTTCGACGATCGCGGTCTGCCGATGGGTGTTCAGATCATCGGCAGGCACGGTGCCGACCGGGCGGTTCTGCAGCTCGCCTATGCCTACGAGCAGGCCTCGCGGTGGGTCGAGCGCGTTCTCCCGCCGGCACTGCACGTCGGCTGATCCCCCGCCGTCGCGACATGCCCTACACAGTATTGTTGAACAATGGATGACATGGTCGGTGCGCTTCGGCCACGAGTACGAGACTTCCCGGCGTCGGCGAGTTACGCGCTCACCGTCGCAGAATTGCTTGCACTCCCCAGCCTCTCCGGGTCCACTCTTGTTGCGGGCGAGCAGGGACTCGAGAATGTGGTTCGACGCGTCAACGTCATCGAAGTTCCCGACATCCTGCCGTGGGTGAAACCGAACGAACTGCTGTTGACAACGGGTTTCCCACTGCGGCATGCAGATTCGGGCCGCCCGTTCGATGCCGGTGCCCTGGTGGAGCTGGTCGAAGGACTTGCCGAACGCGGTGCGGCCGCGCTCGGAGTCAAAGAAGGACGCTACTTCGGAGACGTGCCCGCTGCGATGATCGAGGCAGCAGATCGACTCGGCCTGCCGCTCTTCCTCATTCGCCGAGATGTCGGCTTCGACGAGGTCATCTCCGAGGTGTTCACCCACCTCGTCGACCGGCAGGCGTGGGCGTTGGATATCGCCGATCGCATGCATCGAGCCCTGACCTCGATCGTGCTCGAAGGCGGCGATCTACCGCAGATCGCCGACGAGGTCGCCACGCTGTTCGAGGCAACGGTACTCATCTGCACTCCGGACGGTCGAGTCCAGGCCACAGCAGGAGCAGACGCAGAACTCGCGGCTTTGGAAGAGATGCCGCTGTTCGACCCGTCCGGTCGCCTGCTCACCGAACGACTCCACGAAGGCCTGCAACCGGTACCGGGCGACAGCGGGCACCGCATTGCCGTCGCACCGATCATCGCGGGCGGCACCGACCACGGACTGATCGTGGCGGTGGCCGCGGCCGAGCGACTCGGTCCCGTCACGATGCAGTCCCTCGAACGCGCGGCCACCGTCGTGGCGTTGGCGGTCATCAAGAAGCTCGCGGTCTCTGCCGTCGAGTCCAAGTTTCGCGGCGACTTCCTGCGGGACGTCCTCAACGGCGCAACCGAATCCCCCGAACAGATCATCGAGTACTGCGCCCAGCTCGACTGGGACGTGGACCGGAGCATGGTCGTCATCGTTGCCCAATTGGACGAAATAGCCGAAGTGGCCGTGAGCAACTCGGTGAAGCCGGCCGTGTCCGGCCGCCTGCCACAGGAGCGGCTGACCGCGGCGTGGCAGCAGGTGGTGCGCAGGCGCGATCGACGGGCTCCCGTTGTCGGGTTCAGCAACGAGGTCGTCACGCTGATGCCGGCCGAACCCGGCACCGAACGGGACGTCGTCGAGGATCTGATCGCCTCCGTCGCCGGAGACAAGGGCGGCGGACGAAACTCGTTCGGCGCGGGCGTGAGCCGCGTCATCGACTCCGTTGCCGACATTCCGCGCGCCTACGATCAGGCCCGCAAAGCAGTCGTCGTAGGACGCCGTATGCGCGGAAACGGCTCGGTAGCGCATTTCGACGGCCTCGGCGTGCATCGACTGCTGTCACTGGTCACCGACGGAGCCGAGCTGCAGGCCTTCGCTACCGAGGTGTTGGGCTCACTCGCCGGCGACGACGCCGATGCCGTCGACCTGCGCCAGACGTTGCAGGCGCTGCTCGACACCAACTGCAACGTGGCAGAAACCGCCCGCGTCTTGCATTTCCACTACAACACGCTCCGCTACCGCATCGGAAAGCTGGAGTCCATCGTCGGCCCGTTCACCACCGATCCGATTCTGCGCCTGGATGTAGCGCTGGCACTGCGGGTCGCGGAGATGAAGGGGCTGTGACACCACCCGAGGAGACACTCAGTGCCTGAGGGCAATTCGATCGGAACCGACGCCATCGCACTCGCGGCAGCAGTGCAGGCCGGCACCGTGTCCGCACGCGAGGTGACCGAGCAGCACCTCGAACACATCGGCCGAATCAACACCGAGCTGAATGCGATCGTCACCGTCGCTGCCGAATCGGCACTGCTGGCAGCCGACGGAATCGATGCCCGCATCGCCCGCGGCGAGCGGGTCGGCGACCTCGCCGGAGTGCCGTTCACGGTCAAGGACCTGATCGCCACCGCCGGAGTTCGCACCACGGCGGGTTCACATGCGCTCGCGGACAACGTCCCTCGCGTCGACGCTCCCGCCGTTGCTCGGATGCGCGCCGAGGGCGCAATCCTGATCGGTAAGACCAACACACCCGAATTCGGTGCCAGCGGGCTGACACACAACGACCTGTTCGGCTACACCGTCAACCCGCTCTCCCCCGCCGACACGAAGCTGTCACCGGGCGGGAGCAGCGGCGGTGAGTCGGCGGCCATCGCGTCGGGCATGAGCGTGGTGGGACTGGGCACCGATTTCGGTGGCTCGGTGCGGTGGCCCGCGCACTGCACCGGTCTGTGCTCGATCAGGCCGACACCGGGCCGAATCGACTCCGAGGGGCAGTATCCCGGTGTCATAAGCGACAACCGAGTGCTGACGAATCCGGCGACCATGCACGGCACCGTGCAGACCATCGGACCCATGGCACGCACTCTCGACGACGTGATCCTGTTGCTGCGCGTGCTGTCGTCGCCGCAGTACACCTGGACCGACCCTGCGAGCGTGAACCTCCGCGAGCTCGATATTCGTTGGGCCACAGGAGAAGGCACGATTCCGGTCGATGCGGAGATCCGCGCTGCCGTCGAGGCCGCAGCCCTGCGCACAGAGCCGTTCGTCGGATCGGTGACGCCGTACGAGGGCACCGCACTACACGGCGCTCATGAGCTGTTCACTCGGATGCGGGGCTGCGAAACCCAAACGGACATCGAGCAATACGGCCCCGCCGAGTTCAGCGCCAACATTCGGGCCATTCTGGCTGCGGTCGGAACCACCACGGCCGCAGACGTCGAGGCACTGTGGGCTCGACGCGCCGAGATGCAGCACCAGCTGTTGTCCACGATGGGCGACGTCCTGATACTTCCCGTTGCATCGATTCTCGCTCCGCCGCTCGGTGAGACGAGCTTCGAGGTCGACGGCGCATCTCTGTCGTGGTCGCAGGCGCTGGCGAGTAGCCGAGCGATCAGCATCCTCGGGGTGCCCTCGGTGGTGATTCCCGTTGCCACCTCCAGTAGCGGTCTGCCGATCGGAGTGCAGATCATCGCCAAGCCGTGGCACGAGCATCACGCTCTCGCCGTCGCCGCTGCTCTGACGTAGTCCGCTCGGTCCGTCCATCCGTACCGCGACGGCAGGTTCTTACAACGACCCGCTGTCGATTTGGTCGAAATGTGTTTCACGGTCGGCCCGCGCCAGCCACTAGCGTGATGGGCATCACTCATCCGGTCGAAAGGCGGCGGCATGCGCGACATTCTCGACGACGTGGCCCCTTGGCTGCGCGAACGTGAGCCGTTCGCCCTGGCCACGGTGGTACGTACGTGGCAGTCGTCGCCGCGCCCCGCGGGTGCGGCCATGGCAGTGGCTACGTCCGGTCAGGTCGTCGGCAGCGTTTCCGGCGGCTGCATCGAAGGTGCCCTGTACGAGCTGGCGAACGACGTCCTCGCCGACGGCATGGCCAGGAGCGAGACCTACCGGGTAGCGGACGACGACGCGATCGGCGTCGGCCTCACCTGCGGCGGCACCATCGAGGTGTTCGTTCGTCTCATCGACAGCGACGGGTGCGCGGCACTCGAAGACGTCGCTCGTCTGGTCTCAAGCGGCGAGCCGGTGGCCGTGCTCACCGATCTCACCACCGAGGCCCCGACGCGGCTGGCGGTTCTGGGAACGGAGGCAACCGTCGATCCCGACGGTCTCACCGACATCGAGTCCGACGGTTCGAGCGTGAGTCTCGCCGTTCTCGACCGACTGCACCGCGGCGAGTCCGGCTTGGACATTCGCATCGCCGACGACGGCGCGCGGTCCGTCCTGGTCGAGTTGTTCGGACCACCGCCCCGGATGTACGTGTTCGGTGCCATCGATTTCGCCGCCGCGATGTGCCGCCTGGGCACGTTCGCCGGCTTCGCCGTCACCGTCGTCGACGCCCGCCCGGTGTTCGCCACCCGAGCACGATTCCCCGACGCGCACGACGTCGTGGTGGCGTGGCCGCACACGTTCCTCGCTACTACGCCGGTGGACGAGCGCACCGTCATCACCGTTCTCACCCATGACGAGAAGTTCGACATTCCATTGCTCGAGGTCGCGCTGCGCAGTGGTGCCGCCTACGTGGGCGCGCTGGGCAGTCGATCTACCCACCGCCGCCGGGTGGAACTGCTCGGCGAGCGCGGGGTCACCGAGAGCGAGCTGGCTCGGTTGCACTCCCCCATCGGGCTCGATCTGGGTGCCTCCACTCCACCGGAAACAGCGATATCCATCGTGGCCGAGATCCTCAAGGTCTCACGGCAGACGACCGGGCTCGAATTGCGAAGTCTCAGTGGGCCGATCCACCGCGATGCTGCAGCCCAGATCGACGCGACATCACCCGTTCGATCGGCCGTCAGGTGCTGACACTGCACGACGAGCGACGCTCGCCCACCACGGAGGTACCCCATACCGTCGAGACCGTGCTGGGCTCGAACCTGCTGGCGCACGCCACGTTGCTCGCCGGTCGCGCCGGCCTCGGCCGGCCGGTACGCAGAATCAATCATGTCGACGACCCCGCCGGCATTCGGTTCTGGATTCGGCCGGGCGACCTGTTGTCCACGACGAGCGAGGCCCTCACGCACCTGACGGAGCCGACGGACGCGCTGCTGTCCCGAGCCCATTCCCTCGGCGTTGCCGGGATTCTGGTGCGGGTGGACGACGACATCGCCGTTCCGGACTGCGTCGGCGTGAGTGCCGAGGCACTGGGCCTGCCGCTGGTTCAGGTCTGCGGCGAACTCGACCCCGGGCACGATCTCACCGCGGGCCTACGCGTCAACGCAAAGACGCAGGCACGAGCGATGTTTCGGTCCGAACGTCTGCGCCGGGCATTGACCGACATCACGCTCGCCGGCGGCGGGGTAGCACAACTGGCATTCGCAACCTCGGTCGAATGCGATGTGGCAGTGTCGATCACCACGGTGGACGGACGCGAACTTGCCTCGGCAGGCAGTGACGTCGAACTGTGTGCCCTCCGCGCGAGCACCGCCCTCGATCCCACCGGAAGACTGCGCACCGACTCCGTCGACGGCGGCCTCGGTCTCCGTTCGCAACAGGGCAATTCGATCGCGGTATGCGCCATCACTGCCAACGGAATCGACCATGGACGCATCGTCCTGTTCTCCTCACGTCGCCCTCTGACGGAATCGGACCTGCACACTGCCGACGCGGCCGCAGGCGTGTTGGCGATGGTCGTCACTCGCGATCTCGCGCTGTCGGCAGTCGAGGAGAAACACCGATCGAATTTCCTGCGCGATCTTCTCCTGGGCCGAGGCGGCGAGCACGCACACGCGGTGGCGCATGCACGACGCTTCGGCTGGAATCTCGGCAGGCCGGTGGTGATCGTCGCGATCGAACCGATCCCACACCTCGACGACGAACCGACGCCCGGCCGCAGGCCACTCGTCGATCGGCAGATGTCGGCTTTCGCAGGGGCTCTGGCACAACGAGATCCGCAGGCCGCCATCGCCGCCCTCGGCACCGAGACCGTCATCATCATGGGCGAACGTCCCACGACGGTCGCGGACGTGCACGAAATCGTCGAACGAGTGCACGGAGACGGCGGCGGTGGTCGGCAACCGTTCACGGTCGGGATCTCGCGTCCGTGCACCACGGTGGCCGACATCCCCAGCAGGTACGGCCAGGCGCGTACCGCGTTGAAGGTCGGCCGCCAGGTATCCGGGGACTGGGCCGTCACCACGTTCGACGAACTCGGCGTGTTTCGACTACTGAGCCTGGTGGACAACGTCGACGAGCTCGAATCGTTCACCCGGGAAACCCTGCACGACCTCGCCGGGCACGACGACGAAGCACGCGACATGCGCAGAACCCTGGACACGTTGCTGGCCACCAACATCAACATCGCCGAAACCGCTCGGGCACTGCACTTTCACTACAACACCTTGCGATACCGAATAACGAAACTCGAAAAGATACTGGGCCCCTTCACCGATCGCGCCGATCTACGCCTGGATCTTTCCCTTGCGCTGAAAATCATGGCCATGCGCGGAACCGACCACCACATGTGACGGACCCGCCATCGAGCGCTTGGCAAATTGCGCTCGTAGCGATTCGGAAATGCGTCAGTAACGTTGCAGGACAATGCTTTACCCATCCCGCAAACCACCCCGGTTCGATACGTTGGAGAAAGGCTCGACATGCCTATCTGGAAGATTCACGGAGACGGAAAGAATGTTCGACCGGGTGACGTCGTCGCGCCGAACGAACGGTTGAACTGGGGCCGCACCATCAGTCTCGGCGGCCAGCATGTGGTGTCGATGTTCGGGGCCACGTTCGTCTTCCCCATCATCATGGGGCTCAATCCTCAACTCGCCATTCTGATGTCGGGCTTCTGCACCATCTTCTTCCTGCTCATGGTCAAGGGCCGCATCCCCAGCTACCTCGGCACGTCCGCGGTGTTCGTCGGCGGCGTCGCCGCCATCCGAGCGCAGGGTGGAACGTCGGCGGAGGTCACCGGTGCCATCCTGGTATCGGGTCTCGTCCTGGCTCTGGCCGGACTCGCCATCCACTTCATGGGCGGCGGCGTCGTGGTGCGGGTGCTGCCCCCGGTCGTCACCGGTGCGGTGGTCATGTTGATCGGCTTCAATCTCGCGCCTGTCGTCGCCAGCACCTATTGGCCACAGGACCAATGGGTCGCTCTCGCAGTGATGTTCGTGCTCATCGTCATGAGCGTGGCGTTGCGCGGGTTCCTCGGACGGATCGCGATTCTGCTGTCGCTGGTGTTCGGGTACGCGCTGTCCTGGATCCTCGACCTCGTATCCGGGCCCATCACGTCCTACGACGCCGCGGCCGGCGAGGTCACCGAGCACTTCCGCGTCAATTGGTCGGGTGTCGAGGCGTCGCAATGGTTCGGACTCCCGCCGTTCAGCGACGAGGCCAACGGCATCGTCGGCATTCACGCACCGTCGTTCAGTCTCGCGTTCATCGTTCTCGTCCTCCCCGGTGTCATCGCTCTGATCGCCGAGAATGCGGGCCACGTCAAGGCTGTCGCGGAGATGACCGGTGACGATCTCGACCCGATGATGGGCCGGGCACTCGCTGCCGACGGCATCGCAACGGTCATGGCCAGCTCGGTCGGTGGCTCACCGACGACGACCTACGCCGAGAACATCGGCGTCATGGCGGCGACCAAGGTCTATTCGACCGCGGCATACACGGCGGCCGGAATCATCGCGATGATCCTCGGATTCTCGCCGAAGTTCGGCGCGCTGATCTCCGCCACCCCCGGCGGCGTACTCGGCGGTATCACCGTCGTCCTCTACGGCATGATCGGCCTGCTGGGTGCCAAGATCTGGCGCGAGAACGGTGTCGACTTCGGCAACCCGCTCAACATGATGCCGGTTGCCGCGGGTCTGATCATCGCGATCGGCGACACCTCGCTCGTATTCAGCGATTCGTTCTCGTTGAGCGGTATCTCCCTCGGCACGATCGTCGTTATCGGGCTCTACCACCTGTGCGCTCGCATTGCCCCGGCCCACATGAAGACACCGGTCGACGCGTCGCCTCGGCATCGAACCTCCTCTACCACAGCACGTTCCGACGGCAGCGACGGAGACGGGGTTGCCGGCGAGGTCGACACCCTGAAGCCGTTGCGGTAACGAGCGATTGCAACACTGGGGCGTGACGTTTGTCACCTCTTGACGAAACACTTCCAGGCACAGGCAGGCAGGATCGGGATATGAAACCTTCTCCATTGAAATACCATCGGCCGCGGTCGATCGAGGAGGCGTGCCGAATCCTGGCCGAGGTCGACGGCAAGGTGCTGGCCGGCGGTCAGTCCCTGATTCCGATGCTGTCGATGCGCCTGGCCGCTCCCGGGAACCTGATCGACATCACCGGTATCGACGGTCTCGACGACATCACCGGGTCGACCCAGTCGGGCGTCACGTTCGCGGCCCTGGCCACGCACGCGTCGCTCGCGTCGAACCGGGCTGCCGCCCGGACGCAGCCGTTGCTCGGACGGGCACTGCAGCTGGTGGCCCACGCGACCATCCGGAACCGTGGGACCACCGTCGGATCCATCGTGCATGCCGACCCGTCGGCCGAGATGCCCGCGGTCATACGGTTGCTCGACGGTTCCGTGACGGTGCAGTCCGTCCGCGGCCGCCGAGAGATCGCGGCGAAGGATCTGTTCCTCGGGCCGCTGGAGTCCTCGCTCGAGACGGACGAGATCGCGATCGCCGCAACGGTTCCCGCCGCCAGATCCGGCGAGGGCACGGCCATCGACGAGGTTGCCCGCCGACACGGTGACTACGCGCTCGTCGGAGTCGCGGCTCGCGTCACCGTTGCCGACAACGCAGTACGCACCGCGCACGTCACCTATGTGTCCGCCGGAGAATTCGGCGAGGTCGTCGACTACACCGACGTCATCGGTGGGGCCGCGGTGTCCGACGCACGTGATCCGAAGTGGAACGCGTTGTCGGAGGACGCACGTCGACGCGTCGAGACCGAGTCCGATATTCATGCCACCGCGGCGTACCGATCCCAACTCGTCGCAGCACTGACCGCACGGGTGGTGATGGCCGCCGCAGTCGACGGCGCGTCGTCGAAGTCCGCTCACCCGCAGCACGCCGATTCCGGAGTGAACCACTGATGAAGACAACAGATATCGAACAGCAGTTGGACGATCTGATGGCGGAGACCGGTGAACAACACGTACAGGTGACGTTCACGCTCAACGCAACCAAGCAGACGATCGTCGTTCCGGCCCGCACTCTCGCGTCGGACGCCATCCGCCACGACCTACGCCAGACCGGCACCCACGTCGGATGTGAGCACGGCGTGTGCGGCGCATGCACCGTGCTTCTCGACGGCAAGCCCGTCCGGGCCTGCCTGATGCTCGCCGCCAGCCTCGAGGGGCAGACCGTCACCACGGTGGAGGGTCTCGTCGAGCCGGACGGCACTCTGCATCCCGTGCAGCAGGCCTTCAAGGACTGCCACGGTCTGCAGTGCGGTTTCTGCACACCGGGATTCGTCACCACCATCGCCGCGTTCCTCGACGAAAACGATTCACCGACGCAGGAGGAGGCCACCGAGGCCATCGCCGGCAACATCTGCCGGTGTACGGGCTATCAGAACATCAAGGCCTCGGTGCTGCGCGCCGCCGAGATCAAACGCGAACGGGCGGGCGAGTTTCCGCTCGGTCCCGACGACGAGTCGAGTCGTGCCGCACTCGACCGCAAGGTACGCGGATCCACCAGTCCCGTCGGCGGACGGATGGGCCGAGCATGAGCACCACCCGCACCGCACCGCCGCACACTCCCACCAACACCGCTCCCCTGTTCGGCCAGCCGCTGTCGCGGTCGGAGGACGAGCGCCTGCTCAGCGGCAAGGGCAAGTATCTCGACGACCTCGGTCACGGCGCGCTGATCGCCGCCTTCGTGCGCTCCCCACACGCACATGCACGCATCACCGCCATCGATATCGACGACGCGCTGGCCATGCCGGGCGTGCACGCGGTGTACACCTATGACGATCTCGAAGCGGACTCCGCCGAGATGGCCGAAGGGCTACCGCTGCTGATTCCCCATCCGGCAATCATCGCTCCGCGCAACGGCTTCCCACTCGCCAAGGACGAGGTCAACCACGTCGGTGAGGCCATCGTCATGGTCATCGCAACGAACCGTTACGTGGCCGAGGATGCCTGCGCGGTCATCGACGTCCGCTACGACATCCTCGACCCCGTCGTGGGCATCGACACCGCGCGCGTCGCGGCTCGCCGAGTACACGACGACGTGCCGGACAACGTGGCCGCGCACCTGCAGCACGGTTTCGGAGACATCGACGCCGAACTTGCCGCTGCACCACACCGCATCACCCTCGACCTGAACATCGAGCGTTCAGCGGCAATGCCGATGGAGGGCAAAGGCGTCTACGCACGCTGGGACAGTGACGAGGAGACGCTGACCTTCTGGTCGTCCACGCAGACCTCCACATCGGTGCGTGCCGCCGTTGCCGCGCGGCTCGGCATGGCGATGAACAAGATTCACTGCATCGCCCCGGACGTCGGCGGCGGCTTCGGCGTCAAGATCATGCACCCGTGGCCGGAAGAGGTGATGGTGACGTGGGCAGCCAGGCAGCTCGGCCGCGCCGGCATCTCCAACGAGGTCAAGTGGGTCGAGGACCGCCGCGAGCACTTCATCTCCAGTGCGCACGAGCGGGCGCAGGTTCAAGAGGTCACCCTCGGTTTCGATGACGAGGGACGGCTGCTGGCCTTCGACTTCACCGTCTGGCACGACAACGGTGCCTACCTGCCGTACGGCATCATCGTGCTGATCAACACCGCGACGCAGGTGCTCGGGCCCTACAAGCCGGTCTCGTTCCGCTGCAACGGTTATTCGCTGTACACCAACACCGTCATCGTCATTCCGTATCGCGGAGCAGGCCGCCCGCAGGGTGTGTTCGCGATGGAACGCTCGATGGATGCCATCGCCCAATACCTCGGCAAGGACCGACTCGAGGTCCGCGAGAAGAACCTGATCCGGCCCGAGGAGATGCCCTACGACTTCGGATTGATGTTCCAGGACGGTCGACCGTTGATCTACGACACCGGCGACTACCAGGCCGGGATCGACAAGCTCAAGGCGCTGATCGACTGGGACGGCTTCCCCGAATACAAGAAGCAGGCCGCAGCTCAGGGCCGCACCGTCGGCATCGGTGTCGGTGCGTACGTCGAGGGCACCGGCCCGGGGCCGTACGAGGGCGCGCACGTGCTCATCGAGAACTCGGGAAAGATCAAGGGTGCAACGGGTCTGACGACGCAGGGCCAGGGCCATCAGACGACGTTCGCGCAGATCGTCGCTGATGACCTGGGTGTCTCCATCGCCGACGTCGAGATCACCACCGGCGACACTCGTCGATTCGGTTATGCCGTCGGCACATTCGCCTCGCGTGGTGCGGTGATGTCCGGTTCGGCATTCCACGTGGCCGCGCAGATGGTCGCCGAGAAAGCGAAGGTCATCGCGGGGCGTGCCCTCGATCTCGACCCCGTCGAGCTCGAATTGCGCAGCGGGTACGTCTGCAAGATCGGCACCGAACCCGGTACCGACGGCACGTCTATCTCACTGGGTGTCGTTGCCGTGCTGTCCAATCCGCTGCGCTACGCCTTCGACAAGGAGTCGAGGCAGGCCACCGGGTTCGCGAAGATGGACACCGACATGACGATCCCGCCGGTGCCGGAGGGCGAGCAGCCGGGCCTCGAAGCCACCGGTTACTACTCTCCCCCGCGCTCGACGTTCGCGTCGGGCATCCACGCGGCGATCGTCGAGACCGATCCGGTGACGGCCGAGATCCACGTCGAGCGGTACGCGGTGGTGCATGACTGCGGCAACGTCATCAACCCTCGGATCGTCGAGGGCCAGATTCACGGCGGCGTCGCCCAGGGAATCGGCGGCGCGTTGTACGAGAAGATCGCCTACGACGAGCACGGGCAACTACTGAACGCTTCGTTCATGGACTTCCTGATGCCGTTCGTCACCGAAGTTCCCGAGACGATCGAGATGGACCACACCGTCACCCCGTCCGGGCTCAATCCGTTGGGTATGAAGGGTGCCGGCGAAGCAGGCGTCATCCCCACCAGCGCCGTGATCGCGGCCGCCGTCGAAGACGCCGAGGGCTTTTCGATCACCTCGATGCCCATTTCACCGTCCGACCTGTACGAGCTGCGGCTGACCCACGCGGTCGCCCAGCCAACCGAGGAGATTTCATGAGAATCGCAGGAACCGCAACGCTGGCCGCACCGCCCGCCGAGGTCTACGACAGCATGCAGGACGGCCGAGTATTGGCCGCGACCATCCCCGGAGTGCAATCGCTCGAGCAGTTGAGCGATGATCACTACAAGCTCTCGATCACCGCAGGTGTCGCGGCCATCAAGGGCACCTACGACGGTGAAGTGGTGCTCTCGCAACAGAACCGGCCCGAGTCGTTCGTCATGACCGCCTCCGGTGCCGGCGCACCGGGCACGGTGCGCGCCGACGTCACCATCAAGCTCGAGCCCACCGAGGGCGGCGGCACGATGCTCAGCTACGACGCCGACGCTGTGGTCGGCGGAATGGTCGGCGGGGTCGGTCAGCGCATGATCACCGGTGTCGCCAAGAAGATGGCCGGGGTGTTCTTCAACGGCCTCGACGGCGTCATCGCCAACGGAGTGCCGGAGGCCGCTGCTGCTCCCGCGGAGGTAGCCGCTACCGAAACCGGTGCAGGCCCCACCGCCCTGCCCGTCGCCGCTGCCGGACGCGCTGTGAGTGCCGGTGCACCCGTTGCCGCGCAGTCCGTCCGCAGCACCCTGCTGGCCGCCGCGGCCGGTGCCGGCTTCGCACTGGCCGGAGTCGTGTTGGGCGGACTGCTCACTCGCTCGTCCTGTAACCGGTAACTCTGCACCGTCTCGGCTCACGACAAAGGCCGCTCATCCCCGTAGATCGCGGGTGAGCGGCCTTTGTCGTTGCAAGTACTGCCAATTCGGAGCTGCTGCACGGCGCGCGAAGCTCAAATGCCCGGCGGGAGTTTGGCACCTTGTGACAAAGATTCCGAGAAGCAGAACGGGTCGAATATGAGTACACGTCAGGTACCCGCCGATCCGATCAACGGACGCGTGGCCTACGAACCATATCGAGGAGGAAGCGTGGAACCACGAAAGATTCGGGTCGGTATCGACACCGGTGGCACATTCACCGACGTCGTGGCAGTGGACGAGGAGTCCGGAGCCATGGTGACCACCAAGACTCCGTCGACGCCGAGTGATCCGGCCGAGGGATTCCTGACCGGCATCGACAAGGTACTGCGCCAGCTCGGCGTATCCGGCGATTCGCTCAGCGCCGTCAGCCACGGCACCACCGTCGCCACCAACAAGTTGCTCGAAGGCAAGGTGGAGAACCTGGGGTTCATCACCACCGAGGGTTACGAGCACGTACTCGAAATCGCGCGCCAGTCGGTACCCGACGGCTACGGCAACTCCTACTTCTGGGTCAAGCCCGATCGCATCGTGCCCGCGCACCGCGTCCGCACCATTCGTGGCCGGCTCTCTTTCGACGGCAACGAGATTCGCCCCCTCAACGACGACGACGTGCGCGCCGCAGCGGCATTCTTCAAGGCCGAGGGCGTCAAAACGCTGGGTGTGTGCCTGGTGCACTCCTACGCCAACCCCGATCACGAACAGCGCGTCCGCGACATCCTGCTCGAGGAATACCCCGAGGCGACGGTCTCCATCTCGACCGAGGTGCTGCGCGAGTACCGCGAATTCGAGCGCGCCATCACCACATTGGTCGACGCGGCCGTCAAGCCGAACATTCGCAGCTACGTCAACAACATCGCCAACCGGCTGCGGGAGTTCGCCACCGAATCCGGCGATGCACGCGACGTGCCGTTCTACGTCATGAAGTCGAACGGCGGCGTCCTGTCCGCGAAAGAGGTTGTGCATCAGCCCATCACCACCGTGCTCTCCGGACCTGCTGCGGGCGCTCTGGGTGCGGCCCTGGTTGCCAGCGCCGCCGGCGTCGAGCAGGTGTTGACGTGCGACGGCGGCGGCACCTCCACCGATGTGACCGTCGTGGTCCGCGGCGAGCCGGCTCTGACCACCGAGGGGCGCGTCGGCAACTACCCGTCGAAGATCCCGATGATCGACGTCGTCACCGTCGGTGCAGGCGGCGGGTCGATCGCCTGGATGACACCCGAGGGCACGCTGCGCGTCGGGCCGCATTCTGCCGGAGCCGATCCCGGCCCCATGTGTTACGGCAACGGTGGGTCCGCTCCCACCATCACCGATGCCCACGTTCTGCTCGGCCGCATTCCTCCCCACCTGCTCGGCGGCGAGATCCCCCTCGATACGGATCTGGCGCGCAAGGGCATCGAAGACCTCGCACATCAGCTCTCGCTCGAAGTCGAGGCCTGTGGCACCGGCATCCTCGAGGTATCGGCCTGGAACCAGGCCAATGCGCTGCGGCAGATCTCGGTCAAGCGTGGTCTCGACGTTCGCGACTTCACGCTCGTCACGTTCGGCGGCTCCGGCTCGCTGCTGGCCTGCCGCCTGGTGGACATCCTGGGTCTGAAAGATGTTCTGGTACCGCTCAACCCGGGCAACGTGTCGGCGTTCGGTTTGCTGACCGTCGACGTGCGCAACGACTACGTGCAGACGCATGTCAGCCGGCACGACCGTCTCCGCGTCGAAGATCTGGAATCGGAGCTGGCCGTACTGGCGTCGCGGGCCGACGAGGCACTCGCCGGTGAGGGCTTTGCGGCCGAGGATCGTCGCTACGCACGCTCGGCCGATCTGCGCTACTTCGGTCAGGCCTTCGAGGTTCGGGTGCCGATCGCCGACGGCGAGATTACTCAGGCCACCATCGATCAGGCCGCCGAAGCGTTCCACGAAGCACACCGCGAGCTGTACGGCTACGACTTCCGCGGAGATCAGAGCCAATTCGTCGAGTGGGTGAACCTGCGCGTCAGCGGCATCGGACCCATCAAGCGCCCGGTGCTGTCGGAGATCGCCGAGGGCAGCGGAGCCGAGAGTGCCCGCACCGGAACGCGTCAGGCCTACTTCGACGGCTGGCACGAAACCGCGATCTACAGCCGCGCCGATCTCGGTGCCGGTGACACGATCACCGGCCCGGCCGTCATCGAAGAATTCAGCTCCACCGTGCCGATCGATCCGGGCTTCTCCGCTCGCATCGACACGTTCGGCAACGTCCGCATCACCCGCACTCTCGACTCGAACGGAGCGAACTGATGACCGTCATCGACATGGTGAACAACAAGCCCTACCGGCTCTCTCCGGTCGACGCGCCTGCGCCTGATCCCGTTCTCGTCGAGATCGTGGCCGGCTACCTCGCAAGCGTCGAAATGGAGGTGGAGACGGCCATTTCGCGAACGTCGCGGTCACCGATGATCCGCGATGCCCACGATTTCCGCGCCGGAATCCACGACCGCAACCTGCGCAAGCTGACGGGCCGCTCCTACTCCGCGCTGGTGCATCCGGTAGCTCGCGATTTCCCGCTCGAGACGATGAAGCCGGGTGACGTCTACTTCCACAACGACGTCTATCTCTCCGAGGGTGGCATCGGGCACCTGCCCGATCTCTGCGTCACGGTGCCGGTGTTCGCGACCAAGCCCGGCGACACCGAGCCGTCGGTCGTTGCCTTCGTGCAGGCGTTCGGCCACCACGACGACATCGGCGGCTGCTGCCCCGGCTCCATGCCGTCCGGTGCCACCACCGTGTACGAAGAGGGCCTGATGGTTCCGCCGATCAAGCTGTGGGATCAGGGCGTACCCAACCAGGCTGCGTTGACGATCATGACGCGCAATTCCCGCATGCCCGACGCGTTGGCCGCCGATCTCGACGCCGAATGTTCCGCGTGCCTCATGGGTGCTCGGCGGATGACGGAGCTGTACGAGCGCTACGGCGGCGACACCGTCGAGGCGTGCTTCGACTCGATGATGGATGCCACCACCGAGATCTACCGCCGCGAGATCCTGAGCAAGATCCCGAAGGGCGAGTACACCTGGGAGGACTACGCCGAGCACGATGGCGTCGACGAGCCCATGTTGCACGTTCAGCGCATCACGTTGACCAAGACCGGCCCAGAGGACGAGCGCGGCGAGCGACTCATCCTCGACTTCACCGGCACCGGGCCACAGGCCAAGGGCCCGATCAACCACTGCGGTGATTACGCCGACGGCAACTTCCTGGCCAAATGGCTTGCGCCGGTGCTCCGCAACCTCGCAGACTCCCCCGAGCGCATGGCCGAGCTCGACGTCAACGAGGGCGTCATCCCGCTGATCGAGATGAAGTTCCCGGAGAAGGGCACGCTCATCACCCCGATCTTCCCGGCCCCGACCAACGCTCGTACGTTCGTCATCCTGCGCCTGCTCGGTGTGCTCGCCGGTGTGGTGGCAAAGGCCGTGGACGGCAACATGCCTGCCGATCAGGAAACCATTCGCTACACGGGCGTGTACGGCGACGACTTCGACGGCAACTCGTACCTCATGCGTGAGGTGCTCGGCGGCGGCTCCGGTGGTCGGCACTACGCGGACGGTGAGGACACCATTCACGTCGTGCCCGATTCGCGGAACCTGCCCACCGAATTCACCGAGAGCCGCTTCCCGTTCATCGTGGAAAAGCTGGGCCTGGCCAAGGATTCGGGCGGTGCCGGACGCTACCGCGGCGGCCTCGGCTACGAGAAGCACATCCGGATGCTCAAGGATGCGCACTTCATGTCCATCGCCGACCGTTCGATCCTCGCGTGCTGGGGAGTCAAGGGCGGTAAGGCCGGCGGATCGTTCTCGGTGACGCTGAATCCGGGTCAGGCCAACGAGCGTGAGTTCGACGCGTTGACCGATGCCGAGCCGATCCTGGCGGGCGACACCATCCGAATCCGCACGACGGGCGGCGGCGGTTGGGGCGATCCCCTGGAACGTCCTATCGAATCGGTAGAGCAGGACGTGCTGTGGGGCAAAGTCTCTCGCGAGTTCGCAGCCAAGGATTACGGCGTCGTGATCGCCGAGGGCACGGCGACCGCGGATGTGGAGGCTTCGGAGAAGCTGCGTGCAGAGATGCGCAATGCGCGCGGCCTCGATGAGCCGTTCTTCGATCGTGGGCCGGGCTACGAACGCCTCTCCGGCGGCGCGAAGTTCGCCGAGTACGACTTCATCGATCGCTGAGATCACCTGATGACTCTCGACGTTTCCCGTGGCACCGATATCGCGATCGTCGGTGCCACGGGTAAGACCGGACGAGCCGTCGCAGCTGCACTCGACGGTGTGGCGGTGGTACGGAGGCTGAGTCGTTCTGCGCCGGACTTTCCGGTGGACCTGGAGACCGGCGATGGACTGGTCGAAGCTTTCACCGGGTGCCGCGGGGTGTATTTCATTGCGCCCAATGTGCATCCGGACGAGCCGGCTCTACTCGTGCGGGCGCTGGACGCGGCGGCTTCGGCAGGGGTCGACCACGTCGTGTATCACTCGGTGGCCTGGCCGTACAGCCCGCGGATGCCGCACCACATGGACAAGGCACGCTGCGAGGAAGCGCTACGTGCTTTCAGTTCGGAGCGGGGCTTGCACTGGACCATCCTGCAGCCCTGCGCCTATGCACAGAACTTCGAGGCGGTTCTGGACGGGACTGCTGCCGATCTTGCTGTGCCCTACAGCCTGGACACCACGTTCTCGTTCATCAGCCTCGACGATGTGGCCGAGATAGCAGCTCGGGTCCTCATCGAGGGAACCGAGCTGCACCATGGGGCGACGTACGAGCTCGGTGGGCCGGAAGCGCTGAGCGTCCGGGACGTGGTTCGTCTGGTCGAGGTGGCCACCGGTCGTGTGGTCGCTTCCAGGTCCTCGAGTGTCGACGAATGGATGAGGCTGCACAGCGACTCGATGTCCGCCGATGAGCAGCATCGACTCGGGGCAATGTTCGAGTTTTACGACGACCGAGACTTTCTGGCCGGGAGTGCCGTCACCGCAACCCTGCTGGGCCGGGCGCCGACGCCGGTGCGTGCGTTGATCAGCTAGTCGATTCCCGCCGAGCAGGCCACTGCAACACCCTCACGGCCAGGTGATGCCCAGGACTGTCACTGTGCTCTCGGCACCGGAGGGGAGCGAGTACGTGCGTACGTCATGCACTCGACTCCCGTCCAAGGCAGCGCCCAAAGGTGAACAGGTCGAGCAGCTTCGGCCGCTGCTCTCCATCATGTGTTCGACCAGCACGAAGGTGTCCACGTCCTTCTCGTCACCATCGAACATGACGGTGACAGCAGATCCGGGGCCGGCGATATCGCGGTCGATAGTTTTCGATGCTTCCGATTCTGCGATGCGGCATTGCGCGATGTACGGACGCAGAACTGCGCCCGCCGATTCGAGATGACTATTCATTGACCGCTGTTTCTCGATGCGCCGACGGACGGGTATTACCGAGCGCGATCAGAACGGCCGGTGGCCGAAAGAGGTGGCGCTGCAATCGGGTCCAGGACGGAGTCGAGGGACCGAGGATCGAACGAGGTGACGAAAGCGCGAACGCTACCGCACCTCTGCTCCATCGGGGATCACAGCGACACAACTTCTTTCGATTCGAGCTCGTGCAGCCGACTGTAGCCGAAAGAAAATAAGAAGCCAGTCGGTGATGCGGGCGGTGCTCTAGACGATGCCGAGAGCGATCATCGCGTCGGCGACTTTGATGAAACCGGCGATATTCGCGCCGTGGACGTAGTCGCCCGGCTTGCCGTACTCCTCGGCGGTCGCGATGGTTCGGTGATGGATTCCGTGCATGATCGCGGCGAGGCGTTCGTCGGTGTACTCGAAACTCCACGAGTCACGAGATGCGTTCTGCTGCATCTCGAGAGCGGAGGTTGCCACTCCTCCGGCATTGGCCGCTTTGCCAGGTGCGAACGCGACCGAGGCGTCGCGGAAGATCTGGACGGCGTCCGGTGTGGTCGGCATGTTGGCCCCTTCGGCCACCACCTTCACGCCGTTGGAGACGAGGACTTTCGCCGCGTCGGCATCGAGTTCGTTCTGCGTGGCCGAGGGCATTGCTACCTGGCACGGCACATCCCAGATCGAGCCGTTCTCGATGAACGATGCTCCGTCGACGGTCTCGCAGTACGCGCTGATGCGTTCGCGTCGCACCTCTTTGATGTCTTTGAGCAGTTCGAGGTCGATGCCGTTGGAGTCGACGATGTAGCCCGAGGAATCCGAGCATGCGATTACCGTGCCGCCGAGTTGATGCACCTTCTCGATCGCGTAGATGGCGACGTTTCCGGACCCGGACACGACGACGGTCTTGCCATCCAGTGAGGTGCCGAGCGTCTCGAGCATATCTGCGACGAAATAGGCGACGCCGTAGCCGGTGGCTTCCCGGCGTACCTGCGAACCACCCCACGAAGTGCCTTTGCCGGTCAACACGCCGGATTCGTAGGAGTTGGTCAGACGCTTGTATTGCCCGAAGAGATAACCGATTTCGCGGCCACCGACGCCGATGTCGCCGGCGGGCACATCGGTGTACTCGCCGATGTGGCGGTGCAGCTCGGTCATGAAGGACTGGCAGAACCGCATGACCTCGGCCTCGGATCGGCCCTTGGGGTCGAAGTCGGAGCCGCCTTTGCCGCCGCCGATGGGGAGCCCGGTCAGTGCGTTCTTGAAGATCTGCTCGAACCCCAGGAACTTGACGATGCCCAGGTTGACGCTGGAGTGGAACCGCAATCCACCCTTGTACGGCCCCAGGGCGCTGTTGTACTGCACTCGGAATCCACGGTTGACGTGCACTGCGCCGGCGTCGTCCACCCACGGAACACGGAAGATGATCTGACGCTCCGGCTCACACAAACGCTCGATCAACCCGGCGTCGGCGTAACCCGGACTGCGATCGACCACCACTCGAAGCGAGTCGAACACCTCGGTCACCGCTTGATGGAACTCGGGCTCCCCCGCGTTCCGCGCGCGAACTTGCTGGTAGATCGTCTCGATCTGGTCTCGCGTCGACACTCGTGCGTCTCCTATGTGAGGAATGTGAAATATGACCGTAACAATGACGGACGAGAGATGGGCACACAGGTTCGGGCCTCACAGGACTGGATCCACGACGTTTCCGATCGAGTGGGGTCAGCTTCCGCAGCGCGATGTACGCGCGAATGCGGCCTGCGGGTCGAGCCCGGTCTGCATACGCCACGCCGTCAGAGCGAGTCCCAGACCGGCCAGGTGCGTCGGGTCATCGAGCGAGGTGCCCAGGAGCGTGTCGAGTCGCGACAACCGGGCGTAGAGAGACTGTCGCCTGATGCCAAGTCCGATCGCGGTCTGGGCTTTACTACCGCCGTTCGCCACGAAGGCATCGAGGGTTCGCACGAGATCGGCAGAGTGTTCGGTGTCGAAAGCGATCACGTCACCGAGCTGTTCGGTGACGAACTCCGTGATCATGGCCGGTACGCACGCGCCCAGCAACCGTTGAACACCGACATCGCGAGCGCACAGAACACCGGTGCGAGTTCCGAAGCGCCGCGCGATCTGGACCACCTCACGCGCTCGGCCGATCGCATCGGAGAGGTGAGACAACCCGAGGACCGGAGCCGACGCACCGATCGTGCGCAATGCTGAACCATGAGATCCGCCGCGGAGCAGAGCCTCGATCTCGTTGAACGCGGAGCGAACTCGCGCAGGCGACGGTTGCACCCAGCCCTGCGCGAGCACGACGACGTGGTTCGCAGCCACCCCGACCAAACACCGCCCGAGGACGGACTCGACCGCTTCTCGAACCGGAATCAACAGCTCGCGCGCCGGAGTTCGTTGATCGACGTCGACGGCGGCCACCAGAACATGGTGGCCTTCGCTGGGTGCCCAACCGGCTGCGCCGAGGCGCTCGACGAGGTCACCGTGTGAGGTCGACGTGCCTCCCACGAGATCGGTGATCACGGCCTGTGCACGGGACTGTCGGGGACCGAGGCCGGGATGTCGACCGAGTTCCAGAGCTACCGCGACGGCCGCGCAGTGACCGATGGCCGAGCGCCGTGCAGTGGTCCGTCCGGCCAGCACGAGCCGACCGAGCGAGCCCGCGGGTCCGCGCACGTCGAGGGCCGTTTTTTCATCGGCCGATCGCGGCGCAGCGGTAGCGTTGTGTTCGACGACGCGGCCCTCCGCGTCGAGCAGATCGACGCCACAGCCGGCCAGCCGTGCGATCGCGTCGAGTAGAGCAGTCATACCCTGCCCCGCCACGACGAGGTCCATGAGCTGATGCCAGACCGGCTCGCCGGTGCGCTGCATTCCGAGCCGGCGCCTCATCACGAGGTCGTGGAAGTCCTCGACCATCCGCTCGAATGGGACGATCGTGTGCAGCGTCAGGAATGCCACCCCTCGGCGACGCGCGGCCTCGACCAATTCCGGCGGTGCCACGAGAAATGAGCGCCCGACTTCCATTGCGAGAGCGGCACATCCCGCGTCGGCCAGTTGGTCGACGTAGGCGGTCAGCTGCTGGGCCGATCGTCCCTGGAGGCCGAGTCCGGTGGTCAACAACAGCTCTCCGCCCGACAGCAAGCCGCCCATCTCGTAGACCTCGGACGAATGCACCCAGCGGACGACCACGGTGTCGGGTGAGCCCGTGAGTACCTCGACAGCCGCCGCTTCGAAAGACGGCAGCGCCAGAACGTTTCGCAGAGTCGGCAGCATTCGTTCATGCTCCGCCGACGGGACACAGTGCTCCAGATCGACTATTGCTCGAGTGACACGTTGTCCCTTGGCAATCTGTGCGAGGCCTGGTCGACTGATGACACGCATCACCCTCACCGTTCGTAGACGCTTCAGGAGGACCCCTTGACCGATCCCGCGCACACCGACGAGTACTTCCTCGGACTTGCACTCGAACAGGCACAGGTTGGCTGGGAGGAGGGCGGCGTTCCCATCGGCGCGGCACTCGTGCACGACGGCCAAGTACTGGCGGTGGGACGGAACCGGCGCGTGCAGATGGACAGCGCAATTCGTCATGGCGAAACCGACTGCATCGAGCGAGCGGGGCGGCTACCGGCTTCGGTGTACCGCAAGTCCGTTCTCTACACCACCCTGTCCCCGTGTTTCATGTGTGCGGGAACCGCATTGCTGTACGAGATTCCGCGAATCGTCATCGGCGAGAACCGCTCCTTCGAGATGTCGGAGAGTCTGTTGCGCGAGCATGGGGTACAGCTCGACGTCGTCGACGACCCCGCCTGTCTGCAGCTCATGGAACGCATGTTGGCGGAGCGCCCGGGCCTGTGGCTCGAAGACATCGGCGAGGAGGCATGAGCAACCGAGCCGATCACGAGTCCACCGCACAGAAGGCCGACGAACCGGTAGACCTGGACTACCCCGTCACGCCAGTGCCCCGCAGTGCCCGCAAGCCGTTCTTCTCGTTGGCCATCGTGCTGCTGGGCTTCACCATCTTCACTCCGACAATGCTGGCCGGCGCTGCACTCGGCACGGCGTTCAGTTTCTGGACCCTCATCCTGGTGATCGTCGCCGGCTCGGCGATTCTGGGCGCGTACGTGGCCATGATGGGATTTGCCGGTGCACGTACGGGTTTGACGACCGTGCTCATGGCGCGTTACAGCTTCGGCACCCGTGGATCCAAGCTCGCGTCGTTGCTCCTCGGTGGTACGCAGATTGGTTGGTATGGCGTCATCATCGGCACCATCGGTGAGCTCACCTCGCAAGCATTGGGCTGGGAGTCCTATGCCGCGCGGGCGGCGGTCATGATCGGTGCGAGCATCCTCATGTGCATCACCGCCTGCTACGGATACCGCGGGATGTACTGGGTCTCGGTCGTGTCGACGCCATTGATTATTGCCTTGGCGTGTTGGGTGGTCTCCCGCTCTCTCGACGAGGTCGGTGGGTTCTCCGGTCTGACGTCGATCGCACCCACGACGACCATGACGGTCACGCTCGCCATCACGACGGTCGTCGGCACTTTCGTCTCCGCGGGGACACAGGCACCCAATTGGACTCGATTCGCACGATCCGGGTCGCAAGCGGCGTGGGCGTGCATCATCGGGTTCCTTCTCGGCAACGGAATGATGATTCTGTTCGGAGCAATCGGAGCAATCACCTTCGGTGAGGGCGATTTCGTTCTGGTTCTCTACAACCTGGGACTCGTCGGCTGGGGCCTGATTCTGCTCTTCGGTAACCTGTGGAAGAGCAACGCGGACACCGCATATGCCTTCGGCGTCGCCGGCGCGGAAATGTTCCGTCATCCCCGGAAGGCACCGTTCATCATCGGCGGCTGCGTCATCGGGACCCTGCTCGCGCTCGTCGGTGTGCACAACCATCTGGTCGACTACCTGAGCCTGCTCGGCACCTTCATTCCCCCGTTGGGCGGTGTTCTCATCGGGGACTTCCTGTGCCGCTGGCGTCAGGGCATACCCGAGGGGCACACTCCCCCGCTCGTGCATTGGCGACATCTCGCGGTCTACGCCTTCGCGGCATTCCTTGCGTGGCTGTCCGGGGAACTCGAATTCGGAATACCACCCCTGATCGGCATCGTGGTCGCCATCGCGCTGACGGTGGTTCTGCATCGACGTGCCGCGGCGTCAGCAAGTGGCTCCGTGGCCGCTTAGGGTTGTCGACACGACTGTCAACCCCGAGGCCAGTGTTGGGCGAAAGAGGTGGCCGAAGCCGATGATCATCACCGGATTGTTCTTCGCGGAGTACGCGCGAGTCAGCGAAGACATGCTCGACATTCTCGGCGGTGTATGGGATACCTGCACGGTTCCTCGCGACACCCGAATGCTCGAATGCCGTCTCGTGGCGCTACTGCAGACGGGGCCCGACGACATCGGTAAGGACTTCCCCGCGACGCTCGAAGTGCTCGACGCGAAGGGCGAACACATCGTCAATCAACGTGGTCTCCAGATCCCCGGTGCCGGATTTACCGGGGAGAATCGATTCTGGTTCCTGCCGATGCAGATGGTGTTCCGCGACGAAGGACGGCACAACTTCATCCTCAGCGCCGGTGAAGCCACAGCGAGCGTAGGGCTTCGCATCGCGTTCGGTTAATCGAGCGGTAAGAGGCTTTCGGTCAGTTACTAGAGCGCCCGCAGCCGGGACAAGACGCCTGACTGCTAGTCGACCCACTCAGCGGGACAACGCGTGCAGGGTCGCCTCTCCCGCGCGATATCCTGCCTCGAACAGCCATGGCCACTCGGAGAAGTCCTCTGGATCGACCACTACCGTCTCCACGCGGCCGTTTCCCCGCCGCTTTGGCTTGTTCTCGGGATGCGACGGGAACCGATCCTTCAAATAGGCCGGCTCGAGGCTCTGCCGAAAGATCAGCCACGTTCGCGGTGAGAAACCCACTGCTTCAGCACGTTTCGCAAGGTCGATCCAGGCTTCACTGTTCGCATATCCACCCTCGAGTACCAGCCTCCGGGTCTCGAGCATCGGGAACACCCCGAACCATATCGGCGGATAGCTCAGCAGCGTCTGGCACCAGGCACGACGACGATCCGGCGGAATGGGTTCCCATTTGGCTTGTGCTGCTGCGAGTCCGTCATCTGCAGACATTTTTCACCTCGTCCTGGAGGTGCGACCTCCATCGACTTGCGCACCCGCGGTCGCGAGATGCGCCGGTTCTTCCCCTGGGGCACCCTGTCGATGGAGACGGGGTTGCCGGACAGCCGGCCAGGTACCTACGGCTGTCGCTCTTGAACCTTCCTCGACAATAGCCGAGGGGTACGGCTGCGACAATCCTGTGGGTCAGCGGAGCATCTTCCGACGAAATTCGCATCCAGATCGGGACCCGCACTTCAGCTCGCACACCAACTGCGCAGCGGCGCAGTATCTGTCCAGACGGACCGGTGGCACCGATCGCGTTGGGCCTCGGACCTGAAAGGTCACCTGCCCAGACGCTCACCGATCTCCGCGATGGACGTCAACGTCCGCTGATCGGCGTACTCGGCTTCATCGAAGTAGCGCTTGAACACCGACCGCATCAATTCGATGACCTCGATGTGCTGCGTCAGCACGACGCGCAGCGAGCGATCACCGCTGTAGGCAATCCTCTCGAACTTTTCGCCGAGCTGCCTGGCCGAATCCAAGGAGCCGAATGCCCTGACGTCGACCAAGTTTTGCGTCTTTACCACCATGTCTTTCAAGTGCCGGATGTAGGCAGCACACACCTCGTCACACCGGAACGCCACGCCTTCTGGAATCTCGAGCTGCCCGGAATCTGCCTGCATCGACAGCGCCTGCCACTGCTGCATCGACGACGCCAGCTCGTTGGTCTCCGAACCCATCGATTACATCCACCTATTCTTCCGACGGCAAGGACAGTCGGAGCGAACGCGCCAACCGTTCGACCTCAACACACGGATTTTCAAGAGGTGGTGTCATCACCAACCCGTCGAGATTCAGGTAGACGACGCCACCCGGGTGGCCGAAGGCGACGCCGCAGTTGACCTCGTCGTACTTGATGGTCCGCTGGAAGCGCATGCCGTCGGAACCCTCGATGGGCTCGAAATTCTCGAACGGTCCCCGCTCACGCAAGTAGTCCAGACTTTCCGTGGAAGAAAAGATGCCGACGCGATACCACGGCGTCGGCAGAGGGTTCGTCCAAAAGCACGTCATCCAGTCTTCCGAAATTGGCAGATCTCCTACCAAGTTCGAGGACTTCGTCTCGACTGCCAAGCCTGCGTCCTCGATGGCCGAGTCCGGGATAGTGCACGGATCCCATGCACCATCTGCCGGTGCGGTTGTCGACACCGAGGTCGTCAACGGCGACGCAACAGGCATGCCTTCGGTCGCCCGTCCGCATCCGGTTACCGCCAGCATCACCCCGACCGCACCCGCGATCAGCAATCGCATCTTGCTCACAGCACTCCATCCAGGTAAGCCATCCTTGATGTTGGACGCAGCTAGCGACGCATCGGTTCCATTGGATCGGAGGCGAGCATGCCCTGCGTTTGCCGATAGGTGCGACGCGCTGTGGACCGAATGATCCCAGTGATGAACGGGCACCACTCCGGCCGAGGTTCTCGACGTAGATCGGACATCCGTCATCATTGATGCGTGATAAAACAGGCAACTTGTTTTGCTTTGCTCGGCGCTGTGATCGCGGTACTGGGTCACGCAGTGACCGGAACTTCGGGGTACGCGGCGTACGTCTCCGGCGAATCGTTCTATGGACCCGACACCACGCTGGGGCTATGGGTGCGACCCGTCGTCGCCGCTTCGACCGGCGCGGTGATCGGCATGTTCGCAGGGCTGGTGCTGCACCTGTGTGGCTGTCGATTCATCGTCGAACCCTCTCGGCGCGTGGGGCTCGTAGTCGTTGCCGGTCTGGTCGGAGTGACGCTGGGGATGATGCCAGTGCTGATCCTCGTCGGCACGAGCTTCTTCGGTTCAAGTTCGGGCTTATCAACCGACTAAGTGCTCCCGATCTATGCAGGCACCGCAGTTTTCGCTTACGTGCTTGGAATTGCCTCGGTCCGGTTGCTGCTCAGGGCAACTCATGATCCGTTGTCGTCTCGGACAACCAAGGTTGTAGCTGTCTTTCTCCCGATCGGAGGTGTCCTCGCTACCCTCGCTGGAATGGGGACCGCCTGGATTCTCGGATTCTCCACGACGGTATCCACTTTCGTCGCGGTGATGGTGGCGGTGCTGTGCGTACTCGTGGCAACATTCGCGCTCGCTCGGGCGTGGGCGTTGCGTACGACGGCATAGGCGCTCGAAGATCTACCGCCGAGATCGTTTAGCCTGAGGGCAATTCACGAACGAGCGAGCGAGCGAGCCGATGATCATCACCGGATTGTTCTTCGCGAAGTAGGCGCGAGTCAGTGCAGACATGCTCGACGTCCTCGGCGGAAACCTGCACCGTCCCACACGAAACCCGCAGGCTCTAATGCCGGCTGGCCGCACTGTCGCAGCCGGGACCCGACGACATCGGTAAGGACTTCCCGCGACTCTGGGGGTTCTCGACGCCAAGGGCGAAGACACTGTCAATCAACGCGGTTTCCAGATTCTCAGTTCCGACTTCACCGACGAGGATAGATTCTGGCTCCTGCCGATGCAGATGGTTTTCCGCAACGAAGTACGGCACAACTTCATCCTCAGCGCCGGTGCCGCAGCAGCGGGCACCATCCGATCCGACGGCGTTTTCGGTGCCCCTCGCTATCGAACTTCGTGTGCCAGACGCCGTCCAGCGTCGATCAACCATTGTCGCGGATCCGCCATGGCGGCCTCACTGCTGCCGGCAAGGTCCGTCAGCGACACGGTCCGCACCTCGACGTCCGACTTCACCGCCCCGGCGACCACCACTACCGGAACCGAAGCGTCCGAACACATCTGAACTACATATCCGACCAGTTTGCCCGTCAGCGACGTGCGATCGAAGGTGCCCTCACCCGTCACCACGAGGTCGGCGGAAGAGACAGCAGCCGACAGTCCCGTCAGGTCCGACACCCGTTGCGCTCCGGCGGATACACGAGCCCCCAGCGCGCACAGCCCAAATGCGACCCCTCCCGCAGCACCGGTTCCCGGCATGGACGGGTCGGCCGGCAAGCCCGCATCGGCGAGCAGATCGGCCCAATACTCCAACGCTTCGTCGAGAGACTCGATGTCAGCGGCCGACGCACCCTTCTGCGGCCCGAAGATGTGTGCGGCACCGTCGAGTCCGAACAAGACCGCGCGCGTATCGGTCAGCAATTCGATATCGGACGGCACCCCCGCGAGGCCCGACGCATCCACCGACCGGGCGGCCACCAGACCTGCACCGCCCTCCGGAACGTCCTGACCCGATTGGTCCAGCACCCGAACGCCAAGCGCCCGAAGCACTCCTAGCCCGCCGTCGGTCGACGCCGAGCCCCCCAGCGCTACCGTAATTCGATCCGAACCGCAGCCTCGAATGACCTCACCGAGCCCGCGGGTGGTCGCAGCAAATGCATTCAGCGACTCCATCATCGCGATGCCCGACGACTCCGAAAGCTCGATCACCGCCCGGCCGTTGTCGAGCATCAACCATCGCGCGTCGACCGGCCGACCGTCCGGGCCGCAGACACCGCGCACCGATGACCACGTCGAGTCTGCCGAGCACGCTGCGAGCACGTCGAGCGTCCCTTCGCCCCCATCTGCCTGCGGCATCGACACCAGGTCGTCACCCTTGCGGACAGCCGCCCACCCCTCGATCAATGCCGCGGCGGCATCCACAGCGTCGATGGTGCCTTTGAAGGAATCGGGGGCGAAGAGAACTCTCATGCGATCAGACTGGGAAGAACCAGATCGCGGTAGCGCTGCTTCATCGTCTCGATCACCTGGTCTCCATCGGTCGCCCACACGGCAGCGTTGAAGATCTCCACTTCGACATCACCTCGGTACCCAGCGTCCTGAATCCATCGGCCGATGGATTCGAAGTCGATCACACCGTCTCCCATCATTCCGCGCGACAGAAGCGGGTCGGCCTCCATCGGCACCAGCCAGTCGCACACCTGGTACGAGCTGATGCGGCCACGGTCACCTGCCGTTCGGATCAATGACTCCAGGTCCGGATCCCACCACACGTGAAAGGTGTCGACCACGACGCCTACCGCTTCCACCGGATGCGGCTCGGCCATCGACAAAGCCTGTCCCAGTGTGGAGATGACAGCACGGTCGGCCGCGAACATCGGGTGCAGAGGTTCGAGCGCTATGCGAACCCCCCGCTCGAGTGCATACGGAACGAGCAGAGCCAGCCTCTCTTCCACCCGAGCCCGCGCTCCGACGAGGTCGCGATCGGGGATGCCACCCATGACCATCACGAGCTCGGGCGCTCCGAGTTCGGCGGCTTCGTCGAGAGCGCGACGGTTGTCATCGAGACCGTCGTCGTCGATTGCCGTGAGGAACCCACCGCGGCAGAGGCTCGACACCCGCAGACCGGCATCGGAAATGAGCTTGGCCGATTCGCTGACGCCCGCCTCCTGAATCCGATCCCGCCACGGGGCCACCGCACCCAGCCCGGCTCGCGCGGCCCCGTCGACGGCTTGCTTCAGCGTCCAGCTATTCGTCGTCTTGGTGTTGAGAGACAGTGCAGCGTAGGGGTTGTCGAGGTCGGACGGTGCGATACTCACGACGCTGCCCCGTTCAGTTCGAGGTATAGCCCCATACGATGCGCAGCCAGCGACGGATCCGACAAGAGCCCGGCGCGATCGGCGAGGACGAACAGCGTGGTCAGGTGTTCCACACTGCGACCCGACGACAGACCGCCCACCATCGAATAGCCCGGTTGCTTGCCGTTGAGCCACGACAGGAACGCAATCCCGGTCTTGTAGTAATAGGTGGGCGCGGCGAAGATATGGCGGCCGAGCTCCTGCGTCGAACGCAGAATGGTCTCGGCGCGTGCAGTGTTCCCGCGGTCGAGCTCCTGCAACGCCGTCGACGCCGCCGGGTAGATGCCGGCGAAGATGCCGAGTAGTGCATCCGAATGATGCTGTCCATCGCCGATGATCAGCTCGGGGTAGTTGAAGTCGTCGCCGGTGTAGAGGCGGACGCCTGCGGGCAGCCCGGCTCGTAGTTCGATCTCGTGCTGAGCGTCGAGCAACGACACCTTCACTCCGTCGACCTTGGCTGCGTGCGACTCGATCAGCCCGCGGAAGGTACCCGTAGCGGACGAAATGTCAGCGCTACCCCAGTATCCGGCGAGCGAGGGATCGAACATCGTTCCGAGCCAATGTAATACGACAGGCTGTTCGACTTCGTCGAGCAATGTCGAGTAGACGTGCAGATAGTCGTCGGGTGACGTCGCCACCCGAGCCAGGGCGCGTGAAGCCATGACGATGACCTTTGCTCCCGACTCGGTGACCACCGAGATCTGCTCGCGGTAGGCGTCGAGCACAGCAGCGAGACCGTCTTTGCCCGACGGCAGCGCGTTCAAGTCGAGTTGGTCCGTTCCCGCGCCGCAGGCGAGTGATCCTCCGACGCGAGCGGCCTCGGCTCCAGAGCGACTGATCAGCTCGGACGTAGCGGCCCAGTCCAGGCCCATGCCGCGCTGAGCGGTGTCCATCGCATCGGCGACACCCAATCCGTAGGACCAGAGTTCATGGCGGTACGCCATGGTGGCGTCCCAGTCGATGTCGGCGGGTGCCCCCGGGGTGTTGTCTCCTGTGGCCCTGGGGATCACGTGCGCTGCGGCATATGCGACGCGTGAGGTGATGGGGGCGGTGGGCTTGGTCCACTCACCCGGTTCGCCGAGCGCGTAGACCCCGCGGCCGGGGAGGGTGATCGACACCCTGGAGTCGACGGCGGTCACAGCGCGATCTCCGGGACCTCGAGGCGACGGCCCTCGGCGGAGGATCGCAAACCGAGCTCGGCCAGCTGCACACCGCGGGCAGCGGAGAGCAGACCGTAGCGGTGCGGCCGTTCAGCGACGACGTCGCGCAGGAACTCTTCCCATTGCAACTTGAACCCGTTGTCCAAGTCCGCGTTCGCGGGAACCTCGAGCCACTGGTCGCGGAACGGTTCGGTGACGGGCAGATCTGGATTCCATACAGGCTTCGGGGTGTGCGAACGATGCTGGGCGACGCAGTTGCGCAACCCCGCGACCGCCGATCCGTGCGTGCCGTCGATCTGGAATTCGACCAGTTCGTCTCGGAACACTCGCACTGCCCACGACGAGTTGATCTGGGCGACAACGCCGTTCTCCATCTCGAAGATGCCGTAAGCGGCGTCGTCGGCGGTGGCGGCGTATTCGTTGCCCTGCTCGTCCCAGCGCGTCGGGATGTGGGTGGCGGTTTTCGCAATGACGGTCTCGACCTTGCCGAGGATGCCTTCGAGCACATAGTTCCAGTGGCAGAACATGTCGACGACAATGCCGCCGCCGTCCTCGGCCCGGTAATTCCAGCTGGGACGCTGGGCGGGCTGACCGTCGCCCTCGAAGACCCAGTAGCCGAATTCACCTCGCAGGGAGAGGATGCGGCCGAAGAATCCTTCGTCGACAAGCCGCTTGAGCTTGACCAGTCCTGGGAGGTAGAGCTTGTCGTGAACAACGCCGGCCGTGATGCCCGCGTTCTGCCCGATGCGGGCCAGTTCGATGGCTTGCGTCAGCGTTTCGGCTGTCGGCTTCTCCGTGAAGATGTGCTTGCCGGCCTTCATCGCCGACGAGAGCGCCTCGGCGCGCCGCGAAGTGACCTGAGCGTCGAAGTAGATGTCGACGGACGCGTCGTCGATGACCGATGCGCTGTCGGTGGTGTACTCGGCGATACCGTGTCGGCTGCAGAGCTCTTGGAGCTTGGCTTCGTTGCGGCCGACCAGGATCGGCTCGACCTGTATGCGCGAACCGTCGTCGAGGAGGAGCCCTCCGGCGTCGCGGATGGGCAGGATGGAGCGAAGAAGATGCTGACGGTAGCCCATGCGGCCGGTGACGCCGTTCATGGCGATGCGCAAGGTACGGGTGGGTGTGGGCATGAGAGATTGCCCTTTCTGTGCACTGATGACGAAGGACGTGGGACGACGGCGAGCCATGACGGATGGGGCCGCGGCGACGGTGTGGCGGAAAGTCCACTACGCGTCGTCAGGGAAAGTCAGCTTCGGAATGCGCTTTCCAAGCTATGCTGTCGATGTCGATCGGTCAAGTGCGACCGTCGATCACAACGATTTCGCAGGGGGTGAGGGGTTTATGGCGGCAGTACGACTCAGCGATGTGGCTGCGGCGGCCGGCGTCTCGCAGGCCACAGCGTCGCGGGTGCTCAACGGCTCGTCACGAGTGCCCGGCGAGGGTGTGGCCGATCGCGTCCGTGCAGCGGCGGCGGATCTCGGCTATATCGCCAACGCGCAGGCCCAGGCGCTGGCTCGGTCGTCGACCGGACTGATCGGGCTCGTGGTGCACGATGTGGCCGATCCGTACTTCTCCTCCATCGTTCGCGGCGTGCAGAACGAGGCGCGCGACGCAGGCAAACTGGTGCTCCTGGCCAGTACCGAGCGCGATTTCGCTCTCGAGCGGCAGTCGGTCGCCACCTTCATCTCGCACCGCGCCGATGCCATCATCCTGGCCGGCTCGAGGCAGAGCGGCGACTTGGACCGAGCGTTGGGACAGGAGTTCGCGGCATACCGCGACAACGGCGGCAGGGTGGTGGTGATCGGACAACCGGTGCCGTTCGCCTCTGCGGTCGAACCGGAGAACTTCGCCGCATCTGCAGCTTTGGCGCAGGCCCTGCACGAGCACGGCCATCGTCGCTTTGCCATCATCGGCGGCCCTGGAAACATCCGGACCTCAGCCGATCGTCGCAACGGCTTCGTCGAGACGCTGTGCACATACGGCGCTACACCGGAAATCGAAGTGGCCGGGGACTTCTCGCGAGACGGTGGCTACAGCGCCGCGCGACGCCTGGCGGCTGCACTCGAGCTCTCCCCCGGCCACGGCGTTCCACCGTGCGTATTCGCAGTCACCGACGTCATGGCCATCGGAGCAATCGCAGCCTGGCGTGAGCTGGGCCTGAGCGTGCCGGAAGACGTCTGCATAGCCGGGTTCGACGATATCCCCACGCTGCGCGATCACTCCCCGAGCCTGACCACCGTCGCTCTCTCGTTGGTGGATATCGGCGAGCGAGCCGTTCGACTCGCCCTCGATCCGGAAAGTCACCCGGGAAGCCGGGAGTGGGCACCGGGCACCGTCGTCCTGCGGCGTAGCACCGCTCTGAACAGCTGATTGTCCGAATTGCTTGACACTGTGGGCGCGATCACACTACGTTGGGCGTCAGCTTCGGAAAGCGCATTCCAGCGGGAGTAGACGGACCCGCCTCCTACTAGATCGAGGACTCCATATGACGACAACATCGTCGGTCGAAGTCCGTTCTGCCACCGCGTCGGTTCCTCAACCCGCACCGACCCGTCGTCGACGGTTCCCTTCGCTCCGCAATACCTGGTCCGGCCTCTGGCGACCCCTGGCCCTCGTGGCCGTGCTCATCGCCGCCTGGTGGGCCGTCACCGCCTCCGAACTCGTTGCGCCCTATATCCTTCCGTCACCCGGTGACACGTGGTCGACGATGGTGGACAACGCGTCCTACCTCGCCGGTCACACCTGGGTGACCACCTACGAAACCATCGCCGGCTTCGTCATCGCCTCGGTGGTCGGCATCGCCGTCGCGGTGGTTATGATCTACTCGTCCTCGATCGAGAAGACGATGTATCCGCTCATCCTGTTCGCGCAGGTGATCCCGAAGATCGCCATCGCGCCCCTCTTCGTCGTGTGGCTCGGCTTCGGCCCCAGCCCCAAGATCCTCGTGGCCGTTCTGATGGCGTTCTTCCCCATCGTCATCGCCGGAATGGCGGGACTGCGTTCCGTCGATCCCGAGATCCTCGAACTCACCTCGACCATGGGTGCGAGCAAGTGGAAGACGTTCTGCAAGGTTCGTTTTCCCGCGTCGTTGCCCCAGCTGATGTCCGGCCTGAAGATCGCCGCAACACTCGCAGTGACCGGAGCGGTGGTCGGCGAATTCGTCGGTGCCAACGAAGGTCTGGGGTACGTGATCCTCCAGGCCAACGGAAACATCGACACAGCAATGCTTTTCGCTGCACTCATCATCATGTCTCTACTGGGAATTCTCCTCTTCCTGATCATCGAGATCGCCGAGAAATTCCTCATCCCCTGGCACGCATCGCGTCGCTCCACCGCGTCCGTCGGCGCTGTGTGACCGCATGCTCTCCCTACATCGAAGGACACATTCCATGAAGCTCAAGAACGTTCTGGTGGCGACCGTCGCGTCGTCCGCTCTGGTACTCGCCGGATGCAGCGGAGGAGGTGGCGGCGAGGAAAAGGCCCCTGGCACCGACGGTGAGACCACCGCGACCTCGCTGATGCTCAACTGGTACCCCTACGGCGAGCACGCCCCGTTCTACTACGGCGTGCAGGAGGGAATCTTCGCCGAGCACGGTATCGACCTCACCATCACCGCCGGACAAGGATCCACCAAGACAGCCCAGGCTGCGGGCTCGAACCAAACCGACTTCGGCTGGGCCGACACCGCGGCCGTGATGTCCAACATCGACAAGGGCGTGAAGGTCAAGAGCCTCGGCGTATTCCTGCAGACGACGCCGTCGGCTGTGCAGGTCTACGCGGACGGACCGATCCAGACCACCGCCGATCTCGCAGGCAAGACCATCGCCGTGTCCGCCGGCGACGCCCCCACCACCACATTCCCCATCTTCCTCGACCGCGCCGGCGTTTCCGAGGACCAGGTTCAGCAGCAGAGTCTGGACTCCGCAGGCAAGATCGCCGCAATGCTCTCGGGTCAGGTCGACGGTCTCATCGGCTTCGCGCACGACCAAGGGCCCAACATCGCGAACAAGTCCGGACGCGAGATGCGCTATCTCCGCTACTCCGACGAGGGCCTGAACTTCTACAGCAACGGCCTCATCGCCAACACGTCGACCATCGAACGCTCCCCCGAACTCGTTCAGGCCATGGTCGACGCCACCCGCGAATCGTTCGAGGCAGCCATCGCCAATCCTGAAGCAGCCGTGGCATCGATGGTCGGTAAGGACCCGCAGACTCCGCCGGAGTCGGTGTTGCTGCAGCAGTGGCAAGAGACGATCCCACTGCTCACGACCGAGAACACCGAAGGAATGGCACCGGGCGTCAACAGCGACCAGGACTGGGCCAACACCATCAGCATCCTCAGCGATGCCGGACTCACCGAGACCGGAGCCGAGGCGTCGACGTACTGGGACTCCAGCTTCACCTCCAACGAGGAATGAGACGCAATCATGAACGCCATCACCAGTGAACGGCCGACAACGATGACCGACACCGCGGTATCGGTGGACAACCTGACCGTCCAGTTCTCCTCCAAGCGAGGTGACGTCACCGCTCTCTCCGACGTCGACCTCCAGGTCGGCAGGGGCGAATTCGTCTCCATCGCAGGGCCGTCCGGCTGCGGCAAGTCCACCCTTCTCAAGGTGGTCGCCGGTCTCACCGGTGCCTCTCGCGGTTCGGTGGAGCTGGCAGGCAAGGAGGTGCACGGCCCCCAGCGCAACATCGGTTACGTCTTCCAACGCGCGGCCCTGCTGGAATGGCGGACGGTGCGGAAGAACATTCTGCTGCAGGGTGAGATGCGCGGGATGAACAAGAAGGCGGCGGCCGCGAGGGCCGATCAGCTCATAGAGATGACCGGGTTGACCGGTTTCGAGGGGGCACTTCCCCATGAGCTGTCCGGCGGTATGCAGCAGCGCGTATCCCTCTGCCGTGCATTGCTTCACGAGCCCGAAGTATTGCTCATGGACGAGCCTTTCGGAGCGCTGGACGCCCTCACCCGCGAGAAGATGAACGTCGAGCTGCACCGCATCTGGCGGGAAACCGGGACGACGGTCATGCTCGTCACCCACTCCGTCGCCGAAGCGGTCTACCTCGCCAACCGAGTGGTCGTCATGAGCCCACGGCCCGGACGAATAGTCGATATCCTCGACGTCGACCTTCCTGTGCATCGGGACTACAGCGCAACGATGGAGAAGCCCGAATTCATCAGTGTCGCGAACACTGTGCGAGATCTACTCGGAGCGACGACGAGCGCGGATTGAGTGCCATTGCCGCATTCGGCCCTGTAGACCTGTTCGGTCTACAGGGCCTTTCGTCGTCATGGTGGCAGATATCGAAGGCCGGTCATGTGTCGTACCTCGAGTCCGATCCCTCATCCGCGGCAATAGCTACCCCCCACGACCTATCCTTGTGGCCAGGTATCGGCGGGGTCAGCTATGGGATCTGCGGTGTTACGTTGACGCGCATGACAACTACACACGTGAACGATCATGAATCTGCAACCGCCACAACTAATCTCGAACCACCCCCGGTGGCGGATCCCGCGCTGATCGGCGTCCCGACCTTCCTGGCCGGCTCCATCGCGCTGGGACTCGTACTGATCGGCTATGTGCCCGTGGAGGCAACCGGCGCGTCGATCCCGATCATCCTGGCCGCGACAGGAATCGGCCAGCTCGTCGCCGCGATCTGGGCCGCCAGCCGCGACCAGAACGCCGTAGCGAGCGTGTTCGGTATCTTCACCGGCTTTTGGATCAGCTACGCCCTGCTCGTACTTGGTCTGACCAACAACTGGTTCGGGGTAGTCGCCGAGGACGCAGTACAAACACAGAAACTCTTCCTGCTGACCTGGTTGATCATCATCGTTCTCCTCACCATCGCCAGCATCCGACTCCCGTTCGCCTTCACCCTGCTCTTCACCCTCATCGACTTCGCCGTGCTCTTCGTCTTCCTCGGTGCCGCCAACAGCAGTACAACTCAGACATCCATCGGCGGTTACCTGGTGTTCTCCTTCGTCGCGGTGGGCGCGTACCTGTTCCTCGACTCGATGAGCCGTGCAACCGGTGGACGAGGTCTGCCACTGGGTCGCAGCGTGCTGCGCTGACACTCCGCGTCGGGGCCTGCAACATCGAGCTCGCCGCAAGTTCCGTTGCTGTCCGTGGCAACTCATTTTTCCTGTGCTGTGTTCGTGCCCTCCGACCGAACAGAGAACAACCTCGCTCGCGTGATCCCTTTGTTCGGCCGCAAAGCATCTCGTGAATCCACCGAACTCGGACAGTCGGGCAGCACTACCAGCTACAACGCCGACGTCGAGCCGGCGATCGACCGGATGACGCCCCACGACATCGAGCTCGCACCACCGACCGCCGAGGACGAGTTCGCAGCGCTGACCGCATCGCAGCCGATAGCGCAGCTTCGTTCGCTCCTCGGCTGGCTCGGGACGTCACGACCGATCACCGGCACAGGTGTTCCGCGACCTGGGTCGGTCAGCGAGCTGGCGAAGGCCGTCGGTGTGGATCTGGACCCTCGTGCACTGAACTCCCGTTCCATGCGCGACATCCCCAACTTGATGACACTGTGGGATGCGGCCACGGCAGCCGGATTGATCGAGCTCACATCCACCACAGCGTCCCGCGGTCCGAGCGCCCACGAGTTCGCCCACTCACTGCCCGGCTCCTTGGCCGCCCACCGGACGGCTCTCTCGCACGCCGTCCGCCGCTACTTCGTCAGCCTGAACCCCCTCAGACCGTCGGAAACCGCGGATGTGGTAGCCGGACAGATCGTTCTCGCCGCTATGACGAGCGCTCCGCGCAAGCGGCTTCCGGAAGTCGGCCCGCTCGGTTCCGGGGACCTGTACGAGCACATCAATGCATCGATCCTCCTCGGCCTAGTGGATCAGTTCATCACCGACGGGTGGCTGGTCTGCGACGGCAATTACGTAGTGCCGCAGCCATTTCGCCCAGCCATCCTGGATGCGATGAAGTCACTTTCGTACTACGAAAGGAACGACACCGGCCGATGATCATCACCGGATTGTTCTTCGCCGAAGGACGGCACACCTTCATCCTCAGTGCCGGTGGGGCCACGGCGAGCGTCGGGTGCTCGGGTTTTCGGGCCGATCGGGCCGCTTCCATGTGACTCTTGGCCCTACGGTCGCCCGTTGGCATCGATGGACGATGAACCTCTACGCAGCAGCAGAGGGAAGGCGAATGCGATGTCCGCTACCGATCGAGAGCACACCCACCGCACGTCGACACGTTCCACACCGGGAACCGGAGGTGAGGCGGTGTACTTCTTCGGCGGCATCGGCAGTCTGATCTTCTGGTGGCAGGCCGCGTCAGGTTTCGGCGAACACCTTGTCGCCGTGCTCAAGTCGTTCGTCTGGCCGGCGTTTCTCGTCTACCAGGCCCTCGGAGCGTTGGCCGGGTAACCTGTTGCCGCAGTCTCGAATCCACCGAATCGGCTATCGCGACGCGGCCCGTTCCACGACCCGTCGGGCGGTTCGGGCCACTGCCTCGTCGATCAGGAATCCCTTGCTGTCCACAGCCACACCCGAGGTGGCACGTTCCAAGCCGGCCAACAGTTGCTCTGCCTCGAGAACTTCCGACTCCGACGGCACGAACACCGTTCGCACAGGACCGAGTTGAGCCGGATGAATACACGCACGCCCGACGAAACCGAGACCGGCCAGAGTGCAAGTATCGGCCTCGAACGCCTCGGCATCGCGGAAGTTTCGCGACACCGCAGCAGGCGGTGGATCGATCCTCGCCGCCACGCTGGCTGCGACCACCTGAGCCCGCACGAACGACAGTGATTCCGCGGAACCGTCGACGCCCAGATCCGCGGCGAGGTCCACTTCCCCGATTTGGAGAAACTTGACCCGAGGAGCACGGGCGATCTCGAGAGCGGCGAACACTCCGGCGGCCGTCTCGATGAGAGGCGAGACCACCGCGTCACTGCCACTCAGTAGAGCGTCGGCCTGTTCGATCTCACGGGCAGACGAGACCTTCGGCAACCAGATACCGGTCAGGTGCGGGTGTAGCACCGCACGAATATCGTCCTCCTGCAACGGCCCTGGGTTGACCCGCACCCAAATCTGCACGTCACCCGGATCGCAGGCAGCAACCCACTCGGCCACCGTCGCGCGGGCGTGATCCTTGTTCGCCGCGGTGACGGCGTCCTCGAGATCCAGCACCACCGCGTCGGTGCCCGATGCCAGTGCTTTGTCGAACCGCTCCGGCACGTCCCCGGGTACGTAGAGGTACGTCAGAGCCGACCTCATCCGATGACGCCCGTGCCCGCGACGAGGGACTTGGCAATGACGGTACGCATGATGTCGTTGGTGCCCTCACCGATGGCCATCAGCGGCGCGTCGCGGTAGAGGCGCTCGACGACGAATTCCGTGGAGTAGCCGTACCCACCGTGGATGCGCATGGCTTCGAGGCTGGCGGTGATGGCGGCTTCGGAGGCGAAGTACTTTGCCATGCCGGCTTCCATGTCCACCCGCTTACCTGAATCCGCCTGCGATGCAGCCCAGTACGTCATCAGACGTGCGGCCTGCAGCTGGGTCGCGATGTCGGCGATCTTGAGCTGGATCGCCTGGAACTCGGCGATGGGCTGACCGAATGCGGTGCGCTGCTTGGCGTATTCGAGCGCAGCGTCGTAGGCAGCCTGCGCGATGCCGACGCTGCGGCCGGCGATGTTGAGACGGCCGATCTCGAGACCCGACAGTGCCTGCTGCAGACCGCGACCCTCGACGCCACCGAGCACTGCGTCGACGGGGACCCGTACGTCGGTGAACGTGATCTCACACGATTCGGTTCCCTTGTAGCCGAGCTTGCCCATGTCGCGCTGGACCTCGAACCCGTCGGTCGTGGTGTCGATCAGCAACAGCGACATGCCCTTGTGTGCCGGTGTAGTCGTGGTGTCGGTCTTCACCAGTACCGGAAGCACATTCGCGTGCCGTGCGTTGGTGATCCACGTCTTGGCACCGTTGACGACGTAGTGGTCGCGGTCGCGCTTGGCGGTGGTCTTGATGCCCTGCAGGTCGGTGCCGGCACCGGGCTCGGTCAGACCGACACCCGTACGCCATTCACCCGACGCGAGCTTGGGCAGCAGAGTCTTCTTCTGCTCCTCGGTGCCGTGCTTGCCGATCATCCAGCACGAGAGGTTGTGGCTGCCGAGAATTCCGGCAACGCCCATCCAGCCGCGGGCCAGCTCCTCGTACACCAGGGTGAACGAGACCTTGTCGAGGTCGAGGCCGCCGTACTCCTCCGGCGTCGTGATCCCGAACAGGCCCATGGCCTTCATGTGCTCAACGATCTCGGTGGGGTATCGACCCGTCTTCTCCCACTCGTTCGCAACTGGGATGATTTCCTTGTCGACGAAGGTGCGCAATGCTTTACGGAAGGCCGACTGCTGCTCGTCGTACGTGAAGTCCATGATGATGTCCTGTCGATTGAAGTATCAGGGTGCCGGCGCGATGGCTGCGGCGAGATCGAGGATGGCGGTCAAGTCGGTTTCGTCGACCAACCCGAGGATGCGGTCGGCCAGCTCGGTGGCACGAGAGTCGTTGCCGCAGTTTCCGAGAAACTTCTCCAGCAGGCGGTCGTCGCTCAGCGGGAATCCGGCGGATCCCTGACTGCCTCCGACGGAGGCGTCGAGCACTCGTCCGTCGGTGAGCGTGAGAACCGCCCTGCCCGACGCGGCGGCCGCGGGAACCTCGGACGGCAGGTTCGTCACCCGCACCTTGCGGGCGGTGACGAGGACGTCCTCGCGTGCGATGGATTCGTCGGTGTAGGTCGAGACGGTGATGGCGCCGTCGTGCAGTAGCGCGGCCACACTCCACGGCAGGTCGAACTTGCCGTCGTAGGTACTGCGCGGTGAGGCGACGCCCGTGTTGGGTCCGCAGACGAACGGACTCGAATCGGGGTGAACGAACACCTCGATGTCATCCACATCGCTGGCCTGAACTGCGTTGTCGCCGATCGCTTCCGACACCGCATCGAGCGTCACGTGCATGAGCTGGCAACTCGGATACGGCTTGATGCCGATCCGCGTGGCCTCCCACCGCGTACCGAGTCCCTCGGTCAGTGCCGCAAAATTCGTCGGCCGATCGGTCAGCGCAGCGTAGATGCCGCGTCGACCTTCCAGCACCGACGACGGGCCTGTCGCACCGGCGGCCGCGAGCCGAGCGGCCAGAACACCGTTCATACTCGCCGATCCGGGATGCAGCGCTTTGGTGTCGGCGTCGGTATCGAGGAACTCGAGCAGCCCCGAGCTGGACGACCCTGCGATCCCCAGGGCGTTGACCAACGTCTCGGTGTCGAACTTCGAGAGATGCCCGGCAACGAGCGCAGCCGTCAACGGTCCCACCGCTGCAGTGGCATGCACACCCCGGGCATGAAACCCGTGCGGGCTGACTTCACCGAGGCGGCAGGCGGTTTCGAGCCCGAGAGCTGCGGCGGTCAGCACATCGGCACCCGAGGCCGACACTTGCTGTCCGACGGCGAATGCCGCAGGAAGCGATACCGCCGTCGCGTGCACCAGAGCGCCCGCATGCGTGTCGTCGAAGTCCAGAGAGTGCAGCATCACCCCCGTCGCGAAGGCGGCTGCCGGCGCGGACAGTCCGCGGGTACCCGTGAGTGGACGGGCTTCCTGCGGCCCACCCAGGGCGTCGGCCACCGTCCAGCCCGGTCGGCCGTAGCCGAGGCGTTGGGCCGCAACGGTATTACCGACGCCGTCGAGCAGGTGCCGCGCGGCCGCGTGCCGGACGTCCTCGGACAGATCGGCAAGGGTGACACCCGATGCCCACTCCGCCAGGATCGTCGAGGTCACGCCCGCACCTCGTCTTTCGCCGTACCGAAGGCACCCTCCGCCTTCAGTTTCGCGACGCGCTCGTCGTCGTAGCCCAGTTGGTCGCGCACGATGTCGTCGAAGTGCTCGTTGCGCTGCGGCGCTCGGCGGTACTGCTTGGCCTCGGATCCGAAGTTGACCGGGGAGGCGACCTGGCGCACCGTGTCGTACACCGGATGCTCGGTCTCGACCACGAGATTGCGTGCGATCGTGTGGGGTTCGGTCAGTGCGTGCTCGACGTCGTTGATCGGACCGGAAGGCACCCCGGCCGGGCCGAGCTTCGAAAGCCAGTGATCGACGGTATTGGTGGCGAACACCTCTTCCAGGATCGGCAGCAGCACGTCCTGATGCTTACCGCGCAGCGAGAAGTTGGTGAACCGTGGATCGGCACCGAGGTCCGGCCGGTCGATGGCCACGACGAGCCGGTCCCAGAACTTCTCTTTGGCACAACCGACGATGAGCCAACCGTCCGTTGCCTCGAAGGCCTGGAACGGAACCAGCGAGGGGTGCGCCGAGTTCTTCGTACGGATCGGCTCGAAGCCGGCGTTGAGATGCCACGTCGCGGGGTACGTGAGCAGTGACATCGCCGTGTCGTACAGCGAGACGTCGCAGTCACCGCCGATGCCGTCGCGTCGGGCAGCGTGCAGTCCCGACAGCAGCGAGATCGCGGCGACGAATCCACCGGAGTAATCGACCAGCGACAGACCGGATTTCGTGGGCGGGCCGTCCGGGTCGCCGGTCACACTCATCCAGCCGGCGAGACCCTGCAGAATGTAGTCGTAGCCAGGTTCTTTCGAGCGCGGGCCGGTCATGCCGAACCCGGTGAGGCTGCAGCACACGATCGCGGGATTGAGATGCTTGAGCTGGTCGTAGGTGATGCCGATCTTCTCCGGAACGTCACCGCGGAGGTTGGAGTACACGGCGTCACTGGTGCGGACGAGGTCCTCGAACACCGCTCGGCCACTCGGGGTCGAAAGGTCAAGGGAGAGTGAACGTTTGTTGCGATTGAAGCTCTCGAAGAACAGCGAGTCTTCACCCTCGTTGTAGGGCGGGACGTAGCGGCCGACGTCACCGCCGACGCTGGGGTCCTCGATCTTGATGACGTCCGCGCCGAGGTCGGCGAGGTGCAAGCTACCGAACGGGCCTGCGCCGTACTGCTCGAGGGAAATGATGCGGACGTCTTCGAGTGGCCTCATGCGTCGGAATCCTTAGTCTGGGGAAGTTCGAGCGGGCCGTTCTGCGCTTCGGGGAAGTAATTCTGCCCGATGCCACTGTCGCGGGTGGCGACCATGACCGAGCGCTTCCACGAAATGACCTCGACACCATCCTGATTGAGGCCGCGGGTGATCATCGAGACGATGCCGGCGTAGGGGCGTGACTCGGACTTGCGAAGCCCGGTGCAGATGCTTTCGGCGTACAGGGTGTCGCCTGCATAGACCGGGTGGGACATCTTGATGTCGGTGAAGGCGAGGTTGGAGATCGCGTTCTGGCTCATGTCGATCACCGAAAGTCCTAGCACCACAGAGACTGTGAAGCCGGAGTTGACGATGACCTTCCCATCGGTGATGGGATTCTGCGACGCCAGATGCGCGTTGAAGTGGTTCTGGTTGGTGTTGAGCGACAGCAGCGTGATCCACGTGTTGTCGGTCTCCGAGATCGTCCGCCCGAAGGGATGTTGGTAGACGTCCCCCACGGTGTAGTCGTCGAAGAAGCGCCCCAGAACGGCCGGATGGATTGCCACCGTGTCTCCTCGTGTCGGTTTGGCGAGTGCCTTACCTAGACCATAAACATCAGATGTTTACGGCGTCAAGGGTTCAAGAAAACCGGTAATCAGCAGACTTCACCTGAATCGACTCGGTAAAGAGCAGATGTTTACGGATTACGAAGTCGATCCATCTGTCGGTACGAGTCACCGAGGTGGTCGAGATGCTTACGCATCAGATCCATGGCGGCCATCGAGTCACCGGCCTGCACCACGTCGAGCAGTCCGCGGTGGTCGCTGTCGACACACTGCCAGAACCCCTCGGGTGCATGATCGCGGCCGAATCGCCCGGACAGGACACGGAAGACGGGTGCGGTGATGAGCTCGAGCAGAGGGTTGTGGGCTGCGCGGAGCAGGACGAGGTGGAATTCCTGGTTCTTGGCGAACGTCTCGGGTCCCTGCACTTGATTGGGATCGAAGATCGTCGCGTTGAGCTGCTCGAGATGCTCGTCGGTGCGGCGAAACGCAGCGATGCCCGCGGCCGGAACCTCCATCAGGTTGCGGACTTCCATGAGCTGGTCGACGGTGACGGTCTCCGCGGCGGCCATCAGTGCCACACCGGTTTCCAGATGCTCGCTGATGTGCCCCACGCTGGGGACGGCAACGAAGCTACCTCCGGTGACTCCCCGGGTCGTCTCGATCAGGTTCTGGCTGGCCAGGGACCGCAGGGCTTCACGAATAGTGCTACGCCCGACGCCGAATTCGGCGGTGAGCTCGGCTTCGCCGGGTAGCCGCTCTCCTGGCTGCAGCTCACCGGAGAGAATGCGGCTCCGAAGATGGCCGGCGAGAACCGCATACGCGGGGACACTCTTGGCGGTCGCCTTGAGCGGAGCCGATTGGGCCACGTCTTCCCCCTGATGTCGCTCGACTGTTCCTACTGACCGGTCGGCTCGAGCTTAGCCTGGCCGATGCCCCGAGATGCGGAGATCGCAACCCTCGATACATCCGCTTTTTAGCAAGGAACCGCGCATACCGACCCGGATCTAGGCCGATATCTGGACAAAGCCGACGCAATACATCAGAGGTATTGCTTTTCCTGTCGATGATCAGCACTATGACTCATGTCACCTCAGCAGTGACCCCACGACTTCGTAGGACACGCGGAGCACGCCTTCCCGCTCCCTTCGGGCACCGACAGAACGGACGCAGCATGAAACGCATTGGAGTCGACGTCGGCGGCACGTTCACCGACCTCGTCCTATGGGACGACGACGGCACGGTCGTCGTGCACAAGACCCCGTCCACCAATCACGACCCCTCGATCGGAACGATGGACGGCATCAAGGTTCTCGCCGAACGTGCCGGGATCGACCCGTCCGAAATCGACATGTTCTTCCATGGCACCACCGTGGCCACCAACATCGTGCTCGAGCACAACGGCTGCGACGTCGGCATGATCACCACCGAGGGCTTCCGCGACCTGCTGCACATCGCGCGCAAGAAGCGTCCTCTCAATTACTCCAACTACCAGGATCTTCCGTGGCAGAAGTGGCAGCTCGTGCCGCGACGCAACCGTCGCGTCGTCCCGGAACGCATCGATGCCGCAGGAAATATTCTCACCCCGCTCGACGAAGATGCTGTGCGAGCGCAGGTTCGGCTGCTGCGTGAGCGAGGCGTGCAGGCCATCGCCGTCGCATTCCTGCACGCGTACCGCAACCCCACGCACGAGCAGCGCGTGCGAGCCATCATCGAAGAAGAGTTTCCCGGCGTCTTCATCTCCCTCTCCAGCGAGGTCGCCCCGCAATACCGCGAGTACGAACGCTTTTCGACCGCAGCACTCAACGCTTTCATCGGACCGAAGACCTCGAAGTACATCGAGAACCTCGCAGGTAAGGCCAAAGCAGCGCAGGTCGGCGAAGACGTACACCTCATGACCTCGGCCGGCGGGCTCGTCACCTCGCGCAGCGCCAGCGAAATCCCGGTCTCACTCCTGACCAGCGGTGTGGTCGCCGGCCTGCTCGGTGGCTGCGCCATCGGCAAGGCATCCGGCTTCCCCAGTGTCATCACCCTCGATGTCGGTGGCACCTCCGCGGATGTCGGCGTGGCCCCGGACGGCGCCCTGCGGATGAAGCATCTGCTCGACACCCGAATCGGTGACTATCACGCGATGGTGCCGATGGCAGAGGTCGACACCATCGGTGCCGGAGGCGGATCCATCGCCGTGGTCGACGACGGTGGCATGTTCCGCGTCGGACCACGCAGTGCGGGTGCCGTTCCCGGTCCGGCCTGTTACGGACACGGCGGCACTGAACCGACCTCTACCGACGCCATGGTGATGATGGGATGGCTGCGCGAGAAGAGCTTCCTGTCCGGAACCATGGAGGTCAAGCCTGAGCTGGCGCGTAAAGCGATTCAGACGCACATCGCCGACAAGCTCGACACCCCACTCGACGACGCCGCGATGGGCATCTTCAAGATCCTCGCCCATTCCATGACCGAGGCGATCAGCCTGCACTCGGTGCGCAAAGGCTATGACCCGCGCGACTTCTCACTGATCGCCGAAGGTGGTGCCGGTCCGCTGTTTGCCTGGCAGATCGCCGACCAGCTCGGTATCCCGCGCGTGATCGTGCCCGGTCACCCCGGCATCACCTCCGCTGTCGGCCTGCTCACCACCGACATCCGCTACGAGGAGCCGACGACGGTGTGGACGTCGTCTGCGGACCCGAACATCGAACTGCTGCAGGAGCAGGTCGAGCGTCTGTCCGCACTGGCCGTCGCGCAGCTCGAGAAGGACGGCGTTGCGGCCGAGAACATTTCGCTCGAGCGCAGCGTCGACTGCCGTTACGTCGGCCAGGGCTACGAATTGCGTGTCGCTGCGCCGGACGGCGAGATCGACGACGTGTGGGTTAAGACCGTTGCGGAGGCATTCCACGATGTGCACGGCCGCACCTACTCACAGCGGTTCGACGACAAGCCCGTCCAGCTGATCAACGTCCGCGTCACCGGCGTGGGTGCTGTCCCGCACGTACAGATCGCCGACATCGCCGTGGGCTCCGCCGACTCCTCGGCCGCGATCAAGACGACCACGCAGGCACTGTTCTGGCAGGACGAGACGTCCGCGCCGCAGTGGGTGGACACCCCTGTCTACGAGCGGTCGTTGTTGTTGGCGAACAACGAGATCGACGGTCCGGCAATCGTCGAGCAGTTCGATTCCACCACGATCATCGGCATGAACCAGCACGCCACCGTCGACGCCGTCGGCCACATCATCATCGAGAGGAACCCCGCATGAGCAAGGCGCTGATGCCCACCACCGGAGTATCACTGGCGGGCGAATCCACTCGAACCTGGAACGACGTCGAGGTCGATCCCATCACGCTGCGCGTCATCGGCGGAGCCCTGCAGTCGATGGCCAAAGAGATGGCCCAGGTGCTCTACCGCATGGCGTACTCCTCGCTCATCCGAGAGTCCGAGGACCTCGGCGCGGGCATCTTCGACATCAACGGACGCGAACTGTGTGAATCGGATTCGACTCCGATGCACTGTGGTTCGATTCCCGCCTACATCAAGGGCGTCAACCGTCGTCTCGCCGGAACGTACAAGCCCGGAGACGTGGTGCTGCACAATCATCCGTACCACGGAGCGGCTCACTCCCCCGATTACGGCGTGATCATTCCGATCTTCTGGCAGGGCAAGCACATCGGCTTCGCCGGGTGCACCGGGCACGTGTCCGACGTCGGCGGCAACTTCCCCGGACTGTGCATGGACGTCGTCGACGTGTGGGCAGAAGGCAAGCTGATGGACTCGATGAAGATCTACGAGGCCGGGGTCCGCAACGACTACCTGATTCAACACATCCTCGACAACGTCCGTACCCCGGAACAGAACCGCGGCGACCTCGAAGCACTGATCGCGTGCTCACGGATCGGCGAGAAGCGTTTCACCGAACTGCTCGAGAAGTACGGCCTCGACACCGTCATGAGCGCGGGCGAACGCTGGATGGACTACTCCGAGTCCATGCTGCGCAAAAAGATTCGCGAAATTCCGGACGGCAGCTACACCGCACCCATCGGCTACCTCGACGACGACGGCAAGAACCGCGGCGAACCACTGAAGGTGGCCGTGCGGGTGCAGGTCGAGGGCGAGGACATTCTCATCGACCTCACCGGCTCGAACAGTCAGGTGCCCACCGCGTTCAACGTCCCGTTCGAGGGTTCGGTTCTCCCGGTAGCCGTCTCGGCTATCCGAACGATCCTGCTCGACGAGGACCTGACCGAGGAATTCGTTCCCCAGAACGACGGGTGCTTCCGACCCGTCAAGGCCTATGCCCCCGAGGGCACGATCTTCAACCCGGACTTCCCCGCGTCGTGCTTCGCACGGTTCTCGCAGGTGAACCGGGTGTTCGACTCGATCAACCTGGCTCTGGCCCCGGTGCTTCCCGATCACGCGATCGCAGGATCGTCCGCCGCTCTGTGCGCCATCGCCTATTCCGGTATCGCGCCGGACGGTGAATCCTATTGGGTCTACATCGAAATCAACGAGGGCTCGTACGGCGGCCGCAACGGCAAGGACGGTATGGACGCCGTCGACGCCCTGATGGCCAACACCCGCAACAACCCCATCGAGGAACTCGAGCTCAACCACGCCATGCGTGCGTTGCGGTACGAGCTGCGCGACGAGGCTCCCGCACCGGGCAAGTGGCGAGGCGGTATCGGCAGTGTGCGCAAGTGGTTGATGGAGACCGATACGTTCCTCGGTTCCGAGGCCGACAACCGATCGGATCCGCCGGCCGGTGCTCTCGGCGGACACAACGGTGTGTCCGGCTCGTTCACCAGGAACGCCGGGACCGACCGCGAGGAAGTGTTGTACTCCAAGGTCACTCAGGAGACGATTCGTTCCGGTGAGACACTGGAGATCAAGCTCCCCTCGGGCGGCGGCTTTGGTAACCCGTTCGAGCGTGATCCGTTCCAGGTGCTCAGCGACGTCTGGGACGAGTACCTCACCGAGGACGATGCTCGACGCGACTACGGTGTGGTCGTGAACACCGATTCGTGGACAGTAGACGAGGACGCGACGGCCGAGCTGCGCGCCCGGAGCGCGGCCTGATCGAGGACGGGACCTTCGGCGGTGTCGTCCGGTGGATCGACGACCGGAACGACACCCCGGGGCCCCTGTCCGGCCTGCGCATCGGAGTCAAGGACAACATCGACGTGGCCGGCGTCGAGACCACCTGCGCGTCGGAGTTCTTCGAGCACAACGTCGCCGACGCTGACGCCGAGGTCGTCACCCGCCTGCGACGCGCAGGCGGGTCGGTGGTCGCGAAACTGAACATGGCCGAGTTCGCCGTCGGCGTCACCTCGCAGAACTCGGCTGCAGGCCCGTCGTACAACCCGTGGAATACCGCTCGGGTGCCCGGCGGATCGAGCGGCGGTTCGGGGATCGCCGTCGCCACCGGGGTGGTCGACGCGTCCCTGGGCACCGACACCGGCGGGTCGGTGCGCCTCCCCGCCGCAGCATGCGGGATCACCGGTCTACGCCCGAGCTGGGGCTCGATCAGCAATGACGGAGTTTTCCCGGTGAGCGAGCAATTCGACACCGTCGGCCCGATGGCGCGGTCGGTCACCGAGGTGAAGGCTCTGTTCGACGTCCTGTCCCTAAGCCCCTCCGAGCCCTCGGACGTCACGCGCATCGGTGTCCCCAGCGTCTTCCTCACCGTGGACGTAGATCTGGGCGTCGCGCAGGCCGTCGCGGCCGCGGTGCGCACGTTCGCCGAACTGGGGTACGAGATCGTCCCCATCGAACTGGGGCATGCCGACGATGCCCAGGACATCGTCTACACGATTGTCTACAGCGACCTCGCTCGCCGCCATCGACACCGGCTCGACACCGAGCCTTCTCGCTTCCAAGCCGCGACGTACGAGCGAATAAGGTTGGGCCTGAGCATCTCCGACTCCGACCGTGCCCGTGCACTCACCGGCCGCGATCGGTTCCGTCAGGCCATGGCCGCCACGTTCGAGAGTGTCGACGCGGTGCTGACCCCGGCCATGCCCGTCGATGTCCCGCCGAGGGACGGGGGTGACGACGTTGTTGCGCTCTCGCGCCGGATGGGACAATTCACGTACCCGTGGTCGTTGCACGACGGCCCGACGCTGGCTCTGCCGGTCGGGTTCCACCCGTCCTCGGGCATGCCGGTGGGAGCGCAACTCACCGCTGCGGCGCACCGTGAGGGCGCGTTGTTCGGCGTGGGCGAATGCTATCAGTCGGTGACCGACTGGCACCGGGCGACACCACCGAATACATCTGATCTTTAACTCGCACCGTGCGGTCGATCGGCGGGCATTGTCCGTATTTACCTCACCTTGACGCCTAAAACATCTTATGTTTAAGTGGTTAGCAGCTGTTACGTACGTCTCACTACGGGTGGGCCTGCGACAGCCGACACTCCCACTCCGGCACCGTCACGCCGATCAGCAAGCGAGGACGCAGATGCATTTACGCCGAATCACCTCGATCATGACAGCTGTGGCGCTGTCCGGCGCGCTGGTGGCGTGCGGATCGGATCCCGGCCCCGACGCGGACCCCGCCAATCCGGTCACGATCGATGTCACCGTCTCGGCAGCGGCCGAGATCTACAGCATCCCTTGGCTTGTCGCGCAAAAGCAGGGACTGTTCGAGAAGCATGGCGTAATCGTCGAGAACATCGTGCCGGGCAAGGGCGGCAGCGCGACCATGCGCACGCTGCTCGACGGCAACATCCCCATCGGTGAGGTCAGCTACCCGTCGATCGTGCAGGCGGACGCGGCCGGCTCCGAACTGCGCATCGTCGGGGGCGGCACGCAGGGGCCGTACCCGATGAACTTCTACGCGCTCGCCTCCAACCCCGACATCAACTCCATCCAGGACGTCCGCCGGTGGGCCTACACCCGGCCCAACTCGGCGTCCGATGCTCTGACGCGTCTGCTTCCCTCCGTTGCAGGCGTCGACCCGAGCCGGATCGAGCGGGTTACCTCCGGCGGTATCGGCGAGGGCTTCGCACTACTCGAAGCCGGCAACGTCGATATCGCACTCGTCCCCTCCATTGTCGCCGAACAGCGGCCGGAGGATTTCAAGCTGATCGTCAGCAGCCCCGACTACATGTCGCGGTTCCTGCAGTCGACGATCACCACAACGAAGGATTACGCCGCGAGTAATCCCGGTGTCGTACGGGCCATCAATGCCGGTTACACCGAGGCGGTGGCGTCCATCAAGGCCGATCCTGTTGCGGCCGCTCAGATCTACGCGGACTACACCGGGTTCGACGTGGAGTCGGCGACCGCGGTGGTCGAGCGTGCATCCTCGGTCGACACCTGGGGCGGCGGCTTCGATACCGCGTCGGTCGAATCCGCCCAGGACGGCGTCGAAGCATCGGGGAGCGATCGAGTACCCAATTTCTGCACCCTGTTCGACCCGGACTTCCTCGCCGCGGGAGTCGAGAACGATGTTCCCGGCGACTGCGACTCCTGACCGCAACTTCCCACCACCAGAAGGTAGCGACGTGACTCACGCAGCGACTCGACCCCGCCCCGACACCACCTCCCCCATCGCCGTCGCCTCGTCGGTGTCGCGGCACTTCGGTGATGTGACCGCCCTGCACGAGATCGACTTGTCCATCGGCCGAGGAGAATTCGTCTCCGTCGTCGGTCCCAGTGGCTGCGGCAAGTCCACCCTGCTTGAGGTGTTCGCCGGACTCCAGGATCACGATGGCGGCACCGTGCAGGTCGACGGGCAACCGCTCACCGGTCCTCGATCCAAGACTGCGGTCATCTTCCAGGAATCGGCGACGCTGCCCTGGCGAACCGTCCGCGACAACGTCGCGTTCGCTCTCGAAGTCCGAGGTGTCGGCAAGAAAGAAAGACGAGCCCGCGCCGACGAGCTGCTGAACACAGTGGGACTGAGCAAGTTCGGAGACCACTACCCCACCCAGTTGTCCGGCGGTATGCGCCAGCGTGTGGCCATCGCGCGCTGCCTGTCCATGGAACCGGACCTCATCCTGGCGGATGAACCGTTCGGTGCTCTCGACGAGCAGACACGACTGGTGATGTCGTACGAGCTGCTCAAGATCGTCGAAAAGCTCACGTGTGGAGTCCTGTTCATCACCCACAGCATCCAGGAAGCTGTTCTGCTGTCCGATCGCGTACTGGTGATGAGCGCGCGGCCCGGTCGATTCATCGACGAGATGGACATCGACCTGCCTCGTCCGCGCTCCGAGGACGTCCTCGCAAGCCCGGCGGCTACTGCTCTGCATGAACGCATTTGGTCGAGTCTGCGGGACGAGGCCAAGAAGACGATGAGCATCGAACCATGAGTGCGCCGACGCGCGAGAGTAACCGCGCCTCCGTGGTCCCCGGATACATCCGGTCTGCCCCCTCCACCCAACTCGGTCTCCCTGCATGGGGATGGACCGTCCTCATCCTCGTCGCGGCGCTGGTGGCCATCGACATCTCGGCACGGTTCTTTGCCTCACCGCTCGACATCGTTCCGGTGACCGACATGTTTACGACGTCACTGAACCTGCTGACCGACCCGGACTTCCTCGTCGACGAGTTGGGCCGAACGCTGGGGATCATCGTTCTGGCGTTTGTGCTCAGTTCCGTACTCGGCGTCGCCGCCGCCTACGTTCTGTGGCGGTACGAATTGTGGGACAGGGCGTTTCAGCCTTATCTGAACGTCTACTACGCCGTCCCGACGTTTGCGCTCTACCCCATCATGGTGGTGCTGTTCGGTGCCGGTGTGGCTCCGATCGCAATTCTGTCCACCATCTTCGCCTTCGGTGTGGTCGCGTTGAACGCACGTACCGGCTTCAATGCGGTGTCGCCGATCGTCACCAAGCTCGGCACCACGCTGATGTTGACGCGGTGGCAGTACTTCCGATCGGTTCTGCTTCCGTATGCGTTGCCGAGCATCGTGACCGGTCTCAAGCTGGGACTCTCGTACGCCGTCATCTCGGTGTTGGCCAGTGAGTTCATCTTGTCGACGCAAGGCCTCGGCCACTTCATCTCCATTGCCTACGACGGGTTCGACATCGCCGACATGTACGCCGGGATCCTCATCGTGGCGCTGATCGCTTTGCTCTCGACCTCGCTGATCTCGCTCGCGCTCAACCGATTCGATTGGAGGCGCCGCTGATGAGCAGCACCTTGGACAGAGTAGCCACCGCCCCGACCACTCCCCCGAAAGCCGCCTCGTCTGCTAGCCGCACCAACGCCCGACGGTTCCTGCCACCCGTGGTCGTCGCCGTCGTCGCGGTTGTGATCTGGTGGGTCGCGGCGGTTTTGGTCGACAGTCTCATCTTCCCGACCCCCGCCGAGGCCATGCGTTCGCTTGCTGCGGACCTTGGTACCGCAGACTTCCGAGCCAACGTCTACGACTCACTCCGCATCCTCGTGCTCGCGTTTCTTGCCAGTACGGTCGTGGGTTCACTGCTGGGCCTGACGCTGGGCCTGAGTCCGTTCTGGACCCGAACCATCGCCCCGATCGTGTACGCGATCAACAGCATTCCGAAGATCGTGCTGTACCCGATCTTCCTGTCGTTCCTCGGCATCGGCGCACTGAGCCGATTCGGATTCTCCTTCTACGCCGCCTTCATCCCGATGTTCCTCGTCGCCGTCGAGGCCACGGCATCGGTCCAAAGAATCCATCTCAAGATGGCCGCGTCACTACAGGTGAGCTGGCCCAGGTTGATCCGTCAGATCGTCATTCCCGCAGTGCTGCCGGCATTGGCCACCGGAATGCGGATGACCTTCGGCCTGGCGTTCCTGGGACTGCTTCTCGCCGAGATGTTCTCGTCGTCCAGTGGCATCGGATACGAGCTTCTGCGCAACGTCAGCCTGGTCCGGATGGAAAACATCATGGGCACTGTTGTCTTGATCCTCGTGATGGCATTGCCGCCCACGATTGCGCTGCAGTGGTTGGAAACTCGCATCACCTCGAAATACGGCGGCCGGTGAGACCTCCCTCTCCCGGTAGGGACCGCCCCGATCGTAGACATTTGGAAATGCGCCGGCGGATCAACCCCGGCCTGAATCACCGAACCGCTTAGACCAGAAGGGCGCGTTCCTGAACAAGTCAATGTCCTGAGGCTTGTCGAAGAACGCGAAGTCGATGACCTGGTTCCAACCGGACTTCAGTCCTTTTGCCATGGGCCACACAGCATCCTGGCTGGTGTAGAGAAAGAACCTGGCTGGCACAGTACTGGGCGCTTCCCACTTGACCCTGACCGAACACCCATCGCCCGGGTTGTGAGTAATCACGCCACGCAGGTGGAAGTCCATGACCGAAACGGAGAGACCACGGTTGTCGAACGGCACACTATCGGTGATGTTTCGGCGCGTCCGTACTGCGATTCGTTCGCCTACCCGCATGTCCGCGACCTTGAGCTCGTAAGCAGGATGTAGGTCCATTCGCCATTCACCGGACGCCACGAAGTCGGCCACCTGGTTCTTCTTCGATGTACGAGACCCTGTGCCTACCACCCAGAACAAGTCGACATCGCCAAAGTCCTCTATGCCCTCGGCGGAGGGCGTCACGTCTACCTCCGCGTTGCCGAACGACAGCACGGGCGGAGACTCGGCTACCTCAAGGTCGGGGTCGATGTGCGCGGCGTTTTCTGGAAGTTCGTCGGTTCTGGTGAGGTCCGGGTACAGCCGCTCAACGAGCTGAGGGCAGTGATAGCGCGTGTAGACACAGAAATGCTTCCGCATCACATCGAGGACCAGCGCACCAGCTGCCCGTCTTACGTCAGGATCGGCCATGAGCGACTCCAACTGCGCAAAGTCACTGCAATGCAATGTGATTGTGTCACCACCGCCGTCTTCGTAGAACCGCTCGGTCCGACAAACTGCAGGATGCTTCTTGCTGAATTCCCGGGGTGTCAGGGCATCGTCGAGGACACTTGCCCGGACATTTACGAAACCCAGGAGTGAGCCGCCCAGCTGCTTACTCGCGGACACGACGAAAACCTCCATCTTTCCGACGCTGACGCAAAAGCGACGCGGAAATGCGGAACCGGCGTACGTCCCGGTGCTGACGGACCAGTACTGGAATTCAGTCGCTCGCGGTGCCGGTATACAGCCTTCGACGAAAGTCTTGAGTAGAGCGGTCACTTCTGGCTCGCGGTCATGCTGGGTGTATCTGCGGGCAGCCGTTGAGTATCGAACCGATTGCGCAGCGAGCTCCTTCAACGGTGTCGCGTCCTCTGCATTGAACCGGCCGGGGTCACTTAGCCAGCGTTCTTGCGCTTCGCCGTCGAGGAGTTCATCGAGTGCGTCTATGCCGAAGGCGACACCTGCATTCAGTACGTTTCGCAGAACCACCCCCGCACCCTCAGCGTCACGGGTGAGCGAGCGTTCGAGTCGCTTCAACTCCTGTTTCGACGCCGCAAAGGCCAGCAAGCGCACGGTCGAGATTTCGTCGCCCCACTTCGCATTGTGCCCACCCATCCTAGATCGAAGGTCGACGGACTCGCCTATGTAGTACGAGTCGTTATCGAACGCGAGGAGATACAGCCCGCTTCGCCTTGGGCGGCTGGACGGGAGAGCCAACGATCTGACGTCAACGAACTGAATTTCCGGCCCGAACCGATTGCGGTCGGCCCATCGCGAAACCGCAGCGTGCGACGACGGCTTCACAGCTCCCACCGCCGGACCAGGGCGGGCTCGGAGTTTCGGTCATTGCCAACAGTGTTCATGCTTGTTCGACTCCGGGCTTCGTGTTGCCGTCCGACTAAAGCCGAGCGGATAGCGTCAAGGCACTTCGGGCGGAAGAGTACAGCGAACCTCCGACATCGCCGGACAGTCGGAGTGAGAAATCCGATGTAGCCTCTTTCCGACCAGGCCGTTGCGACACTCTCCTACTCCCCTCGCGCCCGTCTGCGATCTTCCGGGGTGAAGGCCGATGCCGAGCGCGCATCGACACCGGCCGATCTCTTTCGATTCTGGTAATCCGCCACCGAATCGAAAGCTGCCGTCACACCCACCGACGTCGAGATGTATGTCATCGACTTGTCCCGCTGAAAACCCAGACCGGCACCCACCTCGACGGCGTCGATGTTCGATCCCAGGAATACGAAGTCCCAGCTGTACTCGGCTTCCTGCCGCTGAATCAGCTCTCGCACAGTCGCATTCGTCCACTCTTGGCTCGAATTCTCGTGGCCGTCGGTCATCACGAGAACGGTCACCGAGCCGGGACGCTCGTCCTCCCGTGTCGCAGCCAGACCCGCGCCGACCTCGCTGACGAGCCGGCCGATCGCGTCGTACAACGCGGTGCCACCCCGCGGCTGGAGAACGAGTGGTGCAACCTCCTCGATGGGGACGCTGTCGTAGACAAGCTCGTACCGGTTGTCGAACTGTGCCAGCGTGACCACGGTGCGACCCTCTGCCTCACGCTCCTTGGTGATGAACGAGTCGAATCCGCCGCGGGTGTCGTCGGCGATGGAATGCATCGAACCGGACCTGTCGAGCAAAGCAGCAACAAGAGAGAGTTTCGGGTTTGTCATAGTTTCCTTCCTTGAGACGCAGCCGGAACTGCGTCGAGTGAATTGAATTGCGGGATAACGGAAGAGCGAATAACGACGGCTACCGCAGCGCTACCGTCGTACCGCCCGAGAACGCCGAATCGTGCAGCTCGATCTCGGCAGGCACAGTCCCGACGGGGACGTCGAACACGACGGTTGTATCCAGCGCGTTGCCCGGGTTGATCTGCTCGTAGCCGATGCCCTCGTCGAGGTAGGCAGTTGCGAGGCTGTCGACCGAGTACTGCTTGCCGTCGGCGTCAAGTAACTTCTGCGAGGACGCGTCCAAGCTCTGTGCTCGGTCGCCGATGTTGCGCACGGTCATCGTCACCTGGACGTACTCGCCCTGCGCAGTCTGCGTCAGATACTCGGAGCCGACGGTCGCGACGGGTGGCGCGACGGCCGTGACGATGAACTCGAACTTGCCGTCACGCACTGGTACGCCGATTCCCGGCTGAGCCGGCTCGGCCGGGGCTGCAGGAGCCGCTTCTTCCGACGACGGGGATCCGGCCGGCGCGGGAGCTGTCGGGCTCTCCGACGAACCACCACCGATGAGCCGAATGAGGACACCCACCACGACGATCGCCAGGATGACGGTCAGGATCTTGTGTCGGGCAAACCAACTCTTCTTCTGCTCGGGAGCGGGCGGAGCGTACTGCTGCTGGGGGTTCGGGTTGTGGTTGGTCATGTCGAAATTCCTCTCGTTCGGCGATGCATCAACCACACCGCAGTCGTGCCTGTCCGCGCCTCGGCTGACCGGTCGGTGTGCCTCCTCCTTTCGGTCGCATCCGATGGGTCATGCGGGCCGTTCGGACGATTCGCCGTGTCGGTGCTCGGCCGTACGCTTGCGTTCGTGAGTACCCACCGGACAGGCACCCTGCGCCGCAAAGCCTGGACGACGGCGGCGGTGGCCTTCAGCCTGTTCTGCTCGATGATGACCGCCGGGTTGGCGGGTGCGTCCGGGACGCCGGGGTGGAACCTGGGCATCGGCGTCGCGCTCAACCTGATCGCAGGCGTCGCCTTGATCTGGCGACACGAACGGCCATGGGTCGTTCTGGGACTGGCGTTGGCCGGGCCGCTGTTCTTCGCCACCGATGCGACGGCAGCGTTGATTGCTCTGTTTGCTGTCGGTGCGTTCGCGCGAACCAAGCCGCTCGTGATTGCCGCAGTCGCTGTGTACGTCGCGTGCGGGGTGTCGTTGACGTACGACGCCCATCGCAGCCGGTACTACTCCGTCCTGACCATCGGTTCGACGAAGGCCGAGGACGGGTCCATGCCGGTGGAATGGGACGTCCCGGCGTGGATTCCGTGGGTCGTCGCGGCAGTGCTTGTCGGGTTGGTCGTGGGTGGAGCAATGCTGCACCGCACGCGATCCGACCTGACGGAGGCTGTGGTCACGCGAGACAAGGTGACGGTGGAGTCCAACGCTCTTCGTGAGGAGATGCTGCTGAATGCGGAACGTGCCCGCATTGCCCGCGACATGCACGACACCCTCGCAGCCAGCCTCAGCCGCATCTCACTGTTTGCAGGCGGAATGCAAGTCAACAGCGCTGACGGGCCCGAGAAGGTCGCCCAGACGGCGTCGATGATTCGGCAGACCGCCCACGATGCATTGGACGAGCTCAAGCGCATCATCGGCGTGCTGCGGGGATCGGCCGATGCTTCGAGCGGTGGCCGGCAAAGCGTCGAGGGCATCTCCGATCTGGTGCACTCTGCGCGAGACGCAGGCTTGCACACGACGATGATGCTCGACGTGACGCCCGGTGATATTGGGGCTGCGAGCAGTCATGTGGCGTATCGGGTGGTGCAGGAATCGCTCACCAATGCGCAAAAGCACGCTGGCGGTTCCACCATTCGGGTGGCCGTGTACGGGTCCGATCAGACGGGCGTGCGCGTCGATGTGCGCAATCAGCTGATGGGTCAACCGGCGTTCGAGCACGGGTCGGGCACGGGGTTGGCAGGGTTGGCCGAACAGGTCCGCGGGGTGGGCGGCACATTCGCGGCCGGCCCGCAGCCGGGTGAATTCGTGGTCTCGTGTTGGTTGCCGTGGTACTCCTGACGGACGGTGTCGGAAGCGCGTTCTAAGCTCAGCGAACCATGACAACGCCAGACATGATCACCGTTCTGATCGTCGACGACGACCCTTTCGTTCGCCGTGGAGTGACCGAAATCTTCGCGAAGACGCCGGACATTTTGGTAGTGGCGGATGTGGAGGACGGCGACCAGGTGCCTGCTGCGGTGGCGGCGTTCCGGCCGCATGTGGTGTTGATGGATCTTCAGATGCGACGGATCGGCGGATTGGACGCAACCCGCGATCTGATGACGCTGGCGCATCCCCCGAAGGTCATTGCGATGACCGCCATGGATGTCGACGATCTGGTGGTGCGAGCCATCGAGGCCGGTGCACACAGCTTCTTGAGCAAAAGCGAAGCGCCCGAGACGTTTCATCAGTCGGTTCGAGCTGTGGCATCGGGCAACACGTTGTTCAGTGAGGATTCGCTGCGGAAAATTGTGGCGACGTCGATGTTGCCGGCGCTTCCGGCATCGGTGTCGATGGACGTGCTGAGCCCGCGGGAGCGAGATGTTTTGCGCATCTTGGCTACTGGCTCGACCAATGCGGACATCTCCTCGGAGCTATTCCTCAGCGAGACGACGGTGAAGACCCATATCTCCGGTATCTTCGTGAAACTCGGTGTGCGCAATCGAGTCGAAGCGGCACTGGCTGCCTTTCGCGCGGGCATGGTCACGTGAGCGGGCCAGGCCGGAACCATTGACTGCCAATCAGGTTCGCTTCCGCAGCGGCTCGAAGCACACTGAGGAAAGGCACCGGTCGTCATCCAATGGGCGCTGGGCAATGTCCGGTCGATGCGCCGATCGAATTGATCTCGGCGTTGGACCGGGGATCACCGGCATAGTCGATTTGGTTCGTGCATCGATCGTCCGGCACTGCGTTCGGATCCGGAATGGTCGCGCCGTTCGGATACGTGCATACGGTTCCATCGCACACTGAGGTGTTTGCGTCGATCTCACCTTGGAGTGCTTCGTCGTGTACGGACTGGCAATAGGCGGTGTATCCGGTGACGGTGCCGTCCGACCAGTACGTCGTGATTGGGCCCAATCCCGGCTGACAATCGACGATCACAGGTTCGGGTGCCGGAGGTTCCGTGTAGATCGGTTCGGCTACCGGCGGTGCTGCTGGAACGACTGGCGAGGGTGGGGCCGAAATTGGAGTCGGCGTTTGGGACGTGGTCGATGGGCTGACGGAGCTCGAAGCAGTGCCTGGTTCGGATTCATCTGGCGATCCGCCACACGCGACGAGGCACGCAAGCACACCGACGGTCGACAACAGCGTCAGACTTCGCATAACTGTCAATCGTGAAACCACTTCTAGCGTTACTGCCCCGATCTTTTAATTCTGCGGCTCAAGCCGGAACCACTTCCGAACAAGTTTGCTGTTCAGCGATTTCACCGCTCATTAGTTTGATGACATTGACTGCTATACAACCTGTTTCATGCGCTGACCGCTCTCCGAAACTTTTGTAGCGCTGCTGGTACGACCAAGTGCAAACATCCCCTCCATAGGTCGGCAGACGCAGTCTGCCGGCGATCTCAGCGTCTCCAACAGCACGTTCGAGCACCGCCTAATGTCAGCGCAATTGCAGAACAGGACAAGTTCGATGATTCATAGCGGCCACCGACCGGACAATCGTGCGCTGCTCAGGATCCAGGCAGCCGTTAGGTCTCTCGACTGCGAAGGCTCGCAATTCGCGGATGCTGACGACGTCAGAAGATCCGGGCTCTCGCGTTTCGGCAGGCGAAAACTTCTCGAGACCATATTCGCCTCGAACAGGATTCATTCGTCACATTGCGGCCCGGTGATATACCCCTGCTCGCAGCCGTACTGCGTCTGGATGTCCCCGCTAGTGGGCTCGTCTCCACACAGAACACCGCAGCGCTCGTACCCGTTGACGACGCCGTCCCCATTGCGATCTTCCGATTCGTTGTACGGATACCCCGAGTCAGCTGGAGGTTCTGGGGCCGCACACCGGGGGTCGTTCACCGTGTAGGAACCATCGGTGTTGACAGAAGTGCCGCCGTAATCGCAATAGCTGAACTCCGGGGCAGCAGGAGCAACGTACGTGTCGCAGTCGGCTTCGTACCCGGTGGTTCCATCGGAATAGAGTGCCGTCCCGGACTGGTAAAGCGAGAGGTCGCCGCACTCGAACGTGATCGGCTGCGCTGGGGGTGCTGGCTGCACGGCGGGTTCCGGCGTCGGCTCCGTCGTAGTCGTTACGGCCGGTGTAGCCGACGTTGTCGTGACCGAACCGACCTCTGCCGGCGTGGTGACCACAGGATCGGCAGAGGAACAGCCGAAGCACGCCATGGCCATAACCGCGATGATGATGTGCGATCTCTTGAGCACTAGAGCCTCCGAGCCTGGAAACGGGTGCGCACCCAGCCCGTTCTCGACCATCGGCACATTCGTCTACCTATCGCCCGCTCTGCCGGAACCGTTTCCGCTCGTGCGTCATCGACAAACCTGTCGGCACCCTCGTGTACACATGAAGTTGCAGGCAGTCCGGTAGTCCGGGCTCCGCTTTCGCCGACTTTCTCGGCAACACCTTCGCTCTACACAGAGGAGAACTATGGAACAAACACGCCTCGGGCCCAACGACATACCCGCTGGAGATCCCGGATTCATGGTTGTTGTCGAGGTCGACCAACCATTTTCGGACCTCACGCCCCAACGGCGTACCGAACTGCTTCGCCGCGTCGACATGCAGTCAGCACAATTGGAGGAGTCCGCGTTCGGGAACGCCCGGGTTGTCTTCCACACCGCCCACTGTGGATGGTGGGACGCAGGACGCCTAGCGCTCCGGACAGAAGAAAACGTCCGGCTGACGTGCCCTACCGTCGGAATCGAAATCTGCCGCGCCGACGTGTGGAGCGATGAACCGTTCTTCGATCACGAGCCCCACGGTCTCGGCGCGCTACCCGACTGGTGCCATCGGAGCGATCCACGACGCCATTCGACAGTAATCGTGGAGGTCGAACCCGAAGCCAAAATACCTTCACGCCTGCGAGACTCAGACCTGGTGAGCGTCATGTATACGCCACGGGATGCACGAACGAGTCGCTCCTCCATCGGCCGACCACAGATGATCGTCGAGCAGCACTTCCATGCCGCCAGCGCCGCGATGTCGACGGCCAAACCCGCAATTTCAATCGGCATGCATCGATCGATCACCCGCATTCGATCCGTGCGATCCGACATCTATCGCGCCGAGGTTTCACATCGCGCGACGGCCAACAGTCTCGCAGCGATGCCGCAGATCCCGGACTGGCATTACAACCTCGACGACGAGGGCTATCGATACGTCGTGGTGACCGACCTGCGCGTCCGGCTGGCGGGCTGGAGTGTCGAAAGTGTGGATGCCGACGAGACCGTTACGCGAAGTGACTTCACCTTCGGTGCCATCTGGGCCGATCAAAGTGGACGCGTGAACAGCACCGACGACGGCTGGGCGAAGGACGTGTGGGAAGCGCCGGTCGAACCAGGTTCACTAGTCCGTGCGTTCATCGTCGATGGTCGACGGTTGGAGGTCGATCAATGGGACTCGCTGGCCTCATGGATGATCGAGTCGCTGTTCGACAAGCCGGTCGGATTCATCGTCGAGGTGGGTCCCAGCGACTATGTTGCCGACTCCATCGATGACGCCCCGGTAGTGTGCTCGCAGGTGATCGTCCTGAGCGGCGGTGTGTTGATGCTCAGACGATCGCGGACCGAACTCGGCCATCTACTTCTTGCGGACTATTCGTCCGCGGGCCTGCCTCTCGACGAGTGGCAGAACGACAGCCATTTCGAGGACTGCACCGACGGATATCTGTTCACAAAGGACATTCGTCTGGTCGCGCGGTCGTGCATCGCGTGGATCCGAGTCAATGCCGGCGTGAACACGACAGGCAACATCGGTTGTTCCTACCGATTCGCCGACGAGCTCCCCCGATCCTCGTGACGCACCACCGAGTAGCTACTTTCGCCCCAACCGACAGGAGATAGAAATGAAAGATCTTGGATCGATCTACCGCGCAACCAAGCTGAAGGACATGGACTCGGCTGCATTGGTGTTCGCGATCATGCACGAGATCGACGCCGACCGTATCGACCGAACGCAGCTTGCCAATGCCCTTGAGTTAGCGACGGCAGCCCATCTGTCCCAAAAGCGGATTGGGCGTGCCGCATACCCTGTCGACCCGTACATCGTGCATCCACTCAGGAACGTCTTGCGCTTGATCAGGCTCGGTTGCACCGACACCGATGTTCTCGCAGCGACAGCTCTGCACGACACAGTCGAGGATCAACCGCGGGAGGTCGTGTCGGTTCTGGATGAGTCACAGCTGTCGGACGAACCGAATCAGCAGGCGGCACTGAATCTCATCGCCGAACACTTCAGCCCAGAGACTTCCAGACTAGTTGCCGCAGTGACTAATCCGTCTACTGATGCGGTGCTATCGAAGGCAGAGAAGAACGCCGCCTACGCCGCGCACGTTGCCGACGTCATCAAGGACCCCAAGGTCTTTCTGGTCAAGTTCGCTGACTTCGTCGACAACGCAGGGAGCGTGAAATATCTCGAAGACGAGGCGAAGCGAACGAAACTTGCGGCAAAGTACGCGCCAGTAGTGGTGGTGGTCTTCGTGTCAGCGTTGGAGGATTCTCGAGACACCCTCACTGTAAGTCAGAGTGGCCTGGACGAAATCGATATCCGACTTGCCGCACTATCCGCCTCATTGACGACATCATGAAAGGCGGCGTATAAGCGGCCGGTTCGTACAGGCATTGACCCCAACTCTCCTGTCGCGTCATGTCCTACGCGGCTTAAGCCATTCTGGTGTTAGCACTATCCGGAAAGGTCCAATTTAGGACTCCACATACTGCTCATGAGAATCATCAAGCCAGCAATCTAGCTCAAGCCATTGGTCCTCGGTTACCGAAATTAGATTTCGGCCAATTCTGGTCCTGAAGTGGGCACGCAGAATTTCTACTATAGTCTCGATCGAGACGCCTGGTCGTAGATTACCAGAGAATAGCATCGCAGTAAGAAGATATCCCAGTTTTGCCCGCTGAACATGGATACCCTTCGCGTGCAATTGGTCGCGGCCATACTTACTTAGTTGCGTAACCTCCTTTAACCCCAGAGTCGACCGCGGAATACCCAGTTCTAGCCAGGCCGATTCACGAATGCACAACTCCATTCCTCGAAAGATATCCGCAATACCCTCTGGCGGCAGCGCGGGAACATGCTGATCGTACTTCTTGAGGGTCAACAGCACTGCTGGAACTCCAGCCAAGTCCCCACCATAATTACTTTGAGCATCAACATTCCTCAGAAGTACTTCGGAGTCAAATCCGTTTGGGACTACCATTCCGGGACCTACATTAACGATTTCCACATCCGGCACGGACTCCATTAATAGAGATTTGAAGCTTCCAAATCGACCCCAAGACGAACGCGCTATATCCTGACCAAACAATACTTGCAGCCGATGAGCGATCGTGGCCATTGATTCGGGTTTTGACAGATCGCGAACCATGCTCCGCGTTTCACTCATCAATGCATCCTCCGGAATGGACTCTTCCGACGGTGTCGAACCCTTCAAATCGGACGCAGGACCCCCTACTTCCGACTTACCCGAGACGGAATTCAATCTATCTTCAGATGACTCATTCTTAGGTTCTTCAGGTGTTCTGGCCAGCTGATCTAGCTCATCCCGAATATCCTGCGCCAACTCATCAACACAACTTAGCAAATTTGACATTCTTTTGGCAAGCGTCTTCACGAGAGCCGGAAGCTCGACGCCTGGTTTGTATGTATCCTCATGCGTTAACTCGCCCCAACTGTCTTGAAGTAGCGTCCTCACCTGAAGCTCAACCGAAACATTGTGCCACTGACTGTGGCCGCCTATCCGCACACCCAAGTTGATATGATATGCCCGATATCCGGATTCTTTAGGAGTATCGTTGTACTTGTTCTCACTCGCTGAAACGACAGATAAGGTTGCATCGGCCTGCTCTACGTTGTCAGGCAAGTTACTCAGCATATCCTGTATAACGAGAATATCGGAGACATTATTGCAGACGATTCGAACGCCCACTAGGTCGTCAATTGTCGCGGGAACGTCCGAAAGCGACAACACCCGACTGGCATATTTTTCTTGTGATAATTTTGCCCACACTCTCGCACTGTTTTTAACTCGACCTGCTGAGAGTCGAATACGTGCTCGGTCAAACTCAACAAGATGGTCTGTCATCAATTCGTTTAAGACGCGGTTTACAGTAACTAAAGCTGGCCTAAGCCGTCGGGAGGTCTCCTCTACGTACCAGGGGAGGAATTCTTCGTAAGAGAAGGGGAGCACGGAATCTGGCACTCTCGCTCATTTCGTCAATTAGTGGATTTTGCTCCGAACACTACCGCGTCCATGCTCTCCAAGCAGCCATTTGGAGCAACGTGCCAACGCTCATTCAGACGGATGTCACACTTCGCGGTGTCGGGCACTTCAGTTGCGTCGCTGCCGACGTAGGACCCCACTGCTGAGGGAACTTCCGCAATTTTGACCGGATGATTCGTCGATACGACCCACGAACCCCGCTGCTCTTCAAATTTGACCGTTCCACCCTGGCCCTGAGCCGATTCGGCGCTTGTACCTAACTGTGTGGCCTTCGCCTCGAATCTGGTCGCCGCGACGCGGAAAGTCGTGCGTACTTGGGCGCGGGTCGATGGCATATCTGCGTCAAACAGGATGTCTCGCATCGGAGGAGTCACGTCTACGGGTGATGGCTCAGCTACCGCACCAAGCGTGCGCGAAGCTGTGGCAGCGCTTCGGCGGTTATAGAATCATCTGCAGCGCCGACGAAAACTCTCGGCTCTTTAAGCGAGCACCTTCTGCACGGATGCGGCGAGATGCTGAACGGCAGCGGCACGCCAGGTGAACCAGTGCACGGGCAGCCGAAGTGTCGAGGGCCAGATCGAGTGTCCGGACTCAAACGTTGGCAACCCCGCCATGTGGGGCGAGGTACTGCAGAACGTCTCGAATCGCACCACGACTCGGCACGATCACCGTGACAAGTTACAGCGGGCTTCCCACTTTCGCTTGGGTGACGGCGTCGGCGGACATACAGTTCATGCCCCACCGTGCGTGATGTCCGACAGTCACCCTCCGCGTCCGCAGCTTGATCAACGCAGCACCGTGAACGGCGACTACTCGAGCCAGTTCCGCTTCTCGACGCCACCGCGCTGTGACCACTTGTCAACAGCTACAGCGCTCAGAGTCGCGTCAGTAAGCCCCAGATGTGAGGCCAGGGCTTGGACGACCTCAAGCAGGTCGGCCAGCACTTCGTACCTGTTCTCCGGCGGTGCGTCACGGACCTCCTGTGCTTCTTCAAAAAATCTGTCCATCAACGCGTTTACATAATGCCCAGACTCAAGTGTTCGACATTTCGGGACGCGACCAAGAAGTGGTGCGCCAGTCATCAAATCGATGATGAAAGACGTGAGAGCATCGTCAATCAAACTGGCGTTTCAGCGGTGACGAACAGGACGATCGGCGGCGCTGCACCATCGAGCTACTTACTGCAAATCGAAAAAAATCGCAAATCGGGACCGAACAATTGGACAGTATCCTTGAGGCGCACCTTGTCCCTTCCGCCGCGTTGCGAACCGATGACTTCGAATCCTTCTTCATATAAAGAAGATCTCGAATCTGCGATTTAGTGGAGAAAGCGATGGGCAAGGACGTCCCTCGTGATGTGGGTGGTGACGCCGAGGAAACCTCCGATCGCTTCGAAATTGGCGAGATCGAGGAACTCCCCGACGAAACCGACTGACTCGCGAGACGCTCAAAACCGATTCCGACCAGAAGCCGTTCGGTCCCGCCTCGGACTCCGGTACCGATTGGCTACAGTCAGGCAATGACAGCGATAGCCGCAGGAGACACCGCACCAGACGTCGGCCAGCTGGTGCGGGTCCGCGGCCAACAGTGGGTCGTCAATCGCCGCAGTGTGAGCACGCAGCCGCGTGACGAGCTCGCGACGGAACCGCCCGGACGAACGCTCGTCACACTTAGTTCGGTCAGCGACGACGACTTGGGAGACGAGCTGACCGTCGCGTGGGAGATCGAGCCTGGCCGCGAAGTGCTCCCTGAAACGCGGCTTCCTGCTGTTACAGAATCCGGATGGGATGATCCCCAGACACTTGGCGCATTCCTCGACGCAGTGCGCTGGGGAACCGTGGCCAGCGCTGACGATGACACCCTGCAGGCCCCGTTCCGGTCGGGTATCACCATCGAGGATTACCAACTTGAGCCGGTGGCGAAGGCTCTCGGCATGCCGCGCGTGGCACTCCTTATCGCCGACGACGTGGGACTCGGCAAAACCATCGAGGCCGGCTTGGTTATGCAAGAAATGTTGCTGCGCAACAGAGCTCGCCGTGTGATCGTCGTGTGCCCGGCTCCCCTTACCGAAAAATGGCGGCACGAGCTCAAAGACAAGTTTGGCCTAGACTTCACCGTTCTGAATGCGGAAGCCTTGAAGTTGCTTCGACGAACTCATGGCTTGGAGGCCAACCCGTTTTCCGTCTTCCCTCGCACCATCGTGAGCCTGCCGTGGCTGCGTACGCCTCGCGTACAGCGGTTGCTGGACGAGGTCTTGGTCGACAGCGCTCGCCACCCTGGGTTCTTTGACATCCTTGTAGTCGACGAGGCGCACCATTGCGCGCCTCCGGCCCCCGGAAGAGGTAGGAAGTACGCGCTGGACAGCTTGCAGACACGCGCGGTCCGGCGCATGGGTGACTTCGCGCAACATCGAATGTTCTTATCGGCAACCCCCCACAATGGATACTCCGAGTCTTGGCAAGCGTTGCTGGAGCTGCTGGACCCTCGGCGGTTCGCCCGCGGTGTGGAGCCGAGACCGGAAGTTGTCCAGCAGGTCATGGTTCGTCGGCTCAAGGACGATTTAACGCTTCCCGACGGCTCGCCTCGTTTTCCTGGTCGCCATGCTCGGGCGCTCGAAGTTGCGTACACCGCCGACGAACAGACAGGCCATGAATTGCTGTCGACGTACACCGAGTCGAGGCGAAATGTCCCAGGAGGCTCCGCAGTCCGTGCCGGCGACCTGATCAGTCTCCTGCTGAAGAAACGGATGTTCTCATCCCCGGCGGCATTCGCTCGGACGTTGGATGCACATCGCGCTACCGTGGCGCGAGCTGGCGCTCCGGTTATCGAGGACAATGTTCCTGAGTGGTTAACCGATGCGTTGAGTTGGGAGGACGAGCCCGATCCCGATGAAGCCGAAGCCGACGTATTGGCACGTGCCGCGGCCACCACGGGCGAGTTGAACGCAGCACAGGCGAAAGTACTCGACGAACTCCACCAATGGGCGCAACGCCGAGCGGAGCCGGCTGATAGTAAGGCCGACGTACTGGTCGACGAGCTGCGACGCCTGTGCCCTCCGGAAAGTCAGACTCGGGTGATCGTGTTCACTGAATACCGGGACACTCAGGTTTGGTTGGCAGGCATTCTCTCCGCTCGAGGTCTTGGCGGGGAGCGGCTGGGTCTGCTGCATGGCGGCATGGACGATAAGCAGCGTGAACACCTGAAAGATGCGTTCCAAGCCTCGCCCGACCGCGATCCGCTCCGCTTTCTGCTTGCCACAGATGCGGCCAGTGAGGGAATCGACCTGCAACGGCACTGCCATACCGTGATTCATTACGACATCCCGTTCAACCCGAACCGACTCGAACAACGAATTGGTCGAGTCGATCGTTATGGTCAGAGCTCCGAGGTCGACGTCGTCCACTTTGTCGGCGCTGCTTGGCGGTCGGCCGTCGCAGGGTCTTACGACGGCGATCTCGAATTCCTCTCACGTGTGGCTGCCAAGGTTGCCACCGAGCGCCGCGACCTCGGTAGCGTCAATCCAGTGCTTGCCGGGGCAGTGGAGGCTCAGATGCTGGGCCGCCCCTTGCTCATTGACCCGATGACGGTGAAGGCAAGCCCAGCCGCCACCGTCCTCAAGGCTGAGCAAGGACTTCGGGCCCAAGCCGAACGCTTGCGGGCTCAGCTCGATCAGTCGGTGGCACGACTTCATGTAGCTCCCGACAATGTTCGACGTGTCGTCGACACCGCTCTATCACTTGCACAGCAGCCGCCGCTCGCCGATCGCCGGGTGGGCGAGGTAGAACCGCCGGAGCTGCGTAGTGGATGGGAACGCACACTTGCCGGTCTGCCAGATCCGTTGTCTGGTGAGCTGCGGCCATTGACCTTCGATGCTGACGTCGCCCGTGGACGCGACGACGTCGTTCTCGCCCACCTGGGACACCCCCTCGTCGCTCAATCGACTCGACTGCTTCGGAGCGCAGTCTGGGGCGGTCGCACTGATTTGTATCGCGTCACAGCGGTCCGCTTTTCACCACCCGACAGTCTGTCTCTACGCGGACCCGTCGTGATGGTGCTTGCCCGTCTGGTGGTGGTGGGTGCCGACGGAGGCCGCTTACACGAAGAGATTGTGCTGGCCGGCCGAGAGCTGCCGGACAAGGGACCGACCAAACGGATGGACCTCCAAAAGGCTAGCTACAGCGAACTCCGGACGTCAGTAGAGGCGGCTCTCGAACCTGATGCCTGCACGCCTGCGCCGTTAGACGCCCGCTACCGGCTTGCGCAGCGGTGGGACGAACTCACCCCACGCCTGGTCGAGGATTTACGCCAGCGCGCTACAGCCCAGAAAGATGCCCGTTCGAGCGATCTGGCTGGTCAGCTCAGCAGAGCTAATCAACACACTCGTGCGGTTTACGATCAGCTCCGCGCAACCCTGCAGACGGCACTCGCGAATGACGGCGCAGTCCAACTGGCATTCGATGACCTACACAAGACCGAGCAGCAACAATTCGAGCGTGATCGCCAAGCATGGCAGCAGCGGCTTGACGCCCTCGAAGAGGATCGCGATCGCGAAGTGGACTTGCTCAATCAACGCTACGGGGACGTGAAGGAACTGGTATTCCCGTTCGCCGTGGTTCTCGCTGTCCCGGAAGGAAACAACTAATGAGCCGACGACGTCGCCGCACCTACGCCGCTGGAGAAGCGGCACGACATCGTCATTCATGGCTTGAACTTCTACAGACGTCGGGGCCATCCCTGACCTTGCCCGTCGTCGACCGTGTCTGGCCGACAGGTATTCCCTCTGTTGCACAAACATCACGCCGGGTGGTGCGCGCCGCAGCTGCCCAGGCGTTGACCGACGGTGGTTCGAGCCGCCGCATTGCGATCCAGACGGTGCTCGTCGAGGGTCTGGACTGGGGGACTCGTCTGCGCTGGGAAGACCAGGTGCCCTCATCGATGGCCGAGCCAGTAGGCGAACACGGTGTGCTACTCGCACCGGACTTCGGCTTTTACGCAGACCCACTTCCCGCTGAAACCTTTGAGGGCGAGACGATTTCGCTTCAGAGCGACGAAGAAGAGCTCACGCCCGAGCCCGCTGCCGGACCGTGGCGACTGCTTGGTTCGATTACCCCATGGGGGACCCACCCTCTGCAGCGGACAAACTCCGACGGATGGTCGGCTAGTCCTGTCGAGCGGTTGGCGGTAGTTCTTCGCGCACGAGATGTCCCAATAGGACTGGTGACCGACGGGCGTTGGTGGGCGGTGGTATGGGCACCGATCGGTGGCACCGTGGGCGCGTCCGTATGGGATTCGAGTGTGTGGGGCGAGGAACCGGAATCGTTCGCTGCCTTCGTGGCGCTACTGCAACGGTCCAGATTTCTCGCCGTCGCTGATGACGACACCTTGCCCGAGCTGTTCGCGGAGAGCCTCGAGGCGCAGGAACAGGTCACCGAGACTCTTGGCCTACAAGTTCGGGACGCCGTCGAGCTGCTGCTCGAGACGCTGGACCGTCTCGATTCGGAATCGGGGGTCCTTCAGGGAGTCGATGATGATGACCTATATGACGGTGTAGTCACGGTCATGATGCGGGTCGTGTTCCTCCTTTTCGCGGAGGAGCGACGACTACTGCCTAGTGATGACGACATTTATGTAGCCGCGTACAGCGCGAGCCGCCTCGTAGAACAACTTGAGGCTGTTGAATCCCTCTCCGGTGCGCAGACATTGGAGCACCGCACCGGTGCATGGCACAGATTGCTCGCCACTAGCCGAGCCCTCCACGCCGGGGTCGCGCACGAAGATCTCAAACTCCCGGCGTATGGCGGTGCCTTGTTCGACCCCTCCCGCTTCCCCTGGTTGGAGGGACGCACAGGAATCGAAGGTGCAGAGAGCCTCCCGCCAGCGGTCGACGACGCCACAGTGCTGCGGCTGCTTCGTGCCGTCCAGTACGTCGAGGTGGGCGGCGAGCGACGTAGACTGACTTTCCGCGCGCTGGACGTCGAGCAGATTGGATACGTCTACGAAGGACTCCTGGAGCTCGAGGTGAGGACCGCCCCCGAACCGATACTTCAGCTGATCCGGTCTAAAGACTGGCCGAAGGGTAAGGAACCCAGCGAGCTTCGGCTGTCCGAATTGCAGAAATGGCTTTTACAGACTCCGCCGAAATTGGCTGCAGAACTGAAAGCCAGGACCGGCCGGAGCGAGAGCCGCCTAGAGAACGACCTTGCTTCTGCGCTCGCTCAACACGAATTGGACGCCCTCCGACGCCATGTCGGTGGCGACCTTGCGGACAAGGTACTTCCGGTCGCCCCGGTATTGCGTTGGGACTCCCTCGGAAGGCCGGCGGTCATCACCAAGGGACGTCGATTCATCGCGCCGTCTACTCGACGCGCGTCGACCGGGGCTCACTACACGCCTCGAGTATTGGCAGAGGAAGTCGCCGACAATGCTCTCGAGCCCTTAGTCTACCGACCCGGGCCCCTTGAGACGGCAGACCGCAACTCGTGGAAGATTCGCCCGTCCACGGAGATTCTTGACCTTCGGGTCGCGGACATAGCAATGGGGTCGGGTGCCTTTCTCGTCGCAGCATGCCGCTACCTTGCGGACCGACTCATCGACGCCTGGCAGGAAGAAGGTCGACCAGACGCCGTCTTGACAGCTCGTCATTCGAGACAGGGACGATCAGCTGATGCGGAGGTAGAGCAGTTGTCCCTCGATGCCCGGCGTAGGGTCGCCGACCGCTGCTTGTACGGCGTCGACATCAATCCTCTTGCAGTCGAAATGGCAAAGCTATCCCTGTGGCTGGTGACGATGGATCGCGAACGGCCGTTCGGATTTCTCGATGATCGCTTTGTCACCGGCGACAGCCTTCTCGGCGTCACGAATCTAGCCCAACTCGAGCATCTCCACCTCGCACCGACCGCCGCCGCAACCTTCGACACCGTCCTGCGTGAAGACGAACTTCGACAAGCCGCAGACCTGAGACGACGAATTGTGGCGCACACAGTCACCACGGGCCGCGACGTTACGACAAAACTTGGCTTATTGGCCAAAGCCCGTCGCTCCACCAGTCAGATCGAGGCGGTAGCTGACGCGCTGGTGGGTGTCGGACTGAGGGCGGGAGAGTTGCGGTCCGCCAGTAAAATCGATGTCGCATTCGCCACATTGGCCATGCGAGTCGAGACCACAGCGCCCAACTGGGTCGATGGGTTAAGAGAGCAGACTGCGGCTATTCAGATCGGCAGGCCTGACGGAGTCGAGCCTCGCGATCCCTTGCATTGGCCCATTGCCTTTCCGGAAGTCTTCGCGGACACGAGGTCACCTGGCTTCGATGCCATCATCGGTAATCCGCCGTTTCTTGGCGGACAAAGGGTCACGGGCGCGCTGGGAACCAACTACGCTGCCGCCCTACAGCGTTGGGACGGGAATAGCGTTAAAGGAAGCGCCGACCTCGCCGCCAGATTTGTTCTTCGCGCCGAGCGTCTACTGAACGACCAAGGCCAGCTCGGGTACATAACAACTAACACGCTCGTGCAAGGCGACACGCTTCAAGTTGGTCTGGCACAAATCGCAGAACGCGGAATGACCATTCGACGTGCGACGCCGAGCCATCCATGGCCGAGTAGCAGCGCGAATCTCGAGATCGTCGACGTGTGGGCAAGCCGCGCTCCCGTGGCCGAGCACGGCCTCAGAATTCTCGCAGGCGAGCAGGTACCCGCAATCGGTACCGATCTGGAACCCGTCGGGAGGATCGCGGGTCGCCCTCAACGGCTTCCAGAGAACGACGACTTGGCTTTCCAGGGCTCCAATGTCCTCGGGCTCGGATTCACGATGCCAGAAGAGCAGGCCCGTAACCTGATCGCGCGGGACCCCCGAAACGCAGATGTACTCGCGCCCTATATTATTGGGCAAGACCTAAACCAGCGGCCCGATAGCTCGGCTAGCCGCTGGATCATCAACTTCAAGGACTGGCACCTCGAGCGGGCCGAGACCTATCCCGAAGTGATCGAGATCGTGCGCCGTCTGGTCAAACCCGAGCGTGATAAGAACAATCGCAGCCAGCGGCGCGACAAATGGTGGATCTACGCCGAACGAGCCCCCCAGTTGTATCGAACGATCGCTGACCTTGACCAAGTTCTCGCGTTGTCGTTGGTCAGCAATGTCGTAATGCCGTTGCTGGTCGAAACTGGACCGGTTTTCGCGCACAAGTGCGCAGTTTTTGCTCTTGATGACTTCGCCAGCCTCGCCGCTTTATCGTCCACTGCTCATACGACGTGGGTCGTGCGGTATAGCTCGACGTTGGAAACTCGAGTCAACTACTCGCCATCCGACGTATTTCTCACTTGGCCACGCCCGAATTCAACGCCTGATCTATTCCGTCTGGGGAATCGACTCGACGCTGAGCGACGTACGCTGATGCTTGACCGAGCATGGGGCCTGACAACCACCTACAACCACGTGCACGACCCTTCGGACCGCGATCCAGCAGTGATTCAGCTTCGCGAAATTCACTCGGCAATCGATCGTGCGGTCGTAGCCGCATACGGGTGGGACCTTGATCTGGAGATCGGGCATCACCCCACGAAGATCGGTGTCCGTTGGACCGTGTCGCCTCGGGCGCGATTTGAACTGCTCGACCTTCTCCTTGAGGAAAACCATCGCCGGGCTGGTCTTGTCGCGATGGCTCAAACCCACGCGTGAGCCCAAGTGCAACAGCATCTAATCAACCTTGAGGGCATCCAACATCTCTGCGAACCAACGGAACCGCGCACTACTAGCGCGGGCCCGTCCGGGTTTGCAGGCGAACGACTGGGTGAGCTTAGCGGTTCGAATTCCGCAGCGATTCGAGCAGTTCCTGTCGGTGTCAGCTAGTAGCGTCATCACAGATGAGCACTAACGATGCAACTGCGGGCCCCACATCCTCGTATGACGTCCGCGCCGAGCTGGAACAATTACTCGAACGGGACCTGCTTGGGCCAAGAGACGGCGACGAGGAAGAACTCCCACCGGGAGTGCCGCCAGCGGAGCGTTATCTCATCGGTCGCCTGGTTCCTCGCACCCGACCATCGGAGCCTGCCCCCGTCGTCATATCCACCGACGAAGACGCTGCGTCCGACGGTCCTGCAGTCGACGCTGACCCCGATCTCGTCGACAACGAAGTCACGGACGCGACGGGATCTCCGGGCGACGACGTCCCCGTCACTCAAAGCGCTCGAACCGGAACCATGGCTGCATCTGCGATCGGGTTGTCGTTTCAGGTCCCCCTTGATGTCGAAAAGATCGTTGTCACTGCTTCGTGGGGTTCTTACGCTCCGACCGCGTCCGAGGTGCATGTCACGGCGCAGGGAAAGCCAAGACGTGTATGGCGTCGCACCCCACGCGGCGGCACCGTCGAGGTCGACCTGACCTTGGCCGAGCAAATGCCGACGCCCATCGATTCAGACCAGGAACGAGTGGTTCTGCGGGTGACCGTGAGGGACCGCGGCGCGGTACGGCTAGTCGACCTGGCCCTGGTGAACGATCAGGGAATCCCCGACTCTAGTCCCGATACGGCACGGATCTATCAGGTTGGCTTGGTGGTCACGGCTCTCGACGGCGCTGCACCAGTGTTTCTCGCCCACAACGACCCTGACGCGAGCGAGCCTCCCGCCAAGCAGGAAGCTGAGCGGCTCCACTTGGCTCTTCTGTATCGGGGCCGCCGTGAATACTCGCACGGTCGCCAGTGCGCCGTCGACCCTGATGTACGCGACGGCGAGGTGCGCGCCTGGCGACTCAGCACAACGAGCTTTCCGGCTGCCGACGTCGCCCTAACCGTCCCAGGGGATCCTGCGAGTATGCCCGGCCTGGTCACCGACATGGCCCGTCTCGGCAGTCCTGAATTGGCACGCGACGACCTCGAGAGAGCCCTCCGCCCGCTTGCCACTGGTTACCGTCGTTGGCTGGCCGACCAGCGAGAGAGACTCGACGACAGCGAAATTCGCCGCTACCGACCGGCGGGGGCTATTGCACTGGACACCGCAGACACCATGGCTGACCGTCTCGATAGGGCCATAACCTTGCTGCGGGATGATCCCCACGCCAGGGAGGCGTTCCGTTTCGCCAATCAGGCAATGGCCCTCCAGCGCGTGCGCAGCGAGATGGTCCGCGAACGCACCGCCGACCCCACTGCAACTGTGAGCGAGTTACTCCGTCGTTTCGATGTAACTCGCCAACGAAGCTGGCGGCCCTTCCAATTGGCGTTCGTGCTGCTGTGCTTGCCTGGCCTCACCGATCCTTCCCACCCCGATGCACATCGAGACGAGGTCGGTGAGGCGCAACTACTGTTCTTTCCCACTGGCGGCGGCAAGACCGAGGCCTACCTCGGACTGACCGCATACACGCTGGGGCTCCGCCGGCTCCAAGGTGTAGTCGGCAAGGGCTTGGACGCGAGGGACGGCACCGACGGGGTATCCGTCCTGATGCGCTACACACTGAGATTGCTTACTGCACAACAGTTTCAGCGTGCCACGGCCCTCATCTGCGCCTGCGAGATACTACGCCGCGAACGTGTTTCCGCCGGGGACTCACGGTGGGGATCGACCCCGTTCCGGATCGGGCTATGGGTGGGTAGCGCGGTTACACCGAACTCCTTCAGCGAGGCTCGTCGCGCAATCGAAGACACGAAGGGCCAGGACGACGCGGTGGGTGGCCCCCTTCAACTTGCCTCGTGTCCCTGGTGTGGATCTCGCCTGTCTGCGGGCCGCGACCTACTCGCGCACGAGAAGCGCAGGCGAGTGTTGCTTTTCTGCAGTGATCCAGAGGGTGATTGCGCCTACAGCCCACGCAACTCACCGGACGAGGGCTTGCCGGTCCTTGTCACCGACGAAGAGATCTACCGACTGACTCCCAGTCTGGTGATTGGCACCGTAGACAAGTTCGCACAGCTCCCCTGGCGTGCATCAACCGCATCACTTTTCGGCACGGTGAATCAACGCTGCCCACGACACGGTTACATCAGCCCCGACAACGACAAATGCACAGGACGACATCCGAAAGCCGGACCGCTGCCGTCGACCACCGCGCAGCCAGTGATGGCGCTGCGCCCACCGGACCTCATCATTCAGGATGAGTTGCACCTGATAGCCGACGCTCTAGGTTCGATGGTCGGACTATACGAGACTGTCATCGATGCGCTGTGCACCAGAACTGAGAATGGGAAGCCAATTAGGCCGGTGCTGGTGGCATCGACCGCAACCGTGCGACGGGCCCGCGACCAAGTTGAACAAGTCTTCGCGCGCGACCTGTCGATATTTCCGCCACAGGTACTCGACGCAGGTGAGACCTTCTTCTCTACTGTTGTGTCGCCAAGTCCTGCTACCCCAAGTCGGCGCTACCGCGGGATCTGCGCGACCGGTGAACGATTCAAAGCCATAGAAATTCGGGTGGCAGCGGCGCTCTTGGAACACAGTCAACGATTGTTCGACAAGTACGGCGACGCAGCCGACCCGTACATGACTCTTGTTGACTACTTCACGTCGACGCGAGAGTTGGCGGGCATGCGCCGTTTGGTGGAGGACGACATTGCGGACAGATTGACTTCCCAGTCCGTTGGAACGCGTCGCAGGCGCCCGCTGGTTACCGAATTGACCAGCCGCATGCCGAGCAGTCGTATTGCGACCACTCTAGCCGACCTAGAGCGACCATTCAGTACTCGTTTCGACACGAACGCCGCGATGGATGTCCTCCGCGGCGGACCTGGCGCGGAGAAAGAGCAACTCAGCGAGGCAATTCGAAACAGAGGGGTCCCGGCAATCGACGTCCTGCTCGCTACATCGATGCTGCAGGTCGGTGTAGACGTCCAGCGATTGGGACTCATGCTGGTCACGGGGCAACCCAAAAGCACCGCTGAGTACATTCAGGCAACCTCTCGCGTCGGCCGCAACACGGGTCGACCGGGCCTAGTGGTGACGCTCTACCAGTGGAGCCGCCCTCGCGACCTGGCTCACTACGAGACCTTCGGATACGACCATGCGACGTTCGGTATGCGCGTTGAAGGCCTGACCACAACTCCTTACAGCGATCGGGCTTTGGACCGGGGCCTGACCGCTGTTTTAACTGCTGCACTGCGCCATTCGGGTACAGCATGGCTTGCAAACACAGCCGCGGCCTCTGTCCCCGTCACGGGGCCCATGGCAAAACGAGTGGTCGACATGTTCACCGCGCGCGCAGAGCGCGTCACCCACGACTCGGCACAAGCGGCGCTGGTAAGCGACCTGGTGCAGAGCCGGCTCGACAAGTGGCACCACCAACGAACACATCTCCCGACTGGCACCCTCGGTTATCAGCAAGCAGCGGATGTCACCGGGCTGCTCCACAAACCTGACGAGTCTGCTTGGGACACCTGGACGGCGCCAATGAGCTTGCGTGAAGTGGAACCCGAGGTTCTGCTTCAGCTCGATGGGCGTGACAACAGTCTGGACGACGCCCCCGCGTGGACCTACGACCGAACAATGAAGGATTCGCAATGACCACAGCTGCTCTATCTTCGAAGGTCACGGGACCCAAAGGTCAGCCGAGTCGCATTGGCGGAGCCAGACCCAGCCATCTGGTGACTACCGGAGGCAGCGGGGCGATCGTCGACCTTCCGGGCATGAGTGTGATCGTCAAAGGAACAGAGAGCTGGCCTCTCGAACGAGCTGAGACCATCGTCGAACCGCGATTGCTGGAGAAGATCCGCGCCACCCTGGGCCCGCAGGTCAACGCGCTCCACACCGCGCCGTGGGATCCTCAGGACAGCGACGACCCGTGGACACGGACCGGCGTTCCGGTCTCACCTTTCCCGCGCTGGCTTCGTTGCCCAGCGTGTCACCGGCTCGGACCGCTGGACCCGCCTGGCCAGTTCGACTTGGTCCACCGTTACGGCCGGAGACCCGACCTCGCAAAGTTCGTACACACCACATGCCAAAAGCAGACGCAAAAGGCCGCACGAAACAAGCGGGCGTGTCTACCAGCACGCTTCCTTGTCGCTTGCGATGGGGGGCATCTCGACGACTTCCCATACGTGGATTTCGTACATAGCGGCAGGTCCGAGCCGTGCGGTGGGCCAAAGTTGGTGCTCCGAGACAGTTCCAGCACCCTGGGCCCGCGAGTCACGATCACCTGTGTCGAATGCTCGTCATCGCGCAACGTCTCGCAAGCCAGCGGCCGGGACGGGTGGGAAGCGCTTCCAACTTGCAGAGGCCGTCATCCACATCTACAAGAATTCGAGCCGTGTGGCCGAAATCTCCGACTTATGGTGCTCGGCGCATCCAATCTATGGTTCAGCATCACAGCAAGTGCGTTACATCTACCGCAGAGCCAAACAGTCGCCGACATCGTCAGTGCGAACTGGGAAATTCTGGGTCCGCAGCCGAACGAGGCTGTGGTCGGACTCCTGGTCGGACAATTGGATTCACTGCGCGCGCTTCGAGACTCGAAGACTTCGGAAGTGTGGTCGGCAATCGAAGCCCTCAAAGCGTCCGGAGGGCCTGTTGACGCTCCTCCTCAGACCGACTTGCTCCGTGCCGAATGGGACTTGCTTTCACACCCCACAACCCAGCAACAAGACGACGATTTTCGAGCGATACCCATAAGTGGTCCCGATGGGTACAACCATCTACTTCAGCAAGTCGTTTTGGTAAGTCGCCTCAGAGAGGTCCAAGCCCTCGTCGGATTCACCCGGCTCACTGCACCGGACCGCCGTGAATTGGATCCTAGAAATCGGTTAAGCCTCAGTCGGACCAACAGCCCGAAGTGGGTGCCCGCATTCGAGCAGCGTGGTGAGGGAATATTCCTCGAACTACCCGAACCTCAAGTACGCCAATGGGAGCGGGAAGTGTCCGAGCATCCCAGGATCGTAGCAATGCAGGATGCGTTCGCACGTTGGTCTGGGAATCGAGATCGCCCCGTCGACACCACCTTACCTATACCGCGATTCTTGCTACTGCACACGCTCAGCCATTTGTTGATTCGTCAGGTCGCTCTCGAATGCGGATACGGCTCGTCAAGCATCCGGGAACGGATCTACGTCGGAACGACGGCTGAGCCGGCCACCGGGATCCTGTTGTCGACCGCCGCCAGCGACAGCGAAGGCACTCTTGGCGGGCTGGTTGCGTTAGGTCAACCGCAGCACCTGAAGCGGTTGTTGGACAATGCCTTAGTGGATGCCCAGAGATGCTCCTCGGATCCAATTTGCGCGGAACATGTTCCAGAAGATCCATCCGACACTCTGCATGCAGCAGCATGCCACGCGTGTCTGTTCGCGTCCGAGACAAGCTGCGAGACAGGCAATCGATGGCTGGACCGAGCGGTAGTCGTCGACCTAACTGGCGACAATCTCGCGTTCTTGCGATGACAGAAGTGTCAGAGGTTGTATCACTTTCGGTCAGCTTGAGCCGACGTCTGCCTCCCGCAGACATCCGACGGATCGCTTCCGCGCTCCTGATACCTCACGGATTGAACACACTCCGGGCAACAGCGGGACAGCGCATTCGTGAAGCTTGCGACGAACTGCATACGCTACCGCGGGACAGCGCTACTCGATCACTTGCGGCCGGCGTTCTCCTTGGAAGTGTCGAGCACGATTCCAGGCGAAGCAGTGTTACCCCGGTTTGGACTGGACCCACTCAAGCTGTGTCGAACCGTCTCACGTCCGCAGTGGTGATTGATTTAGTCGCCAATGCAGCAAAGAATGTCCTCATAGTCGGCTACGCAGTCCACAATGAACCGAGTGTTACGTCGGCGCTTCACCAGGCAGCCAGTCGGGGTGTCGCGATTACCTTGGTTGTGGAGCGCTCTATCGACAACGCCAACTTTTCAGGGGGCAGTCATCCCTTCCCTGGGTTGTCAGCTACACGGTTGTATTGGCCTGCAAACGTGAGGCCCGCGGGCGCGTCGCTACACGCGAAGTTGCTCGTCGTAGACGATTCCGCAGCGCTAGTCGGAAGCGCGAATATGACTGGCGCTGCACTCGGCAAGAACCTTGAGTGCGGGCTTCTCGTTCGCGGTGGTTCCGCCCCGGTAAAGATCAGGGAGCACGTTGATCAGCTGCGCAGCAACGGTCAACTGCAGGTGGTGAATTGAAGTACACGCAGATACGCCTATGCGGCGCGGCCTCAATTAGCCGGATCACATCTTTCTCTCCGTAGTCGTTGGCAGCTTGCTAAGCTCCAATGTCACCATTGTTTCTACCACACGAGGTTTACGAAACGGCCAGCCGCTCAGCGATACTAAGTCAAGTCCGGACTGGTGGTGCCGAACGAAGCCACGCTCAGTGAAAGGTTTTTTGTGCGCCTGACTCATGTCAAGATCAGTAACTTCCGCAGCCTCGTGGGTGACCACGAATTTGATCTCACAGACGGAACGAATTTCGTTGTAGGCCCGAACAACTGCGGAAAATCGAACCTTCTGACGGCGATCGAGATGGCGATGGACCCGGACGCGGTCTTCGACCCCGAGCGAGATCGACCGGCTTCGTCTCAGGGCGTGGGCGGATGGGCCAAGTCTAGAATCGTCATGGTATTTCAAAAAACCAATGGATCCAGCCCAGAGAAAACTCTAATTGCTCGCGCTTTGGAGTACGAAACTGCATTGCGCGCCAAACAGGGAAAGACAACGAGTCAACAGGGCCGCACTCACGCCGAGAATGACTGTGTTTGCCGCGTGGTTGCCTTCGGTGCTGCAGGCGCTCGGCAGGTGTCGTACCAAGCGAAGGGCCTCGGCGCCGTGTCAATGCCGGTCGATAGCGAGGAACATACGAAGCTGGAGGCTCAATTCCTGAGAGTGCTGAGGTTCGGCGTCGTTCACAGCGGCCAAGATCTACGATCAGTACTCAGCGGGAAATTCCGAGAGATTTTGCAGCTTGTTATCAACGATCATCTATCGGCTGAAATGGTGGAGATTGATAAACTGCGGCAAACCTATCTAGACGGGCTAGAGCGGAAGTTGTTGAAACCCCTGCGTGAACAAGTGCAAACGAACGTCGGCGGGATGTTCCCCGAAGTCAACTTAGTCAACCTTGTACCTTCCGTTCCAACCCTCGGGCAGACACTCTCGGAAGTTGGCGTGGAGCTCGGTGACGGAGCCACCACCGAGCTCACGGGCAAAGGCACTGGACTAAGAGGCGCGGTACTAGTATCGATGCTGCAGTACCTGGCCGATCAAAGCAGACGGTCGCTTGTCTTGGCAGTGGAGGAACCAGAAGCATTCCTTCACCCGGGTGCTCAAGAACTATTGGGAGCCCAGCTGCAGCAGCTGGCGCATCGCTCAGAAGTCACTTTGCTTGTCACAACCCATTCGCCACACATCATTTCCCGCGACAAGAAAGACCGAATTTTTGAGCTCACGAAGAACCAGGAGGGACACACCCGCCTTGCACGATCAGCAAACGGGGACGATGACCGAGCTGAGCTCCTCGGTTCGCTCTATACCGATGCTGGGCTAGCGCGTGTTTTGGATCGAGCTACAAAAATCCCGGAGGGTTCTCGCGGGGTAGTAATCACTGAAGGTTACACGGACGACAGGTTTCTCCGCTATGCACTTGAAGCGGCCGGGAAGTCAGACCTTATTGACGGCCTGCACTTCTTGCCAGCAAACGGTTCAAAAAAAGTTGTCTTTCAGGCGGTGCTCGCCGAGTCTGCTACAGATGTTCCAGTAATCGCAATTGTCGACTTTGACGAAATGGGCAAGAAGGCTGCCGATCGACTCGAAGACTTCGGGTGGAAGAAGACCGTCCAGATTCTGTCGCTGAATGCATGGCCTGACCGGTGTAAGCGAAACCATGACGTCGAGATTGAAGATCTTCTACCGACCGCGGCCGCTCTTTTAGCAGGCAAAGCCCTCGGCGATGACGCCCACGATCAAACGATCAAGTGTGGGACCGACAACAGGCATTACAAATTCTCGAAGGAGTGGAAAGAAGCTGCCCTGGAGAGACTCCCCCAAACGCTACAGGGAGCGGACTGTAGCTCGATGATCTGGCTGGCGGAGGAAATAAATCGGAGGATCGAAAAGGTTAATTCGGCGTGAAGCAGAATTGAGCCGTAAGCTAGCCTCGATCATTCTCGGGTCGACCTGTCGGCTTTAGCAGCCCGATATTGCGATTTTGGTGAAATTGGCAGGTCCCCGGTAGTCGGACCGCCGCGATTCCATCGGTCCCACAATGTTTCTACTGGGCGCGCCAGTTGATCAGGGTCTGACGCGTAATATCAACGTGCGATTTATTCGCGTGCCAGGGCGAGGGATGTAAAGCGGCTCGTAGCGGCGCGGTCTATCACGCAGAGAATATCGGATCAAGAAACAGCATGACCACCACCAATTTCTTGCCATTACCGGCGAAAATTGGCACTTTCAAATCACGCGCGCCCGAGGTCGAAGAAATCGACTACCGGCGGGGCTCTTAAGTCACAAGACATTCTCTTTGCTGGGGCTGTGAAAACTCGTCACGCCGTATGACTTCAGGGGGCCAAGACCCGCACAGCGTCGATCCCTCTTTCTCGTAGTTTGACCACGATCTCTACGGGAACGGCTTCTGATTTCGCGACCGTCATCGCCGATCGAGGCTGTCGCCCGCCCAAACCGAAGACATCGACGAGAATCCGAGCCTCCTTCGCGGTTAAGGTCGCGGCATACCGCAACATCACATCGAGATTGCTGGGCGTGCCAATCAAATCTAATACTGAATCCAGTTGCACTGCAGACGGACTCGACACAGCAGCAGCCGAGACAGCAGCAGGGTTACCACCTTGTGGCCGGGACAGTTCACCAGCGGCAATAGGCTCGATAAACGTCGGCGGCTTGGAGGGGACACATACCGGTTCCGGTTTGGGTTCGACGGGTCGCGTCAACCAGTCCGTTAGTAGCGTCGGTGCTTGTGCGATGGGGACATCGACCTGCTCTTCAGCGATCTCGAGAAGCTGCTCCAAGAACGCCTCGTGCGCGCCGAGCGACGGGTCTTCCATCGTCCCCGGTACGTACATGATCACGAATGCCGCTGCCCGGTCTCCGGGCTTGAGCCGCAGCACCCGACCCATACGCTGAATCATCTGCCTGCGCGAACTGCTACTCGCGATGATGACGCCGACATCGACGGCAGGAACGTCGATTCCCTCGTCCAATACCCTGGGCGCGACAAGGTTGGTCAGCGCGCCGCTGCGGAACTGTTGTAGCACGCGGGTTCTGGCCAGTCGATCCAGTCCGCTGGAGTAAGCACTGGACTGCACGCCACGCTCACGCAGAACGGCCGAGCCTGCTTCGGCCGACGCTTTGGTCTCGGAGAACACGATCGACCGATCCGACTTCGCCAATGCCGGTGCCAACGTCCCGAGCGCATCGATCTTGCCCTGGCAGTCTGCCAGCAACGACCGTCGCTTGCTGAATGCCGACAAGTACCGGCTGGCGAGTCGTCCTTCTGCAAGATCTCGTTGTTCGGCGAGCTTCGTCACGGTCTTCATGAACTCACCGAAAGGCGATGCAACACAATCGTATTTGGCGATCAGGTTCTTGCGCGCATCTCGTGCGATCGCATCGTGTTCCTCGAACTTGGTACGTTCTTCTGGGGTGAACTCGATGGCAACCGTCATCACGCGGACGGGAGCAAGGACGTTGTCTCGTCGACCACGGGCGAAGTCGCAGCCTGCGATCTTCGTGCGGAAGTACGGGAGGATGTGCGTGTCCACACCTTCGTCCTGGCGCTCCAGCGTGGCCGTCAATCCGAGGCGATGATCGAACCTATCGGTGAAGACCCGCGCGAACCCATCGGTGCCATAGCGGTGGACTTCGTCCGCGATCATCAACGCACCGGGACGCGGCTGAGGGGCACCCTTCATGATGGCCGATTGAATGGTGGTGATCAGAACGCTGCTGTGCCGGAAGTCGTCCCGATGCCCGTTCCCCCGCCTGCCAACCGATACCGAGGGAAGTTGCTGTTTGACCTCCGTGTGCCACTGTTCGAGGAGGTCGATGGTCGGAACCACAACGAGGACCTGTTGGTTCAGGCTCCGCGCCGACACGATCGCAGCCACACCGACACGTGTTTTACCAGTGCCTGTGACTGCTTCGACGATGGCGCGATTGCCAGCCCCTCGCCAGGCCTCGAATGCTTCCTTCTGCCAAGCCCTCAGTTCCGTCATGATGACGAGTCCTCGGGTCGTACCCACTCGGCAACGCCGTTGGGCCGCTGTCTGCGCACGAGCTTCTTTGTGAGCTCCAAGTCTGCGAGCAGTTGCTGAGCAGCGATCGGGTTCATGCCTGTGATCAACGAGCAACGCCGCAACGTAAGCGGCGCGTCTCGACGCGCTGCAGCCACTGCGATGACGCGCCCCGTCGAAAGGGAAGCCGCGGGTAGCGATGCCAATGCCGCTTGCACCGCGGCAGGGAGCGTTTCGATACCGACCCCCGCTGTAGCCGCGGCGACAGGTTCTGTCGAAACGACGGTCTTTTTCGACGGTGCCCGCTTCGGCATGACTGACGGCGAAGGACGCGTCGTCACCGGCACGCGCTTGACCGGGGTGGACCGTCGCGGGGTCGAGTATCGAGAGTCGACCCGAATCTCTCGCGACCCATCGAACTTCGGCGGTCGTGTCTCTCCCGGCTCGAGCTCGACGACCTGAACGGAAGTCGATCGGACTGGGTATTTTTCCTCGATTATGGTGGGCAACGGCGCGACCACGGTATCCACAACAGGAGCAGGAGTCACCGGCTCCTCGTCAGGAAGGGCGTCCTCGCTGGAATTCGCACTTAGTACAACCGGTTTCCAATTCGCATCCCGGTTAGCGTCTTCAATCTCTACTTCGCCGGGAAGAATTCCGACCGCGTCCAGAATCTCGATGATCGGGGCGAGTGCCGTGTCCACGTCGACGACGACCTGGGACGCACGCACTCTTGCGAACGTCCACCCACCCCGCTTCAAATCCATTTCTCGGCGAAGGCGTTCGACAACAACGTCTCTCGAACGCGTACGGTCGTCATCGCATTCGATCGCGACCTTCGATGCGACACCGGTGACCACCAGATCCAGGACGAGTTCGTTGATCTCGATCGCAGAATTGACGTGGTATCCGCGATCGCGCAGGGCGACGAATACCCTTTGAGCCGTCATCGATACGAAATCACTGTGGAGGGCTTCCTCGTCGACAACCTGTGGCATCTCCGGAACCGGAACGGTCGGGGCAGCTTGAACGTAAGAGATCAACGACGTTCGCAGATCCGACGGCGAGAGATACTCTGCTCGAACAGAATGGAACAACCACAACTGATCGCGCGCGCGACTTGCAGCGACATTGAAACGCCGCTGCCACATCTCGTTGGTCAACGCATTGCTCGACGATCCCGCGCCGACGACCATCGACACGAACATGACGTCTCGCTCATCTCCCTGAAAATCGGGAGGTGTTCCCACTCGAAGACGCAAACTGTCCCGTTGTTCGGCAGGAACCGCCTCTGTGATCAGTGAGCGAATCAACTCGACCTGCGCACGGCTCTGCAAAACGACGACTCCGAAAGTCATCCCGTCGTAGTCAGGATCGGAGATGCACTCGCACAGTCTTTCGACAAGGCGAAGCGCTTCGACCTCGTTGATCAAGGTCGCGCTCGACCCCGCCGTTTCTGCACCGTCGACGTACGTAGACACGAGCGGTTGCAGGCGTTCCGCTCCGAACTGTCGCACCGGAATCAGCGGAGTGTCTCGATAGAACTGCTTTGACGACCATTCGATGATCTCCGGCATGGACCGGAAATGCTCACGTAGCCGTACACGCTGGTTGTACCGGCTCCGGAGAAGCGAGAACAGGCTCGAGCGAGGGCTGAAATTGTTCCGGATGTGCATCGGTAGATCGCCGAGGTGAGAGTCCAGACGCTCGAAGACAGTGTCGTCGGAGACCTGCTGTATTCGATCCGGTGCGCACTGCTTGTCGTCGCCCACCACGATCACCCGCGGTGCGAGCCACATCAGAAACAGACTGCTGATGTCCGCCTGACTCGCTTCGTCGACAATCACGACGTCGAAGACGTTCTGCTGCGGGGGAATCGACGACAGAACTTGCCCGATCGGCATGATCCACGCCGGAACAGCACTCTGCGCTTCCTGCATGGCTGCCCGTGCTGAGGCTCGGTAACGTTGCGCAATTTTGGTACTGCCAACACCGATGTTGCTGATGCTCTCCTGGTAGGTGTGGAGCGCTTGCATCTCCCGTGACGTCATGCGCTGCAGACACTCTCGCCATGCTTTCTCGGCCGCCAGTGTCGCTGTGAGCTGCGAAATCTCCCCATCTACGTCGTCGTAGAGATCGTCCAGATTCGATGCCTCGGGACGGACGAGCCCCTGCTCGACATGCTGGTTCGCCCACCTCCACGCCCATGCGTCCTCGAAATCGCGGGAAACAATCACCCAGTCGGTGACGCGGTCGCTGGTGACCAGGTGACCAAGTGTCGGTGCTGCTGCATCGAGATCCTCCAGCAGTGCGTCCATCAACAACTGTTGCTGCTGTTCGACACTCGCGCGTGCGTATCCACGGACCGCAGCGTCGAATGCCTCGCGGTCGGCGGTGCGGAGCGCGTCCGAGAGTGCGAGCGCTTCTGCGCTGTTCGCCCCACCGGTGGCAGCTTCGAAGCTATCGGCGATCACCACAAGCCGCTCCAGCGCGTCGCGTGCATTCGCGCCCGCCATCGCCTTCTCGATATCCGACAGCAGCCCTTCCACGGCGTCGAGCGTTCGTAGTGCCACCCGGTGTTCGAGCTCATCCGAGATTGTTGCAATCCGCTCGACGATGTCCTGCACCAGTGCCACGTTGCGCACGGCAGCGTCCACCTCGTTGATACGCGCCGCGCGACTCTCTCGGTGCGGAACGCGAATACCGATGTCCGCCAACAACGATGCGGCCTCGTCTACCGAACGAAGCGCACGAATATGTTCTGCAACAAGGCGGTACGCGTGGCCTCCTTGCGCCGGAACGCCATCGACTGTGGCCGTTACGGCCAGTTCGTCGACCGCGGTCTGCTCCTTCGGCGTCCGCAACCATCGGAGGGTGTCGAACCGTCCTTCTGTGTAGAGACGCGCGGCCGCGTCGTACGTCTCCAGAGCTACGAGATCGGCCCTGTCGACGACCACATTCGCAATACCGACCAATGCGTCGGCAGATTTCGCGTCGTCGAGCAGGACTGACGCCCCAATTGCCCTCGTCCACAGGTAACCGAGCGAACCGGACAACACACCGTCCAGCACGGCGCGGAGGTCCCCATCCAGCTGCGTGCAGCGCGCAAGAACCTGACGGGACAGTGCTGCCAGTCGGCGCAGTTCCGCCGTCGGGACATCAGCGAGTGCAGATACCGAAGCCCTACTGCTTGCACCGTCGCACAGTCGAGTGACTACGGTCTTGCTCGGTAGCACTGTGGACAGGTCCGGAAAAGACTGTTCGCGGCGGTCCGCCGAATGAAGCTCGCTCTCGACCAGCAGACCCGCAAGCTCAGCAAATTGCGCTGAGGTGAGGGGTGGCGACTCTGCGTAGAGCGGACCCGGCACCCAGGACAGCTCTGCGGCTGACGCAGCAAGCTGCAAGGCCACTCCCGACATCGTTCCGTCGTAGTGCGAGCCGAAATTCTGGACCTCGGACTCTTCGGACCTCGTCGACGTCAGCACTTCTTCCAGGGTGTACTTCTTGTTGATCGCTCGGTAACGATCCCCGGCGATTCTCTCGATTTTCCGGTCCGCCTGAGCGATCTCGAAATCCGCAAGACGTCCGGCGATCACCGAGACGCTGTGGTCGAGTTCTTCCGACCCACCCTTCGCAAGGTCGGTGATCGACACACACAGATCTTGTAGTTCCGCCGGCAACTTGTCTCGTAGCACTCGCAATGCCTGCGACTTCTCACTGGTAACGAGAACTCGCTGGCCCTGAGCAAGCAACGCGGACATCAGGTTTGCGATGGTGTGGGTTTTACCTGTACCAGGCGGGCCCTCGACAACCACGCCCGTGTCGTGTGAGAGCTTTTCCATGATGCTGGACTGCGCACGGTTAGCGGCAAGTGGAAACAGGATCTCGGGCGTCGGCTCTGAGCTGGGACGCGCCAACCAGTCAAGCCGGTCTGTCGACTCGATACTTTCGACGAGCTGTTGGAGTCCTAACGGAACATCAGCACCGTCGTTCAACGCAGCAATCATGGCGTCGTAGTAGGAGACGAGCGCAAAGCCGGTTCGACGACGAAGCAGCAATGCAGGCGACTCACGGACCGTCCCGCGACGCGCGGCAGGTGGAACATGTCGATCGGCGACGTACGTGATGCTGGAGACGGCCGAATTCGACCACTCCTTCAGAATCGTGGATGCAGAAACAGCGATCGGTGAGCCCGCGACATCTCCGAGTTTCTGCGCAAGGGATGCTGCTGACGCCGTGTGTAGTCCTTTCAGCCCGAGCAACAGTTGTCGGTCTTCGAGCCGAGGGCTACTTCCAGCCGTCAACTTGACCAGCAGATCCCCGGTGTCCTCGTCCCGAATGACCTCCACCGGTTGAGTCACCAGATGGGAATCGATGGACACTCCGGACACTGTGGCCGATAGGAGTCCTGACGCCAGAACGACTTCGACCGTCTCAGGCTGTGTATGCGACTCTTCTCGCATTCGGTCGACCGACAAGTACAGCTCGGCCAGCGGACGTTTTTTCGCGTCGTCGGCTGCCCACACCTGCCATTCAGTGAGCCACGATCGAAACAGCTCGGACTCGGTTACGTCGGCTCCGCGTGCGAGAGTCGGTGGTTCGGCGGCACGGTCGATCGGACCTTGCACCGAATCGACGAGCTGTTCGGGTAGTTGCGGGGGCGGATCGACACTAACTCGGATAACCCTGACGGCCACGTCGCCCGCTGTTGCGTTGTGATCGACCTGGACATCGCGGTCCCGTCGATACAGCCACTCGAGCCGAGTCGTCGGCCCGTAGGCGCGAACTGGTTTGGACTGAGCCGAGACCGTCTCGCGCAAGAACTCGAGCAATCGACGGACTCGCCCGCCGACCTCATCGCTGTGAACGGTCACCGCACTCCTCACTCCAATGTTGTCCCGACAATCTATCGCCAGAGTCGGACAAACGTGACGGGCGGTCGGTTGGGTGGCATGAGCTTGGCGGCTGAGTGCAGGGCTGAGGCCTCGCGGGTCAGGTCGGAGATCACGCCCTGGTCCCGCGCAACTCAGCGTGGATGTCGTGGGTGGTATGTACCGTGTGACTCATCGAGCAGGCAACCGAGGAGTCGTGTGAAGACCGAAGTTCGTTCCCCCCTGGATATATTCAATCTCCCTCAGCACCTGGTCATTCCGTTGTTCCAACGGCCCTACGTGTGGAGTCTCGAAAACCAGTGGGCACCCCTGTGGGACGACATTCGCAGGCTGTCCGAGCTCCGCTTGAAAGACCCGTCGAGTACCGCCACCCACTTCTTCGGCGCTGTTGTTCTGCAAGCGCAGGAAAATCAGACGGGCACATTTCAGCCGCGCCTGATCATCGACGGCCAACAGCGCCTCACCACACTGCAGCTCGTCATGGACGCAACTGCGTCGGTACTCGAGGCACGAGCCGAAGACAATCTGGCCAGACGATTGGAGGAGTTGACCCACAACCCCGCCCACTACGTCGACCAGGAAGAAGATCGCCTCAAGCTCCGACATACCAACCGGGACCGGATGGCCTTCGACGAGGTCATGCAGGCCGACCCGCCAATCGACTACGCGGGACTCACGCACGCACAGAGTCTGCTTTCGCAAGGGCATCAATACTTCAGCGCCGCCGTGGAGGAGTGGCTCGGACCGGTGACCGAGCCAGCCGCACATTCCCGTGCGGAGTCACTGACAGGAGTGTTGACCAGAGGGCTGCAGCTAGTTGTCATCGACCTTCAAGCCGACGAGAACTCGCAGGAGATCTTCGAGACGCTCAACGCTCGTGGCACACCGCTGACCGCGGCCGATCTGATCAAGAACTTCGTATTTCAGAGACTCGATTCGGAGGGCACTGACACTGCGAAGTCTTACAAGGACGACTGGCCGTTCGACTCCACATTCTGGGAGCGCGAGGTCAGCGTCGGTCGGTACCTCGTCTCTCGGAGCTCGCTGTTCCTCAACCAGTGGCTGGTGGCACGCGTGGGTGAGGAGATCAGCCCCCGCCATACGTTCACGCGGTTCAAACACTTTGCCGAACACGAAGCGACACAGTCGATGACAACGCTTCTGCCGATCATCAAGATGCAGGCCGATCAGTACAGGAGTTGGACCGAGCGCGCCGCTGAGCCTCATGCACCATTGACCGCAGTGGAACTCAACGTCTACCGACTGCATGCGAGCGAACTCGAACTACTCAAACCGGTACTCATCTGGCTCCACGAGCCGGACTCGAATTACGACCAGACGACAATCGACGGAGTTGTCAACGCTTGCGAAAGCTGGGTGATGCGGCGAGTGCTCACTCGGTTGGGGACCAGCGATCTCGGGCGTGTGGTCGCAGACCTCATCAAGAGCAACCGCCAGACCCCGCCCGAGAATCTGATCAACGCGGTCCAGCTCTACCTCACCCGCCTGAACGCGGCTGGTACGTACTGGCCGGGCGACAAGCAGGTGCTCGAGGACGTCAAGACGCAAGCTGTCTACCGTCGGTTCAAACGAGGCCGGCTCCGTGTGTTCCTCGAAGCGGTCGAAGATCACTTACGCGGCTTCACAAGTGCGAAGCCGATGAGTAACTCCCGCGTACCGCGAGCTGCCTATCCCATCGAACACTTGATGCCCCAGAAATGGGAAACCCACTGGCCAGTGGAGAGCCCTGCGGAGCAAGATCAACGGAGAGAACACATTCATCGTCTCGGCAACCTCACACTGCTGACGCAAGCTCTCAACGGGAAAGTGTCCAACGGTCCGTGGTTGGGCGAAAACGGCAAACGCGCGAGTTTGGACACCCACGACACCTTTTTAATGAATCGACGGAAGAATATCGCCGCCGACGGCTGGTCAGAGAAGGAGATCGACGAACGAACCACCGCACTCATCCAATCCTTGCTCGCGACGTGGCCGGTTCCTGAAGGCCATATCGGGGAGGTCAAGGACAAGTCCGCAGAGCAAGCAGCATCAGTCACTCTCATGCAACTTGTTTCAGCTGGGCTCCTCGAGCCAGGCACTGAACTTCACGCACGCTCGGGGACCTGGAAAGACCTTCGCGCCATAGTCAACGAAGATTCCAGCCTGTCTTTGGACGGCCAACGGTTCACCACGCCGTCGGGTGCAGGCCATCACCTGAGGAAAGGTGCCACAAATGGGTGGTATTTCTGGCTTCTTCCGGACGGCCGGAAATTGAAGGATCTTCGAGACGAGTACGTCGCCAGCCATCAGCAGCAGGTCTGATATCTCGATGACTGGCGACGCGATGACATTCGGGCAGCTCAACTGGGCCAAACCGATTCGTGGACAAGACAATCTGACAGCCGGAGGCAAGTAGTGACTACGACAAAGGACGGGTTCGCCTTGTTCGAGGCAGAAGTACGTCGGCGCGGCGGAACCGCACAACGGATGCCGGGCCTGGAAGCTGTCGTCGAGGTGCGGGATCGCGATGCCCACGTACACCGAGTCAGACTCAAGACGAAGAAGTCGGGAGACTGGCAAGACACCAAGAAGTCACGACTGGTTCGCCCACCACACAGACGCATCGACGCATGGGCGTTCGTTGACGTGCGACTCGACGCGTCGAACATCAGCATCGTCGAACACGACTGGATGCGACAAACAATCGCTGACGACGTCGACGTGTGGCTCTCACGGGACCCATCGCGCGACGCCGATACCGACACTCATCATAGGATCACCGATGCCCAAGTGATCGACTGGCGTGGACGTTGGGATGTCATCGGGCTATCGGAAGTTTCTACAGCGCAGAACAATTCCATAACTGACTCTAATCTGGGTGCATGGGTCTTCAAGTGCAATCCGAAAACGTGGGATCTAGAGTCCTTCCTAGCTGACGGTCACACCCATATCGAAGATTGGTCCGTCGCGAACAACTACCGATCCGAGCTTATTCAGCACGGACAGCGAGCACTTTTCTGGGTGAGCGGTGCCGAAGACGGTGCAATGCCACGGGGAATCTGGGGTTATGGGTGGACGACTGGTCGTCGCAGATTCATCGCACGGCCATACGAAGGTTATTGGGAAGACGACGAAAAGCGGATCGACTCTCAATGGTACGTGGGCACCGACCTGGACTTGCTCGATGCTCCCGTGACGAGCGCAGAGTTGAAGAAGATCGAGACACTCACTGACCTCGAGGTGCTTCGGCAGCCGTACGGTAGCAATCCGTCCTGGGTCAGCCAGTCTGAGCTCGCGGCTATCGAAGATCTGTTGCCGCCGTGGCCCGCACTCGGTAGACCGGCTGGAACGCCGATCACCGTGAGTGAGCGCGGAGCGGGCTTCGGCGATCCAGTCACGAACAAGCTTATTGAGAATGCCGCAGTCGATGCCGTAACTGATTACTATCGCGATCAATTCCATTGCGAGGTAACCGATGTAGGTTCCCAGAAGCTGGGATGGGATCTTTCATGTGTGGCACCGGACGGCACGTTATACAGGGTGGAAGTCAAGGGTGTTGCCGGTGGCAAGCCGTCAATTCTACTGACGCGGAACGAACTGCGTTCTGCAAGAGAAGACTCGGGCTGGGAGCTCGCGGTGGTGACGAAAGCTCTGAGCAGTCCGACAGTGTCGATCTACTACCCCGAAGACGTGCTCGACGTCGCGGAGAGCATGGTCTACCGGGTCGACCTACCGCCAGTGTGACGCGACATGCGCCCGGTTAACCCGGCCGGAGCAGTAGTCCACATCGCCACTGAGCATGCCAACTACGTTTCCACCTTACGTCCGGCGTAGACCCCTGGGCTGCCCGGCACAAGCCGAACAGCCGGTATTAACCTCTTGCTCGAACCAGACTCAATCCGCTCCGCTCGAAGGGTAGTCCATCAATGAAGTTGATCTACTTGCACGGTGTCGGCGACGGCGACACGAGCCGGGCGTGGCTCGACGCGCTCAACGAAAGCTTGTCTGACGAGAACCTGCCGGTGATCGACCCGAAGGACGTGATCGCACCTCATTACAGCGACCTCCTCTCGAGTCCGGACGCCTCGGAAAGCGTCCCGAAGCCAACTGTAAACACCAGGATGTCTGATCTATCGGTAGAACGGGCTCAGTTCATCGACAGGCAGATCGAGGCCGCACGGATGGTAGGTGCCGACCCCACGGCTCAAGCTCTCGGATTTCCCCTGCCCGACTTGGACGCGATGGATGCAAAGTTGGGCGCGGTCCTGGGTGCCATGCCTGAAAAATGGTACGCAAATGAAATCAAACAGATCCAGGCCTACGTGCACAAGAAAGGCCTTCGCGGAGCCGTTCTGAGGCGGGTTCTTGCGGAGATACCTCTAATAGGAGAGGTAGTCATAATTGGCCACAGCCTGGGAAGCGTCGTAACGGTCGATCTCTTGTCGCGGCTTCCCGCTGACGTTTCGGTCCGCCGCGTCGTCACAATTGGAAGCCCCGCACAAACCGGGCTCTTCGCGGTGTCGCGACAGGAACTGATCGGCAACTTCCCCTACGCACGGACCAACTCCTGGCTGAATTTCTTCAGTAAACGAGACCCGGTCACTCGCGCACGCGGACTGGCAACTGTGTTCGCCGATGTCCAGGATGTTCGAGTGAACATCGGCAAGGTTGGTCATAGCTCGGCTGCGTACCTTAAACAACCTTCCGTGGCCAGAGCGGTAGGCAACGCGTACCACCAATCCAACTCGGCACCAAGACGCACCACGAAGGTGACGACAGCACTGACCGACGATACGGCCGCCCTGATATTGGAATTGAACTTTCGGTACGCCGTATCGGAGACCATAACTGACGCGAATACCAAGGCTAGATTTACCGAGGCAGTGCGGATCAATCGGCGCGACCTGGTTGCCCAAGTATTGGAAGCAGATAAAGAGGGCATCCCACTTCCAAGAGAACTGCATTTGCTGGCAGAAGGAAAGACACCGAAAGTACCCGACCATTGGGACATCGCCAGCATCATCGAACAGCTCACCATCCTGGCGCTCAGCGACCTCTCTGCGCCATTTGAAATTGACATTGCGGACACTAGCTTTAAGGCCATACCGAAATTTGCCGAGAAGATCGGGCTTACGCGCGATTTCGGCGATGCCCTCGAGTGGACAATTCGAGGCTTTAACAACAAGATGACCAAACTAAGCAAACCGGGGACAAGTTGGCAGCGATGGGCAATCGCAGGTGCTGGGGTGGCGGTCATTGCGATCGCACCGATCGGGCTCATTGCGCTCGCGCCGGCTGGAGCGGCGGGAGCGGCGGCTATGACAGGCGGCCTGGCAGCGCTGGGGCCCGGCGGCATGGCGGGCGGCCTTGCCACGATCGGAGGCATCGCTGGAACGGGTACTGCCATCACAACGGCGGCAACGGTCTCCGGACGCCGAGGAGCGACTCGGCTGAGCTCCGCGGAACTATTACTCGCCGTAGCTGTTGCCTACGCGCAGAAAGTCCTCGCCCATGACTTCGATGAAGATCTATGGTTCAAGGCATCGGCATCGGTTGCAGAGCTGTCCTCACAAATCAATATAGTTGAAACGCTCAGCGACCCCAAAGCACCGTCGGTGGCGGCTATGATCGCGGAGCGAGACATGACTCAAAACCTGGTGCAGTTCATGGAATCAAACGATCTCAATCCGGACACATTGCCGCGCACCATCCTGGCCTGAGCTTTTTGGTCTACCGTTGCCTGTTCTCCAGTAACGTCACCGCCCGCCTGTTCTACGGCCGAACCTTGACACATGCCCTCGCCCTCGCCGGCAAACTCGAAATCATGGCTACGCAATGTCGCATGAAGCCATGCACCGCAAGCACCAGTTGAATCGTTTCATGTGAGACGTCGCCGACCTTTCGTACATCGAGTTCAGCTCTGATCAGCGCCTCTTGCCGCAAGAGGCGATACCGAGATTCCGGAACCTAACTGACCGTCAGACCCGAGTTCATTCAACTGAATGAACTCGGGCCGTTGGGCGTCTTCGGACGACTACCGCGGCGGGTTCCGCGACCAACCTAGGGCCTGTCAAGGAGTTGAGACATGGACTGTGTCAGCTCGTTAGGGCAGTCAACATGGCCTCGCTGTGGAATTTCGAGTAAGGGCACAGGCTCGTCCGCAATGCGTCGGCCAGCACCGCGCTTGCTTCTTTCCACGGCAACTGATGCAACTGAGCCAGCGCTTCTGCTTCGAAGCCCCATGCGATGCTGACGTCGTCCCCCTTGGCCGCCACGTAACCGTGCTGGTGAAACCCCAACAGGGTGTACGTCTCGCTCAGATCAGCGAGGCTCTTACCAGTCCGTGTCTCTAGTTCGGACGCAGAGACAACCACGACACCAATTAGCGCGGACTCGTCGCTCCTAGTCGACTTGATCGCGTAGGCCACTTCGATTTGTCCGATGTTCAACGTGAACAACCGTTTTCGACCTGCCCCCGCGTTGGTACGCGGCATGCAGGTCAACCCCCAGTTCAGCCCCACGTCTTCGCGATAGTCGGGTAGCGCTACATCGATCAAAGCTGCCAAGAACCTCCCGACCTCACCGCTTCCATCTGCGCTGTGGAACGCCCGTACCTTCTCTGACGCGACTTCCGAATCAGCCGGTTTAATGCTGGGATCAGGAAGCGTGTGCAAGGTCGGTTCCGGCTTCTCGGTACCGGCGGTCTCCGCAGCAGGAGCAAATTCGGCAATGTGAGAACCGAACACAGCCACCGCAGCCGCTGCCAGGTGCGGGTTGTGTGACGACTTATAGCCAGATTGCCTCTTCCGCATGACAGCCATCACGTGGCTTCCTGCTGCCAGCGCAACGCCGGGGATGCGGAACGCCTCGTCGATGTAGTCGATGTCGTCTACGACAACTGTTCGCTCGAAGGCACCGGCGGACTTATGCCCTATCGGCCCTGCCTTTACATGCTTCGACAGTTTCCTCCACAGTTTGGGGAGAGAAAGACGACGAGCTTTGGGTAAGTACGTTCCGTTGACGAAGAAGCGGACTTGGAGCATCCCGGTTTCCGGATCCTCCCAGATGAAGAACGTTTCGAGCATGCTCATCGAAACACGAAGTATGAGAGTCTTGGACGACCCGGGGAAACAACTGACAGTCCAGAATGTGCCTTCTGTTCTCGACGGAAACGGTACGCACGCATTCAGATACGTGCCCAGGGCACGGACGATGTCCGCGTAACGAGGATGCGCCTGCAACCTCGCGTACGTACCGGCGTGGGCTGCCAGCTGTGAATCCGAGTATTCGACGCCCAGCGATACGTCCTGCCGGTTGACAGCTAATGGGTTCCTCGACCACTCAGCCTGCTCGTCAGGCGACACCACCGCGTCGAGGGTGCTAAGGCCGACGATGGCAGATGCATGTTCACGGTTGCGCAGTGTGAGCCCCGCTGCTTCCGCCGAGTGAACCAGCGCCCGCTCGACGCGCCGCAGCTCGATCGAGGTTCCACTCATGGGGCGGACACGAAACGTCAAAATGTCGGGATGGTTGACGGCATGCTGTTTCAGTCTGGCCTTGATGTCGATAGATATGCCCACGTAGGCTTGTCCGTCAGCGAATTCCAACAGATACAGACCGCAAGTCTTGGCTGCAATCTGGCCGAGACCGTCCTCCCCATAGAGCGTCGTCGAACTGTATTGGTTCTGCTCGGCCCATAGACCGACGGACGCTGATTCTTTGACCGACACTCGATCGAACTCCTTTGGTTTTCATGCGATGCAAGATGGGGATGGCAGCCGATTCACCGTTTAGATTCGTACGCTGTCGACGCGACGGCCGGCCGGACGTCGAGACCGGATACCGCTTGCGCCTGACTCCGCCACCTTCGTGATCTAGGAGACATTGCCCCGCTTCACCTGCTCATTCAAATGACCGAACGGCCCTGTGCTGTGCCGAAAATCGTTGGCGAAAGCACCTGACCGTTCTCCGGAAACAATGTACCTGAACCGATGAATTAGCCAGCGCTCCGTGCCCGTGGGGCGGATGTTGCTGGCCAGGTCGGCGACAGAGACAACAATTCGCGGCCGGGAAATGACAGGCCGACGCCGCAACATCAACAGCGCGACGGAAACCATTCCGGCGTGACCAACAGTGTGTCCGGTTAGATGGGCTAATGGACACCCGCGATAGCCACACGGCCCTTGATCTGTCGAAGGTCGCCGCAGCTGAACCGGAGCCAATTCAGGAGGATGGCGTGATCCGCGAGCTGAGACGGCAACTGAATCGCCGGACTCCCACCATAGACATCGCGCCCCAAATGCGCGAGATCGATCACGCGCATTTGTCAAGACGCAGGCCGTATCGTGGTTGACTGCCGAACCCGCCCGTGTCCTGGGGATCGCTAGGTCATCTGACATGCGAGGTCGAACGAAGGATTGTCCGCTCATCCCCGCAGCTCGCTCCTGGAAGACGTTGGCATGATTGTCGAGGGCTCGCGCGGTTCTGCCACAGACACGCCCGACCGCGATGCTCAACGTTCAAAAGTGGCCCTTTCATATTTTGAAGAGCTCCAGCGCTTCCTCGGCTAAGACTGCAGTCCGTTCTTCGATCTCAGTTTCCGTCCAACGCTCGGCATCAACAACCCCGGAGTTGAGGCTCAACCCATTCCGGAAGCCGATAAATCTTCCGTGACTATCAGTGCGCTCTTTCTTGTAATTGAAAGACCGATTTCCAAGGTTGCTATTAAAACCGGTAATCGTCAAATTCCCTAACTTGTGGACAACGCGCTGCTGAACATCCACAGCAATATCGCGACCTCCTCCGAGCATTTCGACCCATTCATCGGGCATGTTTGAGCCCTGAGGAAGTATATGCTCTATGGTCCACGTGTAATGCCCACTTTCGCGTATCCATAAGTCACGACGGGTTTCTTTTGTGAACTCCCGCTCCGCGAGCGAGACTAGAACGAACCGCGCGACATCTGCATTTTCATCATAAATTGATCCGGTCAGCTTTTCGAGGAAGCGCTCGTCGGATGCCGACACATTGCGCAGTAGATCTCGAACTGCAGTTTCGATGAAATCGCCCTTTAGCGGAGATATCGTATCAATCAGGTCCATGAATAAAGACTGCATAGCGTAGGTTTGAGGTGTCCCCGTCAAGTTACGTCGGACAAAGAAGCTTGCCAGCAACCGAGCAATTGATGTAAGTTTTCGTTCATCCAGTTCGAGATCGACGCAGCGCAGCATCAAGTACAGAAGCAAGATATGAGAGGGCGCGCCTTGAGCTCGCACTAAATCGCGGAGCGCGTTATCTAAATCTGTCCGAGAATCTTCATCGTCTAAATTACCGATAATTCTTTTATAAACCACGCCTGCTACTGAAATCTTATCCAGAAAGACCGGAAGCTCTGCGTCGATAAGCGTTTCGTAAATTCGAATTAGGTTCGTGCGGGTTGCGATGGGCGCTTTCGAAACCGGCGGTAGAGATTTCTTAAACGCGTTGTAGTACTGCCTGAAAAATCGCTCCTGATTCTTATAGTCATCACCCAGATCACTGAGAAGATCGTTCCATCGCTCAAAAATTTTGTCGCTTTCGCGGTCCTTGCTCCCGTCGTAGGATGCAAGCAAGTTATTTTTAATTAGATCAATTGGCGTAAGCGGCATACCGCGATTGTTCAACGACTCAAAGAGCACGAACGCATCTGAATGACTTACAACCTCAAGCTTGACAAGGGTTGCATTCTTAACCCTGCCAAGCATATCGAGCGCGACAGAAACCACATCCTGACCAGTCTCGTCAGCCCGAGCTTCAATTCTGTTCACGAAATGGATGTACGACCGCATAATTCTTCTATTTCCCAGATTGCGGACCTTGGGCTTTTCGATGTCGATCTGGGCGCGCGCGAGCACATTAATATAGTCTTCATAGTTTGAGTTTTGCTTCTGAGGACGGATGCGCGAACGGGCTGGACGTTTTAGCACAAGTTGCCTACGAAGATTATTCAGGTCGGTAAGGTCATCTTCGTCAAGCTTACTGCGCCTGACTTCAAGAGTGCCATGGATCGCCGCCAGCAACAGCGACAGTGTCGTCATTCGTTGCTGTCCGTCAATCAGTTCCAGAATGGTCTCGTGGGTTGCGTTCTGCGTTTGATTGACACAGATAATAGTCCCCAGGAAATGTCCGCCATCACCAGCTGCGTCCAGGAGATCGTCGAACAAGTCATCCCATTGCGGTTTACTCCAGGAGTACTCACGCTGATAAGTAGGCACACGATACACGATCGCGTTTTCCGGACTCAGAAGTGTATATACAGGGACGTTGTCAACCGAGCTAATCATTACCTTTGTTCTCCCTTGTCGCTTTGAGCATTGGCACTATGCAGGTCGCCTGGAGCGAATCAGTGTTCTGAATGGAATTCATCGGATAGTTCGTGAGGTAGCGTCGTCCGGCAGAAGAAACCGACTTGCGCATTGCCAGTCATTCACTCTCCAACAGAATCGCGACCACACCGCAGAGGTGCCGCATTTCGGCGACCGTGGGTGCCAGTTCATACGCATGGTGGTGGCATGCGTTGCTCAATCTGTTCCATGCCATCGCTGCAGCATCGGCGTTCTCAGCTGTATCGAGGGACCGCAAGATCACCAATCTCGATCGCATACTCGGTCGCTCGATGTCCACTCCTAGCGCCACACATCGCTCGATTACCAACTCCTCCAAAGCCTGGCGAGCGAGGAACGCGGCTAGACGCGCAGATCCGCCTGCAGCACCATGACTTCCGTCGAGCAGCAGTTCGGCATTTCTCAACGCAACCGCCGGCGACGTTGCGGTAGTCATTCGGCGAGGATCCCGTCGACCATCTTCTTCAGGTCGTTTACCACTTCCCAGGTGATCGGCCGATCTGCACCTTTGTGAGTGCCGGCGTTCGCAATACGGAGCGTCGGGAAGCGTTCGGTGCGAAAGCCCAGCCACTGCGATAGATCACGTTCGGAATCCTGGTGCACGGCCAGCGCAATCTTGTTGCGAGTCTTGTGCACTGACGACCAACGCTCCTCGGTCACCATCCGAGACTCCCCCGCCCGGTGTTGCTTTGCGTAAAACACCTGTTGCGCAGCCGATTCCAGGGCCAATCGGAACAAGCCCGGTGCGACCCGCCGCTTGACGTCGTCGGGCACATTCTCGTCCAACACCAAGGCACGTACATCATTGAAATAGCGGGTCGCTTGATTCTGCGTCTCGGAAACACTGATGGTGGAACCTGGTTCCCGCATCACCTCGACGAGCCGAGCGTCGACGGCGAGTTGCCTGATCGCAGTGGCCAATCGGTCGTCGTGCGAGAACACGATGACCTGCCTGGTATTCGCGAGCGTCGACAGCACCTTGATGAAGCCGTCGATCTTCGCCGGATCCATTGCCTGTATCGGGTCGTCCAGCACGATGAATCGGAACGGACTGTTCGGCGTAGTCGCCCTCGGGATGAACAGCGCCAGCGCCAACGCATGCAGCTCCCCCTGACTCATCACCGACAGTGCCTCGGACTCCACGCCGTCGACCGAGCCGGTCATCACCACTCGCCTGCTGGTGTTGTGGCCCACCAAGTTGATAGCACCGATGTCGACATTGCTTTCCTGCCGCAACTCCGCCCAAATGTCGCGCGCCTGCTCGGCAATCGGAGCGAGCCGCTGATCCCTCAATTGCTTGGCATGCGAGGCAATCCACTTCTTGGCCGCATCGACGTTCTTGACGACCTCATCCGCCTCTCGCGCCGTGGATTCGAGAGTGGCCCACGCGGCCAGACGTCCAGCAATCGGCGCCCAGGTGTCCTCACGCTGAGCCGCCGCTTCCGTGGCTTCGGTGCGCAGCGCCTCAGTAGACTCGATAACCGCGGGGATCGTCGTAGCCAAGTGATCCGCCAGACCGGAAGAACTCGAGGGTTCTCGCGCCGCGGCGACGGACTTTCGATATTCGGACAGGGAAGGCAGGTCGACGCCCTCGACTGCGGTGGCGTCGGCAATTCCGTTCCCCAGTTCGACTGCGGCACGTTGCGCTTGGTCGAGTCGGCGGCGGCTGTGCTTGTAAGCGGCCAGTTTCTGGCTCTGCTCGGCCAACTGCGCCCGCGAGTGCTCCGCCCACGCATCGTCGAGCGTCCCGGCCGCACAGACCGGGCACTCGATAGTGCCCGTCTCACTGTGCAATCGCAGGGCCGCATCGAGCAGATCGTTGCGCTGCTCCACCACCGACAGTGCCTCATCAGCCGAATCCGCGGTATCGGCCGCAGCTGCCCGAAGCTCCGCCACCACCTCGTCGACACGCTGCTGCGTCGGGGCGCTCAGCGCTGCGAGCCGCTTCAAGCCGATGAGCGCGGGCGATGCCGATGCGTCGGCTCCAGTGGCGAGCGCCAGCACCGCGTCGAGATCCGCAACCCGTTTCTTGACCAGGTCTGCAGCACTTTTCGCACGATCGTCCGACGCATCCGACAACAAGTTCTTGAGCTGGCGCATGCTCTCCGCTGCTCGTTGCCGGGGCCCCTTGACCTCCTTGAGTACCGCTGCCAGTCGCTTCTCGGCATCGGTGATCTCGTCGAGTCCGAGGAGTTTGGCCAGGGCGTCGTGCAGGGTGGACGGCGTCGCGTCGAACAGTCCGCCGATTTCGTCGTAGGACAGGATCGGGCGATGTAATTCGACGGCAGACTTCCACCCCAGTGCATCGGTACCGTTGCTGCGCTTCTGCTTTCCCACCTGAGTCCAGGTGGAGCATCCCTTCAGCGCGGCATCGGAGGTCCAGTCGACACCGACAACCGTCGGTTCGGACCCTTCGATCGTGAGCCCCACCCGCACCTCACACGGATCTCCCTGATGCAGATTGCGCCAGGTATCGGCCCACAGCTTGGCCTTGTTCTCCCAGCGGTGACTCGAACCGGTGATCGCGAATTCGAGCGCCTCGGCAAAGCTCGACTTGCCCGATCCGTTGCGGCCACTGACGATCGTGATGCCCGGCGCGGGGTGTAGCTCGAGGGCTGCCTTGGGCCCGATACCGCGGAATCCCGCAACAGTGATCGAGGTCAGAAACGCACCGACCGGCTCTTCGACGAGCTGGCTACCCGACGGCTCCGGAACGAGAGGGGTCGCGACGCCGTCGAGAAGCTCTTGTAGCGCTGTCGGCCCTTCCAGGGCAGCCAAAACGTAGTATTTGGCCTCGTCGGACAGGTCGTTGTCCGCGTCGATGGCGTCGATCACCACGTCGACGAGTGGCCTGTCGACAGCATTGTCGGCAACGGTCACCGGCACTCCCCTGTTCGTTCTGATGGCTAACCAGACCCCACAGTTCCATATGAGACCGACAGTCCGCAGGGACATGAACCATCTCCGATTCACCGTCAGTACGAGCTTGCGAAGGTTGGTCTCAGGTAGGCAAGAACGTGAGGATCAGATTCAGGCCCCCGAACCGCAGTCGACGGGCACGATCGCTCCGGTCACCGCGGAGGCCCTGTCACTCAGCAGCCACGCGGCGGCCTCGGCAACTTCGCGGGCTTCGGCCATGCGACCCATTGGCGACGCAGCGCTACTGGCTGCGATCACACCAGGTGTCTTGGCCTCCCATTCGTCCATCATTTCTGTTGCAGTTCCTCCGGGCATCAGACCGTTGACACGGATAGCCTCAGGGGCCCAGGTGACCGCTGCGGTTTCGGTGATGCTGTTGAGCGCCCGCTTCATGGCCCCGTACGCCGGAAGCGGCGGAACGGCACGGCGGCTGCCGATGCTCGAAGTGTTCACGATGGCACCGCCTCCACTCCGACGCATAAGGGCGGCTTGGGCATTCATCGCGATCCAGTGGGCGCGGAAGTTGACGGTGAACTGCTCGTCGAGGTCGTCTTCGGTGGTGATGTCGAGGGGACCTATCTGCTGCTGGTTGACGCCACCGTTGTTGAACGCGCCGTCGAGTCGTCCGTGCAGCTGCTCGACGCGGGCGACGGCGGCCCGGATGCTGTCGGAGTCGGCAAGGTCCATAGAGACTGCGTCGGCGGTACCCCCGGCACTTCGGATTATCGTCACGAGCTGATCGAGCGAATCGACATTGCGGGCGGCGAGCACAACCGCAGCCCCTTCAGCAGAGAAGAGTTGAGCCGCAGCGGCGCCGATTCCTCGACTGGCACCGGTGATGAACACGATTTTTCCGGCCAGGAGGCCGGCTGTACTGGAGGATGTTTTGATGGTCATGATGCAAGCATCAAGGCGCATCGACATCGGATACAGGCACAAACGGTACTAGGGTCCGACGCTCGACTCGGGGCACAATCGAACTCATGAACAAGCAGGAACTCGGGGCGTTTCTCCGTAGCCGCCGAGAAAAGCTTCAACCGCAGGATGTGGGTCTACCGTCCGGCCCTCGTCGCCGGACCCCGGGTCTTCGCCGTGAAGAAGTTGCCGTGCTCGCGCATATTTCGACGGAGTACTACGTGCGCCTCGAACAGGGCCGCGCACCACGCCCGTCGGCAGAGGTGCTGGCGGGCATCGCGGCTGCCCTGTGCCTCGGCGACACCGAGTCCGACCATCTGCATGCGCTGGCGGGCACCGCGCCCGCGAGGTCAGGTGTCCACCGGCGCGATGTACGGCCCAGTATTCTCACGCTCCTGGAACGGTTACCGCAGACCGCCGGCATCGTCATGTCGGCCGCGTTCGAGGTACTCGCCTGGAACGATCTCGCCGCAGCGCTCATGGAAGATTTCGGCACCCTGACCCCTCGTCATCGCAACCTTGCCCGCAAAGCTTTCCTCGGCACCGAGCAGCCGAGCGAGCGGCTCTACGGCATCTCCGACGACGCCCACTTCCGCCACAGCGCCGTCAACGAACTCCGCACCGCACTCACCCGCTATCCGACAGACGAGACTGTGTGCAACCTCGTCGCCGAACTGCGCGACGGCAGCCCCGACTTCGCGCGACTGTGGGAACGACACGACGTCGCAGTCTCCCCCGCCCTGCGAAAGACCTTTCGGAACACCCCCGTTGGAGAGATCACGGTGGACTGCGATTCGATGAAGCTCGTCGAACTCGACCAGCACCTGATCCTGTACACCGCCGCTGTCGGCAGCCCCGATGCCGACAAGTTGGCGCTACTGGCGATGATCGGACACCAGCAAACTGAGCACCACGACAAACCAGCCGGGACCCGCACCGAGTGACAGCAGCCTTCGATCTGTCGGTACCCGATGCTTCGATGGCGGTATGTCACGACTCGACGAGGGGTTCCCGCCGCCCACGGCCTGTGTGCAGTGGTGTCAGCACCGCAGCTACGACCTGCATGTCCTCGACGACGGTGTGGAGGTAGACCTGGATTGGTGGAACGGCCACCTCGACCGAGCAGGCCACGATTTGCGACTGCGCGGCCGCAACCTCGACGGAGAAATCGTCGAGTACGGCGGTGCCATTGTGCAGCGAAACGATCTACGAATCGGCACCGATTTGACTGTAAGCAAACATGATTCGCTCGGCTTGTTGCTTCTGTGCGCGGCGTGGCAGGGCAGTCATCGGCACCGAAGAGCGATGCGACGATTCTCGAATGTCATGAACCCACACCTCAGCCGTCCCGACGAGAACCCCGTCGCCAAGACTCTCGCTGTGCTCGACAGCTGCGTCCGCAACCGCGCAGTGCCCGACCATCCGAACTCGACCTGGTCCGGCTGGCCCGACGCACCGGGCGTCGGAATGTCCCTGATGGCCACGTTCCTATGGGCGGTGAACGCGTCGGTCTACGGCGGCCCGGCGCAGCTGATCGACCAATACGGAGTCTCGACCCTCATCCACGAAGGATGGCTAGAAGACCCGTCCGTCACCGGATTCACTCGTCGTCGCTACGACCGCTACGTCGAACTCATCACTGCATGGGCCACCGACATCGGTACCAGCCCCGAGCTCGTCGAGATGTGGCTCGTGCAGCGCTGGAGCGCCCGACTCAACGAAGCACGACACGGCCGCTACACCGCACCCACGTTGTTCTGAGCCGCTCGAATATCATTGCAGCTCAACTGCATTGGTCAGAACAGAAGAGGGTTCATCGTCCGCTCGTCACCATGCGCACGTGCGGGATTCCAGCGTCCAAGTAGTTCTCCCCCACACGAACGAATCCGAAGCGGCCGTACCACTCTTCGAGGTGCGCCTGAGCGGAGAGTTCGACGACCCCGGGATATGCCTCCTGTGCCGCTTTCACGAGTTCGCCGGCGTAGCCCCGACCCCGTGCACTGGCGGCGGTCGCGACTCGGCCGATGTGAACGGTGTCATCGACGAGGACTCGAATGGTCGCCAGCACCTCACCGTCGTCGTCCTGCATCCAGAACAACTCCGTCGTCGGAAGCAGATCCGCACCATCGAGTTCGGTGTCGTCGACGATGCCCTGCTCATGCACGAATACCGCGACCCGAAGCGCCATGATGCGGTACAGAGTGTTCTGGTCGACGCGTGCCAGCGGGGCGTGATGGAGCGTGGGCATAAGGATCCGTTCTGTCGAAGGTAGGGACAAGGTCACCGATCAGTGCCGGGCACTGCGGTCGACCACGGTGGCAACCGTGCGCTTGGCGAGTCGTTTCTGCGTCGCCGGCGGATACGTCTCGCGGTCGAGTACCGCCAGGACCACGATGCCCTCCACCGCGGTAGCAATCTGCAAGGCGTACTCCGCGGCCTCGGCATCGGTGATGTGAGTGCCGAGGTCGGCAACGAGACCGGCTATGCGAGTGAGCCACTGACGCGTGTGGGTCACGTGTGGGTTCCGCAGCTCGGCGTCCGCGATCGCCGCCGCCGCGAAGCCCGTGAAAATTCGAGCTTCGACAATGCGCTCGTCGTCGAGTGGAAGTACTGAGCAGACAACGGAATACAGCCGCTCCGCCGCGGAGTGTGCGCCACCGGTACCGGCCTCGTCGGCCCGCGCTGCTGTGCGCTCGAACAGGGTCTGTCGCGCGTGCACCAACATCGCGGACCGGGAGCCGAAGCGGTGCATGATCAGACCGGTCGTGCAGCCCGCCCGAGTCGCGACCGCGCGCACCGTCGTCGCCTCGATTCCCAACTCCGCGATCGTGTCCCACACGGCCTGCGAAATGCGATGCCGCGGATCGTCCGCTTCGAGTGTCACTCGTTCCCACCTCCCCTCTCGCCGTAACACTTGTTACGGACGAGCGTAACAGGTGTTACGGCGAGCCATCTGCAGGACGCCACAGGAAGGGGTTGCCGAGACGCGCAAACCGATTTACTGTTATTCCGTAATTACGGAATAACAACCAAGGAGCTCGAGATGCGACGCCTCACCCTGGCTTCGGCAGCCTGCGCGACGGTCCTGTTGATGAGCGGATGTGCTTCCACCGACTCGGACACCGCCGAAGCCGCCACCCCGACACCGGAGAACTGTGCACCCGTCACCTCGACCGACCTCGCCACCGAAGACGGGTGGATCGGACTGATCGATCAGGCACCCGACACCGTCGGCCTCGTGATCGACGACGGACGCGGCCGTACCGTCGAACATCGAGCCGATCAGGAGCAGGTACTCGCGTCGGCGATCAAGGTGGTGCATCTCGCCGCCTACGCCCAAGCCGTCGCGAACGGCAGCATCGACCCGAACGAGCAAGTGTCGCTCTCGGATTGGGAACGCTGGTACGTACCCAACACTGATGGTGGCGCGCATCCGAATGCCCTGAATCGCTTGGGAATCGTAAACACCGGCACCAACGCAACCGACCCCGATGTCACGGTCCGCATCGACGACGTCGTCACGGCCATGATTCAAGAAAGCGACAACTCCGTCCCCGACTACCTCCGATACCGACTCGGCGACCAAGCCATCATCGATGCGGCAGCCACCGGAGGGTGGGAGAACTTTGAGGTGCCGAGCCTGGTGGCCGACATGCTGTCGCTCTACGACCCCGCTCTCGCCGCCGGTGACCGGTGGGAGACCGCGCAGAAGTGGGCCTTCGACCCGAAGTTCCGCGCCCAACTGGAGGCGTCGCTGCAACCGTCCACCCCCGAGGAGCAAGCCGCCCGAGTGCAGAGCACCTTCCGTGGCGGTTCGGCCCAACAACTCAACGGAATGTATCGCGCCTTCACGGATGGAACCTTCGGCAACGCGTCGGATACCATTCTGCGCCAATTGGAATGGCAGCCCGCAGGTGACGACGTTCTCGGTGTCGGATTCAAGGGTGGCAGCCTCGCAGGCGTGCTCACTCAGGGATTCGAGCTACGGCGCACCGATGGAACGGTGGCGACCGCAGTGTGGCTGATCGATGGTCTTTCTGCAGACAGATTCGAGCAAGCGTATGCGGACGCTGGCGTGCAGCAGCAACTCATCCTCGAGGCCATGCTCTCATCGGACGTACTCGACCGGATAGCCTGCGTGGTGTGAGCGCAGAGTTCGAGTCGAGACTGGCAGAGCTGGAGGCTCGCGTCGCCGAGCTGGAACGACGCGACGCTCCCGAGCAGGTCGATGCGGCCCCGTCGACGGGCGGCATCGTCGCCTATCAGGGCGACGTGCATCTGCACGGCACGGTCCGTTGGGACATCAGCTACTCCGCCGACGCCATCATCGATCTGCCTATCGCCTCGATGTCGGAAGTGCTTGCTGCACTAGGCCATCCAGTTCGGCTACAAATCGTCCGAACCTTGCTGCGCGGTCCGGCGAACGCGGCAGATCTGCACGCGGCAGTAGGGGTCGGCTCCTCGGGTCAGATTTACCACCACCTCAAGACGCTGAGCTCGGCGAACATCGTGGAGCAGCAGAGCCGCGGGGAATACCGGATAGCACCGAAACGAGTTGTCCCGATTCTGGTTTCGATGCTCACCGCCGCCGACATCGCGGGAGACCTCGGCACCTGACCGTTACGGCCAGGTGAGGCGACACCACAGTCTCTCGCAATCGATCGGAATGCCAGCCGTGCTAACTTTCGTGGCAGTGACACCCGTCACCAGCAGAGCACAGGGAGAAGCGGCAGTGGGACGACGCGCAACGGCAGCGATACTAGGGCTGTTTCTGATGGCGGGCGGTCTCGTCGGCACCGGCACCGCTGCGGCGCAACCCGCACCGGCCACGACGTGGCTGTGTAGCCCCGAACTGACAAACGACCCCTGCGACCTGGGCGGCGACACCACCGACCTCGGCACCGGCACAGTGACTCCTGGCCCCGCGGCCGTGCCGGAGTCCGACAAGCCCGTCGATTGCTTCTATCTCTACCCCACCGTCACCAACGACGTCGCACTCAATGCCCCCGGCTACGCGACGCCCGAGGTGGCTTCTATCGCCAGTTTCCAGGCTGCCCGGTTCAACACCCAATGCCGAGTATTCGCGCCGGTCTACCGCCAGACCCCGTTGGTCGGGCTGCCTCTGGCACTGGTGGGTGCGGCCGGACCGTCGATAGATCTGGCGTACTCCGATGTGCGCGCCGCCTGGGACAACTACATGGCAACCGAGAACAACGGCCGAGGCGTCATCCTCATCGGCCATTCACAAGGCACGTTCATGCTCCGCAAGCTGATGCGCGACACCTTCGATCAAGATGCAGCCCTACGACAGCAACTTGTCGGCGCATTCCTCATGGGCGGGAATGTCGAGACGGCCCGCGGCAGCACCACCGGTGGCGACTTCACGAACATCCCTTTGTGCACCGAACAGGGCCAGTTCGGTTGCGTCGTAGCATATTCCACCAACACGCTACTGCCGCCGCTGTCGACGTTCGGCAATTCGTCGCTGGATCTGTGGTCTCAGAGATGGGGCCTGCCGAGTGGCCCGCAGTATCAGGTGGCCTGCACCGATCCGGTGGCACTCAGCGGAGACGATCGGCCCGTCGGAATCACGGTGCCGAGCGCACCGTTCGCGTTCGGAATCATTTCGATTCTGTTGCAGTACTCCACGGCCCCCGAGACCGTGCCGACCTCGAACTCGACGTGGACCACCAGCCGCGGCCGAGTGGTCGGATCGTGCATCGAAGCCGGCGGGTACAACCAATATCACCTGACGTTCGTGGAACCTCAGCCGCTCAACGAAGTGCCGCTTCTCGATTCACATCTGGTCGACATGAACGTGGGCCTCGATCGTCTGGTCAGCATCGCCGATCAGCAGACGACAGCGTGGCAAACGGCCCGCTGACCGTCCAGACGTGTCACGGAACGAGCAACACACCCAAGCCGGGGATGAGGGCGTTCGATTCCGGCGGGGCTTGCCACTGCTCACGATTGTGGGTGACGGTCACAACCACCGGGCCCGCCCCGGTCTGCGCAGTTACTTCGAGAGGCAAGTTGACCGGATATCTCGGCTCAGCGTTGATCGGGAGTGATGGATTCTCGAGGGCTTCCCAGTGCCGTAGATCGACCGCTCCGACGGCACCCGTGGCGAGATTGCGCCAGTTGACCGTCAGGAAACGGTAATTGAACTGGTAGTAGTACGGCCTGATCTCCGCAGCCTTGAAGCGCACCTCACCTGGCTTCTCACCTACCGTCGCCGTGATCGGAATCGTCTGAACGAGTCCGCCTGGCACCCCAGCCGGACCGAACTCCGGCCCGGTGACGACAGGGACCAGAAGCTCGGACGTCGTCGGTGCAGCCGTCGCCGCACCCACTCCCACACCCAGAACCAGTGGTACGGAGAGCGCCAGCGCAATTACTCCGCGTCGTAAAGATGTTCGCATCGTTTGCCTTTCATCCATGTGGAATTCAGGGGACCAGCACCACGCCGGCACCGGGGAGAAGAGTGTCGAGGTACGGAGAGCCCCACTGACCGCCGTTCGAGTAGTCCTTGGTGTGCGTCACCGTCACCACAACAGGACCCGGTCCGGTGTTCGCGACCACCTCGAGGGGCAGATCTTCCCGTCCGTAGGGGCCACTCGGCGACGGTGTCGGATCATCCTGCCAGTGCCGCAGATCGGCGGCACCCGTCGCACCCGTCGCCAGGTTTCGCCAATTCAGGTTCAGATACCGGTAGGGATACTGATCGGCGAACGGGGCAATGTTCGCGGCCGAGAAGCGAGCGACACCGGGCTCGTCGCCCACAATGGCCTTCATCGGAATGGTCTGGAAGAGACCACCTGGAACGGCTCCGGGGGCAATCTGGAAACCGGTCACAACGGGTACCTGCAAGTTCATCACCTGCGGGGCGGCTGCTGCCGTGCCGGCTCCGATCCCGAACACCAGAGGCACGGTCAGCGCCGTTGCTACTACCGCTCGCCGCAATGACTTTCGCATACTGCGTACCTTTCGTCGAAGTCGCACAACGTGATTCCAGATCGAGATAAATCCTGCGCTATGCGTCTCAGGTTGAAGCTGAAACATCAACTGGCTGTTGAGTGTTTGATGCCTCCACCCTCTCAGGCGAAATGTCCGATGTTCCCGTCGTATACCGATTCGTGACGGGGTCGTGACACGAACGACGTTAACAGACCACCTGGCCCGTTCGATTCATAGTTCAGAGGTGATGCACTCTGCAGCCACCGGTGAGGACGAACGAATGAGGCAAGTCCGCAACATCGTGGCCATGTGCGCCCTGGTCGCTGCTACCACCCTGTCCCTCACCGCCTGCGGGTCCGAGGCACCGAGCAGCACCGATGCAGCGCCCGTCACCAGCGCCGCTCCCGCGCCGTCAGCCGGTGGTTCCCCTGATGCAGGCGGCGGCACCGGGACGGACGGGCCGGCCGTCGAGACTCCCGAGGTCGTGACTCCGGCACCGGAGCAGCCCTCCGACGCAGGACCTGCTGCCGTGCCGCCTGCCCCGAACCGCGACGACGTCAACGTCGACGCACGCGACTTCGAGGTAGACGGTGGCCAGTACTTCTTCCAGTCCCCGAGTGGGAACGTGTTCTGCGCATTCAATTCATCCAATGCACCCGGAACGATCGTGGGCTGTCAGGTCCGCTACTCGGTGGCGGGCAACACCGGGCGCGAGTGCCTCAACACCGAGAACAACACCTACGGCGTGCAGATCACACAGGACGGCACCGTCGAACAGATCTGCACCAACCAGGGAATCTTTTTCGGTGGCAATCCCGGCCCACGAGTCCTGGAATACGGCCAGGTCATCGGAGTGACAGGCAACATCTGCCGGTCCACTGAAGCTGGCATCACCTGCTACGACGGCGACAGAGGCTTCACGATCTCCCGCGACGTCAACATTGCTTTCTGATGAAGGAGCTCCGAATGTTCCGAAGAACTGCTCTGCTCGCGGCGGCCGCAACACTCACGGCCGTGACTCTGACGGCCTGTGGGAGTGACGACGCCCCCGCGGCCGCACCGGCCCCCACCGCTGCGTCACAAATCTCCGCTCCGCCGCAGGTGACCGTTGCAGCGCCGACCCAGACCAGTGGAAGCAACGCCGGAGGTGAGTCCGGTGCACCCGCGGCGACCGAGTCGACGCCAACCGCTGCCGACCCCGGGAACAACACCGCACCGATCACGCCCGTCGACCCGGCAAGCCTCATCGTTCCCGGCAATCAGGTCGCGTGGAAGTCGCCGTCCGGCAAGATCTACTGCAAGATCGGCTCCGGACCCTTCTCCTCCGGCTGCCAATCGTCCGACGCCCCCGTTCCCGACGGTGCCGAGGCCGACTGCGCCCCGAACTCGACCTTCAGCGTGGACATGCTGTCCAAGGGCTTCTACCTCGACCCCGGCAAAGTGACTCCCACCTGCTTCAACCAAGGAGTATTCGGTGCCGAGGACGCCCAGGTATTGGAGTACAACACGTCCGTCTCCTACAACGGCTTCACGTGCTTCTCTCGAGTCGAAGCAATGATCTGCGACGCCGGTGGCGGGCATGGCTTCGTGTTGTCGATGCAGCAAGCGACGTCCAACTGATGCCGAGATACAGCAGTCGCGTGGCCCTAGCCGCCATTGCGTTCATCGGTGTACTCCTGACGGGATGCAGCAGCTCGGACGAACCGACCAATGCGATGCCGTCGGTCATTCCCACCGTCGTCGCGGGTGCGCCGGCGACATCGACCGAGGCCGGACCGCAGGTCACCGTTGCGCCGCAACCGAGTGGCAGCCAGTCCGAGACTGGTTCTGCGACAACACCATCGGTCGACTCCGCACCGATCACGCCCGTGGACCCGGCCCGATATGCCGCCATCAACAACGAAGTTGGCTGGAAGTCGCCGTCGGGCAACATCTATTGCAAGCTCGGCTCCACCGCGTTCTCGTCCGGCTGCCAAGCCACGGACGCACCCGTGCCCGACGGCGCGGACTGCGACAAACCACCCTTCTCGGCCGACGAGATGAGCAAAGGCTTCTTCCTGGACCCGGGCAAGGTGACTCCGATGTGCTTCAACCAAGGCGCTTTCGGGGTCGAGAACGCGCAATCGCTGGACTACAACACATCGATCTCGCACCTCGGGTACACCTGCTACTCCCGAGTCGACGCCATGGTCTGCGACGCGGGCAGTGGACACGGTTTCGTGTTGTCGATGCAGCAGGCGACGTCCAACTGATCAGCGAGCCTCATCCCGTCGAGGCTCCATGACGAAGTCGTCCAGATCGGCCCGTCGCGTCATCTCCCAGTAGTCGACGATGCGCCACGGGAGCGTCGAGACCACACGTCCGGCGTCGTTGCGGTACCAGTTGTCCATGCCGCCGTGCGACCAGATCATCTTCGCGTGCGCCTCGTCGTGCTTGCGGACGTACTCCGTTTCGACGTCGGCCTTGCACTCGATGGCTCCGATTCGCTTGTCCACCATGTCTATCAGCACATCGACGATGTAGCGGACCTGGCATTCGGCGATGGTGATGTAACTGCCTCCGTGACCCAATACCGTTCCGGGACCGCAGGTGATGAAGAAGTTCGGGAAGTCCGGGACGGTGATGCCGAGATAGGCGTGCGCATCCTCCGGACCCCAGATATCGCGGATGGACTCACCCGATCGACCCCTAACATCGATCGGCGTCAGCAGCTTGTGGGTCTCGAAGCCCGTCGCGAGGATCACCACATCGACCTCGGTCTCCGAACCATCGCGCGCTACAACCGAATTCGAGGTGACTGACGCGACGGCGTCGGCAACGAGGGTAACGTTGTCTCGTTTGAGCGCGGCGTACCAACCGTTGTCGAGCAGCATCCGTTTGCCGAAGGGCGGGTATTCGGGAAGTGACTTCTCGATCAGGTCCGGCCTGCCCTCGAGCTGGCGTTCGATGTAGCGGGTGAAGACGCGTCGATGGGCGTCGTTCATCGGGTTGATCGAACGCTGCGGATGCTCCCACTCCGGATCGACCTGCAGCGAGCTGTGCACACGATCGTTGAAGTTCCAGGCCAACCGCGTCCGGTACCACAGCCGATACAGCGGAACGACATCCATCAGGTAGTTGGCATCGTCGCCCATCTCGGTGAAATACACATCGCTCGACGACACCCACTGCGGCGACCGCTGGAACACGGTCGCATGCCCCACCGTCGACGCGATGGCCGGCAGCACCTGCATGGCACTGGCCCCGGTTCCGACGATAGCGACACGCTTGCCGGTCAGATCCAGATCGGCCGGCCAGTTCGCCGTGTGGAAGATCGGGCCGTCGAACGAGTCGAGCCCGGGGATGTGGGGCACCTTCGGCCGATTGAGCTGACCGGTAGCGGTGATCACCACGTCGGCGGTCAGGATCTCGCCATCGACCGTGGTGACGGTCCAGCCCTGCCGCTGCGCGTCGTACTGGGCGGTCGCCACCTCGGTGTCGAAACGAATGCGTTGCCGCAGATCGTGTTCGGAGGCGACATCGCTGAGGTACTGCCACACCTCGTCGCGCTTGCCGAAGTGCGTGCTCCACGCACGCGGCGCGAAGGAGTAGGAGTAAAGGTGGCTGGGGGTGTCGACGCCGGCACCGGGGTAGGTGTTCTCGAACCAGCCGCCGCCCACGTCGGAGTTCTTCTCGAGCACGGTGTGACTGATGTCCGCCTCGTGCAGCTTGATGGACGCGAGCATCCCCGAGACGCCGGCACCGATCACGATGACGGACAGATCGTTCGGTGCGGCCACCGGAGTGTCCGAGGAGGTGAAGCCCATGTCCTCGGCCACCATGACGCCGAACTCGGGTGGAACCTGCTCACCGACGGCCACGCTGATCATCTCGACGAGGTGCTCCGAGTCGGGTGCGGGCACCGCCATGGGCGTGCCCTCGTGGAACGCGCAGATCGCGTCGAGCGCCGCGGCGCGGATGCGGTCGGCCACAGCGTCGTCGAACCCGCCCGTGTCGTTGTTGTCCATGCCCCGACTACGGGTGGGGCGATACGGATCGGTGAGCCACGCACGGTCTCCGGTCAACTGATAGAGCACCGCCACCAGCGTGGGCAGATTCGCCGCGGTGAGTGCCCGCGCGAGCCGATCCCGATCCACCCCATCCACGGTCTCCGCTGCCGTTGCTGCGTATGTGGACACCGGTTACCTCCTGTTGCGTGCTGCTCTATCCGACTCCGATAGTGCAACTAACCATGGTTAGGCAATTTCGCGCAAGGGATTCGCGGTCTCGATCTCCACAGCATCTCAGCCCTTGACAATGTGGCCCACGCCACACAATGCTTCAGGGCACTACCTAACAGCGGACAGGCGAAGGGAAACACCCATGGAACTCACCGAGGCGATGCGCACCACCGGCACTTGCAGGCGGTACCTCAGCGATCCTGTTCCCGACGAGGTGTTCAAAGCCGCGTTCGACGTCGCGCGCTTCGGCCCGCAAGGCGGCAATCGTCAGCCCGTGCGGTGGATCGTCGTGCGTGACGCCGCCCGCAAGCAGGCCCTCGCCGATCTCTACCTCCCGATGTGGGACGCCTATTTCGCCGGCATCACCGGTGGAACCGTCGCCGTCGGCGCACTGCCCAAGACCGTGCAGGACGCCGACTACTTCGCCCGCCACCTCCACGAGGTGCCCGCCATCGTGGTGGTCTGCGCCGCGCTGGACGGACTGCACCCCACCGATCACGAACTCGGCCGACTCTCCGTCGTCGGCGGAGCGTCCATCTACCCCACCGTGCAGAACCTGTGCCTGAGCCTGCGCGATCAGGGCGTCGCGACCGCGGTGACCACACTGCTGTGCCACGAGGAGCCCGCCATTCGAGAATTGCTCGGCATCCCGGACGACTACATCACCGCCGCGCACATCGCCGTCGGGTATCCAGAGAAGTCGTTCCCGCGCAAGCTCACCCGTGATCCGGTGGAGCAGATCGTTGCGGCAGAGACGTTCTCGCAGCCGATGTTCGACTCCGCTGCACTCTCCCCCGCCCTGTAACAGCTCGCACCTCGAGGAGTCCGCCGTGCCCGGTACTGCCATTCACCACCGTTCCCCCATCGGTCGCGCCACCATCGGTGATCAGCTGCGTCGCCATGCGCGGACTCAGCCGAACAAGGTCGCGTTCATCAGCTACGCGGCGGACGGTACCCGTGAGGTCACCACCTACGGCGAACTGGATTCTCGCGCAAACAAGTTCGCCAACTTGCTGGTCGATCTCGGAGTGACAGCGGGTGACCGCGTCGCATCGATGGCTCGTAACAGCGTCGACGTGGTGGTGGCGTACTACGGCACGCTCAAAGCCGGAGCGGCCTTCACCGGCATCAACGTGATGTATCGCGCCGCCGAGGTGAAGCATCAACTCGAACACGCGGAACCGACTGTGGTGGTGGCCGATCCGGCCTACGCCGAGATCATCTCCTCGGTGAAGCCGGAGACCACCACCCTGGTGACATTCGGTACCGAATATGCCGCGCTGACGGCGGACACGCCGTCCACCGAGCCGGGCGTCGAGATGGACGAGAACGACGTCGCGATGGTCATCTACACCTCCGGAACCGAAGCGGCCCCCAAGGGCGTCATGATCCCGCACCGCAACTTCCTCATCTCCACCGCGCCCGCGTGGAGCTGGGGCCTGCGCACGGGACCGGAAGACACCTGGTTGTTCGTCATGCCGTTCCACACCATCGCCGGACTCGGCTCGATGACCACCCTCACGCTGATGGGCGCGACCCTGGTGCTGCCCGCGACGGTCGACCCGGCCCAATCGCTCCGCATCATCGCCGCCGAGAAGATTTCCGTCATCGCGCAGACTCCGACGTTCTACCTGGCGCTGGCCCGTGATGCGCAGTTCGGGCCCGAGGCCGTGAGCCAGGTGCGGCGCTGCCTCACCTACGGTGGCCAGGTGTCACCGCACACGATCACCGCCTGGGCCGCCGCGGCACCCGACGCCATTTGGGGTACCTACTGGGGACAGTCGGAGCTCTCCCAGCTCGGCTCGGTGGGCTGGTTCTCCACTCTCGACGACATCCCCGACGGCGACGCGTCGTGGATCGGCAAGCCCGTCACCCACCTCGAGATCAAGGTGGTCGACCCCGCGGGCAACGAGAGCGAGATCGGTGAATTGCTCTGCCGCACTCCATCGGTGATGCTCGGCTACTTCAAGGACCCCGAGCGCACCGCCGAGGTGTTCCGCGACGGTTGGGTGCACACCGGCGACATGGTCCGTATCGACGCTGACGGCAACCTGTTCTTCTACGATCGGATGAAGGACATGATCAAGTCGGGAGGGATGAACGTGTCGTCGCAGGAAGTGGAACGCACCATCCACACTCATCCGGACGTGCTGCGCGCCGCCGTCGTCGGCGTACCCGACCCGTATTGGTCCGAGGCAGTGACAGCCTTCGTCATTGCCCACGACGGAGTGACCGCCGACCCGGCCGCGATCATCGAGTACTGCCGCACCGAGTTGGCGTCGTACAAAGCCCCGAAGTCGGTACACATCGTGTCCGAGCTGCCCGTCGACCCGCAGGGCAAGATCCTCAAGCGTGAACTGCGACTGTTGGCGGCGGTCGAGGAAACCGTATGACGCAGCCATCCGAGGTCACCGCTCTCCCCCGGCAGGTGCGCACTCGGCAACGACGAGATGACATCGTCGCCAACGCCGCGAATATCTTTGCGCGTGAGGGCTACTCGAACGTAGGGATGCGCGATATCGCCGACGCCGTCGGCATCAAGGGTGCCAGCCTCTACCACCACTTCCCGTCCAAGGAAGACATCCTGTTCGCGATCTGTCTGACGGTGACGCAGGAGCCGGCCGAGGAGAACCTGCCGCTGCTCGACGCGGCCGGAACCCCCACCGAGCGCATGTCGTCTCTGGTGCGCGCGCACCTGGTGCATCTGAATCGGCGCCGGGTGGAGTACATCGTCGGCCTACACGAGCTGGCGTCGCTCACGCCCGAGCACCGCACTGCTGTCGAGGATTATCGCCGTCAGTACCAACGACGCGTCCGCGACGTGATCACCGCGGGTATGCGGAGCGGCGAATTCACCGTTCCTGATGCACGATTGGCGTCATTCGCCCTGACCGACATGCTCAACGGCATCAGCAACTGGTTCCACGACGGGGGCGAGCTGAGCATCGAGGACGTCGCCGACAACTACGTCGAACTGGCCGTTCACCGCATTCTAGGAGCATCACATGGCGATTGACGGTCACTGCGACCCCGAGTTCTCAGCGGTGCGTGACGCGCTCGCAGCCAACCTCGACAGCGGCGAGGAACTCGGCGCGTCCATCGTCGTCGACATCGACGGCCATATCGCCGTAGATCTGTGGGGCGGTTACCGCGACACCGAGCACAGCCTGCCGTGGGAGTCGAACACGATCACCAACGTGTGGTCGACGACGAAGATGGTGACGTGCCTGGCCGCGTTGATGCTGATCGATCGCGGCGCGCTCGATCCCGACTCGCCGGTCGCGACATACTGGCCGGAGTTCGCAGCCGCAGGCAAGGAGAACATCCTGGTGCGGCATCTGATGTCGCACACCTCGGGCGTCTCGGGCTGGGACCGGCCGTTCGGCGAAGAGGACCTCTACGAGTGGGAACTCTCTACCTCGCGTCTGGCTGAGCAAGCTCCGTGGTGGGACTCGCGCACCACATCGGGGTACCACGCTGTGAGTCAAGGCCACCTGATCGGCGAAGTGGTCCGCCGCGTCACTGGAAAGTCGTTGCGGCAGTTCGTCGCCGAGGAGATCGCCGGGCCACTCGGTGCCGACTTCCAGATCGGTGCCGCCGAGGCCGACTGGAATCGGATCGCCGACGTCGTACCGCCGCCCCCACCGACCGATGATGCCGTGCCCGACCCGAAGATGTTGCGTCGCAAAACATTTCTCGGACCGTTGGTGAAGGCCTCGTCCGCGAACACCCCGGCGTGGCGCGGCGCGGACATGGGCGCAGTGAACGGGCATGCCAACGCACGATCGGTCGCCAGAATCCTGTCGGTCATCTCCCGAGACGGCACTGTGGACGGCATACGACTACTGAGCCCCGAGACCATCGACTCGATCTTCGAGGAGCAGACCAACGGAGTCGATCTGGCGCTGGGCATTCCGTTGCGCTTCGGTCTGGGTTTCGCTCTGCCGCAGCAAGAATCGATGCCCTACATCCCCGACGGCAAAATCTGCTTCTGGGGTGGCTGGGGCGGATCGCTCACCGTTTTGCACCCGGAGTCGAAGCTGACCATCTCCTACGTCATGAACCGAATGGGGCCCGGAATCATCGGCTCGGACCGCGCGGAGCAGTACGTCCGGGCGGTGTACGCCGGAATCTGCTGACAGTGCGTATCACCGACTCCGAGCGGCCGAGGACCGGCTATGGCGCGAGCAAAGCCAACGGAATCACCGCGATACCGTCCTGTCGGCGGTAAGCGTGAGGACCTGTCGTCACTACGATCGCGTCCCTCATTCGACTGCCCACTGCGCTCCGAAGCCACTTCAGATGTCGGACATCGTGGTCCGTGATATCGGGCGAGACTTTCACCTCGATGCCGATGAACGATCCATCGCCTTGCTCGACGATCAGATCCACTTCGGCAGTCCTGCCACGGAAATGAAACAGCCTCGCCTCGTTCGCTTGCGCGTACACCTCGAGGCTTTGCGTTACGAACGACTCGAAAAGGTGCCCCAATCTGACGCCCGCCGAGCCGCCAGGCGTCAACAGGGACTCAGCTGTCACGCCGAGCAATCGAGCGCACAGGGCTGGGTCCACTAGATGGTGCTTAGGTGCCTTGGCCAGCTTCCCCAACGAATTATCCTGCGGCAACCATGCTTCTACGTCATGCAGCATGCGCAGGCGACTGAGCACATCGCGATAGTTGATCGATGTTTGACGGGTTGGCTTGTGGGTCGCACCCGGCGTTGCCGCATCCCTGATCGACTCCCAGGATGCTGTGGTCGATGTGGCTGCGGCGTATGCAGTCATCCAGGCACGAAGGGATTCCGGACGTCGAACCACGTGGCCTTGCTCCGGAAAGTCGTGTTCGATGATCGCGTGCAGGTAGCCGTCCAAAGCTGCGCGATTCGCGCGACCGGCGAGACGACGGATGCCAGGGAAGCCGGAAACCAGCACTTCTTCGATGTAATCGCCGAGCACGGTCTCGGTCGAACCCGAAATAGTCACCTGCCGGGGAGACAGCAAGTCCTTCAGGGATACAGCCGAATCCGACGGCCGACGTTCGGCGAAGCTCAGAGGCCACATTCGTACACGGACAATTCGGCCTGCACCGGAGTGGACGACAGCGTCGGAAGGCGGCGCGCTTCCCGTCAGCAGAAATTGCCCACCCGACGCATCGTTGTCCACGGCTCTGCGAACCAGATCCCATGACGGCGGGAATCGTTGCCATTCATCGATAAGCATGGGGCGCGCCGATCTCGCGAGCAGATCTGGGTCCGCAGAAATCAGCTGCCGATTCACCGCGTTGTCGAGTTCGAGAACCGACTTCGCACGGCGGGTGGCGGTAGCGGTCTTGCCTACGCCTTTCGCACCGTCGAGGTTGATGGCGGCGAGGTGAGGGAGGAGGTCGTCGAGCTCCTCGTCCACGATTCGCGGGACGTACATGGCACTGGACACGCGGCCATCATACAGATTTACCCTCGTCTATCATCCATTTTTCACGCCATCTACTGGACAGATTTCCCATAACCGGCACACCCGGTGGTTCGATCCCACGTGCCCTAGCGTGCGGGGACCGTGATTCCTCGCGCGTCGAGGATGGGTCGAACACCTTCGGCGAAGTGGTACGCCTCCTCGAGGTGTGGGTAGCCCGAGAGGATGAACTCGTCGAATCCGGCGTCGTGGTACTCGCCGATCAGGTTGGCAACTTCCTCGTGCGACCCGACCAGAGCCGTACCGGCACCGCCGCGGACCAGGCCGACTCCGGCCCACAGGTTGGGGTAGATCTCGAGGGAATCCTTGCTGCCGCCGTGCAATGCGGCCATCCGGCGCTGTCCCTCGGACTGCGAGGACGAGTGCAGCGCGTGCGCCGCCGACACCTGTTCCTCGGGAAGCTCGTCGAGCAGCTTTTGTGCGACGGCCCAGGCCTCTTCGGAGGTGTCGCGGCTGATGGTGTGCAGGCGAATGCCATAGGTGAGCTTGCGGCCCTCGGCGTCCGCGAGCGCCTGCACCTTCTCGATCTTGGCGCGGGCGTCGGCAGGAGGCTCACCCCACGTCAGATACGTCTGGACATGCTTGGCGGCGACGGCGAGTGCGGGGTCCGACGAGCCGCCGAACCAGAACTCGGGCAACGGGTCCGGTGCCTCCGAAACACGCGCATCGGCCACCTTGAAGAATTCGCCTTCGTGATCGACCGACGTCTCCGTCCAGATCCGATGCACTAGTCCGAGGAATTCGTCGGTGCGGGTGTATCGCCGATCGTGGTCGATCCAATCCCCGAAACGACGCTGCTCGACGTCTTCGCCGCCGGTGACGATGTTGAACAGCACCCGACCTTCCGAGAACCGCTGCAGCGTCGCTGCCTGTTGCGCCGCCAACGTGGGCGGCGTGAGGCCGGGACGGAAGGCGACGAGGAACTTCAACCGTCGGGTGCTCTGCAGTAGCGCGGCGGTGGTCAACCAGGCGTCCTCGCACCAGGTTCCGGTCGGTGTCAACACTCCCTCGTAGCCGAGGCGGTCCGCGGCCTGAGCCACCTCCGTGAGGTACCGCAGCGACGGACGACGGAACCCGGCAGGTTCGACGATGTTGGCCGACGCGTGAGATGCACCGACGATGGAGCGGCCGTCGCCAGCGGTGGGGAGGAACCAGAAAATGCGTGCGGTCACGAGTGAACTCCTACGACGTGGTGGGTGATCAGTTGGTGGAGGCGGTCGCGGCGGCGATGGCGTCGTTGTAACGCGTGTCGACGAAGTCTGCGAACGTGTTGCCGCCAGGGATGCTTCCGCTCTCGACGAATACATCGAAGAGCGCCTGCTCGGACTCGATCACACTGTCGTCCAAAGCAATTGCTGGTCGCTGGCTCCGCCCCTGCGCCAATTCACCCGCGGCCGGGTCGATGCCGACGGCCGTGGAGTACGCCGCCGCCCACTCTGCCGGGTGTGCGTCCGCCCATGCGGACGCCTTGGCCAGACGAACCACGAAGTCCTGCAACGCAGTGTTTTTCGCGGGATCGTCCAGCGCCTGTTGCGAGGCGACACCGAAGCCATAACCGTTGGCAACGCCCTCGGCGGTGGTCAGTGTCTTCGAACCGTTCTGCACCTGCGCGATCGCCGTGAACGGATCCCAGATCGCCCAGGCGTCGACCTCACCGGAAGTGAATGCAGTCAGCGCGTCGGCCGGCTGAAGGAACACCAACTGAACGTCGTCGGTGGTCAAGCCGGCCTTCTGCAACTGCAGCAGCACGTGGCCGTGCGCCGAACTTCCCTTGCCCACTGCGATCTTCTTGCCCCGCAGGTCTGCGAACGACGCCAGAGTCGACTCTGCGGGTACAAGGATCTGATCCCCACTCGCATCGTTGGTGTAGGCGGACACGACCTTGATTCGGGCATTGGCTGCAACCCCGAAGACGGGAGGCGTGTTGCCGGTGACCGCGAAGTCGATCTGTCCGGCCGTTGCCGCCTCCACCTGAGGCGGGCCGGAAGTGAAGGTGGAGAACGCAACATCGTAGGGAGCGGAGTCCAGCTCACCCGATGCGCGCAGTAGGGCTTCGGTGCCACCCTTCTGGTCGCCGACATCGAGGGTGACTGTGGCGAGCTGGTCGTTCGAGACCAGTTCGGGGGCTTCGGTGGAAGTGGTGTCGCTACCACGAGAGACGCAACCGGTAAGTCCGACGACCGTCAGAGACAGCGCAGCGAGCACACCGAGTGCGCGCAGAGAACGAGGACGAGGACGAGCGTATGACGACATGCGTGAAAGATCCTTGTCAGGTGCCGAATTGGACGGTCAGTGAACTCCGAGAGCTCCGAGCAGATGGGTGCGAAGGCGGGAGAAGCCCGGCGTTCCGCGATCGCGGGGGCGGGGCAGATCGACGGTGACGGTGTCCAAGACTGCGCCGTTCTCGAGCACCACAACCCGATCGGCCAGCGCGATCGCCTCGTCGACATCGTGCGTGACCAGGAGGATGCCGAAGCGATGCCGTCCCCACAGGTCGAGCAGAAGTGACTGCATCGTCAGTCGTGTGAGTGCGTCGAGCGCGCCGAACGGTTCGTCGAGGAGCAGCAGTTCGGGCTCCCCCACCAAAGCCCGCGCCAGCGCAGCGCGCTGAGCTTGCCCACCGGACAATGTGAGTGGCCATGCGTCTCGCTTCTCGGCCAGCCCCACCTCGTCGAGAGTCGCGTCCGCAGCAGTCAATGCTTCGTTGCCGGTGACGCCTGCGGTGTTCAGACCGTAGGACACGTTCTGGCGAACCGATCGCCACGGGAACAGTCGCGGTTCCTGGAACGCGACTGCAGGATGTCCGGCGACGTGCCGCTCACCCGTGTGGTCGGTCGACAGTCCGGCCAGGACGCGCAGGATGGTCGACTTACCGGAGCCGGATCGTCCGACCAGCGAGACGATTTCGCCGCGCTCGATGGACAGGTCGACACCCTTCAACACGTGACTGGATCCGTAGAACTTGTCGATGCCGTGCAGGGTGGCGACGGAGGTGGTCGTCGTAGTCATGGCTCACGCGTCCAATCGGTAACGGAGGGCTCGTTTTTCGAGGATTCGTACGATTCCGTCGGTGCCGATTCCCATCAGCGCGTAGACGACGAGCCCGAAGATGATGGTGTCCACACGCAGGAAGTCCCGCGCGTTGTTGATGATGTAGCCGAGCCCGGATTCTGCATTGATCTGCTCGGCCACGATCAACGACAGCCACGCGATGGCCAACGACTGCCGAAGTCCCACCAACAGCTGGGGCGCGATGCTCGGCAGAATGATCGTTGTGAATCGCTGTCGCCACGAAAATCCCAGGACAACGGCAGTGTCGAGAAAGTCGCGATCGATCTGCCGGATGGCCGAGAACGTGTTGAGGTACAACGGAAATGCCACTCCGAGAGCGACGAGCAGAATCTTGGGAGTCTCGCCGATCCCGAACCACAGGATGAACAGGGGGATCAACCCGAGGTGTGGGAGTGCGCGCAGCATCTGCAACGGTGGATCGACGGTTGCTTCGGCGAGCTTCGACAGTCCGACGAGCGCTCCGAGCGCCACTCCGATCAGCCCGCCGAGCACAAGCCCCTGAACCACTCGCGTCCCCGAAATGGCGAGAGCATCCGCTAATTCACCGTTGCGCAGCAATTCCAGACCCGCGTCGAAGATCAGGGACGGTGCGGGCAGCACTCGTTCGGAGAGGACTCCGGCAGCACTGGCGATCTGCCAGAGGACGAGGAGGACGATCGGCGACAAGGCGCGCAGGACGGTCCATCGGTATCGCTGCCACAGTGGCCTTTTGGACGAGGCGGAAACCGGGTCGACCTTCGATACGACGCTGTGCCGCGTGTCCACAGGTCCCGCGGGAGCGGCGTACGACGTCACGACCATGTTCACGTGCCTTCCACTTGATGACGATCAGCTTCGACTCACCACCCTCCGTTATGAGAGGGGTCCGGGGCCAGGGTTCGAATCAGCGTGAATCTAGGTCGGGCAGAATCAGACATATGACAGTCGAGCCCATCCACACCGAGCGCCTGACCCTTCGTCTGTACGAACCCGACGACGCAGACCGGATTCTCGCCTACTACAGCGACCCGGAAGTGTGCCGCTACCTCCTGCACGAAGCGTGGACGCACGCCGATGCTGTTGCGGCGGTGGGCAAACGGATGAAGCGAAGCGGGCTGCACACCCAGGCATTGGCGATGGTCGTCGAACATCAAGGCACTGTGGTGGGCAACGTCGAGGCATGGTTGGTGGACGGATCCCCGGCACTTGTCGAGCTCGGCTGGACCTTCTCCCCCGCCGTGGCCGGTCGGGGTTACGCGACCGAGGCAGTGAACGCGTTGATCGACCACGTGTTCTCGCTTCCCCAGATCCACCGAATCAGCGCACAGCTGGACGGACGCAACGACGCGTCGGCGCGGTTGGCCGCGCGGGTCGGGATGCGTCAGGAAGCGCACTTCCGCCAGAACTGGTGGTGCAAGGGTGAGTGGACCGACACGCTCGTCTACGCACTGTTGCGCGAGGATCGCTGACGCACATCATGCGACGTTCACCTCCGCGTCGGTTCCCCGACACCGGCCGGTGACCGCGGTGCGACAGTCTCGGAAAACTTCACTTTCCGAACTCTGGGAGTTTCACGAATGGCATCGCGTCGAAGAGCTGCTCTACTGGGCATCCTCGCACTGGTCTCTGTCGTCTCCACGTCGATGGGCGGCGTCGCCACTGCCGGCCCGGCACGGACGGCGTCGCCGCTGTGTCAGGTCGCAGACCTGCTCCCCAGTGGATCGTCGTCTGGCCTCGGCTACCAATGTGCCGAGGCGGGCGAGCTTCTCGATCTCCCGATCGGTGATGTGCGCGCGACGCAACCCTCTCTCGGATACGACGAGGTGTACTACAAGCTCGGTCGATACACACTCGGCAAGGACGAGATCAACAAGAAGTTCGACGACTGGTGCGAAGCCAACGGCCAGGAGAAGGCCGCGTCGGCGCTACCCGATGCGCGCCTGGACAATCCGTCGTCGTTCACCTGCACCGTGCCCGTCGGCCAGGAAACGCCCGACACGATCGCGCCCATGAAGACGGTTGTCATCGGACCGGGCGGCGTGCCCTATCTGACCGACGGACACCACACTCTGACGTCGTTCTACGAAACGGCCGACGGTGGACCGAATCTGCATCTTCGTCTGCGAGTGGTCGCGAATCTCAGCGACCTGAGCCCTGCCGACTTCTGGGCTCGAATGAAAGCCGAGAAGTGGGTGTGGAACTACGACGTCGACGGCAACGAGGTTCCGGTTGAACAGCTTCCGTCAGGAGTCGGTCTCGCGAAGTTCCAGAACGACAAGTACCGCAGCCTGATGTACTTCGCCCGCGACATCGGCTTCACCCCCGGCACCATCCCCTTCCAGGAATTCTATTGGGGTGCATGGGTTCGCGACTCGGCGGAAGTCGACATCAGCGGCTGGGACAGCAAAAATCTCGCGAGCTACCTGAGCACCGTCGAGTCGGTCTCGCGCGCTCAGGTGGCGGCCCCGAAAGACGCGGTGATCGACAGTGGCCGCACCGCAGCGGAACTCGGCGCACTGGCTTCCTGGAACGACGGCAAGGCTGCTGGTAAGGGCGAGTTCGGGAAACTCTCCGCACCGTACGCGAACGACAAGCCCGGCAAACTGGCCTACGCATTGCAGTACAAGTCGGGACTGCCCCGATAAGTGCATGTCAGGTCGCCGGGCCGGCGTTGTCACAGACCGGCCTGGCGGCGAGACCGCAACCGCAGGGCCACGAAGACGACGAAGGCCATGGCGACCGTCATGACGACGATCTTCTGCAGGATTTCGGCATACGCGTCGACCAGGTGCCAGTTCTCGCCCAGCTGATATCCCGCGGTGACGAAAATGGTGTTCCAGATGAGACTCCCAATGGTCGTGAGTAGAAGGAACTTCGCCATTCCCATCCGCGCGATCCCGGCCGGCAGGGAGATGAAGCTACGAAACAGCGGGATCATGCGGCCGAGCAGAACTGACTTCGAGCCGTGCTTGGCGAACCATGCCTCCGAGCGGTCGAAGTCGCTGGCCTTGATCAGGGGAATTCGCGCTACCAATGCTCGTGTGCGCTCGCGTCCGATGAGCGCACCCACCGCGTAGACGATGACCGCGCCCAGTACCGAGCCGAGCGTCGTCCAGAAGAGCGCAGCACCGAAAGAGAACGCTCCCTGACTGGCCGAGAACCCGGCAAGTGGGAGAACGAGTTCGCTCGGGATCGGCGGGAACAGATTGTCTGCACCGACGACGACCGCTGCGCCGGGGCCGCCAAGGGCATCCATGACGCCGACCGCCCACCCGGCCAGTCCGTCGAGAGTGCGGGTTTCTGCTGCTGTAGCAATCGATATGTTGGACATGGCAATTCCCTTGTTCGTCTATGTTTCCGGTCGTGAAGGACACGGAAAACGCTACGAACTATGTGGATGCGGGACATCGAGGAAGACCGTCGCCTGCCGCGGGGCTATCTGCATGGAAGTGTGTGGTTTACCGCAGTATCAGCGGCCACTTGCTCGGTTACGCTGCTCGTGTGCTGGCCAACCGTGACGTCTACTCACCCGAGCAGGCTGATCGCGCGTCGATCGGCTCACTTCTACGGCGCTGGCTCACGGCACTTTCCGGAGTTCTGCTCGGAATCTTCACCGCGATCGCGGCTCTGTTGTTCTCCGTGGCGGCTTTACTCGCCCTAGCACTGGTGCGTCTCCTCGGCCGGTGGGGAGAACCAATACGGACGGCCGTAGATGAGACCGCATTGATCTTGTCCGACTTCGAGATCCGGCGGATCACACGCTTTCACGGCGCGTTCTCCACGGATGCGGCGGCCCCTCGTCGCTGCCGCTGGTATCTCGGAATTCGTTGGCCTATCGGGCTGCTCGGGCTCGGCGTGGTTCTCCTCCTGACGCTGTGTCTCGTCGTCGCCGCATCGATGGTCTCGGCATGGACTCTCAGCGGCGACTGGGGCTTGATCGAGGACTCGAACCGCGTCGACGGCGGACTCGTTGCTATGGCCGCACTACCCGGAATCCTCCTGATTTTCGTCGCGGCAGTCGGAGTGGCAGGGGTGGGATCTCTCGATCGTTGGTTCGCCATCCAGGTACTCGGCCGGCAGTCGGATCGGTTGCTGCACCAACGGGTTGCCGAGCTGACGAGCACTCGCGATCATGTCGTGGACGCTATCGACGACGAACGCCGACGCATCGAGCGTGACCTGCACGACGGCGTGCAACAGCACCTGGTTGCTCTGGGAATGCTCGTCGGCCGGGCTCGCCGCGCTGAAGATCCCGACAAGGTGCACGAACTCCTCCGCCAAGCCCAGGTCGCCTCGCAGGGAGCGACGGACGAGCTGCGCGAGGTTGCCAACCGGGTGTATCCGATCGCACTCGACAAGGACGGCCTGCGCCCAGCTCTCGAGGCGCTGGCCGAGCGGTCCGGTGTGCCCGTTCGACTCTCGTACGAACTGACAGAGAGGTTGCGCCCCGCTGTGGAAACAGCCGTCTACTTCGTCATCTCGGAGGCGGTGACCAACGCAGCCAAGCATGCCTCCCCGAGATCGTTGGAGGTCGAGGTCACTCGGCAGAAGTTCGATCGCATACTGGCAACCATCACCGACGACGGGTCCGGTGGTGCCGATCCGTCCGGCACCGGATTGTCCGGACTGGCCCGCCGCGTCGCTGCCATGGATGGCACCCTCACCGTGGACAGCCCGGTCGGCGGCCCGACTGTTGTGACTGCGAGCATCCCATGCGCGTGATCGTCGCGGAGGACTCGACGTTGCTGCGTGAGGGCCTGGTCCGTCTGCTCGTCGACGAAGGCCATGACGTGGTCGCGTCCGTGGGCGACGCCGACGCGCTCCTGGCTGCCGTGGAACTGGCTCATCCCGACATCGTCGTCACCGATGTTCGGATGCCTCCAGGCCACAGCGACGAGGGTCTGCGAGCAGCACTGACCATTCGCGATCGATGGCCGGAGGTGGCAGTGCTCGTGCTCTCCCAGTACGTCGAAAACCGCTACGCGGCAGAGCTGATCAGTGGGCCGGGAGGCAAGGTCGGGTACCTGCTGAAGGACCGAGTCGCGCAGGTCGACGAGTTCCTGGACGCCCTCGACAGAGTTGCCGGCGGCGGGACTGCCTTCGACCCGGAGGTGGTGCGCCAGCTGTTGTCTCGCACCACCCGATCCAATCCCCTCGAACGACTGACGCCGCGCGAGCGCAATGTGCTCGAGCTGATGGCGCAAGGTCTCACGAACGCCAGAATCGCCGCTGATCTGTTCATTTCGGTGAGTTCGGTCGAGAAACACATCAACGCCGTGTTCGACAAACTCGGATTGGCGAACTCGACCGGTATGAGCCGACGCGTGATGGCGGTGGTGGCCTACCTGCGCACCTAGCCGGGCCGACTACCAGCGATCGACGTGCAGCACCGTCTCGATCGGATCCCTGGGCGCGACCTTGAAGGTCTCCCCCGTGTAGTAGGCAGTCGGAATCAGTGCGCCTTGATGGAAGCCTTCGGGAATACCGAGCAGTCCGGAAATCTCGGCTTCCTTCGCGAGATGAATTGTCGTCCACGCTGTTCCGAGACCACGTGCCCGAGCAGCCAGGGCGTAGTTCCACACCGCAGGCAGCAGCGAGCCCCACAGACCGGCCTGATTACCGGCCGGAAGCGTCTTACCGGCTTGGATGCACGGAATGAGCAGCACCGGAACCTCACCCATGTGCTCGCCGAGCCACCCGGCACTGTCGCCGACGCGCTTCTGTACCGATGCGCGCTCCGGATCGTCGGCGAACAAAGCCGACGCGGAATGCTTCGACGCCTGATATGCGGCGAACAATTCGCCGTAGATCGCGCCGATGCGGGCACGAAGATCAGGATCGGTGACGACGATCCACTGCCACCCCTGCTTGTTCGACCCGGACGGGGCCTGCAGCGCGATCTCGAGACATTCCTTGATCAGCTCCATCGGCACCGGCCGCGTCAGGTCCAGACGCTTACGCACAGTTCGCGTGGTGGTCAGCAGCTCGTCGGGAGTCAGATCAACGATCGGGAAAGAAGTCACCCTTCGATCATGCACCATTCGGCCGCTGCAGGGCCCGGTCGGTCAATTCTTCGTTCGCAGCGTCCCAGCGCGCCGCCATGGACAGTCCCCCATGCCCGTCGCCCTCATCGATGACGAGTGTCGAACCGGGCCAACGTCGGTGTAGATGCCACGGCGTGACAGCGGGTCCGGAGATGTCCTTTCGGCCATGGATCAGGACGCCCGGAATGTCTCGCAGACCGTCGGCGCGATCGAGCAAGGGTGGATCGCAGAACCCGTCGTGCGACCAGTAGTGCGCGGCCAGCCGGACGAAGGCCAGTCGGAACCGGTCGTCGTCCCATCGCGGATTGCGCCGCACGCCATCGGTACCGATCGAGATGTGGACGTCCTCCCACAGCGCCCATTCTCGGGATGCATTGTCGCGCAACGTCAGATCGGTCGAATTGAACAGGCGGTTGTACGCGTCGACTATTCGGCCCTCGCCCCGGCGGTAGCCGACGCCCGACTGCTCGGCGAAGGTGGCGAACCGATCCCATGCTTCCGGGAAGACGGCGCCGACTCCCTCCGTAATCCAGTCGACCTCAGCCCTACGTGTCGTCGTGACAGCAACGAGCACCATGCCGAGAACCCTTGTCGGATGCGCGAGAGCGTAGGCAAGAGCAAGAGTGGATCCCCAGGACGCGCCGTTGACGATCCACGCCTCGACGCCGAGGTGCACACGCAGCGCTTCGATATCGGCGAGCAGATGTGCAGTGGTGTTGGTAGCCAACGACGTCGAGGGATCCGACGCGTGCGGGGTCGACCGTCCGCACCCGCGCTGCTCGAATCCGATTGCGCGAACACGGGACAGGTCGAAGTGGCGACGAAACTGACTGGTGTTCAGGGTCCCGCCCGGTCCGCCGTGCAGGTACACCGCCGGGACGCCGTCGGACGGACCCCATTGCTCCCAGTAGATCCGCTGACCGTCCCCGACATCCAGCATTCCGTGCTGTATCGGCTCGTTCTCCGGTGTCATAGCGCCATCACATCATTCGAGAGGCAGCATCTGTCGGATCACTGCCCACGCGGACGCGTCGACCCATGAGGGATTGGACTGCTGCGGCGACCGGAACACCTCGAGCGTCGACAATTCCGCAACGGCCTGCAGATCCGACGCGAGGATCGGCTGATCGAACAGCGTGATGTCCGTCGAGACCTTCCACTGGGGGCCGGGGACCGGGGTGCCGGTCAACCGACCCGCACCCCAGATCCCGCGTCGCGGGTGGCTGCTGACCCAGAACAACACCGGCTGCCCAGGTGCCATCAGACGAGTTCGATAGTTGTTCGCGACGCACCAATTGTCCTGCGCACGTCCGGCTTCGACCATCGGTGCGAGGTCGGTCTTGCGCGGATTGCACTTGATCACCCATGCGCCGAGCGTCTGGTCCGTTATCGCCCGTGCCGTCACACTCGCCATCGTAATGACAAACTGGGCGACAGCGTCGTTGCCCTGTGCAGGGACAATTACCAACCCACCTGGTGTGGATGGCAGCTCGTTGGGATCTCCCACTCGCCGGCGACGCCGGTCGGTCATCCATTTAGGCGGCGGCTCTCGCACCAGCTCGTACACCATTTCGTGCCGCCATTACTCTGGCCTCATGTGTTCCAGCGACACCGAAAGGACACCATGACGACCCTGACCCGAGGCGGGAATGCCCTGATCGAGGCACGAGCGTTCGAGGTCACCGTCGACGACGCCAACGGTGTCGACCTACTTGCGTTTCAAGTGAACACGGGTCGAAAAGTACGCAGCGACGACGACTTCGTGTTCTTCAATCAGCCATCGTCGCCCGAGGGCGCGGTTCGGCTGTCATCGACGCGTTCGTTGAGCATCGACCTGCGTCTCGTGCCTACCGACGTCGACGCCATCGTCGTCGCGGTTGCGTCGGACAGCGCACTGTCGACTCGCGCCGGAATGACCGTAAGGTCGAGCGACATCGTCAGTCCAGCATCGGGTTTGACGACGGAAACTGCAGCAGTTCTGGTCGAAATTTATCGCCGCGGCGGCGACTGGAAGGTGCGCAATGTGAGCGCCGGCTGGGACGCGGGCTTTGCCGATCTCGTCCGCGAACACGGGGTTGACGTCGAGGACACCGATACCCCGACAGTGCGTTCCGTAGCGGGCGAGGAAAAGCTCTCGATGGTCAAACGCGAGAAGCTCGATCTCCGCAAGAAACATGTACACAAGGTGTTGCTGACGAAAAATGCCGTGGGACTGCGGGCTCGGATCATTCTTGTCATCGACAAAACCGGCAGCATGAGCAAGCAGTACTCGACGCGCGTAGTGCACAGAGTCGTCGAACGAATGGTTCCGGTTGCGACCCAGCTCGACGACGACGGCGAGCTCGAACCCTACCTCTACGGCTCGTGGTACGCGCAGCTGCCAGTCATCACCGTCGCAGGCACCGATTCCTGGGCTGACACCTACCTCCACCTGTACGGCCACCATGGCGGCATCGACTACTCGTCGATCGGCGGCACCAACGACGAACTGCCGATCATGAATCAGATCCTGTCCACGGTCGTCTCGCGTCAGCCCACGTTGGTGCTGTTCTTCACCGACGGTGGCTTCACCAAACGCGGGCCGATCGCGAGCTTCATGCGGACGGCGTCGAGCGCTCCCATCTTCTGGCAGTTCATCGGTGTCGGCAAAGCGAACTACGGCGTTCTCGAAAAGCTGGACACCATGGAAGGCCGGTTCATCGACAACGCCGGGTTCTTCGCGCTCGACGACATCGACAAAGTCTCCGACGCCGAGCTGTACGAACGAATTCTCAGCGAATTCCCGGGTTGGATACGTGCAGCTCGGGCGGCGAAGATAATCGACTGACGACGGACACCCGACCTGATGGAAATGAGACCGCCTGTCGTGGACTCAGGCGGTACCGACCGCGTCATTGCCTTGCGCAGCCGAGACCACCAGATTGTTTGCCGTGAGCCCGTTTCCGTTCTTGACCGCGTCGATCCACTGGTCTGTCGTCGCCACCGCTGCGAAATTGGACTGGTAAAGCACCATCAGCGCCTTGTGGAGTTGTTCGGCTGAGACTGTCCCCGCCTCGTTCGAAAGGTTGATCGCGCCAGTGGCGTCGGACAGGATCTCGACGGTCAGGTCCAGTGCTTCGGCGTCGGCACTGGTGGCGAGATCGCAGTTGTTGGTCATGTATCCGACGATCGTGACGGTGTCGACATTGTTGCCCTGCAACCACTTCGCCACGTCGGTGCCAGCGAAGACGCTGCTGTACTGCTTCTCGACTCGCTCGAAGCACGGCTGCACGACGGCCTGAATGTCGGGATGAAGCTCGTACGTCGCGGTTCCCTTGACGAAAGCAGGCGAGCCCTCGGGCATCTCGTGCTGCACGATGGCCACCGGAACATCCTGCGCCACAGCCGCTTCGATGGTACGAACGATGTTGGCCAGCGACTCGTCGCGAGGCGGGTACTGGATCTTCAGCACTCCCTCGAAGTACTCCTGCTGTACATCGATGACGATGAGGGCTCTACGCGGTGCAGTCATGAACGTTCTCCTTCAAGTGGCGTACTCGGTCAATACCCATACTTCGGCACCGACCTTGCGTTCACGAGTGGCACGGATGCATACTTTCGATGAAATTGCGCCAATTCGTCGATCGGAGATTCATGCGCATCGCGCTGTACGTGTTCGACGGCATCACCATGTTCCACCTCGCCGCGCCGTTGATGGTGTTCGGCGAGGTGACGCGCCTCGGGCTGGCCCCCGACTGGGAGACGCGAGTGTGGTCCGACGAGCCGGGGTCGATCCGCACCGAGGAGGGCTTCCCCGTCGGCGAGATCGAGGGCCCCGACATCGCCGATTGGGCCGACATCGTCATCGTGACGTCGTGGCCGGAGTCGTTGCCACACATCGGCGCTCACCTGTCCACAGCTCTTCGAGGCGCTCACAGACGGGGAGCCCAGATCGCGGGACTGTGTCTGGGGTCGTTTGCCGTCGCCGACACCGGACTGCTCGCGGGACGCCCTGCCGTCACCCATTGGTCCAAGATGACCGAACTGCGCGACCGCAATTCGCAACTAGGCCTCGACGAGTCCGTGCTCTACATCGACCACGGCGACGTCATGACCTCCGCGGGCACGGCATCGTCGATAGATTCCTGCCTGCACATCGTCCGCAAACACCTCGGCGCGGCAGCGGCTACGCGGGTGGCACGCAGCCTCGTCGTCGCACCCCATCGCGACGGCGGTCAGGCGCAATACATCGAACGGCCGGTCATCGAGGCGTCGGAGGACTCCGCGATCGCCGACGTCCAGAGTTGGGCGCTGGAACGACTGTCCGAGCCACTACCGATCGAGCGGCTCGCCGAGCGGGCACGTATGAGCCGGCGTAGCTTCATCCGGCAATTTCAGTATGCGACGGGAACCACGCCCGCGCGCTGGGTACTCGACCAGCGGCTCGACGCCGCCCGCAGCCAACTCGAAACGACCGGCCACAGCATCGAGACCATCGCTGCCTCGTGCGGATTCGGCAGCGCCGTCACCCTGCGTCAGAACTTCCACTCGGCGTTCGCCGTCACGCCGACGGCCTATCGGAAGCAGTTCGCGGTCGGTTGTGCAACCACGGACACCGCCGACAGGCGAGGATGAGCAACGTGATCCTGTGGATAGTTGCCGGAGTCGAGCTCGCCGCCATTATCGCGCTCGGTGTGGTTCTCATCGTGTCTCGACGAAAGTTGAAGCACGCGCGCCGAGCACTCGACCGCGCTCTCGAATCGCAGCAACGCCGTAAGCGACGCGGCCTGGTGCCCTTCGCGATCAGAACCGCCTTCCACACCACGGACCTACTCATCAACAAGGGATTTGGCGCGACCGTCCGCAACTCCGTCGAAGACCTCGCGGGCTGGGCCAAGGTGGAACGCCCCGACCTGGCACGCATGACGGCCGACGGCGACATCGTGGTCATGTTCTCCGACATCGAAGGATCCACCGCCCGCAACGAGGAACTGGGAGACCGCGGTTGGGTGAAGCTGCTCGAAAAGCACAACAAGCTGATCCGCAAACACGTCGACGACCACGGCGGACACGTGGTCAAGAGCCAGGGCGACGGTTACATGATCGCCTTCTCCGACCCGGCTGAAGCTGTGCGCTGCGGGGTGGAAGTCCAAGAAGCGCTGCAGAAGAACCCCGACCGCTGGGATCGCATCCGCGTCCGTATGGGCATCCACGTCGGCAGTTCGGTGCGTCGAGGCGACGACCTGTTCGGACTCAACGTGGCCATGGCGGCGAGAGTGGCGAACCAAGCCGAGGGCGGAGAAATTCTTGTCAGCGAGCCGGTGCGTAACGCCATCGCCAGGGCGGACGGCCTGACTCTGGGGACGCCCCGCGACGTCGAACTCAAGGGAATGAGCGGAAGCTTTCAGTTGTATCCGGTGGCGCTGCCGGCACTTCCGAGTGCGGAGACCGGCCACGCGAGCGCATGAATGTCCCATTCACAACGTCTGAACGCGTGAATGTCGCATTGATCCCAACCGGGGGGCGAACTGTCTACCCCAGACGGCTGGCAGCTGCTGCTAAGCCCGAAAGTTGTTGCCCCCGAACGAATGAATGGCCCATTCACAACGTCTGAGCGCGTGAATGGGCCATTCATCCCAAAGGGTGGTGAAGCAGGCAGAAGAACTACTGCTTCGCCGACTCCAGTGCCTCGTTGAACGTCGAGGACGGACGCATCACTGCGGCGGTGGCTTCGGGGTCCGGGTAGTAGTAACCACCGATGTCGACCGGGTTGCCCTGTACCGCGTTGAGCTCGCCGACGATCTTCTCTTCGTTCTCCGCGAGGGTCTTTGCCAGAGCTGCGAAGTGCTTGGCCAGCTCGGTGTCCTCGGTCTGCTCGGCGAGTTCCTGTGCCCAGTAGAGGGCGAGGTAGAACTGGCTGCCACGGTTGTCGAGTTCACCGGTCGAGCGCGACGGCCCTTTGCTGTTCTCGAGCAGCTTGCCGGTGGCCGAGTCGAGTGCGTTGGCGAGGATGGTCGCCTTGACGTCACCGGTCTTGGTTCCCAGGTCCTCGAGGCTGACTGCGAGAGCCAGGAATTCACCCAGCGAATCCCAGCGAAGGTGGTTCTCCTCGATGAGCTGCTTGACGTGCTTGGGGGCCGAGCCGCCCGCACCCGTCTCGTAGAGTCCACCGCCGGCCATCAGCGGAACGATGGAGAGCATCTTCGCGCTGGTGCCGAGTTCGAGGATCGGGAACAGGTCGGTGAGGTAGTCACGCAGAATGTTGCCGGTCGCGGAGATGGTGTCGAGCCCGCGGATGAGACGTTCCATCGTGTAGCGGATCGCCCGTACCTGCGACATGATCTGGATGTCGAGGCCCTCGGTCTCGTGATCCTTCAGGTACTTGCGTACCTTGCCGATGAGCTCGTTCTCGTGCGGGCGGTACGGGTCGAGCCAGAAGACGACCGGCATTCCGGACTCACGGGTGCGTCGCACTGCCAAGGCAACCCAATCGCGGATCGGCGCGTCCTTGACGATGCACAGACGCCAGATGTCACCCTCTTCGACGTCCTGCGTCAGCAGAACCTCGCCCGTCGCCAGGTCGGTGATGTTCGCGACGCCACCGGCAGGGACCTCGAACGTCTTGTCGTGCGAGCCGTACTCCTCGGCCTTCTGCGCCATCAGGCCGACGTTGGGAACTGTGCCCATCGTCGTCGGATCGAACTGTCCGTTGGTCTTACAGAAGTTGATCATTTCCTGGTAGATGCGGAAGAAGGTCGACTCCGGGCTGACGGCCTTGGTGTCCTTCGGCCGACCGTCCGCGCCCCACATCTTGCCGCCGCTGCGGATCATCGCAGGCATCGACGCGTCGACGATGACGTCGCTGGGCGAATGGAAGTTCGAGATTCCGCGTGCGGAGTCGACCATCGCCAGCTCCGGACGAGTCTCGTGGCACTTGTGCAGGTCGTCGATGATCTCCTCGCGCTGCGCGCTGGGGAGTGCCTCGATCTTGCTGTAGAGGTCCGAGAGGCCGTTGTTGACGTTGACGCCGAGCTCCTCGAACAGGTCGCCGTGCTTGGCGAACGCGTCCTTGTAGAAGACCCTGACGGCGTGCCCGAAGACGATGGGGTGCGAGACCCGCATCATCGTGGCCTTGACGTGCAGAGAGAACATGATGCCCGTCTTGTAGGCGTCCTCCATCTGCTCCTCGTAGAACTCGATGAGCGCCTTCTTGCTCATGAACATGCTGTCGATGACGTCGCCGTCGGTGAGCGACACCTTCTCCTTGAGGACGATGGTCTCGCCGCCCTCGGTCAGCAGCTCCATCTTGATCTCGCGGTCGCCCTCGACGGTCATCGACTTCTCGCCGTGGTAGAAGTCGCCGTGGCGCATGTGCGCGACGTGGGTGCGCGACGCCGGCGACCATTCACCCATGCTGTGCGGGTGCTTGCGCGCGAATTCCTTGACGGCCTTGGGTGCGCGGCGATCCGAATTTCCCTCGCGCAGAACGGGGTTGACCGCGCTGCCGAGGCACTTGGTGTAGCGGTCGCGGATTTCGCGCTCTTCGTCGGTCTTCGGGTTCCCGGGGAAGTCGGGGATCGCGTAACCCTTGTCCTGCAGTTCCTTGATCGCGGTCAGCAACTGCGGAACGGAGGCACTGATGTTGGGAAGCTTGATGATGTTGGTGTCGGGCAGCTGCGTCAGCTTGCCCAGCTCGGCGAGGTTGTCGGTCACTCGCTGGTCTTCGTTGAGGTAATCGGGGAACTCGGCGAGGATGCGGTTCGCAACCGAGATGTCACTGGAGTCGACGTCGATGCCGGCCGCGCTGGCGAAAGAACGTATGACCGGCAGAAACGCGTGAGTCGCCAGCATCGGCGCCTCATCGGTCAGGGTATAGATGATGGTCGGCTTCTTCGCTGTCATGTTTCGCCTTTGCCTCAGTTTCGACGTCGTCTTTTGGATGCGTTCGTCCTCAACTTTAATCTTCGTTCTCGCCGCTGTGGGGGGCAGTGGGGTATCACTCCATCTGCGCATCCAAGTTACCGACCAGTAGGGCGCTCAATGGATTTCGAGACCGTGTCCCGTCCCGCCTCTGACCACCGTCGGGCCATCCGATTTGCCCGATTAGGAACAAAATCGGCCCCGCCGTCCGTTGAACCGAGCATGACGACCTACAAGACTGTCAATCCAGCCGACGGCACAACCGTCAAGGAATTCGAAACTCTCGACTCGGCCGGCATCGAGCGCGCCCTCGCGGATGCGCACGCCGGTTTCCAGACGTGGCGCAAGACCTCACCCGAGCATCGCGCAGACATCCTGCACAAGGTCGCCGACCTTTATGTCGAGCGCGCCGACGAACTGGCCCGCACCATCTCGCTCGAGATGGGCAAGCCTCTGACCGAGTCTCAGGGCGAGGTCGAACTGTCCTCGAACATCTACCGGTACTACGCCGACAACGGCCCCCGCTTGCTCGAGGACGAGACACTCGACGTGCCCGGAGCGGAAATCAGTGTGCTGCAGCGCAAGCCCGTGGGCGCGCTCGTCGGCGTCATGCCGTGGAACTTCCCGTACTACCAGGTAGCCCGATTCGCCGGCCCGAACCTGATGGTGGGCAACACGATTCTGCTCAAGCATGCACCGAACTGCCCGCAATCGGCGTTGCTGATGGAAGAGATCTTCCGGCAGGCCGGGTTGCCGGAAGACGCGTACATCAACATCTTCGCGACTAACGAGCAGATCGCCGACATGATCGCCGACGCCCGCGTGCAGGGCGTCTCCCTCACCGGAAGTGAGCGAGCCGGAACGTCCGTCGCCGAGACGGCCGGGCGCAACCTCAAGAAGGTCGTGCTCGAGCTCGGCGGTTCGGACGTGTTCATCCTGCTCGACTCCGCGGACATGGACGCCACCGTCGAATCCGCAACCCGTGCGCGCCTGTCCAACGCAGGCCAGGCCTGCAATGCCGCCAAGCGCATACTCGTCGCCGAAGATGTCTACGACGAATTCGTCGCCAAACTGGTCACGTCCTTCGAGGCCGTGCAGACCGGCGATCCATTGGATGCCAACACCACCCTCGGTCCCCTGTCGTCGCAGACCGCTGCCGACACGTTGATCGAGCAGATCGACGACGCGGTGTCCAAGGGCGCGACACTGCTCACCGGTGGCAAGAAGATCGACGGACCGGGTGCGTACGTGCAGCCGACCCTGCTGACCGACGTCACGCCGGACATGCGGGCCTACACCGAGGAACTGTTCGGCCCCGCAGGCGTCATCTACAAGGTCCAGAACGCCGACGAGGCAATCGAATTGGCGAACTCCTCCCCCTACGGACTGAGTGGGTCGGTGTGGAGCGCAGACCTCGACAAGGCCCGGGACGTAGCAGAGCGCCTCGAGGTGGGAATGGCCTTCGTCAACGAGCACGGCACCACACTGCCTGGCCTGCCGTTCGGCGGCGTGAAGCGCTCCGGCGTCGGCCGCGAGCTGGGGCCGTGGGGCATGGACGAATTCGTGAACAAGAAGCTCGTCCGAGTCTCCGCAAAGTAGCCGTACTCGCCGATGCTCCCCGGGCAGTTGCCCGGGGAGCATCGCGCTGCTGCGGTCATACTGTCTCGATGATCGTCGAACACGCCCTGCTGCATGTCATCCCCCACCGAACCGACGAGTTCGAAACCGCGTTCGCCGACGCGAAATCGATCATCGCGTCGATGCCGGGGTTCGTGAATCTGACCCTCTCGCAGGGCATCGAGCAACCGAACACCTACCTGCTGTTGGTGGAGTGGGAACGACTCGAAGACCACACCGACGGCTTTCGTGGTTCCGACGAGTATCAGCAGTGGAAGGCGCTACTGCATCACTTCTACGATCCGTTCCCCGTCGTCGAGCATTTTGCTCCGATGTACGAGGCGTAAGAGTTAGGTTCGTGTCTCGACCCTCTCGCCGCACCAAGGAGATTTCCGTGGCCAACGCTTCGTCGTTCGTATCCAAGCAGGACGACATCGAGATCAGTACCTACACCTGGGCGACGGCCGCCGATCCGGCTCGCGGCGTCGTACAGATCGCGCACGGACTCGCCGAGCACGGCAGCCGCTACGCCCGCTTCGCGACCGCGCTGAACGAAGCGGGATTCCACGTCGTCGCCTCCGATCATCGCGGTCACGGCCAGTCGATCGTCGAGACCCCGGGCGATTTCGGTGCCGCTGCGTTCGCCGGCCTGTGGGCAGACATCGAGCAACTGGGCGAATCACTGCTGACCGAGTACCCCGACCTGCCTCTGTTCTTGTTCGCTCATTCCATGGGATCCTTTGCCACCCAGCATGTTCTGATCGAGCGATCGGATCTGTACGAAGGCGTGGTGCTGTCGGGTTCGACGACACTCGACGTACTCGCCGCAGGAATGGCCGACGCCCCCGCCGGTGACCTGAGCGTGTTCAACGCCGCCTTCGAGCACCGCACCGGATACGAGTGGCTCTCGCGCGACGAGGCCGAGGTGGACGCCTACGTGGCAGATCCGCTGTGCGGCTTCGATCTTCCGGCGTCGACGGTTCCCGCGTTGTTCGGCGAGGCCGAGAAGCTCGCCGATCCGCACAACCTGGAGCAGATTCGCTCCGATCTCCCCCTGCTCATCACGTCGGGAACGGACGACCCACTCGCCGGCGGTGGGCAGTTGATCGAGACGCTGGCCGCCCGCTACCGCGAGGCGGGAATGAGCGATGTAACCGTCACCCTGTACCCCGGTGCCCGCCACGAAATCCTCAACGAGACCAACCGTGACGAGGTCACAGCCGACATCATCGGTTGGCTCACCGACCGCGCCGGATCGGTCTAACGCCGTCTCAGCTGCACGGGCTGCCCGTCCTCCGGGAAGGGCAGCGACGTGAAGTTCAGAGGTGCAACGTAATCGGGGTCGACCGTCCAGTCGAATCGCAGCAACAGGTGATGCATGATCGTCTTGATCTCGGCCCCGGCGAAGAACATGCCGATGCATTTGTGGACGCCGCCGCCGAACGGCTCCCACGCATAGCGGTGCACCTTGTCCTCGCGGCGATCGGCGGCGAACCGCCCGGGATCGAATTGCTCGGGGTTGGGCCAGTACTGCTCCATGTGATGCGTGAAGTGCGGTGCGACAGAGGCATACGTTCCCGCGGGGACGAACTTGCCTTGCACCTCCGTGTCCTTCACGGCGCGGCGGGCCACCACCGGTGTGGGCGAGACCAGGCGCAAGCACTCCTTCATGACCAGATCGACGTTGGTCAGCTCGTCGAGTTGCGCGAACGACGGAGCATCGGTGCCCAGCGCCTCGCATTCGGCCCGGCACTTGTCCTGCCACTCCGGATGCTGGCCGAGGTACTGCATCATCGTCGACAGCGTGATCGTCGACGTGTCGTGCGCAGCCATGAGCAGAAAGATCATGTGGTCGATCACTTCGTCGTCGGAGAAGTGCTCTCCGTCGTCACCCTCGATGTGGCACAACACCGAGAAGAGGTCGTCGGTCTCGGTGGCTCGACGGGCAGGGAGGTAGCGGCGGAAGAACTGGTCGAGCACCGCCCGGCCGTCCAAACCCCGCTTCCACCGCGTGCCAGGAACCCGGTAGCGCACGATCGAGGTGGCAGCCTGCACGCAGGCAATGAAACTCGCGTTGAGCTCAGCGATGTCGGCGTCCGTCGTTCCCTCCGCACCGCCCATGAAGATGCTCGTCGCGACATCCAGCGTCAACGCTTTGAGCGCCGGATAGACCTGGAAGTCGCGGCCCGGCTCCCATGCGTCTAAACCTGTTGCCGTGACGGGATTCAACGCTGCGACGGACTTGGTCAGCCGGTCCCGAGTGAAAGCCTGCTGCATGATTCGTCGATGACGTAGGTGCTCCTCGGAGTCGAGCAGCATCAGCCCGCCGTGGAAGAACGGCCCGATCAACAGCGACCAGCCGTCACCGTTGGCGAACGCCTTGTCCGCGTTCTGCAGCACTTGCTGACACGCATCGGGACCGAGAACGGTGATCCACTTCTGCCCGGCCATCGTCATCCACGAGACCTCGCCGTACTTGTCCCACCGACTACCGAGCAGCTTCAGAGGGTCGCGAATGTACTCGAGTGTGTGCCCGACGACGGGAAGACCGCCGTCGCCGAACACCGGTTGGAGAGCTGAATCTGCGGGTGGAGCAGCCAGAGCACGTGCCATTGTCGACCTCCGTCAATCTGACATGACGTCATGTCAGATGGGATGTAGTCTGCGTCACAGTCACGGTCTCTGTCAAGATCTACCCATGCCCCCTACGACGCGTCGCTACAACGGCATGAGCGCCGACGACCGCGCGGCCGACCGCCGAGCGAGATTGCTCGACGCCGGCCTCGAGGTATTCGCGGCAGCCGGAGCGAAGGGTGCGACCATGACCGCGATCTGCGCACACGCCAAGCTGACCGAGCGCTACTTCTACCAAAACTTCAGCAGCAGAGACGACTTGCTCGAGCAGGTCGTGGAATCGGTGTCCGCCGAGATACGAACGGCAGCGCTGGATGCACTGCACTCCCCCGCCCGGACCGTCGACGAGAAGGTACACAATGCGGTGACCGCGTTCGTCGGCGTCCTGACCGAGGACCGTCGCAAGGGCCGGGTTGCGATGATCGAATCGCTCGCCGTCGACTCCCTCCGCGAATACCGACGAAAGTCCCTGCGCGGCTTCGCTCATCTGGTGGCCGAACAGTCGCGCGAACTGTATGGCGACAAGGCTTGGCCCCAACCACAGTCGGAGATCAACGGTCTGCTCTTCATCGGTGGACTTGCCGAACTCGTGATCGCCTGGCTGAACGACGAAATCGACATCGCACCTGCAGACATCGTCGACGCCGCAACACGTCACTTCATCGCAACCGCGCACCGCTGAGGTGCGCTACGCGCAGTGGCGTGATTATGTGCCCGCAGAGGCACTTACCCGCACCACTGCGCCGCAGGCGCACTCCTACCGGTCGAAGTGCGCCTTCGAGATCTGTCCGTGCACGCCGACGGTCTTGTCGACCACCTGCGAGACGGTGAAGTTCGCGGCAGCGGAGAGGTACGCATACGCCGTCGCCCGGTCCATGCCGAGATCGGTCTCCAAGAAGTCCAGAGCATTGACCACAGCCCGACGCATCGCCGCGTTCAGGTCCGAACTCTGGCCGCCGACGGCCCCGTCCGGATCTGACAGGCCGATCGGAATCCACGAGTTCTCGTTCTCGGCAAAGGGATACGAGTACGCGACAGACGGCGCGTCACCGCTGCCCGCCTTGCAGACCGTAAGGCGGAAGGTGCCGCGCAGAGACCCCTCCATCGCAGTGAGGGCCACCTCACCGTCACCCATCGCCATGTGCGGATCGCCGACGTAGAACAACGCGCCCTCCGCGAACACGGGAAGGTAGAACGTCGAGCCGACGCCGAGCAGACCGACGTCGATGTTGCCGCCGCCGAGCGTCGGGGGAATCGAGTTGGCATTCGGGGATGTCAGACCTGGGTCGCTGGCGAACGCCACGCCCATCATGCCCATGAACGGGCGCAGCGGAAAGCGCACGGCCGCATCGCCGTACCGCATCACGCCCTGTCCGTCCTCGACGGCCGTGAACGTGGATACATTGCCGTACTGCGTCGGGGCACCCGATTTCCTGCCGTCGCTTCCGATCGGCGGCATGACTTCATCAAGGCTGATGCCCGCCGGTGCCTCGCCGGACGCCGTAACTGCAAGCGCGCCCTTGCCGTGCCTGCTCGACACCACGCCGTACGGCACCCGCGGAACGGCCTCCAGAGTTTCGATCTTGAGCACATCGCCGCGCTGCGCACCTTCGACAAACACCGGGCCCGTCACCACGTGCGGTCCGTCGACGTCGAAGTTGCGAACCGTTCGGTCGTACCCGCCTGCGATGTCGATCGCGTCCTGAAGAACATCGGACTCGGAAACACCTTTGCCGCCGAAGAATTCGACGGGATCGCGGCCCTGGTCTTCGAGGATTCCCTCATGGCTGAGCGCGTCGATGGTCACCGTCTCGCCGGACTTCATCTGCAGCACCGATTCGGACTCGACCGTCGGGACGTACCCCCACAGGACCTTGTCGACCTCCGAGCTCAGGTAGTGATCGCCGGAGATGTCACCGGCTCCCGGCTGAAGAATGCCGACCGGTGCCGGAGCCGATGAACTCGCGGCGGCAGTGGTCGTCGAGGTCGTCGAACACGCAGCTGTAGTTGCCAAACCAGCCCCTGCGCTCATCGCTGCCACCGCCCGAATGAAGCCGCGTCGGCCGATTCCTTTGCTGATAGTTTCCGCTGCGTGCTCTGCCATCGACTGCGCCATACTGCCTCCTGAATTGTCCGAATCTCGAACGTAGATCAGGGGTGTTTCTCAGCAGTTACGAACGCGCGTCACGCGAATTGCTCAGCGACTCAACTGGGGTCGCTGCCGGCGATCGCCGACCACCAGATCGCGGTGACAGCTGCCAACAGACTCACCGCCAGAAATTGTGCAAAGCCCCCACCGTCGACGATCAACCACAGCAGCCCGATGAACGGGCCGGCCACCGCTGCGGGGGCGTCGAGCATGATCCGACGACGCAGCGAACCGAATCTGGCGCTGCGCCTGCGCAGATCGGCGTCGTTGAGGCGCGGGGCATCGAGAGGTGTTCCCGGCGGTAAGGTCGATCGCCGCCGACCGGAGGGCAACGCAACGATCCCCGGTTCGACGACGAAAGCGCGGTGTCCGAGAAACGACCTACCGACCTTCGCTTCGGCGCCGGGGACCAATCCGAGAAGACCGGTGTGGAAGTACACCGGATACCAGGCCCGCCCGGCGCCCTCCTGAACCTCCACATACCCGCGCGAACGCATGCGGTGTTGAAACCGAACACGACGCACGGAGATTCGATCCCGAGACCGCGCTGCGGATCGTCCGGCCAACAAGGCCGAGGCCACAGAACAACCCGTCCAGATCAGCACGACGAGCGCAACCACCAGGCCGAGCGGGGTGTAGACAGCGGTCGATGCCGCGACAACCAGCGTGATTGCCGCGACACCGACCGGATATCCGAGCCCGTTGTCTATTTCAGGAACCCGACCTTCGACATGTCGATGTCGCCGAATCCTGGAGCACCGAAGTTGGCGAGATTGGATTTCGTCGCGTACGTCGAAGGGCGCTGGAACATCGTCAGGCTGTGGCCTTCGGCCCAGATCGCCTTGTCCGCCTCGTTGTAGTCGGCGATACGCGCATCGTCGTCGAGCTCACCGGCCGCCTTGTCGAGCAGACCGTTGATCTCCTCGGAACCGACCTGGCCGTAGTTCTGCAACGTGCTGCCGGGCGTCAGGCGGAAGATGCCGTCACTACTGGACGTGTACGGCGTTCCCTCCCAGGTGAAGTGGGTGACATCGAAGGCACCCACCAAGATGTACTTCTCGAAGAAGTCGTCCGACGGCACCGCATCGATGATGAGGTTGGCACCGACGGCCTTGAGGTTCTGCTGAATGATCTGCGCTTCCTGCGTCGCATTCGGAGTGTCGGCCGGAATGATGTCGTGCAGATCGAGTTGCTGGCCGTCCTTCGAGCGGAACTCACCGTTCATAGTCCAACCGGCCGCGTCGAGCTCGGACTTCGCCTTCTCGGGATCGAAGGTGATATCACCGTTGTTGGCCTGGTAGCCCTTCTGACCGTCGACGTAGATATGACTGTTCAGCACCGTCGGATTCGAGGTGATCTGACCGAGCTGTGAGGTAGCCAAGTAGTCGCGGTCGATCGCCTTCATCAAAGCCAGACGCACTGCCTTGTCCGAGGTGATACGACCCGACGCACCGTTGAAGTCGAAGTGGCGGTACTGCGGCCCCAGGCTCTGCCGCAGGTCCACATTCGGGACACCGCGCGCAACCTTGAATGCGTCTGCGCTGCTGCCGAGTTCGTAGTAATCGATCTCGCCGCTCTGCAGCGCTCCGACGGAGGCCGTCGAATCGAGTGGGAGGTAGGTGATGGTGTCGAGGACCGCTGGGTTCTCACCCCACCAATCCGGGTTCCTCTCGACGACGATGCGCTTTCCGCCGGGCTCGATGTTGCGAACACGGAACGGGCCTGCGGTAGCGGGCATCGTGCTCACCGAACCGGTGTTGAACGCCTCGACGGTGTTCACCGACTCTGCAGGCATCAAGGGCACGAACAGCGAACGCCAGTCACCGAACTTCTCGCTGAAGGTCAAGATCACCTGCTGGTCGTTCTCACCCCGAACCACCGATTCGACCTTGTCGTAACCTGCGGTTGACGACGCCTCGTAGGCCGGGTCCTTGCCGCTGTTCGCGGTCCACGTCGCGACGAGGTCGGTGTAATCCAGCGACCGACCGGTGCTCCACTTGGCTTTCGGGTTGATGTTGTAGGTGATGACCTGTTTACCGTCGACCTCCGATTCGGTGATGTCGGTGAAGTAGTCCGACGCAGTGGTCAGGCTCGCATCGGCCGCCGCGGTGAATGCTCTCGGCATCAAGGCGAGGTAGTACCGAGCGGCATCGACTGTGGTGCCGTCGATTTGGTAGTAGTTGTAGTTGGTCGGCACCTGCGACAGCGGGAAGTTCATGTTCCCGCCCTGCTGCAGATCGCTGATTGGATGCGGATTGATCTGCGCTCCGCTATCGAAGGACGCGGGCGCATCGGCGTTCGGCCCGGTATCACCGGAGCTGCACCCCGCCACCAGTCCCACAGTGGTCACGGCCACCGCGATCGGGACCAGTGCCCGAAATAGCTTGGCTCTCATCAGTTCACCTTTCTCAGTGTGCCGTATCTTGCGGGTCATATGGCGTCGGCCAGTTTTGCGGCCTCGGCGATTCGGGCTCGTTGGAGCACGGGATCAGGGATGGGGATGGCTTTCAGGAGTGCGCGCGTGTAGGGGTCCTTGGGTGCGTCGAAGATCTGCTCCGTTGGGCCCTTCTCCACGAATACTCCGTTGCGCATCACCGCCACTTCGTCGGCAAGGTGTCGGACCACCGACAAATCGTGTGAGACGAACAGATACGCCAGACCGAGCTCCTCCTGCAGATCCTGCAGCAGGTTCAGCACGCCCGCTTGGATCGATACGTCGAGCGCAGACACCGGCTCGTCCAGCACAAGGATCGACGGCTTCAGCGCCAAAGCCCGTGCAATTCCGACACGTTGACGCTGCCCGCCGGAGAACTGGGTGGGATACCGATCCGCGAGCTCGGGACGCATTCCGACGGTGTCCATCAGTTCCCGAACCCGGCGGGTGCGCTCGTCGACCGGGACTCCGTTGATCTTTAACGGCTCGGCGATGATCTCCCCCACCGGCATACGCGGGTCGAGGGAGCCCATCGGATCCTGGAACACGATTTGGATGTGGGCGCGCAACTTTCGTTGCTCGGCGCGGCTCAGGCTGTAGGGCTCGACGCCGTTGATCTCGATCGAACCCTGCTGCGGCTTCACGAATTCCATGATCTCGAGCAGGGTCGTCGACTTGCCGCAGCCCGATTCGCCGACGATGGCCAAGGTGGATCCGGCGTGCACGTCGAAGCTGATGCCCTGCACCGCAGGTACTTCCCCGGCCCGACGACGAAGCACAGAGCCCTTGAAGACCGGGTAGCTCTTGTGCAGATCGGTCACCGACAGCACGGGGGCATCCTTGGATACCGTCACCGCCAGCTCGGCCGGGGCCTCCGACCGCGGCGCACCCTCGAACTCGGCCTCCACCGACTCGGCCGTTGCCGCGTCGATACGGATGCACGCAGCGCTGTGATTCGGGGCAACCTGAATCAACGGCGGTTCACCCTTGTCGCAGGCCTCCGTGTGCAACGGGCACCGAGGCCCGAACGGACAACCCGTCGGGAGATTCACCAGAGCGGGCGGTGTGCCCTCGATGGGCACCAGCCGCTCCTGCGCGGGGCGATCCGGGCGAGGAACGGAGCCGAGCAACCCGACGGTGTAAGGCATCGACGGGTGCGCATAGAGCTCGTCGACGGGAGCTGTCTCCACGGCACGGCCGGCGTACATCACCATGGCCCGATCGGCCACGCCGGCAACGACTCCCAGGTCGTGCGTGATGAACACGACGCCGGCACCGGTGACGTCGCGGGCGGTACGGAGGAGATCGAGGATCTGCGCTTGAATCGTCACGTCCAGAGCGGTTGTGGGCTCGTCGGCGATGATGAGGTCCGGATCGTTCGCGATGGCCATCGCGATGACGACGCGTTGGCGCATCCCGCCGGAGAACTCGTGCGGGTAGGACTTCGCCCGTGTCTTCGGATCGACGATGCCTACCAGATCGAGCAATTCCAGGGTGCGCTCGTGGACCTTCGCCTTGTTCAGCGACGGATTGTGCACCGAGATCGCCTCGGCGATCTGATCGCCGATGCGGTAGATAGGAGTCAGCGCCGTCAACGGGTCCTGCGAGATCATCGCCACCGAACGGCCACGCTCACGGGACATCTCGCGATCGGACAGTCCGAGCAGCTGACGGCCGTTCAGCTCGATGGACCCGGTGACCCGTGCGGTCTGTGGAAGCAATCCCATGACGGCCAGCGACGACACCGACTTGCCGGAGCCGGATTCGCCGACGATGGCCATGACCTCGCCCTTGTCGACCTGATAGTCCAGGCCGCGCACTGCGGTGACGCGCCCCTCCTCGCTGGGAAAGCTGACCTCGAGTCCGCTGACCTTCAACACCGGCACTGTCTCAGCCACGTGCCTGTCCCCTCGTCGAGTTCGGATCGAATGCGTCGCGCAGACCGTCGCCGACGAAATTCGTCGCCAGCACGATCAATACCAGTGCGCCACAGCAGAATGCGAACAGCCACGGATACGTCAACGCGGACGACGTACCGTCTGCGATCAGCGTGCCGAGCGAGACGTCGGGTCGCTGGACACCGAAGCCGAAGTAGCTCAGTGATGCCTCCCCGATGATGGCGATACCCACATTGAGCGTGACGTCGACGATGAGGATGGAGGCCATCGACGGCAGCACGTGCTTGCCGATCACGCTGCTCGGTGTTGCGCCCATGTACTTTGCGGCGCGGATGAATTCGCGCTCACGTAGGGACCGCGTCATCGCGCGAATGATGCGTGAGGTGATCATCCACGCGAAGGCCGCGAGCAGCAGCACCAGGATGAAGAAGCTCTTGTCGCGGAACAACGGAGAGCAGATAGCGATCACCAGGAAGCTGGGTACGACGAGCAATACATCGGCGACCCACATCAGCGCACGGTCGGTCCAACCGCCGAAGTACCCCGCCACCGCGCCGACGACGCCGGCAAGCACCGTGGAAATGAGCGCGACGAGCATGCCGATGATCAGCGACTTCTGCAGACCGCGCAGCGTCTGAGCCAGAACATCCTGGCCGATCTGATTGGTGCCGAACCAGTGTCGTGTGGTCGGCGGCGAGTTGAGCGCGTACGCGTCGAGTTCCTCGTAGGTGAACGGGATGAAATGCGGGAGCACGAACGCGCCGACGAACATCGCGAGAAGGACCACGATGCCCACCAGCGCCGGCCGGTTGCGCAGGAACCGGCGCAGCACCAACCGCCGACGGGTAATCGGGGCAGACGAGTCGATCGGGCCCTCGACCGCAGCGATCTCGGGAACCACAGGTGTCGCCATCGCCGGTCCTTTCCTCTACTCGAAGTGGCGGGTCAGTCCGCGTAGCGAACGCGCGGATCCAAAGCAGCAGTGAAGATATCGGTCAACATTCCGGAAACCAGGACCGACAGCGCAGTGAAGAGCGAGACCGCGAGCGTGATGTTGATGTCCTGACTGGTGATGCCGTAAATCAGCCAGTCACCCATGCCGTACCAGCCGAACACGCGCTCGGTGAACGTCGCGCCGGTGATCACCGCACCCATACCGAATGCGAACAGTGTGGCCATCGGGATCAACGCAGTACGGAAGCCGTGCTTGAAGATTGCGCGCCCGCGCGTGAGTCCTTTGCCGCGGGCAGTACGGATGTAGTCCATGTTCAGCTCGTCGAGCATCGAACTGCGCATGTACCGGCTGTACCCACCGATGGTGAACAGCATCAAGACGACGGTCGGCAGCAGCAGATGCTGTGCGCGGTCGACAACTTCGTTCATCAGACCGGGGGCGAGCGTCGTCGACGTTTCACCGGTGTACTGGAAGAACTGACTGCCGGTGCTCTGATTCACCTGTACAGCAAGGTACTTGAGCACCGGGGCCAAAACCAGGATCGGGGTGCTGATGAGAATGAACGTCACCACCGTTGCGACGTGGTCGAAGATCTTGTACTGCCGGACGGCACCGTACGCACCGACGAGGGTTCCCAGTACCGCACCGAGGACGGTGCCGAGCACGACCAACCGCAGCGAGACCAGGATGCGTCGCCACAATTCGTCGTTGACCGAGCCTGCAGCGATGGTCTGCCCGAAGTCTCCGTGCAGTACCGCCCACAGCCATTTCAGATACCGCAACACCGGATTGTCGTCGAGGTGCAGTGCCGCGCGCTTGGCGTCGAGTACAGCATCCGACGGCGGCGGGTTGCGGCTGAGCAGATTCGACAGTGGATCGAACGTGAGCGAGGCCAGCAAGTACGTGAGAAACGTCGCGATGATCAGCAGGACGACGTAATTCAGCAACCTGCGTGCAAGATAACCGCCCACGCGCAACCACCTTCCATCGAGCACCACGGCCGTGCCCGACGGCACTGCTCTCGGCATTGTTCACACCGCTTGTTTCCTGCGTGTTTCGTTAGCGGTGGAAACGGACAATCCTCAAGATAGCACCAGGAATTCGTATTTCGACGACGGTTGCGAAACTCTTACCGACACTTCGGACAATGCGGAATCATCGGTCGCAGAACGAGTCTGACGACCTGGCTGTCGTAGGGTCGCCTAATTCATCGGCTCACAGAACGCATTCGCGACAATGCGGACAGGAGACGAATAGGCGGTGCTCGGACGCGTCGGTAGATTCAGTGCCATGCCGACAGACTCCACACCCGACGGATTCGCCCTCGAACGCTTCGACGTCACCGATTCCGGGGCCATCGCCACGATCTTCGCCGCCAAGGACTACCGAAACGGACTCTACGTTCTGCATTTCGCAGACAACGCGGCCTTCGTGGGCTACTCCGAATCACTCGCGGCCCGAGTGCAAGCCGACCGCGAGATATGGCCAGACATCGAGGCGCTCGAGGTTGCACCCGGTGCCGCAGATCGTCTGGAGCAGCTCACCGATCTCGTGTCCCAGCTCCACCCACTGCGACAACGCCCGTCCGAGCCCACCGCGATCGGCGAAGCTCCGGGAGTGAAGACGGCACTGCCCAAAGAACGAGCCAAGCGCACGACGCTCCTCGACGCGGCCGTGGGACGCAGTCGTCGCCAGTTCTGGGAACTGTCCGACCACATCGCGTACCCCGCCATCCGCAGCATCGTGGCCGACTACATCAACTCGTCGATCCCCGACCCAGCCAACACCGCGAAATACCTGTGGCAGACAGCCGCTCTGTCCGACGTACAGGACGACACCGGTCCGCGACGATTGCTGACGCTGACGTGCGGCGGCTTCGAGACCCTGCGAGTCGACGAAATCGTGCACGACGACGACACGATCGAGCTCGACCTGCGCATCAACACCAACGTTCCGCGCGACCGGACAGACGAGCAACTCGAGGTCTCCAACGAAACCGTCAGCGCCGGACGGGGACCGTACCGAGACGAACGGGTGTGGTCGTGGTCGATCGACCTCGGCGCGTTGCTGGAAGAAGACGTGGATGTCGATCTCGGCATCGACGACGACACGTTAGACGATCTCGCGTACGGCCTCAACGCGCGGCTGATGCGGTCCGGAAACTCAACGGGCGCAGCGGCACACAACAACGATCTCGCGGCCGACCTACTCGCCGAGGCATACCGGCAGCTGTTCGAGGCCGAGTGACCGACCGCCTCTGGTACGTCGCATACGGCTCGAACCTGCTGCGAGAGAGGTTCTCCGTCTATCTGACGGGCTCCGAGGACGGCTCGGAGTTCGGGGCGCATCCACCGGCACCCTCGTCGGAAGAGGTCGAGGCGGAACGCTGGTTGTGGATCGATCACGCCCTGTACTTCGCTGGCGTGTCCCGACGGTGGACCGGGGCGTCGGCCTTCGTGTCGCTGAACACCGATCCCGCGTATCCGTCTCTGGTACACGGATACCTGATCGACAGTGTGCAGTTGGCGCATGTCGCCTCGGTGGAGAACGTGGTCGATTCCGTCGATATCTCGGCTGTGGAATCGCTGGGCATCGGCGAGTGGGCCGCACTCGACATCGACCGCCGAGGTGAAGCATACAGAGGGAAATACGATGCGCTGCTAAGGCTTCCGGACATCGACGGACTGCCCGCGCTCACACTGACGAGTTCGATCGTGCGGGAGCACGGCGAACCGTCGAGCAAGTATCTCTCGACGATCCGGCGTGGACTACTGTCCGCAGAAATCGACATGGACGTCGACGCCTACCTCGACGCCGCCGCCGGACGCGTCACTTCAACGCATCGAGGTTCGTCTTCAGAAGCATGACGTTGTAATCGGACCACCGAGAAGCCGTGAAGTACAGGTCTTTTCCGCTCGACATCGGGTGAATGAACGGCGCGTAGATGCCGCCTGCCGTCTGGTTGGCGTCGAGAATCGTCCTCGGTTCGCTCCACGGTCCCTCCGGGTTTTCCGCCGTGCGCGCCACCAACGTCCGGTTGTTCTCGTTGCCGTACATCATGACGTACCGGCCGAGGTAGTCGTTCCACGCCACCGACATCTCGCTGACCGGGCCCTTCACCACGGCCACGGTGTCGCCGACGTTCTTGGACCATTGCTTGGCCGGATCGGGATCTTGCGTCGAATACTCGTACGCGTCGAGATTCTCGATCTGATCGGGCGCGACTCGGGAGACGAACGCGTCGCCGAATCGTCCGTTGGGAGTACCGAACTGGTACAGGTACCGACCGTCTTGTCCCAGAACGTAGGCGCTCTGCTGAAACTTGCCCTGGCTTTCGTGGACGTTGGTGAAGCCCGGGATCGTGACACCCTTGTTGACGCGGATCGTCTTGGGATCCGTCGTCCAATTCTGGCCGTTGTCGGTCGATTTGGCCGTCGCCGAGTAGTTCGTGATCCAGCGACCGGGTGTGCCCCAGCTCTGCACCGACATGTAGTTGATGTACTGGGTGCTGCCGATCGCGATAGCCGCCGTCGGGATGGTCGTGTCCTCGACGCTCGGTAGCTTTGCGCTCGAGATGATCTCGGCGGCGTAACGCGGATTGTTCGCTCTGACAACCGCACCCGAGGTGGTGTTCGCGGGGTCGGCCGGACCGATCGTGATGCCCTGCGACAGGTTCGTCGACGCCTTGTCCGAGCGGAAGAGTGCATTGCTGCGCCACTGGGCATTGCCGGAGGAGCAATCACCGAACGTGTCGCCGAACGCCATCAAGATCTGGCCCGCACCGTTGTCCCAGGTGATACCGAGGTCGGTTCCGGACATCGCCAGGTTGTCGTAGGTGTCGTTCACGCTCTGCGGACCGGTGACCCAGGCGATGCTTTGAGTGTTCCCGGTGATGCGCGGCAGAGGACCCTGCGGTCCCTGCGGGTTCTTGCCCGACATTCCCGCGCTGCCCGACGAACCGAACAGCGGTGAGGAGCCCGGCCCACCGAGGCCGCCGCACGGTTCTGCAGAGACGGTCGGCGCAGTCAATGCGCTCAGCCCGCTCACTGCCATTGCCAGGACAGCCCCGACAGCAATATGCCGACTACGTAAGCGCATGAACGAACCCACCGTTCCCCTTGTGAAGCACGATACGGATGTGACTGATGGGACGAGTGTTACGCAAATACACTTAGGCCGCAACAATTAGTTCGTGTCGATGCTTGACAAATCGAACGCGATGAGAATGACACCGATGTGATTAATGCGCGATCAGGCGGGCGTGCGCGGTGTCGAGCAAGAACAGCGCCGCTCCCTGCACGACGACCGCCGTTCCGTGACCGATCGCCTGGTCAGCGGTGATTCGACGGCCGAAGCTGGGCTTCCGGACGGCGATATGCGCACCGGCCGCGACGTAGAGCACGTCGAGCCCGGCATTGATCCACAGCAGCTTGCTCAAACTCTTCGACGTCGGGACCGAGGAGTTGAGCGCTCCCGCCCCGGCGATCGCCACATCGATCGCACCCCAACCCGCCGTCTGCTGGCCGAATGCACGACGGGCAGGCGACGAACCGCGCACCGCCAACGCCGTTCCGGCAAGCACACTCACACCGCCCCACACGGCGAGACGCCGACCGAGTAGTTGGGCTACGGCGGGAGCTTCCATACGAGTCATCGCTCCAGTGTGCCGGGCTCGAACCCGAAGGCGATCCGTAACGCGCGGTCCGTTGCTGCCGATCATCGAGCACCGGGTATTCGTGCTCGAAACGAACGGAGTCACCATGCTGAAGAAGATCCTCGCAGGCGCTGCACTGACGATCGGCGTAGCAGTGCTCGCCGCGCCGACGGCATCCGCTGCACCCGACGACAACCCGTTCGGCCCCAAGGACTCCACCGCGAATTTCGTCAGCGCATTCGACCCCGCAGCTTACGGCAGCGCGAGCGAGAAGTCGCTGATCATCAGCCCCTTCGGTACCGGCCGGCAAATCGACTGTTGGTCGTTCCACGCCCGCGGATCGTGCTCCCAGAACGGGCATGTGCTGGCCGAGATCCGAATCCCCGCGGGATCGTCGGAATGGGATTACCGGATGCTCTACGTCTACAACCCGTTCTGACAGTCGAATAGGGCACGGCCGCAATCACAGTCCGAGCGGATGCGCGTCGGCCCCAGGCAACCAACTGTTGCCCGGCCCGACCCACCCCCTCTCCTTGATCATCTTCTTCGCCGCACGTCGATGACGGCCGAGCAGGCGGTCGAGGTAGAGGAGCCCGGCCAGATGGTCGGACTCGTGCTGCAAACACCGCGCCAGATAACCCGTGCCTTCCACCGTCACCGGGTTGTTCTCCACATCGACACCTGTGACACGAGGCCCACTGAGCACGCCCGGTCGGAAACAGCTCCCCCGGCAAGGACAGGCATCCCTCGGTGTCTTCCGGGTCGGGCATCGTCTCCGGAATTCCAGAGGTCTCGAGCACCGGGTTGATCACGTGTCCGTGGTGACGGACCCCGCCGTCCCGTAGGTCGTAGACGAAGACCGAACGCGGGTCGCCTATTTGGTTGGCCGCGAGGCCCGCACCTGGTGCAGCCGTATTGGTCTCGAACATGTCCTCGACCAGCGCTGCGAGCTCGTCGTCGAACACCGTCACGCGTGCGGCCGGAGTTGTCAGCCGGAGATCACCGGCAACCAGGATCGGTCGAATCGCCATGCCATAAGGATAGTTTCGCTCCGAGAACGGCGGAGCCCTGGGCAACGAGGTTACTGTCGATCTGTGGCCCACTCCCGTCGTACCTCCACCGCGCACCCCGCAGACAAGGTCTGCGCGTCGTGCGGTCGGCGGATCGAGTGGCGCAAGAAATGGGAGAAGAACTGGGATGACGTCAAGTACTGCAGCGACACCTGCCGGCGGCGCAAAGTGAGTGCAACCGACAAGGAACTCGAAGACAAAATCCGATCCTTGCTCGACGCCCGATCACGCGACGCGACGATCTGCCCCTCGGACGTCGCACGAGCCCTGTCCGACGACGCCTGGCGCGACTTGATGGAGCCCGTTCGCCGCGCGGCCCGACGTATGGTCGACGCCGGCGAAGTCGAGATCACCCAGAAGGGGTCGGTCATAGATCCCTCGACCGCAAAAGGGCCGATCCGGATCCGCTGGAAGCGTTGACGGAAACCTGTCGGTGGGTGGGTATAGCTTTCGTGGTGTGAAGACATGGGGGGATGTGTTCGGGCTCGGGGACCAGGAGTTGGTCTCCGAGCTTGCTGACGTGGCTTCCCTCGAAAACGCTCTCGCAGCACAGAGATTGACGTTGCTCGCCGAGATCGACCGACGTGGCTTGGCGATGAAACTCGGGCACTCGTCCGTCACCCGCTGGTACGCCCGATCGATACGGATCACCGACGGATCCGCCGCCCGCCAGAACGCACTGGGGTACTGGCTGTTCGATCACCCCACCGTGCTCGACGCCCTCGCCGACGGTCGCATCCATGCCGCGCACGCCGCCGCCATCGCCGAGGGATACGACGTCGTGGTGGTGGCCGACCCGACGTTGGATCAGGTCCGCCGCGAAGGAATTGTCGACGAATTGCTCGACACCGCGATGCGCAGCACCGCCGGCCAGGTGACCTCCCGCGCGCAGGCTTTGGCGCATGCGGCCGCCGACGACGCCCGAGCGCGACACGCGAAAGCCGAGAAGCAACGCCGAGAGAAAGAACAGCGGGAACGAGAGCGTCACGATCAGGAGCGGCGCAGCGATGATGCAGCGACCTCTACCGGCAGGCTGCCAGATCCGGAACCGCCTGCGCCCGAGCCTGTTCCGCCGACACCTGCACCGCGACCGGTGTCGGAGAACTCGGCACTGAACCGGTTCGACCTGCATGCTCTGGCCAACGGCCGCTTCCAGTTCGGTGGCGACATCGACCGGTTGCTCGCCGAGAAGCTTCTCACCGCTCTGTCGCCGTTGACGGCACCGCGACCACGTCCCGGCGGGGAGCGCGATCCACGTAGCCCGTCGAAGCGCCGGGCCGATGCACTCGATCAGATCCTCGACCGACACCTCCGCGGCGGCACTCGTGGGTCGGCGGGCGGGTCGCGGGCGTCGGTACACCTGATCGTCCCCCTGCGGGACTTGCTCGCCCACGGCGGCAACAAGCAAGCGGGTAGCACTGCAGCGGATTCGGTCGACACGGGTTCGGTCGCGAAGAGCTCCTCGAACGGCGGCGACAGCAACGGCTCGCATCCGGATGGAGTGGCCCGAGGGGATATCGCTGCTCGCGGCGATGCGACATCCGGATGTGGTGGTGCCGGGCAAGAATCTGTGCCCGAGCCGGGCGACGCTGGTCCTCGCGGCGATGCCGCGGCCGGTCGTGGCGGTGACAGTAACGGCGGGCAGAAATCTGTCCCCAAGCCGGGCGACGCGGACTGGCCGTTCCACCTCGACTGGACCGGCCCCATCAGCCGCTTCCTCGCCGAACTCGTCACCTGCGACGCCGACCTGACCCCCGTCATCGTCGACCACCACGGCGTACCACTCGCGCTCGGACGAACCACCCGACTCGCCAGCGACGACCAACGCATCGCCCTGACCATCCGCGACACCTGCTGCGTCATGTGCGGCCGCCCCCCCAGTGGTGCCAAGCCCACCACATCAGATTCTGGGAACACGGCGGCCCCACCGACATCGACAACCTCGCGCTCGTCTGCGGAGAATGCCACCGCCTCGTCCACCACGGCGACTGGCAGCTCATCATGGGCGACGACGGACACCCCTACGCCATCCCACCCGAATCCGTCGACCCCAGGCAGCAACCCCTCCCCAGCTACCACCGACGAAAACGGCGAGCCGCGTGAACAACTCAGGCGCGCAACGCGCGCTTGAGCAACTTTCCGCTCTGGTTGCGGGGCAACTCGTCCAGGAAGGTGACGGTCTTCGGCACCTTGAACGGCGCGATCCTGCCCTTCACGTGGTCGATCAACTCCTGCGCCGACACCTGACTTCCGTCCTTGAGCACGACGACAGCAGTCACCGCCTCGATCCACTTGTCGTCCGGAGTCCCGATGACCGCCACCTCGGCAACGGCGGGGTGGGTGTAGATCACGTCCTCGACCTCACGAGAAGCAACCAGAATTCCGCCCGTGTTGATGACGTCCTTGATTCGGTCGACGACCGTGATGAACCCCTCGGCGTCCCGAGTCACCAGATCACCCGAATGGAACCACCCACCCGAGAACGCTTCCGCCGTCGCCTCCGGCTTGTCCCAGTAACCGTCGCACAATTGAGGCGAGCGGTAGAGAATCTCACCGGGCTCACCGTCCGGCACATCGTTACCGTCCGCGTCGACGACGCGGGTCTCGACGAAGAACACCGCACGACCACACGACGCCGGTCTGGCCTCGTGCTCGGACGGCTGCAGAACCGTTGCCAGCGGACCGATTTCGGATTGCCCGAAGCAGTTGTAGAACTCGATGTCCGGGTATCGCTCACGCAGCCGGGTCAACACCGTGACGGGCATGATCGACGACCCGTACTGCGCCTTCTTCAACGACGACAGATCACGAGAATCGAGGTCGGGGTGATTGGCGAGCGGAACCCACACCGTCGGTGCCAGGAACAACGACTTGATCTTCTCGTCCTCGATCCGCCGCAGAATCTCCGCGACGTCGGGCTTGCGCATCAGTCGCACGGTCGCCCCGACCGACAGATACGGCAGCATGAACACGTGCATCCCGGCCGAGTGGTACATCGGCATCACCAACAGCGGGTCGTCGTCTTCGGCGAACCCCAGAGCGATCACACACGAGACGTACTCGGCAACGAGCGCGCCGTGAGACATCATCGCGCCCTTCGGTTTCGACGTCGTGCCGGAGGTGTAGAGCAACTGCGCCAGGTCCGCGGAGTCCGCGGCCGGCTCGAGGACCGAATCATCCCCGGCAGGGTCGAGCAGATCCGGAAGCGACACCACGAACTCGACGGCGGTGCCACTCCGAACGGAATCGAGAGTGTTCGACAACTCCGGGTCGACGAGCACAGCCCGAGCGCCCGACTGATCGAGCAGATACAGCAGCTCGTCGCCCACGAGTGCGTAGTTGATGGGCACGTGCACCAATCCTGCTCGCGCACAGGCAAGAAATGCCACCACATACGCGTCGGAGTTGACACCGTACGCCGCTACCCGGTCACCCTTGTCCAAGCCCATAGCAACCAGCCGACGGGCGACCCGCGTCACGGCGGTGTCGAGTTCGCGGTAGCTATGGCTGCGGCCTTCGAATGTCACAGCCGGACGGTCGGGAAATTTCGCCGCCGACCTGCGCAGAACGCCGTCGACGGTGCTGACTCGGGTGCCGTTCGTCATGACAACGACGTTATAGGACGTCCAAGCTTCTTGCCTCGACTTCGACGTCGATGGTTCGCTCGCCGATCACGGGGCATTCGGTGTTGCATGACAATCAAACAAGCACTCGACAGTCTCGAGACTGCCTCGTTTCTCGACGGACCCAGCGACGCGATCCATGGCGTACTTGCACCTGCGGTAGCGGACAGTGCCATCGGATCAGCGCTGCACGGCCGGTGGATCGGGCACCCCATCCACCCCGCGCTGGTGACGGTGACCATCGGCAGCTGGACCAGCGCCGTCGCGCTCGACCTCGTCAAGAACCAGTCCAGGGCGGCCAAAATTGTCGTCGCGCTGGGTCTCGCGTCCGCGCCGCCGGCGATAGCGACCGGATGGGCCGACTGGTCGACGATGAACACTGTTCAGCGTCGGGTCGGCATCATCCACGCGGCCTCGAACGCAACCGGGGTGTTCCTCTTTCTGGGCTCCTACCTCCGTCGCCGGAAGCAGACCGACGGAGTCGCCAAAGCTCTGGCGGCGGCCGGCCTCGCAGCCGCAGGACTCGGCGGACTCATCGGCGGGCACCTTGCCTACAGCACCCCCGGCAGCGAGGCCGAGTCCGAAGCTCGACACCGCCTACCGAGCTGACCACCCATCAACAGTTGTTCGGTTCCCTGGTCTTGACCACCGACAGCACCGCATCGCCCTCGCGGATGAGGACGCCGGGAGCCGGATCCTGTTCGACGACAATCCAGTTCGAATCGTTGACCTGCATACGGCCCTCCCCTGACGCGTCTGCGCTGCGGGAGTAGAAGACACCGGCCGCCTGGATCGCGTTCTGCGCTGACTGCAGATTCATACACACAACCGGAGGCATGTAGGCGGGGGCTGCGGGTGCGGGCCTCTCGACCGTCGGGGTATCGGGGATGACGATCCTCGGCACAACGGTAGAGCGCGTGAGGCCTCCCCCTGGCACCGCCTCGACCTCCGTGCCGACGTCTGCGCGCGGCGTGCTGCACCCCGCCAGCATCGGCAACACGACAATGCAGGCTGCGAACACATGCCTTCTCGTCGACATCGAGACCTTTCGTTACGACAAACCCCCACCACAGCAGCCGTCTTTGATGGATCGCTCCTTGCGTCGATCCGTTACCTGTGGCGTTTCCGTACACCGTACGGTAGGCTGCGGCGGCACTGCGCGAACCAACGTGGGTGTACGCCCTTCGGGGCGCGGCGAAAGGCAATCGACAACGCGATGACCGAGCCCCAGCTAGTAGCACAAAACCAGCCACCTACCGATGCACTGTCCACGATCGTCGTGCGTGGAGCCCGAGAGAACAACCTGCGCGACGTCGACCTCGATCTGCCGAAACGCTCGCTGGTCGTGTTCGCCGGCGTCTCCGGGTCGGGCAAATCGTCACTGGTGTTCGACACCATCGCCGCCGAAGCACAGCGGCAGATCAACTCCACGTTCACCGCGTTCGCGCAGACGTTCCTACCGTCCTACGGCCGACCGGATGCAGATCTGATCGCGAACCTGTCGGCCGTCGTCATCGTCGATCAGAAGCGACTGTTCGGTGGTCCGAGGTCGACGGTCGGCACCATCACCGACATCGGAGACTGGCTGCGCATGCTGTGGTCCCGCGCCGTCACGCCGAGCATCGGGTACGCCAATGCGTTCTCGTTCAACGACCCCGCCGGGATGTGTCTCGAATGCGAGGGGCTCGGCGAGGCGAAGGTCGTCGACCTCGGCGAACTGGTGGACGAGTCGAAGTCGTTGCGCGAGGGCCCGTTCAAGCATCCCGACTTCGAGGTCGGCAAATGGCCGTACCGGGTGTTCGCCGACTCGGGCCTGTTCGATCTCGACGTCCCGATCGAGCAGTACTCGGCGCGGGAGCGTCACCTCTTCTTCGACGCCAAGCCCGGTGAGGTCGAGGTGACCAATCCCGACGCCGTCATGAAGAGCTACGAGGGCATCGTGTCGAGGTTCCGCCGAAGCTACCTCGCCAAGGACGCAGATGCGCTCAAGGGCAAGGCGAAAGCCGCGTTCGAGCGCATCGTCACGCGCGGCGTCTGCGAGGCCTGCGGCGGTTCCCGCTACAACGACACCATCCGCGGTGCCGCTCTCGAAGGACTGTCCCTGCCCGACGCGTTCGCCATGCAGGTTTCCGAACTCGCCGACCGTATCGAACAATGGGACATCAAGGGCCTGCACTCCGTCACCGCCGAAATCGTCACGCAGTTGACCAGGCTCGTCGATCTCGGCCTGGGCTACCTGAGCCTGGACCGTGCGACGTCCTCGCTCTCGGGTGGTGAATCCCAGCGCATCAAGATGGTTCGTCACCTCGGAGCCACGCTGAACGACATGCTCTACGTCTTCGACGAACCGACGACCGGTTTGCATCCTCGCGACGTCCACCGCCTGAACGACATGCTGCTCGCGCTGCGCGACAAGGGCAACACCGTCCTCGTCGTCGAGCACGACCCCGAGGTGATGGCCATCGCCGACCGCATCGTCGAGATCGGACCGGGCGCCGGAAAGTCCGGTGGCACAGTGGTCTTCGAGGGAACCTTCGACGAGCTCCGCCGAGCCGACACCAGGACCGGCTCCGCGCTCCGGCGTGACGACGCCGAGTTACGCACTTCCCGTGCACCTTCGGGCTGGCTGAGCATCTCCGGTGCCACAACCCACAACCTGCGCGACGTCAGCGTCGACATCCCGCTCGAGGTTCTGACCGCCGTCACCGGAGTCGCCGGTTCCGGAAAGTCGAGCCTCATCCACGGACACCTGCGCGAGGCCGCGCCCGACGCCGTCGTCATCGACCAGGCACCGATCCGGGGCTCACGCCGTTCGTCCCCCGCGACCTACACCGGTCTGCTCGATCCGATCCGCGCGTACTTTGCCAAGAAGACGGGCCAGCCGCCGTCGCTGTTCTCCCCCAACTCGGACGGCGCGTGCCCCGATTGCCAGGGCAGCGGCGTCATTTTCACCGAACTCGGATTCACCGATCCCGTGACGAGCACCTGCGAGACGTGCCAGGGCAGGCGCTTTCGCTCCGGGGCAATCCGGCACACCGTCGACGGCGTCAGCATCGCGGACATCTTCGAGATGTCCGTCGAGGATGCGCAGGACTTTTTCGAGGTCAAGAAGATTCGCGACATTCTGCTCCGCTGCCGGGACGTCGGACTCGGCTACCTCTCGCTCGGACAGAACCTGTCGTCACTGTCCGGCGGCGAACGGCAACGTCTCAAACTCGCCACCGAGCTGATCGGGTCGTCTTCGGTGCTGGTGCTCGACGAACCGACGACGGGACTGCACCCGTCGGATGTGTCGAACTTGATCGCGTTGCTGTCCGGGATGGTCGACGAGGGCAGGTCGGTGATCGTCATCGAACACAATCTCGACGTCGTCGCCGCGGCGGATCACGTCATCGACCTCGGTCCCGACGGCGGCCACAACGGCGGTCTGATCACGTTCACCGGGACGGTCGACGAGTTGGTGGCCTCGGCCACTCACACCGGTAGGTACTTGGCACGGAGCCTGGGGCGTTGACCGCTCCCCGATAGTGTTGGCGTTCGAAGAGACACCGGACAACACAGGAGTGGCAGTGCAGCGTCGATCGGCACGAATGATCTCAGCCGGGTTCGCGGTCGTCGCGCTCGTAGCGGCGGGATGCAGCACCACGGAAACGGACGCGCCACCCGCCGCCGATCCGGCACCCGCGGCGACTGGCGAGTTTCCGAGGACGATCACGTCCGGCTCGGACGGCGGCTCGGTCACCATCGAAGCTGCTCCACAGAAGATCGTGTCGCTGAGCCCGACCGCGACGGAGACGCTGTACGCCGTCGGGGCGGGCGACCAGGTGGTGGCCGTGGACGATCAATCGGACTTCCCCGCCGATGCTCCGAAGACAGGGTTGTCGGCGTTCACCCCGAGCCTCGAAGCGATCGTGGCGTACGACCCCGATCTGGTGATCGCCTCCACCGACCTGGGCCTCGTGACGTCGACACTGGCCGAGGCAGGCGTTCCGACGCTGGTGCTGCCTGCCGCGACGAGCATCGACGATGCCTACTCGCAGATCGAGCGCGTCGCGGACGCCACCGGCCACGACGCCGACGGCGATGCCGTCGTATCCCGGACTCGTGACCGGATCGATGCAGCCGTCGCGAGCGTCCCGACCCGCGAGGCGCCGCTGACGTACTTCCACGAACTCGATGACACGTTGTACACGGTGACGAGTGCGAGCTTCGTCGGGCAGATCTACGGTCTGTTCGGACTCACCAGCATCGCCGACGGTTCCGACGCCGGCGACTACCCGCAGCTCGCCGCCGAGGCCGTGATCACGTCGAACCCGGATGTGGTGTTTCTTGCCGACGCCCAATGCTGTGGCGTCACAGCCGCTTCCGTCTCGTCGCGACCGGGTTGGGGGTCGATGACCGCCGTCCGCGACGGCCGGATCTTCCCGATGGACGAGGACCTGTCGAGTCGATGGGGCCCTCGTATCGCAGACCAGGCAGAGGCCGTCGCTTCGGTGATTCGACAGCTCCCCGCCTGACCCGCCGCGGCGTTCCGACACCCGCTACCGCGGGATCGATCTACACCACGCTGTCGCGTCGCATGGCCTCGATCTCGTCCGCCGTACAGCCGAGTTCGGACAGTACGACGTCGGTATCGGCCCCGTGCCGTCGACCGGTGTGCCGAATTCGGCCGGGGCTACCGCCCATCCGCCACATGACATTCTGCATACGGACCGGCCCCAGATCGTCGTCTTCCACGGTCGTCACCATCTCGATTGCATTGACCTGCGGATCCGACAGCAGTTCGCTGGGTTTGTACACGGGAGCGACTGCAGCACCTGCCTTCTCGAACTCGTCGATGACGACGTCCCGCGTCCGCTCGGCGATCCAGCCCCCGACGTAATCGTCCAACAAATCCGCGTGCGCGGCGCGCTGCCGGCCGGTCGCGAACCAGGGTTCGTCGAGCACCTCGGGGTGACCCACCAGCACCAGGACGCGTTCGGCTATCGAATTGGCGCTCGTGGAGATCGCCAGCCAATGGCCGTCCGCCGTCTTGTACAGGTTGCGTGGTGCGTTGTTGCTGGACCTGTTTCCGGTGCGCTCCTGGTCGATACCCAACTGGTCGGCGTAGATGACGCCCGGGCCCACCGCGGCCATGATCGGGCTCAACAGGTCGAGGTCGATGACCTGCCCCTTGCCGCCGTTGTTGGTGCGATGCAGCAATGCCATGGACACCGCCGACGAGCCCGCTATTCCGGCGAGGGAATCGGCGAGCCCGAATGCGGGGAGCGTCGGCGGGCCGTCGGCTTCACCGGTCAGGTGGGCGAAGCCGCTCATCGACTCGACGAGTGTTCCGAATGCGGGCCTGGTGGAATACGGCCCGGTCTGCCCGAAACCGGTGACACGCAACAGAATCAGGCCGGGGTTCACTTCGGACAGGACGTCGTATCCCAGCCCCCAGCGCTCGAGTGTGCCCGGCCGGAAGTTTTCGACCACCACATCGGCCTCTGCCGCGAGACGCCGAAAGATCTCCGCTCCGCGCTCGTTGCCGAGATTCAACGTCATCGTCCGCTTGTTGCGGCTGATCATCGTCCACCACAGCGGGTGTCCGTCCTTGTCCAGACCGTGTCCCCGCATCCCGTCGGGCTTCGTCGGGTGCTCGATCTTGACAACCTCGGCACCGAAATCACCCAGGATCTGCGCGACGAGCGGCCCGGCGAGGATCGTCGAGATATCGAGTACCTTGACGCCCTCGAGCGGCCCCGTCACAGGTACGGGCGGTGCAGGTAGCGACCGGCGGGCGCGCCGGAGACGGCACCGTCAGCAAGCACACGCTGTCCGCGGACGAACGTGTCGGTCACCTTGGCACCGAGTTCGAAGCCCTGGAACGGCGTGTATTCCTGGGCCGACTCGGAGTCTTCGGGGCTCACGGTCCAGGTGTGATCGGGGTCGACCAGCGCGAGGTCTGCATCCATCCCGACGGCGATGTCGCCCTTGCCCGGCAGGCCGTAGCGCAACGCCGGGTTGAGGGACGTGAGCTCGGCGATCCGGCGCCAGCTCAGCCCGCGCTTGCGGCCTTCGCTGACCAAACCGGGGAGCAGGTACTCGGCCCCGCCGAAGCCGGACTTAGCGGCGAAGATGTCGCCGCGGTCCTCGGCGAACTTCTTCTCGTCCTTGCAGCACGCATGATCGCTGACAACCCAGTCGATATCGCCGGCCAGCAGGTGCTCCCACAACGCTTCGACGTCGTCTCGCGGACGCAACGGCGGGTTGACCTTGCCGCCGAGCCCGTAGGCGGTGTCGATATCTGCCAACAGGTGCCCGATGGTCACCTCACGACGGAAGTTCACGTGCGGGAAGGCCTTCGCCATCCGCATTGCCGCCGTCAGCGCCTTGCGCGAGGACAGGTGCAGCAGGTTGATGTTCGGCAGCTGCGTCTCGTCGGCCAGGAACGACGCGATCGTGACGGCGAGGCCCTCGGAGTGCGGTGGCCGTGACGCGCTGTAGGCGGCCAGGCCTTGCAATGTGCCTTCTTCTTCGACGATCTTGGTGTACGCACTCATGATTTCGGCGGTCTCGCAGTGCAGCGACAGCGAGATGTGATCGGCCTTGTCCGGGAACTGTTCTCGCGCAGCCTGAATTCCGCGCATGACGAACTCGAAGTGCGCGAGATCGTAACGCTCACCCTTGGGCGTCATCAGGAACTCGCTCTGGTCGGTCGAGCGGCCGTGCAGGCCGTGGCTGCCGTAGAACATGAAGATCTTGAACGAGGTGACGCCGTGCTCGGCGATAAGTGCCGGGATTTCGTCGATGTGACCCTTGGACATCGGTGCCAGGTGGTAGGCGTAGTCCACGTACGGTCGGCCCTCGGTGGCCTCGAGCACGGTCGGGAAGACGTCGGCGTAGGAGCCGCCGGTGTTCATGTAGTACTGCCCGGTACGCATGTAGGACAGCGAGGTGGTGACGCCGCCCTGCACGCAGGCCCGCGACTCGATTTCGGCGTCCTCACCGAGTGAGTTGTAGATACCCCAGTGCTGATGCGCGTCGACCACACCGGGGAACGCAACCTTGCCTGCGGCGTCGATGACCGTATCGACTCCGGCAGCATCGATTCCCGCTTCGATGCGGGTGAACTTGCCGTCTTCGATGAGAAGGTCGAGGAACTCCCCCTCGTCGGGAGCGGCCGATCCCGGTCGCACGACTCGGGCGTTGGTGATCAACAACGTTGACATGATTGTCCTTTCGAGATTTTTCACTAGTTAGGAAGTTGTGAGAGAACTGGCCGCGAGGTACGCAAGCCCGAGCGCGGGCAACAACCCGTTGCCCGCCAGATAACCGGCGGCCCCGTGGCCCGAGATGCCCATTGCCGCGCCGCCGGAGGCGAACAGGCCGTCGATTGCAGACCCGTCGGGCCGCAGTACTCGCGCGTTCTCGTCGACGACGAGGCCGCCCTGCGTGTGAAACAACGCGGGGACGATTTTGATGGCCGCGTACGGTTCGCTCAGGTTGTGCTCGAAAGAGCTGCGGCCGAATGGATCCGGCACGTCGCCCTGTGCATACCCTGCCACAGCCGCGAGTTCTTCTGCCACCGCCTCGGCCGGCAGGCCGGTCGCGTCGCCCAGAGTTGCAGCGTCATCGGCCCACACTGCCGCACCGGAGGCCACCGTCTGCTCGAAGTCCTTGAACGACAGGCACTTGTCGTAGACCTCCCTGTCGATGACGACCCAGCCCTCGGATCCGGGCCGAGCCGCGAGAGCGGCGGCATATTCGGAGTAGCCGGTGGTTTCGTCACCGAATCGGCGGCCCGTTGCGTCGAGCACGATTCCGCCGTGCATCACAGTCGCCCAGCCGACGAGCGTCGTCGCCTTCTTCGACAGTGCCGCGTGCCCCTGGTAGGCGTCGAGGTACGCCGCATCCGCTCCCAGCTTGCGCCCGATGGCGAGAGCGTCTCCGGTGGAGTGCTCGCTACCGTGGTACCGCGCCGACGATATTTCCGGAGCGTACTGCTCCACGAGAGCCTCGTTCGCGCCGTATCCGTTGGTGGCCAACAGGACTGCGCGAGTAGGGATGACCTCGGTGCTGCCGTCGGGCAGCGTGACAGTCACCGCGTCCACTCCACCGTCGAGGTCGACCGACACATCGGTGAGGCGCGCCGGAACCAGCATGTCGATCCGAGGCTCGGCCGCCACAGCGCGGGCGAGGTGATCGAGCATCGCGCTACCGTGTCGGCCTTCGACTGTGTGACAACGTAATCGGGAGTGCCCCGGGTACGCGAAGTCGGTCACCAACGCCAGCGGAAGATCCAGATGATCTGCCAACCATTCCACCAAGGGAGCGCTGACGTCGGCAAGCGCCGTGGCCAACCGAGCGTCGGCTGTGCCCTTGGTCTTGCGCATCACGTCGTCGACGAACTGCTGCGGTGAGTCGTCGATTCCCGCGTCGCGTTGCCACCGCGAGCCCGCGCCCGGGATCATCGCGGTGGACATCGCCGTGTTGTTGCCGCGCCGGAAGTGTTCGCTCGCCTCGACCACCAATACGTCGAGACCGAGCTGGGCAGCCCTGAGCGCCGCAACGAGTCCGCCGCCCGCACCTGCAACGACGAGATCGGGGCCCTCCGCGCTCATGCGAGGACCTTCAATTCGCTGCGAAGTCCCAGCAGTCGTAGCGCCGTTGCTGTCGGGTCCACTACCCACGGAGACACCGGAGGATCCGTCAGGTCGACTGCCGAACAGGCGTTGATGGCGACGTCGCAGTGCAACTCGCGCGCGTGCTCGGACACTGCTCGTCCCCACGCCCGAGTATCGGCGATGTCGTGAACACCCAGTCCCAGAACAACAGTGGCCTCGGCGACGAGTCCATAGAAGCCGAGCCTGCGGTCCAGTTCGGCGGCGATGGCCTCGTTTCGGGCCAGAGCGCCGATGCGGCTTCCTTGGGATGCGTGGAACGACGCGGTCAGTCGAGTCAATCCGTACAGGGGTACAGCAAACGAGTCCGCTTCCTCTGCGCACGGATCCAGCACGCAGTCGGGCAGGAAGCCGTCTGCTTCGGTGTCGCGTAGAGCATGAAAGGCCGCAGACAGGACATCCTCGGAACGTCTGATGTCCAATTCCGTGTCGAGCGCATCGGGCGCGTCGGGTCCGATGTTGCGGAGTTCGACAGTGACGCCGGACGGGGCCAACTGGTCGTACCGACGCTGCCGACGAGCCAGTTCGGCCGAGTCGACGTCGATCGGGGTGAAAGCCAAGAGGTGCATGTGCGTGGGGCTCCTAAATGCCGAGGTACGCCGCTTTGACGCGTTCGTCGTCTGCCAGTTCGGAACCGCTGCCGGTCAACACGATCGAGCCGCTCTCGATCACGTAGGCGCGATCGGAGATCGCCAGTGCCTGCGCGGCGTTCTGTTCGACTATCAGCACCGTCACGCCGGAGTCGCGGATGCGCACGATAGCGTCGAGAACCTCCGCGGCGAGTTTCGGTGCCAGTCCGACGGACGGTTCGTCCAGCGTCAGCACCCGGGGACGGGCCATCATGGCTCGTCCGATGGCCAACATCTGTTGTTGCCCACCGGACATGGTGTCGGCGCGTTGTTCCCGGCGTTCGGCGAGGATGGGGAACAACTCGAAGACCGAATCCAACGACGAGCGTACGGTTCCGTGCTTCTGCGAGTAGGCACCCATCTCGAGGTTCTCGGCTACGGAGAGGCTACCGAACAGCGCGCGGTCCTGCGCCACGTGGACCAGACCCGCCTTGACGATTCGATCGGCACGCATGCCGTGAATGGGGTTTCCGTCCAACATGATTCGGCCACCCGACGTGGTGACGAGGCCGGACAACGCACGTAGCGTCGTCGTCTTACCCGCACCGTTGGCACCGATGAGCGAGACGATCTCGTTCTTGTCGACCCCCAGCGTCAGTCCGTGCAGAATCTCCAGCCTGCGGTAGCCGGCGTGGAGGTCGTCGATTTCGAGCATCATGCGGTCTTCTCCTCACCGAGGTAGGCCTCGACGACTCGTTCGTCGGCGACGACAGTGCGCGGGTCGCCCGAGGTCAACACAGCGCCCTCGTGCATGACGACCAAACGCTCGGACAACGCCATCACCGCTGCCATGATGTGCTCTACGAACATCACCGTCTGACCTTGCTGATGCACGCTGCGCAACAGCTCGATCATGGGTGCGCGCTCGGCGGGTACGAGCCCGGCCAGTACTTCGTCGAGGAGGACGACCCGCGGCTCCATCGCGAGAGCCCGCGCGAGTTCGAGTCGCTTCAACCCCGCCGTGGACATGGTCGAGACCTTGCCGCCGACCTGATCCGACAGTTGGACCCGGTCGAGCACTTCGAGTGCGTGGCGTCGAGCATCTTTGCGGGACTTACGCTTCGACAGTGCGGCAATGGTGACGTTCTCGAGTACCGACATCGACTCGAACGGCCGCATCAGCTGGAACGTACGAACCAGACCGGCCCGCGCGATCTTGCTCGCCGGCCATCCGGTGATATCCGTTCCGTCGAAGATCACTCGGCCTGCTGTCGGGGGCTGCTCACCCGACAGCAGGGAGAACAGGGTCGTCTTACCTGCCCCGTTGGGGCCGATGATGCCGAGGAATTCGTGCTCGGGCACGTCGAGGCTGACCTCGCGTACCGCGTGGATTCCCGAGAAGGACTTGCTCAGGTTCTCGATGCTCAACAGGCTCATCGGTTCCACCTCTCACGGATCGTCCCGAAGATTCCCTTGGGCAGGAAGATCACGATCAGAATGAGGATCACCGAATAGGCGGCGACGTCCAAACCGATTGTTCCTTGCAGGAATTCGAGGAATTGCGGCGGATTTCTGAGCAACTGATTGATCAACTCGGACAGCGGCCCGATGACGGCTGCACCGATCACCGGGCCCCAGATCGTTCCGATTCCGCCGATGACGGCCGGCACGATGGCTTCGACCGATACCGCCGAGCCGAAGGCCTGCTCGGGTCCGACGAAGAAGTAGTACTGCGTGTAATAGACGCCGGCGACGGCGGTCAGCGCACAACTCGCCGCGACGGCGACCAGCCGATACTTCATCGTGTCGATACCGAGCGATGCTGCGGCTGTCTCGTCGTCGCGGGTGGCCTGGACGAACTGGCCTGCACGAGAACGCGTGTAGAAGATGGTGCCGAGAACTGCGAGAGCAAGTATCACCAACGGGATCCATAGGTAGTTGGCGCTGCCCTTCTCGAATTGCAGCATCCACCACGAATCACGAGGCAGGATCGGCACATTGAAGCCCTCGGTCTTGTTGAAGACCTCCAGGTTCTGTACCAACAGCAGGAACATCTGAGCGAAGGCGAACGTGGCCAGCGCGAAGTACGAACCGGCAAGCCGGTAACGCAGGCACAAATAGGCGATCAGTGTGCCCACCACAGCGGCGATACACGCGGCCACGATCATCGAGATCCACGGCGACACATCGTGTTCGACGAGCAGGAACGCACCGGTGTACGCACCGATGCCGAAGAACGCGGCGTGGCCGAAGCTGAACATGCCGCCGAAGCCGCTCATGATGTTCCAGGCCACTGCCATGATCGCGAAGATCAACGTGCGGACGGCCACCGTCTGCGCCTGCTCGCCCAGCATCAACGGCAATGCCGCGACGACGACGAATCCTATTGCCAGCGTGATCAGTTGGCGACGAAGCCACGTGTCCTTCAGTCGTGAATCGTCCTGCACCGGGGTGGGTGCGGTACCGGTCGTTGTCATCGGCGAGCTCCGTACAATCCTTCGGGCTTGAGAAACAGGACGAGGACGAACACCGCGAACACGAGGATCAGCGACCCCGTTCCGGGTAGGTAGAGCGCGCCGACCGTCTGCACGAGCCCGATGATCAGCCCGCCGACTACGGCACCGACGACGCTGCCGAGTCCGCCGAGAACGACGATGACGAACGCCAGAATCGTGAACTGCTCGCCGACCGACGGTGTGAGGCTGGTGAACGGCGTCATCAATCCGCCGGCCACGGCCACACAGGCCGCGCCGATTCCGAAGGTGAGAGCGTAGACCCGGCCGATGTCGACGCCGACGAGCTTGGCCCCCTCCGAGTTCGACGCAACTGCCCTGATCGACAAGCCGAGCGGCGTCCGCTTCAACACGGCGGTCAACGCAACGGCGACGAGCGCAGCACCGATGAACGCCACCACACGTGGCCATGATGCGACGGCCCCGAGCACGTTCAGCGAACCGTCGATCGGTGCCTGCACCGACTGTGGACGTCCGCCGAAGATCATCAACAGCACGTTGATGATCAACAGCGACAGACCGAGAGTGACCAGCAGCGGGCCGTCGTGGCTCCCGCTGATCGTCAGCTTGGTCAGCAACGTCGCCTGCACGATCATGCCGAAGACGAACATCAGCGGAACCGCCACGAGTGTCGCAACGTAGACCGGAAGGCCTGCCGTGGACAAGGCGTAGACGATGTACATGGCCATCGTCAGCATCGCTCCCTGGGCGAAGTTGACGATGCCGAGAACACCGAAGATGAGCGTCAACCCGACCGAGATCAATGCGTAGACGCCGCCGAGCAGCAGACCGGAGACGACCGCCTGGGTGACCAGTCCCTGGTCCTTACCACCGACGAAATAGATGACCGCCATGACGACGACGATCGCGGCCAGCACGGGAGCACCGGGGCCGAGACCCGAGAGTCCGCGCTTTCCCGCCTTGTCGACGGTTGGGGCCGTGGACGTCATTGTCCCGCCCCTACCGGGAACTCGATTGCGTCCGTTGCGAATTCTTCGGGGAAGACCTGGGCGATCGCACCGTCGCGTACCTGGGTGACGATGACGGTCGCGTTCTTGTTCTCACCGGTTTCGTCGAACTCGATCGGCCCACTGAACGCGAGCAACGGATCCTCGATCGAGACGCCCGCAATCGCGTCCCGCAGATCCTCGGGGTCGGTCGAAGCGCCGCCTTCCAAGCCGGCCGCGATGACCTCGACTGCCTGGTAGGACAACATCGCTGCCGTTTCCATGGGTCGCCCGTACTGAGCCTCGAAGCGTGCACGGATGTCGGTGACGCGGTCGCTGGTGGCATCGAAGTGGTAATTGGCACTGAGAACGCCTGCGCCGGCAGCACCGGCATCGCTCGGGAAGGAGCTGTCGTCGAACGCGCCGTTGGCAATTCCGTACACGCCCTTGACGTTCAGGTTCAACTGCTCGACCGCGCGAGCGATCAACAACCCGTCCGGGTAGTAACCGGTGGCGACGATGACATCGGGATTGGACACGGCTGCCTCCCGAACCTGGGTGGTCGCGTCCGAGAAGTTCGTTGCCGGATAGGTGATTTCCTGCACGGAGGAGATTCCCTGATTTGCTGCTTCGGCCTCGAAGGCGTCGAAGACGCTGTCGCCGAACGAGCCTTCGATGTGCAGATACGACACTCTGTCGATGGCCTGGCCGGTCTGCTCCTCGATCGCGGCGAGCGCCTTGGCACCGTCGGTGCCCATGCTCGAGGCATTCGGCTGCATACGGAACGAATACTGGTAACCCTGTTCGAGAATCTTGTCGTCCACCGCGACGTCGATTACCAGGGGCACACGAGACCGTTCGGCGACCGACGCGACGTTCTGCGTCACGTCGCTCTGGTACGTACCGACGAGGGACACGGCACCGTCGTCGATCAAGCGTTGCGCCTCGCTCTGGCCGACTTCGGCCTTGCCCTGGCTGTCACCGGACACCAGTTCGAGTGACCGCCCGTCGAGGGCTGCGATGCCGCCTGCCGCATTGATGTCGGAAACTGCCAGCGCTGCACCGTCGTTCATCAGACCACCCACACCGGCGAGCGCACCGGTGGTGGGGTGCACCGAGCCGATCTTGATCGGCCCCGAATCGTCCGAACCCGATGAGGATCCACACGCTGCCGCACCCACGACCGCAACCGCTGTCAGCACACCTACGAGCTTCTTCATTGTTGTGTCTGCCTTCCGCACCCACCGGCGCCGAGTCGAACAAGAGGGCGGAACTCAATCGTTCCGCTGAGCGCACCATCAGATTGATGACTTTTCTCGCTGGAACCGAGTATGTCATGCATCACGCGCTCAGAACAGGACCTTTCGTCAAATTCTTGTTACGGGTATGGTTCGCCCAGCGGAACGCAGGCACATCCGAAAGGTGACACATATGGTCAGCAAGCCGGTACTGGAAACATCGACAGGCACGGAGTCGGCAGATCGCGTCGCCGATGTGCTCATTGCTTTCGCACAATCCGATCGGGCCCTGGGGGTTTCGGAGATCGCGCGCAGACTCGAACTGAGCAAAGCTGTCGTTCACCGAATCCTGCAATCGCTGGCGTCACGCTCGATCGTGCAGCCGGTCGTGGGAGAGTCGACATACGCCCTCGGTCCTGCGGCTATCGGCCTCGGAACCAAGGCGTGGAGCCAGCTGGACGTCAGGTCCGTCGCTGCCCCGGTCCTGCGTTCCCTGCGCGCTCAAACCCGTGAGACCGCAACTCTGTCGGTCCTCGTCGGACATCGACGCGTGTACCTCGACCAGTACGAGAGCCCGCAAGAGGTGAAGATGGTGGTCGAGATCGGGCCCCAGTACGCTTTGCACTCAGGAGCATCGAGCCGCGCGATATTGGCCTTCCTGCCCGAACGCTTTGCGGTGGAAGCCTTCCAAGAGCTGCGGGCACACTCCCCCGATGCCGACGAAAGTCGCTTCCACGCAGGACTTCAGGACATCCGAACCAATGGGTACGCTACCTCCACGAACGAGCGGAACACCGGAGCTGCCTCCATTGCGGCACCGTTCTTCGACGGGGCCGCACATGTACTCGGCTCTGTCAGTTCGTCCGGTCCGGCCTTCCGCTACTCGTCCTCGGCGGACGACGAACACATGATTCATGCCCGCCAGGTGGTCGCCGCCGCGACATCGATCACCCAGATCCTGGAAGCTCGTACAAGCCGATGACACTGTCCTCCGCCCGGTCGTTTCTCTATGTTCCTGCGGTCAAGCCCAAGCTGTTCGACAAGGCAGTACGAGGCGCGGCCGACGCCGTTATCATCGACCTCGAAGACGCAGTTCCGTTGCCGTACAAGGAACGAGCTCGCCACGACGTCGCGCAGTGGCTCGACATCACAGAGCCGACCGCCACCGAAGTGTGGGTTCGCGTCACCCCCGAATTCCTCGAGGAGGATCTCGACGCGGTAGGCAGGGTGGGGATCACCGGCATCATGGTTGCAAAATGTTCGGTGGATTCGCTCACCCATGCCGACCGAATCCTCTCCGAGAGAGGGCTCCCCGATGTCGAATTGATCGGTCTCGTCGAAACCGCCCACGCACTGCGTGCCTTGCCGGAGATGACCCGCTGCAACCGAATTCGCACGTTCGGGATAGGCGAGGTCGACCTCTTGGCAGACCTGCGCATCACCCGCTCCGAGGACACGGCGACGGTGATCGACGGAATCCGCACGAGCATCGTGATCGACTGCGCTGCAGCTGGTATCGCAGCCCCGATCGCACCCACCTCGACGGACTTCCGAGACCTCGCCGGCTTCGAGACCACCACCGCACGGTTTGTCGAGATGGGCTTTCGAGCCCGAACAGCACTGCACCCCAGCCAGGTGCCCATCATCAACGCCGCACTCACACCCACCCACGAAGATGTGAACGCCGCTCGGAGGTTGCTCAAGCTGTACGACGCAGCTCACGGAGGACCGACGGTCGACGACTCCGGCCGATTCGTCGACGAAGCCGTGGTTCGTGGAGCTCGGGAAGTCCTGGCTCGCGCGTAATCAGCCGAACTACTGCACCGCCCAGCCGAGAACTGGGCGGTGCAGCGCCTCTACTGGTTCTTCGATACCGTCAGGGGCGCAAGCAGTTCGGTGATGTTCGACAAGTCGCCGAGTGCATGGCAACGACCGGCCAACGCACCGAGCTCGGTCTCGCTCAGGAACTGTTGCGCGTTGCTGGTGAACTTGGCCGACACCTCCTCGAACGACAGTGGTCTTTCCGGACCACCGCGAGTCGTCAGGACTTCTTCGACGAGTACGGAACCGTCGGTCATCGTGGCCGTCAGGACCGCCGGGAACTGATGGGGGAAAATGGCGTCGCACCGCGAATCCGGCACCACCGAGACCTTTGCCATCAACTCCCGCCGCTGCGGATCGTTGGCCAACTCGTCGGAGTAGTCCTCGAGAGCGGCACCGAGTCCCCCACCGCCCAGCAGTCCGACGACCACGGCGTACGGGCCGCTGAACTGAGCCATGTAACCGGTCGCAGGAGTGCGCTTGACCTCGATCGGTTCACCGATCGTGCGCAGGTTTGCGGCCGGGACACCCAGCTCCAATGTGCCGATGTCCTCCAACACGATTCCGCGCTTGCGTAGCGCAACCCCTGCGTCGATGGCGGCATGGGTGAAGTGGTTGGCGGGATACGGTTTGAAGAATATGCCCGGAACCGCCCACTCGGTACCGAGTCCGGCGACTATTTCGTTTGCCCGGCCCGGTTCGTGCAACCAGGCTTGGAAGAACCCGAACCGGCCTTCGAGGACCGTCGGCGGGCCGGTGATCCCGTGCCTGGACAGTCCCGCGGCCGACAGTGCGGAATGCGCGGCCCACCCGCAGTGCATGCGCTTGACGGTTCCGCCGGTGCGGTTGGCTTCGATGATGCCCGATGCCATCGACGCCGCAATGCCCATGGTGTCGACGATCCCGGTCTCGGAAGCACCCCCGATGACGGCAGCCGCTACGGCACCACCCATCGCGCCGCAAATGGAGGTTGCGTGTTGGCCGTGCTCGAAGAACACCGAGTTCTTGGCGTCCGGGTCGAAGCCTGCCATGCCGAGCCGAACGCAGACCTCGAGGCCGATTGCGATGCCGCGCACCAGGGCGCGGCCGTCGGCACCGTGTTCCTGGGCAGCAGCCAAGGCAGCGGGAACCACGCTGGCGCTCGGATGCAGGATAGAGGGCAGATGTGTGTCGTCGAAGTCCAAGGAGTGCGCGAGCACCCCGTTGACGAATGCGGCGAGCATGGGCGGTAGCGCGACGTCGACTCCGATGGCTGTCGCCGTCGCAGTGCCACCCTGTTCGCACGCCCATGCGATGGCGGCGCGGCTGGTATCGAGGTCCGTGGCCGCGACCGCGATTCCGAGGGTATCGAGAACGCGCATACCGACCGAGGCCACCACATCTTCCGGCAGATCCTCGTATCGCGTGTTCACAGCGAACCGCGCCACCTGCTGCGCGAGGGTGAGTTCACTCATGCGGACGTCACCGCCAGAGGGCGAACCGGCGAGCCGGTTGCACCGAAGATGTTCAGCGGCACCAGCAGGAACGTGAACTCGAAGATCTCCTGACGCGACAATTCTTCGAGGTCCAACGCTTCGATGATGTAGATTCCGCTCTCCACCAACAGCACTCGGTGTGCGGGCAGGAGAGCGTGACCTCCGCCGGGGGCGAGTCGTTCGAACGCGATGGTGTCGGCACCAGCCGCGTGCACCTGCAGGGCAGCGAGCCACTGAGCCCCGGCTTCGCTGACCCCCGGCACGCCGGAAGGGCCTCCGACGTAGGGCAGGCCTTCGTCGAAGAGCTGACCCCAGCCGCTGCGAATCAGCACTACGTCGCCGGTACCGATCTCGACCGACTGTGCAGCGCAGGCAGATTCGAGATCGTCGACCGTGATCTCGTAACCTCCGTCGCAGCGACCGACACCGAGAAGCCTGGGGATGTCCAGCAGTACACCGCGCCGGATCATCGGTGCGATGGTGTGCACGCCGTGCTCCACGTACTTTCCACCGAGGCAGGACTGGCCCGCGTCGGCACCGCCGTGCAGTTTCCCGTTGTGACTCACGTGCGCAAGCGCGTCGATGTGGGTTCCGACGTGGGTACCCGTCGTGATCATGTCGTTGGCTGCACTACCGCCGTCCGACCGTGTCATGTCCCCGTGTCTGCGCGGCAGCGTGTGCCAGAACTGCGGGTGATTGGGCGACTGCGGCATTCCCACTCGCAATTGTCTCCCGAGATCCACCGTGTGCACGCCCTGCTGGACGGCATCGAGGAGTTGATCGGACATTGATTGTCTCCTTCTACTCGCTGAGCGCGCCGATCACGTCAGCAATGCATTCGTTTCGCCAAGCGGAACATTGTGGAGCGACCCAGTTCACGGCTAAGCGATGTAGTCAGAGTAACAGTCCAGGCAATATCAGTTGTGTCATTGACGATCAGAGCCATCTGCTTCTAACCTTCACCGATGGACGGTTCATTGTCGTTTCGCTCAACGGAACACGTCGCCTCCGTCGCGCGGCTCGCCCAAGCAGTCGACATACTTCGCGGCCGGCCCCTGCCGGACAACCTCGTCGAGCGCGCACGGCTCGTTCTGTTGGACCTGCTGGGCGTGACACTCGCCGGGGCGCGCACCACAGAGATGACACGAGTACGCGCCCACTGGAACGCCGAGCCCGGCTCGACGCACCCGCTCGGCGGACCCCACGGCACCACGGTCGAATCGGCTGCCGAACTCGACGCTATTGCCTCGTGCTGCCTCGAACTCGACGAAGGCAACAAGTACGCCTCTGGACACCCCGCCGCGCACGTGGTGCCTGCAGCGATTGCAGCAGCGCGACGTGCACCCCAGCGGATCTCCGGTCCCACCTTCCTCACCGCCGTTGTCGCCGGATACGAAGTGGCGGCCAGGTTCGGCTATGCGCTGACGCGGAACAGTGCATGGCACACCCACGGGCATTGGGGTGCGACCGGTGCGGCGACTGCGGCCGCCGTCGTTCACGGATGCGACCGCGATGCCATTGCTGCAGCGATCGATTCGTCCGCGGCGTTGGTGCAGGTAGCGCCGTGGGCTGTGGTGCTCGACGGTAACTTTGCACGCAACCTCTGGATCGGCGGTGCGGCGCGGGCCGGTACGAACGCCGCACGACTGGCCAGTGCGGGTGTGGTGGGCAACACCGGTGCGATCGAGCATTCACTGGGCTCGATCATCGGCACGCTGGATCTGGCGAAGCTCACCGAGAATCTCGGTGAGCGATGGCTGACTCTCGAAGGTTATTCCAAGCAGCATGCGAGTTGCTCCTACACACATGCCGCCATCGACACCGTGCGGAGTCTGCGCAGCCATGCCGACTGGTCAGCCGACGACATCGCAAGGGTCGTCGTGCGTACACATTCACTGGCGGAGCCGCTGTTCCAACGCAATCCGAGCACTCGCCTCGGCGCGATGTTCTCGCTACCGTTCGTCGTCGCTGCTGCGTTCTTGTCCGACGCGATCGACGTCGACGCGCTCGATCCGGATGGTCCCACTTTCTCTCGCGCGCAACAATTCAGCGCCCGGGTCGATATCTCCTCGGCCGGCGAGTTCGATGAGCTTCTACCCGAGCGCCGGGCTGCCGAGGTGACGATCGAATTCCGAGATGGAACTGCCATGTCTGCCTCGACCCCGAATCCCGTCGGAGATGTCGACCACTTCCCGATGAATTACGGCGGGATCAGAGCCAAAATTGCCCGCCTGGTGGGAGAAGAGGATGCAGCAGAGCTCGAAGGCATCGTCGAATCCATCTGCACGACGGATGACGTTGCTGAGGAACTGCGCAGGCTGCCTACGACCTAGTTTCTCCCGATACGAACCTCGTCCACGAATTCGTCTGCTGCCCAAGCCAATCGAGACCTGACCCGTTCCGGCAAGGTGACCGTCAATTGGACGAGGTACTGATCGACGATGTGGTGGACCACGACATACCTAGTCCGAGCGAACAGCGTCCGACCGTCCCAGTCGTACCGACCCGCAATCGAAACGGACGGTAGACCGCAGAACGGTTCACGGTCGTAGCTGACGTCGATCCATTCCGGAAGTGCCCGAGAGTCGCCGAACCCACATGCCAGCAGGGTCTGCGGATCGAGTGACCGCGTCAACTTTCCGGTCAAGACTGCCGCGTTGGGAACGAATCCGTCGACCGCATCTGTCGGAGAACACAGCACCGCGGTGGCGTGCGGAAACAGATGCGCAGGAACGAGATCCCACCCCGGCAGCGCGGGGAGCTCCAGACCGAACCTTGCGCATTCGTCGAGATGTACGGGCACGAGCTCGACATCCTGCTGTTGCAGAACGCTCTGCATCGATTGCTCCTGAGTTGTCACCGGACGTCCCGTCGACCCGACATCGACGCCGCTCGGTCTGCTTCGATGCGATCGAGGAATCGAGGCGGTCGCAGTAGCTCTCGCGCGTCGTCGTGGGCAAGCTGCGCACGGCCCCAGGGATTGGCCCGACACCACTGCAGTACGGACAGCAGTGCGTTGGGCTCGACCTTCTTCTCGCACGCCATCAGGACCAGCACCTGATCCGTTCCACCGGCAGGGTCGCGATACACGACTCGGATGGTGGGGTACCAATGTGAATGCGACACCGCAGGATTCGGATGCGTCCGCGGCTGCAGCTCGACGATCCCGTCCCACGGGACAACCGTGATTGCAGTGGTGGCCTTCCATCCGCGGCGCCGATAGATCTCCTCCACGAGGCCATCGGGATGCAGTGAAATTCGGGTCCGATTGACGACGAGCACACTCAGTGCGAAAAACAGCAGACATATCGGAGCGCCGAAGTGCGACATGATTACGACGCTCAGGTCGTGACGCGTCGTACTTACCCGTGCGTCTCCTCCCCAGTGGATGTAGGACAGGCCGGACACCAACGCGAATGCGAGTATTCCGCTGCGATACAACACAGTCCCCCGCCCCGGCACTGCCACGCCTCGGCCGACTCCGGCGACAGTCACCGGTCGCACGAACAGCGACAGCCGCGCAGACCCGATGCCGGACAACGCCACGGCCGCTGTGAGCGGCATCAGCACCGCGAGCACCAGCGGCGACACGAGGAGAACGGTCTCCCCAGAAAGCGTCTCGAACAGGAGAACCGGAGCCACGATCGTCGCGGCAAGGAATGCAGACGAAGCCCCGAGAGCTACCAGCCAACCCAGGTGAACACTGCGCCACGTCCGCACCCACAATGGATACTTCTGTGCTACCAGGCTCTTACGCAGCACGTCCTCGGTCTGTGGCGTGCGATCGTCTCTGATCTCGCTCATTTTCCTGCCGCCTCGAACAACTTCTCCACGCCGTAGCTGACGACTTGGCCCAGTGCGATCCCGGCAGCAGCGCCGGCCACCGTGCCGGGCCCCGGAAAAATGGAACCCGCCATGCCACCCACGGCTCCGAACGCCCAGGTCGTAATTGCTCCCGCGACTATCGGCGTCGCCTCGACGATCACGGCCTCGGCCGGGTTCACGCCCTCGTCGATTTTTCCCGCAATTCCGGGAATCGCACCGGCAACGACTCCGAAGACCCCGAGCCCGCGTCCGATGTTCTTGGCAACGTCGTCGACGGATTCGACACCGGGTATTTCCAGCGCCCGCCTTGTCACGGCGGCCATGCCTCCGACGACCGACGCCGCGATGGTCGGCGGCCAGTCCGGCATCCAGGAGAACGACCCGTCCGGGTTCTCGACGAACTTTCCGGTGGGATTGTCGAGGGCGAGCGCCGTCAGCACCTCGGTGGGCTCGGCCAGCTGCTGCGCAGCGTCGAGAGCGACACTCTCGGCCTGGCGCAGAGCACTCTGGATGTCCTCGGTCAATTGATTTGCTGCAGAACGCAGTTCGTCGGCTCGACGCGTCTTCTCGTCACCCAGGCTGTCGGGAATCAGCGCGATCATCCCTTCGGGATTCACCACACCGTCGGCCCGTACCGCGAACCCGCTCGTCGTAGCCGCCGACACCTGAGCCCGCACGTGCGCTTGGGCGGCCTCGACGATGTCGGCCGCACCTTCGAATGCAGCTCCGAGCGAGTCGATTTCACTGCAGACGGAGCTCATCCGGGAGCATTCGGCCACCACGCGATCGGCTGCGGCGCGTGCCGCCTCGCCGGTCCACGTCTCGGCCAGTGTGTCCTGCTCTTCCAAGACCCCGGTTCGTTGGCCGTTGACGCGTTCGACTATCTCGGCCAGTTCGATCATCGTCTTGCGCATCGACTGCGGCTCCCAGCCGGCGACGTGCGGCACGGTCGGGGTCATTTCGGCTGGTCCATCGCAGCGAGGCGGCGGGCAAGGTCGTCGTCGGTGATCTCGTAGTTCTGCGCGACACCACGGGCGATGTCCGCAACGCATTCGGCTCGGCCTGCCAGAGCGGCAACAGCTCCCGCAGCCGCTGCGGACGCTGCCGCACACGCTGCGCGAAAGTCGGTACCCTGCAGCGCATTCTCGGATGCTCGGAACGGGGCGAGGGTGTCCAACTCGGCGATCACCTCCCCCGTTCCCGACAGCACATTCGAGAACTGCCGCAGGATCACTCGATCCACATTCACTGTCATGACGCTCCCCCGAGTCGCACCGTATCGACGCCCGGTGAATCGGCGTCATCGGGTTTGACGCAGCGAGCCCGTTATCGGTTCCGTGCCGAAGCTAGGACCGCGACAGTTCCAGTCGCTCACGAAGCGGTGGTGGCACCAGCAGGTCGGGTGAGTCGTAGCCGGTCATGCGAATCCGGTTGACCGGGCCGTCGGTGCACCACTTCATCAATGCCAGAACGGCATTCGGCTCGGCTGCGAGCAAATGGATGCGAATCGCCATCCGGTCCGGTTGATCCAGCCGGTCGCGGGGACGCTCGATATCGAGCCCAGTCGCTCGGACGTACAGTACGGGCTCGGTGAACCCACTCCCCCGCTTCTCTGACGTTCGGTACGTCGAGGCCTCGTACTGCTCCACATCGTCCCAGCGCACGAGGATGTCGTGGGTGCGCGGAAAGAAGAACATGCACGACCGTCTGCGTCTGACAAATCCGTCCGCGAACAAGCGCAGTTCGACGCTGCTGCGGAAGCCGAGCGTCGCCACCAGTACAACGATGGCAATTCCAGCAATCGGCATACCGGCCGCGCCGAACACGTCACTCTTCGACAGGGCGACCCCCATTCCTGACACCAAGAGGGACGCGACCGTGATCAACCAGAGCTTGGCGGTCCGAGGCGGAATGCAGACGCCGCTACCGAGCGCGTGGTCCTCGACGCGCCGAACGAATCGGACGGGGATTCCCCATCGAATCACGTTGTCGTTGAGCCCGATCCAAACGCAAGCCATGAGGGCAAGTAGAGCGATCGATCCGATCGTGTGCCCATTGTCGCTTCCGTGCACCTCGAGCCGTCCGCGATAGATCGCAATGGCTACCACCGCGACAATCGCGATGACGGCCTGCCACAGGCGGCCCAACGTGTTCGGCCAGTACGGGACCCAGATAGGTCGTTCTGCGTCGGTGTACTTCGTCTCACTCATGCGTCCCCCACAGTCGGTATCAGGTATTGGACGCACCGGTGGTGCGATCGGTTCCCTGCTGCTCGGTTCGATGAGACGGGGATCCAACGCGTACCGTTGGCGCGGCTAACGACTTAGGAGGGCGATCGCAATGAACGGCTGTCGATTATCGTTCGCTGCCGCGGCCGGACTCGCGGCCGCGATGGGCGTCGGACGATTCGTGTTCACGCCGCTGCTACCGATCATGGTCGACGCGGCGGAGGTGACCCCGAGCAGCGGTGCCGTCATCGCAACCGCGAACTATGCCGGCTACCTCGTCGGCGCGATCGTGTTGTCGGTGCGCCCGTCGATCAATACGACGACGTCGTTCAGGCTGTGGACGCTCGTGCTCATCGCAAGCGAATTGGCGATGGCTGCAGTGCATTCCACCGCAACGTTTTCGGCGCTGCGGTTCCTGGCCGGCCTGGCGAGTGCCGCCGTGTTCATCGCCTGCGCGAGCACCGTCACCGAGCACAGAGCCGACGGTGCGTCACCAGGAATCGCATTCGGCGGCGTCGGTGCAGGTATTGCAGCGTCGGGCATTCTGACGTTGCTCGCCGGACCACATCTGTAGTGGGAGGCGCTGTGGTTGTGCTCGGCGATACTGACCGCGGTGCTAGTCGCCCCGGCGTGGACGCTTCGGGTACACCCCGAGCCTGCAGGGCGGTCCGAGGCGGGCGAGGTGAACGCCGGAACCCGCACGGTGTGGCGGACATTGCTCGTCGCGTACTTCCTCGAGGGCCTCGGTTACATCGTCGTCGGCACGTTTCTCGTGGCAGCGGTCGGTGGCCACGGCAGCACGTCGGTGGGTCCAGCGGTGTGGATCGTCGTGGGATTGGCTGCGGTGCCGGCGACGGTGCTGTGGCAAGGGGTGGCACGCCGAACCAGCCTGCGCGAAGCTCTGGTAGCAGCGTTCGCCTTACAGTCCGTTGCCGCAGTACTTCCCGCCTTGACGGCGAACCCCGTCGCCGCAGTATTTTCGGCGCTGCTGTTCGGTGGAACGTTCATGGGCATCACGATGCTGACGATGACCACCGCGCAGACGCTTCCCGTCGGCCGTACCGCGGCGACTCTGACCGCGGTCTACGGCGTCGGGCAGGTACTCGGCCCACTGATCGTCGCACCTGCCATCGGCGGCTCCTATTCGATTGCCTTCACCATCGCGACCGGCGTGCTGATGCTCGGAACTGCCGGCGCAGTGCGCGTATCGCAGTTGACCGCGCCACGCTGAGCCTCGCTGCCACGGTCGGCGCTGCCGTGCAACGGACCGGTGCCGTCACGCAAACGCCCGCCCGATCGCCCGTTGGACACCGCAACCATTTCGGCGACGATCGACAGTGCGGTCTCCCCAGGGGTGCGTCCGCCGATGTCGAGACCGACAGGCGACGACAACCGCGCGAACGAGTCCTCTCCGACACCTCTGTCGACAAGACGTTCACGTCGGTCCTCGTGCGTTCGACGGCTGCCCAGCACGCCGATGTAACCGGCAGGGGTGCGCACTGCGACGTCGAGCAACGGGACATCGAACTTCGCATCGTGTGTGAGCACGCACAGGGCGGTGGTGTCGTCGATCGCCCCCTTGTCCCACTGGGCCGTCAGATACTCGTGCGGCCACGCCACGACAACCTCGTCGGCGTGCGGAAAGCGCTCCTCCGTAGCGAATATCGGCCGGGCATCACACACCACGGTGCGGTAGCCCACGATGGTTGCTGCGTGGGCGACGGCGTCGGCGAGATCGAGCGCGCCGAAGACGATCAGGAGCGGTGGGGCCCGAAACGATCGCACGAAGACCTCGACGATGTCGTCGTCGACGTCGATTTCCCGCAGTCCACTTGCACCGTCCGACAACATCACCCGAGCGAGCGATACAGCTCGCTCATCGAGCACCGGGTGTCCGATGGAGCCGGACGAACCGTCGGCAGTCACCACGAGGTGTCCGCCCGCAGCACCGGAGGCGACCGTGACCTCGGCAACCGACGATCGCGATGTTATTCGCGCCAACAGTTCTGCGTAGTGCGGGCGACTGTCTCGATCGACCCTGTCGACCACAACGTCGACCGTTCCGCCGCAGGTGAGGCCTATGGCGAACGGGTCGTCGGCCGCGACGCCGAACCTCAGGCGGTCGACGAGTCCACCCGTCGCCGCCGACACTGCCGCATCGAACACTGCACCTTCGACGCATCCGCCGGACACCCCGCCGAGAGCGGTACCACCGGCGTCGACGGCCATGACCGCACCGACGTCCCGCACCGCGCTGCCTGAGGTCGCCACGACAGTGGCCACACCGAACGGTCGTCCGTCTACGAACCAATCGTGCAGTGTGCCGGCGAAGTCGAGCATCGCGAACCTACCGACGTCCGAAGGCTCTGGAGACCAACCAGCCCTCGACCATTCCGGCGAGAAAGATCCCCGCGACCGGTGCGTACTTGCGCACCGGTTCGGGCATCAGAGACATCGCATTCAATTCGCCGCCCATCGGACTCGGAACAGCGGTCTTCACTGCTGCAGGCGCGGTGGGATCGGCCGTAGCCGAACCACTGAGCAACGCACCGAGATTGACGGCGAACTGTTGCAACACCTTGTTCGACACCGCCACGATCGCGCCCTTGCCGAACGAGACGATCTTGCCGCTGATCACCAGATCGGTGTTCAGGGTCAACCGCGAACGGTCACCGATCGACTCGACCGCGAGATCGACCTGAGCCTCGGCATCGCCGTTTCCGTGCGAGTCCGCACCCTTGGCTTCGAGTGTGAGCGTGCGGGTCTCGGCGTCGACTTCGAGGAACCGAATCGTGCCGGCGTACGACGCGCTGATCGGCCCGACCTTGACCTTGACTCCGCCGAGGAACGTCTCACCGTCCTTGCCGGTGATTGCGGCCCCTGGTACACAGGTCGCCACTTTCTCGACGTCGTTGATCAGCCTGAAAACGTCGTCCGCGGACGCGTCGATGTCGAGGGTGTTGGTCAGTATCACTGGGAAACTCCTTTCGCGCAGCCGACGCAGCGGCGCTGTTCGGCGCACGAGTCGATGGCCTCGACGATGGTCTGGTATCCGGTGCAACGGCAATAGTTCGAGGCAACCACCTCGCGGATCTTTTCCTTGGTGGCATCGGGATTGTCGGCAAGATATCCCTCGGCCAGCATCAGGAATCCCGGCGTACAGAATCCGCACTGCAGTCCGTGGTGGTCCGCGAACGCTTGTTGCAGATCATTCAATTCGCCGTCGATGCTCAGTGATTCGACGGTCCGAATCTCGGAGTTCTCCACCTGCGCGGCAAACGTCAAGCATGCGCGCGCCGGCTTGCCGTCGATCAGGACAGTGCAGGCCCCGCAGACGCCGTGCTCGCAACCCACGTGAGTTCCGGTCAACTGCAGGTCGTGCCGTAGTACGTCGACCAGGGTGCGGCGTGGTTGGGTGATCACCTCGTGCTCGGTACCGTTGACGGTCAGTTCGATCAGTTGCTTGTTGCTCATGGCCTTCCCTTCGCCAGCGCCGCATGTACAGCAACGGGAGTGATCGGTGTGTCGTTCAGTTCGACTCCGGTGGAACGTAGTCCATCGTTGACCGCGTTGAGCACCGCGGCCGGTGCGCCGATAGTTCCACCCTCACCGGCTCCTTTGGCCCCGGATTCGGTGAACAGGCAGGGAGTTTCGAGGTGGTGGATCTCGATGTCGGGAATCTCGCACGCGGTGGGCACCTTGTAGTCGATGAAGCTCGCGCACAGTGGGTTTCCGTGGTCGTCGTACGAGACCTGCTCGAACAACGCGCCCGCGATACCCTGGGCGATCCCGCCGCGACACTGGCCCTCAACGATCTTGGGGTTGATGGCGACGCCACAGTCCTCGATGCACACGTACTTCAGGATCTCCACTTGCCCGGTGCCCTCGTGTAATTCGACGACGACGCCGTGTGTGGCGTTGGAGAACGTGCCGTCGTTGAACACGTCGAAGCTCGCCGTTGCGGACAACCCCGGCTCGACCCCCTTGGGCAGCAGCTGCGCCTTGAGGTACGCGACGTCGGCGATGTCCCGGTAGGTGACGTACTTCGAGTGGTCGTCGCGCTGACGGACACGCCCCGACGCCAGCTCGACGTTGTCGTCACGTGTCTCCATCAGGTGCGCTGCGATCTCACACAGTTTGTCTCCCAGCTTGTTCGACGCCAACGCCACCGCACTGCCGCCGATGGTGATCGAGCGGGAGGCGAACGACCCGAAGCCGTACGTGATGCGGTCGGTGTCGCCCTGCACGATCTTCACCTGTTCGACGCCGATGCCGAGACGATCTGCGACGATCTGCGCCATGGTGGTCTCGTGACTCTGCCCGTGGCTCATCGTTCCGGTCGTCACGACGACGGTGCCGGAAGTATCCATCCTGACCTCCGAGATGTCGAACCCCGGCACCACGTTCATCTTGCGGGCGGCGAACGCGCTACTTCCGTAACCTGTTCGCTCGCTGAAGCAGGAGTATCCGATGCCGACGTGTCGACCATCTGCGGTCGCCCGCTCCTGAAGGTCGTACCAACCGCCGTCCCGCAGCGTCTGCTCGCACAGGTTCAGGGCCTCGAGGTACGAGCCCGGGTCGTAGGTGATGTTGTTGACGCCGGTGTACGGGAAGGCCGTGATGACGTTGCGGCGTCTGATCTCCACCGCATCGAGCGCCAGTTCGCGAGCCGCTCGCTCGAACAGCCGCTCCATCACCATCACGTACTGCGGGCGTGACACTCCGCGGTACGGCGCGGTCGGTGCCTTGTTGCTGAACACCGAGCGCCCTCGTACCCGGTACGCCGGAACCTGGTACACCCCTGGCATTTCCGCCGACGCCATGAGCGGCTCGATACCCGCGGTGAACGGGTAGCAGGAGTACGCGCCCATGTCGCACACGACATCCGCGTCCAGGCCCAATATGTGTCCCTCGGAGTCGAACGCTGCCCGCACGTCGTACTGCTGTTCGCGCGCCAGGAACGAGGCCGTCAGTGCGTCCTTGCGGTCCTCGATCCATTTCACGGGACGACGGAGCTTCAACGCTGCCGCGGCGACTGCAATTTCCTCGCGACCGACGACGCACTTCTGCCCGAAGCCGCCGCCCATGTCGGGTACCACGACGCGCACCTGGCGCTCGTCGAGTCCGAGGCAGAGCGCGGTGACGGTGCGAACCTGGTGTGGGACCTGCGTGCAGATGTAGACGATCAATTGCTCGTCGCGGTCGTCCCAGTACGCGATGCATCCGCGGGTCTCGAGAGGCAGTGCGTTCTGACGTCCGGTTCTGGACTGCACGGACACCACGGTGTGCGCGTCGTCGAATATCTCGTCGATGCCGTCGGTGGCAAACATCTGCACGTCCACGACGGTGTTGTTCGGAACCGAATCGTGAACCAGCGGCATGCCCTCGGACATGGCCTGATCTGCGGAGGTGACAGCGGCGACAGTCCGGTACGACACTCGTGCCGCTTCGAGTCCGTCCTCGACGCTGTAGGCGTCGGCGGCGACGACGATGGCCAGCGGCTCACCGACGTAGCGCACGACGTCGTGCGCCAGCACGGGCATGTCGGTGGGCACGAATTCGGTCAGAGGACGGGACAATTCGGCTCGGATCGGCCTCAAGTCCAGGTCCGCCGCGGTGAACACACCGCGCACTCCCTCGACTCCGGCGACATCACCGACGTCGAGACCGGTGATGGCTCCGGCCGCGACGGTGCTGCGGACGAACTGCGCGTGCAGCATGCCCGGCATCGCGATGTCGTCGACGAATCTGCCACGGCCGGTGAGCAACCGTGGATCTTCCCGGCGTGCGACCGAGGTACCGACGAATTTCGGCGTGAGAACCTGATCGACGCTCACGTGGGCACCCCCTGCGACACCAGCGCGTCGCTGCAGGCTTCGACAACCAACGTGCGCACCAGGGCGCGGCGGTACTCGGCGGTGAACATGCCCTCGTCCTCCAGTTCCAGTGCTTCGGCTGCGGCGTCCGCGCAGTCGGCGAACGTTCCACCGGCGGCGAGCGCGGCTTCTCCTGCGGGCGATCGCATCGGGGTCGCGCCGACCCCCGCAAGGGCGACGCGTCCGCCGACCACGGCCACGCCGTCGAGATCGAGGGACACTGCTGCGCCCACGATCGCGAAATCTCCCTGCCGCTCGGCGTATTCGGTCACTGCGGCATGCGGTGCCGGGTTCGGGAACACGATCTCGACGATCATCTCGTCGAACGCAAGATCGGTGGAGTAGTACCCGAAGAAGAACGAGTCTGCCTCAACGGTGCGCCGTCCCCGCACACTCTCGACGACGATGCGGGCGTCCAGCAGGATGGCGAGCAAGCACCATTCGGCGGTGGCGTCCGCATGGGCGATGCTGCCACCGACGGTGCCGCGGGTACGGATCGGGTAGTGCCCCACCCACCGCATGGCATCGCGTAGAACAGCGAAGTCTGTTCCCACGTCGCCGGATTCGACGTCATGGTGGGTGGTGAGCGCTCCGATGTGCAGGCCGTCGGATTCTCGGCGGATGTAGCTCAGAGTGTTCAACCCACCCACGTCGACCAGATGCCCGGGCCGGGCGAGGCGGAAGTTCATCATGGCAACCAGGGACTGGCCTCCGGCGATGATCTTCGCGTCCTCGCCCAGCTCGGCCAGCAGGCGCACTGCACCCGAGACATCGCGCGCCCGGTGGTAGTCGAACTGTGCGGGCTTCATCAGACCCGAGCCTCGCCTGCGACTACCTCGGTGGGTTCGTCGACCAGGGTGTCGAGTTCGCGGCCCTTGGTCTCGGGTGCGAAGTACGCCATCCAGATCACCGCGAACAACACGAACGCGGTGACGATGCCGAAGGTCAACGGCAGACCCAGGATCGGCCACATGACGGAGCCGAAGAGCAGAGGCGCAAAGCCGGTCGCCACCCGACTGACCGAGGAGGCGTACCCGAATCCCGAGGCGCGGATATTGGTGGGGTACAACTCCGAGACGTAGCAGTACAGCACGGGGATGGTCAGCTGGATGACGAATCCGAAGATGCCGAGCCAGATCAGCGCTGCCGATTGAATGTCGAGCATGACGGCGAACATGACCAGCGCACTGCCGGCGATCGGTCCGGACAGTCCGATGACCCACTTGCGTCCGAAGATCTCGACGATGAACGCGGAGGTGAGCACACCGACGATACCGACTCCGGTCATGAGCGTCGTACCGGCGAAGGCCGCGAATTCCCCGTAGCCCTCGGCCCGCAGGATGGACGGCATCCAACTCAGCGCGGCGTAGTACAGCAGCATGATCGACACGAACAGCATCCACGCTGCGGCAGTGATACGTGGGCTGTAGCGCCACACCGATTTCAGCTGCGTCAGAGCAGCTTTCATTCCACCCGGACCCTTCGGAGCGGTGTCGGCGACGATGACGTACTCGACGGCGTCGGATCCGGTACGAGTCACCATGTCGTCGATGACGGCGCGGGCCTCGGCTTCTCGGCCGACCTTGGCGAGGTAGATCGGCGACTCCGGGATGCCGCGCCGGACCCAGAACAGCAGCAGCGCAGGCAGAACCATGAACAACAGCATGTAGCGCCAGCGAACATCGCCGTCGATCGGGACGAGCAGTGTTGCCACGACGCCGCAGATGGTGGCACCGATCGGCCACCAGACGTCCATCGCGGACAGAATCTTGCCGCGAATGCGGCGGGGCGAGAATTCGCTGACCAACGCGTAGTCCACCGGGATGCAGCCGCCGAGGCCGAATCCTGCGAGGAACCGCAGAACGATGAAGATCTCGAAGCTCGGGGCGAAAGCACCGAGGACCGAGAACAGCGCAAAGATCAACAGCGTCAACGAGAATGCGCGTTTTCGCCCGACGCGGTCGGCGATCGTTCCCCACACGACGGCTCCGACGGCCATACCGATCAGGTTGCCGGTGGCGACGAGACCGCGCTCGGCCTGGGACAGATCCCAGTAACTTCCGAGCAGGGGGGTCAAGAAGCCGTTCAGCGCCACGTCCCAGGCGTCGAACATGTAACCCAGCCCGCCGATGATGAAGATCTTGCCCTGCACTCCCCATTTCCAGGGGAGCTCCTGTACTACCTGATCACCAGTCTTCATCGCAGCCTCCGGCGCGGTGTTGTGGTCCGAGGTCGTCATCGGACGAACGAGTAATGGAATTTCTCGTCGTCGCTGTCGTCGAGCGGTGTACCGCTCCACAGCCAGTCGTACGAGATGTCGGACTCCCCATCGAACGACGCCAGTGTCGCGTCCCGCTTCTGCTGCTCGGGTCCATCGGGTATGTGGTAGAAGGTCTTGTTCTGCAGGCTCGCGTCCTGCACCATCCGCGCGTGCCGGGCCCGGCGAAAGACGTAGCGCGCCAACGCGTCGTCGATTCCGCTCGAGGTCACCTTCGCGAGTTCCTCGGCGAGCACCGCCGCATCTTCCATTGCCTGCGATGCGCCCTGCGCCTGGTACGGCAGCATGGCGTGGCACGCATCGCCCAGCAGCGCGACGCGGCCGTCGGTCCAACGCGGGTCGGGTCTGCGGTAGTAGAGCGCCTGGCACAGCACGTTCTCGTCGGCCTTGGACAGCATCGCGTGGGCGCGGTCGTCCCAGTCCGGGAACGTCGCCATCAGTTCCTCGGGCCCGACGAGCCGCGGTCCGCCGTCACGTACTTCATCCGTACACGGTGCCAACGCAACGACATTGAGGTACTCGCCGTTGCGGATCATGTAGTGCACCAGGTGACGGTCGGGTCCGTACCAGATGGTGCTCTGGTAGCGATCTACGAGCCAGCGGGTTGCCGGATCCTTGACGATACGGTCGCCGGGAATGAGTGCGCGATACGCCATTTCGCCGGAGAACACCAGCGTGTCGGGCAGGCCGATGAGATCGCGTACCGTCGAGCGGATTCCGTCGGCTCCGATGAGCAGATCCGATTCGTACCGTCGTCCCGCTCCGGTGACTGCGACGGGCCGCATCGGGTCGGTGCGGTCGACCTCGACGACCTTCGCGTCGGTCTCGAACACCACAACCGGGCCGGGGCCGTCGGGGTCGAGGCACTGCGCATGAATGGCAGAGTGCAGGTCTGCGCGGTGGTAGTGCCAGTACGGCGCGTTGAACGTCTTCTTGCAGTATTCGCCGAGCGCGGTGAGCGCGATGACCTTCCCGTTCTCCCAGCGCCTGCGCACCTGATCCATCGGCTCGGTTTTGATCTCTTCGAGTTTCTCTCGCATACCGAGGGCGATGAGAATGCGGCTGGCGTTCGGTGCGGTCTGGATGCCTGCTCCGACCTCGCCGAGCTCGGCGGCGGCTTCGAGTACCGTTACCTTGATTCCTCTGTGCCGCAGCGAAAGCGCTGCGGTCAGCCCGCCCAGGCCGCCGCCGGCGACGACCACTTCGATCGGAGCCATGTCAGTTCTCCACCAATCGACCTTCGGTGACGACGTCGATGCCGTCGATGGATACCGTGCAGGCGCGCATTCCGATGTCGAGGTGTGCGTATGAGTCTCGGCCGAGTACAGGGTGCGGGCCGGTGGACCACAGGAAGCTGCCGGCGAACGCTCGCGCGTCCATACCCATGATGTCGTCCTTGCCGTACATCGCGGCCGCGAACCAGTCGCCGGTCTTCATCAAGCCCCAGCCCATGTGGGACAGGTAGCGCGCCCACTTGTCGTTGGAGTCGGCGAAGAACATGTTGAGCAGTGCAGCTTCACCGCCGCCGGTCACCTCGTCGATGTGGCCGTTGGTGACCGTCAGCGTCGTCTCGTCCCGGACGTATTCCTTGAACGGCAACAAGATATCGCCCTCGGACAGCACGATCTTTCCGTTCGAGATCTCCGGCCAACACAACACCATGGTGGACGGCCAGTGATCCCAGCGGCCCTTGTCGTCGGCGAAGCCCACCTGGAACTCGGGCTGCGAATTGCTCAGTTGCACGGTGAGATCGGTACCGGCTTCGTTGGTGATGCGCATGGTCGAACCGTTGCGGATCAGATCGACGCCTGCCTGGACCCGCTCCTTGTCGCCGTCCTGCGGCATATTCCTGATAAGCACGTCCGGGGCGTCGCACACGAAGATGATGCGTGTTCCGGCGGCCAGGATCTCTTGCTGGATAGGCGCGTGAATGAAGCCCTCGCTGGTCAGATCGACCACGAGATCAGCTCCCTTGAGCATGTCCTGTGCGACCGAACTGTTCATGACCGACACAAGACCGGGGCCCGCACCGGTGTGGGTGCTCGGCATCGGTGCCGGACTGCCGCCGGGAACGGTGGCCGAAAGTACCTGTGCCCCCAAACTTTGAGCCGCTCCGAAGGCAGCCGAGACGTAATCCCCACGGCTCGAAGGCTCCGCGAGAATCACCACCTGCTCTCCTGGCTGCACTTTGCACAGCTCGAGCTGACGGGTGAACGCGCGCAGGAGATCAGCTGATCGCAGATCGAACATCTCGGTTCCTCTCGTGAGGGTTCTCGGTTGAATCGTTCTCGGTGATTCCGCCCAGGCGGGCAAGGTCTTTCAGATAAGGAATTTCGTCGCGTGCGTCGAGCAACTCACGGCGAGTCACTGTTGCCGAGACCGATCCGACGCTCTCGTCCATCTCGACGATGGTGCGTCCTTGCGGTCCGACGATGACGCTGTGGCCCGCGAACCGTGGGCCGTCGCCGGTCTGTCCGGTGAGTCCGGCGGCCGCGACGACGACGCCGTTCTCGAGTGCTCGGGAACGGGTGAGCAACTTCCACACGTGCAAACGGACGTGTCCGAATGCCGACGGTACGGCGATCACATCGGCTCCTCGCTGGACGAGGTCGCGGACCGTCTCGGGGAACCCTGCCTCGTAGCAGATCACGACGCCGATGGTGCCGAACGGAGTGCTGACCAGCAGTCCGCTCTCAGCGCCAGGAGTGAACACCGATTTCTCTCGGTCCCACAGAAAGCGCTTGTGTCCCAGAGCGATCAGGCCGCCCGGGCCCACGACGAGCGAGCTGTCGAAGACGATTCCGTCGGCATCACGAAACGCGATGGCCGTCACCAGAACGGTGTCGGTTTCGGCGGCGAGCGCTCCGAGCGCGGTCGACGTTCGACCGGGTACGGACTCGGCCATCGTGTCGATGCTGTCGAGATCGTAACCGCTGGCGAACAATTCGGGCAGAACGATCACCTTCGATCCGCCCGCGGCGAGAGCCTGCACCTCCGAGCGCACCGCGTCGATGTTCTGCTGCCAGGCTCCCACCCGCGAACCGGTCTGCACCACAGCGATGTCGAAGGTGTCGACAACCGCCTCGGTGTCGACACCGCGCAGACGGGCCGAGGCAGTCACTGCGCCACCCGGTTCATGTCGGTGGTGTAGAACGGGCCCGCCAGTCTGCCGAGGAAACGGTGTTCGAGAGTATCGACGTGCAGGTCGGCGGTGAGCAGGCCAGGCCTGCTGGTCACCGCCGTGACGGTCCCCAACACCAGAGTGTCCGTGCCGAGCGCAATTTCCTGCATCGTGCGACATTCGAGAGACACCAGGGATTCGAGCACCGACGGGGCCGCGACGGACACCGACGGCACTGCGGTCATGTGCGAGAGCTCGAACTCGTCGACATCGGCATCGACGGTGGCGAAACTTGCGGTCACCGCATCCACGGTGTCCGCGGACGGAATGTTGACGACGAATTCGCCGGTGTCGCGAATGTTGACCAGTGTGTCCTTGAACTCTCCGGGGAATCCGATGCGTTCACCGATGGAGATCATCAGCGTCGCCGGGTTGCGCGACGCGACATTGAAGAAGCTGAACGGTGCCAGGTTGAGGACGCCGTCGCCGGAGACCGTCGAGATCCAGGCGATAGGACGTGGCTGCACCGCACAGGACAGCAGTTTGTACACATCCCCCGACGACATCGATTCGATGTCGTGGCGGGTGCGATCCGTGAGCTCCAGAGAGTCGCCTACCTGGGAAGTCATCGAAACGAGCCTTCTTTCGCTTGCTGTGCAACCGGTCGTGCAACCGATTGCGTTGTCATGACGATAGAGGGGTTTCTCGGTCGATGTCGAGCTTTGGGCCACAAATCCGAAACCAATTAATGGCACCGTTACACGGGCACCGGCTGCGTAACCTGCGCCTTACTCGCCGCGCATCCCGGCCCTGGCCGTATCGATCGGACTACCGTCTCGACGCGGCGGCCCGTATCCCTCCGAAGACCCGTCGACAATGCGAACCTCGTCCTCCCACGGAACTCGGTAGGTTCCGTCGGCGAGATCGCGGACGTAGGTGTACGGGCAGTCACGCGCCCCTCCATCGAGCGCGGTGTACCCACGATGCCCCAGTTGATAGATGTTGTTCTCCACTCCCCACTCGCGACGTGCCGCGTCGGCCCTGGCCGGCTCGATCGACACGGTCACCACCCGATCGGGTGTGGAATCGCCGCGCTCGATGATCGTTCCTTCGTAGTCGCACACCATCGCCTCCCCCATCGACGGGATGCCGTTGCCGTCCTCCCCCGCCAAACAGACCGAGGCAGTGTACGCCAGGTTGTGGAATGCATTGGCCTCGTTGGTGATACGCCAGGACTGCCGAAGAGGGAACTTGTAGCCGGCCGTGCGCAGCAACACGTTGGCACCGCGGTAGCTCGCTTCACGGGCGACTTCGGGGAACATTCCGTCGTGACAGATCAACAGCGACAGCACCGAACCCTTCGGTCCCGGGCAGACCGGCAGACCGATGTCGCCGGGCTCCCAAGGCTCCTTGGGCGTCCAGGGGTGAAGTTTGCGGACGTACAGGGCAATCTCACCCTGATCGTCGACGATTATTCCTGAGTTGAACGGCGCTCCACCGGGGTTGCGTTCCATGATGCTGAAGCACCCCCACACCGTCGACTCACGGCACGCGTCGCGCAATCGCTCCACCTGCGGACCGTCCATGTCGCACATCACCTCGTCGGACGCCCACGACGATTTGCGTAGACCGTGCAGCGAGTACTCCGGGAAGACCACGAGGTCGAGCGCCGCGAACCCGGCCTTCGCCTCGCGCAGCTGCCTGCACACGCGATCGGTCGTCGCGTCGACATCGTCCAAGCTCGTGATCAGCGGAACCTGCTGCTGAACCAGGCCAAGCGTGAGTGACGTCGGCGACGGATTGAGACCACCAAGACCTGTCATCTATTGTCCGTTCCTAGGGGCAACTTGTTGCGCAAACGATTGCGCACGGTGCTAGCTTAGGGGTCATCAGGGGTCGGGGCAGCGCCGACGGAGGATCGAGGGGAACCGCCAGTGGACAGCACCAGTTCGGGGAGCGTCACGCTCAAAACGGTCGCAGCGGCTGCGGGAGTGCATGTTTCGACCGTCTCTCGTGCTCTGCGACGCGTTGCGCTCGACCCGGCAGGTGCGAGCGCCGGAGATCTGCGATTGTTCGAGCTGGCCCGCGATATGGACTACGTCCCCAACCCCAACGCGGCGAGCTTGACCACCAAGAAATCCACTGCGTTCGGAGTACTCGTCCCGCGATTGACCGATGTGGTGCTCTCTGCGATGTACGACGCCATCGAGGAAACAGCGAATCGTGCCGGGTACGAGACCTTCGTCGCCAACACCCACGACGATCCGATTCAGCAGCGTCGACGCATCGACCTGTTGCTCGGCCGCAACGTCGACGGCCTCATCTTCGGTGATGCTCGCCTCGACAGCGAGAACCTCGAAAACCTCCAGCGCCGAGGGATCAAGTTCGTGCTCATCAGCCGCAGATACCCGGGCATGACCTCCGTGACGTGCGACGACCATCGGGGCGGCTACCTCGCCGGTGAGCACCTGGCCGGACTGGGCCACACCCGAGTGGGGATCGTGTCCGGCCCTGCGTGGGCCAGCACCGGAATCGACCGCTTGGAGGGCTGCCGCGCTGCCCTCCGCGACGCAGGCATCGACGTTCCGGACGAGTACGTACGGGAAGAGGGGTTCGATCCCGATGCCGGAAGGCGCGGGGCGAGCGCCCTTCTGTCGCTGCCGACTCCCCCGACGGCGATCTTCGCGACCAACGATTTCAGCGCCATCGGAGTGCTCGGCGTGCTGCGTCAGTCGGGTCTGCAGCCAGGACGCGACGTAGCCGTCGTCGGCTACAACGACATCTCGATCTGCAGCGAGTTGACCGTTCCGTTGACGACGATTCACAGCCCACACCGCGAAATCGGCACGCGCGCAGCAGAGATGCTGCTGGCGGTCACCCATGGACTTCCGGTGTCCTCGATGGCGTTGACACCGACCCTCGTCGTGCGCGACTCGACGGTTCCAGGACGGAGTCGTCTCTCACCCGTCGAGAGGACGACCGCGGATCAACGCGTCGGTACGTGACCGAGGCGGAGCCGTCGCCGGTCCTCGCTCGGTGACCGCAAGTGCTGCAGCAGCATTGGCCCGCAGCGCCGCGTCGTACAGACCGAGCCCACGGGACAGCCCTGCCAACAACACCCCGGCGTGAGCATCGCCCGCGCCGTTCGAGTCCACCGCCTGCACCTCGAACCCCGGAACCGATTGCGACGTCCGTCTACCGCCCGCGATTCGACAACCGTCCGGACCGGTACGGAGTACCACCGCCGCATCGGGCCGCACCCTCGTCACCAATTCGGCCGCGATGGAATCGATATCGACCTCATCCGTCATGAGCATGCCCTCGCGTAGATTCACGCTCACGACGTCGGCACGGGCGAGAACGGCGTCCACCACGTCGCGGTTCAGCGTGGCGATCAATGGAGACGGATCGAACAGCACCGTGACGTCCGCGGGAAGCGTCGGCAGCCACGCGGTCAATGCTGCGGCGTTGCTCTCGTGCGCCAGCCCGTAGCCGGTGACGTACACCAAGTCTGCACTCCGCACCCCTGCCGCCTCGAGGTCCCCGACACCAAGTTCCGCCTCGGCCCCCGGGTAGGTCACGAACGTGCGCTCGGTGTTCGCATCGACGAGGGCGATACAGAACCCCGAGTCCTGTTCAGACGGTGCGGTATTGACTATGCGGGCACCGCTGGCGGACAGAGCTTCGCGGACGATCGAACCATAGTGACCGGACCCGTATCTGCCGGCGAAGATCACCGGCAGATCATCACGAATCGCGGCGACCATCACGTTGAGTCCACCGCCCGCGGTCTCGTTCAGTGACGTCGCTACGACGTCACCTCCCGGAACCGGCACTTCGGGTACGGCCATCACCACGTCGACGATCACCTGACCGGTATGGATCAGTCGCGGACTCACCGAGAGACCGTCTCGGTCCGCCGCGCTCCACCGGTGACGAGATAGAGCCCGGCGGCGATCACGAACGACGCCACCCAGCCGAGTCCGTTGTCACCGATCCAGCTGCCGGACAGCGGTCCGGTGTAGATCACGTCGCCGTCCACCGTGATCGCAGTGAACAGGAAGCCCACCACGATTCCCGCCGCCCAGCTCGCGAAGGCGTACCAGTTGACTCCGCCGGTGTACCAGTAGCGACTGGTGTTGCCCACGTTCATGATCGATGCCGCGTCGTACGTCTTCCGTTTGATCATGTCCGTCATGAACACACCGAGCCATGCCGTCAGAGGTACGGCGAGAACCGAGATGAAGGTGATGAACGGTCCGTAGAAGCCGTCGGAGATCAGCATGAAATAGATGGCGCCGACGAACGTGACGAAGACGTCGACTCCGACCGCATAGACCCGCTTGATCCGGAAACCGAGGGTCAACGTGGTGAGACTGGCCGAATACACCGAAAGATGGTTGGACAACAGCAATCCGCCGAATGCGGTGATCAGATACGGAACGGCCATCCAGGCCGGCAGAATTTCTCGGATTGCCGCAACCGGATCCGATGCGGACGCAAGGCTGTTGTCGCCTGCCGACAGCAGCGCGCCGAGTCCGATCAGCAGAACGAGGGGAATTCCGGCTCCGGCCGCGCTGGACAGCACCAACGAGCCGGCTCCCACACTCTTTCGTTGATATCGCGACATGTCGGCTCCGGCATTCGCCCAACCGATACCTGTTCCAGCAGCTATGGTTCCGACACCGATGACCATCGCACTGATGGATCCGGCCGGGGTACTGGTCACTGCAGTCCAGTCGACGGTGGCGATCAGGAAGATTGCGACGAAGATGTTCAGCGCACCGAAAATCCACGTGGACCAGCGTTGGATGACGAGGATCGCCGCATGCCCCAGACCGCTGACCACCAGTGTGAGCACGATGAAGACGACGATGGAGACGATCGTGACGACGGCATGATCCTTCGCGACGCCGGATCCACCGAAGATCAGTGTGAAGATCGACAGCAACACGAATGCCGCGGTCGTGGTGTTGACGGTTTCCCAGCCGAGTCGCGACATCAGCGAGACCAGTGTGGGGCCGATGTTTCCGCGAACCCCGAAGGTGGCTCGCGACAACGTGAGACTCGGTGCCCCGCCACGTTTACCGGCAATCGACACGATTCCAACGATGGCGAACGAACCCGCCGCGCCCACCAGGGCGACAATCAATGCTTGCCAGATATTCAGACCGGTGAAGACCACCAGGGTAGCCCCGAGCGGTAGACCGAGAATGGAAATGTTCGCGGCGAACCACACCCAGAACAACTGCAGCGGATTACCGTTGCGCTCGTCGTCCGGGACTGGCTCGATCCCCCGAGTTTCCAGGGACAATACGTCGACTGTCGTGTCCGATGCAGACGTGGAAGCGGATGAGGTCATGGTTGTGCTCCAAGGGTGAGTCGAACTGTGTCAGTTCGTGTTACGGAGAGCAAGCAGTCGGTCGACGATGGGCTCCAGATCGAGCTTGTTCACGTCGGTTACCGTTCGTATCGCTTCGCCGGGCCACGCTGCCAGGCCGCCGACGGCACCGCGAATTGCGCCGGCTATTGCTGCGATCGTGTCGGTGTCGCCGCCGATGGTGGCGGCTGCCAGTACGACGTCCCAAGGGTCGTCGTACGCAACGGCCAGAGCGAAGGCCGCTACCACTGATTCCTGTGACGCGACGGACGTGCCGATGACGTCTGCCACTGTGTCCGTGATGGGCCGGTCGGCGGACTTGCCGACCAGCTCGACTGCCCAACGAATACGGGCTGCGATGTTTCCACCGGCGACCCAATATCCCCGGGTGGCCCCCTCGGTGGCGGCGGCGACACCGATGTCGACCGCCTCGTGCAATTCCGCACCCGCGATCCCGGCGCTGATGGCTCCGGCAACCGCTGCGGCGGAGGCTATTCCGAGTGACGTGTTGTGGGTGACGAAACTGCAACTGTAGATCGCGTCGACGAACGGCGCGATACCGCCGTCCAACGATGCCGCAATTGCCGCAGGTGTGATTCGCATGGCCGCACCGTTGGTGCTGCCGAACTTGCCCGCCTCGTTCGGGTCGGAGCCGTCGAGTATTCGTTCCACAGCTCGCTTGGTGGACGGCCCGAGCAGATCCAAAGATCCGCGCGCGGACATCTCGGACTCCCACGCGATCAAGGCGCGGGCGAAAGCCGAGGGATCGACCCTACCGTCACCGTCGATGATCAACTGGGCCAACATGATCGCCTGCTCGGTGTCGTCGGTGATCGAGCCCGCCGACATGCCGTGCGCGATCCGCTGACGGGGACCGGCGGCGACGAATCCGCGTAGTTGGCCGTAATCCTCAGCAATGTCCCCGCGACACATCGATTGCGTCGGCATTCCCAGCGCGTCTCCCAGCGCCAGGCCATAGAAAGCCCCGAGGGCGCGATCGCGTGAAGCAGACATCGAAACAGTCCTCGCAGAGAGTGGGGTCATCGGTCAGGAATTGAAAGTGAGATGGAGCCGAAATCGGTCGGGCGCGAGCAGGCTGACGACCTTCTCGACGAACCGACCCGACGCGTCTCGACTGACACGAATGCTGTGCAGGTACGGGGTGCCCACCGGCACTTCGAGAACGGCTGCATCGGCCGCGTCGACGGGAACCACCGAGACCCATTGCTCGCCGCTGGCAGCCACGAGCCCCGCAGACCTCAAGGTTGCCGTCAGCGATTCTTCTACCAATCCGTTCTCGGGCAGGTCCGCAAGCGAACCGAGCGCCGGAACACGGCTACGCTCCAGCGACACCGGTCGCCCGTCGACCACGTGCCGCACTCGGTCGACGGCAACGAAGTTCAACGTGGAAGTACCGGCCTCGGCTGCCAACTCGGGGTCGACGATGCGCTCGACCCGGAGAGTGCGGGTGTGCATCTCGACGCCCGCGGAGGACAGGGCCCGCGCCCATCCGTCCGCAGTCTCGATCTGATGACCATCGAAGGTGACGAGTGATCCTATGCCGCTTCGCTTTTGGATGAGGTTCTGTTCTTCCAATTCGCTGAGCGCCGATCGGATGGTTCCGCGACTGACCGAGAACTCGCGGGCAAGGTCGTTCTCTCCGGGCAAGAACGAGCCTGAGGGGATGTCGCCGGACTCGATGGTGTTCTTGAGCGAGGCGAGTACCTGTTGGCGCTTGTGCCGTGCGCGTTCCGGTGTGCGCTGAGTCATAGCGGGCTCGGTCATGTCAGTACCGTACATCCCAAGAATGAACCTGTACAGAGCCTGTTCATTTGAATGTCGCCATCGGCAGACAGCACGTCAGGACAGCCCCAGTCTTCGATGAGTGCTGGCAGGAATTTCGCCACGTGACGGAGATCGCGTCGGGCCTCTACCTGGGCTTTGCTCTTGCGGTAGCGATCGCGCTGCACTTCTATGTTTCGTACACCCTCGGCGCCGGGAAGGCGTCGAGAATGCGCACAGGGCACATCGACCCCGAGGCGCGCTACTACATCCGAGGAGAAAAACTATGTCCACCACAGTGGCCGATCAACTCGTTCGCGGACTCGTCGACGCCGGAGTTCGGCGCATCTACGGAATCGTCGGCGACAGTCTCAACCCGGTGGTCGACGCGGTGCGTCGGACCGGAGGGTCGGCCAAGGGCGGCATCGACTGGATCCATGTTCGCCACGAGGAAGCCGCGGCGTTCGCGGCATCGGCGGACGCGCAGACCACCGGCACCCTCGCCGTGTGCGCCGGCTCCTGCGGACCGGGTAACCTGCATCTGATCAACGGGCTGTTCGACGCACACCGTTCCGGCGCACCGGTTCTCGCGATCGCATCCCACATTCCCAGCAGCGAGATCGGGTCGGGGTACTTCCAGGAGACGCATCCCGATCGCCTGTTCGTCGAATGCTCGCTGTACAACGAGTTCGTCTCCACCGCCGAGCAAGCACCGCGCGTCTTCCGCGCCGCGATCAACGCAGCGATCACCGGCGGCGGAGTATCGGTGGTGACGCTCCCCGGTGACATCGCCGAGCTGTCCGCTGCCGGCGCAATGGATCCCATCGCCATTCCGTCGACTCCCGTCGTCACTCCGCCCGCCGCCGACATCCAACAGCTGGCCGACGCCATCAACAAAGCCGAGAAGGTCGCGATCTTCGCCGGCTACGGCGTCAAGGGTGCCCATGACGAGGTCGTCGCATTCGCCGACACCATCGGCGCTCCCGTCGGACATTCGTTGCGCGGCAAGGAGTTCATCCAGTACGACAACCCGTACGACGTCGGCATGACCGGCCTGCTCGGCTACGGAGCTGCGCACGCCGGTATCCACGACGCGGATCTGTTGATCCTGCTCGGCACCGACTTTCCGTACCAACAGTTTCTTCCCGAGGATGTCGCGACCGCGCAGATCGACATCGATCCGACCAAGTTGGGCCGCCGTACCTCGGTGAAGTACCCCATCCACGGAGACGTGAGTGCAACTCTGAACGCGTTGGCTCCGTTGGTCACTCGCAAGACCGATCGCCGCTACGCAGAGAAGTGGTTGGACAAGCACAACGACCTGATGGGCAAGACAGTCGGCGCGTACACCCGCAATGCCGAGAAGCTCGTGCCGATCCATCCCGAGTTCGCCGCGTCCGTGCTCGACGATCTGGCCGACGACGATGCCGTGTTCACCACCGACACCGGTATGTGCAACGTGTGGACCGCCCGATACATCAACCCCACCGGCAGAAGAGCTTTCGTCGCGTCGATGCTGCACGGCTCGATGGCCAACGCGCTACCGCACGCCATCGGGGCGCAGTTCGCGCACCCGGGCCGTCAGGTCGTCTCCATCTCGGGTGACGGTGGATTCTCGATGATGCTCTCCGAACTCCTCACCGTGGCGATGTACAAGTTGCCGGTGAAGATCGTCATGTTCGACAACTCGACCCTGGGCATGGTCAAGGCCGAGATGCTCGTCGACGGCCTCCCCGACTTCGGTGTAGACGTGCCACAGGTCGACTACACCGGAATCGCCAAGGCTGCGGGCATTCACGCGCAGCGCGTAGACCAGCCGGGTGATATTCGCGGCGCACTCGAAACCGCGTTCGCCACGGACGGGCCTGCCCTGGTGCAACTGATCACCGATCCGCTGGCACTGTCGGTGCCGCCGACCCTCACCGGCGAGCAGCTCAAGGGCTTCGCGCTCGCGATGAGCAAGGTGGTTCTCAACGGCGGTGTAGGAGAAGCAGTTCGGATGGCGAAGTCGAACCTGCGTAACGTTCCGCGTCCCTGATCGAGACCCAGCACCGGTGGTACGGCATGTACCACCGGTGCTGTCGTCTACCGGATCTTGTCCCACAGCTCCCGCTGCGCCGCACGAGGATCCTGCACCGAAGCCGACACCTCGTCGAATGTCATGACCGTTCGCTCCGCCCCGTACGGGGCCCAGCCCGGGTCGCCTGCCGTGACAAAGTCCACCCAGGCGCGGTGAGTCCGGTCGGCGAGTTTCTGCGGAGGGTTCGGCCCGAGGAGCAACCCTCCGGTGCCCTCGGCGAGGTTGTCGAAGACGAACGGGATCTCGATTGCATGGCAGGCACCCAGCTTGCCCTCGTACGACGGTGACGGCCAAGCGAATTCGTACATATACGTCGCGGAACCCGAACGAGCCTCGGCGATACGGATGACAGGAATTCGGAAGAACCAGTCGGTCATCGCGGCCATCATGACCTCACCTGCGGTGGCGTCGGGTGTGTCGGCGCGGTAGAGCTCGAGCACCCGGTCTGCGTCGGCGCCCATGCCCGCCACGGCCATTCGCAGCAGATTCTCGTCGATGTGCCGGAACACCCCGCTGGGTACGAAGAACAGCGCATGTTCGTCGGAGTTGGATCCGACCATGATCTCGACGTCTGCGGCGGAGCCGGCGGCGATCGCATCGATCGGCCGGGCCGGCACCACATCCCCGTCGATGTGCGGCTCGTACGCCATGACGTTGAGGACCAGCTCGCCCCACAGACGCGGATCGGGTTGCTTGGCAATACGATTCGACAGCGCGGTCTGCGCGGCCGTCAAGTCCGCCACCTGCACCGAACCGAAACCGTCGACGGTGGGTTCCACACCGAGGTCCGACGCCAACGCCGCGGTCACCTTTTTCGCGGTCTCCTCCGTCAGCACATGGTGCCCGCCGCCGCTCTGCAGGATGGCGCGGCGGAACAGCCCCTTCGCGCGAGGCATCGACAGCAGAGTGCCCACACTCATCGCGCCCGCCGACTCCCCCGCAACCGTCACCTGGGCGGGGTCGCCGCCGAACGCCGCAATGTTGGCGGCCACCCATTCGAGCGCCGCAACCTGATCCAGCAGACCGCGGTTGGCGGGCGCTCCGTCGATCGCCAGGAATCCGTCGACGCCCAATCGGTAGTTGATGGTGACGCACACGATTCCGTCGCGGGCGAACGCGGTGCCGTCGTACGTGGGTACCGCGCCGCTGCCGTTGGTGAACGACCCACCGTGAATCCATACCAGTACCGGCAACCCCGCAGCCTCGACGTCGGGCGTCCAGACATTCACGTTCAGGCAATCGTCTCCGTCGATCGCCACCTCGGACAGAATCTGGTCGATCGGGCTGGGAAATCCGGGCTTGGGAGCCGTCGGGCCGAATTCGGTGGCCTGCCGGACGCCCTCCCACGACTCGGGTTGCTGTGGTGCCTGGAAGCGGTGTGCACCGAAGGGCGGTGCCGCGTACGGGATTCCCTTGAAGGCGCTCACCCCCGCAACTGTGCGACCACTGAGTTTCCCTTGCGCGACCTCTACGACCGGGTTCATCGGTTCCTTTCGGTTTCGAACGTGAGAACTCCATAGTGCACTCCCGGCCCACGTCGTCGACCCCGGTTGCGGTTATTCTCGACGGACCGCCCAAACCGGACATCGCGATCCGGAACTCGACCGTTTCGGAAGGCTCCACGATGGCCATCGACTACACCCGCAAGCCCTCCCAGCCCGCCCAGCCCGCCGCGTCGGTCAACCTGAGCAAGGTGACGCTGTCCAAGGCGTCGCCCACCATCAGTTTGACCAAGTCCGGTGAGAAGCAGGGGTCGATGCGGGTGAATCTCAACTGGTCGAGCGGGGCACCTGCCGCGCAACCGAAGAAGAAGGGCTTTCTGGCGAAGCTGGCCGCCGCGTCGTACGGCACCGGAGGGGTCGACCTCGACCTCGGCTGCCTCTACGAGCTGCGCGACGGTTCCAAGGGCGTCATTCAGGCACTGGGAAACAGCTTCGGGTCGTTGCAGCAGCCGCCGTTCATCGCGCTCGACGGCGACGACCGCTCGGGCTCGGTCAGCGGCGGAGAGAACATGCACATCAATCTCGCCGACCCCGACAAATTCACACGCATTCTGATCTTCGCGATGATTTACGACGGCGCGCCCAACTGGGCTGCGGTCGACGGCGTGGTGACCCTGTACCCCACCAGCGGTCCACAGGTGGAGGTTCGCCTGGACTCGGCCGAGAACTCGGCACGGATCTGCTCGATCGCGTTGCTGCAGAACACGTCCGCCGGGATCACCGTGACGCGCGAGGTGGAGTACATCCAGGGCAGCCAAGCCGATCTCGACAAGAAGTACGGCTGGGGAATGAAGTGGGCTGCCGGCCGAAAGTGACCTAGGACGCTGGTTTCGGTTGCGGCGGAACCATTTCCAGTCGCACACCGATCAAGCGAACCTCTCGACTGTGGTCGAGCCGGTCCACCAGGGCCACCGCGGCCGACGTGAGAGTCGCTGCATCGAAGGTTGGCGGGCCCGCGATCGGCGCGCTGACGGTATGCGTCTCGAACGGGGCATACCGGATCTTCAATGCTGCGCGGACCGCAGGTCGGTTCTCGCTTTCGATGTCTGCGAGCACCTTCGACGTCAAATTCGCGACCTCGTCCCTGATCACGGTCCAGTCGGCGACGTTGGTCTGGAACGTGACTTCCCGACTATGAGATCGCGCGACCCACGGTTCGGATGTCACCGGGGACAGCTCGATCCCCCTACCCTTCGTACCGAGCCACGGCCCGATCTTCGGCCCGAACGCCGCGGCAAGGTCTGCGTCGTCCGCATCGGCCAATTCACGGACGGTGGTGATACCGAGTGCAGCAAGCCGGGTGGAGATCTTCTTGCCGATTCCCCACAGCGCATCGGTGCCGCGCTCTCCCATCACCTCGTACCAATTGTCCTGGGTGAGTTGGTAGATACCCTGAGGCTTGTCGAAATCGGTGGCGATCTTCGCTCGAAGCTTGTTGTCCCCGATCCCGACCGAGCAATGCAGCCCGGTCGCATCGAACACCGCGTCGTGCACGGTCCTGGCGAATGTCCTCGGATCGTCGGTCTCGACGCCCAGGAAGGCCTCGTCCCAGCCGATCACCTCCACCACCACCCCGAGGGAACGCAACGTGTCCATCACCGTCGCCGACGCCTCGTCGTATGCCGGCTTGTCGACGGGAAGAAAGACGGCGTCGGGAATCTTCTTCGCTGCGATCCGCAGCGGCATTCCGGATCCGACGCCCTTCGCCCGCGCCTCGTAGGACGCCGTCGACACCACCCCACGCTCGGTCGGATCTCCCCTGCCGCCGACCACGACGGCTTTGCCCACGAGGTCGGGGTTCCTCAGCACCTCGACCGCTGCGATGAATTGGTCGAGATCGACGTGCAGTACCCAGCGCCGCCGAGTGGCATCGGTCGACGCATGCTCGGTCGTGGTGGTCCCGGTCATGGTCACCAGTGTGCCCGTGGTGTCTCATGGCGCAATGACGAAATCGATATCTCGGACCATCGGCCGGATCGTGCTGGGAGCATTTCTCGTCTTCGCCGGTCTGAGCCATCTGTTCTGGGCACGCAGCACCTTCGCGGCCCAGGTACCGACATGGATGCCCGTCGACACCGACTTCGTCGTCCTGGCTTCGGGCGTCGTCGAGATCGTTCTCGGTCTTGCTCTCCTGTTCTGGACTGCTCGCTCAGCACTCGTGGGATGGGTGGTGGCCGCCTTCTTCGTCGCCGTCTTCCCAGGAAACATCTCTCAATTCGTCACGCACACCGACGCGTTCGGTCTCGACTCGGATGCCGCACGCGGCATCCGACTGCTGTTCCAACCCCTTCTGATCGTGTGGGCGCTGTGGTGCACCGGTGCCTGGGCACAATGGCGCGCCTCGAATGAGGGTCGCAGCCAGCGTCACTGAGCGGAGCTGTGCCCGGCGGGAACGATGCCGTGGTGTAACAGAGCCACGTCGGGATGTGCGCGCGTACGGGATTTCCAGGCGTTCGCCCCGTAGGTGTCGTAGATGGGGTTGGCGGGATCGTCCTCGACGCCACGTGAGTGCCGTGCCAGTTCCGGTGGCAGCGTGATGATCGGTACGACGGCATCGAGTGCGGGACTGAGGAAGTACGGCACCGATACCCGGTCGGTACCCGGCCCGGGGGCGATCACCCGATGCCGCGTCGCGCGGAGGTAGCCGCCCGTCGCCACTTCCAGCAGCTCACCGATGTTGACGATGAATGCGCCCTCCAGAGGCGGCACATCGACCCAGCTATCCGCGGTCGTCTCCACCTGCAAACCGGCCGAGTCGGGTTCGACCAGGAGCAGCGTCAACACCCCAGAATCCTTGTGCGCACCCACACCCTGTGAGTGATCCGGCGTCCCCGGGTAGCGCACGACTTTCATCAACGTTGCCGGCGCCGTGCCGAACGCGTCGTCGAACACGTGGTCGTCCGCGCCGAGAGAGGCCGCCCAATGTCTGAGCAGCGCGAGTCCGATCTGCGACACCGATCGCTCCCACTGCTCGAACGTCTCGCGGAAGCCCTCGGGCTCGGACGGCCACAGGTTCGGTCCTTGCAGATTCCAGTAGCCCTGCGCATGCTCGATCGCCGGCCGCTCGGGACCGATGTCGATCTGCTCGCGCCAATCGACCCGACCGTTGGTCAGCTCGCCGCCCACTCGCGAGTAGCCGCGAAAGTGTGGGCTCTTCAGTTGACTGATCTCGTCCTTGACGGCGTCGGGCACCGCGAAGAATGCCCGCGCCGAACGCAACACGTCGGCCATCCGGTCGGTGCCGATGCCGTGTCCGACGAGGTAGAAGAACCCCGAGTCGTGGGCTGCCTCGCGCAGAGCTCGTCGGAAGGTCTGTGGGTCGTGTTCGGACGACTCGAGATCGAGAACAGGGAGCATGACCCGATTGTCCTCCGCACCTGACGCGTCGGCCAGCAGTGTTGAGATTCGATGAATCTCCGTGCCCGGATGCCAGACTGGACGCCATGAGCCCGGAAGCACTCGACATCACCGTCGTCGGTCACGGCGAGGTGACCTACCCACCCGAACAATGCACGTTGTCCCTGACGGTGCGTACCGACGGCCGCAGCGCCGAGTCCGCGTCGGAGCCGGCGGGGCAACTCGTACGTGAGCTCACTCGCCTCATCGAACCCCTCTACAACAGTGAACACGGGCCGATCGATCGATGGACCATCGATCAGGTTCGGCGTTCCCGTCACCGCCCGTTCAATCAGGACGGCGAACAACTTCCGTACGTCTATCAGGCCGAAGCGTCCGTCGAAGTGAAGTTCAGCCAACTCGACCTGGTGGATGCCTTCGTGTACGCGGCATCCGCTCTCGACGGGGTCTCGATCGACCACTTCGACTGGGACCTCACCGAACCGAGCAGGAAAGCCCACACCCATGAGGTCCGCGAACGTGCAGTGCAGGATGCTGTGTCCAAGGCAGAGGCCTATGCGTCGAGCCTGGGAAGGGTGAATGTGACGGCCGTGGCCGTTGCCGATCCCGGACTGCTGACGGGGTCTGCCGAACGCGGCGTCACCGAGCCGACCCACCGCATGCTTGCCGCACAATCCGGGCCCGCCGCGTTCGCCCTGAAGCCCGAGAACATCACGATCTCCGCCAGCGTGCACGCCAGATTCACCGCCTCCTGACGTGGCGCGCCTACCCTCGAATACATGAACCGCGACGATGCCCGACGCCTCTGGCCCCGGCCACCGCTGTTGCCTCGTCCGATTCTGATGGACCAGCGGTGGGAACGACTCGTCTTCCTACACTGGCGAGTACCGAGTTCGGTTGTAGCGCCGCTGTTACCGGACGGGTGCGTACCGGACGAGTTCGACGGTTCGTCGTGGGTCGGTCTCATCGGGTTCCACATGGTCGGTGCTGGTCTCGGATATCGGCACCCGGTGCCGTACTTCGGGACCTTCGGCGAGATCAATGTACGGCTGTACTCGATCGACGCAGAAGGCCGACGCGGTGTCGTCTTTCGCTCCCTCGAGGCGACCCGACTCGCAGTCGTCGTGGGCACCAATGCCGCACGTATCCCCTACCGGTGGGCATCGATCGATATCGACGACGACAAGCGAGCAATTTCCTACCGAAGCCGGCGGCTGGCACCGCCGAAACGCGGTGCGACGACGGACTTCGGCATCGTCCGGGGCACACGCGACATGTCCGACGACCCGCTGGCGGTCTTCCTCACCGCACGCTGGGGACTGCACACCGCGCTGGGCGGACGCCTGCTGTACGTGCCGAACGTGCATCGACATTGGGCCCTGGTGGACGCGGAACTGACCCACTGCTCGGATCAGTTGGTTGAGGCTGCGGGTCTACCGGGGGTCTGTACTCGAACACCCGACTCGGTGCTGTACTCGGACGGGGTCGCAACTCAGTTCGGCAAGCCCTATGTGGTGCGTGGTCGGTAGAAGATGACGTGCCCGGACGACAACTCGACGACCCAGTCCCCGCCCGCGTCGGAACTGACAGTAACGCTCTCCCGAAGCACCAAGTAACCCGCGTCGAGCGGTAGATCGAAATTCAGGCAAGTTCCGTCGGAGAATTCTACTGAAGCATCGTCGCCGGTAGATATCCGAACGACGGTCGCACCGATCGAGGGCAGACCCTCCCGAGTGGATACTTCGTCGCTTCGGTGCGGCGGTGCCGGCCACGATTCGACGGTGCCCTCGGCACCACACAGCACGGTCGACCCGTCGGCCGCACAGAATTCCCACGACTCGACCTCGGGTCGTGGATGGGCCACAACTCGCGTCCGTCCGTCGAATGTCAGACGGAGAACACCGGATTCGTCGAACTCGGCATCATCGCAGACGAGACCGAGCAACACGGCGAACGCCCTGAGTCCCTCGAATTGATTGTCTTCGTCGACGACAAGATCATCTACGACGACTTCACTGAACGCGACAGTGGCACCGCTGTCGAATTCGATGGTCAGATCGAAATCGAGCAGAACCTTGTGGACGCGCTGGCCGTCGACGGGAAGTTTCATCGAACACGACTGTGCCACACGAATCCAGCGCGGTACACAGTGCGCACGCGTTCTTTCGATCGTGCTGTGTGGGTAGTGGTTTCGAATGCAAAATACCCCTGACCGTGAGGTCAGGGGGATTTTGGGATGTTGTGTTCGGCGGTGTCCTACTCTCCCACACCCTGTCGAGTGCAGTACCATCGGCGCTGGAGGGCTTAGCTTCCGGGTTCGGAA
>NZ_KI519398.1:4394736-4473823 GCF_000482405.1 Rhodococcus sp. JG-3
CCTCGTTCACCCAGTCCGTGAAGACCGGGTCGGTGTCCGTCGCTCTGACTCGACAAAAGCTACGCCACCAACCCCACACACGCAAATCGGCAGGTGGATCGAGTTACCGCCGGCATCCGCGCAGGTCGGAGAACCTGTGCGCAAGAAGGCCTCGCATTCGGCCGGCACATCCCCGCATGTGACGCCAGCCATATCTTGCGAACAGTCGACAGAAACGGGTTTCACGAGCGGGACAACGCCAGAACATGGTCGGGCACATCGAGGTTCGGTTCCACATCTTCCCCACGCTCTGCAGTGCCGACGTATTCACCGATCGGAATCACACCCGCCCACACGTCACCTGCTGCAATGTCGGCCTCGTCGTCGATCGGTCCGCCGGTACGCGCTTTCACCGATGCTTCGTACAACGGAAGCGCCAACACACTCGTCGCCGCAAGCTCTTTCCTCGTATGCGCTCGCAGATGCGTGCTTCTACCCGGAACGACCTGATCGACTATGGCGTCCAATGCCCGTGCCCGTTCGTCCTCGTCCTCCACTCGACGTGGCCGTCCCACGATGACGGCGCTTCGATAGTTCATCGAGTGATGGAACGCGGACCGGGCCAGGACCAACCCGTCGACGACCGTGACCGTCACGCAGATGTCCTGACCAGGTGCCTCCACCAGGCTTCGAGAGGCGACCGAACCGTGGAGGTACAGGGTTCCCGCCCTGTCCGGCCCCTCCGGATCCAGGCCGAACACGGTTGGGAGCACGCGTGGCACGTTCCCCACCAGCACCCCCATATGACAGAGGCGAGCCGATCGGAGCACGTCGAGCAACGCCGTCCGCTCCGACTGTGCCCGCTGCCGACCTCGGACCACGGTGGTTCTGGATGTTGGGGACAGAAGTGTTTCGTCGGCCGTCATGCCACCAGAGTGCCGCCCCGCTGGCTCACTGTCATGGTCCAATAGGGAGCAATAATGCTAGGCCACTTTCTGCCATGGACAGGTGACGCACGATGACCTTGCCGCCGAATGCCCTGTCGATCGCGATCGATCGAGCCGACCGCCGCACGTTGCCCGTTCAGGTGGCCGACGGTATCCGGGCGGCCATCGATCGCGGCGAGCTCGAGCCGGGCGTCCGATTGCCCAGTACCAGAGCACTTTCCGTCGAAATGGGCCTGGCTCGTGCGGTGGTGGAGAAGGCGTACGAGCAGCTCGTCGCCGAAGGATGGCTCGAGGCACGTCGCGGATCCGGCAACTACGTCCGAGATGTTCCGCATGCCGTTCGGTCGGACCACAGGCTGCACCGAGCACAGGAAGGCCCACCCACTACTCAGCGCATTTCGCTGCGCCCCGGAATACCGTGGACTCCGCCTCGCGCATCCGATGCGTGGAAGCGGGCATGGCGAGACGTCGGTGGCTCTCCCCCACCGGGCGACTATCCCGATCCGGCCGGCTCACTCGACTTGCGCAAGCGCATTGCAGACTTGCTCGGCCGTGCACGCGGGCTGCACACCACCGCGGATTCGATCGTCATCACCACGGGCAGCATTCACGGTCTGGACCTGGCACTGGGTGCCCTCTCTGCAAACGTCGGCGTCGAACATGTTCTCGCACTGGAGAATCCGGGATACCGGGCTGCTGCTGCCCTCGCTACACACCGCGGGTGGTCCGTTCACGACATCCCCGTCGACCGCGAGGGCCTTGTCGTCGACGAGCTCGAATCGGTTCCTCACGGCACCCCGGCCGTTTACGTCACCCCCTCACACCAGTACCCCACCGGCGGACTCATGCCCATCGGTCGTCGGCGGGCCCTGGCGGACTGGGCGCGAAGTACCGGAACCACCATCATCGAGGACGACTACGATTCCGAATTCCGTTATGGCATAGCACCTTTGACCACCGTCACCGAGCTCGTTCCGGACCGTGCCGTCTACCTGGGAACGGTATCGAAGACGCTGGGTGCCGGCGTACGCCTCGGATGGATGGTGGCTCCCCCGTCGATGGTCGAGCGCATCACCGACACACGTCGCGCCATCGGCGACTTCCCGTCGGTTCCCGTCCAGCAGGCCATGACCTCGCTGTTGCGCGACGGCGAATGGGACCGGTCCGTACGCACGGCACGTCGGATCTATCGGGCACGTGACCGCGTCGTCGCCGCTGCGCTGGCGCCATTCGGCGAACTTCGGGGCGTCGGTGCCGGGCTGCACACGGTGCTCAAGCTCGACGCAGACGTTGCACGCGATATTGCAGCCGACTGCGCGGACAGCGGGGTCGATCTGCCGACACTCGCACATTCGACGCGATCGCCGACCACCGATGGTGGCATCGTAATCGGCTACGGGTCGGTGGCGGACGATCGATTCGAGCGCGCGCTCCGGGTGCTGGTCGACGCTCTCGAGAAGAGGTCGGTCAGCTGACCCGCTCGATGCTCCCGCCGAGAGCGGTCAGGTTTTCCACGAATCGCGGATAGCCCCTGTCGATGTGGAACACGTCGTGCACTTCGGTCGTACCGTCCGCCACCAGCCCGGCCAGGACCAGCCCGGCCCCAGCTCGAATGTCCGAAGACCACACCGGCGCACTGGAAAGTTGGGGAACACCGCGAACCACAGCATGGTGGCCATCGGTACGCGCATCAGCGCCCAGTCGGATCATCTCCTCGACGAACCGGAAGCGTGCCTCGAACACGTTCTCGGTGATCATCGACGTCCCGTCGGCGACGGTTGCGAGCCCGATAGCCATCGGTTGCAGATCCGTCGGGAACCCGGGGTACGGCAGCGTCGCAAAGTTCACTGCTCGCGGCCGTTCGTGCTGAACGACGCGGAAGCCGTCCGGTTCGCTGGTCACCTCGGCACCCGCAGACCGCAGCTTGTCCAGCACGAGCGACAGGTGCTTTGGGTTGACCCCACGCACGCGAACGTCCCCGCGCGTCATCGCGGCCGCGATTCCCCACGTAGCAGCGACAATTCGGTCGCCGATGACGCGATGAGTCGTCGGCTTCAACGCGCTGACACCCCGGATGGTGAGGGTCGAGGTGCCTGCGCCCCGGACATCGGCACCCATCTCGTTGAGCATGTTGCACACGTCGACGATGTCCGGTTCGCGTGCCGCGTTGTCGATCACGGTCTCACCGGTAGCGAGCACAGCCGCCATCAGGATGTTTTCCGTCGCTCCCACAGAGGGGAAAGCCAACCTGATGTTCGCGCCGCGCAACTCGTCGGCTTCCGCAACGACGCATCCGTGTTGAATTTCGCTGCGCGCCCCCAGCAACTGCAGTCCGGACTGGTGCATATCCAGCGGACGCGACCCGATGGCGTCACCGCCCGGCAATGCCACCACCGCTCGCTTGCACCGCGCGACGAGAGGGCCGAGGACACAGACCGACGCTCGGAACTGGCGAACAGCCGCGAAATCGGCGTGGTATTTCGGCATGGCCGGGGTCGTGATGTGGACGACCGAGCCGTCGAGCTCCACCTCGCACCCGAGTCCGCGCAGCACCTCCGCCATCAGCGGAACATCCAGGATGTCGGGACAGTTGGTGATCGTGCTGGTTCCCTCGGCGAGCAGGGCCGCGGCCATCAGCTTGAGGACGCTGTTCTTCGCACCACCGACCGCCACCTCACCCACGAGGCGATTACCACCGTTGACCAAAAAGCGTTCACTCACTTCGACAGCGTAGCCAGCGGTACCGACCGGCACCCGCGCGGTACCGTAGCCGCATGGCCGTTCACCTCACGCGCATCTACACTCGGACCGGCGACGACGGGACCACGGGATTGAGCGATTTCTCGAGGGTCTCCAAGAACGACGAGCGGCTGATCGCCTATGCAGATTGCGACGAGACCAATGCGAGCCTCGGAGTCGCACTGGCACTGGGAAATCCGAGAGAATCCGTGCGGACCGTCATCCGGACCGTTCAGAGCGATCTGTTCGACGCCGGTGCCGATCTGTCGACGCCTGTCGTCGACAATCCGGAATACCCACCGCTGAGGATCGATCAGAGTTATGTCGACCGCCTCGAAGCCTGGTGCGACGAATTCAACGACGAGCTACCGGCGTTGACGTCGTTCATCCTGCCCGGCGGAACACCTCTGGGAGCGTTGCTGCACGTTGCGCGCACCGTGGCTCGGCGCGCTGAGCGGTCGGCCTGGGCAGCGGTTCACGCCTCCCCGGAAACGACGAGCGATCTGCCGGCCAAGTACCTCAACAGGCTCTCGGACCTGCTGTTCATCCTGAGCAGGTACGCAAACCCGGAGGGCGACGTGCAGTGGGTACCCGGAGCGAGCCGCTCGACAGGTACCGATACCGACTGATTTCCGGCAAGCGACCCGTTCAGGCCGCCGGCCGACGGCGGCGAGAGCGCCCCGACGGGCGTGACTCCACCCAGGACAGGAAAGCGGTCAACGCACTTCTGTCCAGTGCCATTTCGTACTTCTTGCCGTTGTCCGACAACTCCAACACAGCGATGTCCGGAGTCATGATGTCGAACTCGGTGTCGCGTGGGGCCCGTCGGTCCCCCACCTGAACGTCCTGTCTACCGAGCCGATGATCGGGCCCGGGCCGCAGACTGGACAGCTTGAAGAACACCAACGTGTTGTCGCCGTACCGAATGATGCCGTGCCGCCAACCGGCACCGCCCTCGGACGGCAGCACACGCATGATCGCTGCCGTACCACCTCGCCGCAGCACGGCCAGACGATACGCAAAAGCCGCGACGAGCCCTGCGAGCAGCACAACCAGAATGATCAGAGCAATCAATCCGGAGTGCATCGCAGGTCTCGTCGCGGCTTCTCGTGAACCTAGGACCGCTCGACAGCGCGGATACGTCCCTTGGCCACCGCAATGGCCTCGAGGTCGTCGCCGTTCTCTGCCACTACAGCCCGTGCCGATTCGACATCGATGTCGTCGGCGAAATCGGCGGACTCCGCCAGCACTGTGACGGTCTTACCCGTCACCGACAGGAAGCCACCGTGCACCGCAGCGATGATCTTCTCGCCGTCGGTCGTCGTGATCGACACCGTGCCCGCCTCGACCAGCTGGCCGAGGACAGGCTCGTGGCCGGCCATGATGCCGATCTCACCTTCGGTGGTCTGAGCACTGACGATGGTCGCAGTACCGGACCACAGCTTCTGCTCCACAGCGACCAGGGAGACCTCCATGCCGCTCTTCTCGGAAGAAGTCACGTCGGTCTACTTTCCGGCCATCTTCTTCGCGGCTGCCTCGACGTCGTCGAGACCACCACAGCTGTTGAAGGCCTGCTCGGGAAGGTGGTCGTACTCACCCTTGGTGACCTTGTCGAACGCCTCGATGGTGTCCGAGAGGGACACGACCGAACCGGCCTCGCCGGTGAACTTCTCGGCAACGATGAAGTTCTGGCCGAGGAACTTCTGGAGACGGCGTGCGCGGCCGACCAGAACCTTGTCCTCTTCCTGAAGCTCGTCCATACCGAGGATGGCGATGATGTCCTGCAGCTCCTTGTACTTCTGCAGGATGCGCTTGACCTCGTTGGCGACGCGGAAGTGCTCGGCACCGACGATGCCGGGCTCGAGGATGCGCGAGGTCGAGCTCAGCGGGTCCACAGCGGGGTAGATACCCATCTGCGAAATCGGACGCGACAGTTCGGTCGTCGCATCGAGGTGCGCGAACGTCGTGGCCGGAGCCGGGTCGGTGTAGTCGTCGGCGGGGACGTAGATCGCCTGCAGCGAGGTGATCGAGCGGCCACGGGTCGAGGTGATGCGCTCCTGGAGCTCACCCATCTCGTCTGCCAGCGTGGGCTGGTAACCGACGGCCGACGGCATACGACCGAGAAGGGTCGACACCTCCGAACCTGCCTGCGTGAAGCGGAAGATGTTGTCGATGAACAGCAGCACGTCCTGGCCCTGCACATCGCGGAAGTACTCCGCCATGGTCAGTGCCGACAACGCCACGCGCATACGCGTGCCGGGCGGCTCGTCCATCTGTCCGAAGACGAGGGCGGTGTCCTGGAGGACGCCCATCTCTTCCATCTCGAGGTGAAGGTCGGTGCCCTCACGAGTACGCTCGCCGACTCCTGCGAACACCGAGGTGCCCGAGAACTCGCGTGCGATACGGGTGATCATTTCCTGGATCAGCACGGTCTTGCCGACGCCGGCACCACCGAACAGACCGATCTTTCCGCCCTTGACGTACGGCGTCAGCAGGTCGATGACCTTGATGCCGGTCTCGAGGATCTCGGTCTTGCCCTCGAGCTGATCGAAGGCTGGTGGCTTGCGGTGGATGCCCCACTGCTCGCCGTCGCGGCCGAGTCCGGGGGTGTCCAGGCAGTCACCGAGGGCGTTGAACACGTGGCCCTTGACGACGTCACCGACGGGAACCGAGATCGGCTTGCCGGAGTCGACGACAGCCGTGCCACGGACGAGGCCGTCGGTGGGCTGCATCGAGATGGTGCGAACCAAGTTGTCACCGAGGTGCTGTGCAACCTCGAGCGTCAGGGTCTTGGCCACGGTCGGCAGAGTGATCTCTGCGTTGAGGGCGTTGAACAGTGCGGGAATCGAGCCGCGCGGGAACTCGACGTCCACAACGGGGCCGATGACCCGAACGACACGGCCGGACTGTGTGTCCGCTCCGCTCGCGTTCTCTTGGGCTACTGCTGCGGTCATTGCTTAGTCACTTCCTGCGCTGTCGGCCAACGCGTTGGCGCCACCGACGATTTCGCTGATTTCCTGGGTGATCTGGGCCTGCCGAGCCTGGTTGGCCTGACGGCTCAAGGTCTCGACCAATTCGTTCGCGTTGTCCGTCGCTGCCTTCATGGCGGTACGACGCGCCGCGGACTCCGACGCTGCTGCATCGAGCAACGACGCGTAGATCCTGGTGCTGATGTACTTGGGCAGCAGCGCCGAGAGCAGAGTGCCTGCCTCCGGCTCGAACTCGTACTGTGCCTGCACGTCCGCGGTCGGTGAGTCGGTCAACGCGTCCGCACCCATCTCGAATTCCTCGTCGGTATACGAGATTTCGAGTGGTGCCATCCGGCGAACTTCGGGCTTCTGCGTGAGCATCGACACGAAGCGGGTGTAGACGATGTGCAACTCGTCCACGCCCTCGACGGTGCCTTCACCGTTGGGAGCCTCCACCTCGGTGCCCGAACCCGCCATGAACAGCTCGACCAGATGCCTACTGGCCTTCGCTGCATCGGCGTATCCGGGTTCCTGCGAGAAGCCCGTCCAGGCACCCTTCACGTCCCGCTCACGGAACGTGTAGTAGCCCAGGCCTTTTGCGCCGAGCACGTAGATGACCGGGTCCTTGCCCTCGGAGCGCAGGAGCTGGAAGAGCTCCTCCGTTTCCTTGAGGACGTTGGAGTTGTAGCCACCGCACATACCGCGGTCACTGGTCACGACCAGGACTGCAGCACGCTTGGGCTCGGGTCGCTCGTTGAGCAGCGGGTGATCGAGCGAGCTCGATGCACTCGCCAGTGCGGAGAGCACCTTCGTGATCTCTTCCGCGTACGGCTTCGATGCGGCAACGCGGGCCTGCGCCTTGGTGATTCGCGAAGTTGCGATCAACTCTTGCGCTTTGGTGATCTTCTTCGTCGAGTTGACCGACTTGATACGGGAGCGAAGCTCGAGAATGCTTGCCATCTAGCTGTTCACGCTCCCTTCTGTGCTCGTCATGTCACCTATCATCGCCGGCCTACTTGCTGACTGTCTTGCGGGTGACGTTGACCTGCTCCTGGCTGACCTCGTCGGCGTTCAGAGTGTCTGCCTCGGCCTCGTTGACGACGCGGTTGCCGTCCGAGTCCACGAAGCCGGCCTTGAACTTCTCGGTCGCTTCGGTCAGTGCCTTCTGGTTGTCCTCGTCGAGAGCCTTGCCACCGGCAATGCTGTCGTAGACGCCGCTTGCGTTGCGGTGTAGATCTTCGAGCAGCTCGGTCTCGAAGCGGCGAACATCGCCGACCGGAACGGAGTCGTACGTGCCCTGTCCTGCGAGCCAGATCGAGACGATCTGGTCTTCGACGGCCACCGGTGCGTACTGATCCTGCTTGAGCAGCTCCACCAGACGAGCGCCGCGCTCGAGCTGCGCCTTGGACGCTGCATCGAGGTCGGACGCGAACGCCGAGAAGGCTTCGAGCTCACGGAACTGAGCAAGCTCGAGACGAAGGGATCCGGAGACCTTCTTCATGCCCTTGGTCTGCGCAGCGCCGCCGACTCGGGAAACCGAGATACCGACGTTGATGGCGGGACGGACGCCCTTGTTGAAGAGGTCCGATTCCAGGAAGACCTGGCCGTCGGTGATGGAGATGACGTTGGTCGGGATGTACGCGGAGACGTCGTTGGCCTTGGTCTCGATGATCGGCAGTGCCGTCAACGATCCGCCACCGAGCTCGTCGGACAGCTTCGCCGAACGCTCCAGCAGGCGGGAGTGCAAGTAGAAGACGTCACCGGGGTATGCCTCGCGGCCCGGCGGGCGACGCAGCAGCAGCGAAATCGCGCGGTAGGCCTCGGCCTGCTTGGTCAGGTCGTCGAACACGATGAGGACGTGCTTGCCCTGGTACATCCAGTGCTGGCCGATGGCCGAGCCGGTGTACGGAGCGAGCCACTTGAAGCCAGCCGAGTCGGACGCGGGTGCGGCGACGATGGTGGTGTATTCGAGTGCGCCCTGCTCTTCGAGTGCAGCCTTGACGCCTGCGATCGTGGAGCCCTTCTGGCCGATGGCGACGTAGATGCAGCGAACCTGCTTCTTGTCGTCGCCGCTCTCCCAGTTGGCCTTCTGGTTCAGGATCGCGTCGATGCAGACCGCAGTCTTGCCGGTCTTGCGGTCGCCGATGATGAGCTGACGCTGGCCGCGGCCGATCGGGGTCATGGCGTCGATCGCCTTGATGCCGGTCTGCAGCGGCTCCTCGACGGGCTGGCGCTCGAGCACCGAGGCAGCCTGCAATTCGAGGGCGCGGGTCTCGGAGGACTCGATGTCGCCGAGGCCGTCGATGGGCTTGCCCAGCGGGTCCACGACGCGACCGAGGTAGCCGTCGCCCACGGGGACCGACAGCACGTCTCCGGTGCGCTTGACTTCCTGGCCTTCTTCGATGTGCTCGTAGTCACCGAGGATGACGGCACCGATTTCGGTGGCATCCAGGTTCAACGCGACACCGAGGACTCCGCCCGGGAACTCCAGGAGTTCGTTGGACATCGCCGACGGCAATCCGGACACGTGAGCGATTCCGTCGCTCGTGTCCGTAACCGTGCCGACCTCCTCGCGGGAAGACTCCGGTGAGTAGCTCGCGGTGAAGTTATCGATCGCGCTACGGATCTCGTCGGAGGAGATCGTCAGCTCCGCCATAGTGTTTCCTGCTCTTCCTTCGAATGATCGCGGTATGAAAAGCCTCGAATGCCGAGGCAATTCTTCTCGTTACTGTGTCCGTGTCGGACTATTTGAGCGTCTTTCGCAATGCAGCGAGGCGGCCTGCCCCGCTACCGTCGATGACCTCGTCGCCGATACGAACGACAAGTCCGCTGAGCAGTTCGGTATCGACCTCTACGTGCACCGTGACCTGCTTGCCGTACGTGCGGGTCAAGGTTGCGGTCAGCTTTTCGAGCTGACTGTCGCTCAGTGGGGCTGCGCTGCGTACGTGTGCAACTGCGCGGTCGCGCTGTTCGGCGGCCAGATCTGCCAGTCCGTTCAGAACGTCGGCGGGTGCCGCCTTCCGTGGACGCGTGACGGCCTGCACCGCGAGCGCCTCGGTGACCGCGGTGACCTTGCCGTAGAGCAGACGACCCAGCAGTTCGCGCTTGGCCTGCGCCGGCTTGGAGCGATCCGACAATGCCTGCTCGAGCTGCGGGTTGGCAGCAACGATGCGGCCGAGCCGGAACAGCTCGTCCTCGACCGTGTCCAGCTGGTCCTGATCGGCAGCAGCGCGGAGCAGAGCTTCGCGTCCCAGCTCGACCAGCGAGTTCAGCAGGTCACGGGCGGTGGACCAGCTTTCGCCGGCCGCAGCCTTGACGATGGTCGCCGTTGCGCTCGACACCTGGCCGGAGAAGACCTCTCCGGCCAGAGCGCTTCGTCGATCGCCCTCGACCGAGGAGTCGGCGAGAGCGGTACGCAACGTGCGCTGCGCGTCGAGAGTCTCGACGACGGCGAACAACTCGGCACCGGTCTGAGCGGCGACGGCCGTTGCCTCGCCGCCCGACGCGGACCCCAGAGCTTCGTGGGCGACCGACCGTGTGCGGGCGAGCGCCTCACGAGAAGTTGCGTACATGGTTCGACTCACTTTCCTGATGCGGAGTCCGCGGTGACGGAATCCAGCTCGTTGAGGAAGCGATCGATCGAACTGGAACGCTTCGCGTCATCGGAGAGCTGCTCTCCGATGACCTTCTCGGCGAGTTCGACGGCCGTACGTCCGAGGTCGCCACGAAGTTCGGTGACGATCTGCTGACGCTGAGCAACGAGCTGACTGTGGCCTGCGGCCACGATCCGATCGCTCTCTTCCTGCGCCTTTTCCTTCATCTCGGCGAGAATCGCCTGTCCCTGGGTGCGCGCTTCCTCGCGGATCTGCGCAGCTTCGGAACGGGCGTCGGCGAGCTGAGCGTGGTACTGCTCGAGAGCAGCCTTCGCCTCTGCCTGTGCCTGCTCGGCCTTCTTGATTCCGCCTTCGATGAGCTCGGAACGCTCGGAGAGGACCGTCTGGAAACGCGGTACGACGTACTTCCAGAACAGGAAGCCGATGATCACGACACAGACGATCGACCAAACGATGTCGTATGTTGCGGGCAGCAGCGGGTTCTGGGATTCCTCCCCCTCCGCCCCGGCTGCGAGCAGCGTTATCGCGTTTGTCATCGCGCTCTCAGAGAATGAAGCCGGCGACGAGGCCGATCAGGGCGAGGGACTCGGTGAATGCAATGCCGAGGAACATGGTCGTACGGAGCTGACCGGCCAGCTCGGGCTGGCGAGCGGTTGCTTCCATGTTCTTGGCGACGACGAGGCCGAGGCCGATGCCACCACCGATCGCTGCGAGGCCGTAGCCGATGGCGCCGTATCCGTTTGCGGTGATTTCCTGCGCCTGGGCCAGAACTTCAAGGCTCATTCGGTTTTCCGTTCCCTTTCTTCGGTCCACATCCGGGTGTCGGAGGTGGCGGTGTAGCTAGTTCGGTCTGTTGGTCGGTCAGTGCGAGTCGGCGTGCAGCGACAGATCGATGTAGATCGCCGTCAGCAGCGCGAAGATGTATGCCTGCAGGAAGATCACGAGCATCTCGAACATCGTGAACAGGAAGCCCATGATCAGCGAGGGTGCGGCGAAGATCTTCAGGCCGGCAGAGGCCTCGAAGAGGAAGAACTGCGTGGCGCTGAAGAACAGCACGAGCATGATGTGACCGGCGAGCATGTTGGCCAGCAGACGCACCGTCAACGTGAACGGGCGAAGCACGAAGTTCGAGATGAACTCGAGCGGGATCAGCAGCACGTGCATGGCCTTCGGAATGCCCGGGATCACGATCGTGCCCTTGACGAACTTGGCTGCACCGAACTTCTTCACACCGGCGTACACGAACGCGATGTACGCGACTGCGGCCAACACGATCGGCAGACCGATGCGGGCGTTGGCAGAGATGTTCAGGAACGGTATGACCGCGCTGAGATTCACCGCGAAGACCGTGAAGAAGATCGTCATGATGACGGGCAGGAAGCGGCGTCCCTGTTCCTTGCCGAGGACATCCTCGGCCACGTGGATCCGGACGAAGTCGAGAGCGATCTCGGCGACGTTCTGGATTCCGCGAGGAACGATCTTGGGGCTGCGCAGAGCGATCAGCATGAAGACGATCAGCAGAGCCGACATCAGGATGCGGATGAGCATCAGCCGGTCGAGCTCGAACGGGGTTCCCTCGAACAGCACCGCGGGAGGAAAGAAATCGGATAGTGACGGCGGATGGAACTCCGCAGCCAGAGTGGTGACGCTCAGCGGTCTCTCCCGTGTTCGGGCCGCAACCGAGTAACGGCTGCGGTTCGATCGGACAATGACGATCTATCAAGTCGACGAAAATCGGCTCGCAATCGTCAGAGGCTGAGGCCCGGTCTTCATCGGCCAAGCGTCTGTCGGGTGTCGGCGACTCACGTCGACTCGGCAACTCTCAGGGCGAAACCCTACGTTGCCGAAGTCTGTGACTCCGGGCCTACTGTAAGGAAGCTCACGCTGATGGTTACCTGCGGGGGTCCAGTCCGGGGAAAAAGTCTCTTTCGTCCCGGTCTTGCCCATCGCTTGATGCAAACTTTATCAACAGAACTACGACGTTGTGTAGGCGGCCCTCAGCTTAACCGATTACGACAGCTTGTCGTACTACGACTTGTCGGGGTTCCCGTCGGCAGGAACGCTGTCGACGTAGCCCACCTTCGTCTTGACGACACCGAACACCTCCGCGCCCAGGACCACCACCAGAGCCCCCAGAATGGTCAGCCCGAGCGAATACCGGTTGTAGAAGTCCGCATCCTTGAGTGCCACGAGCACGATCAGCGCGATGACCATCTTGACCAACCACCCACCGAGCAACAGCGCTCCGACCGCCGACGCGGGAAAACGCGTGGTCAGAGCCACCGACAGCGCGGTCGTGATGACGAACCCACCCCCGATGGCCACTCCGATGATCGACCCCCACAATCCTGGAGTTCCCGCAGCAGCAACCGAAATCCCCACGCTCACCACCGTCAGTACCACCAGGCCGATGAGGCCGTAGCGGACCGCGGCACGAAGCGGTGCGAATTGGTCGGGCATGGGCTGCGGGGTGAAGGTCACAGTTGTCGAGAGTACCCAGTCGCACCCGGTGGCCGGCACCAGCCGGGACACGACCGAAGAACCACCGAGCCGATCAGCGGCGTCGTACACCCCGACGTTCGGATCCGGGTGATCGATCCACCCGCAGAGTGGGCACAGCCGTGACGACGAGCGCGAACACCAGACCGGCAGCGACGAGGAGCACCACGATGCGACGGTCGAGAAGCGAGGATCCGACCGCACCGAACGCGAGCACACCGACCCAGAGGTAGATCACCAGGACCACCCGTCGATGCGAGTGGCCGATCTGCAGGAGTCGGTGATGGAGATGCATCTTGTCGGGGCTGAACGGACTTCGCCCGGCCCGAGTGCGGCGAACGACGGCGAGCAACAGATCGAGTATCGGAATGAGCATCACGGCCCCGACCAGCAGGAGCGGCGACAACAGGCCCAGCAGATCACGTGGACCGTAGGCCGTCAACGGAATGCGCCCCGAGGCACTCGTCGAGATCGTGGCCAGCGTCAGCCCGATCAACATGGACCCCGAATCGCCCATGAAAATGCGCGCCGGTTGGAAATTGTGCGGCAGAAATCCCAGGCAGGCACCGGCCAGCGCCGCCGCGATCAAAGCAGGAGGGTAGACGCCGACGTCGCCTCCCTGTTCCTGCAGCAGGCCCACCGAAAAGATGCAGATCGCGACCGACGAAATGAGGCCGAGTCCGGCTGCGAGCCCGTCGAGGCCGTCGACGAAGTTCATCGCGTTGACGATGACGACGGTGATCAGAACGGTCACCAGTCCGGCCTGAAGCTGGTCGAGCACCAGGGTGCTGCCCGGTTGGCCGGGCTCGCCGCCCCAGGGCTGGTAGAGCACGACCCAGCTCACACCCATGATGACCAGGACGCCGGCCGCCGTCACCTGGCCGACGAACTTCGTCAATGCGTCCAGACCCCAACGGTCGTCGATGACGCCGACCAGCACGATCACGAAGCCTGCGACCAGCGCAGCCGGAATGTCGCGGTTGTAGGCGACATCGAATCCGCGGGCCAACGCGGGCAGCTGCGAGGCGAACAGCAGCGCGGCGAGCATGCCGGCGTAGATGCCCACTCCCCCGAGTCGCGGGGTGGCCTGCACGTGGACGTCACGATCACGAGGAATGGCGACGGCACCGAACTTGATCGCGGCCACTCGAACGCCGCCGGTGGCGAAGAACGTGACGACAGCGGCCGTCAGGAAAACAAGCAGCAGCTCGCGGATCGGAACGCCTGCGCCCAGATTCGACTGGGCAAGCACCTCGACGCTCATGCGGAACGGACGGGCATGTCAGGACGCTCCTGGGACCAGGCTTTCGGCGGTGACACCGAGAACCTCGGCAATCTGCTCCGTGGGAATGGCACCGACCCGCAAGATTCGTGCGTGCTCACCGGTCAGGTCCACGATGGTGGAGGCCACCGCGTGGTCGGCCGGCCCCCCGTCGAGATAAACCGCTGCAGATCCACCGAGTTGTTCTCGCGCCTGCGTCACCGTGGTGGCGGGCGGACTTCCCGAAATATTTGCACTGGACACCGCCAGCGGACCTACTTCACGAAGGAGCTCGAGCGCGACCGGGTGCAGCGGCATCCGCAGCATGACGGTTCCCTGAGCATCACCCAGATCCCACGCCAGCGACGGTGCCTGCTGGACCACGATGCTCAATGCGCCGGGCCAGAAGGCTCGAATCAGATCTCGGGTCCGCGGCCGGACGCTCTGCACCAGGCCGTCGATCGTGTTCCACGAACCGACAAGGACCGGGACCGGCATGTCGCGTCCCCGCCCCTTGGCGCGCAGCAGGTCGGTGACCGCGCTGCCGTCGAACGCATCGGCGGCGATCCCGTAGAGCGTGTCGGTGGGCATCACGACGAGTCGACCGGATTTGAGGGCACCGCGCGCTGCGGTCAATCCGGCAGCCCGCGCATCGGCTTCACGGCAGTCGTAGACGGTACTCACTCCGCCTATCCTTCCACCTTCGGTAACGAAGTGATGTCAGGTGCCGCCGGCTTGCCGCCTTGCCGCTCAGGCAGAGGGCGGCGTCGCCCGTGCCGCCACGACGAAGCGGGGTCGGCCGGCCAGGTCCGGATGCTCGGTGACCTGGGTGAAGACTCGTCGCCGAGACAACAGGGCAGCGACGCCCTCCCCGTTCGAGTCGTCGTGTTCGATGGCGACTCCGCCGCCGACACGCAGCCACCGCGCGATGTTGCCGATCATCGGCTCGATGACCGACAACCCGTCCTCGCCGCCGAAGAGCGCGATGTGCGGATCGTGGTCGAGTACCTCCGGATCGAGCTCGGCCCCGTCCGGAATGTACGGCGGGTTCGCGACGATCATGTCCACCGAGCCGTCGAGGTCGGTCAACAGCTCCCGAGAAGTGACGTCTCCGTGATGCAACGTGATCGGCGAATCACCCTGCTCGGCACGCAGATCCGCGTTGCGCCGGGCCCACGCCAACGCCGACGGATCGAGCTCGACGGCGTGCACGACGGCATCCGGGCGTGCGTTCGCGATGGCCAGCGCCAGCGCGCCCGACCCCGTGCACAGGTCGAGCACCACGGGCGGGTGATGGCCGACGTTCTCGAGAAAAGCGAGCGCCCACGCCAACAGCAATTCGGTTTCGGGACGTGGAACGAACACCCCGGGACCCACCTCGACATCGATGTTTCCCAATGACGTCGTTCCCGTGATGTATTGCAGGGGAATACGTTTCGCGCGCTGCTCGACTGTTCGGAAGTACGCCTCGACGAGCTCGGGCTCCACCAACGGCACCAACCCCAGCCGACCGCGATCGACTCCGACGAGGTGCGCGGCGAGTAGCTCCGCATCCACCCGAGGGCTCGGCACACCGGCGGCCTCGAGCATCGACGTCGCTTCGAGGATGGCTAGGCGTAACGGCTTGCGGCTCACTTCTACAGACTGCCACGGCGGTCCGACACCGGACTCACAGCCGCCCCAGCAGCTCCGACTTCTTTGCGAAGAACTCGTCGTCGGTCAGAAATCCCTTCGCATGCAGACCGGCGAGCGCCTCGATCGCAGCGGTGATGTCCGAGATGTCGACACCGGTGTGAGCAGGTGAACCCGACTGCGCAGACGCGAAGTTCTGTGCCGCCGGCTGCGGCTGCTGCGAGGAGGGCATGTTCTGCGGTGGCGCGTCGGCGGACCGCTGGTCGACGCGCGGCAGACTTGCCGCGGTGAACGTGCCGTACTGGCTGGTGAACTCCACCGAACCCGGACCCCCACCTTGCTGCTGTTGCACTCCGCCGATGGAGTGATCGAGGGTGTCGTACACCGCCAATTCCCCTCCCACGAGGACAGCGAGGCGACGAGATCCTGGAAACACCGCGTACTGCGATCCGTTCTGGCCACCGCTCGAACTCGGCGAACCCAGATCCGACGGCCACCACGATCCCCCGCCGAACGAAGTGCCACCGAACGATCCCGTACCGGCATCTCTCGGTGGATAGACCTGATGCTGCGCCAACACGGCGGACAGATCGCGGCACAAACCGTCGACCCGACTCTTGAGGCCGTGATCGAACATGTTGCCCACCATCGTCATACCGCCGCGCATCCACTGCCCACTGCCGCCGAGCTCGGGAATGTTGAACTGCGCCATGGTGCCGCGGCCGTTGTTGACGGCGTCGAGCATGGTGCGGACCGCGTCGGTGGACACCCCGTAGCGGGAAGCGAGTTCGGTGACGGCGTTCTCGGCTGCGGGGGTCAAGGCCTGGTTCATCTCGGGTGTGCCTTTCATGGCGCGCGGGCGGGTCGAATCCGATCGCCAGGGTATCTCGAGATTCGTTCGATCAGCAGCGCGAGAACCGAAAACGGTTGGCGCGCAGTTATTCTGCTTGCATACGTGCGTCGCGGTCGGCCTTGGCGAGCGCGTCGAGCAGTGCATCCATGTCGCCGTCGAGCAGAGCGTCGAGGTTGTGCGCTTTGAATCCGATGCGGTGATCGGTGATGCGATTCTCAGGGTAGTTGTACGTCCTGATCCGCTCCGAGCGGTCGACGGTACGCACCTGGCTGGCTCGGCCGGCCGAGGCCTCTTCGTTGGCTGCTTCCTCAGCGGCCGCCTGCAGACGCGCCGCCAGCACCTGCATCGCACGTGCCTTGTTCTGCAACTGCGATCGCTCGTTCTGACAGGTGACGACGATGCCGGTGGGCAAATGGGTGATGCGGACAGCGGAGTCGGTGGTGTTGACACCCTGACCGCCCTTGCCGGACGAGCGGTAGACGTCGATGCGCAGATCGGTTTCGTCGATCTGCACTTCCTCGACCTCGTCGGGTTCCGGATACACCAGAATGCCGGCCGCGGAGGTATGCACGCGTCCCTGCGATTCGGTGACCGGCACCCGCTGCACGCGATGGACGCCACCCTCGAACTTCAGCCGCGCCCAGACGCCGTCGAGCGGATCCTTGGTCTTGATCGACAACGTCGCGTCCTTGTAGCCACCCAGGTCCGAGACGTTCGCGTCGAGAACCTCGACTCGCCAGCCGCGGCGTTCGGCGTAGCGCACGTACATCCGCGCCAGATCGGCCGCGAAGAGCGCCGATTCCTCGCCGCCCTCACCCGACTTGACCTCCATCACGATGTCGTCGCCGTCGTGCGGGTCGCGTGGTGCCAGCAGATCGGTCAGCGTCTGTTCCAGGTGCAGAACCGTTGCCTCGAGCTCGGGAATCTCTGCGGCGAACGACGAATCGTCGGCGGCGAGTTCACGTGCGGCTTCGAGGTCGTCCTGAGCGGCGGTCAACTTGGTGTGCGCCGACATGATCGGTGCCAGCTCGGCGAACCTCTTGCCTGCCCTGCGCGCTGCGGACGGGTCGTTGTGCAGGGCGGGGTCGGCCAGTTGCTGCTCGAGGCCGGAGTGTTCGGCGAGGATGTCGTCGATGGCCGAAGGCTTGTCTGTTCTCGCCATGGTGACGACTCACTCTCCGAACGGGTGAAACCGGGTGTGGACACAAAAAAGCCGACGCCCGCCCTGTAGTTCACAGGACGGGCGTCGGCGAAACAGCTAGCTGTCTGCGTCGGCCTTCTTGCCGGCGCGCTTGCCGTAGCGAGCCTCGAAGCGAGCGACGCGACCGCCGGTGTCGAGAATCTTCTGCTTGCCGGTGTAGAAGGGGTGGCACTGCGAGCAGACCTCGACGCTGATGCGCTCTTTGTCGGTGGTGCTTCGGGTCTCGAAAGTATTGCCGCAACCACAGACGACTGTCGTCAGTGTGTAGTCGGGGTGAATTCCTGCCTTCATGGTGTCCTTACCGTTCTTTGTAATGGTCGCCGGGTCGCCTTCGCTGATCGAAGACGTGAACCGGAACCGGACTCGGCCGTTGATTATGCCAGAGCGTGTATCTGCCCTGCTAATCGTCGGTACTTCTGTGCCGACAGATGCTTACAACGCGGGCACCTGCCCTCTTGTTCCCCGGACCCTCGGACCCGGGGAACAAGGGATCAATCGTTGATGCCGCCGGGAGCGGTCTTCGAAACTTCCATCAGGAATTCGAGGTTGTTCTTGCTCTTCTTCAGGCGATCGACCAGCAGGTCGATGGCCTGATGCGAGTCGAGACCGGACAACACGCGACGCAGCTTGTGCACCACGGCCGCCTCGTCCGGAGCGAGAAGAAGCTCGTCGTGACGGGTGCTGGACGGGTTGATGTCCACCGCGGGGAACACCCGACGCTCGGCGATCTTGCGATCGAGCTTGAGCTCGGCGTTACCGGTGCCCTTGAACTCCTCGAAGATCACGGTGTCGCCGGTGGATCCGGTCTCGACCATGGCCGTGGCGATGATCGTCAGCGAACCACCGTGCTCGATGTTTCGTGCCGCGCCGAGGAATCGCTTGGGCGGGTACAGCGCGGTCGAGTCGACACCACCGGAGAGGATGCGGCCCGAAGCAGGCGAGCTGTTGTTGTACGCGCGGCCCAGACGGGTGATCGAGTCGAGCAGGACAACCACGTCCTGGCCGGCCTCGACCAGACGCTTGGCACGCTCGATCGCCAGCTCGGCGACTGCCGTGTGGTCACCCGGCGGACGGTCGAAGGTCGAGGCGATAACCTCGCCCTTGACCGAGCGCTGCATGTCGGTCACTTCCTCGGGACGCTCGTCGACGAGGATGACCATCAGGTAGCACTCGGGGTTGTTGATGGCGATCGCGTTGGCGATGGCCTGCAGAACGCTCGTCTTACCGGCCTTCGGGGGGCTGACGATCAACGCGCGCTGACCCTTACCGATGGGCATCACCAGGTCGATGATGCGCGTGGTCAGGATGTTCTGCTGGGTCTCGAGGCGCAGCCGCTGGTTGGGGTACAGCGGGGTGAGCTTGCCGAACTCCGGACGCTTGCGCGCGGCCTCGACCTCTCCCCCGTTGACGGTATCCAGACGCACCAGCGGGTTGAACTTCTGACGCTGACCCGACTGCTCACCCTCACGTGCCACCCGAACGGCACCGGTGACGGCGTCGCCGCGGCGAAGACCGTTCTTGCGCACCAGGTTCATCGACACGTAGACGTCGTTCGGTCCGGCCAGGTAACCCGAGGTCCGAACGAACGCGTAGTTGTCGAGAACGTCGAGAATGCCGGCTACCGGCTGGAGAACATCGTCCTCGCGGATCTCGGTGTCGCGCTCGCGACCGCCGCCGCCCTCGTTGCCCTCGCCGCGATCGCGTCCACGACGACGCTCACGGAACCGTCGACCCCTGCGACCGCGGCCTTCGCCGTCGTCGTCCTGGTTGTTGTCACGGTTGTCGCGCGGGCCGTTGTTGCGGTCCTCGTTGCGATTGTCGTTCCGGTTGTCGTTCCGGCCGTCGCCTTGATTGCGATTGCGTCCGCCACGGTCGTTCTGATTGCGGTTGCCGTTCTCACGGTTGGAGTCGCGGTTCGAGTTGTCCCGGTCGCCCTGGTTGCGACCCGCATTGTCGCGATTGCCGCCGTCCCGGTCCCCCTGGTTGCGATCGCCCTGGTTGCGGTCGCCCTGATTGCGATCGCCCTGGTTGCGGTTGCCGTTGTCGGTGTCACGCGGTTCGCGCTCGGCACCGTCCTGGCGGTTGCGCTCGCCGCGGCTACGACGTGGGCGGTCCGCTGCGGCGTTCTCGCCGGAATCGTCCTGCTTGTCGGTGGTCTCCGCTGCAGCGGTCGACTCCGCGGTAGCGGGGGCCGATGCGGCCGTGTCGCCGCTGCCGTCCAGTGGCAACTGGTCGGGCGCACCTGCGCGGCGACCCGCGGCGCGGCGGCCCCGGGTGCGACGTCCGGCCTCGGGTGCTGCGTCCGACGTGTCGGCAGCCGTCGCAGGCTCGGGAGCAGTGTCGATTGCGGGTCGTTCGTCGGCAACCGGTGCCGACGCAGCAGCGCGTCGAGCCTTGGGAGCGTCGGCCTTCGGTGCGTCGCTCTTCGGTGCATCGGACTTCGGCGCAGCGGACTTGGCCGGCGCGGTGCCCGATTGACGCTCGGTGATGGCCGCGATCAGATCGCCCTTGCGCATGCCGGAGATGCTCTTGATGCCGAGTTCGCCAGCGAGGCTGCGTAGCTCGGTGAGAACCATTCCGGACAGGCCGGCGCGACGGCGTGACGTTTCGGGCGCAGAGATGAGTTCCGTATCGGTCACGGAGGTCCTTTCCTTCCCTCGCTCGCTCGATGCGCAGCCGAGGGTTCGTTCCGCAGCTCGGCTTTCTGCCGAACTCGGATATTGCCGTTCATGTTCGACGCACTCCGCCGACGACACCATCGGTCCGAGACCGCAGCGAACTACGGGAAGGACCGAGCCAGGAGCGTCACATCACTCGGACGTTCTGAACTCCCCCGAATACAGTGACCTGATTGCCCTGACGAAACCGGCGTCTGAAGCGCACGATGTACGGACAGGGTTCACCATAGCGTCGTTGTCCTCGCTCGGCAAGAACCCTATTCGGTGTCGGTCATGCGACCGTGACTCCGTCGGCCACCTCGAGGTCGAGAACTCGCCATCCCTCGGCCACCGCAGCGTCGCGCAGATCGGCCGGGAATTCTTCGGTGCACAGGGCCATGACGGTAGGGCCTGCTCCCGACACCACTGCGGCGATCGAGCGGGCGCGCAACGTCGCGATCCACCGGGTGGTGTCGGGCAGCGCCTGTGCCCGCTGGCCCTGATGCAGTAGATCCTCGGTGGCAGCCATCAGCAGATCCGGACGCTCGGTCAATGCGACGACGGCGAGCGCACTGCGACTGACGTTGAAGGCGGCGTCGCGGTGCGGCACCAACTCCGGCAGCAATCCCCGCGTGTGCGAGGTCGAGGAGCGCTCGGACGGCACGAGCACGACGACCTTGATGCTGGGATGGACGTCCAGGCGCACGGCGGCGTACTTGCGTGCCGTCACACTGGCATTGGGCGGTTCGCTCCACGACACGACGGCACCGCCGAGGCAACTCGCCGACGCGTTGTCGGGGTGCCCCTCGAACTCGGACGACAACTGCACCAACTGACTGTCCGACAGCGACAGCGCGGGGTCCACCTTCGACGCAAGTGCATTGGCCGCGGCGAGCCCGCCGACCACTGCCGAGGCCGAGGATCCGAGACCTCTCGAATGCGGAATGACGTTGCGGCAGTGGACATTCAATCCATCGGCCCACACTCCGGCCGCTTCCAGACCCCGTTCGATGGCCCGCACGACCAGGTGCGTCGGTCCCCACGGAACGTCCGCCGAACCCTCACCGTCGACGTGGATCGACAGGCCCGACGCCGTGGTCGTGACCTCGATCTCGTCGTACAAGCCCAAAGCCATTCCGAGACTGTCGAATCCGGGGCCGATGTTGGCACTGGAGGCCGGCACACGCGCGGTCACCGTGAGCCCGATGGGAAGCGTCTTCGTCATTGCCGGAGATTCCGTCAACTCAGGCCAGCTCGAGCGCAGCCGCAACAGCGACGGGATCGACCGAAATCGGTTCCACGACAGGCATTCCCGACAGTGCAGTGTCGGGATCCTTGAGACCGTTGCCGGTCACCGTGCAGACAACGGTCAGGCCCGGCTCCAGCCAGCCTTCCTTTCGAGCCGCCAACAGTCCGGCGACGCTGGCCGCGGAGGCCGGTTCGACGAACACGCCCTCGGTCTTCGCGATCAACCGGTACGCCTCGAGGATCTCCTCGTCGGTCGCGGCCCGGAATGCTCCGTTCGATTCTTCCTTGGCATTGACGGCACCGTTCCAGGATGCGGGTGAGCCGATCCGGATTGCGGTCGCGATCGTTTCCGGGTCCTTCACGGGCGCACCGTGAACCAGAGGAGCGGCACCCGCGGCCTGCACGCCGAGCATGCGCGGCTTGCGGGTGGTGAGGCCGTCGCGGAAGTACTCGGAGTACCCGCGCCAGTACGCGGTGATGTTGCCCGCGTTGCCGACCGGTAGAGCATGGATGTCGGGTGCATCGCCGAGGGCGTCGCAGATCTCGAACGCCGCGGTCTTCTGCCCCTCGATACGCACGGGGTTGACGGAGTTGACCAGACCGATCGTCGGGAACTCGGCCGTGGTCTTGCGCGCCAGTTCGAGGCAGTCGTCGAAGTTGCCCTGGACTTGAATGATCTTCGCGCCGTGCATGACTGCCTGAGCCAGCTTGCCCATCGCGATCTTGCCCTGCGGAACCAGTACGGCACAGGACATGCCGGCCTTGGCCGCGTAGGCCGCAGCGGACGCCGAGGTGTTGCCGGTGGACGCGCACAGCACTGCTTCTTGCCCACGGGCGAGCGCGTCGGTGACGGCCATGGTCATGCCGCGGTCCTTGAACGAGCCGGTCGGGTTGAGTCCCTCGACCTTCAGGTGCACTGTGCAGCCGGTCAATTCGGACAGGTGCCCGGCGGGCAGCAGCGGGGTGCCGCCCTCGCGCAGGGTGACGGTCTTCCAGTCGGGACCGATCGCCAGACGCGAGCGGTACGCCTCGATCAGACCGGGCCAGGGGGTGTGGACGCTCATACTGTGGTGCCTTCCAATCTGAGAACGCTGGCGACGTGGACGACCACGTCCAACTGCTCGAGGGATGCAACGGTGTCGGACAGTGCGGAATCGGCCGCGAGGTGCGTGACCACGACGAGCCTGGCCCCGTCACCCGCGCCGTGCTGGCGCACGGTGGAGATGCTGACGTCGCGCTTGGAGAATTCGGCGGCCACGGTAGCGAGAACACCGGGCTTGTCGGCCACCTGCATGCTGACGTAGTACCGGGTGAGGATGTCACCCATCGGGGCCACCTTGAGCTTGGCGTACTTGGACTCGAGTGGGCCGCGGCCACCGTAGAACTTGTTGCGCGCGGCCATCACCAGGTCGCCGAGCACGGCGGACGCCGTCGGCGCGCCGCCCGCACCCTGGCCGTAGAACATCAACCGGCCTGCGGCCTCGGCCTCGACGACGACGGCGTTGAATGCGCCGTTCACCGATGCCAACGGGTGATCGAGCGGAACGAGTGCCGGGTAGACGCGGGCCGAGATGCGCTCCTTGCCCTTGGGCGTGGTGATGCGCTCGCAGATGGCCAGCAACTTGATGGTGCAGTCCAGAGACTTCGCGGTCTCGAGGTCGTCTGCAGTGATCTTGCTGATGCCCTCGCGGTAGACGTCGCCGGCCGTGACCCGAGTGTGGAACGCGATCGAGGCGAGGATGGCCGCCTTGGACGCGGCGTCGTAGCCCTCGACATCGGCGGTCGGATCGGCCTCGGCGTATCCCAGTCGCCCTGCCTCGGCGAGGGTTTCGGCGTAGTCCGCACCGGTCTCGTCCATGGCCGACAGGATGAAGTTGGTGGTGCCGTTGACGATGCCCGCGACCTTGTTCACGCGGTCGCCTGCCAACGACTGCATCAACGGCCGCACCACCGGAATGGCTCCGGCGACAGCTGCCTCGAAATACAGATCGGCGCGCGATTTCTCGGCCGCGTCGGCCAACTCTCCGGTGTATTCGGCGAGCAGGGCCTTGTTCGCAGTGATGACGGACTTGCCGTTCTCGAGCGCCGACAACACCAGCTTGCGTGGGATGTCGATACCGCCGAGCACCTCGACGACGATGTCGACGTCGTCGCGACCGACCAATTCGGCCGGGTCGTCGGTGAGCAGTTCGGCCGGTACTCCTCGATCGCCGTCGATCCGACGTACCGCGATTCCCCGAATCTCCAGTGGCGCACCGATTCTGGCCTCGAAGTCCGCTGCATTCTCGGTGATGATCCGGACGACCTCGCTACCGACGTTTCCGAGTCCGAGTACGGCGACGCCTATCGGCTTCGATGTCATGGCTGAACCTCCAAGCTGAGCAGATCTTCGATGGTTTCCCGCCGCAGGATCAGGCGCGAACGCCCGTCCTTGACCGCGACCACAGCGGGCCGCGTCAGCAGGTTGTAGCGGCTGGACATGGAGTAGCAGTAAGCACCGGTGGCTGCGACGGCGAGCAGATCACCGGGCCCGACGTCGGCCGGCATCCACGTGTTCTTGATGACGATATCGCCGCTCTCACAGTGCTTTCCGACCACGCGAGCCATCACGGCGTCGGCGTCGCTGGTACGCGAGACCAAGCGGCAGTCGTACTCGGCCTGATACAGCGACGTACGAATGTTGTCGCTCATACCGCCGTCGACACTGATGTACCGCCTGCGGGTGGCGTTGTCGACGGTGACGTCCTTGACGGTGCCCACCTCGTAGAGCGTCACGGTGCCCGGACCGGCGATGGCCCGACCCGGCTCGACGGCAATGGTCGGAACCGGCAAACCGGCCGCGGCCGACTCCGTCTCGACGATGCTCGCCAGCTTGGCCGCCAATTGGTCGACGGGCGGCGGATCGTCACTCGGTACGTACGAAATACCCATGCCGCCACCGAGATCGAGCGTCGAGATCTGCGAGGTCTTGTCCACGCCGAACTCGGCGACGATGTCGCGCAGCAGCCCGATGACCTTGTGCGCAGCCAGCTCGAAACCGTCGACCTCGAAGATCTGCGAGCCGATGTGACTGTGCAGCCCCACGAGACGAAGGTTGTCTGCGGCGAACACCCGACGGACGGCTTCGATCGCCGAGCCGTCGGCGAGCGAGAAGCCGAACTTCTGATCCTCGTGGGCGGTCGCGATGAACTCGTGCGTGTGTGCCTCGACGCCGACGGTGATACGAATCAGCACGTCCTGCACCACACCGGCCGAACCGGCCACGGCGTCGAGACGGTCGATCTCGATATTGGAGTCGAGTACGACGTGCTCGACTCCGGCACTCACTCCGGCCTCGAGCTCGGCCACGGATTTGTTGTTGCCGTGCATCGCAATTCGATCCGCCGGGAATCCGGCAGCCAGGGCGATGGCCAGCTCACCGCCCGAGCAGATGTCGAGCGAGAGACCCTCGTCGGCCACCCAACGAGCGATCTCGCCACACAGAAATGCCTTGGAGGCGTAGTGAACTCGTTCGGGTGCTCCGAACGCAGCGGCCATCTCGCGGCAGCGTGCGCGGAAGTCGTCCTCGTCCACGACGAACAGTGGGGTGCCGTACTGCGCCGCGAGGTCGGTGACCGACACCCCCGCGAGCCGAACCGTGCCGTCGTCGCCGCGTGCCGCGTTGCGTGGCCACACCTGTTCGGGAAGCGTCGTCATGTCCGACGCGGCGCTCGGACGCTCGGACATCGACTGCTTGGCTGGGGCATCGGCGTGCTTGGGCCCTGCCGGATGTGCGCTCACATGCGCTCCGGTGCGCTGACACCGAGCAGTTCGAGGCCGTTGGCCAGAACCTGTCGGGTTGCGTTGCCCAATGCCAGTCGTGCGGTGTTCACAGGTCCGGGCTCCTCGTCTCCTTGGGGAAGTACTCGACACGCGCCGTAGAACCGGTGGTAGGCCCCCGCCAGTTCTTCGAGGTAGCGGGCGATCCGATGTGGTTCGCGTAGTTCGGCGGCACTGGCCACCACCCGCGGGTACTCGCCGATCGTCCTGATCAACTCGCCCTCCTGCTCGTGCGTCAGCAGGCTCAGATCGGGATCGTCGCCCGAGATCCCCAGTTCGGCGGCATTGCGCGCGAGCGATGCCAACCGGGCGTGGGCGTACTGGACGTAGTACACCGGGTTCTCGTTGCTGGCGCTGGCCCACAGGGCGAGGTCGATGTCGATGCTCGAGTCGACGGACGACCGGATCATGACGTAGCGCGACGCGTCGACGCCGATGGCTTCGACCAGATCGTCGAGCGTGATGACGGTGCCTGCCCGCTTGCTCATCTTCACCGCGACGCCGTCGCGAACGAGGTTGACCATCTGCCCGATCAGCACCTCGACGGTCTCGGGGTCGTCGCCGAATGCAGCGGCGGCGGCCTTGAGTCGACCGATGTAACCGTGGTGGTCTGCTCCGAGCATGTAGATGCACAGGTCGAATCCGCGCTGACGCTTGTTCTGGAAGTACGCGATGTCGCCTGCAATGTAGGCAGCATTACCGTCGCTCTTGATGACGACGCGATCCTTGTCGTCGCCGTACTCGGTGGACCGAAGCCACCATGCACCGTCTTCCTCGTACAGGCTCCCCGAGCTCTTGAGGTAGTCGACCGATTTTTCGACGGCACCGGACTCGAAGAGTGAGTTCTCGTGGAAGTAGACGTCGAAATCGACACCGAATTCGTGCAGGTTGGCCTTGATGCGGTCGAACATCAGCTGGGTACCGATCGACCGGAAGGTCTCGTCCTGCGCCTCGGGTGCCAGCGCCAGCGCTTCTGGCTCCTTCGCCAGCACCTGCTGTGCGATCTCGGCGATGTACTCGCCCGCATACCCGTTCTCCGGTGCCGGCTCTCCCTTGGCCGCGGCGATGAGCGACCGGCTGAAGCGATCGATCTGAGCGCCGTGATCGTTGAAGTAGTACTCGCGAGTGACCTCGGCTCCGTGCGCGGTCAGGATGCGTCCGAGGGCATCGCCGACCGCAGCCCATCGGGTTCCACCGAGGTGCACCGGTCCGGTGGGGTTGGCCGAGACGAACTCGAGGTTGACCTTCTTGCCTGCCATCGAGGATCCGTTGCCGAACTCGGCACCGGCGGCCAGCACGCGGGCAACGATCTCGCCCTGCGCTGCGGCAGCCAGCCTGATGTTCAGAAAGCCGGGGCCTGCGACGTCGGCACTGGCGATCGCGGCGTCGGCCGCGAGCGCCTCGGCGAGCCAGCCGGCGAAATCACGGGGATTGGCTCCGGCCTTCTTCGCCACCTGCAGCGCCACATTGGTGGCATAGTCACCGTGCTCGGGATTGCGGGGACGCTCGACCGTGAGCTTCGCAGGGAGAACGGATGCGTCCAGGCCGCGGTCGGCAAGCACCTTGGCGGCGGTCGCGTGAAGCAATTCGGCAAGATCGGCGGGAGTCACAGGTAGCCATCCTATTGGCTGGTGTGCGGCATACTCGCATCCACTGCCCGTCCGAGCGCGGGGCCACCTGGCCGATGCGGTCCACACGGGCTCTGAGCACGCTCTCAGACAGAGAACGTACAGTAGGGGCGCTCTGCGCGGACGACCGTCGAGCACGGCCGTCACCAGCAGATACGTACCACCAGCGCTACCGACCACCCACTTTTCCTCGACTGAGAGAGCAACCACAGCGATGCCAACGGGTCCCGACAAAGGCAGTCAGAACAAGTCGGCTGCGAAGGCAGACAAAGCCATCAGTGCAGCCAACAAGAAGTCAGCTCGCAAGAAGCAGGGCGGTGTCCCCGCCGCCAAGGGCAGACAGATTCCCTGGCTGACGGTTGCCGGTGTCGTTGTGGTCGTCGGACTCGTCGTGGGCCTCGGGGTCAACCTCTACCCCAAGTACCAGGACCGCGCCGAGGCGCAGAAATTCGCGCCCAGCGAGAGCAATCAGGATCCGTCGACGGGAATCGACGGCGTCACCATCAAGGAATACCCGGCAGCCCTGCACGTCGGGCGCGCGCAACGCGTCGCCTACGACCAGACGCCGCCGTTCGGTGGACCGCACGATGCCGTGTGGGCCACTTGCACCGGCATCGTCTACCCCGAGGCCATCCGCACCGAGAACGCTGTGCACTCCCTCGAACACGGAGCGGTCTGGGTGACGTACAACCCCGACGACCTCAACGAAGACCAGATTCAGTCCCTCGCCGACCGCGTCGACGGGGAAACGCAGATGATGATGTCGCCGTACCCGGGCCTCGACACTCCCGTCTCGCTGCAGTCCTGGGGTCACCAGCTCAAGCTCGACAGCGTCGACGACGAGCGCATCGGTCAGTTCATCTCGGCTCTGCGCCTCAACCGATTCGCCTACCCGGAGGTCGGTGCCAGCTGCGCATCCGTGCCCGGAGTCGGTGACAACGCGTTCGATCCCGACAACCCGCCGCTGTTCGACGCTTCGGCCCCGGGTGCGGACGCCGTTCCGATGGACGGCGCAGGCATCACTCCCGACGCCAGCGAGACCAGCGGCGCAGGCGGAATGCCGAGCGGCCTGCCCGGCGGAGCACAGTTGCCCGGCGGAGCACAGCTGCCCAGCGATCTCCAGGTGCCCGCGAGCTGATGACCGAATCGACAGTCGACTCGGTCGACGGCGTCCCCGAGACCAAGCGGAGCCAGCGCACTGCGCTGGTCGCCTTGGCCGTGATCGCCGTACTGGCGATCGGATTCGCGCTGGGCTTCCTGGCGCAGAATCCGTTCCGCAGCGGTGACAACTCCCCCGCAGCAGATTCGGTCGACGTCGGATTTGCCCAGGACATGACGGTGCACCACAACCAGGCCATCGAAATGGCCGCGGTCGCGTTGACCAACGCGCCCGATCAGGCCGTCAAGAGCCTGGCGTTCGACATGCTCACCTCGCAACAGAATCAGGTGGGCCAGATGCAGGGCTGGCTCGCATTGTGGGACCGCGCGCCGATCTCGACCGACGGCTACATGACCTGGATGACGGCCGACGACTCTCACGGCCATTCGATGGGCGGCATGTCGATGGAACCGGGATCCTCCGATCCCACCAGAGCCATGCCCGGCATGGCCAGCTCCACCGAGCTCGCCGCACTACGCCAAGCGACCGGAACCGACGTCGACGTCATGTTCTTGCAGCTGATGCTGCGTCACCACGAGGGCGGCCTGGCGATGATGGAGTACGCCCAGACACACGCGCAGTCTCCTGCGGTGATCAACCTGGCAAAGTCCATGGTGGCAACGCAGACGAGTGAGTCGACTCTGATGAAGCAGATGCTCGCGGCGAAGGGTGCGCAGCCGCTGCCCGAGGGGTGATTTCGACTCGCGTCGCACATGCGCTAGTCTTTCGTACAGCCCAACAGGCACGCCGGCTGAAGCCGGTGCGCCCCCGTAGCTCAGGGGATAGAGCGTTCGCCTCCGGAGCGAAAGGCCGCAGGTTCGAATCCTGCCGGGGGCACACATCTTTCACGCATGTCACTTCTCCGAGGTGACTGCTCGAACGAGACGGACTGTTCACATGTCCGAGGATCTCCCCGATATCGACACCGTCATCGACGAGCTGTATTCACTGGCACCCGCCGACTTCGTGTCGCACCGATCGGCGTATGTGACCCGGTTCAAGAAGGCCGGAGACAAGTCCGGTGCCACTCGTATCGGCGGACTCCGTAAACCCACTGTCGTGGCCTGGTTGGTGAACACACTCGCTCGTCAGGACGAATCCGCGGTCGCCGAGTTGTTCGACCTCGGTGCCGAACTCGAACGGGCTCAGCAACGCGGCGACGGTCATCGACTGCGTGAGTTGTCCACCGCTCGAAGCGCTTCGATACGCGCGCTCACCGATCGAGCCGTGGTATTGGGTCGCGAACGTGGCGTGACCGTCGGCGACAACGCGGCGCGCGAGGTTTCCAACACCCTCAATGCCGCAATGGCCGATCCGGAGATCCGCGACCGGGTTCGTGCGGGCCGAACGGTGGTGGCCGAGACATACAGCGGCTTCGGCCCCGCGCTGCTCTCGCTCGTTCCGGATCCTCCTGAGACCGAGACCGAGACCGAGGACGACGGCGAACCGGACATTGCCGATGACGCGCCCGAGTCCGCAGCGGAATCCGATGCCGAGAACGAAGCCGAGTTGCTGCGCCAGGCGGAACACGATCGCCTGGTTGCCGAACTCGACTCTGCCGAAACCGCATTCGATGCCGCACGTGATGCGGCCGACGCTGCCGACCAGGGCACGGAGCGCGCTGCGTCCGAACGACGCAGCGCGACAGCAGAAGTCGAGAGACTCGAAGCCGAGCTGGAGGCCGCGAGAGCCACAGCGAAGGCAGCGCGGGCCGCGGAGAGAAAAAGCGTCGAACAGGCAGAGTCGACGGCGGAGGCGCTCGAGGCGGCCCGGGCACGCGTGGCCGAAGCCCGGTCGGCCCTCGACGAACCGAGCTGACCTACCCTGGCGGTATGACCACGCGCTGGCAAGCCGAGAACTCCGCCGACGACTCCGCCCGGTACATCGAGCGATTCGATCGTCTGGCCGAACGCGGCGTGGATCTGCACGGTGAGGCACGCATGGTCGACGCGGCGGTCTCCCCCGCGTCGGACATTCTCGACGCCGGCTGCGGTACGGGCAGACTCGGTGCCGAACTGGCGCGACGTGGCCACCACGTCACCGCCGTGGATCTCGATCCGATTCTGGTCGAGAAGGCGCGTAGTCACCCCGAACTCGACGTGCATCTCGCGGATCTGACCACGCTCGAGTTGAATCGCACGTTCGACGCGGTCGTCGCGGCCGGCAACGTGTTGGTTTTTCTGGAGCCCGGCACCGAACGTGCTGCGCTCGAACGCATCTGGGCACATCTTAACGACGGCGGAGTGTTCGTCACCGGCTTCGCCACCGACCGGGCATACACAGCCGACGAACTCCACGAGGATCTCACTGCCGTCGGATTTTTCGTCGAACATCGATTCTCCACCTGGGACCTGCGGCCCTGGCGCGCCGACGCGGACTGGGCCGTCACCGTGGCACGAAAGCCTGCTCTGCTCGCTTGAGACGAACCGGGGCGAGCGACGGGATTCCACGTGCGGGTGTCGATCGGTTCCTGGGCGGGAAGACTGTCGCTCATGAAGGAACACATAGCGCGGTTGCGGGAGTCGTTCTGGTTCATTCCCGCCGTCCTCGGAGTTCTCGCACTCCTACTGGCGCAGGCGCTCGTCAGCCTCGATCGCTACGTGCTCGACACCCGCGTGGACCTGACTGGCTCGTTGCTCTATCACGTCGGAGCGAGTGGCAGCCGGGACATCCTCGGGGCGATCGGTGGCTCGATGCTGGGGGTGGCCGCCACGTCGTTCTCCATCACCATCTCCGTCCTCGCCACGGCCAGTTCCTCGTACGGCCCCCGCCTGGTGCGAAACTTCATGGCGGACCGCGGAAATCAAGTGGTACTGGGCATCTTCGGGGCGACGTTCCTGTACTCGCTGATGGTGCTGCGGTCGATTCGTTCGATCGAATCCGATGGTTCGGTGTTCGTCCCGGACATCGCCGTCAACGTCGCCGTCGCGCTCGCTGTGGTCGACGTGGGCGTGCTCGTCTACTTCATCCACCACATCGCGCAGTCGATTCAGGTGGCCACCCTGTCCGCGAGAGTCCGCGACGAGTTGTCGGAATCCGTCGACTCTCTCTACCCGACCGATCTTCCCGACGACGCCGCATCGATCGACGGCATCTCGAAACCACCTGTCTACGTGACAGTCCTGGCCGAGACATCCGGGGTGATCATCGACATCGACGAGGACGCACTGCTGGGCATCGCGACCGACAACGGCACGCTGATCGAAATTCATCGGGTCCCGGGCGAGCACATCGTCTCCGGCGAACCGCTCGTCGACATTCTCGCCGACCGCTCGGCCGACATATCCGACGCATCGATCGACCGAGTCCGCTCTTCTGTCGACATCGGTACCAGTAGGACGCCACGCCACGACATCGCGTTCGCCGTCGAGCAGATGACGGAGATGGCGGTCCGGGCGCTGTCCACCGGGGTCAACGACCCCTACACGGCCCGTAACGCCATCGCCGATCTCTCCGTCGGACTCGTTGCACTGGTCCAACGGCCTGCACCGTCACGCGGACGGCGTGGAACCGACGGAGAGGTGCGACTGATCGTGCGGCGGGTGCCCGTCTCGATCTTGATCGACCATGCGCTCGATGCGGTGCGCATCTACGGGACCGGCAGTCCCATGGTGGTCCAGGCCGGAATTCGTCTCGCCGAGAGGGTCGGCCGCGCGGCGCGCTCCACCGACGATGTCGACGCCGTGCTGGCGCAATTGAGCCTGTTGGACGCCGCCCTGACCGTCGACGAGACCGACAGCGCGCGCACAGCCGATGCCCGCGAGCAGATTTCGCGGACTCGAGCAGCGATCACCGATCGGGTACCACTCGCGGTACTTCGCACCGTCATTCGGTAGACGCTCGAACCGGGCACCGTGGGAGGATGGTGTGTATGCCAGCACCGTCGCCGCTTCCCCTCGACCCCATTGCAGAGGCCCACCGTCAGTGGACCAAGCACGGGTGGTCCGATGCCGCCGACGGTATGGCCGCGGTCACCTCGCTGATGCGCGCGCAGCAGATCATGCTGGCCCGGGTCGAGGAAGCGCTCAAGCCGACGGGACTGACGTTTTCGCGCTACGAGTTGCTGACGTTGTTGACGTTCACCAAGAACGGCGCGTTACCGATGGCGAAGGCCAGTGCCCGACTGCAAGTGCACCCCACCAGTGTGACCAACGCGGTGGACCGCCTCGAATCGGTCGGCTACGTGCGCCGCATTCCCCATCCCAGCGATCGACGGACAACCCTGGTCGAAATCACCGAGCAGGGGCGCACGTTGGCGGTCGAAGCCACCGAGCGCCTGAACACGCTGGTGTTCGCCAAGCCCGGGCTCGCGCGCGACAAGCTGATGTCGCTGGTGCGCATCCTTGCGGAACTGCGTTCGGATGCAGGCGATTTCGACAGTGATTACATCACCACCTCGTTCTGAGTTCGATGGTGACTCGTCACAAGACAATGGCACAGCCGTACCGTTCGTGGTCCAATTGCTCCGGGAACAGGTCGGAGTCGGTCTGCTGAAGGGCGGGGCGGGGTGCTGGTGTTGGGGGTCGGAGCGGGTGCGCACGGTGCACGCGCAATTCTGACGTATCTGGACAGCCCCCACCGCACACCCATCGTGTCGCGGACGGTGCGCCGCGCTCCCGGGCAGTCGCTGGCCACCACGATCGCCACCGGCGTCGACGCCATCCATTCCATCGCCGCGACGATGTCGCTCCCGGTCCAGTTCTCTGCCATTGCCTACCGGGTGGCCACCGATCCCGGCACTGTCGCCACCCGAGGTACCGCTCGCACGGCCTCACTCGTTCCGGAAACCGCTGCGCAAGTGAGGTTTCTACGGTTCATCGGGCTGGTCCCCAATCACGGCGTCACCGTGCTGTGCGACATCGGTAGTACCGGGACCACGGTCACCGTCATCGATCTCGCGTCCACTCGCACCCTCATGACGCGGCGCACTGCCACGTTCTGCGGCGACGATCTCGATCACTCGGTGCGCCGGCTGCTCTCGTCCAACGGCGTTCGCGTCGGAATCGACGCCAGCCGGTCCATCAAGGAGCAACTGAGTGTCGATTCCGTCGTCAGCACCACGGACCCAGCCGGCACTGCACGGCATGTGCTGACACGGCGCGACTTCGACGATCTGATCGCGGGACCCGTCCGTTACGCAGGCATGCTGGTGGAGCAGACCATCGAATTGTCCGGCGCCAGACCGCAGTCCATCGTCGTGGTCGGCGGCGGCGCGAACATCACCTCGATAGCGCGGTCTCTCGAACTGCGGACCGGCCTGACGACCCTGGTGCCGACGATGCCCGAGCTGGTCTCGGCCCGCGGGGCCGCCCTCCTGTCCCCCGACAGGTAGGACGGCCCCGGGAGTGGAGCCTGCGGAACAACCGGTCGGGGTGGGAGTGGAGCCCGCGGAACGACCCGAAAGCACGCGAGTGGAACCCGCGGAACGACCCGAAAGAGCGGCCAGCACTACCGGTGCTGGAAGTTGGGCGTGCGCTTCTCGATGAAAGCCGACATGCCTTCCTTCTGATCCTCCGTGGCGAACGTCGAATGAAACACGCGGCGCTCGAACAGAACTCCCTCACGAAGGCTCGACTCGAACGATCGGTTCACTGCTTCCTTCGCCATCATGGCAACCGGTAGCGACATCTCGGCGATCGTGGTCGCGGTTGCGATGGCGTCGTCGAGAAGATCGGCGACCGGCACGATGCGCGAGACCAATCCTGCTCGCTCGGCTTCCTCGACCTTCATGTTCCGGCCGGTCAGGCACATCTCCATGGCCTTGGCCTTGCCCACCGCACGCGTCAGGCGCTGCGAGCCACCGATTCCCGGAATGACGCCGAGCTTGATCTCGGGTTGTCCGAATACCGCGGTGTCGGAGGCGATCAGCACATCACACAGCATCGCGAGTTCGCAGCCGCCACCGAGTGCATAACCGGAGACCGCCGCGATGAGGGGCGTCCGCGCCGCGGCCAGTCGATCCCACGCCGCGAAGAAGTCGTCGAGGTACACGTCCATGTACGACTTGGGCTGCATTTCCTTGATGTCGGCCCCGGCCGCGAAGGCCCGTTCGGATCCGGTGATCAGAATGGCACCGATCTCGGAATCTGCATCGAGTTCCTCGACCACCGAGACGACCTCACGCATCAACTGAGAGTTGAGCGCGTTCAATGCTTTCGGACGGTTCAGCGTGATGATGCCGACGCGTCCCCGGCGTTCGAGCAGGATGGTTTCGTAGTCGGTCACTGAGCAGCTCCGTTCGAGCGTTCGCGGATGTCGTTGATGATGCCGGAGAAGTCCACGTCGGTTCCGCCGCCGGACGTTTCCTTGAACCGAGCGTAGAGCTCGGCTGCGCGCAGACCGAGTACTCCCTCGACCCCGTTGTCGCGCAGTGCATTCGCAGCCAGACCCAGATCCTTGTCCATGAGGGCCGCCGCGAATCCGGGCTTGTACTCGTTGTTCGCCGGGCTCGTCGGAACCGGACCGGGCACCGGGCAATTGGTCGTCAACGCCCAGCATTGGCCGGACGCGGTCGATGCCACGTCGAAGAGCGCCTGATTGCTCAGACCGAGCTTCTCGCCCAACACGAAGGCCTCGCTGATGGCGATCATCGATACGCCGAGAATCATGTTGTTGCAGATCTTGGCGGCCTGACCGTTGCCCGCCGGTCCGCAGTGCACGACCTTGCGGCCCATGACGTCGAGAACGGCAGCAGCGGAGGCGAAATCGTCCTCCGAACCACCGACCATGAACGTGAGCGTGCCTGCGGCCGCTCCCCCGACACCGCCCGAGACCGGAGCGTCGAGGCTACGGTGTCCGGCCTCGTGCACCAGCCGGTGCGCGGCATGCGCGTCGGCGACATCGATGGTCGACGAATCGATGAACAACGTCCCCGGAGCCGCGGCCGGAAGCAGGTCCCCGTACAGCCCGAGTACCAGTTTTCCGTTCGGCAACATCGTGATCACGATGTCGGCTCCAGCGACGGCCGCAACCGCGGACTCCACCACTGTGACGCCGTCCTTCGTGGCCTGCTCCAGCGCCGCGGGAACAAGATCGAAGCCCTGCACCGTGTACCCGGCCGCAGCCAGGTTGGCGGCCATCGGCCCACCCATGTGCCCGAGGCCGATGAATCCGATCGTCTTCTCGCTCATGACTGCTCACCTTCTGTAAGTGCTTTCGACAGACCGAGTTCGGCGTCGCCCAGGGGCGTGAAGTATCGGTCGACGTCCTCTGCAGTGACATCCGCCGACGTGGCCGGCTGCCACTGGGGATTGCGATCCTTGTCGACGACCTGCGCCCGAATTCCCTCGACCAGATCGTGACTGCTCAACGACGCGACCGACACGCGGTACTCCTCGTCGAGCACGGCCTCGAGGGAGGGCAGCGTCGCCGCCCGTCGCAGCGACCGCAGCGTCACCGCAAGAGACACCGGCGATTTGGACGCGATGTCCTGTGCCGCCTGCTGCGCCTCCGACACCGGCGATGCAGCCAGAGCGCCGACGATGCCCTGAATGTCGTCACCGGCGTAGCACTCGTCGATCCATTCCTGCTGAGCCGCGACGGTGGATTCCGGAGCTGACTCGCTGAACGTATCGACGGCTTCCCCGACGCTGACCGTCTCGAGGGCGGTGTAGAACTCCTCGAGCTTGTCCGACGGAATGTAGTGATCGGCGAATCCGACCGCGATGGCGTCGGCCGCATTCATCCGTGCCGTGGTAAGCGCGAAGTGGGTACCGGTTTCGCCGGGCGCACGCGAAAGAAGGTAGGTGCCACCGACATCGGGGATGAATCCGATGCCGACCTCGGGCATCGCAATCTTCGAACGTTCGGTCACGATGCGGGTGTTCGCGTGGGCCGAGAGCCCGACGCCACCGCCCATGACGATGCCGTCCATGATCGCGACGAAGGGCTTGGGGAAGCGGGCGATCGCGGCGTTGAGCACGTACTCGTCGCGCCAGAAGTCCTTGCTCCCGCTGCCGCCGTCCTTGGCGTCGTGGTAGATCGAGACTATGTCGCCGCCCGCGCACAATCCGCGCTCGCCGGCTCCGGTCAACAGGACGACGTCGACGCTGTCGTCGGTTGCCCACTGCGTCAACGCCGGAGCTATCTGCTGCACCATCGCATGCGAGAGTGCATTGATGGCTTTGGGGCGGTTCAGAGTGATGCGACCGATCCCGCCCGAAACCTCCAGTAGGACATCGCTCATGCTGCACCCACGATGGAGCGAGCTACGACCACGCGCATGATCTCGTTGGTACCTTCCAGAATCTGGTGGACCCGAAGGTCGCGAACGATTTTCTCGACACCGTACTCGGCGAGATAACCGTATCCGCCGAGCAACTGCAGCGCCCCGTTGGCGACCTCGAAGCCGGTATCGGTACCGAAACGCTTGGCCATCGCGCACATCTCGACCTTGTCGGCTGCATTGTTCTGCAACCCGTCCGCTGCTCGCCACAGCAGAGTTCGCGCAGCTTCGAGCTCGGTCTTGAAATCTGCCAGTCGAAACTGCAGGGCCTGCGAGTCGAGCAACCTGGCGCCGAATGCGTTGCGGTCGGCGAGGTAGGACACGGCCTTGTCGAGAGCGGACTGTGCGCCGCCGATCGAGCACGCGGCGATGTTGATGCGTCCGCCGTTGAGCCCGTTCATCGCGATCCGAAATCCGTCGCCGTCGCCGCCGAGCAGGTTGGCAGCAGGAACGCGGGCACCTTCGAAGATCACCTGGCGGGTGGGTTGAGCGTTCCATCCCATCTTCTTCTCGTTCGCTCCGAACGACAGTCCCGCCGTGTCCTTCGGCACGATGAACGCCGAGATGCCGCGGGGACCCGGCGCTCCGGTGCGGGCCATGACGACGTACACCTCGGAAGTGCCTGCGCCGGAGATGAACTGCTTGACGCCGTCCAGCACGTACTCGTCACCGTCGCGGACGGCCTTGGTACCGAGCTTTGCCGCATCGGATCCAGCGCCGGGTTCGGTGAGGCAGTAGCTACCGAGCTGGTCCATCGAGCACAGCCCCGGAAGCCAGCGCTGCCGTTGCTCGTCGTCGCCGTACGTGTCGATCATCCAGGCGACCATGTTGTGGATCGAGATGTAGGCCGCGATGGACGGGTCACCGGTGGCGAGTTGCTCGAAGATGCGCACCGCGTCGACGCGGGTCAGGCCCGATCCGCCCACGTCTTCACGAATGTAGATGCCGCCCATCCCGAGAGCAGCAGCCTTGCGCAGCACGTCCACCGGAAAGTGCTTCTGCTGATCCCATTCGACGGCGTTCGGTGCGAGGAACTCGTCCGCGAAATCACGAGCAGTGTCGTTGATGGCACGCTCGTCCTCGTTCAACGTGAACATCGTCGATCAGTCCATGTTCGGAATGACGAAGTGATTCTGCGCAGCTGCTTCCTTGGTGCCCGACGGCCAACGCTGAGTGACGGTCTTGGTCTTGGTGTAGAAGCGGATGGAATCCGGTCCGTGCTGGTTGAGATCGCCGAATCCCGAACGCTTCCAGCCACCGAACGTGTGGTACGCGATCGGCACCGGAATCGGCACGTTGACTCCCACCATGCCCACCTGGACGCGGGAGCAGAAGTCGCGAGCGGTGTCGCCGTCGCGGGTGAAGATCGAGACGCCGTTGCCGTACTCGTGTTCGGACGGCAGACGCAGTGCGTCCTCGTAGTCCTTCGCGCGCACGACGATCAGGACCGGACCGAAGATCTCTTCCTTGTAGATGCGCATGTCGGTGGTCACCTTGTCGAACAGCGTTGCGCCGGCGAAGAATCCGCCCTCGTGGCCCTCGAGACTGAATCCGCGTCCATCGACGACCAACTCGGCACCCTCGTCCACACCGATCTGGGTGTAGTCGTTGACGCGCTTCAACGCATCGCTACCGACGAGCGGGCCGAAGTCCGCGTTCTCGTCGTCGCTGCGGCCGATCTTCAGTTTCGCCACTCGCTCGGTCAGTTTGGCGACCAACGCGTCGGCGGTCTCCTCACCGACGGGAACCGCGACGGAAATCGCCATGCATCGCTCGCCGGCCGAACCGTATGCGGCTCCGAGCAGAGCGTCGGCGACCTCGTCGAGATCGGCATCGGGCATCACCAATGCGTGGTTCTTCGCTCCACCGAAGCACTGTGCGCGCTTGCCGTGCTGCGCCGCCGTCTCGTAGATGTACTGCGCGATGGGCGTCGATCCGACGAAGCCGATCGCCTTGACGCGATCGTCGGTCAGCAGCACGTCGACGGCGTCCTTGCCGCCGTTGACCACGTTGAAGACGCCCGGCGGCAGACCTGCCTCGAGGAACAGCTCGGCGAGCTTGAGGGGCACGGACGGATCTCGCTCGGACGGCTTGAGAATGAAGGCGTTACCGCAGGCGATGGCCGGGCCGGCCTTCCACAGCGGAATCATGGCCGGGAAGTTGAACGGGGTGATGCCGGCAACGACACCGAGCGGCTGACGCATCGAGTAGACGTCGATACCGCCACCCGCACCCTCGGTGTACTCACCCTTGAGCAGGTGGGGAACACCGACGGCGAACTCGACGACCTCGACGCCACGCTGGATGTCGCCCTTGGCGTCGGCGATGGTCTTGCCGTGCTCCGACGAGAGCAGCCGCGCGAGCTCTTCGGTGTCGCGGGTGACGAGCGCGAGGAACTTCATCAGCACCCGAGCGCGCCGCTGCGGGTTCCACTTCGCCCACTCACTCTGCGCCTGCTCGGCGTCGGCGATGGCGGCCTCGACCTCGGATACGTCGGCCAGGGGCACCCGGGCCTGCACCTCACCGGTATTGGGATCGAACACGTCCCCGAACTGTCCGGAGGTGCCGGCGACATGCTTGCCGCCGATGAAGTGCGTGAGTTCGCGAGCCATGGGTGTCCGTCCTCGAGCGTGGAATTAAGTACGCTCATCCTATAGTCGGATGTCCATGTAAGTCCAGGAGCGGTTACATTCGGTCGTAGAACGCGCGCAGATCAGCGCAGGCCCGGCTGACTTCCGCCTCCGTCGAACCGTCGGCGCGAAAGATTCTGCGCAGGATCAGCGGATCGAGATCGTCCGTCGCCGGAGCGAACGACACCTTGGGGAGTTCGGGGAACGCCGCACGATCGCCGAACCAGTCGTCCGGGTCGAACTCCTCGTCGCTGTCGCCGACCCCCTCGATCAACTGATCCAGATCGACCCCTCGCAGTGTCAGGATCGTCCCCGCGGACGCGTCGATGTGCTCGGCGGCGATGTACATCAGCGCTGCCGCGTGTTTGCACGGCCACCCGTCGTCGGGGCACGAACAGTCGAAATCCAGTTGCCCCTTGGCGTGGGGAAGCAGCACCGACGCCAGCGCCTGAGGAATCGCGTTGGACGCGAGTTCCGCCAGCATGCCGGGGTTGGATCGCACTCGGTCGACGAGCGCGGCCACCTCGCCTTCGGTGAGCGGCTCGACGCTGACCGACGCCGAGAACGGCTCGAGCTGACTGCCCTGCACCTCACCGTAGATCTGCCCGCGTTCGACGCCGAGAGTAAGCACCTGACCCTGGCGGGCATAGGTTCGGCCCCGTGCGATCCGGCCCGGGTCGGCGAGATCTTCCATCGCGGCGACGAAGTGCCTGCCCCACCACGTCTGCCCGAAGGCACCCCGCTTGTTACGAGACTCGATGCCTCCCTTGGCTTGTCGACGCTTGCCGTACTGCGAGAAGTCGGCCATCACTCCCCCACCGCGTCTTCGCTGAGACGAAACAGTTCCTGCAGTTCCGCAGTGTCCATCTCGGTCACCCAGCTCTCACCGGTGCCCACCGCCAGATCCGCCAGATCCTGCTTCGACACCAGCATCGAATCGATGCGTTCCTCCACGGTGCCCACACACAGCAGCTTGCGCACCATCACATTCTTGCGCTGGCCGATACGGAAAGCGCGGTCGGTCGCCTGGTTCTCCACCGCCGGATTCCACCAACGATCGAGGTGCACAACATGATTGGCGGCAGTGAGATTGAGCCCGGTACCACCGGCCTTGAGCGAGAGCATCATGATCGGCGGACCGTCGTCGCTCTGGAACTTCTCGACCATCTCATCGCGCTTGCCCTTGCTCACGCCGCCGTGCAGGAACGGCACCTGAACTCCGAAACGCTCGGCGAAGTACGGTGCCACGAGCTCACCGAACTCTCGAAACTGCGTGAACAACAACGCCTTCTCGTTGTCACCGAGAACGGAATCGAGCATGTCCTCCACCAATCCGATCTTTCCGGAACGGTGCTGACCTCGCTTGAGTACCGACGAGCCGTCGGACAGGAAATGCGCGGGGTGATTGCACACCTGTTTGAGGCGAGTGAGGGCCGAGAGCACCGCGCCCTTGCGTTTCATGCCCTTCGCGTCGGCGATCTGCGCCATCATCTCGTCGACGACCGCCTTGTACAACGCCGCCTGCTCGGCAGTGAGGTTGGCGCGCACGGTCATTTCGTTCTTCTCCGGCAGATCAGAGATGACCGTGGGATCGGTCTTGACGCGACGCAGAATGAACGGAGACGTGATGGCACGCAGCCGCGAGACCGCGTTCTCGTCGTTCTCCCGCTCGATCGGCACCGAGAACCGCTTCCTGAAGTCCGACGGCCGCCCCAGCATGCCCGGGTTCGCGAAATCCAGAATGGACCTCAGCTCGTCCAGCCGGTTCTCCACCGGCGTCCCGGTGAGCGCCAGTTTGTGATCGGCCGGAATGGCCAGCGCCGCCTTCGCCTGCACGGTGCCTGCATTCTTGATGTGCTGCGCCTCGTCGAGAACCACGCGACGCCACGTCTGTGCGGCCAACTGCGCGCGGTCCTTGGCCATCAATGCGTACGTGGTGACGATCAGGTCGTGCTCCGCGATCGCTCGATCGAGCGCCTCGTCGCGTAACCGCGTCGGACCGTGGTGCACCAGAACACGCAGTGCAGGAGTGAATTTCGCGGCCTCACGTTGCCAGTTACCGACCACCGACATCGGGGCCACCAACAGCGTCGGAGTCGCGCTGTTCTCGTGGGCGAGCAGCGTGAGCACCTGCAGTGTCTTGCCCAGACCCATGTCGTCGGCGAGCACGGCACCGAGACCGAGCCGGCTCATGAACGCGAGCCAGTCGAGTCCGCGTTGCTGATAAGGCCGCAGAGTCGCGCGGACGCCCTCGGGCACCGGGATGGTTTCCGGAACCGCCCCGGGTTCGAGCAACGTTGCCGCCCAGCCGGTGGCGCGGATGTCCTGGACCGGAGCCGGAGGCGGATCGGCCAACGTCATCTCACGCATCAACGTGCTGAGCGCAGTCCCGTCACCGTGATGCTCGGCGACGTACTTCGCAGCCCGCGCCAGCTGTCCCCCGTCGGCGAGCACCCATTGCCCGCGCAGCCGGACGAGGTCGCCCTTCGAGACGGCAAGCCGGTTCATCTCCGCCTCGGTGAGCACCATGTCGCCCAGCTGCAGTTGCCAGTCGTACGACACCAGCTCGTCCATACCGACGGCACGATCGGCCGCAGCTTTGGTCACCGCGGGTGACTCGACCCGCAATCGCATCGACGGATCCAACCTGGTCCAGGCCCTCGGCAGCAGGACCGTCGTGCCGGTGGCCTGCAGCGCAGTGGCACCGTGTTCGACGAGATCGATGACCACCGACGTCGGCAACAACAGGTCGAGGGTGCCCTCCTGGGTGGGCAGATCACGCAGCCTCGGGTAGGCAGCCACGGCCTCGCCGAGTTTGCGCACTGCCGTCGACAGCAAGGTCGCGTCGACCTTGCGGCTCATCGGGACCGGACGCGGCGCCTCCCCGTCCGCGCGCAGGCACACCTGAAGTGTCCAGAACGACTCGACGGCATCGTCCGGGGCACCGTCGGCATCACCCGTCTCGCCGTCCTGGTCGTCCGGTTCGAGCAGGCGCAGCACCAGCGCCGGTTCGTCGACGGTGAGGCTGGCGCGCCAATTGTCGAACAGCGTCGAGATCTTCTGCGTCCCATCGAGATACGGATCATCACGCACGAGGGCCGACAGCAACGGGTGCTCGGAATCGGGCTTGCCGAGCACCGATCTGACGATCGGGTCGGTGAGCTCCTCGACCATGTCGTCCAGAAGCTTCTTCGGTCGTTCGTTCGCTCGCTGCACCGACGGCATCGCAACAGCGAGCTCGCTGAGCCAGGCGCGTTGACGCTCGCCGCCGACCAGCCGCCAACGCGGCCACCACTGGCCGTCCATCAATTTCAGTGCCGGCACCACTCGTCCGGCCCGGACCCACCGTTCGATGCCCTGGGCGACGTGGCCCAGGAACCGGAGGTCGCCGGAGATCAGGGCGTGGGTCGACGGGGTGCGGAGCAACAGGTCGGCCGCATCGTGCGGGGCCAGCGCGATCGCCGGGAGTTCGACCGGATCCCGAGGGGTGGCGCGTCGAGTGGAGTCGGGAAACGTCACTCGGGCGCGATGCCGGAACGTGCGGGTGAGCACGTGCGAGTGTGTCGCCGGTAGGTCGGGTTCGTCTCCGGTGCTGATCTCGTCGTCCCAGAGCAGCAATCCGGCACCGGGAGACCAGAGACCGTGCAGCATCGGTCCATCCAACCAGCACGCACCGACATACCCGGCGCCGATGTCTCATCGATGGGCGCTGATGTGTCATCGATGGGCGCTGATGTGTCATCGATGAGGCACAGTGGTCCCATGATCGCGTACGGCTTCGACGAATACGGCGGCCCCGACACCGAGACATTTCTGGACTTCCCCGTGACGGAACCGGGATCGGGTCAGCTTCTCGTGGCGGTACATGCCGCGGGGGTGAATCCCGCAGATTGGAAGGTGCGGGCGGGTAATCGCAAGGACACCGTGCAGATCACCTTGCCTGCGGTGCTGGGGCGGGAGGTGTCGGGCACTGTTGTAGGCGTCGGCGCAGGAGTGGACGGGTTCTCGGTCGGTGACGAGGTCTTCGGGGCGACGGCGTCGGGTCACGGCGGCTATGCGCAATACACGCTGCTCAACGCGGCCGGCACGGCACACAAGCCCGAGTCCGTGTCCTGGTCGGTCGCGGCGACACTGCCGGTGGCGGCCGGGACCGCCTTCGACGCACTGCGAGGGTTGGCGCTGACTGCAGGCAACACGGTTCTCGTTCTCGGCGCAGGCGGCGGTGTGGGTTCTTCGGTTCTGCAGCTGGCGCGTGCCGACGGTATCGACGTTCTCGGGGTGGCGAGCTCGGGCAAGCGGGAGTGGATCGAGAGCCTCGGTGCGGAGTTCGTCGAGTCCGGACCCGAGTACGTCGGTTCGATATCGCGGCCGGTGCACGGCATCGTCGACCTGGTCGGCGGGGACACTCTTCGCGCGACCGCTGTGAAGACCGGCGCTCCGATCGTCAGCGTGGCCGACCCGGTGCTCGCCGCCCAGTGGGGTGGGTCTGGAGCAGTGCGCGAGCGCACCACTGCGGCGTTCACCCGATTGGCCGATCTGGTCGTGACGGGCGTCCTTCGCCCACGCATCGATCACACGTTTCCACTCGACCGCGCAGGCGAGGCTCTTGCGCTCGTGGAGAACGGGCACGCACTCGGCAAGGTCGTCATCGAGGTCCGCTGACACCCGACCGTGTCGGGCGGTGTCGGTACCGTCCGGCACACTGCTGTCGCGAGGTACGAGAGTCGGCAAGATCGAAGTTTCACGATGGGGCGTGTGTGAAGAAGCTGTGGGTAGCGGCGGCGTTGGTGATCGCCGCGATCGTCATGGCGACGTTCGAATCCTGTGACCGGTCCGACATACCGGGATTGGCTCCCCCACCCCCGGCTCCGGGCAGCCCCACCCGCGCCCAGATCGAAACGCTGTTGGATCGGGTGGCCGTCGTCGCCGCACGACCCGATCCCCGTGGGTACGAGCGCGGATGCAAGAGCGGTGAAGGGTGCGTGTTCGGACCGGCGTGGACGGACGACTACGACGGACCGGGCGGGCACGACGGGTGTGGAACTCGCGACAACGTTCTGGCACTGTCGATGACCGAAGTCGAGTTCAAGGCCGGCACCCGAGACTGCGTGGTGCTCTCGGGCTCCCTGGACGACCCCTACTCCGGTGAACGGTTGCAGTTCATCAAGTCCGACGCCGGCAAGATTCAGATCGATCACGTCTATCCGTTGTCTGCCGCCTGGGACATGGGTGCCGACGGATGGGCAGCGGACAAGCGCATTCGTTTCGCGAACGACATCGCGTTCAATCTGCTGGCGGTCAACGGGCCGGACAACCAGAGCAAGAGCGACAAGACGCCGTCGCAGTGGATGCCGCCGAACGCGGCGTACCACTGTTTCTACGCGGGCAAGTATCTGTCGGTGGCGGCCCAGTACGAGCTGCCGATCACCGAGGCCGACCGCCGCGCCCTCGCTTCGGTGGCCCCCAGCTGCTGATCCAGCGATGCGAACGCGGGCGGTAAAGTCTGGCCAATGGCAACGACGTCGTCGCGCAGCTTCCTCGACCGTGACACCCAGCTCTGCATGTCTCTGTCTGGAAGGCCGAGCAATATCGGAACCCGCTTCCACAACTACCTGTACGACGAACTGGGATTGAATTTCGTCTACAAGGCGTTCACCACCACCGATCTCGCGGCCGCGGTCGGTGGAGTCCGTGCACTCGGTATCAGGGGATGCGCGGTCTCCATGCCGTTCAAGGAAGACGTGATCGAGCTGGTCGACGTCATGCACGAATCTGCGAGCGCGATCGCATCGGTCAACACCATCGTCAACGAGGCGGGCGTGCTGCACGCCTACAACACCGATTACCAGGCTGTGGCCGATCTGCTCGCGTCGAGCGATATCTCGACCGAATGTTCGGTGACCGTGACCGGCAGCGGCGGTATGGCCAAGGCAGTCGTTGCCGCACTGCGGGATTCGGGTTTCACCCGCGGCACCGTGGTTGCTCGCAACACGTCGACCGGTCCGGCTCTCGCCGAGGCGTACGGATACGACTGGTCGGCCGAGTCCGTCGGAGCCGACTTGCTGGTGAACGTCACCCCGGTGGGAATGGCGGGCGGCCCCGCTGCCGATTCGACTCCCTTCACCGAGTCGCAGATCCATGCGGCACAGGCAGTGTTCGACGTGGTCGCGATGCCGTCGGAGACACCGCTGATCACCGCGGCGCGTGCGGCGAACAAACCGGTGATCACCGGCGCTCAGGTCATTGCCTTGCAGGCAGCAGAACAGTTCGTTCTCTACACCGGAGTTCGCCCGTCCGACGATCAGATCCAGCGGGCGTCGGAATTCTCCCGTCGCTGACTCACAGGCGTTGCCACGCGGGCTTGTTCGCGTAGGCGTGGCGGTAGTATTCCGTGAGAGCGAGGGACGCAGCAGCCGCCTCGTCCACCAGTACCGTCACGTGCGGATGCCACTGAATCGCGGACCCAGGACAGTGTGCCGACAACGGCCCCTCGACGGCCGCGGCCACCGCGTCTGCCTTGGATTCTCCGGTAGCGATGAGCACGAGATGACGCGCCTCGTCGATGGTGCCGAGGCCTTGCGTCAGCACGTGGTGCGGCACCTCCTCCGGCGAGGGGAAGAAGCGCGCATTGTCGACCCGAGTCTGTTCGGTGAGCGTCTTGACCCGGGTTCTCGACCGAAGTGACGATCCGGGCTCGTTGAAGCCGATGTGTCCGTCGGTGCCGATGCCGAGAATCTGCACATCGATACCACCGGCCTCCGCGATCGCGGCGTCGTATCGTCGCGCTTCGGCAGCGATGTCGACGGCTTCACCGTCCGGCGAGAACACCGCGGAATCGTCCAGATCGACGAGGTCCACGAAGTTCTCGCGAATGAACGAAAAATACGACTGCTCAGCAGTTCTGGGTAGACCTATGTATTCGTCGAGCAGAAACGCTCGACACCCAGCGAAGGACAGCCCTTCCTCGCGATGTCGGCGGGCCAGCTCGCGATACGTGCCGACGGGACTCGACCCGGTCGCCAACCCGAGGACGGGGCCCGATCCCGGGACCGATTCGGTTCGCACGACGCGCTCGACGACGTCGGCCGCGGTTCGGTCCACGTCGGTAGCTGTAGGGAGTACGACGATCTCCATCTAACTTTCCTCCTCGATCGCGCGTCCGCCGCGAATGACCTGCACCGGCTCGAAGGATGCGTCGACCACCAGCACGTCCGCTCTCGATCCGGCGACGAGAGAACCGGTTTCGGCCCCGATCCCGATCAATGCTGCCGGGGTGGTTGCCCCGGCACGCACTGCGTCGAGCAATGGCACGCCGGCGTCGAGCACTGCGCGGCGTACCAGGTCGAGCACACTCGACGTGCCGCCCGCGATCGGGGCCGACTCGGGATCGTTCTCCCGCGACAGGCGGGCGACCGAATCGTGCACGGTGACATCCAGCGGCCCGAGCCGGTAGCGGCCGTCGGCCATTCCCGCCGCGGCCATCGCGTCGGACACCAACGCGATGTTCCCACCGCCGACGAGATCGAACACCGCTCGCACGGTCTCGTCGGCGAGATGTACTCCGTCGCCGATCAATTCGAGCACCATCGACCCTCGCGCCGCGGCGGCCAAGCACTCGCTGACCGGCCCCGGCGACCGATGGTGCCAGGTGGGCATCCCGTTGAACAGGTGCGTGGCACCGATGGCACCCTCTCCGAGGGCGTCGATTGCGCTGCGAGTGGTGCGTGCGTCGGCGTCGGTGTGCCCGATGCTGGGGACGATGCCGTTCTCTCGCAACATGTGTCCGACGGCCGTGAAGCCGTCGACTTCGGGAGCAAGTGTCATCGACCGTACCGATCCACGCCCGGCGTCGATGATGTCTGCCAGCAGACCGGTGTCGCCGCCACGGAGTGACGCGGGGTCCTGCGCTCCGCAGCGGGCAACAGACAGGAACGGCCCTTCGAGGTGGACCCCGGCGATGTCCCCCGACTCGTACAGATCGGCGAGCATCGACGTCTGCTCGACCAGTCGCACAGGGGATGCCGACACCAGCGATGCGAGCATCGTGGTGGTGCCGCGGCCGCGGTGGTGCCGTACCGCGGTCATCAGATCGGCACGGGCAGAATCCGGGAACGACGCCCCGCCGCCGCCGTGGCAGTGCACGTCGACCAGCCCCGGCAGGATGGTCGAGTTCGATTGCGGTGGGGCCTCGTCGGGCCACGCCGACACCGGACCCACCCAGGAGATTCGATCGCCGGACAACGCCACGACGGCATCCTCGATGACCGCATCGGGTGTGACGACCCGCCCCCTGAGCGCCGTCGTGATGGATTCGCTCATGCCCGGTCGGGTTCGAGCACCGCGTCGTCCTCGCGGCCGGGGGTGCGCAGGTTCCACTTCTTGATGACGAAGCTGAACAGGAAGTAGTAGATCACCGCATACACCAGGCCGATAGGAATGAGAAGCCATGCCTTCGTAGCGATTCCGTAGTTCAACAGATAGTCGATACCGCCGGCAGAGAAGAAAAAGCCGTCATGGATTCCCAGGGCATTGGTCAGTGCCATGGAGGTTCCGGTCAGCACGGCGTGGATGATGTAGAGCGGCCAGGCGACGAACATGAACGAGTACTCGAGCGGTTCGGTGATGCCGGTGACGAACGCAGTCAGACCGGTGGACAACATGATTCCGCCGACGATCTTCTTCTGCGACGGCTTGGCGTTGCGATAGATCGCGAATGCAGCGGCAGGCAGAGCGAACATCATGATGGGGAAGAAGCCGGTCATGAAGACTCCCGCGGACGGATCTCCCGCGAAGAATCGGTTGAGATCGCCACGCACCAATTGACCACTCGCGTCCTGATAATCACCGACGAGGAACCAGACGACCGAATTGAGAATGTGGTGCAGTCCCGTCGGAATCAGCATGCGATTGGCGAAACCGTAGATCCCGCTACCCACCACACTGTGATCGGCAACGGTGTTTCCGACCCAGTTCAGTGCGCTGTAGAAGAGCGGATAGACGAACGACATGACGACGGCGACGACGAGGCCGGTGACAGCGGTCAGGATGGGAACCAGACGTCGTCCGCTGAAGAAGCCGAGGTAATCCGGCAGTTTCTGGCGGTAGAACCGCTGCCACAGAATGGCGGAGAGCAAGCCGATGACGATGCCGGCCAACACGCCGTAGTCGATCACGGCCGGATCGCCGTTCGCGTCGACTTTGCCTTCCAGTACCACCGGTGACATCGCGGTGAAGACACCGTTCATCACCATGTAGCCGACGACGGCGGCGAGGGCGGTCGAGCCGTCCGATTTCTTGGCCCAGCCGATGGCGATGCCCACGGCAAATATCAAGGGCAACCAGGTGAACACCGCCTGTCCTGCAGCGGAGATGACGGCCGCCGCGGTGCCCAGAGCACTGAATCTGCCGAGGAGGTCGTCCTGGCCCAGCCGCAACAGGATTCCCGCCGCAGGAAGAACCGCGATGGGCAGCATGAGACTGCGCCCGAATCGCTGCAACCCGGCGAGAGATCTGGATTCCTTCTTCGGTTCGGCTTCGGCCGAGTCCGTCTTCTTCAGGGTCATGGCGACCTTCTCTTCGAGGCTGGTCCGGCAAGGGAGTTCTACTGTTGTGACCGGATGACATCAGGGGTACTGTCCGGTCATTACCAGTTGTAGTTTGGCCAGGTGACGACCACATGTCAACCCGGAGATGTGACCTCGCCGACACCACTGCACACGAGAAGGAAGCGGGAACAGAACATGGCCAAGGCGGACGCGATCGTGAAGGGCCTCGGCGGTGCCGACAACATCGTAGAGATCGAAGCGTGCATCACCCGGCTCCGTACCGAGGTCAAGGACGGGTCGCTGGTGGACGAGGCTGCGCTCAAGGCAGCCGGTGCGCACGGAGTGTTCCACAAGGGGACAGCCGTGCAGGTCATCGTCGGCCCGGAGGCCGACACCCTCGCCGAGGACATCGGCGACATTCTGTGAGCGGGACCTCGACGATCTTCAGTCCTGTTGCCGGTCAGGTCATCTCGCTCGCCGACGTCCCCGACCCGGTCTTCTCTTCGCAGATGGTGGGCTCCGGGGTCGCCGTGCGCCCAGCGGCCGGTAGCGGGCCCGTCGAGGTGCGGTCTCCGATAGCCGGCAAGATCCTCAAACTCCACCCACATGCGTTCGTCGTGTTCACCGACGACAAGGCGGGAGTGCTGGTGCACATCGGCATCGACACCGTGAAGATGAAGGGCCAGGGTTTCGAACTCGTTGCAGCAGAGGGCGATCGGGTTCAATCCGGCGATCTCGTGATCACCTACGACCCTGCGGCGATCGCGGAGGCCGGATACTCCGACCTGATTCCCGTGGTCCTGATGGACTCCGAGCCCGATGCCGTCACGAGCGCGGCCGTCGGAACGTCGGTGGCACAGGGTGACTCGCTGTTCGTGTTGCCCTGAGCCTAGCGGCGCTGCGTGGTGCGCCGCTCCCCCTGCACCTCCATCGAGAGTTGGTACCGGTCGCACCGGTACCAACTCTCCGTGTGCTCGATCGGCTCGTCGCCGCTGAACGACACTCGGTCGAAGTACAGCACCGGTGCGCCGCGTTTGGTCCCCAGCAGCGTGGAGGTGTCACTGTCGGCGGCTGTCGCTTTGACGGTCTGCTCGGCTCGATCGATGGTCAGGCCGTAGTGGTTGCGCACGGCCTCGTACACCGACTGACTCAGATCGTGGTCGATCAGCCCCGGAAGGAGTTCGGCCCGGTACCACCCGTCGTCGACACTGACCGGCTCGGCATCGGCCAGCCGTAGCCGTTTGATGTGGTACGTCCGATCACCGTCGACCAGGCCCAGAGCACGAATCGTTGCTGCCGAGGGCTTTTCGAGTCGCGCGAACAGGACCACCGTCGTCGGCGTCAGCCCCTGGGCACGCATCTCCTCGGAGAACGACGCCAGGTGCAACCGCGACTGCACGGTACGAGAAGCAACGAACGTCCCTTTCCCACGTACCCGAACCAGATGTCCGTCGTTGACGAGCTGTCCTATCGCCTCGCGTACCGTGATGCGACTGACGCCGTAGTCCTCCATCAACCGACGCTCGCTCGGCATCAGATCCCCCGGCGAAAGCTCCTTGGTGCAGCGGTGCAACAGTATTGCGCGTAGCTGTTCGTGCTTCGGGATCTGACTGTCCCTCAGGTGTACGGGCATCACCACTGCGCCGGCCTTTCGATCACTCGCAGAACCAGCGGTACGGACTGGTCCGGTCCAACCAAAGACTACGTCACAACGGCGATACCGAGGAAGCATTCGCCCGGACTCAGCCTCTCCGATGCCTCGAATCCGGTCGCGTTTGTTGCCGACGTGGCGACGGGTTAGCGTCGTGCCATGACGGAGTCGCCGAAGGACAGCGTGGAATTGTCGAATGCGTCGGATTTCCCGGCGCTATGGCCGGTGTCGACCCGATGGGACGACAACGACCACTACGGCCACGTCAACAACGTGACGTATTACGCATACTTCGACACCGCAGTGAACGGGTGGCTCATGGAAACGACGGGTGTGGACATCAGGACTCTGCCCGCGATCGGCGTCGTGGCCGAAACCTCGTGCCGCTACCTGTCCGAGCTCAGTTTTCCCGATCGCCTTCAGGTCGGTCTTGCGGTGGAGAAGCTGGGCACCCGCAGCATCGTCTACTCGCTGGCCTTGTTCCGAGAAGCCGAGGACGACGCACTGACATTGGCCGCTCGGGGACGGTTCGTTCACGTCTACGTCGACGCGAACTCCCGTCGCCCCGTCCCCATTCCCTCCGAAATCGAAACTGCGGCACGCACTTTGGTGATCGGAACGTCAGTAGACGCCTGAATCTAGAGCCCGATTTCGTCGGCGCGCTGCAGCGCTCGGGTGACGATGTCGTCGATCAGCGTGGTGGTCGGCGCGCCGCCCACGGCGCGGTTGCGTGAATCGGCTTCCATCCGGCGCATGACGCCTTCGGCGATGATCGACAACTTCCACAGCGCCAGCACTTCCCAGAATCCGGCATCGGTCACATCGCGGCCCGTGTTGTGCGCGTAGGACTCGACCAGCTCCGCCCGGGTAGGGAAACCGGGCAGAGTCGATGCCATGAAAGGACCGGCAACCCCGTCGTCCGCCTGAGGCCAATAGGCGAGCAGACCACCCAGATCCGCCAACGGGTCTCCGAGCGTGCACAACTCCCAGTCGACGACGGCAACCACGCGGCCGTCGTTTCGAGCGGTGATGACGTTGCTCAGATGGAAGTCGCCGTGAACCAGCGTCACCTCGTGCTGCTCGGGGATCTTGGCCGTCAATCGTGCTGCGAGCGAGTCGATTCCAGGAACCTCCCGGGTTCGGGAGGAGTCCCACTGCGTGGTCCACCGCGCGATCTGACGCGCAGCGTAGGGCTTGCGGCCGGCGAGGTCGGCAAGACCCGACGACTCGAGGTCGACACGGTGTATGCCGGACAACGCCGCGGTCAGACCGAGTCCGACACGTCGACGCTGATCGGGGGCCAACTGTTCGGCAGCCGACACCGAGTCGACGACGACCCCGTCGACGAAACTCATCAGGACCAACGGGACCTCGGAAATGGCTGGATCCTGCGTGATCGCAATCATTTTCGGCACAGGGACCGGCGAATTCTGCAGACCGGAGAGAATCCGGTGCTCGCGCACGACGTCGTGAGCCGACGCCAACAATTTGCCCAACGGCGGCCGGCGAAGGACCCACGCACTGCCGCCGGCGTCGCGAACCGCATACGTGAGGTTGGACTGGCCGTTACCGATGCGCTGAAACGAGAGCGGCGATGTCGCGCCTATCCCCAGCTCCGCGATCCACGTCGACACTGCGTCTTCGTCCAAGCCCACCACGCCCATACAAAACCCTCACTTCGTTGTGCGGCACCGTTGCCGACGGACATCACCGGTTCGGGTGATCGTAACGAAGCGGTGCCAACGGATGCCGGTGGCACGAGCACAGACGGTCAGCTGGCGCGACCGAACGCGGAGATCAGCGCCGGAGTAGCAACGGCAGCGGCCTCGTGCCGCTTGACAGCGATTTCGTCGATTTCGCCGACGAGCAGTGCGGTCATCGACTCGGGCTCGGCACACCAGACGGACGAGATGTTGTGCACCTCCGCGGGTGCGAACAGTCCACTGGTGGACAGCGCGTCGATCCATTCGGCAACGGCATCGGCCGTGGGCTCCGGCATCACCGTACGGTCCAGCGAGTCCGCTTGGAACTCGTTGCAAAAGAACGCGCGGACCATATCGAGCTGCCCCTGCGACATTGTGGTCATGTTCTTCTCCTTCGAGTTTCCGACTTCTGTTGGTGCCGAATGCCCGTTCACGAGTTGCGATGAGCCGACCAGACCGTGTTCAGATCGTTACCAACTTGGCCGTAACGGGGGAATACGGTTTTCCGATGCGGCTGAAACTACGCCCTTTTCGACGGTCTCGCCCAGGGTGAACTGGACTATGTGACCATAGTCACACAGATCGTCCCATCCGATCAACGACTTGCAACGAATTCATAGTTCGCATTTCAAAATACTGTGACAGAAGACAAACTCCGCACAAAAGTCCAGGTAGGCGAAGTGCGACACTCGAGAGCAACTACCCGGAGCCGCAGTCGAGTAGCCTCCTCTACACCGCACTGGACCACACACTCCGACCGATCGGTTGGTTGCAGGGTCAAATTCTACTTCTGGTTCGGTTTTTCGGCTGTTTGCAGACTCCAGGAATTTGACAGATCACCATTACTAGGTTGCGGCTACAACAAGGAATCGACGCTTCTTCGTCGTGATCCGACCGTTACCGCAGATGCTCAGCCGGCTCCCACGATGCTCACACCTCACGCTCAGCCGACTGCGGCAGTCTGGCGTCCATGCGATCACCGAGTCTCGACAGCGGACCGATCCGGTCACCCCGTGGAGCCGGCAACGAGAGCCGTTCGGCGAACAGAAGCGAGCGAGCGCACCGACGGGCGATCCGTACCCGGCTGACGGTGTCGGGCCTCTGCGCGGTGCTGTTGTCGGTACTACTGATGTGGGTGCCGAACATGGCACCGGTGTGGCCCGTCTCCACGAGCCCGGCCGCCGCCCTGGCCTCGCGAGCGCTGAGCACGATCGACGTCACCGCCGTGCTGACCGTCCTCGCCGCCCTCACCGTTGTCGCCCTGGTCCGAAAACTGCCTTACGGCATCGGAGTGGTGATTGCCTGCGTCGTCGGCGCGGAAGTGACCACAGCTCTGGTGCGTCACCTCGCGGCGTCGTCGACAACGGCCACCGACCTTCCGAGCGGGCAGCTCGTCGCTGTCACAGCGCTGGTGGGGGCCGCGTCGATGGTGGCATCGGCCACGTGGCGGCCGATGATCCTCGGGCTCGGGACCGTCGCCGCCCTCGCTGTCGGAGTGGCACAACTGGCCGTCGGGTCCGTCTCCCCCGTCGGGATTGTCAGCGCACTGCTGATCACGGGCGTGTGGTGGCCGGCGTGCTCGGTGGTGATGCTCTTCTCACCCGCAGCCGCTGCCCGCGAGGCTCGAAACCCGTTCGATACCGCTGCCCTCGTAGCCCAACGCAGAATGGGACGCTTCCGTTGACACGGAAGCGTCCCATCCGGGCCGAGATGGCGACCGACTAGAGGGCCTTGAGCTCCTCGGTCACCTCGGACACCGACTTCTTTGCGTCGCCGAACAGCATCGACGTGCCTTCCGCGAAGAACAGTGGGTTCTCGATTCCGGCGAAGCCGGACGACATCGACCGCTTGAGGACGATGACCGACTTCGACTGATCGACGTTGAGAATCGGCATCCCGTGAATCGGGCTCGACGGATCGTTGCGCGCCGCCGGGTTGGTCACGTCGTTCGCTCCGATGACCAACGTGACGTCGGTGCGTGAGAACTCGTCGTTGATGTCGTCCATTTCCTTCATCGCGTCGTACGCGACGTCGGCCTCGGCGAGCAGCACGTTCATATGTCCCGGCATGCGACCGGCGACGGGGTGAATGGCGTACTTGACCTCGACACCCTTGGACTCCAGCAACTTGGCCATGTCCTTGACGGCATGCTGTGCCTGAGCGACGGCAAGGCCATAGCCGGGCACGACGATGACCTGGTTGGCGTAGGCCATCTGGATCGCTGCGTCTGCCGCCGAGGTCGCCTTGGCGGTTCCCCCGCCTGCACCGGCCGGGCCTGCAGCCGCGTCGCCGCCGCCGAATCCACCTGCGACGATCGCCGGAATGGACCTGTTCATGGCCTTGGCCATCAGGTTGGTCAAGATCGTGCCGGACGCACCGACGATCATGCCCGCCACGATCATCGCGGTGTTGTTGAGCGCCAGACCCGCAGCCGCAGCAGACAGACCGGTCAGAGCATTGAGCAGCGAAATGACGACCGGCATGTCCGCGCCGCCGATGGGCAGTACCACCGTGAGACCGAGGATGCCTGCCAGTACGAGAACCGCGACGATCCACCACTGCGACACGCCGCCGCCCGGAGTGGCGTTGATGCCGATGACCACTGCAGCGGCCACAGCGCCGATCAGCAGCAGAGCGTTGAGCGGCTGCTGCAACTTACCGATGGTGATGGGCGAGCCGGGCAGAGTTTCCTGCAGCTTCAAGAAGGCGATGAGCGAGCCCCAGAACGAGATGGAACCGATGATCGCCGCGAAGAGTGAGCCGATGACGATATGCACCGTCGGCGACTCTCCGTGGTTGAAGTTCGAGAATCCGGACGTGTCGAGGAACTCGGCCCACGCGATCAGTGCGACCGTGCCACCGCCGACGCCGTTGAACAGAGCCACCAGCTGCGGCATCGCCGTCATCTTCACCCGTCGCGCAGGCGGGATTCCCAGCGCGACGCCGACGACGAGTCCGACGATGATCAGGATCCAGTTACCGGTGTCACGAATGGATATCAGCGTGGCCACCACGGCGATGAACATGCCGACGGCGGCGATCTGGTTGCCCCGCACGGCGGTCTTCGGTCCGGTCAGACCCATCAGACCGTAGATGAACATGCCGAAGGCGACGATGTAGAGAATGTTGACGAGATTGTCCATCAGGAGTCAGCACCCTTCGAGGTCTTGGCGGGCACCGGCTTGGACTTGAACATGCCGAGCATGCGGTCGGTGACCACGAAGCCACCGATGACGTTGACGGTTCCGAACACCAGCGCGACGAACAGGATGACCTGCAGTCCGATGGACGGGTCGTGCACCTTTCCGAGGACGACCAACGCGCCCAACACGACGATGCCGTGGATGGCGTTGGTTCCCGACATCAGCGGGGTGTGCAAGGTGTTCGGCACCTTGGAGATCACCGCGAAACCGACGAACCCGGACAACACCAGGATCGCGATGTTCGCGAGAAGCGGGGTGTACATCAGTTCTCCTTCTCACGTGTCACGCAGGCACCGGCGAGCACTTCGTCGGAGAAATCCGGAGCGAGTGCGCCGTCGACCAGCATGAGCTCGAGCAAAGCCGAGATGTTCTTCGAGTACAGCTCGCTGGCGTGCTCGGGCATCGTGGCAGGCAGGTTCAACGGCGAGCAGATGGTGACGTCGTGCTTGACGACGGTCTGGCCGGGCTCGGTGAGTTCGCAGTTTCCGCCGGTCTCGCCGGCCAGGTCGACCACGACGCTGCCGGGCTTCATGCCCTCGACTGCCGCGGCCGTCACCAGACGCGGTGCGGGACGGCCGGGCACCAACGCCGTGGTGATCACGACGTCGAATCCCTTGATCGCCTCTTCCAGGGCACGCTGCTGCTGGACGCGTTCGTCCTCGGTCAGCTCACGCGCGTAGCCGCCTTCGCCGGCAGCATCGATCCCCAGATCGAGCCACTGCGCGCCGACGGAACGGACCTGGTCGGCTACCTCCGGTCGCACGTCGTAGCCGGTGGGTCGACCACCGAGACGCTTCGCGGTGGCCAGGGCTTGCAGGCCGGCCACACCGACACCGAGAACGAGCACAGTCGCCGGCTTGACCGTTCCGGCGGCGGTGGTCAGCATCGGGAAGAACCTCGTGGACTCCGACGCGGCCAACAGAACGGCCTTGTACCCGGCGACGTTCGCCTGAGAAGACAAGGCGTCCATCACCTGAGCGCGGGAGATACGCGGAATGGCTTCGACCGCGAACGCCTGTACTCCGGCGGCCTTCAGCGCGCCGATGCTGTTCTCGGCATTGCGTGGGGCGAGGAAACCGATGAGCGTCGAGCCCGACTTCAGCCTCGAGATCTCTGCTTCGGTGGGCGGCGCGACCTTGACCACGACCTCCGAGCCCCAGGGATCGCCGATCGTGGCCCCGGCTGCGACATAGAGCTCGTCCGGGATCAGAGCGCCGAGTCCGGCACCCGATTCCACGACGACCTCGACGCCCTTGCCCGTGAGCGCGGCAACGATCTTCGGGACCAGAGCGACACGTCGCTCACCTTCCCCCGATTCGCGGACCACACCGACGACCGTCGTGGATCCCGAACCCTTTTCAGTGCTCTGCGATGTATCCAAATCTCCGTCTTCCTGCGTTGAATGGTGCCCACCGATCGGCCAATGGCTCGAAATCTGCGACGAGTGGACGAACCCATGCGACAAGGCACGAGGTTCCTGATAGTAGCCACAGCAAATGGAGCGCGGGTAACCCAGAACACAGTCCGATTCGTTCTGAATCGAGTCCGTTTCGACATTTCGCGACTACAGGACGAGCAATTGTGATGCACGCCATACAGGTCAATCCGTGATGATCGGACCTTACAGTGACAATCGTGGAATCTTGCATCTTCTGTGCCATCGTCGCCGGCGACGCACCTGCCCACCGCGTGTTCGAGAACGACAACACCGTCGCCTTTCTCGATATTCGACCGATCAGCAGGGGCCATGTTCTGGTGGTTCCGCGCGAGCATTCCGCAGACCTGACCTCCACCGGACCGGACACGGCTGCCGAGGTTTTCCGCGTCGGGCACACGCTGGCGCGCGCAGTGCGCGAGTCCGACCTCCGCGCCGACGGTGCAAACCTGGTGATCAACGACGGCGTCGCCGCATTCCAAACCGTCTTTCACCTGCATCTGCACGTGGTGCCGCGCTGGGACCGCGACCGACTGAAGTTCGCGGCGGGGTTCGTCACCCGTCGCCTGCGTGAACCCGAACGGGTGGCCGAGGCAATTCGATCCGGAATGGCCAGGGTCGCCGGGGAGCAGACCTCGTGAGGTTGTTCTTGTCTTCGTATCGATTCGGCGGCCATTCCGACGAGTTCGCCCGCCTCACCGGCCCGCCCGCCGATCTCGCGGTCATCGCCAATGCGGCCGATGCCTGGCCCGCCACCGCCCGCGAATCCTCGCTCCGCAGCGAGTTCGGACCCCTGCGCGCGTTGGGATACCGGCCGTCGGAGTTGGATCTGCGCGATTTCGCCGGGAGGCCGGCCGCATTCGAGCGCGCCCTGGCAGCGTTCGACGCAGTCTGGGTCCGCGGTGGCAACACGTTCGTGTTGCGCGCTCAGATGGCTCGTTCCGGTGCGGACGAGGTCATCCGCGGGCGCGTTCGGGCCGACACCATCGCCTACGGCGGGTACAGCGCGGGAGCGTGCGTCGCTGCGCCGTCACTGGCCGGAGTCGAGGATGCCGACGACCCCAACGAGGTACGGCCGATCGCAGGCATCGATCCGGTGTGGAGCGGGCTCGGTCTCGTCGACTTCTCCGTCGTCCCGCATCTCGATTCCGTGCTGGACGAGAAGGATTCGGGGTGGGCGACGCTGCGCCGTCTGCGACGCGAGGGAATCGAAACTCACGGACTGACCGATAGCCAGGCAATCGTGGTCGACGACTCCGGGACGACAATTCTGGGTGCGTGAACCGTGATTTGTGCTGTGCGACCCGTGATCAGCCCAGGCGAGCGAGCGGCGCGAGCCGGTCGAGGGACGACCACGCGAGAGAGCAACGGCGAGCAGTCATTTCGTCGGCATCGAGGACGAGCATGTCGAACAGTCGGCGGGGTGCTGCACGCCACGAGTCGGCGATGGCCGCGACGGTCGCGCTCTCGAACATCCCGGATTTCAGCAACGCGTGCACCCACTCGTCGACCTCGCCGCGGTGAATGCGCTCGATGGTGTCGTATTCGACTCCGCCCCCGAGGAATTCGTACGAGAACATCGCCGCCACATAGTTCCAGGAGTCACTTCCGGGATCGATCATCGTGCAGCCTCCTTGTCGACCCGCACCGCATGGGGTGCGAGATGCGCTGCGCTGGACGCTAGCGCTGCGAACTACAACATTGCGTGTCGACGACGCATCGATCTGGTAACGCCTGGGGCTGGCGTTACTGATGTGACTCGGACAATCCCAGCGGCGTCCTCGTTCACGCCCCACTGCGAGTCGTGACAGACTCGAGTGGCGACGGTCACATGTACGACGTGAGGAGAACCGGATGTCGGTGACTACCGATGCAGATGCCCACCTGAGCGAGCTCGAAGCGCTGCTTCCCGCCGGTGCCGTGGTCACCGACCCCGACATCACCGAGGGATACCGACGCGACTGGGCCAAGGACCCCGACGCAGGTTCCCCATTGGCCGTGGTCCGCGCGCAGTCCACCGACGACGTCAGAGCCGTCATGCGGTGGGCCACCGAACACGCGGTAGCGGTCGTCCCGCGTGGGGCCGGCTCGGGCCTGTCCGGTGGCGCCACGGCCGTCGACGGCGGAATCGTGCTCACCACCGAGCTGATGCGCGAGATCACCGTCGACCCGGTGACCCGCATAGCCGTCGTACAACCCGGACTGCTCAACGCCGAAGTCAAGAAGGCAGTCGCCGAACACGGTCTGTGGTACCCACCGGATCCGTCGTCGTTCGAGATGTGCTCCATCGGCGGCAATGCGGCCACCAATGCCGGCGGGCTGTGCTGCGTGAAGTACGGCGTCACCACCGATTACGTTCTCGGACTCGAGGTCGTCCTCGCCGACGGGACTGCCGTCCGACTCGGCGGACCACGCCTGAAAGATGTTGCCGGACTGTCCCTTGCGAAGCTCTTCGTGGGATCCGAGGGCACCCTGGGCATCATCACCGAGATCACTCTTCGATTGATCCCGGCCCAACCTCCGGCCAGCACCGTGGTTGCCTCGTTCGCCTCCGTGCACGATGCGACGACTGCCATTCTGGCCATCACCCGTACCTTGCGGCCGTCGATGCTCGAGTTCATGGACCGTGCGTCCATCGGTGCCGTCGAAGATGCCATGAACATGGGACTCGACCGCGAGGCAGCTGCGATGCTCATCGCTCGGTCCGACTCCCCCGGTGCCGATCGAGGGCGAGAGATCGACATCATGGCCGCAGCGTGCACCGAGGCCGGTGCCTCGGATGTCTTCACCACCGACGACCCCGACGAGGGTGAGGCCTTCGCTGCGGCACGGCGATTCGCCATTCCGGCGGTCGAACGACTCGGCAGCCTACTGCTCGAGGATGTCGGTGTTCCGCTCCCTGCCCTCCCGGCTCTCGTCGACGGGATCGCCGAACTGTCGAAGAAGTACGACGTGTTGGTTGCCGTCATCGCGCACGCGGGCGACGGCAACACCCACCCGCTGATCGTGTTCGATCCCGAGGACGCCGACATGACCCGTCGCGCCAACGTCGCATTCGGAGCCATCATGGATCTGGCAATTTCGTTGGGCGGCACCATCACCGGCGAACACGGCGTAGGGCGCCTCAAGAAGGCCTGGCTGCCCGATCAAGTCGGCGAAGACGTCATGGAACTGACCCGGCGAATCAAGACCGCTCTCGATCCGGCCGGAATCCTCAACCCCGGTGCTGTGCTCTGATCAGAGCGGCTGACGCCGCACGTGCACGCAGTGTTTTCGGGTCGTTCCGCAGGCTCCACTCCTGCCTCGTAGCAGGAGTCGAGTTTCCGCGCACGACCCCGAGTCAGACGGTGAACCCGTCCGCCACCGTCAATACCTCGTCGAGGATTTCCAGTCCCTGACGAATCTCGTCCTCGGTCGTCGTCAGCGGCGGCGCGATCTGCAGACGGTTGCCTGCGACGAAGGGCCACAGACCCCGTGACTTCGCCGCGGCGGTCACGGTGCCCATCGCCGCCGCATCCTTGCCCGACGCGGCGAAGGGCACCAGCGGCTCCCGCGTCGTGCCGTCCCTGACCAGCTCGACGGCCCAGAAGAATCCCTTGCCGCGCACTTCGCCGACGCTCGGATGCGATTCGGCCAGCTTGGACAGGCCCGCACCGAGTACGTCCTCGCCGACGTGACGGACGTGCGGAAGGATCTTGTCGCGCTCGAACACCCCGATGGATGCCACGCCCGCGGCACACCCGAGGACGTGACCGGAGTAGGTCAAGCCGCCCGGATACGGCTTGTGGTCGAACTGCGAGGCGATCTTCTCCGAGATCACGACCCCGCCGAGGGGCACGTATCCGGAGTTGACGCCCTTGGCGAACGTGATCAGATCCGGTGTCACATCCCAGGCCTGGCACGCGAACCATTCGCCGATTCGCCCGAACCCGACCATCACTTCGTCGGCGATGTAGACGATCCCGTACTTGTCGCACAGTGCCCGAACGCCGGCCAGATATCCGGGCGGCGGGATCAGCACACCGTTGGTACCGATGACCGATTCCAGGATCAGTCCGGCGATGTTCTGCGCGCCTTCGAGCACGATGACCTGTTCGAGGTGTGCCAGCGCTGCGGCTGTCTCGTCCTCGGGAGTCGTTGTGCCCCAGGGCGACCGGTACGGGTACGGCCCGAAGAAGCGTACGACGTCGACGTTGGTCGGCTCGGTACCCCATCGCCGCGGCTCTCCGGTGAGACCGATAGCGACTCCGGTTCCGCCGTGGTACGAGCGGTAGGCGGCAAGCATCTTCGTGCGTCCGGTGTGCTGGCGCGCCAGCCGCACCGCGTGCTCGACGGCTTCGGCACCGCCCGTCGTGAAGAACACCCGGTTCAGATCACCCGGAGCGCGTTCGGCGATCAGAGCAGCGAGTTCACTGCGCTTGTTGTTGGCCACGGTCGGCGAGATGGTCGTCAGAACCTGGGCCTGTTCGACGATGGCGGCCACCACGTCGGGGTGTTGATGCCCGAGATTGACGTTGACCAACTGGGACGAGAAGTCCAGGTACCGATTGCCCTTGTCGTCCCAGAACCACGACCCCTCGGCACCCTCGACGGTGATCGGGTTCAGTTCGGCCTGCGCCGACCAGGAGTAGAACACGTGATCCATCTACTTGCCGCCTTTCTTCGGTGTGACACTCACCGGAGCGTACGACTGGCCGACGGCAACAGTCCCGTCGCCCGTCACGACGTAGCCGTCACTGATGTGCGAATCTGCGGAATGATGCTCTCTCCGTACGCTTCGAGCGTCGCTGCCTTGGCGTCGTGCTGCAGGTACACCGAGAACTGGTCGACGCCGAGTGTCTCCAGCGCCTTCAGCTTGACGATGTGATCGGCCGGGGTGCCCAGTAGGCAGAACCTGTCGATCACCTCGTCCGGAACGAATTCTGCGTGCGAGTTTCCGGCTCGACCGTGCTCGTTGTAGTCGTACCCATTGCGCGCCGCGATGTAGTCGGTGAGTGCCTGCGGAACACCGCCGCCGTCACCGCCGTAGCGTGCGACGATATCGGCGACGTGATTGCCGACCATCCCACCGAACCAACGACATTGGTCGCGGGCATGTTCGAGCCCGGCCTCGGTACCGTCGGTGACGTAGGCGGGAGCTGCCACGCAGATCGAGATCGAATCCGGATCTCGGCCCGCCTGCTCGGCGGCAGCACGCACTCGGCCGATCGTCCACGCAGCGATATCCGGATCTGCCAATTGCAGAATGAATCCGTCCGCTACCTGCCCGGTGAGCTCGAGGGCTTTCGGTCCGTACGCCGCGACCCACACCTCCAGCGTCGAGTGTTCCGCCCACGGAAACTGCACCGTCGTCTCACCCACCCGGGCGCTGCGCCCGTTGGCCAGATTTCGGATCACCTCGATCGAGTCTCTAAGCGAGGCAAGCGTTGTCGGCTTACCTCCGAGAGCGCGGACCGCGGAATCACCCCGACCGATACCGCAGACGGTTCGATTGCCGAACATGTCGTTGAGTGTCGCGAACGTCGACGCCGTCACGGTCCAATCGCGGGTAGCCGGATTGGTGACCATCGGACCCACGGTCACACGCCTGGTCGCGGCCAGAATCTGACTGTAGATGACGTACGGTTCCTGCCACAGCAGATGCGAATCGAACGTCCATACGTGCGAAAACCCATGTGTCTCGGCCTGTCTGGCCAGATCGATCACCCGCGACGCCGGCGGATTGCACTGCAGCACCACCCCGATGTCCATGCTCAGATCAGATTCTGTGACAGGTCGCGGCGAACGAAGCGGCCGTGTCCCGCAGTGCCGGAATAGGATCCACTGTCGACGATGACGCGCCCGCGAGACATCACGGTGTCCACGTGCCCGTCGATCTCGAAACCCTCGTACGCCGAATAGTCCATGTTCATGTGGTGGGTCTTCTCGACCCCGATGCTGGTGTGCCCGTTCGGGTCGTAGATCACGATGTCGGCATCTGCTCCCGGGCTGATGACGCCCTTTCTCGGATTCATACCGAACATCCGGGCCGGGGTGGTGCAACAGACGTCGACCCACTTCTCGAGGGTGATCTTGCCGCTCTTGACCCCCTGGAACATCAAGTCGATGCGATGTTCCACCGAACCGATTCCGTTGGGAATCTTGGAGAAATCGCCGATTCCCATTTCTTTCTGGTCCTTCATGCAGAACGGGCAGTGGTCGGTACTGACGGTTGCCACGTCACCGGTGCGCAGGTAGCGCCACAATTCGTCCTGATGGCCCTCGGCTCGCGACCGCAGGGGCGTCGAGCAGACCCATTTGGCCCCCTCGAAGCCGGGTGCACCGAGTTGTTCTTCGAGCGAGAGATAGAGGTACTGCGGACACGTCTCGGCAAACACGTTCTGCCCGTTGCCCCGAGCCTGCGCGATCTGTTCGAGAGCCTGCTTTGCCGATACGTGCACGACGTACAGCGGCGCTCCGGTGACGTCGGCCAGCATGATCGCTCGATGCGTCGCCTCTTCCTCCAGCTGCCACGGACGCGATGTCCCGTGGAAGTACGGGGCCGTGTCGCCGCGTGCGATGGACTGGGCCACGAGGACATCGATGGCGATCCCGTTCTCCGCGTGCATCATCAACAGCGCACCCGTTTCCGCCGCCGACTGCATGGCTCGCAGGATCTTGCCGTCGTCGGAGTAGAAGACCCCCGGGTACGCCATGAAGAGTTTGAAACTGGTGACACCCTCGGAGACCAACTCGCTCATGGCTTTCAGCGAATCATCGGTGACGTCGCCGATGATCTGATGAAACCCGTAATCGATAGCGCACCGACCGGCGGCCTTGTCGTGCCACTGCGCCAGAGTGTCCTGGACGCGTTGGCCGGGAGTCTGGATGGCGAAATCCACGATGGTCGTCGTACCACCCCACGCCGCTGCGCGCGTCCCGGTTTCGAAGGTATCGGAGGCGAACGTGCCCCCGAACGGCATCTCCATGTGCGTGTGTCCGTCCACGCCGCCCGGAATCACGTACTTCCCGGTGGCATCGATGACGACGTCCGCCGATGTCTTCAGATCTGCGGCCAAGGACACCGAGCCGGGTGCCAGCACTGCGACGATGGTCTCACCGTCGATGAGCACATCCAGTTCCTGTGCGCCGGTGGTGGATACGACAGTGCCGCCGTGCACGAAGGTGGTGGCCATCAGGGTTGCACCAGTGGGCCGTAGGCGTCGGGTCTACGGTCGCGGTAGAACGCCCATCGGTCGCGGACCACTTTGATCAGGTCCATGTCCAGGTCCCGAACGACGATCTCGGACTTGGAATCCGACGCCACCTCGCCGACGAATTTGCCCTCGGGATCGACGAAATAGCTGGTGCCGTAGAAATCGTCGTCGCCGTACTCGGATTCGATTCCGACGCGGTTGATCGCACCCACGTAGTACTCGTTCGCGACGGCCGAGGCCGGTTGCTCGAGTTTCCACAGATAATTCGACAGACCCCGTGAGGTTGCCGAGGGATTGAAGACGATCTCGGCACCGGCAAGTCCGAGAGCACGCCAGCCTTCGGGAAAATGCCGGTCGTAACAGATGTAGACGCCGATGCGGCCGACGGCGGTATCGAACACCGGCCACCCCAGGTTGCCGGGACGGAAATAGAACTTCTCCCAGAATCCGTTGACGTGGGGAATGTGATGCTTGCGGTATTTACCGAGATACGTGCCGTCTGCGTCGACCACAGCAGCGGTGTTGTACAGCAACCCGGGCTGTTCCTGCTCGTAGACGGGCAGGATCATGACGATCCCGAGCTCTTTCGCCAACGCCGCGAACCGGTCGACCGTCGGGCCCGGTACGGATTCGGCGTACTCGTAGAATTTCGCATCCTGAAGCTGGCAGAAGTACGGACCGTAGAAAAGCTCTTGAAAGCAGACAACTTTCGGGCCCTGCTCGGCGGCAGACCGAGCGAACCCCTCGTGTGCCTCGATCATCGATTCTTTGTCACCGGTCCACGTGCTCTGGACCAACGCAGCTCGAACTGTGGACATCATCGGCACTCCATCTCTCGCTGGCTTGCACCCTCAAGGTATTTTGCGCCGTGTTACGGGATCGTTCGTCCGGTTTCGTATGTATTAATCGTGCACAGTTCTCGGCGAACTCACGAGTTCGAGTTGGGCAACAATGCGCGGACGGCATCGATGGTGTCTGCGGTGGCCAGGTTCTTGTCCGGTCGGTATCGCAACACTCGGGCGAAGCGCAGCGCCACCCCGCCCGGATAGCGCGAGCTGACCTGCACTCCGTCGAGTTCGATTTCGACTATCAACTCGGGCCGCAGGTACACGGTGTGCTGATCTCGCTCGCGTTCGTGCTTCGGGAATTCCTCCGTCTGCCACTGCAGCAGCACATCGGTCAGGCCTTTGAACGTCTTGCCGACCATGATCGGTTCGCCGCCGTCGGGATCGCGGGCCCCCAGATGCAGGTTGGACAGAAAGCCCGTCCGTCGGCCGTATCCCCACTCCGCGCCGAGAACAACGAGATCGAGAGTGTGTTCGGGTTTGACCTTCTGCCAACTCTTTCCGCGCCGGCCTGCCGCATACGGGGCGCTCAGAGCCTTGAGCATGACTCCCTCGTGCCCGGCATCGAGCGCAGCATCGAAGTGGGCAGCCGCCCCGTCGGCGTCGGGCCGTACGGCACTCGGAATCCGATGTCCCGGCGCCACCTTGTCGAGCGCTGCGAGGCGCTCTTCGAGTGGAGCGTCGAGCAGATCGACGCCGTCGAGATGCAGACAGTCGAAGAAGTAGGGCTGCAGCAACAATTCGTGTGCGCTCTCGGCACCGAACCGGCTCATCGTCTCCTGGAACGGACGCGGCCTGCCACTGTCGTCCAGTGCGAGTGTTTCGCCATCGAGGACCACCGACTCGCAGGGAAGTGCACGGACCAGTTCCACCAGCTCGGGCACACCGGCGGTGATATCGCGCAGGGTGCGGGTGTAGATGCTCACGTCGGATCCCGAGCGATGCACCTGAATTCGGGCACCGTCCAGCTTGTACTCGACCGTCACATCCCCCGCCAGCTGCTCCCACGCACCCCGAAGAGACTCCGCCGGCGACGCCAGCATCGGGCGAACCGGCCGACCGACTTCGAGTCGAAAGGCGTTCAATGCCTCGACACCACCGGTCATGGCGGCGACGGCAGTGGCAGACAATCGACCGGACAGCATGAACGCGCGCCGCACCGACGCCTGCGGCAGAGCTGTGGCAGCGGCGACAGCGTCGACCATGATGCCCTCGAGCGCACCTTGCCTCAGCTCGCCCGTGACCAACCTGATGACGAACGCACGCTCGTCGGCAGTGGTCCGCGAGAACAAGTCCAGCAGCAGGGCCGAACGTCGCGCAGCCGAACCAGCGCCCGACGTCGCCGCCACCTCGGACAACTTCTCGTCCACCTCGGCAACCGTCAGTGTCGACTCCGAGGCGGACGGGACATCCAGATCTGCGAGTGTGCGCCAGCCGACCCCGATCCGTCCCTGCGGCAATTCGCCCGACAACCACGACACCGCCGGTTCGATGTCACCCGCCTGTGCCTCGGACAGCACAGCACCGAGCTCCTCGATCTTGACCTTGCGCGAACGCGTCGCGGCCACGGCCCGAGAGGTTTCGACAATCCTGGACATCAGCACTCATCGAACATAACCGCACCCACCGACTGGCCTACCCAACCGGGTCATTCCGCAGGCTCCACTCCTGCCTGACATTCAATTGTTACCGCTGTGACTCCAGCGGCCGGTGTTCTTGCTGTTACGTTCGATGCATGCCTGTGACGTCCCGAGCAGGAGTGAAGCCTGCGGAACGACCCGGCGGCGGGCCGGCGACGGGTCAGCTGAATCCCACCACCCGGTCGCCCCAGGCAGCGCGCATGTCTCCGTCGGGATCGTCGACGAGCGTGTCGGACGTATCGATCACCAGAGTCCATCGATTCTTCTCGGTGTACGGGGCCCAGTGCTTGGACGCGTCCAGCGCGGCCGGTACTCCGTACCGCGCGAAGGCCAGCCACCGCCGCTGCATCCGGGCCGACACCGCCATCGCCGGTTTCCGACCCCCCAGCCAGAAGGTGGGATCTCGGTTGAGAGTTCCGAAATTGCCGAACACGTACGGCAGTTCGGTCGCGTGGCCGGCCCCTACTCGCGCGGCCTTGAGCATCGGCGTCGCGTGATCGAAACGGTACATCCAGGTCGGCGAATGCCTACTGTGCCCGTCGGCGATCCACAGACTCGGCATGACGAAGCCTGCGTCACGCGAGATGGCCTGAGCCCCAGCAGGTTTGTTCCTGTCCGGGTAGGCGGCCATGATTTCTGCGATGCGCGAGGCGGGCATGTCCGCGTGATCGTGCGCGATGGCCCGGAACATCTCCGAGACGGTGTCGAATGTGATCGGCATCAACGGGGACTTCATGAACCGGAAGATCGAGGGCTCGTCGTGGTTGGTACCGATGATCAACGGAATTCTGTGCGAGAGACCTTTTTGAAAGGCCGCGACCGGGTAGCGGGGCACGATGTCTCCGTCGACGACGGGCGAAAGTCCCAGTGTCCCAGGAACTGTGGTCGGAATCTCGTAGCAGAGAGTGTCCCCCGCGGTGACCAGTCTGCTGAAGTGCATCTCGAGCAACTCGCCGACGTCCTCGCGGTCGACCCCCACGAGCTCGAGGAACCGGGCGGCCACCGCAGCGCCGCGTTCGGGACCGTACACGGACGTGGCCGGGGCACTTTGCACGATCGCTCGATGGAAGAGCCCCTCGGCCTTGGGCGAGGTCATCAGAGTGGTGACCGACGCGCCCCCGGAGGACTCGCCGAAGACGGTGATCTCGTCGGGGTCCCCACCGAAGGCGGAGATGCACTCCCGGACCCAGTGCAGCGCCGCAATCTGGTCGCGCAAACCGAGATTGGTCTCGAAGACGTGTTCGTCGGTGGAGAAGGACGACAGATCGAGAAAGCCGAATGCGCCGAGACGAAAGTTGATCGAGACCACGACCACGTCGCCGTTCTCGCTCAGATGTCGCCCGTCGTACACCTGTTGCGCGGACGAACCGAGCGAATACGCGCCGCCGTGAATCCACACCAGCACCGGACGCAGTTCGCCGTCGGGCCGTGGCGCCCACACGTTGAGCGACAGGCAATCCTCGGAGATCGACAACGACGGATCGATCGGGACCGGGCTGTCGCGGCCCTGAGGTGCCATCGCACCGAAGTGCAGACCGTCGAGCACGCCGTTCCACGGCTGCAGGGGACGCGGTGCTCGAAACCGCAACTCACCCACCGGCGGCGTCGCGTACGGAATACCCCTCCAGGCGACGGTCGGCGATGCATCGCCCGTAACCGGGTAGCCGAGAACGTCGCCGTACGGCGTGCTCACACGCACGGTGGAGTCGGACGTGGTGTCGTCCATCGCACCTCCCTTCGGGTCGTTGCTCAACGTACCAACTCCATCCCCGACGCCGGCCCGCTCGAAACCCCCGGCAGCGCTCCCATCGAACCGAGGAACGAGTCATGAAGAGAATTGGATCCGCCCTGGCGGCGGTCGTCGGAGTGTGCCTGTTGTCTGCCTGCGGTTCGGGCGGCGGAGGTGACGGACCCATGGCGACGGTCATCACCGACCGCCCCCAGCCGATCACGGCGGTTCCGACCACCGACCGTGGCCTGCCGTCGAGCAGTGTGCCTTCCACGCCGTCCTCCACGACACCGTCCAGCACCACGAAGACCACGCCGAGTGCCGTTGCGCAGCAAGCGAACCCGACACAGTACGCGGGCAAGGCTCCGGGCTGGTACTACTTCACGAGCCCCAGCGGCAAGTTCGAGTGCGGTATAGCCGTACAAGAGACGTCGATCGCCGGTTGCCACGGCTCGCTGCCCGACTCGGCCCCCGAGGTGACCGACAGTGCATCCTCCGACCGGGTGAAACCCAATTCCGTGCAGATCATCGCCGGCTCCCCCGCGAAGTTCGAGAGCCTGGGCGATCCCAAGTTCCACCGATTCGACGGACCCGCGGCGGCACTCCCGTACGGCGAAGAACTCACCGTCGCGGGTAGTGGATCCACCAACGGGCTTCGATGCAGCGTCGACGAGCAGACCGGAGTCACCTGCACCGATCAGGTCGGCCACGGTTTCACCGTCTCGGACGACGATTTCGACCTTCGCTGACGGCGTCGTTCGCGCGGCGAAAGACCAGGCGTAATGTCCCAGGACGGTACGACAATCCCTGCCGTACGGTCTCCCCAGCGGCCGGCGCCCGCGCGCGGCCAGAAGGTGCATCACACATGAATCAGACCTCGGACCGTCACACAGCGAAGGTCATCGGCGTCAGCGTCGCCGCCGCTGTAGGCGGCTTCCTGTTCGGCTTCGACAGTTCGGTCATCAACGGAGCTGTCGATTCGATCGAAGACCACTTCTCTCTCGGCTCGTTCACCACCGGCTTCGTGGTTGCGATCGCCCTGATCGGCTGCGCGATCGGTGCCTGGTTCGCCGGTAGCCTCGCCGATCGCTGGGGCCGCAAGAAGGTGATGCTGCTCGGCTCGGCCCTGTTCGTCATTTCCTCGGTCGGCTCCGGGCTCGCGTTCAGCGTTCCCGATCTCATGCTCTGGCGTGTGCTCGGCGGTCTCGGCATCGGCATCGCGTCGGTCATCGCACCGGCCTACATCGCCGAAATCGCGCCCGCCAAATGGCGTGGCGCGCTGGCCTCGCTGCAGCAATTGGCGATCACCATCGGTATCTTCGCTGCCCTACTGTCCGACGCCCTTCTCGCGGGTGCGGCCGACGGAGCCTCCAACGACCTGTGGTTCGGTGTCGAGGCGTGGCGCTGGATGTTCCTCGTCGGTGTGGTCCCCGCTCTGGTCTACGGAATCCTGGCCACCCTGATCCCGGAGTCACCCCGCTACCTGGTGGGTCAGCATCTGGACGAGGAAGCCGCCGCGGTTCTGGCGAACATCACCGGCGAGCTGCATCCCGACGAGCGAGTGCACGAGATCAGGCTGACGCTGCGCAAGGAGGCCCGATCGTCGTTCGCCGACATCCGTGGCCCCAAGTTCGGTCTGCAGCCGATCGTCTGGGTGGGCATCACGATGGCCGTCCTGCAACAGCTGGTCGGCATCAATGCGATCTTCTACTACTCGACGACGCTGTGGCGGTCGGTCGGGTTCACCGAGGACCAGTCGTTCACCACCTCGGTCATCACCGCGGTCATCAACGTGGCCATGACGTTCGTGGCGATTCTGTTCGTCGATCGCATCGGCAGGCGCAAGCTGCTGATGGCGGGGTCCATCGGAATGTTCGTCGGACTCGTCATGGCATCCGTCGCCTTCTCGCAGGCGACCGGCAGCGGCGACGAGGTCAGTCTGCCGTCGCCGTGGGGTGCGATCGCGTTGGTCGGGGCGAATCTGTTCGTCATCTTTTTCGCATCGACCTGGGGACCGATCATGTGGGTCATGCTCGGCGAGATGTTCCCCAACCGGATGCGCGCCATGGCTCTGGGTATCGGTACGGCTGCGAATTGGATCGCCAACTTCGCTGTCACGCTTGCCTTCCCACCACTGACGTCGTCCGTCGGATTGTGGGTCATCTACGCCGGCTTCGCGCTCTTCGCTGCGCTGTCGTTCCTCTTCGTCAAGTCCAACATCCGTGAGACCAAGGGCATGGAGCTCGAGGACATGCTGGGCTAGACCCAGGCCGAGGTGAAGGGGCAGTAACACCGGCACATCGTGACCGGTGTTACTGTCACTGACGTTCTGACACGGGGTGTGTCCGCCGATGCGGATGCTGAGATCAAACCCGCCGAACCTGATGCAGGTAATACTGACGAAGGGATGTCAAGGCGATGACGCCTGTTGTATCTGCGGACCCGGTCCGCTTCACCACTCGACTCTGGGACGCATCCGCGCACATCAGACGCGCGATCGACGATCTCGAATTCCTCCGCCGGCTCGGTGCGGGAACCCTTCCCCTCGACGCGTTCCGTCGATATCTGGAGCAGGATTCGCTGTATCTCGGTGGCTACGTGAAGTCGCTGTCCCTGCTGGCAGCGCACGCGCCGACACCGGTGGCCGGAGCCTTCTGGGCCGGCGCTGCAGCGAGCGCGATGGACGAGGCCGCCTCGCACGAGGCCATGCTCACCGGAGACGTTCTTCCGTCCTCCACCGAGACGCCGACGCCTTCACCGGCATGCCTCGGCTACACCTCCTACCTGACGGCCGTCGCCGCGACCGAGCCGTATCCCGTTGCGGCGGCAGCTGTTCTGCCGTGCTTCTGGATCTACGCCGACGTCGGCCGCTCGCTCGCCGGAGCGGCGAAAGCCGTGCTCGCACGCGATCCCGGTCATCCCTACGCACAGTGGGTGGCCAACTACGACGCACCCGAATTCCATGCCATCGTCGATGCCGCCAAGGGCTTCGTCGACGACGCGGCCGACTCTGCGACGGAACTGCAGCGTGAGCAGATGATCGACGCCTTCGTCGTTGCGTCGAGGTACGAATTGATGTTCTGGGACAGCGCATTACACCCCACTCCGTGGCCATCGACCGAGAGCGCGGTGCACGCATGAGAACGTCTCGATTGCTCACGGTGATGGTGGCGACGGTCCTCGCAACCACGGTGATGGCCGGCTGCTCGCAGTCGACGGATTCCGACACCATCCGTTTCGCCCTCGACTGGACTCCCAACACCAATCACACCGGCCTCTACGTCGCCCTTCAGGAGGGCTACTTCGCCGACGCCGGGCTCGATGTGGAAGTACTGCCGTACAACAACACGGCCGCAGACACGCTCGTCGATGCAGGCAACGCCGAGTTCGGTATCAGCACCCAGAGTTCGACGGTCTTCGCAAGATCGGCCGGCGCCCGGACCGTGTCCGTCCTCGCACCACTGCAGCACTGGGCCACCGGCATCGGAGTGCGTGCGGATCGGGACGACATCGCGAGCCCACGCGCACTCGACGGCAAGGTCTACGCCGGTTTCGGTGAATCCGGCGAGCAGGCCGGGCTCCGGCAGGTCATCGAGAACGACGGTGGCACAGGCGAATACGAGACCGTAGTGCTCGGCACATCGGCCTACGAGGCGGTGTACTCCGGCACTGCGGACTTCACCGTGTCCTACCTCGCGTGGGAGGGCATCGAGGCAGAGCACAGCGGAACGCCGATGAAGTACTTCGATTACACCGATTACGGGTTCCCCGACGCCTACGCCATCACCATCAACGGGAACGAGCCGTGGCTGGCTGCGCATCCGGACGAGGCGAAGAAGTTCGTGCAGGCGCTGCAGCGTGGCTACCAACTCGCAGCGGACGATCCGGACAGGGCGGCTCAGGATCTGATCGACGCCAATCCCGGTACGTTCACCGACGAATCGTTGGTGTTCGAGAGTCAGAAGATGCTCGCAGAGAAGTACATGAAGGATTCCGCGGGCGAAGTCGGACGACAGAGCATCGACACGTGGACCGCGTACTCGAAGTTTCTCTACGACAGCGGGGTACTCACCGATCAGAGCGGTGCACCGCTGAGCGCCGAACCGGACTGGTCCACCTATTTCACCGATGACTACCTCGGCGATCGATGAGCCGGTGACCGCCGAGCGAGATACGTTCTCGCTCAGCGGTGTCCGAGCTTCGTTGCGGTGGGCATGGCCCGCGGTGACCGTCGTCGTCCTGTCGATCGCGGTGTGGCAGATCTATGTCGAGGTCAGCGGCATCAGGCCACAGGTACTGCCCTCCCCCGGCCGCGTTCTCACGCAGGGCTGGGCCCAACGCGAGGCGATTGCCGAGAACGCCGCAGCGACACTGCAGGTGACACTCGTCGGGTTCGCGGTCTCGCTCGTGCTGGCCTGGCTGCTCGCCATCGCCGTGGACTTCTCCCCGTGGCTGCGCCGTGCGTTCGTACCCTTGTTCGTCGTCTCGCAGACACTGCCGATCATCGCCATCGCACCGCTGCTCATCATCTGGTTCGGGTTCGGACTGTTACCGAAGATTCTCGTGATCGCACTGGCGACGTTCTTTCCCATGGCCATCGGGCTCATCGAGGGGTTCGCCGCCGCAGATCGCGACGCGCGAGCCCTCCTGGCCACCATGGGGGCCGGCCGCTGGCAGCAGTTCCGCTACGTACGGCTGCCGTCGGCACTTCCTCGATTCTTCACCTCGCTTCGCATCGGCATCACCTACGCCGTCGTCGGTGCGATCTTTGCCGAATACGCAGGAGCCACCGCAGGACTCGGTATCTACATGAGTCAGCAGAAGAATTCGTTCCGTACCGATTTGGTACTTGCAGCCGTTGCCGTCACCGCGGTGATCAGCGTGCTCCTGTTCGTCTCGACGTTCGTGGTCGAACGCGTCGTCGCCCCGTGGGCACGTCAGGGGTCGGCGGGCCACAATGTCTGAACTCGAGCACAGCATCGACATCTCGGCTCTGAGAAAATCGTTCGGCGGAAAACCGGTACTCGACGGCGTGTCGTTCGGCGTCCGGCCCGGTGAATTCGTGTCGATCATCGGTCCGAGCGGCTCGGGTAAGAGCACGGTGTTCAACATGCTCGCCGGCCTCGATACACCCGATTCGGGCTCGGTCCGAGTCCCGCCGTGTGCCTACATGCCGCAGAAGGACCTACTGTTCCCGTGGCGATCGGTGCTCGACAACACCTCGCTCGGCCTCGAAGTACAAGGCGTCGCCAAGAAGGAGGCACGAGCGCGGGCACGCGAGTTGTTCCCGGTGTTCGGTCTCGACGGGTACGAGTCCGCTCGCCCGTCCGAACTGTCCGGTGGCATGCGGCAACGAGCAGCACTGCTGCGCACCGTGGTGCAGGGACGGTCGGTGTTGCTGTTGGACGAGCCCTTCGGGGCATTGGACTCGTTGACCCGTAGTGACATGCAGGCCTGGCTGCAGCAGGTCTGGTCGGAGTTCAGGTGGACGGTGCTGATGATCACCCACGACATCCGCGAGGCGGTCTACCTGTCCGATCGGGTGGTGGTCCTCTCGCCACGACCCGCCCACGTTCGACGGCAGGTCGACGTACCGCTGCCTCGACCCCGGGAGCTCGAGATCGTGACGACGCCACAGTTCGCCGCCGTCGAGAAGCAGTTGATGGATGTTCTGTCGAGCTCGCCGAACCATTGACCGAGCCGATGCAGGGCTCAGTCGACGCAGGGGATGCCGCCGTTGCTGTGCACACCCTGGTCCGGGGCGGCCGGTAGGTCCTGGGACGGCTCGGGTACGGCTACCGCGAGCGGTGGTGGTGGTGCCGGATCCGACGTCGGGTCGAGGGCTGCGGGCGCCGGTTGCGCAGGACCGATCAATCGCGCTGCGTCGGCTCTGATGGCGTCGACGTCGACGAGATTGACGTCCTGACCGTCGACGGTGTCGTAGCCCGTGATCGGCAGCGTGTAGAAGTCGATATCGCCCTTCATGACGGCACCGGCTCCCCCGGCAAGGCCGATCGGGTCGAGGCCTGCGTCGATGACGATGTCGTTCTTGGTACCCGCGATCAGCGCACGCAATTCGCTGATGTTCGCCAGCACGCCGGATGCGCTGAGCTTGGCCATAACCCCGGCCACGAACGCCTGCTGCCGCTTGGTTCTGTCGAGGTCACCGTTGTCGAGTCCGTGCCGTTGACGCACGAAGGACAATGCCTGAGTCGCGCTCAATTCCTGCGCACCCGCAGGGAAGTCCGCACCCGAGTACGTATCGTGCACCGGGTTGTTCAGGCAGACCTGGATCGGGCCGACTGCCGTCGCCACGTCGTAGAAGCCCAGAAGATTGACTTCCGCGAAGTGATCGATCGGCACATCGAGGAGATCGCGAACGGCCGTCAGCGTCGAGCGGCGGCCCGCCTCGCGTGCCCGACGCTCACGCTCGGCCGCGTCGGTGACACCCTCGTCGAGCAATTGGGTGTCGGCATCGGCCTTGGCGAGCCCGTAGGCCTCCTTGATCTTGCGCTTGCCGTACCCGGGAACGTCGACGTAGTCGTCGCGCGGTATCGACAGCGCTGTCGCTCGTCCACCGCCGGCCGGAAGATGCACCAGCAGAAGCGTATTGGTGTTGTATCCCCCGACGTCGCTGTCACCGGCATGCAGGGTGTCGGTGACGAACGCGGCCGGCAGATCGTTGCCGTCCATGTCCTTACGACTGTCGAGCCCGATCAACAGAATGTTGGTGTCGGCACCGTTGACATCCGGATCGTTGTTCGCGATACCGTCGAGCGCATCGGAGGTGGTCAGTCCGGTGGTTGCCTCCCGGTAGACCGCGAATCCGACGCCACTGACTGCGACGGACGCCACCGCCGCCGTCGCGACGAGCACCCGGCCGATCCGCAGCGCAACAGCGTGGTCGCCGGACGGACGCGCCAACCGGTGGCGTCCTGGTCCACGTTCGATGCCGCTACCAGGGCCGTTCGGTTGCACCCTGACAGGCTACTCGGCTCTCACACGGGCGAGATCGTGCCCAGACGCCGCGCGAGCTCGTCGACGGCCGAGAATGCCGCGTCGAGGCTGGCCCGAGCCTGCGGAATCTTCGGTGCCAGACCGGCAACCCGCTCGGCAAGGGTCAGGTCGATCGGGACGAAATGCACGTCCATGCCCAGTGCAGCGCCGAGAACCTGCCGCAGCTGCCCCGTGGTGTGGTCGATCGACGCTGCCTCCGAGCCCGGGGTGTACTCGTTCCCCCGACTGGTGACCACAACCGCAGGCTTGCCGACGAGTGGTGCTGTGTCGCCGTCGAACGGCACCGTGATGCCGGGAACGTGCACGTAGTCGATCCACGCCTTCAGCGTCGACGGGATCGACCAGTTGTACATCGGCGCACCGATCAGTACGACGTCCGCGGAGATCAGTTCCTCAATCAGCTCGACCTGAAGAGCCTCGGCTGCCGCGTCCACGGTCTCGTCGGCAGTCCGCAGGTGCGGTGCCCAATGCAGTGCCGAGGTCGGCAGATGTGGCAATGCATTGACGTGCAGATCACGGCGAATCACCGAATGATCGGTTCCGATGGTGTGCCACGCGTCCGAGAAGTGGGCTGTCACCCGACGGCTGATCGAACGGGACAGGTCGGCAGACGAATCCAGGTGCAACAACTGCGGCACTGAAACACTCCTCGGATGGTGGGTGTCCCGAGCCTAGGCGAACCGGACGCTCCTATCCTGGTCGGATGGACTTCCGATTCGTCACCCGCGCGCTGAGTTCGCGCTCCGCCGCACGAATCACGACGGCACTGCACGAGAACACGGACACGGACGTCGATGTCCGTCTCGGCGGAGTGTCGGTGGACCTGGACGACTCCGCGCGCGCTGCGGTGCTCGAACTGCTCACCCAGCTGGCCACCGCCAGGGCTGTGGCCATCGGAACCGTCGAAGAACTGCTGACGACCTCGCAAGCGGCAGAGGTACTCGGTGTCTCCGACACCTACGTCCGGCGCTTGGCAGACGCCGGAGACCTACCGATCGAAATGCGAGGCACCCACCGACGCTTCCGGCTGGAAGACCTTCTGCGACACCGTGATCGATTTCGCTGACGGGCTGCGGCGGCCGATCAGCCGGCCTCGCGCTCGAACTGCTCGGACTGCAATGTCATGAGGTCACGAAACGCGTGGCCGGCTGCACGCCACAGCTGTTCCGCATCGATGTAGTCCACGCCGCGAAGGTCGACGTCTCCCAGATACGCCCCGACGTCGACCGACAGCATCCCGATCACCGACGACACCTCTGCATCCAGGTATGTCACCCGCGTGTTCTGAAGTTCTCGAAACTGCGTCGAGAAGAATTCCGCCGGAATTCTCCGATCGACGAACTGTGCGATGAGAAAAAGGAAGCGGGACGAATGAGCGGATGCCGCTCGGTATGACTGCTCCATGGTGAATACCTCTCCCCACGGTCGACAGCACCCCTCGCACTGTCGACCGTCGAGCTCGCTGAGACCCGAAACCCGATGCACAGACGAACTCTCGAGCATCGATTCGACCCAGCGATTGAAACAGGGAGCTCGTCGTACAAGCGCCAGGTTAATCAGACACTTCGACGGTTTCCGCACGTTGCGCGAAGTTGGTGAAAGCTCACAATATCACCGCGTTCACCTGCTAGTTCTTACTGAAAGGAACCGAGGGGGGCGCGATCGGGAGTGTCCAACTGCCAGAACTGCCAGCCGTCCCGCTCCTCGACATCTCCGCTGATGTGCGTGGCGACGGCACTGGCGGCGACGGACGGGTTGTCGAAGCGTCGACCCTCCATCGGCCCGGCCGTGATTTCCAGGCGCTGAGTGTGCGGGTCGAATCGCCCGCTGAGCCGGTATCCCTCGCAATCGGCCACCACCCGTACCCGGTTGTCGATCACTTCCTCTTCGACCACGACCTTGGACTTCCGCGTTGCTTTGACCCTGGGCGTGCGAACCCACGTCTGCTCGGGTCCGACGTCGACGGACGTGTCCAGGGTGGGGCTCAGTCCCAGCAGTTCCCAGCGCTCACTGCCGTGAGCCACCCTGTCGACTGCAATGGCGTGATGCCCGGTTCGCGTCCGTAGCGGCGAATCCTGCACCCACAGATCCACTTCACCGCGAATATCCGACGCCATCTCCTCGGAGGACACCATGTAGAAACGCGGTTCCTCGGTTGCCAGGTCCACGAACACCCAGTACGACGACCCCGTGTCGTCGCTCTCGAGCGACTCGTCCTGTCTGCGGGCCTTCCAGTCGCCCGTCACCTTCGATCGCACCCGCACAATGCACGAGGACTTACCGTCCATCGACCAGACCTGAACGGGATTGCGACGCGAGGTGGTCAGACGCTCCGCGCGTCCACCGCGCTGCGCGACGGTTCTGATGAAAGCCTTGATTCCCCGGTCGGATGTGTCTTCCACGGTTTGCCGCCTTAAGCCTCGAGCGCCCCGTACTTATGAAGAGAGGTGTTGCGACGGGTGGCGCTCGCACGACTCGGTTTCCCTCAGCCTACTGCGTCGATGCGTGCTCGAGTAACTACCGAACGATCGCCGTTCGGCTGCCGGTTACCGTGGAGACATCGAACACTGCCAGGAGGTACCGCAATGCCGGTGACGATCACCCATGACACCGCTGCCCACCGATTCGAGATTCACGTCGACTCCGAGCCGGCCGGGTACTCCGAGTACTTCGAGTCGAACGGCGTCCGAACCTTCCACCACACCGTGACACTGCCTCGGTTCCGCGGCCGAGGGCTGGCCGCCGCGCTCACCGAATACGCCCTCGACGACACCAGCACGCAGGGCCTCCAAGTGGTCCCTGCGTGCTGGTTCGTGCGCGACTTCATCGACGCAGCCGGCGATCGATATTCACATCTGGTCAAACGATGACCGGTCAGCGATTTACCGAGACGAATCCGGACCCGATACCGGATTCAGAACTGTCACCGTTTCCGGGTGTTCCCTCGTCGTTCCCGGTGGTTTTCCCGACCGATTCCTGAACGGGTTCGATTCGTTCTTGTGCCGCAACACTTTCCGCAGCCCGCTCGGCTGCTACGCGACGCCGTTCGTAGTTCTCGACACCCCGGGCAACCCGTTGTCGATGTTCACTCAAGACATGTTCGTAGTACATCTGTTCTCCTACAGAAAGAATGGACGCCTCACACGGAGCACAGCCGTGCGGCGCAAAATAGTCGACGCGTCGTTGTCGAGGCTCATCGGCCTCGATCCGCGAAAGCTCTACTCAGAGAGCGTGATCGGCAATAGCCGCGGATCGCGTGTAGACGACGCCCCGGCCTGCGAGCTCGAAATTTGCTGCCATTGTCCACCTCCACGATCGATGCGATGTACCCGTACGACGATCATGCACTGCCGAGGCATCGAACTCCACTGATTAAATTCCGCGCTCGAGAATTGTTGTGCAGCTGGACTTTTTAGGAGCGCACTCGAACGAGTGGTGGAGTGTGGCCCGACTACTTCGATTCGATCGGTCGGTAGGCCTTCCCGGTGTACGCGAACGCGCGCGCGTTTGTCAGGTACGCGCAGTCCGGTGTCGCTGTTCTGCTCGCGTGTGGCAAACGCGCTCGCGTGTGCGAACGGGGTGGGGGTGGCGTCTCAGCGGCCGACACGGCTGGGGATCACCGATCCCCTTTGTCTGCGCGATGCACTCGCGTATGCGACGGGGGTGGTGTCGCGAGTGAACGTCCGGCACTGTCGGAGGCGACGTGGTGCAGGCACCTCTGGTGCTATGCGAATGCGCGCGCGTTTGTCAGGTGCGCGCGGTCTGGTGTCGCTGTTCTGCTCGCGTGTGGCGAACGCGCTCGCGTTTGCGTTTGCGGCCCGGGGGGCGAGGGGACGGGCGGTCCGTATGGCGATGATGGGGCTGGGGGGTGCAGGTGTCGATGCCTGCGCGTTCAGGTCAACGAGAGCGGCGAATACTTGGGTATTGGTTTCGAATGCAAAATGCCCCTGACCACGGGTGGTCAGGGGCATTTTGGGATGTTGTGTTCGGCGGTGTCCTACTCTCCCACACCCTGTCGAGTGCAGTACCATCGGCGCTGGAGGGCTTAGCTTCCGGGTTCGGAA
>NZ_KI519398.1:4479148-5092715 GCF_000482405.1 Rhodococcus sp. JG-3
CCTCGTTCACCCAGTCCGTGAAGACCGGGTCGGTGTCCGTCGCTCTGACTCGACAAAAGCTACGCCACCAACCCCACACACGCAAATCGGCAGGTCAGGGCGCTGGAGACGCGTCGAGCCGGCCGAGACGGCACCGAACGCCTCGGAATCGGCGGTCAACTGGACAAAGCGTCGCGCGCAAATCGACGGGACCAACTCGGTGAGTCCGATACGGCTTCCCGAAAGTAGAAGCTCGGGCCATGGGCACCGATGAGGTCGAGAAAGCTCATGGTCGTCTGAGCAGCGAACTTGGCGTCGAAAACACCGGAATCCTCACTGGCCCAGCCTAATTCCGAGACCGTCTCGATCAGCATCTCGTTACGGTGGGCTGCTGAGGCCGATGCGGCCAGGGAGATCAGGAACAGCGTCGCGGCATCGGTCTCGTAAGTCTCCCTCCCCAGCGGAAGCCGCGAGGCCGCATGGCGCCACATGCCGATCGGGTCGTCTGCCAGTGATTCGCCGAGCTTCGTGCGCAGCAGCCGCCCCTTCGCGATGCGGGTCAACCCGAGGTGTCGGACCGCCTCGCGCAAGTCGGTGACCTGATGGTGGTCGATCTCGCGGCTGCTCGACCCAACCCACCCCAGACCCCAATCGAGCTCGTCGCGGATCGCTGCCACGAAAGCGGGCTTGAGGTAGCCGGCATCGGTGAGGACAGCGCCGCCGTCGCCGACCTTTCGGAGAAACCAGGTGAGCTTGGCCATCGCGATCTCGGCAACCGGCAGGTCCACCGAGCTCTCGACGGTGAGCTCGCACCGGGGCAGCAACGCCATCAGTGACGGCACGTGGGTGGGTCGTACTCGGTCGAACAGTCGCCCGATGGCCGGTGCGGCCGCCACAGCTTCGGCGAGCGTCGACCTACCGACATCTGCCGATTGCAGCACGCGGTTGACTGCATCGACCTCGAAACGGGCCGGGTCGAACGTCGGACCCCACTGGGAGAGAAGTTCGGAGTGTTCGGGGTCGGACGAGTCTGCCGCGATGTCCAGCGCCTGGGTATAGCGCGACGGACCGCCCGAGGACTCGGGAGGACACGCGCGGGCACCGTCGAGACAGATCGAACGAAGGTCGTCGATATCGGAGTCTTCGTGTTCCAGCTCGACTGTGTGGGTCCACCCGTCACCGAAATCGTATTCGTACGTCATGACGGATCCCGGGTGCGTCAACACCTCGTCGACGCGTACCCGCTCCTCGCTGGAGGCGTCGTCGTCCGGTTCGTCGTCGAGTGTCTCCTGCATCTCGAACCGTCGGGTCGCCCCCGCGGTTCTGACGCTGAATGCGTGCAGGTGTCGGTCTTCCCAGCCCACGGCGATCTGCAGTACCGAATGCAACTCGGACAACAACAGATCCGATCGCACGCGCACTCGTCGCCAGATCGACGGCCGCGTGTGATCGATACTCACCCTCAGCACCAGATTCGCCAGGCCACGCGCGGCACCCTCCGTTGCGCTGTGCTCGGCCGGCTCGTCGGCTCCGGGGATATCCGGCACCACCGACAGGTGCCGAACGCGGCCGGTTCTGATCGACATGCGAACGACCCTAGCCGGATCGGTGCGGCATACCCAGGTGTCGCTGCCCGGCGCACTCGGACGCCGTCTGCGGCGATAGAGCGGACAGGCATCGCCTACTCTCGCGCGGAGCAGACTCCGTGCGCCCTGGACTGCTGCGGCTCGGTCGCCGGGGCGTCCGCCCGACTGCATCTTTCCCGGCCCGACAGCACGGGGTTGGCATAGAAAATCCGAGTGCCTCTACGCCGCGGGAAGCGTCAGTCCGTCGTTGATCGCGGACACGTCGAATGCGAGCGCATCCAGCTGAGACTCGAGCGTCGTCACGGTCAACTGGACCAAGTACTGAGCTTCCTCGCCGACCACTGCGTAGCGCGTCGTCACCGCAGCCTCGAGCCCTTGGGCGACGTAGGTGCCCCGAATGAACCGTGACGGCCACCCGACCCACGACGCCGTACTCGTCTCCCGCTCGACCCACCCGGGCATCGCGCGCCCGTCACCGAAACCCAACGCCATCAACGCTTCCGGGTCGATGGAGTGAGAGAGCTTCCCGACCAGCAAGACCGCATTCGGCGCGAAACCGTTCTCCACCAGGTTCGGCTCGACCGTCACTTGGGTCGCACCGGGAAACTGTGCCGGATCGAGCGTCTGCCACCCCGCGGGAACCGGCACCGTGGTGCCGAGATCGGCCGCCGCAGCGCCGTCCAGCGGCAACACCTGCAGTGCATGAGCGTCGAGATACTCGGCGATCGTGGTGGGTTCGGACGGTCGGGTCGTGGGAGAGTCGTTCACTGCAGGCCCTTCGTGGTGGTCAATTCGGCACGACCGAGGCTACCGGCGTCCGCCGAACCTACCTCGACGACTCCACACAGCAGGGCACTGTTGTTCGGAGACAACGCCATCCGTGATGTCGGACCCAGGTGGGTCGAGGGCCGGTCGACCGAGAAGAGTATCGCGAACGACTACCGCTGCACTCGACGCTCGGTGAGTTCTTCGAGATAGCGAGCAACCGCATCGTCGTCGTGCGAATGCAGTACACGATCGGCCACAGCGCGCACCGGCTCCGCAGCATTCGATGGACACAGCGCGGTACCGGCCCACGCCAGCATGGGAAGGTCGTTGCGCGCATCTCCCACCGCTGCCACGTCGTCCTGAGCTACGCCCCACTGTTCGCACAACTCCGCCAGAGCAGTGGCCTTGGATACCCCGGCGGCGGACATCTCGATGTACGGTGCCCCGGAGTGCGTCAGCTCCACACCGACGAGACCTGCCTCGGCCACCAACGCGTACAACTCCTCGCTCGGCGTATCACTGTGTCGTGCAACAATTTTGACTGTCGGCTCGATGTCGGCCGACAGACCGTCCTCCGACAGCTCCATCTCGTGCGGGTGGCGGTGATGGTCGGCGAAGACACACAGCTCCGCGTATCGCGACTCGGCGACGAAACGAGTGGCACCCACAGTTGCGAACGCCACGCCGGGAACCAGAGATCGAACGGCGGAGGTGACAGCCGCGACCGTCTCCGTCGGCACCGACCTGGTCGCGACGATGACCGGGCTGCCATCGGCAAGGTCCAGCACCACCGCACCGTTCGCTCCCACTGCCGTACCGGTGAACCCACACGACGCCGCAAGCTCGGCGATGGAGTGCCGCGCCCGCGCCGTCGCCCACACCACCCGGATGCCTGCGGCTTCGGCCGCGGCCATCGCATCTGCCGTCCGCGCCGACACCGTTCGATCCGAACGAAGTAGCGTGCCGTCGAGATCGGTTGCGACTACCTGGATCTCTCCCGTGTGCCTCACCCGTCCGATACTGCCAGGTGCCGACGCGTCAGCCTGCCACCAACGTCAGGACCGAGATCTCACTCGGTGCGAACACCCGGAACGGCGGCCCCCAGAATCCCGACCCCCGACTGGTGTAGAGCTGCGTACGCGCTCCATGCCTGCTCAATCCGTGCACCACCGGCTGGTCCGGTCGAACCAATGCCGCGAACGGCCAGATCTGACCGCCGTGGGTGTGGCCGGACACCTGCAGATCGACGCCCGCTCGGACGGCGTCGCCGATCTGTTTCGGCTGGTGGGCCAGCAGCAACACCGGGATCGACGGATCGGCCCCGGCCAGTGCCCCAGCCAGATCGGCACCGTGGCCGGGGGCACCCGACCCTGCTGCCGTGGCGTCGTCAACACCGGCGATGACCAAGGCATCGTCACCTCGATGCAGCACGACATGACGATTGTGCAGCGCGTTCCACCCGATGCTCTGCATGTGGTCCAGCCACTCCTGCGCCTCACCGAAATACTCGTGATTACCGGTGACGTAGACGCGGGCGGCGGACGCGCGCATCGATTCCAGCGGCGCAGCCTGTTGCCTGCGCGTCGACACGGAACCGTCGGCAATGTCGCCGACGTGCGCGAGCACGTCCGGTTCGAGCGCATTGACGGCGTCGGTCAGTCGCCTCGACCACACGGTTCGGTTCACCGGACCGAAGTGGGTGTCGGTGACCAGGACGACTCGCAGGCCGTCGAATCGGGCACCGAGCCGGGCAATGCTGACGCTCGTGTGCCGAACGCGCGGAGTGCGCATGGCCTCGTAATGGCCCCAGAGGGCAAGGCCGACGATCACTGTCACCGTCGCCGCCGCCGTGATTCGCGACCGCAATGGATCGTCGACACCGGCCGCCCACAGCCCGAGCCTGAGCAACAGTGAGAGCGCCGACCATACGAACGCGATCCAGGCGAGACCCAACAGGACGTCGCCGAGACGCGCCCAGGCGTCCTTCCTGTCCCCCTCGATGCCGGGCCGGTGACCGAGATACATCGCGGTGGGCAAGGCGAGCGCGGCAGCGATCACCAGTGCCGCGCCGAGCAGCCGAACCACCGGCGGCCAATGCGCACCCGCGAACAGCACGGTCCACATGGGCAGCCCGAACAGCACCGCACACAGGGCAACGACCGTGGCCGGCAGCATGATTCGCCGACGAAGTGTTCGGTCGGGCCGTTCGGGCACCGCCCTGTCGGCGTGCAGCCCCTGCGTCTGTCGATCTGCCATCGGCGGAGACCCTCTTTGCTCGAACGTGCGCGAATACCGCGAACCAGACTACGACGGTAACGAGCTGCACGCTGACGGGCCGCGACTCCCGCGGACTACACCTACGGGCTTCGGCGCGTGGTGTATCCCCGCAGTCCGTTGAGAGGCAGTTGGTGCTCGGCGACCACCTCGTCGACCGAGCTCTCGGACTCCTCGACGCCACCACTCGATTCGACTCCGTCGACCGCGCCCCGCACTTCTTCGGAGCTGTCGACCGAATCGGATGCACCCGGTCCGTCCGAGCCCGCAGCTGCGGCAGGCTCTTTCGGCGCTGTCGGGGGTGTGGACGCGCGCGGAGCTCCGGTCGCGTCGATCGTGCTCGAACCGTTCGCAGCACCGGTTCCGTTGGTCGACCCCGACCGTCTGGATGTGCCGGTTCCGTTCGTGGTGTCGGTGTCGGCGGTGTTGTCGCTAGGTATGTCGAGGCGGGGCATCGTCCACAGAGACAGCACCGAATCATGCCGAACGGGTGCGTTCGTTCGTGTCGCAGCCTCGAAAGCCCCGGAATCGTCGAACTGCGAGGACTCGAGCGGTACCGGTGTCCAGGTCTCCTCGAACGCCGTTCCGCCTTCCGCACCAACGGCACCGGGCTTGATTCCCAATCGCGCGAGGGTGAACCACAGACTGTCGAGAGCACCGTCACGATCGAGGTGGTACTCCGATTCCCGCACGCGCCAGAACGTCCACCCGCATCGCTTGAGTTCCTGCTCGCGTTGCAGATCCGCCGATCGTTGCGCGGGGGTGGTCGAGAACGAATCGACGTCGCATTCGACGGCGAGGCGAGAGGACTCCCCCGTGACGACGAGCGCGATACGCCGATTGTTCACTTCGACACCGGGATTGACGTGGAAGCCACGCTCGACGAGGTCGTTGAACAGCTGCTGTTCCAGCAGCGTCTCGAACGGGGCTTTCCTGATCTCGCGCGAGACGTTCTGGGGCATCGGATCGGCGGGAGCGGGTGAGACCGACGTGACGTAGCCGAGCAGAGAGTTACGCAGGTCTGCTCGTTTGAGGCGATCGACGGTGACCGAATGGAACAGCCACAACTGATCCTGCGCCCGCGACGCGGCCACGTTGAACCGACGCTTGTACTGGTTCGAGGTCAGGGTGGCGAAGTTCTGATCCGGTGCTACCACCATCGACAGGAACACGACGTTGCGCTCGTCGCCCTGGAAGTCCGGTGGGGTGCCCACTCGCAAGCGGCGTTGTTCCCACTGTTCGATGCCGATACGTTTGATCAGCTCGTTGCGAATCTCGTCGACCTGCGACTGCCCCTGAAGCACAACGACTCCGAAGGTCGAGTCGTCGTACGCCGTATCGGCGAGGCACTCGGATATCTGCTCGGCGATGGCAATGGCCTCGGTCCGGTTGACGAGCGAGGCGTTCTTTCCGGTGACCGTCGCCCCGCGAACGTACGTGTGCCGAAGCGGCGGCAGGCGATCGGCACCGAACTGCCGCACCGGCACCAGTGGCGAGTCTCCGTAGAACTGCTGACTCGACCAATTGATGATCTCCGGCATCGAACGGAAGTGCTCTCGTAGTCGTACCACCTGACCGAACCGGGTGCGCAGCATCGAGAACAGACTCGACCGCGGTGTCAGCGTCGCCCGCACGTGCTCCGGTAGGTCCGGGAGATATACATCGAGGCGGTCGAACACGTCCTCGAGCGTGCCGGCCTGAGGGACATCGGCGGGCGCGCACTGCCGGTCGTCTCCCACCACGATCACCCGAGGCGCGAGGTACAGCAGGAACAGGCTCGTGATGTCGGCCTGGCTGGCCTCGTCGACGATGACGACGTCGAAGCTACCCGGCACCGGCGGAATCGACGCGAGCACCTGGGAGAGCGGCATGACCCAGGCGGGCACCGCGCTCTGTGCCTCTCGCATCGCCGATCGTGCTGCGCTGCGGTAGGTTTCGGCGTACTTGCCGGCACCCGAACCGATACTGGAAATGTGCTCGCGGTAAGTCTGCAGTGCGCGAACCTCGACGGCCGTCATCCGCTGCAGGCTGTTGAGCCAGGCACTCGCGGCAGCGAGACGCGTCGTGAGATAAGCGATGTCGACATCCGCGGCGGCCAACTCCGCTTCCAGCTGCTGCTCGAGACCCCCGTGGTGCTGCTCACCGACCCATTCGCGCGCGCGACGCCACGCCCACGCCTTGGACAGCTGCCAACTGAGCTCGTCCCATTCCGGGTCTGCCGCGGTGTCCTTGACCAACTCGAACAGGGCCGGCGCGACTGCCGACAGTGTGGCCGACATCGACTCGAGCAGCAGCTGATTCTCCTGCTCCGCGCAGGCCTGAGCGTAGGCGGAGACCGCGCCTGCCAATTCCGCAGGATCGGCAGCGCCGGGGGCCGTCACCAGATTCAGACCTTCGGGCGACGGTCCCGCGTCGACACGAGTGGCCACCGCGAACTGCAGAGCGTCCAGCTCGGCGCGGGCGATGTCGATGTCGACGCGGGCGGAGATAGCCGCAGCGGCTCCGGCTATCTCCTGAGCTTCGGCGAGGCTTCGGATCCACGGCGCAGCAGGCGACACCGTGTAGAGCCGGTGTACCAGCGCGTCACGAGCGGCAACCACTGCCGCTACGGAACGGAGCCGATCGGCGATCTGCGCAACGGTGTTTACGCGAATCGATCGAGGGCCGTCGAGGGGGACGACGATCGCCAGGTCGGCCAGCAACACCGCCGCCGTCTGCACGGTGTCGAGAGCCCGAATGTGTTCCGCGACAAGCCGAGCGGCCATCGCACTCGTCGCCGGTTGCCCGTCGACGGTGGCGACGATGCCGAGAGCTTCGACGGTCTTCTGCTCCTCGCTACGCCGAAATCGCGGCTTCCATTCGATTCCCGATTCCAGCGCAGCTGCGAGCGCATCCATAGCCTGCAGAGTCGCAGCAGACGTGGACGAGCACTGCACGTCGTGCGCGCCGATGTACCGGTCGGACGCTGCGGCAGTGGCAACGAGGTCGTCGATTCCGCTGACCCGCGACCACAGGTGAGACGCTTCGCCGGACAGCACCGAGTCGGTCACCCGCGCATACGTGGCATCGAGCTCCGCGACCACTCGCACGCGAGCCGCCAATTCCTCGCAGAGAGAACGGATGTCGGACGAGACGGCAGGTTCGACGCCGCCCAGCAACGTGATGAGGTCGGCAGCCAGCGGCGGGACGGCGTCTATCGGCGTATGCACACGTCGGCACAGCGCTGCGAGTTCGGCCGAATTCGGCAGCATCGTTTCGGGGCGCGGCAGCACCTGGCGCGATCGTTGCTCGCGGGCTCCGTCGGAGGTCGCAATCAGCGCTCGGAGTTGGTCGACCTGGGCACCGTCGAACGGTGGCCGGTCGGCGAGCAACGGCCCGGGCAGCCACTCGTGGGCGCCTTCGGCTGCTTTGACCTTACGTACGATCGACGCCACCGTGCCGTCGTACCCATCCGAAACATATTCGTGCACAACGGTTTCGGATTCGCGAAGGGCGCTGACACGGTTCAGCAGTTCCGTCCGACGAGCGAGCGCGGCCGCGCGGCGGGTGGTGAGCGCGTCGATCTTCTGCTGCTCACTGGCTTCGTCGAACGAGGTCTTACGCTCGGCGATCTTGGCGACGCTGCGATTCAACTCGTCCGAACCACCACGGGAGAGGTCGGTGATCGAGACGCAGAGCTCCTGCAACTCGGGCGGCAGCTTGTCGCGCAGGACTCGCAAAGCTTGTGACTTTTCACTAGTGACCAGAACCCGCTGACCTCGCGCCAGCAGCCCGGACATCAGGTTCGCGATGGTGTGGGTCTTCCCCGTCCCGGGCGGCCCTTCGACGACCACACCGCTGTCGCGTCCGAGTCGTTCGATGATCTGCGACTGCTCGGCGTTGGCCGGCAGCGGAAACAGAGGATCTTCGGCCAGCGCCGCCGACGCGCCGGCTCCGGTCCGTTCGAGCCATGCCATCCGATCGGCCGGCTCGATCGCGTCGACCAGTTGCGCGAGGCCCAGCGGAACCGGTGAGTCGGCGGCGTCGAGATCGGCGATCATCTGCTCGTAGTACTCGACCAGCGCGAACGAGTCGCGGGTTCGGAGCACGAGTGCGGGTGAGACCGTCAGCGTTCGATCGTCGTCGATGTACGCGAGAGCTCCCGGGGGCCCGAGGCGATCGAGCACCTCGATCTCGTGACGGGGAACTCGCGTCGCCCATTCACGCAAGAATTCTTCGACGCCCTCACCGAGGGGCGAGTCGACGTTGCCGTGCAGCTTCTCGGCGAGAGCCACCGAGCCGGAGGTATCGAAGTCCTTCGATCCGGTGAGCAGCTGGCCGTCCTCGAGACGCGGGGCACTACCGGCGACCAGTCGAACCAACAGGTCGCCGGTCCGCACATCACGTTCGATTCCGGCCGACTGGGTGAGGAGGTGAGTACGCACGCTGCGCTGGGGGTCGGGGTTGCTCGACGTCAGCAGACCCGACGCCACCACCAGTTCGATCGACTCGGGGCGCGAGGCGAGCTCTTGCATCATCAGTTGCAATGCCTGGTACAGCGCTGCCTTGGGCCGCCGGTCTCGATCTTCCTGAGCCCACTGCTTCCAGGACTCCGAGTACTGCTCGAAAGCCTTCTTGATCTCGTAGGCCTTGCGAATATCGAAATCGGCGTCGGACTCCTGCGCCTCGCCGCGACGACGTGATGCCGCCGTCGACGCGTCGGCGAGCTCGATCTCGCGGTAGCGACTGTCTCCGACGACCTGGGGATCGAGCCAACCCGTCAGAAGCGCCGGTGGCTCGGGTGGGTCGTCGACGGCGATGCGCGGCGCCCGAAGTACGACCCCGCCCTGGCCGGCCTTCGAGTCGAGACGAACCGGAATCTCACTGGAGTACAGCCACTCGACCTGGACATGATCGTCGAACCTCAGGACCGGATTCGACCGCGCCTCGACTATCTCGCGCAGGAAGCGCAACAGGCGCGCAACCCTGCTCTTGAGCTCGTCGTCGTATTCACGACCGGTAGCCGCTGCAGCCGTCACAGTTTCCCCACAAATGCTCGAATGGCCGTCCCGCCAGGGGACAGTGCTTACGCACCCGCGTCACAGTAGCCGTTGAAAAGCAGTTGTTCACCGGGGTCCGAGCACACAGAATGCGTTCTAGTGTTCGGTCACAAAGACCGACTTGGTTGCTTGGAACAACAACAGAAAACGCGGCCCGTCCGGACACGCGCCGGCCGCCGATCGCAGGAGCGTCGCATGCGCAATCTGGTCTACTACATCGCCGTCACACTCGACGGATTCATCGCCGCGCCCGACGGCACCTACGACTGCTTCGCGACCGAGGGTGATCACCTCGAGGCCATCGTGACCGAGCTGCCCGAGACGCTGCCGGTGCACGTCCGCGCCGCGCTCGACATCGATGCCCCGCCGGCGCGGTTCGACACCGTGGTGATGGGCCGGGCGACCCTGCAACCCGCACTCGACATCGGCATCACCAGCCCGTACCCCCATCTGCGGCAGTACGTGCTCTCCCATACGTTGCCTGCCGCGACGGACCCGACCGAGCCGATCGTCGTCCGGAACCCGATCGACCTGGTTCGAGAACTCAAAGCCGAGGACAGCGACGCCGACGTGTGGCTCTGCGGCGGCGGCCGCCTCGCGGGGCAGCTCGTCGACGAGATGGACGAGCTGTTTCTCAAGGTCTATCCCGTCGTGCTCGGCCGAGGCATCGGGCTGTTCGCGCCCGATACCGGACCCGAGCCGCCGATCGCACGACGGTTCGAGCATCTGCACTCACGCCAGTTCGACAGCGGCGTGCGGTTCACCCGGCTGGTTCGCCCCGACGGCGGTGAGCGATGACGTATAAAGACTGAATGCCTGCCGCACCGGTGTCCGAAGGGGAGCAGCCGACTCGCCGGCCGACGACCCAGCGCGGGCTACGGACCCGATCCGCCTTGGTGGCAGCCGCCCGACGCGTGTTCGAGGACAGCGGCTACCTCGATTCCCGGCTGATCGACATCACCAGAGCCGCGCACTGCTCGGCTGGGACCTTCTACACGTATTTCATCAGCAAGGAAGAGATTCTGGCCGCGGTGCTCGAACAGGCCAGGGACGACATGCTGCACCCCGGCACGGAACGGGTGGACCCGCACGACGATCCCGCTGCCGTGATCGCAGCCAGCAACCGGGCCTACTTCGAGGCATATCGGCGCAACGCCAAGCTGATGGCACTGCTCGAGCAGGTCTCCAACATCGATCCAGACTTTCGCCGCCTGCGCCGCGAACGCGCCGACGCGTTCGTTCGACGCAATGCACGCAGTATCGAGAGCCTGCAGAAACGCGGCGTGGCGGATACCGACCTCGACCCTCTGCTCGCCTCCCGCGCGCTGTCGTCGATGATCAGTCGTCTCGCGTTCAACCACTTCGTCGTCGACGCCGAGGACGGCAATCCCGACGCCGACTACGAGGCGCTGCTCGCCACTGCGACGAGGCTGTGGGTCAACGCGTTGCGGATACCGGACAAGAGCGTCGGACACACCGGATGAACGCCTCCTCGGCAACCTGCTGCTCGTCCGAAACCACCTTCGTCGACCTGTACCCGTCGGTAATGTACTCGCCGGTAGCCAGAGATGGTGAGGAATCACGAATTATGCGTCCCGACAACGCTACTCGTGAGTACGAATCTGTCGTGAGGCAGAGGAAAGAAAATGTCGAATACGGAATGCGTTGTCACAGAATTGAATTGGCTCGTTCGTGATCAATCACACTCAACCCGAACGCCGTTGGCACGGCACAGGGCCCGGTTGCCGCTAGAATAAGTCGACCGGAGTGCTGCATGGGCGCAGGACCGGAGCCTGCGGAACGACCCGACAACCATCAAACGGACATGCCCAGCCGGACCCACCTCCCATCGAGTGCACCGACGCGATGTGCGCCTACACCGAGCGAAGAGAGATACGTTGTTCAAGCGGATTGCAGTAGTCAACCGAGGCGAGGCAGCAGTACGGCTGATCCGAGCCGTCCGAGAGCTCAACGCCGAACACGATTACGGCATCCGCACCGTAGCGCTGCACACCGAGGCCGAGAAGCGGGCCATGTTCGTCCGCCTGGCCGACGAAGCGGTCACGCTGCGTAAGCCTGCGAGCGGCTCGGCCTACCTCGATTACGGCGTGCTGGAAGCAGCGCTGGTGGAATCCGGGGCCGACGCCGTATGGGTCGGCTGGGGCTTCGTCGCCGAGGACCCGACGTTCGCCGACCTGGTCGCCCGCCTGAACATCACCTTCATCGGCCCGTCCGCGGACGCGATGCGCCTGCTGGGTGACAAGGTCGAGGCCAAGATTCTCGCCGAGAAAGTCGGCGTTCCCGTCGCACCGTGGTCCGGCGGCCCCGTCGAGACCCGCGCCGACGCCCGTCGCCACGCCGCGGCGATCGGTTACCCGTTGATCATCAAAGCCCGCTCGGGCGGCGGTGGCCGCGGCATCCGCAAGGTGTTCCACGAGGACGAACTCGAACTGTCCCTCGAACGCACCCAGGGTGAGGCCGAGCGCTCGTTCGGCGACCCCGTCGTATTCCTCGAGCGTCTGGTCACCGATGCCCGGCACGTCGAGGTCCAGGTCATTGCCGACAGTCACGGCAACGTGTGGGCCCCCGGTGTGCGCGACTGCTCGATTCAGCGTCGCAACCAGAAAGTCATCGAGGAGTCCAGCTCCCCGCTGCTGACCAAGGAACAGTCCGATCAGCTGCGCACCGCGTCGGCCGAGCTGGTCAAGGCCGCCGGGTATCAGGGCGCGGGCACCGTGGAGTACCTCTACCAGCCCGAGCAGAAGATCTTCACGTTCCTCGAGGTCAACACCCGCCTGCAGGTCGAGCACCCGATCACCGAATACACCACCGGCATCGACCTGGTGAAGCTGCAGATCCTCGTCGCCGACGGCCAGGCACTGCCCGGCGACTGCCCGCCCGAGTTCGGTCACGCCGTCGAGGCCCGCCTCAACGCCGAGGACGCCGACAACGGCTTCGCACCGGCCCCCGGCACCGTCGAGCTGCTCAAGTTCCCCCTCGGCACCGGCATCCGCGTCGACACCGGCATCGCCCAGGGCGACGTCATCCCACCCGACTACGACTCCATGGTCGCCAAGGTCATCGCCTGGGGCCGCGACCGTAGCGAAGCGCTGGCGAGACTGCGCAACGCACTGCGCGAGACCACGGTCGTCATCGACGGCGGCACCACCACCAAGTCGTTCCTGCTCAGCCTGCTCGACCGCGAGGAAGTCATCTCCGCCTCCGCCGACACCGGCTGGCTCGACCGCACCGAAGCCGGTTCCCAGGTGGGGCCGACCGCCGTCGCCGACATCGCCATCATCGCCGCAGCGATCGACGCCTACGACGCCGAAGAAGGCCGCGAACGCACCTCGTTCCTCAACTCCGCTCGCGGCGGCCGCCCACGCGCGACACACGCCATCGGCCGCACCGTCGAGCTGAACTACCAGGGCCAGGCCTACAAGCTCGAGGTCGGCCAGACCGGAACTCACCGCTACAGCATCGAAAGCGACGGCATCGGCGAACTGCAGGTCGACGTCGAGCGCCTCGGCACCTACGAGAGCCGCCTCGTCATCGGTGACCGCCGCTACCAGGTGGTCACCGTCGCCGGAGCCGCCCACTTCCTCGTCGAGGTCGACGGCATCAGCCACCAGATCTCCCAGGACGAGGCCGGGCTGGTCCGCGCGCCTGCACCCGCTGTCGTCGTTGCCGTCCCGGTCGCCGTCGGCGACGAGGTCGAAGCAGGACAGACCCTCGTCGTCCTCGAATCGATGAAGATGGAAACTGCCGTCCGGTCCCCGTACGCGGGCACCGTGCGTGAGGTCCTGGCCTCGGTCAACGGACAGGTCGACGCGGGAGCTGCACTGCTGCGCGTCGATCAGGCCGGAGAACAGAAAGTCTCCGAGCAGGCACCTCGGGTGCAGTTCCGTGGCGTCGACGACGCCGCGCAGCGCTCGCCGCAGCGTCGCGCACTGGATCGGCTCGACGAACTCGCAGCCCTCATCACCGGCTTCGACGTCAGCGGTGCCCGGGCTCGAAACCTGTTGTCCACCTACGAGACTCTGCGTGCCGAGGTGCCACGTGACGATTCGGAGCTGGTCACCGCCGAACTGGCGTTGCTGAACACCTTCGCCGACATCTGCGAGCTCTCCCGCAACCGTCCGACGATGGACGAGGAGACGGGCGACGAGCGAGTCCACTCCCCCCGCGAGCACTTCCACTCGTTCCTGCACTCGCTCGACGCGGACGTCCAGGGTCTGCCGGAGTCGTTCCGCGCCAAGCTCACTCGCGCGCTCGCGCATTACGACGCTGCCATCGACGAGGGCCGAACCCCGGCTCTCGAAGAGGCCGTCTACCGCGTCTTCCTCGCCCTGCAGCGCATGGAGAACCAGGTTCCGGTCATTGCGGCCCTCCTCGGCCACTGGCTCAGCGACTCCTCCGCCCAGCCCGAAGCCACCCCGGCCATGGCCGAGGTACTCGAGCGCCTCATCGGTGCCACTCAGGCCCGCTACCCCGTTATCGGCGACGTCGCCCGCAACCTGCGCTTCCGGTTGTTCGACGAGCCGCAGATCCGGATCGCCCGCGAGAAGGTCTACGACGGCGTCCGTGGCAGCCTGCAGTACCTGGCCGAGAACCCCGACGCAGCCGACTACTCGGCGCGTGTAGCCGCTCTCGTGGCGACACCGGAACCGCTGATCGAGCTTCTGGCACAACGGATCACCGATCCCGGTGCTCTGCTCGAGGTGATCACCCGTCAGTACTACGAAATTCGCACCCTCGAGGATGTCAAGGCCTTCGACCGCGACGGTAAGCACTTCGTCACCGGCAACTTCGAGCTCTCGGGCGAACGACTGCATCTGATCTCGACCGCGACGGACTTCGATTCCCTCGCAACGACTCTCGACGCTGTCGAGGACATCGCCGGCCCGTCGCCGGAAAACCTGGCCGTCGACCTGTACCTGTCGTGGCCGGACGCCCCCGCCGACGGCGACGTGCTCTCGGCCCGACTGCAGGAAGTTCTGGCCGCCCACTCCGGCTCCGGCCGCTGGCGCCGGGTCACGGTCACCGTGTTCGGCGCGGTCACGCGAAAGATGACGTACCGCCGCACCACGGTCGAGGGATCCGAGCCCCTCGCCGAGGACACCATCATCCGGGACATGCACCCACTCACCGGTCAGCGACTCGACCTGTGGCGACTGAAGAACTTCGACGGAGTTCGCCTGCCCGCCAGCGCCGGAACCTACCTGTTCCACCTGACGTCCAAGGCCAACCCGTCCGACGAGCGACTCGTCGCCCTCGCCGAGATCCGCGGCATCACAACACAGTTGGACGACGCCGGAAACATCGTCGCCGTTCCGGAGATCGAACGAACCGTCGCAGCCTGCCTCGACGGCATCCGCCGCGCACAGGCCGGACGCGGCAAGAAGCGTCTCGACGCCAACCGCGTCGTGCTCTACGTCTGGCCGGTACTGAACGTGCCTGCCGACCGCATCGCCACCATCGCCCGGCACATCGCACCGCTGACCATCGGAGCCGGACTCGAAGAGATCACGCTGATCGCACGCCTGGCCGAAACACCGGGCGCGACACCGCGCGAGGTGGCTCTGCGCCTGTCGTACCGGTCCGGTGCCGGCATCGTCGCCAAGGTGACCCCGCCGCCGACCGAGCCGATGCGCCCGCTCGACGAGTACACCCAGAAGGTGCAGCGGTCCCAGGCCCGCGGCACCGTGTACCCGTACGAGCTGATTCCGTTGCTCAGCAGCAACGGTGGCACGTTCACCGAGTACGACTTCGACGCCGACGGCGTGCTCGCCCCGGTCGATCGTCCCTACGGCCGCAACTCCGCGGGTGTCATCGTCGGTGTGGCCACCACCCCGACCGCCAAGTACCCCGAGGGAATCACCCGCGTCGCACTCTTCGGTGACCCCACCAAGGCGCTCGGCACCGTCGCCGAGGCGGAATGCTCGCGGATCGTTGCGGCCATCGACCTCGCCGAACAACTCGGTACCCCCGTCGAATGGTTCGCATTGTCTTCCGGCGCAACGATTTCCATGGAATCGGGCACCGAGAACATGGACTGGGTCTCGCGTGGTCTGCGTCGCATCATCACCTTCACCCAGGCCGGCGGAGAGATCAACATCGTCGTCGCGGGCATCAACGTCGGCGCGCAGCCGTACTGGAACGCCGAAGCCACGATGCTCACCCACACCAAGGGCATCCTGGTGATGACCCCCGACAGTGCGATGGTGCTCACCGGAAAGCAGTCCCTGGACTACTCCGGCGGCGTCTCGGCCGAGGACAACTTCGGTATCGGTGGCTACGACCGCGTCATGGGCCCCAACGGCCAGGCGCAGTACTGGGCACCGAACCTGCGGGCCGCATGCGACATCCTGTTCGCTCACTACGATCACGCGTATGCCGCACCGGGAGAACGCTTCCCACGCCGTGCGGCCACGGCCGACCCGACCGAGCGCGACGTGCGTACCTACCCGCACGTCCACCCGTCGAGCGACTTCACCACCGTCGGCGACATCTTCTCCTCGGTCACCAACCCGGACCGCAAGAAGCCGTTCGACATTCGCACCGTGATGCGCGCCGTGGTCGACCAGGACCACTCGGTGCTCGAGCGGTGGGCCGACATGGCCGACGCCGACACCTCGGTGGTGTTCGACGCCCACCTCGCCGGAATCCCGGTGAGTGTGATCGGTATCGAATCGCGAGCCATCCCCCGCAAGGGCTGGTTCCCGTCCGACGGCCCCGATCAGTGGACCTCGGGAACCCTGTTCCCGAACTCGTCGAAGAAGACGGCCCGCGCCATCAACGCCGCCAGCGGAAGCCGGCCGATCGTGGTGCTGGCCAACCTCTCCGGCTTCGACGGATCACCGGAATCGCTGCGCAACATCCAGCTCGAATACGGTGCCGAAATCGGCCGCGCCATCGTCAACTTCGACGGACCGGTCGTGTTCTGCGTCGTCTCGCGTTACCACGGCGGCGCGTTCGTGGTGTTCTCCGGAGCACTCAACGACAACATGGAGGTCCTCGCGGTCGAGGGCTCCTTCGCCTCCGTACTCGGCGGTGCCCCGGCAGCCGCAGTGGTGTTCACCCGCGACGTCAACGCCCGCACCGCAGCGGACGCCGACGTCAAGGAGCTCGAAGCACGACTGAACGCGGCCGAGGACGACGCCACTCGCTCGGCACTGCGCGTCGAACTCGCCACCGTGCGAGCGAACGCCCGCAACGCCAAACTGGGTGAAGTGGCAGCCGAATTCGAGGCCATCCACAACATCCAGCGCGCACAGAGCGTCGGATCGGTGCACCACATCGTCCCCGCCGCCGAACTGCGACCGCAGCTGGTGGCCGCCGTCGAACGCGGAATGGCGCGGTCGCTGGCCAAGTAGGGCTCAGGCTCCACGCACACGCGCGCGCGTTTGCTGGATGCGAGCGGAATGGTTACCTGTTCCGCGAGCGTCCGGCGGACGCGCGCGCGTTTGTCGGTTGGGGGTTCAGTGCAGGGCGTGCGCTACCAGTAGGTCACGTCCGTTGCGACGATTCCGGTGCACTGTCCGGTGAAGATGGTCACCGAGCAGGCCTCCCACAACCGGGACAGATCCGAGAACAAGCTCGACACTCCGTTCGCGCTACCGGTGCTCGCGCTTCCGGTATCGGCCACGGCAACCGCTGGCGACGCTATGGCGATGACGGCAGCTCCCCACACAACAGCAATACGACGCTTCACGCAGTTCTCCTCTGTGCTCCATCGGACATGTTTCGATCGTTACGCTAACCTCGCGTCCGAATTGTCACCATCGTCCGAACGAACGATTCCTGGGCGTCAGAGCTGGAGTTCTCGGGCGCTGGCGAATCGCCGCTGTTCGCCGGTGAGCGGGTCGGTGAAGTCCAGTGCCCGGGCCAGGAGTTGCAACGGCCGAGTGAAGTCGTCGGCTGGAGTCGATGTGTACGCCGGATAGTACGGATCGTTGACGATGGGAATCCCCAACGACGACAGATGGATTCGCAGCTGATGAGTCTTACCCGTCTTGGGAAAGAGCCGATAGCGGGCGAGGTCGTGGAGAGTGTCGATGAGCTCGATTCTGGTTTCACTGTTCGGCTCCCCCGGCTCCTCGTACGCCGTCATGACACCGTGTTCCTTGAGGATCCTGCTCTGCACGACGCGCGGAAACTGCAGTGCTGCATCGAAACCCGCGACGGTCTCGTATTCCTTGGTGACGTTGCGCGTCGAGAAGAGTTCCTGGTACGGCCGTCGGGCATGCTTGGTCTTGGTGAAGAGCAGCACTCCAGCGGTGGCGCGATCGAGTCGATGCGCGGGCGTGAGGTCGGGGCAGTCGAACTGCTTGCGCAGCCGCACGGTCGCGGTTTCGGTGACGTGCCGACCACGCGGGATGGTGGCGAGGAAATGTGGCTTGTCGACCACCAGCAGATTTTCGTCCTCGTGCAGGATGCCGATCTCGAACGGCACCGGAACCTCGTGCGCCGGAACACGATAGAAGTACACCAGACTGCCGGCGCGGTAGCGAGTGTCCAAAGTTATGGGCCGACTCTTCTCGTCCACCAGTTCGGCGTCGCCGATTGCCCGACGCCAATCGTCGTCGGGCATCTCACGTTCGAGGTATTCGACGATGGTGGCGGACGGATCACCATGCGGTAGAAGCAGTCTCAGAGGCGCGAGACCGTCTCGAAAAGGCAGCATCACTCAGGCGCAGTCGAGACAGATCAACCGCAAACCACGGCCGGCATCACCGTCGAAGTCCTGGTACCGGGACGTCGGGTTGCCGCAGGCACTGCAGCGACCGATGACGGCGGTGTGGTCGGAGAAGTTCTGTGCCATCCGCTTGTCGAAGACGAAGAGCGAGCCCTCCCAGAGCGCGTCGTCGCCGAAAGTCTCTGCGTACCGGACGATTCCGCCGTCGAGCTGATAGACCTCCTCGAACCCGCGAGCCACCATCAACGAGGACAGCACCTCACACCGCACTCCCCCGGTGCAGTACGTGACCACCGGGGACTTCTTGAGATGGTCGTAGGCACCGGAATCGAGCTGCGAGACGAAGTCCCTCGTCGTCTCCACGTCGGGGACCACTGCATTCTTGAACTTGCCGATCTGCGCCTCGAACGCGTTGCGGCCGTCGAAGAAGACCACGTCGTCGCCGCGGGAATCGACAAGCTCATGCACCTGCTGCGGGCTCAGATGAGTGCCACCGCCGACCACGCCGTCGGCGTCGACCTTCAGTTCCCCGGGGGCACCGAACGTGACGATCTCGTCGCGCACTCGCACGCTCAATCGCGGGAAGTCGTTGCCGAGCCCGTCGGACCACTTGATGTCGGCCGACTTCAAGGCCGGATAGCTGCGGGTACCGCGGACGTACCTCTTGACGTCGTCGACGTCGCCGCCCACCGTCGCGTTGATGCCGTGTTCGGAGATGAGGATGCGTCCGGTCAGGTTGTTGGACGCGGCCAGCGTCTGCTGCCACAGCCGGATCGCCTCGGGATCTGGCAATGGAGTGAACACGTAGAACAGGACGATTTTCGGTACAGCCACGCCGTCCAGTATGGCGGGTCAGCCCAGTGGCGGTGCCGCCGCCCGAAGCCGCTGGGTGCCGGAGTCGACGGTGAAGCCCGCTCCCCAGTACACGCCGGTCCGCGGATCCTCCTTGGCGGTGAGGAACCAGTGGTCCATCCGAGCCGCCGTCTTGGTGACGTCGAAGACGCCGAAACCGTGACTGTCTAGATCGACGAACTTCACGTGCTGGTTGAGCGCCTTGAACGCTTCCTCGGCGACCCGGCCCAGCGTGTGCGGCGGAGTGTGCGTCAGATCGTCGATGTTGGCCGAGCTCACCGAGGTGACGACGAGCTCGGTGGCAGCCGGTTCCGTCGTTGCGTAGTGCGCTGCGTCGAGGGGTACCTCGCAGGCCCAAGCGGAGTGGATGTCGCCGGTGATGAAGACGGTGTTGTCGACGCCTGCGTCCACGATGGCACCGAGCAGCTTGCGGCGGTCGGCCGTGTATCCGTCCCAAGGATCTGCGTTGTAGGGCAAGCCGCCCTCCGGGATTCCGAGGAGCGAGGTGACGGCCCTGGCTGCGTCTCGATCGAGCGGTGGGATCAGAGTGGGCGTGATCATCACCGGGTTGCCGACGATCTTCCACTGCGTCGGCGACGACACGATGCCGTCGGTGAGCCACTGCATCTGCTCGGCACCGGTGATGGTGCGGTTCGGTGAATCGACCTCGGGGCCGTTGAACGGCAACACCTGCTGCGAGCGGTAGGTGCGCAGATCCAGCATCGAGAGTTCGAGCAAGTTGCCGAACCGCAGCCTGCGGTACAGGTGACGGTTGGTGGCAGTGCCTGCTGCCCGGACCGGCATCCACTCGTAGTAGGCCTTCTCCGAATTGGCCTTGCGCGTGTACCAATCGCCCTCGGTGGCCGGCGTGTGGTTCTCGGCGCCGCCGTCGTACGCGTCGTTGGCCGACTCGTGGTCGTCCCACGTGCAGATCCACGGAACGTCGACGTGCGCTGCTTGCAGATCCGGGTCGGACTTGTACTGACCGTGCCGCTGGCGGTAGTCGGCAAGGGTGACGATCTCGTGGGTGGGCGAATGCTGCCGGACGACGCCGTCGCGCCCCGGAAAGCCGCCCGTCTCGTACTCGTAGATGTAGTCGCCGAGATGGACGATGGCGTCGAGGTCTCCCCTGGCTGCCAGGTGGCGATAGGCACCGAAGTACCCCGATTCCCAGTTGGAGCACGAGACGACGCCGAAACGCACCACATCGATGTCGGCATCGTTGGCCGGGGCGGTGTGCGTGGTGCCGACGGCCGATGCCGCGTCGCTCGTCCGGAAGTCGTAGAAGTACGTGGTGTCTGCGCTGAGGCCGTCGACGTCGACTTTCACGGTGTGATCGGTATCGGGGCCGGTGGAAACGGTTCCGGAGGCGACGACGCCACTCATGTCTACGTTCCGGGCGATGCGCCAGGTCACCGATACCTGCGGGCCGACGCCGGAGCCCGGGGTGGCGTCGGGCGTGGGGGTGATGCGGGTCCACAGAATGATCGCGTCGGGCAACGGATCTCCCGATGCCACCCCGTGCAGAAAGCCTCGGTCGCTGCCTTGGGCGTGGGCGACCGCGGGCAGTGTCGTGACGACTCCGGCCACGGCAACGGCCACCGACGACGAGCGAAGAAACGTTCTTCTGGACAGCGCAGAATCAGCGGGCATCGGGTCAGTCCATGCGATGGATCGTCGGTGGTCAAGTAAGGCGCGCCTGGGTCGGCCACAGTGTTCACCAGCCGGCCATGCTGCGGACGCTGGTTTGCCGTCGTCGCTGCGGGAGAACACTCCGAGAATGGACGCTCTGTGGTTGTTCGGTGATCAGCTCGGCCCGCACTTCCACTCCGTGGACGAGCATGCCGAGCGAGACGTGCTGATGATCGAGTCCCGGCGCGTGTTTCGACGCCGGCGATACCACCGACAGAAGCTCCATCTCGTGCTGTCGGGGATGCGTCATCTGGCCGACGAGCTGGGTGATCGCGTCACTTATCTGCAGACCGAGACGTATCGCGAAGCCCTGGCCGAGTACGGCAAGCCCGTGGTGGTGTTCGAGCCCACCTCGCATGCGGCGGAGAAGTTCGTCGCTGCCTTGCACGAGGAGGGTCTGGTCTCGGAAATTCTGCCGACGCCGATGTTCGCGCTCCCCCGGGCCGAGTTCGCCGACTGGGCGGCCGAGCGCGGCACCTTTCGCATGGAGACGTTCTACCGCGAGCAGCGCAAGAGATTCGATGTGCTGATGGACGGTGCCGACCCAGTCTCTGGCAAATGGAACCTCGACGCCGAGAATCAGTCGCCACCCCCGAAGGGACGGCTGACCCTGGGCGTCGAAGAACCGTGGTGGCCGACCGAGGATGCCATCGACGACGAGGTGCGTGCCGATCTCGATTCGTGGGAGCTGGACACAGTCGGAGTCGACGGGAAACGAGTGTTCGCGGTAACTGCTTCTGAGGCCTCGGAAGCGTTGGCGCACTTCATCGATTACCGCCTGGACGACTTCGGCAAATACGAGGACGCGGTGATGGCCGACGACTGGACGATGTCGCACTCGCTGTTGTCGGTCCCGCTCAACCTCGGTCTGCTGCAACCGTTGGACGTGGCACACGCCGCCGAGGACGCCCATCGCGACGGCACCCCGCTGGCGAGCGTGGAGGGCTTCGTTCGGCAGATCCTCGGCTGGCGCGAATACGTGTGGCACCTCTACTGGCATATGAGGCCGGAGTATCTCGAACGGAACAAACTCGAAGCCCATGAGCCACTACCGGATTGGCTTCTCGAGTTGGACGGCGATGCGGTGGTCGCGAAGTGCCTGTCCAGTACCGTCGACGGCGTACGCGACCGCGGCTGGGTGCACCACATTCCGCGGCTGATGATCCTGGGAAACTTTGCGCTGCAACATGCCTGGGACCCACGAGCGTTGACCGAGTGGTTCGCCACGGCTTTCGTCGACGGATTCGCCTGGGTGATGCCGGTGAACGTCATCGGCATGAGCCAGCACGCGGACGGTGGAGTGATCGCCACCAAGCCCTACGCTTCGGGTGGGGCGTACCTGAACCGCATGACCGACTACTGCGGCACATGCGAATTCAATCCGAAAAAGAGGCTGGGTGACGACGCCTGCCCCTTCACCGCCGGCTACTGGGCCTTCGTCCACCGACACCGCGAGATGCTGGCACTGAACCACCGCACCGCGCGACAGGTGTCGTCGATGAACCGATTGAACGACCTCGAGCAGGTGCTGGAACAGGAACGTCAACGCGAGGTGTACTGACGCGCCCCGGCAAGTTGTGCACGGCCGGACCCTGTCGACTGGTCTCTGTTGGTATCGACTGCGCAACGCGCACCACTATTAGTGAGGCGCTGCCACGGGAGCCGGCCGTGTTCCACAGCTCCTGTCGCGGCAGAATGGCGGTCTGGCGCGATCGTCGGAGAGATCGAGCCTTTACCATGCGCCACCGACAGGTTCGGATTATCGAATCCTTATGCACAGCAATAGTTTTCGATTGCACCATCATTGCGCATCGAACACCCGTTCGATACACTTCTTCCTATGACCACGGAGATCTGGCAACTGAGCGAAGCAGAACTGCTCGCCGACGCTGCCGCGGTCTCCCACGACATCCAATTGCTGGAAGCACGGCGCATCGCTCTCGTCGCCGACATCGACACCCGCGTGAGCCGGGAGAAACTCGGCTTCCCCGGACCCGCAGGCTGGCTGACCTCCACCACCCTCCTCACCCCGAGCAAAGCGAACAAGATCGTGGCCCTCGCTCGCGGGCTGAAGAACTTCCCCGACATCGCCGACGCCGTCAACACCGGCGTCATGTCCGTCGACCACGCCGCCCTGATCCTCACCTTCGCCGAAACACCACCGAAGAACCTCCCGCAAGAGGGTCGCGATATCGCCCGCACCGCGATGATCACCGCCGCCACCGGGCCTGGGGCACGCACCGACAAGATCCGTGAAGCGATCACCAAACTCGAAGACACCTACGGCAGCGACAAGCCGCCCCCGGAAGACACCGACCGCAACGAACTGTTCGCATCGAAGATGCTCAACCAACGCCTGTGCCTCAAGGCCGACTTCGATGCCGTCACCGCGGAAAAGCTCTTCACCGCACTCTCACCGCTGACCGAACCTCGGCCCGCAGCCGACGGCACCCCCGACGAACGCAGTCCTGCGAGGCGACGCGCCGACGCATTCGGGCAGATCCTCGACCACTACCTCGCCTCGAAGGATCGCCCCACCGAAGGCGGAGAGAGACCCCACATCAACCTCCACATCCGGTTGCAGGACCTCCAGAGCCTGAGCGGTCAGAACAGCGACGACATCACCGACGACGAAACCACCCGCGCTGCAGCAGAATCCGACAACGCCGATCCAGCCGACCCGGTGGACATCGACGCCGGCAACCCGATCCACTCCGACCCAATACGATCCGACCCGACCGAGTCGGACGCGGCGAATGAACTCGAGACCGACAGCGCTGCCGGACCGAGCCCGGATCGCGGTGCATATCGGGACCTGTTCGGCGACGGCACCACCGTCGGCTGGCTGCCGTGGATGGGACCACTCTCCCGCAACACCTCTCGCCAACTCGCCTGCGATTGCCTTCTCACCGCCATCGTCATGGACGAGAACGGCAACCCACTCAACCTCGCCCGCACCGCCCGCACCGTCACCGCCAAACAGAAACGAGCATTGACCGCCCGCGATCACGGCTGCGCGTTCCCCGGCTGCGGCAAACCCGCCGCCTGGACCGAAGGTCACCACATCTGGCACTGGACCGACGGCGGACCCACCGACATGAACAACCTCGTCCTCCTGTGCGGATTCCACCACCGACTCATCCACCACTCCGATTGGGAAGTATTCATCGGCACCGATCAACACCCCTGGTTCGTACCCCCGGCCACCGTCGACCCCTACCGACAACCGAGACAATCCCACGCCCGAGCAGGCCCTCACATCGCATAGAGACGCGCGAAAACAATCCAGCCCCGCACCGAGAACACGGTGCGGGGCTGGAAGAGATTGTCGAGCTGGGTGTTTCGATCAGACACTGCATGCTTCCTGCGCATGTACACGACCTGCGTGAAGCCGATCCTGCTCGTCTCCGCTCCGATCGAGCGACCGGTGACCTACTTCGCGTCGAGCTTCGCGACAGCCTCGTCGATCATCGGCACGTAGCGCTCGAGTGCCCACGGCACTGTCAGCGGGTTGATGATCGACGACCCGGTGACGAAGGACTGATCCGTCGGCGCAACGACCGAACCGCGGGACACGGCCGGAATCTGCTTGTAGGCAGGCTGATTCTCGGTGTCGGTGCGGTTCTGCGGATCGGAGTAGAAGGTGAAGATCAGGTCGGAATCGTTCAACAGATTCGCGTTCTCCAAGCCGATCACCGATGAGTCGGTGCCCTCGGTCTCGTCGAGCGTGTTCACCACCGGATCGACCTGCAGCCCGAGACCGCGCACCATCGCGACGCGCTGCTCGTCGGCGAGGAACACTCCGAGCGTTCCGGGACCGGTGTTGTAGATGTAAGAGAAGCTCACGTCCGAATACTCGGGGTGCTGGGCCGCGGCGTCGGCGAAGCGGTTCTCGATCTTGTCGATCTCCTCGACCGCCTTTTGCTCCTCGCCCATGGCCTTGCCGATGACGGTGATCTGGTCCTGCCACGTCGTGGTCCACGGCTTCTCCTCGTATGCGACCACCGGGGCGAAGGCACTGAGCTTGTCGAACTGATCCTGCGTGACGCCCGACCACGGTGCCAGAATCAGATCCGGTTCGAGAGCCGCGACGGCCTCGATGTTCAATTCGGTTCCGCCCGTGAATTGCTGGGGAAGCTCGGCACCCAATTCGGTGACCGCGTCGTGCACCCACGGCAGATAGCCGGTGTCGTCGGCACCCCAGGAATACTCCTCGACGCCCACCGGGACGGTACCCAGCGCGATCGCCGTTTCGGCCGAGCCCTGGCCGAGCGTCACGATGCGCTCCGGCTTCTCGGTGATGACGGCCTGACCCAGCGCCGAATCGATGGTGACGGCCGCGAAGTCGCTGGCCGCCTGTGGTTCCTCCGCGGTATCGGTACTCGAACACGCGCCGACCACAAGGGCCGACACCGTGAGCGCGGACAGCAGGGTTGCGCGGCGAGCAGTCCGTCGACCGTTCGGTGAAACAAAGAACATGGTTACCTTTCGACAAGCAAAGGGAATTTAAAGTAACCCTAGGCTAACCTCTCATCCGGATTCAAATGCGCTGCACAGCGGGCGTTCGCTACGGTGGGGGCATGAGCCTTCCTCGCCCCGCACCCGACCGGACTGCCGTCGTGACCGGAGCGTCTTCCGGAATCGGTGCCGCCATCGCTCGCGAACTCGCCTCCCGAGGTCACGGAGTCACCCTCGTCGCCCGCCGCGCCGACAGGCTCGACGAGCTTGCGAACGAACTCCGCTCGCGGGGAGTTCGCGCCGAGGTGCTCGCAGCAGACCTGTCCGATCGCAGCGCCCGCGCCGAATTGCTCGGGCGCGTCACCGAACTCGGACTGATACCGGACATCCTGGTGAACAACGCCGGGCTGTCGACGCTCGGCCCGGTCGTCGAATCCGACCCCGAAGCAGAGATGAACATGATCGAGGTCGACGTGGTTGCCGTCGCCGATCTCTGCACTCGCTTCCTCCCCGGCATGACCGAGCGACGACGCGGAGCTCTGCTGAACGTGGCCTCCACCGCCGCGTTCCAGCCGCTTCCCGGCCAAGCGGGCTACGGCGCATGCAAGGCGTTCGTTCTCTCCTACACCCAGTCTCTGACCGGAGAACTGCGCGGAACGGGAGTGACAGCCACCGCGCTGTGCCCTGGACCGGTGCAGACCGGTTTCGGCGAGGCCGCGGGCTTCGCGAAAGACGACGCCGAGAAGGCACTGCCATCGATCATGTGGGTGTCGGCAGAAACGGTGGCCAAGACCGCCGTCGACGACATGGCCAAGGGACGGATGGTGTCGATCCCCGGGCCCGCCAACCGCATCGGATCGATCTTCGCCCAGATCACCCCGCGAACATTGTTGGTGCCCATGCTCACTCGTATTCATCCAGGCCTGAAGAACGGCGCATCCTCATGAGCCGCGAGTTCACGGTGTCCGACAGCGTCGTTGTCAACGCCGACGCCGACACCCTCTACGCAGCGATCAGCGACCCCACCAAGATGGGCCGGTGGAGTCCCGAAAATACCGGTGCCACCGTGCACGATCCTCGCGAGAGCGCCTACGTGGGAATGGTATTCGACGGAACCAACAAGCGCGGCCGGGCGAAGTGGATCACTCGCTGCACCGTGACCGCAGCCGACCCGGGCAAGACCTTCGAGTTCCGCGTCCACGCCATCGGTAAGAGCGCTCCGAAGATCAAGGGCGCGAACGCAACCTGGCGATACGACTTCGAGCCGGTCGCGGGCGGCACAAAGGTCACCGAAACCTGGACCGACGACAGAACGAAATGGCCCGATGCCCTGGCGCTCGTGTTCGACAAGATCGTCACCAGCGGCAAGACGTTCCCGCAGTTCCAGCGTCGCAACATCCGAAAGACGCTGGAGAACCTGCAGAAGCGTTACGCCTGACGGCTAGGCCTGCCGGGTGTACAGGCCGAGAACGTACGACGCCTGCCCGGCATGCTGAAGGTCGTCGGAGACCACGGACACCAGGCGCGCACCCAACGTGACCGGCGGATCCCAGTTCTCGTCGACGATTCGGTCCAGATCGTCGGTCGAGATACCGCTCAGGTACGCAACGGTTTTCGAGTGCACGGCGTCGTGGTATTCGCGCAACAACTCGGCGCTCGAGGTGACCTGAGCCACGTCGGAGGACGATTGGCCGTACCCGATGTCGGACTTGTCGAACGGCAATCCGAAACGCTCGAACCACGAGTCCGACGTCCAGACCTGTTCGCTCCCGGCCACACCCGCGATGTGGTCGTCTTGCACACGCGTCAGGTGCCACAGCAACCACGCGATGCTGTTGGCATCGGCGTCGGGCCGATAGGTCAACGCGGCAGCGGGGATGTCGTCCAACACCGAGTGAACGAGTTCCTTTATTCGACCGAATGCGTCGGTCAGCAGGTCGTTGTGGTTCATCGAGTACGCCTCTTTCGTCGAGCACTGATAGCCAGTCATGCATACCCCGATTGCTTCGAAGGGAACATCGGGGCCCTCCAGGCGCGTTGAACCCGGTATGACTTCTCCAGCAATTGTGTACACCCGCACCGGCGATTCGTCCGTCCTCGAACCGAAAGATCGCGAGGTGACCGAGCCGGCCGCAGGCGAAGTGCGCGTACGCGTCGTGGTCTCGGGCGTCAATCCGACGGACTGGAAGAACAGGACCGGTTCCGGACCGGGCGAGAAGCTGGCGTTCGACGAGGTGGTTCCGAACCAGGACGGTGCCGGAGTGATCGACGCCGTGGGCCCTGATGTCGAGGGGCTGGCCGTAGGAGATCGCGTCTGGGTGTACCTGGCCCAGCATCAGCGTCCGACCGGAACGGCGCAGAAGTTCACCAACCTTCCCGCATCACGTGTGGTGGCTCTCCCCGACGGCGTCAGCTTCGACGTCGGCGCGAGCCTCGGCGTACCCGCGATGACGGCACACCGCGCACTGACGGTGTCCGAGGACGGCCCGTCTCGCTTGCATCCCGGCGCGTTGGAAGGCAAGTCGGTACTCGTCGCCGGTGGCGCCGGTGCCGTCGGCCATGCCGCGATCCAATTGGCCCGCTGGGCAGGCGCGACCGTGGTGACGACCGTCAGCGGACCGGAGAAGGGCGCACTGGCCACCGCTGCCGGCGCGCACCACGTGGTGAACTACAAGGCCGGAGACGCCGCCGCTGACATCCGCGAATTGGTGCCCGGCGGAATCGATCTGGTGGTCGAGGTCGCTCCCGCACAGAACGCCGCGCTCAACGCGGCCGTCGGAGCGAACCGAGCATCCGTAGCCGTCTACGCCAACAACGGCGGCGACACCATCACCCTCGACGTCCGGCCGAACATGGTGCTCAACACTCGCTACCAGTTCGTGCTGCTCTACACCGTGGGCGACGAGGCTCTGCGCAACGCCGAGGCGGACGTCAGCGCAGCGGCGGCAGCAGGCGTGCTGGAGGTGGGCGAAGCCACCGGCCTGCCACTGCACCGCTTCCCGCTGAGCGAGACCGCGGCCGCACACGACGCCGTGGAGAACGGAACCGTAGGCAAGGTGCTGATCGACGTCTCCAGCGAATAACTCAGGTGATGACCGGCAACGTGGACCACGGGAAATTGATCCACTTGTCGGTCTCTCGCCACGAGTAGTCCGGCTGCACAATGGTTCTGGGCTTGGTGTAGATCACGGCCGACCGCACGTCGGCCGTGTGCGCCTTCAGTAGATCGATCACCAGCGCCAGGGTGCGGCCGGAATCGGCGACATCGTCGACGACGAGCAGCTTCTTGCCGACGATCGCGTCGGTATCCAGAAGTGGTTCGAGCACAACAGGATCGGGCAAAGTCTCTTCGATATCGGAGTAGAACTCGACGTTGAGGGTGCCGGCAGCCTTGACGCCCATGGCATAGGAGATGGCACCGGCAGGGATGAGTCCGCCGCGGGCGATCGCGATGACGATGTCCGGAACGAACCCGTCGCCCACGATCTTCTTCGTCAGATCGCGCGAGGCGTCTCCAAAGGTCTCCCACGTCAGTACTTCGCGTTCCGGTTCGGTCATGACGGACTACTTTACCCAAGGCCAATTTTTGCCGAATGAGCAAATTCGTTTGCGCTCGGGGACGACAGCGGGCAGTCTCGAACCATGGCCGACCACACACCTGCGCACACTCATCCAGCCGACCCGACCCACCCGGAACCGGATTTCGAGAACGGTGCCTTCGACGAATCGTTCTGGGACAACCTCTACAACCAACGCACCGCCATCTGGAGCGGAAATCCCAACGCCGTGTTGGTACAGGAAGCGTCCGAGCTGATTCCGGGCCGCGCCCTGGACATCGGCTGCGGTGAAGGTGCCGACTCACTCTGGCTGGCCGGCGAAGGATGGAACGTGACCGGCGTCGACATCTCCGATGTGGCTCTCGGCCGCGCTCGCGCCGCACAGCAGGCACTCGGGTCACAGACGCTCGCGGTGGATTGGCGTCAGGAAGACGTACTGGACTGGACTCCCCCGGCCGCGGCGTTCGATCTGGTGTCGGTGCACTTCTTGCAGGTGCCGCCGGACGAATTGGAACTGACCACCCGCAGGTTCGCCGCGGCGGTCGCGACGAAGGGCCGTCTACTGATCGTCGGGCACAGTCCCAGCGACAGCCACGCCTCTCAGCACCCGGCCAAGCACCGACTGTTCGCACCGGAACCGGTCGTCGCTGCGGCGGGCGACGGGTTCGAGGTGATTCACGCCGAACACCGCACCCGGACGACGCCGGACGGCGACGAGCGAATCGACACGGTGGTGGTGCTGCAGCGCCGGTAAACTCCTCGCGGTGATCTCGCAGTCGACGTACCGAATTCCCCTGGCCGTCACGTTCGTCGTCGCGCTGATCGTTCTCTTCACCCCCGCGTCGGGGGTGCCTTCCGGCTTTCAGCACAGCGACAAGATCATTCATTGCATCCTGTTCGCTGCTCTCGCCTACACCTCCCGACTCGCCGGCATCGGCTGGGTGAAGACCGCACTGTGGGTGTCGGCGTTCGCAGTGGTGTCGGAGTTCCTGCAGGCGATCCTGCCGCTCGGTCGCTCAGGATCGGCCGCCGACGCACTCGCCGACGCCGTCGGTATCGCACTGGGCCTGGTCGCAGCGAGCAGGGTTCTACCGCAGCGCGTCCGAAAGGCACCGCACCTGCACTAGACTGAGACGGCACCGGGGTTCCTCGGCCAGCGCGAACACTCCGGAAGGAACGTCATCACCTCGTCTTCTGCCCCGCACGATATCTACCTCGTTCCACCGGAGCACGAGACCAACGATGCCGTCACCCGAGAATCCGACGCTGCCGCCGCGCGCTTGAGCGAACGGTCCGACGTCGTCAGCCACGACGGCCGTTACGCACTGACCATCACCTCGACCACCCCGCACCAGGCGATGGTCGAAGATCTGCTGTTCGTGCGCGCCGTGCTCGACGCCGCGCGGATCAAGTATCTACTGGTGCGCGGCAACGACGAGCGTCCCGTCATCGCCATAGAATTGGCCGCTCGCGAGGCACTGACAACGGCCCTGGTGCATGCCTGCCGCGCCGAGCCCTTCTACTCCAAGACCGTCGACGCCCGCGGAAAAGCGGTACTGGTAGCCGATGGCACCTTGTCGCCGTCGTCGAACGCACGCATCGTGCGGCTCTACCGCCCACGTGTCGAGCCGTTCAGCGGGCTCTACTACGGCGCATCGACCGCGGTGCAGATCGAGCTGTGGTCGTTCTCACCGTCCGAGATCGTGCTGCCGATCGAGAACTCGCTCACTCGCCGCAACATCCGGCCCGACGAGGCCGTCCGCGGCACCGTCGAGCGCTTCGGCCGAACCTGGCCGACCATCGAGAACATGTTCGCCGACCACGCGTCGGACATCAATTTCGACATCGACATCGTGTTTTCGTGGGTCGACGGTTCGTCCGCGGAATTCCAGGCTCAACGCGCCCGCCGGATGGCGAACTACGTCGTCGGCGAAGGCGACGATTCGGCCGCCCGGTACCGGCAGATCGACGAACTGAAGTACGCACTGCGGTCGATTCACCTGTACGCACCGTGGATCAGGCGCATCTTCGTCGCCACCGACTCCCCGAGGCCGGCGTGGCTCGCCGACCATCCCAAGGTGACGTTCGTGCCGAGCGAGGCGTTCTTCGTCGATACCTCCGTACTGCCGACGCACAATTCGCAGGCCGTCGAATGCCAGCTGCACCACATCCCCGGGTTGTCCGAGCACTTCCTGTACTCGAACGACGACATGTTCTTCGGTCGCCCCGTCAGCCCGTCGATGTTCTTCTCCCCCGGCGGAATCAGCATGTTCATCGAGGCGACGACGCGAATCGGATTGGGCTACAGCGACGCCGACCGCAGCGGCTTCGAGAACGCGGCACGCGTGAACCGTCGGATCCTGCAGGACCGCTTCGGGATGACGACCACCCGGCACCTCGAGCATGCGGCAACGCCGTTGCGCCGCAGCGTGATGCAGGAAATGGAGAACGAGTTCCCCGACGAGTTCGCCTCCACCGCTGCCAGTGCATTCCGCGCGAGTACGAACATCTCGGTCACGAATTCGCTGTACCACTACTACGCGCTGATGAGCGGACGCGCCGTGGTCCAGAAGGATGCGAAGGTTCGGTACATCGACACCACGTCCGTCGCGGGTCTCGAGTTGATGGAGAAGCTGCTGCCCAAAAGATCGGTCGACTTCTTCTGCCTCAACGACGGCAGCTTCCCGGAGGTCGACCTCGATCTGCGCACGCGCACCGTGACGCAGTTCCTGGACAAGTACTTCCCCATCGTCGCGCCGTGGGAACGCACCCAGAACTAGGCGTCGCTGAACAACTTTCGACGGGCGCTGTCGGCAATGGTCACTCCCGCTGCGTCGAGCCGGCGCGCGGTCTCCTCTGCCGACACTGCCTCTCCCACAGTGTCGTACGAGCCCGTCGGTACCACCGAATGGACGACGGTGTCGTCGTAGAGGTGAACCAGGTTGTAGCCCTGGGCTCCGTCGCGACCGCGTAACCCGCCGGCGGGAACATTGAGATCCTGGGTGTAGCACGTGGCCGACGCGACCGAGACGGGGATACCCGCGAACGTCGCTGTCGTCGAATAGTGCAGATGCCCTGCGAGTATCGATCTCACGTCGCTGCCGCGCAGCACGTCCGCCAGGCGCGGCTGATCGATGAGCTCGACCAGAACTGCGAGATCGAGCACGGTCGGTACCGGCGGGTGGTGCATCGCCAGAATCGTGCCGAACTCGGCAGGGGTTGCGAGAGTGTCTGCGAGCCAAGCCAATTGCTCGTCGGCGAGCTCACCGTGATGCTTTCCGGGGACCGTCGTATCCAGGGTGACGATGCGAAGCCCGTCGACGTCGTGCACGCGATCGATGGACTGCCCGCTCGGTTCCGCGTCGAGCAGGGTCCGACGGAACGTCGCGCGGTCGTCGTGATTGCCCATCGCCCAGACGATCTGCGCGCCGAGCTCCTCGGCCACCGGCTCGACCAGAGCGCGGAGCTTCTCGTAGGCACCCGCCTCGCCCTTGTCCGTCAGATCACCGGTGAACACCAACGCATCGGGCCGCACCCCCGAGTTCCGAACATCGGTCATCACTTGTTCGAGCCGCAACTCACTGTCCACGCCGCCGTACAAGCGACCGCCGCCGTCGACGAGATGCGTGTCGCTGATGTGCAACAAGCAGTGATGGGGACGTGGGTACTCGGCCATCCGAGACTTCATCGAACTCTCGCTCACGATCGGACCTACCGTTTCACGATCACCCGGTCGGGCGAACGCCACTGCCACAAGCCAAGCATACGAGCGTTCACTGAGAAAAAGCTGGTCGAATCCGGACGGTGAACACCGTGGAAACTCCTGGCGTGTGGCAGGTTGAGAACATGACGTCTTCCAAGTGGACCTCCCTGCTCGCAGCCGCGGCACTGACCGTGGGCACGATGCTCGGGATCGGGGTGGCTCCGGCCGCTGCGCAGGGCCTGCCGACCGTTGTCCTCGTGCACGGTGCCTTCGCCGACAGCACCAGCTGGGACGGTGTCGCGGCCGACCTACGCGGCCGCGGCTACCCCGTCGTCACCGCCGAGAACTCACTGCGCGGCCCGGCGATCGATGCGGCCTCGGTGACCGACGTCGTCGAGAACATCGACGGGCCCGTGGTGCTGGTCGGCCATTCCTACGGCGGCACGGTGATCAGCAACGTGCACGCGGACAACGTGGAGGCTCTGGTCTACGTCGCGGCGTTCATGCCGGTCGAAGGCGAACCCGTCGCACTCGAACTCGACCCGTTCCGATTCCCCGTGACGGCTCTGGTCCCACCGGTGATCGGGCTGTCTATCGTCGACGATTCGTCCAACCTGATCGGCAAGAACGTCGACTCGTACATCACGCCCGCGCTGTTCCGTCCGTTCTTCGCCCCCGACGTCACCGAGGAGCAGGCCGCCCGCATGGCCGCTCACCAGAAGACCATCGCTGCCGGTGCCTTGCTCGAACCGAGCGGTCCGCCGTCCTGGGCGCACACCCCGTCGTGGGCGCTGATCCCCCAGCAGGATCAGATCATCCCGACCTCCGCCGAGCGGTCCATGGCGCAGCGGGCCGGGGCCCGGGTGACCGAGGTTCCGGGCTCGCACGCGATCCTGGTTTCCAACCCCGCAGCTGTGGCCGACCTTGTGGTGCAGGCGGATTCGGGTAGCTGACGCGTCCGAGAGACGAGAACGGGCCCGACCACCTGGACGAGGTGGCCGGGCCCGTATCCTTTTACCGGATCAGATTCCGATGAGGTCGTGATCGGCGACCTTGTCCGACAGGATGCGCAGGTGCTCGTCGGCCCCACCGAGAGTGTGCTCGATGGCAACGAGCCGACTGGTGTAGTGCCCGACGGGATATTCGGCCGTGACGCCGATTCCGCCGTGCAGCTGAATTGCCTCCTGGCCGATCTTGCGACCGGAACGCGAGATCTGCAGCTTGGCGCGCGAGGCGATGGTCGTGTCGACATTGCCGTCCGCCAACGACATCGTGGCGTAGAGGCTCATGCTGCGGGCCAGCTCGAGTAGCACGTACATGTCCGCCGCACGGAAGGTGAGCGCCTGGAACTTGGCCAGCGGAACCCCGAACTGCTTGCGCTGCTTGAGGTAATCGGTGGTCAGCCGCAGCGCCTCCTCCATTGCTCCCACTGCCTCGGCACACAGTGCGGCCTGTGCGCGCACCTCGGCACCGGTGATCGCAGCGGCTGCGTTCTCGGCCGAACCCAGCGGTTCTGCAGCAACGTCGGAGAATTCGATCTGCGCGGCGCGCTGCCCGTCGTGGGTGGCGTACGACTTGCGGGTCAGCCCGGTCGCGTCGCCGTCGACGACGAACAATCCGGTTCCACCGCCGGGGAGCACGGCACTGACGACGATGACGTCAGCGCTGCCGCCGTGCGGAACCGGGTTCTTGACGCCGCTGATCGACCACGATCCGCCGTCCTCGGTCGCCGTGGTGGCGACCTCGACGTTGGGCCAGCGGCTGCCGGATTCGTTGTGCGCGAACGCCAACATCGACGAGCCCTCGGCCACGGGTGGCAGAAGTCGCTTGCGCTGATCGGCTGAGCCGAGCTCGGAGATGAGCCCGCCGGGCACGAGAACGGCGTCGAGAACGGGCTCCGGCGCGAGCCGTCGTCCGACCTCGGTCATGACCGCCATGATCTCCACGGGACCGGCGTCCATACCGCCGTCGTCCTCGCTGAACGTCAGACCCAGCAGACCGACCTCGGCCAGCTGCTTCCAGACGTCGGTGCTCCACCCCAGCTCACCGGCCACGATCTTGTTGCGCTTCTCGGTGTCGTAGGCGCGCGAGAGAACCTCACGGGTGGTGTCGCGCAGCAGTTTCTGCTCTTCGTTGAGTTCGAAATCCATGTCTTCAGATGCTCCCTTACAGTCCGAGAATCGCCGACGCGATGATGGTGCGCTGAACCTCGTTCGAGCCGCCGTAGATCGAGACCTTGCGATAGTTGAGGTAGTTCGGTACCGACCGCTGTGCCCAACCGTCGCTCTCGATGTCCTCGCCTGCCTCGTAGGGCAAGGAGTCCGGCCCGGCGATGTCCATCAGCAATTCTGTTGTGGTCTGCTGCAATTCGGAACCCCGCAGCTTCAGAATCGACGATGCCGGGTTCGGCTTGCCGTCGTCCGAGCTCGAGACCATCCGCAACTGGGTGAGCTCGAGGGCGAGCAGTTCGTTCTCCACCTCGGCAAGCTTGGCCGCGAACAGTGGATCCTCGAGCAGCGTCCCGGTGCCGACCTTCGTCTGCGCGGCGTGCTTCTTCGCCTGTCCCAGTCGAACTTTGGTGTGTCCGGCGCGGGCGACGCCGGTGCGCTCGTTGCCGAGCAGGAACTTCGCGTAGCTCCAGCCCTGGTTCTCCTCGCCCACGAGGTTCTCGGCCGGGACGCGGACGTTGTCGAAGAACACCTCGTTGACCTCGACGCTGCCGTCGACCAGCTTGATGGGACGCATCTCGATGCCGGGGGTGTTCAGATCAATGAGCAGGAACGAAATTCCGGCCTGCTTCTTCGGTGCATCGGGGTTGGTGCGTACCAACGCGAAGATCCAGTCGGCGTACTGGCCGAGAGTGGTCCACGTCTTCTGGCCGTTGACGATGTAGTCGTCACCGTCCCGAATGGCGGTGGTACGCAGCGAGGCGAGATCCGAACCGGCCTCGGGCTCGGAGAACCCCTGACACCACCAGATGTCGAGGTTCGCCGTCTTCGGCAGGAACTTCTCCTTGATCTCCTGCGACCCGAACGTCGCAATGACCGGGCCCACCATCGACGCGTTGAACGCCAGCGGCTCGGGTACCGAGGCCAGCTGCATTTCGTCGAGCCAGATGTGACGCTGGACCGCAGACCAATCGCGGCCACCGAACTCCGCAGGCCAGTGCGGTACTGCCAGTCCGTTCTCGTTCAGGATTCGCATGGTCGTGACCACTTCGTCCTTGCTCAACTCCTGACCCGTCGCGTTCTTCTCGCGAATCTCGGCGGGGATCTTCGTGGTGAAGAACGTCCGCATCTCGTCGCGGAACGCGGCCTCTTCTTCTGTCAGGGCAAGATTCATCGACAATCCTCCGTGCTCGTTCGCTTATCTCGGTATCGACCGTACTCCCTGGTAACTCTGGGATATTCTCCGCTCACTATGACTTTTCTGGCGCTGGTTCGGCACGGTGAAACGAACTGGAATTTGCACGGCCGCCTGCAGGGCTCTTCGGACATCCCTCTCAACGACACCGGACGAGCTCAGGCCCGCGAGGCGGGCTACGAACTGGAGTTCCGTACGTGGGATCACCTGGTCAGTTCGCCGCTGGTCCGGGCCGCGGAAACCGCCGACATCATCGGGACCCATCTGGGCCTGAACCGAACCGCCGAATTCCCGGATCTGGCCGAGCGTCACTTCGGTGACGCCGAGGGATTCACCGACTGGGACGCGTACTCGCATTGGCCGGACGGGCGATACCCGGGCCTCGAGCCACGATCGAATCTGATCGTCCGGGGCGTGCGAGCCGTCGACGAGATCGCCTCGCGCTACCCCGACTCCGCGGTGATCGCCGTGGCCCACGGTGGCGTCATTCGAGCCATCTTCGACGCCATCCGTCGACGACACTCACCCCGCATACTCAACGCCGGTGTGTCCACACTCGAACACGACGGCACCCGATGGACAGTTCGCACCATCAACGGCGTTGCGGTCTGACAGGATTTCCGTTCATGGAGATCGAACGTCGCATCGCCGAACTCGGCTTCGAGCTGCCCGGTGAACCGAGCGCACCACCGGGATTCGAGTTCTCCTTCGATTGGGTTCGCGTGCGCGGCAGCCGCGTCTTCGTCTCGGGTCATTCGCCGCTCGCACCGGACGGAACCCTCGCCGGTCCGTTCGGTGCAGTGCCGTCCGAAGTCGACCTCGACGCCGCCACCGACGCCGCGCGTGACACCGCCCTCGCGGTATTGGGCAGCCTCGCCCGTGCCATCGGAGATCTCGATCGAATCAGCGCGTGGCTGACCGTCACCGGTTCGGTCAACGCCGATCACGGCTTCACTCAGACCACCACCGTCGTCAACGGGTTCTCCGATCTGGTGTTGGCGATCTTCGGACCCGAGGTCGGTGCGCATGCGCGGACTGCGCTGGGAGCGGCCGCATTGCCGATGAACAACACCGTCGTCGTGTCAGCGGAACTGGAGATCGACGGGTAGGTTTTTCTCCACTCGTCATTACAGCGAAAGCAGGCCTAGATGGTGCGCAGATCCACTCTGGTTCTGGTCGCGATTCTGATCGGCATACTCGGATTGTCCGGGTGTAGTTCGTCGTCGCAATCCCTCCTGGACCGAGTGCGCGACGACGGTGTACTCGTCGTCGGCACCGAGGGCACGTACAGCCCGTTCAGTTATCAGGGCGGGGACGGCCAACTCACCGGCTACGACATCGACGTCATCAACGCGGTCGGCGACGAACTGGGCGTCCGCGTCGACTTCGTGCAAACCCCCTTCGACTCGATCTTCGCCGGGCTGCAATCGCAACGCTTCGACCTGATCGCGAACCAGGTGTCGATCACCCCCGCCCGGCAGTCGACCTACGACCTGTCCAAGCCCTACACGGTGTCCGAAGGCCAGATTCTCACCGCCGCGAACAACACCACGATCACCTCGACGGCCGATCTGGCCGGCAAGACCACCGCCCAATCGTCGACGAGCAACTGGGCCGAGGTCGCTGCCGACGCGGGCGCGAACGTCGAGGCGGTCGAGGGATTCGTCCAAGCGGTCGCGCTCGTCAAGGACGGCCGGGTGGACGCCACCGTCAACGACTCGCTCGCCATCGCCGAATACCTGCAGCAGACCGGCGACACGGGAGTGCGGGTCTCCGGAAACACGGGCGACACGACGCTGCAGTCCTTCGTGGCCCGCAAGAACAGCGGCCTGATGGAGGAGGTCGACGCGGCCATCGACACCCTTCGTGACAACGGCACCATCGCCGAGATCTCGAAGAAGTACTTCGGCAGCGACGTCGCGGCACCGACCGCCGACACCGCGGCACCGGTGAGCGAGGACGCAGGAACCACTGCGCCGTCGAAGATGCAGTTGGTACTCGACAACCTGTGGCCGATGCTGAAGGCGACGGTCACCATGACAATCCCGCTGACCGCCGTCAGTTTCGTTGTGGGACTGGTCATCGCGCTGGCCGTGGCACTCGCCCGGATCTCGTCGATCAAGCCCCTCGCCGCAGTGGCCCGGTTCTACGTCTCGATCATTCGCGGCACTCCCCTACTGCTGCAGCTGTTCATCATCTTCTACGGCCTGCCGCAGTTCGGCATCGTGATCTCGCCGTTTCCGGCGGCGGTCGTGGCGTTCTCGCTGAATGTCGGCGGCTACGCGGCCGAAGTCATTCGCGCTGCGATACTGAGCGTGCCCAAGGGCCAGTGGGAGGCCGCGCAGACGATCGGCATGGGATACCGAACCACGTTGCAGCGCATCGTGCTTCCGCAGGCACTGCGTACCGCCGTGCCGCCGCTGTCGAACACGTTGATCTCGCTGGTCAAGGACACCTCGCTGGCATCGACCATCCTGGTGACCGAACTGCTGCGCGTCGCGCAGCTGGCGGCGGCTCCGACGTTCGACTTCTTCACGCTGTACTCCGTTGCCGCCCTGTACTACTGGGTGATCTGCATAATTCTCTCGTTCTTCCAAGGCAAACTCGAAGTCCGACTCGACAGGTACGTGGCGAAATGACAGACCTGCTGGAAGTATCCGCACTGAAGAAATCGTTCGGACCGATCGAAGTATTGAAGGACGTCTCGTTCACCGTGCCGTCGGGCACCGTCACCGTCATCATCGGGCCGTCCGGCTCCGGCAAGACCACAGTGTTGCGAACGCTCAACGCTCTCGACCGAGCCGATGCCGGCCTGATCCGCATCGGCGACGTGTCTGTCGACTTCGCCGAGCCCGTGGACGCCGCGCGACTGCGCCACTTCCGCGCGCAGAGCGGCATGGTGTTCCAGAGCCACAATCTGTTTCCCCACAAGACCGTGCTGCAGAACATCATCGAGGGACCGGTGATCGTCCAGAAACGGGCCAAGGACGACGCCACTCGCGACGCACACGCGATCCTCGACCAGATCGGTCTCGACGCCAAGTCCGATCAGTACCCGTTCCAGCTTTCCGGTGGCCAACAGCAACGCGTCGGAATCGCCCGAGCCCTCGCCTTACGCCCCAAGCTGATGCTGTTCGACGAGCCGACCTCCGCGCTCGATCCCGAACTGGTCGGCGAAGTACTGGGCGTCATCAAAGGCCTTGCCGCCGAAGGATGGACGATGGTGATCGTCACCCACGAGATCCGTTTCGCCCAGCAGGTGGCCGATCAGGTGTTGTTCCTCGAGAACGGCGTCGTCGTCGAACGCGGGACGCCCGAGCAGGTTCTCGCGAACCCGACCGAGCCCCGTACTCGACAGTTCCTACAGCGAATCTTGGCGTAGAGGGGCTGCGCCCGTTCTAGAGGTGCGGTAGCACCTTGTCCAGGGTGATCGGCAGGTCGCGGACTCGGATGCCGGTGGCGTTGTAGACCGCATTGCCGATGGCCGCCGACGAGCCCACCGCACCGATCTCACCGATTCCCTTACCGCCCATCGGTGCGAGCTCGGTGTCGACCTCCTCGATCCACACGGCCTCGAGATCGGTGACGTCCGCACAGGCCGGGATGTGGTACTCGGCGAGGTCGTGGTTGGCGAAGCCGCCGAATTCGTGATCGACGACGCCGCTCTCCATCAACGCCATTCCGAGTCCGAACGTCATGCCGCCGATGAGCTGCGACCGGGCCAGTCGTGGATTCATCACCTTCCCGATGCCGAACACCCCCAGCATCCGGCGCACGCGTACTTCACCGGTGTCGACGTCGACTGCCACCTCGGCGAACTGGGCACCGAACGCCATGCGCGCCAACTCTTTCTGGGCTTCGACGTCGTCGGTTGTATCGGCCTCGGCGGAGTTACCCGGCTGCAACGGTCCCTGGTCCCGCAACGCGTTACAGACCTTGGTGACCGCCCAACCCCAGGAGGAGGTGCCCGAGGATCCACCGGCACCGGGGGCCTTGGGCAGAGCGCTGTCGCCCAGTTCCAGTGTGACGGCATCCGCGTCGACCTCGAGCGCATCGGCGGCAATCTGTCGCAGCACGGTCCGCGCACCGGTTCCGATGTCGGATGCAGCGACGGACACCGTGATCGTGCCGTCCTGCTCGACGCGAGCCGCCGCGGTACTCGGCGAGATCAGCACCGGGTAACTCGCTGTGGCGACGCCCATTCCGAGCAAGACATTGCCTTCTCGGCGTCGGCCCGGCGTGGAGTCTCGACGGTCCCAGCCGAATTTCTCGGCACCCTCGCGCAGGCACTGCACCACACTGCGGGAGCTGAACGGATTCCCACTCGCGGGATCGACGTCGGGTTCGTTGCGGATCCGAAGCTCGATCGGATCGATTCCGGTGACCGTTGCCAATTCGTCGATCGCCGTCTCGACTGCAAACATGCCGGGTGCCTCACCCGGGGCTCGCATCCAGCGCGGGGTGCCGACATCCAGCGCGGCGAGCCGATGCGTTGTGGCGCGGTTGGGCGAGGCATAGATGTGCCGGGTCGATTCCGACGTCTGCTCACAGAACTCGAAGATCGTGCTCGTCTGTTGAAAGGAATCGTGAGCGATGGCCTGCAGCCTGCCACTCGAATCCGCACCGAGGCGAACGTGATTGAGGGTCGGGGTGCGGTATCCGACGACATCGAACAGGGCCTGCCTCGGTAGAACCAGCTTGACGGTCTTGCCGGTTGCTCGCGCCGCAATCGCAGCGAGAACCGCGTTGGGCCGAGTACTGCCTTTCGCCCCGAAGCCTCCGCCGACGTTCTCGGCAATCACGCGAACATTCGCGGGTTCCAGTCCGAACGCCGTGGCGAGATCGCCCTGAACTCCCGACGGTGCCTGCGTCGAATCCCAGACCGTGAGTACACCATCGGACCATTGAGCCGTCGTGGCATGCGGTTCCATCGGACTGTTGTGCATCGGAGCCGTCGAGTACCAGTTGTCGACGACGTGCTCGGCCGTCGTCAATGCAGCGTCCGGATCACCGATCGTGACGTCGGTGGGGAATCCCGCGTTGACGGACTCGGGCGCGTACAGCGAGCTGTGATCGGCGCTCAGGGTGTTGTCGGGTGAGCGAACGTCGGCGTAACGCACCTGTACTCGGGCGGCCGCCGCGCGGGCATCCTGGAGGGTGTCGGCCAGAACGACGGCCACGATCTGGCCGCGGTAAGCAACGGAATTCGATTGCAGCACATGCAGTTCCGCATCTTCCACCTCGCCCAGCTTCTCGGCGTTGCCGTGCCACAGGAGCGCGTGCACCGCCGGGCCCCCGTCAGCGAGTTCGACGTTCTCGACCGTCCCGACGGGAACCGTCGCGGGCACGTACCAGGCGTACACCTGGCCGGCGATCGGCTGCTCGGCGGCGTAGCGCGCTCGGCCGGTGACCTTGTCGACGGACTCGGTGCGCTGAATCGACTGGCCGATCGATGCCGTCATGACCGATCTCCCAACTCTTCGTGTGTGCCCAGCTCTGCCAATTCCACCAGAGTGCGCGTCACCAGATTCGTGACCAGCGGAACTTTGAAGGCGTTGTCTCGCAAGGGCTCTGCTGCGTGCAGTTCCTCGGTGATCGCAGCCCGGAACGACGCCTCGTCGGGAGCGGTTCCGAGCAGTGCATGTTCGGCGGTTCGGGCCCGCCACGGTCGGTGCGCAACGCCGCCCAGCGCGATCGACACCCCACGTACGATTCCGTCCTCGACGTCGAGCACAGCGCCGATCGACGCGACCGCGAACGCGTACGACTGCCTGTCCCGTACCTTCCGATAGGTCGAGACAGTGCCGTCGGCAGCCTTCGGAATTTCGATGGCGGTGACGATTTCGTCTCGGGCGACAGTGTTGTCTCGCGTCGGATCATCGCCGGGCAATCGGTAGAACTCGTCCATCTCGAGTTTCCGTTCACCGTCGACTCCGCGAACGACGATGCGCGCGTCGAGAGCCGACAGCGCGACGGCCATGTCGGACGGATGCGTCGCCACGCACGACGACGAGGCTCCGAGGATGGCGAGGTTTCGATGCTCGCCGTTACGTGCCGGACAGCCCGAACCGGGTTCGCGCTTGTTGCACGGCTTGGATGCGTCCATGAAGTAGACGCATCGAGTGCGCTGGAACAGGTTTCCGCCGGTGGTGGCCATGTTGCGTAGCTGGCCCGAGGCCCCGGACAGCACTGCCCGCGAGAGCACCGGATACCGCTGGCGGACAACCGGATGCACCGCGAGATCGCTGTTGGACACCCCGGAGCCGATCCGCAACGCTCCGTCGTCGGCGACGTCGATGTCGTGCAGCGGCAATCGCGTCACATCGATCAACGCCGATGGTGCGGCCACACCTAGCTTCATCAGATCGACCAGATTGGTGCCGCCACCGAGCAACATCGCGTTCTCGTCCCCCGCCAGACGTTCGAGAGCGTCGTCGATCGCAGTGGCGGTTCGGTATTCGAAGGTCCTCATGACGCGTCCTGCACTGCGGGAACGATGTTCGCGTACGCACCGCAGCGACAAAGGTTGCCGCTCATGCGCTCGCGCACTTCGCCGGAGTCGAGTTCGACATCGGTGGCCTCGAGGTCTTCGGTGACCGCGCTGGGCCAGCCCTGTTTTGCTTCCTCGATCACCGCGACCGCCGAGCAGATCTGCCCGGACGTGCAGTACCCGCACTGGAACGCGTCACGATCGACGAAGGCCTGCTGCACGGGATGCAGAGTGTCGCCGTCGGACAGTCCCTCGACCGTGGTGATCTCGCGCCCGACCTGCGCGACGGCGAACGTGAGGCAACTGTTGATTCGCCGGCCGTCGACCAGGACGGTGCAGGCACCACACTGCCCGTGGTCGCACCCCTTCTTGGCCCCGACGAGATCCAGGTTTTCGCGAAGTGCGTCGAGCAGAGTGGATCGAGTGTCGCAGTCGATCTCACGATCGGTTCCATTGACACGCAGAGTGACGTTGGTCATGCACGTGCGGATACCCGGGGCCCGAGCCACCAAACGCTCGAGCCGGCGGGTCGTGCGCGGAACTTCGTAGCAGGCTACGAGGTTCCGCGCACGTGGTGCTAGCGCTTGCCCTTGAACTTTCCGCCTCCGCGCGGACCGCCACTACGTCCGGGAGGACCGGAGTCGGGCTGCAGCTGAATCAGTACACCGCTGATGCGGGTACGACGCAACGCCTCGACCGTCTCGTCGGCCAGATCCGCAGGCAGCTCGACCAGCGAGTGGTCGGGACGAATGCTGATGTGTCCGAAGTCGCTTCGACGCAGACCGCCTTCGTTCGCGATGGCACCGACGATGGCACCGGGTGCAACGTGATGACGCTTTCCGACGCTGATGCGGTACGTCGCCATTTCCTGGCCCGTCTTGCGGTGATGCGAGCTGGCCGCATCCTCGTCGAACGTGCGAGGCGGACGCGGCTCACGCGGCTCCCGGGGTGCGCGCGGCGGGGCAGGCGGCTCAGGCTTCAACAGGAACGCTTCGCCGTCGCGCGACTGGATGGCCAGCGCTGCCGCGATGTCGACCAGGGACACGTCGTGCTCGCGCTCGTAGTCCTCGATGAGCCGGCGGAACAGCGCCAGATTCTCGTTACCGAGACTTTCGGTGATGGAGTCCTTGAACTTCGTCACGCGCTGCGCATTGACGTCGTCGACGCTGGGCAACTGCATCTCGGTGATGGGCTGACGCGTCGCGCGCTCGATGGCCTTGAGCAGGTGACGCTCCCGGGGCGCGACGAACAGCAGAGCCTGACCGGCGCGACCCGCGCGGCCGGTACGACCGATGCGGTGCACGTAGGACTCGGTGTCGTGCGGGATGTCGTAGTTGATGACGTGCGAGATGCGGTCGACGTCGAGACCACGAGCCGCCACATCGGTGGCCACCAGAATGTCGATCTGGCCGTTCTTGAGCTGGCCGATGGTGCGCTCACGCTGTGCCTGCACGATGTCGCCGTTGATCGCGGCGGCGGAGAAGCCCCGGGCGCGCAACTTCTCGGCGAGCTCTTCGGTGGCCTGCTTGGTGCGCACGAACATGATCATGGCCTCGAACTCTTCGACCTCGAAGATTCGAGTGAGCGCTTCGAGCTTGCGCTGATGCGCCACCTGGACGTAGCGCTGCGTGATGTTCGGTGCCGTCGACGTCTTGGTCTTGACGGTGATCTCCACCGGGTCGTGCAGGTACTGCTTGGAGATCTTGCGAATCGCGGCCGGCATCGTGGCCGAGAACAACGCGACCTGCTTGTATTCGGGAGTGTCGGAGAGGATGCGCTCGACGTCCTCCTGGAACCCCATCTTGAGCATCTCGTCGGCCTCGTCGAGCACGAGGTATTCGAGCCCGGAGAGGTCGAGTGTGCCCTTCTCGAGGTGGTCGATCACACGGCCCGGGGTTCCGACGATGATCTGGGCACCCTTGCGCAGGCCGGACAACTGGATCCCGTACGCCTGACCGCCGTAGATGGGCAGAATGTGCAGACCCGGAATGTGGGTGGCGTACTTCCCGAACGCCTCGGCCACCTGCAACGCGAGCTCGCGGGTCGGTGCCAGCACCAAGGCCTGCGGCGTCCGACGCGAGACATCGAGACGAGACAGGATCGGCACCGCGAACGCGGCGGTCTTACCCGTTCCGGTCTGCGCGAGGCCGACGACGTCGTTCCCCGCCATCAACGGCGGGATGGTGGCCGCCTGGATGGGCGACGGGCTCTCGTATCCGACGTCGCGCAGGGCCTTCAGGACCCGCTCGTCTATTCCGAGATCGGCAAAAGTGATGTCGTCATCCGCTGTCGAAGAAGACTCACCTGCGTGGACGGGAGGGGACGAACTCGTCTCGTCAGACGTCACGGCGGCATCCTGATCAGATTCTGAAGTGCTCATATACACCCGAGTTTAGTACCTGCCCGGCCCCCGCGACTCCTTCTGCGCTGATCAGGTGACGAAAACAGCGGTGATGGGGGCACGCACACGCGGCCCTGCGAGGGCGACCCGACGGAGACACACGACCGGACACCGTTATGTTGTACCCCGAGTCACACTCACCTCCCCCGAAAAACGACCGAAAATTCACAAAGCGGACAACCTCGGTGGTGCGTTACGGACTCGGGTGTGATGAAATGCACAACTACCACGCTATTTATCCGTAAGGGGTCCAGCAGTGCGCGAATATTCTGTGCCGGCGTCATTCACCATTCCCGACGACGCATCCATGGCCGACACCGTCTTCCGGTACCAGAAGGAATCACCGAACTTCGTCCCGTTCCAGCGCCTGGTGAACGGCACCTGGACCGACGTCACCGCGGGTCAGTTCGCCAAAGAGGTCACCGCCGTGGCCAAGGGCCTGATCGCGTCGGGCGTCGAACTCGGCGACCGCGTCGCGATCCTCAGCGCGACCCGCTACGAGTGGGTCGTCCTCGACTACGCCATCTGGACCGCCGGCGGGTGCACCGTCGCGATCTACGAGACCTCGTCGCCCGATCAGGCCCAGTGGATCCTCGAGGACTCCGCTACCAAGCTGCTCGTAGTCGAGACCGCAGCGCACGTCTCGAACCTGAAGGACGTCACCGAGGGTGCCGCCGAACTGCGCGAGGTACTCCAGATCGACGGCGGAGCCATCGACGAACTGACCACCCGAGGCGCGGGAATCAGCGACGAGGACGTGCACACCCGTCGACACCAGGTCACTGCCGCCTCCCCCGCGACACTGATCTACACCTCGGGCACCACCGGCCGCCCCAAGGGTGTGCAGCTGACACACGCGAACTTCTACGCCGAGGTCCAGGCCACCCAGATCGCGCTGCACGACTCCATGCGCGAGGGCAACCGCACCTTGATGTTCCTACCGATGGCGCACGTGTTCGCCCGCGCGGTGTCGTTCGGCTCGTTCGAGTCGAAGGTGACCGTGGGCCACACCTCGGACGTGTCGACACTGGTGGATCAGTTCGCCGTCTTCAAGCCGAACTTCATCCTGTCGGTGCCGCGCGTGTTCGAGAAGGTCTACAACTCGGCCAAGCAGAAGGCACACGACGGCGGCAAGGGCAGCATCTTCGACAAGGCCGCCGCGACGGCCATCGAGTGGAGTGAAGCCCAGGAGAAGGGCGGCGCAGGCCTGGTGCTCAACCTCAAGCACACGGTCTTCGACAAGCTCGTCTACTCCAAGTTGCGAGCTGCCCTCGGCGGTAACTGCGATCGTGCGGTCTCGGGCGGTGGCCCCCTCGGCGCTCGCCTGGGCCACTTCTTCCGCGGCGCGGGCGTCCCGGTCTACGAGGGCTACGGACTGACCGAGACCAGCGCGGCCGTCACCGTCAACACCACCAAGGAACAGCGCGTCGGCACCGTCGGCAAGCCCATCGACGGTCACGCGGTCAAGGTCGCCGAGGACGGCGAACTGCTGCTCAAGGGCCCGGTGGTGTTCAGCGGCTACTGGCACAACGAGAAGGCCACCGCCGAAGCGATCGTCGACGGCTGGTTCCACACCGGCGATCTGGGGTCGATCGATCAGGAAGGCTTCGTCTCGATCACCGGCCGCAAGAAGGAAATCATCGTCACCGCCGGTGGCAAGAACGTCGCCCCCGCGGTGCTCGAGGACGCGCTGCGCGCCAACGCGATCATCAGCCAGTGCCTCGTCGTCGGTGATGCAAAGCCGTTCATCGGTGCGCTCATCACCCTCGACCCCGAAGCGATGCCGGGCTGGCTCGAACGCCACAACCTCGCTGCCGACATCCCGTTCTCGGAGCTGTCGAAGAACGCCGACCTCGTCGCCGAGATCGACAAGGCCGTGGCCGAGGCCAACAAGAAGGTCTCCAACCCCGAGCAGATCAAGAAGTACACGATCCTCGAGAACGACTTCACCGTCGAGACCGGTGAGCTGACCCCGACGATGAAGCTCAAGCGCAACATCATCCACACCGAACGTGGCAGCGACATCGAGGCCATCTACTCGTAGATCGCCCAGCACGAGTGCCGAAGGGCCCAACGCGAGCAATCGCGTCGGGCCCTTCGGCGTACAGCATGTGATCGTCAGTGCATGTGATCGTCAGTGCATGTGATCGTCAGTGCATGTGATCGTCGAGGAATTCGGCGACCACCGTGGTCACGGCCTGGTGAATCTTCTCGTGCAGCAGATCGTGGCCGCCGTCCTCGAACTCGCGCAAGCTCGCGTGCGGAACGCTCCCGATCCACTCGCGGACGGCATCGACCGGTGCCAGACGATCGTCCACGCCGTGCACGGCCAGCAACGGAATGACGTTGTCGGACAGGTCGTCGGCGGACCCGGTCACGGACTTGGGTGTGCCGCACAGAATCGCGCAGCGGACCGCCTCGGGGTGCGCACCCAGCGCTGCGATGGCCGTCGCAGCTCCGAGCGAATGGCCCATCAGAGCGAACGACAACTCGGGGTGCTCGGCCTCGGCGATGTCGATCAACTGCAGCGCGTTCTGGGCGAGACCGGGGATCTGTGCTGCGTCGGTCAGTTCACCCTCGGTCAGGCCGTGCCCTACGTGATCGACCGCCCACACGTCCACCCCACGCTCGTTGAGTAGCCGAGCGAAGCGGTGGTAGTGGGCGCTGTTCTGGCCGAGACCGTGCAGGAAAACGAGACCGAATCGAGCGTCGGCGACGGTCCAGGTTCGATAGTGGACAGCACCGGTGGCTCCGTCGAAAAAAGGCATTGAATCATTTTGCCTGTTCCCGCCGGCTTCCGCGCGCAACGTGACCGGTGCCGCTGTCGCGGGTCGCTAGGGTGGACGCTTGTGTTCCTCCTCGGCGATCAGGTCGTCTACAGCGCCAGCGACCTCGCCGCGGCCGCATCCTGCGAATTCGGACTGCTCCGAAGACTGGACGCTGTCACCGGCCTGATCCCCCGGCAGAGCGTCGCAGCCGACCCGATGCTGGACCGCACCTCCACACTCGGATTCGAGCACGAACGACGCCAACTCGAGGCGTTCGAGCAGCGTTTTCCCGGTGGCGTCCTGACCATGGACCGACCGGGCCGCACCGCACAGGAACTGGCGGACGCGGCGTGGGCGACCTTCACCGCCCTGACCTCACGCACGCCGGTGCTCTATCAGGCCACCTTCTTCGACGGACGATTTCTCGGTTTCTGCGACTTCTTGGTTGCCGACGGTTCTCGTTACACCGTCTACGACACGAAACTGTCGAGACACGCGAAGGTGCCGGCGCTGCTGCAATTGGCCGCGTACGCCGACGCCCTGCAGGCCGGGGGTATCACTCCGAGCGAGCAGGTCCATCTGATGCTCGGCGACGGCAGCGACTCCGCGCACGCGCTGGCCGATATTCTCCCGGTCTACCGGCAGTCGCGGGCACACCTGCAGCACATTCTCGACGAGCATCACGCCGAGGGCACCGTCGTCGAGTGGTTCGATCCGCGGTATTCGGGATGCGGGCAGTGCGATGCCTGCACCGCCGAGGTGGAGCTGCATCGCGATCTGGTGCTCGTCGCCGGTATGCGCGGCAGCACCAGGGACCGCCTACTGGACGCAGGGATCTCGTCGATCGACGAGCTCGCCGAGTCGAGTACCCCGGTGGACGGCATGTCCTCCCGCACACTGGAGAACCTGCGCGCGCAGGCGGCCCTACAGGTACGCCAAGAGCGCAGCGGGGCAGCCGAATTCGAGATCTTCGACGCCGAGGCACTGGGGGTGATTCCCGAGCCCGACGACGGGGACATCTTCTTCGACTTCGAGGGAGATCCGCTGTACGCGGAATCCGGTTCGTCCGACTGGGGTCTCGAGTACCTGTTCGGCGTCTACACCGCGGACGGCGACTTCCTGCCGTTCTGGGCACACGACCGTGCGCAGGAACGTCGTGCGCTCATCGATTTCCTCGACTACGTCGCCGCCCGCCGAGTCGAATATCCGAAAATGCACGTGTACCACTATGCGCCGTACGAGAAGACGGCCCTGCTGCGGCTGGCCGGCCGGTACGGAGTGGGCGAGGACGCCGTCGACGATCTGCTGCGGGAGAACGTTCTCGTGGATCTCTATCCCGTCGTGCGGTCGGCTGTTCGCATCGGCGCCCGCTCGTACAGCATCAAGAAACTCGAACCGCTGTACATGCCCGCGGCCCGTGACGGAGACGTCACCGACGCGGCGGCGTCGATCGTCGAATACGCGCACTGGTGCGAACTGCGCGATCGAGGCAAGGACGCCGAGGCGGCAACTCTGCTCGCCGACATTGCCGAGTACAACCGCACCGACTGCGAATCGACACTGCGACTGCGTGATTGGCTGCTCGATCGGGCATCGGACGCCGGGGTGGCACCGCGGTCCCCGCAGCAGCTGGACCTCGAGGACGTCGTCGACCGCACCGCGACCCCACTCGAACTCGAACTGGCCGAGCACGCCGGACTGCCGTGGGATCGCACGCCGACGCAGCACGCGCTCGGATTGTTCTCCGGTGCCATCGGGTATCACCGACGAGAGAACAAGCCGTTCTGGTGGGGCCACTACGACCGTCTCACCCATCCGCTCGACGAATGGGCCGACGCCGCAGACGTATTGAAGGTCGAGCGCGCCGAGCTGGTGCACGACTGGATGAAAACTGCACCCGGACAACGGGTGCTGCGTCGTCAGGTCAAACTGGTCGGGCACCTGAGCAACGGCGTGCTGTCCGGCTCGAAGGTGAAGCTGCTGTACGAGAACCCGGCGCCGGAGGGGTTGACGAAGCAGCAACCGACGCATCGGGCCACCACATCGGTCGAGATCGTGCAGACCGGGTACGAGGGAACCCTGGATGTGGTTGTCGTACAAGAGAATCTACGCAAGGGCGTGGAGGAGTACACCGATTTCCCGGTTGCCACCGCGCCCGAGCCGCCGCCGAACACCAAGCATCTCGAGCAGGCGATCGTCTCCGTCGCGACCGAGGTTCTCGGCGGGTTGCCGGAACTACCACGTACGGCTGTCGCCGATCTGCTGACGCGCTCGACGCCCCGAACTCGTTCCGGCGCCGGCCTTCCCGTGGTCCACGACAACGACTACGCACATGCGATCACGGCCGCGCTGCTCGATCTCGACAATTCGTACGTCGCGGTGCAGGGCCCGCCCGGCACCGGGAAGACCTACACGGCGGCGCGCGTCATCGAACACCTGGTGAACACACATCATTGGCGGATCGGGGTGGTCGGCCAGTCGCATCACGTGGTGAACAACCTGCTCGACACCATCGTCGGGGCCGGGGTCGACGCCTCGAAGGTGGGCAAGAAGGCCCCGACCGCGCACACCGTCGTGGACATCGCCGGATACTCGCACTTCGTCACCGAGGCCGACGAGGGCTGCGTCATCGGCGGCACTGCTTGGGATTTCTCCAACCCCGGCCGAATTCCACCCGGCTCCCTCGATCTACTCGTCGTCGACGAGGCCGGTCAGTTCTCCCTCGCCAACACCATCGCGGTCTCGGTATCGGCGCGCAATCTGCTGCTTCTCGGCGACCCGGCGCAGCTCCCCCAGGTCAGTCAGGGCACCCACCCCGAGCCCGTCGACGAATCGGCCCTGGGATGGCTGACGACCGGGCACGCCACCCTGCCCGCCGACCGCGGCTACTTCCTGGCGACGACGTGGCGGATGCATCCGGATCTGTGCGCGCCGGTGTCGATGCTGTCGTACGAGGGCAAGCTCGAATCGAACAAGGATGTGACACAGTCACGTTCGCTGTCGGGTCTGGAACCGGGCCTGCACGTCGTCCTTCTGGACCACCACGGCAATTCCACCGACTCGATCGAGGAAGCCGACGAGATCGTCACGCGCGTGCGGTCGTTGCTCGGTCGGCCGTGGGTGGACCCCGCACACGGCAGCGACCCGCGCCCGATGCAGCAGTCCGACTTTCTGGTGGTCGCGGCCTACAACGCACAGGTCGCCGTCATCGTCGCGCAACTCGCAGCCGCCGGGCTCGACGAGGTGTCGGTGGGGACCGTCGACAAATTCCAGGGCCGTCAGGCACCGGTGGTCCTCATCTCCATGGCAGCGTCGGCCATCGAGGACGTGCCCCGCGGAATGGGATTCCTGTTGTCGCGCAACAGACTCAACGTCGCCATCTCCCGCGGCCAGTGGGCCGCGATCCTGGTGCGCTCGCGCGCGCTGACCCGTTATCTGCCGTCGACCCCGGACGGACTCGTCACGCTCGGCACGTTCATGCGGCTGTGCGAGAACGCACGTCAGCCGAACGCCATACCCTCGCCGCGGTAGGTGGGAACGGCGTCGACCGATCCGTCGGAATGCACCAGAGCCAGAGTGTCGAACCGCTCGCACAACTCCCCGGCCTTGGCGTGGCGGAACCAGATTCGATCGCCGATGCGTACCTCCTCGGCCCCGCTCACCGGGGTCTGCACCTCCCCCGCGCCCTCGTTGCGCAGCAGTTTCAGGCCCGACGTGACAACGCCCGCTGCCCTTCTGGACCAGCCGACAGGTCGGGGTGACCGCGACCAGGATGCCGGGCCCGACGCGATGTAGCCGCCGCCGAACGCGGTGGCGATCCGCGGAGTCGGCTTGCGCACCACCGGCAGTGCGAAGAACAGCGAGGGTTCTGCCGAGAACGCGCGATACCGATCGAACAGGGTCGGCGCGAACAGACCGGAGCCCGCGGTGACCTCGGTGACGGCCGGATCCGCGGCAGAGAAATCGATCGACCCGGTACCACCGCTGTTGACGATCTCGAGCGGCCCGATCGCCGCGGTCACGGCGTCCACCACTGCTGTTCTCCGCGCACCGATCTCGCGAGACGACAGCGACTTCATCAGCTCGACTGCGATGTTGGCGTCGGGAACACCGGCGATCTGCGCCTCGTAGAACATCAACCCCACCACCCGGAACCCCCGCGAGCGAGCCTGACGGGCGAACTGCGCTACCTGCTCGGGATCCCGAAGCGGAGAGCGCCTGACCCCGATGTGCAGCGGCCCCACCCGCAACGATGCGTCCACGTCGATACAGATGCGGGGCTTGAGCAGGTCGCTCCGAGCGGCGTCTCGGACGAGGTCCAGTTGCGCGACGTCGTCGACCATCAACGTGATGCGTCCCGACAGCACGCGGTCGTTGACCACCTCGGCGAGCGCTGTTCGATCGACCGTCGGGTACCCCATCAGAATGTCGTCGACGCCGGACTGCGCCAACCAGATCGCTTCGCGCAGCGAATAGGCCATCACTCCGGATACACCCTGCGCCGCGAGGACCCGATTCAACACGGCTCGGCACCGCACCGACTTGCTGGCGATCCTGATCGGTACACCGTTCGCGCGTGCGCGCAGTGCTGCAGCATTGGCATCGAGAGCTGTCAGATCGACTGCTGCCGAAGGAGATTCGAGACCCTCGGTGGCTGCGACAATGCGGGACAGCGGGGTCGTAGCGGTGGTGGTGTCACCGGCGATCGAACTCATTCGGCACATTCCTTCGTCGTCGTTGCCGGGCCGACACAGTCAAACACTCCGCAGCCGAGAAGTCCCGTCGAGCGGTTTTCCACTCAGCGATCTTCTGCCTTCGCGGCGATCAGCCCGGACAGGTCGTCGATCTGGGCCAACACTTCGAGATCGTCGCCGTCGACCAACCACCGCAGGACCAAACCGTCGAGAGTCGCCATCCCGAAGCGGGCGATCGACTCCACTGGTTCGAGCCACCGCGTGCCGGTGTGGTCGGAACAATTCTCGAAGAACAGCTGCGCCTCGGAATCCCGGATTCGATACTGCCCGCTGGCGATCTCGGCGGCCGTGGCCGAACCCAGTGCGCGATGCCGCAACAGATACGTCTTGATCTCGTACGCCAACAGCTGCCGACCATGCGATTTCTCGATCAGCAGCCACACCGCGCTCAGCCCGCTGTGCACCAGCTCGCGCAAACCCCGAACACCGGGTAGTTCGTGTGTTCCGACCGCGCTGTCCAACGCGGCGTGCAGTATCTCGGTGACGTCGACGATGAGGTGCTCGCCCATCGCGATCACCAGATCCTGCTTGGTCTCGAAGTGGTATTGCACGATGCCTTTGGTGACGTCGGCATATTCCGACAGCGCCCGAACGGTGAGCGACTCGATACCGACCCGCTCGGCGACGTCGATTGCCGACTGCACCAGTTGTGCGCGGCGCACGTCGGCGGGCAGCCTCGATTGCATGACCCGATACTAGGTCGCGGTCGACATCTGTGCCTTGGATTGCCCCAGGGGAGCGCGCTGCGAGATAGTGATTCGATGATCGAGCGGTCGTGGCAGAACTGGGCGGGCAATCAACATGCATTCCCGGCGCGTCGAGCCGAGCCCTCGTCGGTCGAGGAGCTGCGTGCGATTCTGCGCGATGCCGCCGAACGCTCTCTGCCGGTGCGCTGCGTCGGGGCAGGGCATTCCTTCACACCCATTGCCGTCACCGACGGTATTCAGATCGCCTTGGATGCGCTGAGCGGTATCGAATCCGTCGAACGCGCCGACGACGGATCTGCCCAGGTGACGGTGCTGGCCGGCACTCGACTCCGGGAGTTGTCGGCGCGGTTGTGGGAGCTCGGTCTGGCGATGACCAATCTGGGCGACATCGACGAGCAGTCCGTCGCCGGGGCCATCTCGACGGGCACTCACGGAACCGGTGCCGGATTCGGCGGCATCGCCACCCAGGTGCACGCGCTGGAGCTGATGACCGCAGACGGACAGTCGGTGCAGTGCTCCCGAGACGAGAACACAGAACTGTTCGGCGCGGCCCGCATCGGTCTCGGCGCTCTCGGCGTCATCACGCGTGTGACGTTGAACTGCGTCGCGGCGTTCGCGCTGCAGGCCGTCGAGACGCCGTCGACGCTGACGGCGACGCTGCGCGACCTCGATGCCACCGTCGCCGGCGTCGACCATTTCGAGTTCTATTGGTTTCCGCACACCGATCGTGTGCTCACCAAACGCAACACCCGCCTGCCCGGTGACACCGATCTGCGTCCGCTGGGCAAGGTGCGCTCGTATCTCGACGACGAACTGCTGTCCAACACGGTCTTCGAGGGCCTCAACCGAGTGGTGACGCGAGTGCCTGCGTTGATTCCCAGGGTGAACGCGGTCTCGGCCCGAGCACTGTCGGCTCGCGAGTACACCGACCGCTCGTACCGGGTGTTCGCGTCGTCGCGGACGGTCAAGTTCGTCGAGATGGAATACGCCGTGCCCGTCTCCGAGATCGCCTGGGTGCTGCGCGAGGTGGATCGCTGGCTCGAGCGTTCGGCGATCTCCATCGCGTTCCCCGTCGAGGTGCGGTTCGCGGCCGCCGACGACATCTGGCTGTCCACGGCATCCGGGCGTCCGACGGCGTACATCGCCGTGCACCAGTACCACCGGCGTGATCACCGCGAGTACTTCGACGCTGTCGAAGCCATCTGCCGCAGCGTCGGAGGTCGACCGCACTGGGGCAAACTGCACTCTCTCGGCAGCGCCGAACTGCGTGATTCCTACGAACACTTCGACGACTTCCTGCGCATCCGAGATTCACTGGACCCGACGCAGCTGTTCCGCAACGACTATCTGGACCACCTGCTGTCGTGAGCGGTATCTCGTACCCTGCTACGAAATACCGCGCACGACGAGTTCGCTTACATTGGACTCGGTGAGCACAGGAAAACGCGCGCTGTCCGGCATCATCGCCGCCGGAGTCGTCCTCGGCGTCGGCGAATTGATCGCCGTCCCCATCGGACCGAACTCGTCACCACTGACCGCCGTCGGATCCTCGGCGGTCGACAACAGTCCGGCACCGGTCCGTGAATGGGCCATCGACACGTTCGGCACCTCCGACAAGCTCGCCCTGTTCATCGGCATGGCCGTGGTCATCGGTGCTATCGCCGCCGCGGCAGGAATCGCTCGCAAACCGATCGGGGCCGCGGTGTTCGCCGCCCTGGGCGTAATCGGCGTCCTCGCCGCGGTGACCCGACCCGACGCGACGGTGTTCTACGCAGTCCCGACCGTCGGCGGCGTCATCGTCGGCATCGTCGTGCTGCACGCCCTCATCGGATCCGCCACCCCGGCGACCGACGGAATGAACCGACGCAGTTTTCTGACCCTCGCCGCCGGTGCCGCAGTACTCGGAGTCGTCGCAGGGACGGCCGGACGAATGCTCACCTCGGCGCGAGCGGTCACCGCCGATCGACTCGGCTTCATGCTCCCGACCCCGACGCCGCAAACGCCGATACCGGCGGGGGCGGACCTGAAGATCGACGGCCTCGCGTCGTACATCACCCCGAACGAGGACTTCTACCGCATCGACACCGCGCTGGTCGTGCCACGCGTGGCGTCCGATACGTGGTCGCTGCGGATCCACGGGATGGTGGATCGTGAGATCGAGTTGACGTTCGCCGATCTGGCGCAGCGTCAGGCAGTGGAGAAGACAGTCACGTTGACTTGCGTGTCCAACCTCGTCGGCGGCGACCTCGTCGGCAACGCAACGTGGATCGGCTACCCGCTGAAGGACATCCTCGAAGAAGCGGGCATCTCCCCCGACGCAGACATGGCCCTGTCGTCCAGCAGCGATGCCTTCACCGCGGGCACTCCCCTCGACGTGCTGCTCGACGGTCGGGACGCGCTGTTGGCCGTCGGAATGAACGGCGCGCCGCTACCCGTCGAGCACGGTTACCCGGCGCGACTGGTCGTGCCCGGACTGTACGGATACGTCTCGGCCACCAAGTGGGTCACCGACATCGAGATCACCCGATTCGACAAGGTGACGGCGTACTGGACCGACCGCGGCTGGGGCGCACTCGGTCCGATCAAGACCGCTGCACGCATCGACACTCCGCGATCGGGCAGCTCCGTATCCGCAGGTAAGACCGTGTTCGCGGGCGTCGCCTGGGATCAGCACACCGGCATCGAGGCCGTGGAAGTGCAAGTGGACGAGGGCAATTGGGTGCCGGCAACCCTGTCGGAGGAGTACTCCAAGGACACGTGGCGGCAGTGGATGATCGAGCTCGACCTGCCGGCGGGCCAGCACGCGATCCGCGCCCGGGCCACCAACTCCGCCGGGGAGCTGCAGACCAACAAGACTGCAGACACCGTCCCCGACGGAGCAACCGGCTACCCGAAAATCTCGGTGACGGCGAACTGATTCAGGAACTCGCGAAGCTGGCGCGAACCGAGTTCTCCGCCAACTGCTTCCGTTCGTCCGCGGTGAGGCCCATGCCGGCTTCGAGGGCGGTGAAATTGTCGTCGACGTAACCGCCGAAATAAGCGGGGTCGTCGGAATTGATCGACACCGACAGACCGCGGTCGAGCATCTGCCGTAGCGGCAACTGCGCGACGTCGTCGATCACCTTGAGCCGCACGTTGGACAACGGGCAGACGGTGAGCGGAATCTGTTCCTCGACAAGTCGATTCACCAGCGCCTCGTCTTCCAGGCATCGCACGCCGTGATCGATGCGCTCGACCTTCAGCAGATCCAGTGCCTGCCAGATGTAGTCGGGCGGGCCTTCCTCACCGGCGTGGGCGACCACGTGCAGGCCCTCGGCGCGCGCCTTGGCGAACACGTCGACGAACAGCGACGGCGGGTAGCCGACCTCGGCGGAGTCGAGACCGAGGCCGATGATCGGAGCCTTCATCGCCAACAGATCGTCGAGCAATTGGTTGGCGTGCAGCACCGGCTTGTCTCGCAGGATCGACGCGATCAACCCGCTGGTCACGCCGAATTCGCGCTCGCTGGTCGCGCACGCGTCTGCCAATCCCTCGACGACAGCCTGGAGCGGTACACCGCGCTCGGTGTGCGCCTGCGGATCGAAGAAGATCTCCGCATGCGTCACCCCGGCCTGCGCGGTGCGGCGGAAGTACGCGCGCGCCAGATCGGCGAAGTCCTCGGCCGTGCGCAACACGGCCATGTTCGCGTAGTACAGATCGAGGAAGGACTGCAGGTCGGTGAACTCGTACTTCGCCTGCAGTTCGTCGATATCGTTGTACGGCAGCGTGATTGCGTTGCGCTCGGCGAGATCGAAGATCAGCGGCGGTTCGAGCGACCCTTCGATGTGCAGGTGCAGTTCGGCCAGTTGATCATTACTCACTCATACGATTCTACTTGCCGGTGTACGTCGCCTTACCAGGGCCGACCTCGAGGAAGCTCGTCACCGCACCGCGCAGATCATCGGTCTCGAACAATGCGCCCGACACCTCCGACGTGATGTCGTCCGCGTGCGCCACACCGCCCGAACGCCACGCCGCCACAATCTGTTTCGTGGCCGCATGGGCGACGGTAGGGCCGTCGGCCAGTCGGTGTGTCAACGCGAGCGCCGCGGCATCGACGTCGTCGTGGATCTGGTTGACCACGCCCCACTCCTTCAACGTCTGGGCGTCGTACAGATCACCGGTCATGACGAATTCACGTGCCCGACCCGACCCGGCCCGCTCGGCCAGACGCTGCGGTCCGCCCATCGACGGCGTCAACCCGACGACGGTCTCGACCAGACCGAACTTCGCCTTGGGTCCGGCCAGAACGATGTCGCAGGCCAGCGAGATCTCGAACGCCGCGGTCAGCGTCAAACCGTGCGCGGCGTAGATCACCGGACACGGCAACGCCTCGAGCGGGTGAATGATGCCGGCGAACAACCCACGCCACAGATCGGCACCCTCGGCCGCGGACAATCCCTCGAACACGTGCACGTCGACGCCCGCCGAGTTGACCTTGCCCTCGGCACGCAGCAGAAGCGCACGTGGCGGGTTCGCGGCCAAATCGGCAACGTTCGCGGCCACCGCGTCGAACATGGCCTGATCGAACAGATTGAGGGGGCCGTGATCGAACGTCAGGACAGCGACCTCGGCGCCGGCCGCAGTGGTCGATCGGACGAGCGAGGTAGGTGCGTCAGCCATGCCTCGCATAGTGCCATACGCGTTCCGGGGCGTAGTTACCGACGAGTATTGTGCGCGTATCAGCCGTTACCGAGAGGAACAAGTAAGTGAAGCGCAGCCTGTTCGAGTCCGACCACGACGACTTCCGCGCATCGGTACGCGAGTTCGTCACCAGGACGATCACACCGGTCGAGGAAAAGCTGGTCGAACAGCGATACATCGACCGCGAGATCTGGCTCGAAGCAGGACGCAACGGTTTCCTCGGCCTCGAAGTGCCCGAGGAATACGGCGGCAGCGGAGCCGAGGACTACCGATTCAACGCCGTCCTCGGTGAGGAACTCGCCCGCTCGAGTGCCGCGGTGGCGTCGTGCTTCGGTATCCACGTCGACATCGTCGCGCCCTACCTCGTCAAGCTCACCACCGAAGAGCAGAAGAAGCGCTGGCTGCCCGGGTTCTGCAGCGGCGAGATCCTCACCGCCATCGCCATGACGGAGCCCTCCGGCGGCTCGGACCTCGCCGCGCTGAAGACCACCGCCGTCAAGGACGGCGACGACTTCATCATCAACGGCTCGAAGACGTTCATCACCAACGGTAATTCCGCCGACCTCGTCATCGTCGCCACGCGCACCACGCCCGAGAAGAAGGCGAAGGGCATCACGCTGTTCGCCGTCGAGAACGGAACCGAAGGATTCACCCGCGGCCGCAAACTCGACAAGGTCGGCCAGCCCGAATCCGACACCGCGGAACTGTTCTTCGAGAACGTGCGAGTACCCAGCGCCAACATGATCGGCGAATTCGACGGCGGCTTCATCCACATGATGCAGCTGCTCCCCCAGGAACGCATCAGCTGCTCGGTGGCCAACCTCGGACACGTACGGCCCATTCTCGAAGAGACGCTGCAGTACGCCAAGGACCGCAAGGCATTCGGTCAGCAGATCGGCTCGCTGCAGTGGAACAAGTTCCTGCTCGCCGAGCTCGTCACCAAACTCGATGTGGCGCAGGCATACATCGACAACTGCATCGTCGCCCACGGCCAGGGCGAGCTGACGGCCATCGACGCAGCCAAGGCCAAATGGTGGAGCTCGCAGGTGCAGAACGAAATTCTCGACCACTGCGTCCAGCTGCACGGCGGCTACGGATTCATGAACGAATACCGCGCCGCCCGCGCGTGGAAAGACGCTCGCGTGACCAAGATCTGGGCCGGATCGAACGAAATCATGAAGGAACTGATCGGCCGGGATCTGGGGCTGTAGAGCGGCTTCGCCGCATGTGAGTGGAACTTCGTAGCAGGGGTCGAGGTTCCACTCACATGGGTTTCTCGAACGCAGGCCGGGCGTAGAAACAGACCGCGACCATGCCGACCAGGAGCACGACGGCGGGCAGAATCAGCGACTGCGCCATGGCGGTGGTGAAGCCGTCACGCAGCATCTCGGGCACTCGGCCGGCGAATTCGTTTGCCCCCGAAGCCGATCCACCGGTAGGTAGTTCGGCGGCCAAGCGCGATTGGATGAGCGCGCCGATGCCCGCGCTACCGAGAACCGAGCCGATCATGCGGGTGGTGTTGTAAATTCCCGAACCGGCACCCGCCTGGCTCATCGGAAGATTGCGAGTGGCCGTCGCTGCCAGCGGAGACCAGATCAACGCATTCGCCACACCCATTGCAGCGACGGGGAGCAGCAACTTCCAGATGGCCGTCGTGGGCGTCATCTCGTAGGCGAACCACAGCAGCGACGCGGCGAGGATGAACAGTCCCGATCCGGCGATGTACCGCGGATGCGTCTTGTCGACGAGCTTGCCGATATTGGGTGCGAGCAGTCCGGTGAGCAGCGCCATCGGAACGAACAGCAGTGCCGATCGGGTGGGCGTCAGACCGGTGACGCTCTGCGCGTAGAACATGATCGGCAGCATCATGCCGGACATCGCGAAACCCATTGCGGCGATACCGATATTGGACAGCGAGAAGTTGCGGTCGCGGAACAGGGCCAAGGGCACCAGCGGCTCGCTGGTGTTCACGGACTGCCAGTAGACGAACCCCGCGAAGACCAGCAGACCGACACCGATGAGGATCCACACGCCGGTACCCCAGTCGTACTTCTGACCTTCCTGGATACCGAAGACGATGCAGAAGAGTCCGACAGCGCTGAGCGCAACGCCCAGCAGATCGAACTTGTGATCGTGGGTCGGCAGCACCGGAACGAACTTCAGCGCCAACGCAATTGCGAGAATGCCCACCGGCACGTTGATGAAGAAGATCCATTCCCAGCCGAGCGAGTCGACCAGCACACCGCCGAGAATCGGCCCGACGAGCGTAGCGACGCCTGCGACGGCACCCCATGCCCCCATCGCCGTTCCGCGCTTCTCCGCCGGGAACACGCGAGTAATCACCGCCATCGTCTGTGGGGTGATCATCGCCGCGCCGAGACCTTGAACCGCGCGCGCCGCGATGAGCATGTCGATCGATCCCGACAGCCCACACCACACGGACGCGAGAGTGAACAGCACCAGGCCGGCGATGTACAGATTCCGCGGACCGAACTTGTCACCCAATCGGCCCGTGACCAGCAGCGGAACGGCGTAGGCGAGGAGATACGCGCTGGTGACCCAGATGACGTTGTTGATGTCGGTGTTCAGCCCGGTGAGGATCGCAGGTTGCGCGACCGCGACGATCGTCGTGTCCACCAGGATCATGAAGAAGCCCAAGCACAGTGCCCACAGCGCCGGCCACGGTCTGATCTCGTGCTGCGACGGGGCAGTCTCGACGGAATTCATGTAGCGCTCCCTATCCCCGAAGTCGGGTTCGTGTGATGTGCGGAGATGTGATGCGGCCAGTCGAGCTCGCCGCTGTCGATCCGATCGAGGTAGCGCGTCAGCCACTGCACTTCTGCGCGCAGCATGTGGTGAATGTAATCGATTCCGGCCCAATAGATTTCGGATATCTGGCGATCTGCTGCGAGCTGTTGATAGCCCGACAGTTCGTCGATGTCCGCGGTCAGGTCCACGATTCGCTCCCGCAACAGGGCGGTCGCGTCGGATGCGGGTAGGTTGTGCATTTCGGACAGGCCGAGGACGAACTGCGGGTATTCACGCACCGGGGTTCTCAGAATTTCGGTCAGCCGATCGGTCAGCACTTGCCGTCCGGCCGAGGTGATCCGATAGGTGGTGCGCTCCGGACGGTTGCCACCCCGGTCGGTTCCGACCTCGTCGACCAGTTCCTGCTCGTGCAGACGTGCGACCGCGTGATAGAGCGAACCCGGGCGAATCTTGACGATTCGATCTTCCTTGCGGGAGAGCAGCAATTGATACATCTCGTAGGGATGCATCGGGCCCTCCGAGAGCAGAGCCAGAATCGAGACGCCCAGCGGATTGACGGTTCCAGCTCGCATCGATCCCCCTGTCACCTATCCCGCACGAATTATTCCAACTGGAATATAGGGCCGGCGGTAGCCTCGGAGCAACCCGGACAATGCGCCCACCAGGGGACAAAGGCGTCTTTCGACGCAGAATGGGCACCGACCACGGTCGATGCCCTCACCGAACAGACGAAGGCCGGATACTCGGAATTACTTCCGTGTATCCGGCCTTGTCACCGAGTTTCTGGTGCTGAAAAAGTCTAGAGTTTCAGTCCACCAGGAGAAATCGGGCTACGAAGCTTGAATCAGATGGCGCGGACGCCGGTAGCCTGGGGGCCCTTCTGACCCTGGCCCACCTCGAACTCCACGCGCTGGCCCTCGTCGAGCGACTTGAAGCCGCTACCCTGAATCTCCGAGTAATGAACGAAAACGTCCGGTCCGCCACCATCCTGCTCGATGAAGCCGAAGCCCTTTTCGCCGTTGAACCACTTCACACTGCCCTGCGTCATTCTGTAAACCTTCTGTAAGCGAGCTAGATCTTCACGTCGAAGCTCTAATCTCAAAACCGAGTCTGCCATCTATTGGCGCTGAGCGAAACACCGGGGGCGAAAAAGTTCGAAAGATTGCTTTGGGACGGTGAAACAGAAATGCCGCCACAGCTGCCGCAGCCCGTCGGTTCAAGTGCCGTCGCTACTGTCGAACCGTGGAATTGCCTGCCTACGAAGCCGACCGATTCGATCCCCACCGACTCGACATCGTCCGACTCGCCTGGTGCCGACGGCTGTCGTTGGACGACCGTGCCCTCGATACCACCGCGGACCGCGTCGAACATCGGACCGACACCGAGAACATCGTCGTACTCCGACTGGCGCAGACCACTCTGATCGTCGGGCCGTCCTGGGCCGTGGACGCCGCACGCGGCATCGAGGGCCAGGCAGACACCGGTCGGACGTGGTTGGCGACGCTGCTGGGCGATCGCGTCGAGCAGTACGAGATCGACTCCCACACGCTGGCCTACGGATCCGAGATCGGCCACACCATCGACGTCCACGATCCGCTGATCTCCCACGACGCAGAGCACGCCCGTGCTCTGGCGGAGCACTGCAGCGAGGCCGACGTGACGGAGGCATTCGGCGAGCCGGTGTCGCGGCACTGGTTCACTTTGCTCGGAGACGACCGACCCGCGGATTCGGCGCGATCCCTGGCCTCGGCCGGGTACTCGGAAGAAAATATGATCCTGGCCGACATGCGCGTTCTCACCGACCCGGAACACCGACGACACGGATACGCCGCGGTCGTCGGGCGGCTCGCGACCAACGATGCCATCGACGACGGCCTGATACCGCAGTGGCGAGCGCGACCGGAGAACACGACCGCTCGACGCCTTGCCGCCCGGCTCGACTACGTGGAGATCGGCGCCTGCCACACCGCCGTGCGTCGAACCTAGGCGCTTGAATCCGGTCCGGACTGGGTAGCGTTCGTGAGACCGACCGATGTGAGGAGTTCGATCATGGCCGAGGACGCCACCTACGTGAAGCCGGGCGAGGAATTCAAGCGCGATACCAACTACATCCCGACGCGCATCACCGCCGACGGCCGGGACGGGTATCCGGTGGAGCCCGGGCGTTACCGGTTGATCGCGGCGCGGGCCTGCCCGTGGGCCCATCGATCCATCATCGCGCGTCGACTCCTCGGGCTCGAAGATGTTCTGTCCCTTGGCATTCCGGGTCCGACCCACGACCCGCGCAGCTGGAACTTCCAGGAGGAGCCGGGCGGCGTCGACTCGGTTCTACAGATCCCTCGGCTGCAGGACGCCTACTTCGCACGGTTCCCGGACTACGAACGAGGCATCACCGTGCCGGCGATCGTCGACGTTCCCACCGGCCAGGTCGTCACCAACGACTACCCACAGATCACCCTCGACCTCAGCACCGAGTGGACGCAGTACCACCGCGAGGGCGCGCCCGATCTGTACCCGGAGGCGCTCCGCGGCGAGATCGACGAGGTGGCCGATCTGGTGTTCAAGGACGTCAACAACGGCGTCTACCGCTGCGGATTCGCCGGCTCGCAAGAGGCATACGAAAAGGCGTACGACCGCCTGTTCGCTCGCCTCGACTGGCTCGTCGAACGGCTGTCCACCCGGCGGTATCTCGTCGGCGAGCACATCACCGAGGCCGACGTGCGACTGTTCACCACCCTCGTCCGTTTCGATCCCGTCTACCACGGCCACTTCAAGTGCAACCGCAGCAAGCTCACCGAGATGCCGGTGCTGTGGAACTACGCACGCGACCTGTTCCAGACTCCCGGATTCGGTGACACCGTCGACTTCGATCACATCAAGCGGCACTACTACGAGGTGCACACCGACATCAATCCGTCGGGCATCGTGCCGAAGGGGCCCGATCTGGCCGGCTGGCTCGAACCGCACGGACGTGAATCACTCGGCGGATCGCCCTTCGGCGACGGCACCGCGCCGCAGCCGCCGAAGCCGGACGAACTGGTCCCGCCCGAGCACTGGGTGTAACAGTGACGGCTATGCCCCGGCGTAGGTACCGAAGCTCCAGTAGACCCCCTCGGCGTCGCGGCAGGTGAAGCCGCGGCTGCCGTATTCCTCCTCGCGCAGGCCCTGCGTGACGGTGCCGCCCGCCGCGACGACGCGATCGTGGATGCCGTCGGGGTCGTCGGTGACGATGTAGATCGACCCGACACCCGGCGGCAGTTCGCCGATGGCACTCCCGTCGCGAACACTGCCCAGCATCACCCCGCCGCCGTCGGGCCAGCGCAGTTCCGCATGATCGACGCGGTCGCCTTCGCCGTGAACCGCGCGCTCCTCGAATCCCAACACGTCGACGATGAATCGGATCGCGTCGCGTGCGTTGTCGTACTTCAGAGTGGGCCAAACGTGTGTCGTCACGACGCCATACCTTCCTCGTCGGCCGCGCGAATCGTCACCGGCGACGCCGCGATGCCGCTCGACAGAGTCTCGAACATGCCCGCACCCCGACGCGGCGCGCGCCACCGGACACCACCTCGCTCGCAGGAATCTGCACGCCACCAGTCTAAATTGCCCCGTACGTGTGCAACGAAGAATTCGCGGGTAACTCCCCCGACCAGCGTCACCGACGCTCGCAACCGAAAGAGGTATCGATGGCAGGCAAGAAGGACGACGCTCAGGTCGAGATCTCGAGCGGAGGCAAGCTCGAACGGGCCCTGGTCAACATCCTGGACAACGCCAGCCGCCTACAGGGGCCCGCCGTCGACAAATATGTCGCGCACGTGCGTCGAGCACACCCGTACGACACCCCGGCCCAGATCATCGAACGGCTCGAGAAGCGATTCCTGCTGGCGGTCACCGGCAGCGGATCGGCAGTGGGAGGCGCAGCGGCGGTCCCCGGAATCGGTACGGTCGCATCGCTCGCCGCCGTCGGTGCCGAGACCGCCTTCTTCATCGAGTCGTCCGCTCTGCTGACGCTGTCGGTCGCGTCCGTGCACGGCATTCCCGTCGAGAATCACCAGCAGCGACGCGCGCTGGTGCTCTCGGTGGCACTGGGCGAATCGGGCATGCAGATCGTTCAACGAACAGTGGGCAAGACAGCCAAGAACTGGGGCCCACTCGTCACCTCGCGCATCCCGGGCGGCTCGATGGCCAGCATGAACAAATCGCTGGTGAAGAAGTTCGTCACCAAATACCTGGCCAAGCGCAGTGCACTGCTGGTCGGCAAGATGCTTCCCGCCGGAATCGGCGCGGCGATCGGCGGCGCGGGCAACCGAGTGGTCGGCAAAGGCGTCATCAAGAACGCCCGTGACGCCTTCGGCCCGCCGCCCGCACGGTTCCCGGAAAATCGCATCATCGAACCGGACGAATGAGAATGCCCGGAATCTTCGAGAGGCTGCTGCGTTGACTTCGAACATGACTTCCACACCTGAACTCGGCAAGTACGGCGTCTGGCGACTGCACTCGGCGTTCACGCCGGAGTTGTCCCGCGCCATCGAGTCCTTCGGCTACGGGACCATCTGGCTCGGCGGATCCCCGCCCGCGGACCTGACGACCACCGAGGAGATCCTCGACGCCACGGACACCATCGTCGTCGCCACCGGCATCGTCAACATCTGGTCCGATGCAGCCGCCGACGTCGCCGCGTCGTATCACCGCATCGAGAGCAAGCACCCCGGACGGTTCGTCCTGGGCATCGGTGCCGGTCACCCCGAGGCCACCCAGGAGTATCAGAAGCCGTACGACGCATTGGTGAGCTACCTAGACGACCTCGACGAGGCCGGAGTCCCGATGGAGCGTCGGGTCCTCGCCGCGCTCGGCCCCAAGGTGCTCGCGCTGGCCGCGAGCCGTACCGCAGGCGCGCACCCCTATCTGACCACTCCCGAACACACCCGTGAAGCCCGAGAAGCAGTGGGGCCGAACAAGATTCTCGCTCCCGAGCACAAGGTGGTGCTCGAGACCGATCCGGAGAAGGCACGCGCGATCGGTCGGCCACCGGTGAACAATCCCTACCTGCATCTGCGCAACTACACCAACAATCTGAACCGGCTCGGCTACTCGGACGAGGAAATCGGCGACGGCGGCAGTGACCGACTGATCGACGCGCTCGTCGCACACGGCGATGCCGACGCCATCGCGGCGCGACTCGACGAGCACCTCACTGCAGGCGCGTCGCACGTGACGCTGCACTCGCTGCCCGACGACGCCGACCCGCTCGAGACGTACCGGGAGATCGCTGCGGCGTTGCATCGCTGAAACCGGGTCATCCCGCCCGTCGGTCCCACCCCGTAACCTCGTGTACCGGTTGCCGCCAAGCAACCGGCACACGAGGTGCACCGACGGCCAGGGGGACACCGCACAGATGACCAGCTACTCGGCTCCGGCGCTGGAAGCGCAGGCTCTGACGAAACAATTCGGTACCGTTCGCGCGGTCTCGGACCTGAGCTTCGTCGTTCCACGCGGAACCGTCACCGGATTTCTCGGGCCGAACGGCTCCGGCAAGTCCACGACACTGCGGATGCTGCTCGGCCTCGTCGCCCCGACTTCGGGCGTCGGCCTCGTCAACGGCGTTCCGTTTCGTACGGCGACCCACCCGGCCCGTACCGTCGGGGCCGTTCTCGACTCGCTGAGTCTGCACCCCAAACGCAGCGCCGAGCACCACCTGAAGATCTATACCGCGGCGATCGGGGTACCCGACAGCCGCGCCCTCGACGTCCTGAACCTCGTCGGTCTGGGCGACGCCGCGCACCGCGCAGCAGGCGGGTTCTCTCTCGGCATGCGTCAGCGATTGACGTTGGCGACAGCTCTACTCGGCGATCCCGAGATCCTCGTACTCGACGAACCCGCGAACGGCCTCGATCCCGAGGGGATCGCCTGGCTTCGAGACTTCCTCAAAGCGTTCGCGGCATCGGGGAGAACCGTCCTGGTATCGAGCCACATCCTGCGCGAGATCGAGCAGACCGTCGACACTCTCGTCATCGTCAGCGCCGGCACCCTGATGTACCAGGGATCCATCGCTCAGCTGCGATCCAGCCGCCCGAGCCGCGTACTCGTCGCCGCGTCCGACCCGGCGAAACTGGCTCTGGCGTTGTCGTCCACCGGACTCACCGACACCCAACTGCTGCCCGACGGCCGCATCGGCGTCGCGGGTGCCGACGCCGCCACCGTCACGCGCATCGCGGCCGACGCTGGGGTCGCGGTCTTCGGCACCACCAGCGAACACGTCGACCTCGAGCAGGTGTTCCTGTCCATGACCGCCGGTCAGTACACCGCAGCACCCGTCCAACCCACTGCATACGGACCGCCGCCGGGATACGGACCACCGCCTGGATACGGGCCACCGCCTGGATACAACCAGGGGTACTCACCGCCGCCACAGAGCTACGGACCACCGCAGAACTGGAACGGGGGTTCGCGATGAACGCGCTGTTGACATCCGAGATCCGCAAGGTCACCACACTGAAGTTCTGGTGGGCGCTGGCGATCGCACCGATCGTTGTCGGCGTGTTCGCGTCCGTCATCACCTCGGTGATCGCGAACCAGCTGGGCGAGTTCGAGGAAGATCTTCAGATCGCCGGCGGTGTCGCCTCCATCGGCCTGTACGTCGCCGCGGGTGCCGCCATCCTGTTCGCCGGCATCTTCGGCGCGGTCAACGCCGGAACCGAGTTTCGACACAAGACCATCACCACCAGCTTCCTGACGGCCCGCGGCAGAGACGGCGTCGTTGCCGCCAAACTCATCGTCACCGCCCTGTTCGCCCTGGGGTACGGCCTCGTCGTGCTCCTGGCGAGCCTGGTGTGTCTGCTGATCTTCAGCCAACGAACAATCGTCCTCGACGGCGCTTTCATCGGCGTCGTCGCGTCGTGCTTGCTCGCCGTGGTGCTGTGGTCGCTCATCGGAGCCGGGCTGGGGTTGCTGCTCAAATCCCCGACCTGGGCCGCCATCGTGCTCGTCGCCTGGCTGCCGTTCGGTGAAGGACTGCTGTCCCTCATTCTGTTCGGAGTCGGTTTCGGACCGGTGGCAACCGCGCTGCCGTCGAACCTGACATTGCCGACGATGGCAGCGACACAATTGGACGATGCGGGCGACCTCGCGTCGTGGCCGTGGGCTCCGCTCGGACTTGCCCTGTGGGCCGTGATCCTCACCGGTGGCGGGTGGTTCCTGGCCCGTACCCGGGACATCGACTGACCACCGCATCGGTGGGGATGTTCGCCCGATCCTGCTGTCGGTAGCCGGGTCTACCGTGTGAATCGATGGCACACAGCGAATACGTGAAGGATCGAGCAGGGTCGGGCAGCAATACGGGCAGTACCCGTCTGCTGGAAACCGCCCCCGGCTCGTCCGGCGTACCCACCGACTCCCGGCCGACCACCGCGTCGTCGATCACCGCGTCGTCGATCACACGGCGTGGCTGGATCAGACGTCTGCTCGCGCAGTGCATGTTGCACCGGCGGACGGCACTCGGCGCACTGGGCGTGACGATGATCGCCGCGCTCATCGACATCTCGTTTCCGCTGCTGACGCGCCTCGCGATCGACGACGCCAGCGCAGGCAAGAACGACGTGATCGCCGGAGTCGCGATAGCCATCGCACTGCTGGGTGCTCTCCGGTTCGCCTGCCAGTTCGGTCGGCGCATGCTCGCCGGGCGCCTGTCGATCGATGTCCAACACGATCTGCGGATGGACCTGCTGGCGTCGCTGCAGCGACTCGACGGTCGCAAGCAGGACGAAATCCGAACCGGCCAGGTCGTGTCGAGATCGATCACCGACCTGCAGTTGGTGCAGGGTCTGCTCGCCATGGTGCCGCTGTCGGCCGGGGCAATTCTGCAGTTCGTCCTGGCCCTGGTCGTGATGGCCTACCTCTCACCGCTGCTCACCCTTGTCGCGGTCGTCATCGTTCCCGCGGTCAGCGTCGTCGTCTACCGGATGCGACCCACCCTCTTCGCTGCCACCTGGTCAGCACAACAGCGCGCCGCCGATCTGGCCCAGCACGTGGAGGAGACCGTCACCGGAGTCCGGGTGGTCAAGGGCTTCGGGCAGGAAGCGCGTGCGGTGGATCGCATCGAAGCTCTCGGGCGCAGGCTGTTCGCCGAACGTATGCGCTCGGCCCGCATCAATTCACGGTTCGCACCGACCATGGCAACCATTCCTCAGCTCGGACTGGTCGGCGTCATCGCTCTCGGCGGCTGGTTGGCACTGCACGGCCACATCACCATCGGCACCTTCCTCGCCTTCGCCACCTACGTGGCCACGCTGTCGGCCGTCACCCGAACCGTGTCGTCGGTGGTGATCATGGCGCAGCTCTCCCGCGCGGCCGTCGAGCGCGTCTACGAAGTGGTCGACACCGAGCCGACCGCACCGGAACCGGCGCACCCCATCGCACTGCCCGACGGCCCCCTCGGCGTCCACCTCACCGGCGTCACGTTCGGATTCGAGGCAGAGCGCAACGTTCTCAGCGACCTCGACCTGAGCATCGCCCCCGGGGAGACGGTGGCCGTCGTGGGACACGCGGGCTCGGGAAAGACCGCGCTCTCCCTGCTGCTCCCCCGCTTCTATCGCCCTACTCGCGGCCGGATCGCGGTGACCTCCGGGGACACGTCCATCGACATCGACGACCTGGATTCCGCGTCACTGCGCGAAGCGGTGTCGTTGGTCTTCGACGAGCCGTTTCTGTTCTCCGACACCATCGCCGCCAACATCGCGCTCGGCAGGCCCGAGGCAAGCGCGGAGGAGATCGAACACGCGGCTCGGCTGGCTCAGGCCTCGACCTTCATCGACGCTCTGCCCGATGGCTACGACAGTCTCGTCGGCGAACGCGGCCTCACCCTCTCGGGCGGGCAACGCCAACGCATCGCCCTGGCTCGCGCCCTGTTGGTCGAGCCGCGGATTCTCGTCCTCGACGACGCCACCTCCGCCGTCGACGCCGAGACCGAGGCCGCCATCTTCGACGCATTGCGCGGCGTGCGTACCCGGGCGACCCTCGTCCTCGCACACCGCCGATCGACGCTGACGTTGGCCGACCGAGTAGCCGTCCTCGACGGTGGACACATCATCGACACCGGCACAGTCGACGAACTCGACGAGCGCTGCCCACTGTTCCGCGCTCTCCTCGCGGGCGGAGACGAGAACGAACACAGCGACGCCGCACCGGAACCGCGCACGGAACCGTCGGCGGCGATGCTCTGGCCGGACGATGCTCTGGAAGCCGCATCGAACCCCGGTACCGCGATGCCGCCCGCAGGTGCCGGAGGCGGAGGCACCCACGGCGCAGCGATGGCCGGCGCATTCGGCTCGTTGGCACCGACGCAGGCCATCTCCGACGCGGTGGCAGCCCTGCCACCGGCAACGGAGGAACCAGGCGGATCGGGACAACAGTTGCGTCGACCCGACCCGGAATTCCGGCTCTCACGACTGCTGAGTCCTGTCCGGCTGCTGCTGGCAGGTGTCGTGGTGCTGCTGGCGCTGGACTCGATCGCCTCGATCGCCTTTCCCTCACTCGTCCGGTACGCGGTGGACGGCGGCGTGGCCCGCGGGGACTCCGACACCCTGTGGATCGCAACATCGATAGGCGTCGCCCTGGCTGCTGCCAGCTGGTTCGTGGTCTGCGCGACGACCGTGCTCACCGCACGAGCCGGCGAGCGGGTGCTGTTCGGATTGCGAGTACGCAGCTACGCGCACATTCAGAGACTCGGGCTGGACTACTACGAGCGCGAGCTGTCCGGGCGCATCATGACGCGAATGACCACCGACGTCGATGCGCTGTCGTCGTTCATCCAGACCGGCGCGTCCACGGCCGTGGTCAGCGTGCTGACCGTCGTCGGCATCGCGATCGCACTGCTCGTCACGGATACGACGCTCGGGCTGGTCGCCCTGGCCGTCGTGCCGCCGCTCGCCGTCGCAACCGTCGTCTTCCGACGCATCTCCTCGGCTGCGTACTCGACCTCGCGCGAACGCATCTCGATCGTCAACGCCGATTTCCAGGAGAACGTCACCGGACTGCGCGCAGCGCAGGCATACCGACGTGAGGAGTACGCAGCCTCTCGCTTCGCCGAACGCAGCAACCGCTACCGTGCGAGCCGCATGCGATCGCAGACCGCGATCTCGGTGTTCTTCCCGTTCATCACGCTGCTCTCGGATGTCGCGCTGGCCGTCGTCGTCTTCGTCGGTGCGCATCAAATCGCCACGGGCACCGCCACCGCGGGCACCCTGGTGGCGTTCGTGTTGTACCTCGGACTCCTCTTCGGCCCGATCCAGCAACTCTCGCAAGTATTCGACGGCTACCAGCAGGCCCGCGTCGGCGTCGGCCGAATCGGAGACCTCCTACGCACGACGAGTTCGATCGAAACAGCGACAGCGACCGGGTCCGGTGCAGTCGTCGGCAATCGCCTGCACGCCGACATCGACCTCGTCGACGTCAGCTTTCGGTATGCCGGAGCTCACTCCGACGCGCTCAGTGAGGTATCTCTCAGCATCCCGGCCGGCACCACCGTCGCATTGGTCGGCCGCACCGGAGCAGGCAAATCCACCGTCGTGAAGCTGCTCGCTCGGTTCTACGACCCGACCTCGGGATCGGTACGCGTAGGTGGCCACGACCTCCGCGACTACCGGTTGTCCGACTACCGCCACCGGCTGGGCGTCGTACCGCAGGAAGCCCACCTGTTCACCGGAACCATCGCGTCGAACATCGCGTACGGCAGGCCCGATGCCAGCAGGGCCGACATCGAGAACGCGGCACGCTCGGTCGGGGCCCTCGACACCATCGCTGCACTTCGCGGCGGTATGCAGCAACCTGTCGGCGAACGCGGCCAAGGGTTGTCGGCCGGCCAACGACAGCTCATTGCGCTGGCCCGCGCCGAACTGGTGGATCCCGATCTACTCCTGCTCGACGAAGCGACCGCGACCCTCGATCCGGCCACCGAACGCAAGGTCCTCGAAGCCAGCAACGCCGTTGCGCGAACCCGCACCGCAGTGGTCGTCGCGCACCGATTGGCCACCGCCGCACGAGCGGATTTGATCGTGGTCGTCGAAGGTGGTCGTATCGTGGAAGTCGGACGACATTCCGAACTTCGCAAACGGGACGGCTTCTACGCCACATTGTGGGCTGCAGCCGAAACGAACCGGGGGAATAATTCGATAGTCAACGGGGTCATCGACAACGAGGCCGATGGTTACCGGTGAGTACATATCACAGCTACGTCCCGGACGCACGCGATCTCGACCCGAGGTCTAGCCTGGAGTCGTACGCGCGCTGATCGGGAACGAAGACAGAAACGAGGCGAACTACTGCCGTGAGCAGCAGCTCTACTACCCAATTCGGACAAAATCAATGGCTGGTCGACGAGATGTACCAGCGGTTCAAGCAGGACCCGTCCTCCGTCGACGCGAGCTGGCACGAGTTCCTCACCGATTACGACCCCGAAGCCGTGATCGACGAGAACCCCATCTCCAACGGTAAGTCCGGTTCCAACGGCTCGGCCTCGAACGGCAGCTCGGCCAAGTCCGCTCCTCCCGCAGCACCCGCGCCTCCTGCGAAGCCCGCCGCCTCGGCCGCGAAGACCGAAGCCCCGAAGACCGAAGCTCCCAAGAAGACCGAAGCCCCCGCGAAGGCCGCAGCTCCCAAGGCTGCTGAATCCAAGCCTGCTCCGGCGAAGTCGGCCCCGGCCAAGCCGGCCGAGAAGAAGGCAGCCCCGGCCAAGCCCGCCGCTGCCGAATTCGGTGAAGAGTCGAGCAAAATTCTGCGCGGCGCAGCTGCAGCGGTTGCCAAGAACATGTCCGCTTCGCTGCAGATTCCGACAGCTACCAGCGTGCGAGCCATCCCGGCCAAGCTCATGGTCGACAATCGCCTCGTCATCAACAACCACCTCGCGCGTACCCGCGGCGGCAAGATCTCGTTCACGCACCTGCTCGGCTACGCCATCGTGCAGGCCGTCAAGGCGTTCCCGAACATGAACCGCCACTTCGCCGAGGTCGACGGCAAGCCCAATGCCGTCACTCCGGCGTCGATCAACCTCGGTCTGGCGATCGACCTTCCCGGCAAGGACGGCAACCGTTCCCTCGTCGTCGCGGCCATCAAGAACACGCAGGACTTCACGTTCACGCAGTTCTACAACGCGTACGAGGACATCGTCCGGCGTGCCCGCGACGGCAAGCTCACCGGCGAGGACTTCCAGGGCGTCACGATCTCGCTGACCAACCCCGGCGGAATCGGCACCGTCCACTCCGTCCCGCGCCTGATGAACGGCCAGGGTGCCATCATCGGTGCCGGTGCCATGGAGTACCCGGCGGAATTCCAGGGTGCCAGCGACGAGCGTCTCGCCGAGTTCGGCGTCGGCAAGCTCATGACGCTGACCTCGACGTACGACCACCGCATCATTCAGGGTGCGGAGTCGGGCGACTTCCTCAAGACGATCCACAATCTGCTGATCAGCGACGAGTTCTACGACGAGCTGTTCCATTCGCTCAAGATCCCGTACGAGCCGATCCGCTGGCGCAAGGATCTGCCCGAGGGCACCGTCGACAAGAACACCCGCGTGCTCGAGCTCATCGCGGCGTACCGCAACCGCGGTCACCTGATGGCCGACACCGACCCGTTGCAGTTCACCAAGGACAAGTTCCGGATGCATCCGGACCTCGACGTGATCAGCCACGACCTGACGCTGTGGGACCTCGACCGCGAGTTCAAGGTCGGCGGATTCCACGGCAAGGACAAGATGAAGCTGCGCGACGTGCTCAGCGTCCTGCGCGACTCGTACTGCCGCCACGTCGGCGTCGAGTACACCCACATCCTCGAGACCGAGCAGGTCTCGTGGCTGCAGGAACGCGTCGAAGCCAAGCACGTCAAACCAACTGTGGCGCAACAGAAGTACATCCTCAGCAAGCTCAACGCAGCCGAGGCCTTCGAGACGTTCCTGCAGACCAAGTACGTCGGACAGAAGCGCTTCTCGCTCGAAGGTGCCGAGTCGGTCATCCCGATGATGGACTCCGTCATCGACCAGAGCGCCGAGTACGCCCTCGACGAGGTCGTCATCGGCATGCCGCACCGCGGTCGTCTGAACGTGCTGGCCAACATCGTCGGCAAGCCGTACTCGAAGATCTTCACCGAGTTCGAGGGCAACATGAACCCGGCTGCCGCACACGGCTCCGGTGACGTGAAGTACCATCTCGGCGCCGAGGGCACGTACATCCAGATGTTCGGCGACAACGACATCAAGGTCTCGCTCACGGCGAACCCGTCGCACCTCGAAGCCGTCGACCCCGTTCTCGAAGGCCTCGTCCGGGCCAAGCAGGACCTCCTGGACAAGGGCACCGGCCAGGGCGGTTACTCCGTGCTGCCGCTGATGCTGCACGGCGACGCGGCCTTCGCAGGCCAGGGCGTCGTCGCGGAAACGCTGAACCTGTCCGATCTGCGTGGCTACCGCACCGGCGGAACCGTGCACATCGTCGTCAACAACCAGGTCGGCTTCACCACCTCGCCGGAGTTCTCGCGCTCGTCCGAGTACTGCACCGACGTGGCCAAGATGATCGCCGCGCCGATCTTCCACGTCAACGGCGACGACCCCGAGGCATGTGCCTGGGTGGCTCAGCTCGCAGTGGACTTCCGTCAGAAGTTCCACAAGGACGTCGTCATCGACATGATCTGCTACCGCCGTCGCGGACACAACGAGGGTGATGACCCCTCGATGACCCAGCCGGCGATGTACGACGTGATCGACACCAAGCGCAGCGTCCGCAAGAGCTACACCGAATCGCTCATCGGCCGTGGCGACATCTCGCTCAAGGAAGCCGAGGACGCGCTCCGCGACTACCAGGGTCAGCTCGAACGCGTCTTCAACGAGGTACGCGAACTCGAGAAGTACACCCCGGAGCCCAGCGAATCGGTCGAACTCGACCAGCAGTTGCCGACCAAACTCACCACAGCCGTCGACAAGGCCGTCCTGCACCGCATCGGTGATGCGCACCTCGACATTCCCGAGGGATTCAACGTGCACCCCCGCGTCAAGCCGGTGCTCGAGAAGCGTCGGGAAATGGCGTACGAGGGCAAGGTCGACTGGGCCTTCGGCGAACTGCTCGCACTCGGCTCGCTCGTGGACGAGGGACGCAACATTCGTTTCTCGGGCCAGGACACCCGCCGCGGCACGTTCACGCAGCGGCACTCGGTGATCATCGACCGCAAGACCGGTTCCGAGTACACGCCGCTGCAGAACATCGGCAGCGACAATCCCGGCAAGTTCATGGTCTACGACTCCGCACTGAGCGAGTTCGCGGCCGTCGGCTTCGAGTACGGCTACTCCGTGGGCAACCCGGACGCACTGGTGATGTGGGAAGCGCAGTTCGGTGACTTCGTCAACGGTGCCCAGTCCATCATCGACGAGTTCATCTCGTCCGGTGAAGCCAAGTGGGGACAGCTCTCCGACGTTGTGCTGCTGCTCCCGCACGGCCACGAGGGTCAGGGCCCGGACCACACGTCCGGACGCATCGAACGCTTCCTGACGCTGTGCGCCGAAGGATCGATGACCGTCGCACTCCCCTCGACCCCCGCGAACTACTTCCACCTGCTGCGTCGGCATGCGCGTGACGGAATCCGTCGCCCGCTGATCGTCTTCACCCCGAAGTCGATGCTGCGCAACAAGGCAGCAGTGAGCAACATCGAGGACTTCACCGACGGCAAGTTCCACTCGGTGTTCGACGAGCCCACCTACGACACCGGCACCGGCGACCGCAGCAAGGTCAAGCGTGTGCTGATGGTCAGCGGCAAGCTCTACTACGAGCTCCTCGCTCGCAAGCAGAAGGACAACCGCGACGACGTCGCCATCGTCCGAATCGAGCAGCTCTACCCCGTGCCGACGCGTCGAATCCGGGAAGCACTCGAGAGCTACCCGAACGCAACGGAATTCCGCTGGGTTCAGGAAGAGCCTGCGAACCAGGGTGCCTGGCCGTTCTTCGGTCTCGCACTGCCCGAACTCATGCCCGAAAAGCTGGTCGGCATCAAGCGCATCTCCCGTCGCGCCATGTCCGCACCGTCCTCGGGATCGAGCAAGGTGCACGCCGTCGAGCAACTCGAAATCATCGACGAGGCCTTCAACAAGGTCGGCGAAGACTAGATCTCCGACAGCGACAAGCGGCCCACTCCTTCGGGAGTGGGCCGCTTTCGTCGTTTCTGGGCGCACCCGGGTTGGGATCAATGTGGGATTCAGTCGGTCAGACTGCAACAAAGCCGCATTCATTCGGCTGTGGCCTCGGCCGCACTTCGGATGAATGCGGGATTCAGTCGGTCAGACTGCAACAAAGGGACATTGATCCCAACTGGGGAGGACCTGCAACCGGGGAGGACGTCCAACCGGGGAGGACGTCGAACCGGGGGGACGCACACTGGGGCGGGGCTCAGGCGTCGGCGTCGGCTCCCAGCAGCGCGGAGATCATGCCCGGGGCCAGGGCGACAGCAGGTAGGGCGTTGACGTTCAGGTCGATCAACTCGTCGCGGGTGATCTGTGGATTTCTGAGCCAGGTGATGGTGGCTTCTTCGACGAAGGCGATCCACCCGCGGACGGCGAGGTCGATGGTGGGGGTGACATCGACGTCGAGTTGAGCGAGTTGGACGAGAGTGCGATCGGCCATGGTGGTGCGGGTCTGCTCGAACACCTCGCGCATCTGGGGGTCTCCGCTTGCCGTGCCGCGGAGCAGGGAGATGAAGGTGTCGCGTTTCTCGCTGACGTAGTCGACGTAGTTGGCGATGGAGTCGCGCAGAATCTCGAAGGGTTCGAGGTCGGGGTCGGGTGCGGTCCGTTCGATCATCGACCGCGACGCCTCGCGGACTATTTCGAGGTGAAAGTCCTGCTTGGACGCGAAGTAGTGGAACAGTAGACCTCGGGAGACTCCGGCCTGATCGGCGATGTCCTCGACGGAGATCTGTTCGAGTGGCCGATCGGCGAGCATCTCGGTGCCGAGCTCGATCAGCTGCGCTCGTCGTTGCTGCGGACTGAGTCTGGTCCTTTTCGTCGTCGATACTCCAGCGCGGTTCACATCCGCCATGCAATCATCCTATTGAATAGTAGTCAATAACTATTGACTCACACTCAGTAAGCTTCTAGTCTGCTCTACATGAGTCTTCCCGTAACAGATACTTCGGACCGCGCAACGTCGCCGCGTCACGTCGATACGCTGATCATCGGCAGTGGTTTCGCCGGGCTCGGAGCAGCGATCAAGCTGACCAAGGCAGGCAAGAAGAATTTCGTCGTCGTCGAACGCGGCCACGATGTGGGCGGTACCTGGCGCGACAACACCTACCCCGGTGCAGCCTGCGACGTGCCCTCGCATCTGTACTCGTACTCGTTCGCGCTGAACCCGGAGTGGACTCGTTCGTTCTCCACCCAGCCCGAGATCCAGAAGTACATCGCCGGAGTTGCGCGCAAGTACGGCGTCATGGACAAGCACGTCTTCGGCACGGACGTGACGTCGGCGCGATGGAACGCCTCCACCAGCCGCTGGGACGTCGAGACGACCACCGGCAACTACACCGCCAAGATCGTCGTCTCGGCCGTCGGCGCACTGTGTGAGCCGAACCTGCCCGATATCAAGGGAATTCACGATTTCGAGGGCGACGTCTTCCACTCCGCTCAGTGGAACCACGACGTCTCGCTCGCCGGTAAGCGCGTCGCCGTCATCGGGACCGGCGCGTCGGCGATCCAGATCGTTCCCGCCATTGCAGGCCAGGTCGAGCACCTCGACGTCTACCAGCGCACCGCGCCGTGGATCCTCCCTCGCGCCGATCGCCCGTACACCAAGCTCGAGCGCTTCGCCTTCAAGCATGTGCCCGGCTTCCAGCGCCTCGCCCGCGCCGGCATCTACGCGATGCGTGAGACCCAGGTCGTCGGGCTGGCGAAGAACCCCGCGTTCATGAAGCCGCTGCAGTGGGCGTCGGAGAATCATCTGCGCACGCAGATCAAGGACAAGGCGCTGCGCGCGAAGGTGACTCCGAACTTCCGCATCGGCTGCAAGCGCATGTTGATCTCCAACGCGTACTACCCCGCTCTCGCGCAGAGCAACGTCGACCTCGTGACCGACGGCATCGCCGAGATCCGGAAGGGATCGATCGTCACCAAGGACGGCACCGAGCGCCCGATCGACGCACTCGTCGTCGCCACCGGCTTCCACGTCACCGATTCGCCTGCATACCAAGCCATCGTCGGCAAGGACGGCCGGACGCTGGCGCAGACGTTCGACGACGGCGGACAGCAGGGCTACAAGGGTGCCGCGGTGGCGAACTTCCCGAACATGTTCTTCCTCGTCGGCCCCAACACCGGCCTCGGGCACACCTCGATGGTCTTCATGATCGAGTCGCAGATCAACTACCTGGTCGACGCCTTGAACACCATCGACAAGCACGACATCGGGACCATCGAAGTGCGCAAGGACGTGCAGGACGAGTACAACGTGACTCTGCAGGACCAGCTCGCCAAGAGCGTCTGGATGAACGGTGGCTGCGCCAGCTGGTATCTGGACAAGCACGGAAACAACACCACCCTGTGGCCCGGGTTCACGTTCGAGTTCCGTCGTCAGACCAAGCATTTCGATCTCGATGCGTACCGTAGCGTCGCAACCGCAGATCTGACCTCCGCGTCGGCGAGCACGGCCGCCGGCAACAACACAGACAAGGTGTCCGCACGATGAGCACATTCACAGGCAAGGTAGCCGTCGTCACCGGCGCGGGTTCGGGAATCGGCCGGGCCCTGGCCCTCGAGCTGGCCGGACGCGGAGCCAAGCTCGCACTGTCCGACGTCGACACCGCCGGACTCGACGAGACGGTGCGCCGCGTCGAAGCACTCGGAGCCGAGGTGAAGTCCGATTTCCTCGACGTCTCGCAGCGCGAGACCGTGCTGGACTACGCCGAGGCCGTCGTCGCGCATTTCGGCAAGGTCAACCAGATCTACAACAACGCGGGCATCGCCTACCACGGTGACGTGGAGAAGTCCTCGTTCAAGGACATCGAGCGCATCGTCGACGTCGATTTCTGGGGCGTCGTCAACGGCACCAAGGCATTTCTGCCGCACATCAAGGCCTCGGGCGACGGCCACATCGTCAACATCTCCAGCCTGTTCGGCCTGTTGGCGATGCCGTCCCAGTCCGCGTACAACGCTGCGAAGTTCGCCGTCCGCGGATTCAGCGAGTCGCTGCGCATGGAGATGTTGATCGCGAAGGCTCCGGTGAAGGTGACCGTGGTGCACCCCGGCGGCATCAAGACTGCCATCGCCCGCAACGCCACCGTCGCCGAGAATTTCGACCAGGCCGACGTGGCGAAGTTCTTCGACAGCAAGTTGGCGAAGACCACCCCGATCGACGCGGCCAAGACCATTCTCAAGGGCGTCGAGAAGGGCCGGGGTCGCGTGCTCATCGGTTCCGACGCCATCGCGCTCGATCTGCTGCAACGCATCACCGGCTCGCGGTACCAGGGCCTGATCGCTGCGGTGTCCAATCGGGCCATGCCACGGTCGAAGAAGTAGGCGGGCCGCGTCGTGAAAGCCTTCTACGTTCCACTGCCGATCGTTGCGGCGGCGCTCAAGCCCTTCTATCGCCTCGCGCTGAATCCGCGTCTGTCCTTCCGGGCGCAGCGGGCGGTCCTCGAGGCCGCGGCTCCCGTGCAGACGCTCCCGCACGGGACCGTCGCGCAGAAGCTGACGCTCGCGGGCAGGCGAGCCGAGCGCATCACCGTCGGAGCCACCGAACGCGACACCGCCATCCTGTACCTCCACGGGGGCGCGTTCACGATCGGTTCGATCAACACCCACCGATCGCTCGCCGCCCATCTGGCCCGAGAGTCGGCCAGCGCCGTGTACGTACTCGACTACCGACTGGCCCCGGAGAACCCGTACCCGGCCGCGCTCGACGACGCCGTGGCGGCGTTCCGAGAACTGGTGCGTTCGCACGGCTTCACCCCGGATCGCATCGCCATCGCCGGTGATTCGGCAGGCGGCGGGTTGACCGTCGCGACGGCGAGGCGGCTGGTGGACGACGGCGCGAGGCCGGCAGCACTCGGATTGATCTCACCGTGGGTCGATCCGGGCGCACGCGACGCGGTCAAGCCGCGCGACCTGGTGGTCAACACCGGGTGGTCGAACTCCTCGGCCGACGCGTATCTCGGGGCGGGCGACCCGCTGGATCAAGGCTTCGCGCCGCTCCAGGGCAACCTCGATGAGCTGCCTCCGGTCGTCATGCACGTCGGGACGGACGAGGTGCTCTATCCGCAGATCACCGCGTTCGCGGACAAGCTGCGCCTGTCCGGCGTCGAACTCGAGTACATCGAGTACAAGAGGCTCTGGCACGTGGCGCATCTGCAGGCGTCGATCCTGCGGGAAGCAGCCGAAGCCGTCCAGCACATGGGTTCCTATCTGGGCCGCAAGCTCAGAGCAAAGCAGAAGTCCGACGTGTCAGAGGCTGTGCTCGCCGAGCCAGCGGCCGGCGACATCGCCTGACGCAGCACCCCCGCGGACCTCGCCGATCATGTCGGCGAGGTCCGCTGTCGTCAGCTCCCCCGCCACCACCGAGAACGACTTCACCGCACTCTCGTCCAGCACACCGGTGCGGTACAGCGGAACGACGTTCTGCGCCGGATACACGTGATCGTCGTCGGGCAGAGTCGTCAGATCCTTGGCCAGCGGACCGAACGACGCAGTCCGAATCGCGAGAGCATCCACCGCACCGGAATTCAGGTCGTCGACGGCGAACTGCGCATCCGGGTACACCATGAACTCGGAGAAACGGGCCCCGGTGAAGCTGGGACTGCCCACACCCTCCATCCTCACGTCCATCGGATCGACCTCCCCCTCGACCGTTCCGACTGTCACGTCGTCCCGACGAAGAAATTCGGTCACCGTCGCGCCCTCGTCCAAGATCGCGTCTGGAGCGAGAGCAAGGGCCAATCGATCCTCGGCGGTTGCGTAGTCTCCCACCGACAGTCCGGCGGGCAGCGATCGGTTCAGCTCGGTGAACACGTCCTCTGTTTCGGTTGCCCCGGCCAGGGTGTCGAAGGTGCGCAACAGGTCCCCGGTCAGGTCGGGGATCATCGATACCTCGCCGCGGTCCAGCGCCGCGAGGTACGCCGTCCGATCCCCCAGGTTCTCGGCGACGGAGACCTCGGCTCCCGTCGACCGGAGTCCTCCTGCGTAGATCTGTGCGAGCAACCGGGAGAGGTCGGAATTCCCGGCTCCGACGACGACGGGCATGTGCCCAGGTTCGGCCCGGTCGGCCGCACTGCACCCACCGACGGAACCTGCAATAGTGACCGCGAGGGCCGCTGCCAGAATCGACGAACGCACTCTCATTTTCTCCTGTTCACTGCCCGTGGGGTTTACCGATCCCGACCGCGGGGCACAGATGCGAACGAGAGGGTAGTCGAACCAACCTTATGGGCACGGCGATGTCGACTACCATCCCGAGCAGCCCGAGTCCTGGTTCGGCGGTGTCCCCGGTGATCGGGCGGCACCCGTCGGAGTTGGGGCTTCGTCTGTGCCCGAACCGATGGAAGGACACCATGACCACCTCCCGAATCACGCGCGCGTTCTCCGCCCCGAAGGCAGTGGCGGCCGTTGCCGCGCTCGCCCTGTCGGTCACCGCACTGACCGCCTGCGGCGGAAATTCGGATCCGCTCTCGAGCGGAGGCGGCGAGAACAACGACGACACGAACTCGATCATCGTCGGCTCGGCCAACTTCCCGGAGTCCGAGACCGTCGCGAATATCTACGCAGAAGCATTGCGCGCCAACGGTTTCGAGGTGAGCACCAAGCTGAACATCGGTAGCCGCGAGGCGTACATTCCCGCCGTCCGCGACGGCTCGATCGACCTGATTCCCGATTACACGGGCAACCTGCTCCAGTACTTGGACGAATCTGCCACGGCCACCTCGTCCGAGGACGTGCTGGCGGCACTGCCCGCCGCACTCGGCGACGACCTCTCGGTGACGGCCCAGGCACCCGGCGAGGACAAGGATGCCGTCGTCGTCACCCGCGCGACCGCAACCGAGCGCAATCTGAAGACCGTCGGCGATCTCGCACCGTTCTCCTCAGAGGTGACGTTCGCGGGCACGCCGGAATTCCAGGAGCGCGTCGGCGGACTGCCGGGCCTGAAAGCGAAGTACGGCCTGGACATCTCCCCCGGTAACTACGTGCCCATCTCCGACGGCGGCGGACCGGCCACGGTCGAGGCACTCGTGTCGGGCCAGGTCGTCGCGGCGGACATCTTCACCACCTCGCCTGCCATCGCGCAGAACGATCTCGTGGTTCTCGAAGACCCGGAGAACAATTTCGCCGCTCAGAACGTCATCCCGGTGCTGCGGACGTCCAAGCAGTCCGACAAGCTCACTCAGGTTCTCGACGCCGTCTCGGCGCAGATCACCACCGAAGAGCTCATCGCACTGAACACGTCGGTGTCCGGCGACCAGAAGGTCGAACCGGCTGCGGCGGCAACGGCGTGGGTCAAGGACAAGGGTCTGGACCAGCCGGTCAGCTGATGATCACCTTCGAGAACATCACCAAGACGTACCCGGACGGCACCACGGCAGTCGACTCGTTGGACCTGGTGATCCAGCCACACTCGTTCACCGTGTTCGTGGGGCCGTCCGGCTGCGGCAAGACGACGTCGATGCGCATGATCAACCGGATGATCGCGCCCACCTCGGGTGTCATCACGGTCGACGGCCGCAACATCGCCGACACCGACGCGGTGAAGCTGCGCCGAGGAATCGGCTACGTCATCCAGAGTGCCGGGCTGCTGCCCCACCGTTCCGTCGTCGACAATGTTGCGACGGTTCCGGTGTTGAACGGTCAGTCCCGGCGCGCTGCCCGCAAGGCGGCGCTCGAGGTACTGGAACGAGTGGGCCTGGATCCCGCTCTCGCGTCCCGCTACCCGGCGCAGCTGTCCGGCGGGCAGCAACAGCGCGTCGGTGTGGCCCGCGCGCTCGCCGCGGACCCACCGATTCTGTTGATGGACGAACCCTTCAGCGCCGTCGATCCGGTGGTGCGTGAGGATCTGCAGACCGAGATGCTCAGGCTGCAGGCCGATCTGAAGAAGACGATCGTGTTCGTCACGCACGACATCGACGAGGCCGTGCGGCTGGGCGACCACATCGCAGTCTTCGGACCGCAGGGTCGTCTGCAGCAATACGACAAGCCCGAGACCGTGCTCGCGGCACCGGCGACGTCGTTCGTGGCGTCGTTCGTCGGCCGCGACCGCGGCTACCGCGGCCTGTCTTTCCGCTCCGCGCAGTCGGTGACGATGCATCCGATCCATACCGCGACCGAGGACGAGATGAGCACCCTGCGACTCGACCAAGGGCAGTGGGTTCTGGTCGTGGACTCCCAGCGTCGTCCCCTCGGCTGGATCGACGCCACCGGCGTCGAGAAGGTACGCGGCGGCGGCAGCCTGGACGAGAGCACCGCGGCCGGTGGGTCGCTGTTCCTCGAGGGCGGCGATCTACGGCAGGCGCTCGACTCGGCGATCTCGTCTCCGTCGGGAATCGGCGTCGCCGTCGATTCGGCCGGTGCCGCCGTGGGCAGCGTCGACGGTGCGGAGATTCTCGAAAACCTGGCCGTACAGCGCAAGTCGGAGGACGAGGAGCGCAATCGCCACCACTTCGGCGCGACCGGGAACGACGCACAGTGACCTGGCTGTTCGACAACTTCGGCGTCGTACTCGGGTACACGAAGACACATCTGTATCTGTCGCTCGTGCCCCTGCTCATCGGACTGCTCATCGCCGTTCCGGTCGGCACCCTGATTCGCAATACGCGGTGGGTCCGCCGAATCACGTTGACGGTGGCCAGCATTGCGTTCACGTTGCCGTCACTGGCACTGTTCGTCACCATTCCTGCGGTCGTGGGACTGCCTGTGCTCGATCCGCTGAACGTGGTGATCGCACTGACGGTGTACTCCACGGCTCTGCTCGTTCGCGCGGTTCCGGAGGCACTCGATTCGGTTCCGTTCGCCGTCGTCGATTCGGCTCAGGCCATGGGCTTTTCGTCGTTACGACGGGCGGTGACTGTCGAGCTCCCCCTGTCCTTGCCGGTGCTCATCGCCAATATTCGAGTTGTCACGGTCACCAACATCTCGTTGGTCTCGGTGGGTTCGGTGATCGGTATCGGTGGTCTCGGCCAGCTGTTCACCCAGGGCTACCAACGTGACTATCCCGATCAGATCTTCGCCGGCATCATCTCGATCGTGTTCTTGGCGTTGATCTTCGACGCCGCCCTGTACCTGGTGGGCCGTCGACTCACGCCGTGGACCCGGCAGGACAGCTCGTCGACGAGGAAGGCGCGCGCATGAATCTGTTCTCCGAAGCGTTCTCGTACATCCTCGACGGTGCCAACTGGGCCGGGCCGACGGGAATCGGCGCTCGACTGCTCGAGCACATGTGGTATTCGCTGTTGGCCGTTGTGCTTTCGGCCGCTGTCGCGATTCCCATCGGACTGATCATCGGTCACCTGCGCCGCGGCGAAGCGGTGGTCGTCGGACTGGTCAACGCTCTGCGCTCACTGCCGACTCTGGGTGTGTTGGTGTTCCTGGTCCTGGTGATCGGATTGGGTCTGATCCCGCCGATCATCGCGCTGGTCCTGCTCGGGATACCGCCGCTGCTGGCGGGCACCTACTCGGGAATAGCCAACGTCGACGCCCACGTGGTCGACGCCGCCCGTGCAATGGGGATGACCGAATCACAGGTGCTGCTGCGGGTAGAGATCCCCAATGCACTCCCACTGATCCTCGGCGGACTACGGAACACCACCCTGCAGATCATCGCCACCGCGACCGTTGCGGCCTACGTCAACCTGGGCGGGCTCGGTCGCTACATCTTCGACGGTCTCGCGCTGTACGACTACGGCCGGGTTCTTGTCGGGGCGATCCTCGTCGCGCTGCTCACACTCGTCGTCGACGGCCTTCTCGCCCTTGCAGTGTGGACGTCGGTGCCGGGAACCGGTCGCCTCCGGCGCATGCCGACCGGACTGGCAAAAGTCTGACGACGACTCACGCAAACTAAAAGCACCCCGAACCACCGGCCCGGATAGGGCGGGGTTCGGGGTGCTTTTTTCTGTTTTCCTACGCGACGCCCTCGGCTCGCGCTGCTGCCGCAACTGCGTCCGCAACGGCCGGGGCGACGCGAGGATCGAGTGGGCTCGGGACGATTCGGTCCGCGGCCAACTCGTCGCCGAGAACCGAGAGGATTGCCTCGGCAGCGGCGAGCTTCATGCCTTCGGTGATACGGCGTGCACCGGCGTCGAGCGCGCCCTTGAACACACCGGGGAAGGCCAGAACGTTGTTGATCTGATTGGGGAAATCACTGCGTCCGGTCGCGACGATGGCCGCGTACTTCCTGGCCACCTCCGGGTGAATCTCCGGATCCGGGTTCGAGAGCGCGAACACGATGGACTCGGGGGCCATCGAGGCGATGACGCTCTCGTCCACCTTGCCTGCGGACAGTCCGAGGAACACGTCGGCTCCGGCCAGCGCATCGCCAGGTCCCCCGCTCAGTCCACGAGGGTTGGTCCGTGCGGCGAGGTCGGCCTTGACGCCGGCGAGGTCACCGCGATCGGCCGAGACGACGCCCTTGGAATCGAGGACCACGACGTCGGAGATGCCGGCGGCGAGCAACATGTTCGCGCACGCAACGCCTGCAGCGCCTGCACCCGAGACGACCACTCGAAGCCCGGCCAGGTCCCGGCCCTGTACCCGTGCAGCACCCGTCAGCGCCGCAAGGACGACGATGGCCGTGCCGTGTTGGTCGTCGTGCATCACGGGGCAGTCCAGTGCCTCGACGACGCGTCGTTCCACCTCGAAACACCGCGGGGCGGAAATGTCTTCGAGGTTGACGGCTCCGAAACTGTGTCGCATCCGCACGATCGTCTCGACGATCTCGTCGACATCGTGGGTATCGAGCACGATCGGGATGGAATCGAGGCCGGCGAACTTCTTGAACAGCGCCGCCTTGCCCTCCATCACCGGCAACGACGCGCGCGGACCGATATCGCCCAGGCCGAGCACCGCGGAACCGTCGGAGATGACGGCGACCAGTCGGTCGGTCCAGGTGTAGCGCTTGGCCAGTGCCGGGTCGGCGGCGATGGCACGGCTGACCTGGGCCACTCCCGGGGTGTACGCGATCGAGAGATCGCGCTGGGTCTCGAGCGGCGCGGCCAACTGGACCGAAAGCTTGCCGCCGAGATGCCCGGCGAAGATCTCGTCGTCGGTGATCGCGGCCGCAACTGCCGATGGTGTTCCTGTGGTGTCTTCGACTGCCGTCACGGTGAAAGCTCCTCGCACTGTCGGCCTCGACGAGGCAACACGTGTCTACGAAGTGATTGATGCTCGAAAAGGTCGCGGACTACCGGAGGGCGCCAGTGCTGGCTGCCGACTGCCGAAAAGCGTGTCTCGCACGTGCGGCGGGTGTGCCTGCACAGTCAACGATGGGCTGTAGCCGCATCGCTGCAACGGCCCAAGTGTGCCATACCGCCCACCGACCTGACCACAGAGTCAGAAACCAGCGTGAACTACTGCCACCACTGCCCTACTGCCCTACTGCCACCATTGGGTCCACAGGACGAGACCGGTGACCACGAAGACCACGATCGCTCCGAGGAAGGCGGTGAATCCGCGTCGATGATCGGCGATGCGCTGAGCTGCGATGGCGACGACAGCGGCAACGATGTGCACGGTGACCGACAGCGCGCCCGGTCCCGGGTAGCCGCGGGACTGACCGAGATATTGGGTGACGCCGACGCCAATAGCCAGCACCACGAGTCCGGCGGTGACGATGCCGCTGAGCCCGCGTAGGAAGCGCAGCCCGGCACCCGCTCCGGCCCCGCTCATGCTCCGGCCACGAATCCGCGGACGGAGTCCGCGATCAACTGCACCGCGATGGCGGCGAGCAACAGGCCTGCGATGCGCGCCAGCAGCGAAATGCCGCCCTCGCCGAGCAGCCGGATGAGGACGGTGGAGAATCGTAGAATCACGAAGAACAGGACGTGAATCGTGATGATGCCCAAGGCAATTGCGAGCAACGAGCTCGCGTTGCCGTCGGCCTGACTGACGTAGACGATCACCGCGGCGATGGCTCCGGGGCCCGCCATCAACGGCGTTCCCAGCGGCACGAGTGCGACGTTGACGTCCTCGGCCGCCGCGTCGCCGCCCGCGCCCTTACCGGTGAGCAACGACAGCGCGATGAGCAGGAGCAGAAGTCCACCCGCGCCCTGCAGTGCCGGAATGCCGATGTGCAGGTAGCTCAGAATGGCCTGGCCGCCGATCGCGAACACCGAGATGACGGTGAGCGAGACCGCGGGTGCCTGCCATGCGGCCTTGTTGCGCACTTCCTTGCTCTTGCGTCCCACCAGGGACAGGAACACCGGAATCGCGCCCGGTGGATCCATGATCACGAACAGCGTGATCAGAACCGTCAAGTACAGCGTCACGTCGAAGTTCATGACCGGGCCGCCGCGATCAGTCGGTCGTACTGCTCCGGGTCGGTGGTGTACTCGCCCAGCTTCACGGTCTTGTTGGTGCCGTGATAATCCGAGGACCCGGTGACGATGAGGTCCAGCTCCGCAGCCAACTCGGCCATCACCACGGTGTCCTCCGGCGAGTGGTCCATGTGGTGGACTTCCACACCGCCGAGCCCGAGCGGGGTGAGTTCTCGGATGTGGTCCAGATCCAGGATGCGTCCGCGCTTGCGGGCCCGGGCATGCGCGAGCACGCTGACGCCGCCTGCGGCGGCGATCATCTCGACGGCGACGTCGAGTGGAGTGTCGACCTTGCCCACGTAATACTTGCCACCCGTTGCCAGCGGACCGGCGAACGCCGCGTCCATGTCCGAGACGTAGCCGGCCTCGATCAGAGCCTGGCCCAGATGGGGACGACCGGCGGCCTCCCCGGCCGAGGCGAGAACCGCGTCGGGATCGATGGGTAGGCCGTCCGCGGCCATGTTCTCGGCGATGGCCCGCAGCCGGGTCACCCGCTCACCGCGCAGTCGTGCACGCTCGGCGGCGAATGCCTCGTTCTCGGGGTCGAACAGGTACGCCAGCAGGTGCACCGGGACGGGCGTGCCGTCCTCCCCACGACCGGTGCACGACAGTTCCATGCCGCGCACGAGCGTCAGGCCTGCAGGCGATGCGGCAGCGGCCTCGTCCCATCCGGCCGTGGTGTCGTGATCGGTGAGCGCCACCACCGACAGGCCCGCTGCCGACGCAGCGCGAACCAGCTCGGCCGGGCTGTCGGTACCGTCGGACGCTGTCGAGTGGGTGTGGAGATCGATGAGCACCAGAACAGTGTCCCAGGCGTACCGCCGTGATGTTCCGGGCCCACTGTTCTGTCGTTTTCCTGGCGTACGATTGCCCGCCATGCCGTCCCTTCCACCGCGTCCCTCACTGCCCTCGCTGCACCGACGAGGAAACAAGGCCGTTCCCGATTCGAGTCCACGAATACCGGTGCCGACGGCGCGCGCCATCGTCGACTGCGCTGTCTACGTCGACGGCTCCCGGCTACCCGGCCGGTTCACTCACACGTCCGCGATCGCCGAAGTACGAGCCCGCGGCGAGGGGTTCGTCTGGGTGGGCCTGCATGCGCCGGACGACCGTCAGATGAACGCGATCGCTCAGTGTTACGACCTGCACGAGTTGATGGTCGAGGACACCGTGCACGCGCATCAGCGGCCCAAGCTCGAGCGATACGACGACGTCGCATTCCTCGTCCTGCGCACGGTCAAGTACGTCGAACACGAATCGGTGACGACGGCGAACGAGATCGTCGAGAGCGGCGAGATCATGGTGATGGTCGGTCGAGATTTCGTCATCACCGTCCGACACGGCGAACACTCCGGATTGGCCGGCGTGCGCCAGCGCCTCGAGGACAATCCGGAGCAGCTCGCGCTCGGCCCGTCGGCGGTGCTGCACGCGGTGGCCGACCACGTCGTCGACGAGTACCTCGCCGTCACCGACTCGATCGAGAGGGACGTCGACGGCATGGAGGAGGAGGTGTTCTCTCCGCATCACCACGTGCCGATCGAGAACATCTATCTGCTCAAGCGAGAGGTCGTGGAACTACGCCGGTCGGTGACACCACTGTCGACGCCGCTCGCACGACTGGTCCAGGAGCCCAGTGTTCCGAAGTCCGTCCGGCGGTACCTGCGCGACGTGCAGGACCATCACACCACCGTCGCCGAACGTATCTCCGAATACGACGAGGTACTCAGCTCGCTCGTCGACGCCGCCCTGGCTCGGGTGACGATGCAGCAGAACCTCGACATGCGCAAGATCTCGTCCTGGGTGGCGATCGCGGCGGTGCCGACCATGGTGGCCGGCATCTACGGCATGAACTTCGACAACATGCCCGAGCTGCACTGGACCTACGGTTACCACACGATCGTCGCGATCGTCGCCTGCGTGTGCGTCGGTCTGTGGCGCACGTTCCACAAGAACAACTGGCTGTAGATCCTGCGCCTGAGATCTACAACCAGGGACGACCTCCGACAGAAGCGGGTAGCCACCGGAAATCGACACCCTGTGCGCAGGAGCCCGATCAGAGGCTGGCTGCGGACCGGTTGGGGTCTCGAACGTCGATCCCCGCTTCCTTCCAGGCCTCGCGCAACGCGTCCGCCCCGCGCAACCGCACCCAGGCGGCCTCGGTTCCGGTCAACGGCACCGCGGCGAAGAAATGAACCGGATCGAAAGGCTCCGGCAGCGGCAGGTCCGCGATGTCGCTCGGCCCGAGCAGCACGGCCGTGAACGGCGCGTTGGTCCACAGCGGCTCACCGAGATCGAGCAGGGCGTCCTCCACCAGCACGACGCCCTCCACCGCAGGCGAGGCCGCGAGCACGGCCAAGCTCTTGTGGACGCCCGACGCCACGCCTGCGCCACCGCGAAGGGTCAGTACCAGTTCGGCGCGAGGGCCACGGGACGGATCGGCGACCATGTCGTTCGGGTCCGCCATGGGATGACGCGAGCAGCCGAGGCTTACGTACCGCACCACGTCGGAGTCCGCACCGAATCGCAGCACGTCCAGTGACTCCAGGCCGAGGAACGTCACGGACGCGGACGACGGGTTGTCGTCGCCGATCTCGGTCACCAGATGTGCGCGTACCGCGGTAATGACACTCTCGCTCACGAGACCCATCCAACACCACCGGTGCCCGAGAAGTCCGTTCGGAGGTGCCACCGCGGACGAGGTGGGTACCGTCGTACCCGTGGTATCCGTTCTCGCTGTGTCCGACGAAACGATCGAATCTCTGTGGAGTCCGCAGGTGAAGTCGCTCGGCGTCGATCTGATTCTCGGCGCGGGTGACCTTCCGTTCGATTACCTCGAGTACCTGACCGATGCGTTGAACGCTCCGTGCGTGTTCGTTCCCGGCAATCACGACGCGGACCTGACGGGTTATTCGGCCGGGAAGGCCGGCTGGATGCGCGCCGGGCTGCCTGCCACCTGGCCGGGGCCGGTGGGTGCGATCAACGTCGACCGGCGGATCGTGTCCGCTGCCGGTCTGCGTATCGCCGGTCTCGGCGGGTCGATCCGCTACAACGGCGGACCCAATCAATGGACGCAACGTCAGCAGCGCAGACGCTCACGCACCCTCACTCGAACATTCGCGTGGAATCGCAACGTCCGCAAGGACGTACGGCCGGTGGACATTCTGCTCACTCACAGCCCACCCCTCGGAGTCGGCGACGACACCGACCCGGCACACGTCGGCTTCGACTGCCTGGACGAGGTGACGCGTCGGCTCTCCCCACAGTTGTTGTTGCACGGCCACATTCATCCACACGGCCACACCCCGGACGATCTGGCCCTGCACGGGGCGGCGGTGATCAACACCGTCGGATACACCCTGCTCGACGTCGAACCGGGTGGGCAGCGACAGCACGTCGAAGCACCGAGGATCGTGAGGCGCAGACATGGCACGTGACACCGGATTTCCGGCCGCCGACGCGGAGAACGACTTCACCCGCCAGCGTCGACGCGCCGACGTGGCGAGACTCGTCGGGTGGCTGCGGCGTCAACCCGACGACGTCAACACCATCCTGCCGTTCGACGAGGTGGTCGCTGCCCTCGGCAAGGTCGGTGAACGGCACCTGGGTCTGCAGGTCATTCGCGTCGAGACCATCGTCGGAAGTGTCGACCGCACCCGGGACTTCGACAGGTTCTTCAGGCCGACCTCGGCGCGGATCAGGGAACGCTGGCAGCGGTTGGCGGCGGCGCAGCGCCGCGGTGAAGCGATGCCGCCGATCCAGGTGTACCGCATCGGCGGCATGCACTTCGTCGTCGACGGGCACCACCGGGTGTCGATTGCGTTCGCGATGCATCGCACGACGATCGACGCCGTCGTCACCGAGATCATCACGCGTATCTCCCCCGAGGGCATCACCCGGCGCGGCGATCTGTTGATCAAGGATCATCGCCGCATCTTCCTGAGTCGCGTGCCCCTGGTGGGACGCGCACGCGAGGCGGTACAGGTCACCGACCCGTTCGATTACGCGCAACTGAGCGAGTCGGTGGAGGCCTGGGGATTTCGGCTGATGCAGGAACTCGGGGAGTTCGTCGACCGCGGAACGGTCGCACGACGCTGGTTCGGTGAGGAGTACCTGCCGGTGGTCCGCATGGTCCGGGCGGCCGAGATTCTCGAAGACCGCACCGATGCCGAGGCCTATCTGTGGATGAGCCGTGAGCGCTATCGGCTGGTGCGCGAGCACGTCTGGAACGACGAGATCGTCAGTGAACTCCGGCAGAAGGCCCTGGGGAAGCCCAACCGGACGCAGTAGCTCCTCCGAGGCACCTCGGCTCACACCGGGGAAACCGGTACCCGATAATTAATTAGATGCGTTCAACATTTTAGTTCGATCGGTTCGTATTTTCGGTTGTCATAGGTAACGAGGTAGCTCTTCCATGTCCACCCGCCGCACGCTGCTGCCAGGACTCTGTTTCATCGTCATGACCCTCGCCGTCCTGCAAACGATGGTCGTTCCCATCGTGGGCACCATCGGCACCCAACTGGGCGTCAGCACCACCGCTGCCGGGTGGGTGCTGACGGCGAACCTGTTGGCCGCGGTCATCGCCACCCCCGTCATCGGCCGACTCGCCGACCTGCACGGCAAACGCCCCGTGCTCATCGGCGTCCTGACCGTCGTGCTGGCCGGGTCGCTGCTGGCAGCGTTGACCGATTCACTGACCTGGCTGCTGGTCGGCCGCATTCTGCAGGGCGTCTCGTACGCCCTGTTCCCCATCGCCCTGGCGGTGTTGCGCGACGAGATGCCACCGCGCGCACTCGTCGGCTCGATGTCGATCCTGTCCGGCACTCTCGGCGTGGGCGGCGGATTCGGATTGGTGCTGACGGGGCTGCTCACGGCCAACGGTGCCGACTACCACCGCGTCTTCTGGCTCACCGTCGCCATCGTCGTGGTTGCACTCGGCATCGCGTGGTTCGGTGTCCCGGCCCGACCGCGTAGCGGCAGCGGGTCGGTCGACTGGTGGGGTGCCGTGCTTCTGGCGGGCACACTCCTGCTGCTGTTCCTGGCCCTCACCCAGGGCCGCACGTGGGGCTGGGGTTCGGTGGCCACCATCGGATGCGCTGTCGCGGGCGTGCTGCTGGGAACAGTCTGGTGGATCTTCGAGAAACGCATCGATGCCCCGCTCGTCGCACCCCGCATGCTCACTCACGGGCCACTGCTGGCCACCAACGTCGCCACCCTGTTCGTCGGCGTCGGAATGTTTGCCAACTTCCTGGCCTGCTCCTACTTCGTGCAGACCCCACGTGCCGTCGCCGGCTACGGATTCACCGCCAACGTTCTCGAAGCGAGTGTCGTGTACCTGCTGCCCGGTGCAGCGGTAGGAGTGGTGGCCGCGGTGATCAGCGGTCGCCTCATCGGATCGTTCGGGCCGCGCCGAGTCCTCGTCGGCGGTGCGGTGATCGGCGTTCTCGGATTTGCGTTCGTCGCGGTGGCCCATGATCACACCTGGCAGCTCATCACCGCGGGCATCGTCATCAACACGTTCGTCAGCCTCGCGTTCGCGGCCCTGCCCAACCTGCTCATGGCCGAGGTCAGCGCGGCGGACACCGGCGTGGCCAACAGCGTCAACTCGATCGTGCGCACCGTCGGCACGTCGATCGCGAGTGCGTCGCTGTCCACCGTGCTGGCGATGTTCACCATCGACGGCACAAACGTGGCCCGCGAGAGCGCGTACACCGCAGCCTTCGTCGCCGGTGCCGTGGCCTGCGCCGTCGTCGCCGCCGCAGCCCTGGCCATCAGAAGCACCCCGGCAGCGCGGCAATCGGTGCGGGTCGCCGAGTCCGAACCGAACACCACGTCGAACGTGCCACTGTAGAGCCTGCGGCATGTGAATGGAACTTCGTAGTGGGCTACGAAGTTCCGCTCACATGCGGCGCAGCCGCTCAGATTGTCAGGTTCGCACCCGACGCCTGGTCGAACACCGAGATCTTGCCCGGGTCGAACCACAGTTCCACCTGACCACCCTCGGCGGCCTTGGATTCGGCTGCCAGACGCGCGACCACCTGTGCGCCACCGAGATCGGCGATGCCGGCATCGGCGGCCAGCTCCTGGAGTTCGCTGGACTCGACCTTGGCACCCTTCAGCGTGAAGTAGACGTACTTGTCGCTGCCCATGGACTCGAGCACGTCGACGGTTGCGGTGAAGGTGGCACCGCTCATCTTCTGGTAGCCGTCGATCAGTGCCGCGTCCTCGAAGTGCTCGGGACGGATACCGACGACCACCTCGCGGCCCGGGTTCTTGGCCTTGATCGCGTCCATTCGCTCGAGCGGGATCTCGATGTCGCCGAGGGCCGTGGACACTCCGTTCGAGGTGAGCTGTCCCGGAACGAAATTCATCGAGGGCGATCCGATGAAGCCGCCCACGAACAGGTTTCGCGGCTTGTCGTAGAGCTCCTGCGGAGAACCGATCTGCTGCACGAGCCCGCCGCGCAACACCACGACGCGGTCGCCGAGGGTCATGGCCTCGGTCTGATCGTGCGTGACGTAGACGGTGGTGGTGCCCAGGCGCTTCTGCAGCCGCGAGATCTCGGCGCGCGTCTGGACTCGCAGCTTGGCGTCGAGGTTGGACAGCGGCTCGTCCATCAGGAAGGCCTTGGGGGTGCGAACGATGGCGCGGCCCATCGCAACTCGCTGTCGCTGACCACCGGAGAGGTTGGCGGGCTTCCGGTCGAGGTGCTGACTGAGATCGAGGATCTTGGCAGCCTCTTCGACCTTGTCGTTGATCTCGGTCTTGGAGAGCTTGGCGAGCGTCAGCGGAAAGGCGATGTTCTGCCGGACCGTCATGTGCGGGTACAGCGCGTAGGACTGGAACACCATCGCGATGTCGCGATCCTTCGGCGCCTTCTCGTTGACGCGCTCCCCCGCGATCCGCAGCTCACCGGACGAGATGTCCTCCAGCCCGGCGATCATGTTGAGCGTGGTGGACTTTCCGCAGCCGGACGGTCCGACGAGGATGATGAATTCGCCGTCGGCGATGGTGATGTCGACGTCGCTGACGGCAGCGGCGCCGTCCGGGTAGAGCTTGGTGACTTTGTCGAGAACGATTTCGGCCATGACGGTTATCCCTTCACTGCGCCGGACGTCAAGCCCGCCACGATACGTCGTTGGAAGAAGAGCACGAAAATGATGATCGGGATGGTGATGACGACGGCGGCTGCCGCGATCGATCCCGTGGGCTCCTCGAACTGAGAGCTACCGGTGAACTGCGAGATGGCCGCCGGGACGGTGACCGAACGTTCCGTCGCCGTCAGCGAGATGGCGAGCAGGAGGTCGTTCCAGGCGAAGATGAACACCAGGATCGACGCGGTGACGATACCGGGTGCCGCCAGCGGGGCGATGACCTTGCGGAAAGCCTGTGCGGGCGTTGCTCCGTCCATCTTCGCCGCCTTCTCCAGCTCCCACGGGATCTCGCGGAAGAACGCGGAGAGGGTGTAGATCGCCAACGGCAACGCGAAGGTGATGTACGGGATGATCAGACCCGGCCAGGTGTCGAACAGACCGAGCGAGCGCGAGATGTCGAACAACGGTGTCACCAGCGAGATCTGGGGGAACATCGCGATCAGCAGAGCCGCACCGACCAGGAGCTTCTTGCCCGGAAAGTCCAGCCGGGCAACGGCATACGCGGCCATGGTGCCGATCACGACGGCGATCACCGTGGTGATCAACCCGATTCCGATGGAGTTCACCAGCGCCGAGGTGAACTGGTTGGTGGAGAAGATGCCCTTGTAGTTCTCCAGAGTGAACGACTGCGGGATGAACTTTCCGTCGGCGATCGTGGCCGTCGATTTGAACGACAGGCTGATGATCCACGCCAACGGAACGAGCGCGTAGAGGAGGACGAGGACGTTGACGACCGTCCAACCGACCTTCTTGCGAGGCGTAACAGTGGTCATTACTTGCGGCCTCCGTCGTCGGATCCCGGTGCCGAGGCACCGAACAACTTGATGAACACGAACGCGATGATCGCGACGCAGAAGAAGATCAGAATGCTGATCGCCGACCCGAGTCCGAGGTTGAACGCGCCGAACAGGTTGTTGTAACCGAGAATCGACACCGATCCTGTCTCGTTGCTCCCTCGGGTGAGGACGTAGATGTTGTCGAAGATGCGGAACGCGTCGAGCGTGCGGAAGAGGACCGCGACGAGAATTGCCGGCTTCATCAACGGAATGGTGATCCGCATCAGCCGCGTCCAGCCACCCGCTCCGTCCACCTCGGCGGCCTTGAGCAGATCGTCGGGCACCAGAGCCAGGCCTGCCAGCAGCAGCAGGGCCATGAACGGGGTCGTCTTCCACACCTCGGCCAGAACCACGATCGCGAGCGACGGGAACTGCTCGGTGAGCGGCGCGCTGCCGTCGGGCAACAGGTTGGCGAGATAACCGGTGCCCGGGGTCCAGGCGTAGTACCAGCTGTACGCGGCGGCGACGGTCACGATGCCGTACGGAATGAGCACCACGGTGCGGACGAGTCCGCGGCCGAAGATGGTGCGGTGCATGACCAGAGCCACTGCCAGACCGAGGATGAACTCGATGATCACCGAGATGATCGTGATGCCGGCGGTGACGCCGAATGCCGTCCACCAGTAGCCGTCGGACAGCACGGTCACGTAGTTGGAGATGCCGACGAATTGGCGATCCTCGGGGAACGCGAGGTTGTACTTCTGCAGACTGAGCCAGAAGGCGTACACGATCGGGTAGCCGGTGACCGCGAGCATCAGGATCGCCGCGGGTGCGACGAGGAGCAATCCCAGGCGTCGTTCGGCTTTCTTACCGTCGGAGATGTTCTTCAGAGCCGCCTGCCGATCGGCGGGCTGCGGCTGCGATTCGGTGGGATCGCTCATGGAATCAACCCTTCGGAATTGACGGCCTTGCTGACCAGTTCTGCGAGCTTGTCCACGTCGGCAACCGGATCGATGTTCTGCGGCGGGTTGAGGGCATCGGTCAACAGAATCGAAATGCTCTGGTAGGCAGGCGAAACGGGCCGCACTGCCGCGGACTCGATGGAACCGAGCACCCCTTCCCATGCGGGATAGACGGCCTGGAACTCCGGATCGGAGTACAGCGACTTCAGCACCGGGGGCACGCCGCCGTTGACGGCGTTGTTGCGCTGATTCTCCTGGTTGGTGAGGCACTCGACGGCTTCCCAGGCGAGGTCCTCGTGCTGAGTGGTCTTCGCGACGCCGATGTTGAAGCCGCCGATGGTGACCTTGGCGGGCTCCCCCGCGTTCACCTCGGGATACGGAGCACTGCGGAAGACCTCGGCGATGCGTGCATCCTGCTGATCGGCAGGCACATTCGCCAGATCGAGGAACGACACTGCCCCGGCGACGGCGTTCTCCTTCAGGCCGGGAAGCACGAACGGGTAGTTGACCTGGAAGGCCATCCGCCCCGACTCCATCCCGAGTCGAGCTGTCGCCTCGTCGCTCTGCGAGACCGATGGATCGCGGCCGTCGGCCGTGGCCACCCGCTTGATGATCTCGAGGGCCTTCTCGGTGGCGGCGCGGTGCTCGGGAGTGTCGTTGAGGGTCACCGTCGTTCCGTCTTCGGCGACCACCGACCCACCCGCGCTCTCGAGCAGCGAGTTGAACCAGACCATGAAGCCCTCGTACTGCTTGGCCTGCACACCGATCTGAGCGGGCTTACCGGCGGCCGCGTTGGCCTCGGCCACGTCGATCAGCTGATCCCACGTCTGCGGCGGGGTACCGCCCGGCACCTCGTCGGGCCGGTACCAGAGCAACTGGGTGTTGGAGTTGAGCGGAACGGCGTAGAGCTGGTCCTGCCATTCCGCGGTGGCGAGCGGGCCTTCCAGGGTGGACCCGTCGCGCAGCTTCGCCGAGAGGTCGTCCGGGACGGGCAATGCCCATCCGGCCTCGGCGAATTCGGCGGTCCAGACGACGTCGAGCGTCATCAGATCCAACGTCTTGTCGTTTCCGGCGAGACGCCTCGCGAGCTGCAGGCGCTGATCGTTGGCACTCTTGGGCAGTGTTCGCTGCTCCACCCGATACCGGCCGTTGGAGGCGTCCGAACACACCTGTGCCGCAGCGGCGTACTGCTCTGCGCCGTCTGCGGCAGTGTAGAAACTCAGAACCGGAACCGAACTGTCCGACGAACCACACGCTGCGAGCAACGGACTCGTCACCAGAGCCGCTGCCGCCAACACCCCTATCCTCGTTGCTTTTCCACGCCTACGACCACGATGTCTCGGCACTGTCCCGCCTCCGTACGTTCGGTTACTCGCGCAGCCCTTGTGTCGGCACTGCCGTGCACGAGAGAAACGTAACCGAACTCACTGGCCTCGAGGGCGATTTGGGGCTATTCCGTTACCTGTCGGTTGCCTGGTCGTCCAACCGTTGTGATCAAATCGACAGTTTGGCGAGCAGGTCGCGTGCTTTCTCTGCCGTCCGGGGCTCGCAGATGACGTCGTAGCGTCCGGCGACCAACTGCATGCTCGACGCGAAATCACGCTGTCCCTTGGTCGCGGCATACGGAATGGACGCCGAGATCAGGCCGAAGATGATGCCGCCGCCGACGCCGATGAGCAACGCGCCGAAGATGTTCTCGCTGAAGATCCCGAGGACGAGACCGAGGAACACGCCCAACCATGCACCCGAAACGATGCCTCCGCCAATGACTTTGGGCCAGGTGAGCCGGCCGAGAACGCGTTCGACCTGCATCAGATCGACGCCGACGATGGTGACGTCCTGTACCGAGAATTCCTCGTCGGAGAGGAAATCGACGGCGCGCTGCGCCTCGGCATAGGTGGGGTAGGAACCGATGGGCCAACCGGACGGCGGCGTCGGCAGTCCTTGCCCTGGGCGGCCCGGCTGTGAGAGGGGATTGGTCATGACTCCATTGTGCCCCGAAACGGACTTTTCTGGTCGCTTCTGCAGGCTCCGCTCCGGCACCGTCACACCCATTGTTCGGCCCTCGGACAACCGCCTCGATCAGGAGATCGGCGGCTCGAACGTCTTCGTGCGTGTCAGACCGGCCGCCCGCCCCTTCGCCGAGACGACCAGCGCCATCTTGCGGCTCGCCTCGTCGATCATCTCGTCGCCGAGCATCACCGCACCGCGAGCGCCGCCCGCCGCCGAGGTATGGAACTCGTAGGCGTCGAGAATCATCTCGGCCTTGTCGTAATCGTCCTGTCGTGGCGCGAAGATCTCGTTGGCCGCCTCGATCTGCGTCGGGTGCAGCACCCACTTACCGTCGAACCCGAGGCCGGCCGTCCGTCCCGCGGCCCGGCGAAACGCGTCGAGATCACGAATCTGCAGGTACGGGCCGTCGATCGCCTGCAATCCGTGCGTCCGAGCCGCCAGCAGGATCGTCATCAGAATGTGGTGATAGGCGTCGCCGGTGTCGTATCCCACCGGCTGTTCCCCGACGACGAGGGTGCGCATGTTGACGCTCGCCATCAGGTCGGCCGGCCCGAACACCAACGTCTGCACCCGGGGGCTCGCGGTTGCGATCTCGTCGATGTTGCGCAGGCTGCGTGCGCTCTCGATCTGCGGCTCGATGCCGATGGCCCCGACGTCGAGACCGTGCTCCTTCTCGAGCTGAGTGAGCAACAGATCCAACGCCTGTACGTGCGCCGCACACTCGACCTTCGGCAACAGGATGGCGTCGAGATTTCCACCCGCCCCGGAGACGACGTCGATGACGTCTCCGTACGTCCACTGCGTCGTCCAGTCGTTCACGCGCACGACCTTGAGCTGATCGCCCCACCCGTCGGAGTTCAACGCGTCGACGATGCGTGCGCGGGCCTCGACCTTGGCGATCGGCGCGACGGCATCTTCGAGATCGAGGAAGATCGCGTCGGCAGGCAGGCCCTTGGCCTTGGCGATCATCTTGTCCGAACTGCCCGGAACGGCCAGTACCGATCGACGCAATCCCGAAGCACCCATCGAAAGCACTACCCCTGTCTGATTCACCCGCTGTATTGCCCTGCCTCTAACCTTGCCATCATGGCAGCACTGAGCAAGGTATTCGCGGCCAGGCTCGCCGGCCTCGGCGTCCTGGGCCCCGACGGCGAATCGATCGGGCGAGTGCGCGACGTGGTGGTCTCCATGCGCGTGGGCAGGGCACAGCCGCGAGTCCTCGGACTCGTGGTCGAATTGGCAACGCGCCGAAGAATTTTCGTCCCGATGCTACGAGTGACCAGCATCGAGCCCAACTCCGTCCAGCTCACCACCGGCAACGTCAGTCTGCGCCGATTCACTCAGCGCGCGAACGAGATTCTGGTGTTCGCGCAGATCCTCGACTCCAAGGTCCGCGTCGACGATCCCGAACTCGACGAGTTGCACGACACCGATTCCGTCGTCGTCGATCTCGGCATCGAGCTCACCCGAACTCGAGACTGGAAGGTCGCACGCGTGGCGGTGCGTAAGCAGCGCCAACGCCTTGCGCGGCGCGGTGCCATCCACGTCGTCGACTGGCAACACGTGCAGGGGCTCACGCAGAACGAACTGTCGATGCCCGACCAGGGTGTGGCGCAGCTGTTGATGCAGTTCGAGGACCTGCGCGCCGCCGACGTGGCGAATGCCATGCGCGAGCTCCCCGTCAAGCGCCGCATGGAGGTGGCGCGGGCGTTGGACGACGAGCGCCTCGCCGACGTCGTCCAGGAATTGCCCGACGACGATCAGGTGGAGCTGATGCACTACCTCGGAGTCGACCGCGGTGCCGACGTGCTCGAGGCCATGGACCCCGACGACGCCGCCGACCTCCTCGGCGAGCTACCCGAGACCGAAGCGGAATCGCTTCTGCGACTGATGGATCCAGAGGACTCCGCGCCGGTCCGCCGCCTGCTCGAACACTCCCCCGACACCGCCGGCGGTCTGATGACGCCCGAGCCCGTGATCCTCACCGCGTCGACGACGGTGGCCGAGGCCCTCGCTCGGGTACGCAACCCCGACCTGACGCCTGCGCTGGCCTCACTCGTGTTCGTGGTGCGGCCGCCGACCGCAACACCGACCGGCCCATATCTGGGCTGTGTTCACCTGCAGCAACTGTTGCGAGAACCCCCGGCGAGTCTGGTGGGCGGAGTCGTGGACAGCGCACTCCCGCGGCTGTCCCCCGAGGACAGCCTGACCGCGGTGACGCGGTACTTCGCGACGTACAACCTCGTCTGCGGCCCGGTGGTCGACGACGAGGACCACCTGGTCGGGGCCGTGACCGTGGACGACGTCCTCGATCACCTGCTGCCCGAGGACTGGCGAGATCAGGAAGTGGCCGGACAGTGAAAGAAACAGCACGCCAGAGAATGGACACGCCGCGCGGTTCGCGGCTGTTCAACGTCAACTTCGACTTCGATCTCGGTAAGTCGGGTGAGAAAGCCGCCAGGTTCCTGGGCACCGGACGCTATCTGGCGATTCAGACCGGCATCGTCATCGTCTGGATCTTCCTCAACGTCGTGGCCGTCAATCTGCAGTGGGACCCGTATCCCTTCATCCTGCTCAACCTCGCCTTCTCGACGCAGGCCGCGTACGCCGCGCCGTTGATCCTGCTCGCCCAGAATCGGCAGGACGACCGCGACCGCGTCTCTCTCGAAGAGGATCGGTCGCGGGCTCAGCAGACCAAGGCCGACACCGAGTTCCTCGCGCGGGAGCTCGCAGCTCTGCGTATCGCCGTCGGTGAAGTCACCACCCGTGACTATCTGCGCCGCGAACTCGACGACATCAGGGCGTTGCTGGAACAAGCGACGGGTCAACCCGCCAACGCACCGAAGAAGGCGCGCAAGAAAGCGGCCGCACGCCTGGCCGACGACGCGTCGGGCGAGACCGACCCGCAATAAACCGTGCACCGCTCCGCGCCTGGTAACGGCCCGATAACGGAACAGTCTCGAATCAGGTACCCTCGATCCCGGTCATCAGGTCGGGCCCCGGAGATCATCCGGGGAAATCAGGAGGTACAGCGCGCGTGGGTCGTCACAGAAAAGCATCGAATTCCAAGGTTCGACGGAACTCGGTGATTGCTCTGGCAGGCCTCGTCCCCGCAGGACTCGTCACGGCCGCGACCAGCGCCGGAGCCACCGAATACATCCCGTTCGTCACCGCCAAGACGGCCCCGGCCGCACAGGAATCGAACTCCGTGGTCGAGACCCCGCAGCCGATCGCCCAGGACCAGCAGGCGCAGCCGGTGGCTCAGGCCGAGCTGCCGACACCCGCCCCGGTCCCCGCGCCCGCCCCGGCTCCCGAGATCCCGCCCACACCCGAGCTGCCCACCAACCTTGCGGTCAGCCCGATCGCGATCCCGGTCGTCAACGTCTCTGCATACAAGAACGCCGAACGCATCCTGGCCCAGCAGCAGCCCGGCTGCGGCATCAGCTGGACCGTCATCGCCGGCATCGGCCGCGTCGAATCCACCCACGCCAACAACGGCAAGGTCGACGACTCGGGCGAACTGCACGAGCCCATTCTCGGACCGGTTCTCAACGGCACCCTCGCCGGCAATCAGGTGATTCGCGACACCGACGGCGGCGCGCTCGACGGCGACACCCAGTACGACCGCGCAGTCGGCCCGATGCAGTTCCTGCCCTCTACGTGGAACCTCTACCACGCCGACGGCAACGGCGACGGAGTCTCCGACCCACAGAACCTGTACGACGCGGCCCTGGCCACCGGCATGTACCTGTGCGACGACGGCACCAACGCCCGCGACCTGGCCTCGACCACCCGGGCAATCCTGCGCTACAACAATTCGATGGCCTACGTGGCGAACGTGCTCGCATGGTCGGCCGGTTACGCCACCGGCATCGTGCCCTCCTCGGACCAGCTGCCGCGGATTCACTGAATTCAACGCAGCACTAGATCGAGCTGCCCTGCTGTTCATCGGGACTCGGTGCACCGCATAGCATGAAGCAATGGCTGTACTGACCGAATCCGACGTTCGGACCGCGCTGACGAAGGTCATCGACCCCGAGATCCGTAAACCCATCACCGACCTCGGCATGGTCAAGAGCATCGACATCTCCCCCGACGGAGCCGTCGGCGTCGGCATCTACTTGACGACCTCCGGTTGCCCGATGAAGACCGAGATCAGCGATCGCGTGAAGAACGCCGTCGCCGACGTCGCCGGAGTCGGCACCGTGACGGTCGAACTCGACGTGATGAACGACGAGCAACGCACCGCACTGCGCAAGTCCCTGCGCGGCGATTCCGCCGAGCCGGTCATTCCCTTTGCGCAACCCGGATCGCTGACGCGCGTGTACGCGGTGGCGTCGGGCAAGGGCGGCGTGGGCAAGTCCAGCGTGACGGTCAACCTTGCCGCGTCCCTTTCCGCCCGCGGCCTGTCGGTGGGTGTGCTCGACGCCGACATCTACGGCCATTCCGTTCCCCGCATGCTCGGCAACGACGCGCGACCCACGCAGGTGGAGAAGATGATCATGCCGCCGCAGGCGCACGGCGTGAAGTTCATCTCGATCGCTCAGTTCACCGAGGGCAACACCCCGGTCGTCTGGCGCGGACCCATGTTGCACCGGGCCTTGCAGCAATTCCTCGCCGACGTGTTCTGGGGCGACCTGGACGTGCTGCTCCTCGACCTTCCGCCCGGTACCGGTGACGTGGCAATCTCTGTCGCACAACTGATTCCGAACGCAGAGATCCTCGTGGTCACCACCCCTCAGCAAGCCGCTGCCGAGGTCGCCGAGCGCGCCGGAGCGATCGCACTGCAGACGCGTCAGCGCGTCGCGGGCGTCGTGGAGAACATGTCATGGCTCGAGCTACCCGACGGTACCCGGATGGATATCTTCGGATCCGGTGGCGGACAGGACGTATCGGATCGCCTCACCAAGGCCGTGGGTGCAAAGGTGCCTCTGCTGGGCCAGATTCCGCTCGACACCGCCGTCCGTGAAGGCGGCGACGCCGGTACTCCGATCGTGTTGGGCCACCCGAATTCGCCTGCGGCACAAGCACTCGAGGCGGTCGCCGGAAAACTTGCGGTGCGCGAGCGCGGACTGGTGGGAATGTCGCTGGGAATCGACACCACCCGGAAACTGTAAGGCAGGCGCTTATACCCGACAAACGACGCGGGGAACAGGGTTGGAGCCTTATGATTTGCCTTCAATCCTACTGTCGATAGAGAGTGGCCTTCATGAAGAAGCCGCATCGGGTCAGGCCGGTCGTCGTTCCGGTCCTGATCGCACTGCTGATGACCCTGCTGGGATCCGTACTCGGTCCCGCGCTGGCGTCGGCACAACCTGCCCCGCCTGCCCAGAATTACTCGATCGCGACAGACACCACGTTCGCGCCCTTCGAATTCCAGGACGAGACAGGCAAACTCGTCGGAATCGACATGGACCTGCTCGCGGCCATCGCCGTCGACCAGGGCTTCGACTACACCGTCGAGCAGGTCGGATTCGACACCGCACTCCAGGGCGTCACGAGCGGCCAGTTCAACGGAATGATCGCCGGCATGTCGATCACCGACGAGCGCAAGGCCACCTTCGACTTCTCCGATCCGTACTTCGATTCCGGTGTCCAGATGGCGATTCTGGATTCGAACGACGAGATCAAGGGCTACGAAGACCTGCGCGGTAAGTCGGTCGCGGTCAAGAACGGCACCGAGGGTGCGACGTTCGCGACGTCGATCGCCGATCAGTACGGCTTCACCATCCGCAGCTTCGACGACTCCGCGACCATGTTCGAGGAAGTGCGCACCGGAAACTCCGCAGCGGCCTTCGAGGATTACCCGGTTCTCGCCTACGGCATCACCCAGGGCAACGGCTTCAAGACGGTCACCGAGAAAGAAGCCGGTGCCAGTTACGGATTCGCCGTCGCCAAGGGCACCAACGCCCAGTTGCTCGACCAGTTCAACACCGGCCTCGAAAACCTGCGCGCCAACGGCCAGTACGACGAAATCCTCGACACCTACCTCAACGCCGACGCGTCCACCGCCGACACCTCGATCCCCGGCCTGATCGCCAGCAGCTGGCAGTTGCTGCTCAAGGGTCTGTGGCTCACGATCGTGCTGACCGTCATCTCCATCGCCATCGCGTTGGTACTCGGCGGCATCTTCGGCCTGTTTCGCGTCTCGACCAACATCGTGCTCCGCGGCATCGGAACCACCTACGTCGACATCTTCCGTGGCACACCGCTTCTGGTGCAGGCATTCTTCATCTACTTCGGCGTACCCGCGGCACTGAACTTCCAGATGTCGGCGTTCACCGCAGGCATCATCACACTCTCGCTCAACGCCGGTGCGTACATGGCCGAGATCGTCCGCGGCGGCATCCTCGCCGTCGACAAGGGCCAGATGGAGGCGTCCCGCAGCCTCGGCATCAGCTACCTCAAGTCGATGCGAAAAGTGGTGATGCCCCAGGCAATTCGCACGATGATCCCGTCGTACATCAATCAGTTCGTCATCACGCTCAAGGACACCTCGCTGCTCTCGGTCATCGGCCTCGCCGAGCTGACGCAGACCGGTCGTCTGATCATCGCTCGCAACTTCGAGTCGTTCAACATGTGGCTCATCGTCGGCGTCCTGTACTTCATCATCATCATGGCTCTCACCAAGCTGTCGAACCGGCTCGAGAAGAGGATCAACAAATGAGCACCGAACTGACCAAGGACCTGCCGGTCGACAAAGGTCCGGGAACGAAGATCTCGATCAAGGCCCTGCAGAAGGCGTTCGGCGACAACACGGTTCTCAAGGGCATCGACGCCGAGATCGCCAACGGTGAAGTGGTCTGCGTGATCGGGCCGTCCGGCTCCGGCAAGAGCACGTTCCTACGCTGCCTGAACAAGCTGGAAGACATCACCGCCGGATCGGTCGTCGTCGACGGAACCGACCTGACGGCGAAGAACGTGGACCTGGACAAGGTGCGCCAGAACATCGGCATGGTGTTCCAGCACTTCAACCTCTTCCCGCACATGACAGCCCTCGAGAACGTCATGCTCGCACCCGTCGAAACCAAGAAAATGACGAAGTCGCAGGCCAAGGACGCGGCCCTGCAGCTGCTCGAACAGGTAGGACTGTCGGAGCGTGCCGACTACAAGCCCGCCAACCTATCCGGTGGGCAGAAGCAACGCGTGGCCATCGCGCGGGCACTGGCCATGAACCCGTCGATCATGCTGTTCGACGAAGCCACCAGCGCCCTGGACCCCGAAATGGTCGGCGAAGTTCTGCAGGTACTGCGCGACCTCGCCAAGGGCGGTATGACGATGGTGGTCGTCACCCACGAAATGGGCTTCGCGCGTGAGGTCGCGGATCGAGTGATCTTCATGGCCGAGGGCGTCATCGTCGAAGAGGGAACACCCGACGAGCTGTTCGGGAACCCGCAGAACCCACGCACCCAGGACTTCCTGAACAAGGTGCTCTAGCCACTGGCCCGCCCGCTCCCGCCCGCCCGCCCCGCCGCGGATCAATGCGCCTTTGTTGCACTCAGAGCGACTGAATCCCACATTCATCCGACGGGGGCGCAGCGGTCGGGCGGGCGCAGCCTGCAGACTGGGTGGTTCGTCGGGCCGGTTGGGGCTATGCCTACGTGGCGTCCGCGTCGATGGGCGGGGTATCGCCGGCCGCGAGTTTCGGCTCGTTCTTGCTCATCGACACTCCACCCCCGGATGTACTGCCCGAGGACACGCCGTTCTGCGGCGTCGGTCCGCCCATGTTCTTGGGCTTGGTGTCGAAGGGCTTGCCCTTGAAGGTGTCGTCCAGCGGGTTCTTGAAGACCGAGTCGTCGCCGTCGAGCAGGTGTTTGGTGATCACGGCTCGGGGTGTCATACCGCGGAGCTGGTTGAGGTCCGCAAGCGGTTTGCGCAGGTCCTCGAAGTCGGTACCCAGCTCGTCCTTGAGCTGCTGACTCGCGCCGTTCGCGTAGTCCTTGACCTGACGGATGGACTTGGACACCCAGCTGATGGCGCCGGGAAGGCGATCCGGGCCGAGGATGACCAGAGCTGCCACGAGGAGAATGAGGAACTCTGACCAACCGATGTTCGCGAACACGCCTGCCAGCCTACGTCGTCAGTCCGAAACCGGCGTGACGGAGACGTCCACCAGCCGTCCCGAACGGACGAGTTGCACGGGTACTGACTGGCCGATAGTGGTCTCCTGGACCGCGACCACCAGTTCGTCCGCATCGCCCACTGCGCGATCGCCGACCTTGGTGATGACGTCACCTTCGACGATTCCGGCTTGCTGGGCCGGCCCACCGGCCCGGACGTTGGCGACTTCTGCGCCGGCCGAGGTTTCGTTGATCACCGAACGCGCGTTGATCCCGAAATCCGGGTGCCGCATGACGCCGTCCCGAATCAGGGCCTGCGCCACCTCGGTGACCTCGTCGACGGGTATCGCGAAGCCCAGTCCCACCGATCCGCCGCTCTCGCTTCGGATGGCGGAGTTGATGCCGATGACGCGACCTTCGAAGTCGATGAGGGGGCCACCGGAGTTACCCGGGTTGATGGCTGCGTCGGTCTGTACCGCGTCGATGACGGCGTTGGTGTCGGTGCCCTCCCCCGACAGCGCGACGGGGCGGTCGAGCGCACTGACGATGCCCGAGGTGACCGTCTTGTTCAGGCCGAGCGGCGACCCGACGGCGATGACGTCCTGGCCGACGCGGACGTCGTCGGAGCGTCCGAGCTGAGCCTCGGTGAGGTTGCCGACGTCGGTCTTGAGCACGGCGAGGTCGGTCTTGGTGTCGCGGCCGACGATGCGTCCGGGCACTTTGGTGCCGTCGGAGAAGGTGACTTCGAGGGTCGACTTGTCCTCGTCGGATGCGGCGAGCGAGATCACGTGGTTGTTCGTGACGATGTAGCCCTCGTCGGCGTCGATCACGACGCCCGAGCCGGTGCCTCCGGTCTCGCCGAGGGTCACCTGAATGGAGACGACCGACGGCAGGACCGCGTCGGCCACCTTGCTGATCTGGCCGCGTGGGACGTCGTCGCCACTGGACTGGGTCAGTGTCACTTTCTGACTGGTCAGTGCGCCGGTCACTTCGGCGGTCAGGCGGCCGAACAGTCCACCGACCAAGCCGATGACGAGGGCAACGACACCGAGTACGACGAGCGCCCGCACGGATACCGATCGCCCGAACAAGACGTCGCGCACACCGAGCTTGGTTCCAGGAGGGAGCACAGGAGGTGGTGGGGTGTCGAGGGCCGCGCCGCCCAGCGACACTCGGGACGCGGGATCACGCCACGGATCGGCCGGAACCTGGGGGCCGGCGTCGGACTCGTCGACGGCGTCGGGGTCGCGCTGCAATGACTCGGTGGCGTCATCGGGACGTCCGAAAGCCTCGGCCAGGACGGGGTCCGGCGGCCGGACCGACAGCCGGGAAGGCAGTTGTTCGTCGGGGCGACGTGGGGAGAACGAACCGCCGACGTCATCGGGACGTCCGAACACCGAGGCCGACACCGGATCGACGGTGGGTCGATGGACCGGACGCGGCGGCAACCGTGGACCTTCGTCTGCTGTGCCTGTGGTCTCGGTGCTGGTCGAATTCGATGTCACGCGTCCGGTTACCCCTCGCATACGTCGGTGTGAGAGTTCAGTATCACTCGAGCGGTCGGGGCAGCTCGATGCAGGTGAGGACTCGTCGGGCAGAAAACGCGGCGGTCAGCGTCGACGACGGCGCACGGCCTCGACGGACGCCATGAACGACCGCTTGGATCGAGCGGGCCCGTCTTCGCCTGCACAGGACGGAATCTGGCTCAGCAAACCGAGGAGCGAATGTGGCATCGACATCTCGCCTGCTCCGCGCAGCGCACGACGCGCCTGCTGCTGCGCCTCGACCTCGGCCGAGCATTCCGGGCATTCGGAGAGGTGGTGAGCGGCGCGGAGGTGAGCGGGCATTCGTAGTTCACCATCGACGTAGGCTGCGACGGCTTCACTGGCCAGATGTTCGGTGGAGCTGAATTGCCGAGGCTTGCGTGCCTGCGTCATCCAACCCTCCTCGTAGCTAGTGGACACTTGCGTGACCCGAGTCGACCTTCCCGTGCACTCGAAGGTACTCCCGTAGCGCGTGACGGCCACGGTGAATGCGACTACGAACCGTTCCGAGCTTGACGCCCAGTGTCGCACCGATCTCTTCGTACGACAGTCCTTCGATGTCGCACAACACGATTGCGGCGCGAAACTCGGGTGCCAGCGAATCGAGCGCAGACTGCAGATCCGGGTCGAGGCGAGCGTCGTGGTAGATCTGCTCGGGGTTGGGCCGGTCCGACGGAACGCGGTCGTAGTCCTCGGGCAGTGCTTCCATGCGGATACGGCTGCGGCGACGAACCATGTCGAGGAACAGGTTGGTCGTGATGCGGTGCAGCCAGCCCTCGAACGTTCCCGGCTGGTAGTTCGACAGGGAGCGGAACACGCGGATGAAGGTGTCCTGAGTCAGGTCCTCTGCGTCCTGGGCATTACCGGAGAGACGGTACGCGAGTCGGTAGACGCGGTCGCCGTGTTCGCGAACGAGCTCGTCCCAGGACGGCATGGTGGAGTTCTCGCCGGTCGCATCGAACACTGCGGTGCCGCTGAGGTCGTCGGGGGTGGGCACGGACTCGGGTAGACGAGCGATGTCGCGATCGCCGTTGATCTTGTAAATAGTTGGATCCTCCTGCTCAGGACTGCGTACGTCCTTCTGATGCAACCGACGACTACCCTCGGATGTTCCAGCTCACACTTCGCAATCGAGACGGACCTGCGATTCCTCCATAGCCTGACCGACCCGCGTGTGGGTCCGGTATGAATCACCTGAGGCCCACCTGAGAATGTGTGCGTGAGATCGAGCCCCGGGCACGATAACCTCGGGACGTGCCGACCAACGCCGAGAAGATGCTCGCTTATGCCGAAGACTCCGCTCAGGAGGACGAGGTTCTGATCGCAGCCAGAGAGCGAGCCGTCGACCTCGGTGCCGCTCCGGTGCCGCCGTCCGTCGGTGCCATCCTGAGCATCTTCACTCAGATGCTCGGCGCGAAGACGGTCGTCGAAATCGGAACAGGCGCGGGAATCAGCGGTCTGTGGTTGCTCGACGGGATGCGTGCGGACGGGGTTCTCACCACCATCGACACCGAGCCCGAGCACCAGCGGGCAGCGCGAGAAGCATTCCGGGCAGGGGGAATTGCGCCGTCCCGCACTCGGCTGATCAACGGCTGGGCGTTGGACGTGCTCCCCCGATTGGCCGACGACACCTACGATCTGGTGTTCATCGACGCCAGCCCTGCGGACCATCCGCACTTCGTCGCCGAGAGTGTGCGGTTGCTACGCCCCGGCGGAGTTCTGGTGCTGCACAACGCATTGCTGGGTGGACGGGTTGCAGATCCGACTCAGCGCGACGCGACCGCGGTGGCCGTTCGGTCGGCCGCGCGTGCCATCGCCGAGGACGAGCGCCTGACGACGGTGCTGCTCCCTCTGGGCGACGGGTTGATCTGCGCGTCGCGGGCGTGAGTTCGCTCCGCGCAGTGGTGCGGTTAGGTGCCCTCTGCGGCACCTAACCGCACCACTGCCGCAGGCTCTGCTCTAAATCCAGACGCCCTTGCCGACGGAGACGACTCCCCCGGCACTGACGTTGAAGCGTTCCCGGTCGCGTTCGAGATCGACTCCGACGATTTCGCCGTCACCGACGACCACGTTCTTGTCCAGGATCGCGTGCCGAACGACGGCACCCTTGCCGATCCGGACTCCGGGCATCAGGACGCTGCCTTCGACGGTCGCGCCGCTGTCGATCATGACGTTCGAGCTCAGTACCGAGTTGCGGACGGTGGCGGCGCTGAGAATGCAGCCGGCACCGACGACGGATTCCTGAGCGAGGCCGCCCTGGACGAACTTGGCGGGCGGCAGATTCTCGGCCGATCCGCGGATGGGCCAGCGGCGGTTGTAGAGATTGAAGATGGGATGCACCGACACGAGGTCCATGTGGGCGTCGTAGAAGGCGTCGATGGTGCCGACGTCTCGCCAGTAGCCGCGATCGCGTTCGGTGGCACCGGGAACGACGTTGTCGTTGAAGTCGTAGACCGAGGCCACGCCTGCTTCGACGAGCGCCGGGATGATGTCGCCGCCCATGTCGTGGTCGGAGTCGGAGTTCTCGGAGTCCGCCTTGATGGCATCGACGAGCACCTTGGTGGTGAACACGTAGTTGCCCATCGACGCATACGTGACGTCCGGGTCGTCGGGGGTCCCGGGCGGCTGCGCCGGCTTCTCCAGGAACTGGGTGATCTTGCCGTTCTCGTCCGAGTCGATGCAGCCGAACGCGAATGCCTCGCTACGCGGAACCCGGATACCTGCGACGGTGACGCCCGCGCCGGAGTCGATGTGCTGCTGCACCATCTGCTCCGGATCCATTCGGTACACGTGGTCGGCACCGAAGACCACGATGTACTCGGGGTCCTCGTCGTACACCAGGTTCAGCGACTGGAAGATGGCGTCGGCGCTGCCGGTGTACCACCGGGGGCCGAGACGCTGCTGTGCCGGGACCGGAGTGATGTACTCCCCGGCGAAACCCGACAGTCGCCACGTCTGCGAGATGTGGCGGTCCAGGGAATGGGACTTGTACTGAGTCAGCACGCAGAGCCGGAGGTAACCGGCATTCACGAGATTGCTCAGCACGAAGTCGATGAGTCGGTAGGCGCCCCCGAAGGGAACGGCTGGCTTGGCTCGGTCCGCGGTCATCGGGTAAAGGCGCTTACCCTCTCCGCCTGCAAGCACAATCCCTAGTACGTGCGGTTGTGTCCTCACCCACCCAACCTATCCGCACCGAGAGAACCTTGCTACCAGTACACGCACAACTGCCGGGGAATGTAGGTTCGTTCACGTGCGAGTAGCGATGATGACCAAGGAATACCCGCCGGAGATCTACGGTGGCGCAGGAGTTCATGTCACGGAGTTGACCGCGCAGCTGAAGTCGCTGTGCGAGGTGGACATCCACTGCATGGGAGCTCCGCGCGACACCGCACAGGTGCACGATCCCGATCCGGCACTCGCCGGAGCCAACGCAGCACTGACGACGTTGTCGGCGGAACTGCGGATGGCCAACGCGGCAGCGGGAGCGGACGTGGTGCATTCGCACACCTGGTACACCGGCCTCGCCGGTCACCTCGCGGCAGAACTGTACGGCGTACCGCACATCCTCACCGCCCACTCGCTCGAGCCGCGACGGCCGTGGAAGGCCGAACAGCTGGGCGGCGGTTACCGCATCTCGTCGTGGTCGGAAAAGAACGCGGTGGAATACGCCGACGCCGTCATCGCCGTCAGCGAGGGCATGGCCAAAGACGTGCTCGACGCCTATCCGCGCCTCGACCCGAGTCGAGTCCACGTGGTGCGCAACGGGATCGACACCGAGCGGTGGTACGCAGATCACGGCACGTCGACTCTCGACGAGATCGGGGTGGATCCCAGCAAGCCGATCGTCGCGTTCGTCGGCCGCATCACTCGGCAGAAGGGCGTGGGTCACCTCATCGCCGCGGCACACCATTTCGATCCGTCGATTCAGCTCGTCCTGTGCGCGGGCGCGCCCGACACTCCGGAGATCGCCGCAGAAACCGAACGCGCAGTGGCGTTATTGGCCGAGCAACGCAGCGGGGTCTTCTGGGTCAAGGACATGCTCCCCACCGACAAGATTCGCCAGATCCTTTCCGCCGCAGCAGTATTCGTCTGCCCATCGGTGTACGAGCCACTCGGCATCGTCAACCTCGAGGCGATGGCCTGCGAAACCGCGGTCGTGGCGTCGGACGTCGGCGGCATCCCCGAGGTCGTCGACGACGGCCGCACCGGACGGCTGGTGCACTACAACTCGTACGAGCCCGACGTCTTCGAGCGAACCCTCGCCGACACCGTCAACGAGGTCGCTCTCGACCCCGCACTGGCGACGGCGATGGGCAAGGCCGGCCGCGAGCGGGCCGTTGCCGAATTCTCGTGGGCGTCGATCGCGAAACAGACCCTCGCCGTCTACAACGACGCGCTGGCGCGTCGGGGCTGAGAGATCTTTCGGTAAGTCGACACCGTCACCGACGCGGTGACCGGGACGGTGTCGGGCAAATCCTTCAACGCCGCGGACCGCGCACCGGGGTCACCGTGCCGAATCGACGGCCCCATCCCGATGAGTTCCTCGATGTCGTTGTGCGAGAGCATCATCGAGTACTCGAGCGGGGTCTCGGCCACCGACCCGAACAGACCCGACAGCGACTCACCGAGCCGACGGGTCTTGTCCTCTTCGACGCCGATCAGCCCCAGCGGCCCGCGCAGCTCACGCTGATGCCGCGACGTCGGCGTGACGACCACCAACGTGCCGTCGTCGCCGAGAACTCGATGCAGTTCACCGGCATTGCGCGGCGAGAACACACACGTCACCGCAGACACGGCACCCGCCCGAATCGGTAGCCCGCTCCAGATGTCCGCGACGACGCACCCGAGCCGGGGATGCGACCGCGCGGCTCGGCGTGCCGCGAACTTGGACACGTCCACCCCGACCCCCAGCGCGGCCGGACGCGCGTCCAGGACACCTGCGAGGTAATACCCGGTGCCGACCCCGACATCGAGGACCACGTCCGACTCGGGCGGAACAGCCGCCGACACCGCCGCCGCGATGGGCTCGAAATAACCGGCACCGAGGAACTTCTCACGGGCTGTGACCATCTCGGCCGAATCACCGGTGAACTTGCCGCCGTCGCCTGTCAACAGGCTGACGTACCCCTGCCGGGCCACGTCGAACAAATGACCACGATCGCACCACAGACTTCGATCGGTCTCACCGAGACCCAGGCCCGACTCGACCTCACGGACGCGGCACTGTGGGCAGACCAGCAGATCGACGACGTCGGTCAGCATCGAGCACCTCTTTCACATCGAGACAGATTCTCCGGCACTCCCCCGGAAACGACCTGCCGATCACAACATCGCCGATCACAACCCTGCTGATCACAACACAAAGCCCCGCTGGCCGGTGCGGCGAGCGGGGCTGAGCGATGATCGATCGACGTGGCGATCAGCCGGTGACGCCCTTCAGTTCGTCACCGAGTGCCGCGGCCTCGTCGGGGGTCAATTCGACGACCAAACGGCCGCCCCCCTCGAGCGGGACACGCATGACGATTCCTCGTCCCTCTTTGGTTGCTTCGAGGGGACCGTCCCCGGTCCGGGGCTTCATCGCCGCCATCCTCTGCTCCCTCCAGATCTGCGCCCACCTGCTCGGCGCCTCGGCCTAAAAGATAAATTCGTCGCGGGGCGACGGAGTGTCCTGTGCCATTCTTCCCTATCGCCGTCGATGGGGGGAACCTGAGTCGGTATTCGTGACCTGCACCCAACACCCCAACAGGTGATCGTCGACCATTCCGGTGGCCTGCATCAATGCGTAAGCGGTAGTCGGACCGACGAACCGTAGCCCGCGGCGTTTGAGCTCTTTGGCCAATGCCGTCGATTCGGGTGTCGACGCGGGCACGTCGGTGAACTCCGTGAGCCGCTGTGACCTGGGCTCCGGCGCAAAGGACCACAGCAGAGTGTCGAGATCGGTGTCGTCGAGGTCGACGATCGCGCGAGCGTTGCTCACCGCAGCCTCGATCTTGAGTCGGTTCCGCACGATCGACGGGTCGTTCATCAACCGCTCCACATCGGCGTCGTCGAAGCGGGCCACTGCGTCGGGATCGAACCCGGCGAAAGCAGTGCGGAAGCTTTCCCGCTTGCGCAGGATCGTGATCCACGCCAGGCCCGACTGAAACGCTTCCAGACACAGGCGCTCGTAGAGCTCATTGCGGCCGTGCAGCGGCTGCCCCCACTCCGTGTCGTGATAGGTGCGATACAGCTCGTCGTCGGTGGCACCCCACGGGCAGCGCAGCTTGCCGTCCGGCCCCGCGACTGCGCTCACCGTTCGTCCGACTCGACCGTGCCTGTGACGCCCGAACTATCCGTGAGGCCGGCACTGTCGGTGAGGCCAGAACTATCCGTGAGGCCCGCACTGCCGGGCTGCCCCGACAGCGGGGATCGAGAACCTGACTCCTGCGCCGCGGACAGCCGTGACCGCAGCATGTCTATCTCGCCGCCCAGGCGCTCGAGGGCCCAATCGACTTCGCTGGGCTTGTAACCCCGCAACGTCTGCTGGAACTTCAACGCGCGCACATCGGCACCGGTGACTCCTTCGGCCGGCAGCACTGTTGCGGTGGTTCCCTCGGGCAACGGCCCCAGCTCTTCACCGCGACCGAACACCGCTGCGGCGATGAAGAACAACGCCGCAGCGACGACTGCAATGACGATGATGTAGATCAACAGCGTCAACATGCCACGATCTTGTCACGGCTGCCCGACACGTCGGCTGGACGCACCTGGTGGTCGGTCAGATCAGCGAGTTCATCGCCGGTCGATCGGCCAACGACACTTCGGTCGAGAACGGCTCGAACGAATCCCCTGCCACGCGGAACTGCATAAGTCCGGCACCGGAATCGACCATGCCGCACCGATTGAGCATCGTTCCGACGATCTGCCGACTCATCGCCCCGAGTTCGACAAGCGGCCGATTGCGATGCTTTCGCACTCCCAGGTTCACCTGTCCGATGGCCTGCAGACCGAGCCGGTCGTACGTGTCGAGAAGCAGGCCGATCTCCACCCCGTAACCGGGCGCGAACGGCACCGCCGACAACAACTCGCGAGTGCCCGCGTACTCCCCGCCCAGCGGCTGGATCACGCCGGTCAACTCCGGGCGCAGCGCCGCGAGCAAGGGTCGAGCCACCAACTCGGTGACGCGTCCACCGCCGTTGGCGTCCTCGGTGCCACTGACGCGAAGTGGACGTCGGTAGTAGCCCTTGACGAGATGAATGCCGTCGCCCATCAGCAGTGGTCCGAGCAGTTTCGGCACGAACGCGGGGTCGGGATTGATCAGATCGGAATCGACGAAGGCGATGAGGTCACCCGTCGACGCCGCGACCGATCGCCACAGCACCTCGCCCTTGCCCGGTACCGGATCGAGCCCCGGTACTGCCTCCTCGCGACTGATGACACGGGCACCGGCCGCTCTCGCGCGTACTGCCGTCTCGTCGGTCGAGCCCGAGTCGAGCACGATCAGTTCGTCGACGAGGCCACCGAGCAACGGGTGGATGGTGTCGATGACGGCAGCCACCGTCTGTTCCTCGTTCAGCGCCGGAAGCACCACGGACACCGTGCGGCCCGCCTTGGCGGCCTCGAGCTCGGCGATGGTCCATTCGGGGGTGTCCCAGCTGTTGGTCTCGGACCACATTCGGGTCACGTCCGTTCGATCGGCCAGTGTCATGCCAGCCCCCTGACCGTCCGCGCCGGGGTTCGTCGTCCCTGGATCGCTGCCACCATGTCGACGACTCTTCTGGTCGACGCAACTTCGTGCACCCGGAACATCCGGGCTCCGCCTGCTGCGGCCAATGCTGTCGCTGCCAATGTTCCCTCCAACCGGTCGGCGAGCTCTACCCCTAGAGTCTCGCCTACGAAGTCCTTGTTGCTCAGCGCCATGAGCACAGGCCACCCGGTGTTTACAAGAACGTCCACGCGACGCAACAACTCGAGCCCGTGATAGGTGTTTTTCCCGAAATCGTGGGTCGGATCGATCAGAATCGAATCTTTCTTCACCCCCTCCGCGACCGCGTTATCGGCAGCTGCGGTGACTTCCGCGACCACATCGGCCACGACGTCGGTGTACCGAACCCGGTGCGGGCGGGTCCGCGGAACGGCACCGCCGGTGTGCGAGCAGACGATCCCGACTCCTTCGGCAGCGGCGACGCGCACCAACTCGGGATCGGCTCCGGCCCAGGTGTCGTTGATCAGATCGGCTCCCACACCGCAGGCCAGGCGAGCAACCTCGCTACGCCAGGTGTCGACACTGATCAGCAGATCCGGATACGCATCCCGGATGGCCTCGACGAACGGCACGACGCGGCGGATCTCCTCCGCCGCGTCGACGAGATCACCGGGGCCTGCTTTGACGCCGCCGATATCGACCATGTCGGCACCCTCGGCGACAGCCCTGTGCACGGACGCCATCGCTGCATCGTCGGAGAAATTCGCGCCCCCGTCGTAGAACGAGTCGGGGGTGCGATTGACGATCGCCATGACCAGAGCTCGATCGTCGGCGACCGGCTTACCGCACAGAGTGCTCATTCATCCATAGTGGCATTTCGGCGGAGGTGCCCGAGCGCGATGGTGTCGGCACCCACATTCGCCCAGTGCCGGGCACCACGTCCGTCGGCGTCGAGCTCGATGACGTGGAACTGTTCGAGCGCAACGGACAGCCCCGAGGATGGCACGCCGAACAGAGGCGAGCCCGTATGGGTTCCCTCCATCTCGACCCGCGCGGCGATGCGGTCTCCTTCCCCGAAGAGATCACCGATCGTCACGCGCAGGTCCGGCATCGCAGAACGGAACATCGCGATCGCGCCTTTGAGGTGTGCCGCCATATCCGGCTCGTCCTGTCCGAAAGCGTGCCGGTCGACAGCGCTCGGCGCGAGTGCTGCATCCACCGTCGAGAGATCACCCCGCCCGAATCCGTCCTCGAAGACCCGTCCCACTCGATCTTTCGCCTGTTGGATATCCATGACGCCCCGATTCGTTCAAGTGGCACTCGGATCAATATGCATATACTCGACCCGATGACCGAAAACGTCAAGAGGACCTACAACTCCGCCGTGCGGCAACAGCAGGCCGAAGGCACCCGACTCCGCATCATCGAGGCCGCGCGCGGACTCTTCCTCGCCCACGGATACGGCACAACCTCGGTGCCGTCGATCGCCGCCGCGGCAGGTGTCTCGGCGGACACCGTCTTCCACGTCTTCAAGAACAAGCGCACGCTGCTCAGAGAAATGGTGGATCTGGACATCGGCGGAGACACCGACCCGACGCCGATCATGCAGCGCTCATCAGCATCGGCCGTGCGCGACGAACTCGATCAACGCACGCAGCTCCGCATGTTCGCGTCAGGAATCGCCGAACAGGTCGCGCGAATCAGAGCGGTCGACGACATCTTGCTCAGCGCGGCTGCCGTCGACGAGGACATCGCAGCACTACGACGCGATATCCAGGACCGACAACGCAGATCGGCGATGATGCAGATCGCCGAGTGGATCGGGGCACGTGGAGATCTGGCCGTTGACCTCGAAACGGCAGGAACCACCATCTGGGCCCTGACCAGCCCCGAAATGCACCGAATGTTGTGCGAGCGGTCGGGCTGGACGACCGACCGCTACGCACGATGGCTCGAGGCCACCCTCGCCTCGAGCTTGCTGGTTACCCCTTAGGGGCCTTGCCGGCGGCAACCTCGTCGACGTAGCCGTCGTAGAACTTCTCGTAGCCACCGGACTTGCCGCGCAGCACGTGGAGTTCGCTGTCACCGTCTTCCTGGAACCCCAGCTTGCGTAGAGCGACCTTCTGGCTCTTGAACGTCGAGGTCTGCTCGAGGCTGTCGACGATGCGTACGAACAGCGGCACCGCGTAGGTCGGCAGCTTGTCGTAGAGGTGCTCGGCGAACGACTTGCCGTCGAAGGACTCACCGTCGCGCAGGGTCACCGCAGCCATACCGGCCTTGCCGTCGGCACCCTCGATATCGACGCCGTAGACGACGGCACCGTCCACTGCCGGGTGGCTACCGAGTGCACCCTCGACCTGGGTCGTGGCGACGTTCTCGCCCTTCCAGCGAAAAGTGTCTCCCAGTCGGTCGACGAATGCGACGTGCATCCAGCCCTGCTTGCGAACGAGGTCGCCGGTGTCGAACCACGCGTCACCGTCCTTGAACCCGTCGCGCACCATCTTCTTCTCGGTGGCCTTGTCGTCGGAATACCCGTCGAACGGGGCCCGGTCGGTGATCTTGGACAGCAGCAGGCCCACTTCACCGTTGCCGACCTTGCGGAGCTTGCCGTCGTGGCCGCGCTTGGCCTTGCCCGATTCTTCGTCGTACTGCACCACGGCATACGGCAACGGGCAGATTCCGGCGGTCTTCTTCATGTTCAGTGCGTTGATGAAGGCGATGTTGCATTCGCTGGCACCGTAGAACTCCGCGACGCGGGAGATACCGAATCGCTCGGTGAACTCCTCCCAGATCTCCGGTCGCAGTCCGTTGCCGACGATCAGCTTGACCGAATTGTCCCGGTCGGAATCCTTCTTCGGCTGCGTGAGCAGGTACCGGCAGAGCTCGCCGATGTAGGTGAACGCCGTGGCCTTGTTGACGCGAATGTCTTCCCAGAAGTTGCTCACCGAGAACTGCTTACCGATGGCCATCGTCGCGCCGCCGGCGAGCACCGAGGACAGCGTCACCGTCAGCGCGTTGTTGTGATAGAGCGGAAGGCAGCAATAGATGACGTCGTCGCCGCGCAGTCGCACGCCCATGTTGCCCAGGCCCGACATCGACTTGAGCCAACGGAAGTGGCTCATCAGGCTGGCCTTGGGCATGCCCGTCGTTCCCGAGGTGAAGATGTAGAACGCCTTCTCCTTGGCCTGGATCTCCGCGGTGACCGACGGGTTGGCCGTCGACGCCTTCGCGGCCAGCTCGCCGAGCTCCTTCAGCGGCAACACCGACCCGACCTTGGGCTCGCCGTCCAGAGAATCCAGCGCTTCCTGCGCGTTCTCGTCGAGGACCAGCACCTTCGCTTCGAGAATTCCGAGGCTGTGCTCGAGCACGTCGCCGCGCTGGTTGTAGTTGAGCATGCCTGCGGTGGCACCGAGCTTCACGGCAGCCAGCGCCGCGAACAGCGCCTCGGGGCGGTTCTTGCTCAGCACACCGACGACGTCGCCGCGTACGACCCCCCGGTCGGTGAACACTGCGGCGTACTGATTGACCAGCGCGTTCGCGTCCTTGTAGGAGATCGACTCACCCTCGAAACGGACGAACGGTCGACTGCTGTTCTTGGCTGCCGCGTCCTGGAAAATCAGTCCGATGGAGACCTTGTGGTCCGGCTTGCGGGTAAAGCCCGCCAGCCCCTTGAGCAGGCTCGGCACCTCCGTCACCATTTTCGGCAACGCGACCGCGAGGTCGGTCACTCCGATTTTCTGACGGGCATCGACAGCCATGAGCTCCCCTTTGAGACGATGTGAGATAACTAACCCTACTAGAGAGTAACAACTTCCAGCACTTCGTCAGGCGGGCTCGGTTGGTGAACTTTCACAACGCGCCGCACACGTCCAGGGCCTCGTCGACAGAAGTGGTGCGCACGAGCGCGTCGAGGGCTCGTTGCTGCACGAACCCGGTGGAGCTCAGACCGTCGATCCACTGCATCAGGCCGTCGAAGTGCCCGAACGGATCGAGCATCACCATCGGCTTGCTGTGCATGCCCAGATAGCCGGCCGTCCACGTCTCGAACAGTTCTTCGAGCGTTCCGATGCCGCCGGGCAACGTGATGAACGCGTCGGCTCGGTCCTCCATGATCTTCTTCCGCTCACGCATCGTGTCGGTGACGATCAACTCGTCGGCATCGACGTCGGCGACCTCGCGGTGCACGAGCGCTTTCGGGATGACACCGACGGTGTTGCCTCCGGCTGCGCGTGTCGCCGCGGCCACCGCGCCCATCATCGAGACGTTGCCGCCGCCCGACACCAGCTGCCAACCACGTCGACCGATCTCGGTACCGACCTCACGCGCCAGATCGATGAACGACGCGTCGACCGGTCCCGATGCGCAGTAGACACACACGCTGATCCCCGAAACGCCGACCGGCTGCACGCTCACTGCTGGGCCTCCCGGACGATGCGGACGGCCTCGTCGACGCTGTCGGTGCAATGGATGAGGTCGAGGTCCTTCTCGGACACCTTGCCTTCTTTCACGAGAGTGGTCTTGATCCAGTCGAGCAATCCCGACCAGAAGTCCTTGCCCAGCAACACGATCGGGAATCGTGTGACCTTCGCGGTCTGCACGAGTGTGAGCGCCTCGAAGAGTTCGTCGAGAGTACCGAAGCCTCCGGGCAGGCACACGAACGCTTGGGAGTACTTGACGAACATGGTCTTGCGCACGAAGAAGTATCGAAAATTGACACCGAGATCGACCCAGTCGTTGAGGCCCTGCTCGAACGGCAGCTCGATGCCCAGTCCGATGGAGTACCCGTCGGCCTCGCTCGCGCCGCGGTTCGCGCCCTCCATCACACCGGGACCGCCGCCGGTGATCACGGCGAAGCCTTCACGCGCCAGGGCAGCTCCGAGTTCACGCGCCCGCTCGTATTCGGGATGGTCGACGGGTGTGCGCGCCGAACCGAACACCGTCACCGCTCGCGGCACCTCGGCCAGAGCACCGAAACCTTCGACGAATTCGCTCTGAATGCGCAGCACGCGCCAGGTGTCCGAGTGGATCCAATTGCCGGATCCGCGTTCGTCGAGCAATCGTTGGTCCGACGTGGACGTCTCGGTGTTTCGACCGCGGCGAAGTACGACGGATCCCTTGTGTTTGGCAGGCTTTTCGCTGCCGATCTGTTCGAAACCACTGGGACCCTCGACGCTGTTCATGGCGTTCAGGCTATCCGGCGGAGAGGTAGCTCCGTAGAACCTGTGTGACGTGGGTGATCTGTTCGACCGGGACGCGCTCGTTGCGCTTGTGGGCGAGGTTGGGATCGCCCGGTCCGTAGTTGACCGCGGGTATGCCGAGGGCCGAGAACCGGGAGACGTCGGTCCAGCCGTACTTGGCCCGGAACTGCCCTCCCGCTGCCTCGATGAGCGCAACGGCAGCAGGCTGGTTCAGACCGGGCAGCGCACCCGGTGACGAGTCGGTCACCTCGAACCCGAGATCGAGTCCGTCGACCACCTCACGAACATGCTCGACGGCCTCGTCGACACTGCGGTCCGGTGCGAAACGGAAATTGACGTCGAGCTCGGCGGCATCGGGGACCACATTGCCCGCCACCCCGCCCGCGATCCGAACTGCTTGCAGCCCTTCGCGATATACACATCCATCGATATCGACGCTGCGAGCGTGGTAGGCCGCCAGCCGATTGAGCACCGCACCGAACTTGTGAATGGCGTTGTCGCCCAACCAGGATCGGGCACTGTGCGCTCGGGTTCCCGACGCCGTCAGCCGAACACGCAGTGTGCCTTGGCAACCGGCTTCGATGAACCCGCCGGACGGTTCGCCCAGAATCGCGACGTCGGCGTTCAGCCATTCGGGTAGCTCACGTTCGATGCGACCGAGACCGTTGCGTGAGGCAGCAATCTCCTCGCAGTCGTAGAACACCAGAGTCAGGTCGTGTGCCGGGTTGTCGATCGTTGCGGCGAGGTGAAGAAACACCGCATCGCCCGACTTCATGTCGACGGTCCCGCAGCCGTGCAGGATGTCCCCCTCGGCGCTCTCGTGCTCGCGCCTCGACGGGACGTTGTCGGCTATCGGCACGGTGTCGAGATGACCGGCGAGCATCACCCGTGAACCCAGCCCGCGGTTGGTTCTGGCCAGGACGGCGTTGCCGCTCCGAATTATCTCGAAGCCCGTGGTCTGCTCGCGAAGTGCCTGCTCCACCTCGTCGGCGATACGCGCCTCGTCCTCACTGACACTGGGGATGTCCACCAGCGCTGCGGTGAGGTCTATCGGGTCGGCATGCAAATCGAGCGTCACGGCGACAACCCTAGGCTTTGGGCCCCGGAATCTCGCGGACCACGCCGTCGAAGCCTGCGCCGAACAATCTTCCGCTCGAAAACCCCTGCTCGGAGCGACCGTAGGAGACGACACTGGTCAACCGAGTGCCGGTACCGATCAAGCAGGTGACCCCCGGAGCATCGATGCGGACGACGGAACCGCCTGCATTGAGCGGTACCACCGGACGGCCGGCGGCGTCGAGAGTGAGACCGTCCGGGGCAGCCAACGAGTCGAGCCCCTTCAGATCGAGCAGGTCTTCCGGTGCCGACGGATTTGCAATCGGAATTCGACTGACGCCCGCGTTCACGAAAGTCCGAGAGACGTAGAGATATTTCCCAGCGGAATCGAGCACCGCGCCGTTGGCGCTCGGCAAGCGCGCCCAGCTCGGGTCGACAGAACCGTCGGGGCTGATGCGGCCGATGAGCGAACCGAAGTCGTTGGTAGCGTAGACGGTTCCGTCCGCAGCAACGGCGAGTCCGTTGGCTGCACTGAGTCCCTTCGCAAAGGGAGTGACGGCAAGGGTGTCGATGTCGAGTCGAACGATGCCGGCGGCCTTGACGACGTCTCCGACGAATACACGGGGATCGGCACCGTAGCCGACCAGGAGCGTCCCGTCGGGCATCCACGCCAGAGCTCCGCCGCCGCCGCTGGGAACCTTCGCAATGGGATACGCGGGCTGTCCAGGTGCGTCGATGCGGTACACCCGGCCCGAGACGATATCGGTGACATACGCGCGGCCCGACCCATCGACGGCAAGGCCCTCCAGCGCAGCCCCCGGAATTTTCGCGACCTCTGCCGACTTCCCACCGACTCCGGCGCAGTTGGGTGCGGCGGCTGCGGTACCGGAACCGGCTACCACACCGGTCACCGCCAGGAGTGTTGCAGCGACCACCGAGAATATCGAACGCATAGCTATTGACCTGCTCGAACTCATGGAATCCCCCGCCTACGGCGACCCCCTGTCAGCCGATGGGCATTTCTACCACGCCTCGGCGACAACCAAGCCGAAAGCGACTCCGAGAATGATGGTCGAAGCGAAGGTTGCCACCAACCCGGTGAACGACATCCCGTCGGCCATCATCGACACTGCTCCTCTTCCGAGCGAAATCCTGCGGGTGGTCATTGTCGTCACTCTGTCAGCCCACCGGCCCCGGGCCGGTCTCCGCGAATCCCGATGTGGTCACGCTCGTCAGTCGAACGGATAACGAACCGCCGTCGTGACCGAACCGGCGACGACCGCCGGTCGGTGTGCCCGGAAATCACCTGGGAACCTGCGGCGCCCAGTCACCGAACCACGCACGACGCACCACCGCGTATTCTTCGAGCCGTGAGTGCACAGGGAGCAACAGCAGTAGGTATTGCCAACATCACGACATCGGGCGTAGTTCTCGACACCTGGTTTCCGAGCCCGGAGCTCGGGTCGGGACTCGAGGCCGGCACGACTCGACTCGAAGGATCCGACATCCCCGCGGAGCTGGCCGCGCTGGTCGGTGCGGACGAGGCGCGCGGCGTCGAGGTCGTCGCAGTGCGCACCAACATCGCATCTCTGGACGATGCTCCGATCGACGCCCACGACGCGTACCTACGACTGCATCTGCTGTCGCATCGCCTGGTCGAGCCGCACGGTCAGAATCTCGACGGGCTGTTCGGACTGCTCGCCAACGTCGTCTGGACCAACTTCGGACCCGCAGCGGTCGAGGGCTTCGAGACTGTGCGTGCGAAGCTGCGTGCCCGCGGCCAGGTGACGGTGTACGGCGTAGACAAGTTCCCGCGTCTGGTCGATTACGTCGTTCCCACCGGCGTCCGCATCGCCGACGCCGACCGTGTGCGCCTCGGTGCTCATCTGGCCAGTGGAACGACGGTCATGCACGAGGGCTTCGTCAACTTCAATGCAGGCACGCTCGGTAACTCGATGGTCGAGGGACGCATCTCCGCGGGCGTCGTGGTGGGTGACGGTTCCGACGTGGGCGGCGGTGCGTCGATCATGGGCACGCTGTCCGGTGGCGGCAAGAACGTCATCTCCGTCGGCAAGAGCTGCTTGCTCGGTGCCAACTCCGGACTCGGCATTTCACTCGGTGACGACTGCGTCGTCGAGGCGGGGCTGTACATCACCGCCGGAACGAAGGTCAGTGGACCGGATGGAACTGTGGTGAAGGCGGCGACGCTGAGCGGCAAGTCCAACCTCCTGTTCCGTCGTAACTCGCTCTCGGGTGCGGTCGAGGTTGTGCCGTGGAAGGGCACCGGCGTCGAGCTGAACGCAGCGTTGCACGCCAACGACTGAGAGCCCGATCGACTCCAATCGATCAGTCGGACAATCTCTTCCAGCCCCGCACCGTGTTCTCGGTGCGGGGCTGGTGTGTTTGTGTGGGGCTGGATGTTTCGAGGGGTCAGGCGATGTGGGGGCCTGCTCGGGCGTGGGATGGTCTGGGTTGTCGGTAGGGGTCGACGGTGGCCGGGGGTACGAACCAGGGGTGCTGATCGGTGCCGATGAACACGTCCCAATCGGAGTGGTGGATGAGTCGGTGGTGGAATCCGCACAGGAGGACCAGGTTGTTCATGTCGGTGGGGCCGCCGTCGGCCCAGTGCCAGATGTGGTGACCTTCGGTCCAGGCGGCGGGTTTGCCGCAGCCGGGGAAGGCGCAGCCGTGATCGCGGGCGGTCAGTGCTCGTTTCTGTTTCGCGGTGACGGTGCGGGCGGTGCGGGCGAGGTTGAGTGGGTTGCCGTTCTCGTCCATGACGATGGCGGCGAGAAGGCAATCGCAGGCCAGTTGGCGAGAGGTGTTGCGGGAGAGCGGGCCCATCCACGGCAGCCAGCCGACGGTGGTGCCGTCGCCGAACAGGTCCCGATATGCACCGCGATCCGCAGTCACTGAACCGGCCTCGTTGTTGGTTTCTGCTGTGGTGTCGATGTCGACCGGGTCGACCAGGTCTGAGTCGGATTCTGCTGCAGCGCGGGTGGTTTCGTCGTCGGTGATGTCGTCACTGCTCTGGCCGTCCAGGCTCTGGAGGTCCTGCAACCGGATGTGGAGGTTGATGTGCGGTCTCTCGCCGCCTTCGGTGGGGCGATCCTTCGAGGCGAGGTAGTGGTCGAGGATCTGCCCGAATGCGTCGGCGCGTCGCCTCGCAGGACTGCGTTCGTCGGGGGTGCCGTCGGCTGCGGGCCGAGGTTCGGTCAGCGGTGAGAGTGCGGTGAAGAGCTTTTCTGCGGTGACGGCATCGAAGTCGGCCTTGAGGCACAGGCGTTGGTTGAGCATCTTCGATGCGAACAGTTCGTTGCGGTCGGTGTCTTCCGGGGGCGGCTTGTCGCTGCCGTAGGTGTCTTCGAGTTTGGTGATCGCTTCACGGATCTTGTCGGTGCGTGCACCGGGTCCGGTGGCGGCGGTGATCATCGCGGTGCGGGCGATATCGCGACCCTCTTGCGGGAGGTTCTTCGGTGGTGTTTCAGCGAAGGTGAGAATCAGGGCGGCGTGGTCGATGGTCATGCTGCCGGTGTTGACGGCGTCGGCGATGTCGGGGAAGTTCTTCATGCCGCGGGCGAGGGCGACGATCTTGGTGGCTTTGCTGGGGGTGAGGAGGGTGGTGGAGGTGAGCCAACCGGCGGGGCCGGGGAAGCCGAGCTTCTCCCGGCTCACGCGGGTGTCGATTTCAGCGACCAATGCGATCCGCCGGGCTTCCAGCAGTTGGATGTCATGAGAGACCGCGGCAGCGTCGGCGAGCAGTTCTGCTTCGCTCAGTTGCCAGATCTCCGTGGTCATAGGAAGAAGTGTATCGAACGTGTGTTCGATACGCAATGATGGTGCAATCGAAAACTATTGCTGTGCATAAGGATTCGTGAATTGCAACCTGTCGGTGGCCCATGGTAAGAGAAATGCCTAGAGCACAACGGTCCCTTGGTGATACAGGATTGTCCACTCCCCCGCGCGTCGCTGCCAGAGCGTCGCTCGCCGCGTAAGTCTGTCGACCTGCAGCAAGGTGTACGTCAGCAAGTACGTGTCCGGGGCAACCTCACGGACCTCGAAATCGCTGGTTTCCCAGTCGACGTCGTGGTCTCCTGACGGGTCCTGTCGATAGCGCTTCCCGAGAACGGCCCACACCTCGTCACGGTCGTATCGGGTACCGGACGCACCGACCTCCCAGAAATCGACATCGGTCAGACGATCGAAATCTTCACGCGTGATGCCGTACTCACGGCGGTGGAAAATGGGTTCACGCCGTTCGAGCTCCGCGAGCACGGATCGCACGTCGACCACCGGTCTGCCTGCGGCAGCGTCAGCCGATGGTTCCGAGCGAAGCCAGTGTCTTGACCACGGCGCGCGCGGCCTCGGCACCCTTGGTTTCGAGGTGCGCGGTGAAGAAGGCGTTGTGATCGGCGTGTTCGTGGAAGTGATGAGGAGTCAGAACCACCGAGAACACGGGGACGTCGGTGTCGAGCTGCACCCGCATCAGACCGTCGATCACCGCCGTTTCGACGAAGTCGTGTCGGTAGATTCCGCCGTCCACGACGAGCGCTGCGGCGACGATCGCCGCATACTTTCCGGTTCTGGCGAGACGCTGCGCGTGCAGCGGGATCTCGAATGCTCCGGGCACCTCGAAGACGTCGACCGCGGTGTCGGCATGGCCCAACTGCCCGAGTTCGGCGGAGAAACCCACCCGCGCACGATCGACGATGTCCAGGTGCCAGGCGGCATGGACGAAGGCAATGGATCCGGCGAGTGGAGTGGTCATGGATGCGATGCTAGCGGTATCGCTCGTCGAGCAAGTCGAGTGTTGCGCCATCGAATTCGCCGGAGAAATACTTCTGCAACACTTCGACGAAAACGGACTGTCCCTTGGTAGCTTCGGCGAAAAGCGTCATGGACGAGTGCAGCTTCAGATTGTCCGGGTAACCGAAGATCTCGTCGACCGTACTGCCCTCGATCGCAAGAGTGAGCTGCGCGGCTTTCTTCAGGCGTGGCCCGAGAACTTCGTGGGACAGGTACAGCTCGGCCTCGGTCAGGTCTGCGATGCCGAAGTGCTGAGCGGTGGCACTGCGGCCCAGGCCGGCCAACTGCGGAAACACGAACCACATCCAGTGCGTCTGCTTCCGGCCTGCCTTCAACTCCTTGACCACGACGTTCCAGACGGGATCCTGGGCGTCGACGAAGCGTTGCAGGTCGTATTCGGTCATACCGACAACTTAGCGACACAAGAGTGGAGCCCGCGGAATGCCCCGATGGCAGGAGTGGAGCCTGCGGAACGACTCGGACGGGTGGGAGTGGAGCCTGCGGAACGACCCGATGGCAAGAGTGGAGCCTGCGGAACGACCCGGTCAGGTGAATCCGCGGAGCAGGGTGTCGACCGTGGCGTCGAGCAGGTCATCGGCAGGCATGCCGTCGAGGAGGTCGCCGGCGGCGAGCACGGCGAGTCCGTGGACGCTCGCGAACGCGACGCGGGCGAGGACGGCAGGCGATGCTTCGGTGATGACTCCCGCGTCCATCGCAGCGCGCAACAAGGATTCCGTCGCCGCCATGCTTTCGTGCGCAACGTCTTTGAGTTGTTCGCTGGCCTCGGGGTGATGCTTGGTGCTGTACATGACGTCCAGTAGCTGTGGATGTTCGACGGCAAAGCCCAGGTAGGCGCGGGCGACACCACGAAACTTGGCCAGCAGCTCTCCCGGCCCGGTGGCCGCGTCGACCATTCGGCGATTCATTTCCTGAAAGCCGTGCAGCGCCAACGCATCCAGCAGTGCTTGCTTGTCGCGGAAGTGGCGCGCGGGGGCTGCGTGACTGACACCCACGTCTCGGGCCAACTGCCGCAGCGACAGCGCATCCACGCCGTCGCGGGCGATGCTCTGCTCGGCCTCCTCCAGGAGCACCGCGCGCAGATCACCGTGGTGGTAGCGCTCCGTTGCCATGGACTCACCCTAGGCGATGCTGGCGTTGACAACAATGCTGACAGTGCCTACATTTGCTCGCATGACATCCACAGCACTCATCACCGGGGCGAGCTCCGGCCTCGGCGAGGAATTCGCACATCGCTTTGCCGCACGCGGCGAGAACGTCGTCCTCGTGGCACGACGGGCGGACCGACTCGAGACACTTGCCCGCCGCATCGAAGCAGACCATGGCGTCACCGCGACCGCCGTCGCCATGGACCTGGGCGTGCCGGGCATCGGCGAGTCACTACGAAAGGCGTTGGCCGACAAAGGGGTAACACCCACCACGCTGGTCAACAATGCAGGATTCGGGACCCACGGGCGCTTTCGCGACGAGGATCCGGCGCGGGTGGCGTCGGAAATCGCATTGAACGTCAGCGCGCTGGTGGATCTGACACATGCGTTTCTGCCGAATCTGACCGGCGCGTTGATCAACATCGCGAGTACCGCTGCGTATCAGCCCACTCCGAACATGGCGGTATACGGGGCGACGAAGGCGTTCGTACTGAACTTCACCGAGGCGCTCGCCTACGAGTACCGCACGTCACCGCTGAAGATCCTCGCTCTCTCCCCCGGCCCGACGCGCACCGAGTTCTTCGACGTCGTCGGATCCGAGGATGCCGCAGTGGGCAACTTCCAGACCTCCGAGCAGGTGGTCTCGACGGCCATGCGCGCCTTGGACTCTCGCCGTACCCCTGCCAGCGTCGTGTCCGGTCTTTCCAACAAGATCAGCGCCGGCAGTGTGCGTCTCGCGCCACGATCGTTGGCCGCGATAATCAGCGGTCGCCTACTGAAGGCCTGACCCCTAACCCCGCGGTCGACGCGAATCGATCACTCCCGTGTCGAATCCGGCCAAGTGCAGCCCGCCGTGGAAGCGGGCGTGTTCGATCTTGAGGCACCGGTCCATGACGACGTTCAGTCCCGCCGCCTCGGCGTCGTGGGCAACCTGCTCGTGCCACAACCCGAGCTGCAACCAGATCGTCTTCGCCTGCGCAGCAATGGTTTCGCTCAATACATCCGGGAGATCGTCGTACTTGCGAAAGACGTCGACCAGGTCCGGACTTTTCGGTAGATCCGCGAGAGTCGGATAGACGGTCGTTCCTTCGATGTCCGAGACCGTCGGATTGACGAGAAATATTTCGTAGTTGCTTGTCGAGGACAGATACCGATTGACGAAATAGCTTGCTCGCGACGGGTTCTTGGACGCACCGACGATCGCGACGGTTTTCGTCTCACGCAGGATCCGCTGACGGTCCTGAGCGGAGGGTCCCTGCCAGGTTCGTTCGCTCATGACCGCGCCTTCCCGGTTGCCAGCGTCAAGGCCTGATCGAGATCCCACAGCAGGTCCTCGCCGTCTTCGAGGCCGACACTGATCCGAATGAGTTCGGGCCCCACCCCCGCGCCGGCCAGTTGATCATCGCTGAGCTGTCGGTGGGTGGTGCTGGCCGGGTGGATGACCAGGGTGCGTACGTCGCCGATGTTCGCGACGTGACTGGCCACCTGGACGCTCTCGACGAACGTTCGGCCGGCGTCGCGACCACCTTCGATGCCGAATGCGAACACCGCGCCCGGACCCGAGGGCAGATATTTCGCGGCGCGGTCGTGGTGCGAATGACTCTGCAAACCAGCCCATCTCACGTACTCGATGCGTGGGTCCGACTCGAGCCACTCGGCGACGACGCGCGCATTGGCCACGTGCGCGTCCATGCGCTGCGGCAACGTCTCGACGCCCTGGATCAGCGTGAAGGCAGAGTGCGGAGCCAGTGCTGCACCGATGTCGCGCAGTTGCTCACTGCGCAATTTGGTGAGAAATCCGTACTCCCCGAAGTTGCCCCACCACGACAGGCCCCCGTACGAGGCCACCGGCTCGGTCATCTGCGGGAACTTGCCTCGGCCCCAATCGAATCGACCGGACTCCACCACGACGCCGCCGAGCGTGGAGCCGTGACCGCCGAGAAACTTCGTTGCCGAGTGAATGACGATGTCGGCTCCGAACTCGATCGGCCGGCTCAACCACGGTGTCGCCATAGTCGCGTCGACCACCAGCGGGATCCCATGGTCGTGCGCGACCGCGGCGAGACCCTCGAGATCGGCGATCTCACCGGAGGGGTTACCGATGACCTCCGCGTAAATCAACTTGGTCGAATCTGTTACCGCCGCCGCATAATCGGCCGGGTCCGTGCCGGGAACGAAGGTGGTCTCGACGCCGAAGCGCCGCAGTGTGACGTCGAGTTGCGTCACGGTTCCGCCGTAGAGTCCGGCTGCCGCGACGATGTGATCACCGGTGCCGGCCAGCGCGGCGAACACCGCGAACTCGGCCGCGAGCCCGCTGGCGAACGCGACCGCCCCGATGCCGCCTTCGAGGCTCGCGATGCGCTCCTCGAAGGCAGCGACCGTCGGGTTACCGATGCGGCTGTAGACGTTGCCGTACTTCTGCAGAGCGAACAGATCCCCTGCGTCAGCAGAATCCTCGAACACGTAGCTCGCCGTTTGATAGATCGGCACCGCACGCGAACCGGTTGCCGAGTCGGGCCGCGCGCCGGCGTGAATTGCTCTGGTACGCAGGCCGAATGTTCGCTCGCTCATGACGTTAGGCCGTTTCGAGGACGGTGTGGATCGGCGTGGGGTTACGCGTGAGATCCAGTACCGGGCAGTGATCGTCCACGGCCTGCTGCAATTCCTCGTACCGCTCACGGGTCTCGGGCCCGGTGACCGTCACGACGACGCGCACCTCACCGAATCCCGGCCGCACGTCGTCGTCGAACCCGAAGAAGCCACGTACGTCGAGGTCGCCCTCGGCCTTCGCCTTGATGTCGTCGACGACGATACCGAGCTTCTCGGCCCAGACGCGGTAGGTGACCACCTGGCAGGACAGCAGCGACGCGAGGTAGTACTCCACGGGATTGGCGGCCGTGTTCTCTCCACCGAGGGCCGGCGGCTCGTCGACCTCGACGCTGAACTTGCCGAGTGTGACGGTGCTGGCGACGGCATCGTGCGCGGTGGCGGAGGCACGGAATACAGCGTGAGCGTTCTTCGCGTCCGCGCGTACTGCGTCGTCGGTGGCAGCGATGACGCCGCCGAGATGGGAGACAGATGTGGTCATGAGTGATCCTGTTCGTCGAAAAAGGTTGCCGGAACGACCCGAGGAGCGCGTGGAGCTCGTCGGGGCTGGGTTCGATCGACAGTTACGAACAGGAAGAAGTGCAGACCAGGCACAGATCGATGGTGCGACGACGCACGAGCCTTCTGCCCGCGTCGGTCACATGTGTCTCGGTCACGGTGCCGACAATAGCCTAAGAGAACTGGTCTGCGCCGACGTCGGTTTCGTCGTCGGTGATCGCGGCGACGATCCGTGCTGCTACCGCCTCCGGCGTCAGGCCCTGCGGAAGTTTCGGTGCCTGCCCGGCGATCGGCCGCGTCGCCAGCCCCGTCTCGGTGTGCGGAGGGCGCACGTCGACGATACGGATCTTCGACTTCCGTGCCTCTGTGCGAACACTTTTCAGCAGCGCACTCGCCGCGGCCTTGCTCGCCGAGTAGGCACCCATGTTGGGCATCGGCTTGTCTGCGACCACCGCACTGATGTTGAGCACGAATCCACCCTGATCCAGAGTGGTCAGCGCTTCACGCATGATGCGCAGCGGTGCCAGGTAGTTGAGCAGCAGCAGCTCGTCGACGGTGTCGTCGTCGACCTCGGTGACCGGACCGAACGCCACCACACCGGCCGCGATCACGATCCCGTCGAGACCGCCGTGGTGTTCGACGGCCTCCGCGACTACCGATCGAGCCGAATCCGGCAGCGTCAGATCGGCATTGACCGCGTGCTGCTCCGAGGACTCGAGGCTGCGTCCGCTGACGGTCAGCCGCGCGCCGGCCTGGGCGAGTTGCTCGACGATCGGGCCGCCGAGTCCGCCACTGGCACCGAATACGAGAATGCGTGCGCCGTCGAGGTTCATGACTCGAAGCTAGCGCGTTTCTCCCGACCCGCGCTCACAACGCGGAGTCAGCCGAGGAGCTTCTTCTGCACCTTGCCCATCGCATTGCGCGGCAGCGAGTCGACGACGCGAATCTCCCGGGGCCGCTTGTGGATCGACAATTCGGTGGCCACCAGGTCGATGAGCACTCGGTCCTCGACCTCGGTACCGACGACGAACGCCACGATGCGTTGACCCAGATCGTCGTCCGGCAGGCCGACGACGGCCACCTCGTCCACGCTCGGGTGCCCCAGCAGCACGGTCTCGATCTCCCCCGCGCCGACGCGATAGCCGCCGGACTTGATCAGGTCGGTCGAGGCTCGCCCGACGATGCGGTGGAACCCGTCGGGCTCGATGAGCGCGACGTCTCCGGTGTCGAACCACCCGTCCTCGGTGTAGGTCTTCGCCGTCGCCTCGGGGTTGTTCAGGTAGCCGTCGAACAGCATGGGGCAGCGGATCTGCAATGCGCCGATGGATTCGCCGTCGTGCGGCAGGATGTCGCCCTTCTCGCCCAGCAGTCGGGTTTCGACGCCTGCGACGGGCAGTCCCACCGATCCCGGTCGACGTTCACCGTCGGCGCGGGTGCTGATGGTGATGAGGGTTTCGCTCATGCCGTACCGCTCGATCGGAGCCTGACCGGTGAACTCACGCAGCTTCTCGAACACCGGAACCGGGAGCGGCGCACTGCCGGACACCAATAGTCGGGCGTGGGCCAGGGCGCGGGCGGACGTCTCATCCGCGGCGACGCGCGACCATACGGTCGGCACCCCGAAATACAGAGAACCCCGCGCTGCCGCATAGAGCTCGGGAGTCGGTTTGCCGGTGTGGATCAACGGGCTTCCGACTCGCAGTGGGCCGAGCAACCCGAGAATCAGTCCGTGCACGTGAAACAGCGGAAGACCGTGCACCAGAGTGTCTTTCCACGTCCAGCTCCAGGCCTGCGCCAACGCGTCGAGCCCGGCCGCGATGGCGCTGCGAGAAATCAGCACACCTTTCGGTGGGCCTGTGGTGCCGGAGGTGTAGAGCACGAACGCGATCGACGACGGCTGCGGCTCGGGGTAGCTGTGCCACGACCGTGCGTGCTGACGCACCGGCAGAACCGTCAGACCTGCGGTGTCCGGCGGCGCTTCGCCGAGCCACGCCTGCGCACCCGAATCACGGAGGATGTGCTCACGTTCGGCCGAGCCTGCATCCGGTGGGACGGGAACAACGGTGACGCCGGCAATCAACGCACCGACGACGGCGAGCACCGTTTTCACCGATGGCGTCGCGTGAATGGCGAGCCGATCTGCCCGGCCGATGCGCTCGGCTACGGAAGTCGCCGCTCCCAGGATGTCGGCACGAGAGAGCGAGATGCCGTCGATGGTGACGGCGTCGGGAATATCGTCTCCCCGCGCAACGGCGAGTGGGTTCAGTGAACGAAGCAGCACATGGCTACCGTACAGACATGGACGTGGACGGAATCGACACCGGCGACTACGCCGAGTACATGACGGTCGCCGCCGGTGACCTGCAGGCGGGTGTCTATCTGATCGGAACCGACGCCGAACAGGACGTCGATTCCGAAGACGACCTCGACCTGGACCTCGAGGACGAGGACTCCGACGACGAGGACATCGACCTCGCGCACGTCAGTGACGGGGCGCCGCGACTGGTCTACTCGGTGCAGTCCGACGATTTCTGGACGCGAGTGGAGTTGGCCGACCTCCGAGCGACTCAGCTCTACGAGGAGGCGCACGCGCGCAACCCCGAGGTCAACGCCGAACCGAAGCGGTTCACCACCGTCGAAGCCTTCGGCAGCAACGAATTGGTCTACATCCTGCGCATCAGGCGCGGCGGATGGGACGTCGGCGAGCCGGACCTCGACTGACGGCCCACCGCAACTAGGCCGAAGACGCCACCGTTCCGATTCCGAGGGCGACGAGGAATCCAGCGCTGATGCGGTCCAGCCAGTCGGTCACGGCCGGTTTACGCAGCAGCGTCACAGCGCGTGAGGCGAGAACGGAGAACACTCCCATCACCACGGCCGCGACAACCACCTCGACCAGCCCGAGCGTCATGGCACCGGTGAACGTGACCACAGTGAGGAACTGCGGCACCACCGCTAGGTAGAACAGTCCGACCTTCGGGTTGAGCGCGCACGAGAGAACTCCGGCACCGAACGCCGACCATGCGGATGCCGCCACCGGGACCAACGGCTCGCCTGCCACCTTGTTCTTCCGGCGGGCTCGAAAAGCCTTCACGCCCAGATACAGCAGGTACAACCCACCCAGAACTTTGACGACGCGGTATGCCGTCGCGGATTGCTCGACGATCGCCGCCAACCCGACGGCCACCAGCACGGCCCAGAACAGTCCGCCGATCGCGACACCCATCGCTGCAGCGACACCTGGCTTGAGGCCGCCGATGCTGTAGCGAAGCACCAGAAACGAATCCGGCCCGGGCAGAATCGCCAGCAGAAAGCACACACCGGCGAAGCTGAGCAGCAGGCTGAGGGTCATGGGTACATGAGAACACCCGATCCGACCAGGGGCCAACTGAGCTCAGTGTCCACAATTCACATCGAGAAGCGGGATCCCGTTCGCTATGCCGAATAGTGGACACTCAGCGCACCTCGAGCCCACACGCTTCAGCGGCGTCAGCGGGGCCGAAGCCAACTGAGGTGAGTGTCCACAATTCACATCGAGAAGCGGGATCCCGTCGATCAAGCCGAATTGTGGACACTCAGCGCACCAACACTCAGCGCATCAGGAAGCTCGGCTAACCGCGCAGGCGAGCCGCCGCAGCCTCGATGCGTTCGTCCGTCGCAGTCAGTGCGATGCGGACGTGTTTGCCACCGTTCGGTCCGTAGAACTCTCCCGGTGCGGCGAGGATCCCGCGTTCGGCGAGCCAGTCGACGGTGTCGCGGCACGGCTCGTCGCGGGTGGCCCACAGGTAGAGCCCGGCCTCCGAGTGGTCGACGCGGAATCCGGCTGCCTCGACGGCAGACTTCAAAGTCGTTCGCCGGGCGCGGTATCGCTCTCGCTGGATGTTCTCGTGCTCGTCGTCGGCCAGAGCCGCGGTCATGGCGGCCTGAATGGGGAGCGGCACCATCATCCCTGCGTGCTTGCGAACCTCGAGCAATTCGGCGATCAGGGAAGCGTCGCCGGTGACGAAACCGGCGCGGTAGCTGGCCAGATTCGAGGTCTTCGAGAGTGAGTGCACTGCTAAGAGATTGGTGTGATCGCCGTCGCAGACGCGAGGATCGAGCACCGAGACTGCGTCGGCTTCCCAGGTCAGACCCAGGTAGCACTCGTCGGAGACGACGATGGCGTCGCGCTCGCGGGCCCACTCGACGACTTTGCGCAGGTGCTCGACTCCGAGCACCTTGCCGGTCGGGTTCGACGGCGAGTTGACGAAGATCAGCGAGGCGCGTTCAGGGCCGAGACGATTCAGTCCGTCTGCACGAAGAATTCGTGCGCCGGCGAGCAGCGCACCCACTTCGTATGTGGGATATGCCAGTTCGGGGATGACGACCAGATCATCGGCACCCAGACCCAGCAGACTCGGCAACCAGGCGATCATTTCTTTGGTGCCGATGGCAGGAAGCACCGCGTCGGTCGAGATACCGGTGATCGAGTAGCGACGTTCGAGCGACGCTACCGCGGCCTCCCGCAGCGCGGCGGTACCGACGGTCGTCGGGTAACCGGGCTCGTCGGCCACCGAGTTCAACGCGACCCGAATCACCTCGGCGACCGGGTCGACGGGCGTGCCGACCGACAGATTCACGATGCCGTCCGGGTGCGCCGACGCCTTCTCCTTGGCAGCGGTCAGCGAGTCCCACGGAAAGTCGGGCAGCGTCGCTGCCACCGCTCTGCGTGCCAAGGCGTCAGTTCTCGCCCATGGGAGGCAGAGCCTTGATGAACGGCGGGTCGTAGTCGGTCTTGCCGAGTTTCGCTGCGCCACCCGGAGATCCGAGATCGTCGAAGAAATCGACGTTGGCGCTGACGTATGCACTCCACTGCTCGGGCACGTCGTCTTCGTAGAAGATGGCCTCGACGGGGCACACGGGTTCGCAGGCTCCGCAGTCGACGCATTCGTCGGGGTGGATGTACAGCATTCGGTTACCCTCGTAGATGCAATCCACCGGGCACTCTTCGATGCACGCTTTGTCCAGTACATCTACGCACGGTTCTGCAATCGAGTAGGTCACTGCTGCTCTCCCCTCCTTGTATAGATCGTGGGCGCTCTCGCGCCCTCAGCATCCTAGTATCGCGGTCCGAACCTGGGACAATCCGACCAGGGTGACCTCACCTGCTCCGGCCTGCTATCGCCGGAGCTGCTTCGCGGGCTGGGCCACCGAAGCCGACGCCGTCTTGTGGGCGGCGAGCCACTTGCGTCCCTGCTTGGCAGCGCGCGACAGTGCGCCCCGCTCACCGAGATATCCGGCGACGCCACCGACGAGCGGGATGGCTCCGAGTACCCGATAGAACCCGCGTGGATGCGGGCGCTTCTCCAACTCGCCTGCCACGTCACGCAGCACGTTGGCGATCTGCCACATTCCGCGCAGCAGTGCGAACGGGCCGGATTTCGGCGATTCTTCCTTCTTCGCAGGAGCACTGTCGGCCAAGGACGTCAGGTCACGCTTGCACAGCACCGACCCGAGCAGCGCCACGTGCGTCTCGCGGTCGGTCACTCCGGATTCGCGAGCCACGGCGACGAGCACCATCGCCTGGTTGGCGAACCCGAGCAGGTCCTGGATCGGCAGACGGTTGACCAGGATGCCGAAGACGCCGGGGAAGGCGACGGCAACAGTGTTGAGAGCTCCGATGCGATTGACCCACCACTGCGAACGAGCATCACTGTCGAGCTTCTCCCAGCCGGCGGTGCCCGGGAAGTCGGTGGTGTCGAACGCCTTGGCCAGGAAGTCGATGACGTTGTCGAGAGTCGAATCGTCCGCGGAGGACTCGCGGAACGTCCGTCCTTTCAGTCCGATCGGGTCACGCGTGGCCAGGATGTCGAGCACGGGATGAATGATGGCGACGGCACTGCTCAGTACCGCGGCGACTCGACGGTCGTCCATGTCGGGCAAACTCCGTTTCGGGTAAAGACCTGTAGGTCAGATCAGGCCGGCGACCGACACCGCCGGTGCCGGGCCGTACGTGGTGGTGCGCTGACGAACCGGTCGTCCGATGCCGTCGGCGATCTCGTGCAGTTCCGCGACGGTCTTCTCCGAACCGTTCTGCGAACCCGCCATGCGCGAGATCGTCTCTTCCATCAGGGTCCCGCCCAGATCGTTCGCGCCTCCGTTCAGCATCGCCTGTGTACCCGTGATTCCCAATTTCACCCATGACGTCTGAATGTTGTCGATACGGCCGTGCAGCATGATCCTGGCCAGGGCATGTACCGCGCGGTTGTCGCGGTTGGTCGGGCCGGGCCGCGAGGCACCCGCCAGATACAGCGGCGACGACTGGTGCACGAACGGCAGCGGCACGAACTCGGTGAACCCGCACGTCTTGTCCTGGATCTTCTTGAGTACGTTCAGATGCCCGACCCAGTGCGACGGATTGTCGACGTGCCCGTACATCATCGTCGAGCTCGATCGCAGGCCCACCTCGTGCGCGGTGGTGATCACTTCGATCCATTCGGCTGCGGGGAGCTTGCCCTTGGTGAGCACCCACCGCACCTCGTCGTCGAGGATCTCCGCGGCGGTACCCGGAATCGAGTCCAGGCCGGCTGCCCGCAGCTCGGTGAGCCACTCGCGGATCGACTGGCCGCCGCGAGAGGCCCCGTTGACGATCTCCATCGGCGAGAACGCGTGCACGTGCATCGACGGCACTTTCGCCTTGACCGCACGGACCAGATCGGCGTATCCCGTCACCGGCAGTTCGGGGTCGATGCCGCCCTGCATGCACACCTCGGTGGCCCCGACGACGTGCGCTTCCCACGCACGGTCGGCGACTTCGGTGGTGGACAGTGTGAACGCGTCGGCGTCGCCCTTGCGCTGCGCGAACGCGCAGAAACGGCATCCGGTGTAGCAGATGTTGGTGAAGTTGATGTTCCGGTTCACCACGTAGGTGACGGTGTCCCCGTTGACCTGCTTACGCAGATCGTCGGCGAGCGCGGCAACGGCGTCCATGCCGGGGCCTTCGGCCGTCGCCAGTGCGAGGTACTGCTCGTCCGACAGACCGGCCGGGTCCTTCTCCGCTGCTGTCAATGCCGACACCAGGTCGCGGTCGACTCGTTCGAGACCGGCCAGATCGCGCACCTGCTCACGAATGGAATCCCAGTCGCCGAACGCATTCGCCAGATCCGAGCGCGTCTCGGTGTTGCGGCCCTGGGTGTCGATCTCGGTGTTCAGATCCACCCGTCCCGAAGACTCCCATTCCTCGTCCGGCTCCTGCCACGGCAGACCGGTCGGGTTGACGCCCTCGCGTGCCATCCCGGTCTCCGGGTCGGCCACCGCCCGCACGTGTGCCGAGATTCGCGGGTCGATCCACGGTGCACCGGCCAACACGTACTGCGGCTGCGCGGCAGTGCGTTCCACGAGCGTGTAACCGGCGGCCGCCGACAACTCGGCAAGAGTGTCGAGGTTCGGCCACGGCCGCTCGGGATTGACGTGGTCGGGAGTCAGCGGCGAGACACCGCCCCAATCGTCGACGCCTGCGCCGAGCAACGCTGCGGTCTCCTCCGCTGCGACGAGGTTCGGCGGGGCTTGAATTCGCATCGACGGACCGACCACCATGCGCGTCACCGCGATGGTCGCCAGGAATTCTTCGAGACCGGCATCGGGCACCGACCGCATCGCGGTATCGGACTTGGCCAGGAAGTTCTGCACGATGATCTCTTGCACATGACCGAAAGACTTGTGCACCTTACGAATTGCCATGATGGACTCGGCCCTGTCCCGCAACGTCTCACCGATGCCGACGAGGATGCCCGTCGTGAAGGGAATGTTGAGCCGGCCCGCGTCGGTCAGCGTGCGCAGCCGAACCTCGGGATCCTTGTCGGGACTGCCGTAATGGGCCTGCCCCTTCTCCTCGAACAGCCGACGCGACGTCGTCTCGAGCATCATGCCCATCGAGGGGGCCACCGGCTTGAGGCGCGAGAGTTCCTGCCACGACATCACTCCGGGATTGAGGTGCGGCAGCAGGCCGGTCTCCTCGAGCACCCTGATCGACATCGCGCGCACGTAGTCCAGAGTCGAATCGTAGCCGCGCGAGTCCAGCCACGCCTTGGCCTCGGGCCACCGCTCCTCCGGCCTGTCGCCGAGCGTGAACAGCGCCTCCTTGCAGCCCAACTCGGCCCCCTTGCGGGCGACGTCGATGATCTCGTCGGGATCCATGAACATCCCGTGCCCGGCCGCATTGAGCTTGCCCGGCACCGTGACGAACGTGCAGTAGTGGCACTTGTCGCGGCACAACCGCGTGATGGGCACGAACACCTTGCGTGAATACGACACGGTCTTGGGACGGCCCGCCGACTCCAACCCGGCATCGCGAACCCGGGACGCCGACGTCATCAGATCCACCAGGTCGTCACCGCGAGCGTGCAGCAAGACGGTTGCCTCGTCGACGTTCAGCGACACCCCGTCGCGGGCGCGACGCAGGACGCGGCGCATGGCGGAGGCGGCTGGAGCGGTATCAGGCTGCGAAGTCACCAGTCGATCATGCGCCTTCTTGGTACGCACGTGCCACCCGCGGGTGGGCCTGCGGCCCTTGTGCGCGTTTTGCGTACCTGGAAGGGCACAAAACGCGCACGACGGGGCAGCGCTAGGTTTGTACCGTGACAACGATGACAGACCCACAGTGGCAGCCTTCTCCCCGTGCGCGTCTGCTCTGGACCCTGAGCGCCGGACTGCTGTGGCTACCGGTGTTCATCGCTCAGATCGTCTGGTTTTTCGTCGACTCGAACCGGACGTCGTGGCTGCACGTCACCGTCCTCGTCGTATCGGTCGTGCTGACCGCACTGCACCTCGCGATCGTGCCGCAGTGGCGCTACCGGGTGCACCGCTGGGAGATCAGCGATACCGCCGTGTACACCCGCACCGGTTGGCTCAGCCAAGAACGACGCATCGCCCCCATCTCGCGGGTGCAGACCGTCGACACCGAGCGCGGACCACTCGATCGCCTGCTCGGGTTGGCGACGGTCACCGTGACGACGGCATCGTCGGCGGGCGCGGTGAAGATCACCGCACTCGATCAGGCCGTTGCGGACGAGACCGTCACGCGACTGACCGATATCGCCGGCCGCACCGTCGGAGATGCCACATGACCGATCAGGCGGAGTTGCTGGCAGTCGAAGAGGAGCAGCCGTGGTTGCGCCTGGACAAGCGAATGTTGTTGGTGCATCCGGTGAACGAGGGCATCAAGATCCTGCCGGTACTGCTGATCTCGTTCTTCGTCGGCAGTCAGAGCGGTAATCACTACTGGAGTCTGGGCATCCTCGCGGTCGTCGTCGTGTTCGCGATTGCGCGCTGGTTCACCACCAGCTACCGGATCGGGCCGGTGCACGTACAACTGCGCACCGGCGTACTGCAGAAGAAAGTACTGTCCATTCCGCGCAACAGGATTCGGTCGGTCGACGTGGAAGCGAATGTACTGCACCGGGTGCTCGGCCTGTCCATTCTCCGCATCGGGACCGGACAGCAGGCGGGCAAAGGCGAGGCTTTCGAGCTCAACGCCCTCGACACGTCACTGGTGCCGGAGCTTCGCGGCGAACTGCTGCAGCGAGTGTCGGGCCGAACAACGCCGAGCGACGGAATGCCCGTTGCCGCAGCCGATCCCGGGGTCGAGATTGCACACTGGCAATTCTCGTGGGTGCGGTTCGCGCCGTTCTCCATCACCGGCATCGTCACCATCGCCGCGGCAGTGGGCGTGCTGTTCCAGTACGGCATCGGACAAACGTTGGCGGAGACGTCGGTGGTCTCGAACAGCGTCGAATCGGCGCAACGGTTCGGCATCGCCCTGTTCGTCGTCCTCGCACTGATTGTGCTCCTCGTGGTGTCCAGCATCTTCGCCTGCGTTCGATACCTGATCACCTACGGCAACCTGACCGTCACCGACCAGGGCCGCACGTTGCACGTCAGCCACGGGCTGCTCCGCACCCGTCAGTCGACCCTCGACCGCAAGAGACTGCGCGGCACTTCTCTGTCGCTGCCTCTACTACTGAGGTCGGTCGGCGGGGCCCGACTCGACGCCATCATGACCGGAGTGAGCGCCGAGAAGAAGGAATCGTCGCTACTGCTTCCCCAGGCTCCGCGGGCCGAGGCGCTGCGCATGATGACCACGGTGCTCGGCGATGCAGGCATGCACGGCAATGCCGACCGCCCGCTTCTGCAGCACGGACCTGCCGCGCGGCGACGCCGCTACACCCGGGCGGTTCTACCGCTGCTCGTCGTCGCGGCCGGACTGGGAATTGCGCAGTCTCTCGGCGCACCGATCCCGATCCTCGCCTGGATCGCCGTGGCCGTGCTGTTCGTGGCCGCCGTCGGACTCGCTCACGACCGCTACCGCGGCCTCGGGCACGCCGTCCTGCCCGGCTGGCTGATCACCCAGCACGGATCGCTCGACCGCACCCGGCACAGCCTCGAAGCCGGCGGCATCATCGGTTGGACGGTGCGGCAGACGTTCTTCCAACGTCGCGCCGGCGTGGGCACCGTCGTGGCAGCGACACCGGCGGGCGTCGGACGCTACGAGGTGGTCGACATACCCATCGAGAACGCGTGGGCCATGATCGACGCCGTCACACCGGGTGCCGGGGACGTCTGGCTTCGACGCAGCACGTAAAGACGCAGCACGTGAAGACGCAGCCGGTAAAGAAGGAGCCGATGAAGAAGGAGCGCCCGCAGACCATTGCGCAGCTCGACCTGGCGGTGTCCCAGTGTCGCGCCTGTCCACGGCTGGTGCAGTGGCGCGAACAGGTCGCTGCCGAGAAGCGCGCCGCGTTTGCCAACGAAACGTATTGGGGGCGAGCCGTTCCCAGTTTCGGCCCGGCCGATGCGTCGATGTTGATCGTCGGACTCGCCCCGGCCGCCCACGGCGGCAATCGCACCGGTCGGATGTTCACCGGGGACCGCAGCGGAGACGTGCTCTACCGAGCCATGCATGCCGTCGGGCTCGCCAGCCAACCGACCGCGACGCACATCGGCGACGGGCTGACGCTCAACGGAGTTCGTATTGCAGCCCCCGTGCACTGCGCTCCGCCGCAGAACAAGCCGACTCCCGCCGAGCGCGATCGGTGTCGCCCCTGGCTCGACGACGAATTGCGCTTGCTGCGTCCGCGACTGAAGTCGATTCTCGTGCTCGGGGCGTTCGGTTGGCAGTCGCTGCTACCGATTCTCGCCGCGAACGGGTGGGAAATACCCAGGCCTGCACCGAAATTCGGTCACGGCGTGCAGCTCGATCTGGGCTCGATCACCGTGTTCGCCAGCTACCACGTCAGTCAGCGAAACACATTCACCGGACTGCTGACTCCGACGATGATCGAGGACGTGCTCCGGAATGCGGGTCGGCACGCACGCTTGCTGTGATGGCTTTCATTCTGAACATGAACAGCAGCACACCCGCCGGCCCGGCACCGGCCACGATGAGCAGCATCGTGCGCCAGTCGGCCAGCAGCAGAACATCGTTGCCGGGGCCGCCGAACATGCACAGCACTACTGCGACGAACCATCCGAGCAGCGGCGACGCCACCCAGATCGGCCGTTCGGCGACCTTACGCGCGGCCAGAACCAGAGCGACGTTCGCGATGCCCCCGAGCAACGCGCTGATGGGAAACTGCACCGACCCCACGTAGGTCGGGAGAAAGAAGACCGACAGGATTCCGGACAGGAAGCCGTCGAACACCAGTACTGCGACCGTCGCCCACGACACCAGGGCGACAGTATTGGATGCGGCCTTCGAGATCATGCGCCCAATACTGCCTTGGCCCGGGTCGTTTCAGTGCACCGCATTCGAAAACCGGGCATCGCATTCGAAAAACCGGGCACCGGCACTCAGGAAACCGGCGGATAGCCCAGCGAGGTGAGCAAGTTGCTCGCACCCATGGCGATCTGGCCCAGAACGTACTGGTACAGATCTGCCTGTGCGCCGAACTGCGGCTTGAGAGAATCGACGAACGCGACGATTGCGTCCTGCACTACCCAGTTGTACATATGTGTTCCGCCCCTGTTGTCATGAGATCAGTGATTCGGAACACAGCCTAGTACGCCCGCGAACAAGTCGTTCTCCCTGCCCGCCCCGTCGGCGCCGAGCACGCCCCGCACGAGTACGTACTGCTCGTCGAGCAGGATCGGCTGAACGATGTCGTTGGAGAGTGCGTACTCGGCACCCGAGGGCGCAACCGTCACCTGAGTTGCGTGCGCACGCAACGCGTCGGTCTTCGCGTCGAGCACACCGCGGACATCGATGCTGGTGGTGATCATGTCCTCGGCCACACTCGGCAACTCACCGTCGAGGGGCATGCGCCACCCCTCGGGGATATCGGCGATCGCCCGTAGTCCCGCGTCCAGCTGATCGCGGCCGGTGACGGTCCAGTAGAACTTCGCTACCTCCCACGGACCTCCGGCCGCGGGATGGGCGTCCGTTCCACAGACCTCGACCGCCTCGGTCACCAGGGAGTGGACCTGCTGATGATCGGGGTGTCCGTAGCCACCCTCGGGGTCGTAACCGACGACGACCTGAGGCCTGAGTTCGCGGATCACCGACACGAGCGCCCCGAGCGCCTCCTGCCGGTCTGCGTTGACGAAGGCGCGCGGTTTGAGAGCAGCCGGGGTTCCGGCCATTCCAGAATCTCGCCAGCGGCCGGCACCACCGAGAAAGCGGGGCGGGTTGCAGCCCAACGCCGCGAGTGCGCGATGCAGTTCCAGAATTCGGTAGCCACCGAGCTGATCGGCTCGGTCGACCACGAGATCGGCCCACGTATCGCCGATCACCTCACCCTCTTCACCGAGCGAGCACGTGAGCACGGTGACGTCGACGCCCGCGCGCACGTAATGGGCGATGGTCCCGCCGGTGGTGATGCTCTCGTCGTCCGGGTGCGCATGGACCAGCAGCAACCGCTGCGGCTGCGTCATCGCTTGTTCTGTCACAACCTGCTCTGTCACAACCTGTTCCGTCATGCCTCGTCGCTCGCTACTCGCTGTGTCATCGTTGTCTCGGTCTCTGGGTCGGGCAGCCGTTCATCGCTCGCCGAGCATTCGCGCCACATCCGGTAACGACTGCGCTGTCACATCGGCAGGGACGAAATGGTCGGGATAAGGACGGTTCTCGCGATCGAGCCACGCCGTCGACAGGCCTGCCCGGTGCGCACCGTCGATATCCCAGGGGTGCACGGCCACCAGCATCGCGTCGCCGGGTTCGACACCGCACTGCTCCAACGCGTAGCGGTAGGCATCGGCGTGCGGCTTCCACCGTCCGGCGTCCTCGACCGACAGCAGCAACTCGAAAGCACTCCGCACGCCGGCTCGTTCGAGCAGAGACTGCGCGAGCGACGCGGACCCGTTACTGAGGGTGATCATCCGAATGCCAAGCGCTGCAAGCGCATTCACTCCGGCTACCACATCGGGATGCACCTCGAGCTCGGCGAAACCGGCCATGATGTGGTCCACAGCATCGTCCAACCGGCGATCGATCGCAGCATCGGACAGCAACGCCTCGAGCACACCGGAACCGACCTCGGCGAACGGCCGAGCGGTACCTACGACCGCGAGCGCGAACCCGTCCCGCAGCACTCCCGCGAACCACGTCGGGAACAGGTGCTCGGGCGCTCCGACGTCGGCGAATCGCGCCGCCATGGGAGCCATGTCGGACAGGGTCTCGTTCACGTCGAAGATGATCACCCGAGGCAAGCGCACGGTGCTCACCGGACCGTCCGGATCCACTTCGCGGCATCGGCGAAGATGCCGACCTCGACCGGCCCGGTCAACGAGACGCCGGTGATACCCGGCACCGCAGCCACCACGGACTGGTCCTGCATGATCGGCAGCGTCGACGCCAGAGACCACAGCTTGGGCTCGATCTCCTCGGCAACGATCGTCGCATCGACGCCGGTTACCAGGGCGCGGTCGATCGTCGGCTGTAATTCCGGAACACACAGGCCGGACAGATTGCGCGGGGCGTCCACGCTGCCGCTGCTCCCCGGAGCCGGCTCGACAACACAGCCGAAGCGCGAGGCCAGGGCCGTTGCCGGGTCCACGCCCGCACTGGTCCACCCGACCACGGCGTCGACGCCGCCGTCGGTCAGCGCCGTCGAGTACAACTCGTCCGCGGGCAGCGGAGTGACGGTCGCGTCGATACCCGCACTGACGAGCTCGTCCGCGGCGGTGCCGGCCACGGCCAGTGCGATGTCGTCGTTCTCGACGGCACCGATGACGAATCGCAGCGCTGTACCGCCGGCGTCTGCAAGTCGGGGTACTCCGGGAGCCGGCGCACTCGTGGTCGGCGCGCTGGTGGTCGGCGGCGCAGCAGAGGTCGTGGATGCGCCCGCGCTCGGCGTCGAGGTCATGATCGCGTCGGGTGTCGGAACGAAGCCGGCGCGGCGAAGCAGGTCGAGGGCCGCGGTTCTGCCGATCGGGGCGGGTGCGGTCGCGGTGTAGCCGGGGTCCGACGGCGACGACAACTGGGCCGCGGCTCGGCGATCCGTCGCCCCTCCGCCGGCCCCGACCGTGGCCAGCAGGTTCGGGTCCAGCAGACCCATGATCCCCTGCCGCACAAGCAGATCCGACATATTCGGTGCCCGGCCGTTCACGGTCATCGACAACACTCGCGATTGGTGGATCGTGTCGGTGCGGACCCCGGGGATTGCCGAGAGTTGCGCGCGCGTCGCAGACCCACCCCGAACCTGTGCGATCTGAGCGTCACTCGACCGCAACGAATCGGCCAACTGTGCGGGGGTGCCTCCGCGCCGAATCAGGATCTGGTCGGGCGAGGCGGGTTGGTCCCAGAAGCGATCGTTTCGTTCCAGCAGAATCTCGTCCCGGCCCTGGTCGACGGTCTTGATGTTGAACCGCGAACCGGAGACCGGCACGTTGTCGGTGAGACCACCCTCGAAGCCGCCGGGCGAATCCTTGAGCAGGTGCGAGGGCACGAGGTCGGCGAACAATCGCTGCCACGCCGGATACGGCGACTCGAGGGTGACGTCGACGGTCTTGCCGCCGCCCGAAGAGGCAACATCGCTGATCAGTGCGTAGCCGGCCGGATCGACGACGCCCGGCTGCGTGATCATCTGCTGCCAGAGGTACCGGAAGTCCTCGGCCGCAATCGGTGCACTGTCGGACCACTGGGCCTCGTTGCGTAGCTGGTACCGGATGGTGAACGGAGACTGAGACGTCACTTCGGCGGAGATCAACAGCGACAGGTCCGGCTCCCACGTGGTCACGCCGGTGTCGGGGTTCAGGGTGGGACGAAACGGGCTGGGCAGCACGAGCGAACTGACCGCGGCGGTAGCGGGCGACTGGTCGGCCAGCAGGTGTGGGTTGAACCCGATGCCCACGTCGTCGATCGCCACGACAACGGGGTCGCCGGTCTTCGACGGCACGGTCGTCGTGGTGACCGGAGTTTCGACGCTCTCGATCGGTGGCGGTGGATCCGCGGTGCATGCGGTGAGTACCAGGGCAGTGGCGGAGGCCAGAACCACCGGCATCAGTACGTTACGCAACGAGGATCTCCTTCGTGATCGGCTACAGGTACGGCAGAAGCGACGTCCCACGATGGTGACACGTCGCTTCTGCCGTACAGGATCTGTCTTACAGAGCAGCCTTGTCGCGCGTCTTGCTGCGCGAACGCTCACGGGCGCGCTCGTTGGAATCGAGGTGCACCTTGCGGACGCGGACGACCTCGGGGGTCACCTCGACGCACTCGTCGCCTGCACAGAACTCCATGGCCATTTCCAGGTCCAGCTTCTTCGGCTTGGCCAGGGTCTCCATGACGTCGGCGGAGGACTGACGCATGTTGGTCAGCTTCTTCTCGCGGGTGACGTTGATGTCGAGGTCTTCCTGACGCGGGTTGATGCCCACGACCATGCCCTCGTACGTGTCTGCGCCCGGCTCGACGAAGAACGTGCCGCGGTCGGCCAGCTGGATCATCGCGAACGGGGTCACGGTGCCGTGACGGTCCGAGACGAGCGAGCCGGTGTGGCGGGCGCGGATCTCGCCGGCCCACGGCGCGTAACCGTGGAAGACGGCGTTCGCGATGCCGGTGCCGCGAGTGTCCGTGAGGAACTCGGTGCGGAAACCGATCAGGCCACGCGAGGGAACGATGAATTCCATGCGAACCCAGCCTGCGCCGTGGTTCGTCATCTGGACCATCTTGCCCTTGCGTGCGGCGAGCAGCTGCGTCACTGCACCGAGGTATTCCTCCGGTGTGTCGACCATCAGCTCTTCGAAGGGCTCGTGCAGCTTGCCGTCGACCTGCTGGGTGACCACCTGGGGCTTGCCGACGGTGAGCTCGAAGCCTTCACGACGCATCTGCTCGACGAGGATGGCGAGCGCGAGCTCTCCACGACCCTGGACCTCCCAGGCATCGGGGCGACCGATGTCGAGGACCTTGAGCGAGACGTTACCGATGAGCTCCTGGTCGAGGCGGCTCTTGACCATGCGCGAGGTGAGCTTGTGTCCGCTGACGCGTCCGACGAGCGGGCTCGTGTTGGTGCCGATGGTGACCGAGATGGCCGGCTGGTCGACGGTGATGCGAGGCAGAGCGACCGGGTTCTCCAGATCGGCGAGGGTGTCGCCGATCATGATGTCCGGGAAGCCCGCGACGGCGACGATGTCTCCTGCGACACCCTTCTCGCCGGGAACGCGCTCGACGCCGATGGTGTTGAGCAGCTCGGTGATCTTGGCCTTCTGGACGACGGGCTCGCCGTCGACCTCACGCATCCAGCTGACGGTCTGGCCCTTGGAGAGCTGGCCGTTGTGGATACGAACCAGGGCGAGGCGGCCGAGGAAGGCCGACGCGTCGAGGTTGGTGACGTGTGCCTGCAGCGGCGCGTCGACGTTGCCCTTGGGCGCGGGGACGTAGCTGAGCAGAACCTCGAACAGCTCGTCGAGGTTCTCGGCGTCGGGAGCGTGTCCGTTCTGGGGCTGGACCTTCGAGGCCTTGCCCTCACGGCCGGAGGCGTAGAGCACGGGGAGGTCGAGGGCGAGCTCGGCTGCCTCGGACGCTTCGTCGTCGAGATCGGACGCGAGGTCGAGCAGCAGATCGTGGCTCTCCGAGACGACCTCTTCGATACGCGCGTCGGGACGGTCGGTCTTGTTGACGACCAGGATCACCGGCAACGACGCGGCGAGCGCCTTGCGCAGCACGAAACGGGTCTGCGGCAACGGGCCCTCGGAAGCGTCGACGAGGAGCACGACGCCGTCGACCATGGACAGGCCGCGCTCGACCTCTCCGCCGAAGTCGGCGTGGCCGGGGGTGTCGATCACGTTGATGACGGTGATGGTGCCGTCGGCATTGCGCTTGTGAACGGCCGTGTTCTTGGCCAGGATCGTGATGCCTTTTTCTTTTTCGAGGTCACCCGAGTCCATGACGCGGTCGATCGCTTCGGCACGTTCCTCGAACGCGCCGGACTGCCGAAGCATGGCGTCGACCAGGGTGGTCTTGCCATGGTCGACGTGTGCAACGATGGCGACGTTGCGAAAAGTAGTGGTGCTGTCGATGTTGTCTGCACTGCTTGGGGCGCTCACGCGAAAAATTCTCCTGGAGTCGAATGCGGGCTCTTGTTCGCTAGCGGGCTTATGTCGCTAGAGAAGCGCGCTGCACCGCGAGGTTCTCGCGACTGATCGAGTTTACCCGTAGTCCGGCAGTGCCCCGCGCCACCCTCAGGTCTGTGACCTGCGCCACCCATTAGTCTTGGTGCTCATGGGCAAGATAAAGGCCGCAGATGTCTCGGGGATGAAGCCCAAGAAAAAATGCTGCCGCAAGAAAGTTCGTTGCATCAAATGCCCCGTCGTGATCATGCGAATGAAGAAGTTGGAATCCGCGGGCGCGACCAAGAAAGACCTCAAGAAAGGTCTGAAGACCGCTCGGGCGAAGTGAGCAGAATTTCCTGTAGGTCCGGCAGCCAGAGTCGGTCCGCATCGACCAGATCCACCGTCGGCAGCGTCGCGGCATCGACCCACCGTAGAGCCGAATGCTCCAGCGGCGCAGGGGTTCCCGAGACGATCGAGGCTCGGTAGGCCCGCAACACCATGCCACCGGCAAGTTCGACGTCTCTACTGAGCGCGGCACCGATCGAACACTCGACCCCCAGTTCCTCGCGCAGTTCGCGAGCCAGTGCGGCGTCCTCGGACTCCCCCGGCTCGACCTTGCCGCCGGGCAGCTCCCACCGACCGGCCAACTCCGGCGGACGAGTTCGTTGCGCGAGCAGCAGACGACCGTCGTCGATCAACGCGGCCGCGACAACCACAGCGGTAGGGGTACCGGACATGCCACCATCTTTCTATGACCGAATTGCTGACCGACCGCGATATCGAGGACGCACAGCTCACCCACTGGACGGTGGCGGAGAAATCTCTGACTCGCACCGTCGAGCTGACGTCGTTTCCCGCCGCGATCGAGGTGGTGAACCGCGTGGCCGACGCCGCGGAGGAGGCGGACCATCACCCCGACATCGACATCAGGTGGCGAACGCTGACGTTCACGCTGTCCACGCACAGCGCCGGCGGTCTCACACAGAAGGACGTGGATCTGGCGCGTCGGATCGATGCGATCGTTGCCGGATGACACGTCCGGCGTAGACGACCCAGCCGAGGAACAGAGCAGATCCGATCACGTCGACGGCACCGGCCCAGGCCTCGAGGCCGGGACGGGGAATGGTCCAGATCGATTCCTGGAAGAAGCTCAGCAACCAGGGCACCCCCACCGTGACCGTCACCAGCCAGTAGCCGGCAACGATCTTGGCTCCGGCGATATCGCGCAACGGCCCGTGCAGCAGCCAGATCACCATCGGAATCACCCAGATCCAGTGGTGCGACCACGAAATCGGCGACACCAACAGGCCCAGGAGTTGGACGATGACCAGGGTTCCCAGGTAGTCGCGGCGATCGAGTGCTCGCCATGCCAGCACAGCGAGAACCACGGCGATCACTGCGGCGGCGATCCACAGCGGTCCCTGGCCGACGTCCTCGCCCACGATCCGGCTCAGAGCTCCGCGCAGAGACTGATTCCAGACCGAGCCGACGGGTCCGATGCGGTCGGCATCGCCGAGCAACGTGGTGAAGTACGTGGCCGCCTGACGCCCCAGCACCGCGTAGCTGACCGCGACACTGAGTGCGAATGCCACCGCCGAGAATGCTGCGGCTTTCCACCGCCGAGTGGCGAGGAAGTACAGGCCCGTGATGGCCGGGGTCAGCTTGATGCCTGCGGCGAACCCCACGAGTCCGCCCGCCACCCACCAGCGCGAGCTGCGTACCGCGAGTAGCGCCAGCAGCACCAGGAACACGTTGACCTGGCCGTAGTCGAGGGTGGTGCGCACGGGCTCGGACCACAGCCCCAGCGCGGTCCACAGCATGGCGATTCTCACCCAGCGATTCTCGGCGGCCCGGTCGTCGCCGAGAACCATCGACAGGGCGAGCCGGACCACTGCGAACAGCGCGATCATCGTCGCGGCCTGCCAGACGATGCCGACCACCGTGAACGGCAGATAGTGCAGCGGGAAGAACACCAGGGCGGCGAACGGTGGGTACGTGAACGGCAGTGGGAAGTCCGGGGTCTGCACCGAGTACGTGTAGTCGTACAGGTTGTCGCCGAGCAGCGCAGCGGAGCCTTCGACGTAGACGTGCAGGTCGACGAGGTTCATACCGTTGGGGGTGACGAACGCCCAGACGAATCGGCTGATCACCGAAACTGCCAGCAGAACGGGGGCCAGCCGAACAAGTCGGTTCACGGTGCGTGTGGTTCCGTTCGGTATCGATGCCGTTTATCGACAGCCGAGCTTATAGGGCGATCGATACCCACCCTAACCGTGCCGATCCCCTCGTAACATTTACATCACCTTTCACACTGGTCACTCGCGTAACACGCTATTGTTCGATTCTGCGGAGAATTCGCAGCGCGTGGCCCATAGAATCCTCGATAGAGTTCAGCCGGGGAGGACTGGACCTACTACGGCTGTACATCCGGGATCGCTCTACATAGAGTGACCCCTCGGGCACCGGCTGTCGCCGTGGACCTGCGTCATGATCAGAATGGGGAATATCACCGTGCTTCGTACTCGCGGAACGCGTCGCGTCGTCACAGCTCTGGCTGTGGCCGCAGCCGCCGCACTCGTTGTGCCGACCAGCGCATCCGCTCAGCCTCTGGTGCCCATGGCTCCGGCAGATCTGCCGGCTGCTCCGGCCGATCCCGCAGCGCTGATCGCCCAGTTCCTGCCCGCTCCCGGTGAACCCCTGCCCAACCTCTCCGACATCGAGGCACTCGCGTCCTTCGCGCCTGCCATCGTCGGTGCAGCTGCAGGGCCGGCCGATGTGGGTGCCGCTCCCGCAGCAGATCTCCTCGGCCAGGCTCGCGCCCTTCTCGAAACCGCGCAGCTTCCGGACCAGGTCAAGTCGCTGCTGGAATCGGTCATCACCTTCCTGGACGGATCCGGCGGCGGCGGGCCCGAGCTACCCTCCGACGGCCCCGTCATCGCACAGTTCCTGTACCCGACCCTGGGTAAGGGCTGCATCTCCGACACCGCAGATTCCGTCGGAACCGCCTTGGCCGTTCCCGGACCGGCCACGTTGCCGCCCCCCGGACCGGCTGCAGGCCAGGCCGGTTTCGTGTTCACCGCCCTCGGCACCGCGCCTCTCGCCGCGCAGCAGTCTGCTCCGCTCACCGTGACGTGGCTCAACATCGACAACCGCCGATCGGGAACCCAGGACCTGACCGGCGCAGCCAAGATCAACGCCGACGGCCCCGCGACGTTGTCGGCCATCGCCGACACCGGCCCCGGTCGCGTGCTGTCCGTGGTGTCCGGATCGATCACCACTCAGTCCAAGGAAGACGCCGCAGCGCCGCCGCGCAGCTGCAACTTCCTGCCGACGATCGGCACGGTCTACGTTCCGTAGCTCACGAGACGAAAACAATTCGCCCCCGGCTTCTCGAAGCCGGGGGCGAATTGTTTTCGTGCTCATCGGCCGGAGAAAAGACCACCGAATTACACGGATGGTATTCAGACGATGTCGGCACCGGATTTCGACCACTGGCCGTAATCGGACTTCAAGACAGTGTTGATATCCACTTTCACTCCACCCACCGTGTCCTTGTCGATACGAATCTGGTGAATGTGCGCTTCGGGATGTACGAACCCCTTCGGGGTCCCCCAATTGTGCTGCCAATACCACTGGCCCAGTCCTGCGACGGACGCCAATTCGATGGTCGGAGAATTCGCGTAGATACCGGTGTTCTCCGCTCCGATCACCGACTGCCAGCCCAGGATGTACGGCGCGATGAGGGTGGCGAACTCGACGGCCGTCGGGTTGTCGTCGATCGATGCGTAGATCGGCCGATCGGACGGGCCACCGGCCGCCAGATGGAGCTCGAGTCCACGTTTCGCATGCTTGACGCCCGCCACGTACCCGCCTCGCCAATCCGCGGTGGCACCCTTACCGAACTGATAGTTGGAGACCACCTCCAGGCCGGCCTCGGTGAGGGACTGCGCCTCCGACGCGGTCATCGGCTTGCCGACCATCCAGGTCGCGTCGGGACGCCGATCCGAGACGTAGCGGACAGCTCCCAGATGGCCTGCGCTCTTGATGGCCGACGCCGACGGCACCCCTCCCGCGTAGTCGACGAGCGTTCCCAGCCCCGCGTCGGCATGAGCGGTGGCCGAGCCCAAGGCGGCCAGGCCGACGGCGGCTGCGGAGCCGGCCGCGGCGTACTTGAACAGTTCACGTCGCGAAACCTGCACAAAAATCTCCCATGCCGTTCGATTGCCACGGCGCGCCTACGTACCGAAGCGCGCCGTCACTGCTACTTTTCGATGTTTTGTCGTATCCCACCACAAACACATGTGCACCGCCAGCCCCACTGCTCACACCCCACCCGCATCCCTCGTCGTTCACACATGCAACTCCAGCACCGCGCCCGCAGTCATGAATAGGGTGGGGAGGACGAAGCACGAACGACGGCGTGAAGGAGTGGTTGGACATGGGCGTAACACTCGCCAAGGGCGGAAACGTCTCGCTGACGAAGGAAGCACCGAACTTGACGGCGGTCACCGTCGGACTGGGCTGGGACGTCCGCTCCACCACCGGCGGGGACTTCGACCTCGACGCGAGCGCGATCGGCCTCGGCACCGACAAGAAGGCGCTCAGCGACAACTACTTCGTCTTCTACAACAACCTGCGCTCCCCCGACGGGGCAATCGAGCACACCGGAGACAATCGCACCGGCGAGGGCGAAGGCGACGACGAGAGCATCGACGTAGATCTTGCAGCGCTGGCACCCGAGGTGGATTCCATTGCATTTCCGGTATCGATTCACAACGCGGACGCGTTGGGACAGAACTTCGGCCAGGTCGTCAACGCCTTCATTCGGGTGGTCGACAAGTCCGACGGCCGCGAACTCGCACGCTTCGATCTGAGCGAGGACGCGTCGACCGAAACTGCGATGGTCTTCGGCGAGTTGTACCGCCGCGGTGCCGAGTGGAAGTTTCGCGCAATCGGTCAGGGCTACGCGTCCGGCCTGGAGGGAATCGTGCGCGATTTCGGCATCGACGTCGGCTGACGCGGGGTGTGCGTGTCCGTCTCGATTGCACAACGGTCTACAGCTGAGCTTGTGACGTCCAGATGATGTGTGGTGATATCAGCGCACACGCAACATCAGCCACATAAGTCACAGGAGTCACACATGTCTCGTCGCCTCAGCCGTCTGGCGGGCGCGCTCGCGCTCTCCTGCGCGGCATTGCTCGCCGTTCCCGCCACTGCGGCAGCGGATCCGGCTCCCGCCGATCCGCTTGCCCGGGCGATCGCCGCATTGCAGGGGCAAGACGGTGCTTCGCTCGCCGCAGCGAATGCCATCGCCGACTCGCGCACCCCGGTTGCCGAGAACACCTCCGCAGACCCCTTCGCTGCCCTCGACGCGGCCAACAAGGCTCTCACCGACTTCGGCATCACGCCGTTCTTCTACCCGACCGCTGCGATCAACTGCGCCGCCACACCGGGCGCGCCGCTCGGAATCGTGCCGGGCGTCGCCGGTGGTGCCGGCGGACCCTGGCCCCGGCTGACCGTGCCGCCGATCGCCACTCTGCCCGGCCTGCCCTCTATCCCTGTTCCCGAACTCAACGCGGTGAACAAGGGCGAGACGATGTTCGCATTCGTTCCGGCCGGCATCGTCAACGACTCGGCCGATAAGTCCGGCATGCAGGTGGCGTGGTTCAACGTCAACACCCTGCAGGGCGGCTTCGCCGACTTCGGCGGCCTGGTCACCACCATGGCCCAGTCGATCCTCGACAATTCCGGAATTCCGGCGGAGTTCAAGGACTTGGCCCGGCCCCTCGTGGTCAACGCACTCAATACGTTGCCCGCTGCCGGTGCGCGCGCTGTCCCCGTGCAGACCGGATCGGGAACCGTTCTGGCCGCGGTGTTCGGCACCGTGAACCACAAGGCAATCGACGGCTCGGACAAGAGTTGCTTCTTCTTCCCGACGGTCGGCCTGGTGAACGTCGCCTGATTCAGGTTCAATCGAACGATCGAAAAGCCGTGTAGCTCTGCGCTGCACGGCTTTTCGCTGCATCAGGAGCGATCGATGCGGCCGAGCCGACCCAGAACCGCCTGCATTTCGGTGCGCCGCGCGCGTGCGGCCCAGGGACGCAAGCGGTTCCGCCCGCGCATCTGCATGACCGCTCCGGTCACGAGATCTCCGTTGGGCGCGAACCGGACCCGCACCATCTCGTCGAGAGATCGCCTGAAAACGGAGCCGGGGAAACCTCGACGGAACCCGTACGGAAACAGCGGAGCATCGGGTTCGTTGTACTTTCCACCGACGAAAACCGGTCCTGCAGTGCGGAAGTCGCGACTCTGCGCGATGAAGCCGTGGAACGCGCGGCCGGCCTCACGCCCGTAGTACGAAATTCCGACGCGCCCCGATCCGGTGGCGGTGATCGCACCGAACCGCGCACCTCGCACTCCAGGAGCGGACACCACGACGGGTCTCGACCAGCTGTTCGCGCCGTCGGAAGACCACGAAGCGTGCAGCAATCCGTCCCGGTCCGGCCACAGGGCGTACAGGGTGCCGTCGCAGTCGACAGCGACCGACTCCGGCAGTAGGTATCGGGAAGCGAGCAGCAGAAGGTGCAACGGGTTGTGATATTTGGCGAGCGCCGATCCGGGGACTATGCGGACATCCCAGGTCAAACCCTCGTCGCGGCTGACCGCGACCGCGAAACGACGGCCGTATCGGCCGCCGATGTAGACCGTGCCGTCCGGGCCGACGACACCGGTGCCGAATGCGACGTAGTCCGTACCGGGAAGTCCCGGAATGTTTTTCGGGTCGATGTCGAACCCGCCGGCTACCTCCCATTTGGTCCCGCCGTCGTACGAACGCCAGATCACCTGGCGAGTGGCGTTGATCAGAGGTCGCACGCGGAGGGCGAACGGCGTGGGAGCGGACAGGTACGTCACGCGAGCAGAAGACGGAGACGACGCGTCCGGTGCGGACACCCGAGGTCCGGCGAATACCTTGGCACCTGTCCTGGCCTTGGATGCCACTCTCCGGAAGCGCCACGTTCGACCTCGGTCGTCGCTGATTCCGAGGTCGAAGCCCGATCGAAACATGCGCGTCGGTGTCGAGTCGACGCGACCGGCGGTAAGAAACAGCCGGTCGTCGGCATCGTCGAAGTACATATGCGCTCGGCGGCCGGTGTTCACCGTGCCGTCCGGCACCGATGCTCGCCAGGATTGTCCGAAATCGGAGGAGTGCAGAACTCCGACGCCGTCGACGGTATATGCCGGGGCGAGAAATACGGTGTTGTCCGCGGCTGTTCCGAGGGTGCAGGCGGACGACCCGTATTCGGTGTAGGAGATATCGGTGGCGTAGTCGGCCGATGCTGCCGCGTTGGTCGAAAAGCGAAGCCCTGCTCGATATCCCGACGCGACCCGCGGTGTCACGACACCCGCCCGCGGCGGCGCGGGCGTCGTGATATCTGGGCGCGGTGGTGCATTGGATCAGGCTAGCGTCGATCCACGCCGAAAACGCCGAGGCCGATGCAGAAGTCCTGGGCCGAACGTCGTGACAGCTCACAGAACGAAACCGGTCTGTTTCGAGACCGTCGATCGCCGATGCACGCCTTAAGCTTCTGGTGTGCCCTGTGCGTTCGCCGAACCTCTGTTGTCGGGCTCTGCGCGTCTCCACCCGGTCGACGCGCAGGCGTACTGGATGGCGTCGAAGGTCCCCAGTGACCAGTTTCTGCTGTATTGCTTCGAGGGAGCGCGCGAACCACTGGAGTCCACGGTGCGACGGCTGCGCCTTCGCAGCGCGGGTATCGAGGTGCTCGGTCTCCGAATTACAGAGGTTCCGTTCGGTCTCGAGCGTCCGCACTGGACTGCGATGGACCCCGGCACGGACACGATCAGCGTTCACCCCGAACCCCGGACGTGGCAGGAATGTCTCGACGCCGTCGCGTCGTCGTTCGAGCGTCAGGTCGACCCGCGACACACGGTCTGGCATCTGCACCTGTATCCGAACGTATCAGGTGCTCCTGCGTGTGACGGACCGAGTCTTGTTGCTGTTCTGCAACTGTCGCACGCAGCCGCGGACGGAACACTGGCCGCCCGAACTGCTCGCGAGCTGTTCGGTACACATTCCGTGCCCTCTCGGCCCGTTACACCGACTGCGCCACCCGCACCCCTGACCGCCGCCGTAGCCGCCCTGACTCTGCCTGTGCGAGTAGTGCGCATGGCTCGCGCCGGCATTCGGGCGCGACGCGACGCACTGCGATTGGAGGAAGATACCGCGTCGGGTTCGGTCCCTCCTCCTGCACGTTCTCGCGCGTTGACGACTCTCGACGTTGCGCCTACGGACCGGACGGATCTGCGAACGATCGTGCTGCCCAAGCCGGCTCTCCAGTTCGCCGACACCTCGATCACCGTCACTGCTCTGACCGCCATTTCCGTTGCACTCCAACGGTTCCTCGGCGATTCGGACGATGCTTCGGCCGATCTCGCCGCCGAGGTCACCGTCGCACGGACGGCTGCAGTGGGCGCACGCAACAACTTCGGCAACGTCGGCGTCGGCTTGTTTTCGGCTGAACCGGACCTGCGGACTCGCAGCCGACTCGTGGCCGCAGACCTGGCCGAGCGCAGAGCGCGAGCAGGTCACCCGGTGACGTTGACAGCCCGCGCATCTCAGAACGAGACAGAACGCCATGTCCCGGCATTCCTGGCGGCGTGGGGAGTCGCTCAGTTCGATCCGACTGCGGTGCCGCCGACCGTCACGGGCAACACGGTCGTATCCAGTGTCTCGCGCGGTACAGCAGACCTCACGCTCGGCGGCGGGCCCGTTCGGTTCACGGCAGGGTTCCCTGCCCTCTCCCCTGCCATGAGCCTCACGCACGGCGTGCACGGTATCGGCGACACCGTCGCGATCAGCGTGACGTCCAACCGAGCGGCCGTACCGGATCCGGATCGCTACGAGACACTTCTGCGCGATGGCCTCGACGACGTACGTGCCGCGCTGAGTTGAACGCGTCAATGCCAGACAGTTCTCAGCATTTGTCGGGCGTTCGGCTCAGGTTCGTCGGCCACACTCGGTAACCATGAACCAGGAGCAGGTAACCGTACTCGCGGTCGGCGGCACCGGCGAATCGCGTCCGGCCGACCATCGGACCCGCGTCACCGGTCTCCTGTCGTGTGTCGTCGGCGCACTCGACGATCGCTTCGTCGGCCGCTGGGTGGGCTACCCGGCGTCGTACGGGCCCGTTGCATTCGGCGGGCTGAGCTACCGGCACAGCACCGAACTCGGAGTTCGTCGCCTGCGTCGCGCGATCGAGAACACCACTGGGCCTCTCGCTCTGATCGGATATTCGCAGGGAGCAACGGTCGTTCGCGAAGTACTGGGCCTCGTTCACGACGGAATCGTCGACGGCAGCCGCATCGTCGCGGCCGGTCTGGTCTCGGACCCACAGCAGCCGGCCGGTGCGGTGCCCGGCTGCACCGGCCGCGGGGTCGCCGGCATCGGGCCGGCTCTGCCGGAGTCGATTCCGACCCACTGGATAGCTCTCGCGTCGGACATGATCTGCAATGCCAGCGACGACAGCCTCGTTCGCGATATCGCCGACCTGACGCGCTGGATGTCGTTCCGCACACCCAAGACCTGGTTGCGCGAACTGTGGCTGCTTCTGCGCAGCAACAGTTTTCAGAACGCGACTCGTACTCGCCTACGACCGGCCCAGTGGGCGAAGGATGTTGGACGCCTCCGCACCGCGGCCACCGAGGTGTCCGGGTATCTGCCCACGTCGCTCGGCTGGAGACGATGGGTCTGGACCAACTCGGGTGGCGGTCGGCACATCGCCTACGCGTCGGAGCCGTATGCAGACGGCCTCACCGGATGCCAGGTTCTCGCCCGCTGGCTCGGTGAGCAAGAGGATGAGCGGCTCGGCCGAGCTCTGCCCGCCGCGCAGGTCGCGTAACGCAGATCAGTCTCGCTTGCAGAGACAGAAGATGTGGCCGACCGGGTCTCGGTACACCCAGAACGACTCGTGCGCGTCGTCGATCAACGTCGCTCCGGCATCGACGACGAAGTCGCGGGCCTGTTCCATCTCGTCGACTACGAAATCGAGGTGAATCTTGATGCCGTCGTTCGGCCAGTCCACCGGGGTGAAATCGGGGGCCTTCTGGAACGCCAACCGCAGTTCGCCCGGACCGTGGACGACCACCCAATCTCCGTCGTCGCGCACCGGTTCCCAGCCGAGGATCGTGCTGTAGAACCGGGCGAGCGCTGCCGGATCGGGACAGTCGAGAACCGTGTAGTCCACGGCGATGACGGGTGCATTCATGTCGGAATCGTAGCGAGAATCTCCCGGGTCGGACTATCGATTACTCGCCGTCGATCAACCACCGACTGCCGGGGCAATGGTCTCGAACCACGCCTCGTGCAGATGCTGCTGCCAGTGATTCCACCAGTGCACGCCGGTGCCGGTGATCTTGACGTTGGGTCGACCGCCTGCGGCCTGCAACAACGGAACGAATGCTCGGCTGCTCATGCCTGCGGCGGTTTCGAGCGGCACCATCTGCGCGAACTTGACGGGGTCGAAGCGGCTGCTGGCCGGGTTGAACACGGGGTCCGTAGCCGGTGAGCCGCTACCCGAGGAGACGAAGACTGCCGTGTTGCGCAACGCGCCCACGTTGAGCGACGGATCGTTGCGGATCCAGTCTGCCGACGGCCAGGTGCCCCACATGTTGCGCGCGTTGCCGCCCATCTCGCCGACGGCGACCGAGATGCCCTGAGCGAATCCGGGGCTGCTGGCCGTCGGGTAGCCACTGAACGACGCCACCGCCTTGTAGAAGTCCGGCCGGTGAGCCGCCAGGTTCAGTGCCGAGGTGCCGCTCATCGACAGGCCGGCCACGGCGTTGTTGACGTTGTCGCTACCGAAACGATCGGCCATGAAGGGCGGCAATTCCTGGGTCAGGAACGTTTCCCACTTCACCCGTCCGAGCTTGGGGTCGTCGCGCTGCCAGTCCGAGTAGAAGGTTCCGCCGCCGCCGAACGGAATGACCACGTTGACGTGCTTGTCGGCGAAGAAGCTCTCGACATCGGTTTCGATGAGCCAACCGCTGTTGTCCTCGGGCGCACGCAACCCGTCGAGCAGATACAGCGTGGGTGCAGGGCCGCCACCGGCAGCTCGGAGCACCTTGATCGGGATGTTCTTGTCCATCGACGGCGAGTAGACGTAGACCAGCTCGGAGTCGGCTTTCGCCACGCCGGTCCCCATCAGCACCGTTGCCATCGTGGCGACCATGACCGCTACCAGAGCGAGCACCGTACTTCGTAACCGACCGCGCATCGAGATTGTCCCCTTGTTCGTATCCAGCCCCACCGTCCCGGGGAGGGTAACAGCTCGGTCACGGTAATGCGTCCTCTAGCGCGACGGGCTGTCGACGATCCACCAGGCCGCGTACGGCGGCAGCCATACCGATCCGTTCTCGTCGACCGCCAGGTCGTGCTGCGAGAGAACCTCCGTGGGGGCCGGGATGCCGAGCTCGATCAACTGCGCATGGGGGAACGGGCGGTGCTCAGAAGTGACGTTGTAGAGCCCCACCAGGGTGCCGCTGGGATGACGTCTGCGCACCACGAGCAGGCCGTCGTCGGATTCGGTCTGGACGTCGACCGGCGCCTCGGCGTGCAACATCGGTAGACCGGAGCGCACCTTCGCGATGCGAGCGATGCCGTCGAACACTCGTTGGGCGTCGCTCCCCTGCTGAAATCGGCCGGCGCGGTCGGCGTCGGTGACGCGGGGTCGATGCACCCACCTGTTGTCCTCGGCATGAGCCGGTTCGTCTGCCCAGTTCGGGTCTCCCGGGGAGCCGAGCTCGTCACCGCTCCACACGACGGGAATGCCGCCCCATCCGGCAATGATGGCGTGCGACAAAAAGATTCGCCCGAACGCGCCGTCGGAATCCAGGCGGGCCGGGCCCAGACCGGTGAGTGCGGCTGCGGTTCCACTGATCCGGCGATCCCCGGTGTCCGGATTGTGCTGGAACACAAGCCCTTCGGCCCAGGAACCGTCGAACTCGCCGGAGTACCAGTCGGCCAGAAAATGCCGATGGCCTGCACCCGACAGTCCGAGCGACGCCGCGTCACCGTCGTCGATGGCCCAGCCGATGTCGTCGTGGCATCGCACATAGGTCACCCAGGTGCCACTCGGTGGCGTGGGCGGTAACGACGCCAGGGCATGACGCGCCAAAGCCGTACTGCCCGTGGCCAACATCGACCAGACCTGCACCATCAGCGAGTTGTGGTAAGCGATGTCCGATACTCGCCCGGTGTGTCTGCCCTGCCCCAGATACGGCAACAGATCGCGTGGGCCGACGATTGCTTCGGCCTTGAAGAGCGTTGCCGGAGCGGCAAGGCGAGCGGTCGCTCGGAGAGCCTGGGTGATCGCATGCACTTCGGGCTGGTTCTGGCAGTTGGTGCCGAGCCGCTTCCACAGAAATGCGATCGCATCGAGGCGGAGCACTTCCACCCCGAGATTGGCCAGGTGCAGCACGATGCTCGCGAACTCCTCCAGCACAGCCGGATTGGCCCAGTTCAGATCCCACTGCCACTCGTTGAACGTGGTCCACACCCACTCGCCGAGTTCGTCGTCGAACGTGAAGCTGCCCGGCGCGAAGTCCGGAAATACCTCGGGGAGGGTGCGCTCGTAGGAATCCGGGGTCGTCCGATCGGGGTAGATCAAGAAATAGTCGCGGTACTTCGGATCGCCGGCTCGCGCCTCGACGGCCCATTCATGTTCGCGAGCAACGTGATTGAGAACCAGGTCGACCACCATGCTGATACCACGTCCGCGCAGAGTCTCGGCGAGAGTACGCAGATCCTCGTTGGTGCCCAGATCTTCTCGCACCGCGCGATAGTCCATCACTGCGTAGCCGCCGTCGTTGTCGCCCGGCCGCGGTCGAAGCAACGGCATCAGATGCAGGTAGGTGACACCCAGATCGGTCAGGTGATCCAGTCGTTCACCGACTCCGCGCAGCGTCTCGCCGTAACGGTCCACATAGCAGGCGTAGCCGAACATGTCCGGCTGCTGAAACCAATCGGGTTCGAGCAGTCGACGCTGATCGAGTCTGTGCAGATCCTCGGACCGTTCCGCGTACGCACGGGCGGCGATCTCCACGAGCGTGGCAGCCACTGCATCAGGGTCGGGGTAGACAGCCGTGACGGCGTCGTGCAGATCGGGAAACCACTGTTCGAGGCGGAGCTCGAACGTCTCGCGTCGATGGGCGGGCAGATCGGCGAGGATGTCGCGGGTGACGTCTGAGACCGTGGTGTGCGCCATGGACTCATCATGGCATCGAGCAGTCGCTGCCGACGCGCATACATCCCGACTCCCCGGGGTACTGGCGCAGCATGTCATTGCTGAGCCGCACGGTGGACACGATTCTCGACAGAGCCGTCGTTCCCGGCTATTCCCGAATCGGTGCCACGGTGCGTCGGCGATTCTGGGCCGCCGATCCGTTACCGTTCGCGTCCCCCATCGACATGGTGGTGACCGGCGCATCCTCGGGGTTGGGAGCAGCTACCGCGAAGCAGCTCGCCCGCCTCGGAGCGCGGGTGCACCTGGTCGGACGATCGGCCGAGCGACTCGACGCCGCCGCTGCTGCCATTCGAACCGAAGTGCCCGACGCCTCGCTCGTGGTGCGTGAGTGCGATGTCAGCGATCTCGATTCGGTGGCGGCCCTGATCGCGGCATTGGCGTCCGAACTGACATCGGTGCATGCACTCGTGCACTGCGCCGGGGTGATGCCGGACGAGCGGCGGTTGTCGGCACAGGGACACGAATCCGCTTTCGCCACCCATGTTCTCGGACCGGTAGCACTGACGGTGGGACTGAGAGAATTGTTCGACGCCGGATCGCGGGTGGTGTTCGTATCGAGCGGCGGCATGTATGCGGTGCCCCTTCAGAACCCGGACTTCGAGTACGAGAACGGCAAGTACTCCGGCATGACGGCGTACGCCAGAACGAAACGAATGCAGGTGGTGGTGGCCGAGCAACTGGCCGAACGCTTTTCACTCGAGGACGATCCGGTGGTGCACAGCATGCACCCGGGCTGGGCGTCCACGCCGGGCGTCACCGGCTCCATGCCACTGTTCGATTCGGTGATGAAGCCCATTCTGCGCAGCGCCGACGACGGTGCCGACACCATCGTCTGGCTCGTGGCCGCCGATCCCGCGTTGACCAGCACCGGCACATTCTGGCACGACCGAGCGCCGCGGCCGACGCACTATCCCTCCTGGCGCGGAGATTCCGCGCGGATGCGAGATGCATTGTGGGCGAATGTGGTCGAGGCAACGGGAATCGAGATCTGACGTCAGTTACGGCTCGACTGCCGGCCGCTTTCGTCCACCGACCACGTTCCGAACGACCATCAGCAGTGTCAAGCTGGTACCCCAGCCCATCATGCACAGAATGACACCCACGCCCGATTGCCCCGTGACATCGGTGCTTGCTGAGATGCAGAACGCCGTCGAGAACCCAGCGGTCGTACCCAGCGCAGCGACGTGTCCGCCGGTATTCGCCCATCGCGACAGATGCGCGGCCAGCAGGCACAGCAACACCACCGTCGCCCCGCACGCGGCCACTTGCCAGGACGGGAACGCGTTCGGGGCCGGGAGACCCGGTCCACGGAACTCGCCCCGATAGTCGGCGGACCAGCTCAGCCACCCTGCACACGCGGCGAAACCCGATGCGCCAGCAAGCGATCCGGTGCCCCACAGCCCCATAGATCCCTTCCCCGGCCCCTCTCGCAGTCTCGAGAACAGAGCCCACAGAAGGAGCGCCCAGAAGGTCGACGGCACGCCGACGAAAACGAAGACTATCCACAGAAACTGAGACCACGAAAAGTCGACTGCCATGACCCGACGCTATCCGACTCACCGCGAGCCTCGCCCCGATCCGAAGAGCCCGATCGACGTCACAGACCCAGCAGGTCGGCCGATCTGCGCAGCCGCATCAGGACCTGAAGATCGAGAGCATTGTCCGGGTCGCGCCAGTGCGTTCCGATCAGGCGGTCGATCGCGTCGAGTCGTTGATAGAGCGTGTTGACATGCACCCCGAGAGCCGACGCGGTTGCCGAATGATGGCGTCCACGCGCCAGATAGGTCGAGAGTGTCTCCATCAGCGGAACCCCGCGCTTGTTCTGCTCGGCCAACAGCGGACCCAACTTTTCCTGCGTGAGTTCGTCGAGATGTTCACGCGCCAAGTGGCTGAGCAGAATTCGATAGATTCCCAGCCCCCGCGCCGAACATGCTTCCCCCTCGCGGCCGAGGGTGACCAACACGTCGACGGTCTGCCGAGCTTCCCGATAGCCCTTTGCCAGCGCCTCGGGTCCGGTGCTCGGCTCGGAGATTCCGACGGTGGCGCCGGCGAGGAACATCGGTGTGACCGTCGCCGAATCGCGCGCGGGCACCACCACGATCAGGCTCGAACCTTGCTCCGCAACAACAGATCCTGTCGGGAATCGGCCGAGCTTGGTTCTCGACGCACCCTGCGCGACGGCTACACAGTAAGCCGTGTCGGGGGCAAGTCCGGCCAAATGGAGTTGTCGCCGTTCGGCATCCGGAGTGGACGCCGGGTGCGAGAGCAGGTCCACCAGGAACGCATCCTGGGCGCGCCGCGCGGAATCGGCGGCAGCTCGCTCCTCGGCGAGTGACAGGGCCACTGCAGGCGCGGCTCGATCGAGCAGCAGACGCGTCCTGGCATCGTCCGGTCCGATCGAGATCAGCGCGCCGAGGAATTGACCGGCTGCGGCCACCCGATGAGCCGTCATCGACGTCGTCGACACGGTGTCCTTGCCGTCGCCACACATGCGTAGCAGTTCGTCGACCTCCACCGAGTGGACCGCCAGTGCCGCGGGAACCGCAGCGGCATCCGGAACGAAGTACGCCGGACGCTCGGTCAATACAGCAATCTCGCGCACCAGTGTCCGTACGCCGCCGCCGCGCAGGACCACCTGGGTCAACGTTCGGTCCCACTGCAGTGTCTGTTCGAGTTCGGCTGTGCGTTCCGATAATTCGGCATTCAGCGTCTCGAGCCGATCGATGGTCCGTACGTTCTCGATGGCGATGGCCGCGTGCGCGGCCAGCGCCGAGAGCAGGGCGATCTCACTGTCTGCGAAGTCGCGTTCCTGGCGCTTGCATGCAAACAATGCGCCGATCACTCGATCGCCCACCCGCAACGGCACGCCGAGCAGACCGCGCATGTTCTCCGACCGGGCCGCGCTGTCCGCACCGGTGATGTGCTGGAACGCCGGCTCGCTCTGGTAGTCGGGGGTCCACGACGGCGACGCACTGCGCACGATGAGTCCGACGAGCCCTGCGTCCTGTTCGAGCCGAAGGCCGACGAGCCGGGGAGTGAGGGCTCCGCTGGTGACGTCGATGACGAACTCGTCTCCCTGTACGGACCCCATGTAGGCGAGGTCGACGCCGAGAAGCCTGCGTGCCTGATCGACGACCTCTTGGAGAAGAGCACGGTTGTCTCGCACCGTCGTCAGTCGCACGGCGATGTCGTTGAGTGCCGCCAACTCCGTGCTGCGTTGACGTCGCTGATCCAGCAGGGCGCGTAGCCGCAGAGCTGCGTGCGCCTCGGCACCCGGAAATGCCTTCCGGTGCTCCTCAAGACGATCGATAGACGCGTCGTCGAGCAGAAGTTCCATCCATGACCTCTCCGCGGACATAGAGAGAACCTACATTGGCCGAGACCCAGCTCACAGCTAGAGTCGAGAACATGACGCTCGTCGAACAACTGTCCGAGGCCTTACCCACCGATCGCATCGTGGTCGACCCGGACGTCATCGCCTCCTACCAGCACGACGAGGCGGAGTGGGCCCCGTATTCGCTGCCCGTTGCCGTCGTGCGGCCCCGGACCGCCGAGGAGGTGCAGACCGTCGTTCGAGCCTGTCTTGCCCACGGAACGCCGATCGTCACCCGCGGGGCGGGTACCGGTTTGTCCGGCGGAGCCAATGCCACCGAAGGCTGCGTCGTGCTCGCGCTCGACGGGATGGACACCATCAAGGAGATCGACGCACTCGAGCGTTATGCCGTCGTCGAACCCGGAGTCGTCAACGATCACCTCAGAGCAGCCGTCGCAGAGCAGGGCCTGTGGTATCCGCCGGATCCGGCCAGTGCGCCGTGGTCGACGATCGGCGGCAACGTGGCCACCAACGCCGGTGGGCTGTGCTGCGTCAAGTACGGCGTCACCCGCGACTACGTCATGGGGATGCAGATCGTCACCGGTACCGGAGAATTGGTACGACTCGGGCGTAAGACCGCGAAAGGCGTTGCTGGATACGATCTTGCGGGTCTGATGGTCGGATCCGAAGGAACACTCGGAATCATCACCGAGATCACCGTCAAGTTGCGCCCGCTGCAGGATCCACAACGCACCGTCGCCGGCTACTTCGACAGCATCGTCGATGCCGGACGTGCCGTGGCCGCAGTCGCCGCCGCAGGATTGACGCCGTCGGCGTTGGAGTTGATCGACAAGCAGTGCCTCATCGCCGTCGACGCCTGGAAGAACATGGGGTTGTCCGTCGAGGCAAATGTGGTGTTGCTCGGGCGGATCGACGATCCGGGGCTCATCGGAGACCAGCAGGCCGAGAAGATGCTGACGTGCTTCGACGAGGCCGGAGCCACGTGGTCAGCGGTATCGACCGATCAGGAGGAGGCCGACGCCCTGTTCTCTGCTCGGCGGTTGGCGTATCCCGCGATGGAGCGACTCGGACCGGTGTTGACCGAGGACGTCTGTGTGCCGAAGAAGCATGTGCCCGAGATGCTGTCGCGTATCGAACAGATCGGACTGCGATACGAGACAACGATCGCCAACATCGCCCATGCGGGCGACGGAAACCTGCATCCGTTGCTCATCACCCCGCACGACGACATCCCGGCGCGCGAGCGCGCGCAGGCCGCCTTCGCCGAGATCATCGACGCTGCATTGGAACTCGGAGGCACTGTCACCGGCGAACACGGCGTGGGGTTGCTCAAGATGGACGGATTGGCACAGGAGCTGGACCCAGTTGTGCTGGACATGCACCGCGCAGTGAAAAAGGCACTGGATCCGCACGGAATCCTGAACCCGGGCAAGGTATTCGCGTCCTGAAATCGCAGCCTCTCAAGCCCTGGGACGATGGACCTATGACAAGCAAGCTGACCATGGACTTCGGTTCTGCGTTGCCCATCGGGTGGACCGAACTCGACCGAAGCGTGACATCGGAGCATTGGTCGCGATTCGACAACAAGTTCGGGTTTCGGCCCGGGACCACACCTGACTCATGGCCGGCCATTGCCGAGCCTGCCCCGTCGATGACATTCGACCTCGACGCAGACACCGTACGCACGATGGCCTCATGGTCTGCGAGAGTCGACGCAGTCAATGCGGAAGCCCTGCGCTGCTTCGTCACCGAATTTGCGGATGACCCCACGTTTGTGGCCCTGGACTGGCAACACCCCTGCTACAGCTTCGATGCCCAAGCGCACGCCGATGCGGCCGAGAACGCCGAGTGGCGGGTACCCGTCTACCCGAACGGCGACTACTACATCTTCGCCCGCGACGAATTCACCGAGGGGACCTTCGGCCACCCGTGGGAACGCACCTTGTGTGTCTTCGGAACCCGCATGGTCGCCACCCTCGGGCGCACCTTGGCGACGTGGCTCCCCACGATCCGGGTCGACGGGCGACGGGTCGCGGATCGATAGCCGATCCGCTCGGCGTCGAGACGACTTGCCGCTCCGGATCCACTCGGTCGTCAGTGCGAGACCGGCGCTCCCGCATCACTGCTCGTGCTGTCACCCACCGTGCGACGGTGCAGCGCGAGCACCAGCCCGACGGCCACCATCATGACGCCGCCGACGACCCACAGTCCGGCGCGGGCGTTCCCTGTCGCGTCGAGTAGCCAGCCCGTCACGTACGGCGCGCCGAAGCCGGACAGGTTGCCCACCGAGTTGATGATCGCAATGCCCGCGGCCGCGCCTGCGCCGGTGAGGAATGCACTGGGCAGGTACCAGAACACCGGCAGCGCGCAGAACACTCCGACTGCGTTGACCGTCACGGCGATCATCGTGGTGAACGGCGAATCCATGTACAGCGCAAATGGTATGGAGACCGCGCCGATCAACGTGGGGATCGCGACATGCCAGGTGCGCTCACCCGTCCGGTCCGAATGCCTGCTCCACAACACCATGGCGAGGGCACCCACCGCGAACGGAACCGCGACGATCAGCCCAGTTGTCACGAGGGAGAAGTTGGTATCGAACGTCTTCTTGAAACCGGCGACGATGCTGGGTAGGAAGAAGCTCAGCGAATACAGGCCGTAGGTGATCCCGAAGTACACCAGTCCGAGCATCCATACCCGTGCGTCGGTGAGAGCCCGCTTGACCGAGCCGGTGACGTGCGCGCTCTTCGACGACCCCTCGGACTCCAATTCCGCTGTCAGCCAATTCTTCTCGTCGTCGTCCAGCCATGTGGCCTGTGACGGCCGATCGGTCAGGTAGAACCAGGTGATCACACCGAGAACGATTGCGGGCAGGCCCTCGAACAAGAACATCACGCGCCAACCGGAGAGTCCGAACAGTCCGTCCCAGTACTGAATGATGGCACTCGACAGAGGCGCACCCAGTGCCGAGGAGACCGGCAGTGCCAGCATGAACAGGCCCATCAGTCGAACTCGGTACGCGCGAGGGAACCACATCGTCATGTACAGCAGAACACCGGGGAAGAAGCCCGCTTCGGCGATGCCGAGAACGATGCGGAGTCCGTACAGCCAGCCCGCTGTGGGTACGAATGCCATGGCGGCGGCCACGATTCCCCACGAGACCATGATGCGTGCAATCCAGCGGCGTGCGCCGAACTTGTGCAGGGCCAGGTTGCTCGGCACCTCGAACAGCAGGTAGCCGATGAAGAACAGCCCGGACGCCAATCCGAACATCGTCTCGGTGAGCCCCAGCTCGTCGCTCATCGTGAGCTTGGCCAGCCCGATGTTGGTGCGATCGAGATAGTTGACGAAGTAGGCCACCCCGAGGAACGGAATGATGCGTCGAGCGACCTTCTTGACCACCCTGGTTTCGATCTCGGGCTTCGTCGTGACTGCAGGCATGGGCTCGGCTTTCCTTCGAACGGAAGTGACTTGGACCACACTAGGGACCCATCAAGCAAGGGTCTATGGAGAAATCACCCATCGAAGACGGAGATCCGAGGGCGAAGTCTCCAACGCTCGACGAGGGTTGCCGTGTTGCAGTCGAATGCCCACGCTGCGATCCTGTGCTTGTGCGAGTAGCTCTCATTGCCGATATTCACGGCAACATCGCGGCGCTCGACGCCGTCCTCGAAGACATCGAACGGCAATGCGTCGACTCCGTGGTGAACCTCGGCGATCTGCTCTCCGGCGGACTGCATCCGCGCCGAACTGCGGATCGATTGATGGCACTGGGTTTCCCCACCATCGCCGGCAATCATGATCGCTACCTCCTCGAGCAGGAGCCCGATTCCATGGGCAGTTGGGATCGGCATGCCCACGATCGACTCGACGACGAGCATCGACGGTGGCTGGGTTCGCTCCCGTTCTCGCTGGAGCTGGGTAACGGAATCCTCGCAGTACACGGAACACCCACCGATGATCAGCAGTACTTCCTGCACTCGGTGGACCCTCACGGCTCTCGCGAGGCAACCGAGGTCGAAATCATCGAAAGGGCAGCAGGTTTCACGGACCGATCTGTCATCGCCTGCGGCCACACCCATCTGCAGCGCCAGTGGACTCTCCCCAGCGGCACGCTCGTCGTGAATCCGGGCAGCGTCGGCGCGCCCGCGTACGACGACGATCAGCTCTACCCCCACGTCATGGAATCGGGGTCTCCACACGCCCGATACGCAGTGCTGGACGATCACAGCACGGGCAGCTGGACGGTGTCGTTCGAGCGCGTCGAGTACGACCACGTCGGTGCCGCCGACGATGCCCGCGCGCACGGAATGACCGATATCGCCGACGCGCTTCTCACCGGTTTCGTCGGTCCCGCGCCACGCGAGCAGTCACACTGAGCCCGTGAAGATCACCGACGTCCAGCGGCGACAGCGGCTCGTCGCGCAGCACTTGTCCGACGCCCCGAGTGCGGAATCCGTGGTGTCATCGTTGCTCGCGCTGCATGCCACCGATCCCGCGACCGTGTATCTCTCCGTGCTTGCGCGCGCTCGATCGCTGGGACTGTCGGACGTTCGTGACGCGATGTACGAGCGCCGTAGCTTGGTTCGCTTGATGGCGATGCGTCGCACGATGTTCGTGGTCGCGCACGACGACGTTCCGATGATCCACGCTGCCGCCAGCCTCGGAGTTGCCCGCACGATGCGAACCCGGTTGATCAAGCAGGTGTCGACGCTGCCGACCGAACCGGTGATCGACGACGTCGAATCCTGGCTGGCGGCAACCGAAGCCGAGACCGATGCCGTTTTACGCTCGATGGGCACGGCGACCGGGGCGGAGCTGTCCGCAGCAGTTCCCGGACTCAAGACCGCTCTGCTGCCGACCACGGACAAGGTGTACGACGTCAAACGCTATGTGACCTCCGAAGTGTTGGTGATGATGGCCGCGGAGGGAAAGCTGGTACGGGTCGAGCCGCGCGGCGCGTGGACGTCGCGCCGACATGCCTGGGCACCGATCGATCAGTGGTGGCCCAACGGGATTCCCGAGTTGGACGAGACTTCCGCCCGAGCCGATATGGCCCGGCGCTGGCTCGACGTGTTCGGACCGGCGACCTTGGACGACCTGCAATGGTGGACGGGATGGAACAAGACGCAGACCCGTGGGGCGGTCGCCGAACTCGACACCGTGGCCGTCGAACTGGCCGAGGGTGACGGAATCATGTTGACCGACACAGTGTTCCAGGATCCCCCGCCTCGGGCGATGCTGCTTCCCGCCCTGGACCCCACGCCGATGGGGTGGAAGCACCGACACTGGTATCTCGGCGAACACAAGGCCCCACTGTTCGATACCTTCGGAAATATCGGACCGACCATCTGGTGGGAGGGACGCATCGTCGGCGGATGGGCCGTGGATTCCACCGGTTCGGTGGTCACGGAATTACTCGAGGACGTCGGGTCTGCGGTATCGAAAGAGGTTGCAGCAGAGGCCGATCGGATCACCGCCCTACTCGACGGTACCGCGGTGGTCCCGTCGTTTCCGACGCCGTTGGAGAAGAGACTGCGCGGAAAGTCGTAGCCATATCGGTCCGAGGTGACAGTCGAACTGTGTGTGTAAATGGCGGTGCCACACAACCCTTCGAGTTATGCGATCCCCACTCCTACGATTGGGATGCCTAACCAAACAGCACCCGGATTTCGTTGTAGGGTCACAACGTGCGTATCAGTCTGGTTTCTATCGTCCTCCCCGTGTACAACGGTTTGCCCGAACTGAACGAGCAGCTCCACGCGCTTGCTGCGCAGGACTACACAGGCGATGTCGAGCTCATCGTCAGCGACAACGGCTCGACCGACGGCCTCCGCTCACATCTCGAAGAATTGTCTCTACCTCTGTCGATGCGCATCGTCGACGCCTCCGCCAAGCGTGGCGTCTCCTACGCCCGCAACGTCGGCGTGGAAGCCGCGCGGGGCGACATCATCGCCTTCGTCGACCACGACGACGTCGCTTCTCCGACGTGGCTGACTGCCATGGTGTGCGCACTCGACAGCTATGACGCCGTGGGCGGCGCAATCGAACACGATTCCCTCAATCCGCCCGAGGTGACGGCGTGGCGAGACAACCCGCCGAACGGCACCCTGTTTCCCACCGCCTACCTGCCGTATGCCCCGGGAAGCAATTTCGCGCTGTGGAGGCGCGTCTTCGACGAGGTCGGAGGCTTCGACGAAGACCTCGTGGGCGGTGCCGAAGACGTCGACTACTCGTGGAGGCTTCAGCAAGCAGGATTCACTCTCGGACATGCCGCGGATGCGTCGGTCGCCTACCGCATCAGAACTACGGTTCGTCGATCGTTCTTGCAAGGCCGCGCGTACGGACGCACGTCGTACCAACTGTCGACCAAGCACCGTGCTGCGGGCTGCCCTCATCCGTCGTCACTTGCCCGGATTCCCGCGCACACTGCGGCGATCTTGTATCTCGCGACAATTCGCAATCCGTGGTTGCCGAAGGTACTACGACCGATGCCCAGCGGTCTGTGGGCCCACTACATCGGAATCCACTACGGCGCACTCCGAATTCGGGTGGCCGCGCTCGGCCGCGGCCTGCGACGGAGTCCCCGATGACATACGAGACAGTCGACGCGATACGCGAAGAGACCATGGCCGTCCTGCGGCAGCATGCCAAACCCGGAGATCGGGTGGCTCACTTGGACTTTCCGAATCACTTCAATGCCGGTGACTCGCTCATCTACGCCGGTGAGGTCGAGTACCTGAAGCGGTTGGACGTGCACGTCGACTACGTGTCCGATCCGTTCACCCACAACCACGATCTGCTCGAACAACGAGTCGGTGATGGGACCCTGTTTCTGCAGGGCGGAGGAAATTTCGGTGACCGCTGGCCGATGGACCAGAAATTTCGTGAAGCAATCGTTGCGCGGTTTCCTCGCAACAAGATCGTGTGCCTCCCCCAAAGCATCGACTACTCCGACGCCGACGCCATGCACAGGACCGCGGCCCTCTACGCACAGCACCCGGACCTCACCCTCATGCTGCGTGAACAGCGTTCGTACGAGCTGGCGCTCGCCCATTTCCCGAACAACCGCGTCGAATACTGTCCGGACATGGCTTTCGGTGCCGAGATCGCACACAGCGCCGAAGACTCTGCAGTGGACGTCGTGAAACTCGTGCGCGACGATTCCGAAAGCCTCGGTCATGCTTCGGTGAACGTCGACGCGTCGTCAGTCCAGTACGACTGGGGTCTGCACGGAAGGGATCTGGCGATCTCGACGGTGGTGACGCTGCCGACCCGAATCGCATACAACTTCCCCAAAGCGAATCGCCTGCTGTACCCCGCTCTCGTTCGCTCGTACGAGCAGACAGCGAAGCTCAACCTCCGTGTGGCGCAGCGCATTCTGAATCTGGCGCCCGTCGTGCTCACCGATAGGCTGCATGCGGCCGTATTGGCCGCGATGATGGGCAAGCGCGTCGTGGCGATGGACAACGCGAACAGGAAGGTATCCGGCATCTACGACGCCTACCTGCACCGGTTCGACAACGTTCAGTTCGCAGCGACACCCGACGCCGCCGCCGACATGGTTCGGCAGGCCGTGTCCGACAGTCGACGATGAACGCTGGTCGACACCCCGTCCGTTTTCAGAAGGGGTAACGGCCCTCGGCCCAGGCACGCGCGGCGGGAGGAGTCACCGCGTCGACGGGTTCGCCGTCGCGAAAGTAGTTGGTGTGCAGGATCCGACCCGCGTCGACTGCCTCTTGCCAGGCCTGCGTCGGACCTTCGCCGAACCAGAGCCACGGCGTGATGTCGTCCATGATGACAACCGATTCCGGGGTGGCGAGCGCACGAAGATCGTCGAGGTCTGCGCGGGCACCTTCCACAGAATGGTCACCGTCGATGAAGATGACATCGAAGCGCGCGTCCGGGTGTTGCTCGGCATAAGCCTTGATGGTGGTGTGCGAATCTCCCTGGATCAGGGTGTGTCGGCCCGGGAAGTGTTCGTCGACATGGGCTTTCGCGGCATCGCTGTAGGCATACGCGGCCAGATCGAAGGATACGACGGTCACGTCGGGAGAGGCTTCGAGGAACGCCCAGCTCGAGAAGCCGGCATTGAACCCGACCTCGCAGATCGACTTCGTGCCGGGCCTCGCGGCCAGTGCGGACAGGTATCCGAGTTCCGACTCGTCGGCTCCACGCTCGAAAGGCTCCCCCGCTGTGGCAGTTCGATGCACCAACGACTCGAGGTATTCCAGGCCCATCCATGTCCTCCTGTTCGACTGCTTCGGAGCGTAGCCGACGGTCGATCATGCGCGCAGACGACAACTGCCACCTGGCCGACACCGATGCCTGTAGCGTTCGCACCGAATGACCTTCCGCACCTAGTTTTTCACACCGTGAACGGGGAACGAGTCGATGACCGTAGATCTCACCAAAGGTGACAACCGCGCAACCGAACCGGTCAACCCGTACGCTGTGATCTCACTGATCGCGGCGCTGCTGGGCTTGTTTCCCGTCGCGATAGTGTTCGGAATCCTGGCTTTCTGGCGACCTGCCGGTCGTGGAATTGCCATCGCTGGCTTGGCAATCGGAGTGATCGAACTGCTCGTGGTCGCAACTGTCGTCTACGGTTTCGGTTCTCTCACGCCGAGAACGTCGGCATCCGTCGAAACACTTGTTCCGTACTCCTTACCGGCTACCGCACTCTTCACAGTTCCTGCTGCTACGGAACCACCGACTCCGGTCGAGACCACCGTCGACGCGACCGAGACCCCCTCGGCCCCACTGCCCGAGGTGGACGGACCATGCGATCCGGGCGTCGACAATCACGGAACCTCCGCCGATGGCACGTTCCTGAAGTGCACCTATGCAGGGTCGACTCGCGCGCATTGGGTACAGTCGGCACCGATCATCGACGGCAATGCGGAGCCAGGGTCGGAATGCGACCCCGCAGCGAGAGGGATTGCGGTCTCGCCGGACGGATTCGACATGTTCTGCGTCTCCGACGGCGCGAACGGTGGCGGCTACTGGTCACCCGGACCGTAGGCGGTTGATCAATTTGCGTCGTCCCGCGAACCGAAACGCTCAGACGGTCAGATGCGGCTACGAAGAGACAAAGCGGCCGAATGGAAGTAGCTGCGGCGAATGGCTTTCCTCAAAGCCTTGCGCACGCCGGCGTCGAGAGTTCCCGACGTCTGCATCGCCGCAAGACCGTCCCGCAGTTGGCGTCGGTCCCAGACCATCAGTTTCATCCGACGCACAGCGTCCTTGTCGATCGAGCCCGGGAGCGTCGCGCTCTCGGCACCTGCAAGTGCCAAACCGACTTTCGTGCGAGTGCATTTGCCACAACGCCCGCAATGGAAGCGGCCGTTGGGGTTCTCCCAGCAGACCCGCAGGTGGTTCATCGCGGTCTCGTTCCCGCCGATGCGACGGATCTTTCCGTAGCGGTCTTGTTCGAGCTCATGATGCTCGAATGCGACGGCACCACTGGACCACAAGGGGTCGAGATCCGGATGGGACCCCCATGGATGTAACTGCCGGTAGCTGTAGGACGACGGGATGATGACCGTGCTCAGGTGCTCCGACAATGCCAGACCGACATGCGCCAGCGCGGGGCCGTGGAAGACCCCACCCCATTCGAGCTGCAGGGGATCGCCCAGCGCCGACCTGACCGTGGTCTCGAGCTCAATCAACGGTTTGCCCAGATCCGCAGCCGCTTCTCGGGCCCCTGCCAAGGCTTTCGACGCCAACTCCTCGTCGTCGATGTGGATGTCGAATCCATGCACGAAGATCAGGTGGGTAATGCGTTCGGACTGGGTGATCGCCGAATAGAAGCTGTCGACACCTCCGCTGAAGAAGCAACCGACGCCCTTCGCCTCGGAGACACTGTGTACGCGTTCTGCCGCAATCGATATCTTGTGAAACCGCCTCGGGTACCAGCTGCGAAGAAAACTTTGAGCTTTCGACGCATTGCGAAGTGCCACCGAGTCCACGGGAGCGTCGAAGTCGACGTCCCACCTGTGCCGCATACCTGCTGCCAACAGCGGAGGAAGCCAGGGAGTCACGGAGTGGTCCAGGCTGTAGTTCGACTCGGTAGTCACACGAATCTCAGCGCCGGATGGTGTCCCTATCCGCGATGAGACGCAGTTGGCACCTGTGGCTTCGGCGTAGAGCGTCAGCGACCTGTTCACCGCCGAGAGTGTGCCACAGTCCGGGTTTGTCCCGATACGAATCGAGCCACCACACGAGGCCGGCCGAGCAGAGTTACACGTTTAGCGAAACTCTTCGCTGGGCGTTTGCTGATGTTGGTTGATGACGAGTTCCATACCTGAGCAGGGCATTCAAGAGTTTGTTGCGTTGGAAAGTTACGGCAAGAATCGGACCTACTGCGGACTGGCTGCGGACTGGCTGCGGACTGGCGTCTTACGGGAGTTCATCGCCCAAGACATCTGCGGCCTTGCGCATCTGCCCACGATCAACGTGGCCATAAAAATTCAGCGTCGTGGTTGTGTCTTCGTGCCCCAGATGATCTCGCACAACCAGCATCGGGGTTCCACCCTTGATCATCATCGACGCGCACGTATGGCGGAGGTCATGGATCCGCGGTCTCCGAGGCAGTCGAACTTCTGAGTTGTCCGCCATCGCAGCTTTGACAGCAGGAACCCAACCGGTGTTATTGAACGACTGCGACTGGATCGGGTTGCCTACCGAGTTCATGAACACAAGCTCACTGCCTGGTCGGCTCAAGTCTCCACACGCTGCGATCACCTGATGTGGCACGTCGATTGTCCGCTTCGATCGGCGCGACTTCGGTGGACCCAGCTTGCGAGACCTAGTGCCCGTGTATTTCCATGCCCGCGTGACTCGCAGGGTCATTGCCTCACTGTCGATGTCACCGACTTGGAGCGCCGTTGCCTCCGAGAAGCGCAGGCCCGTACCGACGAGAAAGGTCGCGAGTGGACGCCACCGTTCTGGCATCCGACCCAAGATCGCCCTGAGCTGCTGCTTGGACAGAAAGACCGCATCATGCGGGTCAGCACGTGGCGTACGTACTCCGATGCATGGATTGTCTGTGCGTGTGCCATTTCGTACCGCGGTCTTCATCGCGGATGACAGGAAGCTGAGCTTGTTGCGGATGGTTTTGCTCGATGTCTCCATCGCGTTGACCCAGTCGGCGACGTCGAAGTAGCTCAGTGCGGTCACTGGAACCGCTCCGAGCGGTGTGGGTTCGATGTCCAAGTCGACGTAACGACGGTACTTGTGTTTCGTGCCCTCCTCGACACCGGTCAGCTTGTCGATGTGGATGTAGCACCAATCAGCGACCGTCGGTTCTGTTGCCGGCCGATCTGTTTTGTGTCGGCCGATCTGTTTTGTGTCGGCCGATCTGTTTTGTGTCGGCCGGTGATTTGGCGGGCTTCTGCCGGACCCAGTTTCTCAACCAGGTCTTTGAAACGTTGCGCGGCTGTCGTGTCTCCGAATGCAGCGGATGTCTGTTTGCCGTTTTCACGCCACAGAATGTCGATTCTGAGGTGCCTGGACTTGGTGATGCGTGTTCTCATTGAGGCCATATCGGGGAATCCTAATCATTCATTTGGATGAACGGAACTGGTTCTGCGGCAACGTATGTAGTGCGTGCACTACAATTCCGTAGCCCTGCATCCCATGCACTACAAATTCTTTAGCCAGCGTTGGACATTGCCCCGAAAAAAGGAAACAATACTGCTCGTGAACCACAATAAAATCCGGCCGGGATGGTTTCAGGATGGCCAACCGAAAGGAATGGAGCGATTCCACAACGGGATATATTGGGAGGGCGAGCCTCGACCCGTGGTAGCACGAAAGCCTGCACCGCTGAAGCACCGCGGCTGATGGAACGCCGCAGGCATCGTATTCATCGTCGCCGTCGCGCTAGCCGCACTGACGTCGATGTCGCCAGCCGAGTACGTAGTGCTCGGCTTATTCCTACTGGTTGCGTCGCCGTTCATTCTCGTGGCGCTCGTGTTGTGGTTGCTGTGGCGCGCCGGCAACAAACGAACAGTGATCGTGCAGCCAACCGCCGCGGGGTCAGGTGTTCAACCTGGCTGTTACCCCGACATGAACGACCCGACGTTGCACCGTTGGTGGTCGGGCACCGAGTGGACATCCGCGACACTGCCGCGGCAGCCCTAGTCGACTTGCGTGCCACTCGCGGTTGAGTCTCGCTAGTTGAGCGTTGACCTACCAACAACCGCATTAGTTGAAGGTTTCGGTGGATTAGTTGAGTTGTTTTCGATTTAGTGGGAGCAAAAACTTCCTAGTTGATCACGAAGCGCACAGGAGGCATTATTTCGGCCATGTCTACCGAACCTGGTCACGTGCTGGCCCTAGAGGCACAGCTCGCGATCTTGAAAACGATATTCAGGCCTTCATCGCCTACCGATGACCGCTCGATGTTCAAAGGCAGACTAAGAGAGCTTCGCGGCGTAGTCGGCGCAATCGGCGAACTGGGCCAGCATGTCGTGGTGTATGGGGAGCGTGGTGTTGGCAAAACCTCGCTGGCATACATGGCGAAAGATGCATTCCAGCAGTCCACGGTGAAAGCAGGCCTCGCGGTCCGCATCCCCTGCTCGAATGACGACGATTTTGCGTCGGTCTGGAAGAAGCTTGTCGCCCGCGTTCGTCAGGAAGGCGACCTACTTGACCGTGAGAACGCTGACGCGCTTGAGGATCTCACCCGTCGAGCCGAAGACATTTTCGACTTCGCCGACGCTATGTCGCCCGACACGGTCGCGCGGGCGTTGCACGTCTTCTCCTCCAAGATGCCATTCCTGGTCATACTCGACGAGTTCGACCGAATTGGTGACCACCAGTCCACGATCCTCTTCGCGGACCTAATCAAGACTTTGTCCGATGACCTGGTGCCGTGCACGCTAGTGATCGTCGGGGTGGCCGACTCGGTCGATGGGCTTATGCAGGGTCACCGTTCGATAGACCGCGCGGTCAAGCAGATCGCAATGCCTCGCATGACCCCCGCCGAATTAACAGAGATCGTAGAGGGTGGTTTTGAGGCCTTCGAGCGTCGATCAGGGATCAAAATTGAGCTTGGCGCAGAGGCCGTATATGGACTAGTACGCATGTCGCAAGGCTTTCCGTATTACACCCACCTCTTAGCGGGGTCGCTAGGTGAACAAAGTCTCACGAACCAAATCTCCGACGTATCAATGCAACACGTGGTGGGTGCCCTCTTCTCTGCCATCGAGGAGGCGACGCAAGGGATTCGTGTGTCCTACACCGATGCCGTGACGTCACCAGCAACTACTGCAGGTTTCGAGCTCACCCTCATTGCCTGTGCTCTCACCCCAGGGGACGAACTCGGCTTCTTCCGGCCTGTAGACGTTTGCGATGCACTTTCTTCGCTCTCGGGCCGAAGGCGACGAACCGACAGCTTTCTCGCACACTTAAAGCGCTTCGCCGGACCACCGTCCTGGATACTCGAAACTCGCGATGAAGGCCGCCGAACCCGTTACCGGTTCTCCGACCCGCTAATGCGGCCGTTCGTGATGATGATCGCAGTCAGGGATGGCCGCATCAATATGCCTGCTCGTGAGTCCGGACCCGAAACTTAACCCAGAGGGCTCTGTGGCCTCAGAGGAGTCGACGCCACCGCAACCCGGTAGCAGAAACCTGGAGATGCTTGCAGACCAAAAACGGACTTTACCAGGGCAGAGGCTCCGCAGGCGACTGGAGGTCAGCACCTGAGTACACCAAGCAACGGCTCAGACGCCTACCGTTACTCGTATCTCTTCTTTGACGGCCTCTAGGACTGCAGGTGTGACCCTGCCATACTGCCGGCCTGCAAGGTCGCGTGGTTCGGCCGACCAGATTCGGCGGCACCGCACAACTGATGGCTTTGGTAGTCCGAAGCTGGACCAACTTTGTAAGCGGACATCTCCAGGCCCTACCGACCGATATCTATTTTCGTTCGAGGTCACCATTGCGCACACAATGACCTCGTCCAAGCCAAACCCGAGCCTAGACAACACAAGGACAGGCCGCTTTTTCCATTGCGCTTGGCCTGCTTCCTGCCTAGAGAACGGAAACCAAAGCGCAACTAGGTCGCCAGGGTTCACCAGGTGTCGTATATGTCGTCGTCCGGACTATCCCAGTCCTGTCCCCAAAGCCGAGACAGGTAGCCACGAACTTCGGAGTCATCGTCTGCATCGTCAACGGCAACTAGGCAGGTGGTTTGGCCTGCGGAAAACACTAGCCAGTGAGACAGTGGATCGCCGAGCGGCATGGTCCGAGGAGTTCCAACCCATGTCGGAGCGGCCATTGCTGGCAGGTGAGCGACACACCCGCGAGCCAGTAGGGTCACCTCAGCGCCGAACTGCTCTGATCCCGAGGGACGAGCTGGCCGGCGGATGTAGTACTTGTCGAAACCACGGCGATGAGTGTCGACGTCAAACATGGCTGGGCTCCCAGACGCGACTGTTCGTTCAAGCGCGCTCGTCATGGTCTCCTCCTCTCGTCAACGCATCATTCTGATCCCACTGTGCTATCTGTTGAGACAAGTATCCCACCAGCTGTTCAGCCCGATGTCTAGTTAACGCAAATCGGGCCACAGTCGTTACCGCAATCGAATCTGTCTCTTCGGCATGCGGCCCGTCGGACCCGTTCGGTGCGGGTGGTGACGGAGGCGGAGCGACGTAACCGGCAGTGACGATAATCTCGCCAGGGCCACCGTCGCCGTCCACTACGCCCTGTAGAACGAACTGGTTGACCAGCGGCGGTGGTCCCGAGTCGAGTTGCCAGGTAACCGACACGCTGTGCATCTCCCCGGGCGATTCGTTCACCATGTAGCAATGATGGCACAGGTAGCTAGAGGAGGTACCTGCGACTGCCGAGCGTCCGATGCGACAGTCATGGCCGCGTTGGTTGGTGTGGCTACCTGCACGGGCGCGGGCACCGCAGGCATGGCCGTAGCCATGTCGTTAACCCCACTCAGGGTTGACGTGCGGACTGCCAATTCCCGCCCTTGTTGCGTCATCTCGGTTACGGAAATTTTGAACCCGCGCACCAGAGACGGCCCCCAGCCAGGGCTCCCGTGGATCGTCCTACACCGGAAGGAGGGCCGGACCGGTTCCCCTACGAAACGCACCTCGAAGAATGCGCTTCGAGGAGGACAATGACGGAATGAGCAGATACAACGAAGTCCTCGCCCGCCTTGACACAGCGATCGAAACGATGCACAACTGCGGCGCTATCGGGCCAAAAGTTCAGCAATACCACCGCATGCGAGCACGGCTCGCTGCCGCGAGCCCTACGGATACAGAGACAATTGATCGTGCCGAGCGCATGCTGAATTCTTCGCGCGACATGTCCGAGAGTATTCGCCGACTAGTCGATCGAGTGACGAGACGGCCCGAGCGTGGAAGATGGTAACCAATTTCGTTATGGGCGCAGTCCGCACGCTGCACACAAGAGGTGACGCTTTTTCCTCAACAACCCCAGAAGGTTGCCGGCGGCGGTGTCGAATTTCGAGAACGTTCCAGTAGGAAGCCTGCCACGATATCCTCGCTACATTCCGTCATTTTCGAGGCGGAATCGCTTCACATGATTTCGTACCGTGCCTTCGTGGATACGAGCCTCAGACGCGATAGTCCACACCGGCACCCCATCCTGAACGCGCAGTGCGATGTGCCAAACTCTTGCGATGTCTCAGCAAACCGACGAAGCGAACCGATGTACAGCTTAGGGATCAAGGACGATAAGGCACGCGAACATTTACGCCGTCAACTCCAGACGATCGACGTCATCAACACATTGCACACTAAAGTTTCCGGGACACCCGATCCAGGCAGCGAACTGATGTCGCTTAACGCGTTAGCACCGGATGCACCAATCTCGTTGCTGGACTCGATGATTGCAGGTCTGGAAACCGCACGGGATTGCTTGGTTCATATCCAGGCGATTTTTGTCGACGCCGACAAATTCGCGCTTGTCGGAGTCCAATCGCTGGCGAGAGCAGCACTCTTGGGTGCAGCGAGAGTTGCGTTCGTTCTTGGGCCCGACGACCGGGCAGTAAGGGAAGCGAACACCCACATTGTTCTGCGGCAGGAAGCCAAAAGCTTGCTCAGAGCCCTTGACGCGACGGCAAAATTTGAGCATCTGCGAGGAATGGTCCCAACTGAGGAATTTGCCTCAGATATGCGTGCACGTGCCGACACGTTGCTGAAGGCGGACCACTACGGCGAAGGCAAGATCATTCGGTTGATAGCGGAGGAGACAGGCAAACAGACCGTCGAGAAGCTAGGCGACGAAGCTCCCGAACCTCTCATACTTGTGGAAAGTTTGGAGTGGATCTGGCACTCAGCAAGCGGTTCGGCGCACGCCTACGGGTGGCCCCGGGTCGCTGGCGGTGACTTCGTATCAGATTTCGGCATGGTGGTTCCCGTGGTCCACATCGCCATGGAGGCTGCGGTTCGTTCTTGGCGCGCGTAGAGCAAATCTCGCGCGTCATCTACCTGATCGCGACTCCGCGTGCGCGGACAGAATCGTAATCATCGCTCCGGTGGTCACGGCTGCTGGAATGACGACGAGCAAGACGAAGGGCCCGTGTATTCCATCGATCAAAGTCCCCCAAAGCGCCGACCATAGGCCGATCACCGATGCCCAGATGAGGGCTTTGTAGGCACTCCCGGTCCATTCGTTCCCATAGAGCTGGTTCTTCTTCAGCCACGCCTGATCGAGAACGCCTGTCACAAGAAGGAACGGGATAGCGCCTGCGAACGCCGCGCACGAGGATGAGTCCATATACATCAATGGAACGTAGCGGCAGCAGACAGCCCACGTGCTCGGTTCCCGCTAACGCCCGTCATGCGACTGCTGGCCCAGCCGCTCCGGCAACGTCGCGGCACCGCCCTCACCGATCGCCACACCGAACGTCAGCGCACCGCCAGCCACCGTCGCGGACGTGAGTAGTATCATCCGGATTGACGCCCCGGCGATGACACCCTCGACGGTGACGACGTACTGCCAGCCCCTCATCACCTGGCCGTCGGAATTCACGAACCCATTCTGGTCGACGGCCGGCACTTTCATCGACACGACACCGTGGTGTGAGGATTCGAGCATCATGCCCAACGACCGCCCATTCGCCTACTAGGCCACTTCCGGCCACGTCGGATCGACGCGGATCCGCAAGCTCGCCAGCGCGGGTCAGCCTGACTGGCATCTGCACGATCTCCAGCACTATTTCGCGTCGGGTTTGATCTACGCCAGGTGCGATGTGGTGACACTGCAAAAAGCCCTCGGTCACAGCTCACCGAACGTGACTCTGTCGAGGTACGCGCATCATGGCCCAATGCGGACGACCGCACTCGACAGGCTGCGGACGCGATGTTCCTCGAAGCTACAGCGGACGGATGCCCGCTAGACGGCCGATGGCCAGGGATCTAAACGTTAAAACGGAACTCCACCACATCGCCGTCGGACATGACGTAGTCCTTGCCCTCGATGCGCACCTTGCCGGCAGCCTTGGCCGATGCCATCGAACCCGCGGCGACGAGGTCGTCGAAGGAGACGATTTCGGCCTTGATGAAGCCGCGCTCGAAGTCGGTGTGAATGACGCCTGCGGCCTGGGGCGCGGTGTCGCCTTGGTGAATTGTCCACGCGCGAGCCTCTTTCGGGCCTGCGGTGAGGTAGGTCTGCAAGCCCAGGGTGTGGAAGCCGGCGCGCGCCAACGCGTCGAGACCGGGCTCGGTCTGACCGACGGATTCGAGCAACTCGGCTGCCGATTCCTTGTCGAGTTCGAGCAACTCCGACTCGATCTTCGCGTCGAGGAACACCGCATCTGCAGGAGCGACCAGGCGAGCCAGTTCGCCGATCTTCGCGTCGTCGGTCAGCACCGACTCGTCAGCGTTGAAGACGTATAGGAACGGCTTGGTGGTGAGCAGCTGGAATTCACCGAGCAGCTCGAAATCGAGCTTGGCCTTCGCCGAGAACAGCGTCTTGCCGTCGTTCAGCACAGCCTGCGCAGCCAGAGCCGCGTCGAGCGCCGGCTTGCGGTCCTTCTTGATCCGCACCTCTTTCTCGAGGCGCGGGATCGCCTTCTCGAGGGTCTGCAGATCGGCGATCGCGAGTTCGGTCTCGATGACCTCTATATCCGCGGTGGGGTCGACGCGACCGTCGACGTGCACCACGTCATCGTCGGCGAACACGCGCACGACCTGACAGATGGCGTCGGCCTCACGGATGTTGGCGAGGAACTTGTTGCCCAGGCCTGCGCCCTCGGACGCACCCTTGACGATGCCGGCGATGTCGACGAACGACACCAGCGCGGGCACGAGCTTCTCCGAACCGAACACCTCGGCCAGCTTCTCGAGCCGGGGATCCGGCAGCGCGACCACGCCGACGTTGGGCTCGATGGTCGCGAACGGATAGTTCGCGGCCAGCACATCGTTGTTGGTCAGTGCATTGAAGAGGGTGGACTTGCCGACGTTGGGCAGTCCGACGATTCCGAGGGTGAGGCTCACGGTCTATGGAGTCTACTTTGACGACACGACCAGCTCGGACAGTGCCCGGCCAGCGCCTACTCGACGGCGTGATCGGCCATGCCGGTCACGTGGTGATCGCCGAATTCGGGTCCCAGCTCGCCAGGATCGGCAGGACGTGTGCCGTACTGGAATCCTCCTCGACCGTGTAGACGATCAGACTTTGATCCTGCGCGCTCGGCGAGGTCAGAAACTCAATCCCGAATTGCAGGGTGCCCGCCGCCGGGTGCTGAATGATCTTGGTTGCACCTGCGAATTCGGCGACCTCGTGATCGCTCCACCATTGCTCGAAACACGGCTCGGACGAACGCAATTCGTCGATCAGTGCGGTCAGGGTCGGATCGCCCGGTCGACGAGCAAGATCGCGGCGCAGCGCGGCAACCGAGGCAGCCGCGAACTGCGACCAGTTGACGATTCGCTCCCGCGCGATGGGATTGCGAAACAGATAGTGGAACAGCGAATCCCCGGCGGACGACTGCAGACTCAACACCGCACGAACCAGCGCATTGCTGGCCAAGATGGTTCCCGAGCGCCCGAGCAGTAGCACCGGCACGTGATCGAGCGCCCGCATGACCTGCAGCAATCCCGGATCCGGTCGCTCCGGGGCGCTGTCGACCGGCACAGCTGGAGATGCGAGATCGAGCAGGTGCGCGGACTCCACCCGGTCGAGTTTCAACGCCCGAGCAATTGCTCGCAGCACCTCGGATGAGACATTGGCCTGGCGACCCTGTTCGAGCTTGCTGTAGTAATCCGGACTCACTCCGGCCAGCGCTGCGAGCTCTTCGCGCCGCAGGCCCGGTACCCGTCGCGCACCGGGATAGGTCGGTACTCCCGCCTCGGCGGGAGTGATGCGGTCGCGTCGATCACGCAGAAACGCACTCAGCGCCGACCTGTCGTCGTTCACGAAATCCACAGTAGCCACGCGAGCGATCGCGAACCTGGTCATGACAGACCTAGGTCGAACGACGCCTGGTCCGCTCGATTCGGCGACCGTAGACATGGCGTCATGACATCTCCCAGTTCCACACAACTCCATGGACGCACCGCCGTCGTCACCGGATCGACCAGTGGGATCGGTGCTGCCATCGCGCTCACCCTCGCCGCCCACGGGGCAAAGGTGGTCGTCAGCGGCCGCGACGCCGAGCGCGGCAAAGCCCTGGCGGCCCGCATCTCGAAAACCGGCGGCACAGCGGCATTCGTCGACGTCGATCTGTCGGGCAGCTACGACGAACTTCGCGAGTTCGCCGCCCGCACTACCGACGCCCTCGGCGGCCGCGTCGACATTCTCGTCAACAACGCCGGTATCTATCCGGCCACCGCGACAGCCGATCTTCCCGACGACCAGCTCGACGCCATGCTCGCCGTCAACGTCCGAGCACCGCACGTGCTCGTCGGCGAGCTCGCACCGGCCATGGCCGAGCGCGGCAGCGGAGTCATCGTGAACATCGGGTCGTGGATGGCCACGATGGGCAGTCCGTTCGCTGCCATGTACTCCGCCACCAAAGCCGCCGACGAGCAGCTCACTCGTAGCTGGGCCGCTGAGTTCGGCCCCCGCGGTGTGCGAGTGAACGCCCTCGCGCCCGGAGCGACTCTGACCCCGGGCAACGAGGACGCACGCCAGGTCCTCGACGCCATGACGGCCGGAACCCCGGCAGGCACGGTGCTGTCACCGCAGAACATTGCCGACGGCGTTCTGTTCCTGGTCTCGGACAACGCCGCAATGGTCCACGGAACCACGCTCTACGTCGACGGCGGTATTTCGGTCACCCGCGGGTGATCAGCACACCGCCGTCGACCCGTCACATGTTCGAGACGACCAAGCCGATGAACGCCAGGTAGAGAACGATGAAGACGCCGAAGATGATGAGGGACAGCTTGCCGAAGAACGCTGCGCGCTGCGACGAGTACTGCGCGCCCTGGACATCACCCATCGACCACAGAGGATGGACCTTGAGCGCGTGATTGAACGCGGGGATGGCCAGTGGCCAGAAGAAGATGACTGCCACCACTGCCCACCCTGCGTTCGACGCGGGCAGCACGGGCGCGAAGGGCTGCGCCGCGGGAAAGGTCTGCTGATGAGTTTGCTCGTACGGTCCCGACATGTGGTGTTCCCCCCGAATGAATGAAGTGATGACACCCGGTACGACGCAGCCCAGGACCATCCGGTTCCAGGCCGCCGCCACTCGGCGCACACGAATGACCGCCGGGCGCACCGCGAAGTGTCGATTCGAGGACGTGCAAGTGCGTCACGCATAGGGTGATCGCAGTCACACCTGCGACCATGGAGACCCCACACATGTCACTGAAAGCGGCCGACGATCCACACGTCGAATTGCTGAAGACAGACCCCGACCTACCACCTGTCGGAGTCGTCGATTCCCATCCCATGACGCCGATCAAGCGTCTGATGCTCGTCGTGATCGGCCTGCTCGGCGGCGTCGCCTGGACGATCATCGCCATCGTCCGTGGCGAGAATCCCAACGCAGTCTGGTTCGTCATCGCCGCGGTGTGTACCTACATCTTCGCGTTTCGCTTCTACGCCAGACTGATCGAACGCAAGATCGTCTTTCCTCGCGACGACCGAGCCACGCCCGCCGAGATCTTGGAGAACGGCAAGGACTACATGCCGACGGACCGTCGGGTGTTGTTCGGCCATCACTTCGCCGCAATCGCGGGAGCGGGCCCCCTCGTCGGACCGGTTCTGGCGGCCCAGATGGGCTACCTGCCCGGCACCATGTGGATCATCATCGGCGTCGTGTTCGCCGGAGCCGTCCAGGATTTCCTGGTGCTGTGGATCTCGACGCGCCGCAACGGCCGCAGCCTCGGCCAGATGGCCCGTGACGAACTCGGAGTAGTCGGCGGAACCGCCGCGCTGATCGCGGTGTTCGTCATCATGATCATCTTGATCGCGGTTCTTGCTCTCGTCGTCGTCAACGCGCTCGCCGAAAGTCCGTGGGGCGTGTTCTCCATCGCGCTGACCATCCCCATCGCCCTGTTCATGGGTGTGTACCTGCGCTACCTGCGGCCGGGCAACGTCACCGAGGTCTCGCTCATCGGTGTCGTCCTGCTTCTGCTCGCCATCGTCGCCGGCGGCTGGGTCGCCGAAACCGAATGGGGCACAGACTGGTTCACGCTCTCCAAGGTGACGGTCGCCTGGCTGCTCATCGGCTACGGTCTGCTGGCCTGCATCCTGCCGGTGTGGCTGCTGCTCGCCCCGCGCGACTATCTGTCGACGTTCATGAAGGTCGGCACCATCGCGCTGCTGGCCGTCGGCATTCTCATCGCCCGTCCAGAGATTCAGATGCCCGCGATGACCACCTTCGCCACCGAGGGCAACGGACCGGCATTCGCAGGATCGCTGTTCCCGTTCTTGTTCATCACCATCGCCTGCGGCGCGCTGTCGGGCTTCCACGCTCTGATCTCCTCCGGCACCACGCCGAAGTTGCTCGAGAAGGAAAAGCAGATGCGCATGATCGGCTACGGCGGCATGCTCACCGAGTCGTTCGTCGCCATCATGGCGCTCATCACCGCCTGCGTTCTCGATCAGCACATCTACTTCGCGCTGAACGCACCGGCGACGCTGACCGGCGGTACTCCCGAGACCGCGGCGGAGTACGTCAACGGTTTGGGATTGAGCGGCGGAGACATCTCGGCCGGCGAATTGAGCCAGGCCGCAGCCGATGTGGGCGAGGAGTCGATCATCTCCCGTACCGGCGGCGCTCCGACGCTGGCGTTCGGTATGTCCGAGGTTCTGCACCAGGTGTTCGGCGGAGAATCGCTCAAGTCGTTCTGGTACCACTTCGCGATCATGTTCGAGGCACTGTTCATCCTCACCACGGTCGATGCCGGCACCCGCGTCGCACGCTTCATGCTCTCCGACAGCATCGGCAACCTGCCCGGAGCCTCGGCCAAGAAGTTCAAGGACCCGTCGTGGCGTCCCGGAGCATGGATCTGCTCGCTGATCGTCGTCGCAGCCTGGGGCGCAATCCTTCTCATGGGAGTCACCGACCCGCTCGGCGGCATCAACACCCTGTTCCCGCTGTTCGGTATTGCCAATCAGTTGCTCGCCGCCATCGCCCTGACGGTGGTCATGGTGATCGTCGTCAAACGAGGTCTCTACAAATGGGCCTGGATCCCCGGCATTCCGCTCGCCTGGGACCTCATCGTCACGATGACGGCCTCGTACCAGAAGATCTTCTCCTCCACCCCGGCCATCGGTTACTGGACGCAGCATTCGCAGTTCCGTGACGCAAAGGAGCAGGGCCTGAGCAGCTTCGGCAGCGCGAAGACCCCCGAGGCCATCGACGCGGTCATTCGCAACACGTTCATCCAGGGCACCCTCTCGATCATCTTCGCGGTACTCGTCCTGGTCGTCGTCATCGCCGGAGTCATCGTGTGCGTCAGAGCCGTTCGCGGAGCTGATCTGCCGGACAACGAGGAGCCGGAGGTGCCATCGAAGATCTTCGGTCCTGCCGGATTCGTCCTCACCCCCGCCGAGAAGCAGATCCAGGCCGAGTGGGACGAACTGATCGATGCGGGCACCGTCCGACGCCCCGGGTCGGCGCACTAGATGCGCGGGCTGTGGTGGTGGATCACCTCGGTGATGGGTGATCACGATTACGACCGCTACGTCGCGCATCTGGCCCGGCACCACCCGGGCCAGGAGCCACCGACCGTGCGGCAGTACTGGAAGGACCGGCACGCGGAAGCGGACCGAAACCCAGGGGCTCGATGCTGCTGACACGGTGCTGTCCGATTTCCGCTAGCACTGGCGGGATCGCGCTGACACAGTAGGAGCATGAGCAGCGAACGGCAGGTGCAAGAACTGGACTTCGATCGGTGTTATCGCGCGGTCTCCTCGCGTGACGCACGGTTCGACGGCCAGTTCTTCACCGCCGTCTCCACCACCGGCATCTACTGTCGACCTTCCTGCCCGGCGCGCACCCCCAAGCCCGGCAACGTCTCGTTTTTGGCCACGGCAGCAGCGGCCCAACAATCCGGCTACCGCGCCTGCCGCCGTTGCCAGCCCGACGCCACTCCCGGCTCCCCACGATGGAACATCCACTCGGATCTCAGTTCTCGTGCGATGCGGCTGATCTCCGACGGAGCCGTCGAGCGCGGGGGCGTCGACGGCCTCGCCAGCACCCTCGGCTACTCGAGCCGGCAATTGACCCGCGTTCTGACGGCAGAAGTGGGTGCCGGCCCCCTCGCGTTGGCTCGCGCCCATCGCGCGCATACCGCCCGCACGTTGATCCAGACCACCGACATGTCGATGGCCGACATCACCTTCGCCGCCGGCTTCTCGAGCGTCCGCCAGTTCAACGACACCGTCAAAGAGGTCTTCGCGGTCGATCCGACGACCCTGCGGCGAGAAGCGCACCGCTCGGCCGTACCTACTGCGGGTGGCACCGTCACGTTGCGACTGCCGTACCGCGCGCCGCTGGACCGCGGCTGGGTCGAGTGGTTTCTCCGAGGCCATGTGGTCGAGGGCATCGAATCGTTTTCCGACGACGGCGAATACGTGCGTTCCCTGCAGCTCCCGCACGCTGCCGGACTAGTGGCACTGCGCATCCTGGACGGATTCGTCAGCGCCGCACTGACTCTGCAGGACATGCGCGATCTCGCTCCCGCCGTGGCCAGGATTCGACACCTGCTCGATCTCGACGCCGATCCGCTTGCCGTCGACGAGGCCCTGCGCGCCGACCCCCAGCTCGCGCCGAGCGTCGACGCCCATCCGGGTATCAGGGCACTCGGGGTCGTCGACGGGGCGGAGATGTTGCTGCGCACCGTCATCGGGCAACAGATCTCGCTGAAGGCAGCGGCCACCCACACCGCCAGGCTCGTCGACGCGCTCGGGGCACCACTGGATTTCGGCGACGGACGCGTCGGACGGCTGTTCCCCGACGCTGCCGTCATCGCCGAACGCGGCCACGAGGTCCTCACCGGCCCGGCGGCTCGGGTCCAGACCGTCATCCGCGTCGCCGACGCCATCGCGTCGGGAACGGTGACATTGCACCCCGCGCGGGAGGGTCCCGATCTGGAACGAGAACTGCTCGCGCTCAAAGGAATCGGGCCGTGGACGGCCCGCTATGTCGTCATGCGACTGCTGGGCGACCCCGACGTTCTGCTCGACACCGATCTCGTTGTCCGCCAAGGCGCGCAGGCTCTGGACATTTCGTTGAAGAACTCCCAACGCTGGGCACCGTGGCGTTCCTACGTTTCGATGCACCTGTGGATCACCGCACTGGAAAGAAGGCAGGCATGATGGCCACCTCCGCAACGCAGGACACCCCTATCGGTCCGTTCACCACCATCGTCGACGCCGATCAGCGCGTGCTGGCGTCGGGCTGGACCGCCGACGTCGAGGAACTCCGAGTGTTGATCCATCCGACGTTGCGACCCACCGACGTCCGCTCGGCCACCGACCTCGGTGCCGTCACCGCAGCTGTCGACTCCTACCACCGCGGCGACGTCGACCGCATCGACGACATCGACGTCGCACAGCGATCGGGCGAATTCCTGATGCACGCCTGGGACGTGCTGCGCACTGTCGAACCCGGAGCGCCGGTGACGTACTCCGCGTTCGCGGAATTGTCCGGACGGCCGACGGCGATTCGCGGTGCCGCGTCGGCGTGCGCGCGCAATGCCGCCGCCCTGTTCGTACCGTGCCACCGAGTGGTTCGGATCGGCGGTGCACTCGGCGGATTCCGTTGGGGACTGCCGACGAAGAAGTGGCTGTTGGCCCACGAGGCGCTCTGACCGACACCGCGTCGGAGTGGGACGTTAAGGTTCTTCACGAACCGCCACCCGCCGAATGTGAGGACCCACCGTGACCGAATCGGCAGTTCCCGGCAGTACTGCGAAGCCCGCGAAGTCCGGACGAGATCGCGGGGACCTCATCGGAACCGGTGGCCTCTGGCTGGCGAAATGGTCGCTCATCCTGATCTCCATCGCGGCCGGCGCGTGGGTGTTCGGTTGGCTGATCGGTCATCTCTGGGTGATTCTGCTACCGGTTCTACTCGCGGTGATCGTGGCCACGGTTCTGTGGCCACCTGCGAAACTGATGATGCGCCTTGGTTTTCCGCCTGCGCTGGCATCGTCCGTGTCGCTCGTGGTGTTCTTCGTCGTGATCGGCGGGGTCATCACTCTGATCATTCCGTCGGTGGCCGAGCAGGCTCCCGAGTTGGTCGATCAGGCGTCGGGCGGCATCGGTCAGGTGCAGGACTGGCTCAAGGGACCTCCGCTCAACATCGGCGACGACCAGATCGACAATGCGGTATCGGCCATCGTCTCGCGGCTGCAAGACAGCGGCGACGTCATCGCGACCGGCGTGTTCAGCGGCGTCTCGGCAGCCGGTTCCATCCTCGTGACCCTTGCCCTGGTGCTCGTGCTGTCGTTCTTCTTCGTCAAGGACGGCCCGAAGTTCCTGCCGTGGCTGCACGGATTCTCCGGCGGCCGCGCGGGACGCCATCTCGGCGAAGTCCTCTCCCGCATGTGGGTGACGCTGGGCGGTTTCATCCGAACCCAGGCCATCGTCAGCTTCATCGACGCGTTCTTCATCGGGCTCGGATTGGTGATCCTCGGTGTCCCGCTGGCATTGGTGCTCGCCACCCTGACGTTCCTCGGTGGCTTCATCCCCATCGTCGGTGCGTTCGTCGCGGGCGCTCTCGCTGTGCTCGTCGCATTGGTGGCCAACGGTCTGACGACCGCGTTGATCGTGCTCGCGATCATCCTCGCGGTGCAGCAGCTCGAAGGCAACGTGCTGCAGCCGATCCTGCAGAGCCGCAGCATGAATCTGCATCCAGCGATCGTGCTGCTCGCCGTCACCGGAGGCAGCTCGCTGTTCGGGATCATCGGCGCGTTCCTCGCAGTGCCCGCCGCGGCGGTGGCTGCTGTGCTGATTCGCTACGTCTCCGAACAGATCGACGAGCGATCGAACGAGCCCGATCAGGACGAGCTAGAGGATCAGATCCCCGCACCCGAGGGACTGACCGACGAACAGGCCGGCCTCGAGGACGAGGACGAGGACGAGAAGGCTGCGCCGGGGAAGAAGTAGCCCCGATCAGGACGCAACGACCTGCAATGTCGAGCCCGCGCGTCCACGCTTGACGTAGAGGCGGCTCGGAATGCGCTGACGCATTTCGTCGACGTGACTGACGACTCCGACGACGCGGCCGCCCGCACGTAATTCGTCGAGCACGGCCATCACCGATTCCAGCGTGTCCGCATCCAGCGTGCCGAACCCCTCGTCGATGAACATGGTGTCGAGAACGACCCCGCCGGATTCGGCGGCCACGACATCGGCGAGACCCAGCGCGAGCGAGAGCGACGCCAGAAACGCCTCGCCGCCCGAGAGCGTCTTGGCCGAACGCACCACACCGGTGTAGTCGTCGCGAATGTCGAGACCGAGTCCACCCCGCTTTCCGCGAACGCCGGCCTCGTCGGAGTGCACGAATTCGTAACGACCCGAGGACATCCGACGCAAGCGTGCCGATGCCGACTCGGCGACGTCCTCGAGACGGGACGCAAGCACGTAGGACCGCAGCGACATCTTGCGTGCATTCTGCCCACGCCCGGCAACCACATCCGCCAAGTTGGCGAGCTCGTCGAACTCGGCGCGTTGCGGCGCGATGGCCGCAGCCGCCACGAACAGTTCGGCGATCAACCGCTCGAGCTCGTCCGCGCGTCGGCGACACTCGGCCACCTCCCCCGCGGCAACCTTCGCCGCGCCGTCCAGTTCGGCGAACCGGGCACGCAGCGGATCCAGGTCGATCGGCGGTTGCCCGCTCTGGGCGACAATGCCGGGTTCGAGCAGCACGTGTTCGGCGTGTGCCCGACGCTCCTCCGCGAGACGAAGTTCGGTCTCGATCTGCTCGACGCGGTCTTCGGTGAGAACGGCATCTGCTGCTGCATCGGCGGAATCGAAGTTCGATGCCGATACCCGTCGATCCAGTTCGCCGCGCAGCGCGGCGTGCTGCTCGCTGGCGTCGAGCCAGGCGATTCGCGCTTCCTGCAGTCGGCGGGCACCGTCGATCAGCTTCTCGCACTGGGCAATTCGCTCGGTCAACGATGCGCCTTCGGCAATTTCCTCGGCTACCGACGCTCGCATCTGCGCCACCGATCGCTCGGTGGCTGCGATGCGTTCGTCCAGCGCGCTGCGCCTGGCGACGAGATCCTGCAGCGTGACCGCCAGCGCATCCGACTCGGCGCGCAGCCGGCGCAGCTCGGTCGTCGCCGGGTCGAGGTCGGCGGCCCTCGCTCGGGCGTCTCGGACGGCAGTCGTCGCCGCATCGAGGGTGTGAGCAAGCTCCGCGGCGGAGGCTCCGCCCGTCCGGTCGTGCAGCAGATCGACCGCACGACTGGCGTCGGCGACGGCCGCGATCGACCGTTCCAGCTCGGCAGCGCACTTTCGCTCCGCGGCAGCGGCCTTGTCCTCCTGCGCTTTCGTGACCGTCGACGTCGCGGCAGCCGCCGGATTCGGGTGTTCGGCCGACCCGCATACGACACACGGCGCACCGGGCTCGAGGCGGGCAGCCAGCTCTGCGGCCATGCCGTCGATGCGGCGTTCGCGCAGCTCGAGCAAGTGTTCCCAGGCGCTGTTGCGCGCGGTTGCAGCACGGTCCCTGACGCGTTCTGCCTCGACGAGAACAGCTCGGGTCCGCACCAATTCGAGGGCCGACTCAGCGGCCGCCTGAGCGCGGGCGCACCGCTCGTCCAGTCCCGGAAGCTCGGCAGCGGCCGCGGCTGCGCGGGCCACCCGCGCTTCCACAGCGGCGAGGGTCTCGGGAAGTGTCGCCTGTTTCGTCGTCGTGCGTTCGATGGCAGCAACGGTCTCGGCACGCTGTCTGCGCTGTTCTGCGAGCTCGGCGTCCAGCCGGTCGGCCTCACGGGATGTCCCGAGCAGCGACTGCAGCCGTGCGACATCGGTGGTCCATGCTCGTACGAACTCGGCAACCACTGCTCGCTCGTCGGCCGGATCGTTCTGTACCGGCGGCCACTGCAGTGCGTCGTGGAAGCGCCTGCCCTCTGCGGACGTCGGCAGTGCCTGTTCCGCGGCGGTCAGCGCTGTGGTGGCCGCATCTGCGGTAGTGGCGGCAAGGCGCAGATCGGCGACAGCGTCGGCGATGGGACCCGCAGCAGCAGAATCGGCCAGTTCCGCGCGTCGCGCTGCTCGGGCGGCTTCGCCGTCCCGGTACTGCGCGAGTTGCTCTTCGGCGATCGCGCGTCGGCGCTGCAGGTCCAGGGCGCTGGTGGCCTCGGCCAGCGCGGCGGACGCACGCCCGGCTGCCGCGTCGACCAGCACCGCACGACCCTGGGCGAGAGTTCTGTTCTGCCGTGCACCGTCCAGAACCCGTGCCGCCCATTCGAGGGGATCCTGGGCCTGCTCACCGGGCGCGGCGTCGTCGGTGGACGGCTCGGGTACGCCCGCGGCCTGGGACACTCTGCCCAGCATGATGTCGATGGCCTGGTCGGCGTCGGCAAGACCGGCGGCCAATTCTCGACGCCGCTCGGCGAACCATTCCTCCACGTCGCCGAATCTGCCTGTGTCGAAGAGTCTTTCGAGTAGGTTTCCGCGCTCGTCGCTGTCTGCTCGCAGAAACTTCGCGAACTCGCCCTGCGGCAACAACACCACTTGAAAGAACTGGTCGGCACTCATTCCGAGCAACCCGTTGACCGCGTCGCCGATCTCGTTGAGCCGCGTCAGGTTCTGCCCACGCCCGTCGAGCCACGTGAGACTCGCCTTGGCATGCTGCTTGGTGGTGCCGGCAGTCCTGAGCTTGGGGCGCAGGAACTCCGGACTGCGCACGATCCGGATTCGTCGCCCACCGAGGGTTGCTTCGAGGGTCACCTGCGGGACGACACCTGCCGCGGCGTGGTCGGACAGCAGCCTCTTGCCCTCCCGCCGTGCTCCGGGAACGGTGCCGTAGAGCACAAAGGCAACGGCGTCGAGCACTGTCGTCTTCCCGGCTCCGGTCTGACCGTGCAACAGAAACAGCCCGTCGGCTCCCAGCGCGTCGAAATCGACCGTCTCCGTTCCCGCGAAGGGACCGAAGGCGGTGATCTCGAGTGAGTGCAGCCTCATGCAGCGCCGCGGTCGACGGTGCTCGCCGGTGTGCGCATGGATTCGGCCTCGCGCTGCACGGAAGCAAGTGCGCGCTCGAAGAGAGCGGACTCGGCTGCGGTGGGCGCGCTACGCATGTCCGTCAGGAACGACGTCGCGATCTCGAGGTCGCTGCGGCCGCGGACACGATCGCGATACCGAAGCCCCCCGTCGTCTTCGGGTCGACGCCACTCGAGATGGATCGCGTGCCGAAAACGCTGTTGCAGCAACCGCATTGCATCGACGGGACGTACCTCGTCGGTCAGCACTGCCGAGACGTAGTAATCCTCGTATTCGGAAAAGGCTGCGTGAGTGGTCAATTCCTCGACCGTGCCCTCGATGCGGGCGAGACCGCGAACCACCGGCAAGTCCACTCGATCGACGCTGCCGAGCCCGTCGGCGTCGAGTTCGAGAATCCACACGGCCTTACGGTGCGAGCGTTCGCCGAACGAGTACGGCAACGGGGAGCCGGAATACCGGACCCGCTCGGTGAGTGTCTGCGGAGAATGCAGATGACCCAGGGCCACGTAGTCGACGCCGTCGAATGCCGATGCCGGTGCCGTTTCGATTCCCCCGGACGAAATCGATCGCTCCGAACCTGTCGCTTCGCCGCCGACGATGAACGCATGCGCGAGGACGACGGACCGAACATGTTGCCCTGCTTCGCCTCTCGCTGCGAGGTCGGCGCGCACCAAGTCCATGGCAGCATCGAGCACCTCGGCGTGCGTCCGTGCCGCCGGAACGTCGAGTTCGACTCGGGTGGTCTCGGGCTCGAGGTACGGAATGCCGTAGAACGCAACCGATCCGTGCTCGTCGTCGACGACCACCGGGGTCGCGACGCTGCCGACCTTGGTCATCAGATGCAGTCCGCCGGCCGAGGCGAACGCAGCTCCGGCACCCAACCGAGCGGGTGAATCGTGGTTACCCGACGTCGCGACGATGACGGCTCCGGCGGCTCTGATCGCTTCGAGTCCGCGATTGCACACCACTACGGCATCCGCGCTCGGCACGGCGCGGTCGTAGATATCACCCGGGACGACGACCACGTCGATCGACTGTGCGGCAACCAGTTCCGCGATGGACTCGAGCACTGCGCCCTGATCGGCCAACAGGTCGACACCATGAAAGGTGCGACCTATGTGCCAGTCCGAGGTGTGCAGGATTCTCATGTCGACGACGCTATCGGCAACCACCGACAAACTATTCGAGGCTCGTCGGCCTGTCGGGCGTGAGCATCGACCCACAGCTCGTCTCGCCCGAACTTGTCGGTGGCGTGCTGCATCATCGGCACCATGAACATTCTCACCGCGCTCGGCCTGCTCGTCGCACTCGCCATCGGCGGCGTGGTGGGGTGGCTGTTGCATGCCTCTCGGGTGGGTGATCGGGCCGTACGAGCGGAGGCCCAGCTGGCGGCTCTACGCCAGAACGAGGCGCTGCTGCGCCAGTCGCTGAGCGCGGTGAACGAGGATTCCGCGCGGCGCAATTCGACGGTCATCGGCCAGCAGGTGTCCCATCTGGTGGAGCCACTGCACGACGCCGTCGATGCTCTGGCCGAGCACGTGCGAGAAGTCGAGCACCACCGCATCAGGGCGTACGCGGGGCTGTCGGAACAGGTCACCGGAATGCATCGCGCGTCGATGCAGCTCTCCATGCAGACCGGACAACTGGTCACCGCACTGCGCGCACCGCAGATCCGAGGTCGGTGGGGCGAGATCCAGCTCGAACGGGTCGTCGAACTCGCCGGAATGGTCAAGCACTGCGACTTCGACACTCAGGTGAGCAAGGACGGCTTTCGACCCGACATGATCGTTCGCCTCGCCGGCGATCGACAGATCGTCGTCGACGCCAAGGTGCCGTTCGCGGCCTACCTCGACGCCGCGCAGGACGAAGAACCCGGTGCTCGCGACAAGCATCTGCGCCGCCACGCCAAGCAGTTGCGCACCCACATCGATCAACTGGCCGACAAGGCCTACTGGGAGGCGTTCGAGCCGACGCCGGAGTTCGTCGTCCTGTTCGTTCCCGGCGACCCGTTTCTCGACGCCGCGTTGACGTCGGATACGAGCCTGCTGGAGTACGCCTTCGGCCGGAACGTGATTCTTGCCACCCCGACCACTCTGGTCGCTCTACTGCGCACCGTCGCATACACCTGGAAGCAGGAGTCGATCGCCGAGGACGCGGCGCGGATCCACCAGCTGGGCCGCGAACTGTACGGCCGCATCGGAATCGTCTCGACACATCTCGACAAGCTCGGAGCCCACCTCGGCAAGGCTGTGGAGTCCTTCAACTCCACCGTCGGGTCGGTCGACAGCAGGGTGGGTGTCACCGCACGCAAGCTGCACGAGCTCGAGCTGTTCGACGCCGAACCGGTGGAGATCGCACGCGTGGACGAGCGTCCCAAGCCGTCCGATTCGTCCCGCTACCGGCACGACTTCGGTCATGTCAGCGATGCAGTGGGCTGAACTACGGCTAACCTCGAGGGGTGTCTACCTCCCAACGTGCCCGATCCGGGGTACCGCTGGATCACCGATCCATCCTCGCGACCCTGCCCGGCGTACCAGCGTGGGGTGCCGTTGCGATCGCCGCAGGGCTGACCTTTCTCGGGTTTCTCATCGACGCCGCGCGTGGAACCGAGCTGACCGGTGCGTTCGCGTTCCTCTACATCCTCGGCTGCATCGCGGCGGTATTGCTGGTCCGCTACCGCGGACTGTTCACCGCGATGGTCCAAGCCCCGTTGATTCTGTTCGTGGCCGTACCGCTGTCGTACCAGTACTTCACCGACAACGCGGGCACCAGCCTCAAGGACATCATCCTGAACGTGGCGATTCCGCTGGTCAACCGGTTTCCGTTGATGCTGCTCGGCACCCTCGTGGCCGTCGGCCTCGGTGCCGTACGCATCGTGCTGAAGCGGCAGAACACGCACGCGCCCGCAGTTCGACGCAGCACGAAGACCGCCGACACTGCTCGGCGTCGCACGAAATCGGAAGACGCCCCTCGTCGAAGCACCAAGGCCGGCGACTCCGCTCGCCGGAGCCCGACCTCCGAGGACGACACACTCACCCGGGCACAGCGGCGAGCGCAGGAAGACCGTCCGTCGCGCGCACGTAGCCGTCGAGCTGCGGCGGACCGTGACGACGTGTCCGCGGTCGAGGCCACCGACATCGTGCCCGAGCCGTACGTGGGCCGCCGAGGAACCTCTCGCGCCGCAACCGACTCCGGTGCCGCGCCACGACGGTCGGCAACAACCCCCGGGGCGACGCCCGGATACGCACGCCAGGCGAGTCCGCAGCCCGAGTACCAGCGGCCCTCCCGCTCCCACGCCCAGTACCCGCAGGATCGCACGCCCCCACCCGGCGTAGCGCGCCCATCGCGGCCGCAGCCGTCCGAGGCACCGTATTCGACGGAACCTCGCCGGGAGCGTTCCCCTCGGGTTCAGCCGCCGCGGGACGCCGTCGATCCGTACTCCAGCAGCGCTCGGCACACAGTCGAACCGGTCGTGAACGACGCGCCGCCGAACGTGCGCCGTGACGACATTCCTCCGCATCCGGTGCCGCAGGTTCGGTACCGCGACCGCCACGCCGACGACTGACCCCACCGACACTGGCCGGTCATGGACCGGTCAGCGTGCGGGGCGCAGCTCGCGGGGCAAGGAGAAGACGAGGGTCTCGTTCGCGGTGGTGACGGGCTGCACGTCCGCGTATCCGTGCTCGGCGAACAGGTCGATGACGCCCTGCACCAGGATCTCCGGCACGGACGCTCCCGACGTGATGCCGATGGTCTCGACGCCGTCGAGCCAGGCCAGATCGATCTCTTTCGCGTAGTCCACAAGGTAGCTGGCCCGTGCGCCGGCACCGAGGGCGACCTCGACAAGACGCACCGAGTTCGACGAGTTCTTCGAGCCGACGACGATCACCAGATCGCACTCCGGCGCCATCGCCTTCACCGCGACCTGACGATTTTGCGTGGCGTAGCAGATGTCGTCGCTCGGCGGATCCTGCAAGGTCGGGAAGCGCTCCCGCAGCTTCGCGACCGTCATCATGGTCTCGTCGACGCTCAGCGTGGTCTGCGAAAGCCAGATGACCTTGTTCTCGTCGCGCACCGTGACGCTGTCCACCGATTCCGGGCCGTCGACGAGCTGGATGTGCTCGGGTGCCTCACCTGCGGTGCCCTCGACCTCCTCGTGGCCCTCGTGGCCGATGAGCAGAATGTCGTAGTCGTCTCGGGCGAACCGCTTGGCTTCCTGGTGCACCTTGGTCACCAGCGGGCAGGTCGCGTCGATCGTCCGCAGGTTCCGCTCGGCAGCAGAAGTGTGCACCGCAGGCGAGACACCGTGCGCCGAGAACACCAGCAGCGAACCCTCGGGCACCTCGTCGGTCTCCTCGACGAACACCGCACCGCGATCGGACAGCGTCTCGACCACGTGCTTGTTGTGCACGATCTCCTTGCGCACGTACACCGGCGCACCGTGCTGTTCGAGTGCCTTCTCGACGGTCTCGACGGCGCGATCCACGCCCGCGCAGTAGCCACGCGGCTCGGCGAGAAGCACTCGCTTACCCCCGGCATGCGCGGTCGTGTGCGAGCCGGCGGAGTGTGCGATACCAAGATTCAAAGGAACGGCCGAAGACATACCTCCCAGGATACGTGCATCGCAGCAACCGGGTCATTCCGCAGGCCCTGGCCTGTCGGCTACCCAAAGGCGACGACTTCGGGCAGTCTGGTGTGCATGACTCGACTCCCCTTTGCGGCGCGGGTGGCTGCAGGCGTCGCCGTGACCGTCGTGGAAGAGGCCCGCAAGCTTCCCGGTTCCGCGTTGATGTTGCCCATGACCGTCGTCAGCGAGGCGTTGGCACGCGGCATGCGGCTTCAGCAGCAGGTGACAGCCCTCGCCATCAAGGGCGATCTGGTCATTTCGGCTCTGCCGGTGATCGGAACTCCGCGCGAGGAGCAGCCGTCGTGGGCGAGTTTCGACGAGGACGAGGACGACGCGTACCCCGCCGCATCGAGGTTCGACTCCGCAGCAGTCACCGATGACGTAGATGTTCCCGACGCACCGGTGGCCGAGCCCATCGCAGCGAATGGACGATTCGCCCTGTACTCGACGCCTCCGCTGGACGAACCGGTGCAGGACACGTCGGCGAAGCCCGCAGCAGCTGCGACGAAGCCCGAGATCGTCGAGATGATCGACTTCGACACTCTTGCCCTGGCTCAGTTGCGCGCACGGCTGCGCACGCTGTCCATCGAGGACTTGGAAACCCTGCTCGAGTACGAGAATGCGACGTCGGCTCGTGCACCGTTCCAGACCATGCTCGCCAACCGAATCACCACCGCCAAGGCGAAGTGAGCACTCCCCCCACTCAGTCCGGCCCCGCTCCATCCGGTGCGAGTACCGCCGAACAACCATGGCCGGTGCGCACCGTCGCGATGAAGGTGGCCGGTTGGATCGACAAACTCGGCAGCATCTGGGTCGAGGGGCAGCTGACGCAGATCAACGCCCGCCCCGGCACACGCACGGCATTTCTGACTCTGCGTGATCCGTCGGCAGACATGTCGTTGTCGGTGACGTGCTCGCCGCAGCTGCTGGATCGCTCGCCCGTCCCGCTGACCGAGGGCGCGCGCGTCATCCTCTACGGCAAGCTGTCGTTCTTCACCGGCCGCGGCACCATTTCGCTGCGCGCCACCGACATTCGCGCTGTGGGTGTCGGCGAACTACTGGCCCGCATCGAACGGCTCCGGGCTCTGCTGGCGGCCGAAGGACTGTTCGACCCGCGACTCAAGCGTCCGCTGCCGTTCCTGCCCGGCACCATCGGGCTCATCACCGCCCGCGCCAGCGCAGCCGAGAAGGACGTCCTCACCGTCGCGCAGAGGCGTTGGCCCGCAGTGCGATTCGAGGTACGGAACACTCCGGTTCAGGGTCCACAAGCGGTGCCGGCAATTCTGGACGCACTGAAGGATCTGAACGACGACCCGCGCGTCGACGTCATCGTCCTCGCCCGCGGCGGCGGTAGCGTCGAGGATCTGTTGCCGTTCTCCGACGAGGCACTGTGCCGAGCCATCTCACGTGCGACGACGCCGATCGTCAGCGCCATCGGACACGAGCCCGACAGTCCCCTCAGCGATCACGTCGCCGACCTACGTGCTGCCACCCCCACCGATGCCGCCAAGCTCGTGGTGCCCGACGCCGTCGCCGAACAAGCGTTGGTCGCGGAGCTGAAGGCCAGAAGCGCTGCAGCGCTCCGCAATTGGGTGGAACGGGAGGCACGCGGGCTGGAGATGCTGCGGCATCGACCCGTGTTGGCCGATCCATTGGCGGCCCTCGAACAGCGTCGCGAGGAAGTTCGGCGACTCGCCGATGCAGCTCGACGCGACGTGCAGCGCGAGCTGACCACCCAGGACACGCTCGTCGAACATCTGCGGGCGAGGCTGTCGACGCTGGGGCCTGCTGCCACACTTGCCCGGGGCTATGCCGTCGTACAGCGGGTGGTGCCGGGTGCAGATCCCGAGGTACTACGTTCGGTCGAGGACGCGCCGCCGGGTACACAGATCAGGGTGCGGGTGGCCGACGGTGCCGTCACCGCAGCAGTAATGGGCCGAGTGAAATGACGCCGAGTGAAAAGACAGAGGGAGATTCGATGAGCGAGAACGAAGACAAGCCGGTGTCCGAACTGGGCTACGAGGAAGCCCGCGACGAGCTGGTCGGCGTGGTGAAGATCCTCGAGCAGGGCGGGCTCGATCTCGACGCATCCCTCGCTCTGTGGGAGCGCGGCGAACAACTGGCGACGCGCTGCGAAGAACAACTGGCGGGCGCACGCAAGCGCATCGAGACCGCGCTGGCGAGCACCGAGAACGACAGCTAGGGCGCGAGCGGTTCGGTGGCCTCGACCGCAGCCGCGAGAGTGGTGAATTCCTCGGTGTTCGCCGTGCCGCCCAATAGGATTCGCACGTCACCGAAGTCCGAGACCCAGTAGGTGCGCGAGCCTTCCTCGCCGTACACGACCCAGTCTCGACCCGAGACGTTCTGCGCGCCCGACGCGTACACCGTCTCCCCGGCCACGAACGGCACCACCAGTTCCTCGGACGCGGCCGTCTGAGTCAACTGCAGGTACGCACCCGATCCGGTGATGTATCCGACAGTCGACGCCGCTCCACCACTGTCACCGGAAATGGTCGCGCGGCTGCCCGAATTGGGCGTCCATTCCTCGGGAACGACCGGATTGCGCACCGGGAACCCTATTTCGGCCGCGTCGTACTGCAGTGCCGAGTTCACGTCGAAGTTGGGAATGGGTCCCTGCTTGGGTCCACCCGGGCTCAACGAGCACTGACTGGCCACGCCTGCAATCAACAAACATGCAATGACCAGCGGAATCAGCGACCAGACCATGTCGCGGTTGTTGTTGAGAATCCGAGGTTTGCTGTTTGCCACATCTCCAGTATCCCCTCTGTGCAGCAGTGCTCGGTCGGCGCGTACCTCACAGTCGACCCGACCCCACCGCGGGCATCACAGAAGTGAGATAATCCTGCCTGGGTAACACCCCACCAACCAGGAGGCTACAAACCGATGACGGCCAGCACCGAGTCCACTCGCGCCATGGCGCCAGATCGCAACCTCGCACTCGAACTCGTCCGCGTCACCGAGGCCGGTGCGCTCGCCTCGGGTCGCTGGGTCGGTCGGGGCGACAAGGAAGGTGGCGACGGAGCAGCCGTCGACGCGATGCGTCAGTTGGTCAGCTCGGTCTCCATGCGCGGCGTCGTCGTCATCGGCGAAGGCGAGAAGGACGAAGCGCCGATGCTCTACAACGGCGAGCAGGTCGGCAACGGAAACGGACCCGAGGTGGACTTCGCCGTCGACCCCGTCGACGGAACCACCCTGATGGCCAAGGGCATGCCCAACGCCATCTCGGTACTCGCCGTTGCCGAACGCGGCGCGATGTTCGACCCCTCGGCCGTGTTCTACATGGAGAAGATCGCCGTCGGACCCGATTACGCCGACGTCATCGACATCACCGTCCCCGTCGCCGAGAACATCGCCCGCATCGCCAAGATCAAGAAGGGTTCCGCCTCCGACGTGACGGTGTGCATCCTCGACCGCCCCAGGCATGCCGAACTGATCCAGCAGGTGCGCGACGCCGGATCACGCATCCGGTTGATCTCCGACGGTGACGTCGCCGGTGCCATCGCCGCCGCTCGTCCCGACTCCGGCACCGACATGCTCATCGGCACCGGCGGAACGCCCGAGGGCATCATCGCGGCCGCCGCGATGCGCTGCATGGACGGCGCGATCCTGGGCCGTCTGGCACCCACGGACGACACCGAGAAGCAGAAGGCCATCGACGCCGGGCACGACCTCGATCGCGTCCTCGACACCAAGGACCTCGTCTCGGGCGAGAACGTCTTCTTCACCGCCACCGGCGTCACCGACGGCGACCTGCTGCGCGGCGTCCGCTACGCGGGCGGCGGAGCCCACACCCAGTCCATCGTCATGCGCTCCAAGTCCGGCACCGTGCGCATGATCGACGCCTACCACCGCCTCGAGAAGCTGCGCGAGTACTCCTCGGTGGACTTCGACGCCGACGAATCCGGCCAGGCACCGTCCTTCTGATCCCCGAAACCACGACTGGCAAAGTAAGGCTCATGACGCAGACAGACGAACAGCAGTTCCGGATCGAACACGACACCATGGGAGAGGTTCGCGTCCCCATCGACGCGCTCTGGCGCGCCCAGACGCAGCGTGCGGTGGAGAACTTCCCCATCTCGGGCCGCCCGCTCGAGCGCACCCAGATCCGCGCGATGGGCCTGCTCAAGGCAGCCTGCGCGCAGGTCAACAAGGATCTCGGTCTGCTCGACGGCGCATTGGCCGACGCGATCATCGCGGCCGCCAACGAAATCGCCGAGGGCAAGCACGACGATCAGTTCCCGATCGACGTCTTCCAGACCGGCTCGGGCACCAGCTCCAACATGAACGCCAACGAGGTCATCGCGTCGATCGCCAAGGCCAACGGCGTCGAGGTGCACCCCAACGACCACGTGAACATGTCGCAGTCCTCCAACGACACGTTCCCGACGGCCACGCACGTCGCCGCTACCGAAGCAGCCGTCACCTCCCTGGTGCCCGCGCTGCGGCACCTGCACGAGGCTCTGGTGACCAAGGCCACCGAGTGGAAGCACGTCGTGAAGTCCGGACGCACCCACCTGATGGATGCCGTCCCCGTCACTCTCGGTCAGGAATTCGGCGGCTACGCCCGGCAGATCGAGGCCGGCATCGAGCGCGTCGAAGCCACCCTGCCGCGTCTGGGTGAACTGCCCATCGGCGGCACCGCCGTCGGCACCGGCCTCAACGCACCCGACGGCTTCGGCCCGAAAGTTGTTGCTGCTCTGGTGAAGTCGACGGGCATCGACGCCCTCACCGCCGCCAAGGATTCGTTCGAGGCGCAGGCCGCTCGTGACGGACTGGTCGAGGCATCCGGCGCACTGCGCACCATCGCAGTGTCACTGACCAAGATCGCCAACGACATTCGCTGGATGGGATCGGGGCCGCTCACCGGACTCGGGGAGATCGCACTCCCCGACCTGCAGCCCGGCAGCTCGATCATGCCCGGCAAGGTCAATCCCGTTCTCCCCGAGGCTGTTACCCAGGTGGCAGCGCAGGTCATCGGTAACGACGCGGCAGTGGCCTTCGGCGGCGCATCGGGTGCCTTCGAGCTCAACGTGTACATCCCGATGATGGCCCGCAACGTTCTCGAATCCTTCAAGTTGCTCGCCAACGTCTCGGTGCTGTTCGCCGACAAGTGCGTCGTCGGCCTCGAAGCCAACGTCGAGCACCTCAAGACCCTTGCCGAGTCCTCGCCGTCCATTGTGACGCCGCTGAACTCCGCAATCGGCTACGAGGAAGCGGCCGCAGTCGCCAAGCAGGCGCTGAAGGAAAAGAAGACAATCCGTCAGACCGTCATCGACCGCGGACTGATCGGCGACAAGCTCAGCGAAGCCGAACTGGACAAGCGCCTCGACGTCCTGGCCATGGCGAAGGTCAAGGACTAGTTTCGCTGCTCTACCCGCAGGACCCGCAGGACCCGCTGCACCCTTGAACGCGCCCGCCCCCGGTTGGATCAATGTGGGTTTCAGTCACTCAGACTGCAACAAAGTCGCATTGATCCGACCGGGGGCGGGTCGCTTTCGAAAGGGGCGAACCTCAGGCCAGGTGCGCGAGTTCCTCGCGTGCCTTCAGGCCGTCCTCACCCAGATCGGTGCGGTCGAAGATCTTCCAGCCTGCGAGCAACGGCTTGAACACCTTGTCGCGTTCCTGGTCGGCGTCGTAGATGCCGGCTTCGGCGAGGGCGGCGATGCTGCTGCCGCGGTCGGGAAGCTCGATCTCGGGGATCTTGAAGCCGTTGATACGGTCGGCCACTGCGCGCGCAGCCTGATCGGGTACGACAGCGAATGCCTCGTCGAGGATGCTGGCGAAGAATGCCGACTGCAGCTCGTCGTCGTCGGCGATTCTGCCGAGGATGGTGGCCAGCACCGGATCCTTGCCCAAAGCGATGGTGTTGCGGTTACGCAGGGCGGCGGCAGCTTCTTCGATGGCGAAGTGCGCCAGGATGTCGAGCAGCCGCTGGCTGGGCGCGTCGAATCCGAGGGTCATGTGTTCCATCCGGACTCGCTCGAGGGCGACCGGATCGACAGCGCGGGTGATCACCAGGAAGTTGCGCAGCACGATCGACTGTCGGTTCTCTTCCGACGTCCAGCGGCCCGTCCACTTCCACCAGGCACCGAGGCCGGTGAGGGCGTGGGCCAGTTCCCGGTGGTAGGCGGGGAGGTTGTCGGCCACCAACACGCCCACCGTGGCGGACAGAATTTCGACGTCGCTCAGGTGCGACTGCTCGGGCGACCAATCCTCGCCGCCGAGGAACGCGAAGTTCTTGCCGTCGTCGAACGGCGCGAGCTCATGGGGGTGCCAATCACTCGCTGCCTCGATATGGCGTCGTAGATTCTCTTCGACCGCGGGCTCCAAACGGACCAGCAGATCACCGTCGGACAGGTTCGTAGACATGCGGTAACCGTAGCGCCTGCCGCCGAGCGTCCGACGTCGCGCCCCTGACCTCTGTGAATTCTCCTAACGCCAGGTCGTTGCGGGTCTATCCTCAGGTGCATCCAATCATCGACGTGAGGACTCCTCATGATGCGGTCGGGTCGAAATTTCTGTGTCTTTCTGTCGTGTGCTCTCTGGTTCTGTTGGCAGGGTGCTCCGAAGACGCACCCACCGCAGACAGTCCACCGGCGTCCGAGCCGGTGCCGACCGAGGATCTGTCGCCCGGCCAGGTTGCCGGCGTCGACGTTCCGGCCGGTCGGGTCGACGATGCGGTCGGCAAGCTCGACGGTATCGCCGACGAGCTGATGGCATCGTCGAACATTCCGGGTATGGCCATTGCCGTCGTGCACGGTGCCGACGTCGTCTATTCGAAAGGCTTCGGCGTTCGCGAAATGGGGAAGGACGACCCGATCGACGGCGACACCGTGTTCCAGCTGGCCTCGCTGTCCAAGTCAGTGGGTGCGACGGTGGTCGCGTCACAGGTGGGAGCGGGTGTCATCGACTGGTCGACGCCGGTGGTCTCCGAGCTGCCGTGGTTTGCGCTTGACGATCCGTGGGTGACTCAGAACATCACGGTCGGCGACTTCTACGCGCATCGAAGCGGACTCCCAGAGCACGAGGGCGATCTACTCGAAGACCTCGGCTACGACCGGAGACAGATCCTCGAGCGCCTTCGGGAGGTGCCCCTCGATCCGTTCCGTTCCACGTATCACTACACCAACTTCGGGATCACAGCCGCGGCCGAGGCCGTCGCTGCCGCGTCGGGCAAGGACTGGGACACCCTCGGCGAGGACACGATCTACGGTCCGCTCGGCATGACCTCGACAAGCTCGTCGTTCTCCGACTACATCGGCCGCGCCGACCGAGCGGTACCTCACGTCCTCGTGGACGGCGAGTATCAGGCCCGATACCAACGCGAACCCGATCCGCAGACGCCGGCCGGTGGCGTCAGCTCCTCGGTGAACGATCTCGCCAGGTGGCTGACGATGCTCATCGCCGACGGCACCCACGACGGAAAACAGATCGTCGATCCCGACGCCCTCCTTCCTGCCATCAGCGCGCAGATCGTCTCGAGCCCGTCGACGACGGCGGATTCGCGCGCGGGCTACTACGGGTACGGATTCAACGTCTCCACCAGTGCAGCCGGCCGCACGACCGTCAGCCATTCCGGAGCGTTCGCGCTCGGGGCGGGCACGAACTTTCTCTGGATCCCGTCGCTCGACGTCGCCATCGTGGTACTGACCAACGCCGCGCCACTCGGCATCGCAGAAACGGTCACGGCCGAGTTCGCCGACCTCGTGCAGTTCGGCGAGGTACGCGAGGACTGGCGAACGCTGTACAAGAATGCGTTCGCCGGTATGAGCGAGCCGGAGGGCGACCTCGCGGGGAAGACCGCTCCGACGAATGCCGCTGCGCCACAACCGCTCACGTCGTACACCGGGGCGTACCAGAACGCCTACTGGGGGCCGGCGACCGTCGCGGAGGTCGACGGGAGGCTGGTGTTGACCCTCGGACCGAACTCGACTTCCTACGAGTTGTCGCACTGGGACGGTGATACCTTCGCGTTCGAGCCGACCGGTGAGAACGCACCGGACGGAACGATTTCTCAGGCGACATTCGAGGGGAACACGGTCACACTCGAGTTCTTCGACGGCGATGGATTAGGACGGTTCACCAAGTGACTGATACCCGACAAGCAACCGACAGCGTGCAAAACTTGTTCGACGCGTTGAGGCTTCGCGAGACCGATCGCGCGCTGGCGCTTCTCGACGAGAAAATCGTGTGGCACAACGTCGGGCTTCCCAAGGTGCGCGGAATCTCGAACGTCGGCAGATTTCTGACGCTGCTGGCCAAGCCGGGTTACGGTTTCGACGTCGTCGTGCACAACATCGCGGCCGACGGAGATGTCGTGCTCACCGAGCGCACCGACGTCCTGATCTGGCGTCGGCTCCGCGTCGAGTTCTGGGTGTGCGGAACATTCGAGCTGCGCGACGGCAAAATAGCTGTGTGGCGCGACTATTTCGACAACGTCGATTTCCTGAAAGGTGTTGCGCGAGGAGTGCTCAGGGCTGCACTCGGCCGGTGACCCATGTGAGTGGAACTTCGTAGCAGTCTACGAAGTTCCACTCACGAGGGGCGTCAGGCCCCTGACGGACCGAATTCCTCGAGCATTTCGGTCACCAGTGCAGCGATCGGTGAACGCTCACTGCGAGTGAGGGTGATGTGCGCGAAAAGCGGGTGCCCCTTGAGCTTTTCGATGACGGCAGCGACGCCGTCGTGTCGTCCGACCCGCAGGTTGTCTCGTTGCGCGACGTCGTGGGTGAGTACGACGCGGGAACCCGACCCCAGCCGTGACAGCACCGTGAGCAACACGTTGCGCTCGAGCGACTGCGCCTCGTCGACGATCACGAACGAATCGTGGAGCGAGCGACCGCGAATGTGCGTCAGCGGCAACACTTCCAGCATGCCGCGGGCGATGACCTCCTCCATGACCTCCGGGCTGGCCAGCCCTTCGAGGGTGTCGAAGACGGCCTGGCCCCACGGGCCCATCTTCTCGCTCTCACTGCCGGGGAGGTAGCCGAGTTCCTGACCACCGACGGCGTAAAGAGGCCGGAAGACAACAACTTTCCGATGCGAGCGACGTTCGAGGACGGCCTCGAGTCCGGCAGTGAGAGCCAGTGCGGACTTACCGGTGCCGGCCTTGCCGCCGAGCGAGACGATGCCGATGCTCTCGTCGAGCAGAAGATCGAGCGCCACACGTTGTTCCGCCGAACGACCGTGCAGGCCGAACGCCTCACGCTCGCCGCGCACGAGCTGAAGCTGCTTGTCGGGCGTGACGCGCCCCAGCGCACTCTGCCGTCCGGCAAGCAGTCGAACTCCGGTGTGACACGGCAAGTCTCGGGCCTCGACGAGATCGATGACACCGTCGTTGAACAGGGTGTCCACGGCGTCGGAGGGCACCTCGAGCTCCGTCATACCGGTCCATCCGGACGGCACGACGTCGTGAGCGTGGTACTCGTCGGCGGGGAGCCCGACAGCACCGGCCTTGACGCGCAGCGGGATATCCTTGCTGACCAGCACCACATCTTTGCCCTCAGCCGCCAGATTCAGGGCGCAGGCGAGGATTCGAGAATCGTTGGAGTCGGTACGGAATCCGACGGGAAGCACCGACGGATCGGTGTGATTGAGCTCGACTTGCAGTGTGCCGCCGGACGTTCCGATGGGGACCGGCTGATCGAGTCGGCCGAATTCTACGCGAAGGTCGTCGAGCATGCGCAAGGATTCCCGCGCGAACCATCCCAGTTCGTGATGGTGGCGTTTGCCCTCCAACTCGCTGATCACGATCAACGGAAGTACCACATTGTGCTCGGCGAACCGGATGACTGCCCACGGATCCGACAGCAGGACCGAGGTATCGAGCACGAATGTCCGAAGAGGGGCGGAAACGGAGCGTGAAGTGGTCACGTGGGGCTCCTACGTTTGCGCGGCACCGCGCAAACTCTGTCGCTCGGCCGGTCGGGTCCGATGTGTCAGGTGACACGAGGACCGGGTACCGGCCCTCTCGCGCTCACTAGCTCAGTCACGTATCAGAACCTCCCGCACAGGCAGCTTCCCCGCTGCCTGTTACTGCCGACGGTACCGCCGAAATCCGGTATCGGCTCGCTGGAAGTCTGGCGTGTCGGTGAACAACGCGTTACGGCCGATTCGCCCCAGGTCGGCGGGACGTTCGGTGCCGAGACCGCCCTCCCCCGTCGGATCAATGTGGCTTTGTTGCACTCAGATCGACTGATAGCCACATTGATCCGACCGGGGGCCAGCGTGAATGAACCACTGCAGACGTCCGAACGCTGCGGTGGTCCATTGACGCGACCGGGGTGGGCAGGAAAGCCAGGGTCAGCCCAGCAATCCCCAGTCTTCGAGGCCCTCGTACAACGGCTTGCTCTGTGCCAGTTTCACGACGCGTTCTTTCAGGGCGTCGGTGGCCTGCCCGGTGGCCAGGGCGGTTGCGATGATGTCGGCGACCTCGGTGAACTCGGCTTCGCCGAATCCGCGGGTGGCGAGTGCGCCGGTGCCGATGCGCAGGCCGGAGGTGACCATGGGCGGGCGTGGGTCGAAGGGCACGGCATTGCGGTTGACGGTGATGCCGACCTCGTGCAGGAGGTCTTCTGCCTGCTGGCCGTCGAGCTCGGAGTTGCGGAGGTCGACGAGGACGAGGTGCACGTCGGTGCCGCCGGTGAGGACGGAGACGCCCTTGTCGGCGACGTCGGCGCCGGTGAGCCGCTCGGCGAGCAGCGACGCGCCGAGGAGGGTGCGTTCCTGACGTTCCTTGAACTCGGGCGTCGCAGCGATCTTGAAGGCGACGGCCTTCGCGGCGATGGCGTGCATCAGCGGCCCACCCTGCTGGCCGGGGAACACGGCGGAGTTGAGCTTCTTGGCCCATTCCTTCTTGGCGAGGATGATGCCGGAGCGCGGTCCGCCGAGGGTCTTGTGCACCGTCGAGGACACGACGTCTGCGTAAGGCACGGGTGAGGGGTGCACGCCTGCGGCGACGAGTCCGGCGAAGTGCGCCATGTCGACCCAGAGCAGTGCGCCCACTTCGTCGGCGATGGAACGGAACGCAGCGAAGTCCTGGTGGCGCGGGTAGGCCGACCAGCCGGCGATCAGCACCTGGGGCTTGGCGGCGATGGCCTGCTTGCGCACCTCGTCCATGTCGATGCGGTGATCTTCTTTCGACACCCCGTAGGACTCGACCTCGTAGAGCTTGCCCGAGAAGTTGAGCTTCATGCCGTGGGTGAGGTGGCCGCCGTGGGCGAGATCGAGTCCCATGATCTTGTCGCCCGGGTTGATCAGTGCCATCAGTACCGCGGCGTTGGCCTGCGCACCGGCGTGCGGCTGCACGTTGGCGAACTCTGCACCGAAGAGTTCCTTGGCGCGATTGCGGGCGAGGTCCTCGACGATGTCGACGTGCTCGCAGCCGCCGTAGTAGCGGCGTCCGGGGTAGCCCTCGGCGTACTTGTTGGTCAGGACGCTGCCCTGGGCCTGCAGAACCGCGCGGGGCACGAAGTTCTCCGAGGCGATCATCTCGAGGGTGTCGCGCTGACGTCCCAGTTCACCTGCCATCGCCGCGGCGACCTCGGGATCGAGCTCGGCCAGTGACAGGTTGTTGACGTCAGTCATAACAGGAGTCTCCAAGGGACAGCAGAGTAAGGGGGCATCAATAAACAACGGACCTGGGCCAGTTTACGAGACGCGTACTGCACCCGGTGTCAGTGGCTCGTCGAGCAGTCTGCCGAACAGCTGCGCCCGCTCACTGGCGGTCTCTCCCTGATCCAGCCAGCCGGCGAGAAGCTTGTAGCCCTCGACGTAGGTACTGATGTACGCCCGCCACAGCGGCGAGGACAGAAAGCGCAGACTTTGCCGTGCGCGCTGCGGCGAGGCAAGTGACCATCGCTCCAGGTAGGCGGCCACATCGTCCTCGCTCCTGTGCTGATCGTGCAGCAACAGAGCGGCGTCCTGGCGAACCCCCAGCAGTTGGCTCGACGCCGCCGAGAGTCGCTCGGCCTTGTCGCCGTCGAATCGCAGTCCGAGGTCGGCGTAGATTTCCTGCGCCCATGCGCCCCAGCCTTCGCCGACGATCGCCCCGAGAGCGTGATCGGCGAGCCCCTCGGCCATCAGGCACTGCGGAGTGTTGACCACGAACAACGTCTGCTCGAGTTGTCCTGCGCCGACGAGCCCCGTCTCCTTGCGGCAGTGCTCGGTGTGGTGGCCGGGGTAGGACTCGTGCGCGATCAGGTGGGGCAGGTTGGCCATCTGCTGTTCGATGTCGGAGTTGATCGCGACGGTGGACTGGAAGTTGCCGAGGTAGTAGTTGAAGCCGGACCACGGCTTGTCGCCGACTACCTCGTACGTCACCTTCTCGTTCTCGGGCAACGAGTATTCGGCGCGGACACGGTCGCGCAATGCGGACGAGAACGCTTCGACGCAGTCCTGCAGTCGATCCGCTGGGATGACGTCGGCGCGGCGGTGGGCGATCAACCGTTCGCTCAGCGAGCCGGGTCCGGGGAGCACCTCGTCCATCTTGCGATGCGCCTGCAGGTACTGGTCCTGATCCCCCGGTGCGATTCGAACGTCGAAGTAGGCGTGGACCTCGTCGACGAAGCCGATGTTCTCGCCTGCGAACTTGCGCGCGGAGCATTCCAACGCCCGCAGGTGGACGTCGAGAAACGTCCGGCGTTCCGCTGTCAGTTCGACGTTGCCGAGCTCGGCGCGCAGTGTCTGCGCTCGACGGACGAGCTCACGCGGCTCCGGCGCCGGGGCGTTCTCGGTGATTCGACGCAGTTCGGGATCACCGGTGTACGCGTCGACGAAACCGTCTTCGAGTCGGTCGAAACTCAGGCCCAGCAACAGGTATTCGCGAACCAGGGAAGCAGCATCCATATCCGAACCCTAGTACGGCGAACGACCCCGCCCGTGCGCGGTGGACAGGCACCGAGCACAATCTGGAACCATGCGACTCGCGCCCGACAGGAGCAACGCCGAATCCTCAGCAGCTCCGATGCTCAGGTGGCGTGCGTGAGCGAGTCCAGTCCGTACGTCGAGTTCGACCGTGTGCAGTGGCGCACGCTGCGTCAATCCACACCGTTGGTACTCACCGAGGAAGAACTGGTCGGTCTGCGCGGCCTCGGTGAGCAGATCGATCTGGACGAGGTGGCCGAGGTCTATCTGCCGCTGGCCCGGCTGATTCATCTCCAGGTGGCCGCGCGCCAGCGGTTGTTCGCGGCAACGGCCACGTTCCTCGGTGAGAAACATCCCGATCGACAGGTTCCGTTCGTCATCGGCGTAGCGGGCAGCGTCGCGGTCGGTAAATCCACCACTGCCCGTGTGCTGCAAGCACTCCTGGCCCGGTGGGATCACCATCCCCGCGTGGACCTCGTCACCACGGACGGTTTCCTGTATCCGACGGCCGAGCTCATGCGCCGAGGGATCCTGCACCGCAAGGGCTTTCCCGAAAGTTACGACCGACGCAAGCTGCTCAGGTTCGTCACCGAGGTCAAGTCCGGAACCGAAGAGGTGGGCGCGCCGGTCTATTCGCACGTGTCGTACGACATCGTCAAAGGCCAGTACCACATGGTTCGCCAGCCCGACATCCTGATCGTGGAGGGGCTCAACGTACTCCAGACCGGACCTCGGCTGATGGTCTCGGATCTGTTCGACTTCTCGATCTACGTCGACGCTCGGATCGAGGACATCGAAAGCTGGTACGTCAAACGATTCCTGGCGCTACGTAAGACCTCGTTCACCGACCCGTCCTCGCATTTCCATCACTATGCAGGACTGTCCGACGATCACGCGCAGATCGCGGCCGAGGATCTCTGGCATTCGATCAACCTGCCGAACCTGGTGGAGAACATTCTTCCGACTCGTCCGCGAGCAACGATGGTGCTACGCAAGGACAACGACCATGCGATCAACCGGCTGCGCCTGCGAAAGTTGTAGGTCCAGGTCGTGAGTGGAAGTTCGTAGCAGGCTACGAAGTACCGTGCACGTCAGATACCGAACCGACGGTGCCGTGCGGCGAAATCACGCAGGGCCCGCAAGAAGTCGACGCGGCGAAATTCCGGCCAATAGGCCTCGGTGAACCAGATCTCCGAATATGCGCTCTGCCACAGCAGGAAACCGGACAGGCGTTGCTCTCCCGAGGTGCGGATGACGAGATCCGGATCGGGCTGCCCCGAGGTGTACAGGTGACTGTCGATACCGTCGACGTTGATCGAGGCCACCAACTCGTCCCCGGTGATGCCCTCGGCGATCTTCTCGGTGACCAGTGACTGCACGGCGTCGGCGATTTCCTGACGCCCGCCGTATCCGACGGCGACGTTGACGTGCGTTCCGGTTCGGCCCTCGGTGCGCGCAGCCGCCTCCTTGAGCCGGCGTGAGGTCGAAGCAGGCAGCAGATCGAGAGTGCCGACGAGTTTGACACCCCAGTTCATCTCGGGTCCGCAGATCTCCTCGACGACGTCGGTGATGATGTCGAGCAGCGAATCGAGTTCGTCGGCATCCCGTCGGAGGTTCTCGGTCGAGAGCAGATAGATGGTGGCCATCTCGATTCCGGCAGCGTCGCACCAGCCGAGCATCTCGGCGATCTTGAGCGCCCCCATGCGGTGGCCGTGCGCGACGTCGGTGAACCCGTTCTCCCGTGCCCACCGCCGGTTGCCGTCACACATCACCGCGACGTGCCGCGGGTGCTGCACACCCTCGAGCTGACTCAACAAACGCCGCTCGTACACGTTGTAGAGAACGCCGCGCACCTTCTGCGGAATGATCACCACTACTTCGTCACCGCTGCTCTCATCACCACGGAGGATCACCTTACGCCGACGTCTTCGAGCGGGCGGCCGGTACAGTAGCGTCCGAACCTACGGTTGCGTAGGTTCACTACGGCGGAACGGGAGGTCATCTTTCATGACGATGTTCGGACTGGACGAGATACCCGTCAAGCCACGCATGCGTGGCTGGATTCACCTGTACGCCTTCGGCGTCGCGGTAGTGTGCGCGATCACCCTCGTCACGATGGCGTTCAGCCTGGTGTCGGTCAGCGCAGGCCTCGCGACGGGCATCTATTCGATCACCGTGTGCGGGGTGTTCGGCGTCAGCGCCACCTATCACCGCGTGCACTGGAAGACCACCGCGTCGCAGATCTGGATGAAACGCGCCGACCACTCCATGATCTTCCTGTTCATCGCCGGTAGCTACACCCCGTTCGCCGTACTGGGTCTGCCGGCCGCGACGGGACGAACTCTGTTGATCGTCGTGTGGATCGGAGCGATCTGCGGGGTGGCTCTGAAGATGCTGTGGCCCACCGCTCCCCGCTGGGTCGGGGTACCGCTGTATCTCGTGCTCGGCTGGGCGATCGTGCCGGTCGCTCCCACCCTGATCGAGCACGTCGGCTTCGCACCGTTCCTGCTGCTGTTGGTCGGCGGCATCTTCTACAGCGTCGGGGCGGTCCTCTACGCCACCAAGTGGCCGAACCCGTGGCCCACGACATTCGGCCATCACGAATTCTTCCACGCAGCAACGGTGTTGGCGGCAATCTGCCACCTCGTGGCAGTGTGGCTCGTCCTGTTCTGACGACCCGTCGGAAGGCGGAACACCGCGTCGGCGACGTCACTTCCGCAGTGCGGCCGCCAGATCCTCGACCGACGTCACAGGCCGGTCGCAGACGAATCCGCGACACACGTACGCCGTTTCCTGCCCGTCGACGGGCGGTCGGCCCGTCAGCAGCGCAGACGAGTCGGCCGAGCCTGCGACCACCACGGAACCTCCGGGTGCCAGCGATCGCGCGGCGGCGAGCAACTCACCGTCCGGTGCGAGCGACACGGCGATCTGAATCGGGCCGCGCACCGACGCCTCGGCCACGGCCAGCCAGTGACCACCCGACCTGGGGGCGCGTTCGAGGATGGCCGCTGCTCGTGCGAGCGAGGCAGCGGCCAGTTCGGCGTACCGTGCGGACGATTCGTGATCGACGAGGGCGGCGGCGGTGAGCAGAGCCTCGGCCATCGTCGACGCTCCCGACGGAGTCGCGCCGTCGATCGGATCCCGCGGCCGGGTCACCAGGGTCTCGGCATCGTCGGCGGTGTCGAACCAGCTGCCGGCGTCGTCGGGATCGGCGAAGTGCTCGATCGCGGCGTCGAGGATCGTCGTCATCCGTCGGGTCCAGACGGCGTCGCCGGTGGCCTGGAACAGCGTGGCAGCGGCCACGGCGAGGCAGGCGTAGTCCTCGAGCACTCCGGTGGCCTCACCCACTGCGCTACCGAGGGACGCCCGCCGGACACGTCCCGATTCGACGTGAGTGGCGAACAGTTGCTCGCCGCATTCGACGGCGGCGTCGACCCAGGTCGGTTCGTTCGCGCCGGTTCCGGCCTCGGCCAACGCGGTGATGGCCAGTGCGTTCCACGCGGTGACCACCTTGTCGTCTCGACCGGGTTGCGGCCGCGACGCTCGAGCCGCCGACAACGCGTTCCGGATGCGGGCGAACCGGTCGTAGTCCTCGGGCTCGGCGGGCAGTTGCAGCACCGACATACCGGCCTCGAACGTGCCGGCGGAGTTCACCGCGAACAGGCCTGCCGCCCACACACCGTCCTCGAAACCGAGGGTGTCGACCAGCTGCTCGGGGGTCCACACGTAGGTCAGACCCTCGACTCCTTCGGTGTCGGCATCGAGCGCCGACGCGAAACAGCCGTTGGCCGTGCGCAATTCACCGAGCATGAATCGTGCGGTATCCGACGCCACCCGACGCACCAGCGGATCATCGTCGACCCGGGCGGCGTGCGCGTAGAACCGCAGCAGCAGCGCATTGTCGTAGAGCATCTTCTCGAAGTGCGGAACGATCCATTCGGCGTCGACCGAATACCGTGCGAAGCCGCCGGCGAGTTGGTCGTACATGCCTCCGCGCGCCATTGCCGCCGCGGTACGTCGAACTACGTCGAGTACCTCACCGTTGCCGGTGCGCTCGTAGTGCCGGAGCAGACCCTCGAGCAGTGCACCCGGTGGAAACTTCGGTGCCCGGCCGAAGCCGCCGTACGTGGTGTCCTCGTCGGCGCAGACCGCCGCGACGGACGCGGCCAGAAAATCGGCGTCCATCGGTCGTCCGCCGGCCGGAATTCCGGAGCTCTGTTTGCGCAGTTCGGTGACGATGGCCGCGGACGCGTCGAACACCTCCTGTCGCCGGGTGGACCAGGTGTCGGCGATTGCGGTCAGTAGTTGTTCGAAGGAGGGCATCCCCTGGCGTGGGGCCGGTGGGTAGTACGTCCCGCAGTAGAACGGTTCGGTCTCGGGTGTGAGGAAACAGGTCATCGGCCAACCGCCCTGACCGGTCATCGCGACAGTGGCGTTCATGTACACCGCATCGAGATCGGGGCGTTCTTCCCGATCGACCTTGATGCACACGAAGTGCTCGTTCATCAGGGCCGCGGTGGCCTCGTCCTCGAACGATTCGTGTGCCATGACATGACACCAGTGGCACGCCGAGTACCCGATGGACAACAGGATCGGGACGTCGCGATCACGCGCGGACTGCAGTGCCTGCGGTCCCCACTGCTGCCAGTGCACCGGATTGTCGGCGTGCTGACGCAGATACGGACTGGTGGATTCGCCCAGCGTGTTCGCGTCGAGCATCAGGGTTCGTCGGAGACAGCGGGTTTGTCGGAGACAGCGGGTTTCGGACGGCTGGTGTCCGGTTGTGGGCTCGGCGTGATGCCCCCACGATCGGTGCCCTCGTCGAGCGCCTGATCCAGCGTGGGATCTTCTTTCTCGAACGTCGCGGGCAGACGCTTGATCTTCTTGTTCATGGACCAGATCAGCAGCGCCGTTCCGACCAGCAACGCCACGAGGATCACCAGACCGATCGGCGACGACTTGCCGAACTCGGGCCCCGTGGGCTGCTGGGCGAGGATCGACACGATCATTGTTCGGTCTCTTCTATTCCCGCGAACAGGTCGGTCTCGGGCAGTGACGTGGTCACGCGGGTGCGGGCGAGCTCGAACTCCTCGGTGGGCCACAACTTGCGTTGGACGTCCACCGGCACCGCGAAGAACGCTCCGTTGGGATCGATCTGCGTCGCATGGGCTCGCAGTGCGTCGTCGCGCTGCTCGAACCAGGTACCCACGTCGACCTGCGTGGTGATGCGCTCCATGATCTCGTCGCGCTGACCGTCCCACCGCTTCAGCCAGTCGACGAACGGGCTCTCCTCGCCGCGATCGATGAACCAGTCGTGGAAGAGCTGCATGCGCTTACGCAGGAAACCGTGCGAGTAGTAGAGCTTGAGCGGAGTCCACGGCTCACCCGCATCGGGGAAACGCTCGGGATCGCCCGCGGCCTCCCACGCGGCCATCGAGACCTCGTGGCAGCGGATGTGATCGGGATGCGGGTAGCCACCGCGTTCGTCGTAGGTGGTGATGACGTGGGGCTTGAAGTCCCGAACCACCTTCACCAACGCCTCGGTGGACACCTCCAAAGGCACCAGCGCGAAGCAGCCCTCGGGCAGCGGCGGCAGCGGATCGCCCTCGGGGAGTCCCGAGTCCTCGAATCCGAGCCACGTCTGCTGTACCCCGAGGATGCGCGCGGCCTCGGCCATCTCCTCGCGTCGAACCTCCCTGATCCGTTGGTGGACGCCCGGAATGTCCATCGCCGGATTGAGGATGTCCCCTCGCTCGCCGCCGGTGAGCGTGACGACCAGAACGTCGTGCCCTTCGGCCGCATAGCGGGCCGTGGTCGCAGCACCTTTGCTGGACTCGTCGTCGGGATGGGCATGCACTGCCATGAGCCGCAGTCCGGACACGTTCTTCCTCACCTCGGATTCGCCTTGTTCTTGCCTGCCCTATAGTTCCACCTGACGCCGACATGCCCCCAGCGGCACCCCCGATTTCACTCCGAGAGCTGACATGACCAACGCACTTCCCGCAGGTAGATACCCGTCGGGTTCCGGTCCGAGCGGCATTCGGCGAGCTCCGAAACGTGCGACGAAGATCGCACTGGTGGCACTGGTCCTGCTGGTCGGGCTCGGCGTGGCCTACTACGCGTACACGAAATTCTCGGTCAAGCCCGTCGAAGGCAGCCAGCTTTCGTTCGACATCGTCGACGAGAGCACGATGTCGATCCGATTCAGCGTCACCCGAGAGAACCCGGAGCAGCCGGCGGTGTGCATCGTCCGCGCTCGTTCTCGCGACGGTTCCGAGACGGGACGGCGCGAGGTGTACATCCCACCGGAGTCCTCCTCGACCACGGTGGAGCTCACCACCGACGTGACGACGTCGTCCCCACCCGCCGTCGGAGACGTGTACGGCTGCAGCCTCGATGTTCCCGAGTATTTACGAGCCCGATAGGCGAAGAGCCTGTTCGTGGTAAGCTCGGGTCGTACACGGCTGCCGCACAGGTGCCGTGTATTGCTGCATTGCGGGCAGGGTTACCTGCGTCAACGATGTCGACGGCTCCAGGATGCGGGCCGACCAAGGGGATCCATCCATTGGAGTCCCCTCTTCGTTGCGTGCCCTACCGCCTAGAAACCGGAATCGAACTCGAGATTCCGACTACGAGGGAGTGATCGAGATGACCGAGACCCAGGTGACCTGGCTTACCCAGGAATCACACGACAGGCTCAAGAGCGAACTCGACCAGCTCATTTCCAATCGCCCCGTCATCGCCGCCGAGATCAACGAGCGTCGCGAAGAGGGCGATCTGAAGGAGAACGGCGGCTACCACGCTGCGCGCGAGGAGCAGGGCCAGCAGGAAGCACGCATTCGTCAGCTGCAGGAACTGCTCAACAACGCGAAGGTCGGCGAGGCGCCCACCCAGTCGGGCGTGGCTCTGCCCGGATCCGTCGTCAAGGTCTACTACGACGGCGACGAGTCCGACACCGAGACCTTCCTGATCGCCACCCGCGAAGAGGGTGCCCGCGACAGCAAGCTCGAGGTGTACTCCCCCGCGTCCCCGCTGGGTGGATCGCTCATCGACGCGAAGGTCGGCGACACCCGCGAGTACACCCTGCCCAACGGCAAGACCATGAAGGTCACGCTGGTCAGCGCAGAGCCGTACCACACCTGATTCGAGCCTTTTCTCGAACAACACCCCCGGTCGCTCAGCGGCCGGGGGTGTTGTCGTTTCGGACGATCTCAGGCAGTCATCGTCTTCTGGTACTTGCGGACCGACAGCGGCACGAACACCACGAGCATCACCACGACCCAGATCAACGTGTAAAGAACCGGGTTCTGCAACGGCCACACCTCGGGCGGTGGGGCCATCGGATTGGTGTTGCCGAACTGCTCACGCACGGCCAGGGTCACCGACGAGATGGGGTTCCATTCCGCGATGGTCTTGAGCACGCTCGGGAAGTTGTCGATCGGCACGAAGGTGTTCGCGATGAACGTGAGCGGGAAGATCACGATGAACGACGCGTTGTTGAAGATCTCCGGGGAGCGCACGATCAGTCCTACCAGCGCCATCACCCACGAAATCGAGTACGCGAACAACAGCAACAGCACGTAACCGAGCAGAGCGTCGAAGAACGACGACGTGATGCGCCAGCCCACGATGAGTCCGGTGATGGACATGATCGTGATGGTGACGACGTTGTTGCCGACGTCGGCGGCCGTCCGCCCGATGACGACGGCAGATCGCGCCATCGGCAGCGACCGGAAGCGATCCATGACGCCCTTCTGCAGATCCTCGGCCAGTGAGGATCCGGTGATGGACGCACCGAAGATCATCGTCTGAACGAAGATGCCGCCCATCAGGAAGCTCTTGTAGTCGATACCGGGTACGTCGATGGCACTGCCGAAGACATAGGCGAACAACAGCACGAACATGATCGGTGACAGCGTTGCGAAGAACAGCAGATCGGGAACTCGCTTGAGCTTGATCAGGTTTCGCTTGGTGATGATCGCCGAATCCAGGAGAACGTTGCTCATTTCTCTTCCTCCGCAGCCTCGGGCTCGCCGGTGGTCTGACCGGTCAGAGACAGGAACACATCGTCGAGGTTCGGCCGTCGCAGACCGACGTCGACCACCCCGATCCCTGCAGCTTCCAGACGGCTCAACGCCGTGGACAGATCCTTCGATCCACCGTTGACCGGCATGACGATCCGTCCCACCTGTTCGTCCAGGGTGGGCGGCTCGACGCCGATCGGGGTCAGGATCTCCTTGGCGCGATCGGCCTGAGATCGGTCCGTGAGTACGAATTCGATTCGCTCGCCGCCCGTTTGGGCCTTCAGCTCGTCGGCGGTGCCGCGCGCGATGATCTTGCCCTTGTTGAGCACGATGATCGAATCGGCGAGCCGGTCCGCCTCCTCGAGGTACTGCGTCGTCAACAGGATCGTCGTTCCGTCACGGACGAGATCTGCGATGAACTCCCACATCGTGATTCGGCTGCGCGGGTCGAGACCGGTGGTGGGTTCGTCGAGGAACACCACCCGTGGCCTGCCGATCAGACTGGCCGCGATGTCGAGTCGGCGACGCATACCTCCCGAGTACTGCTTGGCGGTGCGGTCGCGTGCATATTCGAGGTCGAATCTGCTCAGCAGCTCGTCGGCGCGTTTCCTGGCCTCGGCCTTGCGCAGCCCGAACAGTCTACCGACCATCTCCAGATTCTCGTACCCGGTCAGATACTCGTCCACGGCTGCGAACTGGCCCGTCAGGCCGATCGTCCCCCGAACCTCGTTGGCCTGCTTCGCCACATCGAGCCCGAACACCCGCGCCGAACCGGACGTTGCCTGCAGCAGAGTGGCCAGGATCCGCACCGCCGTCGTCTTGCCCGCACCGTTGGGGCCGAGCACACCGAGCACCGTGCCCTCGGGCACCGTGAAATCGATCCCGTCGAGCGCGACGTTTTTCCCGTACCGAAGTACCAGGTTCTCTACTTCTATAGCGTTCGCCATGGCCCTCTCCCCGTTTCTTCCACTGTCGGTATAAGGACTTCCGAACGCGTAGAGATTAACCGGTTTTGATGGGACCGGGCGTCCACAGGCCGGAACGCTGGATCTCGGTGGCTGTGATCTTCGCCGGCTCAGCCGACCGGTCGTACGGTGTGTACTGCTCGATCGATCCCCAGTCGCGATCCCAGTCCCCGTCCAGGTACGACGGGATGGTGCGGGCCGAGGCAACGACATCGATCCATCCGAGCGGGCCGCCGCCGAAATGGTCCTGCCATGCGTTGGTGATGACGGCACCGCTGCGGTCCGGCAACACCCGGTACTGCGGAACTTCGGCAACCCCGAGTCGGTGATCGAACGGATGCTGACACGGAAAGTTGAAGCCCACCTCCCAGTCCAACAGCACCGGATTCTCGCGCCCGACCACCTCGTTCAACGTCTGGGTACGCGGCACCCGCGGCGGGGTGACCGCGAGCCACTGGTCCGGGTCGCGGTCGGTGTCACTCAGTACCAAACGAATCATGTTGCTGCCGGCGGGAATCAGGTCCATCGGCACCCGCAGGTTGCGCCACGACGGCGTCGGGCCGATGTCGATGGGCGTCACCCGCCCCTGCGCCCGGCCGTCCACTCCGTACTCGAGTTCGAGGTTCTGGCCGTAGGTGACGATGCCGTCGGAGTTCACCGAGCGGATGCGTCCGGCCGCGGCGATGGAGACGAGCTGACCGGGATCGGCGGGCAGCGCGTACCAGCCGGTGGTCAGGGTGGCGGGAGTGTCCGATCCGAACGACCCCAGCACCGGCACGGTCGCAGGGTCGAGGCCGTACGGCAGTGCACTGCCCCCGGTTCCGGCTCCGGTGGTCGACGTCGGCTGTTGCTGATCCTCGGTGTCGACGGTGTTCGAGGTGCCCGACGCCGAGGATTCCTTGTCTGCGGTGAGGTCCCGCGCAACCCCGTCCGGGGTGAACCCGTCGTTCTCGGCCCCCAGAGCGGCGACGGCGTCGCCGCTGACCGGTTGCAGCACATCGGCATTGGGGTTCGTCTCGAGCAGCACGTCGTTCGCGAGTCCACACGTGTTGCCGGCCAGCGCCGACAGGTTCGATTTCGCGACCGAGTACGACGGCCACTGAGCCACCGCGCCCTTGGCCATCGATGCCACGGCCAGCAGCACCATCAGACCTGCGGCCACGGCGATCGGCGGCACCGACCACCATCGCGCCATCGGCTTGTCGGCGCGGACGTACGGCGCACGCAGATGGAACCACACGGCGGCGAGCAACAGCAGTACCGTCAGGCCGAGGAACATCGTCGAGATACCGAGACCGGCCACGAGAATCGGCTTGTCCCAGAACGGAACTCCCCACGCCGAGACGTACCAGTAGCCGTTGGTTCCGGTGAAGGCGACCGCCGTCAGGAACGATACGGCCGCCGCGAACAGCAATCGGTTGCGCCGCGAACGGAGCACCGCTGCGCCGGTTGCCACGGCCGCGAGCACCGCAACCGAGGCCGCGAGCCCGGCGAACACGCCGAAGTGATGCGTCCACTTGGTGGGGGTGATCATCATCAACGCCATGGCCCCGACGGTGATGCCGACGATGCGTCGAGCGGGCCCGGTGGCGGTGCCGGGAATCTTGCCGCCCTTACGCAGCATCGCGATCACCACCGCGATCAGCGAGACGACCATGACGAACACCCCGAAGCGGCGCGCCAGCGAGCCGTCGATGTCCATGTTCATCAGCCACTGGTAGCGCAGGTACTCCTCGAACCATGCCTGGCTCGGCCCGGCCGCAGTGTGCACCCGCTGCATCTCGAGCATGCCGGCCACGGTCTGATTCCCGAACGCGAAGACGAGTACCACCGTGCCCGACGCCACCAGCGGGGCGAGCAGTGTTGCCGCGCCGAGTGTAGTGCTGCCGAACTCGCGAGCGCGGGCGACGACGATCTGAATCACCGGCCGGGCACCGGCAATCAGTGGCGCGAAACAGATGAAGCCCGACGGTGCGCACGTGACCGTCAACGCAGCGATCAGAATCGCCGCTGCCGCAGGCAGCAGTCGCCGTGTCGCGATGGACCGCTCCACCGAACACCACGTCAGCAACACGCCCAGAGCCACGAACGGCTCCGGGCGCAGACCGTTGTTGTACGGCAACCAGAACGCCAGCATCACCAGCCCGCCGGTCCACAACGCAGTTTTCGACGCGCGGGCAGCGGCACCGAACCGCGGGATCACCTCACGACTGAGGACGAGCCAGACGACGACGCCGCAGATCAGCGTCGGGATCCGCATCCACACACTGGCCGTCGAGACGTGAGAGAGGAGGGTGAACATGTCGTACAACGGTGTGCCGAACGGTGTTTCGGGCACCCCGAAGTAACGGAAGTAGTTGGCCATGTACCCGGCGTGATCGGCCGTGCGTGCCATGCCCAGTTGATAGCCGTCGTCGGAGGTGTTCGCGCCGATGACGTGCCACACCAGCAGAGTCCCGATCACCACCGCGTCGGCCGGCCCGAAGCTCCACCAGCGACGCGGCAGGAACCGGCGGGCGCGACGGCCGTCGGACAGATCGAGGCGGTGCAGGGCCACCAGCGATATTCCCGTGGCGAGCACTCCGACGATCATCGCGAACCACTTCAGCGCGCTGGGCGTGGAAGAAAACCTACTGTCCAGCTCGGCCTGCAGCTGCAGACCGGGAACGTTGCCCTGCAGATCACTGAACACTCCGACCAGCTGGGGCCGCACGTCGCCCTCACGGGAGACGGTGTCGTCACCGGTCAGTCCGACAGTGGTCGCGGTGCCGTTCGAGGTGATCGTCAGCAAGCAGTCGCCCGCAGTCGATGGGCTCAGTTCCGCGACCGGCTTCTCGAGCAGGACCGAATCGCGCAGCGTCACCTTCAGTTGCGACGCCTCGCCCCCGGTCACCTCGGCGACGAGACCGTAGCGATAGGCGTCGGGCGATCCCTTGGGCGACGTGGACAGCAACAGGCCGCCGTCGGAGAGATCAGCCGCGGCTGCACACGGAACGGTCGCGTCGACGCTGATCGGGGTGTAGCCGACGAGCGGAGCCTCGACATTGCCGACGGTCTCGCTCTGCGGCCAGGTCAACGACGACTGTTGTTGTTCGATCGGCAACAGCGGTATCGAGATCGTCAGCAGGATTCCCACCAGTGCGGAAACGATCGCGACGAGCCGTGCCATGCAAACTTCTCCCACCGATGTCCTGGTCCAGGTCGCTGATCAAGGTACCAGTGCGACCTGTGTGAACCCGGCCGTCAGTTCTCGACCTGCACCGCATATCCCGCTGCGCCCAGGGCGTCGAGAACCGTGCCGCGGTGATCGGGTCCGCGTGTCTCGACGGTCAACATGACGTCGACTTCCTCGAGACCCAGACGTCCCCCGGTGCGGGAATGCACGACGTCGACGACACTCGCACCGGCGTCGCGCACGACCCCCAGGACGCCGGTGAGTCCGCCCGGCTTGTCCGAAATCGTCACCCGCACGGCCAGATAACGTCCACCGGCCCGAAGCCCGTGGGTGATGACATGAGTGAGTAGCAGTGGATCGATGTTTCCGCCCGACAGCACCGCGCACACCGACCCCGTCAGACTCAATTCCTCGGCCGAGTGCGTCATGAGCGCTGCCACCGCAGCGGCACCCGCCGGTTCGACGATGAGCTTCGCTCGCTCGATACACAGCACCAAGGCGCGCGACAGCGCGTCCTCACTGACGGTGACGACGTCGTCGACCCAGCCCTGCACGTGATCGAACGGCACCGATCCGGGGAGACCGACGGCGATGCCGTCGGCCATCGTCGACATCGACGTCAGCGCGATCGGGTGGCCCGCCTCCAACGACGCCGGCCACGCGGCCGCGCCCTCGGCCTGCACGCCGATAACCCTGACGTCCGGTCTCGTCAGCTTCACCGCAGCGGCGACACCCGCCAACAGTCCCCCGCCGCCGGTGGGAATCACGATGGTGCCGACGTCCGGCATCTGCTGCAGCAGTTCGGTTCCGAGCGTCGCCTGCCCGGCCACGATATCGAGATGATCGAACGGGTGGATGAGCGTGGCACCGGTACGGTCGGCGAATTCCCGTGCCGACGTCAGAGCCTCGTCGACGGTATTACCCACCAGATGAACCGTCGCGCCGTACGCCTTGGTGGCGACGAGTTTGGGCAGCGACACTCCGACCGGCATGAACACCGTCGAGGTGATCCCCACCTGCGACGCGGCCCACGCGACACCTTGAGCGTGGTTGCCTGCGCTGGCCGCCACCACGCCTCGGGCTCGCTGGTCGGCGTCGAGCCTGGCGATGCGGTTGTACGCCCCGCGCGGCTTGAACGATCCGGTGCGCTGCAGGTTCTCGCATTTGAGGCGCACCTCGTGACCGGTCAGGTCGGACAGAATCCGTGACGCGACCACCGGCGTCCGGCGCATGACCGGCTCCAGCAACGCCTCGGCCGAGGCAATATCCGACGTGGTCACCCGAACGATTTCCGACACAACCGCAGTATGCCAGGAAGAATTGCGCCGCCGATCCGGCCGAGGTGCACCGCGTCACTACAGTTGTGGAGTGCAACACCACAGTGCCCACGACGAGTCGCGCGGAAGTCTGGAGATCAAACACCGTGCGCTGTCGAGAACGGCCATCGCGGCGGCATCGAAGGACCCTCGGGTCACCCGCACCACCGGCGGCATGTCGCGTTTGACCGGCCGCGAACTTCCCCGAGCCGACGTCACCCTCGGAGAAGACACCGTCTCGGTCAACCTCTACATCGGAGTGCGCTGGCCCTCGCAGATCACCGACGTGACCGAGTCGGTTCACCGCACCGTCGAGGCCGCACTGGCGACGATGACCGGTGTGCACGTGCATCGGGTGAACGTGCTGGTGTCGGATACCGCGCTGGACCGTTCGGCGCGCGGGCCCGACGTTGCCGCCGATGATGTTGCTGCTGCGGTGGTTTCACCTCGACCACCCACGGCCGGTCCCGCGGCGATGCCGGTGGCGCTGGTGTTCGGGTTCGCCCTCCTCGCCGTGGCGTTCGTAGCCGGCCGCGAATTCTTCATCGCTCAGGGACACATCGTCGGCAGCCCATGGATTGCCGATGCCGTGCACTGGGTTTCGCAACTGCACTGGCAGGGGTGGATGATCGCTCCCGCCATCGGATCGATCGTCGTCGGTGCACTCTTCGTCTTTGCGGGCGTCAAACCTCGGACGAGAACTCATTCGGGATTGGGCGGCCCGACACCCACCGTCTGGGCCACGCCGACCGACATCGCTCGATTGTGCAGTGCTGCAGCGCAGTCCACCCGCGGAGTCGTGGACGCGCATACCGTCGTCACACGCAGGAAGATCGAGGTCCGGGTGCAGCGAGATCGAGCTGTTTCTCCGGACACTGCCGACGCTGCCGTGCGCGCTGCCCTCGGTCCGTTACTGTCCGTCGCCGCGGGTGGGCGGCGTCTGACGGTGCAGCACTCGGTGTCGCAACCGACACGGGTGTCGTAGTGAAAACCTTTGTCGCCGGACTGGATCGAGTCGTTGCCGTCATCGCGGGAGCCGCTCTGCTCGCCGGTGGCGGCTTCGCACTTGCGTGGCACTACGACGTTCCGTGGGCACGGGAGACGCTCTCTCGCTTCGACCGTGCTCGTATTGCCGAACTGCCGCAGCAGGGTTGGTGGGTACCGACTCTGGCAATCGTCGTCGCGGTGGCCGTCGTCGCGGCGCTGGTGTTGTTGATCGGCAACTTCTCACCACGCACGACCGGAACGGCGAGCGTTATCGAGGAGCCACACTTCTCGGCGCATGTGGACCTGAGTGCGATCGCGTCGGGCGTGGCCGCGGAGTTGGCGCAGTTCCCTGGCGTAAGACGGGCCAGGGGAACTGCCATCGACGACCGAGGTATGCCCACCATCACCGTATCGGTCTATGCTGCAGCCGATTTCGACGTCGTCGGCTTCACCGCCGAAGCTGAGTCCCGCGCCGCGTTCGTGGCGCGGTCGCTTGGCGGCGCGGACGTGGCGACACGCGTCCAACTGCACATCGACAAACGGACCTGACGTCACGTTACGGTGGATCCATGACGGCATCGACGCGCAGCAGATTCGAGCGATGGTCCGGCGGAATGCCCCTCTCTGTCCCGGTGGCATTCGGAGCGGTACTGGTGATCGTCGCGTTCGCATCGAAACTCGGTGACAGTTCCCTCTACTTCTACGTCCCCCTGGTGTTCGCGACGACCGGGACGATGATCTGGCTCAACGCCCGTCGTGCCCCCGATCGAATCGGCCTGCTCCACGCCGCTGTTGAATCAGCACTGCTGATCGGATGTGGCATCGTCGTCGCGGTCTGCGGACTTGCCGGAGGCGTGATGCTGGACTCGACCACCTTCTGGGCATCCATAGCGGTGACCGCCGCAATTGCAGCACCGATCGGTGCCGGAATCACTCCGTTTTCACCGCCGCGGGCCTGAGTGCGGCTTCGCCGCAGTGGTGTGGCTATGTGCCCCAGATGGCGCATAGCCACACCACTGCCGCAGGCACCTACAACCGCGGGTCCACCGGCTCCGATTCCAGTGCGAGTACCGCGAACACGGCCTGGTGGATGCGATACAACGGTTCACCACGCACCGATCGGTCCAACGCCTCCATGCCGAGCGCGTATTCGCGTAGCGCCATCGACTGCTTGTGTCCCACGTTTCGGTTACGCAGTGCAGTGAGTCGATTAGGGTCGGTGTAATCCGCACCGTAGATCAGCCGCAGGTACTCCCGGCCACGAACCTTCATGCCGGGCTGCATCTTTCCGCGCGGCATGTTGGCCGCCGGTTTGACGACCATTCCCTCACCGCCCTGTGCCGTCAACTCCTCCCACCATGTCACCCCTGCCGCAACCGAATCCGACGACGACAGATCGACCTCGATCCGACGCGTCGTCGTGAACAGCTTCGGCGCAGTGGCCACCAGTCGATCGGCCAGTGCAAGGTGCCATTCGTGCGGGCGGTCCGCATACGCGCCGGCGCCGGAGGCCAACAGCTGGAACGGGGCGAGGCTGACGCCTGCCAGTCCATCCGTCGGCCAGCTGTACCGCCGATACGCAGCAGTCAACTCGGCGAGGTTGCGCTGCCGACTCACGTTCCGTTCCTGCAGTTCGGACACGGCCAGGCCGCGCGAGGCCGCCCGAGCGAGCACGGACTCCTCGGCCTCGAGATTCGCCCGGGACACGGCAGCAGGCGCCGCATACTCGGACTTGATCAGGCCCTCCGCCTTGGCAGACCACGGCATCAGTTCGCAGTCGAGAACCAGCCAGTGCGAGGACAGTTCATCCCACACGCCGGCCCCCTCCAGAGCGTCGGCCACCCCAGCGATGAGCACCCCGGTCACGGTCTCGTCGAACAACGGCCGACCGGTCCGCGTGTACGCGGTGCCGAGGGCACCGTCGGGAGCGTCGAACTTCGCCCGAGCGGTGTCGGCATCGCGGCACACCACGACGACCACCCGCGAGCCCATGTGCTTCTCCTCGCAGATCACCGTCGACGCACCGAGCGCCCGATACGCGTCGAATGCCTCCGTCGGGTACTCGAGATAGCCCTCTCGTTCCGAGGTACGACTCGGTGCCATGGTCGGCGGAAGGTAGTGCAGCCACTGCGGAGCCAAGGCGAACCGGCTCATCACTTCCAATGCGCCCGCGGCATTCTCCGGACGAATCGACACACGCCCACGCAGCGCAGTCTCCACTCCGGTCGGTCCGATGACGTCCGACAGATCCAGCGAGGACGACTCCCGAACGAACCCACCCAGCGGCCGGGTCGGCTCGTACCAGACCTGCTCCGCCGGCACCGAGACGACCTCCCGCTCCGGATACCGCAGCGCCGTCAACTTGCCGCCGAAGACACACCCCGTGTCCAGACACGCAGTGTTGTTCTCCCACTGCACCTCCGGCACCGGCGTGTGCCCGTACAGCACCGTCGCCGACCCGCGATAGTCCTGAGCCCAGGGATACCGCACCGGCAACCCGAATTCGTCGGTCTCGCCGGTGGTGTCGCCGTACAGGGCAAAGCTACGTACTCGGCCCGACGCCCGGTTGTGGTACTTCTCGATCAACCCCGCGTGCGCAACGACGAGTTTTCCGCCGTCGAGCACCAGGTGTGCGACGAGGCCATCACAGAATTCGAGCACGTCGCGGCGGAACTCCTCGGTCTCGCCGCCGAGCTGCTCGAGTGTCTCGGCCAAACCGTGTGAGGCAGTGACCTTCCGACCTCGCAGCGCCTTGACGAGCTTGTTCTCGTGATTGCCCGGAACTGCCAGTGCTGAACCCTCTGCCACCATCCCCATCACGAGCCGCAGAACTCCGACCGAATCCGGCCCACGGTCGACGTAGTCCCCGACGAACACCGCAGTTCGACCCTCCGGAGGCGTTGCTCCGACTGCCTTACCGTCTGCGTTGCGCTCGAGCGTGTAACCCAATGTCGTGAGCAGGCTTTCGAGCTCGGACAGACATCCGTGAATGTCGCCGACGACATCGAACGGCCCGGAAAGCTGCCGTCGATCGCTCCGCAGCGGGGTACGAACGAACGTCGCCGACGCCACCGCGTCGACGCCGTCGAGTACATGGACCGAGCGAAAGCCTTCTTTGGACAGCCCTCGCATCGAGCGCTGCAGCTGAGACTGCTGGCGACGCAGCACATCTCGGCCGAACGTCCTGTCGGCGCGTTCGGCGTTGCGCTGTGCACAGACCGGTTCCGGCACGTCGAGCACGACGGCAACCGGAAGGACATCGTGCTCACGAGCCAGTGCGATCAGGGCCTTGCGAGCCGCCGGTTGCACGTTGGTGGCGTCGACGACGGTGAGCAGACCGGCCCGCAGCCTGGTCGCGACCAGGAACTCGAGGAGGGCGAACGCATCCTTGGTGGCGCTCTGCAGGTTGGGGTCGTTGCTGACCATCCCTCGACAGGCATCACTCGACACGGTTTCGTACGGGCCGAACCGGTCTGCAGCGAAGGAGGACTTCCCCGATCCACTGATGCCGACGAGGACGACGAGGGACAGGTCCGGAATCTCGTAGGTACTCACTGGGACTGCTCCTCTCTGGTGAATAGCGCGATCTGGGTAGGGCTGCCGAGCACGTCGTCGACGGGTCCGATGCGGTCGAAGCGAACGGTGTAGGCGTGTGCGTCCGCCACCGACGTTGCCCACTGCTCGAATTGGGCACGGGTGAACTCGAATCGGTGATCGACGTGCCGAAAGGCCCCGGCGTCGAGGCCCGGGTACAGCACGTTGTATTCCGAGTTCGGTGTGGTGACGAAGACCGTTGTCGGACGTGCCTCTCGAAAGACCGAGCGCACCAACGCCGGAAGGCGTTCGAGGTCGATGTGCTCGATGACCTCCATGAGCACCATCGCGTCGAATCCCTGCAACCGCACGTCGCGATAGGTCGCCGACGACTGGACCAGTTCGATGCGTCCACGCTGCCGATCCGACATCTCGTCGAGCCGGAGCCTGCGCTGCGCCTTCGCCAGCGCACGATCACTCACGTCGGCACCGAGTATCCGCTCGATTGTGTTGTGCGCAAGCAACTCACGCAACAGGCGACCCTCGCCGCACCCCATGTCGACGACCGACTTCACACCGGCATCACCGAGTGCGGCCAGTACCGCATGTACTCGCTGCTCGGCCAACGTCGGATCCCGTGGGCTGACAACCTCTTCCGGCGCATCGGGGACCAGACGATCGAGTGCGGACTCGACGAGCTCACGCCGGTGCGCAAGATATCGGGAGGCGATCAACGACGACTCCGGATGCTCGCCGAGCCAATCCCCCGCTGCCCGAACGAGTTTGTCCGCCTCGTCCTCACCGACCCAATAGTGCTTGGTGTCGTCGAGCACTGGCAGCAGTACGTACAGGTGCCGCAGCGCAGCCGACAGAGGAAAGGTGCCGGTGAGTACCAGATCCACGTATTCGGAGTCGCCCCAGTTCGGCTGCGTCGAATCCAGTGGGATCGGGGTGGCCTCGACATTCCATCCGAGGGGTCCGAACAGCCGAGGCGCAAGATCTGGCGAACCGCGCGACGGCGCGGCCGGCATCGTGACGCTCAGATCGATTGCCGCAGAGACCAATTCGGGTCTTGTGGTACAGACGCCTGCCAGCGTCTGCTTGAACAGCCGCGACAGCGCTACCGCCAATGCGGAGGCGGCGTCGGCATCGGCGAGAACGGCGACGGTGGTGCACTCAGCCGAGACCTCGGGATACAGCACCGTGGTGGCACCCATCGGCAGGTTCCAGCTCTGCACGCGATCGGGGTGCTTGTGCAACAAATACCCGATATCGGAGGCGTCCGGGAAATCGGTTGTGGCATTTGCAGTCACGGTCAGTAGCACCGCAGCGACGTTACGGGACAGCCGCGTCCGATGCGTCCCATTTTCCGGTCGTGTACTCCCCTCTACCCGCCGGATCAATGCGACTTTGTTGCAGTCTGAGCGACTGAAACCCACATTGATCCCGACGGGAGGGCCGTCCAACGGGAGGGCCACACAAGGGAGGCCGCACATTGAGGAGGTCGCGTGCACACGCAAAAGCGGCACCCACCAGAAGGTGGGTGCCGCTTTCGTAGAGCTGGGTGAAGCTAGATCACTTGATGATCTTCGTGACGCGACCGGCTCCGACGGTACGACCGCCCTCACGGATTGCGAAACGCAGGCCGACGTCCATGGCGACCGGCTGGATCAGCGTGACGGACATCTCGGTGTTGTCACCGGGCATGACCATCTCGGTGCCCTCGGGGAGGGTCACAACGCCCGTAACGTCCGTGGTACGGAAGTAGAACTGCGGGCGGTAGTTGTTGAAGAACGGCGTGTGGCGGCCGCCCTCGTCCTTCGAGAGGATGTAGGCGTTGCCCTCGAACTCCGTGTGGGGAGTCGTGGTGCCGGGCTTGATGATGACCTGTCCACGCTCGACGTCTTCGCGCTTGATGCCACGAACGAGGAGGCCGACGTTGTCGCCTGCCTGACCCGAGTCGAGCAGCTTGCGGAACATTTCGATGCCGGTGACGGTGGTCTTGGTCGAGCCGGGGCGGATGCCGACGATCTCGACCTCTTCGTTGACGTTGACCGAGCCGCGCTCGATACGTCCGGTGACCACGGTGCCACGGCCGGTGATGGTGAAGACGTCCTCGACGGGCATGAGGAACGGCTTGTCGGTCTCACGGACGGGGTCCGGAACCGAGTCGTCGACGGCCTGCATGAGCTCCAGAACCGACTCGCCCCACTTCTCGTCACCCTCGAGTGCCTTGAGTGCGGAGACCTTGATGACCGGTGCGTCCTCGTCGAACTCCTGCGAAGCGAGGAGCTCGCGGACCTCCATCTCGACGAGCTCGATGATCTCGTCGTCGTCGACCATGTCGGCCTTGTTCAGTGCGACCAGGATGTACGGCACGCCGACCTGGCGGGCCAGGAGCACGTGCTCGCGGGTCTGCGGCATCGGGCCATCGGTAGCTGCCACGACCAGGATTGCGCCGTCCATCTGAGCCGCGCCGGTGATCATGTTCTTGATGTAGTCGGCGTGACCCGGTGCATCGACGTGCGCGTAGTGGCGCTTCTCGGTCTGGTACTCGACGTGGGAGATGTTGATCGTGATACCACGAGCCTTCTCCTCCGGAGCCTTGTCGATCTGATCGAAAGCCGAGGCCTCGTTCAGGTCCGGGAACTTGTCGTGCAGAACCTTGGTGATTGCAGCCGTCAGCGTCGTCTTACCGTGGTCAACGTGACCGATGGTGCCGATGTTGACGTGCGGCTTCGTCCGATCGAACTTCGCCTTCGCCACTGTGTGTCCTCCTGGACTGATCTGTGCGGGCCCCGACGGGGCACGCACGCGTATGTGTTGTTACTTATTACAGGTCGAGCGTGGTCCAGCAAACGAAGAGAATTACTCTCCGTTGACCTTCGCGATGATTTCCTTCGCTACGTTCGCGGGAACTTCTGCGTACGAATCGAAGACCATGGAGTAGTTAGCGCGGCCCTGCGTCTTCGACCGAAGGTCTCCGATGTAGCCGAACATCTCCGACAGCGGAACCAGTGCCTTGACGATACGGGCACCGCTGCGTTCCTCCATGGCCTGGATCTGACCACGGCGGGAGTTCAGGTCGCCGATGACCTCACCCATGTAATCCTCGGGCGTGATGACCTCGACGGCCATGACGGGTTCGAGGATGACGGGGCTGGCCTTACGGGCGGCTTCCTTGAACGCTTGTGAGCCGGCGACCTTGAAGGCCATCTCCGACGAGTCGACGTCGTGGTACGCACCGTCGAGCAGTGTGACCTTGACGTTGACCAGCGGGTATCCGGCGAGAACACCGTACTGCATGGCGTCCTGTGCACCGGCGTCGACCGAGGGGATGTACTCCCTGGGCACACGACCACCGCTGACCTTGTTCTCGAACTCGTACGTCGCGCCGTCTTCGCCCTCGAAAGGCTCGAGCTTGATGATGACCTTCGCGAACTGGCCGGAGCCACCGGTCTGCTTCTTGTGCGTGTAGTCGTGCTTCTCGACCGTCTTGCGGATGGTCTCGCGGTACGCAACCTGCGGCTTGCCGACGTTGGCCTCGACCTTGAACTCGCGACGCATACGGTCGACGAGGATGTCGAGGTGGAGCTCGCCCATGCCGCCGATGACGGTCTGGCCGGTGTCCTCGTCCAGCTTCACCGAGAACGTGGGGTCCTCTTCGGCGAGCTTCTGGATGGCTGTTCCCAGCTTCTCCTGGTCGGACTTGGTCTTGGGCTCGATCGAGACCTGGATGACCGGGTCCGGGAAGCTCATGGACTCGAGGATGATCTGGTTCTGCGGATCGCAGAGCGTGTCACCCGTCGTGGTGTCCTTGAGGCCGATGACGGCGTAGATGTGACCGGCAGACGCGGTCGCGATCGCGTTCTCCTTGTTGGAGTGCATCTGGAACAGCTTGCCCAGACGCTCCTTCTTGCCCTTGGTCGAGTTGATGACCTGAGCGCCGGAGTCGACCTTGCCCGAGTACACCCGGACGTAGGTCAGCTTGCCGAAGAAGGGGTGCGTCGCGATCTTGAACGCGAGAGCCGCGAACGGCTCGTCTGCGGACGGCTTGCGAGTGATCTCCTTCTCCTCGTCGCCGACGGCGTGTCCGATGGTCTCGGCAACGTCGAGGGGAGACGGGAGGTAGTCGATGACCGCGTCGAGCATGGGCTGAACGCCCTTGTTCTTGAACGCGGATCCACACAGGATCGGGTACAGCTCGCTGTTGACCGTCATCTTGCGGATGGCGCCCTTGATCTCGTCGATCGTGAGCTCTTCGCCGCCGAAGTGCTTCTCCAGAAGCGCTTCGTCGGACTCGGCCACGGTCTCGAGCAGCTGCGTGCGGTACTCGTCTGCGCGCTCCTTGAGGTTTTCCGGGATCTCCTGGATCTCGTACTTCTCGCCGAGCTTGGTCTCGCCACTCCACACGAGAGCCTTCATCTGCACGAGGTCGATGACGCCCTCGAACTCGTTCTCTGCACCGATGGGCAGCTGGATGACCAGCGGCTTGGCACCGAGACGATCGATGATGGTCTGCACGGTGTAGTAGAAGTCCGCGCCGAGCTTGTCCATCTTGTTGACGAAGCAGATACGCGGCACGTCGTACTTGTCGGCCTGACGCCACACCTGCTCGGACTGCGGCTCGACACCTTCTTTGCCGTCGAACACTGCGACAGCGCCGTCGAGGACGCGGAGCGAGCGCTCCACCTCGACGGTGAAGTCGACGTGACCGGGGGTGTCGATGATGTTGATCTGGTTGTCGTTCCAGAAGCACGTCGTGGCAGCAGAGGTGATCGTGATGCCACGCTCCTGCTCCTGCTCCATCCAGTCCATGGTGGCTGCGCCATCGTGAACTTCACCGATCTTGTAGGAGATACCGGTGTAGAAGAGGATGCGTTCGGTAGTGGTGGTCTTGCCGGCATCGATGTGGGCCATGATGCCGATGTTGCGGACCTTGTTGAGGTCGGTCAGCACGTCCTGTGCCACGAGTTAACCCGCCTTGGTGTTGGAAGAGGTATTGCCTGAGCTGATCAACGCTCCGGCGGCATCGGAAAGTTCCGAATACCGCCCGAGCGAGGAGATCACCAGCGGTAGTGAGCGAACGCCTTGTTGGCTTCGGCCATCTTGTGAGTGTCTTCGCGGCGCTTCACAGCGGCACCGAGGCCGTTGCTGGCGTCGAGCAACTCGTTCGCCAGACGCTCGACCATGGTCTTCTCACGACGAGCGCGCGAGAACGTGACCAGCCAGCGCAGTGCCAGCGTGGTGGAGCGGCCGGGACGAACCTCGACGGGCACCTGGTAGGTGGCACCGCCGACGCGTCGGCTGCGAACCTCGAGGGCCGGCTTGACATTGTCGAGTGCACGCTTGAGCGTGACGACGGGGTCGGTGCCGGTCTTCTCGCGAGCCTGCTCGAGCGCCTGGTAGACGATGCGCTCTGCGGTCGACTTCTTGCCGTCGAGAAGGATCTTGTTGACGAGCTGCGTGACCAACGGCGATCCGTAGACCGGGTCGTTGATCAGCGGCCGCTTGGGTGCTGGGCCCTTGCGTGGCATATCAGCTCTTCTCCTTCTTGGCTCCGTAGCGGCTGCGAGCCTGCTTGCGGTTCTTGACACCCTGGGTGTCGAGCGAGCCGCGGATGATCTTGTAACGCACACCCGGGAGGTCCTTCACACGACCGCCGCGAACGAGCACCATCGAGTGCTCCTGCAGGTTGTGGCCCTCACCGGGGATGTACGCGGTGACCTCTACCGAGGTGGTCAGGCGAACGCGCGCGACCTTACGGAGAGCGGAGTTCGGCTTCTTGGGGGTGGTGGTGTACACGCGAGTGCACACACCACGGCGCTGGGGACTGCCCTTGAGGGCAGCGGTCTTCAGTTTCGCGACCTTGTCGGTGCGACCCTTACGGACCAGCTGGTTGATCGTTGGCATAAACCGGCTTTCTTCGTGTCGATAAACAGGGATCTAGCAGTTGGAGCAAGAGAACACTGCTCCTCACCCATGACGTCTCCGCGGGTCTCTTGCACCCCGCGGTCGGGTGTGTCGCATACCCCCACACGTCCAGCCGGTTGCGCGTTCTCGAGACGAACGTGCGCACGGCTGTACCTCGCATAGGCACACAAACGGTCCGGCCAGGCCGGACACGACCCATAACGATACCCGGCGGCGCGGCCTCGGGTCAAAACACCCTTCGCTCTGATACGCAACCTATCTGCTCAGGTTGAGTGTGAGGTCTGCCAGCTTCGCTGCCGCCTGGCAGGGATCGGGGTGTGCGACGCCCGGACGGTACTGCACCCACCACCCGAAGATGCCCGCCTGGTCCGCTCCGGCCGACACTCCGCACGAGTCCGGGTCGTTGGGCCGTTGGGCCTGTATTGCCTTGCGTCCCTGCACCGTTGTGTCGCTGACGGTGTACGTCATCTTCTCGTCGGCTGCCCGCTCGGCGGCCAGAGTGCCGGACTCGAACCAGTTGAACGTCACCTTCACGATGCCCGCGGAACCGATCAGATCCCATCGGCAGATCGCTCCGAAGAAGCCGCGAGCGATCTCGTCGGCTCCGGTGGCATCGGCAATCTGGTCGTCGGAGACGGCATCGCACTCGGTCAACAACTTGGTGAATTCTTGGTTGCCCGAGCCGGCGAAGCTCGCCGGCCGCGGCGTGCCCTCGACCGACTGAGAGCAACCGGCCGCGAGCAGCAGGGTCGCGGCGGCGGCGAAAACCCGTCTCGAAGTACTTGCTCGAGATTTCATTGCTTACGCTCCACGGTCAGCTTCGCCAGTTCGTTCCCGACGTCGCACGGCGGGCGCGCCGGGATCTGTTCGGAGTAGGTGACCGACCAATGGAAGAAGTCGTCGCCGAATTGCACACCGATCTCGCACAACGGGCCCTGCTCGGCTTCGAATCCGGGGTTGCCGTCGATGGCGATGTCCTTGGCCGGACGGCCGATCAGTTCGGACCCGGCGCGTTCGCGGCCGATCGGACTGCCGCGATACCAGGAGAAGCTGACACTCGGTCCGCTGATGGCCACGGTTTCCCACTGACAGCCGACGGAGTTGCGGGTGACTTGGGCAAACGGTCCGGCACCGAACGCGGCCTGCACCTCGGCGTCGCTGATCGATCCGCATTCGCCGAAGAACGGGCCGGGCTCGTACGCGGCCTTGCTCGTCGACGGCTCGGGCGCGGTATCGGCGGCGTCGGTATCCGAGCCACCGCAGCCTGCGATCAGCGCGGCGACCGCGGTGATCACCAGTGTCACTCGCTTCATGCCGTCCTTCGCGTGCTGGTCCGATGCTGCAGTTCGCGTCGCACCGAACCTACCAACCGAACAGGGCAGCGGTCATGTGCCGTGCACAGCGCGTCCTTGGACGTACACACCCACGATGGCCGGCTCTCGCATGGCCATCAGCAGGGCGAATAGGGTCTGGTCGCGGGCCAGCTCGGGGTCCTCGGCCCGCACGCCGTGGTCGACGGCTGCGGCCAGCTGCGGCCACGCGTCGGGATCGACGACGACGAAGTCCGCCTCTTTCCCCACGTCGAAGTTGCCGATGCGCTCCTCCATGTCGAGTGCACGTGCCCCGGCGAGCGTTCCGGTGAACAACAGTTCGGCCGGATGCAGCGACAGGCCTGCGTCTCCCGGTTCGGAGATGTGCACCTTGAACGCGTCGGCGAGCACCTGCGGTAGTAGCCACTCGTCACCGCCACCGAAATCGGACCCGATGGCGATGGTGACCCCGGCGGCGACGGTTCTCTTCCAGGGCATCGTGCCCGAGCCCAGGAACTGCTGCGACGTGGGACAGTGCGCGATGGACGTACCCGTCTCGGCCAACCTCGTCAGTTCTGCGTCCTCGCAGTGCACCGCGTGCGCGAGGATCGACCGTCGACCGAGCAGGCTCTTGCCGCCTACTTGCGAGCCCGGCAGGAACTTGCCGTCGTAGGTGTCCAGGTAACTCTCGACCTGGTACGCACCCTTGGTGGCGTCGATCTCGCCGGTGCCCGGTCGGTTGTTCTCGTTGAGGTGCGTGTGGAAGTAGACGCCTCTGCCGCGTACGGAGTCGTAGAGCTCGCCGAGGTTCCTCAGCGTGTCCGTCGTTACCGACAGTGAAAAACGCGGTACGACGGCGACGTGCAGCATCGCCGTGTCGACGTCGCCGGTATCGGCGGCGTGCCACTTCTCTATCTCCTCGGACACCAGGCGGATCGCCTCGTCCTCACTTGTGATCAGTGCGTGCGCCGACGCGGGGCCGGTGGTCTGGATCCCGCGGCCACTGACGATGCGCAGTCCGTGCTCGAGCGTCTCGGAGAACAAAGAATCCTGTGCGTGCGGGAATGCCGACCCGAACACCATGGCCTGCGTCGTCCCGGCGCGAATGCGTGCTGCGCAGAAGTCGCGCGCAGCGGCCGCCGCGAACTCCGGATCGGCGAAGCGCGACTCGGACGGAAAGATGCACGTGTTCAGCCATTCGAGCAACTGCCCGCCGCCGTAGGAATCGCCGGCATAGGTCTGTGGGAAGTGGATGTGCGTGTCGACGAATCCAGGCAGTAGGAAGCCGGGCCGATGATCGAACACATCCGAATGGGCGTAGTGCGTTGGTAGAGAATCGAACTCGCCGCAGTACTCGATCCTGCCGTCACCGCCGACCACGAGGGCACCGTCGGGAATGGACACCAACGCGGTTGCGGCCTCGAGCACCGTGGGCGAGCCCGCGATGTGAAAGATATGGCCACGGTGGACGCGTGCGGAATCGGAAGTCACGAGCCGACTCAAGCACAGGTCGATCGGAACTGCAGATCGTGCGCGTCTAGTGCGCTACCGCTCCTACGGCGGACAGCCGCGCGTTCAGCGAGGCATCGAGCACATCGGCCCAGGCTCGCACGATTTCGACGCGGCGACGCGCGTCGTCGGTCAGGACGTCCGCGAGACCGAGCCCACGCGCCAGGTCGAGCGTCGCCTGGACCAGACGGTGGGTGACGGGATCGTTGTCGTCGACTCCGAGGTTCTCGACGGCCATCGTGTGTGCTCGACGACCGAATCGCTCTTCGAGTGGGACGATCCGATCACGCAGTTCCGGATCGGCCGACGCCGCCGTCCAGACCTGCAGCGCCGCTTTGAACATCGGACCCGTGTAGTACTCGACGAGCCTCTCCACCACCAGTTTCGTTCGGCCGGGTCCGGGCGGAATCTCCTGTGCCTCGCGGCGAGCATGGTCCATCCGAGTGTCGAACATGTACTCGAGTGCCCCGGTGATGAGGTCCTCACGCGTCGGGAAATGGTGTTGGGTGGCACCGCGAGAGACGCCGGCGCGCTCGGCGACGACCCCGACCGTCGTTGCGCTCCAGCCCTGCTCGGCGAGCGAGTCGATCGTCGCCTCGAGCAGTCGCTGACGCGTCACCCTGCTGCGATCCTGCTTGGGTTCGCGCGCCATCACCATCTCCCTGCTCCTTCTCGACCTACTTTTCGGCAGCCCAGGACGGCGGCCTCTTCTCCAGAAAGGACATCATCCCCTCTCGGGCTTCCTCCGATGCAAACAACCTGGCCGATTGCTCGGCGACGGCCGTTCCGCGCTCGTCGATCTCGCGTCGGATCGCGGCGGTGGTGAGCTGTTTGGACTCGGCCAAGCCCTGCGGCGAGCACTTCCTGAACATGATCATGTAGTCGGCCACCGCGGCCGCGGGAACGGCGTCGGCCACGGTGACCAGACCGATCTCCTGGGCCGTGGCACCGTCGAATGTTTCCCCGGTGAGGAAGTATCGACTCGCCGCCCGGGAGGTCAATCGCGGCAGCACGGCGACGGAGATGACCGACGCCGCCAGTCCGAGGCGAACCTCGGTCAGCGCGAACGAGCTTTCCGGTCCGGCAATGGCGACGTCGCACGCCGCCACGAGCCCCATCCCGCCTGCCCGCACATGACCATCGATCTGTACGACGACGGGTTTCGGGGTGTCGATGATCAGCCGCATCAGATCCAGCATCTGCCGAGTCCGGAGCTCCGGCGACGCCCCGGCTTCCCGGAGATCTGCACCGGCGCAGAACGTCGTACCGGTGTGACCGAGCACGATCGTTCTGATGTCGTCGTCGTGCGCCGCAGCGATGAGGCCCGCTGTCAGCTCCTCGACCAACACCGACGACAGCGCGTTTCGGTTCTGCGGCGAATCCAACGTCAAATACGCTGTGTCCTTGCCCGACTCGACGAGAACGGCCATCAGTAGCTTCTCGGCAGGCCGAGCGAGTGCTGGCTCACGAAGTTCAGGATCATCTCCCGGCTCACCGGAGCAACGCGGGCGATACGGGCGGCTCCGAGCATCGCAGCCAATCCGTATTCACTGCTCAACCCGGCACCACCGTGGGTTTGGATCGCCTGATCGAGTGCCTTGATACTGGCCTCGGCAGCAGCGTATTTCGCCATGTTCGCGGCCTCGGCGGCACCGAAATCGTCGCCGGAGTCGTAGAGCACCGCGGCCTTCTGCATCATCAATTTCGCCAACTCCAGCTCGATCTTGCACTGCGCCAACGGGTGCGCCAAGCCCTGGTGAGCGCCGATCGGCGTCTTCCAGACCGTCCGCTCGTTGGCGTATTTGACCGCCGCGTCCAGAGCGTATCGACCCATACCGACAGCCATCGCAGCACCGAGAATGCGCTCGGGGTTCAGTCCGGCGAACAACTGCATCAGGGCAGCGTCGGCCTCACCGACGAGTGCCTCGGCAGGCAACCGGACGTCGTCGAGGAACAGCACGAACTGATGATCGGGCTCGACGATGTCCATCTGCATCTGCGTCTTCTGCAGTCCCGGAGCGTCGGTGGGCACGATGAACAGGGCAGGCTTGAGCTTGCCGGTCTTGCTGTCTTCCGTTCTGGCAACGATCAATACGGCGTCGGCCTGATCCACGCCCGAGATATAGATCTTGTTGCCCTTCAAGATCCATTCGTCACCGTCGCGACGCGCCGTGGTGGTGATCTGGTGCGAGTTGGATCCGGCGTCGGGCTCGGTGATGCCGAACACCATGATCTTGGAACCGTCGGCAAGGGCGGTGAGCCACTCCTGCTTCTGGTCCGGCGTGCCGTACTTGCCGATGATGGTGCCGCAGATGGCCGGACTGACGACGACGAGCAGTAGACCGGCACCGTGCGCAGCCAACTCCTCCTGCACGAGCGCAAGTTCGTAGATGCCTGCGCCTCCGCCGCCGTATTCCTCGGGCAGATTGACCCCGAGGAAGCCGAGCTTGCCCGCCTCGTTCCACAGTTCGGTCAGTGGCTCACCTTTACGCGCCTTGGGCAGCACGTAATCGATGTAGTTGTAGCGCTTGCCCAGTGACGAGACTGCGTTGCGCAGACCCTTCTGCTCTTCGGTTTCGATGAAACTCATGGTTGCTCCACTCCGTTATCGGTGACGACTGGCGTGTCGGTGACTACTGCCAAGACCTGTCCTACCTCGACTTGCTGACCCTGCTGCACGTTCAGTTCGGTGAGCACACCATCGGCGGGTGCAGTCACGGTGTGCTCCATCTTCATCGCCTCCAGCCACAGAATGGGCTGGCCCGCGGTGACGGTATCTCCCTGCGCAGCAGCAATTCTGATGACGCTGCCCGGCATCGGCGCGAGCAGTGATCCGGCCGCCACCTCGTCGGTGGGGTCGGTGAACCTCGGTGCCCGAGCCAATCGAACGGGGCCCAGGGAAGAATCCACGAACACGTCGGACCCGTAGGTGCTCACTGCGAAGATACGACGAATACCGTTGTCGTCCAACGTCACCGAGGTCGGTGTGTGCTCCACCAGTTCGACACCCTCCACCGAGGAGGTGAGTCCGCTGCGTCCGATCGAGTATTCGACGGTGATGTCGTTGTACGTCTTGCGCTGCGGTTGCGACCGGAGATTGCGCCAGCCGCCGGGTAGACCCCGGTTCACCCGAGCTCGCGAGACGTTGCTCGCCGCGTCGGCCAAGGCAGCCGCGAGCGCCGACAGTTCCTCGGCCCGGCCCTGCGCAAACGGCTGAGCCAGGACATCGAGGCCGTGCGTGTCGAAGAAGGCTGTATCGGTGTCGCCCGCCAGGAACGCCGGATGGCGCAGAATGTTGACCAGCAGATCGCGATTGGTCTTCAGGCCGTGAATGGTGGCGTTCTGCAGTGCTTTCGCCAACAGAGTCGCCGCTCGGTCCCGCGTCGGGGCGAAGGAGATCACCTTGGCGAGCATGGGGTCGTACTGCGTTCCCACCACACTGCCCGTCTCGACGCCGGAATCGACTCTGATGTATCCAGCTTTGTCCGACACCTCGAACTGCGCACCAGGGATTTCGAATCGGTGCACGGCACCGCTCTGCGGCTGCCAGTCCTGAGCCGGATCCTCGGCGTACAGCCGAACCTCGATCGAGTGTCCCCGTGTCGTGGGCTGTTCGGCCGGTAGCCGCTCCCCCGCCGCAACCTGGATCTGCAGCGCAACGAGATCCAGACCCGTCGTGCATTCGGTGACCGGATGCTCCACCTGCAGGCGGGTGTTCATCTCGAGGAAGAAGAAATTTCCCTTTTCGTCGGCGAGGAATTCGACGGTCCCTGCACCCTCGTAGCCGATGGCCTCGGATGCCAGTGTGGCTGCTTCGAAAAGCTTCTCGCGCATGCCGTCGATGCGTTCGACGAGCGGCGACGGAGCTTCCTCGACGACCTTCTGGTGCCTGCGTTGGATCGAGCATTCACGCTCGCCCACCGTCCACACCGTGCCGAATCGATCGGCCATGACCTGAACTTCGATGTGCCGCCCGGTTTCGATGTACCGCTCGATGAACACCGTTCCATCGCCGAAGGCCGAGAGGGCTTCTCGTCCGGCTGCCTCAAGCTCCGACTGCAGTGCATCGAGACTGCGGACGATGCGCATCCCCCGACCGCCGCCGCCCGCGGAGGCCTTGATCAGTACCGGTAGCTCGTTCTCGGTGACCGACTCGGGATCGAGTCGAGTCAACACCGGCACTCCGGCGTCGGCCATCATCTTCTTGGACTCGACCTTCGAGCCCATCGATTCGATGGCCTTGACGGGCGGTCCGATCCAGGTCAACCCGGCGTCGAGAACTTGCCGGGCGAATTCGGCGTTCTCGGAGAGGAATCCGTATCCCGGATGGACCGCGTCGGCTCCGGCCTGCACCGCGGCGGCGATGATCAATTCTCCGCGCAAGTAAGTCTCGGACGGGCTCTGCCCAGGCAGACGCACAGCGGAGTCCGCCTCACGCACATGGGGAGATGCCGCGTCGGCGTCGGAGAAGACCGCGACGGTATCGATGCCCTCCGCGCGGCAGGTGGTGAAGACGCGTCGGGCGATTTCGCCGCGATTGGCCACGAGGACTTTGTTCAGCATGCGGGCATCACATCCGGAAGACACCGAAGTTCGCGGTGCCTTCGATCGGGGCAGAGGCGATGGCCGACAGGCACATTCCCACTACCGTGCGGGTGTCACGGGGATCGATGACGCCGTCGTCGTAGAGGCGTCCGGACAGGAACATCGGCAACGATTCGGCTTCGATCTGATTCTCGATCATCGCGCGCAGTCCGGCATCGGCCTCCGCGTCGAACGCTTGACCGCGAGCTTCTGCGGCGGCGCGTCCGACGATGGAGATGACGCCGGCCAGCTGTGCGCCACCCATGACGGCGGATTTGCTGGACGGCCAGGCGAAGAGGAAGCGAGGATCGAAGGCGCGGCCGCACATGCCGTAATGGCCGGCTCCGTAGGACGCCCCGAGCAGGATCGAGATGTGCGGCACCTTCGAGTTGGAGACGGCGTTGATCATCATCGATCCGTGCTTGATCATGCCGCCTTCCTCGTATTCCTTGCCGACCATGTAGCCGGTGGTGTTGTGCAGGAACAGCAGTGGCGTGTTCGACCGGTTGGCGAGCTGAATGAACTGCGTCGCCTTCTGCGATTCCTCGCTGAACAGCACGCCGCGTGCGTTGGCGAGGATGCCGATCGGGTAGCCGTGCAACTCTGCCCAACCGGTGACGAGCGAGCCGCCGTACATCGGCTTGAACTCGTCGAAGTCGGAACCGTCGACGATGCGGGCGATGACCTCGCGGGGATCGAATGGGATCTTCAGATCGGTGGGGACGATGCCGAGCAGATCCTCGGGATCGGCGAGTGGCTCGATGACCTCGGTGCGTGGCTCGGGCCCCTTCTTCTTCCAGTTCAACCGGGAGACGATGCTGCGTCCGATACGGATGGCGTCCTGCTCGTCGACGGCGAAGTAGTCTGCGAGACCCGACTTTCGAGCGTGCATCTCGGCTCCGCCGAGCGACTCGTCGTCCGAATCCTCACCGGTGGCCATCTTCACCAGGGGCGGTCCGGCCAGGAACACCTTGGATCGTTCCTTGATCATGACGACGTGATCGGACATGCCGGGAACGTAGGCACCGCCCGCAGTCGAGTTGCCGAACACCAGGGCGATGGTCGGAATACCGGCCGCCGAGAGCTGCGTCAGATCGCGGAACATGCGCCCACCGGGGATGAACACCTCTTTCTGCGTGGGCAGGTCGGCACCGCCCGACTCGACGAGAGAGATCACCGGCAGTCGGTTCTGGGTGGCGATGTCGTTGCCGCGGAACCCCTTCTTCAGGGTCCACGGGTTGCTGGACCCGCCGCGGACCGTGGGATCGTTGGCCACGATGAGACATTCGACCCCGCACACGACACCGATACCCATGACGGTGCTGGCACCGACGGGAAAGTCGCTGCCCCACGCCGCAAGTGGGCACAGTTCGAGGAACGCGGAATCCTCGTCGATCAACAATTCGATGCGCTCACGGGCGAGCAGCTTGCCACGCTTCTTGTGTCGATCGACGTACTTCTGACCGCCACCGAGCAACGCCTTGTCGTGTTCGGCGTCGATCTCGGCCAGTTTGGTGTGCATGGCTTCGGTGGCACCGGTGTACTGCTCCGATGCGGTGTCGAGAGTGGACTTCAGCACGCTCATGCCTGGTACCCCAATCGTTTTGCGGCAAGGCCGGTGAGAATCTCGGTGGTTCCGCCGCCGATACCGAGGATGCGCATGTCGCGGTATTGCCGTTCGACCTCGCTCTCGCGCATGTACCCGAGTCCGCCGAAGAGTTGGACGGCTTGATTGGCCACCCACTCCCCGGACTCGACGGCGGTGTTCTTGGCGAAGCAGACCTCGGCGATGAAGTCACCGTCCTCCTGCATGGACCGCTCGACGAGGGAGCGGGTGTACACGCGAGCGATGTCGATCTTGCGCGCCATCTCGGTGACGGTGTTCTGTACGGATTGCCGTGCGATGAGCGGCTTTCCGAAGGTCTCCCGGTCTCGAACCCACTGCAGCGTCAGATCGAGGCACCGCTGCGCGCTGGCGTAGGCCTGAGCGGCGAGAGCGATACGCTCGGTGAGAAATGCCTGCGCGATCTGGACGAAGCCACTGTTCTCGGCACCGACCAGGTTGGCCACCGGAACCCGTGCGTCGACGAAGGAGAGTTCGGCGGTATCGGAGGCGCGCCAGCCCATCTTGTCCAGCTTGCTGGTGACCTCGAAGCCCGGTGTGCCCCTTTCGACGACGAGGAGCGACACTCCGGCTGCACCCTCGCCTCCCGTCCGGACCGCGGTGACGACGAAGTCCGCACGGCACCCCGAGGTGATGTAGGTCTTCGACCCGTTGACGACGTAATGGTCGCCGTCTCTGACCGCCTTGGTCCGCAGATGACCCACGTCGGAGCCGCCACCCGGCTCGGTGATCGCGAGCGAGCCGATCTTCTCCCCCGCCAGCGTCGGCCGTACCCACTTGTCGATTTGCTCAGGATCTCTCGCGGCAACCAAGTGCGGCAACGCAATTCCACAGGTGAACAGAGAAGCGAACAGTCCGCCCGACGCGCCGGCCTGGTGCATCTCCTCACAGATCAGCACCGCGTCCGCGAGATCACCGCCGTCGCCGCCGACGTCCTCGGGAAACCCTGCGCCGAGCAAACCGAGAGCGGCCGCCTTCTTGTGCAGCTCACGCGGAATCTCGCCCTCGGTCTCCCACCGATTCATGTGCGGCGCGATGTCCTGCTCCACGAAACTGCGAACGGTCTTGCGAAGCTGCTGACGCTCCGGCGTCGTCCAGATGCTCATACGAGTGCTCCCTTGTAAGCGAGTGTTTCGGGGATGTCGATGTGCCGCGACCGCAGCCATTCACCGAGCCCCTTGGCCTGTGGATCGAATCTGGCCTGCGATGCAACGCCCTGGCCGAGAATGCCGTCGATGACGAAGTTCACCGCCCGCAGGTTGGGAAGTACATGCCGAGTGACAGTGAGTTTTTCGGCCTCGGGCAACATCTTCTTCAGGGTCTCGACCGTCAATGCGTGCACCAGCCAGGCGAATTCGTCATCGGTGCGCACCCAGACCCCGACGTTGGCGCTCCCACCTTTGTCTCCGCTACGGGCCGCGGCGATGGTGCCCAGTGGTAGTCGGATGGTGTCCTCGGCGGCTCGCGGTGCCGGCAGCTGCGGTTCGACCAGCGATTCCAGGACTCGCGTCTCCGCCGAGGGTGCGATGCTGCGTTCGGTGCCGTCGGCCAGGTGGGCCGTATGCGGTACGTCGTGTGCGTCGACGAAACCTGCGGTGAACACCCCGTACGGGGCTCCGTTTCCGGGCGGTGCGGTGACCGAGAAGCCCGGGTAGCTGGCAAGTGCGAGTTCGACCGCCACAGCCGAGAACTGGCGTCCCACCGCGTCGGGGTTACTGTCGCGGGCGACGCAGCGCAGCAACGCGCTTGCGGTTTCCTCGGTCTCGGCGTCGGGCTTGTCGGTACGCACCAGAGTCCAGTCCAACTCGGTCGGTCGGGCGGGCAACCACGACTCGAACTGCCGTTGCGCCAGTTCGGCTTTGGCCTCGATGTCCAGGCCGGTCAACACCATCGTGAATTCGTTGCGGAAGCCGCCGAGCGCGTTGAGCGAGACCTTGTAGGTGGGCGGCGGCGCTTCTCCGGTGACCCCGCTGATCGATACTCGGTTGCTGGACTCCTGCGCCAGGACCGCCGTGTCGATGCGCGCGGTTACGTCGGGGTTCGCGTATCGGCCCCCGGTGATCTCGTACAGCAGTTGCGCGGTGACGGTACCGACGCTGACGGCACCGCCGGTGCCCTCGTGCTTGGTGATGACGGAGGATCCGTCGGCTTCGATCTCGGCGATCGGGAATCCGGGACGGGACATGTCGGCGATCTCGGTGAAGAACGAGTAGTTGCCGCCGGTTGCTTGAGTACCGCACTCGATGACGTGGCCCGCGATGACTGCGCCGGCCAGTGCGTCGTAATCGGTTGTCGACCAGCCGAAGTGAGCGGCGGCGGGGCCGACGATGACACTGGCGTCGGTGACGCGACCGGTCACGACGACGTCGGCACCGGAGTTCAGGCATTCCACGATTCCCCACGCACCGAGGTAGGCGTTTGCCGTCAGCGGGCTGCCGAGGCCGAGTTCGCCTGCCCTGCCGAGGAGGTCGTCGCCGTCCACGTAGCCGATCTTCGCGCCGGAATCCAGCTTCTCCAACGCCTCGACCAGTCCACGCGGATTCAGTCCGCCGGCATTGGCGACGATCTTCACGCCCTTGTCGAGTGCCAGTCCGAGACAGTCCTCGGCCTGCCGCAGAAAGGTTTTGGCGTAGCCACGGGTCGCGTCCTTCATTCGGTCGCGTCCGAGGATGAGCATGGTCAGCTCGGCGAGGTAGTCACCGGTGAGGTAATCGAGGTCTCCTCCTTCGAGCATCTCCCGCATCGCGGACAGTCGATCTCCGTAGAAACCGGAGCAGTTGCCTATACGTACGGTCATGCTTTCTCGCGTCCTGCCTTGTCTCGTCCCTGTCCGGGAGGGCCTGCGAAGGCTTGGGCGATGGTGAGCCAGTGCGCGGCATCGGCCCCGTCGGCTCGAACGTCCAGATCGTCGCGGTGTGCGCGCTGAGTGACGAGAAGGCAGAAGTCGAGTGCAGATCCGGTGACACGCTGTTCTGCGTCGTCGGGGCCCCATGTCCACACTTCGCCCGAGGGTGCGGTGAGCTCGATTCCGAACGGTTCCGCCGGCGGAGTCTGCTCGTTGACGGCGTAGGCGAAATCCCGTGTCCGGACGCCGATGTGTGCGACTCCGCGGATTCGGTCGGTCGGCACGCGGGTGACGCCCAGCGCGTCGGCGACATCCTGTCCGTGGGCCCACGTCTCCATGAGACGGGCGGTGGCCATGGACGCGGCACTCATGGGCGGCCCGAACCACTGGATCTTGACGCCCGACGGGACCTGCTTCAGCGCGTCCGTCATGGCGTGGCGGCGGGTTCGCCAGGCGCTCAACAGTTCCGGATTGCTCGCTTCCTCCTCGGCGGCGTCGTCGACGAACCCGGTGGGGTTCTCCCAGGCCTTTTTCAGCGTGCGGGCGAACTCCTCCTCGGCCGCGGCATCACCGGACGCTGCGGAAGTGGTTCGCTCCGCGACGTGATCCGTCCACGACAGGTGCGCAATCTGATGTGCGATCGTCCAGCCCGCCGCCGGAGTAGGTGCCGCCCAGCGTTCGGGTGCCAGCTCGGCCACCAGCGCGTCGAGGTCGTCACCCTCGGCACGGAGATCGCCGACGAGTGAGTCGAGGTCTGCCATGGGACCAGCTTCACAAAGGCACGAGAAAAAAGCAAGCACGCTTGCTTGTTAATTCGTAACCTTACGTTCGCTTGCCGTCTCTACGGTCGGAAACGTGAAAACGTCGAGACTTGTGGCCGTCGCCGTTACCCTCGCCTTCATGGCTGCCGGCTGCTCCACCACGGACCCGTCTACTGCAGACCCGACCCCCGACGAACCGTCGAGCATCCGGGTGGCGATGTTCAACGCCAGTCTCAATCGGTCCGCGGCCGGACAGTTGGTCACCGACCTGAGCGCGGAGAACGCCCAGGCTCGCGCAGTGGCCGACGTGATCTCCGCGAACTCTCCGGATGTGTTGCTGGTCAACGAGTTCGACTATTCGGGATCGGATGGCCCGACCCTCTTCAACGAGAACTATCTGGACGGGCAATACCCGTTCTTCTTCACTGCTCCGGTGAACACCGGCGTCGACTCGGGACTCGACCTGGACGGGGACGGCGCACTCGGTGGCCCCGGTGACGCCTGGGGATTCGGACAGTTTCCCGGTCAGTACGGCATGGTGGTGTACTCGAAGTTCCCGATCGACACCGGTTCGGTACGCACGTTCCAGAACTTTCTGTGGAAGGACATGCCGAACTCGCTGTTACCGCGCGACTATTACGGAGAGAACGCAGACGCGCTTCGACTGTCCAGCAAGTCTCATTGGGACGTGCCCGTCGACGTGAACGGGAAGACGCTGCACGTGTTGGCCTCGCATCCCACTCCCCCATCCTTCGACGGACCCGAGGACCGTAACGGTAAGCGCAATCACGACGAGATCCGGTTGAGCGCCGATTACATTTCCGGTGCCGACTACCTCTACGACGACAACGGCGTGCGAGGCGGACTCGACGAGGGAGCGTCGTTCGTGATGATGGGCGACCAGAACAGCGATCCGGTCGACGGCGACTCCGTGGCCGGTGCCATCGCACAGGTTCTGGATCTTCCGCGGGTTCGAGATCCGGCACCCACGTCCGATGGACATGGCACGGACACAGCCGATTTCGCTGATCCGACGCCGGGTGACCTTCGGGTGGACTACGTGCTGCCGTCGGACGATATGACCGTGCGCGACTCGCAGGTGTATTGGCCCGATCAGGCCGAGCACCCGTCGGACCACAGACTGGTGTGGGTAGACCTCGAAATATGATGCGTGAGTGACCGATCTGCCGATTGTCGAGTTCGCCTACCCGGGCCCACTACGGGACACGCTGGTTGCGGCCGTGCTGTCCGGCGCGAAGACCAGCACGGCAAGCCTGTTGGCTCAGTACACCGACGAGGAGCTGCCGAGGGTCGGCGAACGCGGTGCGGTGGTGAATTCGGCGGGTGCCGTGGTCGGGGTCATCGAGACCACGGCCGTCGATGTCGTTGCGCTGAGCGATGTTCCGCTGCAGCATGCGCTCGACGAGGGTGAGGGATACGCCGATGTGGCGCAGTGGCGTGCCGGACACGAAAGATTCTGGCAGTCCGTCGAAGTCCGCGAGGAGCTGGGTGATCCGAATTTCACGGTGAACGACGACACTCAGGTGGTGCTGGAGCGATTCGAGCTGACATGAAGGTCTGCCTGTGCCGCTATTACCACAGCCTGAAGACCATGGGCCTGTGGACTCCGGTCATGCTTGCTGATGGCGTCGAATTCTGGGTCTCCAATGCCGGCACCACTGCCGTCACCGTGCCTGCAACTACGCAGCTCGCAAATCACGGGCACCTTCCGACCGTCTACCGCAGACCCCAAGGCGCGGAACGGCAGGTAGTTTCATCGACCTCGAACTCGAGCCGGGCTAGGAAGGTAGAGCGTCAGACCCGATCCGCGTAGACGACGATGTTGTCCTCGTAACTGGCGACATCCGAATCGAATTGGCCACCGCATGTGATCAGACGCAACCCTGGGTGGTCGAGATCGCCGTACACCTTCTGGGTGGGGAAAGCATCCTTCGGATACTGCTCCACAGCGCTGACGACGAACCGGACCGTACTTCCATCCTCGGCAGTGACGGACACATCGTCTCCCTGCTCCAGTTCGCGGAGTCGGTAGAAGACACCTGGACTACCGGCCCAATCCACGTGGCCGGCAACGATCGACGGTCCCAGCTGACCCGGGATCGGCGATCCGGTGTACCAGCCTGCGGGAAAACCGCCCGGCGGGACCTCCATTGCTCCATCGGGATTCAACCCGAGGTCCATCACATCGGAATCGACACCGATCGCGTCGATCTCGATACGTTCGGGCGGAGATGCGACACCATCGGCCGAACCACCGCTCTGGGCAGGGACCGAATTGGGTTGAGCAACAACGTCAGCCGATGTCGCCGCTGACGTTCGAGTCGGAGCGGGTTCATCGACGGGTGTCGCACACCCCGACACGAGGGCCACCACCATCAGGCAGGCTGCTGCCGCAGCCCGCACTGCAACCCGGCGACGGGTCACAGTGCGGGAAACTTCTGCAGCAGTATCGATCTCAGTGTTCACGTGTTGCTCAGCGTCGACGACGGCTGAGCGCCAAGGCGGAGACCCCGCCTGCAGCGAGTACCAACAGCACAGCCCACATCGACGTCATCGACGCCGCGGTCGGCCGCACGCTGGTGCTGCCATCGCCCGTTTCGACTCCACCGTTGGGAATCTGGGTGATCTGGCCACCGGGGTTGTATGTACCCGGCTGATCCGGAGTGCGCGGCTGATCCGGAGTGCGCGGCTGATCCGGAGTGCGCGGCTGATCCGGAGTGCGCGGCTGGTCCGGGGTGTTGGGCTGGTCCGGAGTCCGAGGCTGGTCCGGGGTGTTCGGCTGATCGGGAGTGCGCGGCTGGTCCGGAGTGTTCGGCTGATCCGGCGTGTTCGGGTTGTCCGGCACGTTCGGGATACCCGGAATCGGCGGAAGCGTGATGCCGGGGATCGGCGGCAGACCCGGAATCGGGGGTACTTCGATGACGATCGGCGGCGTACCGCCACCATCACCCGGTGTACCGCCGCCGCCACCCGGGGCGGTCGTCGTTGTCGTGGGTGCCGGTGTCGTTGTCGTGGGTGCCGGCGGTGTGGTGGTCGTGACCGGAGGCGTCGTGGTCGTGACCGGCGGCGTCGTCGTCACCGGAGGTTCGGTGATCCCACACTCCGCATTGCTGATTGTGTTCGAGTCGAGGGTGACTGCGCCGGTCAGAGCCAAGAGCCGTCCCCGCACATCGGCATCCGTCGTCGCGGTGATCGACGCCTGCGCCATGACCGTGCCGACGAAATCGGTGCCGGTGCCGAGAGTGGCCGAGCTTCCCACCTGCCAGAACACGTTGCACGGGCTGGCCCCGTTGATCAGCGAGACACTGCTGTTCGACCCCGTGATGAGAGTGGATCCAGCTTGGAAGATGAAGACCGCAGCGGAATTGCCTTGCGCATCGAGCGTCAGAGGCAGAGATCCGGTCAGTCCGAGTGTGTCGCCCTTGTACAAACCGGCGTACCGAGTGGTGCCGCCCAGCTCGACCGGGACCAGTTCAGGACCCGATCTGTTGGCAGCGTCGGTATATGCAACCTGCAGAGCAGCTTTCGCATTCAGTGCTCGTTCGTTCTTGTCATCTATGACGCCGTTGGTCACTTGGCCCTGCAGCAGTCCGCTGACGCTCGAAGGGTTCCCGTCACCTGGGCTCACACCCACGGAGCCGTTGATCACAGATCCACCCGCGTCGGTCACGGTGGAGCCGGCAAGAATTGCGTACGGATCTGCGGCACCGAGACCGACGGTGGGGACGGCGACAGCAGGTGATTGAGCGTCGGCCGAAGAGGCGTTGACCAGCATGAGTGCGCTGGTGGCCAGTGCGACGGTACCGACGAGGGGAATCAACGCCGAGCCCTTGCGTCGGGATCTGGACTGCGCAGGACGATGTTGCGGAGAGTACATGGTGTGTACCGATCTGTTCGAGGGGATGCGTGCGAGGCTTGTTGCCGCACAACGCTTTAGGGATATCGATTCCCCCGACGAGATTCGATGATGTCTGCAGAAGTACCACGACGATCGACGATGGTCACTGGAACGATCCAGGGGCGCCGAGGTCTCGCGGTATCCGTACTTCGATGGCGTCGCCGGCTGGCTGTTCAACTGCGCGACATGAGTAGAGGGGGCGGAGGCTCGTGGCCCACTCCGCAACAGCGAGTTTCCCCGTATCTCTACGGTGTAGGCCTACAGCACACCATGTGTAGGGTCGAGGGTCAAGCGAATGACGTTGGTGAACAATAAAATTGTTTGTCGACCGAAAGCCGTCGGCTTACCGCTTGTCTGAATAACCGAAAATGGTGGAGCAATGTGATGACCCCCTCGGATCGCAGCAGCCACAACTCTCGGGACAGAATCGACCACGAATTCGTCGTGTCGGCCGCCCTTGGCATCATCGACGACACCGGACTCGACAGCCTGACCATCCGCAGCCTGGCCGTCTCGATCGATCGCGACCCCATGACCGTGTATCGGTACGTCGCCACCAAGGAAGCACTACTCGACGCCGTTGCCGATTCGATTCTCGGCGACCTCGTGTCGGTGGACGGATCGGACACCGACTGGCGACGTCAGCTGACGATCTTCGGTCGGCACTATCGCGAACTCGCCCTGGCACATCCGCGCGCGGCCGTTTTGCTGGCGACTCGGCCGCGAGCAACTCCGCTGGGCCTGGGCACCACCAGGTCCCTGATGTCACTCGAAGGCATATTGGGCCTGTTTGCCACCGCGGGATTCACTGTCCCCGAGTCACTCTCGGCCTACCGATTGCTGATGTCGTTGCTCCGCGGTCACGTGCTCAGTGAAACGCAGGAGACGACGGACAACCCGGACGAGACAGTCGACAGACTCAGCCTCGCGTTACGCAGACTCCCTATCGAGGACTTCCCGATCATGTCCGTCCTGCCGCCCCTCATCACCACATACGACGGTGCCCACGAACTCGATCGCGGATTGGACGCACTGTTCGACGGCCTGCGTCACAACCCGTGACCACAGATCAGGCTCGGCGAATGGGCGCGAACGTCTGCACTGCATCCCGGGTGAAGAAGTCCAGCAATATTGCATTGCACAACGCGGGCTTCTCGACCAACACGCCATGCGAGGTACCCGGGACTATTGCCAGCTCGGCGACCGGCACACTGCGGTAGAACTCGGCAGCATGCTCGATGCTCACCTCGTCGTCGTCACCGATCATCACCAGAGTGCGCACCGACAACGCGGCGAGATCGCTAGCAGTCAGTGCGGGATCTGCACTGTGCATATCGTCGAGTCGCCATACGAAATCGCTGCGGTCGGCATCGGCGAGACCGGACAACCCGCCGCCCCAACCGTCGCGATGAAAGACGCTCGCGACGCAGGCGAGACGATCCACCAGATCCGGGCGTTGCAGCGCCACCAGTAGCGCTACGACACCGCCGTCGCTGCACCCGGCCAACCGCGTCCGTCGCCCGACGACCTGCTCGATGAACGCAATGGTGTCGTCGACCATGTCCGAGAACGTCAACTCGGAGGAGAGACCAGGCCCGGAAACATCAGGGGTGCGGCCATGCCCTCGACGTTCGGGGGTGAACACCCGAAACGCCGAGGACAACCCGGCAACAGTGACATCCAGTGCTCGCGCATCAGCGCCCCCAGGATGGAGAAGGACCAGCGGTTCCCCGTCGCCCACCTCGGCGTACCAGGTGTCCACCGAGCCGAGCCGAACCCAGTTCTCCGAATTCACGCCATCAATGTAGACCCGTGCCCACGTCGTTCGCTCGCTCTTCGTCGCGCTCCTGCTGAGCTGCCGCCAGACCCGACATCGTGCGCAACGGCACCTCCTTGAGGAAGAGCACCAGGACGAATCCGAGGAGCATCAGGATCGACACGGCCAGGAACACGTAGTCCATCGCGTCGGAGAAGCCGATGCGGAACGGCTCGGCGAGCGCGGGATCGAGCTTCTGGATGAACGAACTGTCCTGCAAGGCACTACCGGCAACGGATGCATCACCCGAGGCGATGGCCTTCGCGAACCCGGACTCCAACGGATCGGCACTGGTGGCCGCGCTCTGCACGGCCTGCTGGAACGCGGGCGTCGAACCGGCGGCGACCAACGCATCGCCGGTCTTGGGCGTCAGCTGCGTGAACAACATCGAGAGGAACACCGCCACGCCGACCGTCGCACCGATCTGACGGAAGAACGTTGCCGCCGAGGTGGAGACGCCCATGTCCTTGGGCGGCATCGCATTCTGGATGGCCAACGTGAGCGGCTGCATCATCGAACCGAGACCGAGACCGAACACACCCATCACGACCATCGTCTGCCACAACGGAGTGTCGGCGTGCACGTAGTGGAACGTGAACATGGCGATCGCCATCAGCGCAGTGCCGACGATCGGAAAGGTCTTGTACCGCCCCGTCTTCGAGATGATCGAACCCGACACGATGGACGCGATCATCAAAGCGCCGACGAGCGGCAAGGTCTGATAACCGGCGAGAGTCGGCGAGGAACCCTTGACCACCTGCAGGTACTGCGGCAGCAACGAGATGCCGCCGAACATGGCTGCGCCTGCGATGACACTGACGGCAATACACAACGAGAACAACGGGTTTCGGAAGAACCGCATGGGGATCAAGGCGTCGTCGCCCATCTTGGTCTCGGCGAGAACGAACGCGATGACGCCCACGATGCCGATCCCGAAGCACAGCAGTGCCCGCGGCGAACTCCATCCCCAGACGCGGCCCTGCTCGGCGATGATCAGCAGCGGCACGAGCCCGACGCTGAGAAGCACTGCGCCCCACCAGTCGACGCGGGCCTCGCGGCGGTAGACCGGCAGGTTCAGCACCCGCCAGACGACGACGAGCGCGATGATGCCGAGCGGAACGTTGATGTAGAAGACCCAGCGCCAGCCGGTGATGCCGAGAATGGACGACTGCCCGGCCAGCAGACCGCCGATGACCGGCCCGAGCACACTGGACGTACCGAACACCGCCAGGAAGTAACCCTGATACTTGGCCCTCTCCCGCGGGGGCACGATGTCGCCGATGATCGCCAACGCCATCGACATCAGGCCACCTGCACCCAAACCCTGCACGGCCCGGAAAGCTGCGAGCTCGTACATCGATGTCGCGATGCCGCACAGCATGGACCCGACGACGAAGATCGAGATGGCCGTCATGAAGAACGGCTTGCGCCCGTAGAGATCGGAGAGCTTGCCGTACAGCGGGGTCGAGACAGTGGACGTGATCAGATATGCCGTTGTCACCCAGGCGAGAACGGAGAACCCGTTCAGGTCGTCGGCGATAGTACGTACCGACGTGGACACGATGGTCTGATCGAGAGCCGCCAGGAACATACCCATCATCAGGCCCGACAGAATGGTCATGATCTCGCGGTGCGAGTACTCGCCACTCACCGCACTCGCTTCACGCTCGGCGGTCGCTTCAGGCTCGCTTACCATCTCTTTGTTTCACCTTTACGTAACGTTTGCTTGTGTCCTACAACGATATTCGGACCACCAGCATGCTCGTAGAAAGCCGACTAAGCAAAGGTTTATTTGCGGCGCATCCGGTCTCGGACCTCGCGCATCGTGTGCGGGTGGATGCCGTCGGCCGCGAGCACCTTGCGCGTCTTGCGCCGTGTCGCCAGCACCCCGATGATCGCGATGATCCACACGGGAAACTGCACCAGCATCGCGACCCGGAAACTGTCGAAGTCGTAACCGCCCATGGCGTCGAGAATCCACCCGATCGCCGCGATGACCAACAGCGATGCCAGGAAGCCGCCGATGTTGACCATCCCCTGAGCCGTCCCCAGATTGGCACTCGGATTGAACGTGCGGGCGAGGTCGAATCCGATCACCGACCCGGGCCCACCCACGGAAATCACCACGACGAGAAGAACGAGCAGCCACAGCGGCGCAGGTCCGGGCAGCGACAGCACGATGGCCCACATCGTGGCGTTGCTGACCATGATCGCCAGCACCAGCCAGGACCGACGCATCGGGTAGCGCCCGGTGAGCAAACCGAGCACGATGCCCGACGCCACCGCGGACAGCACCGACAACGTCAGCAGCGCTCCGGCCGTCGACGCCGACAATCCCTGAGCGGTGGTCATGTACGGCACACCCCACAACAAGGCGAACGTGGTGATCGAGAACTGGGTCCCCATGTGCGAGAAGAATCCGAGCCGGGTTCCCGGTCGTCGCCACACCTCGCCGATGGAGTCCAGCGTCTGTCGCAACGACGTCGGCTCCGGTTCCGGAGCAGTGCTGTCGTCGGGACGATCTCGAATCAGAGCGAGCGAGAGGACGAGTGCGAGCAAACCCAGTGCCGCCGCGCTACCGAAAGCGAAAGTCCACCCCGGCCCGTTCAACAGAATCAGAAACGGAACGGCCGAGAGCACCTGCCCGAGCTGACCCAGCAGCCCGGTCAACTGGGACACGATCGGCACCCGCCGCGGCGAGAACCAACGCGGCACCAGACGCAGGACCGAGATGAACGTCAGCGCGTCGCCGATGCCCACGAATGCACGTGCCGCCACCGCGACCGGCAGCGATTCGGTGAGCGCCAACGTTATCTGCGCCGACGCCATGATCAGCGCACCGGCAGCGATCATCTTGCGCGAACCGATCCGATCCAGCAGCACTCCGGCCGGAATCTGCATCGCCGCGTACACGACCACCTGCAGCACCACGAACGAGGACAACAGAGACGGGGAGATCGAGAACCGGTCCGCAGCGCTCAGCCCTGCGACCCCGAAGGCCGTCCGATGCAGCACCCCGATGACATACGCGAAGACACCGACGCCCCACACCACCCATACGGTTCTCCCCGTACTCACCGTCTTCCCAATGCTCACGGGGCAATTGTGTCAACCACGCTGTGGAATGATCGGACCCGGTAGTTCGTAGAGCAGGAAAGCGAGTGACGTCATGGCCAAGCAAGTGCTGGTGCTCAACGGTCCGAACCTGAACATGCTCGGCACCCGTCAGCCCGAGGTGTACGGCCGTGCCACCCTCGCCGACGTCGTCGCCCTGTGCGAGAAGACCGCCGCCACACACGGACTCGACGTGAAAGCAGAGCAGTCCAACCACGAGGGACAGTTGATCGACTGGATCCACGAGGCACGCGGGGTGGCGTCGGGCATCGTCATCAACCCCGGCGGACTGACCCACACGTCGGTGGCACTGCGTGACGCACTCGTCATCCCCGAGGTCCCGATCATCGAGGTGCACATCTCCAACGTGCACGCCCGCGAGGAGTTCCGGCACCACTCCTACGTCTCTCCGATCGCCAGCGGAGTCGTCGCCGGACTCGGCATCGACGGATACCGATTCGCAATCGAACGACTCGCTGCTCTTATCTGATACTGCTCTTATCTGATACTGCACTTGTTCGACCTTGCTCTCATCTGACACTCAGGTTGTCCTGCATAAACTGGTCGCCGTGAACACCAGCAACAAGGCATCGAGAGACGGCAGAGCGTCCAAGGACATCCGGGCAATGCAGAACGGCGACAAGAATCGTCGAACGCTGATCCAGATCGTCGTCGCGGTAGTTCTCATCGCACTCGTTGCAGCCATTGCTCTGTTCATCGTCAACAAGGATTCGACGTCGGGTGAGGCATCTCCCGACGCCAGTTCCACATCGGGCCCGCAGCTGACGCCCACGTCGCTCACCGCGAACGGTGCCATTCGTTTCGGCAACCCCGATGCCACCACTGTCGTCAGCGTCGTCGAGGACTTCCAGTGCCCGGCCTGCAAGGCATTCGAGTCGGTCAGCGGATCGACTCTGCAGCAGCTGGCCGACGCAGGCAACGTCGCCGTCGATTACCGTCCCATCTCCATTCTCGATCGCTTCTCGAACGGCACGATGTATTCCACTCGTGCTGCGAGCGCGTCGATCTGCGTCGCCGAGAACGATCGGGACAGTTGGATGAACTGGCACAACTCGATGTTCGCCGAGCAGCCCGCCGAGAACGGCAACGGTCTGCCCGACGACAAGCTCGTCGAGATCGCCGCCGCAGCCGGTGCCGACTCCCCCGCCACCGCGTCGTGCATCACCGACGGCAGTTACACGGACTGGGTCACCACCCAGACGCAGACCGTCATCGGCGAGGGCATCAACGGAACGCCGAGCGTCCGTGTCAACGGCACCGACGTCGCCACCCCGACACCCGAGAACATCCTCGCTGCCGCCGCGGCAGCCGGAAACTGAGCAGCAACCGGTAACCGACCATGAGAACTCGCGCCGGCGCTGCAGTCTTCACACTCTTCAGCGCACTGGGGCTCCTCGCCGCACTGACCCTGACGATCGAACGATTCAAGCTCCTCGAAGACGCGTCCTATGTTCCGTCGTGCAGCCTGAATCCGGTGCTCTCGTGCGGGTCGGTGATGGTCACGAAGCAAGCTGCGCTGTTCGGATTTCCCAATCCGATCCTCGGAATCGTGGCGTTCTCCGTCGCTCTCGTCGCCGGTATCCTGTGGCTCGGCCGCGTCGAACTCCCGCACTGGTTCTGGCTCGGACTCAGTGCCGGTCTGCTGCTCGGCGAAGTGTTCGTGCATTGGCTGATCTTCGAGAGCCTCTACGAGATCGGTGCCCTGTGCCCGTACTGCATGGTGGTGTGGGCGGTGACGATGCCACTGTTCGTACTGGCTCTGAGCCGACTGATCAGCACCGGCTCCAGTAATCCGGACGAATGCCCGGGCACAGTCGGCCGTCTTTTCCTCGAATGGCGGTGGACGCTGCTCGCCGTGTGGTACGCAATCGTCGTCGCGCTCATCGGAATCCGGTTCTCGGACTACTGGGCCTCGTTGCTCTGAGTTTCGCTGCTCTGACAGTTTCGCAAAACTCATGAGTCGATCGGCTGCACCGTGCATGATGATTGCAGCACCCGGGTGAGTCTGATCACAGCTCCTGGCTCGGGGAAGAACGATCGAGTAACAGGAGTCGAAGCATGGCAGGCGATCCCTTCGCAGTCATCGTTGCCGTCATCGTGTCTGCCGCAGGCGCAGTCGCCGGAACGGACGCCCCAGCTCCACTGCAGAATCAGGCGGTGAAGGATCAGGCAGCCGCGGTCGCTGCCGCTGCCGAGGACCAGGGAAAAACGATGTCCGATCAATGGGCAGAGCTGATGGGCACCATGCCCGAACCCGCCGCCGACGTCGCAGACCGGACCCTGAACGACGCCGCCGAGGGACTGCACACCGCCGTCGAACCGATGCTTCCGGAAATGCCCACGGTTGCCGAGATCGAGACGCCGGAAGCGCCCACAGCAGTGACGCCCACAGCAGCCTCGCCCGCAGTGGGAATGGCTGCGGGTCTCACACCGGCGGCGATCACGCCGAGCGCCCCGCTTCCCTTCAGTGTCTTCTCGTCCGGTACGGCATCCAGCGCCGTCGCCGGGCTCGCCACCGGCGCCCTGCAATTCGCCGGCCGGACGTACACCGCCGCCGACATCGCGACCCAGACGGCGTTCATGGCATCGGCCGAAGCCATTCGGCGAGCACTGTTCCCCGGTCTACCCATCACGTTCACCGGCATCAATGTCGGTCCTATCGGTTTGGGTGCAGTGGGAGCGATCACCGCGTTCGTTCCGTGGTTGCAGAAGGCGGGCAACATCTGCGGCGGCGTCAAGGCCACAACGATCGCCGCACTCTATGCCGCCGAGAACGGATTTCGATACGGTCCGACAGCTCCGGTATCGAGCACCGGCGCACAGGGACCCGGCCAGTTCATGCCGGGAACGTGGGCAACCTACGGCAAGGACTACGACGGCAACGGCGTGGTCGACGTCAACAGCATCGGTGACTCGGTCATGGCGTCGGGAACGATGCTGTGCGACATCTACGGACAGGTCGACGGCTGGAAGCGCGACGGCAAGGTCTCGGGCGACACGACGGACCTGACCCTCGCCGGATACAACGCCGGAGCGGGTGCAGTGTTGCGCTCGGGCGGAATGCCTTCGGGGTCAGTCGATTACGAGACTCAGACCAAGCCCTACGTAGCGCGCATCCGGGCCACCGAGGCCCAGTTCGCGGCCATCCTCACTCCGTTCGCCGGGCTCGATCTCACCGGAATGGGCGGGCGGGCAGTGCAATTGGCGATGGATTACCTGGGCCTGCCGTACGTGTGGGGCGGCGGAAACATCAACGGACCGTCCGGCGGCGGATTCGACTGCTCGGGCCTGACGTCCTACGCACTGTTCAAGGCCTCGGGCGGAAAGGTCACCCTGCCGCGTACGTCGGAGACGCAGTGGAACGTGGGCACCGAGGTGCCGATGGCCCTCGCACAGCCGGGCGATCTACTGTTCGGCAACTGGGGCGCGGCGGGCCCGGGACATGTGGCGATCTACATGGGCAACGGGCAGATGGTGCATGCGCCCACCACCGGTGACGTGGTGCGGGTGGCACCGGTGTTCGACGGGATGCGAGCTCGCCACATCCTCTGACGGGTATCACGTGGGTCCACCCGCGTACAGTGCGGACGTGACCAATGCACGCGTGGAACCGGCCGGCTTCGACGACGAACTGGCACCCGAGCCGCCGCCCGGTGAAGGCTTCGAGACGAGCTGGCCAGTACGTACCGGCGACATCGACCCCAACAACCGACTGCGGTTCGACGGTGTCGCGCGCTACCTCCAGGACATCGGCACCGACAATCTCGACGCCACCCCTCTGGGTAAGACCGACCCGATGTGGATCGTGCGACGCACCGTCATCGACGTGTTCGAGCCCATCCACTTTCCCGACCGCGTGCACCTGCGGCGCTGGTGTTCCTCGATGTCGACGCGGTGGTCCAACATGCGGGTGGCGGTGACGACCCCCAAGGGTGGTCGCATCGAAACCGAGGGCTTCTGGATCAACATCAGCAAGGACACCGGCATGCCGACGCGCATCAGCGACGGGGCACTGGAGATGCTGGCCAAGACCACCGATCAGCACCGCTTGCGCTGGAAGGCGTGGCTGACCGAACCGGTACCGTCGCAGTCCCAGAGCGACATCGAATTCCCTTTGCGCGCAACCGATATCGATCCTTTCAACCACCTCAACAACGCGGCGTACTGGCACGCGGTCGAAGAACTCCTGGTGGACTTGCCGCACCTGGCCGCAGCGCCCCACCGCGCCGTCATCGAATACCTCACGCCGGTGCTGGCGAACGAACGCGTGACGCTGCGTCACCGCTACGAGGGCGGAGCGCTGACCGTCTGGTTCGTCGTCACCGGAGCCTCGGGCGAACCGACGGTCCGGACCGTCGCCAAGGTTGCACCCAAGGCCTGACGATCGAGCTTGCCGCGCGGGGTACGCGGCAAACCGTCGACGATCGCAATGACGACGGGCAGACTCGGGTCGGGGAGCAACGAACGCAGGTGCCGCCGTATCTGCGCCACCGTCGGTGAATCATTCTGTGCTACAACCACTCCGGCGACCGGTATCTCCCCTGCTCGGTCATCGGGCAGGCCCAGAACTCCGGCATAGAGAACACCGGGGACCGACAACAGCGCCGCCTCGATCGGGGGCAACTCGACCGTGAGGCCGGCTCGAACGATCGTCTCGCTGCCGCGGCCGAGCAAGGTCAGCCGGCCCTGGTCGACGCTGCCGCGATCACCGACCGTCATCCACCCGTCGACCGGCCCGTCCGTCAGGGTGGTGTGCTCACCCACCCGACTCAGATAGCCGTCGAACAGCATGTCGCTGCGCACGTGCAGCAGTTCTCCCCTGGTCTCCACCTCGACGCCGTCGAACAGCGCCCCCTCGATCTCCGCCCCCTCGGACGTTCGACGGTCGTAGGAGACGAAGCTCAGTTCCGACGCGCCGTAGAAGTGCGTCATGGTCGCGTTCGGTAGCACCGTGGCAAGTGCCGCCCGACCCGACTGCGGCCATCTCGCCGCAGACGACAGCACCTCGCGGACGCTGGGGTACTGCACGTTCGACCGCGCGATGTCCCAGGCGATCGTCGGTACCGAATACAGGTGTGTCGGAGCATATTCGAGAGCGGCCGCCGCCGTGCGCAGGTCCACCGTTGCGCCGCGAGTAAGCCCGTGCAACGCACCGTAGAGAAAGTGCGTGTGATCGAGAGTTCCCGATGCAGACACTCTGTCGCCCGGACCGAGATCGAACAGAGAATCGGAACGGTCGAGCGTGGCCGCCCAGGACGCCTGATCACGAACGAACAATTTCGGTGGGCCGGTGGTTCCGGAGGTGATGCCCACGAGCAGTTCGGCGCTGCGTGCCGGCGGATCGACGCGCGCAACACGGTCGCCGGCGAGCTGCTCGGGTGCCAGCACCGCGTCGGCACCCCACCTGTGCAATCGTGCGTGCTGACGCGGATGCGCCACGATGAGCGACGGTGCAGTGACCGACATCGCGTCGACGAATTCGCCGGGTAGCAGATGCCGATGCAGCAGAACGACACTCACGCCGGCATGCATCGCGGCCGCGACGACGATCAGCGAGTCGATGTCCGACGTCGGCAACACCGCGATTCGATGCATCCCGGCCATCGAAGCGGCCGCACGTTCCACCCGACGCCACAGATCCCGGTACGTGATCCGACCGGTCGCGTCGACGATCGCGATGTCTGCCCGATCGCAGTGCTGCGCTATCCGCGCGGTGAGAAGGTCACTCGTCATCTGCACCGTCGTCATCCACACCGTCGTCGTCCACACCGTCGTCGTCAACACCGCGCGCCACCAGAGCGTCGCCCATCGCATCGGCGGTACGGAGCGCACGCACCAACACCGGTGTGGCCAGGGCCGTCATCGACCACTGCAGGCCGCGGGCCTTTCGGGCCTGCGACACTTCCTGCACGATCGACGCCAACAACGGTATGCAGCGAATGGCAAGGGCGAGAAGCAAACCGATTCGATCCGGGTCGACGCCGAAGCGGCGGACGGGACCGAGGGCTCGGGTGACGGTATCGAGCATGTCGGTGACCCGGGTGGTCAGCGTGACCAACGCGGCCAACGCGACGGAGACGATCAGCACTCCGCAGACCACCACTGCGCGTTGCCAGGTGGTGATGATCACCTGGAACACGCCAATGATCAGCAGCATCCACAGCACCGGACGTAGTTGCGCCAGAGCTACTTTCGCAGGGATGCGGGCGACCGCGAACAGTACTGCGACCATTACGGCAACCACGCCGACCTCGAGCGGTGTGCGTGCGAGAATCACCGTCGCCAGAATGGCAACGATCAGCGCCAGCAGTTTCGATCCCGGACTCATCCGATGCAGCAACGAATCACCGGGGCGGTAGAGACCGATCATCCGATCAACTCGCGGTAGGCCGGGACCGCGGCAGCCGGGGTGCCGTCGAATGCAATTCGCCCGTCGTCGATGACGATGACGCGCTCGAAACCGTCCAGCAATGCCAGCTGATGAGTCACGACGATGACCTGCTGGTCCATCGAATTCAAGGCGTCTGCGACGACGCGGCCGTTACGCAGATCGAGCAACGTCGTCGGCTCGTCCGCGACGATCACCTCCGGCCGCCGGATGAGGACGGCCCCGATGGCGAGCAACTGCTTCTGTCCACCGGACAGCAGATGAGCAGGGTGGTCGCGGTGCCGATCGAGTCGAAACCGGACGAGCATCTCGTCGACACGCTCGGCCACCTCGGTCTTGCTGAGCCCGGACCTCCGTAGCGAGAACGCGAGATCCTCAGCGACGGTGGGCATGACGATCTGAGAGTCGGGATCGGTGAAGACGAAGCCGACCTTCTTGCGGACCTGCGCGCCCTTCTTGGCCGCGTCGATTCCGTCGACCGTGACCCGGCCGGTATCGGGCTTGATCAACCCGTTGATCATGCGGGCCAGCGTGGATTTTCCCGATCCATTGGACCCGATGATACCGATACGGCGTTCGTCGAATTCGAGATCGATACCGCGTAACACCTGCCGCTCGCCGAATGCGTGAGAGATGTTCTCGAAGGCGACCGTACTCATGACACTCTCTCCACCAGCATTGCTATTCCCTGCCCGCCCCCGATAGCGCAGGCCGCCAGCCCCAGCGCAGGGCCTCCGGGCTGCAGCATACGAGAGAGCAACCGCACCAACAATATTGCGCCCGACGCTCCCCACGGATGCCCCATTGCGATGGCACCACCGTCCGGGCAGATGCGGTCCTCGTCGATGCCGAGCTCGTCCGCGACGGCAAGCACGACCGACGCGAAGGCCTCGGTGATCTCGACTGTTTCGATGTCGCTCAGCGCCACCCCGGTGCGGGCGAGCAGTTTGTCGATCGCGGGTACCGGTCCGAGCCCGGGGAGGGCAGGATCGGACCCGGCAACAGCGCTGCCGAGAATGCGCAGCGCCGGCATGCCTGCGGCTCGCTCGAGGCTGGTGACCGCCAGAACGGCTGCGCCGTCGGAGATTCCACACGAATTACCGGCAGTCACGGTCCCGTCTGTGCTGAACGTGGGGCGCAGCCTGCCCAGGCGCTGCGTCGTCATGTTGGGCCGAATGCGCTCGTCGGTAGCCATGCCGTTCACAGCCACGATTTCCGCGGAGAAGTCGTACGCTGCCGCTCGGGCGAAAGACCGTGCGGCATAGGCATCCTGGCGTTCGCGACCGATCCCACGACGCCGCGCGAGATCATCCGCCGCAACACCCATGTCCGGGTCGTCGAAACCGTCGGGCGCGAACGGCGCTCGGGTGTAGCGGACCGGCTCCGCGTCGCCGACGGGCGGCCAGAACCGCCACGGGCTGGTACTTGCAGATTCGACTCCCCCGGCCAGAATCATCGTCTCGTCGCCGCTCCGGATGCGCGACGCGGCCTGGGCCAACGCGTCCAACCCGGATCCACACTGGCGATCGACGGTGACCCCGGGGACGGCGAACCCGAGCCCGGCACCCAACGCCGCCACTCGGGCGACGTCACCGCCTGGGCCGAGGCAGTTGCCGAGAATCACGTCGTCGATCGGAACACCGAGCGGATCGATCTCTGCAGCAACAGCTTTCAGAACCGGTACCGCCAAGTTAGGTGCCGTGACATCGGCGAACCCGTGCCCTGCAATGCCGATCGCGGTGCGTTTACCCGCGACAACAACGGGTGTGGGCATCACGCCAGTGCTCCTCTAGCCAGCAGTGCCCCGCGTGCGATTTTTCCGCTGGCGGTGCGGGGCAACTGCTGTACCACCGTCCACCGCCTCGGTAGTGCCTCTTTGGTCATGATCGCTCGGGCATCGGCGCGCACCACGTCCAGATCGCGTGAACCGTCGAGTTCGACGACGGCAGAGACTGTTTCGCCGAGAACGGAGTGCGGAGTGCCGATCGCCGCGGCGGCGAGGACGCCGTCGATCGAGACCAGAATTCGCTCGACGTCCTCGGCGATCACGGTGGTGCCGCCGACGTTGATCGCCGCATCTCCGCGCCCGTGGACGACGAGTTCCCGGCCACGCACGTCGGCCAGGTCGCCGACGGCGAACCAATCACGTGCACTCCAGGCGGCGTAGGGGGACCGCACGAACAGGTAACCGTCGTCGGTGCGCACCTCGACGTCGCGAAGCAGCGCCAGCGTCGGCTGCTCACCCACGACCCTCGCTGCGATCAAGGACAACTCGGCGGCCCCATAATATTCGACCAGTCTCACGCTGTCCGGAACAGACCGAGCTGCAACGGAGTCCAGCATCGTTCCAGCAACGACCGCAATCCGAAGGTGCGGCATCCGCGGAGCGACGTCCCGCAACACAGCGGGGACCGCATGTACCACCGTGGCCTGCGCCTGATCGTCGGTGACACAGGCACCGAGCCACAGCGCATGCAAGGCCGCGAACAGATGCATCGTGGCGTGCAGGGGTCCGGTGATCGCTACCGAATCGGTGGGACGGATGCCGGTGATGTCGGTGAACTCGGCGAAGCTGTCGACCCACGACGCCGCGGTCCGCGCGAGCGGCTTGGGTTTGCCGGTGGAACCGGAGGTTGCAACCAGCAGGAAGGCGTCGGGGTCGGGGTCGCCGCTGCGTTCGGGCCTGGCGGCCGGGTCCTCGACTCGCACCGCGCACCCCTGCCGAGCCGCCGCGACAACACAGACCAACGCGTCCGGCAGATCCAGTGCTGATGCGTCGTGTGATTGGGCGTCGTGAGATTGGGCGTGTGCCGGGAGGTGAGGCCACTGCTCGACGGCGGCGTCGAGTTCGGCGTAGGTGAGACTGCGACCGCGCCAGACGATGGCGGTGTCCTGGTCTCGACCTCCCAGCGTAAAAGTCACCTCTTGATCAGTCCCGGGTAAGCGCGGTGCACGCTCTTGGCGACGACCGTGGCGACGACGACCTTCGCGATGTCGCCGGGCAGGAACGGTCCGTTGGTGGTGATCGCGGCCAAGAGCCCGACGTCGGTGCGGAGCAGCAATCCGATGGTGCCGAAGATGTAGATGACGAGGATCCCGCCGACGGCGTTGATCAGCAGTCCGAGCACGATCGAGTACTTCGGCAGGATGCGGGCGGTGAGCCAACCGATGATCAGCGCTGCGGGAATCCAGCCGATCAAGTATCCGACGGTGGGGCCGGCCATCGCCGCGAGGCCGGTGCGTCCGCCCGCCAACAGCGGCAGGCCGATCATTGTCAGGGCGAGGAACACGAGTACTGCGGCCGTGCCCTTGCGTGGTCCCAGAACTGCGCCGGCCAGGATGATGCCGAGGGTCTGCAGGGTGATCGGGACTCCGGAGAAGCCCACCGTGATCGATCCCGGCAGTCCGAGCGCGGCGATGAGCGCCGCGAACACCGCGATCTGCGCCATGTCGCGGGCGGAGACGTTCATTCGACCGACCTTACGGCTCGGCGGGCGAGTACTGCTGTCGATACCTGACACGGTGGCTCCTCGAGGAAGGGGCGATCACCTGCCCCAGATACTTGAACGGCGTTCAAGGTAGCAGGTGCGTGGCCCTGACCACCTATCGGGCACCGGCAGTGCCGGCGTCAGAAGGGCGCAGGATCGTATCGACTCCAGTCCTGACGTATTCGTGCGTGTACAACGCGGCAATGCTCGAGATAGGCCCGCCTCTTCTCTGCCAGCCTCTTCCTTGCCGAGTCCGTCGAGGCAGCACGGAAGTCCGCGAGCGTCGGGGGTGCGGATCCGCTGTAGTCGAGTTCCCATCGGGTCGGTTCGGACAGGGACTTCACTAGTTTCGCAGACCGCTTCCGACGTCGGCTGCGACCCGCGTGCAATCCGATCGAGAAGTCCGGCAACGTGATCGAGCGCAACCCGAGCGAGTTCGACCACAGAATTACCCCTCCGGCCACCATCGCCGCCGACCACGTTTTCGAGGTCTTCGCCTGATGATGGAACACGCACACCGGTTGAAGATTGGTCACGATGGTCCAACCTCCCCGCCGCGGATCGTCCTGATCGAACGGCACCAGATGATCGATCTGGCACCGCGCCGACGGCACGTCGCAACGGGGGAACGTGCACGTGCGATACGCCGCCCGAACGACAGCAGCGACGCGGGCACTGGGTCGATAGGTCACCGCAGCCTGAGATGGACTGCGCTCCCCGCCGTGGCCGTCGGGAAAGATGCCCCGAGCACGCTCGGGCTTCTCGGCAATCCATGCGAGCCACCGCACGACCAGCCCATCGCGGACAGACTCCTCCCCCAGCACAGGGACGGCGGGTGAATTCGCGCAGTCACCTGACCCGCGTATCGACGGAAGCTCGCCGGCAGCGCGCACGCGCCCGATGCCCACCACTCGACGTAGCAACAAACCGGTCGACAACCGCAAGCCTGGGTCGTGCCCGCTGTCCGGGTACTTACTGCTGCCCGGGTCTCGACCGCTGCACTCACCGCGCTGCGAGCCTCCAACGCCGTCCGGTCCTCTTCCGCGACGGTCGTCCTGGTCGCCGGTGCCTGGACCCGCATCGTCGTCAGGACCGGAATCGCCCTCGGAACCGCCATGGCCGTCGGGACCGGAATCGCCGTCAGGGCCGGACTTGCCATCAGGATTCACGTCGTTCGGGTCACCGCCATCCGGCCCTCTGCCAGACGGTCCTCCACCTTTCGGGTTACCGCCCTGAGGGCCGTCGTCGCCCTCGCCCTCGTCGCCCTCACCGTCGTCGCCGCCCTCACCGTCGTCGCCGTCGTCGCCGTCGCCGTCGTCGTCGTCGTCGTCGGAACTGTTTCCCTCGGGTTTGAGCATGTCGACCAACTCGGTCAGCATGGCCTGCCATTTCGCGTCGGTGGCGACGATGCGCGCCACCTCCGGATCGATGGGCGTCCCGTCCGCCAAGGACGCGGGATCCGAGGACAGTCCCAGCAGCGTCTCCACCGCCACCACGATCTGAAGGAGATGCCCGCGCCGAGGAGGGAGATCATCGGTGCCGCCCGCAACCGGGCAGTCGTCGCCCAGATCGCACTGACAGGCCAGCGAATGTTCGCCGTGTAGCAACGCCATCAGTCCCGCCGCCCGCAGCATCCCCGTCGACCGCGGATCGTCCTTGCAGACAGTCCCCACAATCTCGACGATGAGCGCATCCGCTTCGGCCGCCTCGAGATGCGTGATTTTTGCGATGAGCGACGAAATACCGCCGGGACCGGTGCGGTCGATCCGCACTCCGACTTCCTCCGACTTCGCGGTCTCGCGAGCCTGCGCAGCGCCGTCCGGATCGGCCCTCATCCACAACCGCCAGATTCGGTTCCGCAAGGCCTGCGGACGCATTCGGCCCCCTGCGGCGCAGACCTCGTATTCGATTGTCGAGATGGTCTCGTCACTGGCGCGATGCAACACCGAGGTTATGGTGACTACCGTCGACCAGTCGAAGCTGCCGGTCACGAAACGCAAGGCCGTCAACGGCATTCGATGTAAACGCTCGGCGACATCGTGCATCACCGACGCATCGCGACGCGTGCCGGTCATCGTCACGGCCAAGTCGCACAAAGCGCCGCGAACGGTCTCGCCAGGGTCCCCACCGTCGGATTCGGCAGCCTCCAACCGCATTTCGAGCACGTCGCAGTACGCCAGGACGGTCCCCGCCCGGGCAAGATTCTCCTGGACACGGCTGAGCGCGATGACATCGAGAAACCCCGCAATACAGTCATCGACCGACGGCGTCTCCACCGCTCCCCACCCCCCGGTATCGAACATGTATTCGATAGTACGAGAGGGGTCCGACAAGAAAATTCGATTCGGTCACCGAGTTCGGGCCGGTATAACGGCACCATGCGCAGCTACTCGATTCGTGACATCCGGCCCGGCGACGAGCAGCAGATCGGTACAGCACACGTTGCGATCTGGAAGGCAACGTATGCGGGAATGATCAACGGTGCGAAGTTGGATGCGATGAGGCCCGCGCACCGCATCGAACGGTGGCAGCAGATCATCGCCCATCGCGACGAGTCGTCGGCGCGTGGAGTTCGCACCCGATGTGCAGTCGACGTTGGCGACTCACGCATTGTCGGCTTCGCGACCGGAGGACCCCCGCGCGACGAAAATCCGCCTGCACACAGGGAATTGTGGTCGTTGAACGTTCTGCCCGAACACCACGGCACCGGCATTGCACTGGCGTTGATGAACGACGCACTAGGTGAGGACACTCCCGCTGCGTATCTGTGGGTGGCCGCCGCCAACGAGCGCGCGATCGCCTTCTATCGCAAGAACGGGTTCGAGCTGGACGGCGAAGCCCGCTTCGACCCGACGTGGGAATGCCACGAGGCGCGCATGGTCAGGGCTTGACGGGTGGTTCGTTTCTGGATCGGTCGGAGTTCGCGTTCTCGGGATTCAGCACGACGTCGGTCACCACAGGCGTCGTGTCGACAGCCCGATCGTTGGAACGGACAGCCACCGTGTTCGGCAGGAACGCATCGAGGGCGCGGGGCGTGATCCACCACAGCAGGGCCGCGAACAGGATCAAAATGTTGATCCACTGCAGCACCGTCGCCGAATTGTCGGACGGAATCACCCGGTCGAAGACCTGGATGTTCATCACGAATCCATGAATGAGGATCAGCACCCACAATCGCCGATATCGGTAATACACCCACACCGCCGCCGCGCCCCATATGGCTGCCCACAGGAATCCGCCGCCGCCGAAATACAGGTACAGGAAGCCCCGCAACGTTGCCGACAACCCCATGATCGCCCAGATCGGCATCCTGCCCACCAACAGCAGAACCGGCAGAGCCACCAGAATCGGCTCCTCCCTCAGACCGACAGCGAGCGCGGAAACGACTGCAAGCCAATCCGATTCGACAGAGGCAGGGATAGAGAACCCGAACCGGACGATATTCAGTCGCGACAATACGAGCACTATCGCCGACGCCGCGCCGATCGCAGCACACCAAGTCAACGCAGCCTCGCGCGCGGAGCCATGCCGCAGAGGCAGCACCGCCGGCAAAGTCCGTCGCCGCGCGAGATGCACCGCGCCGATCGCGATCGCCCCCACAACGACCTGCAGTGCGCCGACCGCGAGATCGGTCCACTGATCGTGCATCGTGAGGATCGGTGCCGGCGCATGCGGCTCACGAAAACGCCACAGCGCACCCACCAAGCCGATGAAATACACGACGACCCACCCGACCACCAGAGCCGCAACCATCACGGCGGTACCGGCAGCGGTCAGACCACGCCGAGGCGAGCGAGCACGAAGACCCGCGTCGACACCGGTCGTCACCAGACCACCACCATTCCGCTCGATACAGATCGCCGAACAGCTTGTTTATCACGCCTCGGCCGAGAAATCAGTATGGTCCCGGCGATACGAACCGGCGGTGCCACTCACGGCCGGGTGTCACGGTCGGACTCATCGCTCGAATCTTTCGTGCCGACGATGTCGTCTCGCAGTTCCGCGAGCAGCCCCTTCCTCGGGGTGCCGCGACGCGATTCCCATACGTCGACCATCGCGAGCACCACCAGAACACAGCCGATCGGGCCGCCCTGGAACCAGGAGAACTGCAGGTCCCAGAAGAACAGCGCCAGCACAGCTCCGACGACGATCACGACGATGCTGCCCGCCTCTCGTACCTTCATCGCTTCCCTTTCATCGATTCGGACCACAACCAGGTCAGACCAGATTCAGTTCGATCGCCGCATTCGCGGCCAGTAGCGCGCCCACCACGATCGACACCGTTGCCGCTACGTCGCCGGTCCAACGGTCCACGCGCCGCACCAGCGGTCGCGTGACCGACGAAATACGCTCCTGCGCAACCACTCCGACAGCCAGCAGGACGAGGGCAGGCGACAGCATCACAAGCACGTAGGCCGCCAGAATCGACACCGAGGACAACCGCCCCAGGTCCGCATCTCCCACGATGGCAACTGCCGAAAAGTAGGGCAGCATCGTCGCCACCTCCACCGCGCCCACAGCGACCGCGAGCAGAACAACCCCGCGAACACTTCCCGGGGGCCGCGTCCACCACGCACTGCTGGGGACTCGACGCCGACGGTCGCAGACCACCCCCACGAGCAGGACTACAACACCCACCGCCAACCGAATCCACGCGTCACCAGGAATCGCCACCCTCAGGCCGTCGGAGGCCGCCCAGACGGCGATACCGACCCCGAGGTACAGCAGCCCCAATACACACAGATGGAGCAGAACGACACCTGCCCGAAACGACGGCCGCAGCATCATCCACAACGGAACTGCAAGTGTCCCGACTCCGATGCTGTCCACCAGCGCAAGCCCGGCGAGTTTAAATAACACAGCTGTACCGTAACACGGTTTCAGCACAGTCGTGTCGAAAAAACGCTCTCGTGCTAGAACAGACCGATGCCGAAGATCGTCGACCACGACGCACGCCGAGCGGAGATCGTCGCCGCCGTGTGGCGCGTCATCGAACGAGCAGGAATGAACGGGGCGACGGTACGCAGCGTCGCTGCCGAAGCCGGCGTCTCCCCTGGATCACTGCGGTACTACTTCTCCGATCAAGGAGAACTTGTCCTCTTCGCGGCCGAGGCCATGACGCAACGCGTCGTACATCGGTTGGAGGAACATCCGGCCGGCGGTGACGGCCTGGTTCGCGCGATCCGAGTCCTCGAGGAATTACTGCCACTCGACGAGGACCGCCGCGCCGAGGCATCGGTGTGGCTGGAAGCGCTCGTGCGTGCCAGATTCGACGAGCGACTAGCCGCCCTCAAGACGGCCGGGTGGTTCGGCAGCCGTTACCTCTGTCGGCTCGCGTGGGCGCACCTGCACGATCTCGATCGACCGAACTCCCCCGCATTCACATTCGACAGCACCGTCGACGAATATGCCGCGGCCGAACTGCATACCTACATCGACGGACTGACATTGCAGGCGGTGACGTATCCCGAGCAACTCACGGCCGACGAGGTACGTCGGTTGTTGCGCACTTATCTGGAGCCGCAGTCCTGAGCCGAGTCCACGGGAAATTTGCGGCCGTAGAGCCACCCGATCACCGCGACGACGACGCCCGCGGCAGCGATCGCGGCCAATACCGACCCGAAGCCCGATGCCTCGACGACCCGCCCGACCACCAACGGTGCCAGCAGAAATCCGGCACGCGAGATAAGCGACACGGTCGAGATCGCCGCAGCCGACGAGACGCCGGGAAGCCGTCCGGCCAGGCTGAACACGATGGGAAACAGCGGACTCGAACCCAGGCCGGCGACCGCGAATGCAGCGATGACCAGTACAGGCACGTCGACGGCGAGCACCGACAGCCCCGCGATGCCTGCAAATGCGACCGCAACCAGCGCTGCGCCACCCGTCAGTACCGACGACGGTCCGAACCGATCGACGATCCGGTCACCCACCAGGCGTCCCACCAACATAGCCACCGAGAACGCCACGAACGCCAGACCGGCAGCGCCAGGACCGGCACCCTGCTCGGTCGTCATGTACACCGCGCTCCAGGACTGCGGAAAATCCTCCATCAGGCCGGCCAGCAGAACCACCGCGCCGAGCATGGCCAGCGCCGCAATCGGACGGCCGACGGCCGGCTGAGGAGTTGGGCCGTCGGCGGACTCATCCGGCCGCGCATCCGGACCCAACAGACCCCGGCCGACCGCCGCGAGCGCAAGAACCAGCACCACGGCGACGCAGGCGAAGTGCACTGCGACCGGAAGGCGAGCACCCGCGGCCGCAGAACCCGCCACTCCGCCCACCACCGCCCCGACGCTCCACGCGGCATGAAAGCCACTGAGCAGAGATCGACCCGCACGCTCCTCGACCAGCACTCCCTGAGCATTCATGGAAATATCCATCACCGCGTCGGCCCCGCCGAGCAGGACCAGAGCTGCCAGCAGCGTCCACCACGACACCGCCACAGCGGGGAGCACGAACGCACCGCACAACAAGAGTCCCGACGCGAGAACAGCCCACCGACTGCCGAATCGGTGAACCAGCACGGCGGCAACGGGTGCTGCGGCAAGCCCGCCGACACCGACCCCTGCAAGTGCGAGACCTAGCGTGGCAACATCGATGGACAACGAGTTCTGGATCTCGGGAATGCGGGGTGCCCAGTTGGCGAACACCGCGCCGTTGACGAAGAAGACGATCAGAACGGACAAGCGAGCACTGGTTTTCGGGCGGCCCATAGTGCCGCGAGCCTATCGTTGATGGGACTACCCAACCCGTTACTCGAGGTAACGTCGATGGGATGCATGTGTCCGACCGCCTCACCGACCACGTTCCCGAGCGTTGGCTCGCGCCCCTCGTCAAGCACGCCGAGGCTCTGAAGTTCCTCATCGTCGGAGCAATCACCTTCGTCGTCACCGTCGTGCTGTTCTTCGGCTTGAAGTGGACGATCCTGCAGGACAAGCCGGTGACAGCCAATGTTCTGGCCGTGCTGATCGCGACGATCGTGTCGTACGTTCTCAACCGGGAATGGTCGTTCACTGCCCGCGGCGGACGACGTCGCCATCACGAAGCAGCGCTGTTCTTCGCCGTCGCCGGGACCGGTCTGGCCATCAACCAATTGCCGCTCTGGGTGTCGAGTTACGTGCTGGATCTGCGCGCTCCCAACGTGTCTTTCATCACCGAGAACATCGCGGACTTCGTCAGTGGCTCCATTGTCGGCACCCTGCTCGCCACCGCCTTCCGGTGGTGGGCAATGCGGAAGTTCGTTTTCCCCGAGCCGGTGAACGTCGTTCCCGACGAGGTTGCCCTGACCGTTTACGGTGGACGGCATGGCGACCACTAGGACTCTCGTGCTGATGAGGCACGGAAAATCCGGCTACCCCGACGGCGTGCCCGACCACGAGCGGCCACTGGCTCCACGCGGCCAACGGGAAGCAGGACTGGCGGGAGCCTGGATCACCGAGCACGTCGGGGTCGTCGACGCCGTGTTGTGCTCGACGGCTCTGCGGACTCGCGAGACCTTGGCCGCCACCGGCCTCGGCGATGCACCCACCCGCTTCGAGCGAGACATCTACGGTGGTTCGGCCGACGAAATCATCGACGAAATCAAACTGGCGGACACCTACTTCGACGACGTGACCGTCTCGACACTGTTGGTCGTCGGGCACGAGCCCGGAATTCCGTGGACGGCACTCGAACTGGCCGTCGACGACGACACCGACGTGGCCCGCGAAGTGCGACACCGCTTCCCCACCTCGGCGATCGCTGTGCTGACCACCGAATGCAGCTGGGCCGAGCTGGCAGCGAGTACCGCCACGATCACCGAATTCTGCATCCCCCGCGCCGATTCCGACGGCGCGTAGACCCGACTAACGGTTCCGGAGATACAGGTAGCCGGCACCGCCTGCGGCGATCAGCAGAATCAGCGCGGCGGGAAATCCGAGAAGCCACCACACCACCGCGAGCACCACCAATGCAGGTGCGGCGGCAATCAATGCAATACCGGGATTCTCGCGAACCGTTTCCAGCGCGGACTGTGCATGGACTCTGTCGATCTTCTTGCCTGCCATCGTCGACTCCCTTTTCGTGTCCCGTATGCGTAATTTCCACAGTAGCGCGGCCTACTACGACTTTCGGTGGACTGCCGCGTCGTACGTCGGTAGGAATCACCAGCTACGACGCCTCGGCGGGATACCGCATCAGAGTCGACTCGCGTGAGATCGGCCCATGGACAATCCGATTCTGCTCACCATCGCCGTCTGCGAAGTCGGTTTCTGGGTACTGGTCCTCGGCGGCCTGTGCGTGCGCTACCTGGCTAGGATGCGGCGAGCCAGCACCGTCGTGCTGGCGCTGCTTCCGGTCCTAGATCTCGTCCTCGTCGCTGCCGTCGCCGTCGACTTGCATCGCGGTGGGGAGGTCGAGTTCGCTCACCGTCTCGCCGGTATCTACCTCGGTTGGACCCTCGTGTTCGCACACTCCACTGTGGCCTGGCTGGACGTGCGCTTCGCCCACCGGTTTGCGGGAGGACCGGCACCGTCCACGCCAGCCAAGACCGGACCGCAGGCCTACCGCAACGAGATCCGAGGATTCGTGAAATGGCTGTGCGCTGCCGCAATAGCACTGGCTATCACCTACGTGCTGGCGGCCACCGTGGCAGACTCGGAGCAGGCAGCAGCGTTGAAAACAGTGGTGCAACCGCTCGGCGTCATCACGTTCTTCTGGTTCGTCACCGGACCGCTGTGGGTGCTGGGAACCAAGAGCCCTGGGCGCTCGAAAGATACTGCAGTAGTCTCGAAAGACACTGCAGCAGAACGGAGTCGACGCTGATGATGGGCAGGTCCCGGATACCGAACACGTTCCGCCCTTCCTGGCGGCCCCGTAATCCGGTGGTCCTGCCCGTCGAGATGCTGCTGGCCACCGTCGTCTACGCCGCATTCCAACTCTCGACGGGCATGGTCGGCGACACCAGAGACGAACTCGTCGAGAGCCCGGCCCTGATCACGGTAAGTGTCGTCGCAGTACTGGCGATGACAGCGGCGACCTGCGTCCGCCGGACCTACCCTGTCTTCTCGTACTCGGCTGTGGTCGCGATCAGCGTGGCACTCATCCTCGTATTACCCGAGCGCACTTTGGGTTTCACTCCCCTGTACTGGTTCGCCATCGCCGCGTTGGCAATTCGCGTGAGCGGCCCGCGACTCTTCGTTCCCCTCGGCGCAGGATTGATACTGGAGATCCTGGTCAGCGTCGATACACGCCTGTCCTTTCCCGACGCCGCAGCCGGACCTGGCGGCAGCGTCGGAGTGGTGGCCGAACAGATCGCCAACCTGGCCATCAACTACACGGTGCTCATCGCGCTGGGTAAATACATCGCACGTGGCCGGGCCCAGGAACTGGAGAGCGAGGCGGCACTGGGGCGGGCCGAATCGGCGCACCGAGAACGCCTGGAGACAGCTCTGGACAATGAGCGGCGCACCATGGCACGCGAATTGCACGACGTCGCAGCCCATCACCTCACCGGCATGCTCATCCAGGCCAAGGCTTCGAGGACTCTCATCACGAGCGACCCCGAGCAGGCACGCGAACTACTCACCGGCGCAATCGGACACGGTCAGCGCACCCTCGACAGTCTCCGCCAAATTGTCGGTATCCTGCGCCCGACCGACAATGACGGCGGCGCACCACAGCCCATGATCTCCGATATCACCGACCTCGTCGAACAGTCTCGATTGTCGTTCGCCTCCATCGACTTCGAGGTCACCGGCGACGCAGCCCGCATGGACAGCGCGGTGCAGTTGACGAGCTTTCGCATCGTGCAGGAGTCACTGTCCAATGCCCGGCGCCACGCGCCCGGTTGCGCCGCGCTGGTCCAGGTCAGCACTGGAGCCTCGAATGTCGAGGTGACCGTTTCCAACACGATTGCTTCCCCCACCTCCGGTCAGGACGATTCCTCGGGTCAGGGATTCGGCATTCCCGGCATGCGGGAGCGAGCAGCCCTGTTCGGCGGGACGCTGGAAGCCGGGCCGAATGAGCTCGCCGACGGCAGAGGCTGGGTGGTGCGCGCGCAACTACCGGTCGACGGCAAAATCTCGCGTCCCGACGGGGTATCGGCATGATCAGAGTACTGATCGTCGATGATCAACCCGTGGTTCGGCAGGGATTCGAGCTGTTCCTGGCCGGCAACTCCGCCATCGAGGTCGTCGGACACGCCTCGTCGGGACGTCATGCCGTTCAACAGGTCTCGACGCTGCAGCCCGACGTCGTACTGATGGACATTCGGATGCCGAACGGCGACGGACTCACCGCGACACGGGAAATCCTGGCGCGATTCGACGATGTTCGCATCATCGTCGTCACCACCTTCGATCTCGACGAGTACGTGTTCGCCGCACTCGACAGCGGTGCATCCGGATTCCTGCTCAAGGATGCCGATCCGGACGAGCTCGCCGACGCCGTGACGACCGTCGCCGCCGGCGGAGCGGCCCTGTCGCCGCGCGTCACTCCGCGGTTGATGGCGGAGTTCGCGCGACGCGGGGCACCACAGCGATCGGCGAGAAGCACTGCCCCACAACACGACCTGAGTCTCCGGGAGATGGAGGTGGTGCAATTGCTCGCGACAGGGCTGGGCAACAGCGAGATCGCCCGATCACTGCGACTCGAGCAGAGTACGGTCAAGACCCACATCGGCAACATCTGCCGCAAGCTCGAGGTCAGCACCCGAGTGCACGTGGTGATCTGGGCCTACCGCAACGGTCTGGTGAGCAGCTAGCTCTATCCGAACCCTAAGCCGCTGAACGTTCCTCGTCGTCAGATGTCTCGCTGTCCGATGTCTCGTCGGCAAGTTCCAGCATCGACCCGGATTTGTCGGTGTACTGGAAGTGCGGTCGCTTGTCGCCGATGTACGACGTCATCCACGACACCACTGCAACGTAACGATTGCGGAAGCCCACCAGGTACATCAGGTGCACCGCGAGCCACATCAACCAAGCGATCGGTCCGGACATGTCGACCTTGCCGAACAGTCGAGCCACCGCACTGAATCGGCCCACGATCGACATGCTGCCCTTGTCGACATACTTGAACGGCGTTCCGGCGTCGACCTTTCCGATGATCGTCTTGGCTACGTGGCGACCCTGCTGCATCGCGACCGGCGACTGTCCCGGCAGCTTGTGCAGCGAGGTCACGTCGCCGATCGCGTAGATGTCCTTCGCGGTACCGACGGTGAGGTCGTCGTGCACGAGCAACCGACCGGCCCGATCGGTCTCGCACCCGGTGCGCTCGGCGATCGTCGCCGCCAGCTCACTGGCCTGAACGCCGGCCGACCAGATCACGGTCTTGGCCGGGTAGGTACGCGAGGTCTTCGTGTCGACGTCCTGCACCGTCACGACGTCGTCGGCGATATCGGTCACCATGGCACCGGTGACGACGTCGACGCCCGACTTCTCGAGCTTGGTGCGGGCATAGGCACTGAGCTTGCCACCGAAAGCGGGGAGTACCTCTTTCACACCGTCGACGAGGGTGACCGTGACGTCGTCGGGTCCGATATCGGGGAACGAGCCGGCGAAGTACCGGTGCGCGAGATCCCTGATCTGGCCGGCCAGTTCGACGCCGGTTGCGCCTGCACCGACGACCACGAAGCTGAGCAGCTCCTTGCGTACGTCGAGATCGGAGGTCTGGTGCGCCTTTTCGTAGCAGCTCAGAATCTGCTCACGCAGGGCGATTGCGTCGTCGACGGTCTTGAGCGCGAAGGTGCGGTCCTTGAACTCGTCGCGGCCGAAGTAGGCCTGAGTGGCTCCGGTGGCGACGATCAGGCGACCGAAACCGATGGTGTGGCGTTCGCCGCCACCGACGTAGGTGACCTGATGGCTCTCGGGATCGACGTCGACCACTCGGCCCAGACGCACATCGGCCGAGTCGTACTGCGCCAGAATGCGCCGGATCGGCGGGGCGATCTCGCCCGTCGAGATCATCCCGGTTGCTGCCTGGTAGAGCAGCGGCTGGAACAGGTGCTCGGTGGTGCTGGAGATCAGAGAGAACGTCACACCGGCCTTGCCCAGAGCCTTGGCCGCGGCCAACGCTCCGAATCCCGAACCCACGATGACGACGTCGTACGTTTTCACGGCACTTCCCTTTCCGAGCACACATTTCTTGTAGATCGCAGAACTACCTCCATGAAACTCCGCCGTTCCTGCGCTATCAACGCGAAAGTTGAAATAGCATCCATGAGCAGAACTCATGAATGGAGGTCGCCGTGGAGCTGCGGCAACTGAAGTACTTCCTCGCGGTCGGGGAAGAACTCAACTTCTCCCGTGCCGCCGAGCGGTGCTACGTCTCGCAATCAGCGATCAGTCTGCAGATCTCCAAGCTCGAACGCGAGATCGGTGAGCCGCTGTTCGAGCGCACCTCACGCACAGTCCGATTGACCGTCGTCGGAGCACAATTGGTGTCCATCGCCCGCCACATGGTGGAGCTCGAACAGGCAGCGTTGGCGCTGACGACCAGGCGTCGAAACCAACTCCGCCTCACCGGAAACATGACGTTCGCCGCGAACGCCATCTCGGCAATCGTCGCGGTACGCGAACGCCATCCCGACGCCGAGATCGACTTCGTTCTCAAACGATTCGCAGAACAGATCGAAGCGGTGACGTCGGGTGACTGCCAGGTGGCACTGATCCGCGGCAGCGTCGAACGCTCCGGTCTGCACGTCACCGAACTGTGGACCGAGGACCTCGTCGTCGTCCTCGCAGAGGGCCATCCCCTGGCCGGGGAACCCAACCCAAGCCTGAGCCAACTCGCCGAATACCCACTGCTGCTGCCGAAACGAAGCGAGCAGATCCTGTTGCACCGCGTCATCGAACGCGAGATGAAACGCAGTGGGCTTCCACTGACCTTCGGCCCGCCGGTGGCGTCCGATCACACCGCGAGCGCCGAACTGCTCAACCACCCGCAATGCTGGTCGATCCTCTACGCCAGCACGGCCGAGAGCACACCCAAAACCGGCCTCGTCTTTCGCACCGAGGCCGACCGTCGGCTGCGACTACCGGTCTCGGCAGTGGTCGACGCGACCGTGCCGGCCACCGACATTCAACGCGATCTGGTTGCCGCGCTGGCCGATACGGCACCGGCCCAGCCCACAGCTCCGGTTCAAGAAACAGCGGCGGAGAGCTGAGCGAAAGCGGCGTCCGCGGCGAACAGTTCGGCCCGGTCGAACGTCGACGTGGAGGCCATGATCTCGTCCGCTCCGGTGCGCTCGATCAGCTCGTCGAGCCGGGGCCGAACCTGCTCGGCCGTGCCGAGGATGGTTGCGTCCAACGAGGATTCGATCCGATCTCGGGTGCGCGGCGTCCACCGCGTTTCGTCGATCGACGAGGCGGGTTCGAGCGCCGGAAATTCGCCCTCGCGCCGCGATCGCGCCATCGCCCATGCCTCCGGGAGTGCGAGACGGCGCGCGTCTGCTGTGTACGCGGCGATCGTCACATCGAGCGAGACGATCACGTACGGCTCCGACAGTTGCGAACTCGGCCGAAAGTGCTTGCGATACAGCGCCAATGGGTCGTCCCCGCGCAATACAGGACCACCGACGACCACCGGCAGCCCGGCGCGGGCGGCGACCTCGAGACCGGCACCGGTCGCGAGCACGAACATCGGCGGCGGCGCGGCTGCCGGCCGCGCGGTCACAGGACCGGACCCGTCGAGATACGACCGCAGTTCGGCGATGTCGGCCTCGAAAGTATCGGGAGCGTCGCGGTCTCGACGCAGCGCGGCGCGCACCGGCTCGGTGAACCCGAGCGACCGCCCGACGCCCAGGTCTACCCGACCCGGAAACAGCGACTCCAGCATCAGAAACTGCTCGGCCACGATCAGCGGTTGATGGTTGGGCAGCATCACCCCGCCGGATCCGACGCGAATGCGCGAGGTCTGCGACGCCACCGCCGCTGCGAGAACCGCAGGCGCGCCCGAAGCGATACCGGGTACCGCATGATGCTCGGCCACCCAGAACCGGTGCAGCCCGAGCTTTTCGGCGTGCACGCCGCGTTCGACGGTGTGACGGAGCGCTGCGGCGTCGTCGACGCCTGCCCTCGTGCGGGATCGGTCGAGCAGTGAGAAGAACACATCAGCTGCAACCGGCGGGGCGTCGGGCATATTTCTCGGAACGACCTGCTCATCGCGGACTGAATGTGTCCGCAATGGGGCTCATCATTGCTTCATGACTCTCACCATGAAGATCGAACTCATCACCGTCCCTGTCACCGACGTCGACCGCGCCAAGGAGTTCTACACCTCGATCGGGTTCGATGCCGACCACGACGCACGCCCATGGGAAGGCATTCGGTACGTCCAACTCACTCCCCCGGGATCGGCGTGCTCCATCGCCATCGGCGAGGGCATCACCGACGCCGAACCCGGTGCCGGCGCAGGCATTCTGATGGTTGTCGACAGTGCCCAGGAGGCCTACGACCACCTCACCGCGGTGGGCCTGACCGTCGAGGAGCCAAAGGACGAGGGCTGGGGAACATTCGTGTATTTCGCGGACCCCGACGGCAACAAGTGGTCGCTGCAGCAGTTGCCGGCCCAGCCCTAGTTCGGAAAGCCCTAGTTCGGAAAGCCCTAGTTCGGTAAGAAAGCCAATCGCGACAGGATGCCGCGGTGGTCGGAGCCGGGGACGGTCACGGCCTCGACCGAACGAACCCCCATGTCTGCCACCAGAACATGGTCGATGGCAATGACCGGCGGGTGCCAGGTGTGCGCCGGATACGTCCTGAGCATGCCTGCTCCCGTGGCCACCGCGGCGTCGACGAATCGGCCGTCCTGCAGGTCGCGGTAGCGCCGGTGGTCCTGCGTGGCGTTGAAGTCCCCGGCCACCACGACGGGTCCGTCGTCGGCGGGGATCTTGGCCAGCAGCTGCCGAAGCAGCCCGAGCTCACGTACCCATTCGGACGGCTCCCGCGGCCACGGCGGAACAGGATGCACCGCGAACACCAGCGGCCGGCCCGGCATCTGTACCCGAGCCGACAGCAGTTCCGTCACGAAGCCGTCGTGCCGCTGCTCGTCGGCGAGTGGGAATCGGCTGTAGATGCCGGTTCCGTTCCCTCCGGGTCCAGCGCTGACGTGGGCGTGCGGTAACAGCTCGGACAGCCTGGGTCGCAGACTCGCATCTGCCTCGGGCGTCAGCTCGACGAGAGTGAGCACGTCCGGCCGATGGTGTTCGACGAGCGCGATCAACGCACCCGGATCGGCCTGGCCCAGCCAGATGTTGGCGTGCAACACCGTCAGGTCCGACTCGCTCGGCCTCCGGGCGACGCGGCGGTAGCGGAGCCGGAACTGGGTCGCGACCGCCGCGGCAGAGACCGCCGATCCTGCCGCCAGCCCCCACCCACCGAAGGCCACACCTGCCAACACGGTTCCGGGCACAGCCGCGAGCATGAGGACATGTGCCAAAGCCGCAGCGACCGCCATCGGCTGCCCACGTCCGTCGAACAGGTGCGCGACGACCCCCGTGACCGCTACGACGAGCAGTAATACAGCCACCGATGCCGACACCATGAGCGGAGTCTGGCAGGCAAACCTGAGGCCGAGCTGGGAGCCGTCCCGAAATACGACCGGACCGTTGGCTTTCTTGTCGCAAACACGACAGAATCGGGAGCGCTGTCCGCGAGGTGTCCGAGGGGGAAGTACTGCCGTGAATAGAAGGCAACTGTTGCGGTTGGCCGCTGCCGGAATGCTCGGCGCCGCTGCAGCCCCGGTCCTGAGTTCGACCGGACTGCCCGGATCCTCCGTCGCCGGCGCTCTGCCGATCGGAGCAGACCGAATCCGGTCGTTGGTACCCGAACTGTTCGCCGACCCTCCCCGGCCACCGGACCACTCGCCCGTCATCGTCATCGGTTCCGGCTTCGGAGCCAGCGCCGCCGCCCTACGCATGGCCCAGGCCGGCACCGCGGTGACCGTTCTCGAGCGCGGACTGCGCTGGCCGCGCGACCCCTGGCGCGAAATCTTCACGGCGGACATGACGGCCGACGGCCGCGGACTGTGGCAGCAGACCTCGTTCACCAACATCACCGGTCTCCCTGTCGGACCGGTCGACCTCTTCGGCGGCGTCCTCGACACCACCCGCTACGAGAACCTCTCGGTCTGGCGCGGCGCAGCCGTCGGCGGCGGCTCCGTGGTCTACACCGGCGTCACCATCGCACCGAACAAGAAATTCTTCGACCTCTCGTTCGGCGGACGCCTGAACTACGACGAGATGGCAGCCACCTGGTATCCCAAGGCCCGTTCCATGCTCCGGCCGTCGGCGATGCCCGAGGACGTCTACAACAGCCCCAACTTCGCTCACTCACGAACCTGGGACGATCACGCCCGCCGTGCAGGCTTCCGCCCCGAAGCAGTCGACGGCAACTGGAACTGGAACGTCGTGCGCGACGAGATCGCCGGCCGCTCCCGGCCGTCCGCGACCGTCGGGGAAAGCACTTTCGGTAACTCCAACGGTGCCAAGCACGACCTGACCCAGAACTACATCCCCCAAGCCGAAGCCACCGGTAACGCGACGGTGTGCCACAGCCACCGCGTCGCAGCGATCGGCAGCGAATCCGGCGGCCGCTACCGCGTCGACATCGAACGCCTCGACCCGTTCGGCAACATCGTCGAGACCCGGACACTCACGTGCGACACCCTCGTCCTCGGGGCCGGATCCATCGGTACCACCGAACTGTTGATGCGCGCACGCACCACCGGAGCATTGTCGAACCTCAACGAATTCGTCGGCACCGGCTGGGGCACCAACGGCGACGCCTCGATGACCAGGTCCCTCGGACCGATGTCTGCCGGACCGCAGGCTGCGCCCTGCGCATCCCGCATCGTCGACGACTCCGGACTGCCCCTGACCGTCGAGAACTGGTACACCCCAGGCGTTCCCGTGAACATGGGCTTCCTCGGCTCACTCGGTATGACCATCGACCCGCTTCGGGGAAACTTCGGATTCGATTCCGCCGCAAACAGATTGACCCTGAACTGGCCCAAGGGTGGCAGCCGAGACACCGTCGAAGCCCTACGCGCCGTGCAGAATCGCATGGCGCAGGCCGGCGGCACCATCGTCGCCGCCGAACCGTTCACCCGCGATGTCGACGACACCTTCACCGCGCACCCCCTGGGCGGCGCAGTACTCGGCGACGCCACCGACGATTACGGTCGCGTCAAGGGCCACCCCGGGCTCTACGTCGTCGACGGTGCCCTGATCCCGGGCAGCACCGGTGCCGCCAACCCATCACTGACCATCACCGCACTCGCCGAACGCAACGTCGCACAGATCATCGCCGACGGGCGCTGAGCCGTCTTTCCAGAGGTTTACCCATGCACCATCCCGCCACCCGACTCGCCGAAAACCACGATCTGACAACAGCGGCCGACACACTGCGCGACGCATTTGCCGACTACCCATGGACGCGATGGGTGATCCCGGCCGAGGACTACCTGGCCACGCTGCAGGAACTCCAGCAGCTGTACCTACAACATGCGCATCGACACGGAATCGTATTGCTCACCGCCGACTACGCCGGGGTCGCTGCACTACTGCCCGCAGATGCCCCTCCGCCCGGTGACGAATCCATCGCGCGGATCATCGAGCTACACGGAGATCGGATCGACCGACTGTCCTCCAGCGACGCGGCACCGGGGTCATGGACACTGGAAACGCTCGGCGTGCAACCGCATCGGCAAGGGCACGGGATCGGCGGACTACTGCTCGAGAAGGCCGTCGAGGAAGCTCAGCAACGTGGTGCCTCCGGGTTGGCCTTGGACACATCGGATCTGCGCAACGTTCGCCTGTACGAGCGGGCCGGGTTCCGTGTTTCGAGCCACGCCACACCGAGTGAGGGGCCCGAGGTGTGGTCCATGATCCGAACATTCGGCACGGGATGAGCCTGCGGCACCAGGCGCTACCCCAGCTGAATCTCCGGCCGCCCCTCGGGAACGGTGACCGTCATGGCCGTGCGAACCGGCTTACCCGGCGTCGACACGGCATCGAGAACCCTTACCTCCGAACGCCATTCGGTGGGTGTCAGGGTGCTGCGCAGGTAGCCGCGACGGGCATTTCCGTACTTGACGTGGGGTGAACCGTCGGCGATCGCAGCACCGGTCTTGTCGATGTCGGCACCGTCCTTGCCCGACGCGATGGACGTGGTGGCGATCTCGACTCCCTGTAACGGCGAGACCTGATCCTGGTAGTCGCGTCGCAACTCCGAGACGATCGTCCGGTGGATGTCGCCGACGATCGACGCCACGTTCTTCGTGCCACGATCCCTGGCTCCGTCGAGAATTCGATGCCGGGACGCTTCGTAGCCGCTCCACGGATCCATGCCGACCTTGCGGTCGTTGCCCTGCCCCTGCGCGAGATCGGACATGACGGTCTGATGCGCCAGGAAGTTCCACCTCGACGGCGCCGCGAATCCGTCGAGGATCCATTGTTCCTGTGCCGCACCGGTGATGGTGCGCGCCGGATCCGCCGTCTCGGCGTCCTGCGCGTGCTCACCGTCTCCATGAGCCTGATCGCTGCGGTACTGCCGGGTGTCGAGCACCGAGAAGTCCACCAGATCACCGAACGAGAACCGGCGATAGACCTTCATGTCCGGACCGACGGGCCGCAGGTTCGCGCGCACCGGAGTGTTCTCCCACCACGCCTTGAACGCATCGGCCCTGCGTAGCAGGAACTCTCGGGGATCGTCGTTCTGGCTTGGGTCGTTCCGCGGGCTCCACTCCTGGGCGTCCTGACTGATCTGCGAGGCCCAGTTGTTGTCCACCTCGTGGTCGTCGAACGTCGAGACGAACGGTGCCGACGCATGTGCGGCCGCCAAGTTCTCGTCTGCCTTGTACAGGGCGTACCTATCGCGATAATCGGCCAGCACCATGGTTTCTCGGGCCGCCGATTCGGTGCGCGGCTCGCCCGCCCGCGCACCCTCGTTTTTGATCGCGTACTCGTAGATGTAGTCGCCCAGAAAGAACACCACATCGAGATTCGAGGCCGCCAGGTCCTGGTACGCGCCGAAGTAGCCGTCCTCCCATTTCTGGCACGAGGCCCAGGCGAAATCGAGGGTGCTCAGCGGCTGCCCAAGTGCGGGTGCAGTTTTGGTGCGACCGACGGGACTCGCATGTGGGCCGACCAGGAAACGGTAGAAATATTCGCGCGCCGGCTCGAGCCCGCGCACATCGACGTGAACGGACCAACCGTCGAATTCAGTTGCCAGCTCGATACCCTGCGCTGCGATACGACCGAACTTTTCATCGGCAGCGATCTGCCACTGGACCGGCACCACGCCGGGCGTCATGCCGCCCAGCGGGGCGAACGGATCGGTGGCGAGTCTGGTCCACAGCACCACCGAATCGGGCAACGGATCGCCGGAGGCAACACCGAGACGGAAGGGATAGTCGGGGGTGATCACGGACTGCGCACCTGCAGTCGCGGATGTCCCCGCAAGCTCGGGCGTGAAGGCCAGCGCCCCCACCAACGCACTCCACGTCAGAAACTGTCGACGTGTGGCCCCGGCCCGCAGAGAAATGTCGCGACCGATCCTGACGTCGTTACCTCGGTTCACCATTGCCCGAGACTCTCGTGCCCGGGCAAACTACATCCGTCATCGATTCGACGCAGAAATGAACACGGTAGATCCATTCGATTCAGGACCGTAACCGTCCGCGATCTCGGGAATCGTCAGGGCATGACGAACATCGACCGCACAGGATCCCAGATCGACCACCTCAATATCGGCGTCGCCGATCTCGCCGCCAGTGCCGAGTTGTACGGTGCCGCTCTGGCACCGCTCGGCATCACCGAGATCATGCGCGTGCCGCTCACACCCGAAGCGAACCAGCTCGCCATGGTCGCATTCGGCTGGGCGAAGGTGAAGCCCTTCTTCTGGATCGTCGACGCACCGGGGTCGGCCATCGGCCCCCACACCCATCTCGCGTTCAGCGCCCCGGACCGCACCACAGTCGACGCATTCCACGCGGCAGCACTGTCGGCGGGCGCGACCGAACTCCGGCCTCCAGGACTACAGCCGGAATACCACGCGACCTACTACGGATCCTTCGTGCGGGACCTCAACGGCATCGACCTCGAGGCCGTGTGTCACCACGGATGAACCAGGTCGTCATCCGAGATTGGAGAGTCGGTCATCGAGGCGATTCGAGCGCTGGTCGGGCCCTCCGCGGGTCTGACATTCGCCGTCACTGCCGAGCCCACCGCCCTGGGTGACGTCGCCCGAATCTCCTGGGCACTGTCGCCGCCCGACGCCCCCGCCGTAGTCTCGGGCCAGGACTTCGTCGTCGTGCAGGACAACCTGATCACCGAGCCGTACACGTTCATCGAACAGCCATAGCCGGCCACCCACAAGCCTCGACACCGCCGACGTACGCGTCAGATGAGCCGCGCCCCGGGGCCCGCCTTGCCCAGCTCGTCGCCTGGATTGAGCAGACTGCACTTGTTGAGGGACAGACATCCGCAGCCGATGCAGCCGGTGAGTTGCTCCTGCATCCGCGCAATCGACTGCTTCCGATCCTCCAACCGCTGGTTCCATGCAACCGAAATCTTGGCCCAGTCGCGCTTGTTCGGGGTGCGCCCCGACGGTAGGGACGCAAAGACCTCGGCCACCTCGGCGAGCGGTATTCCGAACCGTACCGCCACCTGAATCAGCGAGATCCGCCGAATGGCATGACGGGGGAACTTTCGGACGTTGCCCGCCGTCCGCTCGGCGGGAACGAGCCCGAGAGTCTCGTAATACCGGACCGCGGACACTGCGGCGCCGGTTCTGGACGCGACCTCCCCGATGGACAACAGTTCGTCACTGATACGGATCATGCCGCCTCCCAGCCGACACGACGAGTTGATCTCAAGTGAACTCGAGATCGTAGCCTTCCACACCATGCACTCCCCCACCGAATCCACGACCGGAACCTGGCGACAGCTGCTCGGCGCTCGCTACCTCGGCACCGCTACCGTTCTCGCCGGCGGCGTCGCGCTGTACGCCACGAACGTCTACCTGACGACCAGCCTGCTCCCCACGGCCATCGACGAGATCGGCGGCCAGCGCTACTACGCCTGGACTGCAACGGTTTTCCTCGTTGCGTCCGTCATCTCCTCGATGCTGGTCAGCAAAGTTCTGGCCGCCCGCGGACCTCGCGGTGCCTACCTGATCGGCCTGACGGTCTTCGCTCTCGGCACCGTCGTGTGTGCCGTCAGCCCCACGATGGAACTCTTACTGGTGGGCCGCACAATTCAGGGCGCAGGAGGTGGCCTACTGGCCGGACTCGGCTACGCCGTCATCAATGCCGCACTGCCGCAACATCTCTGGACACGAGGTGCGGCTCTGGTCTCGGCCATGTGGGGTGTGGGAACGTTCGCCGGACCGGCCGTCGGCGGAATCTTCGCGCAATTCGGAGCCTGGCGAATGGCCTTCGGTGTGCTCGTTCTCGCAGCTCTGGCCATGGCTGCCCTCGTCCCGCGAGCACTGCCCGCCCACACCGCTGAAGCCACCGAACCCAGCCCGGTACCGACACTGTCGCTGACCCTGCTCACCACGGCTGCCCTGCTGGTGAGCATAGCCGGCGTGGTCTCCAACCTCGCGATCACCGCGGCCATGGTCCTGGGAGGAGTACTGCTGCTGATCGCCTTCGTGGCCGCCGACCGTCGCGCAGCGCACGGCGTACTCCCCCCGTCGACCTTCGGCGCGTCCGCGCTGAAATGGATATACCTGACCATCGTCGTCCTCGCCGTCGCGTCCACGGTGGAGACCTTCATCCCACTGTTCGGCCAACGTCTCGCCGGATTGGCACCGCTGGCCGCCGGATTCCTCGGAGCCGCCCTGGCGCTCGGGTGGACACTCGGCGAGATACCGAGCGCGTCGGCCACCGCTCCACGCGTCGTACGACGCATCGTCATCGCCGGCCCGATCCTCGTCGCCGCCGGATTGTGCATCGTGGCAGCGTTTCTCACCGAGCAGGCAGGTCCCGGTTCGATCACCACGTGGGTAGTGGGTCTGCTCGTCGCGGGCGTCGGAATCGGAATCGCGTGGCCACACTTGGCCGTCGGTGCCATGACATCGGTCGCCGAACCGGGCGAAGGCGCACGAGCCTCGGCCGCCATCAACACTGTTCAGCTGATCGCCAACGCCTTCGGAGCAGCTCTGGCGGGCGTCCTGGTGAACCTCGGGGAACCGTCGACGCTGCGATCGGCGCAGTTGCTGCTGTTCACCTTTGCGGCGCTGGCATTCGTCGGTGTGACAGCGGCGGCGCGATCGCAGCGTTCATGAGTCCCGGTAGACCGAGTCAGGCCTGAACGACCCAGACCGAATTGCCGTCGGGATCGCGCAGTGCGAACATCGGCGGGACGCCGTCCACCTCTTCCATGAAATCGTCGAGATCGACGCCGCCGAGAGCGCTGAGCCGCTTGTGCTCGGCCGCGACATCGGCAGTCTCGACACCGATGGATCCACCGCCGGGCGTACCTCCCATCGGCGGGTTCAGGGCGAGCCGCGCCGTCGAACCCGGCGGGGCCACTTCCAACCACCGGTATTCGCTCTCGGGACCGAAGCGCAGATCACCGCGAATCTCGAACCCGAGAACGCGGGAGTAGAAATCGAGGGCTGCGTCCTGATCGGCGACGGTGAACATGGCCACGCCGATGTTCACGATTGTGCTGGGTGTTTGCTCGGTCATACCGGTACCGACTCGAGTGCCGCGGCAAACTCACCGCGCCCCCTCCACATAGAACAAAGCCCCGCACCGACCGAAGTCGATGCGGGGCTTTGTTGGTCACGCCCTGTCGTCGTGAGTGGAAACTCGTAGTGGGCTACGAAGTTCCGCTCACGTGCGACGGAGTCGCTCTAGCGGTATTCGTTGGAGAAACCGTAGTCGTCGAGCGGCACTGCAGCGCCGGTTCCCTGGCCGAAGCCGTCCGGGCTGTAGTACTGATCGTCGTACGACGGCACCGCGTATGCCGCGGCACGTGCCTCTTCGGTCGGCTGCACCGTGATGTTCCGGTACCGGTTGATGCCGGTACCAGCCGGGATGAGCTTACCGATGATGACGTTCTCCTTGAGACCTATGAGCTTGTCGCTACGGCAGTTGATCGCCGCATCGGTGAGCACACGAGTGGTCTCCTGGAAGGACGCTGCCGACAGCCACGAGTCGGTGGCCAGCGACGCCTTGGTGATACCCATCAGGACCGGACGTCCGGCTGCGGGCTCGCCGCCCTCGGAGACGACGCGACGGTTGCTCGACTCGAATTCGCTGCGCTCGGTGAGTGAACCGGGCAGGAATTCGGTGGAGCCGCTGTCGATGATCGTCACGCGACGGAGCATCTGGCGCACGATCGTCTCGATGTGCTTGTCGTGAATCGACACACCCTGCGACCGGTACACCTCCTGGACCTCGTTGACGAGGTGGATCTGAACCTGGCGAGGACCCATCACGCGCAGAACCTCGTGCGGATCGGCAGCACCTTCCATGAGCTGCTGGCCGACCTCGACGTGGTCACCGTCCGCCAAGAGGCGCTCGGTGCCGTCGTCGTGCTTGAAGACGCGCAGACGCTGACGCTTGGAGAGCTTGTCGTAGACAACCTCTTCGCCGCCGTCGTCCGGGACGATGGTGATCTTGTAGAAACGATCGCCGTCCTCGAGCTGGATGCGTCCCGACACGTCCGCGATCGGAGCCTTGCCCTTCGGAACACGTGCCTCGAACAGCTCCTGCACGCGAGGCAGACCACCGGTGATGTCATCTCCGGCGACACCACCCTGGTGGAAGGTACGCATGGTCAGCTGGGTTCCGGGCTCACCGATGGACTGTGCGGCAACGATACCGACGGCCTCACCGATGTCGACCAGCTTGCCGGTGGCCATCGAACGGCCATAGCAGGTGGCGCAGACGCCGGTGCCGGTGGTGCAGGTGAGCACCGAGCGAACCTTGACCGACGTGATGCCCGCAGCGAGCAGCGCGTCGATGGCCGGGTCACCGAGATCGTGTCCACGAGCGACGATGACCGTCCCGTTCTCGTCTACAGCATCGTTCGCCAACGTGCGGGCGTACGTGCTGGTCTCGACGTGAGCGTCGCGGATCATCTTGCCGTCGGCGGTCTTCTCGGCGATCGTCGTGACGATGCCGCGCTCGGTGCCACAGTCGGTTTCCCGAACGATGACGTCCTGCGAGACGTCGACCAGACGACGCGTCAGGTAGCCCGAGTCGGCGGTACGAAGCGCCGTGTCGGCCAGACCCTTACGAGCACCGTGCGTGTTGATGAAGTACTCGAGGACCGTCAGGCCTTCCTTGAAGGAAGACTTGATCGGACGCGGGATGAACTCACCCTTCGGGTTCGTCACCAAGCCCTTCATGCCGGCGAGCGAGCGAACCTGAGTCATGTTTCCGGCTGCGCCGGACTTCACGATCATCGGGATCGGGTTGTCGTCGGGGAAGTGGGCCTCCATGGCCTTACCGACCTGCTCGGTCGCGTCCTGCCAGATCTTGACCAGTGCGGAGTTGCGCTCGACCTTGTCGAGTGCGCCACGCTGGTACTTCTTCTCGATCTGATCGGCCTGAGCCTCGAAGGTCTCCATGATCTGCGGCTTCTCCGGCGGCACGAGGACGTCGGAGATCGAGATGGTCACACCCGAACGCGTGGCCCAGTAGAAGCCTGCGTCCTTGAGCTTGTCGACGGTCTGTGCGACGACGATCATCGGGTAACGCTCGGCGAGATCGTTGATGATGGTCGACTGACGCTTCTTCGGCATCTGCTCGTTGACGAACGGGTAGTCCGCCGGAAGCAGCTCGTTGAAGAGCACGCGTCCCAGAGTCGTCTCCGCGGTCCATGCATCGCCGCGGTTCCAGCCCTCGGGGAACAGCTCGTTCTCGATGTCACGCGGCGGGCGCTGCGTGGTGAGACGAACCCGAATCTGCGACTGCACGGTCAGCGATCCACGATCGACGGCCATCTGAGCCTCGGCCGGGGAGGAGTACGCCCCGAACTCGGCCTGATCGGTCGACGCGTCGACGCGCTCGCCGACAGCACCGGCATCGAGACGTGTCAGGTGGTACAGACCCGTCACCATGTCCAGACGCGGCATGGCGAGAGGACGGCCGGATGCCGGCGAGAGGATGTTGTTCGACGACAGCATCAGCACGCGTGCCTCGGCCTGAGCCTCGGCGGACAGCGGGAGGTGGACAGCCATCTGGTCACCGTCGAAGTCGGCGTTGAACGCCTCACACACGAGCGGGTGCAGCTGGATGGCCTTGCCCTCGACGAGCTGCGGCTCGAACGCCTGGATGCCCAACCGGTGCAGGGTGGGTGCACGGTTCAGCAGCACGGGGTGCTCGGCGATGACCTCTTCGAGAACGTCCCACACCTGCGGACGCTGACGCTCGACCATGCGCTTGGCCGACTTGATGTTCTGCGCGTGGTTCAGATCCACCAGACGCTTCATCACGAACGGCTTGAACAGCTCGAGAGCCATCAGCTTGGGCAGACCGCACTGGTGCAGCTTGAGCTGCGGGCCGACGACGATGACCGAACGGCCCGAGTAGTCGACGCGCTTGCCGAGGAGGTTCTGACGGAATCGTCCCTGCTTGCCCTTGAGCAAGTCGGAGAGCGACTTCAGCGGGCGGTTACCCGGTCCGGTGACCGGACGTCCACGACGGCCGTTGTCGAACAGGGCGTCGACCGACTCCTGCAGCATCCGCTTCTCGTTGTTGACGATGATCTCGGGAGCACCGAGATCGATCAGACGCTTGAGGCGGTTGTTGCGGTTGATGACGCGGCGGTACAGGTCGTTGAGGTCGGACGTCGCGAAACGGCCACCGTCGAGCTGCACCATCGGACGAAGCTCCGGTGGGATGACCGGGACAGCGTCGAGAACCATGCCCATCGGCGAGTTACGGCCGGCCTGGAACGCAGCGACGACCTTCAGACGCTTGAGCGCGCGCAGTTTCTTCTGACCCTTGCCACTACGGATGGTCTCGCGAAGAGATTCCGCCTCGGCGTCGATGTCGAAGGTCTGCATGAGCTTCTGGATGGACTCGGCACCCATGGCACCGGTGAAGTACTCGCCGTACCGGTCGATGAGCTCGCGGTAGATGAGCTCGTCGACGATGAGCTGCTTGGGAGCGAGCTTGGTGAACGTGGTCCAGATCTCTTCGAGACGATCGAGCTCACGCTGCGCGCGGTCACGGAGCTGACGCATCTCGCGCTCGCCGCCGTCCTTGACCTTGCGACGCACGTCGGACTTGGCACCCTCGGCTTCGAGCTCTGCGATGTCGGCTTCGAGCTTCTGCGCACGAGCCTCGAGATCGGCGTCGCGCTGATCTGCGACGGCCTTCTTCTCGACCTCCATCTCGGCCTCGAGCGTCGAGAGCTCGTTGTGACGGAGCTCGTCGTCGACCGTGGTGATGACGTAGGCAGCGAAGTAGATGATCTTCTCGAGATCCTTCGGAGCCAGGTCGAGCAGGTAGCCCAGACGCGACGGCACACCCTTGAAGTACCAGATGTGCGTGACCGGAGCGGCCAGTTCGATGTGGCCCATGCGCTCACGACGAACCTTGGCGCGAGTGACCTCGACGCCACAGCGCTCACAGATGATGCCCTTGAAGCGGACGCGCTTGTACTTGCCGCAGTAGCACTCCCAGTCCCGAGTGGGGCCGAAGATCTTCTCGCAGAAGAGGCCGTCCTTCTCGGGCTTGAGCGTGCGGTAGTTGATGGTCTCCGGCTTCTTGACCTCGCCGTAGGACCACTGACGGATGTCGTCCGCAGTGGCAAGGCCAATGCGAAGTTCATCGAAGAAGTTGACGTCGAGCACGTAACTTCCTTTCCCCGTTATGGGTGTTGTGCTGGAAGAGCAAATGAGAGAAACGCCTCCGGGCCTGCAGTGACGCAGGCCCGGAGACCACGGAACTACTGAGCGAGGTCGTCGACCGTGGCAGCTTCGTTGCGGGAGAGGTTGATTCCCAGGTTGGCTGCGGCACGCTCGAGGTCTTCGTCGTCACCGTCGGCCATCGTGATGGCAGCGCCGTCCGAGGACAGCACCTCCACGTTGAGGCACAGCGACTGGAGCTCTTTGAGGAGCACCTTGAAGGACTCGGGGATACCGGGCTCGGGAATGTTCTCGCCCTTGACGATCGCCTCGTACACCTTCACGCGGCCGACAACGTCGTCCGACTTGATGGTGAGAAGCTCCTGCAGCGTGTACGCGGCACCGTAGGCCTGCATGGCCCAGCACTCCATCTCACCGAAGCGCTGTCCACCGAACTGGGCCTTACCACCGAGGGGCTGCTGCGTGATCATCGAGTACGGCCCGGTCGAACGAGCGTGGATCTTGTCGTCGACCAAGTGGTGCAGCTTGATGATGTACATGTAGCCCACCGACACCGGGTACGGGAACGGCTCGCCGGAGCGGCCGTCGAACAACGTGGCCTTTCCGTCGGATCCGACCATCTGCTCGCCGTCGCGGTTGGGAATTGTGCTCTCCAGCAGGCCGGCGAGCTGATTCTCCTTGGCACCGTCGAACACCGGGGTGGCGATGTTGCTGTCGGCCGGAGCCGCCAGCATCTCCTCGGGCAGACGCTCGGCCCAATCGGGCTTGCTGCCGTCCGCGGCGATCTGCACGTTCCAACCGGTCTTGCCGATCCAACCCAGGTGGGTTTCGAGGACCTGACCGATGTTCATACGACGCGGAACACCGTGGGTGTTGAGGATGATGTCGATCGGGGTGCCGTCGGGCAGGAACGGCATGTCCTCCTGCGGGAGGATCTTGCCGATGACGCCCTTGTTGCCGTGACGGCCGGCGAGCTTGTCGCCGTCCTGGATCTTGCGCTTCTGAGCCACGTAGACGCGGACCAGCTCGTTGACGCCGGGAGGCAGATCGTCGTCGTCGTCGCGCGAGAAGACGCGGATGCCGATGACCTTTCCGTTCTCGCCGTGCGGAACCTTGAGCGAGGTGTCGCGAACTTCGCGAGCCTTCTCACCGAAGATGGCGCGCAGCAGGCGCTCCTCGGGGGTCAGCTCGGTCTCGCCCTTCGGCGTGACCTTTCCGACCAGCACGTCGCCGTCACGAACCTCGGCACCGATACGGATGATGCCGCGCTCGTCGAGGTCTGCGAGGACCTCGTCGGAGACGTTCGGGATGTCGCGAGTGATCTCTTCGGCACCGAGCTTGGTGTCGCGAGCGTCGATCTCGTGCTCCTCGATGTGAATCGAGGTGAGAACGTCCTCTTCCACGAGGCGCTGCGACAGGATGATCGCGTCCTCGTAGTTGTGGCCCTCCCACGGCATGATCGCCAGCAGCAGGTTCTTGCCGAGTGCCATCTCACCGTTCTCGGTGCAGGGGCCGTCGGCGAGGACCTGGCCGGACTCGACGCGCTGTCCCTCGTCCACGATCGGACGCTGGTTGGCGCACGTGCCCTGGTTGGAACGCGCGAACTTACGCATCCGGTAGGTCTTGCGTGATCCGTCGTCGGCCATGACCGTGACGTAGTCGGCGGAGACCTCTTCGACGACACCGGTCTTCTCGGTGATGACGACGTCACCGGCGTCGACAGCGGCACGCAACTCCATACCGGTACCGACGATCGGAGCCTCGCTGCGAACCAGCGGGACAGCCTGACGCTGCATGTTCGCACCCATCAGGGCACGGTTTGCATCGTCGTGCTCGAGGAACGGAATCATCGCGGTGGCGACGGACACCATCTGGCGAGGCGAGACGTCCATGTAGTCGATGTCGTCGGACGAGACGAACTCGACCTCTCCACCCTTACGACGGACGAGAATCTTGTCCTCGATGAAGTGACCCGAATCGTCGACCGGAGAGTTCGCCTGCGCGAGCGTGTGGCGATCTTCCTCGTCGGCGGTTAGGTAATCGACATCGTCGGTCACCTTGCCGTCGACGACCTTGCGGTACGGGGTCTCGATGAAGCCGAACGGGTTGACGCGTGCGTACACCGACAGCGATCCGATCAGGCCGATGTTCGGGCCTTCCGGGGTCTCGATGGGGCACATGCGGCCGTAGTGCGAGGGGTGCACGTCGCGGACCTCGAGGCCGGCGCGCTCACGAGAGAGACCGCCGGGTCCCAGTGCCGACAGGCGACGCTTGTGCGTCAGACCCGACAGCGGGTTGTTCTGGTCCATGAACTGCGAGAGCTGGGAGGTTCCGAAGAACTCCTTGATCGCAGCGACGACGGGACGAATGTTGATCAGGGTCTGCGGCGTGATCGCCTCGACGTCCTGAGTCGTCATACGTTCGCGCACGACGCGCTCCATGCGGGACAGGCCCACGCGGATCTGGTTCTGGATGAGCTCACCGACGGTACGCAGACGACGGTTGCCGAAGTGGTCGATGTCGTCGACCTCGACGGGAACCTCGACGCCCTCGGGTGCGGTCATCGAGGTCTCACCTGCGTGCAGACGCACCAGGTACTCGATGGTCGCAACGATGTCTTCCTCGGTGAGGGTCGACGCCACGATGGGCTGGCCCGAGTTGAGGCCGAGCTTCTTGTTGATCTTGTAGCGACCCACGCGAGCGAGGTCGTAGCGCTTGTCCTTGAAGAACAGGTTCTCCAGCAGGGTCTGCGCCGACTCCTTGGTCGGCGGCTCGCCCGGACGCAGCTTGCGGTAGATGTCGAGGAGAGCCTCGTCGGTACCGGCGGTGTTGTCCTTCTCCAGCGTGGCCATGAGGATCTCGGAGAAGCCGAAGCGCTCCGTGATCTGCTCGGTGGACCAGCCGAGAGCCTTCAGCAGCACCGTGACGGGTTGGCGACGCTTGCGGTCGATACGCACACCGACGGTGTCGCGCTTGTCGACGTCGAACTCGAGCCAAGCACCGCGGCCGGGGATGACCTTGACGCTGTGCAGGTCCTTCTCGGTGGTCTTGTCGATCGAGTGATCGAAGTAGACGCCCGGAGAACGCACCAGCTGCGAGACGACGACACGCTCGGTGCCGTTGATGATGAAGGTGCCCTTGTCGGTCATCATCGGGAAATCACCCATGAAGACCGTCTGGCTCTTGATCTCGCCGGTGTTGTTGTTGATGAACTCGGCGGTGACGAACAGCGGAGCTGCGTACGTCATGTCCTTGTCCTTGCACTCATCGGTCGAGGCCTTGACCTCGTCGAATCGTGGGTCGGAGAAGGAAAGCGACATCGAGCCCGAGAAGTCCTCGATCGGAGAGAGCTCGGTCAGGATGTCCTCGAGTCCGCCGGAGACACCACTGTCTCCGCGGGCGGCGGCACGGTCGCGCCAACTCTGCGCACCTACCAGCCATTCGAACGAATCCGTCTGTACATCGAGGAGACCGGGTACCTCCAACGGCTCGCGAATGTTCGCGAACGAAACCCTCCTCGGGGCTCCCGGTGTTCCGACAACTGCCTTGGTCTGGCTAGAGACTGCCAAGATGCGTCCTTCCAGCACCTCACGCGGGTCGCGCCGTTCCGTCGACTGACAGGACCTGTCAGCTGACACGACATGGCGACCGCCGCTGTATCTGTTTGCTATATGTGGGGCGAATTTCGGCTGGTCGCAACCAGACCGAATCCCCATCACAGCGGCCCGAAAACGTGCTTTCGGGTAACAGCGATCGAGAGGTGGACAGGAGGCAGCCAGCGCAACGTCCAAAGGTACCCCAAATGTGCGCACAGCGCAACGGGGGCATCAAAAGTAGCACCCGAGGTCCGTTCGCGCGCCGAGTCGGCAGCAGCGTGTCGGCCTTCCTCGCCGAGGCCCGAACGAACAGCAACGGTGACAGAAGACTGTGGCTGACGACCGGCAACGGTCGGTCACCACGGGGGTGCTCCTTCACGACAAGAGTGACCCCTGCGCCTTCCTTCGTCAAGAGGTCCGCGGGAATCCGCTGCCGCTATGGCAATCGGCCGCTGCTTCTGATTGTATTTCTTCTGTCGCAACCGGGGGCGGCGTCGTTCTGTCATCGGACGTGCTGTGTGACAGATCTTCCTCTGTGCCACAGACAGATTCACGGAGCACTCACATCACGTCTCGCGGGGGGACAACATGGTCACGGTGGTAAAAATCGGCGCTGCATGCAGGTGTCGAGCCCTCGGCAGCCCCGCGTGAGCAGGGGTTCGCCCGTCGTCGAGTTCGTCATCGCCCGTGCGCGCTGGGTCCTCGCTGCCGTGGTGGCAACCGTCCTGCTCGCCGGAACCTGGGGCCTGGGCGTCGTCGACGAACTCAGCATCGGTGGCTACAGCGATCCCGGGAGCGAGTCGGCGAAAATCGACGCACTCGTCGAATCCCGGTTCGGTCGCGACGTTCCGGACATCGCGGTGATCTACACCCCGACGGACGGGCGGACGGTCGACGGGATCAGGGACGCGGTGGCGGCAAGCCTGGCCGGAATCGACGCGGGTGTACTGGCCCGCGACCCCGTCACCTACTGGACGGTGCCCGACGCCTTTGCTCCCGGACTTCGATCGTCGGACGGCAACTCTGCCCTCGCGGTGCTGACTCTGACCGGCGACGAGGATCGGCGCGTCAAGTCCTACCAGGACCTGCGTGAGAAGTTGACGATCGATGGCGCGGACGTGCAGCTCGGTGGATTCTCGGCCGTCTTCGACGCGTACAACGAGCAAGCGCGGGCAGATCTGGTGCGAGCCGAGATCATCACCTTCCCGATTCTGCTGGTCCTGCTCCTGATCGTGTTCGGCGGACTCGTCGCCGCAGGAACTCCGCTGGTGATCGGCGGACTGAGCGTGCTGGCCTCCCTGGCCGTGCTGCGAGCGGTGAACAGCGTCTCCGAGGTGTCGGTGTTCGCGACCAACATTGCATCCCTCGTCGGACTCGGAATGGCCGTCGACTACAGCCTGTTCGTGATCACGCGGTTTCGCGAGGAGCTGCGCAACGGGCACGGAACGGTGGATGCGGTACGCTGCACGATGTCCACCGCCGGCCGAACCGTGGCGTTCTCGGCACTGCTGCTGATCTGTGCATTCATCGGCATGCTCATCTTCCCGCAGGCAATGATTCGCTCACTGGGCATCGGCGGCATGGCAGCGGTGGCCGTCGCCGCCGTGATCTCGCTGACCGCGTTGCCCGCCGCACTCGCCCTCCTCGGCCCCCGCATCGATTCGCTGAGCTGGCGCACTGGTGCGATCGACCGCGGCGAGGCACGGGCGCAGAGGTTCTGGGGCACAGTCGCAGACCGCGTGATGCGCAGGCCCGTCCTCGTGGCCGTTGCCATCATCGGCGTGCTGGCCGTCCTCTGCGCACCCATCTCCGGAGTAGCTCTGGGCGACCTCGACCACACGGGTCTGCCGGCGGACTCACCCGCCCGGATCGCCACGCAGAAGCTGATCACCGAATTCACCCTCGCCAACAGCAGCGTCACCGTCGTCGTCGAATCGGTCACCGACCAACCGCCGAGCCCTGCCGCGGTCTCCGAAGTCACCGCTGCAGTCGGCCGCGTGGACGGAGTCACGGCCGCGTTTCCCAGTGGCAGCACCGACAATCTGACCGTGGTCGATGCCATCATGAACTCGGCCGATCGCACCCCCGCTGCACTCGCGACACTGGATGCGATTCGATCGATCCCCGCTCCTGCCGGGACGACGCTCGGCGTAGGCGGCAGCACCGCGCAGAGCGAGGACGGCATCGACGCGATCTACTCCACCATTCCCTGGATGCTGGCCATCATGGTGCTGGCCACATTCACGATGACGACACTGGCCTTTCGTTCGATCGTGCTCAGCCTCAAGGCAATTGCCATGGCGATGGTCAGCCTGGCGGCCACTTTCGGTGTGCTCACCTGGATCTTTCACGACGGCTACGGTGCCGGGCCGATCGGCGTCACTGCCGGCCCTCTACAGTCCACGATGAGCATCCTCGTCATGGCGGTGGTGTTCGGCCTGTCCACCGACTACGAGATCTTTCTGCTTTCACGCATCGTGGAGGCCCACGACAACGGAGCCGGCACCAGAGAGGCAGTCCGCCTCGGGGCCGCTCACACCGGACGCATCGTGACGGCCGCAGCGCTGCTGCTCATCACCGTCACCGCGTTCTTCTCGTTGTCCGAACTGTCGATGATGCGACTGGTGGGTATCGGCATCATCGTCGGTCTCGTCATCGACGCCACCATCGTGCGGATGATGCTCGTGCCCGCCCTCGTCGCGCTGATGGGAAACGCGAACTGGTGGTTGCATCCCACCCCGACACGACCGACTGGGACTGGGCGGGACGGGGCCGGGGTTCCCGAACTCCCGGGAACCCCGGCCCCCGCCGACTACTGACTACCTTCGCGCCACCGAGTGGCCTCGGCGAGCGCGAACCCATGGACGTCGGCCAGCTCACCCAATCGTTCGACGCTGTCACCGTCGAGAGTGGTGCCGATGCTGCGGAGGTCGAACTCACCCGACAGGGCGATCAACATCGTCTCCGCCATGCAGGCATACGTCAGACCCGGAGCCAACCCGTAGGTCAACCCGAAATCCGAACCCGACGGCACCCTGACGATGCCGCCGTCGAACACCGTCACGTCCGGCCGCTCACCGCGCACGTCTCGGCCGATGTTCGGCGGCTGCGCAACATCGCAGACGATGGCACCCTCCATCAGGTCCGTCGGATCGATCAACGCATGCGGCGCCGATGTGGCTGCGATAACGATCAACGAATCCTGCACCGCAGCAACGGGATCGGTGAAGAACTCGAGGTGCCGCGACTTGATCAGATCATCCATGTCGCCGTTCATCTCGTGTGCAGCAACGGCAAGATTCCCCGTGCCGGACCCGCCCGTCGCACTCGCCACCATCTCCTGCGCGGCCGCCCACAACTTCGGCGCGACGACCGTGCTCTCACCCCGCCGACCGACCAGGGCGATACTGCCGACCTCGCCGGCCAACTGCTTGCCGATGGTCCGACCGATGGCCCCGGCAGCACCGAGAATCGTCACTCGGGCCTGCGCTACGTCGATTCCGCGTTCCCGGCACACGCGTCGAACAGCCCGCAGACTCGCTGCGGCGGTGAACGTGTTGCCGGTGGTGATCGGACGCGACCTCGCGCCGAGGCCCAATCCATTACCGGTGATGACCGACGAATAGCCGCCCAACCCGACGACCGTCGCACCGCGCGAGATCGCGAGTTCGACGGCGCCGCCCACCACGCGCAGCGCCTGCTCGGTCGGCAAGTGCAGCAATTGTTCCGAGGTGTAGGGCAACCCGATCAGGTCGCCGTGTGCCTTGGCGTCCCCTCCCCCGACGACCCGGCCACTGCCGATGACGAACGACGCAGGGTCGAGCTCGGATGTCGACGCAGCGAACCTCTCGAGCAGATCCTGTCGCTCGCCATGATGGAAGACGTCGAGCGCCGGGTCGAAGGCGGCGAAGAACTCCAGATTCAAGGGGTGCGCGATGAACGCGAACCGCCGATCGGTGCGACGAACGGCGATATCGGGGATGCGGCCCGGGCGGAGCGCAGCGAGCGACGGTGGGGTACCGACGGTCGGACGGCCCAGAAGGTGCCCGAACAATCCGTCCATGTCCCCCATCGCCGCGTAACCCAGCGCACGGTCGAGTGCTGCAATCAGCCGCGAGCACTGCACCGCCGACACAGTCAACGGCGGTTCGATCCGAATCACCCTGTTACCGAACAGAGTCGGAGCCACCCGGATTCCCTCGACGTCGAGCAGGTACGAACAGATGACCGCCGTCAGGTTGTGTTGCTGCGCAATCGAACCCAGTAGCGACTGACGTCCCACGAAGTTCACGTCGGCGGTGAGCTCGATGCCGAGCAGGAGCCCGCGACCACGAACACCGGTGACCACGGACGGATACTTCTCGGCCAACGCATTCAGATCCTTCGACAATTGCCGGCCGAGCACGGCAGCGTTCGTCACCACTGCGCCGTCGTCCCGGGTCAACTCGTCGATCACCGCGATGCCCACCCGAGCCGCCAACGCGTTGCCCGCAAACGTCGACGTGTGGCGCAGCGCAAAGCTCTCGTCTACCAACTTCGGTGCACACAACACCGCACCCACCGGCACGATCCCGCCACCGAGCGCTTTCGCGACGGTCAGAATGTCGGGCACCACCCCCTCGTGTTCCGACGCGAACATCCGGCCGGTCCGGCCGAGTCCCGTCTGCACCTCGTCGAGCGCCATCAGCACTCCGTGCCGATCACAGATCTCCCGCACTCGCCGCAGATAACCGTCGGGCGGACACACCACTCCGCCTTCACCCTGAATCGGCTCCACCAGGAACACCGCGTAATGGCCCGGCGCTGCCGACAGGGCCGCGTCGAGCGCGCCCGAATCACCGAACTCGATGTGATCGAAACCCTCGACCGGTGCGCCGAACCCGGCCTGATACTTGACGCTTCCGGTCGCAGACAGTGCTCCGAGCGTCTTGCCATGGAAACTGTTCCCGGTGGTCAACACGCCCAACCGTCCGGTATGCGACCGCGCGATCTTGAGCGCCACCTCCGTAGCCTCGGTACCGCTGTTGACGAACGTCGTTCGCGTCAACCCGTGAGGTGCGATGCGCCCCAACCGATCCGCCAGTTCCCCTGCCGCCGTCAATACCGAGGGCTGCACGAAAATTGGCTCCCCACTGCACCGAACATCATTGATCGCCTGCCAGATCGGCGTAGGTCCGTGCCCGAACGGCAGTGCGCCGTACGCCCCCGCGAAGTCCAGATAGCGCCGGCCGGAGGCGTCGAACAGGACTGTTCCGTCGCCGCGCACGTACTCGCGATCCAAATTCAGGGCCGACAACAATCGGTACAGTTCGGGATTGACGTTCTCGGCGAAGCCCGACCGACCGGACCTCGATTCCAGCACGGACAATTCGATAGTTGTGTCAGTCATGACCAGCATGCTCCGTATTCATCGGATCCATCCCTGGCTGTCGAGCGTCGAAATGGTTGTCCCGAACAACCAGGGCTCGTCACAAGCCAGGACGCAATCGCGATATTAATCCCGTCGTGCACCGGCGACAGATGAGCGACGAACGCACGAAAAAGCCCCATCCGCGCAGCGTTACTGCGTCGAACGGGGCCGATCCGAAAAGCGGGGCCAGCGAATCCCGGTACTACTGGTCGTCGATTGCCGACAGCTTCCAGGTGCCGTCGACCTTTTCCATGTTGACCGTCAACGGGCCCTCGGCACTACCCGAAGCAACGCCGTTCTGTGTGGCGCTGATGTTCACATTGGCGATCAGCTCGGCACTGCCGTCCTCCAACCGCGAGACGCCGATGTCGGTCACCATGGCCTCGGTTCCTGTCATCGTCTGCACCACAGCAGATTTGGTGGTGTCGGCGGTGGAGTTGAACTCGTCGAGCATCGACTGATTGAGGACCGCACGGGCGGCATCGAAATCGGCATCGATCGTCTCGGCCTTGTACGTGTAGAGAGTCTGAAGCGCATCGGTCGCGGCAGAGGTGACTTCCTGAGTGGCTGCAGAATCCACCCAGGCTGCATTGTCAATCGTTGCGAATGGCTTGAACGACGCCACAGCAGCGAAGGCACCGAGCACCACGGCAACGGCCGCGACGACAAACACGTGCTTGTAGCCGATTCCCGACATCGACCTGCTTTGCGTGGTATCCGCAGAATTCGCGTCGGACGCTCCGGACTCGATGAGAGCAGGCTCCGAGTCGGCCTTGCCGGTTGCGGTCTCGCCTGCGGCCGGCGTGTCGGTTGCGGTGTCGTCGACGGCGGGCTTGTCGGTTGCGGCCTCGTCGACAGCGGTCTTACCGCTGCCTGCCTTGCCGGTACCGGACTTCTCGAGCGAGGGTTTCGCAGCGGAGGACTCGTCGGCGACAGGCGTGCTCGATGCCGGTGTGGTGGGCGCGGGTGTGGTGGGCGCAGGAGTGGTGGGCGCAGCGCTGTCGGTTGCATCCGAACCCTTCACGGCGCTCGAATCCGCGTCGGGCGCTGCCGACTTCCCGGCTCCGGCGACCTTGCGACGGACTTTGCTGGTGGTCGTGGGTGGAACGATCTTGCGACGCTGGGGAGGCACTACAGAACTCCTTCGAAACTCACTGCACTACAGACGGAAACGACACTGCCGGGCAACGTCAGTTACCGCCGGAATCCGGCTGTGGAGCCGGCGTTGCTTCCGCGCTGGGGGTGCCCGCATTCGGGTCTGCCGCATTCGGATCTGCAGCATTGGGGTCTGCCGCATTCGGATCTGCAGCATTGGGGTCTGCCGCATTCGGGTCGGTAGCACCAGGCTCCGTCGGGATGACGGGGTTGGTGTTCGGGTTGTCCAGCGAGATCCGTGAACCGATCGGGTCGACCTTGTTGGTCTTCCACACCCCGTCGATCTCTTCCATGGCCAATCGCATCGTCAGCTTGCTCCGCTCGACGCGATCGGGCCAGGTGGTCGTCGTCGCGATGACAACGAGCGCCTCGGCGGTGTTCTCGTCGGTACTGAGCTCGGTGATCGCTGCGTGCAGAACCTCTGCCTCACTCTTGGCACCGGACTGACGAACCTGGTCGGTAATGCCCGACCGCGTCTGCTCGAGGTCGTTGAGCATCAGGTCGCCGGTGATGGACGACTTCATGTTGTCGAACGACTGATCGATGGTGGCCGCGTCGACCGTGTTGAGGTTGACGGCCGCTTGCTGAGCGCCGGTGAGAGCCGCGTCGCGGGTGTCCGCCATGGGCTTCTGGCTGAACAACGCCTTGCCCCAGCCGTAACCGAAGAACACTGCCGCTGCGAGCGCAACCACGGCGATCACGGTCACGACCGCAAGCAGAATCTTCGCTGTCTTGTTCTGCCCCGGAGTCGCTGGGGACTCCGGGGCTTCGGTGCTCGAGTTCACACTTTCCACCCTACTACTCGGTAATATCTGGCCGAACCGCTCTCGGCCCGACGATAGTGCTGAGCAGCAGTTTCTCCGATTTCACTACTTCGGCGTGACGCCGATCAGCGGTGCCAACTGGGTGGCGATCGGGTTGAGGTTCAACTTCTCGGGATCGACCTTGGGCTTGAGGTCCCACGGCTGCGGCACATCCGGATCGGCGAACACGATGCGGTTCGCACTACGAACGCCCGTCACGCTGCCCTGAGGTGTGGCGCAGTTCGCGTCGAGGTTCAGCGGGTAATTCTCCCGAGTCGGATCGAAGTTCGGGTTCTTGCGCTTCTCCTCGTCGAGGATCGCCTGGCTGCCCTCGTAGCCCACCGTGCACGGGGGCGGGTTGTTGGTCTCGAGCAACAGGCCCTGATGGATCGTGCCGTCGTCCGGGACGATGGTGGAGATGCCGGCACCGAGGGCAGGCAGGAACGTCAGGAACGGACGAAGCGCGAAGTACCGGGGTTCGGCCTGCGCAGCAACAAGTGCCAGGTTGTTGATATCGGTCGTCAGAGCCGGACCGGCATCGGTGATGAGACCACCGAGCTGATCGCCCGCCGCTGTGCCGGTGTCGATCAGGCGACGGATGTCCGGATCGCTGGACTTCAACTGAGCCGTCACCTCATCCAAGCTGGTGCTGAACTGCCGAATCAGATCCGACTGCTCGGACTGCGTGTTCAGCACCGGCACCGCGTCGCGCACCAGCGCGAGCGTCTGCGGCAGCGCCTCGTTGCCTGCCTCCGAGATGTTCCCGAGCGAATCGACGAGAGACGCAAGATCCGTGCCCTTTCCGTCGAACGCCACACCGAGCTCGTTGACGACTCGCGTCAACGTATCCAGCGGTACCGACCGAACCAGCGTGTTCGTGTTGGCGAGAACCTGTTCCACCGGCACGGGTGTGGTGGTGTCGGCCTCCGCGATCTGCGAACCGTCGACCAGGAACGGGCCCTGGTCGGTCTCGGGTTGCAGGTCGACGTACTGCTCACCGATGGCCGACCTGTTGGCCACGACGGCCTTGGTGTCGGCAGGGATGTCCGGGCCGCCGTCGTCGAGCATGAGCGCGACTCGGATCCCGTCTTCCGTCAGTTCCAGATCTCCGACGGTTCCCACCGGGACACCTCGGTAGGTGACCTCGGCGTTGGAGAAGATGCCACCGGAATCGGCGAGGTTCAGATCGACCTGGTACTGCCCGAAGCCGAGCATGTTGTCAAGTCGCACGTACTTGGCACCGACATAGACCGACCCCAGTACGGCGACCACGACGAAGAGGACCAATTGAATGCGAACCAGTCTCGATCTCACTGTCCAACTCCGAATCGCTCGAGCAGATCGTTCAACGGTGCGAACGGATCGGCCGGTGCGGGCGCGGCGGCCGCCGCTGCCTGCTCGTTCGCAGGTGCACCCGGACCGGGAACCGGTGACGGGATGATCGGCGGCAACGGCAGCAGCGAGATCGTCGGCCAACCCGGGCGCGGTCCGTTGCCGTTGTAGTACGGATTCGACGGGTCGACGACGGGCAGCGTGTTGCCGTACTTGGGCTGGATGTAGACCGGATCGCCCTCCCCGACGCCGAAGTTGCGCAACGCAGTTCCGATCGACAGGTCGAGCGAAAGGAACAGGTTCGCCGAGTTGCCCTCGATGATTTTCTCGGTGCCGTCCGCGAACGGCAGGGTGGGGATCACCGCGAGCGAGCTCACCACGTCGTCCGCCGAATCGGCCAGGGCCTGGAGCGTGGGGCGTAGTGCCCGCAGGTCCGCGATGAGATCGTCCTTGGAACGGTCGATCACGTCGGTGCCGACGGCTCCGAGACGGTCGAGCGCTCCGAGCATCTCGGTCAGCTGCGGGCGCTGCTGCTCGAGAACCTCGGTGGCGATCGGCAAATCCTTCAGCACTGCGTCGATCTTGTCGGTCTGCGTGTTGACGCGGCCGCTGAGAGTGTCCAGCCCGTCGATGGCGCGGGTGATGTCGTCACGCTGCTGGTTGAGGCCGTCGATGAGGGTGTTCGCTTGCTGCAGAAGCTCTTTGGTTCTGCCTTCGCGACCGTCGAACGCCGTGCTCAGTTCCTTGACGATCGGCGAGAGCTGCCCGACACCGCCGCCGTTGAGCAGCAGCGAGAGCGCACCGAGTACCTGTTCGATATCGGTGGCATGGCGGGTGCGATCGAGCGGGATCGTGGCCCCGTCCTGCAGACGCGCTGCTTCCTCGTCGCCAGGAGGTGCCGAGAGCTGCACGAACTTCTCGCCCAACAGGTTGGTCTGTTGCACCGATGCGATCGCGTTGGCCGGAAGGTCGACGTCGGAATTCAAGATGACGTTGACGTCGGCGGTCCAGCCGTCGTTCGGGACCGTTATCGAGTCGACGCGGCCGACCGAGACGCCGTCGACCTTCACGGTCGACTGCGGGACGAGGTCCAGTACGTCGTCGAACTGCACCGTCAGGTTCAACGGGTTCTCACCGACGTCGGCACCGCCGGGCAGCGGTATCGCGTAGATGCCGGCCGACGAGCATGCTCCGGCCGACAGCGCCACCACGCACGCACCGGCTCCGACCACCAAAGAACGCTTCACTCGAGCTCGATTCCGATTCACAGAGGCTCTCACTGTCCCCCACCTCCGATGTACGACTGCTCCAGTCCGGGCATCGAGCTGTTTCCGAGCCTGGGCGAGACGACGCCAGGCACGGTGCCCGGCACGGACACGTTCTGCTCGATGTCGTTGGTGAGAACGCCGAACGGCAGCACGATCCGGTTCTGGTCTTTGATCGGGGCCTGGATCATCGTGGTGATGTTGGAGCACTGATCGATGATCGGCTGAATCTGCGCACCGAGTGCTTCGAAGCGCGGATCACCGGGAACCAGCTTTCCGAGATCGATGAGCTGACACAGGGTGCCGAGCGGATCCTGGGTCTCGTTCTGGAGATTGGCGCGCGTGGCGAGCGTTCCCGACTCGGCGTCGTAGGCGTTTACCAGGTTGCTGATGGCCAGCGGCAGCAACGTGAGCGTTTGCACCAGCTGCTCGCGGTTGTCGGCGAGTGTCTGCGTCGGAACCGTGAGACCGTTCGCGGCATCGGTCAGTTGGGTCCGGTTGTCCGCGACGAACGTCGCCACGTCGCCGAGCGAGACCGACAGCTGTTGGAGTGCAGCTCCGAGGTCCTCTCGCTGCCCCGACAGGAAACCGGTCAGGTCGGCCAACTGGGTGTTGAAGTTGCGTACCTGCTGATCGTTGACGGCCAAGGCGCTGACGAACGTCTGCAGGTTCTTGATCGTGTCGAACACGTCGGTGCGCGAGTCACTCAACGTTCGACCGGCGGCCGAGAGCTGGGTGATGCTGTTGCCCAACGCTTCACCGTTGCCGTCGAGGTTGGCTGCACCGGTGTTGACCAGATCTGTGAGAGCGCCGTCCTTGTTCGCGCCGTCCGGACCGAGGGCGGTGGACAGGTCGTCGATGGACTTGTACAGCTCGTCGACCTCGACGGGTGTTGCGGTGCGATCGCGACCGATCGTCGCGCCGTCGGCCATGGTGTCGCCGCCGGTGTAGGCGGGTGAAACCTGGACGTAGCGGTCGGCGACGAGCGACGGGGTGACCTGCACGGCCTTTGCGTCCACAGGAATGTCGACCCCACGGTCGACGCGGAGGACGACCTCCACGTCTTCGCCTTGCGGCGTCACGGAGTCGACCGTACCGACCTTGACGCCAAGCACGCGCACCTCCGAGCCGGAATAGATGCCGATCGACTTGTCGAAGTAGGCGGTGATCTTGGTCGTTCCGGCCCTGGTGAACAGCCACCAGCCGGCGACCGCGAGGACGAGCGCCACGGTCACGACGACGGCGATCAGCGCGAGCTTGTTCTTGCTTCTCGGTGCTGTCTGCGTGTCTGTCATCAGTTCCCCGCCAACGTATCGAGCGAGGGCTGGCGGTAACCAGGTATCAACGGAACTCCGGGCGGTGTGAGGTTTGCCAGCGTGATGTCTATCCACCGGCCGTTGCCGGTCAGATTCGTGTACAGCCGAATGAACGGTTCGTACAGCTTCAGCGCACGGTCGAGGTTGTCGTTGTTGCGCTGCAGGATCTCGATGGTGCCGTTGAGCTGCTGCAACATCGGGTTGATGGTGGCCTCGTTGTCGCGAACCAGGCCGGTCAGCTCTTGCGACACTCGCTGAGTGCCGGTGAGCAGCTGCGAGATGGCCTGCTGCCGATTGTTGAGCTCTTCGAGAAGCGGGCCCGCGTCGGTGATCAGTTGGTTGAACTGCTCGTTGCGGTCGGCCAGCACCTTCGAGGTCTCGCCGGTGGCCTCGAACAGCTTCTTCAGTTCCTCGTCACGGCTGGCCACGGTCTGCGATAACCGAGTCACACCGTCGAGCGAGGCACGGATGTTCGCAGGCGTCTCGGAGAACGCCTCGGACAGGGTCCGCATGCTCGTCGCCAGCTGATCGGTGTCGATGTCGCTGATGGTCGAGGCCGCAGCGGAGAACGCGTCGATCACGTCGTACGGGGACGTGGTGCGCTCGAGCGGAATCGGGTCCTTGGGGCTCAACGTCTCCGGACCGCTCGGGTCGAGCGCCAGATATTTCTGCCCCAGCACAGTCTTGATGGCGATGGCCGCTCGCGACTCGTTGCCGACCCAGGCGTCCTTGACCGTGAAGTCCACGAGCACCCGGTCGCCGTCGAGACGCACATCGGTGACCTTGCCGACCTTCACGCCCGCGATACGGACCTCGTTGGGCGGCTTGAGCCCTGCTGCCTCGCTGAACTCGGCGGTGTACACCGAACCCGCACCGATGATCGGGAGCCGGTCGAGAAAGAAGACCGACATCGTGGCGAGCAGGATGATTGCGATACCTAGCGCACCGATGGTGGCCGGACTACGACGAGATTTCATTGCTTGATCCCCCCAGCTTTGCAACGCGCTGCGGAGTTCGTGTACAGCGGCTGGTTGACGGTCGGCAGCCCGGTCGGCAGATTCAGATTCGGCGAACTACCCGGTCCGGCGACGATGTCGATACCGCACAGATAGAAGGTGAACCAGGATCCCTGCTGGGCCGTGCGAATGAGCTTCTCGAGTTTGACGGGCAGAATTCCGAGGACCGTGTCCACGTCGTCGCTTCGTCGGTTGACTGTCTCGGCCAACGTGTTCAACGCAGTCACCGAACCCTGGATCGACGGCCTGGTCGGCTCGAGCAGGTCGGCGGTCGCGTTGGTCAGGCCGGCGAGCGACGTCACGGCGGAGCCGACGACACCACGGTCGGCCGACAGGCCCGAGACGAGCTGCTGCGTGTTGACGATCAGGCTGTCGAGCTGCCCGTCGTTCTGGTTCACCGTCTCCAACACGTTGTTCAGATTGGTGATGACCTGCCCGATGACCTGATCCTTGTCGGCGACGGTGTTGGTCAGGGTCGCCGTATTGGTGACCAGTTCGTTGATGGTGCCCGACTCCCCCTGGAACACCTGAATGATCTGGTACGACAGCTTGTTGACGTCATCGGAGCTGAGCGTGGTGAACAGCGGGCGGAAGCCGTCGAAGAGCGTGGTCAGGTTCACCGCAGGCTTGGTCCGCTCCAACGGAATGGTGGCACCGTCGGTGATCTTCCGACCCTGATCTCCCGAACCCTGCTCGATGGCGATGTAGCGCTGGCCCACCAGGTTCCGGAATCGGATGGTCGCCGTCGAACTGGCCGGGAGCCAATCACGACTGCTCAGAGTGAAGTCCACCTTGGCTTCGCGCTCGTTGGCGATCTCGATCTTGTCGACCTGGCCGACACGAACGCCCGCGATACGAATCTCGTCGCCCTCGTTGAGAGACGTGACGTCCGTGAACACAGCCGAGAACTTGGTGCCGCCGCCGCCGCTGGAATTGGCGATGGTGAAGGCAAGGGTGGCCGTAGCAATGATCGTAATCACGGCGAACACGACCAACTTGATGATCGGCGCGAGAAGGCCTCTCATGGCACGGTCACCTCCACTCCTCTCAGTGCCGGTGCGCCGATAGCGGCCGCCCACGACGGAATACTGTCCGGTGCAACACCACTCGCCTGTCCGTAGATCACGGCCAGAGTGTCGCGCTCGAAGTCGGAGCCCTCGTAGCTCGCCGGCTGCGCGGATGCGGAGACGGCGGGAACGATGGAACTCTGGGCAGACTTCGGTGGTCCCTGTCCTTCGATCACCTGCGGGCCCGGGTTCCGGGTCGGCACCTGGTAGGAACCGTCGTTGATCGAGCCTCCCGGATACTGCGGGAAGAACTCCCCCGGCGCCGCGGGCTCGAAACAGGTGGCTCCGCGATCGTCGAACAAGCGCGGCTCGTCCTGGTTCGGCAAGTAACGACCCTTCGGGTTGACGAACGGTGCGGAGACGTTGATGCCGGGGTACTCGTCGCCCTCACCGAGTACGACTTTTCCGCGCCTGGCACCTTCGGCGAAATAAGTGAACGTGCAGCCGAACGTCGGGGAGAACTCGGCCAGCAGCTCGAGCGCTTCCCGAGAGTTCGCGGCCAATCCGATCAGGTTCTCGGAGTTGGTCTGTAGAAAGTCCGCAGTGGTGTACGACGCCGAGGTCAGGGAGCCGTACAGCGTGTCGAGGCTGGACTGCCGCTCGACCACGGTGTTGCCCGTCGTCCGCAAGTTGTCCAGCGCCGAGACCAAGTCCGGTGCCGCGTCTGCGTAGGTCTGCGAGAAGTCGGCCAGCCCGACCAACGTCTGCTGGATGTTCGGCAACTCCGTGTTCAGACCCGACACGATGTTCGTCAGGTTGTCGATGGTCTGGCCCAGTTGCTCACCGCGCCCGCTGAGGCCCTGCGCCAACGACCCGAGGGTGTTCGCCAGATCCTGTGGCGGAATCGCCTGCAGCAGTGGAAGCAAGCCGTCGAGCAACTGCCCGACCTCGATGGCGTTTCCGCTGGTGTCCTGTTTGAGGACCGTGCCCTCGGAGATCGGCGACGCCGCATCGTTCTCGGGCACGATCAACGAGACGTAGCGCTCACCGAACAGTGTCTTGGGAAGCAACCGTGCCGTCACGTTCGACGGAATCAGCGGTGCCTTGTCCGGATCGATGGCGAGCTGCGAGGTCACGACGCCGTCGACGGTGGACGCCGAGCGCACCTCGCCGACGATCATTCCGCGCACCTTGACATCCGCGTTCATCGGCAGCGCGTTGCCGACCGAGTCGGTTTCGAGGCTGACTTTCACCACATCTTTGAACGTCTTGTTGTAGGACGTGATGCTCCACCCCAGGAACAGGATGAGCACCAGGAAGAACGCCAAACCGAGGAGTACTCGCTTCAGTCGCGACGGCGAGTCGATCATCCCGCAACCCTCACTGTGGTGGTCGTGCCCCAGATGGCGAGGCTCAAGAAGAAGTCCAGTACGGCGATCGTGACGATCGCGGTACGAACGGCACGGCCCACTGCGACGCCGACACCGGCAGGTCCGCCAGAGGCGTGGTAGCCGTAATAGCAGTGGATCATGATCAGGACGAAGGCGAATATCAGCACCTTCAAGAACGAATACAACACGTCTTCCGGAGGTAGGAAGAGGTTGAAGTAGTGGTCGTAGGACCCCGTGGACTGCCCGTTGAAAATGGTGCTGATCCCTCGGGATGCGACGTACGACGCCAACAGCCCGACGATGTACAGCGGGATGACGGCCACGAAGCCTGCGATCATGCGGGTGGTCACGAGGAACGGCACGCTGGGTACGGCCATCACCTCGAGCGCGTCGATCTCCTCGGAGATTCGCATGGCACCGAGCTGGGCGGTGAAACCACAGCCGACGGTGGCCGAGAGTGCCAGTCCTGCGACAATCGGCGCGATCTCACGGGTGTTGACGTACGCGGACAGGAATCCGGTGAGCACGGAGCTACCGAGCTGTTCGAGGGCTGCATAGCCCTGTAGACCGACGACGATGCCGGTGAAGCCGGACATCATCACGATCACGCCGATGGTCCCACCGATGACGGCGAGCGCACCGCTGCCGAAGGTGACCTCCGCCAGCAGGCGGAGCACCTCCTTCTTGTAATGCACTGCGGTCTTGGGAATCCACCCGATGGCCCGCAGGTAGAACGACATTTGCTCGCCTGCGCGGTCGAGCACGTTGAGCGGGGCGTTGCCGACGCGCTTGACGCGCATCAGCGTGCGGTCACCGCGACCTCTTGCGATCGTCATCGCGGTTACGCTCCCTTCGCTGGGACGACCTGGAGATAGACCAGGGTCAGGATGAGGTTGGCGAAGAAGAGCAGCAGGAACGTGATGACAACCGTCTGGTTCACTGCCTCGCCGACGCCCTTGGGTCCGGGGTTGGGATTGAGGCCCTTGTAGGAGGCGATGATGCCCGCGATGAGTCCGAAGATTGCTGCTTTCGCCTCGGCGACATACAGATCCGGCAGCTGGGCCAAAAACGAGAACGACGCCAGATATGCACCGGGGGTGCCGCCCTGAAGGATCACGTTGAAGAAGTAACCGCCGGCGATGCCGACGACCGAGACCAGGCCGTTGAGCAAAAGTGCGACGAGGATCATCGCGAGCACTCGGGGAACGACGAGACGATGTACCGGGTCGATACCCAGCACTCGCATGGCGTCGATCTCCTCGCGGATGGTGCGCGAGCCGAGGTCTGCAGTCACAGCAGAACCGGCAGCGCCGGCCACCAGCAGTGCGGTCACGATCGGACTGCCCTGCTGGATGACCGCGAGCACGCTGGCCGCACCCGTGAACGACTCGGCACCGAGCTGCTTGATGAGCGATCCGGTCTGCAGCGCCACGACCGCGCCGAACGGAATGGCGACGAGCGCCGTCGGCAGAATCGTGACGCTGGCGATGAACCAGGCCTGCTCGATGAACTCGCGGAACTGGAACGGCCTACGGAAGGTGTTGCGAACCACCTCGACGAACAGTTCGACGATATTGCCGGCTTGTGTCAGAGCGGCGCTCGCCGGAGCGAACGTGGACTTCTTCGATCCCCCCATGTCTGCTATTGACCCCGACCTTGTGTTGGAGCTTGGTAGCCCTGCTGATCATGACCTTGCCCGCTGTAACTCTGCTGGTCGTAACCCTGCTGGTCGTAACCCTGGTGGTCGTAACCCTGGTGGTCGTAACCCTGGTGGTCGTATCCCTGCTGGTCGTAACCCTGCTGCTGGTCTGCATACGCGGGGTAACGCTGACCCGGGTCGGTGGTGTCGAGGCTTTCCTGGATCGCAACCTGGGCATTGTGCGGCAGGGTGTGCATGATCTGGCGGACGCGCTCCTGCCTACGCCCGACGGCTTCGCGCACCGGAGTTCCGGGAGTGGCCTTCATCTGCGGCACGATGCCTTCGACGTCGTCGACGCCGCCGGCGTGGTGGCCGGCGTCGACCATGGCCTGCTCCTGCGCCATCTGCGCCTCGTCCTTCTCCTCCGACATGCCGATCGGACCGATCATCGTTCCGTTGAGGAACTGCTTGACTACCGGCTCGTCGCTCGTCAGGAGCACCTCGCGGGGGCCGAACATGACCAGCTGGCGACGGAAGAGCATGCCGATGTTGTCGGGCACCGTCCGAGCGAGGTTGATGTTGTGCGACACGATCAGGATCGTGGCGTCGATCTCGGCGTTGATGTCGATCAGGGTCTGCGAGATGTACGTAGTGCGAACGGGATCGAGGCCGGAGTCCGGCTCGTCGACCAGGATGATCTCGGGATCGAGAACCAGAGCGCGGGCGAGACCGGCGCGCTTACGCATACCGCCGGAGATCTCGCCGGGCAGCTTGTCCTCGGCACCGAGCAGACCCGTCAGTTCCAACTTCTCCATGACGATCTTGCGGATGTCGGACTCGGACTTCTTCGTGTGCTCGCGGAGCGGGAACGCGACATTGTCGTAGAGGTTCATCGAGCCGAACAGTGCGCCGTCCTGGAACAGCACCCCGAAGAGCTTCCTGATCTCGTAGAGCTCACGGGAGGAGCACTGCAGGATGTCGGTTCCGTCGATGAATATCTTGCCCTGTTCGGGACGCAGGAGGCCGATCAAGGACTTCAGGAAGACCGACTTGCCGGTACCGGAAGGACCGAGGAGCGCACTGACCTCACCCTTCGGCAGGGTCAACGTCACGTCCTGCCAGATCTTCTGTACCCCGAAAGACTTGGTCAATCCCTCGACCGAAACCTCGACTCCCACGCTGACCTCCACAATTCGTACACATCGACCCGGATGTGGGTTGTGTCACTGTATCCCATGCACGTGTCCGCACCGACACGGGAGCTTACCGCCCAGTAAGAACTTCCCCGAGTCAGGCTGTAGAGCTTGCATCAGTGTGGCTCATCTCACGCGACACGGTCGGCGACTCGCCAGAACTGTGACAAGTCCCTGCGTCACAAAGCTGTGACACGCCACAAACAATGACCGCCGAAACCCTTCGGAATGCTTTGGACTTCGGCGAAACCGAGTAAACAGGGGCACAAGGCCGGTGTCACGCGATTTGCAGGAGTCCGTGATCGATCACAACAGTGCACCCCGTGCGGTGTCCGAGAACAGAAGAAGGGCCGTCCCCACCGAGGTGGGAACGGCCCTTCTTGCGCTCGTGCGTTCAGAGCACGAAGCACGACTGCAACGAAGCGGTCCTACTTGACGGAGATCTTCGCGCCGGCAGCTTCCAGCTTCTCCTTGGCGGCGTCGGCTGCGTCCTTGGCAACCTTCTCCAGAATTGCCTTCGGAGCGCTCTCGACGAGATCCTTGGCTTCCTTCAGGCCCAGGCCGGAAACGACCTCACGGACGACCTTGATGACCTGGATCTTCTTGTCGCCGGCCGACTCGAGGACGACGTCGAACTCGTCCTGCTCTTCAGCAGCCTCGGCGGGGGCTGCGCCGCCGCCTGCAGCAGCAACGGCGACGGGGGCAGCTGCGGTGACCTCGAAGGTCTCCTCGAATGCCTTCACGAACTCGCTGAGCTCGAGGAGAGTGAGCTCCTTGAACTGGTCGAGCAATTCTTCGGTGCTGAGCTTCGCCATGGTGGCGGGTCCTTCCTGTAAGTACCTAACCGCTGATCCGCGGCATGGTGTTGATGGTGTGGAGCTGAGCTGTACGCCAATACCAGCGGATCAGCTTTCGGCGGGAGCTTCCGCCGGTGCTTCTGTTTCTGCAGGTGCCTCGGCTGCGGCGGGTGCGCCGGCAGCCTTCTTCTCCTGCAACGCGAACGCCAGACGCGCGAACTGCGATGCGGGAGCGTTGAACAGGCCTGCAGCCTTCGACAAGTTGCCCTTCATGGCGCCGGCGAGCTTGGCCAACAGGATTTCGCGCGACTCGAGGTCTGCGATCTTGTTGATCTCTTCCACGGACAGCGTTGCGCCGTCCATGTAGCCGCCCTTGACGATCAAGGCCTTGTTGTCCTTCGCGAAGGCCTTGATGGCCTTCGCTGCGTCGACCGGCTCGCCCTTGATGAATGCAATGGCGGTCGGTCCGACGAACAACTCGTCGAGGCCGGTAATACCTGCCTCGGCCGCTGCGCGCTTGACCAGGGTGTTCTTGGCGACGGAGTACGTGGCACCTTCGCCGAGCGCACGCCGGAGCTGAGTCAGACCGGACACCGACAGGCCACGGTATTCCGTGACGACGGCAGCCGTCGAACCCTTGAACTGTTCGGTGATCTCCGATACTGCTGAGACCTTTTCGGGCTTTGCCATACTTCGCCTCCTCTCGTGGGAAGTTGTGTCGATCGCGAGAGGGCCGGAAAACGACGAACGCCCCGGCGCAAGAAGCACACGGGGCGTGAACGAGCAGGCAGTCGCGAGGACTGCAGACAGGTTCCCTACCTCGTTCTCCTGCGTGGGCCGTCCGACACGATCTCGGACCTTCAACCGCGCAACTCCCGGAAGTGAATCCTTCGAGAAGGCGGTGACCAACGGTCTTGGGTAGAACTTGATTGGGCGGTCTGGACCGGAGTGCGAGCACTCGTGATCCGAACCGTTGTTCAGGTTACAACATACTCCGCGTCAACTCCAAAACGCTGGGCTATTGCCGCACTCCGTAGACGACGAGGTTGCGCTCGTAACTGCCCACCGAGGCGTCGAAGTCGCCCGAGCACGTGATCAGCCTGATCTCGTCGGTGGGCACCGCCCCGAAGACCTGCACCGTCGGGAACTCCACTTTGCCGTAGTCGCCGACCCGATCGATGCGGTAGTCGACTCGACCACCCGTCCCGTCCCCCACCGTCACGACATCTCCCGGTCGAAGCTCCGACAACCGATCGAACACTGCGGGACCGGTCGTGGAATCCACGTGCCCGGCCAGCACGGTAGGACTACCGATCACGCCCGGTCTGCCGCCGCCGGTGAACCACCCGACGTCGTCGTAGTCGCTCGGCACCTCCATCTCGCCGTTCTCGGTGAGACCCAGGCCGATCAACGGCTCGTCGAGGTCGATGGCCTCGACGCTGAGCCGGGTCGGTGCCTGCGCCGCGAAATCCGCCGTCGGGCCCGGTCCCGGCAAATCTCCAGCGGTCGAGGACTCGGTCGCTGGTGCGGCAGGTGGTACCGAGGTAGGTGTTGGTGCGGCAGGTGGTGATGGTGCGGCAGATGGCGGCGGTGCGGACGTACAGCCCGTCACCACCACCACTGCCGTAACAGCAACCAGGAGCCGAGATCTCAGCTGCGTGCCGTTCCGCTGCGGCGAGCAACCAACGTCACTCCCGCGATCGCCGTTGCACCCAGGACTACTGCGCCGAGGGCAACCGCGCCGACGACGGGCACCGCATTACTGGAGGCCGAATCGGACGCCGCGGCCAGAGCCGAACCGCCACCTCCGGTGGCGACGGAGCCGACCGGAATCTGCGTCAGCTGTCCGCGTACCGCTCCGGCCACGAAGTCGACGGTGTGGGTGTCGGCCGCGAAGCCCGCCGGATTTGCTTCGATCTGGTCCAGCGTGAATCCGGTTCCACTGTCGGCGTCGGCACCGGCCGGCGTCAGGCCGGTGGTGAACGGTCCCTGCATGCAGCCGGTGCTCGAACGTGGGCCGTCACCGATCGGCGTCGGGTTCGGGAACGCCAGACGCGGAGGTCCCGCAGCACCCGCCGCCGCCTCGTGAATGTGCGTGGCGGTCTTGGCCGGGCTCATGTAATCGCCGGTGACGCCGTCGAGCGCGATGTCGTAGCAGACGATGTCGAGATCGGAATTGATGCGCAGCGTGAACGTGCCCGTCGCGCCCGGCTGGCCCGGAGTGGCGACACCGTCGCCGTTCACCACCTGGTCGGGAGTTGCCATCGCGGTGAACGCGCTGGTGAACGAGTCCGGTTCGGCAACGGGGGTATCGGCACCGGCCGGGGCCGCGGTGAACAGCATCAGTGCAGCGGCCGTGCCGCCGACGACTGCGGTGGCGGTGCCGCGGACGGACATGGTCGGGCGGGTGATCGAGCGTCTGGTCATCTCGTGGGCCTTCCGTGGGAGTATCGGGCAGGCGAGCCCGTGCAGAGGTGTACGACGGTCGATGCCACGATGTTCAAAATTCGGTAAAGAAATACTCCAGTCTCGGATATGAACGTCCGGGGGTCCGTCGACGTAGTCACTGTCATGAGCATCGGGAGCGTGATCGAACTGCACTTCGACGTCGCTGCCGCGTACGACGAGCATGCGTCGGCCATGCTCGGTTTCGCCGTCAACGCACTGCGCGACCGAGCGCTTGCCGAGGACTGCGTCCAGGAGACGTTCCTTCGCGCATGGCGGGCCCGGTCCCGATTCGAGCCCAGCCGAGGAGCGCTGCGTACCTGGCTGTTCGCCATCGAGCGCAATGTGATCGTCGACGTCCAACGGTCTCTGAGCAGAATGCCGAAGCCGGCGTCGGAAAGGATCGAGGACCTCGACCGACGATCGGTCGCGATCTCGCGTGACACCAGTCCCGACGTGGACGAGCGACTGCGCATCATCGCCGCGCTCGCCCTTCTCTCTCCCGATCATCGGCAGGTCGTCGTTGCGGTGCACCTGGCGGGAACCACCTATGCGGAACTGTCCGAGTCGACGGGCGTTGCCGTACGAACATTGCGCACTCGCGCCTTCTACGCACTGAGGGCGCTGCGAGACCATCTCGACGGACAGGAGGAAGCATGAACGCCCGAGACGATCGCCGAGCCGAACTGATCGCCGCTGCCGTCGGCGACGACCTCGACGACACCGAGGCCGCCGAGCTACGCGAGCTCGCAGCATCCGATCCCACCGTCGACAGGGACATCGCCGAACTGCGCGCGCTGACCGGGACTCTCGGTCGTCGCGGTCCGACCGAACCGTGGCTCGAAGCATCGACGTCACCCGACCTCCGCGCCCGAGTTCTGGGTACGTCACCCGGCTCTGCGTGGCCACCCCAGCGGACACGTGGACCGCGCAGATCGGCCGGCCTGGCGGCCGCCGCCGCGATCGCGGGGCTGGTCGTCGGCAGCGGCGTCGTGCTCGGTATCGACGCCTCTCGACCGCAACCCGAGGATCCACCGGCCGCGATCACCGGACCTCCGGGAACCCTGGGTGCCTACGAGCAGGTCGCTTTCACCACGAGCATGCCGAGCGTGGACATCGAGGGCGGCCTCGTTGCGCACACGTGGGGCACCGAGACGTTCCTCGACATGGACGGCGTGTCCGATCGAGGCCCGTACGAGGTCGTCCTCGTCGATCGGTGGGGCACCGAACTCCCGTCCGGCACGTTTCTCGGTAGCGACGTCACCATCGAATGCCGCATGAACGCGGCGGTACTTCGCGGCGACGTCACCGAGATCGAGATCCGCGGCGCGGACGGCTCGCTGCTGGCGTCGGCTCAGTTGCCGACCACCTGACGATTCCGCGTACCGGGCCACCAGTTGCGCTCGCCGAAGAGCTTCATCATCGCCGGCACCAGCATCATGCGCACCAGCACGGCGTCGAACAGCACCGCGATGGCAAGAGCGAAGCCGAACTGTTTGAGCTCGAGCACGTCTGCGGTGAGGAAGCTGGCGAACACGGCGATCATGATTGCGGCGGCGGCGGTGATCGGCCTGGCGGTGTGTTCGATGCCGTCGACGACGGCGACGTCGTTGCTCGCTTCCCGCACGAACACTTCTCGCATACGGCCGATGAGGAACACCTCGTAGTCCATCGACAGACCGAAGACCACGGCGAACACCGTCACCGGTAGATACACCTGGATGTAACCCGGGCTCTCGAAGCCGAGAATGCTCGAACCCCAACCCCATTGGAAGACGGCGACGGTGGCACCCAGCGCTGCCCCGGTGACCAGCAGGTTCATGGCGACGGCCTTGAGCGGGATCACCACGCTGCGAAACACGACGGCCAAGTAACAGAGAGAAAAGGCCAGTACCGCGGCGACGACCCAGACGAACTTGCCGGAGATCTCCTCGGATGCGTCGACCACCAGCGCGGTGGTACCGCCCACGGACACGCTGGTGCCGTCCACGTCACCGGCGAGAACTGCCTGAGAACGCAGGGTTTCGACGAGGTCGGCGGCCTCCGTCGAGTCGATCGGGACCGACGGGACCACGATCAGCAACGACCGGCCGCCCTCGGGTTGCGCCAACGCGTAGGCGACGCGATCGTCTCCGCGCACGGAGTTCGCGAACGCGTCGACCGTGGCGATCTGCTGCGGTCCCAATGGACTGTCGTCCTCGCCGGTGAACACGATGGTGATGGGCGAGATGGTGCCGGGCGCGAACTTCTCGGTCAGGACCGTGTTGGCTCGTCCGGACGGTTCCGCGCTCAGCGCCTCGGCACCGAGATCGACCCCGTACGAGATCGAACCGATGGGAACCAGGCAGACGATGAGGACGGCGGCGGATGCGACCGTGTAACGCCAGGGGCGCTCGATGACGTGCTGCGCCCACCGCGACCACCACGTGGGAACTGCGGCGTCGTGCTCGTCGACCGAGGGAGGTTGGAATCGTCGCGGCAGCGACCAGGCCCCGATGCGCGTTCCCAGCACCGCGAGAAGTGCCGGCAGCAGGGTCCACGCGACCACGACGACGGTGGCGATGGTGAGCGCGACGACCAACGAGATGCTCTGCACCGCAGGGACATCGACGATCGCGAGGGCTCCGAGTGCGATCAACACGACCAGACCGGAGATGACGATGATGTGTCCGGCGGTGCCCATGGCCGCCCCCACCGCGCGCTCGGTCCTGTCCGAATCTTCACCGGGTCCGGCCCGCCCGATCTCCTCCCGGAACCGACTGACGATGAAGAGTGCGTAGTCGATTCCCAGACCCAGACCGAACATCGCCGCCACCGTGGTGACGAGAACATCGAAGGTCATCACGTTGGACAGCAACGCGAACATGCCGAACGCCGCCAGCACTCCGATTCCGGTGGTGACCAGCGGCACGATGCCCGCGACCACGGAACCCAGCGCCAGAACCAGCACCACGAAAGCGATGGGCAGACCGATGCTCTCGGCCCGCACGGCGTCCTCGGATTCGACGCGGGTGAGATCGACGGTCATCGGCGAGTAGCCCGTCACCGCCACCTCGACGCCATCACCGGACGCACCGCCGATCATCTCCTGCACGCGTTCGGCCACTGCGATCCGATCGCTGGCCTCTCCGCCGATGCCGACGAATGCGAGCGCCGAGGTCCCGTCGTCGGAGATCGTCGGGACGAATCCTGCGCTCTCGTAGGGGTCGACGACACGCAGTACGTCCGGTGACTGCCTCAGTGACGAGGCGACCTCGGCCACCCGTGCGCGAAAGGCCGGGTTCCGGCTGTCCACCGAATCCGAGGTGAACGTGACGACGAGCTGTTCCGAGCCGAAGGACGCGAAATGCTGCTCGACCAGTTGGTCGGCGCGGCTGGATTCGGTTCCGGGAACGGAGAAGTTGGCCCCCACCAGGGAGTTCTGCAGCGCTGGGTACAGAATCGCGGATCCCACCGCCAGCAGCGTCCAGATCGCCAGCACCACCCAGCGTCGCCGCGCGACCAGTCGACCCCACCGGTCGCCGATGTTTCCGCAGCTCACCTGCGGGTCGATTCGCGAGATCGTGTCGGTCATCTACGTCAACTCCCGGCTGAAGATGCGGTACGTGCGGTGCGGAGCGAGTTTCGTCCGGGACAGGACCGAGCCCTTCATCCACGGACTGTCGTCGAGCACGGGAGCCGCTTCGACGCGCGTGAACCCGAGATCGCGCATACGCACCGACATCTCCATGATCAGCAGAGAGGACACGGCTCGATCGGGGCAATCCGGATCGACGAACAGCATGTCCACCCGCACTCCGTCGATGACCTCCGTGCGACCCGGACGCTTGACGTGCCACAGCGTCACCAGGTCTCGTGCCCAGCGCGACTTCAGGTGCGACGCCTTCGCGGCGGCCTGATTGACGTCCGGGATTCCCATCAGAAAGCCGACGGGCTTGCCGTCGAGTTCGGCCAGCAGGGTGAGCCGACGATCGATGACCGGAAGCATCATCTTCAGCAACTCGAACAGTTCCGTGTAGGACAGCGGCGAGAAGCCCCAGAAGTTCACGAACGTCTTGTTGTAGAGATCCCGCACGATGCGCGCGTCGCAACGTCCGGTATTTCATCGACCGGAACGTCACCTCGGATCGCGCCTTGATCTTCTCGAAGATCTGCATGTGCCGCGCGTATTTGGGGTCGTTGTAGATGATGCACGGGTCGTCGAAAAGGTAACTGTAGAAGTCCTTGACCGCCATCAGACCCCACTTCTCGAAGTGGGCCGCGTAGTAGAGCGGATTGTGCGGCATCCCCACCAGGGGCAGCGCCGGGACCTCGTCGACGACGATGCCTGCGCTGTAGAACATCGACGGACCGAAGGGCCCGGAAATCGTCGCGAGTCCGCGCGCCGAAAGCCAGTGCGCCGCAGCGTCGAGCAGCGCTTCGGCGACGTCGTGATCGTCGACCGCCTCGTAGAAGCCGAAGAAGCCGATCGGCTCCCCCGTGTACTCGGTGAACGACAGATCGTGGATGGCCACGACGCGACCGACGGCAATCCCGTTCTCGCGAGCCAGAAATGCTTTCGTGACGCGGGTGGCGGCAACCGAGGGCGGCGGTGCGATGAGAATTCGGCCCAGGTCCATCGACTCGTCGGGTAGGCGGTACGGATCGCCCTGGTAGACCAGGTCCGAGACGGACTCGAATTCACGCCAACCGGCTTTGCCGTCGACCTCTTCGATCGTGATCATCGTTCCTCTTCGCTCGGTTGTCTGCCGTCGACGAGGATCGGTGAACGCACCACCGTCGTCTCGCCGGCGAACACGTAATTGCCTGGCCGGACAGTGATCTCGTCGACGAGTGCGTCGGGCACGAACACGTCGCACTGAGAACCGAAGCGGATCATTCCGTACTGCTCGCCGCGCTCGACGGTGTCACCGACGGCGACGTGCGCGACGATGCGATCGACCCAGAGATCGGCAATCTGCGTCACCGTCACCACGGCACCGGACTCGTGCTCGATCGAGATGGTGAGCCGCTCGTTGGTGAGCAGGTAGTCGCAGCCCTCGTCGTAGGGAGTGCGCCGGGTCAACAGGTTCGCACCGACTCTGGCCATCGACTTGTTGAACGGTGCCGCGGACCGATGACGACGCATACCGATGGTGCCCGATACCGGAATTCGGTTGCGGTGCACCGAGTATTCGGACATGTAGATCCCGATCAGGTAGCCGCTGTCGGTCGAGGCGACCCCAGCGATCTCGTCGAGGACGATCGTCCGCCCCTTCTTGACGGCGAACGCGGCACTGCCCGCCTCCACACGCTTGACGTACGTGACGAACCCGTCCGCCGGAGCGAGCACCGCCCGCGGATCGGCCGGCGGTTCGCGGTGCGGATCGCGGAAGAAGAACCGGGTCCGCCAGTACACGAACAACGCGAAGAGAGCCGCCGGCACCGCAGCGAGGCCGAGGGCCCACCGACACCACGACATCAGCTGTGCCGCTGTTCGTCGACGCTCTCCGACCAGGTCACGAAGGCATCCGCTGCCCAGTTCCGCACCGGGCCGGGCAGCAGTCCGATCAGCCCACACACCACGTAGAAGCCGAGCGAGAGAACGCCGTTGGTCACCTCGCGGCCGATGGGTACGTCCCGTAGGCGCACCGAGGTGGGCTCGAATCCGTCTGCCACGTCAGTTGACGGCGGCGGGCGTGAGCGTCTTGAGCTGTGCTTTCTCGAAATAGAGCTCGAACAGTCGGCGGTGGTCGCACCACGAGATGTCGTGGTCGAGTGGGAGTATCGCCTCGGGCTTGTGCACCAGGCGCATGAGCTGGTCGATGTTGTCGGCCAGCATCGTCTCGGCGAAACGAGGAGAGATACGCACGCTGACACGCTCCTTGAACTCCTCCCAGCTCACCAGATCGAGCCCGAGCAGCTCGGCGTAGAGGTCGTGCCCGTATCCGGTGGGATTGCTCGGCAACAGCCTCGTCAGAGGATGACTGCGCAACGAGTTGCTCGCCATGACGTCGCACATCACGTCGACCGGGACGTAGTTCATGCCCGGGCCGTCCCAGATGGCACCGGCTGCGATCGCCAGTTCGATGATGCGCCAGAAGCTGTACACGCGACCGGGATCTCGGCCGAGCTCCGTGCTGCCGAGGATGTACGGAGCCTCGCACAGAGTGACGGAGTAGGTGTCCGACATCGACAGCCATCCGAGCAGAGTTGCGTTGACCCACTTCATCTGCGCGTATCCGGAGTACCACCACGAGTCGGGACGACGGAAGTCCTCGGGCTTCTGATAGAGGTGGGCACCGATGCTGCCCACGTACGTCAGGTGCTTACGGGCGGAGGTGATGCTGAATTCCAGGATCCGCAGCACGCTGACGAACCAGTCGTCGCGCAGTTCGGCATAGCTCTCGGTGTAATCGGTGGAGCTGGCGCAGTTGAAGATCTGCCCCACTCCGGCAGCCAGGTCGTAGTAGGCGGCCTTGTCGAGGCCGAACCGGAACGTCGTGGGAGTGCCCTCGACGATGCGAATCTTGTCGGCGTCGACCTCGATCTCGTACTGGTCGAAGGTGCGCTGCAGGCGCTCGAACGCCGTCTCCTCCTCGGTGGGGCGCACCATCGCATAGACGACCTCGACGGCGGAATCACGAGTGAGTCGGCCGATCAGGTGCGCGCCGAGGAATCCGTTGGCTCCGAACACCAGCGCCGTGTCGGTGCGCGGCGGTGCCATGCTCGCCACCCGGCGTCGGGTGTCCTCGTCGACGAACGGCCGCAACGCGGTCGGATCACCGTTGCTCAGAGCGACGACGTCGGCGTACTTGCCGGCGAAGCGAAGCCCCGTGCATTCGCTGGTGATCAGTGCATCCGCGTGCGGCCAGACCGGACGCAACGAACCATCTCCGAACAGTGCTTCTACGTGCATTCTCGCTCCCCTGCAACGATCGGTGTCCCATGTCACTTCGGACCGGCAGAACGTAGCAATTTCGAGGGCTCGAGATCGGGTGACCGGGAAAGTCTGGTACGCCCCATAGCGTTGCTCAACTTTTGTTGAGAGGGTTCCCAACAGAACACAGTCGAACGGGCGGATTATTGGAGCAGATTACGACCGATTCGCGTTCCTCGTGTCAGTTTCAGAAGACGGCTGCACGATGTCAGAAGTGCACTGCAGTGCAACTCCGAGTTCTCGAGCACACGTCCGGCCGTATCCAGTGAGCGCTGCGATCCCTGACTGGATAGCGCATTGATGGTGAAATTTCGCATCAAGTTTTATTGGCCGTCGGTGAGCTGCGGGTCTAGCGTCGCGGCCGGCCGTGGACGGCTGTGGTCGCGCGAAGTGCTCGATCGGACACTTGCGGCATGGGCGGCGAGAAAGTTGTCGACGATTTGGATGCAGTCGTCGGCGTGGATGTGGCGCAGTCCTGTGAGGCGAGCGAACACTATCGGTCCGAGGAGCTGAATGAGGGCGAAGGTGGTGTCGATCTCGCCGAGTACAGCGCGAGCGTCAGGGGCCGTCAGGATCTGATCCAGGGACCTGCGGTATTGCTCTATGACACGGGCCCGAAGCGAGACCACCGCGCCAGGATCGAGATCGCGCCGGCTGGCGTCGCCGCTGTTGACGGGTCCCATTGCCAGCCAGGCCAGCGTGGTCATCTGCACCGGAGCTTGGTCGATGAGGTCGGCTTGGGTGGTGAGCAACGAAATCAGACGTTCACGTAGCGGACCGGTATCGATATCGGTGTCGACTGGGGGTAGTAGTCGCTCGAAGGTTGCAGCAAGCAGGTCAGTGGTACTTCCGAAGTGGCGGTACAGAGTGGCACGTGCAACCTTCGACATGCGGGTGACCGCCTCCACGGTGACCGCCTCGACACCGCCGGTGGACAGCAGCTGGCCCGCCGCTTCGAGCAACCGGTTACGTGAGCGCGCCAGCCGGGGGTCGGCCGGGCCCTCGGCTGCAACGAGAGGGTCGACCATGAACGGGCTCCGCTCCATTTTGACTGACAAAACATGTCCTCGCTTGACCATTCTGTCACACCCGCAAAGTTATGATACTAATAGTCTCGTACCGAGACGATCAGTCTCTAACTGGGAGGCTGGCCGTTGAACGAACGTAGATCCGACTCTGCCAGCGTCGCTCGATGGAGCGGTGCCCAGTGGTGGATGTTGATTGTGTCGTGCATGGCGGTCGCGTTGGTGGTGGCCGCAATGGCGGCATTGTATTCAGCGTTGCCACAGATCGCGGTCGCGACAGGGGCGACGCAAGCTCAACTGACCTGGATAGTCGACGGTTATACGCTGGTATTGGCGTGCTTCGTTCTGCCTGCCGGTGCGATCGGTGACCGGTACGGTCGCCGCGGGGTGCTCGTGGCGGGGTTGGCGTTGTTCGCTTTCGCGTCGGCCTTGCCCTTGTTTCTCGCCGACCCGGCGTGGCTGATCGCTGCTCGCGCGTTGGCTGGGGCGGGTGCGGCGCTGGTCATGCCCTCGACGCTGTCGATACTGACCGCGGGATTTCCACCGGCGCATCGCGGCCGCGCTGTAGGTGTGTGGGCCGGGGTTGCTGGATCCGGGGCGGTCCTGGGCATCCTCGGGGCTGGTGTGCTGCTCGAACAGTGGTCGTGGACCTCGGTGTTCGTCGGGTTGACCGTCGCCGGAGCGGTTCTGGCCGGGTTGGCATGCAGTATCGCGGAGTCCCGCCAGCAGGAGCATCCACCGGTCGATTGGGTGGGCGCGGTGACCGTAGTTGTCGCGGTCGGGGCGATCGTCTTCGCTGTGATCGAGGTTCCGGCCCGTGGCTGGTCGGATTCGCTCGTCGCCATCAGCACTGCGGTGGGCTTGTTCGCAGTTGTGGTGTTCGTCGTCGTAGAACTACGTTCCTCGGCACCCCTACTCGATGTCCGGTTGTTCGCCCGCCGTGGCTTCGGTGCCGGCGCACTGTCGGTCTGTATCCAATTTCTGGTGACCTTCGGGGTGTTCTTGCTGTTGGTGCAGTATCTGCAGTTGATTCTCGGTTATGGACCGCTCACCGCCGCGTTGGCGTTGACCCCTATGGTCGTGCCGCTCATCGTGATCTCGGTGATTGCACCCTGGCTGTCGAACATTGTTGGCCTGCGGGTGATGACCACTGTAGGTCTGCTCACCATCGCGGCGGGACTGGTGATGGTGAGCAGATTGACCGTCGCGGCAACTTACCCTGACCTGCTGTGGCCCTTGCTCATCATGAGTGCGGGTTTGGGGTTGTGTACCGCCCCTGCGACTTTCGCCATCGTCTCGGACACTCCTGAGGCCAAGCACGGGGTGGCTGCCGCGGTCAACGACGCAGCTCGCGAAATCGGTGCCGCGATTGGGATTGCGGTAGCCGGTAGCGTGCTCGCGGCCGGTTACGTTCAGCACATTCAGCCGGCTCTGCCCCAGCTACCCGAGCCTGCCCGTGGTCCGGTGGCCGATTCTCTGGCCGCCGCGTTGCAGGTCGCCGACCGCGCAGGACCAGCTGGTCAGCCGCTGGCCGAGTTCGCCAGAGCCGCATTCGTACACGGAAGTGGTCAGGCGACGCTGTCGTTGGCGGCGCTGACCGCCGCTGGGGCACTCGTCCTCGCCGTCTTTGCGCCAGGTAGACGCAGCCGTACGACAGCCACCGCGGGTGACGGACGTCGGTGAAGGTCGGCCAGGGTGTCTATTCTTCGGTGTGATTCGTGTCTGTGGCCCGGAGTTGGGCTCGGGCTTGGGACTGCATGAAGTGTTCGACCTCGACCACCACGAACAGGGCAGTAGCGGTGGCTACCGAGCGGCCCTGCGCATCGTCCATCGTGGCCGTGAGATCCAGTTTGCGCCCATCACGAGACCGAACGGCAGCACGCAATACGTATGGAGTGCCGAGCAGAACCGGCGCTAGGTAGTCGAGCTCGAGACGCCGCGTCACGGCGAGCTCACCCACTGTGTAGAGCAGGAAGCCGAACAGATCGTCGAGAACGGTCGCCACCGCGCCGCCGTGTGCTATCCCGGGTGCCCCGACATGACGTTGATCGAACACATGGTGAGCCACCACGCCGTTCTCGTCACGCTGGACCGACAGGGCATGGCCGTGCGGGTTCTGCGGCCCACAACCAAGACAGTCGGGGTGGTGGGGCGGTAGATCAGGCGAATCGAAACTCGTGCTCCAGAACGAGCGCGCCCAGTTCTCGATAGCGGGGCCGGCCGACCCGCTGACCTCGTCTGGAATTCTTTTCATGGTCGGACCTCTCTGTCGTGAAAACATTGTGCCGAGTCTGTCGCGTCTTCGTGCGCTCGGCCTGCACCGCTGTTAGTTTCGAAAGATAAACTGCACTATGTCAGAAGTGAACCGCACTAAAGGATCGACCAAGCCGACATAGCTTTAAAGAGAGAAGTGATCTGCCGCGAGGATTTCGGACCTGGAGATGACTATTCTGAGGCCGCGTTTGCGGACTGCCCGTAACTGAGTTCTTGTCTAGGGAACATTCCAGCCACCACGAAGGGCATCTCGCGAATGCAACTATCTCACACCCGACCTGCCTCGGCCGAATGCTGCGACGACCCCAATCTCTGCCGCTCCGCGGCGGCAGGCGAGGCCCGCGCGCCTCGCATCAAGATGACCGCGCTCTGAGGTCGATTTGTTGCGCCCAACGCTTGAAGGAGCGCGTCCAGCGCGATGTCCTCGTTATCGAATATCAAGATTGCATGGAGGTCGTCGCGGAGTGCGCAGCGGGCGCAGAAACGGGATCGGTAGCGTTCGCCTTTCGTGGTTGCAGGCGTTCGCAGCGCAGGTCGAGCGCGATGCCGGGCGCACTCTTGGCGTTGATCGCGGAGTTGAACCGTCAGATCGGCGACCTCGAAGCCGATCTGACCCGCCATTTTGAAACACACCCGGACGCTGACACACAACGCCGCCATCTACCTCTCCCTGCCAGGAATCGGTGTCATCCTCGCCGCCCGGGGCTCGGTGAATTCAGCGACGACGTCGACCGCTACACCAACGCCAAGTCTCGCAAGAATTACGCCGGTACGTCACCCCTGACAGTTGCGTCGGGCAAGAAGCGGGCCGTACTGGCTCGACATATCCGCAACCGGCGGCTCTACGATGCCATCGACCGGTGGGCGTTCTGCGCCCTCAGCCAGAGTCCGGCCGCTCGCGCGTTCTACGAACAACACCGTGCTACCGGAGACCTCCACCACCAAGCGCTCCGCGCACTCGCCAACAGACTTGTCGGGCTCCTGCACGGGTGCGTACGCCACTGCACCGAATACGACGAACACACCGCTTGGGCACACCGCACCGCGCAACAACCCGACGCAGCTTGACAAGTTACAATTATTGGATATCTAGGGTGATTCAGTCCATTTTGTGGCGGGACGCGAAACCGGGATGGCTGAATGGCAGACTGCGTGAGAAGGCCACGCCTACGGTTGCGGCCGCGCCGTCGATGATTCCCCACGTCGTCTCTGATAGGTGTGCGGCGAAGAACGTATCATCCACCCCTTGCTCACGACCGTTGTCGATCCACCACTGAGTCGCAGATAGACCAGAACCCAGAATGGACGCCACGGCCAAGGGAATGACCGAAGTATCTGCGTGAACACGCTGAAGACTTTCAGTGAACCGATCGGCGACGACCTCCATCACCGACCTCAGTTCGTCAGCAACTCCGCCATTTCCCGATCCGGAGTACTGAAACAAGTGATTCGCCATAAGGAATCTGACGACAGTGGGATACTGCCCGACGAGCGCGACGTAGCTCTGGACGGACGAGCGAACCATGTCGTCAACCGAAAGATAATCTTGGTCGGCGAGAATAGTGACTTTCGCCGAATCCCACATCAACGCACCGAGTTTCGCCGCCACCGCCGCGTTCAAGCCCGCTTTGTCGCCAAAGTAGCGATACAGCTTTGGTTTAGATACACGGGCCTCCGCAGCGATGTCGTCCATGCTGACGCCTGCACCATACTGTTCGATGATCCGTATGGTCGCGTCGACCAGCTGCGCGCGTACCTCGACTCTATGCTCATCCCAGCGGGTGCTACGGGCATCGGCCACTCGACGCTGCACCTGAGATGGAGTAAATGAAACGCGGCGGACGAATGACATTATGGGGTTAACAATACCCTGAAGGGTCCTCTCAAGCGAGTCGGGCTGGAGAGCCGTTCGCTGAAACCTCTCGGTTCGCTCGCAGCGGTTCGGCACCCTCCCTCAAGCAGCCGATCGTCCGCCGGATCGCACCGTGTCGATCACATACACCGGCGGCACGACCGGAAAGCCGAAGGGAGCCATCGGAGGCTTCGGCAATGTTCACGATGACGCAGATTCAACTCTCCGGAGTGAGAATGGCCGGGTTCCCCAAATTCTCGATGTGCACCCCGCTGTCGCATGCTGGGGCCGCGTTCTTCGTGCCGACCCTGACGAAAGGCGGCCCGATGATGGTGCTGCCGAAGTTTTATCCGCCGAGGTGCTGCGCACCATCGACGCAAAAAAGATCACCGTGGCGATGCCATCGATGCTGTACGCCTCGATGGACCCCTCCCAACTCGGACACGCGCGGCCTGTCGACGATCGTGGCCGTCTCACGAGCTCATGTGTGTCCGGTCGACGGTTCAAAAGCCATCGCCTACCGTGGCTGCGTCCAATCGGGCCGCTGCTTCGTTGAAATAGTTTGGTGCCTCCATGTTGATCATGTGACCGATCTGTGGCAACGCCACGAACTCATGCAACCGGCGGCGCTGCTGCAGTCGGTCGGCGAGATCAATGGAATGAACCGCGGGTGTCAACTTGTCGGCCGAGCCCACGATCACGGTCGTCGGAACCGTAAGTGAGTCGATTCCTTTGCTCACATCGATGGTGGCCAGGACCCTGCCCCACATTCCCCGAACCGCAGGGGGGCACCGCAGTACTATGTCGGAACACTCAGCCACAACGTCTGCTGGCGCGTGTGGACCCATCGTCCCGTATTTCACCAACCGTCGGTTGAAGCGAGTGTCAAGCATCTCCGGTCCCGCGGTGGCGAGCCCGGCTGCGAATGCCCGCTCCAGTGAGGCGCGGAATCGACGTGGCGACCCAATTAGCGTCGATTTACTCACCAACTGCGAGGGGCCGGTACTCGCCAAGACGGCACCACGGGATAAGACGGGCACCGACTCCGGGTGCTCGGCAGCCCAACCCATGATGGACATCCCGCCCATACTATGACCGGTCACCAATGCCTTACGATTAGACGTGACGACAGCGCGCAAGACAGCCTCGAGATCGTCGCCGAGCACCGACGAAGAGAAGGGCGCGCGACCCCGGTCGCTCCAGCCATGCCCTCGTTGGTCATACACCACCACACGGTGTGTGGTGGCGAAGTGCTCGATCTGAGGTCTCCAGAACCGACCTTGGCAAGCCCACCCGTGGCTGAACACCAGCAGCGGCGCATCATCACCGAGCCCGTACTCCTCGACAAACAGCCTCGTGCCGTCACTGGAGAGAACCTCCCGCGACCGCCGCGACAATAGGCCAGCTTTCGAGGAGTCAGAGGTCATCGAAACTCACCGTCACAGCGTCGGTGAGCGGAAGTGCCTGGCACGCGAGTCGCTCGCCGTCCTCAATGTCGTCGTCTACGAGGATGTTGTTCTGCACCATCTCGACATCGCCATCGATGAGCTTGCACACACACGCGCTGCATGCGCCCTCTCGGCACGAGTACGGTGCATTGTGCCCTCGCGAGAGCAGCACATCGAGCAGAGGCGTGTTACGTGGCCACTCCGTGGTGATGCACTCTCCGTTCAGGTAAACCGTGGCCGTAGCTACACCCTCGTCGTCACTGAGTCGACGCAGTGTTGCGGTGTCGAACGGGTCACCCGTCAGCGACTGGAATACCTCTCGATGTACATCCGAATGATCCACTCCGCATGCGGCGGCAGAGCTTTCCACAAGATCCATGAAAGGGGAAGGCCCGCAGGTGAAAATTGCCGATCCCTTGTGTTCACGAATAATCTTTTCTACAGCCTCTGATGTGGGAATCCCGTTCTCCGACTCAAGCCAGTCAACCAAAGTGAACCGCTCGGCGAATTCAGATCTAATCTGCTCAAGCCGGCACTTGTACATGATCGAATCGGAGTCACGGTTTGCGTAGAACAGGACAACTTCCCCACTGCCCGACACCAGAGCCGACTGCACCAGCGACAGAACCGGAGTGATGCCGCTTCCGCCAGCGAAGAAGAGCAAGTCGACGTCGAGGCTCTTAGCGGTAAACTTTCCCGATGGCGTGAGGACGGTCACCTCCATGCCGATGGAAACGTTGTCACACAACCAGTTCGACGCATACCCCCCAGCGGTGCGCTTCACCCCGATCTCGAGGCGGAAGTCATCGACATGAGGCGAACTGCTCAGCGAGTAGCATCGTGCGACGTGGCCCGTCTGGTCGGACGGGATCTTCAACGTAATGAACTGCCCGGGTAGATGCTTGAAATCGTCGACGATCTCGTCAGGCACTTCGAAGGCGATGCTCACGGAGTCCTTGGTCTCCTGCACGACCTCCGACACGGTCAGCGTTCGCGATCGCGCGGTGGTGCCCGGCCGATTCTCCTGTTCGAGGGTCATTTGATGATCCCCCGCTTACGAGCCAAGGCGTAGCCCGCGCGTGTGACAGGCGCAGAGATGTCCTGGTAGCGCGGACCGACAACGCGTGCGACAAAGTCGAAGCCACGTGCGTCTGCGCCGATCAGCACTCGGGGCTTCTTCTTGTCCATTCCCTTGAGGATGGCGCACGCAGCTTTCTCCGGAGTGGTCCTGGCGATGTTGTTGAACATCGAGGCAATGGTGGCGGTATCTGCCCCCATATCGGATACACCACGAGCGTTGTTGACGATATTAGTCTTGACGCCGCCGGGGTGAACGCATGTCACCGTGACCGGATGCCGACTGATTTTCATCTCTTGCCGAAGCGCTTCGGTGAAGCCACGCACACCGAACTTCGCGGCGTTGTAAGCGCTTTGACTGGGGATCCCGACCAGACCGAAGACGCTGGAGGTGTTTACCAGATGACCATCACCAGAGGCGATCAGATAAGGCAGGAACGCCTTGGTCCCGTTGACGACACCACCGAAGTTGATGCCCATCAGCCAGTCGAAATCCTCCCAGGACATGTCGACAACGTCGGCGCCGAGGGCGACGCCGGCATTGTTGAACACCATGTTGACGCGCCCGAAAGACGACTGCACGCTCTCTGCGTAAACCTGGAACGCAGCACGATCTGCCACGTCCAACACCGCGGTCTCCACGGTCGCACGATGCGCGGTACGGCACATGTCCGCCGTCTCCTCGAGATGCACTTCGTCGACGTCGGACAAGGCAAGGCTGGCCCCGCGTTCGGCCAGTTGGAGGGCAAGGGACCGACCGATCCCTGAGGCGGCTCCCGTGACGACTGCGACCTGGGTCGCGTAATTGCCTGCTGTCGAACTACTCACTGTCGGATACTCACTTCTCGATGACCTACGGTTGGATTGTCAGGCGATCTCGTACTCGGCGGGCTCGAAGTCTTTCGTCGCTCGCCAGTACTGCCAGGTGAACCCGGGCCACACCGTACGGTTGACACCTTGCGAGTCCAGATACCAACTCGTACATCCGCCGTTGGTCCACACGCCCTTGGCGAGCTTGTGTTGGATGCTCTTGTTGAAGTGTTCTTGAACCTCGGCCCGCACATCAACACGCTCCGCACCTCGACTGTCGACGGCGTCGATGGCCTTCATGATGTACTTGATCTGCTGCTCGATCATGAACACGACAGAGTTGTGCCCAAGACCCGTGTTAGGTCCGAGCAGGAAGAACAGGTTCGGGAAGCCCTCGGTGGTGATGCCGAGGTGGGTATTGATGCCCGTCCGGTGCCAGTGCGACGGCAAGTCCTCGCCCCGAGCGCCCTTGAGCGCGAGTTGATCGAACCCGTCCGTGACATGGAACCCTGTGGCGTAAATGATCACATCCACAGGGTGTGACACGCCGTCAGGGGTGACGATCGAATCGGCAGTGATCTTTTCGATCCGATCGCTGATCACTGTCGTGTTGGGGGCGGCGAGCGCAGGGTAGTAGTCGTTCGATCCCAGGATGCGCTTGCATCCGATGCGGTAGGACGGCATCAGCTTCCGGCGTAGCTCGGGGTCGGTGATAGAACGCTCGATGTTCCATTTCGCCACCTTTTCGATTGGTCGCATAAGGTTGGAGTGGCCGTTGAGCCCGAAGGCCAGGCTCTCTGCGCCCCAGTAGACCGACCACCGAGCGAGGCGGCGAGTAATGGGGATCTTGCTGAGCAGCGTCCGAAGTACCGGCGGCACCGCGAAGTTCTTGCGTGGAAGTACCCAAGCCGGGGTTCGCTGGAAGACCGTGAGTGTGCCGGCGTCCTTCTGCACGAACGGCACGAACTGAATCGCGCTGGCACCGGTGCCAATGACGGCCACCCGCTTGCCCTGGAGATCCACCGTGTGGTCCCACTGTGCCGAATGGAACGCCTGACCGGCGAACTCGTCGATTCCGGGGATATTCGGAAAATTCGGGATGTGCAGAGCGCCGACACCGGACACGATGTACTGCGCGACGTACTCCCGGCCCGACTCGGTACGCAGGTGCCACCGAGATTCGGACTCGCTCCAGTATCCGGAGACCAACTTCTGCCCGAAGTGGATCTTCTGAGTGACACCACGCTTGTTGGAGATATCTTTCAGGTACTGCTCGATTTCGGGCTGCGAGGACCACACCTTCGACCAGCTACCGCGACTCTCGAACGAGTAGGAGTACATCAGTGACGGTACGTCGCACGCGCATCCCGGATAGGTGTTGTCGCGCCACGTCCCACCGACGGAGTCGGCCTTTTCTAGAACGATGAAATCACTGTACCCGCGTCGGCGGAGCTGGACGGCCATACCGAGGCCAGAGAAGCCGCTGCCGATGATGAGAACTTTGGTAGTGATGGGCTCGGTTATTCCCGGGTCTGTCGCCGTGGCGGCGGACTTGGCGTTGGAGGACGGCATTGTGAAAATCTCCTGATCGAATGCAGAAAACGGACCCGCACGGCGCGCCGTGACGCGTGGCAGGTGTGGGAATGTCATCCGCCCAAGCCCACGAACCGAGGAATCCGGTCGTGGGGTCGAGGAATGGGCTGTGGGACGCGCGGACCGGGCCGGGCGTGTTAGCGCAGATCGTCGGGCAGGCTGCGCGTTGCGCGCCACATCGCCATCGTGAACTTCCCCTCCATCATTCCGGCCTCGTGGAAGAATCGGATCATCGGCTCGGACATGAACTGCAAGTTGACGCGATAGTTCGGGCTCGTCTGCTGCGCCCACAGGCCGCGCAGACGGCTGATTCCGACATCGGGATATACCTTCGGATTGATGAGCAACGGGTATGCAAAGTTCGCAATGGCCGCCAACGTGCCTCTATGCCAGGCGCGCGAGATGCGTCCGCGACGCTGCATCCCTTCCACCATTTCCAGCCGCGCGAACGTGATGTGACGGGCCTCTTCGAGAACGTGGATCTTCATGAGCTGGCGCAGCTGCGGCTGCATTTTCGGGTCATTCATCGCCTCGCGCTGAGCGCGGTCGAGGATCTCCTCGATGAGCAGAGTCGCGCCGGACACGGACGGGCCGAGAGGCACAAAGTGCAAGATCTTCGCGATGCTCAAGAACCCCTTCGGCAACTTGTACGGTGCCAGGCCCGTCTTGTTGATCAGTCGGGCGAACATCGTCGAGTGACGTGCCTCGTCGCCGATCTCGTTAAGGGCGTAGAGGGACCTTTGATCTGTCAGGGCGCCTTTGGCGGATGTTCGGAGCAGCGCCGAGCTGAGCAGATTCTCCGCGTAGATACCGAAGCTGAGGATGCTGACGATTTCGTGGCGCCCGAGTTCCGCCTTTTGCTCGTCGCTCATTCTCTCCCACAGCTTGGTGCCGTAGAGCGAGACCCGATGCTCTGGCAGGTAGTACTTTCCTTCCTCCCAGGGTGAGTCCCAATCGATGTCGATCTCCGCGTCATAGAATTTTTCGGCCGCCGCCCGCAGCAGTCGGCCGGCAGATCTCTGCATGTCGACGGGCTTGCGGGCGCTGACACGCGCAGCGCCTTCCGTTGAGACGTCGGGCTTGGTCTCCACATTTTGAACGGTCATGTGACACCTCCGTTGCGTTCCGGGCCGAGCTGAGTCTCGACTTCATACCCGTACTCCGGGTACCAGATACTGATAGTGTCTGCGCCAATGCGTTCTTTTGTCAATGTTTGATGTGAAGAAAGTGAGCCTTGCGTGTCTGACGACCACGATCTCGACTACTCCGGCGAGGGCACCTTGGTGTGCCGTGGCAAGGAGATTGCTGTCGGGGTGAAGATCAAAGGCTATTTCCAGCCCCTCAACGGCTTATACACCTGGTACGGAAGGATCGACAAGAATGATGCGCTCCACGCCGCCCTCTCGGGAAGGCGCACGGTTGCCGTCTTTGCGACACCAGAGGGACGCGCCGAGTGCGTCGTGGGCGACCCTGATTTCTGGGACCGCTATCGCATCTCGGGCACGAGCAGACCGCCGTACCACATCCCCACCACGCTCGAGGAAGTTGAGTCGATAGCAGAGAGTGAACATCAGGGTTGACCGACCCGCTTTGCGCCCTGGGTCGTTCCCCAGCATCCAGTCCGATAGCGCCCAGGCGGGTGAAGCAACGCCACCAGACGGCGCGCCGTGTCAGTGAACCGTCCCGGGTTTCTTGCCGCTCCTACGCTTGCAACATCTCCGGGCGGAGAGCCGATTCTTGACTGTGGTAGGCCTTCTCGAATTCGTCTGGTGTGAGGTAGTCGAGGGTGCTGTGGGAGGCGGCGTTGGTTGAACCAGTCGACCCATCCCATCGTGGCGAACTCGACATCGTCGATGGTCTTTAGCGGGCCGTTCAGGAACGGGCCTCTCTTCGATACTCCCTCGGTCTTGAACAACCCAATTGTGCTCTCGGCCAACGCATTGTCTTACACATCCCCGACGCTGCCGATCGGTGCCGCGATCCCCTCGAGCGCAAGCGTTCCCGCGAACGCGATCGACGTGTACTGACCAGGTTCAACCGGTCGACGCAACACCTCAAGGGATGGAGGGTGTTTCGATGGGACGACCACCAGAATGGGCGGCGACGTTGACTGGGCGGGCGGTGATGAAATCTCCGGGTCGTCCGCCGGTACGCCGAGATCTCGAACGCGAGTTCTGGGCGCAGATCGCGTTGGGGTTGACCAGTGAAGACGCGGCACCGCTTGCGGCGTGTCGGGGCCGGTGGGTTCACGGTGGTTCCGTCACGCTGGAGGTATGCCGCCGATTGACTTGGCCCCGCCCACGGGGAGGTATCTGACCTTCACGAACGTGAGGAGATTGCCCTGCTTCGCGCGAACGGTATGAGCATGCGAGATATCGCAGACCAGATCGGGGCGATCACCGTCGACGATCTCGCGAGAACTCCGCCGCAACGCTGCCACCCGCGGCGGCAAGGTCGAGTACCGCACATCAGTGGCGCAATGGAAGCCGATCTTGCGGCAAGGCGACCCAAGGTAGCCAAACTCGTTGAACACGAACCTCTTCGAGAGTACGTACAGGAAGTGCTCTCGGGCGTGATCCGCGACGAAAACGGTGAGGTTGTCGGCCCGTTCGCATCGTGGAAGGGACGCAACAAGGCACGGAGAGCGGACCGACGATGGGCCAGCGCATGAGCCCGGCACAGGTCGCCAACCGCCTGCCGATCGACTTCCCGGACGACGAGTCGATGCGCATTTCCCACGAAGCGATCTACCAATCCCTCTGCATCGAAGGACGTGGAGCGCAGGATAGAGAGTTGGTGGCGTGCCTGCGCACCGGACGAGCATTGCGCGAGCCGAGGGCGCGAGCGAAGAAGCTCCGCACCGGATTCATCACCGATGACGTCACCATCGGCTCGCGGCCAGACGAAGTCGCTGATCGCAAAACGCCAGGGCATTGGGAAGGAGGTCTGATCATCGGGCTGGGCAGGTCCACAGTGGGTACGCTTGTCGAACGCACCAGCAGATTCACCACGTTGCTGCATCTGCCACGTAAGGATGGGTACTGGGATGCGCCCCCGGTGAAGAACAGGCCGGCGTTGTCCGGTTACGGATCGGAGTCGGTGACGTGTAAAGGTTCAACACATCTTTGACGGAACGTCATCGGCACATATCTGACGCTTCACCAGCTTTGGTGATCGTTGGGTGTGCCTTCCCCTCAGCCCCTCGAATCCGATGCCAACATCGCCGAACGACTCACTGTCCAGGTCCGCTTTCCGAGCAATTACCGAGGTCAACGACGGCTCACCGGTCAGCGACGTCGCCGAGCGATTCGGCGTCTCCAGACAGACCGTCACAGCGTGGCGCAAGCGATACGAAAACTCGGGTATCGACGGACTTGTCGACTCGTCGAGACGACCGCATGCGAGCCCGAACCGTATCCAGCCCGACATCGAAGCCCTCATCTGCGAGATGCGACGACATCACCGGCGGTGGGGCGCACGCCGCATCTGCTTCGAGCTAAGCAAAGAAATCGGAGACCGAACCCCATCTCGCGCGACCGTCCACCGAACGCTCGTCCGCAACGGCTTGGTCAATCATCAAGAGCAACAACATAAACGAGTCTACAAACGTTGGCAGCGCGAAGCGCCGATGCACCTATGGCAGCTCGACCTCGTCGGCGGAATGTTCCTCGTCGGCGGACGCGAGTGCAAAATGCTGACCGGAATCGACGACCACTCACGATTCATCGTGACCGCAACCGTCCTCGAGCACCCCTCCGGGAACGCAGTATGTGAAGCATTCATCGCTGCCATCCACAAGTGGGGTTCGCCGTTCGAGGTACTCACCGACAACGGGAAACAATTCACCGGTAAACACACTCGGCCGCTGCCGGCCGAAGTGCTGTTCGAGCGAACATGCCGAGAATTCGGGATCACCGCACGACTGACCCGACGCCATTCACCCACCACAACTGGCAAGATCGAACGATTCCACAGAACCCTTCGTCGTGAATTCCTCGATGAGGCAGGCGCATTCGCCGACATCGCTGCTGCCCAAGCCGCCCTCGACGAATGGGTGCACGCCTACAACACCCTGCGGCCCCACCAGAGTCTGGACATGGCAACACCCGCGAGTTTGTTCCGTGCGCGAGCCCACCACGAGCATCACGACGGAACAACCGACAACGGCCAGTCCGATTCGTCATCAACTCTCACCGCTGCAAGCTCCAGCCTGACAACGGTGGGCCGTGAAAGAAGCAGCAGTGCAATCGAGCTCGACACCCAGGTACCACCGAGCGGCGTGACCAATGTCGCTGGAGCGCAACAATTGTGGATCGGAAGCAACCACGCCGGACGGACCGTCACCCTGTGGATCGACCTGGTCAGCATTCATGTCATCCTCGACGACACCGTGATCAAGACAGTGCGCTCGCGACTGACCCACACCGACCTCGAACGCCTCGCCATGCGCGGCACACGCCAGGGCCGACCATCTCCGGCAACAGCGGCAGTAGACACCGCAGTCCTGCCCACCAAACCGAGACCGATCGAGGTCGACCGAACCGCAGGACGAGACGGAACCGTCATCCTCGCCGGTCACCGACTTCACCTCGGAGCCGACAGAGCGGGAACACGAGTGACGCTGCGAATCGCCTCAGGGCTGATCCACGCCAGTGTCGACAACGTCCTGCTCGCGACACTGCCGAACCCGCTCGATGCCAGCCAGCTCGCGGGTCTGACCGGCGCACGGGAAGCTACGGGAACGTTGCCCGCGCCGCCGCCGGCCGGACCGCAGACCGTACAGCGACGCGTCCCGAAAGACGGCCGGGTCATGGTGACCGGTCAGCTGCTCAAGGTCGGCCGTACCCATGCCGGAACCATCGTGACTGTCGTGGTCGAAGACAACTACTTTCGGGTCCTCGACGGAACCACCGAGCTCGGCGTCTACGCGCGAACCTCAACCAAACCCATTCGGAACTTCAACGCCCACCGCCCCAGAAGCGGGTAACGATGTGTCGATGACAATCGGTCAAAGATGTCCTGGGCCCATACATGTCAGTCGGTCTGCGATGCACTCCAGGCTGCGATGACACCGCTGCCGGAGCACCTGCGCAGATCGGTGACCTGGGACCGCGGCGGAGCTTGCACGTCATGCGGAGTTGACCGCAGAAACCGGGATCCGTGTGTACTTCTGCGACCCGTACAGCCCCTGGCAGCAGGGAACGAACGAAAACACCAATGGATTGTTGCGACAATACTTTCCGAAGGGAACCGATCTCGCTCGATACCGTCGAAGTGACGTTCAGGCCGTGACGGATGCACTCAACAACCGCCCGCGCAAAACACTTGGGTGGCGAACCCCAGCGGAAGTGCTTGCAGAGCAGATGAACTCGGCTTCACGGCACTGTGTTGCGACGACAGGTTAAATCCGCCCTGACTGCCGGCATCGCTGTGATGGATGAGCCCTGAGCCGACGCGGTGTCCACCGTGATCTCGTCGCCGCAACGCCGTCTTCAGCGCCGTGGTGACCATCGCTGTGTCTTCGACCGTCGGCACGGCGAGGAGGCCTGCAAAATCCCGACATTCCCGATTCTGTCGGTGTTCGACCACTCGCAAACTGTGATCCGTCCCGGCATTTCCGGAGGGCTCACTGCGTGAGTGCCTCCTCCGGATTGAGGGTGCGCGTGCGATCGTAGTGGAGTTGCTCGGCGTGGTCGGGCGTGAGGTCGTGGCAGTAGCTGTGGGGGCGTTCGCGGTTGTAGAACGCGACCCACTGTGCGGTGGCCAACGACAATTCCGCGGCACCGGGGAAGCGAGGGCCGTTGTCGACGAGCTCATTCTTGTAGTCGGCGTTCACCGATTCGGCAAGGGCATTGTCGTAACTGTCGCCGACCGTTCCGATCGACGCCGCGATGCCCTCCTGCGCCAAACGCTGCCCGAATGCGATCGCCGTGTACTGGGATCCAGCGCCACTGTGGTGGATCAGATTACTCAAAGCAGTTACACCAGAACGTTTTCGGGAATCAATCGCGTTAGTGATGGCGGTGTCGACGAGGCTGGTGGTCATCTCCGATGCGACCTTCCACCCGACGATCTTCCGGGCGAACACATCGACGACGAACGCCGTGAACGCCCACCCCGACATCGTGCGGCATTAGGTGAAATCGGCGACCCACAGCCGGTTCGGTGCCACCGCGGTGAACCGGCGCTTCACCAGATCCTCGGCCCGCGGGTGGGTCGGATCGGCGACGGTGGTGCGGACCCGCTTTCTTTTTGAGCGCACCGTGCCACCTCATTTCCCGCATTAGTCGTTCGACGGTACATCGAGCTACCTCGATACCGCTGCTGCGCAACATAATCCAGGTCTTCCGCGAACCGAGAACCCGTGCGAGCGGTTGCCGCGTCCGGAGCATGTGAATGGCATCGATGACATGTGCATCGGACAGTATTCGGGCACACGGCACCCGAGTGACATGGTCGTAGTACGTGGACGGGGCGATGTGCATACCGTGCTCGGAGAGCACCGTGCACATCGAGTCGACACCCCAGACAAGACCATCGGCACCCACCCGGTTTCCCTGGTGAGTGCCGATGAAGTCCACAATTATCGGTGTGGCCGGTCGATTTCGGCCGCGAAAAAAGCTGACGCCGCCTTGAGTATCCCGTTGGCCCGTTTGAGTTCGGCGTTCTCCTGACGCAACTTCCTGATGACCTCGGCGTCGGCACGTAACTCGACAGTGCTGCCCGGGCCGTCGACGGGTACCTTCCGAACCCACTGACGAACGGTCTCAGCGGCGCCCACACCGAGCAAATCCGCGGTCTTGCGCATCGCCGCCCACTCGGTATCGCCCTGCGCCACCAACCGAGCCACCATGTCGACGGCATCCTTCTTCAACTCCGCCGAGTACCGCTTCGATCCTGCTGCCATGAGGTTTCATCTTTCCCTGAGACGAACCCTCCGGAAACACCGGGACGGATCACTGACCCGATCGAGGGGGCACCCGCCACCCGAAGAGATCACCCAACTCCTCACCGGCGTCGACCCCGCCGACATCTGCGACCGCGTCGAAGAATGAGTACCGTCCTGCATCTTGCTCTTCGTGGAACTCCTTCTGCGGAGCAGCCGTCTCATTCAGCTGGGCCATAGTCCTGAATCTGCCAGCCCTGGGCGGTTTTCGTCACGACCACCTTCAACAATGTCGGCAGTTCACTCGGTTGTGGATTCTGCACGTTCTGCGTCTTCTGGCTCGCGAAGACCATCACCGTGTATTCTCCGTCGGCGTCACCGGTTTCACCGGTGACGCTGGTGGCCAGAACGCGTCCCGACGCCTGCACCTGGGCCTGCTGGATAATCTGGGTTAGCGTCGGCCGAACCTCGTCGTACCGCTTGACTAGAGCCTCACCCGCGTCCTCTTTGACTGCCGCGAAAAAGGCGTCGGTGTTCTGGTAGCTGTAGGTCAGGGATCTGGTCGTGTAATCCGAGGCGGCCTTCGCCGCGGCGGCCCGTTGCGCGGCGTCGTTTTCCAATACCGACTTCGCTTCGTCGGCCTCGAGGTAGAGGTAGGCGAACACGCCGGCCAGCACAGCGAGCACCACGATCACGGCCGAAACCACCACGGCACGTGATCGCGGCGATGCTGACCAGCGGTGCCCACCTGGCGAGGGGGGGTCGACGTCGCTGTCTCCAGCCCCAGCCGTGGCTACGGCGGACGCGGCTGGGGCGTTTTCGTCCATCAGTAGATCGCCATCCGGCGTCGCTGCGGCCGCGCTGTCCTCGACTTCAGTGGGCTCGGGGTGCGGTTTCGTTCGGTCGTCATTTGTCATGTGGGACCTTCTGTGTAATAACGGTGACAGTCGCTTGCGGACGGGGCGTCACCGTAGTGGCGGCGACACGGTGACGGGGACCTCGGCGCGACCTGGTCGCGACGCCGGGAAAGTCCGGCCGAGGAGGTCGCCGATCGACCCGAAGTCGACGTATGTGTCGGCAACTTTCTCGGTCGCCGGTTTCACCGCCCGGGTGATCGTCAGCAGATCCGGCTGCAGGATCTGAATATAGCCGTTGAGCTTTTCCACAAGCTTCAACACGGGAGGCCACTTGTCGTACGAGGTGGTTGTGAACCTGATGAACGCCCGTTGAATCCGCGCCAGCCCGTTCACGGCGTCAGGGGTGCGTACAGATGCCGTACTGAGGACGTCCCCGGCATCGGCCAAGAGGCCGAGCAGGAACTCGGCGTTGTCTGCGGTCACCCGGACGGACCCATCTTTGCCGACGAAATCGACTACACGGTGCATCATGTCGCCGATCGTGTCGAGGTCGTCCTGCCGTCCGGCGACGGCCTCGGCGACGGTCTTGTTGATGGACTCGATCGATTCCGGGTCGAGCCCATCTGCCACTGCAGCCAACTTTGGCAACACCTGGGGAACCGATTGCGACACGTGCACCGCGTCCGCGGGCACCACGTCTCCGTTATCGAAGTACCCACCGGTTGCCGTGCCCGCGGGCACGAAGTTGATGTACTGTTCCCCCGCGAGCGACAGATTCTGGATAGACATCTCGCTGTCCTGGGGGATCTTGTGGTCGGAATCAATCGTCATCTCGACCTTAATTGCCGAATCCGCGACGTTGATCGAGGACACCTTTCCGACGGGTACCCCCCGCACCATCACCGGCGATGTGTCCAGCAGACCGCCTGAGCTGTCGATGATGGCGGTTAAGGAGTACTCGGAGCGGGTGGGGTTGATGTGTGCCACGCCGACGACGAGGTAGCCGAGCCCTACGACGAACACGACGGCGAGAGCCAGTATCGATATGAGCGTGCTGCTGCGGTTCACGGCATCATTCCGATTGATCTCAACACGGTTACGAAGGATTCGGCGTCACGCCGCGCTAGGTCCCGACCATCGATGGAGATGTCCGAGAGGTTAATGTCGGGCGACCGCACGAATGGAATGAGTTTGTCGCGGATGACGCTCGTTGCCTGCTCCGTGACGGACTTCGAGTAGATGTCGGAGTTGGCGATCGAATCGATCACCGGGGCGATCCCGGCCACTGACTCCTTTATCCGTAAGTACTCCGGATCCACGATCCTGCCCGCGGACACTGCGAAATCACGCAAGTTGGCGATGAGTAACGCGACCTCGATCAGGGAGTAGCCGAGGCCAGAAAAGTTGCGTCCGCCCTTGGTCAGCATCCGGTCGATTCCCGACGGATCGTCCAAGATCACTTTCAGAGTCTGATCCGCCGACCTCAACACTACGTCGAGTTTGTCGGTATTCGAGGAGACCTCCGAGACGGTCTCCAGCGTTGTCTGGTATAGGGCGTCGAATTGCTGCAAGTCCTTGGGGAACGTGGTGTTCAATGTCGAGATCGCGGTGTGGATCTTGTCGAGCTCACCGCCCCCGAGGACATTCGACATCCCGCGCATGACGTCCTCGACATTTGCTGCCGGCTCGGTCCGTGCCAACGGGATCACCGAACCCGACCGCAGCAAGGCACCCGTCGACGGCTCGGCTGGGGGAAGGATGGCAACGTAGATCTCACCAAGGAGAGTGTCCTGACGCAGCTCAGCCCGCGATTCCCCCGGCAGCTGAGTCGTGTTGTCGATGCGAGCTTTCACGACCGCATGCCCGTTCTCGTACGTGACATCTTCGACGAACCCGACGCTGATTCCCCCCGAGAGAACTTTTGCGAGGGCAGGCAAGTTGAGTGCGCTGGTGAACTCCATCTGGATGTCGTAACCGTCCGCGTCGGAGGTCGCTATCGTCGGCGGATTGTCGGCGTTGATCCCACACGATGTCACGAAAACTATCGTTGCCATCAGTGCGACCACCATGGGTCCGAGGCATGCGCGATTGACCGAGATCATCAGGCCCCTCCCCCCATCATCCCTGCGATCGTCCTCGATACATCGCTGGACCCGCAGACTCCGTTTGCCACCGGCGCGGCGCAGCCACCGACCAGGCTTCGCAAAGGCAGCGACACTGCGAACGCCTGCACAATTGACTTGGCATCGGGGTGTTTCACGATGAGGTCTGCCGTGCGGGCTGCGATCGCTACCACCATGTCCGGCTGCTCTCCCATGTCGGCGATGAGCGGAACGGCAGCATCACCGATCGCGAATATCGGGGGACCGAAATCTGTTGCGAACCTCGAGAGGATCGGAACGAACGTCCCCGCGTACTCGACTGCCGAGCCGAAGGTCTGGCCGAACGCGATGATGACCTCGATGGCACCTACGAAGTTGTCGAAGAGGGCGGTCACCTCTTTGTCGTTCTCGGTTGCCACCCCCGTCAGTGCGGCGAGGTTCCCGACGATGCTGCGAATCTGCATATCCCGCTTTGCCGGGTCGTCGATGAGCGTGGCTGAGTCCTTGATGATCCCGGCCACGTCACCCTGCGTTCCTTCTAGATTGCGGGAGACGAGCTCGAGGGACTGCAAGATCGCGTCGGTGTTCCTGCCGTTGTCCTTGACCAGGTCCTCGGACAAGTTGCTGATCGAGTCGAGCGTCTGACTGATTCCCAGCGGGGTTCTCGTCTTACTCAACGGAATGCACTGATCCGTCTCGTATCGGGCTCCATCAGAGTACGGCTTGGTGAACTCGATTTGACGTTCGGTCACGATGGATGTCGACACCAGAGTCGCGCCGACGTCGGCGGGCAGCGGAACGCTCTTGTCGATCCGCATGTCGATCCTTACACCGGACTGATCACTATTCTGGTGCACCCCGACGACGCTGCCTATCTTCTTGCCGAGCATGGCTACTGTGTTGCCTTCGAAGAGGCCCGATGCGTCGGTGAACTCGGCACACAGGGAGCGCGTGTCGTCGGACACCCTCCCCCCTATTTCCACACTAGCGACCACCACAACCACCACGGCGATCAGGAGCAACAGTCTTCGGATCCATGTAGTCAACATTTGTCGTCACCACTCGGAATGCACACACGAACCTCTGGTTCTGTGGTAGTCGACGCACCGACCGGCGCCTGGAGGAGGACGCCGAGGCGCTGAGTGATCTGATCAACCTGGGCCAGGGCATCGGAGTAGCCTGGCAGCTCTGACGACACCTTGTCGAGGAGCGTCTTGTATTGTTGGACAGACGGTTCGATTCCATCGCTGTAAGCCACGAGCGGCCTCGTGAGAAGTTTGAACAGACGACTGAGAAGGTCGAACCCGCCGCGGACGTTATCGATATCAGGTCCCAGCGTACTGGCAAGGAAGCTGAGTTGACGGAGAAAGTCGACCAGCACCTGTTTTTGATCGGCGAAAGCGTTGACGTATTCATCGGATAGAGCGACCGCTTTGTCGAGCTGACCGTACTGTCGCTCTAAGAGTTCCATCAAACTGCTGGTGTTCCTCAGTGCGTCGGGAATGTTTGTGTTGCCGTCGGAGAACGCATTCTGCAGCAGCGACGCAGTCTGACGGAGATCGACGCCCTTTACATCGCGGAACACCGGCGTCGTCGTCTCGAGCGTGTCCGAAATGTCGTAAGTACTCGATGTCTGAACAAGGGGGATCGCCCCCGACAGCGAGGTCGGTCCTGACCCTGGGTCCAGATCGAGAACTCGCCCGCCGATCGGCGTGATCAGGCGAACCGCTGCGGTGGCATCCGAACGGACTGGCACTGAGTCGTCGAGTCGAAATTCGACTGTGATAAACGTTCCCGCGAGGTCCACCGACGACACCGTTCCCTGTCTTATCCCCGCTATACGCACCTGATCACCCGACTCCAGCCCTCCGGTGTTGACCAGTTGAGCCGAGTACACCTTTTGGCCGGGCGGTGCGATATACACGGTCCCGGCGATTACCAGACCGACCACCACGGTCACCACCACCACAGCGGCGACGATGAGGTCGCGTCTGCGTTCGGACTGGTGATGCGGTCGATTTCGACTGAACAACCTCACTTACACACCACCAATCGTTGCCCCATAAGCGCAATCGTGGCTGTATCCGGCAGGGGCAGAAGGCCTTTCGAACATCGTGCCTCACTCGGCGTGGAATTCGTCGAAGCGTTCAGCGAGTCCATAAGGGGCTTGAGCAGTACCGCGCCATTCAGCAGCCCCTCCAACTCCCCGGGTTCTCGCGCCAGACGCTGATAGATCGTCGCGAAACTCTGGTCGTACGTTGAGTCAAGTTGCTCCCCGGCGATGACAGTTTTCTCCATGGACCGGTTGACCTCGCCCAGCGACTCCCGCAACCGGTCACTCACGCGGCTGAAGGCGTCGACGATCGATCCCAGCTGGTCGACGAGTTCGACCAGCTGCGCCGAGCGGCCTTCGAGTTGGTCGGAGACCTGGCCGAGACTCGTCACGATATTCGTGATGATCTCAGACCGCTGGTCCCCGTAGGCGGTGATGTTGGCGACCTGCTCCAGAACAGGCGATATACCCCTCCCATCACCTTGAGCAACGCGCAACAAGTTGGACTGCAGTTCATTGATCTCGTCGGCGTTAAGCGTGTCGAACACCGGCTTGAACCCGTTGAACAAGGTGGACACATCAAATGAGGGAACGGTCTTGTCGAGTGCCACCTGTGTGAGCGCCGCCCCCTGTGTCTTTCCCTGTGCCGCACCGATCAATTCGACATATCGCTGTCCGAGAAGATTCTGATAACGCACGGCGGCGGTGGTGCTCGACGTGATCGCGACGTCGTTGTTCAGTTGGAAATGAACGACCGCGGTGGGCCCTTTCAGGCCGATCGCCGTCACATAACCGACCTTTACTCCCGCCAAACGCACACCGTCGCGAGGCTTGAGCCCAGATGCATCGGAGAAGACCGCAGACCGTTCAGAACTCGCTCCGTCCGAGCTGGGTTCGAGGATGGCGATGATCACGTAGGTGAGAACGCCGATGACTGCGGCGAACGCGACGATCTTGACGATGGTGGGAATTAACGACTTGAGCTTCATCTTCTTGGTCCTCCTGCTGCAAGCGCGCTCTGCAGCGCAGGTGACGTCTGCACTACCAGGGCGACCTGAAGTTGTACTCGCTCGCCGACTTGCGGCGTGGCGTTGTCGATGCTGTCCAGGATCTGCGGGATGGTGTAAATGGTCTGCGCGAGTCCCGATGCCGATCTGGCGACCGGCCTCGCCAGATCGAGGCCGACGTCCAGTACCGAACTCAACGCCGGGTAGTTTTCGCTCAACAGTCCTCCCAGTCCCCCGAACAGAACCTCGCCGGTGCTGTTGAGGTTGCCTGTGGCCTGATTGATGGCCTCGTCGGTGGCGAAGAAGTCAGCGACGTCGACGTTTATGAGGATGCCCGGAACGAACGGCGTCATGAAGTCGGCAACGCCCTGGGACAGGTCTGCCGCGATCGCCAAATCCTGGCCCACTGGCCGCTGTTGAACGTCCCGAGTGAGCTGCGCGATCTGGAACATGAGCTGGCCGGCATCGGCAAACGTTTGGGAATCATCGACGACAAACTTCACCACAGAATTGAACGCCGGCTGATCGAGAGCATCGACCAGCTTCGAGAGTTTTCGAATCAGGGTCGATACCGAAGTGTGTTCGGACTGCAGCTTGCTCACATAGACGCTGCCGCCATCACGGATGAGGACTCCCCGCCCGGGGTCGACAATCTCCAGTGCCGTCGGCCCCAGCGCGCTGGCGGACGTGTAATTCACGGCCATGCCCTGACGCAACCGGATGTCGTCGTTCACTCCGGTGAGCTCGATTTTCACATTTACACTTTGGTCGCGCCCCGACACCGAGGACACCTTGCCCACCGTGAAGCCCCGATAATTCACCTCCGATCCGCCCTTCAACCCGTCACCAACCGCGTCGGTGGTGATCGTCACTGTCGTGTTGTCTTCATATTTTCCGGTCGCGTTGCCCGCCAGAAGATAGCCGGCAACCGTCACTACGACGAGAACCCCGATCCCGCGCAGGGTCAAGTTCGCCAGTGAGGGCGCGCGTCCTGATGGATCTTGAAATACAGCCACTTGAACTCCTAGCCCGAAATCTTGACGCCCGAATCGAAACCCCACATCAACAGGGTTAAGATCATGTCCTCCACGACGATGATGATGAGACTGCTGCGGATCGCTCGACCAGACGCGCGGCCGACGCCTTCTGCTCCGCCGCTGGCGTAGTAACCCTGGTAGCTGTGGATGATGACGACCGACACCACGAAAACGAGGACCTTGATTACTGAGAACGCCAAATCCTGCGGTTTGAGGAACGCATCGAAATAGAAGTCATAGGTGCCACCCGACTGGCCGTGTAAAAGGATGACGACCAGCTTGGCCGCGCCGAAACTGAGTATCAGCGTTACGATGTAGAGGGGGATGATGGTAGTGATCGCCGCGACCACACGCGTGCTGACGATGTACGGAATCGGCCGCACCGCCATCGACTCGAGCGCATCGATCTCTTCGGCGATACGCATCGAACCTATTTCCGCAGTGAGGCGACAGCCGGCCTGGGCTGCGAAACCGATCGCGGCGATCATCGGTGCCAACTCTCGAGTGTTGGCGTATGACGAAATGAATCCCGTAAGAGACCCCATCCCGACCAGGTCTAGCGAGGCGTAGCCCTGGATGCCGATGGACGCCCCGACAGCCATTCCGAGAATCACAAGCACGATCGCGGTACCCCCGCCGACCAGTACAGCGCCTCGTCCCCAGGCAAACTCCTGTATGAATAAAAACGTCTGTCGTCGATAGGTGGTTGCGACGTGCCGAATTCCGGCGACGGTGTCGATGGTGAATGTTGTAATGTGCCCGAGCTGCGCGGGGACCTCAGCGAGGGGTGTCACAGCACGCACGATCGGACGAGTAACAAAACTATAACGGGTGGATGGTACTGCGGTCACGTGTTCTCCGTCATCCGATGGTCTGCGGGACGAACATGATGGTCAGTTGGGTGATGAACACGTTGATGACGAAGCACGCCACTACCCCTAGGACCACGGTGGCGTTGACAGATGTGGCCACACCTTTGGGGCCACCTTTCGTGGACAGGCCCCGATGACACGCGATTGTCACGACCACGAGACCGAACACCACTGACTTGATCAGCGCTACAAGGATGTCCGCCGATGATGCGAACGATGCGAACGATGCGACGTAGCTCCCCGGCGTGATGCCCTGGACGTTGACGCTAAGGATGTAGCCGGCCACGAGACCGGTAAACACGATGAGCATGCATAACATCGGAGCGACGATGAGAACCGCGACGAATCGAGGTGCGACGAGTCGACGTGTCGAATTTAGTCCGAGCGTCTCCATGGCATCGATTTCTTCACGGACGGTGCGTGCGCCAAGGTCAGAGGCGATGGCCGACCCTGCCGCACCACCGAGCAGGAGCGCGGTGACGATCGGTGCCCCCTGCTGAATGATCCCGAGTCCACCGGCGGCTCCGGCGATAGATGTGGCCCCGACCTGCTGGGTTAGACTTCCGACCTGCACCGAGACGATAACGCCGAACGGGATCGCGACCAGGATCGCTGGCAACGTCGTTACGGTGATGACGAACCACGTCTGTGTGACAAACTCCCGAAACGGAAACCGTCCGGTGACAATATCGCGCACGGCCCACCGCAATGCCTGGCCGGCGAGGGCAATCGAATTTCCAAAGGTCACAAGACTGGCTGTCGCTCGACCAGCAATTTCTGTATAGATACCGGTCTCTCCTCTTCTGTCTGCGCAGCTCGTCGCGATAAGGTGTTCGCACAGTATCAGGTACGTGCAGTACCTGGTACATGGTTTCGGGTAATCCCCGTCGGATTAATCACCTGAGAGGTTGGCGTGTCCCCAAGTGAACGGAGCCATCTCGATTTAGAGCCTTGACCCGGATCGAGCCGGGAGCGATCTTCCACTCCGAACTTGCCGTATGTACCTCGCGGGCTTACCGGGCTTACCGGGCTCTCGTGAGCTCTCCGCGGATGCGGTCTTCGCGGGGTGTTGTGGGGCAACAGTATGGCCGAAAGTTTCTTCGCTGATTTCAAGAACGAATGCGTCTACCGAACGATCTACTCCACCAAAAGCAAAGCACGACAAGACATCGTCAGATACATCGACGGCTTCTACAGTTCACAACACCGCCATTCGGCGCTCGGGTACCGAACCCCGAACGCTGTCCACTACAGTTACGGGCAGTCCGCAAACGCGGCTTCAGAATAGTCATCTCCAGTGTCGGAAATCCTCGCGGCAGATCAACCCCACGCACGGCATCCGACCGTGATCGTCGGCGAACGCGGGTACAACCGCTGCCGTTGGTACCGTTGGGGTGAACCTCACGCCTCAATAACGTGTCCCTATGGTTTCTGTCAAGCTGCGTGAGCTGCGGGCGGTTGGTACAGGGTCTTGTTCTTGAGCATGGCGTACAGGACGTCGCATCGGCGTCGAGCGAGGCAGATGAGCGCGGCGTTGTGTTTCCTGCCTTCGGCTCGCTTGCGGTCGTAGTAGGCGCGACTGGTGGGGTCGTGCAGCGCGGCGAAGGCCGAAAGGAACAACGCGCGTTTGAGTTTGCGGTTTCCTGATCACGCTAAATGCTCACCTCGGATCGAGGTGCCGGATCGGTGGGTCACGGGTGCGATGCCGGCGTAGGCGGCCAGGTGTCCTGCTGATTTGAATGCCGATCCGTCACCGACTTCGAGAAGGATGCGTGCGGCAGTCCTGACTCCGACGCCTGGCATCGAGATCAGGAGCGAGGAAAGAGGGTGGGCACCGAGCATCCTCTCGACGTCCGAGCCAACTGTGTTGCGTTGCTGCAGTGTCTCTTTGAGCGAGTCCGCCAGTTTGGGTAGAACAGTCTCGGCAGCCGCAGACCCGGGCACTACTACCGTCTGAGCCTCGAGTGCGGCGTAGATCTCCGCAACCAGTCTTGCCCCATCCTGAGCGCGTTTTTGGCGGCGAAGCGGTCAGTTTCCGCTTACCAGCAGCGCGGATGCCGCCGGGGCTACCGCAGCGGGACAGGATCTCGAGCACTGCCGGGTGTGTCACACGCGGTCCGAGGACTCGTTCGAGCGCGGGGTGAATGCCGGTCAGCAGTCCGCGGATTCGGTTGCTGACGCGGGTTGCTTCACCGGCGAGATCGTCATCAAAACCGATCAGCACACCGAGCTCGGCGAGTGTGTCATCACCGGTATCGACTCGTCGCAGCGTGTGGGGCATGGTCCGGGCCGTGTCGGCGATGATGAACGCAGGCCCGCGCATCAGTTTTGGCTTGCCTTGGATACAGATCTGCGATGCGGCGCATCGACAGACCCGGTAGGGACGCGAACTGGTGCTCGCAGGATCGGGAGACGGTGACCGGCAGGGCGTCGCCGATCGTATTAGGCTGATCGACGACGATCAACAGCGGCCCGCGCGTGGCGAGGCGGTCGAACACTGTGCGCAGGCGGGCCTCGTCATTGGGTAGGGCTTTGCCGTACAGACGGGTTCCGTCGAAGGCGAGACCGACGGCGTGATGTTCGGATTTTCCCACGTCGATGCCGCAAAACACGGCGTAGCTCGTGGCCATGAAGCAGTCCTTCGTCCGGTCACCGATCCGACGTCAACACCCGGCGACAGCCCCCCCACCCCCCGGATCATCGATGACAGGGGCGAGAAGTCATACCGGGTCTGGCTACCGTAGCCCTCGGTTTCAAGTATCAGCTAGAAGATAACGGGCCTGGCCCGATAGCGCACACGACGCGGCCGTCGAGCCGAAAACGGTGACCGCGAACATCGAAGGCTTCCGTTGGCGGCTGAATTGTTGTCGGCGCGGGGCAGGGATCAGGGTCTGTTGCCGAGCAACGACACGGCATCGATGCAGCGTCCACCGAGAGGCGTTCGACCGTTCCGTCCGGCAACTCTTCGGTCGTTCGGTGCCTCCGCACGCCTGCGGCGATCCGGCACGAGCGGCTGCAGCACAGTGCGATGCACCGTCTACCGCGCGCCGTCGAACGACGATGGGCATCATCTCGTGATGGCGGACAGCGAGCGTGAAGCAGACTCCAGGGACTCCACCAGGATCAGCTCGAGTGCAGGCAGTTCGGCAGCCGACACGGCCACCGCAGCTGCGCGTGTTCGCACATCGAGACCGCGTTGTGTTCCGGCGCGGGCAGTTTCGGTCCAGGCCTGGGCGCAGTGATCGGCGGCCACCGCGAGGTCTGCGGTAGCGGGATCACCGGTCAGACGTGCAATCTCGGTACAGCCGTCGGCGAGAAGCCGACGAAAGAGCCCGCCTCCGGTTCCGGCCTTTTCGATGAAGATACCGAGACTGAACAGCAGCGTCTCGAGGTCATCGGGCGGAAGGTCGACCCAGCTCTTGACGTCGGTTGCCAGCTGGTCGACCGCGGCCAATCCTTCGGCACCGGCCGCTGGTACGTGGTCGGCTATTCCCGGTGTCGATGGGGCGCGCATGCTGGCGGCGGATCGGGCGAAGGCCGCGGCCGCGGCAGTCGACACGGGCGGCAGTGTCTGCGGCCATGTGATTCGGTACGTGCAGTGACGTGTCGGTTGCGGGAACGAGGTGGAAGATCGCGCCCGAGCGAGCGCGTCGAGCGGGATCTCCTGCACATCGGCCCGATCGTTGTCGACGACCGAGGCAGTCCCCCCGATCTCGTCGTAGCCGATCACCACGATGTCGTGACGACTCATCTGCAGTTTCACCCGTAGGTAGGGCAGCTCAGCGATATCGGCCCAGACCAGACTGGGTCGTCCCGCATCGATGTCGTCGCGAACCCATGACCATCCCTCAGCGGGATCGTCGGTCGTGAGAACCTCGACTTGTCCGCCGAGCCTGCGCGGTAAGTCGATCTCGAAGTCGGCACCGCGGCCGACCAGGTACATCGGTGGGACCAGGTCGTCCGATCGCAGGTAGGACAAACCCAGATCACCACCCAGTGCGAACACCAACCCCTCGTCGGGTGGTCCGTCCCATCCCAGACCGTGCCACTGGAGAAGGTCTCGCATTGCACCTGACCCGCAGTGCCCTCCCATCCGGTGGGGATAGTTCTCGATCAGAGTCGTGTGGGTCACTGTGGCTGCCTTTCGGGTGGTTGGTCGAGCGCGCTTGTCGGCACGCTCAGCTGTTCCGGATTCTGTCGAGATACGTTCGGCGAGCAGCCATGTCGACGTCCGCGAGGAACACCGAATCTGTGTTCAGGGCCGCACCCAGTCCGGTCGCCAGACGCCGGGGGACGAATTTCACCGCCGCGACCATTGCGCCGGCGAGACGGGTGACGCGGACGAAGGGGCGTGGATTCTCGATCAGATCTGCTGTCGCGCGGGCGATCTCCTCCGGCTCGGCGTTGCGTAATCCCTTTGCGCCGGCGGTTCCGGCGACGAGTTCGGTGTTGGTGAACGTCGGGCGGACTGTGGACAGTCGAACCCCTGACTTGCGGTACTCCAGTCGTGCGGCCTCTGTGAATCCGATGACTGCGAACTTGGTAGCGCAGTAGGTCGCCAAACCAGGTACCGCGAGCTCGCCGGCCAATGACGCAGTGTTGATGATGTGTCCGGTGCGGCGCGGCAGCATGCGCTGAAGAGCCAGTTTGGTCCCGAAGATGACCCCCAGGACGTTGATCTCGACTTGCCGCCGGGTTACTGCATCGTCCTCTTCGTGGGCGTGGCCGGTAGGCATGATGCCCGCGTTGTTGATCAGGATGTCGAGGGGTCCGAGTTCACGTTCGACCAGGTCCAGAAACGTTGTGAACGAGTCAGGTTCGGTGACGTCGAGTCGGGTGACGACCTTCACCCCGAGTTCGGCGGCGGCCTCCTTCGCACGTGCCTCGTCGATGTCGCCGATGGCGACCCGGTGGCCTCGTCGAATCAACTCCTTCGCTGTCTGATAGCCGATGCCGCGAGCTCCACCTGTGATCGCCACGGTCCTGGCGGGGGTGTGAGGTGCGTTGTTCGTCATGCTGCGCTCCTTGCATAGATGAGAGACGTCGGTAGACGCCTGTCGGCCCGCTCTCGCGGTAGCGGCTGCGCACACGGGAGAGGGATATGGGTATCGCGCGTCGTCTCGTGCCCGGGGAGGCGTTCGGATCGGTCGTTCATCGCCCGCAGCCGCAACCCCAGCGGCAGAACGGGTCTCGTCTGTTCGGTGCAACTTCCGGTGTCGGCCTTACCACGGCCGCGGCGACGAGACAGTCATGTGGCACAGCTCTGCCAGCAGGTATCGGCTCACCCGATTCGAAGGTGTCCGAGGCGGTCCGAGTGTTCACGATCGCGATTGTTCGCGGAGAGAGCTCCGACCGATCGGCAGTCGGCCGCGATACGGGGTTCGGCGCGTATGTTCTCACCGCTTGTGTTCATCGAGACTCCCGCGGCGAGTTTCGATCCCCGGGAGTTTCGTCCGGCCGGGTGCGGCCGGTGAAAACATCATCGAGTGGGTGAGCGCCCGTGAAGATCGTGGGGCCGTAGGCGTGCCGAAGCACCGTCAAGATCGCGTTCAAGGGTAGGTCGTCGAAGACTCCTCGCTCGCGGACATACTCCATGTGCTGAGCTCCGTCTGCGGTGAAGGCATGCATGAGAGCATCGCGATCGCCGTCGAATTCCACTGGCGGCACGCCGAAACGAGCGCACAACTCGACATTGAATGCCGGCGTGGCCTTCAACCACCGGCCCTCGATGTAGAGGCGACTGTAGCCGTGGTAGACGAACAGATCGGTGCCGCCCATCAGCGCGCGCAACGTCTCGGTCTGCAGGTGATTTCGGACGTCGGCGAAGCCGAGCAGTGCCGGGATACCCGCCGCCCGGCACACTGCGGTCAACAGCACCGCCTTCGGGACGCAGTAAGCGCGCCCAGTCTCGAGGACGAAGCTCGCCCGATAGTGGGCCGGATCGTCCGACACGGTGTACGGGTCGTACCAGATCCGGTCGCGGACGGCGGCAAAGAGGCGTCTGGCCTTGTCACGGTCGCTGCTCGCATCCCCGATTGCCGCGGCGGTGAACGCCCGCACGGATTCGTGCTCGATGTCGAGGAAGTCCGTTGCTCCCAGGTACGCGTGTGGTGTCTGCGTAGTATGTGCCCCGGGCGGGCGGTCTGTCATGGTCATCGCTGATGTTCCCTATTCTGAGCAAACCGGTTGCTGTTGTGTGCACAACGACCGAAGGATCGGTCAGTTGCGCGCGAGTCCGCCGAGCATCAGGTCTTCGCGTTGGACGGGGAGTCGCTGGGCGATCACCCGTTTGCTGTACATGAACTCGCGCGGGCGACCTATGCAGTCGGCGGCAATGAGCTCACCGGCCTGGAGATAGAAGCAACTGAAATCACTGTCGCGGCTGGGGTCACCACTGAGAACCACTTCGTCGTATCCAGTGTTGAGGCCGGCGATCTGCAGCTTGAAATGATACTGATCTGACCAGAACCACGGCAACGCTTCGATTTTTCTGGACTTCCCGCAGGCGGTCGAGGCCGCGACTTTGGCCTGCTCTCCTGCGCTCGAGACGGACTCCAACCGTAGTCGACGGCCGTAACGGGCCATGTCGTGGCTCGCGCAGTCCCCCGCCGCCATGATGTCGGGGTCGTTGGTCCGAGTGTGATCGTCGATCACGATGCCGTTGTCGATGACAAGACCCGCATCGGCGGCGAGGTCGGTGTTCGGCTCGACGCCGACACCGACGATGACCAGATCTGCGGGGATCGATTCCCCGCTGGCCAAACTGACTTCACGAACCTCACGGTCACCGGACAGGCCTTCGACCATCGCGTTCGTTCTGATGTCGACTCCCTGCTCGCGATGTATCCGCTCGAAGAACGTCGATACCTCGGGAGCAGTGACCCGCTCGAGCACACGCCCAGTTGCCTCGAGGACTGTGACCTGTACGCCCAGTGCGCGCAGCGATGCCGCTGTCTCGAGTCCGATGTAGCCGCCTCCGACGATCACCACCCGCCGGCCAGGGCCGGTGGCCATACGGATCCTCTCGACGTCCGCTGCGGTGCGCAGGTAGTAGACCCCGTGGAGATCGGCCCCGGGAACGGTGAGCCGACGAGGGCGGGCTCCCGTGCACAGCGCGAGCTTGTCGTAGGCCAGCTTCTCCCCGGTGTCGAGAACGACGTTGCCTTCCGACCGAACGATGGCCTCCACCTGCGCGTTCAGGAGCTGAATACCTTGCTTGGAGTAGAAGTCCGTGCTGCGAATGGCGATATCGTCGAGTACGCATTTGCCCGCCAGGTATGCCTTCGACAGCGGGGGGCGTTGATAGGGAGCGGCAGACTCGTTACCGATGAGGACGATCTCGCCTGCCCAACCTTCTTGGCGCAAACTAGCTGCCAGTTGTGCCCCAGCATGGCTTGCGCCGACGATGATCGCCCGTTGCGATGTCATGCGCTGGAAGTAGGCGTCAGGCGCACCATCATCTTGCTGATGCCCCGCACGAAATTCGACTGAACATACTCGGGGTCGCCGACGACCTCGATGTTCTCGAAGCGGGGAAGCAACTCCTCCCACAGAATCCGCAGCTGCATTTCGGCCAGCCGATTGCCCATACACCGGTGTACACCGAATCCGAACGCGATGTGATTGCGCGCATTGGCACGATCGATGATGAAATCATCAGGATTCTCGAAAACGCGTTCGTCGCGGTTACCCGAGGCATACCACATCACCAATTTGTCACCCTTGCGGATGAATTGTCCGTTCAGAACGGTGTCGGCTTTGGCAATTCGGCGCATGTACGCCAAGGGTGTTTGCCATCGGATGATTTCCGAGTTCATGTTGGGGATCAAATCGGGATTGGCCTTCAATTTCTCGAACTGGTCGGGGAATTGGTTCAACGCAAGAACGCCACCGCTCATCGAGTTACGCGTCGTGTCGTTCCCACCGACGATCAGCAGGACGAGGTTGCCCAGAAATTCCATCGGACGATCGATCAGATCCTTGGTGTCCTCGTTGCTCTGCAACATGGTGATCAGATCGAAACCGGACTCTTCCCCTGCAGACCTCCTGGCTGCTTTGTCATGCCAGAGAGCGCTGAGGCCACGGGCCATGTCACGCATGCCCTCGAACACCTCGTCGTTGTCCGAGGGCCCACCGTTGGCTTGCTCCATCGAGGTTGCCAAATCGGACCAGTAGACGAGTTTGCGGCGTTGTTCGTAGGGGAAATCCAGAAGAGTTGCGAGCATCCGAGCTGTCAACTCGATCGAGACATTCTGCACCCAGTCGAACGGCTCGTTCAGGGGGAGGTCGTCCAATACCTCCCGTACCCGCGATCGGATCAGTCCCTCCATCTCCCGGAGGTTCTTCGGTGCGACAACCCCCTGGACGGCAGCGCGCTGCTTGTCGTGGCGTGGCGGGTCCATCGCGATGAACATCTCGATATCGAGAAACCGGGGCGGGACGCCGATGACGATGAACGGTTCGGCCGAGAACACAGCGTGGTTCTTGTCGACGGCCACGATATCGGCATGGCGCGTGACCGACCAGAACGGGCCGAACGGACTGTTGGGTTGGTAATGAACCGGTGCCTCGTTCCGCACGCGCTCGAAGTACGACTGCCACCGCCCTTGTCTGTAAAGAAAGGGGTTACTGAGGTCGATGTCGGCGAGCTCGACATCCTCGACCGGTGGAATGGGACTTTCGACGAAGATCTTCTTGCCATTCGTGCCAGTCACCCACCGTCGGGTCTTGTCGTACAGATGAGCGCCCTGGATCTGCAGCCCTATAGGGATGGTCGACTGGACCTTGTCGGTGATCGACTCAGAAACTTTCATGCTGTCGTGCCTGCCTTTCACACATCACAATTGGAATTCAGGTGTTCGAACGATCAGGCCATCCCACGCTTCCGAGGCCACCATCTGGCACGACAACCGAGACGTGGGTTCACGCTCGGGGTTCATAGCCAGCATCTCCTCCTCGTTGGCACCGGACAGACCCACCTCTCCTGACCACTGCGGGTCGACGATCACATGGCAGGTGCCACAGGCCGTTTCGCCCCCACAGTCTCCATCGATCCCCGGCACAGCATTGTCGGTTGCAATCTGCATCAACGATCGACCTTCGACCAAGCCCGCCTCGTGCTTCCCACCATCGTGGGCGACGAAAGTTACAACTGCCATGTCAACTCCTCAATTTTCTTCGCGATTGATAACAGTGTCGCCGCAAACGTGAATGGCGGCCATGTTACGTAGAGTCAAAAACTTGTGAATTCGGGTCAGACGGTTCGCCCCAGAGATCCGACCTGAGTCCACTCCAGATGTGGAGTGCGACAACTCTGCGCTCCGCACGAAGGCATCGAGCGGATGGGCTCCTGTTTCGAAATGCGCGCTCACCAAGTACTTCTTTCACCGCGAAGCCGTCTCACCGGCGACCAGATGGCCATTTCGGATCTCGACGATAGGCAATCTCAGTCCACCCGGAGCGTCCACCGGAACAACGGGCGAGTTGGGGGCGATGGGATCGAGCCGCTGATACGGAAGCCCCTGTGCCGGACGAAGATCCAGCTCGCCCTTGTTCGGCCACAGTGCGGCGGACCGCTCGGCCTGCGCACTGATGGTCAGCGACGGATTGACCCCGAGGTTTGCCGACACGGCCGCCCCGTCCACCACGCTCAGCGTCGGGTAGCCGTGGACGCGGTGGTACGGATCGATGACGCCGTGCGCCGAATCCGAGGCGATGGCGCAGCCGCCGAGGAAGTGGGCGGTGAGCGGAATGTTGAACAGCTCTCCCCAGGTACCGGCCGCGAGGCCGCCGATCTTCTTGGCGATCCGCCGGGTGGCGTCGTTGCCTTCGGGGATCCACGTCGGATTCGGCTCCCCGTGGCCCTGCCTGCTGGAGATCGTGCGGCCGAACGGCCCACGCTTGGTGAACGTGGTGATCGAGTTGTCCAGGTTCTGCATCACCAGCGCGATGATGGTGCGCTCGCTCCAGTGCCGGACATTGACGACGCGGACGAACTGAATCGGATGCGCGATCATCGCGAACACGAATTTGAGCCAACGCGGAATCTTTCCTCCGCCGTCGGTCATCAGGGCCTGCAGCATGCCCATCGCGTTCGAACCCTTGCCGTAGCGGCACGGCTCGATGTGGGTGTTGGGACTGGGGTGGAACGAGGACGTGATGGCAACGCCACGCGTGAGATTCATCGACGGGTCCACCTCGTATTTGGTCGCTCCGACGATCGACTCGGAGTTGGTACGCGCCAGTTCGCCGAGTGTGTCCGACAGCTTGGGCAGAGCGCCCGTGTCTTTCATCTTGTGCAGCAGATTCTGGGTGCCCCAGGTACCGGCTGCCAGAACGACATTTGCCGCGCTGTACGTCTTCTTGCCCTTGCGGAGCCGAGCGCCGGTGCGCTCGGTGTCGACATCCCAGGTGCCGTCGGATCGGGGGCGCAGGCCGGACACCGTCGTCATCGGCACGATCTCGGCTCCTGCGCGCTCGGCGAGACCGAGGTAGTTCTTGAGCAGGGTGTTCTTGGCTCCGTGGCGGCAACCGGTCATGCACTCACCACATTCGATGCAACCGGTGCGCTCGGGGCCTGCGCCGCCGAAGTACGGGTCCGGGACGGTCTTGCCGGGCTCGTCACCGAAAAACACGCCCACCGGTGTCTGAATGAAAGTGTCGGCGACGCCCATGTCCTCGGCGACCGACTTCATCACCTCGTCGGCAGGGGTCATGTGCGGATTGCGCACCACGCCCAGCATGCGGGTGGCCTGGTCGTAGAACGGCGAGAGCTCACTGCTCCAGTCGGTGATGTGCGCCCACTGCTTGTCCTCGAAGAACGGTGTCTGCGGCTTGTAGAGGGTGTTCGCGTAGTTCAGCGATCCACCGCCCACTCCGGCACCGGCGAGGATGAGGCAATCGCGCAGCAGGTGTACGCGCTGGATGCCGTACAGACCGAGTTTCGGTGCCCACAGGAAACGCTTGAGATCCCAACTGTTCTTCGCGAAGTCCTTGTCCTCGAAGCGTTGCCCGGCTTCCAGGATCCCAACGCGGTACCCCTTCTCCACCAGCCTCAGCGCGGTGACACTTCCGCCGAAGCCCGAACCGACGATCAGAACGTCGTAATCGATTGAACTGCTCGGTGGCGTCGCCATGGCGTCTCCTTCTGGTTCTTCAAACCGGATAACTGCTCCTCGCCCCAGGGGCCTGGACCCCAGCGCAAGAGTGCGCCCCCTCGACGGTGAGACCAAAGCCGACCGCCTGCCTACACAGGCACACTACTATACAGACGATGGCTTTTTGTCCAATTAATTGACAGATGCAGCCTGCGTGTACAGATACTAGTGATGCAGCTCATCAACCACAAGCCGCTGACGCTTCCGTCACCGGCGAGCCGAACCGAAAGGAGCCGGTGCGTCAGAAGCCAGCAAGGAGGGCTCTGACGAGAAGCCGAGGTGCACAGGCGGCGGGGCAAGCCCCGAGATCGACAAGCTAGATCCGCAGCGATCGTCACCGAAATGGCGTGCCGCTCCAGAATTGAACTACCAGGGTAGGTATGACACTAAAATGGTATCGACTCATTTGATGGAAACACTTGTGGACGAGATGGAGGACAGGAAGGCAGAGTTGACCGAGAATATCTCTTCATTCATAAGTGCATCAATCCATGAAATGAACGGCAATGCAGACGCAACCGGACTTCTACACACCAGCGTGAAAGCCAACATCAATGCGGCTATCGACTTCCTGGCCGACAGGACTGAGCACGACAACTTGCGAGCTCCGCATGCCGCCCTGTGCCATGCTCGCGTTCTCGCACACACGCATGTCCCGCTGACGGCGCTCGCCCGCGCTTATCACCTGGGCCAATCGAGATTTCTTGAGCATGTCCTGTTCTCGCTCTCGCGAGCTACGCACACGTTGGCCGCGAATCAACTTGCGCATCTGGTCAGCAGGTCTGCCGTCTTCATAGACCGCGTGTGTCAGGACGCATGTTCAGAATACGAAGCGGAGAAATCGAAGATACGTGAAGAAAATAGTTCTGTAAACACGGAACTCGAACGCGCAATGTCGCCATCATGCACAGATCCTTTGGACGCATACAAAATCGATTCATATTACAATCTCACAGGAAACCATATTGCCATTGAGTTTTGGACGAATGACCGGGAACCATTCCCGAGCAAGTCCTGGCACCAGCTCGTAGATACCGTTAACGTCAGACTCGGTACGATCGGTCGACCGCAAGTCAACAGTAAAGGCGATGCCCGATCCCTGGTTTGGTTTCCGATAATTCACGCCGGAAGGATTTGCCTTGAAAGCGTTACAGACGTTCTTCAGAAGTACGGCCGAATTCGAGCAGCAATTGGAACCGTGCAGAGTGGTGAAAATGGTTTTCGGAAGACAGCCAGGCAGGCAGAGCGCGCGGCCCGCGTGGTTTCGGACGGCAAGGTCGATATCAGTCCGGTGGTAACTTTCGAGGAAGTTGCAGCCATCACTCTTCTGCTCGAAGATCCGGAAAGCCTAAGGGATCTAGCGGAAGACTCACTCGGAGGCTTGCTTCTGGACAGTGCGCGGAACCGCTGGCTCCGCGAGACCTTGCGAGTCTACCTGGCAAACAACTGTAGCGTTACCGCGACCGCTCACGACATGACGATCCATCGCAACACGGTCAAATACCGCATCCGACAAGCAGCGAAAGAGTGCGGTTGCAAGCTGGACGATGCCAGCATCCTCATGAACCTCAGGATTGCGCTGGATGCCGCGTGGTGGACACCCAGCACAGTACTCAAATTACCCATACCGCTCGGCTCAGTAGACGCACGGTTGACGGTTTGAGCAGGGTGGCTGCGACCCGGCTCAAACCTTCCAGGTTTCCAGCGCCACGTTCGTCAGACTCCATTGCCATGCTGATTCACGATTGTTGCTATCAGAATATCGAATGCCGCATTCGGTGAAAGCGACTTGATTCGGTCATTGATATCCATTTCTTTGCCCTCGATTCCTTCACTTGTCGCAATGTTCGCCGCATTTGATTCGACAGATCCTTCGGACGTCTCCAAGATTCGACCGGCCCACACTCCGACTGGCGAAGGATCAGTAGCAAGATACTGCTCGCAGTCGGTCAGTATATGACATTTCATGCAAGAGTCCGCTGCAGTTTTATGACGCGCAGCTCGCTGAGCAACCGTCTCGTAGGGTGGATCGGATTCGTAGTCCCACAGTTCGGGCTCCCCCTGGCAGGGTGTGACCAGCACCCGACCACGAACTGCGAGACGGTCCAATGCTCGATTCAAGGTTGATTCCTTTAAGTACGGGAGCGAACTCGATACGACCTAGTTGTACGATAGCCATTCCTCATGTGTCAAAGAGGGAAGGATGAGTTGTGCATAAAGAACAAGGACTCCTTGCGACTTTGGCCAACTTGGACATATCACAGAACGGTGCCGATCCAGTACGATCGACACCACGACGACGGCTTCTTCAGGCCTCCATGAATGCAGTGGAAATCGAGGTATCGTGCTGGATTTTGTATTCTTCACATTGACACCGCTCCTACTGTTCATGTTGGCACCCGCGTGGATTTCGTTGACTTACCATGGGTGCGCGAGTCTGATCGAACGCCGAAATATTCGCGACGTGAAAACCAGCCAGATGTAGGTCGAGCTACGCAGACGAGGGGTGTGCGTAGCCGACCTCTGCAATGGAGAGCTTTTCTGACGCCACACGCCGGCAGTTGTGCCGAGTTGCATGCTCTGCGTTCGCTGTACGCCGCTCGGGAAACCTACCGAAAGAACAGATGAGTTCTTCGTAGGTGTTCGGCTCACCGCTGCGCCTGGTTCGTTCGCCCGCCGATAACGCCACTGGTCGCATCTCTGGCAGCATCGACGCGCTGGCGACAGCGACATCATCCCCCACCACCAATGTCCGAACGCGCCTAGACTTCTATTCATGAGTTCCGTCCACACTGCGCGCCCTGATGGTGGCTACCGGACAGCGGCAAGCACTCTCCTTCGTGCGACCGCGTTAGACGCATTGAGCGCTCTCCTGCTGCGGCAGAGCTGGAAGTCCGTGACCATGTCCGAGGTCGCGAAGGAAGCCGGTTTGTCTCGACAGACCATCTATAACGAGTTCGGGTCCCGGCGCGGTGTGGCGGAGAGCTACGCGATACGACTGACCGATCAGCTGGTCAGTGTGGTGGACGATGGACTCTACACTTGCGTTGGTGATATCAGATTGGCGCTCGGCCGAGGTTTGGCTGCGTTTTTCGCCGTCTCCGAACGTGACCCATTGGTCAGATCGCTACGAGAAGAAGACGCATCCGCAGACCTCCTGCGGCTCATTACTGTTCACAGCACCCAGCTTGTCGAGCGAGCCGCAGATCACCTCTCTGCCACATTTCAGCGATGCTGGGTGCAAGCCCCGAAACGCCAAGCCGATATCCTGAGCACGTCCATCGTTCAGATGGCCTTGGCGTATGTCTCACGGCCCCCGACTGACGCAGCCCAGACCGCCACCGATATCGCAGACCTACTCGCTCCGTACATCGAGGGGTTCCAAGATTTTCAAGCCAATCCAGAGTTGAGCAAGACGACTCGATTCGGTCGACCGTAGCGACAGCGGTGTAGCGCCGCTAGCGTCGGTGTAGCGCCGCTAGCGTCGGTGTCACGCAATATTCCCATTCTCAAGACAAACGAACTTCCGGACAAGAATCCGTCCAGCTTGCCACCACCTCGTTTTCCGGCGTGATTGACGAAAGTGTCGTCGCAAACGCGGGTGACGGCTATGTTCGGTGGAGTCATAAACTTGTGAATTCGGGTCAAAGGAATCACCGTGAAGCTGAGCGATGAGGGCGTGCCACCGCTTGCGTTCGTGCAGCTGCTCGAACGCCGCGCACTCGACCCTGACGCCGCCGCGCGCCTTCGCGCGATCATGCACCGCGAAGGAACCAGTGAAGCGACGCTCATTCAGCATGACGTCCAGGCGCCGATACGGTGGTTTCGGGAGGTCTATCCCGAACTCGATATCGCCCAGGCCACTCGACTCGGATTTGCGTTTGCCGAGCAGGCCCAGTTGACATCGTTCGGGCCCCTGAGTTCACCTTTGATCAGCGCTGGTTCGGTCGCCGAGATCGTCGATCTCCTGACATACCTGCCATTGATCTCCACGGCGTTGAAATCGCAGTTCCACACTGGCGACTACGGTCTGATCGTCGGGCTCACTGCGCACACAGGCGATTCCGCACTGGACTGCTTGGTCATCACCTACGGCGGGTCGGCGTTGTTACGACTGCTGGACATGCTCGCCGGTGACATATCGCCGGTGACACTCCATCTGAGCTGGCCGGAGCCGACCGAGGTGAGCCACGACAAAGGTCCGGCGAATCGCCGGTTCTTCGACGCTCCGATTTCCTTCGTCCACGTACCCGAGGACACACTAAACAAGGCTTGTCGGTTCTCGGACCCTCTCGCATATCGTCTCGCTATCGCTGATCTGCAGCGGACACTCGCCCATCGGAGTGGGTCCATGTCATCCGCCGAGAAGGTGAGGCAACTGTTGGAAAAGGACCTCGGACAGCGAACCAACCATGATGTTGCACAAGCATTGTCGATGTCCAGCAGCACGTTGAAACGGCGGCTTGCCGAAGAAGGAACCACCTACAGAAAGGTGCGCCAATCGCTGCTGTACGAACGCGCGATGCTACGGCTCCTCGATCGCTCGGTTTCGGTCAGCGAGATCGCTTCTGAACTCGGATACAGCGACCTCGCCAACTTCTCTCATGCCTTCAAACGCTGGACCGGGCGCTCTCCGAGAGATTTCCGAAACCCACGACTCTCGGACGACCCGGATTCGACGTAGACCACACAGACGGGGTCAGATCGATGCATCGTTCGTTCGCGGCCTGGTCGATCTTCGTCTCGGAGATTTCGGAGACGTCACCGCCTCCCTGCCGTGAGAAGAAGAGTGTGTGCAGACCCGAGTACGAACCACTTGTCACTCGACGGTGTCGGCCGGTACGCGTGCGGTCTCCGATTCGAGAAAGTCGACGAGTGCTTCCAACAGGCTGTCCGCGCGGGTTTCGACATCGGCGAGGACGGAGTCCACGCCGTCGAGAAGACCGTGGGCGTGTCTACGCGCAAGCGTTCCGCGTTCGTAGTAGCCGGGGTCGAGCAGGACCCGCGGTACTGGATCCGGTGCCGCGATCTGCTCCGGATGTTGTGACCGCGCAGTGGGCTGCAGGTGGGTGGGTGCCCGTCCGTCCAGGTGCATTCGCACGATGCCCGCGACCGCACGGGCGGTCAGCGGGGTCGCAGCCAACGGGGTGTGGCCCCACCGGTCGATAGGAATCGACAGCGGCTGTTTCCCGGCCGGGTCGAAATACCGGTCGTATCCGCCGAGCCCGGTGCCGTCCACGGCATCGAGAGCGTCGGCGAGCATTCGGGTGCTCGGATACCGGGTCCGATGGCCGAGTACCTCACACCAGCGCTGGTACACCGTGCGCGGAGAAATGCCCGTCCCCGCCAGCGCGAGGGAAGTGACAGTGCGGACGCCGCGGCCTGCCTCGACGCGAAGGGCGTCGAGACAGGCATCGGCGGTGACATCGCATGCCCGCAGGGCCGCGATCTGCGTGTACGGCAGACCTGTCGTAGCGAGCGTGAGGATCAGTACGTCTCTGCGTGCGAACAACGCTGACGGCCAACCGTATTCGGGAAGCCGCGCGATGATTCCGCCGATCACGGCTGCCACCTCTTGCAGGCGCGACGTACGCGCCACGTCCAGCGCAGCCCGAACGATCTCAGCACACCCCGGAGGAGGTAATAGATGCCGATGATGAGCGATGTCGATCACCGCGATCCGACGGCGTTGGGTCGTCGGCGCGGCGGGGTGCGCGTGAAGAAACCGAGCAAGCGACTCCGGAGAGGCCGCCAGTGAGGGTTCGCCATGGGCGGTGCACCAGTCCTCGAACAGTGACCACGTGTGCCGATCCCGCCTCGGTATCGACGTGTTCGTGATGTCCGCTGGTCGTATCGGACAAGGGCGGTCGTCGTGGTCAGCATCTGCCCCGGTCGTCCCGTCGCCGGTCACTGGCTCGGTCGGGTGCCTGGTCATAAGCCGAGCTCGGTGACGGCGTTGCCGATCAGTGGCGCATTCTCGTGAGCGTATGTTTCGACCATTGCGGGTGTGGTGTGCCCGGTTTGGCGCATGATGGCGTGCGCGTCAGCTCCGTTGCGGAAGGCTTGCATGACGAAGCCGGAACGGAGGGAATGCCCGCCGAGCTGAGCGACGGTGACGGGGTCGTATCCAGCTCGAGTAGCGCGGCGGCGGATCGCCGCGTGCACCGCGGCTCCGGACAGGGCTGTGTCGGAGAGGTTGCCGTTCTTGCGGACGGACCGAAACAGAGGGGACCGTTTCTCGACCACAGGAAGGGTGCCGCGACAAATATGGGAGTCGAATTCCACTGCGCGGGAGAGTATTCGGATGACGGCAACTCTGCCGCCGGTGTCGAACGCTGCGACGATCTGCAGCCATCGCACCCACGCGCAGACCGGGCATGACTCGTGGCGGGCGGTGAACGGGAGTGCTTTCACGGTTCCGGTGCCGTCCTGGTCGGTCTTCGACTTCCGGATACGTACATGCGCACCATCGAGGCGGTCGCGGTGGACATCGCGGCATTCGAGCGCTACGAGTTCGCTGCGGCGGAATGCGCCGGTGTAGCCCATCAGCAGTAGCGCGGTGTCGCGGCGTTCGAGGACCTCCGACGCCCAGCCCGCTGCAGTGCGTCGGGCGTGGTCGACGATCGTAGTGATGTCAGCGGTGAGGAGCGGGGCACGGGGTCTGCGGGGCCGCTCCCCCGCAGACGCGTAATCCCGCCGGATACCCGAGAGGGTGGCGCGGACCATCTCGTGCCCGCACGGGTTGTCGTGTCCAGTAGCGCGGTGGCGGTCCGCGACCGCCGCGATCCATTTGTCGAACGTCGACGGCGCATACGCCCGCGTCCCGTCGACGGTGAGCGTGTCGGCGGCGCCGACGAGGTACGCCGCCACCGTTGCGGGATGCGCCGGCAAAGCCTGGTGCCCGAGGACGATGCACCAGGTTTCGAAGCGTCGCCACGCCGAGCTGTAAGCCCGGCGGGTACCGGCGGACCGCGATGCAGCCATCGACCGCTCGATCCGAGCGGCAACCTCGGGTGTCAGGTCCGGAAACACCGCAGCGCCACCCGACACGACAGCTGGGACAGCGTTCGAGCCGGCTGCTGGCTGGCGTTCTGTCATGGGGTGGACTGTATCGGGCAGCTCCGACACATTTCTGGATTCGAAACCACGCTCAGCTGGCGGTTTGCGGGTCTACGGTGCGGGAAGGAAAATTCTCGTCGGTCACCGCACAAATAACGTTGGTGACTATGACCCCGCCGCGAAAACGGCGCTTCTCGGCTGTCGCCGCGCGTGCATCGCGGACGACCCCCCTCCATCGGGCGAGAACTACGTCGGCGGATGGCGCAGCGGGATCCCGTGGTCGAGGAACAGTTGCACCGTCTCATCCAGCTCCGCCGCGGTGCGGCACCACCCCCAGCGCAGGAAGTTGTACAACGAACTGGCGGATGCAGGATCGACGCGCGCCGCCGCGATGGCGGCCTCGGCCGCAGCGTGCGCGTCAGCCCACAGATCGCCCTCGGGTGCGGGATAAGACGAGCGCGTCGGAGCTGTCCCGGGATCGACCGGCTCGTAGGGTCGTGGGCGCAGCAGAGATGCGTGCGCACCGCCGGCATCGATCTCACCGCTCTCGACCATCGCAATGCCGATCGCTGCAGCCTCGAGAACTTTCGCCTGCTCGTCCCAGTGCAGGTCCTCGAACGGAACCCACGCTGTCCGCAACGGGCGAGAACGACCGGCGGCCCTCCAGATCGCAACGAGCCTCGTCGCCCACCGTCCGGTGCGAACCAGCGGCGAGGACACTTCGTCGACGACGGTGCGCAGAAGCCGGAACCACACAGCGGCATGTACCCGGCCCGGGCCGAGCTCCACCCATCCCGTCGTCAGAGCCTCGGTACTGCGCCGATCGAGGTCCGTGACCGCTGAGGGAACCGGAACGGGCGAGACCCGTTCGTCCGAACCGAACCGGACCTGATCCCAGAAAATCGCATGACCAGGCAAAGCAGAGCAGGGTTCGAGTCGACAACGGTGGTCGAGGCAGCTGCTCAGCACCGGATATTGATGCAGCAGAGTCATGTTCATATCAGCAGTGGATTCGAGGCTGTCGATACATGCCGGGCATGCCCGACTGCGCGGAGTGCTCGCCCACGGCAACCATGCTTCGCTCGTGGGTGTGCGGCGTCGTCGATCCTCCCTCGCGAGGTCGGCCGGTAGCAGGATCGAGAATTGGTGGACGTAGGTGTCGAAGTCGCAGTCGGCGGGGTCGGTGCTGTCGAGCAGCCACGGTGTCCACCCCGCCAACGTCATCATCCGCACCCTCTCCACCGGGACCGCGCCGCGACCGGCCAGCTCGATAAGTATCGGCTCCGGTGTGTAGCGGTCGAGATCCTCGACAGCACAATCGATATCGAGGTCTGCTAGCAGGGTCAGAAGGCTTGATGTGCGGATACAGCTCGCATATCCGGGCCAACCAGGACGAGAGGACCTCACCTGGCAGTGGCTGCGGGTGCAGCGGCCACGGGCGAACGTACGCATCATCGGGCATCGCAGCGAGCCGCGCGTTCACGCGAGGTGGCGCTCGAACTGGCGGCGTCGCTCCGTGGGACCGACGTACGGAGTGCGTGTGAGCACCGATGAGGTGATCGCTTCCTCTCCGCTGTCGACGGCGGTCACTGCGGCGGCAGTGAGCAGCGTTGTCAGTTCACCGATGGTGCCCTCGGAGCGAGTAAGGAGGTAGTCGGTCATCTCCGGTGATGTCAGGTGCGAGGGTTTGCGGAGGGGGAAGCTCGTGCTGAAGCTGGCCAGCAGTGATCTGGTGTCGGCAGTGTTGGTCCAGACCGGCAAAGTCATGGGATGGAATCGGTTCTCCAACTGGGGATCGGTCCGGATGGCGAGGTAGGCGTCGCGGGTTCCGACAGCGACAAGAGGAATGCGTAGTTCGTTGCCCAGGAACCGCAGCACGTTCAAGAATTCGCGGCGGACGTTGTCGCGGCCGGCGAGAACATTGTGAAGCTCGTCGATGATCAACATCCGTACGCCGGTGGCGCGGAGCAGCATCAATGCTTGCTGTTCGAGTTCGTGGACCCGATTGCGGGGCCTGGTCGGTGTTCCCAACGCTGTGAGCAGTGCGAGGTAGAACCGGCCGGGTGACGGGTCCGGGGGCATCTGCATGCACAACACCGGTATCTGCTCGCGGTCGGACAAGCTGATCGGCGGATGAGTGCGCCGGAACTTTTCGATGATCATCGACTTGCCGTTGTTCGTCGGACCGAGCAACAGTAGGTTCGGCATACGCTGTCGGTCCGGCCACGACAGCAACGACTCCAGATGGTCGATGACCGTACGGGCCTGCGGATGCCCGATCCACCTCTCCGACCGGATCGACCGGATCCGGTCCGCGTCGTCGAGTGCGGTGAGCGGTCGAACCGACTCCCGAAGGTGCCCCAAATCCTCGCTGGACGACTCGGTGGGTTCGTCGCTGCTTCCTGTCGATGCGGTCATCGCGTCACCATTCCTCGATGTCGCTGAAGACAGGCGTTGCGGTGCCGCCGTCCGCTCGAGGCTCCACCGGCGGGTGGATCGCGGGGATCGGTGCAGACGCGGCGCCGGTGAGATGCGTGCGGCGGGCACGGTTGCGCCGGGCTTTGCGGGTGGCTTTCTGCGAGCGGTCGGTGACCTCGCGCATCTGCTCGATCATCGAAAACAGTGCGCTCTCATCGACGTTCGACCGACCTTGTTCGCGGAGACGAGTGATAGCAGCTCTGTGCTCCCACAGTGTCACCGCGGGATGTGACATCGTCCGGTACGGCACCTCGACATAGCCGGCACCGTCTGGTTCGAGGACCCAGATTCTGCTCAAATCGCGTGGGTCACGTCGTATCACGAACCGCCCCAAATCCTCTCGCCGCGCAACCCACGGTTTGAGCGCGTTCGAGAAGTAGTGCACGTGATCGAGAACGAAGCCCGTGCGCGTCAGACGTCGCCGGATGACGGGAAGAAAGTCCACCAGGAACGCGGTTTCGCCGAGCACCACACGAGGGGCATGACCAACTGCGGCGACCCCACCGGCCCACACGGCGGCCGGAGTGTTCCCGATCCCTGCGTGAACGCTCGCGTGATACGAGGCTATGGCCAGGACCAGCCAGCGCTCCAACTCACGCAATGTCAACGCCGCGTGCTTGTCCGAGTCGTAACTTCCTCGGTCCGCTGGGTTCGAGAAGGTGGTCCCAGGCAGCTCGTGCACCGCCGTCATCGCCGTTCCGATGATGCGTTCGACGATCCCGCCGTAGTGCGGTCGACCCGGAGGACGGTACTCGAGGGTGATGGCGTGCTGGGCGCATCCGCGGCGCAGCGCTTCGCTTTTGAACTCGGAGGCGTTGTCGAGATACAACTGTTTCGGCTTCCCTGCCATCGGCCACTGCACCTGCTCCGCCAGCTCGCATGCCTCCAGCCACGTCTGCTTCCCGCAGCACACGCGGCCCAGGCACAACCCGACCGATATCGACGACGGCGGCTCCAGAGTGACGACGAACCCGAGTACGGAACGGCTGAAGACATCGATGGCGATCGTCAGGTAGGGGCGGCCGATCGGTTACCGCTCTTACTCATCAACGACCATCAGATCGACGACGGTGTGGTCGATCTGGACCTGATCGAGAATCCCCGAAACCGTCGGTGGAACGTCGCCGGCGGACTGACGTGGGCGGGCGGCATCGGGTCCTCCGCCTGACCTGGCCACCGATGCCGGAGGGAGCGCGGCGATACGCGCAGTGACGGTATTTCTGGCCGGCACCGGCAAACCCGCGCGATGACACGCCAGTGCTATACGTCGGTGCAGCGCAGCGACACTCAGCTTCTGGCGGTGAAGAAAATAGCGGGTGAGATGATCGCCGATCACTTCCTCGACCTCAGCCGCTACTCGGCTGCGGCCACGCCCTCCCGACGAGACCTTCGTCAGAAGATCGGTGACTGTCCCCGTCCCGTTCCTGAGCCTGCCGACCAACGTGTAGACCTGCCGCCTGGACAATCCCAACCGTTGCGCGGCATCGTCGACCGCTTCCGAACGCACCGAATGCATCTCCAGCAAGGGAGCCAGGACAGCGAAACGGGCCTCGGCCTGGGACCACCGCTCCCCCGACGCTGTCAGCACACCGGTCTCCACGACGTCGAGCTTGTCGGGGTCCACCACAAGCCTCCCTGTCACCGAGAGCCGAACGTGCGACCGTGCACCGCACTTCTGACATCAGAATGTCAGAAGACACGTGCACTCACCCTCGAAACGCCTGCAAAGAGTGCAGCCGTCTTCTGAAGTTGACACCTCGGGACAAACAGGGTCGTTCGACGGTCTAGTCGACGTTCATGACTGCCGTGCAGCCCCACCCCCTCCTGCAACCCGTACGCGATCCCAGCGGCGGCGACGCAGCAGCGGCGTGGGCGGAAATCGTGCGCGAACAACCGCGCTTTCCGAGGGTCTCCGTCTCGGCGAACGTTCGTATCCCGATGAGCGACGGCACGGCGCTGCGCGCGTACGTCATCCGCCCCGCGGACGCAGCGGGTCACGCGGTGGAGGGCAGTTTTCCCACCGTCCTCAATCTCACGCCCTACAACAAACTGCTCATCAAGGGGATCGACACGATCCTCGAAACGCCGGTTCTCGGCCGTGCTGTCAGAGCCTTCTCGGCCGCCTTCGATCTCACCGGAACGGCATTCGACGGCATCACCGAAATCACCCGTGTGGTGGCAGGCGGGGCGGCGGACCTTTTCTCGGTGAACCGTCACCTCGTGCGCAGTGGGTACGTACAGATGATCGTCGACGTCCGCGGCACCGGTAGTTCCTCGGGCACCTGGGATGTGCTGGGACCCAGGGAACAACTCGATTCGCTCGAGGTGATCGAGTGGGCCCGACGCCAGTACTGGTGCAACGGCAGGGTGGGAATGGCCGGAATTTCGTATTCCGCGATCAATTCGCTGCAGGCCGCGGCCAAGCAACCCGCCGGGCTCGACGCCATCTTCGCCGTCGAGGGCTCGGTGGACATCGTCCGCGAAATCTTCGCGACCGGAGGCGCGACATCGGCGTTCATCCCGCTGTGGCTCGCCGCCGTCAACGGGTTGAAGTGGGCACCGGCCGTCGGCGGAGTCGATACGTTCACCTGGCTCCGCGATCGCGTGCGATCCCCCGCCACCAATTTGCTCGATCTGGCCAAAGGCTTTGTCACAGGCCGAGATCCGCGAATCTACGACAACGAGTACTACGACACCATCGACGCCGTCATCGAGGACATCGCGGTACCGACCTTTCTGTACGGGTGCTGGCACGACATCTTCGGCGGATCCGCTCCCGACATCTACAACCGGCTCCCCCTCGAACGTGGATCGAAGCAGTTGCTCGTCGGCGACGGCTACCACGGCAACCCCGGTATCGGATTCGGCGAACCAGGATTTCCACCGCGCCTCGACGTACTCGAGCGGGCCTGGTTCGACAAGTGGCTGCGCGACGTCGACAACGGAATAGAGAACTACGGTCCCGTCACACTGCGGCAACAGGGCGGGAATTGGACTGCGCACGGCCGCTTTCCGGCACCTCGGGCCCAGCCACGAAGGCTGTACCTGTCGGCAGCGTCCTCGGGCACCGCGGCCCATGCCGTCGCCGACGGCAGCCTCACCACCGAACCTGCCACAGCCCGCGACGTCCTGACGGTGCGGCCCTCGTTGCGGGCCGTCGTCTCGCGTGACACCACGCAGGTGCTGGCCGGGGTGACGGCCGTGTTCGGTGGTGGATTCACCTACGACAACCGATTCGCCGAGGGCGCCGCAGTCACCTTCACCACCGATGCTGCCGAGTCGGACGCCGTCCTGTCCGGTCCGATGAATCTGCATCTTCGGGTGATCTGCCACGCACGGGAAGCGTTGTGGGCCATCATGATCTGCGACGTCGCTCCCGACGGAACCTCGACGGTGCTCAGCAACGGCGCTCTTCTGGCCTCGCGTCGAGCCGTGGACGACGAACGTTCCTTGTTCGCGCCGAACGGCGACTACACCCGGCCCTACCACCCGCTCACCGAAGCGGCGCTGCTTCCGGTACCCATCGGCGAACCCATCGTTCTCGATATCGACATTCTCACCACCGAGGCCGTCATCGCCACTGGCCACCGACTCCGGGTCGACGTATTCGCCACCGACACAACACGGTTCATCCCGATCTTGCCGGACCTACTGCGCACTCGACTACGCAAACAGGACATCAGCATCGACCCGGAAAGCCCGAGCTACCTGGTGGTGCCCATACTCGGTGAGCCGGGCTGGTAGGAACGACACCATGAGAATCGAACAAGGCATCGCGCCGGCGAACTCCGTCGAGATCGCGTACGAGGACATGGGTTCGGTCGATGACCCTGCGGTCCTGCTGATCATGGGCCTGTCCGCGCAATTGACGTTGTGGCCCATGGATTTCTGTACCCGCCTCGTCGATGCGGGATACCGAGTGATCCGCATCGACAACCGCGACATCGGATTGTCCACGAAGATGACCGGGCAGAAGGTGCGGGGATCCCAGATCCTCCGGATGATCCGACACGAGCTCGGGATGTCTTCCGACGTGCCCTACACGATCGTCGACATGGCCGCCGACGCCGTAGGAGTACTCGATCACCTCGGGGTCGACACCGTGCACGTCGTCGGTGCATCGATGGGCGGCATGATCACTCAAGTCTTCGCCGGTAGTTACCCCGAACGAACCGAATCGGTGGGCATTCTCTTCTCGAGCACCAACGAGCCGTTCCTACCTCCGCCGGACCCACGCGCCCTGCTGCCCCTGCTCGGTGGCGTCGGGAAGGACGCCACGAAAGAGGAAATCATCGCGCATTCGGCAAAGACGTTGTCCACCATCGGCTCTCCCGGCTTCCGCACTCCGCTCGAGGAACAACTGGAGATTGCGCAGGTGATGTACGAGCGGAACTACAACCCCTCGGGCGTCGTGCGGCAGATGGCTGCGATCACCGGCACCGGCAGCCTGCGGCCGTACGCGAAGAAGATCACCGCGCCGACCACCGTCATTCACGGGACCGCCGACAGACTGGTCCGACCCTCGTGCGGCAAGGCCATCGCCCGCGCCGTTCCCGGTGCCGAGCTGACGCTGATCGACGGCATGGCCCACGACCTACCCGCCGCGTTGCTCGACCGCATCAGCGGCATCGTCCTGGCCAACTTCGCTCGCGCGAACGCGGCCTAGATCCTCGGCAAGACCCTACGACGAAGGCCGGCCTCCCTGGGGAGACCGGCCTTCGTTCGCAGTTACGAAATTACGCGTTCGCGTCGTCCTCGAGGAGGTTGCGCGTGCGGTTCGGATCGACCTGGACGCCGGGTCCGGTGGTGGTCGAGACGGTGACCTTCTTGACGTAACGACCCTTGGCCGACGACGGCTTCGCACGCAGGATCTCGTCCAGCGCAGCGCCGTAGTTCTCCACCAGCTTGGTCTCGTCGAACGAGGCCTTACCGATGACGAAGTGCAGGTTGGCCTGCTTGTCGACGCGGAAGTTGATCTTGCCGCCCTTGATGTCGTTGACGGCCTTGGTCACATCGTTGGTGACCGTGCCCGTCTTCGGGTTCGGCATCAGGCCACGCGGTCCGAGGACACGGGCGATGCGGCCGACCTTGGCCATCTGATCGGGGGTGGCGATCGCGGCGTCGAAGTCCAGGAATCCGCCCTGGATGCGCTCGATCAGATCTTCTGCTCCGACGACGTCGGCTCCTGCTGCCTCGGCCTCTGCAGCCTTCTCACCAGCGGCGAAAACAATAACCCGAGCGGTCTTGCCGGTGCCGTGGGGAAGGTTGACGGTGCCGCGCACCATCTGATCCGCCTTGCGGGGATCGACGCCGAGTCGCACTGCAACCTCGACGGTGGGGTCGAACTTGCTCGACGCGGTCTCCTTGGCCAACTTGGCGGCTTCGAGAGGCGAGTAGAGGTTGTCCTGGTCGATCTTTGCGGCCTGCTCGAGGTAGGCCTTGCTGCGCTTTGCCATGTCTTGCTGTCCTTCGTTCGAGTTCAGTGTGGTTGACGAGCCTGGCCGGCTCTCCCACGTGTACTTCGGTTACTGCAGAGAGCTGGTAATCAGCCTTCGACCGTGATGCCCATCGAGCGAGCAGTGCCGGCGATGATCTTCGCGGCCTGATCGATGTCGTTGGCGTTGAGGTCTTCCTGCTTGGTCTTGGCGATCTCGCGCACCTGATCCATGGTCACCTTGGCGACCTTGGTCTTGTGCGGCTCGCCGGAGCCCTTTGCCACGCCTGCAGCCTTGAGCAGCAGCTTGGCAGCGGGAGGAGTCTTGAGCTTGAAGTCGAACGTGCGGTCTTCGTAGACCGAGATCTCGACCGGCACGACGTTGCCGCGCTGCGACTCGGTCGCGGCGTTGTACGCCTTGCAGAACTCCATGATGTTGACGCCGTGCTGGCCCAATGCGGGGCCGACGGGCGGTGCCGGGTTGGCGGCACCGGCCTGGATCTGAAGCTTGATGATCCCGGCTAGCTTCTTCTTCTTCGGGGGCATTTCTTTTTCCTTGTATTCGCTCGGGTTTCTTGCGGTTGCTACTGCAAGTCTGTGCGCGCGGCTTCTAGATCTTGGAGACCTGGGTGAAGCCGAGCTCGACCGGGGTTTCACGGCCGAAGATCGATACCAACACCTTGAGCTTCTGCTGCTCTGCGTTGACCTCGCTGATGCTGGCGGGGAGAGTCGCGAACGGGCCGTCCATGACGGTGACCGACTCGCCGACCTCGAAGTCGACCTCGATGGTCGGCTTCGACGTGGTGTCGCCGCTCTGGTCGCTTGCGCCTGCGGTCGCTTTCGCGTCCTTCTTGGCGCCTTCCTGCGGCATGAGGAACTTGACGACCTCGTTGATGGTCAACGGTGACGGACGCGACGTCGCACCGACGAATCCGGTGACGCCGGGGGTGTTGCGCACTGCGCCCCAGGACTCGTCGTTGAGTTCCATGCGGACCAGGATGTAGCCGGGCAGAACCTTGCGGTTGACCTGCTTGCGCTGGCCGTTCTTGATCTCGGTGACCTCTTCGGTGGGAACTTCCACCTGGAAGATGTAGTCGCCGACGTCGAGGTTCTGCACACGGGTCTCGAGGTTGGCCTTGACCTTGTTCTCGTATCCGGCGTACGAGTGGATGACGTACCAGTCGCCGGGAGCGCGACGCAGAGCCGCCTTCATCTCGGCGACGGGATCCTCGGGCTCTGCCGTGACGTCGGCGTCAGCGGCCTCGTCGCCTTCGGCGGCAACGTCGTCCCCGGCGGCAGCGGCCACGTCGGCCTTGATTGCTTCGTCGGTCTCGCGGTCCTGAGCGGCCTGCTCCGCTTCGAGGCCCTGCTTGGTCGCCTCGACATCGGCGTCGAATGCGGCCACTTCGGTGGCGTCGTTGTGCGGCGTGCTCACGTCAGCACCCTTTCTCTAGTTTCCTGCTCGGTTCGATCGTCGAAAAGTCGGCCGTCTCGGTCAGCCGAACAGCCAGCCGACGCCTTTGATGAACAACACGTCGAGACCGCTGATGTACGCGACCATGAACGTCAGGAAGACGAGCACGACGGTGGTGTAGGTGACCATCTGCTTCTTGTTCGGCCAGATGACCTTGCGCAGTTCGGCAACAACTTCGCGGAAGAACTGCAGCAGCCGCAGAAAAACGTTGGGCCGCTTGTCTGCTTTGGCCTTGCCCGAACGTCCCTTGCCGGACGTGGCTTTCGTGGACGCGGTCGCAGTCTTCGTCATCGACACCGAGGCAGCACCGGTGCTGCGTGCCCTGCTCGACGATCGCTTACCGGTGGGTACGACAGCCTCCGCAGAAGATCCACCGGCAGACGTATCAGCATCGGAGAGACGGCCCTCGGAGCCAGGTACGACGTCGTCTGGGGCCGAAGAGTCCTCGAACTCCCCCGATCGACCGTCGCGCTTACCGCGCTCCTCGCTCACGTCGTTCCTCTCAGTTGCTGACACCTTGGGCAGGGGCGACAGGACTTGAACCTGCAACCTACGGTTTTGGAGACCGTTGCTCTACCAATTGAGCTACGCCCCTTCGGCCGAAACTTCTCGGCCGCTCTGGTGTCGATCCGACTCACACGCTCGAGCCCACGTCACCTCGGAAAGAGGACGCGGGCAGCGCAGAGCGCCGGATTACCCCAGAAATCTCAGTGTACTGCACACTCTTCGGAACAGATAAATCCCGTCGTCCCGGCCACGAACTACTTCTGCCGGATCGACATGCTCAGGCCAAACGTACCGTTGCGGTAGCTCGCCCGAAAATCTTCTTGCCCTCGAACTTCGCCACGATGGCAATCACGGCAGTTCGCTCCTCGACGTCCATCGTCTTGATCTTGCCGGTGAACTCGACCTGCGCCGCCGAATCCGCCGGGACGAACACCGAGCTGGTGAAGCGCACGTTGTACTCGGTGACCGCACCCGGATCGCCGAGCCATGACGTGACGAAGCCGGCACCGAGGCCCATCGTCAGCATTCCGTGCGCGATCACGTTGTCCAATCCGGCCAGCGCGACAACTTCGTCACTCCAGTGGATCGGGTTGGGATCGCCGGACACACCGGCGTAGTTCACCAGGTCGCCGCGGGTCAAGGACACGACTCGCTCGGGCAGCTCCTCGCCGACGGACACGTCGTCGAAACTACGAAGCGCCATGCCTGATCACTTCCTTGACCGCATGGGCGATGTTCTCGTCGATCTCCCCGCCGGTCCGCGCCACGATGGTCGTCCACGTGGTCTGTACGAGATCACCGTTCTGGTCGGTGATGATGTTCTTCGTGGTCATGATGTCGCTGCCGCTCATCTGCCGGAAGGACTCGAGGTACACGTCGCAGAAGATTCGATCGCCGACCTGAATCGGGCGATGGAATTCCAGTCGTTGGTCGGTCTGCAGAATCTGGCTCGGGTCGTAACCGGTGATGACCTCTTGCAGCATCCGGGTCTGCGACATGATCCCGAGCAGGGAAACGAAGGTCAAGGGCGCGAGGAGACCGTCGTAACCGAGGCCCTTCGCTGCGTCCTCGTCGTGATGCGCGGGATGAAAATCCTGGACGGCACGCGCGTATTCACGAACCTTCTCGCGGCCGACCTCGTAGAAGTCGTCGACGCGGAAATGAGAACCGACCATGGACGCCGCGTGTGCGGATGCATCCATGGTCGGGACATCGTGTGGAGCTTGTGACACGGAAAACCTTTTCTACCCTGGACGCAAGAGCCGTTAGGGGGAGAAAAAGTGACCTAACGCCGGGCGCCGACTAGAGATCGGAACTGCGAACCAGCGAGCCGTGCAATCTAGCGAGATTCGCGGTGAGCCCGGTGCGTTCCGCAGTTGGAGCAGAACTTCTTCAGCTCGATGCGGTCGGGATCGTTCCGACGGTTCTTCTTGGTGATGTAGTTGCGGTGCTTGCAAACCTCGCAGGCCAAGGTGATCTTGGGCCGCACATCGGTGGAGGAGGCCACTGGACGCCTACTTTCGGGTAAATCTGATCTGGGTCAATCAGGACTGTTCATGCGTGCTACTTGCCGTGCTTGCCTACTGTGTAGCGGTGACCGGACTTGAACCGGCGACGCAACGATTATGAGTCGTTTGCTCTACCAACTGAGCTACACCGCCTCAGGTGCTCATCGTCCACCATCCCACGAACGGGAGCGCGACGTCGAGCCATCCAATCCAGCGAGCCCCCTAACGGAATCGAACCGTTGACCTTTTCCTTACCATGGAAACGCTCTACCGACTGAGCTAAGGGGGCGGGTGACTACGGGAACTCTCGTTCCGCAGGCTCCACCTCAGAACACGAACAAGCCGTGCGCTGAAGCCTTCAAGAGGTTACACATTCCGAGCACCGACTGCCAAATTGCGAGGTCAGCGGCCCTGATATGTCCTCTTCACATGGAAACCCCAGCGAGAAAATTTCTCGCCGGGGTTCCAGGTGTGGCAGATGTAGGATTCGAACCTACGTAGGCATAAGCCGACGGATTTACAGTCCGCTCCCATTGGCCGCTCGGGCAATCTGCCGTGCTGCGATCGAAGTCCGTGCTGGTCTTCGGCGCGGTGAGAAGAATACAACGAACGTCCCCCCGGAACGCAAACCGGGTGGATACGGTCGGTAGCGGGCCGATAAAGTCCCAGCGGGATGTGGACCGACACCACCGCAGAAACAAATTTTCGATTCGACTGGAGAGTGTGAGAAGTGGCTGATTCGTCCTTCGACGTAGTGAGCAAAGTCGACCGGCAGGAAGTGGACAACGCTCTCGGACAGGCCGCGAAGGAGCTGGCGACCCGCTTCGACTTCCGAGGATCGGACACCAGCATCGAGTGGTCCGGCAGTGGCGAGTCCGAGACCATCGTCATCACGTCCGAATCCGAGGAGAAGGTCAAGGCAGCTCTGGACGTCTTCAAGGAGAAACTGATCCGACGCGACGTATCGCTCAAGGCTTTCGAGACCAACGACCCGGCCGCGTCCGGCAAGGTCTACAAGGTCACCGGCAAACTCGTGCAAGGCATCAGCACCGAGAACGCCAAGAAGATCTCCAAGAAGATCCGCGACGACGGCCCCAAGGGCGTCAAGGCCCAGATCCAGGGCGACGAGCTGCGCGTGAGCAGCAAGAAGCGCGACGACCTGCAGGCAATCCAGCAGCTGCTCAAGAACGAGGACTTCGGCATCGCCCTGCAGTTCGTCAACTACCGGTAGAGCGCCGCATGTGAGTGGAACCTCGTAGCAGGCTACGAAGTTCCACTCACATGCCGCAGGCTCCGGTCAGTACGGCCGGTGGCCGGCCATCCGCTCGAGCCGCTCGATTCGGTCGGCCATCGGCGGGTGGGTGGCGAACAGTGCGCCCGCCTTGTCGCCGATACGGAACGGATTGGCGATCATCAGATGCGACTCCGCGGCCAGCCGCGGCTCGGGCGGCAGCGGTGCCAGCTGCACCCCCTGCTCGAGCTTTCGCAGTGCCGACGCCAGAGCCAACGGATCACCGGTCAGCTCGGCACCGGACTGATCGGCCTGATACTCCCGAGACCGAGAGACCGCGAGGCGAACCAGGCTGGCCGCAATGGGTCCCAGCATCGACACCAGCAGCAGCGCGAGCGGGTTCGGTCCCCCGTTGCCGCGTCCACCGAACACATTCGCAAAGAAGGCCAGGTTCGCCAGGCCGGAGATGACCGAGGCCATGGCACCGGCCACCGACGAAATCAGGATGTCGCGGTTGTAGACGTGCGAGAGTTCGTGTCCGAGCACCGCTCGCAGTTCCCGCTCGTCGAGGATCCGAAGAATGCCCTCGGTGCAGCACACGGCTGCGTTGCGCGGGTTCCGCCCGGTGGCGAACGCGTTGGGATTGTTGGTCGGGCTCACGTACAGCGCGGGCATCGGCTGATGCGCCGTTGTCGCCAATTCCCGCACGATCCGGTACATCGCCGGCTGCTCGAGCTCACTCACCGGCACCGCGTGCATCGACTTCAGAGCCATCTTCGCGCTGTTGAAGTACGCGTAGCCGTTGACGCCGACGGCCAGCACGATCGACCCGATCAGAATCATCGAGTTACCGAACAACGAACCGATGAAGACGATCAGCGCAGACATCCCGACCAGCAGGCCGAATGTCTTCGCACCGTTGGCGTAACTGTTCATCGTGACGGGTGCCTCCTCGTACCGGGTGTTCCTACCCGATCCAACGACGGCACCCCGACGTGCAGTTCCCGACCACCGAGTGGGCGACTACCCCACGCGTTCGACGGTGTAGTTCACCAGTCGGCCCAGGGCGTCGTTGGCCGGTCCCTGCGGCAGCAGTGCGAGCTCGGCGTGGGCGCGGTCGGCGTACTCGCCGAGGGTCTTCTTGGCCGCGACCATGCCGGGTGATCGCTGCAACAACTCCAGGGCCTCGGTGACCAGCGCATCCTCGGTGACCGGGCCGGCCAGGATCTCGCGCAGGCGGTCGCCGTCGGAACCTTCCTCGCGGAGCGCGAACAGCACCGGCAGGGTGTGCACGCCTTCCCGCAGGTCGGTGCCGGGAGTCTTACCCGACTGCTCGGTGGCCGAGGAGATGTCGATGATGTCGTCGGAGATCTGGAACGCGGTGCCGACAGCGTCACCGAGGCGCTCGAGGCGTCCCACGTGCTCGGCATCGCCGCCACTGAACGTGCCGCCGAAGCGCCCACAGGAGGCGATCAGCGACCCGGTCTTCTCCCACACGACCTTCAGGTAGTGCGCGATGGGATCGTCGGTGCTCTTGGCCCCGATCGTTTCGCGCATCTGCCCGGTGACCAGCTCGGCGAAGGTCTCGGCGATGATGCGGACGGCGTCGGGTCCGAGGGTGGACACCAGACGCGACGCGTGTGCGAAGAGGTAGTCGCCGGCGAGGATCGCCACACTGTTGCCCCAGCGTGAGTTCGCACTCTCGGCTCCGCGGCGCATCGACGCCTCGTCCATGACGTCGTCGTGATAAAGCGTCGCCAAGTGCACCAGCTCGACCACGGTGGCGGCGGTGACGATCGCCGGATCTGTCGGCGACGGCCCCAGCTGGCCGGTCAGCACGGTGAACAGGGGTCGGAATCGCTTGCCGCCGGCCTTCGCCAGATGCAGAGCAGCCTCGGTCAAAAACTCTTCGCCGTCGGACAGTTCGCTGATCATCAGCTCTTCGACGCGCGCGAGACCGTCGGCGACGGATCGAGCGAGCTCCGGGTCACCCAGGTCGACTCCGGCAACGACCGTTACTGCGGTCGCGTCGTCTGTACTCACGATGTTGATCCCTGTCCTGTCGTCGGCGTCGAGCGGCGATGGATGACGGAAACTGCTGCTCGGGTACTACCGTAGTGAACCTAGTGTGCACACTCGCACGACGGTGCCGCCCACCACAGGTGACTATTCCCTCACCGAACCGAGCCCGAGTCGCTTCCCGACGCGGCCTGCAGGGCCGATGAGTGAACGACGTCACCGCTCCGACGGTGAACACCCCCGATGAGCAGGGCCTCGACAACGGTCGACCGAAGGCCCTGACGGCGCAGCACCGCGGCAATCGGGATACTGGGATCTGTGACCTCATCCAACCCGGCCCTGCCCTCCTCGACCGATGTGTTGGTCGTGGGCGCGGGCCCCGCAGGATCGTCCGCGGCAGCGTGGGCAGCGCGTTCGGGCCGCGACGTCGTACTCGCCGACGCGGCCGTCTTTCCCCGGGACAAGACGTGCGGCGACGGGCTGACTCCGCGCGCGGTCGCCGAACTCGATCGGTTGGGCCTGGGTGAATGGGTTCGCGGTACCGCGCGCAATCGCGGGTTGCGCCTGAGTGGGTTCGGCCAGGAACTCGAGCTCGAATGGCCGAGCAGATCTTTCCCGGCGGTGGGCAGCGCCGTCCCGCGAACCGAATTGGACGACCGTATTCGCCGCGTCGCCGTCGAGGCCGGGGCTGTGATGGCCGAGGGTGCCAAAGCGGTGTCCGTCACCCGCGACGGAAATGCGGTCCGAACGGTGACGCTGCAGACCGGCGAAGGCAGCCACGAGGTCGCGTGCCGCACTCTGATCGTCGCCGACGGAGTCCGGTCCACGCTGGGCAAGCAACTCGGACGCCAGTGGCACCGCGACACCGCGTTCGGCGTCGCCGCCCGCGCGTACATCACGTCTGCGCGCAGCGACGACGAATGGATCAGCTCACACCTCGAACTGCGCGACGGCGCAGGCACGCTGCAGCCCGGCTACGGATGGGTCTTCCCCCTGAACGACGGCAACATCAACATCGGCGTCGGCACGCTGGCCACCGCCACCCGGCCCGCACCGGGAGCCCTGCGTCCCCTGCTGGACCTCTACACCCAGCAGCGGCGGTCGGAATGGGAACTGACCGGCGAGCTACGGTCGGTCGCGTCGGCGCTGCTGCCGATGGGCGGGGCGGTCTCCGGCGTCGCGGGGGTGAACTGGGCGATCATCGGTGACGCCGCAGCGTGCGTGAACCCACTCAACGGTGAGGGCATCGACTACGGACTCGAAGGCGGCCGCATGGTCGTCGGCCTTCTCGATCACGCCGACCTGACCGACGCCTGGCCGACCCTGCTGCGTGAGCACTACGGTCAAGCCTTCTCCATTGCTCGACGCCTCGCCGGACTGCTGACCGTGCCGAGGTTCCTGCCCGCAGCGGGTCCGGTGGGCATGCGCTCGCGGGCACTGATGAAAGTTGCCGTCCGGTGCATGGGCAACCTGGTCACCGAGGCCGACAGCGACCTCGTCGCTCGTACGTGGCGAACCGCAGGAACCACGTCACTGAAAATCGATTCGCGGCCGCCGTTTTCGTAGCCGCGCGCGGACTCAGGGCCGAATTGCCTTGTGCAGAGCCACGATTCCGCCGGTGAGGTTGCGCCACTGCACGTCCGTCCAGCCGGCGTCGGCGATGCGCTGAGCCAACTGTTCCTGCGTGGGCCACGCGCGGATCGACTCGGCGAGATAGACGTAGGCGTCGGGGTTGCTGCTCACTGCGCGAGCGACTTTGGGGAGCGCCTTCATCAGGTACTCCATGTATGCCGTGCGGAACGGACCGAAGACCGGGGTAGAGAATTCCGAGACCACAAGACGCCCACCGGGTTTGGTGACTCGGGCGATTTCGCGCAGACCTGCATCGAAGTCGGAGACATTGCGAAGACCGAACGAGATGGTGGCGGCGTCGAAACTGGCGTCGGCGTACGGAAGCGCCATCGCGTCACCGGCGACCATCGGCACTCCGCGGGAGAGTCCGGCTCGGAGCATGCCCTTGGAGAAGTCGGTGGCGACGCACCAGGCCCCGCTGCGTCCGAGTTCGACGGTGGAGACGCCGGTGCCGGCGGCGAGATCCAGGACCCGCTCGCCGGGCTTCAGGTCGAGGGCTCGGCGGGTCAGCTTGCGCCAGCTGCGGTCCTGGCCGAACGACAGAACGGTGTTGGTGATGTCGTAGCGTCGGGCGACGCCGTCGAACATCGACGCCACCTCGTGGGGCTCTTTTTCCAGGGTTGCGCGCGATGTCGTGGCCACGAACTCCAGCTTACTCAGGCTGCTTCGGTCACCCGTGGCGCTGTGATGCCTTGCACGTCGTAGTAGTGGGAGATCAGCTCGTCGCAGATGGCCGGCCAGGTGCGGTGCAGAACCGAACGGCGGGCGGCGTTGCCGAAGCGGGCGCGGGTGGTGGGTTCGGCGAGAGCGCCGACTGCACTGGGCAGCAGCTCGGTGAACTTGTCGACCGGCAGTAGGTAGCCGTTGCGGCAGTGCGAGACCAGATCGCGGGGTCCGCCGGCGTCGGGCCCGATGACGGGCACTCCGCTGGCGAGGGCTTCTTGGACTGCCTGACAGAAGGTTTCGTGTTCGCCGGGGTGGACGAAGATGTCGAAGCTGGCGTAGGCCTGCGCGAGTTCGTCTCCGCCGAGTTGCCCGGTGAAGATCGCATTCGGCATCAACGCCTGCAGTGCTGCCGTATCGGGTCCGCCGCCGACGATCACCAGCTGAACCGACGGATCTGCGGCCAGCACGGCGAGCCGCTCGACGTGCTTCTCCGGCGCGAGCCTGCCGACGAACCCGACGATCAACTTTTCGCCTGCTCCCCATCGGCCGCGAAGGGTGGCCGACGCGGCCGAGGGCGCGAACCGAACCGCGTCCACTCCCCTGGCCCACCGGTGTACGCGCGGGATGCCGTGCTGCTCGAGAGCGTCGACGGCCGAGGTGGACGGTGCCAGAGTGCGGGCCGCTCCGCGGTGCAGTCTCCTGGTCCAACGCCACGCGGCCTTCGAGGTCAAGCCGAGGCCGTAGCTCGCGGCGAATCCTGCGACATCGGTCTGGTAAACGGCGACGGCAGGCACGTCGAGGCGGTTGGCGGCGGCCAGGCCGCCCGCTCCGAGCAGGAACGGGGACGCCAGATGCACGACGTCGGGCGCGAAGGTCCTTAGCGCCGAGACCATCCCGAGGCCAGGAACACCGACGGGTAGGGAGCTGACCTTCGGCACCATCACGGACGGCACTCGGTGGACCGGGACGCCGTTGTGCCAGGTCGCCGCTCGCGGTCCCGACGGGTTGTCCGGGGCGACGACGATGGCGTCGTGCCCGGTCTTCTCGAGATGTTCGAGGACACGGATCACCGAGTGGGTGACGCCGTTCATGTTGGGTAAGAACGATTCCGCAACGATGGCTACTCGCACGGTCCTCAGTGTGGGTGGCCACGCGGTCGCCCAGGCATGGACGACGTTACGTGTGGGCCAACGTCACACGAATTGCTGGGCGACCCACGACGGACTCGGGTTGGTGCGGTGTTCGGTGCGCATCAACACCGTCGGAACCGTCTCGTTCCCGTCGTTCACCGACCGAACCCGCGCTGCGGCAGCAGCATCTGCGCGGATGTTCGTCCACACGGCCTTCTTTCCGCGGAGCAACAGCGCAACCCGCAGCCGAAGGCAGAAGATGCAACCGGGCCGCCAGTAGATCAGCGGCACCGATTTCTCGGTCGCGAACACTCGAGACGCGTCGTCGGACAGAGAACGGGGATACAGCACCGGAGTCGTCAGGACGAGCAGAAACACCACCACGAGCACCATGATCACGATCGAGGACGCGACGTTGCCGAAGTTCACCAACGCGAACCCGGCCACCGCGGCGACAGCAGCGATGACCCACTGCCTGGCATTACGCATTCTGTACCTCCGTGCGCTGGGCCCCCATACGCTGGGTCTCCTTGCGACGTAACCAGAACAGGGCCGGCAGGGCGATCAGCCACGTGACGACGATGACCGATCCAGCGGGGACGATGGCCACGGTGGCGTCACGGCCGGCTACCCGCACCAGCAGGTCGCTGTCGTTGTCGTCGGAGTCCGCCTTGTAGTACTCGACCTCGATGCGCTGACCCACGACGAGATTGGTGGGGTACAGCACGCCGAGTCTGGGGTTGTGGGTCACGCCGTCGGGGGTGATGAAACTGACCGCCGAACGCAATTTGCCCGCCGAGAGCACCTCGGCCGTCGCGACGCCCTTGTCGGAGTCGATGGTGACGTCGTTTCGCCAGGCACCGACCACCAAGAGGACCGACAGAACCGAGATGGCGACCGCGACCACGAGCACGACCAGCCGGATTCTGTGCAGAGTTCGGCTGCCCCTCTCGGTGTCAATCACAGCATTCAGGTTACTTCGCGGCCGGTTCGCCTCCGCTCCGGTAGCCTCTGTGCTCATGTCGCGCAGCTTCGAGTTCACCGTCGAATCGTCCAATCCGCCCGCTGACGTGCACGCCGCACTCACCAGTGAAGACCAGTGGGCCGCTCGCTTCGCCAAGGCGAAGAAGACGGACGGGTACGAGATGACCAAGCACGACGACGGCGGCTTGACCGTGGACATCACCGAGGAGGTCGGCACGTCCGAACTGCCCGGGTTCGTCACGAAAGTCATCAAGGGCAAGCTGATCGTCTCGCGTACCGACCACTGGGGTCCGCTCGAAGGCGACCACGCCGAGGGCACGCTGGTCGGCGGCACCACGGGTCTCCCCGCGAAGGTGAACGGCACCCTCTCGCTTCGCCCCGACGGCACCGGAGCGAAACTGGTCGTCAAGGGTGAGTCGACGGTCAAGATTCCGCTCGTCGGCGGCAAGATCGAAGACCTGATCAACAAGATGATCAAGGACATGATCGATCAGGAAACCGGCGAAACACTCGAATGGGTTGCTGCGCAACAGAATTAGAGACGGGCCCGGATCGCTGCGTGTAGGTCGCGCAGCCCGGACCGTTCCGTGGTCACTTCCAGCACGCGGATTCCGTCGGCGTGGCCGGTGAGTTCGGTTGCCAGATCGGCCAAGTCGACCAGGTGGTGCTCCACGCGGTAGGCCCCGCACAACGCCCCCAGATCCATTCCGTGCGGTGTTCCGAACACCCGCTCGAACACACCCGCGTACTGCGGGTCGCCCTGTTCGAGAAGCTCGAAGATGCCGCCGCCGTCGTCGTTGGCGACGACGATCGTCAGATCGTCCGGACGCGGCTCGCCGGTGCCGATGAGCAGACCGGCCGCGTCGTGCAGGAACGTCAGATCACCGAGAAGGGCCACCGTGCGGCGCTTTCCGGCCATTGCCGCACCGATGGCCGTCGAGACGGTGCCGTCGATGCCGGCCACGCCACGATTGGACAGAACCTTCACGCCCGGGATCGGAGTCGAGACCAGGGCCGCGTCGCGCACGGGGTTGGAGGCTCCGAGCACCAGCTGGTCTCCGGGCTGCAATGCCGACATCACCGCGTCGGCCACATGCAGACCCGTCGGCTTGGGGTGCTCTCGAAGTTGTTGGTGCACAGCCTTTTCGGCGCGTTCCGATAGGGCAGCGCAGCGCGCGATCCACGCGGGATCGGGTGCGCCGGTGGTCACGGCACGCGTGCCGGTGGCCAGTACATTGCCCGAGACGTCGGGCCAGCGCGGGCCGGTGGTGAGCGCGATGACGTCCACCGCCGGATCCGCGAGCAGTGCCGACACCTGCCGGTGCAGGGTCGGGCGACCAGTGATGACGGCTTGACGCGGCTTCAACTGCGCAAGAGCCAAGGGATGCAACGCAATTCCGTGCAGTGGCGCGGTCGGCTCGGCAACGGTCGGCAGCCCGGCCAACTCCGGACGAACGGCTCCGCCGTGCCCGGACACGACGACGGTGTCGACCGACAGATCGAGTTCGACCGGTACGTCGAGCGTCGCCTGGGTGGTCGAAGTCCACGGCAACCCGCCGGGGCGTCCCTCGGGGCACGCCCCCGGATCACCGAGCGCGGGAACCAACGGCTCGCGCAGAGGGATATCGAAGTGCACCGGGCCGGCATTGCCCGAGCGCGCACCCCTGGCTGCTGCGATGACCCGCGAGACCGCGCTGCGCCACTGACTGTTCTGCTTGGGGCCTTCCTCGGCGAGTCCGAGACTGATGGTTGCGCGCACCTGTGATCCGAACAGACCGAGCTGCTCGATGGTCTGGTTGGCACCGGTGCCGAGCATCTCGTACGGCCGGTTGGCAGAGATGACGATCAACGGGATGCGAGCGTAGTTCGCTTCGAGCACGGCCGGCCCCAAGTTCGCCACCGCCGTTCCCGACGTCATCACCACCGGGACGGGTTGGCCGCTGCCCAGGCTCAGTCCGATGGCCAGAAATCCGGCGGTGCGCTCGTCGATACGCATGTGCAACCGCAGGCGTCCGGCCACATCGGCTTCCTGCAACGCGAACGCCAACGGTGCGTTGCGCGAGCCGGGACAGAGCACGACGTCTTCGATACCGCTGCGTGCCAGTTCGTCGACAACAGCAGTGGCCTGAGCGGTGGACGGGTTCACAGATTCCAGAGTGTCAGACTCTCCGGTCGGCCGCCGCAACCGGGCTTTGACAGTATTGAGTGGTGCGCACAGTCTTCCGACCCGATGAGGTCACCCCCCGCCGCTTCTACCAGCTACTGACCGCGTCGGTGGTGCCCAGGCCCATCGCGTGGATTTCCACGGTCTCGGCCGACGGTGTGGCGAACCTCGCGCCCTACAGCTTCTTCACCGTCTCGTCCGTGGAACCGCCGGTCGTCCAGTTCACGTCCGTGACCCGCAAGGACAGTCTGCGCAACATCGAGGCCACCGGTGAGTTCGTCGTCAATCTGGCCACGGAACCGTTGGTCGATCAGGTCAACGGCAGCTCGGCGAGCTTCGAGCACGGCGTCAGCGAGTTCGAGGCCGTCGGCATCGAGAGCGAACCCAGCGCGATCGTCACGCCGCCGCGGGTAGCTGCCGCCCCGATCGCCATCGAAGCCACCCTGCACCGCGTCGTCGAGGTGGGAAACTGCTTCGTCGTCATGGGGAGCGTCGTCGCGGTGTCGGTTCGACCGGAATTTCTCGCCGAGGACGGCCTGCCCGAGTTCGAGACCATCGCTCCGCTCAGTCGACTCGGCCGTACCGAGTGGGGACTGCCGCCCGAGGTTCGCGAGATCGAGCGACCTTCTTGATTCGCTGGCTGCTGCTGGTTCTCGTCACGGTCGCACTGACCGTCGGGGCCGATGCGCTCGGCGTGCCGTCGGCTGCGTTGTTCGTTGCACTGTTGGTGGCGATCGTGTTCGCGCTCGCCGGATGGGCTCCGACGACCGGAACCGAGCGAGCGCCGCTCCCCCGCAGACTCGGCATGGCGGCGCAGGCAATCCTCGGCGTCGAAATCGGCACGCTGGTGCAGAGCGACACTCTGAGCTCGCTGGGCGATACCTGGCTGCCGGTACTGCTGGCATGCATCGGCACCCTGTTGCTGTCGATCGCGGCCGGCGCGCTGTTGGGGCTTCGTAAAGACATCGATTCACTGACCGGCTCCTTGGCGCTGGTCGCAGGCGGAGCCTCGGGACTGGTGGCGATCACCCAGGAGTTGGGCGGCGACGAACGCGTGGTCGCGGTGGTGCAATACCTGCGCGTCGTGCTGGTGACCACAACGCTGCCGCTGGTCGCAACCCTGGTGTTCGACGCCCAACCCGGACAATCGTCGGTCACCGCCGACGTGCACGAGGCGCTGTGGATCGACCTCGCCTTCGTCGTGATCTGCGGCGTCATCGGCGTGATGCTGGCCAAGATGATCCGGCTGCCCGCCCCCGCCCTGCTCGGCCCGCTGATGATCGCCACGCTCGCCGACGTGCTCGGCGTCTCGTTCGACGCGTCCGTCCCGACGCTGTTGCTGTGGGCGGCGTACATCGTCATCGGCTGGCAGGCCGGACTGCGGTTCACCGTCGCCAGCTTGAAGTCGATCTCGCGGGTCCTGCCCGCATCGCTGATGTTGATCATCGCCGTCACCGTCTGCTGCGCGATGCTCGGCCTGTGGCTGGCGTCCGCGACGGGGACGAGCGGCTACGAGGGATACCTCGCGACCACTCCCGGCGGGGTGTACGCGGTGCTGGCCATCGCCGCGTCGACCGGGGCGAACGTCACCTTCGTCGTGGCCGCCCAGGTGATCCGCGTGTTCATGATGTTGTTCGCAGTACCCGTCGGAGCCAAGGTGGTCCAGCGCTACCGGCGCGGTCGGCCCGAGTGAGAGATCGACGGAACCCCATCGCAGCTTAGGGTCGGCTAACCTGTGCGGCATGGGTAAGTACCTCAAACCGGAGAACCCCGCGTTCTACCGCCTGACCGTGCTCGGGAGCGACCGAATCAGCCCCAGCTTCATCCGGGTGACCCTCGGCGGCGATTCGTTGTCGAACTTCCGCTACATGGGCTACGACCACTGGTTTCGCCTGTTCCTGCCGCAGCCGGGCCAAGACGAGCCGCGCATCCCCAGCGCCACCTCGATGCTCTGGTACGCCCAGTATCTGACGTTCTCCAAGGACACCAAGCCGGCGGTCCGCAACTACACGGTCAGCCGATACCGCGCTGCGGGAGAGGGCACGTACGGCGACGGCCCGGAGCTGGATGTGGACTTCGTGGCGCACGGCGAAGTAGATGGAGCCGGCGGAACCGGTGGTCACAGTGGTCCGGCGTCGTCGTGGGCTACCAGGGCGGTCCCAGGCGATCGCGTCGCGATCTTCGACGAAGGCCGCATCTACACGTTCGAGGGACAATCGAGCTGGCAGTTGCTCGTCGGCGACGAGAGTGCTGCCCCGGCGATTCTCGGCATTCTGCGGTCGTTGCCGGCCGACGTTCGGGTCAAGGCCTTCGTCGAAGTGCCCACCGAGGCCGACATCCAGAAGCAGGACGTGCACGCAGGCGTCGAGATCGAATGGATCGTGCGCCCCAACCCCCTGGCCAAGCCGGGCGAGGCCGCGTTGGCCGCGGTGCAGAAAGCCGAGCTTCCGGACGGCGATCCGTACGTGTACGTGGCCGGGGAACAGGGGCTGGCGACGGGTCTGCGTAGATACCTGGTGAACGAGCGTTCCGTACCCAAGTCTCGGATCTGCTTCACCGGATACTGGAAGTTCGGTAAAGCCGCCCCGTAGCCCTCGATTAGTGTGACTTCACATGCCCGGCTCCGGAAAAGGTCATACCGTCGTCACCGACTCGGCAGCAGTCGACAGCGCGCCGTACGCATCGTTACGTGCGCGGCCACTCCCCCGAGCCGAACGATACGAGCTGGGTCGACGCCTGCGCGACAAGGTCCCGATCGCATCGCTGGGCGACTGGACACCGCCGCCGGATCGCCCGGACCCGGTGCAGCAGATCGAGTACTCGCACCAGGGCCGGATCGAATGGCTCATCCCCACGCGCCTCGAGCGCATGGTCGAATCCCCGTACGGCTTCCTGCGCGGGACCGCGATCGTCATGGCCCGCGACGTCGCGATGCTGCCGTCCACCGGCATCAACCCGGTGATCAGCGGCGACGCCCACCTCGGAAACTTCGGCTTCTACGCCTCCCCCGAACGCGACCTCGTCATCGACCTCAACGACTTCGACGAAGCACACCCGGGTGCCTGGGAATGGGATCTACGACGCCTCGCCGCGAGCATCTGGGTGGCCGGCCGACAGAACGGACGCAGCGAGGATCGGTGCCGCGATGCCGTCGCCGCCTGCGTGTCCGCGTATCGAATCGAGGTCGCGCGCCTCGCCGACGAACCGCTGATGTCGCGGTCGTTCCAACGGTTGACGGCCGAGAAACTGCAACGGGACGCCACCGCGGGATCGTTGCGCAAGGAGATCAAACGCGCCACCAAGAAAGCGCGTCGACGCACCAGTGACCGCGTCCTGCCGCGATTCACCGAGGAACACGAGGGCACTCGCAGGATCGTCGAGGAGCCGCCGATCACCACCCGAATCTCGGCCGAGGACGAGGAATTGCTGGCCGTCGGACTGGACGAATACCTGCTCACCCTCACCCCGCATTGGCGTCGGGTACTGGGGGGATACACGTTGATCGACGTCGCGCATCGCGTCGTCGGAGTCGGCAGTGTCGGGCTCCGGGCGTACGTGGCACTGCTCGAAGGCACCAGCGCGGACGACGTGGTGTTCCTGCAGCTCAAGCAGGCCAGACGGTCGGTGCTCGCCCCGTATGTGCACGGCGAATCGGCCTGGCACGACCATCAGGGACAACGCGTGGTGGAGTACCAGCAGGATCTGCAGACGGTCAGCGATCCACTGCTGGGGTGGTGCACGATCGCCGGACGGCAGTACTACGTGCGGCAGTTCCGCAACATGAAGGGGACGATCGATCTCTCGTCGATCGATGCACCCGCGCTGGTGGACTATGCGCGGGTGGTGGGGCGACTGCTCGCGAAGGGACACGCTCGCACCAGCGGCGCGTCGATGATCTCGGGATACACGGGCGATTCCGATGAACTCGACGTCGCACTGTGCCGCTTCGCGCGGCTCTACGCCGACCAAACCGAGGCCGATTGGGAGCGTTTGAGCGCTACGCGCATGTGAGTGTGGAGCCCTCGGGTCGTTCCGCGGGCTCCACTCCCACCTCGTAGCCTGCTACGAGTTTCCACTCACATGCGGCGAAGCCGCTCAGGCGTGCTTGGCGACCAGATCGCCGACGCGCGGCAGTGCCTCGGTGACGTTCTTCTTCGCCGAGCCACGCAGGCTGCCGTAGAACTTCTTGACGACGGACTTGTCCGTCTCCTCGATGCGCGCATCGGTGACCGAGAGCAAAGCGTCGGACGCGGCATCTCCGTTGGCAGCAAGGTACTCACCGAACGTGCCCTGCGGGGCAGCGTTGTACGACTGCCAGAACGGATCGAGCTTGTCGACGAAATCGGGCCACAGAGCCGAGACCGCATTGTCGATGTAGGACGGACCGACCTTCTTCACTGCGCCGTAGCCCCCCTTGACCGCGAGGCCACTCGCGCCCTTCTTGTCGGCTACCTCGGCGTCGATCAATGCCAATACGTCGACGCGCAGAGCGTCGGCCTTCGACTCGTCGAGCAGCGAATCCTTCAGTGCAGCAACCACTTCGAACTTCCTCCCAGATGTGTCGGCGGCCCCACGCGGACCGGGCGCAACACTACCGCAGCAGTGCGTGGCAGCGCCGCACTCGCTCGATCCACCACTGGGTGCGCTCGGCGTCGGCACCGAGTTCGATCAACGCGTGCGGATCCGGCTCGACGCTCTGGACCGGATACGTTCCGTCGACCACCTCGGGTGCCGGTGCGACGTCGCGAACGAACAGGCTGCCCGTCCCCAGTCCGCAGGCGAATTCGAGATGCGGCAGCGCGGCGGCAGCGGCGAGCCCGGAGGCGATGCCCACAGCCGAATCGAGTGCACTCGACACGACCACCGGCACGCCGTACTCCCCCAGTTCGCCGGCCAGTTCGAGCAGTGCGCGCATGCCGCCGAGCGGAGCGACCTTGAGTACCGCGATGTCCGCGCCGCCGGCCCGCACGACCTTCATCGGGTCCTCGGCCCGACGGATGCTCTCGTCCGCGGCCACCCGAACTCCCGGAGCCCGGCGGCGCAGCTCGACGAGCTCGGCAACCGTGGCGCACGGCTGCTCCGCGTATTCGAGTGGCCCGTCCGCAGTGAGAGCAACCAACGCAGTGACTGCCTCGTCGACGGTCCAGCCCCCGTTGGCGTCGATCCGCACCCGCGGCACCAGCTCGCGCACCGCACGAACGCGAGCCACGTCGTCGGCCAGGCTCTGCCCCTTCTCGGCCACTTTCACCTTCGCCGTTTCGGCCCCGGGTGAGCGGCTCAGCACGCCCGCCACATCGGAGGCGTCGACCGCGGGCACGGTCGCGTTGACCGCGATGCGTCGACGCACCGCATTCGGTGGGCCCTCCCACGCGGCCTCGATCGCCGACGCCAACCACGGGGCGGACTCGACGTCGTCGTACTCGGGGAACGGAGAGAATTCACCCCACCCACCGGGACCACGAATCAACATCACCTCACGGGTGGTGATCCCACGGAACTTCGTCCGCATCGGCATCGAGAGCACGTGCGCACCGTCGAGCAGATCGTCGATCGGGGGAATCATTGCTGCCCCGGGAGCAACTGCACCATCAGTGCCTCGCAGTCGGCGAGCAGGTTGCCGTCCAGATCCGTCAGCCTCGCGCTGATGAACGTCTTACGACCCTCCACCTTGTCCACGGCACCCTCGACGACCAACTCGGTGTTCAGGGGGGTCACCTTGCGGTAGTTGATGTGCAGATATGCGGTCCGGCTGATGGGCCGACCGTAGGCGTGCTGGATCAGGCCGAAGAGGTCGTCGAACAGCAGCGGAAGGGTGCCGCCGTGCGCGGCGGCGTTGCCACCGAGGTGGAAGCGACGGAACATGCCACGGCTACGGACGCCGTCGGCTGCGAATTTCTCGATGATCCACGGCGGCAGCAGCAGCGAACCACGGCCCGGCAGAGCAGGTACCCGCCCCGCGGTCTGCTTGCCTTCGGCGACCACGTGCGGCTCCAACAACTCGATCAATTCCCGAGTCTTGCTCGCGGCTGCCTCGGTGACGTCTGCGGGCAGCGACGTGGACACCGCGAGATCCTGGACCGTGCGCAGTGCCTCGAGCAACTGCCCGTATTCCGGCCCCACCTTCGCCGGAACGAAACGCGGGAAGCCGCCGTGGTGGTCGTAATCGGGGTCGGAACTGCGGTCGAGCTGCATCGGATCGGTCATGACCTGCACGCTAGCTGCATCGCCCGGCCGCAGCGGATTCAGCCCTCGCCACCGTTAAGCTGGCCCACGTGACCTTCACTCCCGCACTGTGGCGTCCCGTTCCCGGCTTCGAAGATCTGACCGACATCACCTATCACCGCCACGTGTCCGACGCGACCGTGCGGGTGGCGTTCGATCGTCCCGAGATTCGCAACGCTTTTCGGCCGCACACCGTCGACGAGCTGTACCGCGCGCTCGAACACGCTCGCGTGAGTTCGGACGTGGGAACGGTGCTGCTCACCGGCAACGGGCCGAGCAGCAAGGACGGCGGCTGGGCGTTCTGTTCCGGCGGCGATCAGCGCATTCGCGGACGAAGTGGCTACCAGTATGCGGACGGTGAAACGGCCGAGACGGTCGACAAGGCTCGCGCGGGCCGACTGCACATTCTCGAGGTGCAGCGGCTGATCCGCTTCATGCCCAAGGTCGTCATCTGCCTCGTCAACGGGTGGGCAGCGGGTGGCGGGCACAGCTTGCACGTGGTGTGCGATCTGACGCTCGCGAGCCGCGAGCACGCTCGCTTCAAGCAGACCGACGCCGACGTGGGCAGCTTCGACGGTGGTTACGGCAGTGCGTACCTGGCCAAGATGGTCGGGCAGAAGTTCGCCCGAGAAATCTTCTTCCTCGGCGAGACGTACTCGGCCGAGGAAATGCACCGCATGGGCGCGGTGAACAAGGTGGTCGATCACGCCGAACTCGAGAACACCGCCATCGAGTGGGCCGCGAAGATCAACGCCAAGTCGCCGCAGGCGCAGCGGATGCTCAAGTACGCGTTCAACCTGCAGGACGACGGTCTCGTCGGCCAGCAGTTGTTCGCCGGTGAAGCCACCCGGCTGGCATACATGACCGACGAGGCCGTCGAGGGACGCGATGCGTTCCTGGAGAAGCGCGAGCCCGACTGGTCGCCGTTTCCTCGATATTTCTGACGCTTCGTGACCCCGAACTCACATCACCGCGATCGCGGTACTGCCGCGGGTGCTCTGTGGGCCTGGTTCACGCAGCCGTACGACTACCGCTGGATGGCGGACTTCCAGAACTCGCGGCCCACCGGAAAGCTCATCCGATGGGTGATGGCGATCCTGACGCTGAACTACGGCGCTCTGGCGGTGGTGGCCCTCTTCTCCGACGGTGCCACGCGGAACGCCGCGGCAATCGGCTGGAAGGCATTCCTGGTCGTCATGGCGGTGGCGGTCGCGGCCGCGTGGATCGCCAAGCCGTTCCCGGGTCGCCTCGGGGTGGTGGCATTCGCGGTGTTCGCCGATCTGGGCACCGCGTCGTCGATCCTCGTCAACCCGATCGCCGACGCGATCCTGACGTGCGCGCTGTTCGCCGTCATCGGCACCTTCTGCACGTTCTTCGTCAGCCCACGGTGGCTGGTGGCTCACCTGATCTTCTCGGTGGCGTGCACCGTCGCTGCCGCGGCGGCGACATACCGCACCGGCGACGTGGACGTCGCGTCACTGATCTTCCGGACCGACGTGGTGTTGCTCGCGATCGCCGGGGTGCCGCTCACCTCGCATCTGTTGGTCACCGTGTTGACCGACGACGCCCGTAGTTCGTTGCTCGACCCGCTCACCGGGTTGCTGAATCGGCGCGGACTCGAATCGGTGATCCACGATGTCTGGTTGCTCGGCCGCGAGGAGGATCGCTGCTCGGCCGTCGTGGTGGTGGACATCGATCGCTTCAAAGCCGTCAACGACGACTACGGGCACGAGGAGGGAGACGCCGTCATCGTTCGCGTCGCCGAGCGTCTGGGCGTACACATGGGTAGATACGGCGTGATCGCGCGCACCGGCGGCGAGGAATACCTCGCCGTGGTCTCGACGTCGCGCCTGCACATCGATGCGTTGATCCACGGTGTTCGACGAGCCATGCGCGATCCCGACGACGGCGTCGCCGTGACGGTCAGTGTGGGGGCAGCCATCCTGCACGCGAGTTCACCCCTGTGGGAGCAGAACCTCGACCTCGTGACGCGGGCGATGCGGGTGGCGGACTCGATGATGTACGAGGCCAAGGCAGCCGGCGGAAACCGGATCGTCACGACGGTGCTGTGACGCCACTGATCCGGGTCGTTCCGCAGGCTCCACTCTCGCTGTGACCATCCTGCGGCAGTGATGGTCGGTTGCGTGATATCCATGCGTGGTGGACATCCTCGCTGCACGTACCATCCTGCGCCCGGTCGACTACCGGAAGACCCTCGAGTTCTATCGAGACGGCCTGTCTCTTGCGGTGTGCCGTGAATATCCCGGCGGCACGGTGTTGTTCGCAGGCCAAGGGTTGATCGAGATCGCAGCGCACGGCGGCACCGAGGAGCCGGGATCGTTCTCCGGGGCACTGTGGCTGCAGGTTCGCGACATCGATTCTGCCACAGCGGAATTGGAGCAGGCCGGCATTGCGATCGTGCGGGCGGCGACCACCGAACCCTGGGGGCTCATCGAGATGTGGATCGAGGATCCCGACGGAATCCCCATCGTGCTGGTGCAGATTCCGCAGGACCACCCACTCCGCCGGGATACTCGCTAGCCACCCGAGACGGTTCGCAGTACCGCCGACGCCGATTGCGGCCTCGACCACAGATATCCCTGCGCCAGAGTGCATCCGAGATCGAGAGCGGCGTCGGCCTGAGCTCGACTTTCGATCCCCTCGACGATCATCGTCAGCTCCAAATCCTTGGCGACCGAGGCCAACGACTTGATCATCGCCCGACCGGCCACGGTGTCGATGAACCGCGTCAGATGTCCGTCGATCTTGATGCCGTCCGGTTGCAACGTCACCAAGCGTTCGAGAGACGACCAGCCGGAGCCGAAGTCGTCGAGCAGGACGCGGAAACCCAGCCGGTGCACGTCGTCGATGTGCTTGCGCAGCAACGGCCCTGGCGTCACCGACGAGGTCTCGGTGAGTTCGAGCGAAATGGATTTCGGGGACACCTCGGTCGACGCGATCGCGCGTTCGAGTTGGCCGACGCCGTCCGGATGCGCCAGATGACGTCCGGAAATGTTGACGGTCAGCCGCAGGTCCGGTCGGTGTACGTGCCACTTCTTCATCTCCGCGGCTGCCTGCGCGAGCACGCTCAGATCCACGTCGATGATCAGTTCACTCGCCTCGGCGAACGGCACGAAGTCCGCGGGCACCACCAGACCCCGAGTGGGATGGTGCCAGCGCGCCAATGCCTCGAAGCCGACTATCTCCTCTGTCCGTAGGTCCACGATCGACTGGAACCACGGGACGATGTGACCGTCGGCGAGGGAGTCGGCGATGTCGTTGTCGCTGCCGAGTCGGGTGGATCCCGAGCCGACCCGCCGATGCAGATCGAGCTGCTCTTCGAGGACGGACGCGAACTGTTCGAGCTCCTGCATCTGGTCGTTGGAGAGGGGCCTCGAGGTGCGGTCGAGCAAGCACAGAGTGCCGATCACCAGACCTTCTCGTCCGCGAAGCGGAACCGAGGCATAGGACTCGATGCCGTTCTCGTCGAGCAGCGCGCGTTGCCGGGTGGTGGCATCGACCCGGCCGTGGGCGACGACCGCAGGCACTCCCGTGCGCACCACGTCGTCACACAGGGTGTCGGCCCGCACCACGGTGGACATCGGTGGACCACCGATGTTGACCAATGTGTACTGGGTGTCCTCGTCCAACACGTTCAGCTGGGCGATGGCGAATCCGACACTGCGTGCCGCGAATTCGACGGTGGAGCGCAACGCGGGTGTGGTTGCTTCCAGATCGAGGTAGCGGCGAGCCGAGTCGCTCTGCCGCCGGGACTGGGAGCGTGCGGTGTCGTGCACCTCACCGTCCACCAGCATCTCCTCGCAGCCGACATCCGGGCACGCTCTCGACCCGGGTGGAACCGAGTTTAACCGTGCACGAACGGCAGACCGCAGGCAAACCCCATCTCGAGCTCGTCACAATGCCGGGAAGCGTGTGTGCAGGAGCCGATGACGCAACACAGCCGCAGCCACCCGTGCGCCTTCGTCGGTTGCGACGCGGTTGTCGGCCGAGCGGAACGCTCCGAGAGCGTCGAGTTCTGCGATCAACGTGTCCGCCAGAGTCTCGGCGTGCTCCGACTCCGGCTCCTCCCCCGCATGGGTCCATCCCTCCGCACGCAACAGTCGAGCCGAATCGTCGGCCGTCGCCTGCGCGTCGGCGATGTCGTTGCCCAGGATCATCCGGGCCAGGAGAACCTCCGCCGCGATCGAGTCGGGGTGGTAGTCACTGCCGACTATTCCCCCGGTGAGCACGCGCCACAATCCGTCCGAGCTCAGCTGCCGGGTGCGCGTCGTCGGAACCAGCCTGCCTGCGGATCGACGCATCAACCGAAGTCGCATCACCAGGCGCCGGAGAGCGAGAACCTTGTCGGTATCGAGTTCGCGTCCGACGAACTGCGGACGCTCGGCTACCGGAAAGACGGTGCGAGCGATCCGCGCCACCAGATCGTCCGGCAGATACCCGGCATCGGTCAGCGCCACGCCGTCGCCGATGCACCCGATGAAGCTCTCGAGTCTGCGCACGCACCCGTACACCGGCTCGACTGCCTCGTGCAGCGCCTCGCGCAAGCCCAGGTAGAGCTCGGCGCGTGGAGCGCTGTAACTGCTCCACAGTTCGATGCGGTGGTCGAGAAGTTGTTCGAGCAGAACGTCGTCGGTGCCGTTCTTGCCCTGATCCGAGGTCAGCACCGCGTCGGTCACGCCGCGGCGACGCGTCGCCCGTGCGGTGACTCCCAGCGGCCTGCCACCGGGCTTCGACGGCTCGAACTCACCGGCAATGGTCGCCACTTCGAGTGTCTCACCGATCTTTTCGACGATGGCCCGCTCGACCCCGGTCGGAGCGTCCTGCCACGTCACCAACTCGGTGTCGACTGCTCCGATACCGGATTGCTCGGTGGCGGCGCGATACTGCTGCAGCCAGATCGCATCGTCGGTGGCACGTACGAGCTCGTCCGTCACGCCGCTGCGTGCGATCTCCGCATACGCGACGCGTCCCAGCCGCTCGAGCAGATCCCCGAGCGCTCGGGCGATGTCGACGGCCCGATCGGGGCCCTCGGCCGCGTGGCGCAGATAGATCCACAGAAATGTCTGTACGGAATGCTGTGTCGGCCCCGCAGGCGGCGACACCGCGGCCAGTCCGTCCCACCCGAGCCGGGCGTCGGCGGCAAGAGCCGGATCGACGGAATCGAAGTACGACAGGGCGGCCGACACCGCATCATCCATACCGGATCCCTTCACGTCGTCCACTGTTCCACAATGCTTCGACCGGAGGAGACCACCGTCGTGCGCTACGCCACAGACGAAGTGGACATATAAGGCAAAAAGGTGAACTGGAGGTGAACTGGAGACGACTTCGCGGCACCCGAGAAGAACACTTCGCAAGAAATTTCCGCGAATGGCCGTTCGTGTCCCACACTTTCCACCGTGAGCGCTGAATTTCTCGTACTTCTCGTGGTGGTCGTGACGGCCCTGGCCTTCGACTTCACCAACGGTTTCCACGACACCGCCAACGCCATGGCGACGTCGATCGCAACGGGGGCATTGAAGCCCAAGGTCGCGGTCACCCTGTCTGCCGTCCTCAACCTGGTCGGCGCCTTCCTGTCCGTAGAGGTCGCAGCCACCGTCGCGAAGGGGATCGTCAATCTCGGCGACACCGGCGGCCAGGCCCTGCTGACCATCATCTTCGCCGGCCTCGTCGGCGGCATCCTGTGGAACCTCGCCACCTGGCTGCTCGGCATCCCGTCGAGCAGCTCGCACGCACTGTTCGGCGGCCTCATCGGTGCCACCATGGCGGGCCTGGGAACCAGCGGCGTCGTGTGGGACGGGGTGTGGAGCAAGATCGTGTTGCCCGCCGTGCTGGCCCCCATCGTCGCCGGCCTCGTCGCCACCGTCGGTACCTGGATCATCTACCGCATCACCAACGCAGTTCCCGAGAAGTCCAAGGAGCGCGGATTCCGGTGGGGCCAGATCGGTTCGGCCTCACTCGTCTCGCTCGCCCACGGCACCAACGACGCCCAGAAGACGATGGGCGTGATCTTCCTGGCGCTCGTCGCCTACGGGACTGTCTCGCCGGACGCCGAGATGCCCCTGTGGGTCAAGGTCACGTGCGCCCTCGCCATCGCGTTGGGCACCTACCTCGGCGGCTGGCGCGTCATCCGCACCCTCGGTAAGGGCCTCGTGGAGATCGCATCCCCGCAGGGCATGGCAGCCGAGTCCTCTTCTGCCGCAATCATTCTGACGTCGAGCCACCTCGGCCTCCCGCTCTCGACCACGCAGGTCGCGACCGGCTCGATCCTCGGATCGGGACTCGGAAAGCCCGGTGCCGCCGTGCGCTGGAACGTCGCAGGACGCATGGCCGTCGCCTGGGTCATCACCTTGCCGCTCGCCGGCGTGGTCGGCGCCGCATGCTGGCTGCTCGCCCACACGATCGGCGGTCTGCCCGGCATCCTCGTGGTCTTCGCCATCCTCGTCGGCCTGGCCACCGTCATGTACATCCGCTCGCGCCGCGAACCCGTCGATCCGGACAACGTGAACGCCGAATGGGACGGCGGACTCGTTCCTGCCGCCGCCGAAACCGACTCCCCCGCGAAGGTCTGAACATCATGGAAACCCTCAAGCACACACTCGATTCGCTCTGGCAGGTCGTTCTCGTCGGCCTGCTGCTCGGTGCCGGACTGCCCGCGATCTTCGCTTTCGGACTCAAGGCACTCTCGGTCGGTGAGCCCTCGGACGAGGCCACTGCCTCGGGCACCACACGCGTGGCCCGACCCGCAGTCGCCACCGCCGCGGCCGTCCTCTGTTTCGCAGTGGTCGTCGTCGCCATCGTGGCCGGAATTCTCTTCATCATGAAGAACTTCCTCGACAGCACATTCGGCATCTCCGTCTTCTGACACACCCGAGAAGGGGTACAGCTCTCATGACCGACTCCACCAAGACCGCATTCCCGGCCTCGGTGCTCGAATGGCTCCGAGCCGGATACCCCGAGGGCGTTCCGCCCAAGGACCGATTCCCGCTCGTCGCCCTTCTGCGCCGCGCCGCACTCACCGACGCTCAGGTGCAAGAGATCGTTCTCGAACTCGTCTCTCCCGCCACCGGCGCACTCGACGACGGTGCCATTTCGACCGAGGAGATCGCGACGTACATCCGCGACCAGATCGACGCCGAGCCGACGGCCGAGGACATCTCCCGTGTCTCGGCACGACTGGCCGCCGGTGGCTGGCCGCTCGCGGATCCGGCTGCCCTGTAAGACCATGGCGGTCCCGTCGTTCCTCCACTCGATCGTCGAGTGGCTCCGCGGCGGGTATCCCGACGGGGTACCCGAAGCGGATTACGTTCCCCTCCTTGCCCTTCTGAATCGGCGACTGTCCGACGACGAAGTGCAGTCGGTGATGGATGCCCTCATCGCCGACGGCCAGTTACCTGCCGACAAGGCCGGAATTTCCGTCACCATCACCAAGGTCACCAACGAGCTGCCCCGAGAAGAGGACGTCAATCGGGTGCGCGCGAACCTCGCCGCCGGGGGTTGGCCTCTGGCCGACCCGTTCACGATCCGGCGCAAGGACTAATCTCGCCAGTGTGCTCGAGAGCGTTCCCATTCCAGCAGGCTCGGCCGCGGCAGACATCCTGCCGCGGCTGAGCCGTCTGCTGGCCGGCGACGGCCCGGCCGTCCTCCCCGTCCCCGCCGACGATCCACGCGAGATCCGTCGCCTGCACGACGCGTTGGCCCCCGGAACCCCCATCGACGACGACGTCGCATTGGTCGTCGCGACATCCGGGACGACGGGAATTCCCAAGGGTGCCATGCTGTCTGCGTCCGCACTGGTCGCGTCGGCGACGGCAACCGAGGAGCGCCTCGGCGGCCCCGGCTCGTGGCTGCTGGCTCTGCCAGCACACCACATCGCCGGGATGCAGGTGTTGCTGCGCAGCGTGCTCGCCGGCACGTCGCCGGTGATCATGGACGTCTCTGCCGGCTTCGACCCGGCCGCCTTGATCGAGGCCGTGGGACGGATGTCGGGTCCGCTGCGCTACACCTCCCTGGTGCCCGGCCAGTTGGTCAAAGCACTCGAGAACCCCGAGGCCACTGCTGCACTGGCATCGCTGGACGCCGTGTTGCTCGGCGGCGCTGCCACGCCGATTCCGTTGCGCGAGAGAGCCATTGCCGCGGGCGTTCGATTGGTACGCACCTACGGCATGAGCGAAACCGCGGGCGGCTGTGTGTACGACGGAGTTCCGTTGCACAGCACCGTCGTTCGGATCGACGACGGACGAGTGGTTCTGGGCGGGCGGACTCTGGCCTCGGGCTATCGCGGATTACCGGACCATCCGGCATTCGCCGAGCCGGGATGGTTCCGCACGGACGACGCAGGCACGATGATCGACGGGGTGCTGAGCATCACCGGTCGACTCGACGAGGCCATCTCGACGGGCGGCTTGACCGTCGTACCGCAGGTGGTCGAAGCCGCGCTGGCAACGCATCCCGCTGTCCGAGAGTGCGCTGTCGTCGGATTGCCGGATGAGCGCCTCGGCCAGAAAGTGGTGGTAGCAGTGGTTGCCTCTGCGCCGGTGACGTTGACGGAGTTGCGCTCTCACGTAGAGCAGTCGCTCGATGCCACCGCTGCACCGCGGGAGCTGTTCCTCGTCGACGCACTTCCGACCCGAGGCCCGGGCAAACTGGACCGCGCGGGATTGCGAGCCGCGTTGGCGGCGCGGTGAGAGCACCCGACACGCGTATCCGTCAGAAGACGATTCGACCGTCCTCGAGTCGCACCACTTCGTCGGCCGCGGCCAACACCTCGGGATCGTGAGACACACACGCAACGGCAACTCCGCGCATCGTCTCCTCACGCATGACGGCTCGAATCCGTTGTCCACTGGCGGCGTCGAGACCTGTCGTGGGTTCGTCGAGCAACAGGAGATCGGCCCGGCGGGCCACACCCTGAGCCAGTAGGGTGCGCTGACGCTGCCCTCCGGACAGGTCGGCGAACGGCATGCCGGTCAGTTCCGCGATGTCGAGGCGCTCGAGGGCGTCGCGCACCGATGCCCGAGCCTCGGTGTTCATCGGACGCCACCGGCCGAGGCGTCCCCACGCACCCACTGCCACGACATCCCATACGGTCAACGGCAACCGATCCGGCACAGCAGCGCGCTGCGGAACGAATGCAATTGCGCGAGTTGCGCTTCGGGTCCCGCCCGTCAGTGGCCGGGTGCCGGCGACCACCTCGAGCAACGTGGACTTGCCGGCACCGTTCGGCCCTGCGATGGCCATGAGCCGACCGGGTAACAGGTCCAGATCGACGCCTGCGAGTGCCGTGTGGCCGGAGAACTCGACGCGGACGCCCCGGAGGCGAGCGAACTCGGACGACGCGCTGACAGCTGAGGTGTTCACATTGCCACTATACGATTTTGAATATCGTTATCAATCTCATTAGGCTCCCGAATGTGCCATTTCAGACAATCGACGCGCTGTTCGAGCCGTTCGCCCTCGGTTTCGTACAACGCGCCCTGTTCGGCGGAGCCCTGGTCGCCGTGCTGTGCGGGGTGGTCGGAACGTGGGTGGTGATCCGCGGCATGGCATTTCTGGGTGAGGCGCTCGCACACGGAATGCTGCCCGGTGTCGCTCTCGCGACCGTTCTCGGAGTTCCGGTGATGATCGGCGGCGCACTGAGCGCGGTCGCCATGAGCCTCGGGATCACCGCGCTGCAACGCCGCGGAACACTGTCCTACGACACGAGCATCGGGATGTTGTTCGTGTCCATGTTGGCGCTCGGCGTCATCGTCATCTCCCACTCGGGGAGCTTCGCCACCGACGCCACGTCCATACTGTTCGGCGACATTCTTGCCATCTCGCACACGGACCTCTATCTCCTGGCCGGATCGGCCGCACTCGGAGTCGCCGTCGCGGCGCTGTTTCATCGACCGCTGGTCGCCGTTGCGCTGGACCCCCGAATTGCCTCCGTGCTCGGACTCGGGCCTCGCTCGGCCCAAGCAGTTCTCGTCGCACTCGTGACGCTGGCAGTCGTCGCGTCGTACCAAGCCGTCGGCTCGCTGCTGGTCGTCGGACTGTTGCTCGCCCCTGCCGTCGCCGCCGGGCAGTGGACCACCCGCATTCCCACTCGAATGCTGTTGGCGGCCGTCCTCGGCGTGCTGTCCGTGTTCGGCGGCCTACTGATCTCCTGGCACGCGGCCACCGCCGCCGGTGCCTCCGTGGCGGCGACCGCGATCGCGGTGTCCGGCCTGTCGTACGCGATACGCAGTGCCGTCACCGCCATCCGTCCTCGCCCCACTTCACCCGAAAGGAACACGTGCGCCCCCGCATCCTGACCACCACAATCGCCGTCGGTGCCCTCGTTCTCGCATCGACGGCCTGTTCCTCGGAGACGAACGTGCCGCGCACAGACGAACCCACAGGCGGAGGCCACGGGGCAATAGCCGGTGCCGCCGAACTCGCCGAACCGCGGCTCGGGCTCACGTCCGTGGACCCGACGGGGCGGGTGTCCCATCTCGATCTGCTCGACGACACCGTCACCGATCTCGGGACCATCGGAGCCCCGCAGGCTCTACACACCGACGGCCGCTACCTGTTCGTGCAGACCGACGCGGGCGTCGAGATCGTCGACAGCGGGGTCTGGACCTGGGACCACGTCGACCATTTTCACTACTACCGCAGCGAGCCTCGACTGCTCGGCACGGTCGGCGGCTCAGGTACGGCAACCGTTGCCACGTCCAACCTTTCGACTTCGGGAGGTACCGGACTGTTCTTTGCCGACTCCGGCGAGGCTGTGCTGCTCGACACCGAGGCCCTGTCGAAAGGCACAGTCGTGGAACGATTCCGAAAGGTCACCACGCCCGGTGCCGGAATGGTCGTTCCCGTCGGCACTTTCGCGCTCGTGACCGAGGGATCCGGACCGTCGACCTCGGTCGTCGGGTACACCGCCGACGGCGAACGCACCGGGCCGGTCGAGCCGTGCCCGCAGGCCCGCAGCACGATCACCACCAGGGTTGGCGCCGTGATCGGGTGCGCAGACGGCGCACTGCTCGCCTCGGCCACCGGTGACGAATTGGCGGTCGAGAGAATCCCCTACCCGGCCGGCGCCACCGCCGCGGCAGCGACGTCGTTCGACAACCGCGAGGGCCGCCCCACGGTCGCAGGTTCTGCCTATGCAGAGGGCATTTGGATGCTGGATACCCGCGAACGATCGTGGTCCCTACTCCCGGCACCGGCACCCCTGGTACACGTCACCGCCGTGGACGATGCGGACGAGCACGTGCTGGCCCTCACCGAGGATGGCCGGGTCCTGGTATTGGACGGCAACAACGGAGCAATCCTGGCCGAAACCGAACCGCTGGTGGCCGAATCACTCGAGGCCGGCGCGTCCCCGACCCTCGTCGCCGACGATCAGCGCGCCTATCTCAGCGCCCCGACCGAACGACGGCTGTACGAGATCGACTACGCCGACGGTGCCCGCATAGCGCGGACCTTCGACACCGCGACCGAACCGGCCTTCACCGCGGAGACCGGACGATGACGAGCGGACGCGTCGGCCGTTTCTCATCGGCAGTGGCGATAGCCGCAGCAATCGGACTGTGCCTGAGCGGCTGCTCCGCCGACGGTGACGACCGCCCGGTGGTGATCGTGTCCACGAACATCCTCGGCGACGTCGTGCAGCAGCTCGTCGGCGACGAGGCAGACGTGGTGACGCTGATGAAGCCGAACGCCGACCCGCATTCCTTCGAGATCTCGGCGCAGGAAGGTGCCCGCCTACGCACGGCAGACCTGATCGTCTCCAATGGTCTCGGCCTCGAGGAAGGTCTGCAGCAACACCTCGACGAGGCAACGGCGGAGAACGTGCCCACCTTCGTCGCGGGCGACGCCATCGACGTCCTCGAGTACACGGAAGGGGACGCCGCAGGCAGTCCCGATTCGCACTTCTGGACCGATCCCGCGCGCATGACAGCCGTCGTCGATGCCCTCGAGCCGGCGCTCGCCGGGTTGGACGGTGTCGATTCTGCCGAAATCACCGACCGCACAGCAGGTTATCGGCTGCAGTTGAAGGGGCTCGACGACGACATGAGCGCCACCTTCGCTGCGATCCCGGATCAGCGCCGCGCACTCGTCACCAATCACCATGTATTCGGTTATCTCGCAGACCGTTTCGATTTCACGGTGATCGGGGCAGCCATTCCCGGCGGCACCACCCTGGCGGCACCGTCTGCTTCCGATCTGGCCGAACTCGTCGGAGCCATCGAGAAGACCGGTGTTCCCGCGATATTCGCGGAATCGTCTTCTCCGGATCGTCTCGTCCAGGCCTTGGCGAGTGAGGCCGACATTCGTGTCGCTGTGATCGAACTGTTCACCGAATCCCTCACCGCACCCGACGGCGGTGCCCCCGACTACCTCACCATGATGCGCGTCAACACCGAGCGCATCTCCGATGGACTCACCAGCTGACCGATTCGTCACACAGAAAAGGAACAATCATGCGTATCAACGATTTTCGAAGGGCGAGCGTCACCGCGCTCGCCCTCGGTGCGGTAGCGACCCTGGCGGCGTGCTCCTCCGGCACCACCCCCGCCGCCGAATCCACAGCGATTGCGGCCGGGCCACGGGTCGCAGTGTCCTACGAAGGCGGCCTTCGGGTGCTCGACGCCGACACGTTCGAGACCGTCGCTGATTTCGACTCCGAGGAGTACACGCGCCTCAACCTCGCCGGTGACGACCGCAACGTCATGGTCACCACGAGCGAGGGCTTCCGTGTGCTCGACACCGCGGCCGGGACGACCGAGCAACCGCAACTGACCGACACCGTCTTCGAAGCCGAGAAGCCCGGTCACGTCGTACGACACGGCGGCAAGACCATCCTGTACGCCGACGGCACCAGCGACACCACGATCTTCGACACCGCAGCGCTCGAATCCGCAGACGGGCTTCCGGAGACCGAGAGCATCCCCGGTGTCGACGCGCACCACGGCGTCTCGATCGTCCTCGAAGACGGCACGTTTCTCACCACGGTCGGGAACTCGAACGGCCGCACCGGCATCGAGGTTCGTGACGCATCGGGAGCGGTCGTCGCCAAAAACGATCAGTGCCCCGGCGTCCACGGAGAGGGAACAGCGGAAGGCGAGATCGTCGTCTTCGGTTGCGAGAACGGCGCTCTGATCTACGACAAGGGCCAGATAACCAAGCTCGACGCTCCGGACCAGCCCTACGGGCGGACGGGCAACGCGTACGTGAGCGAGACCAGCCCCCTCATCGTGGGAGACTACAAGGACGACCCGGACGCAGAGGGCTCACTCCTGCACGCGGTCACCGTCATCGACCCCGCGGCCAAGACCCTCGACGTCGTGAAGCTCCCCGACGGTGCCGAGTACACCTGGCGCGGAGTCGCCCGAGGCCCCGGCGACCTGGCCTACATCATCGGATCGGACGGCGCAGTCCACGTATTCGATCCGACGACAAAGACATTCACCGCCTCGTACCCCGTCATCGACGCCTGGGAAGGTCCCGCGAAATACCAGGACGCCCACCCCGGCATCTCCATCGCGGGTGACACCGCCTACGTCACCGAACCGGCCGGCAACAGCATCCACGCCGTCGACCTCACCACCGGAAACGTCACCGAGAGCAAGCAACTCGATGTCACGCCCAACGAATTCGTCGTCGTGACTGCCTGACCCTGCAACCCGGGGACGCAGAAATCCACTCTGCGTCCCCGGGTTCGGCTACCCCGTCCGATCCGGCGGACCGTCGACCACAGGTGTGCCTTGGTGATGCACCAGTTCCCATCCATCGGAGGTGCGTCGCCAGATCGATGATCGACGGGCTCGACGTCCCGACCGTCGTGACGTCCACTGCACCAGAACGACACCCACGTCCAGTATCCGTCCGGAGAGATCGTGGACCTCGATGATGCCGTCGGCCGCACTTTCTCCGCCCAACAGCTCGAGTATCGACTGCTTGGTCCACACCACCCCCGACGCTCCGATCTCGACGAAATCGTCCGCGAGCAGAGCCACGAGTCTGCTTCTGTCACCCCGTGTCTCGGCACGTTGCAACTTCCGCTCCAGCTCCAACACCTGGCCGACCTCGTCGTTCTCCGGCACCGATGTCAACCCGCCATTTTCTCGTACAGCCGCTCGACGTCGGCGTCGGACCATCCCGCCGGTTCGATGATGTCGGCCCACATGCGCACTGCGTCGGCTCCGTAGCTGTGGCCGTGCCCGTCGTCGACGTCGGTGGAGAACACCTGGTCGAAGGTCAATTGCCAGAACGTCACGAACGGGAACCACTGCACTCCCGGATCGACGTCGGTGCCGCGGGGTTCCCGCAGCCAGTCGGGCCTGCCGAGGATCAGATCGGGTGACCACCACACGATCGGGTCGGATGCGTGCTGCCAGTACACGATTCGCGGCTCTTCCCACGGACCACCGATGTCGAGATCCCCGGACGAACTCGCGAATCGCACGTGCTCTCCGCCGTCGATGACAGGCAGGATCTCGCGGGAACCGGCGTCACGTCCGCTCGTTATACGCGCCCACTGAGGCGTGAAATTGGGGTTGCCGACCCACAGAGCACCGTCGATGCGCGCGATCATGTCCTGCGCACCGCTGAATGCATCCTGCCCGCCGTAGGCACCGAGGCTCTCGCCGAACAACACCAATTTGGGTCGTGAATCATCCGGGAGTTCGCTCCACACCGCGTAGATCGCCTCGAACAGGGCTCGTCCGGCATCCTGCGGGGTCTGCCGATCGGCGAGAAATGCCATCGGGCTCGGCAGGAACGAGTACTGCATCGACGCAATCGCCGAATTTCCGTCGTACAGATACTCGAGAGGGCCGGCGACGGATTCGTTGACCCAGCCACGTCCGGTGGTGGTCGCGACACCGAGCACGGCCCGTGAGAATGCGCCGGTACGTTCGAGTTCGGCCACCACCCGCTCTGCCACACCCTCGACCGTTTCGGCCGACTCGACACCGGCGTACACGCGGATCGGTTGCACTGCAGGCCTTCCGGTGAAGTCACTGATCTCGTCGGGCGATGCCCCGGAGACCACGAAGCGTCGCCCCTCCTGACCCAGCGAATCCCAGTCCTCGTTCGACGCATCGGACCCCGACAGTTCTGCTGCATCAGGCTTTTCCACACCCTCGTGGTTGCCGCGGTCGGCGGTCGACGCCGACTTCTCCGCGACGGCCACAATTCCCCGAATCAGTGCACCGTTGACGGCGAACACCACCAGCAGTGCAACCACGATCACGCTGGCGATCCTCGCCAACGGCCTCGGTACGTACTGCTTCGCCCATCGCGTCAACGCACGGGTTGCTCTGCGCAGTAGGCGGCCGAGAGCAATCACCGCCACCGCTACCACCAGCGAGAGCACCAACACCGCGACGTAGAGCGGCCGGCCGGGGTCCTCCACACCGACCAGCCTGCGCACGATCTGCTGCCACCACGATCCCAAGATCAGGAACAGCGGAATCACCACCACCGCAGCCGCGGCCAACGCCCACCAACCACGTCGACGCCACTGCTCCGACCAGTCCGGTGACACTCCGCAGAGCTGAACCACCCAGGCAACGAGGCACCCCACGCCGTACCCGATCGCGACGCTGATCCCCGTGGCCACCGCCTGCAGGTACCACACACGAGGTAGCAGAGACGGAGTCATCGACAGCGCGAAGAACACCAGAGCGAAGAAGATCCCCACCGGATGTAGTGCGCGACAGTACCGATCCGCTCGCGAATCCCGCCAATACGAACGTATCGAGGCCGACCGCCGTGTGGTCACCCATAGATCGTATTGGCCCGCCGACTGGGCCGCACCCACTTCGACGTGCAAGCATTCACGCCATGAGTGTTCTGGTCTGCTTCCACGCGCATCCCGACGACGAAGTGTTCGGCACGGGCGGCGTCATGCGGCTCGCGGCCGACGCCGGCCACCGCGTCGTACTCGTGACGGCCACCGACGGTGCCGTCGGCGAATATCCCGACGGCATCCTCGCCGACGGAGAGACGTTGGCCGCGCGCCGACACATCGAATTGGACCGTTCGGCTGCCGTCCTGGGGGTCGCGCGCGTCGTTCGCCTGCACTATGCCGATTCCGGAATGGCCGGCACACCGGAGAACGGCAACCCGGAGGCGTTCTGCAATGTCGACGTCGACACCGCGGCTGGGCGATTGGCCGACGTGTTGCGCGAGGAGCAGGCCGACGTCGTCACCATCTACGACCCGAACGGTGGATACGGCCACCCCGACCATATTCAGGTGCACGTCGTCGGCAAGCGCGCCGCCGAGATCGCCGAGACGCCGTACGTGTACGAGACGACCACCAACCGTGACCACATGCGCAGGTTGATGGAAGCCAATCCCCACTGGAGCGAAGAGGCGTCACCACCGGACATGGAGTCGTTCGGACTGCCGGAAACCGAAATCACCACTGTCGTGGACGTGTCGAGCGTCATCGCGGCCAAGCGGGCCGCGATGGAAGCGCACGAAACGCAGGTCGGCGATTTCGGGCCGTTTCTCGCAATGCCGATCGAACAACTGACCACTGCGTTCGGTCTCGAATGGTTCCGCAAACTGCGAGGCACCGGCGGGGTCGGACTGACAGAGACATCGCTGCCGCTCTGACACCACCGGGTCGCCGGTCGTGAGGTCCGTCGTATTGGGGTCGGAGGCCGCCCGTCGAACACCCTCGACCTGACGTTCGGATTGTTTTGGACCTCTAATCAAACCTCGAGACGGTACAGTGTCCACGTCGCCGTACAGGAGAGGCCGGTTGGAGATGCGTTCGTCGGTAGGTGTGTACCTGGGAACGTGCGGAATCCGCACGTCTCGGACGACCGAAGACGGCACGTGGACAGACGCCGCTCCCTTCGACGACTGGCAGCTCTCCCCCTCCCCCGAGGACGTCGCGCGGGTCGTTCGCGGAATCGTCGACCGCCCGGACGCGCCCCAATCGCTGGGCATTGCATACCGGACCGCCGACGAGCGTGATCGCATCACGAAGGCTCTGGCCGAGGAATACGTCTCGGACGTACATCTGATCGACGAGACCGACGCTGCCCTCGAGTACCTCCGTCCCGGCCTGGCCAGCCAGCACCGCACCATCGCCCTGTTCGACGCAGGCGAGACCGGTGTCGACATAGACATCGTCGACGTCGAATCCGGCCGCTCCTACGGCTCGACTCGTACGACAGCAATCAGCGGAGCCTCGTTCGATGCGGTGGTTCGGGAACACATACTGGGCCTCGGCATCGTGCGGGAGCCGCACACACACGACGAGGACACTGCTCTGACGGCATTCTGCCGTGGCATCAAAGAGGCACTGTCCACGCACGAGACCACCAGCACGCCCGACGGCGAACATATCCTTCTCGAGCGCCACATCTTCGAGCTGTCGATCGCCCGCGCCACCGAACAGGCGGCCACCACGGTCCGCCAACTGGGGCTCGAAGCCGAGTTCTATCCCGACGCCGTCATCGCCATCGGCGGTACGAGCAATGTCCCTCTGGTCCGCACGACACTCGAACGGTTTCTGCAGCTGCCGACCATCGTCCCCGAGCAACCAGAACTCGTCGTTGCAGGTGGGGCGGCCGTGCACGCTGCACGCGTCGACGTCGACCGCATTGCACCGGTCGTCTCGCACCGACCGGCGCTGGCGCGGCTCGGATTGATCGCGCTACCGATCGTGGGCGTCATCGCCGCCGTCGGACTGTTCTCGGGCCTGAGTTCCGAGAGCGAAGACCAACCGCTGAGCACCCCTGCCAGCGTGGACGAGGGCATCCGGCAGACCACGACACCCTCGGCCGCACGGACCACCACCGCCACACCGTCACCGACCCCGGACATCCCGGCCCCGCCGCCGACGTCAGCTGCACCACCTCCAGCCGCCGACAGCGTGCCGTACGTGCAGTATCAACCGCACTACAACCCGCCGCCACCGCCGCCCGCTCCGACGGTGCCGCTACCGCAGATCCCCGGAGTCCAAATGCCTGTCATCCCGCTGCCGGTACTGCCGCGCCTGCCGTTCTGACCGGCCGCGTCCGCACCCTCCCGGCAGATACGGAAAGATCGTCGCTCATGGCCACCACAGCACAATGGATCGAAGGGGCGCGACCCCGAACGCTCCCCAACGCTATCGCCCCCGTCCTCGTCGGCACCGGTGCAGCCGTGTCCCTGGACGCAGGCGTGTGGTGGAAGGCTCTACTGGCACTGATCGTCTCGTTGGCGCTGATCGTGGGCGTCAACTTCGCCAACGACTACTCCGACGGAATCCGCGGCACGGACGACGACCGAGTCGGCCCACTCCGACTCGTCGGCTCCAAGGCCGCCTCGGCAGGAGCCGTCAAACGGGCAGCCATCGGCTGCTTCGCGGTCGGTGCCGTCGCAGGTCTTGTCCTGGCCGCCACGAGCGCTTGGTGGTTGGTGATCGTCGGCCTGATCTGCATAGCCGGTGCCTGGTACTACACAGGCGGCTCGAAGCCTTACGGCTACAGCGGATTCGGCGAGATTGCCGTGTTCGTGTTCTTCGGACTCGTCGCCGTGCTCGGCACCCAATACGTGCAGGCCGAGCAGATCGACTGGGCGGGCGTGCTCGCCGCGGTAGCCGTCGGATCTTTCTCCAGTGCCGTACTCGTCGCGAACAATCTTCGGGACATCCCCACCGATACCGAATCCGGAAAGCGCACGCTCGCAGTGCGATTGGGCGATACCCGCACGCGCTATCTACACCTGGCACTGTTGGTCGTCCCGTTCGCCATGACCGTCGCGCTGACCGCCCGAACCCCATGGGCACTGGTTGCCCTGCTCGCGCTACCTCTCGCTGCGCGCGCCAATTCGCCGGTTCGCGGCGGCGCTCACGGCTTCGAATTGATACCGGCGCTGCGTGATTCGGGACTGGCAATGCTCGTCTGGGGTGCCGGTACCGGTGTGGCGCTGGCGTTCGCCTAACGCTTCTCGGGCACGAATGCGCCGAGCAGAAAGTTCACGATCGAGATGATGATCGCGCCCCAGAACGCGGCAGCGAAACCGACGATCTCGAGGCCGTAACCGGTCTGCGACGACAGCCAGCCCGTCAACATCAGCATCAACGCGTTGATGACGAGAGTGAACAGCCCGAGGGTGAGAATCAGCAGCGGCAGTGACAACATTTTCACCATCGGCCTGATGAACGCGTTGACGATCGTCAACACGGCCGCAATACCGAGCAGGACCACGATGTCCCACCCGTCACCGCGGCCCGAGCTGGTCACGGTGATGCCGTCGACGAATTCCTTCGCAACCCAGATGGCGACGGCATTGATCACGAGCCGAATCAGAAAGTTCATGGCGCCCATCGTAGAGTTCGGGCCCGCTCGGAGCTATGACGTGCGAACCAGCAGGACGGCGTCGCGCAGATCGTTCAGGCCTCCGCGAACAGTCACGAGCTCGGTGAACGATGGATCGGCACCTGCGATCACACCGAGAAGCATGTGCTCGACGCCGATCTCCCTGTCCCGCAATCGGACGGCCTCCTTCAAGGCCAGCTTCAGCGCTTCCTTGGCCGACGGCGCGAACGGCAGGTGAGAATCGTTCGAATGGTCGACGTCGCCGAACCCCACCGCAGTCTCGACGGTGTCGACCGCGTCGTGAAGGTCGATGCCGATGGACCGTAGGGCCCGGGCGTCCCTCGACAGCACGTCCTCGAGCGCGTTGTCGAGGGTGAACCCCGCCTCGGCCAGCGCAGACCCGAGCGGTTCGTCGGCCTTGTCGAGCGCACCGAGGAACAGATGAATGGGTTCGACCCGCTCCGAGTGCAACGCCCGGGCGTGCAGCCGGGCACTGATGACGACCGCCCTGGCCTGAGTGGTGAATCGCTCGAACATGGTTGTCTACCTTCCCTTTCCGCCGTGCTTTTTGTGAACGGCCTGCCTGCTGACACCCAGCGAATCCGCTATCGCCTGCCACGCCCATCCCCGATTCCGCGCATTGCGAACCTGGACGGCTTCCAGACGTTCGAGTAGACGGCGAAGTGCGGCTACGGCACGCAACCCCTCCCCCGGATCGGAACTGGCGGCCGCGGCGGCCAATGCAGTGGCTTCTGTCATGCATGTCAATGTAGGTTGACGGAAAGGGGGTTGTCAACCTACATTGACACGCAGGTCAATGGTCCACAGCGATATCGACGGACACCCGCCCACGGTCGTCGCGGGTCGCCGTCGCGAGGCCGGAGTACCGGACACCGCCGAGGTCGACATCGACACGACCGCCGCCGTCCACGAAATTTCGCCACCAGTTCTTCTTGTCCGGCATCGCCACCCTGACCTTCAGGTGCTCACCCTTCCGGCTGATCGCAAGCGGCAATGTGATCCTCTTGCCGGACTTCCGGCCGGTGTAGGTCAAAATGCCCATCGAGCGTCCGAGCACCCTGTCGAGCACCGGTGCCTTCATCACGACCATGAAGACCTTGTTGAACCCTGCCGCCGACTTCTGAAATGTGTTCATCGTGTCCGCCTTACGAATCGCCCCGCACGTGTTGGCGAGCGTAGCCGTGACACAGGCCGACGGGAACGTCACCGAGACGGCAGACCGGACTTCGTTGCCCGGAGCCCCTTCCATCAGCGCCGAAGAATGTGTCGGTGCCCTGTTCTACACTTGCCGCAGTGGATCGAATACGTGTTCGATCTTCAGTCGCTGGGGGGTGACATGGGGCTACGGAAAGCGGCGTGGGTGACGGGGGACCATTCTCCGCTCGCCGACGTTCTGGGAGCGCGACGGACGATCAACGCTGCCGTCGCTTCGGAACTTGCTCTGCTGGACGAGTATGTCCGCAGCCGAACGGCCGGCGCGTCACCGTGGGACACCGGGGTCACCGAGAAAGATCTGTTCAACTCGGCAGTCTGTGAACTGGCGGCGGCTCTGTCGTCCACGTTTGCCGCCATCAACAACAAGGTGCAGATGTGGCGTCAACTGCGCCCTCTCGTGCGTCAGGGCTTCATCGACGGTGCCCTCGATCTGGAGCGAGTCAGAACGATCCACGATCATCTACTTCATGCCCGTCCGGAGACGGCCGTTGCCCTGGAGACCGAGATTCTCAAGGCCGCCCGGGAGATGGCACCGGGAGCTCTGGGCCGCGAAATCGATCGACTGCTCATCGAGGCCGACGCCGACTGGGACCGTGCGGTACGCAAGCGTGCCGCACGCACCGAGAAGCGAATCCGCCTTCGTCGCCGGGCACGAGGACTGTCGAGCCTGACCACACTGATGACCGACGGCGAAGCCGACGAACAACTTTCGCGGATCGACGCCGAGGTCATACGCCTGCACCCGGAGGATCCGCGATCGGACGACCAACGACGGGCCGACGCTCAGACCGCCTTGATGCGCGGGGAGACACTGCTGTGCGAGTGCGCGACATGCCTGACGCCGCGCGACGGCGACAGGGCCCCCGAGCACGATGATCCGGACACAGCGGACAACGAACCATCGGACACCGACTGCGCCGCAACCGACGGAACACGCAGCGGCAGTTCCACTTCCGCTCCGCCGGGGGACGAGCCGCCGACGAGCCAATCACCGAACTCGGTCCCACCGGACGCACCGCCACCCAGGCTTCCCACGCCCGGCTCTGTGAATACCAGAGCTACCCGATCGCGGCCGGGTGGGGGAACGCTGATCGAACGGTGGCGTGCCACCGTTGGGGACGACCCCATCGGGATCCACGCCTTGTACCCCGACGGCCATGGGGGCATGAAACTCCCGCCGCCAGGCGCGCTGAGCTATACGCCCAGTCGAGCTCTCGCGGCGAAGGTTCGAGCCGAGAACCCGTACTGCCTGCATCCTGGCTGCAATGTGCCCTCGGAACGATGCGACCTCGACCACATCGTCGAATTCGACCGACACCGCCCCGAGAAGGGCGGCTGGACCATCCTCACGAACATCGGTCCGCGCTGTCGGCTCCACCACAACCTCAAAACGCGCAAACTTTGGCGCACCGAACTGCTTCCGGATGGAGTGCTACATATCGTCGATCCACTCGGACGTCACTACTTCACCCCACCCGCCCTGTGAAAAACAATCACCTAGGGTTGGTTCGGTGAGCACCGCGAATCTGACCCGAACCGAAACTCGCAGGCGATCGCGCCACATAGACGGGGTGAAGTATCTCGTCGATCTGAACCTCTTGCGCGCCGAGGACACGGACGTCGACACCTTCGAGTCGGTGACGACCATCGAATTCGATGCGACGACGGCGGCGACATGGGTCGATTTCATCGGTGCCGCCGTGGACGAGGTCACCGTCAACGGCACCGATGCGCAGGTCGATTACGACGGAGCTCGCATTCAACTGGTCGGACTCGCCGACCACAACGTCGTTCGGATACGTGCACGCGGGCGGTACAGCAGGTCGGGTGAAGGACTCCACCGCTTCGTCGACCCCGTCGACAACAACGTCTACCTGTACACCCAGTACGAACCTGCCGATGCTCGACGGGTGTTCGCGAATTTCGAGCAACCCGATCTGAAGGCCTCGTTCACGCTGAGGGTCACAGCACCCCCGGCATGGACGGTCCTGTCCAACCGCGCGGGAGTCACCGACGGCACAGTCACCACGTTCGCCCCGACGCTGCCCATATCGACGTACATCACCGCGGTTGCGGCCGGACCGTACCACGGCGTCGAATCGTCCTGGACCCGAGGCGATCTGACTGTCCCGCTCGGCGCGTACTGCCGCGCATCCCTCGCCGAGTATTTCGACGCCGAGGACATCTTCGACATCACCGAGCGTGGCCTCGACTTCTTCCACGACAAGTTCGACTATGCGTACCCGTTCGGTAAGTACGACCAGATTTTCGTCCCCGAATACAACCTCGGTGCGATGGAGAACCCCGGGCTCGTCACGTTCACCGAATCGTACGTATTCCGTTCGGCAGCAACCGAAGCCCAGTACGAGGCTCGGGCGAACACGATTCTGCACGAGATGGCGCACATGTGGTTCGGCGACCTCGTCACGATGCAATGGTGGGACGATCTGTGGCTCAAGGAGTCGTTCGCCGACTACATGGGTGCGTACGCGTCGGCCGAAGCCACCCGGTTCACCGATGCCTGGGTCAGTTTCGCGAACCGCCGAAAGGCGTGGGCCTATTTGCAGGACCAGCTTCCCACCACTCACCCGATCGTCGCCGACATCACCGACCTCGAGGCAGCCAAGCTCAACTTCGATGGCATCACCTACGCCAAGGGCGCAAGCGTGCTCAAACAGTTGGGGGCGTTCGTCGGTGCCGACGCCTTTTTCGCAGCGTCCCGCAACTACTTTCGTACGCATGCCTTCGGTAATACGACCCTGACGGATCTCTTGAGCGAGATGTCCACCGCCAGCGGGCGAGACCTCAAGGCCTGGGCGGGCGCGTGGCTGCAGACCACCGGCGTGTCCACACTGACTTATACAGGCGACGCCGTCGAGCAGTCGGATCCGCGTCCGCACCGCATCGCGGTCGGGCTCTACGATCCGGACGAGGCCGGAAATCTCACGAGGACCCACCGCTACGAACTCGACATCACCGACTCGCGAACGCCCGTCGACTTCCCCGATTCTGCACTGGTTCTGCTCAACGACGACGATCTGACCTACGCCAAGATCCGATTCGACGAGCGCTCCACCGCCACCGTGCGGACCTCACTCGATCGCATCGTCGATCCCCTTGCACGAGGGCTGGTGTGGTCGGCACTGTGGAACTCCACCCGGGACGCCGAGCTCTCTGCGATCGCATACCTCGACATCGCAACCAGATTCGCGCCGACCGAACCCAAGATCGGGTTGCTCTCCGCAGTCACGGCCAACGTCACGTACACACTCGCGCACTACCTCCCCGAAGACCGACGGGACGAGCCCACCCGGCATTGGCTCGAAGCGTCGTGGCGGCAGCTGCAATCGAGCGAACCCGGAAGCGACGCGCAGTTGGTGTGGGCGCGGGCGGTCGCATCGGCTGCGCAGCTCGACGACTTCCTGGCCGACGATCTACGCTCTCTGCTCGATGGCACCGCGACCATTGCCGGGCTGAGGCTGGACCCCGATCAGCGCTGGGCATTCTGGCTGGCACTCGCCGCCACCGGACACGCAACTATCGCAGAGCTGGATGCCGAACTCGGTTCGGACGACACACTTTCGGGGCGCACTGCCCACACCGCGGCGGCGACGGCGATCCCTGACGCCACAGTCAAAGCGAGCGCGTGGACTTCCATCACCGAGCGCGACGACGTGTCCAACGATGTTCTCGACGCCTTCATCACCGGGTTCGGGGCGGGTCACCGACCGGACCTCACTCAACCGTACGAGGACCGGTATTTCGAGTCCATCTCCTCGTTGTGGACCTCACGCAGCATCGAGATCGCACGGAGGATAGTTGTTCGCCTCTTTCCTCAGCGATCGTCGACCGACAGTGCAGACGTGTGGCTCGCCGAGCACGAGTGGGCACCGGCTGCGTTGCGGCGCTTGGTGATCGAGCAGAGAGATCACCTGGCCCGGAGTTTGCGCGTGCAGGCTCGGCTAGGGTGACGATCATGTCCGACCATGATGCTCGACGTTCGTTCGCCACATCCGCTCTCGCCGCAGGCGGCTTGCTCGGAGGCTTCGCTGTTGCTCGCCGGTCGCACAATCGCCAACTCGGCGGAGCAGTGCTCGCTGCAGTCGGCGTTGTCTGCACCACGCAATGGCAGAAGTCGTCGGGCTCGGCTCGTGCCGGCGCACTGCTCGGGACGTACCTCGTGGCGTTCGGTGCGTCGCATCCGCTCGCGAAGAAGATCGGTGCGTGGCCGGCCGTCGGGACGGTCGCCGCTGTCACTGCGGTGACGTCGATGGTCGTGACCTGGTAGATCTGCTCAGAACACCCCGGTACGGATGAACTGCTCGAGCGCGGCGGTCGGTTCGTCGAGATCCATCCCCTGGCCCGCGACCCAGGTGTCGTCGAAATAGGTTTGCGAGTAACGGTCTCCGCCGTCGCACAACAACGTCACCACACTGCCGGTGCGTCCCGCGGCAATCATCTCGGAGATCAATCCGAAGGCACCCCAGATGTTGGTGCCGGTGGATCCTCCCACTCGTTTACCGATCGCAGCCGAAGTGAATCTCGCGGCCGCCACCGACGCAGCGTCGGGCACCGCGATCATTCGATCGATCACTTGGCCAACGAAGGACGGTTCCACCCGCGGTCGCCCGATGCCTTCGATACGTGAGGACTTACCGGTCTCGAAACTCGCGTCACCGGTTTCGTAGCCTCCGATGAAGGCCGAATTCTCTGGGTCCACGACAGCCAAACGCGTTGCGTGTCTGCGGTATCGGATGTAGCGACCGATGGTGGCGCTCGTTCCGCCCGTTCCCGCGCCTACGACCACCCAATCGGGGATGGGACATTTCTCGAGCCGAAGCTGATCGTAGATGGACTCGGCGATGTTGTTGTTCCCTCGCCAATCGGTGGCCCGTTCGGCGTGGGTGAACTGGTCCATGTAGTGGCAGTCGGGTTCGGCTGCGAGCCGGTGCGCCTCGGTGTACATCTCACCGGGGTGGTCGACGAAGTGGCATCGCCCACCGTGCGATTCGATGAGGGCGATCTTGGCGGGACTTGTACTTCTGGGCATGACTGCGACGAACTTCAATCCCAGCAGGCCGGCGAAATATGCCTCACTGACCGCCGTGGAGCCGGAAGACGCCTCGACGACCGTGGTTCGCGCGGTGACCCAGCCGTTGCAGATCGCGTACAGAAATAGCGATCGCGCCAGCCGGTGTTTGAGGCTGCCGGTGATGTGAGTGGATTCGTCCTTGAGGTACAGCGAGATTCCCCATGCGGCAGGCAGTGGATAGCTCAGCAGGTGTGTGTCGGCACTGCGCTGAGAATCGGCTTCGATCAACCGGACTGCGTTGTCGACCCACTCACGCGATCCGGAGCGGTCCACCGATGTGGTCACTTGCGGCCGTCTTCACCGCGCAGCTTGGACTGCAGGTCCGCGCGAGCGGTGCGTCGGTGTTCGTCGACCGCAGCGATGGATTCGTTGACGCGGATGCGCATCTGCTTGAACAAAAGCAGGGACAACGGCAGCGAGATGAGGACGCCGAAGATCGCCGCGACGAGGATCGGAACCTCGATGCCGAAGAGTAAACCGACACCGATGATGATCGCGGCAATGACGATGACGAGCGCCAGACGCGCGAACGTATACACGGCGAGATTGACGGCAAGGGACTTCTTCGCAGAACGGCCGGGCGTGGGGTTTCCGCTGGTCGGGTCGCTTCGGTCGGCATTCGTCGCATCGCTCACGAGCTCAAGGTTACCGGGCCGTGCAGGGCTTCCCACCCACCCCTGGCGTGACCGATTTGTCCATTACCTCCCCTTTACCAACCTTGTATCAGTCGAGTACCTAGGGGTCCGAGTGCAACCATGGGGCTCACAACACCGCAGACCGATATCTCCGGTTCGACGCAAATGCACAGAACCGCACCGTAGGAGGACACGACAGATGAGCGCACCCACGTTCCACAAAGCTCAGGACTCACTTCTCACACCGGGTCAGGTAGCAGCGCTTTTTCACGTCGACCCCAAGACCGTGACTCGCTGGGCACACGCCGGACGTCTTGGATCGCTCCGCACTCCCGGCGGACACCGTCGCTTCCGCGAAACCGAGGTCATGCAGCTGCTGACTTCTCTGACGACCGAAGCCGGCGTACAGCACTGAGACAGGCCATTCGGCGCAGTTTCGGCAACGACCTCCGCACCCGTACGAACTCATCGAACATTCTCAGGAATCTTCGACGCTCGACGGGTGCGGAGGTCGTTGCATGACGGCTACCCTCGTAGTAGGAGGTGCGTCGTGATCTATCTATTGGCGTTGATCGGTTTGGTGGCAGTGATTGTGCTGCTGTGGAAGGCATTCGGACCCAGCACGCAACCTGAACCCCCGCGGACTGTCGGGCCCGATGACGATCCGGAATTTCTCTGGAAAATCAACCGGGACGCTCGTCGCGGAGGCAAGGACGGGACCGACGCCGGCACTGAAGTCGGCGAATAAAGTTTCCGATCAGCTGCGGCGAGAAGTAGTGGGCGAGGCCGGAAAGCCTGCTGCCACCGCCGCAGCTACTTCGAGGAGTGCCTTTCGCGTGCGTCCACGAAGCCTGCCCAGTTCGATCTCAGCCCCCTCCTCCAGATGCGGGTCGAACGGAATCGTCCGAACCTGAGCGCATCGCTGCTCGAAATGTTCGACCACCTTCTGCAAGTCGACTTTTCCCGCCCTCGGTCTTACCGCGTTGACCACAGCCACCGACGTGGCCACCAGGTTTCGATAGCCATGGGCATCGAGCCAATCCAATGTCGCCGACGCGCTCCGCGCCCCGTCCACCGACCCTGAGCTGACGACGACCAGAGTGTCCGCGCCCTCGAGAATGCTTTCCATCGCCGAATGCATCAATCCGGTGCCGCAGTCGGTGATGACGATGCTGTAGAACTTCTCGAGCAGTGTCACCGTTCGGTCGTAGTCGTCACCGCTGAATGCCTCGGACGCCGCCGGGTCCGAATCGGAGGCCAGCACCTCCAGCCGGTGGACGTTCTGTGAGGTGTAGGCCCGAACGTCGCTGTAGCGCTCCAAGGAATCCACGTCTCGCAACAGATTTCGGACCGTCGCCGTCGTTTCCGACGGTACTTTCTGCCCCAGCGTTCCGCGGTCGGGGTTCGCGTCGATCGCAATCACGCGGTCACCGCGGATGTCCGCGAACGTCGAGCCCAACGTGGCCGTTGTCGTCGTCTTTCCGACCCCACCCTTCAACGAGAGCACCGCGACGCGGTAGCACCCCACCAATGGTCGATCGACCTGCGCGGTCAATTCGAGGCGTCGCTGTTGCGCCGGACTGTTCCCCACATCGATCCGACCACCGGACATCAGATACAGCGCACGACGCCACCCCGCGACCGGAGCGACACTTGCCGACCTGATGAGCAATGAATCTCCGAGGTCGGCCGCCGACATCGGCTGCGACGGTGATCGATGATCCGGCTGAACGACAGCAGCCACGGCAGGAACCACAGCAGGAACAAGGCCGGGCACCATCGGTTGCGGCCACGAACCGGGTTGCGGAGCCCACTGCCCATACCCCTGACCCTGCCCATATCCCTGCCCATGCCCATGCGTCGGCGAGCCGTTCTGGGCCTGCCACTGATTCTGGGCTGCCCACTCGTTGTTCGGCTGCCAATATTGCTGGGGCACAACAGCATTCTGGGGCAACACCACCCCGTTCTGCGGCTGGACAGGGTGCTGACCCTGTTGCCCAGGCGGCTGCGGCTCGCCCGTGGGCCGAGTCGGCGGACCAGGGGCCATGGCCATGTCGGACGAAACCGGTGGCACAACCGGTGGACCCGATGCTTCGGGCATCGTCGGCATCTCGTCGGTCGGTGGCGTCACCTCGACGGGTGGAGTCGGCATTGCCGCGACAACAGGATTCGGGCTCGGGGCATCCGCGGGCGGCATGGCGATGGGGGTGGATCGGAACGGTTCACGCTCCCCCGAAACCCCAGACTCCCCCACAACCCGAGACTCCCCCGAAACCCGAGACTCCCCCACAACCCGAGAAGACCCCGCAGGCTCGGCAGACCCCGCAACCCCCGAAACTTCCCCAACTCCAGCAGACCCGGGAACCGGGGTCTCGGTCACCACCGGCTCCGGCGTGTTCGGGGGTTCGTCGTCGTCCATCGGTCGGACGGGTTGCCAATTGTTTCCGTGCCGATCGGCCATGACCGATTTCCCCCCAGTGTGCGTCCCGCGTCGAGTGCCGGCTCGGATGTCTCCCCCATCGAGCCGGATCGGACGCTACCAGCTGCACGTCGGCAGCGGAGCGTGTGGAACGCGCAGCGGTCAGTTCAGTCCTGCGTAGCTGTGCAGACCGGAGACGACCATGTTGATGATGAAGAGGTTGAACAGCATGGCAGTGAATCCACCGACGTTGATCCACGCGGCGCGGGTGTTTCGCCAGCCGGAGGTGGCGCGGGCGTGCAAGTAAGCGGCGTAGATGATCCACGTGATGAAGGACATCGTTTCTTTGGGGTCCCAGCCCCAGAAACGTCCCCATGCGGCCTCGGCCCAGATCGCGCCGAGGATGACGCCGGCTCCGAACAGCGGGAAGGCGACGATGGTCGTCTTGTAGGCGAGTCGGTCGAGGGCTTGGGCGTCAGGGAGCTTGGAGGCGAAGCGGCCCCAGAATCCCACGCTCTCCTCGCCGAGGGGCTGTTTGATGCGCAGCAGGAACAGCAGGCTCGCGACTCCGGAGACCAGCAGGATGCCGCTGCCGACGCTGACGATGGTGACGTGGATGGGCAGCCAGTAGGAGCGCAGCGCCGGGACGACGGGTGCGGCGTCTGCGTAGAGCTTGGTGGCGGCGAAGAACATCAGCACGATGATGGGTGCGAGGACGAACACCAGCATCGGGCGCATCGTCTTCTTGCGCAGCACCACCACGGAGGTCAGTGCTGCGGCAGCGGTTGCCATGGTGACGAACTCGTACATGTTGCCCAGCGGGAATCGGTGGGTGGCGAATCCGCGGAGCACGACCGAGGCGATGTGTAGGACGAGGGCCGGTGCGAGCAGCGCGAAGCCCATGCCTGCGAGGCGCTCGGACAGCGGGCGCTTGGGTGCCTCGATGACGCGTCCCGGGCCGGAGGACGCAGCCTGCGACGACGCGGTCACGGGGGCTCCGGCACCGACGAGCTCCTTGGCCTGAGCGGCCGTCGCCTTGGCGGAGGCGTACTGAGCGATGAGCAGGACGAATGCGAGCACGTAGATGGTGAAGGCTGATTCGAACGACCAGTCGCTGTACTGCGAGAGTGTCTCGTTGATCGGCATCGGTCAGTTCTCCTGTTTCGAGGTGTCGCCGAGCAGGCGGGTGCACAGGCGGTCGAACTCTTCGCCCCACCCCGCCTGATCGGTGCGTGCAAGTCCGCCGAGTTCTACTACAGTACGTCGTGAGTCGCCGTCGGCGGTGAGTCGGACCCAGATTCTGCGACGTTTGATCACCAGTGAGACGAGCAGTCCGCCCATCATCGTCAGCGCGAACACCAGGACCCAGGTCTGAGCCGGGTCGTGCGAGACCTGCAGGTTGACGAATTCCTTCGCCCCGTCGAATCTGACGACGGTGCCGTCGCTGAGTGTGGCCGACTCCCCGGGCATGAGGTTGACGCGGTCCTGCTTGACGAGCCTGCCCTGGGCGATCATTTCCTGATCGAGCGAGAAGATGGATTGCGGGAGTCCGGTGTCGAGTCCGGTGTCGCCTTTGTAGATGTCGATGGCGACGGCTGGGTCGTTCATCGCCGGGAAGCTCGACGACAGCAGACTGCCGTGGAACGACGCGGTCGGGGCGAACAGTCCTTCGATGGCGATCTGGTTCTTACGCCGGTCCAGCGCGTCGGGGTAGAGGCCACCGGGTGGGTCGACTCGCAGTACCCCGCTGGAGAGGAATGTGGTGGCGTCCGTCGGCTGCCATTGGATGGTGTCGGTGCGGGTCTCGCCGTTCGGGAACGTCACCGTGAACGTGGGCGCGTAGCCGTGGCCCTGCAGGTAGACGCGGTCGCCCGCGACCCGCAGCGGATGGTTGACCTGCAGTCGGTCGTCCTGCCAGTCGTTGTTCGCCAGATCTTCGCCGGCCTGGTACTGGATGTTCGAGGTGAACATTTCCGCCTGGCCGTTGTCGAGGTAGTCCGCCTGAAAATCCTTGACTCGCAAGCACAACGGCTCGAGGTCGGTGCCGTCGACGAGGTTGCCCGCCCGGAACGAGTCGTAGTTGGCAGGCGTGGAGGTACAGAATCCGGGGCCGTCGTCGGCGATGACGATGCGGTTTCCCTCGTAGCCGAGCAGCTTGCCCATGGCGATCGCGGCCAACAGTCCGACGAGCGAGAGGTGGAACACGAGGTTGCCGAGTTCGCGAACGTAGCCCTTCTCCGCCGAGAGCGTCACTGCCCCGCTGCCCTCGGACCGTTGCGCGACGCGCCACCCACGCAGCTGAGTACGGACCTGGGCTGCGATCTCCTCGGGTGCGCCGTCGACGTCGTACCGGGTGTGGTGCGGCAGGCGCGAGAGGTTCCGCGGCGCACGAACGGGCTTGGTACGCAACTGTTTTGCGTGCTCGATGCACCGCGGCAGGATGCAGCCGATCAGGGAGACGAACAGAAGTGCGTAGATCGCGGTGAACCAGAAGCTGCCGAACACGTCGAACAGTTCGAGCTTGTCCATGATCGGACCGAGGGTCGGGCGGTCCGCGATGTATTGGTCGACCTTGCCCGCGTTGAGGCTGCGTTGCGGTACCAGGGCTCCGGGCACGGCGGCGAAGGCCAGCAGGAACAGCAGCACCAGTGCGGTCCGCATACTGGTGAGCCCGCGCCAGGTGTTGCGCACCACGGCCACGGCCTTACCGAGTACGGATTGCTTGTGCGGCGGCGCCGCTTCTGTCCGCTCCTCGGTCTCGGCGGTCATATCGGCAACACCACATCGGAGACGAAGGCGTCGCGCACCCAGCCGACGAATTGATCCCAGGCACCGGTGACCAGTGCAATTCCTACCGCTATCAACATGATTCCGCCGAACACCTGTATCTGTCGTGCGTGTGTACGTAGCCAGCCGACGCCTCGCAGTGCGCTGACCGATCCGAACGCGAGGATCACGAACGGCAATCCAAGACCGAGGCAGTACGCCACGATGAGGGTGACTCCGCGGGCAGCCGTGGCACCGTCGGTGCCTGCGGCGAGCGAGATGACGCCGGCGAGGGTGGGCCCGAGGCACGGGGTCCAGCCGAGTGCGAACACTCCCCCGAGCAAGGGCGCTCCGGCGAGGGAGCCGATCTGCTTCGGCTCGAACCGCACATCGCGCTGCAGCGCGGGAATCAGTCCGACGAACACCAGGCCCATGGCGATGGTGACGACGCCGCCGATTCGCATGAGCAGTTCGCGGTTGATCGCCAGCACCGAAATTGCGCCGAACACCGACGCGGTGGCGAGAACGAACACCACGGTGAATCCGAGGACGAACAGCCCCGCGGCTCCCGCGACGCGCAGCCGACCGCTGCGCACCTTCGTCTTGACGGCCGCTTCGTCGGCGCTGACCGCCGGTGCGTCGGCTCCGACGACCCCGGCGAGGTACGACAGATATCCCGGAACCAGCGGTACGACGCACGGTGATGCGAAGGAGACGAGCCCGGCCAGGACGCAGGCTCCGAGGGCCAGCAGCAGCGGCCCGGAGGCCGCAGCTTCCTGGAAACTCGCGCCGACGCCGGCTAGGTACATCTCGCTCACGGCTGCACAGGCTCCTCGGCTGCCACGCGCTCGACGACGGGCTGCAGGTCCTCGACGAGCAGTTCACGCAGGAACACTGCGGCCACGCGGTGCTGTCGATCGAGCACGATGGTCGTCGGAATGACAGAGGTCGGAACGCCACCGAGCGCGGTCAGGGTGCGCATCGGCGGGTCGTAGATCGAGGAGTACGTGACGTTGTTGCTGACGACGAAATCCTGTGCTGCGGTCTGTGATTCGTCGCGCACGTTGATGCCGAGGAATTCGACGCCGGAGGCTTTGGTGGCCTCGTAGACCTTCTCGAGGTCGTCCGCTTCTCCGCGGCACGGTCCGCACCACTGACCCCAGACGTTGAGGACGACGACGTCACCCTCGTAGTCCGACAACGAGGTCGTCTTGCCTTCGGTCATCAGGTCGGGTCCGGAGAGTTCGCCGAGTGCGCCGCGGTCGGACGGCGGATCGTAGAAGATTTCGGTCTTTCCGCCGGGCGAGACGAACTGGAAGGTTCCGCCCTGAGCAACCGCGTCGGTGCCGGTCGAACAGCCGGCGACGAGGGCCACAGCGGCAACCGCGAGTAGTAACCTACGCACCGGTGATCCTCGGGTCGGATGCTCCTGCTGGCTCGGAGTAGACGAGATCGACGAGCTGATCGCCCTCGTAGACCAGTGACGTCAGCGATGCGAGTCCACACTGGCGATTGCGCGGGTCGTGCCAGAGCCGGTCGCCCTGGAGGAACCGGCGCAGCGTCCAGACCGGGAGTTGGTGGCTCACGCAGACGGCCTCGTGCCCGACGGCTGCGACTCTGGCCGCGTTGACGGCCGCGAGCATGCGGTGCGCGATCTGCAGATACGGCTCGCCCCAGGACGGGGTGAACGGGTCGCGCAGCTTCCACCAGTGCCGAGGCCTACGCAGGGCTCCGTCGCCGACGGCAACGCGCAGCCCCTCGAACTCGTTACCCGCCTCGATGAGGTTCTCGTCCTCGGACACCGTCAGGCCGTGGGCTGCCGCGATCGGGGCGGCAGTCTCCTGGGCGCGTTGCAACGGCGACGCGACGACGTGGGTGATGTCGTGACCGGCGAGCGCATCTGCGACGGCCTTGGCCTGGGACTGGCCGGTGACCGACAGCTTGAAGCCGGGCAGCCGCCCGTAGAGGATGCCCTTGGGGTTGTGCACCTCGCCGTGCCGGAGGACGTGCACGATGGTGCGCGTCGTCGAGTGCGGATGTGTTGCGGGGGCCTCGGTCACGTCGGGGTCCTGTTTCTCGCTAGTCGGGTGGTGATCACTTCTGAGTGGACGTCACAGTGGTGCTACAGCGGCTGCCGCAGCCTTCGCGGCGGCCGGGGCCGCGTCGGCGATGATCTCGAAAGCTCGGTCGTCGAGAGCAGCCGAGACGAACCATGCCTCGAATGCGCTCGGCGGCGGGTACACCCCGCGAGAGAGGAACGCGTGGAAGAACGCCGGGTAGCGCCACGTCTGGGCAGCCTTGGCCTGCGCGTAGTCGGTGACGGGTCCATCGGCGAAGAACACACTCACCATAGTGCCCGCGAACTGCACGTGGTGGTCGACGCCTTCGGCGGTGAGAGCATCGCCGAGCAGTGTTCCGAGTCGCTGCGAGTTGGTCTGCAGCTTCTCGTAGACGGCTGCGTCGGCCAGTTGCAGACTCGTCAATCCGGCAGCGACGGCGACGGGGTTACCGCTGAGCGTGCCCGCCTGGTACACCGGCCCGGCCGGTGCGAGGTAGGCCATGACGTCCGCGCGGCCACCGAATGCTGCGGCCGGCAGTCCACCGGACATGACCTTGCCGAAGGTGTAGAGGTCGCCGGCGACACCGTCGATGCCGTACCAGCCTGCGGCGCTGACACGGAATCCGGTCATCACCTCGTCCATGATCAGCAATGCGCCGCGCTCGGTCGCAAGTCGGCGTAGTCCCTCGTTGAAGCCGGTGATCGGCGGGATCGCGCCCATGTTGCCCGCGGCCGCTTCGGTGATGATGCACGCGATCTCGCCGGGATTGGCGTCGAACGCGGCGGTGACGGCGTCGAGGTCGTTGTAGGGAACGACGATGGTGTCCGACGCCTGAGCGCCGGTCACTCCGGGTGACGTCGGCAGTCCGAAGGTGGCCAGCCCCGAGCCCGCGTCGGCAAGCAGGGCGTCGACGTGGCCGTGGTAGCAGCCGGAAAATTTGAGGATCTTGGTGCGACCGGTGAAGCCGCGCGCCAGACGCACCGCGCTCATCGTGGCCTCTGTGCCCGAATTCACAAGGCGAACCTGGTCGACGGGGCCGACGCGGCGCACTATTTCCTCGGCGAGTTCGATTTCGCGCTCGGTGGGTGCGCCGAACGACAGTCCGGTTGCGGCCGCCTTCTGGACTGCCTCGACGATGGCCGGATGCGCGTGTCCGTGGATCATCGGACCCCAGGACGAGATGAGGTCGACGTAGGACTTCCCGTCCGCGTCGGTCATCGTGTATCCGCTGGCCTGCGTGATGAAGCGTGGAGTGCCGCCGACCGATGCGAACGCACGCACCGGAGAGTTGACGCCACCTGGAATCACTGTGCTCGCGCGGGCGAAGAGTTGGGCCGATACGGGGGCGTCGTTGCCGTCAGGAACAGTCACGACTTCCAGTGTCCCAGGTTCTGCGAAATCACCAACTACAGGGCGTAATAATCACCGAAACAGGGAGTCGGCCTGGTTTCGGCGATTGAAGACCCCCACCCCGGGTATTTACTTTCGATGACAAACACCGATGGCGTCACCAAAGTCGCCGAATTGATGTCCGATGCCGGACTGTGCATGTTCACCACCGTGGGCCGAGACGGCCACCTCATCTCGCGTCCGATGGCACTGCAGGAAGCGGAGTTCGACGGGGACCTGTGGTTCTTCGCAGCGCAGGACTCCAGAAAGGTACGCGACATCGCCGCCGACCCGACGGTCAACGTCTCGTTCCAATCCGGTCAGGGCTGGGTGTCGCTGTCCGGTACTGCTGCGGTCGTCGAGAACAAGGCCAAGGCGGAGGAGCTGTGGAATTCTCGGGCGGCCGCGTGGTTCGAGAAGAACCCCGATTCACGTGAGGTCGCTCTGATCCACGTGGCCGCCGAAGGTGCCGAGTACTGGTCCACCCCGGGCTCGAAGGTGTCGACCCTGCTGGCCTACGCCAAGGCGAAGGTCACCCATGAGCGTCCGAACCTAGGCGAGAACGACGTGGTCGAACTCGAACTGCCCAATACCTCAACGAGCTAGTTCCGCTCGTGCCGGGCTGCCGTCGGGGGCAAGTCCGGATTACCGGTCACGCCATGCTGTCCTGCCTCGGACCGGTCGGTACTCGCGTTCCGATCGACATTCGCGTTGTGCTGCGCACCGAAGTCCCGATCCGCGCCCGCGTCGCGGCCGACGTTGTGGTCACCGGTCACCTTGCGGTCGCCCTTCACATCCGGATCGATGTGGTTCGCGCGCTCGAACTGTGAGTTCACTTCGTCGCGTGATGCCGCCGCGACTCCCTGGTGAGACTGGGCCTGCTGAGCAAGTTTCTCTGCCTCGGCAGCTTTGACGTCCGCCTCCGCCTGGGCGCGGCGTGCCTTGGCCTCGCTCTCGCGGGCCTGCAGTTCACGCTCCTCGACGACGGTCGCTTGATCGGCCGCCTTCTCGCGAAGGTGGTTCGCTTCCAGCCTCTTTCGCTCTTTGCCCTTGCGTGCCACAACCAGGGCGACGGCAACGACCAACACTACGACTACTACTGCAACGATGATCCACACTGCGGTGCTCATGATGGAACTCCCGATCTGTTCCGACTGCCGAAGTGGCAGACGTTCCGAGCCGGTTACCCGAGTAATGAGCCGGCAAACTCGCCGAACATCGTCCAGGCGAGCGCGCCGAAGTCCTGTGCGTCCAGCGCGGCGGCCCCGTTCGGCACACATGCCCGCAGCTCGACGCCCGTCACGAGCGGCAACTCCTCCACGTTGACCCGCGCCGCCAGATCGGGTTCGGCCGGCCACGATCCGATCACCAGGCCCGCACATGTCACACCCGCTGCGCGCACCGCGGCGACGGTCAGCGCGCTGTGGTTGAGCGTCCCCAGCTCTGCCCCTGCCACGATCAGGACCGATGCGCCGACGGCGCCGGCGACATCGAGTGCGGTGAACCCGCCGGCACCCAGGCGCACCGCTACCCCGCCCGCACCCTCGACCACGACGAGATCGTGGGCCTCGTCGAGCCCTCGCACCGCGTCGACGACGTAGTCGAGTTCGAGCATCGACCGACCCGAACGGCGTGCTGCGACGTCGGGCGCGAGTGGCTCGGGGTACCGCGCCAGCTCGATTCCGCGGACTCCCGAAAGACGTTCCACCACATCCATATCCGACTCGTCCAGGCCGTCGTCACCGACTCCGGTCTGCGCCGGTTTGCACACCGCCACCGTCCGTCCATGTGCCCGGGTTGCGGCCGCGAGCGCCGCGGTCACCACGGTCTTGCCGACGCCGGTCGACGTTCCGGTGACGAGAAGAACCGTCATCCCGACACCGCCGCACGCAACACCGTCGAGAGAACGGACGTGGCACGGTCGATATCGGTGTCGCTGAGGTCGGCGCGCGCGGTCAAGCGCAGCCGAGATGCGTTCGCGGGAACCGACGGCGGCCGAAAGCACCCGACGCGCACGCCCAGGTCAAGACACTCCCCGGCCGCGCGGACGGCACGCACGGCGTCGCCGAGTACTACCGGAACCACCGCCGACGCCGTCGGCGAAACACCGGCGGCCGCCGCCAATTGCCCTGCCCGCCGACCGATCGCAGCGACCCGATCGGGTTCGCTGCGCAGCACCGCCAGCGCTGCCGATGCCGCGCCGACCGCGGCCGGGGCGAGTGCGGTATCGAAGACGAAGCTGCGCGCACTGTGCAGTACCTGGTGCCGTACCGACGCCGGCCCGAGCACCACCCCACCCTGCGATCCCAGCGCCTTGGACAGCGTCGCGGTGATCACCAGGTCCGGCAGTCCCGCCACACCGGCGTCGTGGACGGCACCGCGCCCATCGTCACCTCGGACGCCCAGCCCGTGGGCTTCGTCGACGATCAGCACCGCGTTCCATCTCCGGCAGGCCGCGTACAGCTCGTGCAGCGGCGCCAGATCGCCGTCGGCGCTGAAGATCGAGTCGGTCACCACGAGCGCGCGAGATTCCGTTCGTTCGCGGAGCAACTGCTCGACGTGCTCGACGTCGCGATGCCGCGCCACGGCCACCCGCGCCCGAGACAGACGGCAGGCATCGATCAACGACGCGTGCGACGCAGCGTCCGAGATCACGACGGAGTCGCGGTCGGCGAGCGCGGTGACGACTCCGAGATTGGCGGTGTAGCCGGACGAGAAGACCAGTCCGGTCTCGGCACCGACGAAGTCGGCAAGGTGCTGCTCGAGCTGTTCGTGGGCGGTGGTCGTGCCGGTGACCAGTCGAGATCCGGTGGACCCGGCACCCCACCGACGCGTGGCCGCGCAGGCCGCGTCGACGACGTGCGGATGTCGAGACAGGCCGAGGTAATCGTTCGACGCCAAGTCGAGTGTCGAATCCTCGGGACTGCGAGCGTGGACGACGCGCTCGAGTCCGGCCGCGCGACGGTCGTATGCGGCGGCGTCGAGCCAATCGAGTGCACTCATGTCCACGACCATACTTGAACAGCGTTCAAGTATGGGTGTTCAAGTATGGTCGCGGGCCACCGCCACCATGGCATCGGCGATGGCTGCCACATCGGCATCGGTACAGACATACGGCGGCATCGCATAGACCAACCCGCCGAACGGCCGCAGCCAGACACCTGCGTCCACGGCGACGGCCGTCGCACGTGCCATGTCGACCGCGCCGGTCAGTTCGATCACCCCGATTCCGCCGAGCACGCGCACGTCGGCCACGCCCGGGAGCGACCGGGCCGGCTCGAGCCGTTCGGTCAGCACGTCTGCGACGGCGGCGACCTCGGCGCGCCAGTCGCGCGAGAGCAGCAGCTCCACTGACGCCACCGCGATCGCGCAGGCCAGTGGATTGCCCATGAACGTGGGCCCGTGCATCAGACCGCCCGCCTCACTGCTCGACACCGTCTCGGCCACGTCGGTGGTGCACAGCGTCGCCGCCAGCGTCATGTAGCCGCCGGTCAACGCTTTGCCGACACACATGATGTCGGGTGCGATGCCCGCGTGATCGGCGGCGAACAGCTCACCGGTGCGGCCGAACCCGGTGGCGATCTCGTCGAAGATCAACAGCACGCCGTACTCGTCCGCGAGTCGGCGCAGTTCGACCAGCAGACGTGCGTCGTGGAAGCGCATTCCGCCGGCACCCTGCACGATCGGCTCGACGATGATCGCGGCCACGTCGTTCGCATGCGCCGCGAGCACCTGCTCGAACTCGGCGACGTAGGCGGCAATACCCGCCGCATCGGACGCGGCGGGTGGCGCGGACGCGAACACCTGCTGCGCCAGCACACCGGTCCAGATCCTGTGCATCCCACCGTCCGGATCGCAGACACTCATCGGCGCGAACGTGTCCCCGTGATAGCCGCCCCGCCACGTCAGCAACTTCGTTCGCCCGCTCTCACCCCGCCCACGCCAGTACTGGACTGCCATCTTCACCGCGACTTCGACGGACACGGACCCGGAATCTGCGAGGAACACCTTGTCCAGCCCGGCCGGCGTGATCGAGACCAGCAGCTCCGCCAATCGCGCCGCCGGCGCATGAGTGAGGCCTCCGAACATCACGTGACTCATGCGGTCGAGCTGGTCTCGCGCTGCCGCGTCCAGCACCGGATGCCGGTAGCCGTGCACCGCCGCCCACCACGAACTCATCCCGTCGACGAGTTGGCGGCCGTCGGCCAACGTCAGTCGAACCCCGGACGCGCTGTCGACGACCAACGGTGTCGTCGTCGACGGAAACCCGCTGTAGGGATGCCAGAGATGCTCGGAATCTATTCGACGGACGTCGTCTGAAGTAAGCACGCCAGAGCACACTGCCACAGCACCCGACCGGCCGTACCGAGACTGGGCGGGTGGCGAAATGTCCGAATCCTTTAGCATTGCGACTTGACGACGCGCACCGTGACGAGACTGGCAGGGGTGGTCGTGGCCGTAACTCTGACGCTGTCCGCCTGCGGGGGACCGTCCGAAACGCCGACGCCCACGACCACCACGGCACCGGCGTTCGCGATCGACACCTCGACGCCGCTGGGCGCGATCAACGACCGAATTCTGCAGTGGATCAACGCCGACGCCGCCCCGGATCCGGCGGCGGTGGACGCCGTCACCGGCGCGGAGCTGGCGGCAGCACTCGAGCCGATGGGCGGGCTCGTCACCCCTCTCGAGAAGTTGCGCGCCGGGGCGCCGAACGTGGCGACGGGTTTCGAGGCCGGCCCGGACAGCGCCGTTCTTCGCTTCACCACCGCCGGCATTCCGGCCACGATCACCACTTCCCTCGGTGCCGACGGCACGCTCGACGGCATTCTGGCCAGTCCGGAAACTCCGACGATCTCGTCCTTCGACGAGCTCGATGCTGCCCTGTCGAAGGTGGCTCCGAATTACTCCTACAGCGCGTCTCGTCTGAACGGCGGTGAGTGCGAGTCGGTGTACTCGGTCAATGCCGACGCGATGCTTCCGCTGGGATCGGTGTTCAAGCTGTACGTTCTCGGTGCGCTGACCGACGAGATCGAGGCGGGCAGCGTGCGATGGGACGAGCAGCTCACCATCCGCGACGAGAACAAGAGTGCGCCATCGGGTGAGCTGCAGAACCGCCGCGACGGCACGACGGTGTCGGTACGCGAGGCCGCGGAGAAGATGATCTCGCTGTCCGACAACACCGCCACGGACCTGCTGATGGAACGCCTCGGTCGGGGCCGCGTCGAGGCTCAGCTCGCCACGATGGGTCATCACGATCCCGCGGCGATGACGCCGATGATGGACACCCGACAGTTCTTCGTCATCGGATTCGGGAATCCGAACCTTCGTTCCGAATGGGCGGACGCGGACGCCGACGCTCGCGAGCAGCTCCTCGAGCAAGCCGATTCCCGGCCGCTGGACATCGACTTCGAGAATTTTCTCGACAACCCGGCATCGGCCGACGGCGTGGAGTGGTTCGCGAACGCGCAGGACGTGTGTGCGGCCATGGGGTACCTGGCAACCGGCCCGTCGGCGGAGGAGAACCGTCGGATCCTGGCCATCACCCCGGGTGTGCAGCTCGATCCCGCTCGGTGGCCGTACTCCGGCTTCAAAGGCGGAAACGCTCCTGGCGACCTCGCCGCGGCGTTTTTGACAACCGACGCCTCGGGGCAGGACTGGATCGTCACCGAGCAGTTCCGGGCGGACGGTGCCATCGACCTGATCCCGTCCAGCTACGCGTTCCTGGTTGCGCAGGAAGCTTTCGCTCTGTTGAAGTGAGTGGGATTTGTAACACTGGTGTTACCGCTGGATTACACTCGTGCCCGTGGAGGCACAACACGAACCGGCTCAGCAGGCGTGGCCGACGGGCTTCAAAGAGTTCCTGGTCTGCGAGTTCACCGACTTCAGTCCCCTGGTGACCAGGGCCATGGAGGACAACTGCGCGTCGCTGTTCCACGACGGTCCCTACGGCAGATCCGGCTTCTGGCGGACCTTCCGGGCCGTGTTCCGAGAATTCGTCTGGCCGGTCTGAAGTTCCGGGCCTCACGGGCCGCGGCAAAAGGTTACCGTCGAGTATGGCAACCACAACGGATCACCTTCGGAACACTCTGGACGGCCGCTGGCGTGATGTGAAGAACGAGGCGCGCAAGCAACTCGCGCGCGACGAGTTCCGCCCGCATTACACACCGAATACCGTCATCGCCCGCACCAAGGCGCTCGAGCAGCTCAAGCTTCTCGCCGCGGCCGGGGCTGCCGACAACGGATTCAAGAAAGAACACGGCGGTACCGGAGACGTCGGTGCCGCGGTGACGATGATCGAAATGCTCGCGATGAGCGACCTGTCGTTGATGGTCAAGGCCGGGGTCCAGTGGGGACTGTTCGGCGGTGCCATCGAGAACCTGGGTACCGAGCGGCACCACGAGGCGTACGTACCGAAGATCATCAACCTCGAGTTGCTGGGTTGCTTCGCCATGACGGAGACCGGACACGGCAGTGACGTGCAGTCTCTCGAGACGACGGCGACGTACGACCCGAAGACCGACGAGTTCGTGATCAACTCACCCACTCCGTCCTCCCGCAAGGACTACATCGGTGGTGCCGCCGAGACCGCGACCGTCGCTGCCGTCTTCGCGCAGCTGATCACCGCAGGGCCGGGCGAGGAGCCCGAGGGCCACGGCGTGCACTGCTTCTTCGTACCGCTGCGGGACGAGAACGGCGACGATCTCCCCGGCGTGACGACCTCGGATTGTCAGTACAAGGGCGGACTCCCCGGCGTGGACAACGGCCGACTGATGTTCGACCATGTCCGCATTCCGCGGGACAACCTGCTCAACAAGTACGCCGACGTCTCTGCCGACGGCACGTACACCTCCCCCATCGAGAATCCGTCCAGGCGGTTCTTCACGATGCTCGGCACGTTGATCCGCGGGCGCGTCACAGTCGGTGGCAGCGCTGCGGCCGCAGCTCGTGTCGCCCTCGACATCGCGACGCGATATGCGTTGCAGCGCAGGCAGTTCGCTGCCCCCGGTTCCGATCAGGAAGTGCTGATCATGGACTACCTGGTGCATCAGCGTCGACTCTTCCCGCTCATCGCCAAGTCGTACGCACTGCAGTTCGCGCAGAACGAGCTGGTGTCGAAGATGCACGAGCTGCAGACTGCGGACAACCCGGATGCCGAGGAGCAGCGCGAGCTCGAGTCGCGTGCCGCCGGCCTCAAAGCCGCCAACACCTGGCACGCCACTGCCGCGATCCAGGAAGCACGCGAGGCATGTGGCGGCGCTGGCTACCTGGCCGAGAACCGGCTGATCTCACTCAAGGCCGACACCGATGTGTTCACCACCTTCGAGGGCGACAACCACGTGCTCACACAGTTGGTGGCCAAGGAACTGCTCACCGCGTACGCCGACGACGTGAAGTCGATGAGCCCGGTCGAGTGGGTCAAGTTCGCAGCCGACATGGTCGGCGATCGCGTCGTCAAACGCACTGCGGCGCAGGCGATCATGCAGACCATTCTCGATCGGCGTCAGGACAACGAAGAGGAGGGGTCGCTGTTCAACCGCGGCACCCAGGTCAAGATGTTCGAGGATCGTGAGGAGTATCTGCTGTCCACGGTCGCGCGCCGTCTGCAGTCGAAGTCGAAGGAGAGCAGTTCGTTCGACGCGTTCAACGCGGTACAGGACCACGTTCTGCACGCTGCGAGCGCCCACATCGACCGCATCATCTTCGAGGCCTTCATCGCCGGTATCGAGTCGTGTGAGGATGCGACCACCAAGGACCTGCTCGAGGAGGTCTGCGATCTCTACGCCCTGTCGGTGATCGAGGACGACAAGGCCTGGTTCATCGAGCATCGCTACCTGTCCACCGAGCGCTCCAAGGCAGTGACTCGCGCGATCAACGAGCGGTGCCGCACCCTGCGTCCGCATGCGGAGTTGCTGGTCGACGGCTTCGGAGTGCCCGAGGCTCTCGTCGGTGCAGCAATGCTCGGCGAGCCCGGAGCGGGTACCGAGGAAGAACCGGCCGGAAACCCCAGCCACGCGCACTGACGCGTAATCGGGGTTCAGCCGGGAGAGATCGCGAAGACCCGGCAGGGACCACCGGTCGCGCCCGCGTGCTTCGGTGCGCCGACGACGACCGTGGCCCCTGCCGGGGGCACGGCTTCCAGATTCGCCAGTGCCTCCACGCGGCCGCCTATCAGCCGGCAGCAGGGGTGACGAGCAGAACCTTGTCGTCGGATCCGTTGTCGGTGGTCAGCAGGAAGGCTCCGTCGCTTCCGAAGCTGGTGAGCGAGCGCAGCCGACCGTAGGTACCCACCAGGGCGTCGGCTTCGTCGACGTAGTCCGTGCCGTCCTCGGACAGCTTGAGGAACACGAGCTTCTCGCCCTGCTGACTCGACACCACTGCGGAACCGTTCCAGGAACCCCATCCCGCGCCGTTAGCGAAGGTCAGGCCGGGGGTTGCGATCGTGGGACTACCCGAACTCCACACCGCCGCGCGGGCCCCGGGCACCCGGGTGGGATCGGTCATCGGCACCGACTCGTCGTAGACGAACGGCAGCCGATCCGGCCGGTAGCCGTAGTTGCCGCCGGGGACCAGCAGGTTGAGTTCGTCGTCCCTCGTGGTGCCCTGCTCCACCTCGTAGATGTCCTGAGTGCCGGGTCGTATTGCGAGCCCCTGTACGTTCCGATGACCGAGCGTGAAGACACGTCCGGGTGCATCGGCCGCCGCCGAACCATCGGCGTTGATGTGCAACACCTTGCCGCCCAACGAGTTTCGATCCTGCGGCACCGACGGCGACGCAGTGTCGCCGGTGCCGATGTACAGGGTGCCGTCGGGGTGGGCCAAGATGCGGCAGCCGCCGTGGCGACCACCGTCGGCGACGGGGATGTCGTCGACGAGTGTGCCGGTGCGCGTCAACTCGGTCCATGCAGAGTCGACGGTCCACGACACCACGGCGATGTGGTTGTCGGTGCCCCCGCCCGCACTACCGGTGCCCGCACTGCCGGCACCTGTTCCCTGACCCTGCACGCCCTGGCAGGTGTAGATGGTTCTGGATGTGGCGAAGTCCGTCGCCAGTGCGATGCCCATCAGGCCTGTCTCGCCCGACGCGTAGAGATCGCCTAGATCCGCTTCGAGATCGCGAGTGGCACCGCCGACATCACGAATGACGAATCGTCCCGCTCGCTCGCCGGTCAGCACCGTCCCGTCGGGGGCAACCACGGCATCCCACGGTTTCGCGAGCCCGTCGAGCACGGTGGTGACCGTCAGGTCGGGCAGCGGATCGGCCTGTGCCGTCGCGCCCGTCGAGCATGCCAGCGTCAGGAAGACGCTGGCGGCGAGTACTCCGGAACTGGACACCAGCTTGTTCATCCACACTCCTGACGACGATCGGCCACCAGCCCGATATGACCGGTATCACACGATCATAAACACACCGAGGAGATGGCCGACGCAGTCAGGACGCGATTCGGTAGCCGGCTTCTTCGATCGCGGCGTCGACGGCAGCAGCGTCGAGTTCCGCGTCACTGCTGATCACGACGGCTCCGGTGTCGACGTCCACATCGACGCCCGTGACGCCCGGAACCTCGGACACTTCTTCCTTCACCGACGCTGCGCAATGCGCGCACGTCATACCCTCGACGGAGTAGGTCGTCTGCATTTTGTTACCTCCTGTGCCTGGTCAGGAACGTACGAGACGCGCAATGGCCTCGGACGCCTCTTTGACTTTCGCGTCTGCTTCGGGTCCGCCCTGCCGCGCGGCGTCGACGACGCACCCGGCGAGGTGGGCGTCGAGCAGCTTCAGCGAGACGGACTGCAACGCCTTCGTCACCGCAGATACCTGGGTGAGGACGTCGATGCAGTACCGGTCGTCGGCGACCATGCGTGAAATGCCGGCCACCTGCCCCTCGATGCGACGCAGTCTTTTCAGCAGGTCGTCCTGTTCGGCGCTGTAGCTGCTCATGCCGTCGATCATACCCCTACCCGGTATGGGGAGGTTCGTCCGTCAGCAGTCGACGGACGCCATCGATGGCAACCAGTCCCCCGACGATCACCGCCAGGGCGGCGACCGCAATCCACGACCCCGAGTAGTACGTGCCCGTGTACGCCGGAGACACGTCGGGAACGGCGACGAATTCGGTGGTGCGTACGCCTGCCTTCCAGCACACCATCGCGCAGATCACCGCGAATACTGCGAGGACCAGTTCAACCCAGCCGACGGACTTCCTCACACGTACTCCTGCTTCGCCGTCTCGAGTGCGGCGCGTAGACCGTCGTCGTCCTTTGCCCACGCTTGCACCAGACCGCCGCCGACCAGTCGCAGCCCGATGCCGTGCCGTTTGCGCGGCACCCCCGAGAGCTCACCGAGAACGCGTGCGGTTTCCCACTTCTTCGGCTCGTATTCGCCGTCCTCGTACTCGGCAGGCGGGAAGATCTCCGTGATCTCGGCGACGTCGACGGTCTCGGTCCCCTGGCGCAGCTGCCGGGTGGTCAGCTCGACGCTGACATGCATCCGGGCCGCGCGGAGCTGTACGTAGGTCAGTCCGACGAGAATGAGCGAGAACAGCGCCAGGGCGAACCAGTGAATCACCGGTCCCGACGCCAGCTCGACTGCGAGCACCACCAGACAGAACGCGGGGCCCCACAGCAGGGCGCGCCAACGGCCACCGGGCTCGTGGAACAGAACGGGGTCGGTGCCGCCGAGATCATTGCTCACGAACGAACCACTCTCGCGCCGACGGGCGATACACCAGCACCGATGCAACGACCAGTGCGATCGTGATGATCAGCAACACGAACGGGAAGACGAGCGCGGCGAAGGTCAAGAGCAGCGCGGTGGCCCCGGACAGCGCCACCAACGCCCGTCGGAACCGTCGGTCGCCACCTCGGACGGGGCCCGACATCAGCCCCACTGCCAGGCCGACCACCCCGAAGATGACACCGAGACCTCGGAACACGGTCAGAAAAGAGTCGATCTGTTCGTCGCTCGCGCCGCCGTCGGTGAACGACGCGCGGATCTGATCGACGGGCAACGTGAGCGCGATCATGCAGACGACGATCAGCATCACTGCCGACGCCAACCACAACCAGTACGCGGTGGAGACCACCCGGGGACGAACCATCGATTCGTCAATGTCAGCACTCACGCTCGACATACTGCCACCGCGCGGTGGCGCAGAGTTCAGCCGGCAGAAATTCCCAGCGCCATGATGGCGATGGCCGCCGACACGGCGAGCAGCAGACCGAGCAATGCCCACCCGGGCCTGCCGTTCTCGGCGGGACACGCGTTGCTCTCGGCCGCCGCGATCGACTCCGGGAGGGCACGACTGGGCGGCACCGGAATGTTCTCTGCCATGTTCGATCCGATCACTCGATACGTTTATCGAAAGTGATGGTAGTCACACCGACAGGCTCGGCGCGCGGAACACGCTCGAAATCAGCGCTTCCGCGAGGACAGGAAGTACTCGTTGGATTCCTTGCGGTGCATCAAGTAGATCGCACCCGCAGCAAGCACACCTTGGCCGATGCTCAGCACGCTCATGACGATGTTCATCGCACCGGTACTCGATGCGATCGCGAACAGGTCGAGAATCGTCGTGAACACGGTGATCGAGCCGATGATGGTCAGCAGCATGCGCGCCCACATCTTGCCGGCGCGCATCCGCTTCACCCAGAACAGGAACAACGCACCGAATCCCGCGACGACGAACAGCGTCACGACGAGCATCACCGTCACCATCGACTGCGTGGACTCGACGGTCATGTCCGCCGCCGCACCCTGTGCTGCGAGGTCGTCGAGCAGAGACTGCGCGAATTCCGCGCGTGCGCCGAACAGCGTCCACACCGAGTACAGCGCCGAGATCGCACCGATCAGCGCAACTCCCCACCACAGGTGCCGGGCAGTCTCCACATCCACCGGTGCCGGGCGAGCGGCCGGCTCGAGCTCGGGACCGGACTGAGGGAAGCCGTGTTCGAGCTCCCAGCGCTGCCAGTCCGGTTGCAACGGAGGATTGTTCGGCACGTTGCTGTCAGGATTGCTACCGTCCGCGTTGTTGCTCGGAGGAAAATCGTTCACAGCCAGCCCGCCACTTCGGTTGCCCAGTAGGTCAGTACGACATCTGCACCGGCGCGCCTGATGCCGACGAGCGATTCGAGGACCGCGGCGTCCCGGTCGATCCACCCGTTCTGGGCAGCGGCGGTGATCATGGCATACTCCCCCGAAATCTGGTACGCCGCAACCGGAACCGGTGACATCTCGGCCACGTCGCGGAGAATGTCCAGATACGACATCGCCGGCTTGACCATCACCATGTCGGCACCCTCGGCAAGATCGAGCTCGACCTCGTGGGTCGCCTCACGACGGTTGGCCGCGTCCTGCTGATACGTCCGACGGTCACCCTGCAGCGACGAGCCGACCGCTTCACGGAACGGTCCATAGAACGCAGACGCATACTTCGCCGAATACGCCAGCTGCCCCACCTCGACGTGACCGGCCGCATCGAGTCCAGCACGAATGGCACCGACCTGGCCGTCCATCATGCCGCTCGGCCCGAGCAGGTGCGCTCCGGATTCCGCCTGCGCGACGGCCATGTCGACGTACCGCAGCAACGTCGCGTCGTTGTCGATCGAGCCGTTCTCGCTCAGCACACCGCAGTGGCCGTGCGAGGTGAACTCGTCGAGGCAGGTGTCGGCCATGATGACCGTCGAGTCACCGAGATCGGCTTTCAGACGGGCCAGGCCCCGGTTGAGGATTCCGTCGGGATCCGTTGCCCCCGAACCGTTCTCGTCCTTGTCCTCGACCTTGGGGACACCGAACAACATCACGCCGCCGACACCGGCTGCGACTGCTTCCTCGGCGGCCCTGCTCAGCGAGTCCAGCGTGTGCTGGAACACTCCGGGCATCGAGCTGATCGCGCGGGGCTCGGAGATGCCGTCGGCGACGAACATCGGCAACACCAGATGCCGTGGCTGCAGCGACGTTTCGGCCACGAGGCGGCGCAGTGCCGGAGTGCGGCGAAGGCGTCGGGGACGGTCGGTGGGGAACAAGCGAACCTGCCTCACTTGGTTCGTCGTGCGCGTTGTGTGTGGCCGGAGCTACGCACAACGCGCACGAGGCGCATTCAGCGCCTGCGTGACTTCTTACCGCCTGCGTGACTTCTTGCGCGGTGGCGGCAGTGCACCCTCGGCTCGCAGCCGAGCCGCGTGTTCTGCCAGTGCCTCGACCAGCGGTCCGACCTGAGCCGACTCCGGCTGCACGTCCACGCGCAGACCGAACTCGACGGCCGTCTCGGCGGTCTTCGGGCCGATGCACGCGACGAGCGTGCGAGCATGCGGCTTACCTGCGATGCCGACCAGGTTCCGCACGGTGGAGCTCGAGGTGAAGCACACCGCGTCGAATCCACCGGTCTTGATCATCTCGCGGGTCTCGGCGGGGGGCGGCGCTGCCCGGACGGTGCGGTAGGCCGTGACGTCGTCGATCTCCCAGCCGCGTTCGCGCAGCCCTTCGGCGAGCGTCTCGGTAGCAATGTCGGCGCGCGGCAACAGAACTCGATTGACCGGGTCGAAGACCTCGTCGTACGGCGGGAAGTCCTCGAGCAGTCCGAGCGAGCTCTGCTCCCCCGACGGAACGAGTTCGGGATTGATGCCGAACGAGCGGACCTTGGCCGCGGTTGCCTCACCGACACAGGCGATCTTGACGCCGGAGAACGCACGCGCGTCCAGGCCGAATTCCTCGAACTTCTCCCACACCGCGCGAACGGCGTTGGTCGAGGTGAACACGACCCACTGGTAGCGGCCGTCGACCAAGCCCTTGACGGACCGTTCCATCTGAGCAGGGCTGCGCGGGGGCTCGACGGCGATGGTCGGAACTTCGATGGGGATGGCCCCGTGGGTGACGAGGCGATCGCTCATCTCGCCGGCCTGGTCCTTGGTGCGCGGCACCAGCACGGTCCAGCCATACAGTGCGCGAGACTCCCACCAGGACATCTTGTTTCGTCCGGAGACGACCTTGCCGACGGTGACCACCAGAGATCCGACGAGCTCGGATCCCGCGTCGTTGAGGGTGGCCAGTGTGGCCTCGACGGTGCGCTGCTGACGGGTGGTGCCGCGCACGGTGATGGCTGCAGGTGTCTGCGGTGCCAGGCCGTGTTCGACGAGGGCACTGGCGGTTTCGGCCAGGTGCCCCGCCGTGGCGTGCAACACCAGCGGGCCGGGAGCAGCCGCGAGTGCAGCCCAGTCGACCTCGCCGCGAACGTCCGCTTCGGTGTGGCCGGAGCCGAGTGCCATGCCCGCGTAACTGGGTACCGCGGAGCCCGAAGGCAGACCGGGCAGCACCTCGAACGGCACGTGAGTGCGGGCCACGGCACTGACCTCGGCGATCACCGAGTCGGTGGTCAGCGGATCTCCCGAGACCAGACGCACCACATCGTGGCCGTTCTTGGCTTCGGCGAGAAGGGTTTTGGCGACCTCGGCGGGCTCGCCCAGTGCCGGGCGCACCTCGACCCCGTTCTCACCCGTCTCCGCATCGCGAGGGACGTCGGCACCGACGAGAGCGGTGACACCCTTGTCGACGTCGGGATCGGTGAAAGCGAGCTCGGCCGCTCCGAGCACTTCCCGTGCCCGGACCGTGAGCAGAGCCGGGTCACCGGGCCCGGATCCCACGAACAGGATCCGTCCGTTGGTGTTCTTGCGGACTGGGCTCATCGGTTGTTCTCCAGTGCTGTCTTGTATGGGTACTGCAGTTCTATCGGGGTTGCGGTGCCCCGTTTGGGAATCAGCCGGGCAGTGGCGATCGACTCTCTTCGCACTACGGGACGGGTCGCCGCGCGTTTGGCGCGTCCGCGAACGGGTGCCGTTATTGCCCTAGACATGAGATCCGCCCTGTGCTGGTTCGGTGACCGAAACGAGTTCGCGTGCACCGAGATCGAGTAGTTCGCGGGCCAGTTCGCGGCCCAGTTCCTCGGCCCGGTCGGGTGACCCGACGATCGACGCGCGAATGGTGTCGCTACCGTCGATGGCCGCGACGCAGCCGCGCAGCGACAACTCGTCGAAGATGCGGCCGTCCTCGTCGATGGACTCGACGACCTCGGCGATGGCACCCACCGGCGCGGTGCAGCCGGCTTCGAGTTCGGCGAGCAGTCCGCGTTCGGCGGCCACTGCGGCCCGCGAATGTGCATCGTCCAGTGTGGCGATGGAGGCGGCGAGATCGGTGTCGCCACTGCGACATTCGACGGCCAGTGCACCCTGTGCGGGAGCCGGCAGCAACTGCACCGGATCCAGCGCTTCTGTGACGACGTCCAACCTGCCGATACGGGCCAGTCCTGCCCGCGCGACGATGACGGCGTCGAGCTCACCCGAGGCCACCTTGCCGATGCGGGTGTCGAGGTTGCCGCGCAGGGGTCGAACGTCCAATCCCTGTCCGAGAGCACGCAATTGAGCAATTCGGCGGGGCGCGGAGGTACCCACCTTCGCGTCGGCGGGCAGCTCACCGAGCACGAGCCCGTCGCGGGCCACCAGTGCATCGCGGGGATCTTCACGCGCCGGAATGGCAGCGATGGTGAAGCGCTCGTCGGCGGCGGTCGGCAGATCCTTGTACGAGTGCACGGCGATGTCGACGGTGCCGTCGGCCAGGGCCTCACGCAACGCCGCGGTGAACACTCCGACGCCGATGGTCTGCACCGGTGCTGCCGACAGGTCGCCTGCGGTCTTGACGATCACCAGTTCGGCTTCGACTCCCGCCGCGGCGAGAGCCACCCGAACCGTGTCGGCCTGAGTGGTCGCGAGAAGGCTTCCGCGAGTACCGATCTTGACGACGCCGGTCATTCCTGATCCCCCTCGGCGGTGGTTCCGGGGCGAAGATCGGTACGGCTTGCCGTGAAGTCGTCGACCAACTCCAGCGAACCGATTTCCATGGGAGTCGCCACGGCCTCGACCGAACCGGGGCTGAGCTCGAACAATTCGCGCAGCGCCGCAGCATAGGAATCTCCGCCGGGCGTGCTGGCGAGCTGCTTGACGCGCACCGTCGGTGAATGCAGCAACTTGTCGACGACGCGGCGCACGGTGCGGGCCACTTCGTCACGCTGCGGGGAGTCGAGCCCGGGCAGCCGCGACTCGAGCCGCAGCAGTTCCCCCTCGACCACCTCGGCGGCGCGCTGGCGCAGCGCCGTGACGGTGGGGGTGACCTCGGCAAGTCGTTGTCCCGCAAGGTAACCCGAGAGCTCGTTGGAAACGATTTCGCGTGCGGCCGACGCGTCGTTCGCGGCAGCTCCGGCAGCGGGGTCGCGCTGCAGGGATTCCATGTCGAAGACGGTGATGCCCGGCAGACCGGAGACGGCCGGGTCGACGTCGCGCGGCAGTCCCAGGTCGCAGATCACGAGCGGCCGGTCTGCGTCGCGGCGGGCGAGTGCGAGGTGGGCGTCGGCGATGGAGACGACGGCCCCCACCGCACCGGTACAGGTGACGAGGATGTCAGCGGCGGCCACTGCGTCGGCCAGGTTCTCGAGCGCGACCGAGGAGGCGGTGATTCCGTTCGAGACGGCGTTCTCGGCCAGGTGGTCGGCTCGTTCGCGGGTGCGGTTGACGACGGTCAGCGAGTCGATTCCGGCGCGGCCAAGGTGTGCGACGGCGAGTCCGCCCATCGCTCCTGCGCCGAGGACCACCGCGGTGCGGCCGCGGAGCGAGCCGCCGAACACGTCTGCGGCGCGGTCGAGAGCGACGGACACCACCGAGGCTCCGGCGGCGTCGATGCCGGTTTCGCTGTGCACGCGCTTGCCGACTCGCAGAGCCTGCTGCGCGAGTTCGTGCATGACGCGGCCCGATGCCTGCTGACCGTCCGAGGCGGCGTAGGCCGATCGAATCTGGCCGAGGATCTGCTGCTCTCCGATGACCATCGAGTCCAGGCCACTGGCCACGGCGAACAGGTGCTCGACGGCTGCCTCGCTGTACCGAACGTAGGCGTGCTTGGTCAGGTCGGCGATTTCGAGGCCGGAGTGCTCACCGAGAACTTCGCCGACGACGGTCAGTGCGCCGTGGAACGCGTCGACGACCGCGTAGATCTCGACGCGGTTGCACGTGGAGACCACCATGACCTCGGAGATGTTTCCGCTGGCCATCAGTTTGTCGGTCAGTTTCGGGCGATCGGTGTCCGTGATGGCGACACGCTCGAGGACTGCGACGGGAGCGCTACGGTGCGATATCCCGACGAGAAGGACACTCACGGTGCAATCACCGATCCGTTTCTTGTCGAACTGTTGACTGGGCTTGGATTACCGGCGATGCGCGGGCCGTGACTGCGGCCCAGACGCGAGGTGGAAGGCAGTGGTGACGCCGACACGGGCGTCGGCACCGGGGCCGTCACGATCGTCGGCCCGGACACGTTGCGGGAGCTGTTGAAGGACAGAACCTGCATCTCGACGGCCAGGTCGACTCGGCGTACCTCGACGTGGTCGGGGACGTCGAGCACCATCGGCGAGAAGCTCAGGATGCACTCGACTCCGCCCGAAACGAACCGGCCCGCCACCTGGTGGACGGCCTCGTCGGGAGTGGCGATGACACCGATGGTCGCCTCGAGTTCGCGGCAGGCGTCTTCGAGCTCGTCGATATGCCGAACGGTGAGTCCCTCGACCTCGGTGCCGACTCGCGCGGGGTCGTTGTCGAACAGGCCGACCATGGTGAATCCGCGACGTGCGAAACCGCCGTATCCGGCGAGGGCCTGACCGAGGTTGCCCACACCGGCCAGTACGACGCGGTGGCCACGGTCGAGCCCGAGAGCACTGTCGATCTTGGCGCGCAGGCGCGCGACGTCGTAACCGACTCCGCGCACACCGTTGGGTCCGAGGAACGAGAGATCTTTGCGCAATTTCGCAGATCCGACGCCTGCTGCGGTGGCAAGCTCTTCACTCGAGACGATGAGAACGCCTTCGTCTGCAAGGATCGAGAGGACCCGCAGGTATGTCGCCAGACGAGTGACCGTAGCCTGAGGGATGACCCGCTCTACGCCGCTGGGCGACGGGCGCTCTTCGGTCACGTCTGGGGCTCCTCGTCCGAACGGCGTCGATGCCGGTCTTCACGCTGATCCTGCGTTCGTGTCTATTTCACGAATGCTGTTCACACCACGGTAACTGCTTGTGAACGAATGAACAAAGTTGCGCATACCGGCCCTCACCTGCACACGGAGAGCAATCACACGTTCTTAGGGTGCCCTGCCCGGCCCAGATCGGCCCGCAATCGGGGCACGTCGACCTCCCAGTAACTGTGCTCGACACCGTCGAGTAGCACCACGGGCACTCGGTCGCCGTACTCCGCGCGCAGGTCAGGCGATTCGGCCGCGGCCTCGTCCACGTCGATGACCGTCACGGCGACGCCGAATTCGGCGCACACCTCGTGGAGCACCGCGGACGCGTGGGTGCAGGAATGGCAGCCTGCGCGGGTGAGAAGTGCCACGCCGGACGGAGTCGTTTCCATCCGTCCACTCTGACATGCCGGTAACAGAGACGAAGGTCACAGCTGCGCGGTGCGTCGGGAACTGTTCATCGTCGGTAGGTGCCGTCGTGCGACGCTCGTGTCGGACGCACGCATTAGGCTGCGAGTGACGTACTGGCGAGGGAGGTGGACGTGGTGACTGACGGGGGCACAGACCTGCCGATCGAGGACACGCCCGATGTCGACATGGTCGACACGAACGATCCGGACGGGGACAAGCAGCGCAAGCGGCGTATTCGCCGGATTCGCAATCCGTTCGGCCCGTCCGATGCGGAGGTCCGCGCCAACGTCGCGGGTGAAGCGAGCGCCGATGCCGCTCTCGCCCTGCAGGTCGAGTCCGAGGGAGCGGTTCCCCGCGATCTGACCGCAGCCGCCTTCTTCGACGTGGACAACACCATGGTCCAGGGCGCGTCGATCATCCACTTCGCGCGCGGACTCGCCGCCCGAAAGTACTTCACCACGGGCGACGTCGCCCAATTCGCTTGGCAGCAAGTCAAATTCAGGGTCAGCGGCAAGGAGAACAGCGAGGACGTGGCCAGTGGCCGCGAGAAGGCGCTCTCGTTCATCACCGGTCGTCCCACTGCCGAACTGAGCCGGCTCGGCGAGGAAATCTACGACGAGATGATCGCCGACAAGATCTGGGCGGGCACCCGTGCCCTCGCCCAGATGCACCTCGACGCAGGTCAGCAGGTGTGGCTGGTCACCGCCACTCCCCTCGAACTGGCGCAGATCATCGCCAAGCGGCTGGGCCTGACGGGCGCGCTGGGAACTGTCGCCGAGAGTAAGGACGGCGTCTTCACCGGCCGTCTCGTCGGCGACATCCTGCACGGCATCGGCAAAGCTCATGCGGTGCGGTCGTTGGCCGTACGAGAAGGCCTCAACCTCAAGCGGTGCACCGCGTATTCGGACAGCCACAACGACGTGCCGATGCTCTCGCTCGTCGGTACCGCGGTCGCGATCAACCCCGATCCGGACCTGCGTGAGCTGGCGAAGAACCGCGGCTGGGAAATTCGCGACTATCGCACCGGACGCAAGGCCGCCAAGATCGGCGTTCCCACTGCGCTGGCCCTGGGCGCGGTGGGCGGCGGTCTCGCTGCGGTGATCGGTCGCCGCAAGGCCTGACCTCGTCCGTCCGTCGGGTCAGAGCGTCAGTTGCATCAGGGTCAGGTCCAGCCAGCGCCCGAACTTGACCCCTACCTCCGGCATCTGTCCGACGCGAACGAAGCCGAACTTCTCGTGCAGTGCGATGGACGTGGTGTTCTCGGATTCGATGAACCCCACCAGCACGTGGACGTCGCCGCCTCGGGCCCGGTCGATCAATTCGCTCAGCAGGGCACTGGCCAGGCCGCGGCGATAGAAGTCGCGGTGGATGTACACCGAATGTTCCACCGAGTGCCGATAGCCGCTCTTGACTCGCCACTGGCCGTACGACGCGTAGCCGGCGACCCGGCCGTCGACCTCCGCGGTGAGTACCGGGTACCCGGCAGCGATCCGTCCCTCGAACCACGCTGTGCGATCGGCGAGGTCCACCTGTTCCTCGTCCCAGATGGCGGTGGTGTTGGCGACCGCATCGTTGTGGATGTCGAGAATGTCTGGGAGGTCTTCTACCGTGGTGTCGCGAATATGCACTGGCAGAGGATAACCCGAGCTATCCGAGAAACACGTTGCGTCTCTTGGCAAGCAGTCGGTACAACGTGTGCTGAATGGTTTCGCGCACGTGGTCGGTCAGCTCGAAGAGCACCATCGGATCCTCGAACGCGGTGGCGTCGTAGGAGTCGGTGTGAATGGGCTTGCCGAACTCGATGTACCACTTCGACGGCAACGGAATCAGACCCAGCGGCCCGAGGTGCGGGAAGAACGGTGTCACCGGGAAGTACGGCATCCCCATCAGTCGTGCCAGCGGGGCGATGTCGCCGATCTTCGGGTAGATCTCCTCTGACCCGACGATGGAGCACGGAATGATCGGCGCACCCGTTCGCAGCGCAGCCGAGACGAACCCGCCGCGGCCGAACCGCTGCAACTTGTACCGCTCGCTGAACGGTTTGCCGATCCCCTTGAAGCCCTCCGGGAACACGGCGGCAACTTCCCCGGTGCGCAGCAGCCGCTCCGCGTCGGGATTGCACGCCAACGTATGCCCGGCCTTGCGGGCGATCGTGCCGACGCCGGGCATCTCGAATGCCATGTCGGCAGCCAACATTCGCAACGGCCGGTGGGCAGGGTGATGATCGCGCACGGCAACCGACGTCATCAGCGCGTCGACCGGTACGACTCCGGCGTGGTTGGCCACGACGAGCGCACCTCCCTCGGCGGGGATGTTCTCGATGCCCTTGACCTCGACGCGGAACCACTTGTCGAACAGCGGACGCAGCAGCGGCAGCCACACGGCATCGGCGAAGTGCGGGTCGTAGCCGAACTCGTCGACGCTGTAGTCGCCGGCCAGGCGTCGACGCACGAACTCGGCGACCGAGGAGATCTGGTCGACGATCGCGGTCTTGGTGTCGTCGATCATCGACAGCACGGGTGCCGCTTCTGCGGCGATCGTGGCCGCAGAAGCGGCAGGGGTCGGGTCCACCAGCGGCGTCGGCTCACGTGGATCGGCGTAGGCCGATGGGTGCCGCTCGCGTGAACCCTGCGCGGCGCGGGCGGACCGGGCGGACGCGCCGCCGTGCAAGGGAATGACTTTGGCCACGTCGCTCACCTGTCCGCTCCGGATTCTCGCGTCGTGTCGGCACTGCCGAGCGAGGCCAGTACGCGCGCCGCGGACGCCCCCGTGTCGACGGCCCCGAGCAGCCGATTCTCGATGGCGTCGACCCATTCGGTTCGGACGACCGGCCGCAGCGCTGCGCCCCGGACGAAGTCGTCGAACGCCTGGACTGTGGTCCACCGAGGCTCGAACCCGAGGACGGACCGCATCCGTGTGGTGTCCAGCCCGCAACCGAAATGGAAGTAGTCGAGTTGCTCGGTGGTGAATTCGCGCATCATTCCGCCCATGAGTGCCCGCCCCACGCTCTTGAACAGTGGAAACGGCACCGGAACCTGCACTCGACCGGCACGTCGAATCGCCTGCGAGAGCATGATGGTGCCGTCGGCACCGATGTTGAACGTGCCTGCAGGCCCGCCGATGGTCGCGCGTTCGAGGGCCGCAAGGGCGTCTTCCTCGTGCAACAGCTGCATGCGCGCGTCGCGTCCGACGATGCTCGGAATGAGGGGTGACGTCATGTACCGCGAGATGGTGCCGTTGAGCCGCGGGCCGATCAGTGGGGCCATACGCAGGATCGATACCGCGATATCCGGGCGACGACGACCGAGTCCGCGAATGTAGCCCTCGATGTCGATGGTGTCCTTGGCGTACGCGCCGCTCGGTGGGCGTCGGGCACTCATCTCCTCGGTGAATTTCACCGGATCCTTGGCGCTGCATCCGTACACCGAGGAGGACGACCGCAGGACCACCTTCTCCACGGTCGGCGACTTCTGGCACACCGCGAACAGCTGCATGGCTCCGATGACGTTGAGGTCTTTCATCGTCGCGCGGCCGCCGGATTTCGGAGGCTTGGCGACCGTGGCCGCATGCACCACGGTATCGACGCCGGCGTTACGAATCACCTTGCCGATCAACGGGTTTCGAATGTCGGCACGAACGAATTCCGCGCGACCCATACGTCGCAGCAGATCTTTGCTCGGAGATTTCTCGTCGACGGCGATGACACGTTCGATGCGAGGGTTCTGAGCGAGGCGGGTGACGAGGTATCCGCCGAGGAATCGACTGGCACCGGTCACGAGCACCACTCGGGGCGCGGCAACACCACGATCACTCGGACTCACTGCGCCTCCCCAACTTCGGCTCCCGTGCCGAGCCTACTGGATCGACAGGTTTCCGCGAGGTCTGAAAGGAAAGGAGGCCTGGAAGGACAGATGCAACTCGCCTTCGAACGAGCAGAGCCCGCCACCGATGGTGACGGGCTCGGCCGTGAAGCAGATGACGGCAGGCTTATTTGCCGAGTTTCCTGCGCTGCACGCGGGTACGACGAAGCAGCTTGCGGTGCTTCTTCTTCGACATGCGCTTGCGACGCTTCTTGATCACTGAACCCATGCGGGTGTCCTCACGTTCTTCTCTAGCGTTTTCGCGCACGCCGTTTGCGTACGCCTACCTGACAACCAAGCCCGAAGGCTTCGAGCCAACAACCTTGGTCACCGAGCTGGCGCTGGGGCCACGTACTCGCCCACGGCTGCACACCGGCTGGCTGGCACGACGAACGCCAATCCTACCGGTGTGAGCCGTGACTTACGAAACCGGCCCGGTCTTACGACCTAGCTACGTGCACTAGCCTGCGTCGAAATACGAGGTCTCGAGATAGTCGTGTACAGCCTTGGCGTGCACACGAAAAGATCGACCCACCCGTACTGCGGGCAGCTCTCCGCCGTGCACCAGTCGGTACACGGTCATTTTCGAAACTCTCATCAGAGTCGCCACCTCGGCGACAGTGAGGAACTGTGTTCCGGCCAGAGCCGGTTGACCGTCCGGGGACGAACCCTTGGACGGCTTGTTTATAGACGCCATCAATCCACTTACCTCCGGCACGTCTCATGCGGCAGGCTTCCCCTCCTGCCGAACAGACACGCACGTGCTGCCCCCGAGCCTATAGGGACAGATGGGGTTACTGCGACGGGTGTGGGGAAAAGATTTTTTATTCTGCTGTGATGCCCATCTCAATCGATCGGGCGTTGGCTGCACCGAGAGCATCGAAAAACGCAGCTCGGAGGCCGTTTCGCTCCAATTCGCGCACCGCCGCGGCGGTCGTTCCGCCCGGGGAGGTCACGGCGTACCGAAGCTCGCTGGCGGACTCGTCCGAGCGATCCAGCATCGCTCCCGACCCCACCATCGTCTGTGCGACGAGTGCAGACGCGACATCCCGGCTCAATCCCAGGCCCACTCCCGCGTCGATCATGGCCTCGGCGACCAGGAAGAAATAGGCCGGACCGGACCCGGACACGGCCGTCACCGCGTCGAGCTGATGTTCCTTGACGACGACGACCTTGCCGACGGCCGACAGGATGGAGCGCACGAGCTCGAGGTGCTCGGCGCGGGCGTACTTCCCCGGGGCCAGCACACTGACGCCCTCCCCTACCAGCATGGGGGTGTTGGGCATGACCCGTACGACCGGGAATCCGGCGGGGAGCTTGGGCTCGAACTTGGCGGTGGGCACGCCTGCGGCGAGCGAGACGATGAGTTGTTCGCGGTCACCGTCGAGCTCGATCTTGGTGATCTGATTCAGTGCGCCTTCGACGTCGGCCGGCTTGACCGCCAGCACGATGACGTCGGCTCCCTCGGCCGCGTCGGCGACACTGGCGGTCAGTACTCCGAAGTCCTTCGCGATCTCTTTGGCGCGCGGCTCGGACTTCTCGGCGACCACGAGGTCGCGCACGGCGTGACCGGCCTCGAGGAGTCCCGCAATCAATGCCTCGCCGATCCGTCCGCCACCGATCACTGCAATTCTCGTCATACGGCCAAGCCTGCCATGTCAGTTCGAGCGCGGCACCATCGCCAACTGTCGGCTCTGCACCACCACGGCACCGGTCGAGTCGAGTATCAGGTGGTCTTCCTCGAACCAGGTGCTGCCGATGACGGAGCTGGTCGCTGCCACTCGCAGCCACCCCGGAGCCGGGCGGCGACGCAGATATGTCGTCAGCTGGACCGTCGGTGCCCAGCCGAACATTCCGCGGTTCATCGTCACCGGCGCCGAGATGTCGCCTGCCATCAACGCGAAGAGCACCGACGTGTCGGCGTCGGCTTCGTCGCCCGCGAAGGGGCGCACCCACAGTCGAATTTCGGCCTCACCCTGCTGACCGGTGAGAAACGATGCCGACGACGGTTCGATCCGCATCTCGCAGCCCTTGGCCACGTGCACGATCGACGCCATGGGGTGATCGCCTGCCACCGCGAGGGTGTCCGCAGGAGGCTCCGCGGCCATCGACGACAGCGACAACGGGGTTTCGTGGTTAGGTTCCTCCGAGTCGGGCCGACCGAGGGTGACCACCGCCCGCACTGCGACACGTCCGGCCTGAGTCAGCTCGACGTCGACGTGCGAGACCTGCCTGCCGCGCTTGCGCACGATCGTCGTGAGCGCCACTTCGCCGGGATCGGGCGCGGCCAGATAACTGACGCTGACGGCCAACGGCTGGATCTCGACCTGGGCCGGGTCGATCAGCACGATCTGCTGACGCGCCGCGGCCGCGCAGATGGCGAGCATCGCCCCGCCGTGCACTTTGGGGCCGATGGTCCAGGTGGAATCGATCGCACCGGCGAAGGACACCGTGTCTGCGGAGACGTCGAGTGGGACCAGTGTGGTTGCTGCCCGGAACGGGCTGGTGGAACTCATTCCGGACAACTTACCGGCAGTCAGGACAGGTGTGCGCGGGCGAACTGCAGCGCCTGGTCCAGCATCGACGAACGCTCGGGCACCGTGCGCGCATTCTGAGTGTTGATCTCGATGACGGCTTGGCCGTCGAATCCTCGCCGCACCAGTTCGGTGCAGACCTGGGCGCAGGGCTGGCTGCCGTGCCCCGGGATCAGGTGCTCGTCCACGGACGCGCCGCGGCCGTCGGCCAGATGCAGGTGCGCTATCCCGTCGCCCATCCGGTCGAGCATCTCGAGTGCGTCCGAGCCTGCGGTCGCGGTGTGCGAGAGGTCGAGTGTGTAGTGGCCGTGACCGACGTCGGTCGGGTCGTACGACGGCGAGAACGCCGACAGCGCCGCTCCCGGGCCTCCGCGCCGTTCGAGCCGCTGGGCGGATTTCTCCTTGCGACCGAAGAATCTGTCGGCACGCATCGGGAACATGTTCTCCACTGCGACCACGACGTGGGAGTTCGATTCCAGTTCCGCCACCTGATCGGCGAACCCGTCGCTGTACTTGCGCTGCCAGCGGAACGGCGGATGCACGACGACGGTCGCCGAACCCAGCTTATCGGCCACCTCGACCGACCGGGCCAGTTTGACTATCGGATCCGATCCCCACACCCGCTGTGAGATCAGCAGACACGGCGCATGGATGGCCTGCACCGGTATCGAGTACTCACGTGACAGCGCAGCCACCGCATCGACGTTCTGACTGATCGATTCGGCCCACACCATCAGTTCGACGCCGTCGTAACCCAGATCGGCGGCATAGCGAAACGCTGCCTCGGTATTCTGCGGGTACACCGAGGCCGTGGACAACCCGACCTTGATTCGCTTCGCCGCCATCGTTGTCGAAACTCAGCCGGTACTGAGCTGGAAGGCCAACGGACCGAGCGTGACGAACACACCGACGGCTATGGCAATGACGATCGAGACCAGATCGTCGGTACGCCGGAGAATCCTCACCACGGCGACAAGACCGACGATGACCAGCACCGACAGCACCAGTGCCACCCATGGCAGCACGTCCCACAGCTGCTCGAAGCCCTTGAACAGCAGCGCACCGACGACGATCGACACGACGGCCTGCCCGATGAGCACCAGCCACTGCCGAACCGCGCCGCCCTTGCCCTTGACCGGGGACTTGTCCTTGCTTCCCGTGTCCTTGCTCGCCGTGTCCTTGCTCGCCTTGTCCTTACTCGCCGACTTGCGTCGATCGGCACGCGAGCCGGAACTCGGGGTGTCGGCGGTCTTCGGGTCGACGGTCTTCGGGTCGGCGGTCTTCGGGTCGGCAGGGTCGTCGTCGGTGGTCGGCTTCGTGAGGTCGACCACATCGGGTATGACCTGAGTGCCGGCCTCGTCGGCCGATTCATCAGTGGCCTTCTCGCCGGCGATCTTCTTGTCAGCGGTCTTTTTGTCGGCGGTCTTCTTGTCGTCGACCTCGTTGTCGCGCGTGATGCGCGGGGTGACCGCGGTCTTCGCCAGGTCGTCCACTTCGACGAGAGCGGCATGTGGGCTCTCCACCAGCGGCGCACGCGAGGTGACGTCGGTCTTGGGTTCGGCGGATTCGGTCGAACGCGGCGGCTGGAATCCCGCCGATCGACGGGCCCGTCCCTGCTCGGCCTGGGTCGACCCGTACGGACGACGCTCCGATCCTTGCGCGGCAGGAGCGGCTGGCCGCAACCCGCGCGCGGTGTCGTCGTGCGATCGATTGAGCAGGTCTCCGGCGACGGTCGTGGAGCCCGACAGCAGTTCCGGTTCGGGCTGCTGCTTGTCGCGCTTGCCTGCCGGTTGGTACGGGGTCGGGCGGGTGCTCTGGGGCCGGGCCGGTTGCGGCCTGGACGACGTGGTCGTGTTGCCGTCGGATGCACTGCTCGTGGGCTCGTTCGCAGCGGTATCGGGAGCTTCGTCCTGCGGCTCGTCGACGACGGGTGCGCTGCGGTCGCCGGGTTCGTCACGAACGACGGGAATCTCCCCGGTCAGTTCGGCCACGGAGATGCCGCCCTTGACGCCTCGCCTGCGTCGCCCTCCTGCAGTCAGGTTGGTCTTCTGGCCGTTTCTGGCCAACAGCTCGGCGACCGAGATCTGCCCGGTGTCTTCCGGGTTGGCGTCGCTCATCTCGAACTCCCCACCAGATCGCCGTCGGCTTCGGTGTCCAGCTTCCTCAAAATCAAACCTTCCCTCAGCGCCCACGGACAGATCTCGAGTGATTCCACCGACAGTGCCCGCATGCTCGCCTCCGCTACCAGCGCCCCGGCCACCAGTTGTGGTGACCTGTCGGCACTGATGCCTTCCAATTCTGCACGGTCGGCGGCCGTCATCCGCGATATGAACGCGATGAGTTGCCTCAGACCGCTCGCCGTCAGCGTTCTCGTCACTCGCGGACCGGCCGCGGAAGGCGCAGCACCGGTCAAGCGAGCCAACGAACGAAATGTCTTCGACGTTCCCACCGCGCGGTCCGCATCGCCCGCAGCCAACAGTTCTTTGGCCGGTGTCGCGAGTTCGGCATCCAACCAGTCACGAAGAACGGCAATACGACGCTTTCCCGGAGGATCCTCGTCGAGCCAGTCCCGGGTGAGGCGGCCGGCACCGAGCTGCAGGGAGAACGCCACGTCGGGATTCTCGTCGCTGCCGCTGGTCAGTTCCAGCGATCCGCCGCCGATGTCGAGTCCGAGGATGCGCCCGGCGCTCCAGCCGTACCAGAGGCGCACGGCCAGGAACGTCAATCTGGCCTCGTCCACGCCCGACAGAGTTTCCAGGGCCACTCCGGTCTCGGCGAGAACACGCGCGAGAACGTCGTCGGAGTTGTAGGCGTCGCGCACCGCAGAGGTGGCGAACGCCATCAGTTCACTGCAACCCGACCGGGCGGCGATGGCGGCAAACTCACGCACCTCGTCGACGAGCCGATCGGCACCTGCAGGAGTGATGTTGCCGAACGCGTCGGTGTTCTCCGACAGGCGCAACGTCGCCTTGCTCGAGCTCATCGGCGTCGGGTGTGCGCCACGGTGTGCGTCCACTACGAGCAGATGCACCGTGTTGCTACCGACGTCGAGCACCCCTAATCGCACAACCCCACGGTACTGGGTCTACCGTCGTCATTTGTGACAGCAGGTCGTGAGCAGCAGTCGTTCGCTGCAGAGGTCGAGTTGGATTTCCCGCGAGAATGGGTCGAGTTTCCCGACCCCGACAATGCCGAACATGTCATTGCCGCCGATCTGACGTGGCTGTTGTCCAACTGGACCTGCGTGTTCGGCACCCCCGCCTGCCAGGGCACCGTCGAGGGTCGCCCCGACGACGGATGCTGCTCGCACGGCGCGTTCCTGTCCGACGAGGACGACAAACGCAAGCTCGACGAGTCGGTGAAGTTGCTCACGCCGCAGGACTGGCAGCTGATGGACAAGGGTCTGGGCAAGAAGGGATACGTCGAGTACGACGATCTCGACGACGAACAATCTTTGCGTACGCGCCGCTACAAGGGTGCGTGCATCTTCCAGAACCGACCCGGGTTCGAGGGTGGCATCGGGTGCGCACTGCATTCGATGGCGCTGCGCAAAGGCATCGAGCCGCTCGAGGTCAAGCCCGACGTGTGCTGGCAGTTGCCCATCAGGCGCACCCAGGATTGGGTGACGCGTCCCGACGGCTCCGAGATTCTCAAGACCACCATCGGCGAGTACGACCGACGCGGTTGGGGCGAAGGCGGACTCGATCTGCACTGGTACTGCTCCGGCTCACCCGACGCGCACGTCGGAGCCAAGCAGGTGTTCGAGTCGTACAAGCCGGAATTGACCGAGCTGCTCGGCAAGGCCGCGTACGAGGAGTTGGCGTCCCTGTGCAAGCGTCGTCGTGGCCTCGGTCTGATTGCCGTACATCCGGCCACTCGTGAGGCCCAGCGCCGATAGTGCGGCTGGCGCCGCATGTGAGTGGAAACTCGTAGCCCACTACGCGTTTCCACTCACATGCCGCAGGCTCTACCCCTCGAGCTTGTAGCCCAGACCGCGCACGGTGACGAGATGCTCCGGCTTGGCCGGGTCGGTCTCGATTTTCGACCGCAGTCGTTTGACGTGCACGTCGAGAGTCTTCGTGTCGCCCACGTAGTCCGCACCCCACACTCGGTCGATCAACTGGCCCCTGGTCAAGACCCGGCCGGAGTTGCGCAGCAGGTATTCGAGCAGGTCGAACTCCTTGAGCGGCAACGTGATCTGATCGGATCCGACCATCACCACATGCCGTTCGACGTCCATCCGCACCGGCCCGGCTTCGAGCACTCCGGTGTCGGTGCCGCCATCGACCTCGGCGTCACTGCCGCGGCGCAGTACGGCGCGGATACGAGCGATCAGCTCACGAGCCGAATACGGCTTGGTGACGTAGTCGTCGGCACCGAGTTCGAGCCCCACGACCTTGTCGATCTCACTGTCACGCGCGGTCACCATGATCACGGGAACGCCTGAGCGCGAACGCAATTGCTTGCACACGTCGGTGCCGCTCATTCCGGGAAGCATCAGGTCGAGCAGCACGATGTCCGCGCCGGCACGATCGAATTCGGCCAGAGCCGACGGTCCGTCGCCGACGACGGTGGCCTCGAACCCCTCTTTGCGGAGCAGGAAGGCCAGTGGATCGGCCAACGACTCTTCGTCTTCCACGATCAGAACGTTGGTCACTGATTCTCTCTTTCTGTAACCGCGGCGTCGTCTTCTTCTTCGAAGTACGCGGGGATCTGGAGGGTGAAGGTGGATCCGGTGCCCAGCTTGCTCCACAGCGAGATGCTGCCGTTGTGGTTGGCTGCGACGTGTTTGGCGATGGCAAGGCCGAGGCCTGTCCCGCCGGTGGCCCGCGACCGAGCTTTGTCGACGCGGAAGAATCTCTCGAAGACGCGTTCCTGGTCCGCCTTGGCGATACCGATTCCTCGGTCGGTGACGGCGAACGCGACGTTGGAGCCGCGCAATGCCCTACTGACCGAAACGGGCGAACCGTCGGAGGAGTACGCGATCGCGTTCTGGATGAGATTGGCGAGCGCCGTCACCAGTAGCGCCTGGTCGCCGAGTACTTCGAGCCCGCTCGGGTGGTCGGTGGTGACGGAGATGCCCGCGTTCTCGGCAGCGAGTTTGGACCGGTCCATCGCCTCGTTGACGACGGTGTCCACGTCCACCACTTCCAGGTCGGGCAGTTTCTCGGCCCCCTGCAGACGCGACAGTGCGATCAGCTCGGTCACCATGTTGCCCAGGCGTTTGGATTCGGCGACGACCTTGCCGCCGAAGTGCCGGACGGAGTCGGGATCGTCGGCGGATTCGAGCAGCGCCTCGGCCAGCAGGCTCATGGCACCGACCGGTGTCTTGAGTTCGTGACTGACGTTGGCCACGAAGTCGCGACGCGTGGCCTCCATCCGTACCTGCTCGGAATCGTCGTCGGCGAAGAGAACGACGAACCGTCGGTCCTCTTTGCTGAGCAGTCTCGCGACGCACCGGACGGCGATCTTGTCGCGGCCGGGCCGGGGGGCCTTGGCACTGAGATCGACTTCGACGGGATTGCCGTCGGACAGCACTTTCGTCGCCGCGGCCCACGCCCGCTCGTCGATGGAACGGTTACGCACCAGGCCGAGCTCCTCGGCCCGAGGATTCGACAACACGACGTCGTGAAATTGATCGACGACGGCGATACCGCTCTCCGACGCCAGCACGATCAGGTCCAGGACCTGCGACATCGTCAATCCGGAGGTGGCGCGGCGACGCTCCGAGTGTCGAGTGTTGAGGTACGGGATCAGAACACCGCCGACGAGGTATCCCACGAAGGCCGCGGCAATTGCCAGTAGTACGGCCGATGCAACACTCACACCGGAATCGTACGTTCGATGGACGGCTCACATACGCAGGGTGCAGGCATTTCCCTGGTCGTCATAGCCCTCGTCGGCAGTGTTCTTCGTTCGTTCACCTGCAGTTTCGACAAACTGCCGGTTTGTGCGTGGCGGAGTTACTTACCGCCCTGGTTTGCCACGGCAGCCGCACCCGCAGCCGCTGCTTCCGGATCCAGGTAGGTGCCACCCGGATTGGTCGGCTTCAGCTTGCCGTCGACCTCGGTGAGGTCGTACTGCAGCGGGATGCCGGTGGGGATGTTCAGTTCGGCGATGTCCGCGTCGGAGATCTCGTCGAGGTACTTCACGAGTGCACGCAGCGAGTTGCCGTGTGCGGCGACGAGCACGTTCTTGCCGGCCTTCAGATCGGCGACGATCGTCTCCTCGAAGTACGGGATGAGCCGTTCGACGACGTCGGCGAGGCATTCGGTCAGCGGAACGCTGTCCAGGTCGGCGTAACGGGGATCGGCATCCTGGCTGAACTCGCTGCCTGCCTCGATGGCGGGCGGCGGCGTGTCGTAGCTACGACGCCACAGCATGAACTGCTCGTTGCCGTACTTGTCCTTGGTCTCGGCCTTGTTCAAGCCCTGCAGTGCGCCGTAGTGCCGCTCGTTCAGACGCCAATCGCGCACGACGGGGATCCAATGCCGCTCGGCCGCGTCGAGCGCGAGGTTCGCGGTGCTGATCGCGCGGCGCAGCAGCGAGGTGTACAGCAGGTCGGGCAGTACGCCCGCCTCGGCGAGGAGCTGGCCGGCGCGCTTGCCCTCGGCCTCGCCCTTCTCGGTCAGTCGCACGTCGACCCAGCCGGTGAACTGGTTGGACGCGTTCCATTCGCTCTCGCCGTGACGAAGCAGAATCAGGGTTCCGATACTCATGTGGTCAGTTTCTCATGCTGGACGCTGGGGAGTGGAGCCTGCGGAACGACCTAACGCTGGGGGTCGTGGCCCGCGTGCGACGAGCACGCCGACGACGACGATCATGACGACCGCGGTGAGGGTGATCGGGATGGGAATGATCGGGTCGAACAACACGAGCACGGCACCGACCGGAACCGCGATGTTGACGACGCGATCCGCGTGGGCGCGGATGGCGATCAGCCACACTCCGAGGACGAATATCGCAATCGGGACCGTGACGGTGAACGACGCGGCGACGTCGCCGAGCTTGCTGTGTTCGGTGAGCACGTCGATCTCGACCTCGATGCCGGCCGAGAACGCGCCCGCCGCGGCGAAGATGAAGTAGTGCGTGTAGCCGTAGATCAGCGAGTTGCCGAACTTTCCGATGGCCCGGTGGTGCGGCGGCCAGAAGTAGATCCACCACAGACTCGCGGTGACGACGAGGGTGAGGACGGAAATCGAGATCAAGGGTGCCAGCGCCGTCTCGTCGTGCAGCGCTTCGATGATGGCGTTGGCCGATGCGAGCAGACTCTCGCCGAGCAGTATCAGCGTGAACAGCCCGTAGCGTTCGGTGATGTGATGCGGGTGCCATGGCGTCGACCCGCTGCGTTCGGCGATCAGTGGAACCGCCATTTCCGCGGCTGCCAACACGAAGAACAGGACGACGGCGGCTGTGCCGTCGAACAGCACCAGCCAGAGAATCCACAGAACTTGAACGCCCGCAATGCCTGTCGCGTATGTCAGTGCGGTCTTCTTGTAGTCACCGGTCCGAGACGCTCGAACCCATTGCGTCACCATCGCTACGCGCATCACGACGTAACCGAGCACCACGACCGCAAAATCCTTGTCCACGAACGCCGATTCGACTCCGGCGGCGAGCACCAGCACACCGGCCATCTGCACGACGGTCAGCGTTCGATACAGCCAGTCGTCGGTATCGAAGGAGGTGGCGAACCACGTGAAGTTCATCCACGCCCACCAGATCGCGAAGAACACGAGGGCGTAGCTGAGCAGACCGTCGGCGACATGGTTCTCGGTGAGCGCGTGATGGAGTTGCACCGCCGCGATACTGACGGCCACGACGAACACGAGGTCGAAGAACAATTCGAGTGGACTCGCCGCGCGATGCGGTTCGTTCGGATCGCGCGGACGCATCTGTACCAGCCGGGCCGTGGAAAGATTCACGAAGGCAGAGTAAGGCATCCGATTCGCGAATGTTGTCGTGATTGCGTTGCCGTAGTTGCCTTTACGGACATTTCGGGCAGGGTCGACGGTATGGCGTTGGCAATGCACGGAACCTCCCACCCTTTGTGCCGACCGCGCGCCGGGGTTCCGCGCATAGCGGGGGTGCGAGGTCCGGAGAAAGGGTGTGAGGTTGCGGGACTACTCCCCCAGCGCCGCCCCGATCTCGCCGACCCGAGCGCCCACGCTCTGATCAACCTCTTCGGTGTCGACGAAATAGCGCCGAAACACCGAGCGCATCAATTCGATGACCTCGATGTGTTGCCTGATCGCGACAGCCGCCGACCGTTCCTCACCATCGGCCAGTCGCTTGAACTTGCGACCCAGCTGTCGAGCTGAAGGAAGCGTTCCGAATGCGTCGAGATCGACGAGAAACTCCGTCTTCTGCAACATGCCATTCAGGTGTCTGAGATATTCGGCGCACGCCTGGTCGCACTGGAACGCCACGCCCTCCGGAATCTCGAGCGCCCCCGCGGCCGCCTGCTCGGACAGGTTGCGCCACTGCTGCATCGACACTGCAAGACTATTGACGTTAGTCCCCACCAGATCCCCCATCCGTCAATTTGTTGCCGGAGGCAGCGACGAACGCAGAGAGCCTGCGATCCGCATGATCTCCACGCACGGGTCACCCTGCGGGTCTTCGGAACCCATTGTGTCGAGGACGAAATACACCAGACCCTTCTCCACCTCGAATGCCATGCCACAACTCCGTCCGACCGGACGGTCAGCGCGCAAGAACTGGTATCCGCCGAGACCGTCGACCTTCGAGAATTGATTGAAGCGGTCGTTCGCCTCCAGATCGTCCAGCGAGTGGAAGCCCGAGAACGCGCCCAGGAAGTACCACGACCCAGGGTCAGGGTCTGTCCAAATACACGTCTTCCAGTCGTTCGACAGCGGGGCGTCTCCGAACAGGTTCGTGGTTTTGCTCCCCACATCCAATCCCGCGGCCTCGACGGCATTGTCCGGGATGGTGCATGGATCCCAGGGCTCGGTGGCGATCGGCGCAACGCTGGTCGACGTCGGCAACGCAGCATTCGGTGCACTCGGCGTCGACTCACCACATCCGGCGACCAGCATCATCAGTCCGACCACACCCGTCACCCAGCGCCCTGTTGCTCTCACAACTGGTTGGACGCGGCGAGCCCCGACTCGGTTCCCCGGCAACCTCACACACTTACTACCGACTGCGCGCCCCCACTCTCTGAGGAGCAAGGGCGCGCAGTCGACAAATGCGGTGTGAGGTCACTACCGAGCGGACATCAGCCGCAGTTCGACGGTGCCGGCTCTCCTCGGAATCGTGCGTCCACGTACGCGTAGGCCTCGGGCAGTCCGACGATCGATCCGCTGAAGTGCTCGGCGAGTGGATACGCCCGGAACTGCACGGTTGCCCCGGCTGCGCAGTAGCGGTCGACCGTCTCCTTCACCGGCGCGTAGGGGGTGATGAAGTCGTTGATGCCGTGCCAGATGTACACCGGGGCCGTGGGGACGCCGTCGTAGTCGACGAGACTGTTCTTCTTCAGTACCGCCTGCGCAGAGGGCAGGGACGCGATGTCGACGTTCGACAGATCTCTTGCGCTCTTGAACGCTCCGCCGATGATGATGGGGCGCCTGCATTCGTTGCTCACGCGATCTCGCAGGGCCAGGCCCGCTGCATTCAGGTTCTCCGAGACGGGGAATTCGGTCGGGTATTCACGTTCGAGTCCCAGTGATGCCGCGAGTGCCATTCCGAAGGCGGGGTGCGGAATCGCGCTGTAACCCAGGTTCTGTGCGATCAATCCCAGGTCGGCCGGGGTTCCACCGTGCACGCTGGCCACGATGTTCAGCTCCGGCGCGTAGGTGGGTGCCATGGCACCGGCCCACGAGGTCGCCAGTGCACCTCCCGAGTAACCCAGCAAAGCAACGGGACTGTCCTTCAGCGGCAACTGCTCGAAGTTCTGCACGGCCCGCACACCGTCGAGCGTCAAACGACCTTCGTACTCCGCGGCTCCGTAGGCTCCGGTCGGGCCGAGGTAATCCGGCACCGCAACCGCCCACCCGCGGGCGACCATACCGACGTACAGGCTCGGCGCTTCACCGATCTCGTACGTGAAAAGACCATGCGACGGTGCACATTTGACGCCCAGAGCATTGATGACGGCTTGATAGGACACCAGTGGGGTTCCCGCGCCTTTGCCTCGCGGCATCAGCACGGTCGTCACCGCGGCGACGGGTGCACCTGCGGAGTTGGTGGACCGATACTTGAGTTGCCAGATGTCGGTGTTGGGGTACATCCAGGCGTCGGCCCGTCGGCTGGCCAGGATGTCACCTGGCGCGTGATCGGCGATGTCGGCCGGTGCCGCGTAGAAGACGTCCGGATCCGGGGCCGTCGGCGCGGGAGCCGCCGAAGCTGTTGTGCCCACTGCGAACAGGGACGCGCAGAGCGCCACCAGGATGGACCCCAGGGTAAAGAATTTTCGGATCACAGCGAGCCTTTCGGGTGAGCAAAGTCGAAGATCACGGGACTACGGGAAGAGAGAACTGGTTGATCGGATCCGTCGAGGACACGGTGACGTCCGCTGGGCCCGGCCCACCTGCGAAGGACGGATCCGTCGCGGTGATCTCGACGGCGACGCGATGACCGCGGTCGAATCGATGGACGATGCTGGGCAGCGAGATGGTCACCGGTTCACCGGATCCGGTGAGTACGGCGGGTGCAAGGAGTCCGTGAATCGGGCTTCGCGCACCGTCGGGTGCTACGTCGAGCACGGTGACGAAGACGGTCGCGGGACCGGACACCGTGGGACCGATCGACAGTTCCGGTGCGCCGACGACGTCGATGGGTTCGGTCAGTGGCGGCGTCGTCCAGTTCGCGGCAGAGCCGGGTAGCGAGACCCGCGGCACGGGCAACTCGGCCGCGAGATTCGGCAGTCCGAACGTGGTGGGCATCGACGCACCTGCACCCCGAATCGTCTGCGTCCACACTTCGTTCGACGAATCCCCCTCCGCCAGTGATTCATTCGACAAACGGAACGTGCGGCGAGCACCGACGGGAAATGTCTCGGATTCGACGTAGGCCGGCGACGCGACGCCGGTGTAGGGCACCCAGTCCCGGAAGTAGGTGAAAGCCGGTCCTGGGTCGACGTCACGATCCTTGAGGTGTCGGTCGAGCCAATTGCCCACCAGTGCCGCTTCGTGCTGAGTGAACGGGTCGGGGGCCTTGATGTCGAACTCACCCGGATAACCCTTGCGATCGTTGTGTCCCCACGAGTGCCAGACCATGGACGTTTCCACTCCCCGCGCCCGCAGGGCCTCGAATGTAGCTGCGGCCTCGTCGAGACTGAACAGCGAATCTTTCTGCCCCTGCGTGAGCAACACCGGCACATCGACTCGATCGAGATAGTCCACCGGTGAGACATGACGCATCGCCGCCAGAGTTCCCGGGTCGGGTTCGCGATTGGCCGTGAAGGCGGACGCGGCGTCGCACACCCACTGGGCGTAGTTCGGGCACCCCTGTGCCCGTGCCGGATCCACGGCGTATCCGCCCGGTCCGGTCAGAACGGCACCGGCGGCCAGAAATGCCGAACCGAACACGCTCTTGACCGGCCCGACGGATCTGCGGCCGGCCCCGTCCGGTGCCAACGACCGCGCCAGATCGTTCCAGGTGATCATCGACGCGACGGTGTCCAATCGTCGATCGACCGACGCCGTCGCCAATCCCGTTGCGCCGGCATAGGAACCGCCGAGGTAGCCGACGCGCGGGTCACCCGGAGCGTCGAGCCGAACCACGTCGAGTGCCGGGGCGGCAACCGTCCGTGCGGGATCGGTGAACACCCCGCCGCTCTCACCGGCGAGATAGCCGATCAGAGCCGATGCGGCCATGCCGTCGTAATCGGGATCGGCGAAGTAGATCTTGCACGTCGAGCCGCCGAAACCCAGAGCCGAGTACGTCAGAACCACGTAGCCGTGAGTGGCGAATCTGGCAGCGGCACCGGCCTGGTCGTCCTTGGATCCGCCGAAACCGTTGCTGGTCAGAATGGCTGGGGCTCGATGGTCCGGTCCTAGCCCGACAGGAACGTACACATCCCCGACGACGGTGCAGTGCTGGTCGTGTTCGGGCCCCACTGCGACGTCGAAGTACCGAGTCTGCACCGAGAAGTCGCCGAGCGTCTGCGGTGCCAGGACCGGAAGCTCCGCTGCATATCCGGGCGCGGAAGCCGCGACCAGAGTCGTCGTCACAGCAGCGATGACGGCTGCCAGTCTTCTCATCGGATGCAGTTCGTCGGCGGCGCGACACCCCGAAACCTGTTGTCCAGGAATGTCAGTGCCGCGGGAAGACCCTCGAACGCCGCCTGGATGTGCTGCGGTGCATGGACGACGTCGAACTGCAAGGTGGCACCACTCGCGCAGTACCGAGCAGCAGTGTCACGCAACGCACCGATCGGAATGAGCGGATCGTTGTCGCTTCCCCACAGAAGCGTGGGTGCCGTCGGCACACCGGCGTACTTGACCAGACTGTTCTCGTCGATGATCTGCTGCGCCTCGGGGCTGTCCACCAACGACGTAGTGGTCGAGACCGCCAGCGCACTCTTGAAGGCTCCGGTCGCAAGGATCACCGGCGTGCACGCATTCGACACCTGATCCTTCAACGCCAGACCGGTGGGATTGAGCTGCGCGGTGATCGGCAGGCGATCCGGGTATTCGCGTTCGAGTCCGAGGGCGGCCGCGAACGCGAGACCGAATGCCTGATGGGGCTGAAAACCCAACGCGCGAGCGATGTTGTCCAGATCCGCAGGCACACCTCCGGCTGCGGCGCCCACGATGTTCAGCTCGGGTGCATAGCTGGGAGCGAGCGCCGCGGCCCACGCCGTCGCCATACCGCCGCCGGAGTAACCGGCCATACCTACCGGGCTCGCTGCCAAACCGAGTTCCGGCACGCGCTGTGCGGCGCGGACGCCGTCGAGCGTGATCTGTCCGCCCAACTTGGCTGCGCCGTAGGCACTTTTGGGCCCGAGGTGGTCCGGTACCGCCACGGTCCATCCACGCATCAGCGCGAGGTTGAGAAATTCACGTTCCTGCACACCGGTCGTCGGGTCGGCACCGAACAGGGACTCCGACGGTGCGCACTGCAATCCGAGCGCATTGACGAACGGCTGATACGACAGTAGAGGCCCACCGGGTGCGCGGTTCGTCGGTGCCAGAACGGTTGTCACTGCGGCGATGGCGTCGCCTCGGGAATCGGACGACCGGTACTGGAGCTGCCAGATGTCGGCACCGGGATACAGGGGGCTCGAAAACCGCCGACTGGCAACGACATCGCCGTTGTTCTTCCCGTTCAGGTCCGCAGCCGCCGCATACAACGTGCCGGGTACCGGGGCCGGATCACCGGGCGCGGCCGACGCATGGGGAGCAGCTACGAACAACAGCGACATCAGCCCGACGACGAGTGTCGAGGTCACGAGGGTGCGAAGCATGGTGTAACTCTTCTCGATTTCGATCGGCCCGAACTCCTGGTCCGGGTGAGATATTGACGGATACTGTTGCGGGACAATCACTTAGAAATATTCACGGCACACCCTGGGAAACCATCGACGAGCTGCGTTCGATGACGCCGCGGGGCAGCGCGGCCGCGACTGCGGTGGCCACCACCATGGTCGCGGCCAGCCCGAACAACACCGTCCGCTGAGACGCCAGATAGTCCGCGGCAACCGGCTCCGCAGGAAGCAGACCGAAGTACAGGGCCCCGGTCACCGCGGTTCCCACAGCCGATCCCACTTGTTGGACGGTCGGCAGAATTCCCGAGGCCGAGCCGATGGCGTGCGGGGCCACCCCCGCGACGATGGTGCTCTGCAACGGCGCGATCACCGACCCGAGACCCGCGCCGAGTACCCCGAGCGGCACGACCGCCCACCAGGGAAAGCCGGCACGGTCCAGGTATTCTGTGGTGACGCCGAGAACGAGCAGAGCCAGTCCCATAGCGGCCGCGCCGGCCGCAACGACGCGAGAATCCCAGTGGTGGAACGAGATCGGCGCGGCCACGGAAGCGAGCACCGCCCCGAGCGCGAAGGGAACAGTGATCGCTCCCACCGTCGACGCGCTCTCACCCAATCCGGATTGCAGTGTCACCGACATCGTCAGAACGAACCCGGTGAAGGTCCCGTACACGAGAGCCGATACGGCGCATCCCACGGAGAATCCTCGCTCACCGAAGACGCCGATGTTCACCATGACGTGTGCTCCTGCAGCACGTCGACGACGCTCCCACATCGCGAACCCGGCCAGTGTCGTCAGACCGAGCGCAACCGCGGGCAACGCTGCGGCGACACTCGAGCTGATCATGACGGGACAGACGATCAGCAGGGCCCCGATCGACCATAGGACGGCACCGACCGGGTCGAACCGCCCGCCGTGTCCGGCCGGGACCTGCTCGGTACCCGATGCCACGAACCTGCGGCCGAGAACGATCGCCGCTGCCGCGATCGGGACGTTGATCAGAAACAGTGCCCGCCAACCGGTTCCGAGGATATCGAGGTGCAGCAGCGCTGCGCCGATGGACGGCCCGGCGAGTCCGGCCAGCCCCGCGGTGCCACCGTACAGCGCGAACGCGGTGGTGCGCCGCGTGCCGGAGTAGGCCGCTGTCACGATCGCCACCGTCTGCGCCGACATCGCCGCTCCCGCGAGCCCCTGCAGCACGCGGGCGAGGACGAGCAGTTCGACGGTGGGCGCGTAGGCGCAGAGCACCGACGTCACGGCGAACAGTGCAGTGCCGGTGACGAATACCGTTCTGCGCCCGAACACCTCACCTGCGCGCGCCATCGTGAGCAGCGCGCAGGCGAAGGCGAGCAGATATGCCGTCGGGATCCAGACCTGCTGAGTGCCCGACGCGTCGAGGTCACGCGCGATCGTCGGCAACGCCACGGTGACGGCGGTGACGTCGATCATCTGCATCGTGACGGCCAGCAGGCAGGCACCCAGCGTCAGCCACGACCCGCGGCGAGGGAGCGTCATACCCTGCTGACGTCCGGAAGCTCGTGGGCCAACACGTGAGCCTCGGGTGGCTGTGGGATGTAGTCGCCCTTGTCGACCACGGCGGCGTAGATTTCGGAGATCTTGGAGAAGTACAGGTCGATCGAACGATCGGCCTCGTCGGTGCCCGGGTACAGGAACTCGACGCCGGTGTGGTCCTCGAAGCGGTTGATCCACATGAAGACTTCCTCGGAACTGCCGCGGTTGCCGTACAGACCCGCTCCCGCCGCATCCAATTCGGCTTCGCCCGGCAACTTGCGAACGTCGACGTACGAGATCATCGGCGCGGTCCATCCCGGCTGCGTCGTGATTCCGTGTTCCGGCAAGGCCAGCTCGAGCACCCGGTGGTACGAGGTGTTCGCCAGCAACTTTCCGGAGTCGAATGCTGCCTGTGCGAGCACTGCGAGGGTACGGAACGTCGGCTGCTCACCGAGGTCGAATTGCACCGGAATCAGGCTCGAATACCACCCGATCGACGCGAATTCGCCGGGGGTCGCCCGCGTGCTCTTGGGCGTCAGACCGAGGTAGCTGCCCCGGCCGGCGAGCTCGTACTCCGCCAGCGCTGCGGCGGCGAAGATTCCGCCGATGAACTTGACTCCCACGGCTGCACACGCCTCGTCGACTGCCTGCGCGGTGGCACCGTCGAACAACGGGAACGAGCTGTGCGAGGTCCGCGTGTAGTCGATGCTGCTGCGTCCCAACGGAAGTGGGAACGTCGGCAGATCGCCCCCCGTTGTCGGTGACCAAGTCGATCCAGGTCCGAACCGCAGGGCTCTCGAGAGTTGTCGCGTCGCTCTCGAGGCGTTCGCGCTGGCAGTACTCGAGGTAGCTGCCCGGGGTGAACAGGCCGTCGGACTCCCCCGTCACCGCGTTGCGATAGAGCTGGCGCAGTTCGTAGTAGGTCAGGGCCTGCGAGATGCCGTCGGTGTCGAGGTGATCGACCGCCGCGTACACCACGAAGTGATCGTCGTGTTCGATCGTTCCGAACGAGAAGCAGTCCCAGCTCTCGGGACCGGGCGTGCTGTCCTGCACGTGACGCCGAATGGCCTCGGAGTCCGCAGGCGTTCCGAAATCGGTCGCTTCGAGCGCGATGTCGGCGACGTCGACGAGGTGGCGCGTCGAACCCTCGGCCGTCGTCGAGAACCAGCTACGGAACGAATCGTGTCGGGTGACGAACGTGTTGAATGCTCGTCCCATCGCGGTGCGGTCCAGCGTGCCTTCGATCTTGAACGTCACCAGGCACAGCCGGGAGAATCGGAACGACGATCCCCGGTTGCGGTAGGCGGCTTCGAGATACGCCTGCTGGATGTGCGAGGGCGGTGCCGGGTGAACGGGCGCAGCCGCGGCAGCAGCTCGTGAGGCGACGGTGGGTGACCACGTGGTGAGCGGTCCTGGAGCGGGCTTCCACTCGTCGATGAGTCCGAATGCGACCACGACACAACCTTTCGAAGGAGACAGAGCGATTCGACGCGGCGAGGTGCGTCGGAGGGGCCAGTGCATCACCCGGGCAGAGGCCGAGAAACCCCGTCGACGAGCATTTTGGAAAATTGACAACGATTCGCGGGATATCTGTGTCAGAACTGAAGGATCGTCAACATTGTTGTCGGCACCAGTGATTCGCATTACCGTCCAAAGGCACATCGCGCTCGCCGGAGGTTAGTCGTGCGTGGCTCCCACAATGTCAGGAACCGTTGATGCCCAGTCGATTTCGCCTCGGTCAGGCGACCTTGTCGGCGCTGAGTGTGCTCGCTACCGTCGTCGTTCTCCTATCGACTACGGCGGGGTCGGCTTCCGCCGACACCGTCTCGTCGGTGGTCGGCGTCGAGGGAGTTGCCGACCGACGAGACATCGTATGGGTGCATTCGGCAGCCATGGACCGCGATATCCAGCTCGACGTATTTCGGTCGGCGCAGCCCGGTTCACCCACGCTCTATCTACTTAACGGAGCGGCGGGCGGTGACGGGGGAAGCAGCTGGTTCGATCAGACCGACATCGCCGGCTTCTTCGGAGACAAGAACGTCAACGTGGTGGTTCCGCGGGGCGGCGCTGCGAGCTATTACACCGACTGGTTGCACGACGATCCGGTACTGGGCCGAAACATGTGGTCCACCTTTCTCGGTCGCGAACTTCCTCCGGTGATGGATGCTCTGCTCGACGGCAACGGGGCCAATGCGGTCGCCGGTATATCGATGGCAGGCACGTCCGTTCTGCAGTTGGCCATCGCCCATCCCTCGGTGTATCGATCCGTCGCCGCGTTCAGTGGATGCGCACGCACCAGCGACCCGGTGGGTGCCATGTACGTCAGGTCCGTCGTCGAGGCCCGCGGCGGTGGGTCGACCGCCAACATGTGGGGACCACAGGGCAGCGCCGACTGGATTGCCAACGACCCCTACGTCAATGCCGAGGGGCTGCGCGGCATGGCCGTCTACATCTCGTCCGGAACGGGAGCGCCCGGTGCGTTCGACGTGCCGGGCGGCCCCGGTATCGGCAGCGATTACGGCAAGCTCGCCCAACAACTCGCCGTCGGCGCAGTGATCGAAGCGACGACCGATGTGTGCTCGCAACAGATGCAGAAACGGTTGCAGGAGTTGAACATCGAGGCCACCTACAACTTCCGACCCAACGGGACCCATTCCTGGGCCTACTGGCAACAGGATCTGCACGATTCGTGGTCGGTGATCGCACCGTCGTTGGGGCTGCCGACCGGCCCGTCCTGAGCCGTGCACTCCTCGAGCGATGACGAAGGAAAAGCGATGAACCGAACCGACGTTGCGGGCACTCCGGCTCTGGCTGCCACCTGGGCCCGCTCACCGTGGCCACTGGCAGACATCATCCGGGCCAAACGTGGCCGGACCGTCTCGGTCGTGCTGCCCGCTCTCGACGAGGAAGAGACCGTCGCCGGCGTCATCGCCTCGATGACTCCCCATCTGGGCAGCCTGATCGACGAGCTGGTGGTGCTGGATTCGGGATCGACCGACCGCACCGCGGCGCGGGCCCGCTGCGCCGGTGCCACCGTCGTCTCCAGGGAGGCCGCCCTACCCGGCACACCCGTGGTTCGCGGCAAGGGTGAAGCGCTGTGGCGCGGAGTGGCCGCCACCTCGGGCGACCTCGTGGTGTTCGTCGACTCCGATCTGGTCGATCCCGGTTCGCACTTCGTTCCCTCCCTCGTCGGTCCACTGGTCATGTCCGACGACGTCGAGTTGGTCAAAGGCTTCTACCGTCGGCCGCTGACGATCGGTGACACCACCGACGAGGACGGCGGCGGCCGCGTCACGCAGCTGACGGTACGTCCTCTACTGACGGCGCTTCGGCCCGAACTCGCCGGCGTCTTCCAACCGTTGGGCGGGGAATACGCCGCGACTCGTCGCCTCCTGGAAGCACTTCCGTTCGCCCCCGGCTACGGAGTCGAGATCGGTGTACTGCTCGATACGTGCGACCGGTTGGGTATCGGCGCGATCGGCCAGGTCGGACTGGGAACCCGACGGCATCGAAATCGGCCGACGTCGGAGTTGGCTGTCATGAGTCGGCAGATCATCGCCACGATGTTCTCGCGCCTGGGCCTGAGCGATTCCGGAGCCGGGTTCACCACGTTCTCCACCACCGGAACTCAGCTCTCGATGAGCGTGGCACCGTTGTCTCTCGTCGACCGTCCCCCACTGACCACCCTGGACGAATACAACCGCCTCACCCGATGCCCGGCGATGAGTGCACCCGGCTGATTCGAGCGCGGTTTCACGACAACCTCACGCCCCTGCTACCGACTGAGCGCCCATGTTTGCGCCCGAGGAGGGTCGCGCGGTCGGAAAAAGGGGTGTGCACTATCGAAACCCCTGCGCCACAACACAACACCCCGCCCCACTGAGTGTGAGACGGGGTGTTGTCGTGGAACGGAGTTTTACTTTCCAGCCTCCGCTGCCCGCAGATCCTTACGAAGAATCTTGCCGGCCGCAGACTTCGGCACGATGTCGATGAACTCGACGCGTCGAACCTTCTTGTGCGGGGAGACGCGCTCGGCGACGAACGCGATGATGCCCTCTTCGTCGATCGTGGCACCCTGCTGGCGGACGACGAACGCCTTGGGGATTTCCTCGCCCTCGTCGTCGAGAACACCGATGACGGCCGCGTCGGCGATTTCCTCGTGCGTGAGCAGCAGCGCCTCGAGCTCCGCCGGGGGCACCTGGTAGCCCTTGTACTTGATCAGTTCCTTGAGGCGGTCGACGATGTAGACGACGCCCTCGTGGTCGGCGACGGCGATGTCGCCGGTGTGCAGGTAACCGTCGGAGTCGAGGGTCTCCGCGGTGGCGGAGGGATTGTTCAGGTATCCCGCCATCACGTTCGGTCCCTTGACCCACAGCTCGCCCGGCTTGCTCAATCCCTCTGTGGGCAGCTCGATTTCCTCGAGCGTGCCCGGGTCGACGAGCTTGTTCTCGGTGTTGGCCAGTGGCTGGCCCACCGAGCTGAGCGGCATGTCGTCGCGATCGAACGGGATCGCGTGGCTGACCGGGCTGAGCTCGCTCATGCCGTAGCCCTGACGCACCCGCGTGTTCAAGCGCTTGGCGACGGCCTTGCCGAGCTCCTCGTCCAACGGGGCCGCGCCGGAGAAGATGGTGTGCACGCTCGAGAGGTCGTACTGATCGATCATCGGGTGCTTGGCGAGCGCGACGGCCACCGGCGGGGCGATGAACAGGTAGGTCAGCTTCTGGTCCTGGATGATGCGCAGGAACTCGACGAGGTCGAACTTCGGCATCGTCACCAGGTGCGCGCGCAGCTTGAGGGCGATGTTGAGCAGCACCGTCAGGCCGTAGATATGGAAGAACGGCAGCAGCGCCAGGATCGCGTCGTTGCTGTCGATGCCCACGCGCGGTTCCATCTGGGCCACGTTGGCGACGAGGTTGCGGTGCGTGAGGATGACGCCCTTGGGCACACCCGTCGTGCCGGACGAGTACGGCAGCACGGCAACGTGCGTGGCCGGATCGAACGAGACCTCGGGAGCAGGTGCGCCCTGGGTGAGCAGGTCGCGCAGGCTCGGGTGGCCCGCGGCGCCGTCGAGCACGATGACGTGATCGGCGTCGATGCCCACCTTATCCGCGGCGGCCTTGGCCTGCGGGTACAGCGGGGAGACGGTGAACAGGAACTTCGCGCCCGAGCCGGTGAGCTGCTTGGCGATGTCCTCGGCGGTGTAGAGCGCATTGATCGTCGTCGCAGTTCCGCCGGCACGCAGAATGCCGTGCAGCACCGACGCGAATGCGGGGACGTTCGGCGAATGCAGTCCGACGACGTCGCCGACCTCGAGCCCACGGGCAGCGAGCGCCCCGGCGATCGCGTCGACCTGGCCGATCAGGCTCTTGTAGGTGGTGACGTCACCCGACGTGCCGTCGATGAGCGCAGGCTTGTCCAGATCGGACTCGGCGATGGACCCGAACAGGAAGTCGTAGACGCTCAGATTCGGGATCTCGACGTCGGGAAAGGGACTGCGGAAGCTCATGGCTCTCCTTCGAAAAACTGCGGCAACAATGATCGAACCTTACAGTGAAAGCGGTCACATCAGACTTACGACCCTACCGCTGAGTCAGATGGCGAAACCGTCAACTCCTGGACGCGTACGGTTTGCCCGCCGCGGCCGGTCCTCGCACGTGGCCCACCAGGCCGGCGACGGCGAAAATGGTGACCACGTACGGCAGCATCAGCATGAACTCGCTCGGCACCGGGGACCCGATGATGCCCAGTACGTTCTGCAGATTCGACGCGAATCCGAACAGCAATGCGGCCAGGGTGGCGCGCACCGGATCCCATCGGCCGAAGATGACCGCGGCGAGTGCGATGTAGCCGGCACCTGCGGTCATCTCCTTGCCGAAGGCTCCGACGGACCCGAGCGTGAAATACGCACCGCCGAGCCCGGCGATGGCACCGGCGAGGCAGACGTTCCAGAACCGCGTTCGGGCCACGTTGATTCCGACGGTGTCGGCGGCTTGCGGATGCTCACCGACGGCACGTAGTCGCAGACCCCACTTGGTATGGAACAGACCGAAGAACACCAGGGCCACGGCGATGTACATCAAATAGACGATCAGTGTCTGTCGAAACAGCACCGGACCGAGGATCGGAATCTGCGAGAGCACCGGAATGTCGATGCGCGCGAAGCGCGGTGGCGAATTCAGCGTCTCGGCGTTCTTGGTGAGCACCACCGAGTACAGGAAGCTCGTCAGTCCGACGACAAGCACGTTGAGCACCACACCGACGATGACCTGATTGACGAAGTAGCGAATCGAGAACACGGCCAGCAGAGACGCCGTCAGTGCGCCTGCGACCAGAGCGGCGAGCAAGGCCACGTAGGTCGAACCGGTGATCGACGCGACGACGGCGCTGACGAAAGCCCCTGCCAGCAGCTGCCCCTCGATGGCGATGTTGATGACGCCGACACGCTCGGAGATCACTCCGCCCATCGCACCGAAGATCAGCGGTGTGCTCAAAGCGACTGCGCCGATGAGCAATCCGGGTACGGGGATCGTCTCCCCGTCCGCGGCCCACGCGAGAAATCCGAACACGAACAACACTGCGAACACGGCGAGCAGCCACAGCGGCGTCGACCGGTAACGCGACGCCAACAGGGCCGCGTAGCCGGTGATGACGGCCAGCAATACGACCACGACCAGGCCTGCACCGTACGACGGTACGCCGACGGCGGGCAGTGCGAAGAAGTCGTCTTCCGAGGCCAGCGCGAATGTACTGGTTCCTGAGCCTTTTCGGACCACGAACAGCACCAACGCCAGCAGTGTCACGACCCCGAGGATCGTGGGCACCTTCCAACTACGACCGAGGACCGTCTCTGCGGGTGAGTCGACGGAGGTGGTCACAGTGCACCCACCTTCGCGGTCTCGGCTTTGGCGAGTTTCTCTTCACCGGGTTTGGGCAATCGGAACACCGCTCGCACCAACGGCGGTGCGGCGATGAACAGCACGATCACCGACTGCACGACGAGCACGATGTCGATGGGTACGCCCTCGGCCGCCTGCATGGCGAACCCGCCGGCCTTGAACGCGCCGAACAGGATTCCCGCGAAGAAGACGCCCCACGGTTTGGATCGCCCGAGCAGGGCCACGGTGATGGCGTCGAATCCGATACCGGCGTCGATGTCGGCACTGAAGCCGGTGGTGACCGTACCGAGCACCTGAGCGACACCGGCCAGGCCGACGAGAGCTCCGGACAGGATCATCGCGTAGAGGTAGATGCGGTTGACGTTCATTCCGGCGACGCGTGACGCGTGCGGGTTCTCACCGACGGCACGGAACCGGAATCCGAGGCTCGATCGTTCGAGCAGCCACCACACCGCGACCGTCACGAGGATCACCAGCACGAATCCGAGATGCAGGTTGTACTTGTCGCCGAACAGCTTCGGGAACACGGCCGTCGATTCGATGGGGGCCGTCTTGGGGTTGTTCGATCCCGGAGCCTGCAGCGCACCGGGAGTACGCAGGAGGTACGAGATGAGATAGAACGCAACGTAATTGAGCATGATCGTGACGATCACCTCGTGGGCACCGGTGCGGGCCTTGAGAAATCCGGCGATGCCACCCCAGACCGCGCCGCCGACAACGCCTGCGACAACGGCCACCAGCAGATGGATGCCGGCGGGCAGGCTCACCCCGAAACCGACCCAGCCCGCACATGCGGCGGCGATCAGCATCTGGCCACGACCACCGATGTTGAACATACCGACCCGAAAGGCAAGGGCCACACCGAGTCCGGCGACGATGAGCGGTGTCGCGAACGTCAACGTCTCGGTCAACGGCCGGATGCCGTTCTCGAACCCGGGACGACGGAAGTTGTACACCGACCCCTGGAACAGCGACGAATACGCGCCGGACACCGAATCCCAGATCGCCGTCAGCATGTCCGACGGACGGGAGAAGAAGTAGCCTGCCGATTCCTGGACGCCGGAATTGGTCGCGGCAATGAGGACGGCACCGACGATCAGCGCAAGCAGGACCGCGAGAACCGAGATGATGGCTCTGCCGGTGAAGATCTGCCGAAGTACGACATGAGCTTTCGACGGCTGCTCGGTCTCACTCACCGCGCTCGCCGCCCATCATCAATCCGAGTGTTTCGCGGGACGTATCCCCGGGGACGATTCCCACGATTGCTCCTCGATACATGACGGCTATGCGGTCGGCCAGTGCGGCGACCTCGTCCAGTTCGCTCGACACCACGATGACCGGGATCCCCGAATCCCGGGTGGCGACGATGCGCTTGTGTACGAATTCGATGGATCCCACATCGATTCCGCGAGTGGGCTGCGCGGCGACGAACAGTCGCAGATCGCGGCTCAGTTCGCGTGCGAGTACCACCTTCTGCTGGTTACCACCGGACAGGCGTCCGACGGCGGTTCCGATTCCCGGTGCCCGCACGTCGAATTCGGTCAGTTTCTCCGACGCGAACGTGTCGAGATAGTCCCGCTGTACCGCTCCGCGCCGCACGAACGGCTCGCTGATGGAGCGGTCGAGCATCAGGTTCTCGGCAATCGAGAACTCCCCCACCAGGCCGTCGACGGTCCGGTCCTCGGGCACGAACCCGACGCCGGCGTCGAGCACCTGCTGAACTGTCGCCCCGACGAGAGAGCGACCGTCGAGGGCGATCTTTCCGGATACGTTCTCCTGCAAGCCGAGTAGCGCCTCGACGAATTCGGTCTGCCCGTTGCCCTGCACGCCGGCAATGGCGAGGATTTCTCCCGCGGCGACCTCGAGACTGATGTCGTCGACGGTCTTGTTGCCCTGGGCGTCGAACACCGACAGGTTCTCGACGACCAATGCTGCAGCACCCGGCTCGGCCGGTTCCTTCGAAACGGTCAGCTGCACATCACGTCCCACCATCAACGCGGCGAGTTCGGTGTTGCCTGCCGTCGGCTTCGCTTCGCCGACGACCTTGCCGAGCCGGATGACGGTGATCTTGTCTGCTACTTCGCGTACTTCACGGAGCTTGTGGGTGATGAACACGATGGTGGTGCCCGACGCCGCAAGTTCCCGCATGATCCGCATCAGATCGTCGGTTTCCTGCGGCGTCAGCACGGCCGTCGGCTCGTCGAACACGAGCACCTTGGCTTCTCGAGAGAGCGCCTTGACGATCTCGACCCGCTGCTGCACGCCGACGGGGAGATCGTCGACGAGAGCATCGGGGTCGAGGTCGAAGCCGAACCTCGCGGATATTTCTCGTACCAGCTTTCGTGCTGCCACGAGGTCAAGTCGTCCACCGAGCGAGGTGGTTTCGTTGCCGAGCACGATGTTCTCGGCCACGGTGAACACCGGAATGAGCATGAAGTGCTGATGCACCATGCCGATTCCTGCAGTCATCGCCTCGCCCGGTCCGGCGAAGTTCTGCTCGACGTCGTCGAGCAGGATCTGGCCCTCCTCGGCGCGGTACAGGCCGCTGAGCACGTTCATCAACGTGGACTTGCCTGCACCGTTCTCACCGAGGAGGCAGTGGATCTCGCCGGATTCGACCGTCAGATCGATGTGATCGTTGGCGATCAACGAGCCGAATCGTTTGGTTATACCGCGAAGTTCGAGCTTCATATCCCTTTACGACCGAGGCTACTTGGGTGCCGACGGCGATTCGACGGTGATGGACCCGTCGACGATGCCGGCCTTGATCGTGTCCAGTTCGCCCTGCAGCGCGGGGTCGACCTGGGACTCGAAGTCGTGGAACGGCGCGATGCCGACGCCGTCGTTCTCGAGCGTGCCCACGTACGGGCTGTTGTCGAACTTGTCTGCACCGGAGTTGGCCACTACCTCGTCGACACTGGTCTTGAGGCCCTTGGTCACCGAGGTGAGCAGCAGATCGCCGACCGACGGGTCCGACTCGAACACGTCCGCGTCGGCACCGATGAGTGCCACCGGACGCGAGGAATCCCGAATGGCCTGTGCCGCACTCTGGTAGATGGGTCCACCGACCGGGAAGATAACGTCTGCATTTTGGTCGATCAGGCCCTGGGCGGTGTTCTTGGCGACCTCGTTGGCGGTGAATCCACCGGTGAACGAGCCGTTCTGGGACGGCACGTCCCAGCCGATGACCCGGACCGCCTTGCCCTTCTGCTCGTTGAAGTAGTTCACGCCGTCGGCGAAACCGTCCATGAAGATGGTGACGGTCGGCAGTTGTGAGCCGCCGAAGGTGCCGACCACTCCGGTCTTGCTGTAGCTGGCGGCGGCGTAGCCGGCCAGGAATGCCGACTGCGACGCGTCGTAGGTCAGCGGCTTGACGTTCGGGAGGTCGATCGTGGAGTCGTCGATGATCGCGAAATCGATGTCGGAGTTGGCCTCGGCCGCGACCTTGGTGGCGTCGGCGAGGTCGAATCCGACGGTGACGATCAGGTTGCAGCCCTGATCCACGAGATTGTTGATGTTGGGGGCGTAGTCGGTGGGCGACGCGGACTCGACGGTGCGCGGCTCGACGCCGAGCTCGCTTGCGGCCTCGGTCAGTCCCTCGAATCCGAGCTGGTTGAAGGATTTGTCGTCGAATCCGCCACTGTCGGAGACCATGCAGGGCAGGAAGTCACTCGAGCCGCTCCCGCCCGATCCTTCGTTCTCGGGTGCGGATCCACAGCCTGCGATGAGGGCGATGGCACCGAGCGACGCGACGCCGCCGAGTGCTGCCTTCCGCGTACTCGTGCGGGTAACGAATGACAAGATGTCCTCCAATATCGATGTGTTTCGTCTGTTTCGGGACGGTACCCGCGCGAACCTGGGTGCGCAGGATTTCACTCAGGTGTTCTCGTCGGGCGCGGCCTTGCCGGGCAAGGTCCCGCCGTCGCCGAGTACCCGGGCCTCGTCCTCGCGCACCATCACTGCTGGGCCCGCTGCCACCACCGATGGATTCGACGGCGCACCGGGCTTGAATACGTTGAAGAATACGTTGAGCACCACTGCCACAATGCTTGCGGCACTGATTCCGGAGTGGAACACGGTGACGAACCAGTCCGGGAATTCGTCCCAGAAATCGCTCGCAACAACGGGAATCAGGCCGAACGCCAAGGTCACCGCCACGATCACCACGTTGGAGTTGTTGTCGTAGTTCACCTTGCCGAGAGTGCGGATTCCACTGGCGGCGACCGTTCCGAACAACGCGATGCCGGCACCTCCGAGTACCGGCAGCGGCACGACACCGATGACCGCCGCGAGAATCGGCGAAAGGCCCAGCAGCGCAAGCACGCCGCCGCCCAGGGCCACGACGAAGCGGCTCTTGATACCGGTCATCGCCACCAGACCCACGTTCTGCGCGAACGCCGTCGCCGGGAACGTGTTGAAGATGGGGGCGACGGCCGAGGAGACCATGTCTGCGCGCAATCCGTCGCCTACACGTCGGGAGTCGACGTCGGTTCCGACGACCTCTCCCACGGCCAGGATGTCGGCCGTGGTCTCCACCATCACCACCAGGATCACGATCGTCATCGACACGATCGCGCCGACGGCGAAGATCGGCGAGCCGAAGGCGAACGGGGTGGGCACCGCGACCACCGCGGCATCCCCGACGCCGCCGAAGTCCGTCTTGCCCACGATCAGTGCTGCGATCGTCCCGACGACGAGCCCGAGCAGGATGGACAGGCGCGAGAGCACCTTGATCTTGGTCATCACCAGCACCGCGAGCAGGGTGAACATCGCCAGTCCGATGTTGCCGGGGTCCAGGTACTGGGGGTTCGGCGCACCGCCCACCATTTCCTGGCCGGTGATCCAGCGTGCGGCGACCGGCATCAGCGACAGCCCGATGACGGTGATGATGCTTCCGGTCACCAGGGGTGGGAAGAAGCGGACGATCTTCGAGAAGAACGGGGCGATGGCCAAACCGATCAGCGCGGCCACCAGGACGGCCCCGAGGACCGTGCGGAGCCCGGTTCTACCGTCCTCCGCGCTGCCGATGATGGTCAGCACCGTCGACACCGATGCAAACGAGATGCCTTGCACCAGCGGCAGTTGCGAGCCGAAGAAGGGCACTCCGACGGTCTGCAGCACGGTCGCGACGCCACTGACGAACAGCGCGCACGAGATGAGCAGCGCTTGATCGGCCCCGGACAGTCCCGCTGCTCCGCCCACGATGATCGGGACGGCGATGACACCGCCGAACATGGACAGGATGTGCTGCATGCCGTAACCGAACATCTGCAGCAGCGGCGGGCGAGTGTCCTCGGGCCTGGTCATGACCTCAGGCTAGGAACCGGACGTTACCAAGGGCAATACCCAGCCGTTTCCGGCGAGTTACGGATGTTCCGGCTCGTCGCTGCTGCCACTGGCCACCAGGTGCTCGAACGCCTTCAGATTCGCGAGCGATTCACCGCGTGACACACGCCAGGCCCATTCGCGCTTGATCGACTCCGCGAAACCCAGCTCGAGCAACACGTTGAAGTCGCCGTCGGCGGCCTCGAGGGTCTGACCGAAGATCCGATCGAGTTCGTCACCGTCGACGGCGCGCAACGACATTCGGCCCACCAAGTAGATGTCACCGACCTTGTCGATCGTGTAATGCACTCCGTACAGCCGGCGGTTGCGACGCAGCAGGTATTTGTAGACGCCCTCGAAGTTCTCGTCGGGCTTGCGGCAGACGAACGCCTCGATGCGCACCCCGTGGTGTCCGACGGTCAACATCGTCGTCGTCTTCAGTTTGCGTTCGCCGGGCAGTTCGACGGTGAACACCTCGCCGCGCCGCGTGTAGTCCAGTTCGCGATCCTTCAGGACCCGGTCGATCAGTTCGGCGGTTTCGCTCATGCGGTCACTGCTCCCGATCTGCGCAATTTCGACAATCCTCGGACTCGTCGCGGTGAGAATTCACTCGGTGCCTCGCCTCGATCGAAGTGGAATCGGGCCTGCCGGTAGCTCTCGATCAGGCCGTCCGCGGTGTGTTCCCACGAGAAGTTTCGCGCATGGAGCGGTGCGGCAATTGCCATCTCGGACAACGCCGCTCGATCGACGAGCATCGACGCCAATGCGTCGGCCCAGTCCGTGATGCGGTGTCCCTGCACCAGTCGCCCGGTTTCACCGGATCGCACAGCGACACCGAGCCCGCCGACATCTGCTGCGACGACCGGTGTTCCACAGGCCTGGGCTTCGATCGCCACCAGGCCGAACGATTCGTTGTAGCTCGGCACCGCCACGAGATCGGCGGCTCGGTACACCTGCGCCAGGCGAGCGGACGGCTGCGGCGGCATGAACGTCACGTGCGGGGTGATCCCGAGCGTATCGGCCAGATCGATCAGACTGTCGGGTCGGTCCAACCCGCTGCCGGACGGTCCGCCGACGATCAGGATCCGCAGCGGCATGCTCCGATGTCGTTGCAGCACTTCGGCAGCCGCAGCGACCAGAACGTCGGGGGCCTTGAGCGGTTGGATCCGCCCGACGAACGCGACTACGGCCTCGTCCTGCGAGAGTCCGAGTGCGGCACGTGCAGCCCGCTTGTCTCCCGGATTGTATTGCGCCAGATCGGCTCCCGGGGCAACCACGTCGATCGACTCCTGCCGAGCCCCGTAGATCTCGACGAGCGATTTCGCTTCCTCGGTGGTGTTGGCGATCAATCGATCGGCCTCGGCGACCACCTGCTGCTCACCGATCTGACGGGCCGCGGGCTCGGGTGCATCGCCCTGAGCCAGGGACGCGTTCTTGACGGCGGCGAGGGTGTGCGCCGTGTGCACCAACGGCACTCCCCAGCGATCACGCGCCAACCACCCCACCTGACCCGACAGCCAGTAGTGCGAATGAACCAGGTCGTAGTAGCCGGGCTCGTGCCGAGCTTCCTCGCGGAGCACCCCGGCCGCGAACGCACACAGTTGAGTGGGCAGGTCGTGTTTGTCCAGACCCTCGAACGGCCCCGCGACGATGTTGCGTACCAGCACCCCGGGAGCGGCCTCGACGACCGGCGCATCGCTCGACGACGTCGCGCGGGTGAATATCTCGACCTCGACGCCGCGTTCGGCCAACTGCTTGGCGCTCTGCAGTACGTAGACGTTCATTCCCCCGGCATCGCCCGTTCCGGGCTGCGCCAGCGGGGAGGTATGCAAGGACAACACAGCGACCCTGTTCAGCCGGCGTCCAGTCACTTCTTCAGCGTGCACGCCTCCACATTACGTCGCCACGTCTGCCGCTTCGCACGGCCTGCGCTTTTGCTCACCCGTCCAGACCGTCGACGAATTCGCTCACCTCGCCGAGAAAGCGCTCAGGATCGGCGACGAACGGGCCGTGGTCGACGCCGTCCCAGTACGACGCGCCGGCTCCGGGAATGAGGTCCGCGGCGTGCCGACCGGCCGAGACATCGACGACGGTGTCGTCGGTTCCGTGCAGCACGAAGGCGGGGATATCGAGGTTGCGCAGCAGCTCGTCGTGGCCGACGGTGCGATCGAACAACGCGGCGCGAACCCGCGGCCGGGTGGACAGGGTCAACCCGAACAGGGCCTGCGCCTCGGTGCCTTTTCCTTCCACAGGACCCGTCAACGCGTTACCGAAACTACCCAGTGCCTTGATCGCGATACGCGGTTCTTCGGCCATCGCCCCGGGGATCGCCGCCCGCATGGCCGTACCCACCCGTCCGCCTGCCTCGCCTCTGCCGATACTCGTGATCGCGCCGACGAGCACGATGCCCGCGATCGCGTCCGAGCCGTGGGTCGCGAGATAATCGCAGATCACCAGCCCGCCGTATGACCACCCCAGCAGCACTGCGCCTGCCGTGATGTTCTCGGCGTCGAGCACCGCGGCCACGTCCCCGGCCCAGACCTTCGAGTCGTCGTATCCGGCCTCGGGGGCATCGGAGTAACCGTGGCCACGCAGGTCGACAGCAACGACGCGGTAGCGCGAGGACAGATCGGCCAGCAGCCCGTCGCCCCAGCACGCCGAACTCTGCGCCCACCCGTGCAGCAAAACCAGCGGTCTCGCCGCCGGGTCACCGGTGACCCGGTAGACGATGTTCGTTCCGTCGATGCCGGTGGCCTGCCGAACCGGTCCTGCTGCAGGGGTGCTCATGTGGGGTCAACTTACGCGGCTGCTCGGCGCATCGAGGCCAGTGGATCCGAGTACAGGGAACTGAGCGAAACCACCGTTGCGGCGAATTCCTGCACCCGGTCGCCGAATCCGGTGACCCGAATGTCCCTGCGCGGCAACGTCGAATTGGCCGCGAAGGCCTCCCCCACGTGCGGAATCCCGGCGGGATACGCCGTGAACGCCTGGCCACCAAGTACCACTCGATCCGGATTGAACATGTCGCGTAACAGGGCGACCGTCCGACCCAACGTGACGGCCCGTTCGACGAGCAATTCCCGGGCCGCCTCCGAGCCGTCGGTCGCGGCTCGGTACACAGCGGAGATAGTCGGCCGGGGTTGCGGGGCAGTCGTATGGGTCGCTCCGCGGGCTACGCTCGCGAAAATTTTGCGGTCGATCGCCGCGGTCACGATCGCGCGATCGCTGACGGCCGCTTCGAGGCAGCCCCGGTTGCCGCAGCTGCACAGCACCGACGAGCCGGTGGGCAGGTGAGCGATCGACCCGGGTCCGCTGGACGGAGTGTGCACGCGGCCGTCGATCGTCAGCGCCATGCCTGCGCTTTCGCGTGCATAGAAGTAGAGCGAGGTGCCGGTGCTGCTCGGCGGAGCAGCGGCGTCCAATACGCGGGGCGCGAGCAGAAGTTCCGACGCCGCCATCGCTTCGACGTGGCCGGAAACAGAGATCGGTAGCCCCAACCCACCGCCGATGACGCCCGCCACCTGGGCGTTCTCCCAGCCCAGACGCGGATGATCAACGGTGCCGGTCGTCGTGTCGACACGGCCGCCGAGGGCAACCCCCACCCACAGTGGGGTGCGCCGATGCCATCTGCCGGCGAAGGCCCCGGCGCTGCGGGTGATCGAGGCTAGCGCCGCATCGGCGGACCCGCTGGGCGTGGGAATCTCCACAGCCCCCAGGATCTTTCCGCGCGGGTCGCTGACGATGATCCCGGTGACGACGGCACCGATATGGATCCCGATGGTCGAGAACGGCTCGTGATTGACCTCGAACGGCACGCGGGGGCGTCCGATCGCACCGGCGGCCGTGAGGTCCGCGCGCTCGCGCAGCAATCCGACGCCGAGCAGAGCAGAGACCTGACGATTGACCGTGGCAATGCTCAAACCCGTTGTGCGTGCGGCACTGTCACGCGAGATCGGGCCCTCGACGCATGCGACCCGCAGTACCGACGCCGCGGGACTGTCGGCAATCCGAAGATCGGGCGCGACGAGCTGGACTCGCGATCGCAGCGGGGTGTGGGAGGTGGACCGCGCCGGCGAGCGCAGCGCGGTGGGGCGAGAGTGGTGGTGCAGCGTGGATACGGACATCCGTCGTGTTCCTCAGCAGTGAAAACCTTCGTCTCGTGTGCAACGTCGACGAAAGAGCGAAGTGATGCAGGTCAAGGGGTGAGGCAGACCGGGGAGGTCCACGTCACGCGAATCGACTGCCCGTAGCGCGAGAAGGCTAGAGACAGGTTCCTTGGCCGAGACAACACGATTCCCGAGGAAGCGGGAGGCGAGACCCGAGGGACGCGGTCACATAGGTGACCCGCATCGCGGTGGTCTCGCTGGCGGACATGAACCCAAAATTAGCACTCGAAGCCCGATTGTCCAATTGGGCCCGTCCGGATGCGCTGTTTCTCCCGAACTAGAATTTCTCCATGACCTCGCCCGAACACATCGCACCCGATACCCGCATCGCCGTCGTCACCGGAGCGAGTTCCGGCATCGGCGCGGCCACTGCGCGCCAGCTCGCCGCCGACGGATTCCACGTCGTCATCGGCGCACGCAGGCTCGACCGACTCGAAGAACTGGCCTCGGAGATCGGCGGCACCGCCCTGGAACTCGATGTGACGGACGAGGATTCGGTGGCCGCCTTCACCGCCGTCATCCCCCGCGTCGACGTCCTGATCAACAATGCCGGTGGCGCAAAGGGATTGGCCCCGGTGATCGACGCCGACCTCGACGACTGGCGCTGGATGTGGGAGACCAACGTTCTCGGCACACTCCGCGTCACGAAAGCGTTGCTGCCCAAGCTGATCGATTCCGGCGACGGCCTGATCGTCACCATCACCTCCGTCGCGGCATTCGAGGCCTACGACAACGGCTCGGGATACACCTCCGCCAAACATGCTCAGGCCGTACTGCATCGGACGCTGCGCGGCGAGCTGCTCGGCAAACCGGTGCGGTTGACCGAGGTCGCACCGGGTGCCGTGGAAACCGAATTCTCACTCGTCCGCTTCGACGGCGACGCGGCCAAGGCCGACGCGGTCTACCAGGGCATCACGCCGTTGGTCGCAAGCGACATCGCCGAAGTGATCGGCTTCGTCGCCTCCCGCCCGTCGCACGTCAATCTCGACCAGATCATCATCAAGCCACGCGATCAGGCCGGTCCGGGGCGCTTCTCCCGTAAGTAACCCATGTGAGTGGAACTTCGTAGTGGGCTACGAGGTTCCACTCACATGCGCAGCGCTCTACCCAGCGGGCGCAGGTGCCGTTGTCGTCGCGGGTGCCGTTGTCGCAGGCGTCGTCGTTGCGGCTGCTCCGCCGGCAGGGAGCGCCGACATCGACTCCCACGTCGGCCAGTCGATGGCCCAGTCGTACAGGTCACCGTCCGCTGCGGAGAGGTCGATGCGGGTGCCGGTGACCTCCACCGGATCGCCGTACATCGCCGTGCCGAAGTACTGCTGCGCGTCCTCGGTCGAGAGGTTGATACATCCGTTCGTGACGTTCGATGCGCCCTGCACGCCGGTGGTCAGCGGGTTGGCGTGAATGAACTCGCCGTTGTTCGAGATGCGCACCGCCCAGCGTTCGCGCACGTTCTCGTAGAACGGCGGGTTCGACATCAGGAAGTCCTCGTGCTTCTCGGTGACGACGTGGATGCCGCTGCGGGTCACGTTGCGGTCCTCGTTACCCTCGCCGTAGCTGACGGGAATGTCCATGATCGTCGCGCCGTCGCGCACCACCTGCATGCGGTGGCTGGTGGCGTCGGCGACGACGACCTGGCTGCGTCCGATGCTGAAGTTGAGGGTGACGTCGTCGGCCCCGTAGGCACCGTCGCCGTAGTTCACGCCGTAGAGCTTGGCGTTTACCGAGACCGTCGTGCCGGGCGTCCAGTAGTTGGTGGGACGCCAGTGGATGCGCGAGCCGTTGTCGTCGGGGAACCACGCCCAGGCACCGGGCGTCGGCGGGTTGGTGGTGACGGTCAGCGCCTTCTCGACGGCTGCCTTGTCCTCGATCGCCGAGTCGAACTGCAGGATGATCGGCGCTGCGATGCCGACTTCCTGGCCGTCGCCGATGTTGGTGCTCACCGAGGTACGGCTGTCCGGTTCGACGGTGGTGAAGCTGCCCTCGATCGGCACGGTCTTGTTGTCCGCACCGACGGCGGAACCCGACCACGTGTATTTCACCCCGTACCCGAGTGGCTCGGTGACGGCGTAGGACGCCTTGTCGGGCGCCAGCGCACCCTCAACGACCTTGCCGTCCGGGTTGGTCAGCTCGACCTGGGTGAGCGTTCCGTTCGTCACCGACACCGAGATCGGTGCCACCGGGCTGACGTCGGTGGCACCTTCGGCCGGGTTCTGCGTGATCTGCGCGACGGGCGCTGCCTCGGTCGTCGGTGCCGAAGCACCGGGGCTCTTGGCGCCCGATCCGACGGTGCAGCCGGGTACTAAAGCAACCAGTGCGACGAGCACGGTGACCAACCACACCATGCGCGTCCGTTTTGTCTGTTCTACCTGCTCATGCACGTTGTCCAACGTACCTGCGTCTGCGAACTACCCCACATTTCCCACTGTTTTTGGGGGCAGTCTCACAGCGAACCGTCGACGACGAGTCAGAGCTTCTGCGAGCGCAGCTCGTGTCCCTTCGACGTCAGGCAGCGGCCCGAGTCCAGGTTCCAGTCCCAGCCGTGCAGGTTGCAGGTGAGCTTGTTTCCCTCGACGATGCCGAACTTCGTCAGGTCCGCCTTCAGGTGCGGGCAGCGACGCTGTATCTCGTAGCCGCCCATCGTGATGGTGGCGGTGTCGTCGTGCGCCTCGGAGAACCAGCCGTCGGCGTAGGCGATGCGTTCGTCGGTGAGGCACTTGAAGAACGTGTACAGGAACTCGTTGTACCCGCCGACCCGTCGAGCACGGAACCGGGTGGACAGGAAGATCGAGTTGACCCAGTCCGGCTCCTGATCACGCACTGCCGTGCGCACCAGTTCCGGCGGGATCGTGAAGCTGTATCGGAACTTCTCGTTCGAGATAGGCTCTCGGACAATCCTTTTCGGGAAGTCCAGCACAACCGTCTCGTCACCCATCGTGATCCCGACGGGGTAGCCGATGCCATCACAGATCAGATCCGTCTGCGCCATGATCGGCTCGAACAGTCCGCGCAGCGGCTCGAGCAGCGGCTCGCCCTCGGCCGGTGCCCAGCCTGCCTTCTCGGCTGCGATGACCGACGCCTGACGCTGGGCGTAGGCCTCGATGTAGTCGGCTTTGCCGGTGGTGAAGATGGCTTCGGCGTCGGCCGTGGGGATGGGATGCTCGTGGGACTTCAGATCCGAACCCTCGAACGTGGCCGTCGTGCCCGGAATCATCAGCAGACCCTTGTCGTGCCCGTGCAGTCGCATCTGCTCGAGAAACACCATCTGGTCCGGGAACACGTTGGCCGGGTCGCCGTAGACGTCGTTGAGCGAGCGCAGTTCGTCGTCGAGGAAACACGGCGGGCCCGCCGACGGAATGACCCACGTGGAGCCGACTTGCTCGATGTACTGGCGCGCACGATCCATCTGTCGCTGACGCTTCTGGATGCCGAAGTTCCGCTTCGCGCGCGAGACCATGTCGTAGACCATCGGGTACCAGATCGCGCCCGAATACTGCAGCATGTGGACGTCGACCGGACCGAATTGCTCGGTCATCATGTCCAGGTCCACCGGCCGCGCGTCGTTCATGTTGAACGCGACGGTCTTCCCGTCGGACACCACCAGGCCGGAATCGCCGATCGGGCCGTCGGCAGGCGCGCGGAGCGCGATGATCATGATGTCGAGATCGCCCTTGGGCCCGGTCAGCGTGTGCTTGACCGAGTCGGTGGTCTCGTAGAACTTGTGAAAGCCGAGCTTCTCCAGCTCGTGCTTGAGATCGAGCACCGGGTAGTCCGGCAGCAGGACCGTCGCGTCCTTGTTGACGTGTTCGGCCAGGTTGCGGGGATCGAAGTGATCCTTGTGCAGGTGCGAGACGTAAAGGTAATCGCAATCACCCAACTCGTCCCAGTCCAGGCCCGAGTTGTCGGGGAAAGGGAACCACGACGCGTAGAAGGACGGGTTCACCCACGGATCGCACAGGATGCTCCCCGCCTCGGTCCGAATATGGAATCCCGCGTGCCCCACGCTGGTGACCTGCACTGACTTACCTCCTACGAGCCGAACTCTCGAATCTCCATCGTATGCGCCGTTTCAAGCGTCCCTAACCCAGAGCGCAGTTGACGAGGTCACACTCGGGGGTCAGCGTGACCCCGAACTTCTCTCGCACACCGTCTCGGACGTGCGCGGCAAGAGCCATGATGTCCGACGCGGTGGCCCCGCCCCGGTTGGTGATCGCGAGTACATGTTTGGTCGACAGGGCCGCGGTACCGCGGCCGAACTCGGTGCCGTAGCCCCGAGGGAATCCCGAGTTCTGAATGAGCCAGGCCGCCGGAATCTTGGTGCCGGCCGGGTCGGGGAAGCTCGGCGCGTGGGTTGCCTGCTCCGGCACCTCCGGCAACACCGGGTTGAGGAAGAACGACCCCACGCTCCACGTGTCGTGATCGGCCGCGTCCAGCACCATTCCACGCTCACCACGCAGCGCGAGCACCGCTGCGCGTACGTCGGGCACCGGAACGACGTCGCCGATCTGCACATCGAGCCGCTCCGACAACGCCGCGTAGCGCACCGGCAGTGATTCGGTGGTCTTCTTCAGCGCGAACGTCACGTCCAGAATCACGTAGCGCGACGATCGCTTGAACACCGACGAGCGATGCGTTCCGAATCCGCACTGCTCCGGCGTCCACACCGACGTCTCCTGGGTCTGCCGGTCGTAGACGGTGAGACTGTGCAGCAATTCCGACGTCGACGCACCGTAGGCCCCGACGTTCTGAATCGGCGTCGCGCCGGTCGTTCCAGGAATCCCCGAGAGTGCCTCCATCCCGGACAGACCTGCATCGATCGTCGCCTGCACGACGGCATCCCACTCGACGCCCGCATCGACGGTCACGATCTCTCCGTCGATGTCCAGTCGCGAACCGGTCACCCGAATCACCCGACCGTCGAACCCGTCGTCGCCGACGACCAGGTTCGATCCCCCGCCGACGACCAGCACGTCTGTTCCCGCCCGGTCCGCGTCGCGCACGGCAGACACCAGTTCGTCACCCGTCGTCGCGACACAGAATTCACGGGCTGGGCCGCCCACCCGGATGGTGGTGAGTTCGGAAATTGCAGTAGGCACGGACTCCCACGCTACCGGTCGCACACGAACGCGAGAGTCACCCGGTAACCTGCGGGGATGCCTCGCCCTATTGAGCACAGTTCGACTGTGCCCGCCTCCGCCGACAAGGTCCACGCAGCGCTGACCTCCGAGCAGTACTGGAAGGACCGCATCGAGCAGATCGGCGGCCCCGGTGCCAGCTTGAAGAGCGTCACCGTCGGCGACGGCACCATCGACGTCGTCATGACCCAGTCTGTCCCCGAAGAGGAGTTGCCGTCCGCGGTGACCGCCTTCAAGAAGGGCGACCTCATCATCGAACGCACCGAGAGCTGGGGACGATTCGACGGCACCCATGCCGCGGGCACCTTCGGAGCCACCGTCGAAGGAGCACCCGCGCGCATCACCGGCACCACCACCCTCGACGGTAGGGGCGAGACGACCACCGTCGCTCTGGCCGGCACCACCGAGGTCAAGGTCCCCATCTTCGGCGGGAAGATCGAAGCGATGATCAGCGAGCAGGTCCTCTCGCTCATCGACAACGAGCAGGACTTCACCGGTAACTGGATCGCGGCGCAAGCAAGCAGCTGAGCCTGGTCGTTCCGCAGGCTCCACTCCTGGGTAACCTGGTCGCTCCGCAGGCTCCGCTCCTGGGTAACCTGGCGCACTATGGCTCGCCGAATGAACTACTCCGCCCGGTTCACCCACTCGACGCAGCAGGTCTATGCAGCGCTGTCCAGTCGCGAGCACTGGGACGCGCGCATCGAGGAGATGCGTAAGTATTCGGAGAACGAGCTGAAGAGCTTCGAGGTGTCCGACGCCGGAATCGACATCGTGATGCACCACGTCATCCCCCGTACCGAATTGCCCGACATCGCACAGACGGTGATGAAGAAAGACATGGTCATCACCCGCAACGTGCATTTCGACGCGTACGGGGAAACCACGGCGGGGCACTACGACGCGTCGATTCCGGCCGGACCCGGCTCACTGAAGGGCACCACGTCACTGTTCCCCACCAACAGTGGCTCGACGCTCCGCACGTCCTCCGAGGCCAAGGTGTTCCTGCCGTTCATCGGCGGCAAACTCGAACAACTGATGCTCGTCAACCTCATCGACCTGTGGCGCGGCGAGGGCGAAGTGACCGCCACCTGGCTCGAGAAGAACGCCTAGCCCTGAACAAGCCTGAGGGTGTCATCACCCGCGGCACCACCGGCATCAATCGGTTGCGTCGCAGCGACCGGTGGTTGATGCACGATCCCGATGTCCGACGCGTCCTGCGCGAATCACCGGACCCCCTCGTCGTCGACCTCGGGTACGGGGCGATGCCGAACACGACTCTCGAACTCGCGGGCCGACTTCGAACCGTCAGGCCCGATCTCCGAGTCACCGGTCTGGAAATCGATCCCGCGCGGGTGGTCGAAGGAAGCGGCGGCGTCGAATTCGCCCGTGGCGGCTTCGAGTTGGCCGGACTGCGACCGAATCTGGTGCGGGCCTTCAACGTGCTGCGGCAATATCCCGAGGACGCGGTTCCCGGTGCCTGGCACCGCATTCTGTCGGGCCTGGCACCCGGCGGCCTGTTGGTCGACGGCACCTGCGACGAACTCGGTCGACGCTGCGCGTGGGTGCTGCTCGACGCCGATGGGCCACGATCTCTGACTCTGGCCTGGGACCCGTTCGATGTCGAGATGCCGTCGGACATCGCGGAGCGGCTTCCGAAAGTGTTGATACACCGCAACATCGAGGGCGAGCTGATCCACGATGTGCTCCGCCGAGCCGACCGCGCATGGTCGGTCTCGGCACCACTGGCCCCGTTCGGACCCCGCCTGCGTTGGCGGGCGGCATTGAAAGTGCTTGCAGAGCAGGGACTCCCGGTCGCACTCCCCCGCCGCCGCATGCGAGACAACGTGCTCACAGTGCCCTGGTCGACGGTCGCCCCGACGTGACCGATCCTGCTGCGAAGGAAATACGCATGAACACACCTGACGCTCTCACGGTGAGGCCGTGTGTGCGCGACGACCTCGAAATACTCGAGCAGTGGCGCACTGTGGATCCAGTCGAGTGGGTCGATTCGACTCGCCTCCACGAGGACATGGCATCGGGCAATTACCGGTTCGAGTGGATATGGCTCGCCGAACGCGCCGGCCGTCCGGTCGGGCGCGCGGTGTGGTGGGGCCGTTCCGACGCAACGAGCCCGGTCACCCTCGACTGCTTGTCGGTCGCCCCGGACGAGGAGAGACCGGACGACGTCGGCGCCGCCCTGGTCGGTGCCGCCCGTGCAGCGTTCGATCACAGCATCGCACTGGAGTTCAATGTCGATGTGCCGGTGGGGAACTCGATGGACGACTCCCTGTCGCGGGCGTTGGCGTGGCGCGCATCGGCTGCGTACGGAGGCGGATTCACCCGCACGACCGAACGCGTCTCGTTCGCCCGGACGGCTGACGCCCCGCCGCCCGAGACGTCGACCCGACTGCACTTCTCGGCGGGCACCGATGCAGAATTCCTCGAGGTGTTCGAAGCCGTCGCAGCCGGAAGCCTCGACTCCCATACTCGAGAGATGGTCGCCGAGCACGGCGTCGCCACACTCGCCGCGGACGATCTCGTCTTCTATGGTTCGCTACCGGGGCGGCGGGAGTCCTGGCAGATCGCCGGCCGACTCGACGGCACGACGGTGGGCTTCGTCGTCCCGACCAGAAATGCCTACGACGCGGCCATTAGCTATCTCGGGGTGTTCCCCGAGCATCGTGGTCAGGGCTATGTCGACGATCTACTGTCCGAGATGGTCCGGATACACCACGACGACGGGCAGCACCGCATAGTCGGAACCACCGATGCAGCAAACGCACCCATGCGAGCAGCCTTCGAGCGCGCAGGCTTCGTCGTCACCCGCACCCGCATCGTGCACGCGGGCTAGCGATCACGTACAGGCGGACAGCGCCAGTTCGACGCGTTCGGCCACTCGATCGGTGCTGCTGCCGGCCTCGGAGTACAGCGCCTGCGGGTCGACGCGACCGATGGCCACGGCGTCGCCCACCACCTCGTCGAGGGTGATCTGCGAGATGCCACCTGCGGCGAGGTCGAGGACCGTGCGTACGGGAGTGGTGATGTTGAACGTGCCGGCCGATTCGACGTCACGCGGCTCGAGCCGCAGTCGATGCACTGCCAGGCGAGTGTCGGTGAGTCGTAGGTCTCCGAACGCGCAGAGATGTACGAACTGCGGGTGCAGGTGTCCGAAACCGTGCAATTCGGCGGCGCTCTGGTGTGAGATCACTGCCTCGCCGCCGAACCACGCGCACCACATGGCGAACACTTCGAGTTCGCTGTGCGGCCACTGCCCGAGCCGAAACAGGTTGCGCTCGACGCGAGTCCACGTGGACGTGGCCAGGTTGACGCGCACCATCGCAGAGTCGAAGCCGAGTTCACCGGCCTGTTCGGCGGTGAAGTAGCCGTCCTGCCGGGTAGCGAGCGAGTGCAGCTCCTGCACACTCGGTCCTATCGTGCTCATGCAGCAAGAGTACGTCAGAATGTGTTACACATCACAAACTTTCGAATCGAATCCCCGGACTCGGCGAGTTTCACAGAGCTTGCTCAGAAACTTCGGGAAGACTGCCGGGAATGACATCCTCAGCCAGGCGCAGCACAGTACCGCTGATCGCAGTCTCCGTTGTTGTCGTCCTCCTCGTCGCCGTCATCGGCGGAGAACTGTTCGTTCGGCAGCAGATCAAATCCTGCCTCGCCGGCCAGCTCGAGTCCGAGCTGGGCAGCCAGGTGGAGGTGGGTCTCGGCTTCAAGCCGGTCTTGCTGTCCTTGGTCGACAAGAAGGTTTCGTCGGTGACCGTCGACAGCGACGATGCTCGATTCGGCCCTGCCGAGGGCATGGTCGTGCACGCCGAGGCGAACGATCTGAATCTGACCCAGAGCGCCGACTCCGGCGGCACCATCGGTAGCTCGAGTGCCGACATCTCGTGGTCGACCGACGGCATCACCCGCACCCTGCAGAGCCAGGGCATCGGTGCCATCGTCTCCGGGGTCACGTCCGACGCGTCGGCGGGCACCCTGGAGTTCGCCGTCGGCGCGCTTGCGAAGCTGACCGTCAAGCCCCAGGTCACGGGCGGCAAGGTCGACGTCCAAACCGTCGACGCATCGATTCTGGGCCTGGGAATCCCCACCGATCTGGTCGATTCCGTCGTCGGCGTGCTCACCGACAGCCTGCAGGCGTACCCGCTGGACATGGCTCCGACGTCGCTGACCGTCACCGACTCCGGCATCGAGCTCGCCCTCGAAGGTGGCCAGTACACCATCCCGGCCACCCAGCAGAACCAGAATCAGCAGACGCCTGAGGGTTGCTCCCTGGTCGCGTAACCCACGTGAGCGGAAACTCGTAGCCCACTACGAGTTTCCGTGCACGTGCGACGCAGTCGCTCTAGTTCAACCCGTCGAGTACCGCGCGGGTCCCCGATAGCCCCAACCGCGTGGCACCGGCGTCGATCATGGCCAGGGCAGCATCCGTGGTGCGGATGCCGCCGCTGGCTTTGACGCCCAATCGTCCGCCGACGGTCTCGGCCATCAGCCGCACCGCCTCGACGCTCGCGCCGCCTGCGGGATGGAATCCGGTGGATGTTTTGACGAAGTGAGCTCCGGCCTTCTCGGCGGCGCGGCACACTTCGACGATCGCCTCGTCGGACAGCGCTGCCGATTCGATGATCACCTTGAGTACGGCGTCGCCGATGCCTTCGCGGACGGTCACGATGTCGGCCAGTACGGCGTTGTAGTCCCCCGCGATGGCCGCGCCGACGTCGATCACCATGTCGACCTCGTCGGCACCCTGCTGCACCGCCAGTCGCGCCTCGGATCCCTTGATCAGCGAATGATGCTTGCCCGACGGGAATCCGGCCACCACAGCGGTGAGCATTCCCTCGGCGCGAATCGGCAGCATCGACGGGGAGACGCACACAGCGAGCACTCCCAGCTCGCGGCCTTCCTCGATGAGGGCCTCCACATCGGCGGCCGTGGCCTCCGGCTTGAGCAGGGTGTGATCGACCATTCCGGCGAGGGCGGCGCGGGTGAGTGTCATGAACCCAGCTTTTCACAGCACCGCATGTCGCGGCCCTGCCGGTCTACCATTCTCGGCTATGGACGCAGCCTCGCTCGCCGACACGTTCAACGCCACCAGCAGGGAGTTCGACGCGGTGACGCCGCTGGTCTGGGGCCCGGCCGGGCAGTCGCTGACATTCGCTCTGGGGCTGCGATCCGGCGACGCCGTACTGGACGTGTGTTCCGGCACGGGAGCGTCCGCGCTCCCCGCCGCGGCAGCTGTCGGCCCGGACGGCCTGGTCCATGCCGTCGACCTCGCCGACGACCTGCTGGAGGTGGGCCGGGTGAACGCCACCGAGCGCGCCCTGCGCAACATCGACTTCGTCGTCGCCGACGCCACGGCCTGGGAACCGCCGTCGACCGTTCCCGACGCCGGATACGACGCCCTGGCGTGTTCGTACGGCATCTTCTTCCTGCCGGATCCCGAGCGGGACTTCTCGCGTCTGGTCTCGCTGGTCCGGCCGGGTGGCGGCGTAGGGGTGACGGTGTGGCGTCAGGGCGCGATCGAGGCGTTCTCCCGTGCGTACTTCGAGGTGATCGCAGCACATTCTCCGTCCACCGAGCAGGTGGGCCGCCGTGCGCAGGAGGGGTACGACAAGCACCCGATCCGGCGCATGGAGACGGCCGATCTGCTCGGTACGTGGCTCGCGGCGGCGGGTACGACGGACGTCCAGGTATCCGAGCTGAGCAATCATGTACCCGCCACGGAGTCGTTCGTGTGGAGCTTCGTGTTGGGCAGTGCTCTGCGCGGTGCCCTCACCCCGTTCGACGACGCAGCCGTCGGGCGGATTCGAGCGGACTTGTTCGCGTCGCTGACCGAGCGCGGCATCGATTCGATCGATCTCGGGACACTGGTGGCAACCGGGTTGCGAGCGCCCTGAGAGAATTGCCCTCATGAGTTCTTCCGTGTCCGAGGATCGCCGCTACGTTCTGTCCCTCGGTTGCCCAGACAAGACGGGCATCGTCGCCCGTATCTCCACGTTCCTCGCCGAGGTCGGCGGCTGGATCGTCGAGGCCGCCTATCACGCCGATCCAGATACCGGTTGGTTCTTCACGCGTCAGGCCGTGCGGGCCTCGTCGGTGAGCATGAGTGTCGAGGATCTGCGTGCCCGCTTCGCCGAGGTGGCTGCCGAGCTCGGCCCGGAAACCGAATGGGCACTGCATGATTCGGGCGCACCCAAGCGAGTCGTACTGCTGGTGAGCAAGGAAGCACACTGCTTGCACGATCTCCTGGGCCGCGCGGCCGGCGGGGAGCTACCCGCACAGATCTCGGCGGTGATCGGCAACCACAGGTCGCTCGAGCCCGTTGCTGCGGCGCACGGAACACCTTTCCATCACGTCGAGTTCGCGAAGGACCCGTCCGAGCGCGGACCGGCCTTCGAGGAAGTCCGCTCGCTCGTCGACTCCTACGACCCGCACGCGGTGGTGTTGGCGCGCTTCATGCAGGTGCTGCCCGAGTCGCTCTGCGAGCACTGGGCCGGTCGCGCCATCAACATCCACCACAGCTTCCTGCCGTCGTTCGTCGGTGCTCGGCCGTACCACCAGGCGTTCGCCCGTGGCGTCAAGCTCATCGGCGCGACGTGCCATTACGTGACGGCCGAGCTCGACGCAGGTCCGATCATCGAGCAGGACGTCATCCGCGTCGACCACTCCGACGAGGTGGCCGACATGGTGCGTCAGGGGCGCGACATCGAGAAGCTGGTGCTCTCCCGCGGTTTGCGCTGGCACCTCGAGGATCGCGTCCTGGTGCACGGACGCAAGACCGTGGTGTTCAGCTAGACCGTTCGGGTCACAGGTTCCGCAGGCGAACCACTTCGGCGTTGAAGTCGTCGATCGCTTCCACCGAGCTCATGTGGCCGATTCCGGGGATCACGATCAGTCGGCTCAGGTGATCGTGGTCGTCGAGTGCTCGGGCGAGCTTGCGCGCGTGCACGGGCGGGGTCAGTCGATCCGCAGATCCGACGAGCACGCTGGTGGGCACGGACATGTTCTCGAGCGCCTCGCGGATGTCGAGGTCGCTCAACGCAGCGCCCCAGATACCCCGGGTACGCGGCGCGCACTCGAGCACGATCTTCTCGCAGAACGCCACCTCGGCGGGCGTGGCACCGGGAGCCATCGAGATGTACTTGATGGCTTGGCGGGTCACCGGGGATGGCCGTAGCGGTAGCGCCGAGCTCAGCACAGCGCGTCCCACCGGAGCGGGTACCCGTGGGAAGCGCTGCGGCAACGGGATGACGGTGGTCTCTCGGACGAGGGAATCCGTCGCCGTGCTGGCGAGCAGCACGGCGCTGACCAGGCGGTCGACCTGATCGGGGTAATTTCCGGCCCACGCCATGATCGACATGCCGCCCATACTGTGCCCCACCAGGACGGTCTTGTTGTCCTCGGTGACGGTGGCCGAGAGAACGGCCGACAGGTCGTCGGCCAGTACGTCGGGGCTCAGCGGGCGCGTTCCGACGTCGCTGCGCCCGTGTCCGCGCTGGTCGTAGACGATGACGCGGTAGCGACCTGCGAGCGCATTGATCTGCGGAAACCAGTAATCGGCCGAGCAGGTCCAACCGTGACTGAACAGGACGGGTTCGGCATCGGGGTCACCGTAGCTGCGCACGTGCAGGTGTGCGCCGTCGTCGGTGACGACTTCGGTGACGGTCGGCTCGGCCGTGGGATGCTGCAGCAACTCGTCCGGCTGCACGTCCGTGGTCTTGGTGAACGAATGCAGTCGACGTCGCCGAACGACGAAGGCCCCGATGCTCGCGGCAGCGGCGATGCCTCCGAGTCCGAGCAGCGAACGTTCGATTACCTTGCGTGAAACCACTGATATTCCCCTCTACCTGTGACCCCCGAGCGGGTGCGGTAGAGGTTACGCCCAGCGCCGAACGGGCGTCGAAGCCCCTCTACCAGCGCGGTCCGCGCTGAATGCCGTCGATCTTGGGACGCACGTCCACCAGGTACACCGCGATCGCGACGACTCCGATGATCCAGAACATGATGACGATCGGGCCGATCAGCGTCAGCAGCAGTCCCACGGCCAGAATGCCCAGCCAGGCGTTCTTGGTCAGCTTGCCGGTGGCCGGAAAAGCGTCGGCACGTTGGCGTAGCGCGTGAAAGATTGCGTACGCAGCCCCTGCAATCGAGATGATTTGCAGGATCAGGAAGATCGTCTGGGAGAAGCTGCTCGCAATCACGTCGCCCAGTGTACGAGAAACGACCCCTGCACCGTGCGGTGCAGGGGTCGTTTTCTTTACGAGTGCTTTAGCTGGTGGTCTTCTTGGCCGGAGCCTTCTTGGCAGCCGGTGCCGGTGCGGTCTTCTTGGCGGCCGGTGCCGGGGCAGCCTTCTTGGCCGGTGCCGGAGCAGCCTTCTTGATCGGTGCGTCGGCGGTGCCGCGGGTCTTGGATTCGACCTTGCCTGCCACGCCGCTCACCTTGTCGGACGCCTCTACGGCCTTGTCCTTGGCTTCGTCGCCGGCTTCGTCGATGTTCTCGGCGAGCTCGTCGGCGGCCTCGGAGATCTCGTCGGCACCTTCGCGAACCTTGTCCGACGCGATGCCGGCCAGAGCTGCGGCGCGCTCGCCGACCGCGCGGGTCTGCGATGCGACAGTTCCGAGAGCGTGCTCGGTGAGGTCGACGACGTCGTTGGCGGCGGAGTTGGCGCGTTCGAGGCCTTCTTCGACTGCCGGGGTGCGGCGGATGCGCTCGACGGTCTCTTCGCCGCGCTCGGCGAGCGAGGTGTACAGGTCGGACGCGACCTTGAGGTACGCCTCGGCTACCTTGCGAAGCTCGTCCGGGGTGAAGCGCTCGCGGAGCTCGGCGATCTCGTCGGGCAGCTCTGCGGGCAGGTTCGTCAGGCGCTCGCGGAGCGACTCGACGCCCTCGGTGACCTCTTCGGAGAGGTCTGCGATGCGAGCGTTGACCTCGCTGGTCCGGCTCTCGGCGCGCGAGCGCACCTGTGCCACGACGTCTGCGACGGCCTGGACGACTGCGTCGCCGGCACCGACAGCTGCGTAGATCGGAGTCTTGACGTTCTCGAAGTTCTTGGAATCAGACATCTGGTGTCTCCTGTTCGTCGGTTTCGGGCTCTTGCGTCGACTCGTTCTCACGACAGAACGAGTCGTAGATCTCGATCAGCACTTGCTTCTGCCGTTCGGTGATGTGCTCATCGCCGAGCAGAGCTTCGCGCACCGGACCGTGGGGACGCGCTTCCAAGATCCCGGCCCGGACGTACAGCACCTCGGAGGAGACGCGCAGACCCTTGGCTATCTGCGCAAGCACTTCTGCGGACGGATTGCGTAGTCCGCGTTCGATCTGGCTCAGATACGGGTTGCTCACTCCGGCCCTGCTCGCGAGCTGCCGCATGGATACCTGTGCGGCTTCTCGCTGGGACCGGATGTAGCTTCCGATGTCCTGGGCTGCAGTCGTGACGACTGCGGCGACAAGGTCTCCGGCCTCGGCGACCACCTGCGTCGCCTCGGTCGCTTTGGCGACCAGATCCCCCTCGTTCTCGGCCATCTCGGCCTCCTGGTTTCGGTGTCCTACTGGACGGTACCGAAGGGTGCTAACTATTGCAAGCACTCTGCTAGCACTAGTGTCCGAAGATCAGATCGGAGACGGTGTAGATCGCCAGGCCTGCGATGGAACCGACGACGGTGCCGTTGATCCGGATGAACTGCAGGTCTCGTCCGACCTGCAGTTCGATCTTCCTGCTTGCTTCTTCGGCGTCCCAGCGCGCGACGGTGTCGCCGATGATCGTCGTGATCTCGTCGGCGTAGTTGGCAGCGATGTAACGGGCCCCACCCAGCAGCCAACCGTCGGCTTTTCCGCGCAATTCGTCGTCGTCGCGCAGTCGAATGCCGAAGTTGGCCGTGTTCTCCTTGATCTTGTTGCGCAAAGTACTCGTCGGATCGTCCACCGACTCCGTGATCAGACGCTTGGCCACCTTCCACGTCGACGCGGCGAGCCCGGTGATCTCCTCGCGGCCCATGATCTGCGCTTTGAGCTTCTCGGCCTTCTCGATGGTGGCCGGATCGTTCTGCAGATCATTGGCGTAGTCGACGAGGAACTTGTTCGCCGCCAGGCGCACCTCGTGTTCGGGATTGGAGCGGATCTTCCACGTGAACTCGACGAGTTCCTTGTAGACCTTCTCCCCCAGCAGTGTGTCGACGAACTTCGGCGACCAGTTGGGCGAGTCCCGGGCGACGACACGATCGATCATCTCCTGGCTGCCCAGTGCCCACTGATGAGCCCGCTCGGCCAGCATGTCGATCAGCGGCAGCTGACGATTCTCGCGAAGCAGCTCGTCGAGGATGCGGCCGATCGGCGGCCCCCATTGCGGATCGGCCAGTCGGCGCACGATGGTGCTGTCGATGACGGCGGTGATGTCCTCGTCGTTGAGCACGTCGACCACGCCGTGCAGCACCGTTGCCGCCTCGGCCGCCACCCGTTCCGCATTGTCGGGTTGGGCGAGCCAGGTGCCGAGCCGCAACGGCACCTGAGCCGACGCGACCTTCTCCGAGACGACCTCGGGCGCGAGGAAGTTGCTACCGACGAACGAGCTCAGGCTGGCACCGAGCTGGTCCTTCTTCTTCTTGATCAGGGCCGTGTGCGGAATCGGAATGCCCAGCGGATGCTTGAACAGGGCCGTCACTGCGAACCAGTCCGCCAGCGCGCCCACCATGCCTGCCTCCGACGCCGCTCGGACGTACCCCACCCATGCCCCGGCCCCGGTGGATTCCTGCCAGCGGCAGAAGAGATAGACGATCGAGGCGAAGACGAGGAATCCCGTCGCGACGGTTTTCATCTTGCGGAGGTCGCGACGCTTGGTCTCGTCGTCGAAGTTCATGAGCTGCACACCCGACATTGTGCCCAGAATCGCAACCGATCAACCGGGCACGGCCCCCTCCTGTGTCGTACCCGACGCATAAGGTGGGTGACGTGGTGAAAAATAGTGCGGCGGCAGCCTCGGAGGACGCCCCCGAGGCGGACGCGGACAAGCCCAAGATCGAGAAGCCGGACGGCCGCAAGCGTCGATGGCGAGAGCACAAGATCGCCCGACGCGAGGAGCTCGTCGACGGTACGTTGGCCGCGATCCGGCTGCGTGGTCGCGAGATCGGGATGGACGAGATCGCGTCGGAGATCGGTATCTCGAAGACGGTGCTCTATCGGTATTTCACCGACAAGAACGATCTGACCAGCGCGACGATGTCCCGGTACGTCGAAACCACCCTCGCGCCGCGCATCTACTCCGCGATCTCCCACGAGCTCGACGAGTACGAGCTGACCCGGGTGGTGGTGACCGCCTACGTCGAGACGGTGGCCACCGATCCCGAGGTGTACCTCTACGTGATGGCCAACAACGCCGGCAACAACCGGGACGTGGTGGCCGAGTCCGAGCGCATGATCGCCGAACTCCTCTCCACCGTGTTGGGTGAGCGGCTGCGCCAACGCGAGATGGATTCGGGCGGCTCGGTGCCGTGGGCGTTCGCCATCGTCGGCGCAGTCCAGTTGGCCACGCACTGGTGGATCTCGAACAAATCCATGTCCGCCGACGACCTGATCGACTACCTCTGCATGATGATGTGGGGCGGCATCCACGGCGTGGCCATGGCCGACGGCTCACCGGCCAAGTTCAAGTCGCAGCCGCATCCTCTGGTGGACGACGAGCCGGGTAAGTCCTAGCGCTCGTCGTATTCGTCGTCGATCGGAACTTCGGTGCGTTGTTCGATGACGTCCGTGGCGTCGGCCTCGACGGGGAGATCGCCCGCATCCGGCTCGTCGGGTTCGTCCGCGATCGGCAGATTCTGCTCGACGCGATCCTCGGTCGGAGATTCGATCGGTGATTCACTCATGTGTCCATTCGTACCACTGCCGCGCACACGGTTCTCGTTTGAAACTCGATCGCGCCGGTAATCCGAACGAGCATGAACAACGAAACATTGTCCGGACGCCGCATTGCCGTTCTCGCCACCGACGGTGTCGAGCAGGTCGAATTGGTGCAGCCCCGTGAAGCCGTCGAAAATGCCGGTGGCACAGTCACATTGGTGTCGCTCGATCACGGCGACATCCAAGCCATGAACAGCGACGTGAACGCAGGCGATACGTTCAGTGTCGACAAGATCGCGGGTGAGGTATCGGTCGACGACTTCGACGCGTTGATCCTGCCCGGCGGCACCACGAATCCCGATCAACTGCGCGTGGATGCGGACGCAGTGGAGTTCGTGCGTGCGTTCGTTCAGGCGCGCAAACCGGTCGGAGTCATCTGCCACGGCGCGTGGACGTTGGCCGAAGCAGACGTACTGAAAGGCCGCACGCTGACGTCCTACCCGAGCATTCGGACCGACCTTCGTAACGCCGGTGCGACTGTCGTCGACGAGGAAGTGGTCGTGGACGGCAATCTGGTGTCGAGCCGCAACCCCGACGACCTGCCGGCCTTCTGCGCGAAGATCGTGGAGCACTTCCGCGCTTGATAGGTTAGCGTGCCCTATGCGCATTTCTCGATCTCTGGCCCTGCCTGCGGCAGCCGTGGCCCTCGCTCTGACCCTGACCGCGTGCGGATCCGATAGTTCCGACGGCGGTGACTCGGCCGACTCGGCTGCTGCGGGCACGGTAGTCACCGACATGTTCGGGGAGGTCGAGGTGCCGGCCGATCCCCAGCGAGTAGTTGCGCTCGGCTGGTCCGACGCCGAAACCGCACTGGCTCTCGGCGTGCAGCCCGTCGGAGCCAGTGACTGGCTCGGCGTCGGAGGCAACGGCCTCGGCCCTTGGGTCACCGAAAAGTACGACACCGACCCGACGATCCTGGCCACCTACGACATCGACGTCGAATCGGTCGCCGCCCTGGCACCGGACCTGATCCTGTGGACCAGGAGCACCAACGACAAGGCCATGTACGACCAGCTGTCCGACATCGCCCCCACTGTCGCGGCCCCTCCGGGAACCGACGTCGCCTACGGCACCACATGGGACGGGCAGACCGAGATCGTCGCCGAGGCACTCGGAAAAGTCGACAAAGGCAAAAAGCTGATCGACGACACCAAGACCCAATTCGCCGAGACCGTGGCTGCCAACCCGGAATTCGCCGGCAAGTCCGTCGCCGTCGGCACGCTGTACAGCGGCCAGAGCGGGGCCTACGTACGCGGCGACACCCGAGTCGACTTCCTCGAAGCACTCGGACTGACGAACGCCCCGGCCATCCAGAACCTCGCCCAACCCGGGAAATTCAGCGTCGACCTCTCCGAGGAGAACATCGCGAACCTCGACGCCGACCTGACCGTCATGTTCCCCATCGGCAGCGGACCCGAGGTCATCACCGAGAACCCGCTCATCCAGGGACTGCCGTCGGCCCGCGACGGACGCCTCGTCGTGCTCGGTGACACCGACCTGTCCAACGCATTCTCGGCCGCCTCCGTCGCGGGAACCCGATATGCACTCGACAACGCAGTGCCACTGTTCGCAGCACCACTGAAGGCCTAGCTCACACCCGCCCGGGAGGGCTTGCGACACTCTTCCCGGGCGGGCTTGTCACACTCTTCCCGGGGGCTTGTCACACTCTCCCGGGCGGGAAGCCACCCGCGGCGATCGGGCCCCAGGTGTCGATCGTGATGCGGATCAACGACTTTCCCTGCTTCACCATCGCTGCGCGGTACTCGTCCCAGTCCGAGTGCTCGCCGGCGATGCTGCGGAAGTACTCCACCAGAGGCTCGACGGCGTCGGGGAGATCGATGATCTCGGCCGTCCCGTCGACCTGGACGTAGTCGCCGTTCCAGTCGTCGCTGTGTACCAACACGGTGACGGCCGGCGTGCGGCGGATGTTGTGCACCTTGGCGCGCTCGGGGTAGGTGGCGATGACGATGCGGCCTTCCGAGTCCACGCCTGCGGACACCGGGGAGACCTGCAGACCGTCGTCGCGCTTACGCGTGATCAGGGTGTGGTGGTGCCGCGGAGATACGAATTCGAGCAGTTGCTCACGCGACACAGTCTCGGCTTTTGCGATGGTAGGGGCCATGAATCCCATGGTAGAGAAGTAGTCTTCCGCCTATGGCCGACAAGTCGAAACTGTGGACGCTCTCTCCCGTCGATGTGCTGCGCGCCAGTGCCTCTCCTCGTGTGGAGGACATCGATTTCACCGCCACTCCGGGGTTCGACGGCGCGAAAGCACACGGCAACGACGTCCTCGAGCAGCGCGGTGCGGTGCTGGCGGCGCTCCAGGAAAAGCTCTATGCCCACGGGCGCGCAGGCGGCACCAAGTCGGTTCTGCTCGTGCTGCAGGGCATGGACACTGCAGGCAAGGGCGGCATGGTCAAGCACGTCATCGGGATGGTCGATCCGCAGGGCGTCGACCTCGCGTCGTTCGGGGTGCCGACCCAGGAGGAGAAGCAACACCACTACCTGTGGCGCATCCGCAAAGCTCTTCCGCGCGCAGGCCGAATCGGGGTGTTCGATCGGTCCCATTACGAGGACGTTCTCGTCGTCGCGGTCCACGACCTCGTGCCACGGCAGGTGTGGGAGAAGCGATTCGACGAGATCAACGCCTTCGAGAAGGAGTTGGTCGACGAGGACACGGTCGTTGTCAAGGTGGCCTTGTTCGTCTCGGCCGACGAACAGAAGAAGCGATTGCAGGAGCGGCTGGATCGACCCGAGAAGCACTGGAAGTACAACCCGGGTGACGTCACCGAGCGTGGTTTCCTGCCGCAGTACCGGGCCGCGTATCAGCGGGTTCTCGATCGCACGGATACCGACCACGCACCGTGGTACGTCGTGCCGGCCGACCGCAAGTGGTACAGCAGACTGGCCGTCACGGAAATTCTCATCGACGCGCTCGAAAAGCTCGATCTCGATTGGCCCGCAGCCGATTTCGATGTCGAACACGAGAAGAAGCGGCTGGCCGAGAGCTGAACCCCCTTCGAAGGCGTGAATGGTCCATCGACCCCCGTCTGGGCAGGTCAATGGACCATTCACGCGTCCAAGGAGATAGTTACAGCGTGGCTGCGTCGATCACGAAGCGGTAGCGCACGTCGGACTTGACGACGCGGTCGTATGCCTCGTTGATCTTCTCGGCCGGAATGACCTCGATCTCGGCACCGATGTGGTGCTCGGCGCAGAAGTCCAGCATTTCCTGGGTCTCGGCAATGCCGCCGACCATGGAACCGGCGAACGAGCGACGGTTGGCCAGCAGGTTGAATGCAGGCACCTCGAGGGGCTTCTCGGGAACACCGAGCTCGACGAGGGTTCCGTTGCGGGCCAGCAGTCCCAGGTACTTGCCCATGGGCAGGTTGGCCGAGACGGTGTTGAGAATCAGGTCGAACTTGCCCTGCAGATCCTTGAGCGCGGTGGTGTCCTTGGTGGCGTAGTACTCGTCGGCACCGTAGGCCTTGCCGTCTGCTTCTTTCGCATCCGTCTGGCTCAGCACGGTGACGTGCGCGCCCATGGCGTGAGCGATCTTGACGCCGATGTGTCCGAGGCCGCCCATTCCGATGATGGCGACCTTCTTGTCGGGGCCGGCTCCCCAGTGCTTGAGGGGCGAGTACAGCGTGATGCCTGCGCACAGCAGCGGCGCTGCGACGTCGAGTTCGACGCCTTCCGGGATTCCGAGGACGAACTTCTCGGTGACGACGATCTGGGTGGAGTAGCCGCCGTTGGTGAACTCACCCTCGTAGGTGGTGGAGTTGTACGTCTGGACGACGCCCTTGGTGCAGTACTGCTCGTCGCCGTCGAGACATGCCTCGCACTTGCCGCAGGAGTCGACGAAGCAGCCGACGCCCACGCGGTCGCCGACCTTGCGGGTGGTCACCTCGGAGCCGACCTCGGCCACGATGCCGGCGATCTCGTGTCCGGGAACGACGGGGTACGTGGTGCCGCCCCACTCGTTTCGGGCGGTGTGGATGTCGGAGTGGCAGATGCCCGCGAACTTGACGTCGATGAGGATGTCGTGCGGTCCGACTGCGCGTCGCTCGATCGTCGCCTTCTCGAGCGGGGCGTCCGGAGCGGTGGCCTGGTAAGCGGTAGCTGAAGTCATATCTACATTGCTACCTACGCATCTGTGTAAGCGCAACACAGCTACCGCTACGACCAGGCTATTCCTGCTCCGAACGAGTCGTTCGCAACAGTAACGTCAGCTGTTCTTGGCGATATTGACGCCGAGCCATCCAACATACGCTGCCAGACCGACCAGTCCGATTTTGCGGGTCTTGGGGTACGCGATCGCCACGCCGACGGCCAGTTCGGTGGCCCCGTTACGACTGATCCAGGTTCGAGTGTCCTTGGGGAACGGAAGCTTGGTGATTCCCTCGAAGGCCTCCGGCACGACGAAATGGGCCGCGCCTGTAGCGGCCAACCCGATTCCGAATGCCTTGGGCACCAGACCGTTCGACTTCTTGGACTTGCTCACTGACATGCTCCCTGGGATCGATGGATTTGCACCGGCAGACCGACAATAGCGCTCGGCAGGCCGCTGCGCGGCGACCCGCCCGAGACGCCCACTACTTTGCTACGCGGCCGTTCTCGTAGCGGTAGAACCCGGCCCCGGTCTTCTTGCCCGTCTGTCCCGCCTCGACCATGCGCAGCAACAACGGCGGTGCCGCGAACAGCGGCTCGTCGAATTCCGAATACATGGAGTCGGCAATGGACTTGACGGTGTCGAGACCTACGAGATCCGCGAGGGCGAGCGGTCCCATCGGGTGCGCCAAACCCAGAACAGTCGCTTTGTCGACGTCTTCCTTGGTGGCGAATCCCGACTCGACCATGCGGATCGCCGAGAGCAGATACGGAACGAGAAGTGCGTTGACGACGAAGCCCGAGCGATCCGCGGATCGCACCACCTGCTTGCCGAGAACATCTCCGGCGAAGGCTTCGGCGCGGTCGGCCACCGCATCGGACGTTGTGCTCGTGGTGACCAGCTCGACGAGCGGCAATACCGGAACCGGATTGAAGAAATGAAGTCCGACGACGCGTTGCGGTGCCGTGGTGGCCGACGCGAGCGTCGTGATCGGAATGGACGAGGTGTTGGACGCGAGCACGGCATTCGCGTCGGACACCACCGCGTCGAGTTCTGCGAATATTGCCGCCTTGATCTCTTCGTCCTCGAGGACTGCTTCGACGACGAGTTGGCGGTCTGCGAAGTCCCCGAGGTCGCAGGTGAACCGCAACCGGGAGGCGGCGTGTTCTCGTTCGCGCTCGGTGATCTTGCCGCTGCTCACTCCGCGGTTCAGTGATTGCAGGATGCGGCTGCGGCCGGCCGTCGCCAGTTCGCGAGTCTGTTCGTAGACCGCCACGTCGACGTGCGCGCGGGCGCAGACCTCTGCGATTCCCGCACCCATCTGTCCGGCTCCGACGATCCCCACCCTCTCCACCGTCACAGCAAACTCCTAGCGAATAATGTTGCACCACAACAGCTTAAAGCGAGATGAGGGTAACCCTTCCGGGGTACGCCCAGAACCCAGGCGATACAAATCAGGCGGCCCGCAGCGAAACGCTGGGGCCGCCTGACTAGTGCGCTGAAGTTCCGGGGAGGCGGGCTAGCTCAGTGGAACTGGCCTTCTTCGGTGGATCCCTTCAGTGCAGCCGTCGAGGTGTTGGGGTCGACGGTGGTGGCGATGCGGTCGAAGTAGCCGGCGCCGACCTCACGCTGGTGCTTGATGGCGGTGAAGCCACGCTCTTCGGCAGCCTTGAACTCGCGCTCCTGCAGGTCGACGAACGCGGTCATGCCTTCGCGGGCGTAGCCGTGTGCCAGGTCGAACATGCCGTAGTTGAGCGAGTGGAAGCCCGCGAGGGTGATGAACTGGAACTTGAAGCCCATGGCGCCGAGTTCCTTCTGGAACTTCGCGATGGTGGCGTCGTCCAGGTGTGCCTTCCAGTTGAACGAAGGCGAGCAGTTGTAGGCCAGCAGCTGGTCCGGGAATTCGCTGCGAACCGACTCGGAGAACTTCTTGGCGACCTCGAGGTCCGGGACGCCGGTCTCCATCCAGATGAGGTCTGCGTACGGTGCGTAGGCCTTGGCGCGAGCGATGCAGGGCTCGATGCCGTTCTTGACGCCGAAGAAGCCTTCTGCGGTGCGGGTTCCGTCGAGGAACTCGCGGTCACGCTCGTCGACGTCGGAGGTGATCAGCGTGGCTGCCTCGGCGTCGGTGCGGGCGATGATGACCGAGGGGACGTCGGCAACGTCCGAGGCCAGACGGGCGGAGGTCAGGGTGCGGATGTGCTGCTGGGTGGGGATGAGCACCTTGCCACCGAGGTGGCCGCACTTCTTCTCCGATGCGAGCTGGTCTTCCCAGTGCACACCGGCAGCGCCGGCCACGATCATGGCCTTCTGCAGCTCGTAGGCGTTCAGTGCGCCACCGAAGCCTGCTTCGGCGTCGGCCACGATGGGTGCAACCCAGTTCTTGACGGACGTGTCGCCCTCGATCTTGGCGATCTCGTCGGCGCGCAGGAGCGCGTTGTTGATGCGACGGACGACCGACGGAACCGAGTTGGCCGGGTAGAGGCTCTGGTCCGGGTAGGTGTGGCCCGAGAGGTTGGCGTCGCCGGCGACCTGCCAGCCGGAGAGGTAGATCGCCTGGAGGCCGGCGCGAATCTGCTGCACGGCCTGGTTGCCGGTGAGGGCACCGAGCGAGTTGATGTAGTCCTCGTTGTTGACGAGATCCCACAGGATCTCGCTGCCGCGGCGAGCGAGTGTGGCTTCTTCGACCACAGTGCCCTGGAGGTCGGAGACCTGCTGCGCGGTGAAGTTACGGGTGACGCCCTTCCAGCGCGGGTTGGTGTCCCAATCCTGCTGAATCTCGGCGGTGGTCTTCGGGGTGCCGGTGGTCGACATCGGAGCTCCAGTCTCTTCTCTGCTTCTCGGCCTGCCGCGAGACGAATCTTCACATCGTTGCCAGGCCCTTCTGGTGTACTCCAAAACAATGGCACACCCGAAAACAGGCGTCTACCAGTTGTTAGTGCCAATCTTGGCTAGCTTTCCAGAGCCCTTTGCTAAGTCTGCGAATTTTCGGGGCTCGCATACCTCGCCGATCGGGCAGCGTGGTTACTCGTCGGTAGCGACGAATCCCCAGTTGGTGAACGGAATGAACAAAATTCTTTACGGGACGCTTGTACGGTTTGAATCGAGCGTCTGAATCGAGTCAGAAAACAGCCTGGTAGTGATGGACGTCACACACGCTTTGTCTCACGATGTGGACGCTGCACAAGGTGCTCCACTCGCGATCTCTCGTTGGAGAATCCCCCGTGCGAGTGCGTCGAGTGGAGCAGGAATTGCACCATCCACAAGCCATCGGCCATGCACAGGCCATTCCATTTCCCCAGGTCGACCGATCAACGCCCCACAACGACGCACCGATGCTGCAGCCGTGACACACCACAACCCCGCAGGTCGTTCCGCAGGCTCCACTCCCACCCCCGCAGGTCATTCCGCAGGCTCCACTCCCACCCCCGCAGGCTCCACTCCCACCACTTGGGGGGATCTCGTCGCCGCAGGGATTCACCCCAGCACCATCTCGCGTCGCTTCACGCGCGTCCTGCCGACGGTCCATATGCGCGGGGAGCCGTCGACGATGGACCGTTGTCTGGCGATCACGCTGTGGCGACCCGACGCCGTCCTCAGTCATCGATCGGCCGCGTACCTGCGCGGCTGGACCACCGAACCGACAATGCTCGACGCCACCGTCCCTCGAACTGCGCGGCTACGACCTCCGTCGTGGCTTCGGCTGCACCGTCGCGACATGGATTCCACGCTTGTCGACGAGGTCGCGGCGCTGCCCTGCACCATCTCTGCGCAGACGATGCTCGATTGCCTGGCGCTACTCCCCCGCCCCGATGCCGAGTTGCTGATCGACGAGCGCCTGAAGTTCGGAATGGACCCGGCTTTGCTGCTCTGCCTACTCGACCGATTCCCGGGTCGGCACGGGAACGTCGAGCTGGCTCGTCAGGTGCGGCTCGCGGTATCGAGATTTGCGTCGGAGCCCGAGCGCGCCCTGGGCCGCGCAGTGCATCGACTCGGCCTGCGCCAGGAGATGAACGCTGCAGTCGGTCCGTTCGTGTGTGATTTCGTCGACCGCCGCAGCCGAACGATCGTCGAAGTCGACGGTCGCGAATTCCACAGTGCAGCAGCCGTATTCAGCAAGGATCGCCGACGACAGAACGCGCTGATCCTCGATGGCTGGTTGGTGCTGCACTACTCGGCGTTCGATGTGCTCACCGCGCCTGACGACGTGGCTGCCGAAATCGCGTCGGTTGTCAGGCGGCGCCGGGCATCGCGGCGATGACTGCACACAATGCTCCACTCGCTGGGCCGCACACGGAATTCATCGTGCCCGCCCCAGGGAGTGGAGCACCAGTTGCATCAGGCCGGTCGCAGTGGCCGACCCGGCGCTGAATGCATAAGATGCTCCGCTTCCCGAGGCGAGCACGGGATTTACCGCGCCCGCCCCAGTCAGTGGAGCATCAGTTGCAGAGAAGGCTCAGATGCGAACGCCGGTGCGCTCGTCGCTGGAGGCCACTACTCGCGAGGTGACCGGTGCCCGGCGCGATGCGATGACTCCCAACGCACCCATGGCGGCGATCACGAGTCCGCCGACGATGGCGAACAGGTCCGCGGCCAGCAATCCGGAGGGGAAGACCATCAACGCGGGCGAGACGGCAAGCAACACACCGAGGCCGACGTGAGTCCAGTGGCTCTGTCTGGACGCGGATCCGATTGCCCAGAGCGCCGACGATGCCGCGAGGATGCCGAGCACCAGGATGGCTCCGGTGACTTCTTGGTCGCCCTGGACGGGAAGCCAGACGGTGGAGGCGACCAGAACGGCCCCGGTGACGAAGACGACGACGTCCCTGACGATTTCCGATGTGCGCTGACGATTGGACATGACCGCTCCTCGAGGTGCGTGATGAATAGCTCGTATATCGGTATACGCCTTTACTTCGGCTAATGTTCCCGACGGTCACCGAATCGTGACCCAGCAGCTAGTTGCGAACGGTGTTAAGGCAATTCTTCGCAGGCGTAGCCTGGCAACCGTGTCCAAGACTTTCGTCGGCGTTCGCCTTCGGCAGCTCCGCAGCGAACGCAGCATGAGCCAGGTATCTCTGGCGCAGAAGCTCGGCATCTCGGCCAGCTATCTCAACCAGATCGAGCACGACGTACGCCCGTTGACGGTTCCGGTACTGCTGCGCATCTCGGAGGTCTTCGGCGTCGACACCTCGTTCTTCTCCTCCGAGGACGACACCAGGTTGGTTGCCGAGTTGCGCGAGGTCGCACTCGATCAGGACATGGGCATCGACGCAGATCCGCACGAGATCGCGCAGATGGTCAGCTCGCACCCACAGCTGGCTCGGGCAATGGTCAATATGCATCGCCGATACCGCAATACGACGGCTCAGCTGTTGGCAGCGACCGAGGAACGATTCTCCGACGGCAGTGGCAGCGGCTCCATCAGCAAGCCGCACGAAGAGGTGCGCGACTACTTCTATCAACGACAGAACTATCTGCACGAATTGGATACCGCCGCAGAGGCATTGACATCGCGGATCCGGTTCCATCGCGCCGACGTGGGCGGTGAGATCGCGAAGCGGTTGCGCACGGTGCACGACGTGCAGATCGTCAATCGCATCGACCTCGGTGAGAACGTGCTGCATCGGTTCGACCCGCAGACGCGGGTGTTGGAGATTTCTCCTCACCTCTCCGGCGGGCAGAAGGTGTTCAAGTTCGCCGCCGAGCTCGCGTATCTCGAATGCGGTGATCTGTTGAACAAGATGGCCGACGAGGGAAACTTCACGAGCGAGGCGTCGAAGAAACTGGCGGTGCTCGGGTTCGCCAACTATTTCGCGGCCGCGACGGTGTTGCCGTATCACCAGTTCCACGACGTCGCCGAGGATTTCCGATACGACATCGAGCGGCTGTCGGCCTTCTTCTCGGTGAGTTACGAGACCATCTGCCACCGACTGTCCACGCTGCAGCGCCCCGAGATGCGCGGTGTTCCGTTCTCGTTCGTTCGGGTCGATCGCGCCGGCAACATGTCGAAACGACAGTCCGCCACCGGGTTTCACTTCTCCTCCAGCGGCGGCACGTGCCCGCTGTGGAACGTGTACGAGACGTTCGCGTATCCCGGCAAGATCATGACGCAGATCGCCGAGATGCCCGACGGCCGAAACTACCTGTGGATCGCGCGGACGGTGGAACGCCGCGCCGCTCGATACGGTCAGCCCGGCAAGACTTTTGCCATCGGCCTCGGTTGCGAACTGCGCCATGCCGGACGGCTCGTCTATGCCGATGGATTGGACGTGCAGGGCTCGGCGGTCGCAACTCCAATCGGAGCGGGTTGCCGGGTCTGCGAACGCTCGAACTGCCCGCAGCGTGCGTTTCCGCCGCTGGGCAAGGATCTCGACATAGACGAGCACCGAAGCTCGGTGTCCCCGTACCTCGTTCGCTGAGTAGAAAGAGAATTCCCATGACCCGAATCGGCGTTGTACTCCGGCCCGAGATCGCCCCGGAGGCGCTGGTCGACGCGGCTCGCGCAGCCGATGCTGCGGGCGTCGACGAGGTCTGGCTGTGGGAAGACTGCTTCTTCTCCGGCGGGCTGTCCACTGCTGCACTGATTCTCGCGAGCACCGATCGCGTGAACGTCGGCATCGGGGTGTTGCCCACTCCGATGCGGAACGTGGCGTCGACGGCCATGGAGATCGCGACCGTCGCTCGGGTCCATCCGGGCCGGCTCCGCGTGGGACTCGGCCACGGCGTCCAGTCGTGGATGGACCAGATCGGCGCACGAGTGCAGTCTCCGCTGACGTTGCTCGACGAGCAGATGACAGCCCTCACCGCTCTCCTCGCGGGCGAGAGCGTCACCACGCAGGGTCGGTACGTCTCGCTCGACAATGTGCAGCTCGATTGGCCTCCGCTGCAGGCACCTCCGCTTCTTGTCGGGGCCACGGGCCCGAAAACCCTTGCTCTGAGCGGCCGCAGGAGCGTCGGCACCATTCTCACGAGCGAGACGGACCCGGATCAGCTGCGGACTGCCGTCGGGCATATCGCCGCGGGGCCGGGTCACGACATCGTCGTCTATGTCGCCGTCGGATCCGATTCCGATGCCGCCATGAGCAATCTGCAGCGCTGGATCGATGCGGGCGCGACAACTGTCGTACTGGAACCGACTGCAGAACAACCGGATCCGACCCCACTGTTCGCGCACGCCGCGTCCTTGACAAAGGAGTTCGGAGCCCGGTAACCAGCAGTCTCAGCGAAAGGCTGACACTAGCGCTCCCGCAGATAGCGTCCCGCGTCGGCGAATGCGCGTGCTCGACGCGTCAGCGTGGGTGGCGCAGCGGGTTCGCCTCGCCACAGGCGGTAGAGCGTGCTCATGCTGAGGATGAGTCGCTCCGGCGAATCCCAGTGCGCGTAATGGCCGAATTCGGGTGATTTGAGCAGGTTCAGGGCGGCCTCGGTGGAGCCGAGGCCCGCGTCGAAGCACGCTCGTCCGGCCTCGCCGACCCAGGTCCAGTAGCTGCGCACGGCGCGTATTTCGTCGGTGCCGCACAGGGGTCCGTGGCCGGGAACGTACACGTCGGCGTCGAGTTCGAGGAGGTGGTCGAGGGCGTCGATCCAGTTCTGCAGAGGGCCGTGCCAGAGCACCGGGGTGGCGTCGATGAAGAGCAGGTCGCCTGCGAACACGACCCCCACGTCCGGGAGGTGAGCGATGAGATCGCCCTCGGTGTGCGCCGGACCGAGGTAGCGCAGGTGAACCAGTCGTCCTGCGACATCGATGGTTTCGGTGGTTTCGAAGGTGTGATCAGGCAGCCGGGGCAGCGCCGACGGAAACAGCGCATCGCCGCGAACACGGTTCATGTAGGAGCCCATCGCACCGATCGGTCCCGGCACCCCGCCGACCGCCTTGCCGAAGGACGCGAATGCGGATACTCCCTTCGGCGGGGTCTCCTCCTTCATCGCGTGCAGCGACGCCGCACTGGTGGTGATGCGTGCGGAGGCGGGCACGCTGTCGTTACCCCACCAGTGATCACCGTCCGAATGCGTGTTGAGGACCTCGGTGATCGGTGCGGCGGCAACCAACTCGGCCGTGTCGGCGGCAACCCTCTCGGCCCAGTTCACGTCCCAGACGGTGTCGATCAGCATCGACGCCGAGCCGGGTGCCACGACGAGCCCGGTGTTGGTCTGACCCCAACTGCCCGGCGGACGCATGAAGGCCCAGGTATCGTCGGCGATCTGCTGGTATCCCACCTCGGTGTTTCGCACTGCCACAGGCTATCCGCTGAGCATCTCCTGCAGTCCACCATTCCACTGGCGCTCCGGAAAACATCGACCCAATACCTCCAGCATGATGGGAACAGCGGTGGAGGCGCCGGGCGATGCGCCGAGCACGGCGGCGATGGAGCCGTCCCGCGACGCGATCACCTCCGTGCCGAAACGCAATTGCCCGTTCACGACGATCTGGGCGCGCTGTCCGGCGGGGACCACGGACCAGTCCGACGGGTCGGCATTCGGTACGAATTGGCGCAACGCAGCGATCTTCTTGGCTCGGGTGGCCGTCAATTCCGACAGCAGCAGACCTATCAACGGCGTGTTGTTGCCTGCCATCGACAGCAGTGACCCGATGTTGTGCCGGTCGATCGACGTCGGGAAGTCGAGCCACGATCCATGTTTCAGAAACCGAGGATTCGCGCCGGCGTACGGTCCGAAAAGTATGGACCGCCGCCCGTCGACGATGCGGGTGTCGAGATGGGGCACCGACATCGGAGGCGCTCCGATGGGCGGAGTTCCACAGACCTTCGCGTCGTGTCTGTCGACCACCTCGGGCCGATCACAACGCAAGAACTGCCCGCTGATCGGTAGTAGTCCGTAACCGCGGGCCTCGGGAATCCCGGCTGTGCGCAACAGCTTCAGAGCCCAGCCACCGGCACCGACGAACACGAAGCGCGCGCGCTCGATCGATCGGCCACCGCGCACTCGCAGGGACCAGGATCCGTCCCGTTCCTGACTCATCCCGGTCACCTCCCGCCCGGTCTCCACGCGCGCACCACGTCCACTCATGTCCCCCAGCAACTGCCGCGTCAGTGCACCGAAGTCGACGTCGGTTCCGGTCGCATCTCGGGTGGCGGCCCAGTCGCCTGTTCGTCCCGCCGACACCAGCGGTGCCCACTCGTCCAGTACCGCAGCATCTTCGGTGTACTCCATGGCTCGAAACAGCGGATGCGCGGTCAACGCTCGATGCCTGGCCTGCAGCGATCGGACGTTCTCCGCCCCCTGCACCAGGGTCATGTGCGGCACCGAACGTACGAAGCTGGTGTCGGCCAGCGTCGACCAGAAGCGTCGCGTCACGGCGAACTGCTCGGCGATCGCGACGGCCCGGTCGATATCGACGGAGCCGTCGACTCTCTCCGTCGTGTAGTTGGTTTCGCACAGGCCGGCGTGGCCGGTCCCCGCATTGTTCCACCCGTCGGAGGCTTCCATCGCTACCTCGGGCAATCGTTCGAGGACCCGAATCGACCAGGTCGGCTCCACACGTTGCAGCAGCGTGCCGAGCGTCGCGCTCATCACCCCACCGCCGACGAGGATGACGTCATCCATCGTGCACCCCTCTCTCGTACTAAGTACAAGTCACGCTAACACCAACTCGTACGCCTGTATAGTTCTGCCGGTGCCTCGCTTGACCAGGACTGCCGTCGTCGACGCCGCGCTCGAAGTCGCGTACCGACGCGGACTCGACTCGCTCACCATCCGCAAGATCGCCACCGAACTCGGTGTCTCTCCCATGGCGATCTACTGGCATGTGAAGAACAAGGACGAACTGCTCGACGCCATGGGCGACCGCGTCTGCCAGGATCTCGAAATCACCGTCGATCCCACGGCAACGTGGTGGGAACAACTGCGCACCGTGCTCGAGGACTTCATGCGAGCCTTGCGCGCACATCCCGGAGCAGCGACCATCGTCGTTCCACGAATGCTGTTCTCCCCCAACAGCAGAGCGGCGATGGAGCTCAGCCTGAAACTTCTCGGCGAGGCCGGCTTCTCCCTGTCCGACGCCACCCAGCTGGCCCGTCACGGCGTTCGAGTCGCCATTTCGTTGATCACGGAGCCGCTGTTCACGGGTGTCGAAGTCGAGCCGGAGCGGCGGGCACACGTCGAACACGAGGTGGCGGAAACGATGGACTCCCTCCATCCCGACGAGTTTCCCAATATCCTCGCCGCAGCCTCGTACCTGAGCGACGTCAGCGCGCGGACGGCGTTCGAGAAGCTCGGGCTGGACACCTACATCGCCGGTGTCAGGGCGCTGGCCGAGGAGACTGACGTTTCGTCCTGATTACTCGCATCGTCGTGTACATCTTGTCGGGTGGCAAAGTCTCGTCCGTGGGTGCAGGCTTTGCAGAACCGAAATAGTCGACGCTAGGGGTTGTGATGACGGTGCCTGTCCTGCAGAACTACATCGACGGGGCATTCGTGACCCCCTCGGGTACCGAGATGCTCGATGTCGTCAGTCCGGTGGACGAGTCGGTGGTCGCTCGAGCCCCGATTTCCGATGCTGCCGATGTCGACGCCGCAATGTCGGCTGCCGCCAAAGCTTTCGAGACCTGGGGCAAGACGACTCCGAGTGAGCGGCAGAAGGTGCTGCTGAAGCTCGCCGATGCCATCGAGGCTCACAGCGACGAGATCGTCGAGGCGCAGAGTCGTAACACCGGTCAGCCAAAGGCCACCATCTCCGCCGAGGAAGTCACCGTCGGAGCAGATCAGATTCGGTTCTTCGCCGGGGCAGCACGGATGCTCGAAGGCAAGTCGGCCGGCGAGTACATGGACGGGTTCACCTCGTACGTACGCCGCGAGCCGATCGGCGTCGTGGGGCAGGTGACTCCGTGGAACTACCCGTTCATGATGGCGATCTGGAAGATCGGGCCTGCCCTCGCGGCCGGCAACACCGTCGTTCTCAAGCCGAGCGACACCACCCCCGAGAGCACCCTCGTGCTGGCGAAATTGTCGAAGGGCATCGTCCCCGACGGCGTGCTGAACATCGTTCTCGGCAACGGCGGCACCGGCGCAGCCATCGTCGAACACAAGACGCCCGGCCTGGTCTCGATCACCGGTTCGGTGCGGGCAGGCATCGCCGTCGCCGTCGCCGCTGCCAAGCAGCTCAAGCGCGCGCACCTCGAACTGGGCGGCAAGGCACCGGCCATCGTGTTCGACGACGTCGACATCACCAAGGCCGCCGACGGCATTGCCGAGGCCGCGTTCTTCAACGCCGGCCAGGACTGCACGGCGGTCACTCGCGTGTTGGTACACGAGTCGGTACACGACTCGCTCGTCGACGCACTCGTCGCCAAGGCGAAGACACTGAAGGTCGGATTGCCCGACGACCCCGACACCTTCCTCGGCCCACTGAACAACGTCAACCACTTCGGCCAGGTCAGCTCCAAGGTCGACGGTATCGGCGCGCACGCCACCATCGTCACCGGCGGAAAGCGCATCGGCGACAAGGGATTCTTCTACGAGCCCACGATCATCACGGGCGTGCAGCAAGCCGATCCCATCGTGCAGGAGGAGACGTTCGGCCCGGTGCTGACGGTGCAGAAGTTCTCCGACGAGGCAGAGGCGATCGAACTTGCCAATGACGTCGACTTCGGTCTCGCGTCGAGCGTCTGGACGTCCGATCATGCTCGCACGCTTCGCATTTCGGCGGCTCTGGACTTCGGTGCCGTCTGGGTCAACTGCCACATCCCGTTGGTGGCCGAGATGCCGCACGGTGGCTTCAAGTACTCCGGTTACGGCAAGGACCTCTCGGCCTACGGCGTGGACGATTACACCCGCATCAAGCACGTGATGAGCTCGACGGAGACTCTTCGATGACATTCCATCCCCTGGACCCACTCTCGAGCGACGAGTTCTCTACCGTCGCCGAGGTTCTGGGCCGGGAACACGGTGTCGGCGACGGGTGGCGATTCGCCTCGATCGAGACGATCGAACCGTCCAAGTCCGAGGTCGCCGCATTCGATGCGGACGGTACCGTCCCCGCCCGTCGCGCAGTCTCTGTGGTGCTGAACCGCGCCGAGAACAGCACGTTCAAAGCCGTGGTGTCACTGGACAACAGGAGCACCGAATCCTGGACCCACATCCCGGACGTGCAGCCCAACTTCACCGTCGACGAGTGGGAAGAGGCCGACGCGGCGCTGCGTGCACACCCCGATGTGATTGCCGCGCTTGCCGATCGAGGCATCACCGATCTCGATCTGGTGTTCATGGACACCTGGACGTACGGCGAGGCGGTGACGCCCGAGAAGTACAAGGGTCGACGCCTGGGCTGGTCCGACACGTGGGTCAAAGCCGCAGAGGGTGCCAATCCGTACGCGGGGCCGGTGGGCGGCTTCCACTGCGTCATCGACGCCAACACGATGGAACTGCTCGAGATCGAGGACACCTACCGCGTCGAGCGGCCGCAGATCATGGGTGAGTACGTCCCTCGCCACATCCCGGAGCGGATCAGGAACGCGAGCAGCCGTCCGCCGCTGAAGCCGCTCGAGATCACCCAGCCGGACGGCCCGTCGTTCGAACTGGACGGCAACAAGCTGACGTGGCAGAACTGGTCGCTGCGTGTGGGGTTCAACTACCGCGAGGGCATGACGCTGCACGCCGTCACCTACGACGACAACGGGAACGTGCGATCCGTCGCGAACCGAATGTCGTTCGCGGAGATGATCGTTCCGTATCGTGACCACACCGAGGATCACTATCGGCGCACCGCATTCGACATCGGCGAATGGGGCCTGGGCTTCATGACGACTTCGCTCGAGCTCGGCTGCGATTGCCTCGGTGAGATCCGGTACCTCGATGCCGTGCTGCACAACAGCAAAGGCGAGCCGTACACGATCACCAACGCGATCTGCATCCACGAGGAAGACAACGCGGTGCTGTGGAAGCACGTCGATCACGACGCCGGGGCGGAGGTGCGTCGCATGCGCCGTCTCACCGTCAGCTTTCACGCCACCGTCGCCAACTACGAGTATCTCGTCTACTGGCGCTTCTACCAGGACGGCAACATCGAGTGCGAGGTGCGCGCCACCGGCATCATGGTCGTCACCCACTTCGACGAGGGCGGCACCCATCCGTCGGGCACGCTGATCGACAATCGCACGTATGCGCCGTACCACCAGCACTTCCTGGTCGCCCGGCTCGACCTGGACATCGACGGCACCGAGAACACCGTCTATTCCAGCCAGACCCAGATGGTTCCGATGGGTCCCGACAATCCGTACGGCCTGGCCCTGACGCAAGTGAACACCCCGCTCACCACCGAGTCCGAGGGCAAGCAGGATTACGACTGGAACACGCAGAAGGCGTGGAAGGTGGTCAACGACAACGTCACCAACGGTCTCGGCACCCGGCCCGCGTACAAGTTGGTGCCCGGCTCGGCGATTCCGGCGATGTTCGATCCGGCGTCGCCGATCTTCCAGCGTTCCCAGGTGATCGGTCACACCGTATGGGTCACGCCCAATTCACCCGACGAGCGTTGGCCCAGTGGCGAGTTCGTCAATCAGAGTGGCGTCGACCATGGCCTCCCCGAGTGGACCGAGAAGAACCGTTCGATCGAGAACACCGATGTGGTGGTCTGGTACACCTTCGGCATCCATCACATCACCAGGCCCGAGGACTGGCCGGTGATGCCGTCCGACACCGTCTCGTTCTGGCTCAAGCCTTTCGGCTTCTTCGACCGCAACCCCTCGCTCGACGTCGCACCATCGGAGCCGAAGCACTGCCACACCGATCCCGGCAGCACCTGTCACTGACTGGCGCGACCTGACGGCAGCGAGGACCGACAACGAAGCGAAGCGGCGCGTAGCTCACCTGAGCTACGCGCCGCTTCGCTGTGTTGAAATGACCGGGCCTTGCGTCCCGCCTAGGAGCTGTGTCCGGCCTACGAACTACGTCGGACCTCGAACTGCTCGCCGACGACAGCAGTCTGCGATTCGGTGACGCAATCCAGGCGTCCGTCCAGACGCAGCGAGACGTTGTACTCACCCGGCTTGAGCGCGAACGTGGTGATGGAGATGCTTGTCGCGTTGTCTTCCACGACGACGCGTGGGCTCAGCGACAGCATGCCGTTGTGCAGGACCTCGCATACCTGACCCGGAAAAACGTTGTCCACATCGACGGTGATGGTTCTGGGGCCGCCCAGAACCTCGATCGTGGGAGTGCTCGACCCTACGAGTCTGAGGTAGCTCTTTTCTCTGCGCACGGTCTCGACTTCCCTGTTTGCATGCTCCACCGGAGGGTGGACGCCCGACACGGTCTCGTTGGTACTTCGTGGCGCGACGGAGGACGGATTGGTATTACACGTCGTCATCGCCGTCCACCCGAGCCTCCCTTTACATCGAACGTGCATCCGTCCGCGTTACCGAAACCGCCGCCGAACAGCACCCCTACAGCCGCAACACCGGGAAATCGCGATGTCATCAGTCAGAACATACCCTCCGGCCTGCAAATCTGCGAAACGGAGACGGTCCAACCGAAGCCTTTACGCATCCTTGCACCCTGTAACAGATCGTGCGACACATTCGAGACCCAATTCATTCGTCCGTATCGAAAGCCCGCTGCTCGGCCAGCTCGGCGGCATGCTCGGCCTTTCGCTGCCGGAGCTGATGCATCTTCACACCCACGACTACGGCAGCCAGGCCCACGGGTGCACCTATTGCGGCTCCGATCGCGACAGACCCGAGGTCACCGCCACCGTAATGAGCAAGCAGACGAATCATTGCGCCGCCGCCGGTGAGAAAAAGCAGCACGCCCGCCAATGCGATTCGAGCGCGCCGGAGTTCCTGCGAGGTGTACATGTCGATCCCCCGCGCGCGGGCGTATGCCAACACCACGTTCGCGACGACCGTCAGAGCCACGAAGATTCCCAATGCCACCCAGGCCCCGGTGACACCCGCCGCGAAGGGCAGTACAGCGCCGGCGATCATTCCGATCCACAGCAGGGACTGAAATCCGACGGCCGAGGCCTCGTTCCAGATGTCGCGTTGCAATTCGTCGGCGTAGAAGTCGTCGTCCAGGTCTCCCACGAAGCGGGCAGCTTTGGTGAATGCGCTCATGTTCGTTTCCCTTCGTCGTCGCCGAACAGTGTTTCGACTGTCGTGTCGAGTGCTCGGGCCAGTCGCAGTGCCAGGTACACGCTCGGTGCGTAGTCGCCGCCCTCGACGGAGACGATGCTCTGCCGGCTGACTCCGCAGATGGTGCCGAGTTCGGCCTGCGTGATGCGTGCCTGTTTGCGATGCGCGCGAACGTTGTTGGATCCGGGCATGACAAAAAGTCAACTCTGCTTGGCATGAAATGTCAAGCAGTCTTGTCATTCGCTCGCCTTTACCTACTCGTAACGCGAGAAACAGACTCGTCACCGCAGAAAATACCAACGCAATAAGTTGCCTTTACTGTTCGCAATCGCGAATACATCTCCGTATACACACTTTCCGAAAGGGCCGTAGATGCCTGCTGTCTCGAAGCGCATGTCCGTCAAGCGCGTCATGGTCGTTCCCGCAGCACTGGCTGCATTGAGCCTGGTTGCCACTGCCTGCGGTAGCAAGGCGAGCGACACCACCACCGCCGAGGGCGGCGGAGGCTTGTCCACCTCGTGTGTGGACACCTCCGGTGACACCATCAAGGTCGGCTCGCTCAACTCCCTGTCCGGCACGATGGCGATCAGCGAAGTGACAGTGCGTGATTCGATCGCACTGGCCGTCGAGCAGATCAACGCGGCCGGTGGCGTCAACGGAAAGCAGATCGAGGTCGTCGCAGAGGACGGCGCATCCGAGCCGACCGTGTTCGCCGAGAAGGCCGAGAAGCTGATCAGCAGCGATTGTGTCGCAGCCGTTTTCGGTGGCTGGACGTCATCGTCGCGCAAGGCGATGCTGCCGGTGTTCGAGGACAACGACGCTCTCCTCTACTACCCCGTGCAGTACGAGGGCCTCGAGGCGTCGAAGAACATCTTCTACACCGGAGCCACCACCAACCAGCAGATCATCCCGGCCCTGGACTACCTGAAGGAGAAGGGCGTCAAGTCCCTCTACCTGGTGGGCAGCGACTACGTGTTCCCGCAGACCGCCAACCGCGAGATCAAGGCGTATGCGGCCGCCAACGGTATCGAGATAAAGGGCGAGGATTACACCCCGCTCGGTTCGACGGACTTCTCCACCATCGTCAACAAGGTGCGCTCCGCCGACGCCGATGCCGTGTTCAACACGCTCAACGGTGATTCCAACGTTGCATTCTTCCGTGAGTACACCAACGCCGGCCTGAAAGCTGCTGACATGCCGGTCATCTCGGTGTCCATCGCCGAGGAAGAGGTGGCGGGCATCGGAGCCGCGAACATCGCGGGCCAGCTGACTGCCTGGAACTACTACCAGACCGTCGACAGCCCGGAGAACACCAAGTTCGTCGCCGACTACAAGGCGAAGTACGGTGCCGACAAGCCCACCTCGGACCCCATGGAAGCCGCGTACACCTCGGTCTACCTGTGGAAGAACACCGTCGAGAAGGCAAATTCGTTCGCGGTGGCCGACATTCAGGCCGCAGCCGACGGTGTCAGCTTCGCCGCTCCCGAGGGCGAGGTCGTCATCGACGGCGACAACCACCACATCTCCAAGACCGCCCGCATTGGTGAGATCCGGCCCGACGGCTTGATCTACACGGTGTGGGAGTCCCCCGAGGCCATCGCTCCCGACCCGTTCCTCGAGACCTACGACTGGGCCTCCGACCTCAACTGACCACCACCCATGTGAGTGGAACTTCGTAGCCTGCTACGAAGTTCCACTCACATGCTCCGAAGGAGCTCCCCCATGGACGTCGTGATCGGACAGTTGTTCACCGGCCTGTCGATCGGATCCATTCTCTTGCTCGCCGCCCTCGGGCTCTCACTGACGTTCGGTCAGATGGGCGTCATCAACATGGCACACGGCGAGTTCATCATGGCCGGCTCGTACACGGCCTACGTAGTGCAGCAGATCGTCTCGACCGGCGGCGCATCACTGTTCATCTCGCTCATCGTCGGCTTCCTCGTCGGCGGCGCAATGGGTGTGCTGCTCGAGGTGACGCTGATCCAGCGCATGTACCACCGTCCACTGGACACCCTGCTCGTCACGTTCGGCGTCGGGCTCATCCTGCAACAGCTCGCTCGCGACATCTTCGGTGCCCCGGCGGTCAACGTCGTCTCACCGGAATGGCTGAGCGGCGGCGTCGACATCCTCGGTGCCGTGGTGCCCAAGACCCGAATCTTCATTCTCGTGCTGGCGGTCGTCGCCGTTGTCGCACTGTCGATCGCGCTGAAGAAAACCGCCATGGGCCGACGCATCCGCGCGGTGGTGCAGAACCGCGATCTCGCGGAAACCTCGGGCATCTCGAGCCGCCGGACCGACATCTCGACGTTCTTCCTCGGCTCCGGTTTGGCGGGTGTCGCGGGCGTGGCACTGACTCTGATCGGATCCACGAGTTCGACTGTGGGACAGAGTTATCTGATCGACGCCTTCCTGGTGGTCGTCGTCGGTGGACTCGGCCAGATCAAGGGCGCGGTGATCGCCGCCTTCGCCCTCGGGATTCTCAACTCGTTCATCGAATACAGCACGACGGCCTCGATCGCGAAGGTCATCGTCTTCGTCCTCATCGTGATCTTCCTCCAGGCCCGCCCGCAGGGCTTGTTCGCCGTCAAGACAAGGAGCCTGGTATGAGCGAGTTCATCGCCAAGCGCGGCGCTCTGCTGGGTTTCGCGCTCGCCGCAATCCTGTTGTTCGCTGTGGCGCCCGCTGTCCTCAGCGACTTCCGGTTGAATCTGCTGGGCAAGTTCATCTGCTACGCAATCGTGGCTGTCGGTATCGGATTGGCCTGGGGCCGAGGCGGAATGCTCACCCTCGGCCAGGGTGTCTTCTTCGGCATCGGTGCCTACATCATGGCCATGCATCTGAAGATCTCCGACGCCGATCTGCGCGGCGACGCGGTACCGGACTTCATGTCCATCGCCGGTATCCGTGAATTGCCCTCGTACTGGCTGCCGTTCACCTCGCCCATCACGACGATCCTGGGCATCCTGTTCGTGCCGGCACTGGTGGCGCTGGTGCTCGGCCTCGGCGTGTTCAAGCGTCGCGTCAAGGGCGCGTACTTCGCGATCCTCAGTCAGGCACTGGCCGCCGCCTTCGCGATCCTGCTCATCGGACAGCAGACCACCGGTGGATCCAACGGGCTCAACAGGTTCCGCACGTTCTTCGGGTTCAACCTCAACGACCCCGCCAACAAGCAGATGCTGTTCTTCATCGCTGCGGGCGTACTGCTCGTCGTCGTCGCCATCACCCGCCAGCTGATGTACTCGCGCTACGGCGAACTACTGGTGGCCGTCCGCGATCAGGAAGAGCGAGTGCGCTTCCTCGGCTACGACCCGGCGAACGTGAAGATCGTCGCGTACGTCGCCGCAGCGTTCTTCGCCGGTCTCGCCGGTGCGCTGTTCGTCCCGATCGTCGGCATCATCTCCCCCAACGACGTCGGCATCGTTCCGTCCATCGCGTTTCTCATCGGCGTCGCCATCGGCGGCCGCACCACTCTGCTCGGCCCGGTTCTCGGCGCGCTCGGAGTCGCGTGGGCGCAGACCACGCTGTCCGAGCAGTTCCCGTCCGGTTGGACGTACGCGCAGGGTCTGCTGTTCGTCGTGGTCGTCGGATTCTTCCCCGCCGGCATCGCCGGACTCTTCGCACTGCGCAAGCGAAAGAAAGAGCCCGAATCGGTCCCGGAGGCCAGCGCGGAACCAGAGAAAGAGCTCGCACGATGATCCATGTCGAAGGCCCGCAGCCCACGTTCGGCGGCAACGCCGGCATGTCCAGTCAGTACCTCGAAGTCCGCGATCTGACAGTCAGTTTCGACGGCTTCAAGGCCAACACCAACGTCGATCTGACGCTGATGCAGGGCGATCTTCGCTTCCTCATCGGCCCTAACGGAGCCGGCAAGACCACGCTGATCGACGCCATCACCGGTCTCGTTCCGGCCACCGGCTCGGTCACCAAGTCCGGAGTGGAACTGCTGGGCAAGAAGGTGCATCAGATCGCCCGGCTCGGTATCGGTCGAACCTTTCAGACGGCCAGCATCTTCGAGAATCTGACGGTGCTGCAGAACCTGGACATCGCCGCCGGGTCCGGACGATCCGTGCTGACGATGCTGCGCCGTCGGGCATCGGTTCTGCCGCAGATCGAGGAGGCCCTCGAGACGATCGGTCTGACGGCCCAGAGAGACAAGGCCGCAGGAATTCTGGCGCACGGCCAGAAGCAGTGGCTCGAGATCGGAATGTTGTTGGTTCAGAACGCCGATGTGCTTCTGCTCGACGAGCCGGTCGCCGGCATGAGCCACGAGGAACGTGAGGAAACGGGCCAGCTGCTGCAACGCATCGGCGGTGAACGGACCGTGGTGGTGGTGGAGCACGACATGGACTTCATGCGGATGTTCGCGACCTCGGTGACAGTACTGGCGGCCGGACGCGTTCTGGCCGAGGGCACCGTGGCCGAGGTGCAGGCCGATCCGAAGGTTCAGCAGGTCTACCTCGGCACCGCCGCGGCGGGCGAGGAACTCGAGCACATCGCAGAAGAGGGAGCCGATCATGCTTGAACTGGTCGACGTCAGAACAGGTTACGGCCGCAGCGAGGTCGTTCACGGTGCGTCGCTGACGGTTCCGGCAGACGGTGTCGCGGCGGTGATGGGCCACAACGGTGCGGGCAAGACGACGCTGCTGCGCGCGGCGGTCGGGCTGTTGAAAGTGAACTCGGGCAAGGTTATGTTCGACGGTGAGGACGTCAGTGCGTTGCGGCCCAGCGCCCGCGTCGCCCGGGGTCTGGCGTACGTGCCACAGGGCCAGCAGTCGTTCGGTCAGTTGACGACAGCGGAGAACCTGCAGGTGGTGGCCGACGGGCGCAAGCGCGGCAAGGCACTGATCGACGAGGCACTCGACCTCTTTCCGGCGCTGAAGGAATTGCTGAATCGCAGAGCCGGCCTGCTGTCCGGCGGCCAGCGCCAACAGCTCGCCATCGCGAGAGCCTTGATCACCGAACCGCGGATGCTGATTCTCGACGAGCCGACCGAGGGCATTCAGCCGTCTGTCGTCGCCGAGATCGAGCGCACCGTCATCGAGCTCACCCGCCGCGGCGGTCTCGCAGTGCTGTTGGTGGAGCAGCACATCGGCTTCGCATTGGAATCTGCCCAGAAGTACTACATTCTCGAGGCCGGCCGGATCACGTCCACCGGTGTGGGCGGATCCGATTCCGAGGCCGACGTGCGCGCAGCCATGGCGATCTGACCGGGCGTATCGTGCCGCGCAAGGACCTTCGCGAGAAGGTCTATTCGTCACTGCGCCGGGATCTGATCTCCGGTGCGATCGGCTCCACGGAACGGCTCGGCGAGGAGCGTCTCGCCGAGCTGTACGGCGTCTCACGCACTCCTGTGCGGGAGGCGCTGGCACGTCTGCAAGCCGACGGTCTGGTCGTGCGCGACGAGGCCGGTCTGCATCCCTATCGTCCCCGGCTCGGCGATCTACCGGATCTGTACGAACTGCGGTCGACTCTCGAGTCCCGCGGAATCACTCGCTCGACGCCGCAGTCCTTCGATCGGGCTGCCTTGTCGGCGTTGGCGGCGACGTGGGCCGGGTTGCGTGCGCACCCACCGGAGACCACCGACGACATGGTCGCCATGGACGAGCAGTTCCATGTCGCGTTGTCGGCCGCGTCGGGCAATGCGGCTCTGACCGAGGCCCTGTGCGCCGTCAACGCCAAGGTGCGGCCCGTGCGTATTCTCGGTGGTCTCGACGCCTCGGCCGTGGTCTCGGCGATCGATGAACATCTCGCGATCGTCGAGCACCTACTGGCCGGGCAGCTGGACACGGCGCTGGATACGCTTGTCGCACATATCGATTCGTCCCGCGACCGAGTGGTCGAGCGCGCCCGTCAGGCCGCGGCACTGGCCGGCGCGGTCCGAATCTGACGCGTCAGCTGGCATCCGACAGGAGTGGAGCCTGCGGAACGACCCAACTAGTCAGCCGACAGAATACGATCGATGTCGTCGAGCACGGTCTGTCCGCCCATGGGCCCGACGCCGGTGATCCAGTACGACAGGTCCACCGCATGCGGATTGGGCAGTGTCGCAGCGTTGTCGGTGATCGACGACGGGATGGCGGCGGGGTCCGACGGGTTGTCGGCGGTGACGACGATTAGGTCCGCTGCCGCCTGAGCCGCGAGCTCGGGCGAGAGGTCGACCGAGATCTCGTCGGCCCATTCCGGCCGCGGCGGGGTGGTGAATCCGGCGCATTCGAGCGTGCTTCCGGCGAACGACGACGGCCCGTACAGGGTCAGCTCACCACTGCGCGGCCTGATCAGTTGCGCTGTCTTCCCGGCGGTGTCGTGCTCTTCGGCGATCTCGGCGCACCGGTCGTCGTATGCGGTGAGCAGTTCCTCTGCCTTCGCCTCCTTGCCGAGAACGCGCCCGACGAATCGGACACTGTCGCGCCACGGATCGGACTGGGAGGCGATGAACACCGTCGGCGCGATGGCGGAGAGTTGGTCGTAGTACTGCGCGTGCCGAGTCTCCGTCCCGAGAATGAGGTCGGGTTGCGCGGCCGCGATGTCCTCGATGGTCGGTTCGGCCACGGTGCCGACCGTGGCGATGCCGGCCGCTTCCGTACCGAGATAGGGCGGCACACCGGCGGTTTCGCTGAGCACCGCCGTGCCGACGGGCACGATGCCGAGCGCGACCGTGGTGTCGAGTTCCACCGGTTCCAGGGTGACGACCCGCAGAGGATTGTCGGGAACGTCGATCGAGCCTCGAACGGTCTCGACCGTTCGAGTCGCTTCGCCGGCGGACCCGTCGGCGGTATCGGCCGACGAGCATGCCGTCGCTCCTGCCGCCACCGCGAGCGCGGTGATGGCCAACGCTGTCAGACCGAGCTTGAACTGCACCACTTCGAGGGACCTCCGGGTAGAACAATGCGAGACACAAAGGAGGTTAGCCTACCCTCCAGATCATCACCCCGCCGCGTCCCCGGACGGCGGAGCTACCAGTCGGTAAGATGTGATCGTGACCACTCCACGCATTCCGTCCGGTACCGCCCGCACCCTCGGCCCCGTCAACTGGGTCATCTGCAAGGTCATCGCCAAGGGCGCGGGAGTCCCCAACCCCCACCTGTTCACCACTCTCGGTCGAACCGGTGGCCTGTACCGGGCGTGGCTGTTCTACAGCGGCCATCTGATGCCGGGCGGAAAGATATCCCGCAAGGAATCGGAAATGGTGATTCTCCGGGTGGCGCACCTGCGCGAATCGGCATACGAGATGGACCACCACATCCGCCTGGGCCGTCGAGCCGGCATCGACCGAGACCTGCTCGAGCTGATCATGACCGGCCCGCACGCCCCTGGGCTGTCGACTCGCTACCGCACCATCCTCACTGCCGTCGACGAGCTGATCGAGACCAAGACGCTCACCGACGCCACGTGGTCCGAACTGGCGACCCAGTTCGACGAACGTCGCCTCATCGAATTCGTCTTGCTGGTCACCCAATACGACGGGCTCGCAACCACATTGGGCACCCTCCGCGTCGAACGCGACTACGGCGACCGGCCGCCACGACGATGAACGAGACACCCGAGACTGCACTGCGCCGCGCTCTGGCGATGATCGAACCGGAGTCGGTGCGCACGAGCGCCCGGATCGACGGCGGCTACGTCGAACTCATGGGCGACGCCAAAGCCCCCAATCCCACGATGGCCAGCCGAGCGATGAACAACCGCGGTGTCGCGGCGATCTACGAGAACATCTGGCGCCCGTTCGGAGTATCGATGATGGGCATCGGCGGGCTGCCCATGTCCGCCGAACGCGCCAAGGCCGTCGCCGATCTGCGGTTACGCGGGCCGCAGCGAGTCCTGGACGTCGCCTGCGGCCCCGGCAACTTCACCAGGTTCCTGTCGGAGCAGCTGACCGAGGACGGTATCGCCGTCGGCTTCGATATCTCCGAGGCCATGATCGCTCGCGCAGTGCGCGACAATCGGGGGCCGCGTGCGGCATACGTTCGCGGCGATGCGGCCGACCTCCCGTACGCCGACGCGACATTCGACGCCGTATGCTGTTATGCCGCACTGTATCTCGTGCCACATCCACTGCAGGTGGTCGACGAGCTCATCCGCGTCCTGCGACCGGGTGGACGCATCGCCATCATGACCAGCTGTCAACTGGGCCTGGCACCGCTGCGTACCGTCGTCGGCCTGGGATCTGCCGCCGTCGGGGTACGCATGTTCCCGAAGGGGCAGTTCACCGAGATGTTCGCTGCTGCGGGCATGACCGACATCGAGCAGGACATCCGCGGTCTCGCCCAATTCGTCAGTGCCACCAAGAATTAGCGCTACCGACCCTGCTGTACCCCCGGCAATGCGAGACCTGACCGTGGTCAAGAACGAACCGGAAGGGCTTTTTACTGATACTTTGGCAAACAGACCGATCAGACTGGGAGCCACACAGTGACACACGCACCGGACCGTACTCGTATCGAGTTTCCCGATATCTCCTCTCGCACTTGGGAACACCCTTCGGACCGAGCAGCCTTGGTCACTCTTCGTACCCTCAAGGGCTTCGACACGGTGCTGCGAACGCTGTCCGGACTGCTGCGCGAGAGACAGCACCGCCTGATGTACTTGGCCACCGCGGTGCGCGTCGACGAACGCCAGTTCAAGGATCTGAACGATCTTCGAGCCGATTGTGTGCAGATTCTCGGCGCGGAGGAAACTCCGGAGCTGTTCGTGGTTCAGTCGCCGATGGTCAACGCGTTCACCATCGGGATGGATCGACCGTTCATCGTCCTGACCACCGGCATGCTCGACATCATGACCTACGAGGAACAGCGATTCGTGGTCGGCCACGAACTGGGCCACGCCCTGTCCGGCCACGCGGTGTACCGCACCGTTCTCATGCACCTGATGCGCCTCGCCGGCACGGTCGGCTGGGTTCCGGTGGGCGGCTGGGCCTTGCGCGCAGTCATCGCAGGCCTGATGGAATGGCAGCGCAAGTCCGAATTGTCTGGCGACAGAGCAGGTTTGCTGTGCGGACAGGACGTGTACACCGCGATCAGCGTGCAGCTCAAGTTGGCGGGCGGCGCACGTATCAGTGAAATCGACGTCGACGCCTTCCTCGCTCAGGCCGCCGAGTACGAGGCCAGTGGAGACCTGCGCGACGGCGTGCTCAAGCTGCTCAATCTCGAGCTCCTCTCGCACCCGTTCTCGGTGCTGCGAGCTGCGGAACTGAAGAAGTGGGTCGACAGCGGCGAGTACGCGGCGGTCCTTCGTGGCGACTACCCACGCCGGTCCACCGACCACGAGGCCAAGGTGTCGGAGGAATTCCGTAACGCGGCCCGCACGTACAAGAACAACTTCGACACGTCGGAGGACCCGCTGATCAAGACGGTCCGCGACATCGGCAGCGGCTTCACCGGTGCCGTCGACGCCGTCGGCAACGGAATCGGCGACGTGGCGTCGGACATCAAGGGCCGATTCGACCACTGGCGAAAGTCCTAGTACCCTAGAACGAAGCGAACGGCGGCGACCACCGAGGTGGTCGCCGCCGTTCGTCGTTCTACAGCAGAGATCAGAAGTTGATCATGTGGCCTGCGAGGCCGTGGATCGCTTCCTGCAGTGCCTCCGACAGCGTCGGGTGCGTGTGGACGTTGCGGGCCAGCTCGTTGACCGTCAGGTCCCACTTCTGGGCCAGGGTCAGCTCAGGCAGCAGCTCCGAGACGTCCGGGCCGATGAGGTGGCCACCGAGCAGCTCGCCGTGCTCGGTGTCGGCGATGAGCTTGACGAAGCCCGTCGCGTCGCCGAGGCCGTGTGCCTTGCCGTTGGCGGCGAACGGGAAGTTCGCGACCTTGATGTCGGATCCACGAGCCTGCGCTTCTTCGCGGGCCTGGTCCTCGGTCAGACCGAAGCTGGCGACCTGCGGCTGGCAGAACGTGGCGCGCGGCATCATGCGGTAGTCGTCGATCGGCAATGTCTCTGCGCCGCCGATGGTTTCGGCAGCCACCACGGCCTGCGCCTCCGCCACGTGGGCGAGCTGGAGCTTGGCGGTGACGTCGCCGATGGCGTAGATGTGCGGGACGTTGGTCTGCATCGTGTTCGTGATGCCGATGGCACCGCGATCGGTGAGCTCGACACCGGTCTTCTCGAGACCGAAGCCCTCGACGCGAGGAGCGAAACCGACGGACTGCATCACCTTGTCGACGGTGAAGGTCTCGCTCTCACCGGACTTGTTGTGCTTGATCTCGACGGTGACCTTGGAGCCGTCGTCGTCGATGCTCTGCACACCTGCGCCGGTGATGACCTTGACACCGAGCTTCTTGTACTGCTTCTCGATTTCCTTCGAGACGTCCTTGTCCTCGTTCGGGAGCGCGCGATCGAGGAACTCGACGATGGTGACGTCGACGCCGTAGTTCTTGAGCACGTAGCCGAACTCCATGCCGATGGCACCGGCACCGACGATGAGGATCGAACCGGGCAGATCCTTGGTCATGATCTGTTCTTCGTACGTGACGACGTTCTTGCTCAGCTCGGTTCCCGGGAGCAGCTTGGTGGTGCTGCCGGTCGCGATGATCGCGTTGTCGAACGTGATCGTCTCGGTGCCACCCTTGGTCAGCTCGACCTCGATGGTGTTGGCATCGGTGAACGTGCCCTGGCCGTCGTACTCGGGGATCTTGTTCTTCTTCATCAAGAAGTGAATGCCCTTGACGCGTCCGTCCGCGACCTTGCGGCTGCGGTCGAATGCTGCGCCGAAGTCGAAGGATGCTTCACCCGAGATACCGAACAGCTTGGCCTCCTTGGTGAAGAGGTGCGCCAGCTCGGCGTTACGGAGAAGCGCCTTCGAGGGGATGCAGCCCACGTTGAGGCACACACCGCCCCAGTACTTCTTCTCGATGATGGCAGTGCTGAGTCCGAGTTGTGCCGCGCGGATAGCAGCGACGTACCCACCGGGACCGGCTCCGAGGACAACGACGTCATAGTGTGAGGTCACGAGTCCCCAGCGTAGTCGTGCCCTCCGACACTGTCTCGACCTGGTCTTCGTTACCAGCCGGTAGCCTCGCACGCGTCCTGCACCCGACCGCACGTGTGCTGCTAGAACTGTGCCATGGCTTTCTCGGACGACCCGTACCTCTGGCTCGAAGACGTCACCGGCGACGACGCACTCGCGTGGGTACGCGAGAAGAACGAGGTGACGATCCAGGCGCTGGCAGGCGAGCGTTTCGACGCCACCGTGGCGGGTGTACGCGAGATTCTCGACACCGATGCGCGGATCCCGTACGCACGCAGGCGCGGGCAGTTCCTCTACAACTTCTGGCGCGACGCCGAGCACATCCGCGGGGTGTGGCGGCGCACCACGATGGACGAGTACCGCACGGACGAACCCGCATGGGACGTCCTGCTCGATCTCGATGCCCTGGCCGCCGACGAGGGCGAGAACTGGGTATGGGGCGGCGCTCAGGTACTGCGCCCCCACCAGCTGCGCGCTTTGGTGACGCTGTCCCGAGGCGGTGCCGACGCGACGGTGGTACGCGAGTTCGATCTCGACTCCCGCACGTTCCGCGCTGCGGAGGACGGCGGTTTCACGCTGCCCGAGGCCAAGACCGACATCGGCTGGATCGACGCCGACACCGTGTTCGTCGGCACCGATTTCGGACCGGGATCCCTGACCGAATCCGGCTATCCGCGGATCACCAAGAGATGGCACCGAGGCACCCCGCTCGCCGACGCGGAGACCGTCTACGAGGGCGAATCCCAGGACATCTCGATCTCCGCGTGGCACGACCGCACGCCGGGATTCGAGCGCGACTTCGTGCAGCGGTCCACCGACTTCTACAACTCCGAGACCTACGTGCTCGACGGTACGGCGGTGACCCGCATTCCGACGCCGACGGACGCATCGACGTCGGTCCACGAGAACTGGCTGCTGGTTCGGACGATGACCGAGTGGACCTACGACGGTGTCACCCATCCGGCGGGCGCTCTGCTCGCGGCCGACTTCGACGAATTCATGAGCGGCACAGCATCTCTGACGGTTCTGTTCACTCCCGACGAGCACACATCCCTGCATCAGTACGCCTGGACCGAGAATCATCTGCTGCTGGTGACGCTGCAGGATGTCCGCACTCGTCTGCATGTGCTCACCCCTCGTGCGCGTTTTGCGTACCTGGAGGGGCGCAAAACGCGCACGACGGAGTGGGACACGGCCACCGTCGACGGGCTGTCGGAGTTGGCGTCGACCGAGATCATCGGTACGGACGCCGAGGAGAACGGGGACGAGTTCTTCCTCGGCTCCTCGGGTTACCTCACCCCGGCGACGCTGCTGGTCGGCACCGTCGGCGGCGCGCTGGAGGTACTGAAGCAGGCTCCCGCTTTCTTCGACGCGGACGGCATGACCGTGCAACAGTTCTTCGCGGAGTCGGACGACGGCACTGCGATCCCCTACTTCGTCGTCCGACGCGGCGACGCAGGCCCCGGCCCGACACTGCTGTACGGCTACGGCGGCTTCGAGATCTCGATGACGCCCGGCTACAGCGGAGCAATGGGTCGAACGTGGCTCGAACGCGGCGGCACCTACGTCGTTGCCAACATCCGCGGCGGCGGCGAGTACGGACCGTCCTGGCACACCCAGGTGTTGCGAGCGGGCCGGCATCTGGTCCACGAGGACTTCGCCGCGGTCGCGCGCGATTTGGTGGCCCGAGGGATCACCACCGCCGACCGCTTGGCCGCCCAGGGCGGCAGCAACGGCGGCCTGCTGATGGGCATCATGGAAACGAAGTACCCGGAACTGTTCGGGGCGTTGGTATGTCAGGTCCCGCTACTGGATATGAAGCGGTACCACCTGTTGCTCGCGGGAGCGTCCTGGGTGGCCGAGTACGGCAACCCCGACGACCCCGCCGAATGGGAGTTCATCTCGCAGTACTCCCCGTACCAGAACGTCGTGGCCGCGTCCGAGCGGAAGTACCCACCGATACTCATCGCCACGTCCACCCGAGACGATCGAGTCCATCCCGGACACGCGCGCAAGATGGCTGCGCGGCTGGCCGAGCTCGGTCAGGACGTGAGCTACTACGAGAACATCGAGGGCGGCCACGGTGGGGCGTCGGACAATGCGCAGCTGGCGTTCAAGACCGCACTGACGTACGAGTTCCTGTGGCGGCACCTCGAGAGCCGGTGATGTCAGTCGGCCAGAGCCTGCTCGAACATCGGCCAGGAATTGTGGAGATCGTCCTGCCAGTATCCCCAGGAGTGCGTGCCGCGTTCCCGTAGCTCGAAATGGGCTGGGATGTTCAGCTTTTCGAGCGCGCTCTTCAGTCGACGGGTGCAGTCGCCGGTGGCGACCTCGATGGCACCGCCCACCACCATCTGGTTCAGCAGCACGAAACCGGGGCCGTTGGGGTTGGTTCCGTCGAAGGTGTCCGATGCCCCCGCCAGGCCACTGCCGTTGGAGATGTAGAGCGCGGTGCCGCGCAGCTTGTCGGCGTTGACGACGGCGTCGTTACGCACCCAGTCGGGGTCGTCGTCCGCGCCCCACATGTTCTTCACGTCGGCTCCGAGCGCCATCGATACAACGGTCTTGACGTACGCGCGGCCCAGCGGATCGGTGGTCGAGGCGCACCCGCTGTAGGAGCCGACCGCCCGGAAGAGACCGGGGTTGTGCGCCGCCAGATTGAGCACCGACGTAGCAGCCATCGAGATTCCGGCAATGACGTTGCGGCCGTTGGTCTTCAGCAGCTGGTCGACGAGTGGAGGCAGTTCGCGGGTCAGGAAGGTCTCCCACTTGTTGCGGCCGAGCACGCGATCGTCGTGCTGCCAGTCCGTGTAGTAGGAATAGGCCCCACCGACGGGAGTGACCACATTGACGTTCTTGTCCGCGAAGAACGACACGACATCGGTCTGGGTGTACCAGTCCATACCGTCCACCCCACCGCCCGCGCCGTTGAGCAGGTACACGGTAGGGCTCGGTTCCGCACGGTCCGGCGATCGAAGAATCTTCAGGGGGATGATCCGCTCCATCGCGGCCGAGTACACGAACGCCGTCATGGCGACGGCATCGGTCTCCTCCGTACGCACCACGTACGACGTCGACGCGTCGGGCGCGGCGAGGGCCGTGCCCTGCGCGGCCGACGCAGCGATACACGCGGCCACGAGCACAGCCCTACCGATCCGACGAGCTGTAGCCCCCAGGCCGTTCATACACGTGCTCGCTATCTTCGGCAGAACAGAAGTTGAGTCACTAGCGTTGTACACCAGAACGGGCGCGGAGTTGGAACTTATCGCATGAATTAGTCCAAACGACCGTATCGTTCGGCACGGGGTTGTGTCAGCGGTGCATCCACCGCTCGACCAGGTCGGCCACCGCGGTGGGATTGCGGATCCACCCGTTGTGGCCCAGCGGCTCGTCGATGTGTTCGGTGGTGATGTCGGCGTTGGCAAGCTTGGCCGTCAGATTCTCCATCGAACCCTTGGGGGCCAGATCGTCGCCCTCGATGGTCACTGCCAGCACCGGTAGGGTCAGCCGGCCCATCCGTTCCTCGTAGTCGATATCGGCACCGGCCGGCTCGATCGAGCCCGTTCGGGCGAACCTCGACCAGTCGTCGATCAACACTCGTGATTGACGACCGAATCCGCCGACCCCGATGCGGTCCCCCGGCCAGAACCCGGCGATGTTGCTGGTGATCGCCATCGCCGCCGCGCCGAAGTACAGCGGGACCCCGCGAGTGGTGCCGAAACCGCGGTGGTACGGCGACCCGGACGCCACCAGGATCAAGCCACCGAGCCTGCCTCGAATTCGGGCGGCGTACATCGCGCCCAGTTGTCCGCCCATACTGTGGCCCAGCAGATACGGGGTCGCGGCGGGGAACTGCTCGCGCACCACCTCGAAGATCGCCGGAAAGTCGACCGAGACCAATTCCTGATATCCGTACCTGCTCGACGAACTCGGCTTCGGCTTACTGTCCCCCTGGCCCCGAAGATCGCCGATCGCAGCATGGAATCCGCGGGCGACGAGCGCTTCGGCGAACAGCCGGTAGTAGCCGCCGGGGATGCCGAGACCCGGGAGAACGACGATGACGGGCGCATCGTCTCGGCCCTCACTCGGAAACAGCGTCACCGGCACCGTCGAACCGTCGGGCATCTGAATCGGAACCGTCTGCATCGGCCAACCCTATGACGGTGCGACCGCACCTTCCCCAGGGCACTACCTCACAGGATGATCGGGTGGTAGCTACCGGTCGACCAGCTGAACCAGAACAATTGACTGTTGATGAATCCGACTACGGCTTCGAGCATGGCACCACCTCTATTACCGTCGATACCGAGCGCATCGAGGATGAGGTTCAGGTCTACCCGGTCGGCGGCGAATCATCGACCGCTGGAGGATATTTCGGTCGACCGAATGACACTTCGAAACCACGAAAACCGGGCCCGACGGTAGTCGGGCCCGGCTTCGGGGTCGCGCTTCAGCTGGGGAGCGTGCCGGGGATGTTGACGACCGAACCTGTTCCTTCGGAGCTGCCGACAGCGAGCAACTGCAGCAACAGCGAGAGAAATTCCATCAAAACTCCTTCGAGAGAGGGGGATTCGCCGCCGACGCGGCGTCGCGAGCCTTACTGTTCATCGATTGGGCTCCGGTCTGCCGTCCTGGCCGAGGCCTACGGCGCGGAGCCGGGATGTCAGTCGGAGGAAGAACTGATACCCGAGAAGAGCTGGATGAAGATTGCCAAGAGGTCACCGAGTTCAGCGGACATGCGACAGGCTCCTTGTTGTTCGAGGGATGTGCAGATCGAACGTGACGGTCGTCACTCGATTACCTCTGCATGAAGATTTCTACCCGAACGGATAACGTTTCGTACACGCATTGGCATCGAAAAGTCAGAAATCTTGGTGAGCTGTTACAAAACGGTCACGGAGACGAAAAGTCGCGGCCGCCCCCGACAGCGACCGCGACTCGTGGACCGACGAATTACGCGGCGCTACCCGACGTCAGCACGCCGACGATCTGCTCGACGATCGCGTCGACGATGCCGTCGTAGACTCCGGTTGCAATGTCGGTGATGAACTGCGCAGCTGAACCCATGAGAACTCCTGATGCTCGTCTCTTCGTACAGCCGTAGGTAATACGGCCTACCACTTTCCTACCGCAACCACCGTCGCGGTGCACAACGCGGCACGAACTCACTGCGCGGATACCGAAGCGACGCAGGACGTTCACCGAGCAGACCCCGGTATGTAGCCCAGAATTATTCTCCGAGCACGTCTTTCGCGCGACCGACGAGCAACGGGTCTGTTTCGCCCACGATCTCGGAGTCCTTGTTGGCGTAGTCGAACTTGTTGAGCACGAACCGCATCGCGTTGATCCGCGCGCGCTTCTTGTCGTTGCTCTTCACCACGGTCCACGGTGCTACGTCGGTATCGGTGGCGCGGAAGTTCTCTTCCTTCGCAGCGGTGTACGCATCCCACTTGTCCAGTGACGCAAGATCCATCGGCGACAGTTTCCACTGCCGTACCGGATCCACCTGCCGGATCGCGAAGCGAGTGCGCTGCTCGTGCTGCGACACCGAGAACCAGAACTTGGTCAAGCTGATGCCCTCGTCCACCAACATCTGCTCGAACAGCGGTGCCTGCCGAACGAACTGTGCATGCTGCTCCTCGGTGCAGAACCCCATGACCCGTTCGACACCGGCACGGTTGTACCAAGACCTGTCGAACATCACAATTTCGCCGGCCGCAGGCAGATGCCCGATGTACCGCTGGAAATACCACTCCGTCGACTCCCGCACCGACGGCTTCTCCAACGCGACGACGCGTGCGCCGCGGGGATTGAGGTGCTCCATGAACCGCTTGATCGTGCCGCCCTTACCGGCGGCGTCGCGACCCTCGAAGATGATGACGTGGCGTCGTCCGGTGTCCTTGGACCACATCTGCAGCTTGAGCAGTTCGATTTGCAGCAGCCGCTTTTCGAGTTCGTACTCGGCGCGGGTCATACGCTCGTCGTAGGGGTAGTTCTCCCGCCACGTGTCGACGACGTGACCGCCCGGTACCGTCAGCAGCACCGGGTCGTCGTCATCGGAGTCGTCGACGACGAACCCCGAAGTATCGGCAAGATCCACGGCGGTCGTGATGTCCCGCACGTCGCTGAGATTCTTGCGTGCAGCCACGCCGTTGCGGAGATCGAAGTCGGTCATGCGCCGAAAGTTAGTGCTCATCGGTGACCGGTCCATGGCGATTCGGTGAACACCGAGCGCAACCGGACGCATCGGACACGCTTCCGGTCTGCAAGGGGGACGGACCGGAAGCGACCGACACATCCGACCGTAATCCTCGCGCCGACAACAGGTCGAGCGTCTGCGTCGTAAAAGTCACCGAACTTGCATATCGACCCGTTTCTCGATCGTTCGATTCTCCGGGTCGATATGGGTGAAAGCCCCGATGTGCCCACAGGCGTCGGCGACGCAGACTTCTCACCATGACATTCGAGAGCAATTCCCCCAGAGAATTCACCCTGTCCAACTCGCAGAAGATGATCGGAGGCGTCTGCGGCGGTATAGCCGACTACTTCGGCTGGGACGTCAACCTCGTTCGCGTCGCCACTGTCGCCGGTGCAGTGCTCAGCGGTGGCACAGTCGTGCTGATCTACCTGGCGGCCCTGATGCTGATGCCGCGCCGCCCGTGAGCTCCCGCGACCGCGGAAAGGCCCCGCATCCTCGCCGGTGGAGGAACGGGGCCTTGCCGTCGGACTTCGCGGAATGGGGCCTAGCTGGAGCCGAAGCTACCGGTGCTTCCGCCGAGCAGTCCGTCGAGGAGTTCACCGAGACCATCGGTGAGGCCACCGGTGATGGGTCCGGTGATGCCACCGTCTTCGCCGCCGCCGAGGATGGGCAGGAGGCCGGTGAGGAGATCGAGGAGCATGGGTAAGCCTTTCGAAAGACACGTCGTGGCCCGAGTCGGAAGGTGACCAGGCCACAGGAACATAACGTTCCAGACGCGATCCATTCCATCGTTTCGGACAAAAAGGACCCACCGGCTGTTTCGGGGCTCGAAAGCCGACCCGGTTCTTCACCGTTCCGGTGATCAGTCCTCGGTTTTCCCGGTGATCAACCAACCGCAGGGCGCAGCCAGATCGTCGGCTTCCGTCGGTCCCATCGAGCCCGGCGCATAGTTCTTCACCGCGGGCGGATCGTTCAACAGCGGCGCCGCCACCTCCCAGACGTGGGCCAGGCCGTCGGGTCTGGTGAACAGCGATCGGTCCCCGTTCAGTACATCAAGGATCAGACGGGAGTACGGGCTCAACGGCTCCGCGTCGGGCACCGATTTCAGCGGCAACGACAGATGCCCGACGGACAGGTCGAAATCCGGTCCGGGTTCCTTGACCGTCATGGCGATATCGATGCTGCCGTCACCGGACAGGTCGAACGAGAGCACCGCGCCGTCTTCGGGCAGCGTCGACAGTGGACTGTCGGCGGGCTTGCGGAACACCAGCGACACCCGCTGCGCTCCGGCACCGAGCATCTTGCCGGTACGAAGCAGGAACGGCACCCCACGCCAGCGATCGGTATCCACCCACAGCTTCGCGGCCACGAACGTGTCGACCGTCGAATCCTCGGCAACGCCGTCGACGTCGCGGTAGCCGTCGTACTGCCCCAGAACCACCTCGTCGGTGTCGAGTGGACGGAACTGCCCGATGACCGTTTCGCGAGCCGACTGCAGATCCTCGGCCTTCAACGATGCAGGGGGTTCCATGGCCACCTCGGCGGCCACCTGGAACAGATGGGTCACCAGCATGTCCAGAACGGCACCGGTCTCGTCGTAGAACTCGGCGCGGTCGTCGATGTCGAGTGTCTCGGGCACGTCGATCTGCACATGCTCCACGTGCTCGGAGTTCCAGATGCCGCTGATCATGCCGTTGGCGAACCGCAACACGTGCAGGTTCTGCGTTGCTTCCTTACCGAGGAAATGGTCGATGCGATAGACCTGTTCCTCCTTCACGACCTCGTGCACGGCCTTGTCGAGTTCCTCGAAGTTGTGCTGCGAGGTGCCGAAGGGCTTCTCGTACACCACTCGGGAACCCTCGGCGAGATCGTGTGCACCGAGGGCCTTCGTGTAATCGACGAACGTGCTCGGCGGCAGCGCGATGTAGTGCACCAGCTGTGCGTCGTCACCGATCTCTTTCCTGGCGTCGGCGACGACGTCAGGGAGCTTGCCGGGATCGTCGACGGTGAAGCCGTTGCCCGCGAAACGGATTCGCTTCGAGAACGCCGACCAATCGTCGTCGGCCACGTTCTCGGCGAACTCGTCGAGCACATCTTTCACGTGGTCGCGGAACTCGTCGTCGGACGAATCCTTGCGACCGTTGCCGATCAGGATCCATTTCTCCGGCAGCAGGCCTTCGACGTGGAGTTGGTAGAACGACGGCAGAACCATTCGCTTCGCGAGGTCTCCGGTCGCGCCGAACAGGACGAATACAGTGGGTTGCGAGGACGCCATGACCTCCACTATGCACCGCATAGTGCTACCTAGGTGAGAGTGCACGAAGATGACCAGATCACGGTTTCACGGAGAGATCTCCGGGGTAGGTACGACGTCGGGAGTGCGCATCGTCGTCGGACACTGGACGCGCTCGCCCCTCGGCGAATTCACCGATGTGATGGTCCAATTCGCGGACGGTCGACGCCTACTCGTGGCCCCGAACGAGGCGGTACGTGAATTCGTCACGGCGACATACTCGTTCGATTCCACCGAGCTGGTACCGGTCACCTTCTCCGAACAGCCCGACGGGTGGCGGTCCGTCGTCGCCGGGAATCTGTCGGTACGCATCCGAGTGGCCGGACCGACGGTTCTCGGCCGCGCCCTGAGCCTCGTCCCCGACGCCGTGTCCACCGCACCGTGGTTCTGCACGATCAGCGACCCCATCGCCCGAGTGATACTGCGCGGAGTGCGTACTCGCGGCAGCGCCGGCGGAGGCCGGCGCGAATACTACGGAGCCAGGCACCAGCACCGCGTCGTCGACGTCGTCGCATCCTGGCAAGGAGACGACCTGGGCTCGCTGACGCCCGTCACTCCCCCGGTGACGTTCGGTTTCGGCAGCACCCCCGCGGCACCGTCGGTCACGTCCATCACCACCACGATCGACTCGTAGACCACTTCTGTTTCACACCACTGCTGCTCCGACTTCGCGGAGTTCGTCGAGAGCCGCTGCGGAGGTCTCGGGAGCGACCCCGGCCACCAGATCGGTGAGAACCCGAACGTCCAGGTGCTGTGCCACTGCATCTTTCGCCGACGCCAGCACGCAGTAATCGGTGGCGAGACCGACGATGTCGACGGCCGTCACCTCGTTGGAATTCAGGATCTCTGACAGGGATGTTCCGTCCTCGGTGACGCCTTCGAACGCCGAGTAAGACGGTCTGCCCTGCCCCTTGTAGACATGCACGTCGACGCTGCCGGTTCGGTAATCCGGGTGATATTCCGCGCCGACCGTTCCCGCGACGCAGTGCACCGGCCACGTGGTGACGAAGTCCGGGGCAGCGTCGGTGGCGAAATGTCCACCGTTGTCGCTGTCGCCGTCGTGCCAGTCGCGTGAGGACACCACGAGGTCGTAGTCGTCGCCGCTCCGGGCGAGGTACGCGCTGATCCTGCGCGCCACCTCCCCACCGCCGACCACGGCCAGAGCACCACCCTCGGTGAAATCGTTCTGAACATCGACTACCAACAGAGCACGAGTCATGTGTCCCAGTATCCTCGACGGGTGCGCGTGTCGTCTCTGGTGACCTATCCCGTCAAAGGATGTGCCGGTACGGCACTGGACTCGGCCCGGGTGAGCGCAGCCGGTCTCGAACACGACCGAGCGTTCATGATCGTCGACGCGGACGGCTCGTTCCGCAGCCAACGCACCGATCCCGTGCTGGCCGTCGTTCGATGCTCGGTGGAAAACGGCTCACTGACACTGCGACACGAAAGCGCAGGAAGCGTCACCGCCGTCGTCGATCGTGATTCCGCGGACCGCGGGGTCACGATGTTCGGCACGCCGCTGCGGGGCATCGACCAGGGCGACGACATCGCCGCCTGGCTCACCGACGTCATCGGCGAGCCCTCCCGCCTCGTCGCCGCGCCCCGCGATCACGGCCGCGTCACCGACGGAATCCGCCCCGGCTCGGCCCACTTCGCCGACAGCGCCGCCGTCCACATCCTCTCGACCGCCACACTGGCCGGTCTGAACTCCCGCCTCGACGCCCCGCTGCCGATCGACCGATTTCGGCCCAACATCGTCGTCGACGGCTCGCAGGACGCTCATGTCGAGGACGAAGTGCGCAACATCTCGATCGGCGACGCACGATTGACGTACACGAAGCTGGCGATCCGCTGCGCCGTCACCACGGTGGAGCAGAGCACCGGTGTTCGCACCGGACCCGAACCTCTGCGCACTCTCGGCACCTACCGCCGGGCCCGGCAGAAGGGCGTCGCCTTCGGTTCGAAATTCTCGGTGATCGAGGAAGGAACCATCTCGGTCGGGGACGAACTACGCGTCGAGACCTGGGGCGAGTCGGAGCTGTAACTCGAACGGCATGTGGTTCGCCCAACCGTTTCGAGCTCGCAGCCGAAGATGCTGTTCTGCACCGAGTTCGACGCGTCGCCGTCCGATGCCGAGTGCGGATGTCGTGCCGCGATAGCGGATGAATGCGGTGAGCTCGTGGCCACCCGGTGCCAGCTCGTAGGTCGACGGTTCCGACCACGACTGGCGATGCTCCACGCCGTCGATCGTCACGAACGGCCGCGCCAGCGTGCGCACCAAGGACGCGTTCACCCAATGTGGAGCGAATTCGATCTCGATCGTGCTCACGTCACGCCTCCCTGGTGCGCTGAGTGTCCACTGTTCGCCTCCGTAGGCGGGATTCCGCCTAGGCGAACGAATTGTGGACGACCACGTCAGTAGCTCCAGTGGCGACCAGCGCCGCCAACTGGATGCGCGCCTGTCCGGCCCGGAGTTCGCGGGAGAAGACCGCACCGGCGTCGAGCAGATCGTGGCCGCCGCCTCCGCCGCCGTACGTCGGCGAGGTCTCACCGAACGGCACCCGCGTCGTGACGACCACGTGCAGCCCAGCAGCAACGGCCTCTTTCACCGCGTGCACCACCAGAGCGTTGGTGTTACCCGAGCCCAACGCCTCGAGCACGATGCCCGACGCCCCGGCTTCGCGACAGGCATCGATCTGCACCCCGTCCGCGCCCGGGTACAGGGCCACGACGTCCACGCGCACTCCCGCGACGGGCTGCCACCGCAGCGGGTCCGGCCTCGGCACTGCTGCCGACCGAAAGGCGTCGAGTTCGGAAGTGTGCTTCTTGATCGCCCCGCGGGCCGGCAGTACTCGTCCGCCGAACGCGATCAGCACCCCCTGCTCGGACCGCGCCGCCGTCACCGCGGCGGCGATGTTGCCGGGGCCGTCCGGGTCCGGATGATCGGCGGTGCGTTGGGCCCCGGTGAACACCACCGCACGCGCGTCGTCGTGGAACAGGTCGACGTACAACGCCGACTCCTCCATGGTGTCGGTGCCGTGCAACACCACCACTCCGGCGCAGCCGTCCTCGTCCAACGCGTCGACCACGGCAGTGCGAATGGCGTCGAGATCGGCGAGGTCCAGGGCGGAGCTGTCCTTCGACATCACCTCGCGCACCACCACGCCGTCCATGTCGACGCCCACGCCTGCGACCGGCCGAGAAACCCCGTGCTCGTCGCGACTGCTGGCGATCGTCCCACCGGTGGTCAACAACGCGACGAACTCAGCACTGTCGGGTCGTTCCGGCAGGCTCCACTCCTTAGTCATTACGGGCGGCTACCTCTCGAATTCTGTTGCGGCACATGTACCATCCGGCGATCAGCATCGGCGCGATGAGCAGGATGGACGCGACGGTCCACGTACCGACGGGTTTGTCGAAGGCCATCAGCACCAGTACACACGCCAGAAAGCCTAGCGTTGCGTAGCCGGTGTACGGGGCACCGAACAACCGGAACGCAGGCCGGGTGACCGCGCCGGTCTTGGACAGAGACCAGAACTTGAGCTGGCACGCCACGATGACGGCCCACGCGCTGATGATGCCGAGCGCAGCAAGGTTCAGCACGATCTCGAACGCCTGCGCCGGGACGACTGCGTTGAGGACGACCCCGAGCAGCGTCACCACCGACGTCAGTGCGATGCCGCCGTACGGAACTCCTTGCTTGTTCATACGGGCCGCGAATTTCGGTGCCGAACCGGCGACCGCCATCGAATGCAGGATGCGACCGGTGGAGTACAGCCCGGCGTTGAGAGACGACAGCGCCGCGGTGAGCACGACGAGGTTCATGATCGCGTCGGCACCCTCGACGTCGATCGCTCCGAAGAACGTGACGAACGGGCTCTCACCGGCCTGATACGCGGTGTACGGCAGCAACAGCGAGAGCAGCAGCACCGAGCCGACGTAGAAGACGACGATGCGGACGATGACGGTGTTGATCGCCTTGGGGATGACCTTCTCGGGGTTCTGCGTCTCCCCGGCGGCGGTACCGACCAATTCGATGGAGGCATAGGCGAATACGACGCCCTGGATCACGACGATCGCCGGAAGCAGTCCGTTGGGGATGAGACCGCCGTTGTCGGTGAGGACGCTCAGACCCGGAGCCTGACCGTCGATGGGGGTACCGAAGATGACGTAGTAGGTGCCGATCGCGAGGAACGTCACCAGGGCCACGACCTTGATCAGCGCGAACCAGAATTCGAGCTCACCGAACACCTTGACCGACACCAGGTTCAGACCGAGAACCAACACCAGGCCGGCCAGCGCGAACACCCATTGATCCACGTTGCCCAGTGGTGCCCAGTACTTCTTGAAGAAGTTCATGTACAGCGCCACTGCCGTCACGTCCACGACGGCCGTCATCGCCCAGTTCATCCAGTACAACCACCCGGCCGCGAACGCGACCTTCTCACCGAAGAACTCGCGGGAGTACGAGACGAACGATCCGGACGACGGGCGGTGCATCACCAACTCACCCAGCGCGCGCAGGATCAGGAATGCGAAAAATCCGCACAGTGCGTAGACCAGAACCAACGCGGGCCCGGCGTCACGCAGTCTTCCACCGGCACCCATGAACAGGCCGGTGCCGATCGCGCCGCCGATGGCGATCATCTGAATCTGGCGCGGAGCCAGCTCTTTTCGATACCCCAGCTCCTCCTCGCGGAAGGCCTGCTTCTGGATCGGGTTCTCGGTGCTCATCGCATTACCTCGTCGACGTCTCGGGAGCAACGGAATGCTCGGTGGGAGCCACCCGCAGGTTCGCGAGATGCTCGGGGCTCAGCAATCGATCCAGCTCTTCTCGCGCCAGCAGGCCCTTCTCGAGCACCAGGTCGACGACATTGCGGCCGGTGACCAGCGCTTCCTGCGCAATGGCCGTCGACTCCACGTACCCGAGGTACGGGCTGAGCGCGGTGACCAGACCGATCGAGTTCTCCACCCGTTCACGCAGTAGATCGACGTTCGCGGTGATGCCGTCGACGCACCGATGCGCGACGGTCCGGCAGGCCGCACTCAGATGCGCCATACCGTCGGACAGGGATTTGACGATGATCGGCTCGAAAGCGTTGAGCTGCAACTGCCCTGCCTCGGCGGCCATCGTGATGGTGACGTCGTGACCGATCACCTCGTAGGCAACCTGATTGAGAACCTCGGGAATGACGGGGTTGACCTTGCCGGGCATGATCGACGAACCCGCCTGCATCGGAGGCAGATTGATCTCGTTGAAGCCCGCGCGCGGCCCGGAGGACAGCAACCGGAGATCGTTGCAGATCTTCGACAGTTTCACTGCGACGCGCTTGAGCACACCCGACAGGTGCACGAACTGACCGACGTCCTGCGTTGCCTCGATGAGGTCCGTTGCGGTGACCAACGGCAGGCCGGTGATGGTGCGCAGGTGCGCGACGGCCGACTCGGTGTATCCGGCAGGAGCATTGAGCCCGGTGCCGATGGCCGTGGCCCCGAGGTTGATCTCGTGCACCAGCAGCGCGGCTTCCTCGAGCCGGGAGCAGTCCTCGTCGATCATGATCGCGTAGGTGCCGAACTCCTGACCGAGTGTCATCGGCACCGCGTCCTGCAGCTGGGTGCGGCCCATCTTGACGACGGTGGCGAACTCGCTTGCTTTGCGGGAGAACGAATCTCGCAGGACCTTCATCGATGCGATCAGCTCGTGCACCGCGAAGATGGTCGCGATGTTCACCGACGTCGGATACACGTCGTTGGTGGACTGCGAGGCGTTCACATGCTCGTTGGGGTGCAGCATCGAGTAGTCACCGTGCGCGTGGCCGAGGATTTCCAGGGCACGATTGGCGATGACCTCGTTGGCGTTCATGTTGGTCGACGTCCCCGCGCCGCCCTGAATGACGTCGACGACGAACTGCTCGTGCCACTGGCCGTCGAGAATTTCCTGGCACGCGGCCCGGATCGCTTCCCCGCGGGTGGCGTCGAGGATTCCGAGGTCCTGATTGGCCGCCGCGGCCGCCCACTTCACGGCTGCGAGCCCGCGGACGAGGTGGGCGTTGGTGGAGATCGGCCGCCCCGTGATGGGAAAGTTCTCCAGCGCGCGCAGGGTATGGATTCCCCAGTAGACGGTCATCGGAATCTCGCGTTCGCCGAGAAGGTCTTTCTCGATGCGGGTATCGGCCACGGTGGGTGCGCTCCTTCAAGGGGTGTCCAGCTGTCCGGCTGTCTGACAGGTAGAGTGTGGCGTAGAACACCTCGTCGGTCAACCCCGGGATAGGATCACTACATGAACCTGTCGGACAGCTGGGCAGTCAGTGCGCCCACCAATGCCCGCATGAGCGCCGCCGAGGCAGTCTTCGCCGACCTGCGTGCCGCGATCTCGTCGGGAAAGCTCCCCGTCGGGCAGAAGCTCCCGTCCGAGGCGGCGCTGGCCGCGAGGCACAGCGTCAGTCGTTCCGTCATCCGCGAGGCTCTGCGCTCGTGCCACGCGCTCGGTCTGACCGAAACCAAGACGGGCCTCGGCACCTTCGTCGTCCGCGATCGAGTGGGTGGCGACCTCGACATCGGCAATTACGAGGCCCGTGAACTCATGGAGGCCCGACCCCACGTCGAGGTACCCGCAGCCGGGTGGGCGGCCGAACGACGTACCGCCGACGAGTTGGCGGTGCTCTCCGGCCTCGCCGACGAGATGCGTTCCGAGGACGACCACGAGGCCTGGGTCCTGTTGGACGCGCAGTTCCACACCGCCATCGCGCGGGCCAGCAGAAACCGCGTGTTCGAGTCGATCGTCGTCGACATCCGGGACGCGTTGACGCGGCAGTCCGAAACGTTGAACCTCGTCGCCCACCGGCAGCAGCAGTCCAACGTCGAGCACGACGCCATCGTCGCCGGTATCCGATCCGGCGAGTACGACGCAGCAGCCCGCGCCATGACCGCCCACCTCGATGCCGTCCGTGGTGCAGTGGAGTCGCTCGCCGATCGGCCCAGCTGACCGTACGACTAAGCTGCGGGCCGTGACGAAGGTATTGAACTCCCTCCCGGTCGGTGAACGAATCGGCATTGCATTCTCCGGTGGTCTCGACACCTCGGTGGCCGTGGCGTGGATGCGCGAGCACGGCGCGATCCCGTTTGCCTACACCGCCGACATCGGCCAGTACGACGAGCCGGATCTGTCCGACGTACCCGCCCGCGGCCTTGCGTACGGCGCCGAGCAGGCCCGGCTGATCGACTGTCGCGAACCGCTGGTCGAGGAAGGCCTCGCGGCACTGACCTGCGGCGCGTTCCACATCCGATCGTCGCTGCAGACGTACTTCAACACCACTCCCCTCGGCCGCGCGGTGACCGGCACGCTCCTCGTGCGCGCGATGCAGGAGGACGGCGTCTCCATCTGGGGCGACGGCTCGACGTACAAGGGCAACGACATCGAGCGGTTCTACCGTTACGGCCTGCTCGCCAACCCCGAGTTGCGCATCTACAAGCCGTGGCTCGACGAGGCATTCGTCGCCGAGCTCGGCGGCAGGCACGAGATGTCGCAGTGGCTCACCCAGCGCACCCTCCCCTACCGTGACTCGGCCGAGAAGGCGTACTCCACCGACGCCAACATCTGGGGTGCCACCCATGAGGCGAAGCGTCTCGAATACCTCGAAACGTCCCTCGAGATCGTCTCGCCCATCATGGGTGTCCGCTTCTGGGACCCCGAGGTCGAGATCGCAGCCGAGGACGTCACCGTCGACTTCGAGCGTGGCCGTCCCGTTCGGATCAACGGCAAGTCCTTCGACAGTGCCGTCGACCTGGTGATGGAAGCCAACGCCATCGGCGGACGCCACGGGCTCGGCATGTCCGACCAGATCGAGAACCGGATCATCGAGGCCAAGAGTCGCGGCATCTACGAGGCCCCGGGCATGGCACTGCTGCACATCACGTACGAGCGGCTCGTCAACGCCGTCCACAACGAGGACACCATCGCCTCGTACCACAACGAGGGCCGCCGACTCGGACGCCTGCTCTACGAGGGCCGCTGGTTCGATCCGCAGGCACTCATGCTGCGCGAGGGCCTGCAGCGCTGGGTCGGCAACGTCGTCACCGGCAGCGTGACGGTTCGCCTGCGCCGCGGTCAGGACTTCACCATCGTCGACACCCAGGGCAGCAACTTCAGCTACCACCCCGAGAAACTGTCGATGGAACGCAGCCAGGGGCAGGCCTTCTTCCCCGGCGACCGCATCGGCCAGTTGACCATGCGCAACCTCGACATCGCGGATTCGCGCAGCAAACTCGAGCAGTACGCCGCCCAGGATCAGCTGACCGCCTGGGGCGACCTGATCGGCGAACTCGCCCCCGGTGGAGCCGACGCCATCGCCGCCAGCAGCGCCGAGAACTCGGTGGACTCCGCAGCCCTCGACCACGCCGCAATCGAGTCCGGCACCGACTGACTTCTGGCTGCCGAACTCGAAGTTATGGACGGATTTCTGCCGATTTCCGTCTATAACTTCGAGTTCGGCTACTCCTCGGGCTCCGTCAGGCCCTGAAGCTCGTCCCGTTCCGCCCATTCGAGTAGCTCGTCGATTGCGAACACCGCGTCGTCGATACCCGCATGAAGGTCGCCCAGTTCGGCGAATCTGGCCGGCACCGTGAAGATCGTGAACTCGCGTGGATCGACGTCGGGTACCTCGGCCCATGAAATGGGTGTCGACACAGTAGCTTTCGGGTTTCCCCGCACCGAATACGCGCTGGCGATCGTATGGTCGCGGGCATTCTGGTTGTAATCGACGAACAACTTCGACGGGTCGCGATCCTTGCGCCACCACGTCGTCGTCACGTCCTCGGGCGCGCGGCGCTCCACCTCCCGCGCGAATGCCAGTGCAGCCCTTCGTAAATCCTTGAAGCCGTGAACGGGGTCGATGCGAACGTAGATGTGCAGGCCGTGACCGCCCGAGGTCTTGGGCCAGCCGACAGCGCCGAGGTCACTGAGCACGTCCTGCACGACACCGGCGACGCGTTGCACCCGATCGAAGGGGCAGTCGGGCATCGGATCGAGGTCGATGCGCCATTCGTCGGGCATCTCGACGTCGGCGCGGCGCGAGTTCCACGGATGGAACTCCACCGTCGACATCTGCACCGCCCACGCCACGTGCGCCAATTCGGTCACGCACAGCTCGTCCGCGGTACGGTTGTAGCGGGGGAATGTCACCTCGACGGTCTCCAACCACGGCGGGGCTCCGTGCGGCACCCGCTTCTGGTGCACCTTTTCACCGGCGAGGCCCTTGGGGAAGCGATGCATCATGCACGGCCGCTCCCGCAACGCGCGGACGATGCCGTCGCCGACGCTCAGGTAGTAGTTCACCAGGTCCAGCTTCGTGGCACCGCTCTCGGGGAAATACACCCGATCGGGGTTGGAGATGCGCACCGTGCGCGTGCCCACCTCGAGTTCTATTGCCGGAGATGCCATACCAGCGACACTAGATGCACCCGCGGCCGCGTGCGCTCGGAAGTCGGAGTTTTTCTCGCAGGTCCACCGGAGCTACGTGTGGGAACGCAGCGTGATGCCGTAGCGGTCTCGCTTGCGGTAGATCGTGGCCCGACTCATTCCCAGCTCCTCGCCCGCCTGATTCATCGTGATGCCGGGCCGGCTGAGTACTCGAATCATCTCGTCGCGTTCGAACGTCTCTATTCGTGTCAGACGCTGCGTGGTCCGCGAAAGCACCTCGGGCGGCAGGTGGTTCACGCCGACGACATCGGCGCGGACCGCCGCCTCGTGCATCACCGTCGCCAACTCGGTGACGTTCCCCGGCCACGAATATCCGACGAGGGCTCGTTCGGCGTCCCCGGTCAGGCTGACCTCGCGTCCACGTGCCCGCAATGCCAGATGCCGAGCGAGCGGAGCGATGTCCTCGGGCCGATCGCGCAGCGGCGGGACCTCGACGACCGAACGCACCAGCTGCGCCAGGGCAGCGGGAACAGCGTCGTAATCGGAGGCCGTCAGGGTGACGGGCACGCCGTCACCGACGCGAGAGATCAGTTCCGCCAACGCGTCTGCCCCTCGCGCCGGCAGCCGGTCCACGTCGCGGACGATCACGGCGGTGTCCGGCTTGGGCAGCTCGGGCGTCCACAGGTCCAGCCAGGCGTCGACGTCGCGTGCCGCCGGAACTCCGGCACTCAGAATTCGACCCCGTGGGCGGATGGTACGCAGCGCTCGGGCCAGAATCGTGGCACGTCCGGTTCCCGGTTCTCCTACCAACAGGACCGAATCATGTTGGCTCAGAGCTGTTTCGGAGGACGCGAGAGCCTGATTCCACCGCGTCGACAGCGTCGGGACGCTGCCCGCACCCGGCCGACCCGATGACGCCTCGACGCGAAAGACCGTCCCACGTGGCGCCGGACGCGCGTGCTGTCCCTGCGCTCGCGCGAGCATCATCGCCGCGGTGTTCCCTGCCGCCGACTGAGCAAGGGCCAGCAGCAGATCCGTCGACGACTCCGACCACGTGGTGAGGTTGACGCAGCCCTCCACGGTGCCCGTCATCGGGTTCAGCACCGGTGCCGCGGCGCAGGTGTATCCGGTGAGCGAGAGCGAGTAGTGCTCCGAGGCGCGCACCACTGCCGGAATTCGATCGGCGAGCGCGAGGGCGAGGCCGTTGGTGCCCGCCTGGTTCTCGCCGTACGAGAAGCCGGGGGCCAGATGCACACGGTCGAGCGCGGCCAACAGCTCGCGGTCCGCGCTCACTCGATCGAGCACCAGACCGTCGGCGTCGGTCAGCATCATCGACACCGGCTCGTTCGCCAACGTGTCGCGCAGTCCGTCGAGCACTTCGCGTCCACATCGGTAAAACAGCGATTCGCCGTCGTAGGTGCCCGAAAATGCGGGTACGACGTCTTCGAGTGGCACTCCGAATTCCTGGCTTCGGTGCCACGATGCGAGCAACCGATGCGACACGGCAGCAAGGGGCTCCGAGTGCAAGCGGGCCCGTACGAGACCCTCGGGATCTGCCATGTGATTCAGGTTACATTCGCTGGTCGCCATGGATCCGAAACCAGCGTCTCGAATTGAGACATCGCGCTACTTCGTCGAGCCTTCGCCGCGCCTACCGTCATCCACAGATCGCTTGTGACAGACGTCACGCACAGTCTCTGGAGGTCAGCCATGTACAGCAAGAACGGCGAGAACTACTTCATCGTGGACGCCCACGTCGCGCTCTGGGATGCGCGGCAGGAGAACCAACGCAACATCCACGGCAAGCAGTTCATCGACTGCTTCTACGACTACCACCGCAATCTCTCCCCCGAGAGCGAGCTGTGGAGTTACGAGGAGTACCTCTACCAGGGCGGCGATCGGTTGATGCGCGACCTGTTCGAGATCGGATACGTCGACCACGCCATCTTCCAGCCCGCTCACCTGGGCGAGTTCTACCACCGCGGGTTCGGCCAGACCGACGAGGCATCGGCGCTCGCTGCAGCTCATCCGGACAAGCTCACCTACAACCACCACTTCGACCCACGCAACGGCGAACGTGGCCTCGACCAGCTGCGGGCAGACGCAGAACGCTTCGGGCTCAAGGGCGTCAAGCTCTACACCGCCGACTGGCACGGCGATTCTCGCGGCTACAAGCTCGACGACGACTGGACTCGGCGTTACCTCGACGTGTGCCGCGAGGTCGGCATCAAGAACATCCACGTGCACAAGGGACCCACCATCCGTCCGCTCGATCGCGATGCGTTCGACGTCGCGGACGTCGACCACGTGGCCACCGACTTCACCGATCTGAACTTCGTCGTCGAGCATTGCGGCCTTCCGCGACTCGAGGACTTCTGCTGGATCGCCACCCAGGAACCCAACGTGTACGCCGGCCTCGCGGTGGCCATCCCGTTCATGCACACGCGGCCGAAGTACTTCGGTCAGATCATGGGCGAGCTGCTGTACTGGCTGGGCGAGGACCGCATCTTCTTCTCCTCCGATTACGCATTGTGGACGCCCAAGTGGTTGGTCGAAGGGTTCGTCGACTTCCAGATCCACGAGTCCCTCGACGAATACGCACCGATCACACTCGAGCAGAAGAAGAAGGTGCTCGGATTGAACGCCGCCAAGCTGTACGACATCCCGGTGCCCGCCGAGCTGCAGCTGCCCGACGCGAACGAAACCGAGACCGGACCGCGTCAGCCCGAACGCGCCGACCTTGCGGCGGTGTGACGTGACGACTGCTGTGACCACCAGGAAGGACGAGGCGTACACCGCCCTCGGAGTCGTCCTGGATCCCGAATTGGACGAGCCCATCACCGATCTCGGCTTCGTCCGGTCGCTCGACGTCGACGAGGGCACCGTCCACGTTCATCTGCGGTTGCCCACCTCGTTCTGCTCACCGAATTTCGCGTATCTGATGGCGGGAGACTCCAAGGACGTGCTGACGGCGTTGCCGTGGACCGAGCACGTTCTCGTCGAACTCGACGATCACCACGACTCGGACAAGATCAATGCCGGCCTCGCCGCCGACGCCGGCTACCGCGGCACCTTCGGACACGAGGCCGAGGAGGATCTCGACGAACTACGCGCGACGTTCCGTCGCAAGGCGTACGTGGCGGCGATGGAACGGTCGCTCATGGCGTGGTTGCGCGCCAATCCCGACTCGACCGAGAACGACTTGGCCGCAGTGGTGCTCGGAGATCTACCGGATGATCGCACCTCGACCGCGCTGCTTCGCCGACGCGAGGCTCTCGGCCTGCGGACCGATCCGGCCGCACCGGCACTAGTAGATCATGCGGGTCGCCCGCACACCGGCGACCTGACGATGGTGATGCGACGCGCCCGCGCCACCCGCGTCTCGATCGACGGTAATGCGCACTTCTGCCGCGGATTGCTGCAGACCCGCTACCCCGGCGCAGAGGAACAGCAAGTCCCCCGCGAAGAGGGCGCGTTCGTTCCTCTCACCACTCTCACTGTCCCCCTCCGCACTACACAGGAGCATGTTTCATGAGTTCGATGCGCGCCGTCCAGGTCGTCGGATATCACAAGAATCTGGAGATGACCGAGGTTCCGATTCCGGAAGTACAGGGCCCACTCGACGTCATCGTCAGGATCGGCGGTGCCGGCGTGTGCCGTACCGATCTGCACATTCTCGAAGGCCAGTGGGCCGAGAAGTCCGGCGTCACACTGCCTTACACGATCGGCCATGAGAACGCCGGGTGGGTCCACGCCGTCGGCTCGGCCGTCACCAACGTCCGCGAGGGCGACAAGGTGATTCTGCATCCACTCGTCACGTGCGGGTTGTGTCGGGCGTGCCGCTCGGGCGACGACGTCCACTGCGAGACGAGCGATTTCCCGGGTATCGACACCAACGGTGGATACGCCGATTACCTACGGACCAATGCGCGAACCGTCGTCAAGATCGACGATTCGCTCGAACCGTCGGCGGTCGCTGCGCTCGCCGACGCCGGCCTGACGGCCTATCACGCGGCCGCGAAGGCGGCCCGGCGTCTGACTCCACGCGACAAGTGCGTCGTCATCGGAGCAGGTGGCCTCGGCCACATCGGCATTCAGGTACTCGAGGCACTGTCGCCCGCCGAGCTGATCGTCATCGACCGCAATGCCGACGCCGTGAAACTCGCGCTCACCTTGGGGGCCGATCACGCGGTGGTCGCCGACGGCAGTCAGGTCGACCAGGTCATGGAACTCACCGGCGGCTTCGGAGCCGAGGTGGTACTCGACTTCGTCGGCGAGAACGGTTCCACTGCAGAGGGATTGGCGATGACCAGACGGGCCGGCGACTATCACGTCATCGGGTACGGCGAGAACGTCGACGTGCCGACCATCGACCTGGTGTCGGCGGAGAAGAACATCGTCGGCAATCTCGTCGGGTCCTACAACGACCTGTGCGACTTGATGTCACTCGCCGCCCGTGGTGCCGTGAACCTGCACACGCAGACCTACGCACTGGACGACTTCCAGAGTGCCATCGACGACCTCGACAACGGACGGGTTCGCGGTCGCGCGATTCTCGTACCGTGAAATCGGGTAGTACCCCCCAGCACCACACCGACTACGGTCACATCGAACACAGGGAGCAACGTTGATCTTCATCACCGCCAAGTTCAAGGTCAAGCCCGAGCACGCCGACAACTGGCCCGAGATCTCACGCGATTTCACCGAAGCCTGCCAGGCCGAGGAGGGGTGCCTCTGGTACTTCTGGTCGCGCACCCTCGACGACCCCACCGAGTACGTCCTCGTGGAGGCGTTCAAGGACCCGGATGCCGGTGCTACGCACGTGAATTCGGATCACTTCAAGCAGGCCCAGAAGGATCTCCCGCCGTACCTGCAGGAGACACCGAAGATCATCAGCCAGGAAGTCGACGGCACCGACTGGAACGAACTGGGCGAGCTCGCGGTCGACTAGCTAGTCCCTTTCGCGATCCCGGACCACCTGGCCCAGCGTCATGATGGCGTCGGCGAACTGCCCGGGTAGTTCCTGAGGCGGGTTGTGGCCGCAATCGACCTGACGAACATCGATCAGGTCGGTGAAGTGCGCCGCGTGGTCCGGGCGGCCGTACAACGAGGCGACGGTGTCCTCGGTCGGATCGATCACGACCGTGGGCACCGTGATCCTCGGCTGCTGAGTCAGCAACTCCTGCGTTGCTGTGTAGGCGGCGTCCCCACCCTCGAGACCGTATCGGTGCCGGTAGGAATGCACGGATACGTCCACGAAGTCGGGGTTGTCGAACGAGGTTGCGGTGGCAGCGAATTCGGAGTCGCCGAACCGCCAGGTCGGCGACCAATCCGTCCACAGTGTCTGCGCGATCTCCGCGCGGTAGGCCGCGAGCCCGGCGCGGCCCCGGTCGGAGTGCAGGTAGTACTGGTACCAGTACCGCTTCTCGAGGTGCGGCAGCACGGGCGTGGATACTGCCGCGGCGATGTCCTGCACCAGATATCCGGAGACACTCACCAGACCCGACACCAGCTCCGGCCACAGCGCGGCGACGACGCACGCTGCTCGCCCACCCCAGTCGTAGCCGGCGACGATGGGTCGGTCCAGTGCCAGCGCGAGGATCAGCTCACGAAGGTCGTGGCCGATCGCAGCCTGTTCACCCGAGCGCATCGTGTCGGCGTCGACGAACCGGGTGGGTCCGAAGCCGCGCAGGTAGGGCACCACCACGTCGTAGCCGGATTCGGCAAGCAGCCTGGCGACGTCGTCGTAACTGCGCGGGTCGTACGGAAAACCGTGCAACAGCACCACCGAGCGGCCCGCCGGATCACCGAAGCGGTCGAACGACACATCCAGCACCCCTGCGCGAATCATCATCGGTCCATGTTCGCATTGTCGCGCCGGAGGTCAGCTGCCCAGCACGTCTTGCATGCCGGGAGCGAGGACGTCCGAGAGGTCGGACCACGGGACGGTGATCGTGATGAGGCCGATGCCGTAGGAACCCACCTGGTAGTCACCGAAGTGAATGTTCACACCTTCCGGCGATGCCGTCCAGTTCGCGAAGTTGGCCTCCGTCGGCTCGATGCCCGAGCGCTCGAAACTATCGCCTGCGCGGGTGGTCGGAAGAATCTCCGCTGCTCGTTCGGACAGCCGGGCCAGGCCTGTGTCGAGATCGGTGAAGGCATCGTCGAGGGAGATCGGCTGCGCGGTGTCGACGTCGATGGTCACGGTCGCAAGCAGTGAATTACCGTGCGCTCCGGGCGGTACGGCGATCCAATCGGTGATCTGTTCGGCACTGATCACGCGCCGCCCGACATAGGTCGTACCCGTCGAGTAGCCGTCGCTGAGGGCGAAGTCGTTCCCGTAATCGCGGTCGATCTGATCCTGCAACGCCGCGCGCATCGACTCGTTGAATTCGGCTGTCACGGCCGGATTGCCGCCGCTCAGCTGTGGAATCGCGACGTCGTAGGTCGCACGCGCTGTCGATCCCGTGACCCGGGTGCTGCCGACAACGTACGGCTCGGCGGCACTCGAAGTAGTGGTTGGCGTTGTAGACGTCGGCTCGGCGCGCTCGGTGGTGGCGGTGACATCGGTTGTGGTCGGTGCAGATACGGGCGTGGCAGTCCCCGAGGTGGAGCAGCCTGCGAGGGCCGCTGCCAGAGCGAGTGCGACCGTCATCGAGCGGATTCGCGTCATGCCCCACACTAACCACCGAACAGCCGACAACTCCGCTGCTAGCGTCGAACCTCCCGGGTCTCCGACCGGCCCACGTTCGGAAAGGGAGTTCGATGAAAACAATGAGCATCATCACCAACCTGCGGGTTCCGGACGTCGACGAGGCCAAATCGTTCTACACCGAGTTCCTCGGTCTGAAATCCGAGGAGTTCGATATGGGGTGGGTCGCGCGGCTGTCGTCACCCGACCGCCCGGTCAGCGTTCAGCTGGTGACGAGCGATCGGAGCGCACCCGAGGATTCGGTAATGTCGGTGCACACCGACGATGTCGATGGCGCGTACGCCGAAGCGCAGAAACTGGGCTACGAGATCGTGCACCCATTGACGACCGAGCCGTGGGGTGTGCGCCGCTTCTTCGTTCGCGCTCCCGACGGCAACGTCGTCAACATCGCGTATCACCGGGACTGACTACAGCACACGAAAAAGCCCGACCCCCTCGAAAGGGAGTCGGGCTTTTTCAGCGAGGGGCTGGACTCAGAAGTCCATGCCGCCCATGCCACCGGTCGGATCGCCAGCGGGCGCTCCGGCCTTCTCGGGCTTGTCGGCGACGACGGCCTCGGTGGTGAGGAACAGAGCCGCGATGGACGCTGCGTTCTGCAGTGCCGAGCGGGTGACCTTGACCGGGTCGTTGATGCCTGCAGCGAGCAGGTCCTCGTACTCGTTGGTCGCGGCGTTGAGGCCGTGACCTGCGGGCAGGTTGGAGACCTTGTCCGCAACGACGCCGGGCTCGAGGCCTGCGTTGAATGCGATCTGCTTGAGCGGGGCGGACAGTGCGACGCGAACGATGTTCACGCCGGTTGCCTCGTCACCGTCGAGCTTGAGGTTGTCGAGTGCGGGCGCTGCCTGGAGCAGTGCCACGCCGCCACCGGCGACGATGCCTTCTTCGACGGCTGCCTTGGCGTTACGCACGGCATCTTCGATGCGGTGCTTGCGCTCCTTGAGCTCGACCTCGGTTGCCGCTCCGGCCTTGATGACTGCAACGCCACCGGCCAGCTTGGCCAGGCGCTCCTGCAGCTTCTCGCGGTCGTAGTCGGAATCGGAGTTCTCGATCTCGGCGCGGATCTGGTTGACGCGACCGGCGATGGCGTCGGAATCTCCCGAGCCTTCGACGATGGTGGTCTCGTCCTTGGTGATGACGACCTTGCGTGCCTGTCCGAGCAGCTCGAGTCCGGCGGTCTCCAGGGAGAGGCCGACCTCTTCGCTGATGACCTCGCCGCCCGTGAGGATGGCGATGTCGGCGAGCTGAGCCTTGCGGCGGTCACCGAATCCGGGAGCCTTGACGGCGACGGACTTGAAGGTGCCACGGATCTTGTTCACCACGAGGGTGGAGAGAGCTTCGCCCTCGACGTCCTCGGCGATGATGACGAGCGGCTTGCCGGACTGGATGACCTTCTCCAGCAGCGGCAGCAGGTCCTTGACGGTGCTGATCTTGGAGCTGACGAGCAGGATGTACGCGTCTTCGAGGACGGCTTCCTGACGCTCTGCGTCGGTGGCGAAGTACGCCGAGATGTAGCCCTTGTCGAAGCGCATGCCCTCGGTGAGCTCGAGCTGCAGGCCGAAGGTGTTGGACTCCTCGACCGTGATGACGCCTTCCTTGCCGACCTTGTCCATTGCCTCGGCGATGAGCTCGCCGATGGACGGGTCGCCTGCGGAGATGCCAGCGGTAGCAGCGATCTGCTCCTTGGTGTCGATCTCCTTGGCGGACGCGAGCAGCGACTCGGTGACGGCTGCAACAGCCTTCTCGATGCCGCGCTTGAGGCCGAGCGGGTTCGCGCCGGCTGCGACGTTGCGCAGGCCTTCACGGACGAGTGCCTGAGCGAGAACGGTAGCGGTGGTGGTGCCGTCGCCTGCGACGTCGTCGGTCTTCTTGGCGACCTCCTTGACGAGCTCGGCACCGATCTTCTCGTAGGGATCTTCGAGCTCGATCTCCTTGGCGATGGAAACACCATCGTTGGTGATCGTGGGAGCTCCCCACTTCTTCTCGAGTACGACGTTGCGACCCTTGGGGCCCAACGTCACCTTTACTGCGTCGGCGAGGGCATTGAGGCCTCGCTCGAGGCCACGGCGTGCCTCTTCGTCGAACGCGATGATCTTGGCCATTGCGAAGTGATCCTCCGGATTGGGGGTGACACATTGCTGGCCGAGCTCGGTGCCCGCGACGGACGACCAGGGGTGTCGTTGATTCCCCGGCCTCACCGTGTCCCGACCTGGCACTCACGTGTCGAGAGTGCCAACTGCATTTCTAGCACTCGCCCATGGTGAGTGCAAGGTCGTCCGCCGCCGGCGAACCGCCGCACCCCCCATGCTCGACGCCACCGCGGGACGCAGGTGCCGAGCAGATGCTCGGCCGAGCCGGTATCCGTCACACACTGTTCACACCTGTACGCATTGTTAACATCCGAATACTGTGCATCGGACCCGTGACGCTAATACCGTTGAGCGACAACGGTTTCGACACCCGAAAAATTCGGACAAACCCCCGCAAAAGCGACAGTGAGGATCGAATATGTCCGATACGGTCGACACGTCGTACGACAACTCGGCGATGGACCACGAGGAAGAGGGCTACCACAAGGGCCTCAAACCTCGACAGTTGCAGATGATCGCGATCGGTGGCGCAATCGGCACCGGCCTGTTCCTCGGCGCAGGCGGACGCCTCGCCAGTGCCGGGCCTGGCCTGTTCCTCGCCTACGCCCTCTGTGGAATTTTCGTCTTCTTCATTCTCCGCGCCCTCGGCGAATTGGTGTTGCACCGCCCGTCGTCGGGCAGCTTCGTCTCGTACGCTCGCGAGTTCTTCGGCGAGAAGGCCGCATTCGTCGCCGGGTGGATGTACTTCCTCAACTGGGCGATGACGGCCATCGTCGACGTCACGGCCATCGCGACCTACATGCATTACTGGGGAAGTTTCGAGGTGATTCCGCAGTGGGCCATCGCGCTGGTCGCACTGGTTCTGGTGATGAGCCTGAACCTGGTGTCGGTCAAGTGGTTCGGTGAAATGGAGTTCTGGGCGGCCATGATCAAGGTCATCGCGCTGGTGACCTTCTTGATCGTCGGCATCGTCTTCTTGGCCGGCCGCATCCCCGTCGGTTCCGAGATGCCCGGAATCAGCTTGATCACCGACAACGGCGGCCTGTTCCCGTCCGGCGCGTGGCCCCTGGTCATCGTCATCTCGGGTGTCGTGTTCGCTTATGCCGCAGTGGAACTGGTGGGTACCGCGGCCGGTGAGACCGAGAACCCGGAGAAGATCATGCCGCGGGCGATCAACTCGGTCATCGCCCGTATCGCACTGTTCTACGTCGGCTCGCTGGTACTGCTCGCACTACTGTTGCCGTACACCGCATATCAGGCCGGTACCTCGCCGTTCGTGACGTTCTTCTCGAGCATCGGCCTCGGTGGCGCGGGCACCATCATGAACATCGTGGTGCTCACCGCGGCGCTGTCCAGCCTCAACGCCGGTCTCTACTCGACCGGCCGAATTCTGCGGTCGATGGCGATGAACGGCAGCGCACCGGAATTCACCAAGAAGATGACCAAGGGCGGAGTACCGTTCGGCGGCATTCTGCTGACCTGCTTCATCACGTTGTTCGGTGTCGCCCTCAACGCCATCGCCCCCGGCGAAGCGTTCGAGATCGTGCTGAACATGTCCGCACTGGGCATCATCGCCAGCTGGGCGACCATCGTGCTGTGCCAGATTCAGCTGTACCGCTGGTCCAAGAAGGGCATCCTGAAGCGGCCCAAGTTCCGACTGTTCGGTGCGCCGTACACGAGCTACGCGACGCTGGTGTTCCTGTTCGGCGTGCTGGTCCTGATGGCCTTCGATGCCCCGATCGGCTCGTGGACCATCGCGACCCTCGTCGTCATCATCCCCGCACTGATCGGCGGCTGGTTCCTGGTGCGCACCAAGGTGCTCTCGGTGGCCGAAGAACGAATGGGCTACACCGGCCAGTACCCGGTGGTGGCCAACCGTCCGACCGAACCGGAGGAGTGACCCTTCCCAACCCCCTCTCGAGCCTGGGCCCCGCATCGACCCGATGCGGGGCCCTGCTCATGGATTCAAGAAAACCTGAGCCATCGCGAGCGGGTGAACGGTGAGCGTCGCGCCGGCGGCTCCGGCACTCCGGCAGAAACAGCAGCGGCGACGGCATCGGCAAGCTCCACACAGGTCTGGAATCGATCCGCCGGGTCCTTGGCCAACGCGCGTGCGACCACCGCGTCGAGCCCCCGCGGCAGTGACCGGCGGCGCCGCGTCACCGCGGGCGGGTCGGCCGACAGATGGGCTGCCGTGATCGCGAGCGGCGTGGCCAACGGGTACGGCGTTCGCCCGGTCAGCAACTCGACCAGCGTCGCGCCCAATGCGTAGACGTCGGTCTGCGCGCTCAGCACTCCCCCGCGAAGCAGTTCCGGTGCCGCGTAGTGGATGGACGCCAGTACCGTTCCGCCGACGACCAGCGGCGTCGAGTCGTCGACCAGACGCGCAATTCCCCAGTCGGACAACAACACCTGCTCATACCCGTCCACTCGCTCGGTGGAGATGAGGATGTTCGACGGCTTGACGTCGCGGTGCAGGACGCCGTTCGAGTGGGCGTAGTCGAGGCCCTTGGCCACCTCGGCGACGATGCGTGCCACGCGGGAGACGTCGAGAGCGATCTGACCGCGAGCGACCAACCGTGCCGCGCTGTACCCGTCGACGTAGTGCATCGACATCCACAACTGGCCCTCGAATTCACCGTGTTCGTGCACCGACACGATGTTCGGATGCACCAGCAGCTCGGCCACCGTGGCCTCGGTCCGAAATTTGGTGCGCAGTCGCGGCGAGCGCGAGGCGTCGTGGTCGAGGATCTTCAGAGCTTCGAGCCGATCGTGTCCCCGGCCGAGTACGAGGTACACCTCACTCATGCCGCCGACCCCGAGGCGACGCTGCACCTGGAAGCCGGCGAACTCCGCACCCGGCTGCAGCTGGCCGGGCGTCATGGAATCACCTGCTGCGCAGCCTCACTCACAGCCCACAGGCTCACGAGAGGGACGATCGGACGAGGCCGCAGCATCGACAGAACTGTAGTCCGTTCGGGTGCTCGCGGCGACTCGGCAGACTTTCGACGCGGGCCTGTCTCCCCAGCTCACCGGCTCGGTCACGTTTCGCCGCCCGCGCCGACGTCGTTTATGGTGATTACCGGTACTTGACCAAAACAAGGGAAAAAGAACGGCATACCGATAGTGGTCAGCCGATCACCTCGACTCGAGTTGTAAGGAAGTCAAGTAAGTGAAAGCAGTAAAGGAAGCGTGGGGCGGCCTGCTCAAGCCGGTTTTCGTCCCCGCATCTATCGTCATTTTTGTGATGATCACCTTCTCGGTGATCTATGCCGGCACTGCCGCCGACGCGTTCGACAAGCTCAACAACGCCATCACCAGTGGCGTCGGCTGGTGGTACATCCTGGCCACCACCGGTTTTGTGGTGTTCGCGCTGTACTGCGGCCTCAGTAGGGTCGGCAACATTCGCCTGGGCCGCGACGACGAGAAGCCGGAGTTCGGCGTCCTGTCCTGGTTCGCGATGCTCTTCAGCGCCGGCATGGGTATCGGCCTGGTGTTCTACGGCGTCGCCGAACCTCTCTCGCACTACGTCACGCCACCCGAAGCCGGGGGCATTCCCGGCAGCACCGACCCGGCCGCCCGTCAGGCGATGGAGCTGACCCTGTTCCACTGGGGTCTGCACGCCTGGGCGATCTACGTCGTGGTCGGACTCGGGCTGGCCTACATGACGTACCGCAAAGGACGCCCACTGTCCGTGCGCTGGTTGCTCGAGCCGCTGCTGGGACGCAAGCGCATCGAGGGCGGCATCGGCCATGCGATCGACTCCGTCGCCATCATCGGCACGTTGTTCGGTGTGGCCACCTCGCTCGGATTCGGTGTGCAGCAGATTTCGGCCGGTCTCGAGTACCTGGGTTGGGTCGACACCAACAACTGGGTGACGGTCCTCATCATCGCCGGCGTCACCGGCCTCGCCACGTTCTCTGTCGTATCCGGCGTCTCACGAGGGCTCAAATGGCTCTCGAACATCAACATGGGAATGGCCGCGGCGCTGGCCGTCTTCGTTCTGATCGCTGGACCGAGCCTGTTCCTCATGCAGTCCTGGGTGCAGAACCTCGGCGGCTACGTCCAGGCGTTGCCCGAGTTGATGCTGCGCACGTCGCCCTTCTCCGACGATGGCTGGGCCGGTGCCTGGACCATCTTCTACTGGGGCTGGTGGATGAGCTGGGCACCGTTCGTCGGCATGTTCATCGCCCGCATCTCACGCGGCCGTACCATCCGCGAATTCGTGTTCGGAGTGCTGCTGGCACCGACCATCATCGGTTCGCTGTGGTTCACGATCTTCGGTGATGCCGGCATTCTGCGTCAGCGGGACAACGGTGACCTGCTGGTCGACGGTGCCGTCGACACCAACACGAGTCTGTTTCAGCTGCTCGACACGTTGCCGTTGGCTACGATCAGTAGCGTGCTGGCGATCTTCGTCATCGTGTTCTTCTTCGTGACCTCCTCCGATTCCGGCTCGTTGGTCATCGACATCCTCTCCACCGGCGGTGACCTCGAGCCCCCGAAGATCACCCGCGTGTACTGGTCGATTCTCGAAGGCGTGGCAGCAACGGTGCTGCTCCTGATCGGCGGGACAGGATCGTTGACGGCCCTGCAGACGATGTCGATAGCCACGGCAGTACCGTTCTCGATCATCCTTGTGCTCGCATGCATATCGATGCTCAAGGCCTTCCGCTACGACGTCGCCACCACCCCGCGGTACTTGCGCGTCACCGCGACACCCGATGTGGGGCAGGACGAGCCTCAGGCGGCACCGGTGTCACCGGCGGCACGCAAGCGAGTGAGTGCCGGGATTTCGTCGACGTTCTCCGGCCTGGCGCCGTCTCGGGAAGGGGTGACGCCGCCGCGCACGGACGGCAGCGTCGTACTGGCGGTGCACGAGGTGCCCACCGAACAACTCGAGATTCACCCCGAGACGGGTGCGGTCGAGTACTCCGGTGACAACGCACCGGTCGATCCCCTGGGCGGCGAAGTGTTCGACACCCAGGAGTTCGCAGATTCGGCCGAAGGCCAGAACGTCAAGAACGGCGACTGAACACCTTCTCACCCACCGATCTCTGGCCCTCGCGACACGTTCGCGGGGGTCAGAGGTTTTTCGAAGCCCAGTCGGTCAGTGCTTGCAGGGACGGCAGCAGCGCCGCTCCGGACTGCGTCAGGCTGTACTGCACCGAGAGCGGCGGTCCATGGTCCACTGTTCGCTGGACCAGGCCGGCTTTGCCCAGCTCCCCGAGCCGTTCGGACAGGACCGAATCGCTGATGCCACCGACGGCCCGGCGTAGGTCCGCGAATCCCATCGACCCGTTCATCAGGGTGGCCAGCAGAATTCCGTTCCATCGCTTGCCGAGGAAGCCGAACGCTTTGGTCAGAGCTCCGTCGCAGGCACGAGGTTCGTGAGTGGGTTCGTTCGCGGGCATGACCCCACCGTACCGAAGTGCTACTGTCTGCCTTGCCACTTCTGTTTCACTAGTGGCCTCAGAAATGAAAGCAGGGTTCATGTTCATCGCAACAGTCGTCGTGTCGGTGCTGCTGGCCGTGGCACTCACGTTCTCCGCCGTCGGGAAGCTGACGCGCAACCCCTCCGTCGTCCCGATGCTCGAGCAGGTGGGCGTGCCCGCCGACAAGATTCCGTGGTTGGCCTACGCGGAGATCCTCGGTGCCATCGGCCTGCTCGTCGGCCTGTTCGCATGGCCGATCGGGGTCGCGGCAGCCATCGGCGTCATCGCGTACTTCGTCGGAGCAGTCGTCGCGCACCTGCGCGTCAAGGACAAGGAATTCGGGCCGGCGGCAGGCCTGGCCGTGTTCGCCGTCGTTGCCCTGGTCCTACGGGTGCTCAGCGCCTGACCAGTCGTAGTCCATCTGGCCCGCGGTGGCGAGAGCCTGATCGGCGCTCGTCCACCGCGCGACCAGATGCAGCGCAAGGTCCAGGCCTGCACTGATACCGGCCGACGTCGCCAGATCACCGTGGTCGATGTATCGAACTCCCTCGTGCACGGCCAGCGCGGGCCAGCGCGTGCGCAACAGGTCGAGGTCCTCCCAGTGCGTGGTGACCGGACGCGAATCGAGCAGGCCCGCCGCGGCGAGAACGAAAGCACCGGTGCACACCGATGCAACAACTTCTGCGGTGGGTCGAAGTCGCTGCAGCCACTGAAGCACCCGGCCGTCCGCTTCGACCGCGTCGACGACACCGCCGGGAACCAGGACGAGGTCGTAGGTCCGTGGATCGTCGATCGTAGTGTCGACGCCGATCCTCATCCCACCTCGCGCGCGTACCGCTGCGTCGTCGAGCCCGACGAGCGTCACGTCGAAAGGCACCGCGCTACCGGCACGTTGGGCCACCCGATTGGCCACCGAGAACACCTCGAACGGCCCGCAGGCATCGAGCACCTCGACGTCGTCGAACAACAGAATCGCAATACTTCTCATTTCCGCCCTCAGCTGCTCGTGGTCGAAACGATGACGGGCACCATGATCGCTGCCGTCACCGCGGCATTGACGTCCGAGACCGCTTTGCGGACAGCTGCACCCGCCCACTCACCCTCGGCGATCTGTTTGGCCCTCGTCTTCAGCACCTTCTTGTCGGCATCGACGATGACCTTGTGCGTCAGATCGACTGCCGAGATCAGTGAGATCAGAGCAGCCGAATGCGGCGTCGGCGTTGTGCCGTCGACGAGAGCACTCCGCAGTGCATCCCGCAGCACCTTCTCCCGCGAGGTGTCGCGAGCCGGCCACGTCGTCGTCGGGAAAAGCCCCCAGACCTTGTCCTGCTTCTCGGTGACGAAGCCCTGCGCGACCAGACGCGCAGCCAGTTCCTTCGCCAGATTCTTCTGCGACTTCTCGATCACCTTCTGCGGCTTCATCGGCCGCGACGCCGTTGCCACCAGATCGAACACCCGGCGCAGCAACGGGTCCGCGGGCGGATCTCCCGCGACGACGACGTGGTCCTTCTTGGTCTGCTCACCGGGACCGGTGATGCGGAGCGACCCGCCCAGGGCGAGCTCGACGACCAGCGCACCCGCGAGAACACGGGGCAACTTGGTGGAATCGGCCGATGGCTTGCCCGATTCGTCGTCGAGCAACAACAGCAGCAGGTCCTCCGCAATCAAGGTCATGCTGCGAGATTACCCACAGTGCGCACTCGATTTGCGGTGTTCATCCGCGCGAAATCGACTGTTCAGTCGGCCCAGCCCACTCAGTTGATCAGACTCTGCCAATTCGAGGGCACCCGTTCGCGAGGGCCCGGAACCGTCTGGTCGAGCGGATGATGTTGCGGCGGAGCAAGTTCGGGCCCGTCGTACATCTGCTCGTCCTCGTAGTTGTAGAACCAGTCCTCGCCGGGCTCGAAGCTGCGCACGAACTGGTGCCGAGTGGATTCGGCGTGCTTGCTGGCGTGCTGCGACGGAGACGAATCACAGCACCCGATGTGCCCGCACTGCGCACACCGCCGCAGATGCACCCACCACCCCTGCGTCTGCGTGCACTCCGCGCAGCCCGGGCCGGACGGCGAGACTGTCGGATCGATACCGTCGATTGTCATGATGCCTCCTCGATTGCTGGATGAACGGGCAGCCGCACGATGAATCGGGTGTCCCCCGGCTGGGACACCACTCGCAGATCGCCCTGATGTTTCTTCACCACGATCCGCCACGAGATGTCCAGACCGAGCCCCGTGCCCTCACCGACGGCCTTGGTGGTGAAGAACGGCTCGAATATTCGCGACCGAATGTTTTCCGGCACACCGGGTCCGGTATCGCACACCTCGATCTGCACCTGATCGTCGTCGAGAAGTGTGCGGACGGTGAGCGTGCCGCGGCCCTCCATGGCCTGCACCGCATTGTCGATCAGATTGGTCCATACCTGATTGAGCTCGGCGGCATACGCGGGAATGGGAGGTACCGACGGGTCGTATTCCTTCACCACGCGGATATCGTCACCGATCTTGCGCCCCAACATGATCAGCGTGCTGTCGAGCAGTTCCCGAACATCCACCGTCTGGTATGGCGCTCGATCCATCTGCGAATACTGCTTGGCCGCGCCGACCAGAGTGGAGATCCGAGTGGTCGAATCCGAGATCTCGTTCATCAACAACTCGGTTTCCACCGTGTAGTTGAGCCACCTGATCGCCCCTTCGAGCATGGCCGGATCCCCCACCGTCGCCGACACCCGATCCAGCCACGGCACGTCGAGACCCGCCGAGACGAAAGTGGGGGCCAGATCCCATCCCCCGTCGATTCCGTTGTCGTCGAACCACTCTCCGAGCTCGTCCTCCCGGTCCGACGCTTCCATTGCGGTGAGCTTCGGAGCCTTGGCCACCAACTCCACGGCCTCGTTCTGCAGTCCGACCAGATGCGACAAGCTCGAGCGATCGAGAGTCCCGCCGGCGATCATCGCCAGCTTCTGTCGCATGTGCGCCACTCGATTCCGCAACGCGGACGTCGCCCGCACCGCGGCCGCGGCCGGGTTGTTCAGCTCGTGCGTCAACCCGGCCGACAGAGAACCCAACGCCAACAGGCGTTCTCGTTGCTCGACGACCTGCTTGGTGTTCTGGTTTCCGAAGAACAATCCCTCGAGCAGATGCAGGGCCATCGGGAACCACTCGCGCACGATCGAGGCGAAGCAGTCGGCATCGAGGACGAAGAACCGGGACTGCGCGGTCACCCGCATCGAACCCTGATAGGTCTGCGGCACTCGATCACCCAGATATGCCTGCCACGCACCGGCATACACCCCGCGCTGCGAGGTGCGATTGACCACCAGGTCTTCCCCGCCCGAGAGCTTCGAAAGCACCACCGAGCCCTCGATCAACACGTAGAAGCACGTCGCTGGGTCGCCCTCCGCGTACACCGGCCCCGGCTCGATCGTTTCGATACGGCCGTCTCGACACAGCTCGGCGAGCTGTGCGTCGGTGAGCTGCTCGAACAAGAACAGCGTCCGCAACTCCTCCGGATCGCACAGGGGCGCGTTCACGGATTTGCCAGGTATCTGTGCACCAACATCACGGCCATCGCTCCTTCTCCCACTGCCGAGGCAACCCGCTTGGCCGAGTCCGACCGGACGTCACCGGCCGCGAACACTCCCGGCACGCTCGTCTCGAGGTGGTGCGGCAACCGCGCGGGTGTCCACCCGGCAGGGCCGCGGCCGTCGACCACCAGATCGGGGCCCGTCACCACGAATCCATGATCGTCACGCACGAGCACGCCGTCGAGCCAATCGGTACGCGGTGCCGCGCCGATGAACAGGAACAGGTACTGCGCGTCCACCGTCGTCGTCTCGTCGGTTGCCCTGTTGTGCAGCACGATCTGCTCGAGGTGCCCGTCACCGGAGACGCCGACGACCTCGGTACACGGCCGAACGCTGATCTTCGGGTTCTCCTCGATCTGCTTGATGAGGTAGTACGACATCGATGCCTCGAGGGACGCCGCGCGGATCAGGATCGTCACCGACCTCGCGCCCCGTGAGAGATACACCGCTGCCTGGCCTGCGGAGTTCGCGCCGCCGACGATGAAGACGTCCTGCTCGGCGCAGCGAGCTGCCTCGGTCATCGCCGATCCGTAGAACACTCCGCGACCGGTGAAGTCGTCGATTCCGGGGGCCTCCAACCGGCGGTACGCGACGCCGGTGGACAGGATGATCGTCTGGGCGCTGATGCTGCGGCCGTCGGCGAACCGCACGGTCCGCGCAGCGCCGTTGGTCTCCAAGGCCACGACGTCCTGCGTGGTGACCACCTCGGCACCGAACTTCAGCGCCTGCCGCCGAGCCCGCTCCGCGAGTTGTGCACCCGAGACGCCGTCGGGAAAACCGAGGTAGTTCTCGATGCGTGAACTCTGCCCGGCCTGCCCGCCGGTCGCGGTGCGCTCGATCAACGTGGTGCGCAGGCCCTCGGACGCGCCGTAGAGCGCAGCGCCGAGACCGGCCGGGCCGCCGCCGATGACGACGAGGTCGTAGAACTCTTCCGACGGCGAGACCGTCAGCCCCAGGCGGTTGCCGAGTTCGGCATCGGACGGCTCGATCAACGCGTCACCTTCGGTGGTGATGACCACCGGCAGCCGGTCGTCGGCCACTCCGGCCGCCGCCAACAGCCGCGCACCCTCGGATTCGTCGGACATGTACCAGCGGTACGGCAGTTGATTGCGGGCGAGAAACTCCCTGATCTCCGAGGACCGCGCAGACCAGCGGTGACCGACGATCTTGGTGTCCTCCACGGCCCGGTGGTCGTACGCACACCAGGCTTCGAGCTGAGCGTCGAGGACGGGGTAGAGCTTTTCCTCGGGTGGATCCCACGGCTTGAGCAGGTAGTAGTCGAGATCGATGACGTTGATGGCGTCGATCGCAGCGTCGGTGTCGGCATAGGCGGTGAGCAGAATTCGCCGCGCCGTCGGGAACAGATCCATGGCCTGTTCGAGAAATTCCATGCCGCTCATATTCGGCATGCGGTAGTCGGCCAACAGGATCGCGACCGGAGTGCCGCGCAACGTCAGTTCCTTGAGCGCATCGAGCGCCCCGGCACCGGATTCCGCGCGCACGATGCGGTACTGCTCGCCGTACCGGCGGCGCAGGTCGCGGGCGACCGAACGCGATACTCCGGGATCGTCGTCGACGCTGAGAATGACCGGTTTCATGACCCTCCAGGACTGGTGCTCGTCAACCTCATGAGCATGCCACCACCGGACCCCCTATGGGAGGTGAGTGACGGCGTCGAGCCTGGGAACAGCAGGGTCAGATTCGGCCGCGCCTGATCAGATCGATCTCTTGCGGGGTGAGCAGCCGCTCGAGCTTCTCGGCCGGCCAGGTACGCGGACTGCCGCTCATCCTGGCGGTCTTCAACAGGGGCAGATCACTGCTGGTACGACGCATTATCGACTGTAATTTCACGGTGGATCACTCCGAACAATTTCTTCGTTGGTCCCGACACTCCGCTTGCTACATCGATCAGTGTCCGCCCGGCGTTAACGCCGGGCTGGGATCTCGTACGGCGTTTCGCGCCGAAAGACCGTTTCTCCCCGCACTCCGTGGGGTAAACATCGGCCCACATCAACTGATCGGGGAACGTTCGTGAACACGTCGGGAAAATCCACGTCGGGACATTCGGGAACAGGCAAATCGGCTACAGGAAAATCATTGGCCAATTCGGTTCAGGACAACGGTGCATTCGAGAAGGCGGCCCGGGCCGGACACTTCGTCAGCGGAGTGCTGCACATCCTGATCGGATACATCGCCATCCGATTGGCGTTCGGTCAGGGCGGTAACGCCGACCAGTCCGGAGCACTCGCCGAACTGGCCGAGAAGCCCGGCGGCAAGATCGCACTGTGGGTTGCCGTCGTCGCGTTCGTGGCACTGGCCCTGTGGCGCATCGTCGAGGCCATCGTCGGCAAGAAGTCCGATTCCGACGAGGGCAGCGCGATGGATCGACTCAAGGCGGCAGCGCTGGCCGTCGTCTACATTGCCTTCGCGTTCTCCACCTACGGTTTCGCGACCGGGTCCGGTAAGTCCAGCGGACAACAGAACGCCGGCTACTCGGCGCGACTGATGGAATCCGGTGGCGGCAAGCTCGTACTGATCGTCATCGCCTTGATCGTCATCGGCGTCGGCGGATACCACGTCTACAAGGGCGTCTCGAAGAATTTCCTCGACGACCTCGAAGGCAGCCAGAGTGGAGCAGTCGTCAAACTCGGTATCGCCGGATACGCAGCCAAGGGCACGGCGCTCGTGGGCGCGGGAATCCTCGTCGTCGTGGCGGTACTGCAGTCCGATCCATCCAAGGCCACCGGAATCGATGGTGCCGTCAAGACCCTGGGAGCCCAGCCGTACGGGCAGGTTCTGTTGATCCTCGCCGGCGTGGGAATCGCGTTGTACGGCCTGTATGCGTTCGTCTTGGCTCGCTTCGCTCGCATGTGAGTGGAAGTTCGTAGTGGGCTACGAGGTTTCACTCACATGGTGGCCGAGTGTGGTCACGGCCACATAGGATGCACACGATTGGTGTGACGATCAGTTGCAGCTATTCCTACAACCCGGAGGCCCACGTTGAGCAAGACCCTCGAAGCCACGATCGACATCGATGCCAGTCCGCAGGCCGTGTGGTCGGTCGTCTCGGACCTACAGCGCATGGGCGAGTGGAGTCCGCAGTGCAAGAAGATGAAGGTCTTCGGCGGACCCGTCGGCAAGGGCACCCGAACGCTCAACATCAACCGCAAGGGCCTGCTCGTGTGGCCGACCAGCGCCAAGGTCGTCACCTTCGAGCCGAACAAGGCACTGGCGTTCCGCATCGTCGAGAACAAGACGATCTGGTCGTACACGCTCACTCCGACCGCAACCGGAACCACCGTCGTCGAGAAGCGGGAAGCCCCCAGCGGCACCTCGGCCGTGTCGTCGTTGCTGGTCAAGCGGATCCTCGGCGGGATCGACGAGTTCGATGTCGAGCTGGTCGAAGGCATGAACAGCACGCTCCGACGCATCAAGACCGAAAGCGAAAAGTCGAGCCGAAAATAACTTTTCTCAGGAAGGTTTCAGGTTTGTTACCCCTGGGCATCCATGGTTTCGACAAGCAATCGATACACACGGAAAGTGGGGGCAACACATGTTGGGTCTCGGAATCATCGGCTGGATCATCATCGGCGGTCTCGCCGGCTGGATCGGCAGCAAGATCATGAAGACCGATGCTCAGATGGGCATCATCCTGAACATCGTCGTCGGCATCATCGGCGGCCTCATCGGTGGATACCTGCTCAAGGTCTTCGGCGTCGACGTCGAAGGTGGCGGCCTGATCTTCAGCTTCATCACCTGCATCCTCGGTGCATGCATCCTGCTGTTCCTGGTCAAGCTCGTGACCGGTCGCAGCCGCGTCTGATTTCACTCGCACTTCCCGACTGCCGGGGCCGCTCACGTACTCTGTGAGGGCCCCGGCAGTCGTTTTGTTCGCCGTCCGATCAGTCCCCGGCGTCCAATCCCTGCCCGCATCCGAGCTCGCCCGACAGTAAGAGGAGACCGTGGCACGCCGTCCCGCCCCGATTGATCAACCACCCCGCACGGGAGTGGCTCACATCGTCGACCTGGTTCGCGAAACGGTTCCACCGCTACACCCCGCCGGACTGCCCTTCGTCGGTGGTCCCCTGGCCGTCGCAGTGCTCGGCCGTCGGTCGAAGTGGGTCCGCAATGCCGGGCTCGTCGCCGCAGGAGCCTGCGCCACCTTCTTCCGCCACCCGTCGCGGGTGCCGCCGAACCGTCCCGGCGTCGTCGTCGCTCCCGCCGACGGCCTGGTCACCCTCGTCGACACTGCCGTCCCGCCCGCCGAGCTCGATCTCGGTGCACAGCCCGTGCCACGAGTGAGCATCTTCCTGTCCGTTCTGGACGTGCACGTGCAGCGCGTTCCCGTCGGCGGACGCGTGGTCGAGGTCGTACATCGCCGCGGTCAGTTCAAGTCCGCAGACCTGGCCGAGGCCAGTGAGGTCAACGAGCGCAACAGCATGCACATCGAGACCGATTCCGGTCACCACGTCGGCGTGGTGCAGATCGCCGGTCTCATCGCTCGACGCATCGTCAACAACGCGAAGGTCGGAGACGTGCTCTCCATCGGCGACACGTACGGCCTGATCCGATTCGGCTCCCGCGTCGACACCTACTTCCCGGCCGGGACGACGCTCCTCGTCGAACGCGGCCAACGAGCGGTCGGTGCCGAGACGGTACTCGCCGAGCTCCCCCAGTAGAAACGACATGATCACCAGACGCGCCAAGCCGCCTGCTGCTATCCGTCTGCTTCCGTCGGTCGTCACCATTCTCGCGTTGTGCTCCGGGCTGTCGGCGGTCAAGTTCGCTCTCGACGGTCAACTCGGAACCGCACTCGCGATGATCGGTGCCGCGGCGATCCTCGATGCACTGGACGGCCGCATCGCTCGACTGCTCGACGCCACCAGCAAGATCGGTGCCGAGCTGGATTCTCTGTCCGATGCAATCTCGTTCGGCGTCGCGCCCGCCCTGGTGCTCTACGTGACTCTGCTCGAGGGCAGTAGTGGCGGTTGGATCGTCGCACTGGTGTACGCCGTGAGCATCGTGCTCCGACTCGCCCGGTTCAACACCCTGCTCGACGAGGACGACACCCCGGCGTACGCCCGCGAGTTCTTCACCGGGGTGCCCGCACCCGCAGGTGCACTCATCGCGCTCGCCCCGATCGCTGCATTCGAGGAATTCGGCGACGGCTGGTGGGCCTCGTTCTACGTCGTCGCCGGCTGGTCGATCCTCACCGCTGGTCTGATCGTCAGCACCATCCCCACTCTCGCGCTCAAGACGGTCTCGGTGCCACCGCGCTTGGCCGCCGGTTTGCTGGTGTTGGTCGCGCTGCTCGCTGCCGCGCTCATCACGTTCCCGCTGGTCCTGCTGATGGGATTGGTGTTCGCCTACCTCGTGCACATTCCGTTCGCGGTGCGCTCGCAGCGCTGGACGGCTGCACGCCCGTACACGTGGGATGCGAAGCCGGCCGAGCGTCGCGCGGAACGCCGCGCCATTCGACGGTCGCCCGGCAACGCGCGCCGGTCGCAGGCGCGTCTGGGACTTCGCCGACCGCGCAGCTGACGACCCCATTAGGTTGGACGTGTGACCGAATCCCGAACCCCCGAGCTCGTTCTCACCACCCGATTGAACACCTCGGCTGCCGACGCCAGGCGAGGCGTCGTCCGACTCCATCCCGAGGTCTTGGCGGCGCTCGGTCTGCGGGAATGGGATGCCGTCTCGCTCATCGGTTCTCGGCGTACGGCTGCGGTGGTTGCCGAGGCTCCCAGCGGAATCCCGCAGGGTACCGCGCTGCTCGACGACGTCACGCTCTCCAACGCCGGACTACGCGAAAATGCCTCTGTGTCAGTCGCTCCCGTGACGGTCTACGGGGCGAGAACCGTCACGGTCACCGGGTCCGCCCTGGCCACCGGTTCCATTTCCGACGCCACCCTGCGCCAAGCGCTCCTCGGCAAGGTCCTCACCGTGGGCGACACCGTGTCGCTCCTCCCCCGCGATCTGGGGCCCGGCACATCGACGTCGACGGCCACGCAGGCACTGTCGCGAACGTTCGGGGTGGCGTGGACGACCGAACTGTTGACGGTCTCGGCCGTCGAACCCTCCGGCGGTCCCGTGAGCGTGCAACCCAATTCTGCGGTGAGCTGGGGACGCGGCACGGTCGCCTCGGGATCACCCGAATCGGCCTCGGCCACATCGGTTCCGACGCCCGGAGCTGCGGCCCCGCCACGCGTCAGCGCAGCCGACCTGGTGGGTATGAGCACTGCACAGGCCAAACTCACCGAGTGGCTACGACTGGCGCTCGACGAGTCGGAACTGCTCGCCACCCTCGGCGCATCTCCGCATCTGGGTGTGCTGATCACCGGCCCCGGCGGAGTGGGCAAGACGACGTTGGCACGCGCCGTCATCGGCGAACGGCGATGCGTCGTGCTGGACGGGCCGTCGATCGGCGCATTGGAGGCGTCGGCTCGCGTCGAACGCGTCACTGCTGCGGTGGACGAACTGACCGGCGCGGGGGTGCTGCTGATCACCGATGTCGACGCGTTGCTGCCGTCCGATCCGGAGCCTGCGTCGACGTTCGTCCTCGATGTGCTGCGCCGTGCCGTCGACACTCCCGGCTTCGCACTGATCGTCACGACTGCACATCCCGAGGCCACCGACGCCAGAGTGCGTGGGCAGGATCTGTGCGATCGCGAACTGACCCTCACTCTCCCCGATGCCGCCGGTCGCAGAGCGTTACTGGAGCATCTACTGAAGAAGGTCCCTCAGGGTGATGTCGACCTTGTCGAAATAGCCTCACGGACACCAGGTTTCGTTGTCGCCGATCTCGCTGCCCTGGTGCGCGAAGCGGCGCTACGAGCGGCTGCGCGAGCGTCGAACGATGCCACGGCCGCCTCACTGATGCACGACGACCTGATCGGCGCGTTGCAGGTGATTCGGCCGTTGTCGCGCTCGGGTGCCGAGGAATTGGCGATCGGCAGCCTCTCCCTCGAGGACGTGGGAGACATGGTCGAGACGAAGCAGGCCCTGACCGAGGCCGTACTGTGGCCGCTGCGTCATCCGGATTCGTTCGCGCGCTTGGGCATCGAGCCACCGCGAGGGGTTCTGCTGTACGGCCCACCCGGATGCGGCAAGACGTTTCTGGTGCGCGCCCTGGCCAGTTCGGGCCAGCTCAGCGTGCACTCGGTCAAGGGCGCGGAACTGATGGACAAATGGGTCGGGTCCTCGGAAAAGGCTGTGCGCGAACTGTTTCAGCGCGCCCGAGACTCCGCCCCCTCGCTCATCTTTCTCGACGAGGTCGACGCCCTCGTACCGCGTCGCGGGCAGAGTTCGGATTCCGGTGTCGGCGACCGAGTGGTCGCGGCACTGCTGACCGAGCTCGACGGCGTCGAACCACTGCGCGACGTCGTCGTTCTCGGCGCAACGAACCGGCCCGATCTGATCGACCCGGCTCTACTGCGGCCCGGCAGGCTCGAGCGCCTGGTCTTCGTCCCGCCGCCGGATGCCGATGCGCGAGTGGACATCCTGAAGGCGTCGGGCAAGTCGATCCCGCTCGCCGAGGATGTCGATCTCGAATCCCTCGCACGCGATCTGGACGGCTACTCCGCCGCGGACTGCGCGGCCCTGCTGCGCGAGGCCGCACTGACGGCGATGCGTCGGTCGATGGACGCAGCGGACGTCACCGCCGAGGATGTCGCCACCGCTCGGGCGACGGTCAAGCCGTCACTCGATCCCGAGCAGGTGGCGCATCTGCGGGCTTACGGGTCGTGAGCGGAAACTCGTAGCAGGCTACGAAGTTTCACTCACATGCGGCGCAGCCGCTCTCACTTCCAGCGGGCCAGAACTTCTTCGGCGCGCTTGGCGAGCACCATCTGGAAGATCGGGCCGAAGCTGATGCGACCGACGCCGAGGGAAGCGAAGTGCGAGAGGTCGCCCTCGGCGGGGTTGGCGATGGCGTTGATGGGCAGCGGGAGTTCTTCGGCGAGACGCTTGTAGTCGGCGTCGTTGTGGAAGCCGACGGGGTAGAGCGAGTCGGCACCGGCAGCGGCGGCCAGTTTCAGGCGTGCGATGGCGCGGTCGACGCGATCGTTCTCGTCACCGATCTGCTTGACGAACAGGTCGGTGCGGGCGTTGATGACGACGTGGACGTCGGTGGCGTCGGATGCCGCGCGGAGGGCTCCGACGAAGTCGGCGTGTTCCTGTGCTTCACGAAGTCGACCGCCCTCGCTGTGGACGGTGTCCTCGATGTTGAGGCCGACGGCTCCGGCGGAGATCAGTCCGTCGATCAGGCGCTTGGGGTCCTCGCCGTAGCCGGACTCGATGTCGACCGAGAGCGGTGCGTCCACGGCGGCGGAGATCTGGGAGATGCGGGTGAGCAGTTCGTCGAAGGTGATGCCCTCGTTGTCCGGCTTGCCGATCGAGTCGGAGACGGGGTGGCTGCCGACGGTCAGTGCGGTGAAGCCGGCGGACACGGCGAGGTTGGCGGACCAGGCGTCCCATACGGTCGGCAGGACGACCGGGTTGCCCGGCTGGTGCAGCTCGAGCAGGGTGGTTGCCTTCTGGGACAGGTCGGTCATGGAGACTCCTTCGCGGCGGTTGTGGAGAACGTACGTTCTCCCACATCCAACATACGCGCTTCAGTCGATCAAATCGAGGGCCTTCATTCGGTCGAACACCATCAACGACCCCGGGGCGACATCGGGCATGGCGGCGTACTCGTCGCGAGTGAAGTACCGAATCTCGGCGATCTCGCTGGTCGGCGTCGGCTCGTCGGCAAGATCGGCGAGAAAACACGTGATCTCGAGCGGGGTGCCCATCGGATGGCCCCAGGCCTGGCACTCGAACACTCCGAGCAGCCGAACGTCGATGACCGCGGCGTCGAGTTCTTCCCTGATCTCGCGGTGCAGCGCCTGCTCGGGCGACTCGCCGGGATCGATCTTGCCGCCGGCCATGTAGAAGGCAGATTTGCCCGTCGACCGCGTCTGAAGCATGCGGCGGTGGCGAACGTACGCAAGACCGGCGGTGCGAATGGGTCTCGGTTCACTCATCGACGATCGACTCTCTCTATCGGAAACGTCCGGTTTGTACCGCATGGCACGCCGTCGACCACGCAAAGTAGGATGGAAACCGACAAACGTGCCCGCCACCGTTCGGTGGTCGGTCCGCTATTTCTCACAGACCGAGTCTTCGGAGACCCAGGTCGATTTCACACACAATTTCAAGACCCTACTCATCGCCGCCCTACGACCACCGCCCCGGCCCGAAAGCCGAGGCGACCGAGACGACGGAGTGATTTTTGCTCGCTATTCTTCTTGCGCATGCCGCCGCCGCGCTGCTCGCGCCGCTTCTCGTCCGGTGGTGGGGACGTACTGCATTCTTCCCTTTGGCCCTGGTGCCACTGCTCAGCCTGATCTGGGTGTTCGGCAACTGGAACACCGACCAGAAGCTGCACATCGAATGGGTTCCCGGCCTGTCGATGGACATCGACATGCGCTTCGATTCGCTCGCCGCCATCATGTCGTTGCTCGTTCTGGGCATCGGTTCGCTGATCCTGCTGTACTGCGCGCGCTACTTCGAGGACGACGAGCCCAGGCTGGGCCTGTTCGCCGCCGAGATGGTCGCGTTCTCCGGAGCCATGTTCGGTCTGATCACCAGCGACAACATGCTCGTGCTCTACATCTTCTGGGAAATCACGACGGTGTTGTCGTTCCTGCTCGTCGGTCACTACGCAGAACGCGCGTCGAGTCGGCGCGCCGCGACGCAGGCTCTGCTCGTCACCACCGCAGGTGGTCTGGCGATGCTGGTGGGCATCATCGTCCTCGGCCAGGCCGCTGGGTCGTACAACCTGTCCGACGTCGTCGCGAACGCCCCGGGCGGCTGGCTGCCCGGAGTGGCGATCGTGTTGATCCTCATCGGCGCACTGAGCAAATCGGCCATCGTGCCGATGCACTTCTGGCTGCCCGGTGCCATGGCCGCGCCGACGCCGGTCAGTGGTTACCTGCACGCCGCCGCGATGGTCAAGGCCGGTATCTACCTGGTCGCGCGCCTCGCTCCGGGTTTCGCGGACTCCGGTCCGTGGCGCGCCACGGTCATCAGCCTCGGCTTGCTCTCGATGATTCTGGCCGGGTGGCGAGCACTGCGTGCATTCGACCTGAAACTGATTCTGGCGTTCGGCACGGTCAGCCAGCTGGGCTTCCTGATGGTCCTGGTCGGCATCGGATCCGAGAAGGCCATGTTGGCCGGTCTGACGATGGTGATCGCGCACGCGATGTTCAAGGCCACGCTGTTCATGGTGGTCGGCATCATCGACCACACCACCGGCACCCGAGACATTCGTAAGCTCGCCCACCTGGGCAAGAAGGCCCCGTGGCTCGCCGCCATTGCAGCGCTCGCGGCGGCGAGCATGGCCGGACTACCACCGATGATCGGCTTCGTCGGCAAGGAAACAGCCCTGTCGGCCGTGATCAGCACGCCGACGCTCGACCCCACGGTCGCGGCTGTCGTCGTCGCGGGCCTGGTGATCGGCTCGATTCTGACGGTCACCTACAGCATTCGGTTCGTCTGGGGCGCGTTCGCCCGCAAACAGCTCAAGCGTCCGAGCCCGTCCGTCAGGGCCATGCATGCACCCTCCGCATTGTTCCTCGCCGCGCCCGCGTTCCTCGCCGTTCTGGGTCTGATCGCCGGATTCACGTCCTCGGTCGTCGACCACATCGTCAGTCCCTACGCCCGAACCCTGCCGTCGTACGGGCAGGAGCCTTACCACCTGGCGTTGTGGCACGGGTTCAACCTGCCGCTGGCGCTGACCGTCGTCGTCGTCACCGGCGGCGTCGGGCTGTTCATCGCACACCGGGTGGTCAACCGACTCAAATTCGAGCATCCGCCGCTCGGTAACGCAGACCGCATCTACGACAACGTGCTCAAGTCCATGGACACCCTATCCATTCGCTTGACCGGCACCACGCAGCGTGGTTCGCTCCCCCTCACTCAGGGCACGATCCTGCTGACGCTGGTGCTGCTGCCGATCATCGTGTTGCTCGTCGGGCAGAAGCCAGGCCTGGAGTACACCCTCTGGAACACCCCGCTCCAGTTGGTCATCGGAGTCATCATGATCGCGGGTGGCCTCGGCGCAACAGTGATGCGCAACCGTCTGGCCAGCGTCATCCTCGTCGGACTCACCGGCTACGGCTGCGGCGTCATCTTCGCCATCCATGGCGCTCCCGACCTCGCCCTGACTCAGTTCCTCGTCGAGACGCTGACCCTCGTGGTTTTCGTCCTGGTACTGCGCAAACTGCCCGCCGAGGTCGACGACCGGGGCTCGGCGGGTTCGCGTGGCCCCCGCGCCGCACTCGCCGTCGCCGTCGGAGCGACCGTCAGCGTGCTCGGCGCGTTCGCGATGAACGCCCGCAGTGCCGCGCCGGTCTCACTGCAGTTCCCCGAGGCCGCGTACGAGCTCGGCGACGGCAAGAACATCGTCAACGTGATCCTCGTCGACATCCGCGCCTGGGACACGCTCGGCGAAATCTGCGTACTCCTCGTCGCCGCGACGGGCGTGGCCAGCCTGGTGTTCCGCAACCGGCGGTTCGGCAGCGCTCCGCGGGTGTCCGACGCCCCCGCATCGTCGTCGGACACGAACGACGCGGCGGAGACGACGTGGCTGCTCGGCGGCGATCTGATCGATCCGCGGCATCGTTCGTTGATTCTCGAAGTCACGACGCGGTTGATCTTCCCGACGATCATGGTGCTGTCGATCTACTTCTTCTTCTCCGGACACAATGCCCCCGGCGGCGGTTTCGCCGGTGGTCTGACGGCGGGCCTCGCGCTGGTGCTGCGGTATCTCGCCGGTGGCCGGTACGAGCTCGGCGAAGCGGTCCCGATCGACGCAGGCAAGATCCTGGGTCTCGGGTTGATCTTCGCGGCCGGCACGGCGGTGGCGTCGATGTTCCTCGGCGCTCCGGCACTGTCGTCGGCGACGTTGGAAGTGACACTGCCGATTCTCGGTGACATCAAGCTGGTCACCGCATTGTTCTTCGACCTCGGTGTCTATCTCATCGTGGTCGGGTTGGTACTCGACGTGCTCCGCAGTCTCGGCGCGCGTCTCGACGCACAGGTGGAAATGCAGAGCCAAGGCCGAGTGAGTGCCCGATGACCGCAGATGTCGGAATGCTCGTCATCGTCGGCGTTCTCGTCGCATCGGGTGTGTACCTGCTGCTCGAACGCAGCATCACCAAGATGCTGCTCGGTCTGCTGCTGTTCGGCAACGGAGTCAATCTGTTGCTGCTCACCGTCGGTGGCCCGGCAGGTACCCCGCCTATCGTCGGTCGAGACAACTCGCTGCACCAGAACATGGCCGATCCGCTGGCTCAGGCCATGATCCTGACGGCGATCGTCATCACCATGGGTATCGCCGCCTTCGTGCTCGCGCTGGCGTATCGATCGTTCACGCTCAACACCAAGGACGACCTCGAGAACGACCCCGAGGACACCAAGGTCTCCCAGCGCCGTTCGATGGCCGAAGCACCGGACCGCGACCGTTCCGACGACCCGGTCACCGGTGAGCCGAGCTTCGGCGGCGACGCTTTCGACTCGAAGGGCAATCCGATTCCGCTCGAGCAGATCAGGAACCTCGAAGACCTGGAGTGCTACGAGGATCTGCACGACGGCGACTTCGACAACGACGACGACAACCCCCAGCTCCGCGGTCTCGACGGACTCGACACGGCCGAGAAAGACGACAGCCGACCGGAGCACCCCAGCGCTGACGACACCAGCACCGACGACTCCAGCGCCGACGACACCAGCTCCGACGACACGAAGGGAGACGACAAGTGACGATCTCCCCGGGCGTGATCGATGCCCTGACCCCGCTGCCCGTGCTCATCCCGATGCTCGCCGCGGCCTTGACGCTGGTGCTGGGACGTCGGCCCCGCGCGCAGCGTTTCATCACTCTCGCCGCACTGACCGCGGTGGTCGCGATTTCGTCGATGATGCTCTACCTCGCCGATCGCGATGGGACCAGCGCACTGCAGGTCGGCGGCTGGGATTCACCACTGGGCATTTCGCTGGTGGTGGACCGGCTGTCGGCGATGATGCTCGTCGTCTCGTCGATCGTGTTGCTGGCCGTCATGGTGTACTCGATCGGCCAGGGTATTCGCGACGGCAGCGAGAATCAGCCGGTCTCGATCTTCCTACCCACCTATCTGGCCTTGACCGCAGGCGTCTGCAACGCGTTTCTCGCCGGCGACCTGTTCAATCTGTTCGTCGGCTTCGAGGTACTGCTCGCCGCCTCGTTCGTGTTGCTGACGCTCGGTGCGAGTGCCGACCGGGTCCGCGCCGGCGTGTCCTACGTGATGGTCTCGATGGTCTCCTCGCTGATCTTCCTGATCGGCATCGCACTGGTCTACGGCGCCACCGGAACACTGAACTTGGCCCACATCGCCGTGCGGATGGACGACATCCCGTCCGGCACTCGTACGGCCATCTTCGCGGTGCTGCTCGTTGCGTTCGGCATCAAGGCCGCGGTGTTCCCACTGTCCACGTGGCTGCCCGACTCGTACCCCACGGCCCCGGCTCCGGTCACCGCGGTGTTCGCCGGCTTGCTGACGAAAGTCGGTGTCTACGCGATCATTCGCGCGCACACGCTGCTGTTCCCGGACGGCTCGCTCGACAACGTGCTGATGGTCTGTGGCCTGCTGACGATGCTCGTCGGCATCCTCGGCTCCATCGCACAGAGCGACATCAAACGACTGCTCTCGTTCACTCTGGTGAGCCACATCGGTTACATGATCTTCGGCGTCGCGCTGTCGACTCAATCGGGACTGTCCGGCTCGATCTACTATGTGGCCCACCACATTCTGGTGCAGACGACCCTGTTCCTCGTCGTCGGCCTGATCGAACGTCAGGCCGGTTCGTCGTCACTGCGACGGCTCGGAGGATTGGCCGCGGCCAGCCCGGTGCTGGCCATCGTCTTCCTGGTGCCGGCCCTCAATCTCGGTGGTATTCCGCCGTTCTCGGGGTTCATCGGCAAGGTCGCCCTGCTGCAGGCCGGCAGCGATCAGGGCAGCGTACTGGCCTGGTTGCTCGTGGCCGGCGGCACCGTAACCAGCCTGCTGACCCTCTACGTGGTTGCTCGTGTCTGGACCAAGGCGTTCTGGCGAGCCCGCGCCGACGCACCGGAAGGTGACCTCGCGGACAACAGCCCCTCTGCTCTGCTCGACGATTCCTCGGACATCCAGTTCGGTGACCGCGAGGATGTGGGCCGGATGCCCGCCTTCATGTTGATCCCGACGATCGGCCTCGTCGTCGTCGGTTTGGCGATGACGGTGTTCGCCGGGCGCATCATCGACATCAGCGATCGGGCGGCGGCGGATCTGCGGGATCGCTCGGTGTACATCGACGCCGTGCGGGGAGCCGAGTTCGTCGGCGATCAGGCCTACGAACAGGCACGCGCAGACGAGGAGGGCACCCGATGAAGATGAACCGTTCCTTCCTGCTGCGGATCTGGACACTGGGATGGTTGACGGCCATCTGGGTTCTGTTGTGGGGCAACGTCTCTGCGGCCAACATCCTCGGCGGACTCGCGGTCGGCCTGCTCATCATGGTGCTGTTGCCGTTGCCGCGGGTGCCGGTCGAGGGACGCATCCACGTGTTCTCGCTCGTCAAGCTCGCAGTCGTATTCCTCTATTACGCAGCCGAATCCAGTGTCAGTGTGGCGTGGTTGGCGATCCGCCCGAAGGCACCGCCGGTCACCGGTGTGCTGCGCTGCCGCATCGCCATCAAGTCCGATCTGGTGCTCACCCTCTTCGTCGACGCGATGAATCTCGTCCCGGGCACGATGGTCCTCGAGATCGATCGCACCCGACGCCTGCTGTACGTGCATGTGCTGGACATGGGCACGCAGAAGGCAGTCGACGGGTTCTACACGTACGTTCGGAACCTCGAGAAACTGTTCATCGCGGGATTCGAGCGCGACTCCGACTGGAAGCCGAGCCCCCTGCACTACCAGGAGTACGAGCAGTACCACGGGGTTCTGGGCGACGATCCCGAATCGGGCGATCTCGATACCCCGCGCGACGACAAGATGACCGACGACAAGAGGAAGGGGGACTGGTCGTGACCGTAGTACTGGCGATCGCAGGCGCGCTGCTGATCGCCGCCGCGATCCTCACCGCATTCCGGTTGCTCGACGGCCCGAGCACGTTGGACCGCTTGGTCGCGATGGACACCATCCTTGCCGTGTCGATGTGTGGGCTCGGCGTGTGGGCGGTCTACAGCCGCGACACCACGCTGGTGCCTGCCATCGTTGCGCTGTCCCTGGTCAGCTTCGTCGGGTCGGTCAGCATCGCACGGTTCAGAGTGAGGGACGAATGAACGACACAGTGAGGGGCGAACGATGACCGCAGCCCAGTGGATAGCTTCTGTCTTCATCCTGTTGGGAGCGCTGTTCGCCTTCACGGCCGCCGTGGGCATCGTGCGTTTCCCCGACACGCTCTCGCGCATGCACGCGGCCACCAAGCCGCAGGTGGTCGGGTTGATCATGGTGCTGGTCGGCGCGATCATCAGCCTGCGCGGCAATGTCGACATCTGGATGCTGGTGCTGGTCGGCATCTTCACTCTCGTCACTGCTCCGGTGATTGCGCACACTGTGGGACGCGTCGCCTACCGGGAACAGCGCGGGCGCGACGGCCTGCTCATCGTCAACGAGATGGAACCGAACGAACCCGATCAGTGAAGCGCGAGCGATCGGCGAAGAACGCGGTATGGAATCCGAACGCCATGCCGATCAGAATTCCGAGCACGAGCGGACCGAACACCAGTGGGTTCGCGGCGAATTCCTCGGCGAGGTAGCGGTAGCTCAGCAGTAGGGCGGCCATCGCGACGCAACCGTAGGTCACCAGCGTGATCCGGTCGCGGTCCCATCCCCGTTCCGGGTCGCGCAGCAAAGATTCGATGGTGAGGCACAGGACCGCGCCCGCCACCAGGTCGACGCCGTAGTGGTAACCGAATCCGAGCGTCGCAGCCAGTGTTCCCAACAGCCACAGTGTGCCGCCGGTGCGCAGCCACCAGGGGCCGCGTCGGGAATGGATGAAGATGCTCAGAGCCCACGCGGTGTGCAGGCTCGGCATGCAGTTGCGCGGCGTCTGCGAGTCGAACGGGATCTCGCCGAGGCTGCCCGAGAGCGGAACCGACTGCGTCGGCCACGACTCGAACGCGAACATCGGGCCCACCACCGGGAACAGCAGGTAGAACACCGGTCCGACGAGTCCGATGAGCAGGAACGTGCGGAACAGGAAGTGTCTCGGCCACGCTGAGCCCGCGGCGACCCCACGCAGTTGGTACAGCGCAACAATGATCGCCGCGACGGGGAGCTGAATGTAGATCCAGTGCAGCGTTCCCTCGGCGACCGGGCCGAGTCGGTCCAGAATGCTGCCGAGCACCCAGGACGGATTTCCCAGCGCATGATCGGCGGCGTATGCGTATTCGTCGAGAACGTAGGGCCGGACCAAGGTCGTGATGTGCAACCAGGCATCGCCGGCCTTGGTCGCGAGCAGCAACAGTGCGCCGAGGGCGACGCCGCGCATCGCCCGAGCGTCATGGCGCCGGACGACATGGAACGCGAGCGCGACCAGCACCAGCGACGGCCCGTTCCCGACGGTCGGTGGCACATCGAACAGATACCGGCCGCCCAGTACGACGGCATCGAGCGCGGCAGCGACGGCCAGTACGCGCAGGCGGGACGAGCTGTTCAGACCTACCGTGGCCAGGACGAGCGCCGCCCACGGCAGCGACATCGACTTCGGTGTTCCGAACATGTCGTTCCACATGCTCGGCAACGGGCCGGGGAAGTTCCATTTCCACGCGACGACCTGCAGCGTCAGCAGAAACGCTGCGACAAGGACCGCACCGACGATCAGAGGACGAACAGAGTCCTCACGTGTCGCATCGACCTCGACGCTCTCGACGTCCCCCTGCAGCACGCCGTTGATCGTAAACGCTGAGTGAACACAAAATTAAATACAGAGGGTCACGATTGGAGATCGGTGACCAACGACTCCACGACGGCACGTAGATCGCCGCCGGATTTCGCGGCCACTGCACGCTGGCGTTGATACGAGGCACCGAGGCGGGGAATGTCGGCCACCGCGGCAAGCTCGTCGACGCAATTCAACCGGACCGCCGTCGGAGTCAACTTCTCCAGTAAGTCGTGCAGATCATCGGTGACCAGCCGCTCGTTGCTGTCGGCGTCGAGAATGATCTCGGCGTCGAGGCCGTACCGGGCAGCTCGCCACTTGTTCTCCTGGACGTGCCACGGCGGGATCGTCGGCAGGGTCTCGCCTGCTTCGAGTCGTTCGTCGAGATGCACGATCAGGCAGTGCGTCAACGCGACGAGGGCCGCGAGTTCACGCTTGGTCGATGCGCCGTCGCACACCCGAACCTCGATGGTTCCCCACTTCGGAGCCGGGCGGATGTCCCAGTGCATGCCCCCGAGCTGCTCGATGACGCCGGTCTTGAGCTGATCACGAACGAATCCCTCGAACTGCGACCAGTCGTCGAACTGAAACGGCAGACCGGCCGTCGGCAACTGTTGAAACATCAGTGCTCGGTTGCTGGCGTATCCGGTGTCGTTGCCCGCCCAGATCGGCGACGACGCCGACAGTGCCAACAGATGCGGGTATTGCAGCAGCAACGAGTTGAGGATGGGAAAGACCTTGTCGGGAGAGGACACCCCGACGTGGACGTGCACGCCCCAGATGAGCATCTGTCGGCCCCACCACTGGGTACGCGCGATGAGCTCGTCGTAGCTCGGGGAGCTGGTCAGCTGCTGCGTCGACCATTCCGCGAACGGGTGCGTCCCGGCCGAGAACAGATCGATCCCCAGAGGATCCGCGGCTCGGCGCACCAGGTCCAACGAGCCGCCGAGGTCCTCCATGGCCTCCCCGACGTTCTCGCACACTCCAGTGACGAGTTCGACGGTGTTGCGCAGCAGTTCCTTCGTCACCCGAGGCGTGTCTCCGGCGAGGTCACGAACGCCGTCCATGACTGCCTCGGCGGAGTTGACGAGATCCCGCGTGCTCTTGTCGACCAGCGCAATTTCCCACTCCACGCCGAGCGTGGGTCGCGGAGAACTCGCGAAGTCGATCCGGGGAGCGTTCAAACTACTTCAGTACCGCGCACGCCGCCCGAGCACCGGCATCACCGGTCATCAGGGTCGCCATGTCGGGTACCGCAGCACCGTCGGGCAACGTGTACCGCGGCGGGATGTTGGCGAAGTTGTCTGCGCCCTCGTGCACGATGACCGACGTTCCGGCACCACCGGCGCGCAGGTCGTCCAGCGTGATCGCATCGGTGGTGGTGACCAGGCGGCCCGTGCCGTCCTCGCCCACCTGGATCGACGACAGGTCGCCGCTGGAGGGGTGTTCGGTGCGTCCGTCGACCTGCAGGTGACCACCCGCAGAGAGGAAGTTGCCCGGCTCACCGCCGGTAGGTGCCACCGAGTTGGGCTCGCAGGCCCCGACGGTGTGGACGTGGAAGCCGTGGAAGCCCGGCGTCATGTTCTCGACCTCGGCCGTGACGGTGAGCTTCTCGCCCTCCGACGCGAACGACACGGTGCCCACCTCGGCACCGGACGCGTTGCGGAGCACGCCCTCGATCATGTTCTCGGAGCTGCCTTCCGAGCCACTCTCTGCCCGACCGTCACCGGCGACTGCGGCCGCGGACGGGTCTGCTTCACCGGTCCACACCGGCGGCACCGTGCCGGGTGTGTCGGACGCGACCTCGCCGTTGCTGCAGGCGGAGAGCCCGAGAGCGGCGATCGCGAGGACCGGGGCCACGTAACGCAAAGAGCGGGTCGCAGCAGTGCGTCGCTTGAACAGGTCCATCGAAGAGTGCTCCTCTTTCGGGCAGGGTGAAGGGCTTGCAAAATCATAACGTGCCGACCGATTCGGCCGAACCGGACAGGTTGTCATGCCGGCGAGTTACTGCGTCACGATGACGACGACACCCGCGGTGGATTCGAGTGAACTTGGTTTGGGCTCGGCCGGAATGCCGAGTTGGGTGGCGATCGTCTGCGCTGCCTGCTGCTCACCGGTGTCGGTGCCGTAGTACACCGCGGTCTGGGCGAACTGGGCTTCGCTGAAGTTGCCGGTCTCGGCGACCGTCCAGCCCTCGGCGGTGAGTGTGCTCGCAGTGCCGGCGGCGAGCCCGGAGACGTTGGAGTTGTTGAGCACGCGCACCTCGACATCGGCGGCGGCGCGAGAGGTGGTTGCTGCGGAGGACGTGGTCGACGACGCGGCAGGAGCCTGCGCGGCGGGAGCTTGGGTACCGGGAGCTTGCGCCACCGGAGCGGCAGCCGTCGTCGCGGCAGCGGGCGCCTCTGCGGCGGCATCCTCGGAATCGGAGCCGGTCAGAGACAGTGCACCGACCGCTGCGAACAGGATCGCGAGCGAGATCAGCACCATGGCCAGGGCACGGAGGGGTGGCCCGGTCTGTTCCGGGTTGGGGCTGCTCACGTACTCGACCCTAGCCGACCGTCGATCGAGACCTTTTCAACGGAGCTTGCACCTTCCCCAGGGAGCAACATCTCTCGGCAGAGTCGAAACCCGGCGCGGGGGATCAGACGTCGAAACCGAGCCGACGTGCGGCGCGGGCCTTCTGCCTGCTCGCACGCAAACGGCGCAGTCGCTTGACCAGCATCGGGTCTGCGGCAAGGGCTTCGGGACGATCCACCAACGCGTTGAGGATCTGGTAGTAGCGGGTTCCCGACATGGAGAAGAGTTCCTTGATCGCCTCTTCCTTGGCCCCGGCGTACTTCCACCACTGGCGCTCGAAGGACAGGATGTCGTGCTCTCGTCGGCTCAAGCCGTCCGCACCGACTTCGTTCGGATCGTGAGAGCCGTCCGATCCCGGTTGCTGAGACTGGTTCGAGTCACGCGCTGCTGCGCCGTCCATCCCACTCCTCGACTTCTCGACTCCCCTGGGCCCGTGCGACAACCGACCCCGAGGAAATCTGCTTCCCCCAGTGCTGCCGGCACCCGTACGAGTACCGACCGAACTTCGAGCGAATTACACAGTTGTACTTCGGGGATCATTCAACCACGTTCGACCGCCCGGACCCGGCTCCCGCGAGGTACTCGCGCGTGGCGTGTTCGTCGACGACCGAACCGTCGGTGCGACACTCGTCCACCGGCTCCGCTCCCGACGGGCCGGTGGGTGGGCCGGGCGTCACCCACTATCCTTGTCGACCATGGCAATTCTTCCCATCCGGATCGTCGGCGATCCGGTGCTCCACACTGCGACCGATCCCGTCACCGAGTCGCCGGCCGAGCTCGCCGAGCTGATCGCCGACATGTACGAGACGTTGGCGGCTGCCAACGGCGTCGGACTGGCGGCGAACCAGGTGGGCGTCGGTAAGCGTCTGTTCATCTACGACTGCCCCGACCAGGGCGCGGACGGCAAGGTTTTCCGCCGCCGCGGAGAGGTCGTCAACCCGGTGCTCGAGACGTCCGAAATTCCCGAGACGATGCCCGACCCCGACGATGACGACGAGGGGTGCCTCTCGGTCCCCGGTGAGCAGTACCCCACCGGTCGGGCCGACTGGGCGCGAGTGACCGGTACCGACGCCAACGGCGATCCGGTGGACATCGAGGGCCGCGGGTTCTTCGCCCGGATGTTGCAGCACGAGGTGGGTCACCTCGACGGCTTCCTCTACACCGATGTGCTCATCGGTCGCCACGCGCGAGCGGCGAAGAAGGCGATCAAGCGCTCCGGGTGGGGCGTCCCCGGCCTCAGCTGGGTGCCGGGCACCGTCGACGACCCCTTCGGCCACGACGACGAGGACGAGGACTGATCGCTGCCGTGACCGTTCCGCCGGGGACGCGGGTGATGCTGCGGTACCGACTGCCACCCGGCCACACCCATCCGATGACGGACGTCATCGGGGAATTGGTGTCGGCCGACGCGGTCGCGGTGTCGGTCCGCGCCAAGGACGGCGCTCTGGTGCAGGTGGCCGCCGATCGCATAGTGGCCTTGAAGCCGTTGGGCCCCAAACCTGTTCGCACCTCGGAGATTCGGGCTCTCGAGGCGGCCGCGGCCGACGGGTGGCCGGGTGTCGAACAGGAGTGGATCACCGGCTGGCAGTTGCGTTTCGGGCACGGCTTCACCGGGCGCGCCAATTCGGCGGTGCCTCTCGAGCCCGGCGCAGCAGCAGATTCCGAGACGGTGGCCGCGATCTCCGCCCGATACGACGCACGAGGACTGACGCCGATCCTCGCCCTCCCCGACCGTCTCGCGACCGCACCGGCCGGTTGGTCGACGTTCAACGAGACCGTCGTCATGGCGGCGGATATCTCGAATCTGGTTCTACGCGAGGGCGACTCGCCTGTCACCGTCACTCCCGAACCGACCGCCGACTGGTTGAGTTCTCTGCGCTACCAAGGCCGAGAGGCGACGACGGGTGCTGCCGAGGTGGTCTCGGCGGTGCGCAACGGAACCCTCGGTTTCGGCGCGATCGGGAACGCAGGAGTCGGATCGATCGCAGTGGGCCGAGCGGCCGTCACCGCGGCCCCGGACGGTCGGTCGTGGGTGGGCTTGACCGCGCTCTGGGTGTCCCCCGAGCATCGCCGCAACGGTCTCGGCACGCTGATGTGCGGCGAGCTGGTGCGGTGGGGATGCGAGAACGGCACCACGCACGCATACCTTCAGGTGGCCGTCGACAACACCGATGCCCAGGCGCTCTACCGCGATCTGGGATTCGGCGAGCATCACCGCTATCGCTACGCGCGCCCGGACGACACGATCGGCCGCGAGCCTGTCGGACGCGTTCTATAGGGTTCCTTCCCGTGCGCTTTGCTACCTGGAATGTGAACTCCGTCCGCTCTCGGCAGGATCGAATCGTCGATTGGTTGCAGCGATCCGACGTCGACGTGCTGGCGATGCAGGAAACCAAGTGCAAGGACGCACAGTTTCCGTACGAGCGGTTCACCGAGATCGGCTACGAGGTTGCCCACGTCGGGCTCAGTCAGTGGAACGGCGTGGCGATCGCGTCGCGCGTCGGCTTGGACGACGTGCAGGCCGGCTTCGAGGACCAGCCCGGGTTCAGCAAGGATCCCGAGGTCGAGGCCGCAGACGAGGCCCGAGCCATCGGAGCGACCTGCAACGGGGTGCGCATCTGGAGCCTGTACGTGCCGAACGGCCGCGAGCTCGCCGATCCGCACTACACCTACAAGCTCGAGTGGCTCGCGGCACTGAAGGCCGACGCGCAGGCGTGGGTGGCGGCGGACCCACAGGCGCAGATCGCGCTCGTCGGCGACTGGAACATCGCTCCCACCGACGACGACGTGTGGGATCCCGCCCTGTTCGAGGGCAAGACTCACACCTCGCAGCCGGAGCGTGATGCCTTCGCGGCATTCTCCGAGGCCGGTTTCACCGAAGTGACGCGGCAGTTCACTCCCGAGCCCAGGACGTTCACGTACTGGGACTACACCCAGCTCAGATTTCCGAAGAAACAAGGTCTGCGTATCGACATGGCGTTGACCTCACCTGCCCTGACGGCTCGCGTGACCGGCGCATCGATCGATCGCGAGGAGCGTAAGGGCAAGGGTGCCAGCGATCATGCTCCGGTGATCGTGGAGATCGGCTGAGCCGCGGCCGTCTCTGCTATTCGACGACCAGGTCCAAGAACTCCGGGTGCTGCGCCAGGTAGCGACGGACGTAGGTGCAGATCGGCACGATGCGCCAGTCGCGGTCGCGCGCGGTGTTCAGCGATGCGCGCACGAGCACTCCTGCCCAGCCGCGGTCGCCGTATTCCTCTTTGACGACCGTGTGCATCAGCGCGACGACCGATTCGTCGCCGGCTGCGTCGTCGCCATCGCCGAACCGATAGCCGAGGATGCCGACGAGATCGTCGTCGACGAACAGATCGAATCTGTTGTGATCGGCGTTGTCCTCGATGCGGACCGAGGGGCGCTCGACCGGAATCGCCGCGTCGGAGCGGCGGTGAGAGATGTGACTCATGTCACTTATGAGACCAGAGTTGCTCGAGTGTCGCGGGGAAAGTGCACCGATCGACGCCGAGTCGAGTCCTTTACGTAACCAGCCGTGGCGTGACCGGCCGGGCAGCGCAAGCACTCAGAGAGCGACGAGCATGTCGTTGTACTCGGGGTTGGCCGCCGCGAAGCGCTGGACGTAGGTGCAGACCGGCTTGACCTTCCAGCCGTAGGACCGCGCGCTGTCGAGGGCGCGGCGAACCAGAATGCCGGCCAAGCCTTGATGACCGAAGTCCTCGGTGACGACGGTGTGCATGAAGGAGACGACATGCGTGCGTGTCGCACGGGCTCCGTTTCCTTCGACTTCGAAGAATCCGACGATGCCGACGAGGTCGCCGTTCAGTCGAAGCTCGAAGCGATTCTGGTCTTTGTTGATCGAGACATCAGCACTGGGAGAACTCGCAAGCATGGACGCCTCCTTTGCTGGGTGTGGAGTGGTGGAGGAACTTCGGAACCGAGACGGTATGTGACGTGCACCACTATTAAACATGCGCGAGGTGGGTCTGTCACCTTTTCTACCAACAAACCTTCGGATGCGTAGGTTTGTCCATCGATCCCGAACCGGATGCTGGTACAGCTCATAAGTGTCCCCGTGCGGCGTTGTGATACAACAACATTCAAAGTGTCACCATGTTTTCACCAACATTCACCTCCGGCGTCTCGCCTGCCGAGACCCTGCCGATCGCGGCCCGCCGGTACTGTCGTCTCTCGTGAAGTTCCTACCGCTCACGCCCAACGGCGAGACTCCCGTCCGCGCGCTGACGATCGCCGGAACCGACTCCGGCGGCGGTGCCGGAATCCAGGCGGACAGTCGCACGATGGCCATGTTGGGCGTGCACGCATGTGTTGCCGTCGCGGCGGTGACGGTCCAGAACACCGTCGGCGTGACGGGCTTCCACGAGATCCCGCCGGAGATCGTCGCGGCTCAGGTTCGCTCGGTGGTATCGGACATCGGCGTCGGCGCAGCGAAGACCGGGATGCTGGCGTCCACCGCGATCATCGAGGCGGTCACGGCCGTGTGCACCGAGGTGGGTATCGGCCGCGACCAACCGGTTCCGCTCGTCGTCGACCCGGTGTGCGCGTCCATGCACGGTGACCCCCTACTGCACGCCGAGGCGCTCGACGCCATCCGGCACACGCTGTTTCCCATCGCCTCGCTGGTGACTCCCAACCTCGACGAGGTTCGGTTGATCACCGGCATCGATGTCGTCGACGACGCCGGCGCGCGTCGCGCCGCCGAGGCGCTGCACGGATTGGGCGCGCAATGGGCCCTGGTCAAGGGCGGTCACCTCCGCACCTCGACCCACAGCACCGATCTACTGTTCGACGGCGACACCTTCCTCGAATTCACCAGCGAACGCATCGACACCGGCAACGATCACGGCGGCGGCGACACCCTCGCGGCCTCGATCGCGTCGGCGCTGGCCCACGGATACTCGATGCCCGACGCGGTAGCGTTCGGCAAGGAATGGGTCACCCGTTGCCTGGCCGCGTCCTACGACCTCGGTGCGGGCCACGGCCCGGTGTCACCGCTGTGGCGACTGCACGAGTCGGAGAATGCGTAGGTCGTCGGGTGCGCCCTTGATCTTCGGAGCGAAGAAGCTGCGCCGATAAGGCTTGGCGACCACGTGCAACGCGTCGAGCACCTCCGGTGACACGGCATCGAGTGCGGCGGCCGAGATCATGATGTTGCCGTTTCCGCCGGTCTGCATGACCCGCGCTGCGACGGTGACGTCGACACCGAGCCAGTCGGAACCGACCTGACGCGGGCTTCCGGTGTGGATCCCGACACGCATCGTCGGGGTGTAGCCGTCGACGTTCACGCTGGTGAGGGCCTCGCGCGCCGCGAACACGGCGTCCACGGCTTTGCCCGCATCGGCGAACACGGCCATGATGCCGTCGCCCAGCCGTTTCACGACGTGCCCGCCGCGGAACACGACCTCGGGTTCGACGGCTTTGGAGACTTTACGGAGCAACGTCAATGTGGCGGTATCGCCGGCGCGCAGTGACCACGACGAGAATCCGACGAGATCGGTGAAGACGATCGTGACGTCCTCGTCGCCGCGGCCCCGACCGGCTCGCTCGAGGATGGCCTGCCACACCTGGAGGGCACCGAGGCCGAGTTCGCGGGAGGCACCCGGTTCGTCGTCGAGTCCGTTCGCTGCCAGGAACCGATCCGCCACCCGCGCGACGGCCAGTGCGCGTCCCGGGCCGTCGATCGACAGCGGATCACCGAACGTGGGGTCACCGGGTAATGCGCGACGCACACGCCGAACCGCCCCGACGACGGTGGGCGCTCGGTTGGTGGTGCGGACCCACTCCACCACCGAGGAGACGACTGCGTTCACAGCATCGAGCGTAACTCACGGTTACACATACTTCCCTTACCCTTCGGCGCGTGCGGCCTCGCGCGCAGCCCCGACCGGTACTCCGTTGGGGCCTTCCACCGACTGCGCGTAGACACCGATGCCGTACGCCACGGCGGCACCGTTCTTCGCCAGCGCCGCGCGGTCGACGTTCGCCAGGGTGTCCTGATCGGTGTGGTAATTCTCGTCGAACGTCTGATCGGCCGTGCCACCCCACTTCGCGGCCTGCTCGGCGGTCTTGTTCTCGTCCGCGCCGCTGAAGACGCCGCCTGCGGGGATGCCGACCTCGATGAACGGCCCGTAGTCGGATCGACCGTCGAAATCCGTGCCGTCGACGGCGATACCGTCGGCCGCCAGATGCTCGACGAACGTGCGCTCGATGGCGTCGGATCCGGCCGGTCCCGCGGGCTCACCGACCTGGTCGGAGTCGTCGCCGTCGTAGGCGAGGTAGCCGGGGTTGTGCGAGCCGATCATGTCGAAGTTCAAGTACAGCGCGATGTTTCGCTTGTCCTCGTCGGACAGGCCCTCGACGTATTTGGTCGAACCGACGAGCCCGTTCTCCTCGGCACCCCAGAATGCGAACCGGACCGCGTTGGTCACCTCGGGTGCACTGCCCATCTGCAGAGCAGTCTCGAGCACGGCGGAGGTGCCGGTGCCGTTGTCGTTGATGCCTGGGCCCTCGGGGACGCTGTCGAGGTGGGCGCCCGCGACCACCACGTTCTCGGTCGAGCCGGTGGTGGTCTGCGCGATGATGTTGCGGCTCGTGGTCGACTCGGTCGTCGTGACGAGCGTCAACGTGACATCGGGGGCCGCGAGGACCGCTGCCCCGTCCTCCTGGCTGACACCGCCGGTCGGAATCTTCGCGGTCTCGGAATCACCGAGCGTTCCCGAATCCAGTGGTCCGGGTTCGTTGTTGACGATGATCGCTGCTGCCGCACCCAATTCGGCGGCGACGGTCTGCTTCGCACCGAACGGGCACACCCCTCGCGGCACGACTGCCACCGCTCCCGTCAGGTCGAGACCGGCGTAATCGGTTGCCTCGCACCCGTCTGCCCCGGCGGGAGCGCCGACGACGCGTGCGGTGATCCCCTCGGCGGACGTGGTGGGCGAGTAGCTGAGCGCGAACACCGGAATCTCGGTGCCCGCGAGCGAGAGGGTTTGCGTCTGCGCCTCGAAGGTGTCGAAATCGAATTCGGGAGTGGTGACGTCGAATCCGGCCGATTCCAGTTGGGAGACAACGTAATCGACACTCGCGTCGTATCCGGCAGTCCCGGCCGCGCGGTTACCGTCGTGCGCGGCGGCGATGTCCTCTAATTCCTGCAGGTGCCCGACGAGGGCATCCTCGGTGACCGCTTCCGACAGTCCGGCCCCGTCGGGTGTCGCGAAAACTCTGGCCGGTTCCTCGTCCCCCGTACCGGAGGAGGACGAGCAACCGGCCAGAATCAGGACAGTGACGGCGCTACCTGCAAGCAAGGAAATCCGCATAGCGGACACCCTACCCAGGCAGGTGTCAGGCGTCCCGGCGATTGACGACGAACACTGCCACTCCAAAGATCACCGCGGTGAAGACGACGAAGTAGATCAGGCTGCCGACGGGTCCCCAGTGGAAGTCCGTTCCCGCGGATCCGCCGAGGAAATGGTCGGCGTTCTTGAACGGCAGGAACGGCTGAATCTTCTCGCCGACCTTCGGGATGATCCCGACGAGGTTCTCGATGAGCAACGGCCACAACAACAACACGGCGATGGCACCGGCGGACTGGCGAATCAGCGCACCCACGGCAACGGCCAGAACGATCTGCACGAACGCCAGAATTGCGGTGCCGTAGACGACGCGCCAGGTGCCGTCGACGTCGAAGCTCAGCAATGCGCCGGCTTCCTCACCGGCGATGGATTTGGCCAGGAACAACGCGCCGAAGGCGAGAACCAACGACAGCACTGCCCCGTACACGCCGACGATCAGTGCCTTCGCACCGAGCACCGAGGCCCGGTTGGTGATCGCCTGGAACGTGGTTCGGATCAGGCCGAAGCGGTATTCGCTGGTGACGGTGAGTGCACCGAGGATCATCAGCACCATGATGCCGAGTCCGCCGACGCCGCTGCCGACGACGTCGTATGCGGTGGTCGGTGGCAGACCTTCCGGCGCATCCGGGCCGACGGCGGTCTTTGCGGCCCAACCCAGGATGGCTCCGAACCCGAGGCCGAAGACCACCACGATCGCGCTGCACCACCACGGCGACTTGGTCGAGGTGAACTTGATTCTTTCTGCTGCCAAGACGCCCATCAGAGTGCACCGCCCATTGCTTGCTGAGTGTTCTGGTCTTCGGCTCCCGAGCCGTGATATTGCACTGTGTCTCCGGTGAGTTTCATGAATGCTTCCTCGAGCGAGCCGCGCTGAGAGGCCAACTCGTGCAATGTGATTCCGGCCCGGCCGGCGAGGTCGCCGATCGCGTCGGTGGTGGAGTTCAGCACGACGAGCGAGGGCTGCAGTTCGTCGGACTTGTCCGGCTCACGCACCGTGAGGCCGGCGGTGGTCAGCACCTGACGCAGGCCGTCGAGTTGTGGGCTGCGGACGCGTACCGAGGCCTCGGAGGCATGGTCGATGAATTCCTGCACCGAGGAATCCGAGATCAGCTTGCCGCGTCCGATGACGATGAGATGTTCGGCCGTCTGCGCCATCTCCGAGAGCAGGTGGCTCGACACCAGGACCGTGCGGCCCTCGGCTGCCAAGCGCTGCATGAACTTTCGGATCCAGACGATGCCCTCGGGATCGAGTCCGTTGACCGGCTCGTCGAACAGCAACACCTTGGGGTCACCGAGAAGAGCGCCGGCGAGACCGAGCCGCTGCGACATGCCGAGCGAGAATCCGCCCGCATTCTTCTTCGCGACCTCGGACAGGCCCACCAGCCGCAGCACCTCGTCGACGCGGGACTTGGGGATGCCGTTGGACGCAGCCATCCATTCCAGATGCGCACGCGCAGACCGGTTGGGGTGCACCCATTTGGCGTCGAGCAGAGCGCCGACGGTACGCAGTGGCTGCTTCAGGTGGCTGTAGCTCTTGCCCTCGATGGTCGCCGTCCCCGAGGTGGGGCGGTCGAGCCCGAGAATCATCCGCATCGTGGTGGACTTGCCCGCACCGTTCGGTCCGAGAAAGCCGGTCACGATGCCGGGTTTGATGGTGAAGGTGAGGTTGTCGACCGCCGTCACCGCTCCGTACTGCTTGGTCAGTCCTGTCACTTCGATCATGGGACAACTGTCCCCGATCGACGACGTGTCCACATCGCCCCACAGTCGCGACTTGCATCATCCTTTTGGATGACACAGACCCTGAGACAGCCGAGGCCTGACTGGGTCACGCGGTCGCAGAAGCGCGGCCGCAAATGCGCGCGCGTTTGCCAGATGCGCGGGGATTCGCCCTTGTTTTCGCCACTATTCTGCGCGCGTTTCGCAAACGCGCTCGCGTTTGCGAAATACGCAGCACCACAGAAGGCGCTGCGCCGCCGACGCAGCCGCTACATCGGCGAGCTGGCTTGCGCCCAGAATCGTTTCGGGATGCGGCCTGCATGTCGGGCCTGGTAACCCGCGGCCACCGCATGGCGCATCGCCGACGCCATCAGCGCCGGATCCTTGGCGCGTGTCACTGCGGTCGCGAGCAGCACTGCGTCGCAGCCGAGTTCCATCGCGAGGGTTGCGTCGCTGGCGGTGCCGATGCCCGCGTCGAGGATCACCGGCACCCCTGCGGCCTCGACGATCATCTCGATGTTGTGTGGGTTGGCGATGCCGAGGCCGGTACCGATGGGTGAGCCGAGCGGCATGACGGCAACGCAGCCGATGTCTTCGAGACGCTTGGCCAGCACCGGGTCGTCGGTGGTGTACGGCAGCACCTGGAAGCCGTCGTCCACGAGTTGTTCTGCGGCCTTCACCAATTCGATGGCGTCGGGCAGCAGCGTGCGCTCGTCGGCGATCACTTCGAGCTTCACCCAGTCGGTCTCGAGCGCCTCGCGGCCCAGCTGCGCGGTGAGCACGGCCTCGGCCGCGCCGCGGCAGCCTGCGGTGTTCGGCAGCGGAGCGATGTTCAACCGCCGCAGCAGATCGAGCACTCCCGTTCCACCCGCGGCGTCGACGCGGCGCATCGCGACGGTGGTCAGTTCGGTTCCCGATGCGACGAGGGCTTCCTCGAGGACGGCGAGGTTGGCCGCTCCCCCGGTGCCGGTGATGAGCCGGGACGTGAAGGTGCGATCGGCGATGGTGAGTGCGCTAGCCACCCTGCACCGCCGTGAGAACGTCGATGGTCCAACCCTTTTGGACGTCGGTGGTGTCCCATCGACTCTTGGGCAGCACGGCACCGTCGACGGCGACGGCAATCCCTTTTTCGGGCAGGCCGAGGAATTCGAGCAGCCGACGCATGGTCATGTCCTCGGTGAGCAGGTGATCCTCGCCGTTGACGGTGATCCCGATGGCAACCTGGGTCATGGTGTCCTTTCGATCTGTGAGAAGCGTTCGGGTGTGGCGGCTTTCGCCTCGGGCAGCGTCTCGCCCGATATCAGCGCGGCGACGGCGTCGGCGGTGATCGGCGCGAGCAGAATGCCGTTGCGGCCGTGGCCGGTAGCGACGATCACGTCGTCGGCGAGTCTGCCGATCAACGGCAGTCCGTCGGGGCTCATCGGTCGTAATCCTGCAGCGGTTTCGTACAGTTCGTACTCGCCGATGCTCGGCATGAGCCGTTCGGCGTCGGCGATCAGGTCTCGCACCCCCGCCACGGTGACCTGGGTGTCCTCACCCGATTCGTATTGTGTTGCGCCGACGACCAATCCGTCGCCGCGTGGCACCAGGTACACGGGTCGGCCGTGTACGGTTCCGCGGATCGTGCGGTGCGGTGGCGGTGCGGCGCTGGGCCGACGACGCAGCCGCAGGATTTCGCCTTTCACCGGCCTGACCGGCAGTGTCGGCCACAGTGCGGCGCAGCGTGAACCGGCGGCCAGGACCACCTGATCGGCGTCGGGAATTGCGTCGACCGAGGTTGCCACGAACTCCACTCCGGCGTCGAGACATCCCTGCTCGAGCGCGGTAACCAGGGCCCGATTGTCGACGGACAGCTCGGTCGGTGCCAACAACCCGAGCCGAATGTTCTGCGCCAATGCAGGTTCGAGTTCACGCACCTGCGCGCGGCCGAGAATCTCGAGCTCGTGTCCCTGCTCGCCCACCCATTCGGCGATCGTGCGCAGGTCGGTGGCGTCGGCGGAGTCGAGGGCGACGGTCATGGATCCGGTGGCCGAGAACACCGACGGGCCGGGGAGGCGTCCGGCGAAGTCCGGCCACCGCGCCAGCGACGCGGCACCGAGCCGTAGAAGTTCGTGTTCACCGGGCCACCCCTCGGACAGTGGGGCCAGCATGCCGCCCGCGACCCACGACGCGCCTCGACCCAGCGCAGGATCGTGCATCACCACCCGGTGGCCGTCCTCCGCCAGTCGTAGCGCCGTCGACAGCCCGATGACGCCTCCGCCGATAACGACGATATGCACGCGATTCACGTCCTCACTCCCTGCGCCCGCATGATCGGGTTCAGGTATTGACGGTAAGGGCGGCGAACCCACTCTCAGCCCCACGATCCTCGGGACTCCCGCGATATGTCGGCCACTCCGTCGTCGGTCGCGGCTGCCATGAGAATACAGTTCGTTTCGTGCACCCAACTCAGACCGTCCGCAACCAGACTCCTCGCGAGCGTCTTGCGTCCGCTCGCCTCTACCTGTGTACCGATGCCAGACGCGACAAGGGCGATCTCGCGCAGTTCGCCGAGGCCGCGTTGTCCGGTGGCGTCGACATCATCCAGCTGCGCGACAAGAACTCCGCCGGCGAGCGCCAGTTCGGGCCGCTCGAGGCCAAGGACGAGCTCGCTGCGCTGGCGATTCTGCTCGCGGCCACCAAGCGCCACGGCGCCTTGCTGGCCGTCAACGACCGCGCGGATCTGGCGCTGGCGTCCGGTGCCGATGTCCTGCATCTGGGCCAGGGCGACCTGCCCGTGCACTACGCGCGCCAGATCCTCGGCCCGGATGTGGTGATCGGACGCTCGACGCAGAACCGCGCGCAGTCCTCGCTCGCCGCGATCGAGGACGGCGTCGACTACTTCGCCGTCGGTCCGGTGTGGCCGACGCCCACCAAGCCCAACCGCTCGGCCGCCGGCCTGGAAACTCTGCGGGCTACCGCGGATGCGTTGCCGGAGCGGCCGTGGTTCGCCATCGGCGGCGTCGACGCGACCAATGTGGATCAGGTTCGAGCGGCGGGAGCCGAGCGCATCGTGGTCGTTCGGGCGATCACGGAGGCACGTGATCCGCAGGCAGCTGCGCGCGCGCTGGTACAAGCTCTACAGAACTGACGTCACAGCCAGGCGAGCACGGCAGACGGCGAGAGCACGTGCACCGCGCCGGGCAGTCGATTCTGGAGTCCGCGGTCGGCGGTGACCAGTGCGGTCAGGTCTGTCGATCGGTGGGCCTGATCGGTGAGGGTGTCGTCGCCGGTGCCGTCCGCGAGGATCACCGGGATGCGCGGATCGTCGACAACGGCGTCGCGCGCTTGCCCCTCGAGCACGGCCTCGATGCGGGTGAGCCAGCCGTACTGGCCGCTGGGTAGTTCCACCGTGCGCGGCAGTGTCGCGGCCAGCGACGTCAACAGTGCGCCGGTCGAGCCGGCGCGGTCCTTCCACCAGCCGTCGGGCCGGGAGCCGAGAACGTTGGCGGTGTCGAGCAGTACGCGCAGCGGCTCGGTACGCAGCGACGGCCAGCTCGACGCGAAACCCGGGTGCAGTGGCAGCTCGCCGACGATGGACTCCGGCACCCACCGCAGTTCCGTGCTCTCGCCGTTCGGGACGGTGGCCAGCGGGTGATCGGTGTCGGCGATGACCGTGGTGTACGACCAACCGCTCGGGACTGCGGCGGTGACACGCTCGCTGCGCACGCTCAACTGCTCGGCCGAGATACCGGCTTCCTCGTGCGCCTCGCGGACCGCGGCGTGCTCGGTGCTCTCGTGCGAATCGCGAGCCCCGCCCGGCAGGGCCCACGTTCCGCCCTGATGACTCCACAAGGCGCGGTGCTGCAGCAACACCATCGGTTCGCCCGCATCGGAAGGCGCACGGAGCAGCAGACCGGCGGCACCGTGCTTGCCCCAGTGCCGAGAACCGTTCTCACCGATCACCCAACCGTCCCCGTCACCGCGCATGCTCCCCACCCTAGGTGAACCGCCTCGCCGCAGTGTCTGTGCTGTAGTGGCTGCAGTGCGGTCCGCCTGCTTATATGCTCGATGCGTGATCGCGGCCGGCATTACTCCCTCTGCTGCCGTCCCCCCGACAACGGCACCCCACGTCGGTGCCGCTGCAGGCAAGCCACCGGTTCGATACACGATGCGTTCGACGCCTGCGCGGTTGGTCGCGATGGGTACCGCGCTGGTCGTCCTGGCGCTGACGGTCGGAAATCTCGCGTCCACGGCGGTGACCGATCGAGTCGACACTCTCGGGACACTGCTGGTGCGCACCGAGCCGTTCGCCAACTCGGCTCAGAATCTCTACGGTGCCCTGTCGGTGGCCGACGCGGCGGCCGCGTCGGCATTCATCGCCGGTGGGCTCGAGCAACCCGAAGTACGTGACCGGTACTCGCAGGCATTGGGTGAGGCGTCGTCGGAATTGATCGCCGCGTCCGCCGGGGTCACCGACAAGGACGAGGCCACCAGCGCGGTGCTGACGCAGATCGCTACCGGGTTGCCGGTGTACAGCGGGCTGGTCGAGACGGCGCGAGCGAACAATCGCAGCGGCAACCCGGTGGGTGCGGCATATCTCGGCGAGGCGTCGACGATGATGCAGTCCAGCCTGTTGCCGCTGGCCGAGAAGTTGTACACCGAGCAGGCCTCCCGCGTCTCGGCGGATCAGGAGAGGTTCACCAGTCCCCCGTACTTCGCGATCGGGTCGGTGGTGTTCCTGTTGCTGATGACGGGTCTCGCCCAGTGGTATCTGTCCCGGACGACGCGTCGGACACTGAATGTCGGTTTTCTCGGTGCCACGGCCGCGCTGGCCGGCTTGCTCGGGTGGATGTTGGTGGTGGGGTTGATCTCGTCGATCGCCACCGACCGCGCTATCGACCGCGGGGTGGCGCCGCTGAAGTCCTACACGACGGGTTTCATTCTGGCCCAGCAGGCCAGGGCGGACGAGACACTCGACCTGGCCCGCCGCGGTGGCAGCCAGGATTACGGACAGTCGTTCGCCGGCAACGTCTCTCGGCTCGCAGACATGTTCGAGGGCGACCCCGAGGTGACCGAGGCCCTGAACAACTGGTCGGCCTCGCATGCGCGGATCGATTCGGCGCTCGAGGTCGGCGACTTCAACGGCGCGGTGTCGATAGCGACCGGATCGGGTGATTCGGATTCGGCGGCCGCGTTCAATGCACTCGACAGTGTGCTGGTCGACGGGATCGACAGTGCGCGAAGCGAACTGCGCTCCAACATCGACCGATCGGTCTGGGTCCTGTCGGGTTTGTCGAACGGTGCGTACGTGCTGACAGTAGTGGCGTCGGTGACGTTCGGCGTCGGCCTGTTCCCGAGGTTGCGTGAGTACCTGTGAAACGTCTGCTCGCTGCCGGCCTCGTCGCGACCGCCCTGCTCGTCGGGTGCTCGCCGCCGGAAAGGATTGCAGCACAGACCGATACGACGTTCACCGAACCTCCTCTGCCCGACGGTGCCGCCGTCGCGGCTCGGCCCACCGAAACACCGGCGGACGACGAGTGCGCCCGCCCCACGGCCAGTCTGCGGCCGCTACCGACCGGCACCGACGCACCACTGCCTCCGCAGCCGACCATCGATGCACTCCGCGCCAAGGGTCGCCTCGTCGTCGGCCTCGACACGGGCAGCAACCTTTTCAGCTTTCGCGACCCCATGACCGGGCAGCTGGTCGGTTTCGACGTCGACATCGCTCGGGAGATCTCACGCGACCTGTTCGGAGACCCGAACCGGTTGGACTTCCGAATTCTCACGTCCGCACAGCGCCTCGAAGCCCTGCAGGACTCGACCGTCGACATCGTGGTGAAAACGATGACGATCACGTGCGCCCGGCGTAAGGACGTCCAGTTCTCCACCGTGTACTTCCAAGCGCAGCACCGAGTTCTGGTGGTACAGGGCTCGGGTATACGTGGGGTCGGGGATCTGGCGGGCAAGCGGGTGTGCGCGGTGGAGGGCACCACGTCGCTGCGTCGCCTGCAGCGGGTGCAGCCGGCCGCGACCGTGGTGACGGTGCCCATGTGGTCGGATTGCCTGGTGGTACTGCAACAACGACAGGTCGACGCCATCAGCACCGACGACGCCATCCTGGCCGGACTGGCCGCACAGGACCCGTACCTCGAGATCGTCGGCGACAGTCTGAGCCCGGAACCGTACGGCGTGGGCATCAACAAGAAGAACGAGGACCTCGTGCGCTTCGTCAACGGAACGTTGGCACGCATCAGGTCCGACGGCACCTGGAACCGCATCTACAACAAATGGCTGACGGTGCTCGGCCCCTCCCCCGGTCCACCCACCGCGTCGTACAGCGATTAGAGGCGCACGTCATGGACGAGGACGAACAGCAACCCACCGCTCCCGCGCAACGCACGCAGGCGGTGTCACGGGATCAGCTCACATCGACGGACGGCGTCGAACGCACGCAGGCGGTCTCGCGGCCGGAAGCCACGCCGACAGACGGCGTCGAACGCACGCAAGCGGTCTCGCGATCGCCGATCGACGACCGGACCGCACCGACTCCGGGGCCGAATTCGCCGGTAGGTGACGGCAACTCGAAGTCGGCGGTCGCCAAATCCGCAGCCGCCAGATCCAGCATGTCGCAGAGTGCATCCACTCGGGCCAGAACCGGTCGATCTCGGTCCGGTCGTTCCCGCAGCACCGGTATTCGGCGTCGTCTCGGCGGGGGCCTCGTGGAGGTCCCCCGGGTGGAGCCGATCGATCCGGCGACCGCGGTGATGTCGGATCCCACGGTGCCGCAGCACAAACGGTTCTGTTGGAAGTGCAACGCCAAAGTGGGGCGCAGCGAACCGGGAGAGCCCGACATCTCGGTGGGCGTGTGCCCGCACTGCGGCACCACCTTCGATTTCACGCCACTGCTCGAGCCGGGTGATCGGGTGGTGGGCCAGTACGACGTTCAGGGCTGCATCGCGCACGGCGGTCTGGGGTGGATCTACCTCGCCATCGACCGCAACGTCAGCGACCGCTGGGTAGTTCTCAAAGGCCTACTGCATTTCGGCGACGAGGAAGCCCATGCGGTCGCGGTTGCGGAGCGTCAATTCCTGGCCGAGGTAGCGCATCCCGGCGTCGTCAAGATCTACAACTTCGTCGAACAACCCCGCGGCGACGGCACTTCCGTCGGCTTCATCGTCATGGAGTACGTGGGTGGTCGTTCGCTGCGCGACATCCTGACCGCATGCGGTGACGACGCCCGCATGCCGGTCGAGCAGGCGCTCGCCTATGTTCTCGAAGTGCTTCCGGCACTGGGTTATCTGCATTCGATCGGGCTCGTCTACAACGATCTCAAGCCCGAGAACATCATGGTCTCCGAGGACCAGATCAAGTTGATCGACCTCGGCGCGGTCGCGGGCATCGAGGATTACGGCTACCTGTACGGCACGGTGGGGTACCAGGCACCGGAGATCGTGAAGACCGGGCCGACGGTGGCGTCGGACATCTACACCGTCGGCCGCACCCTCGCGGTGCTGACGCTGGACATGCCGTCGAAGAACGGCAAGTACCTCGACGGCCTGCCCTCCGTCGCAGAATCGGACGTGCTGCAGCAGTTCCCGTCGCTGCATCGCCTGCTGCTTCGAGCCACCAACGCAGACCCGACGCGGCGGTTCCGGTCCGCGGACGAGTTCGCGGGGCAGGCGACCGGCGTACTGCGCGAGATCCTGGCGATCCGGACGGGCGTCGAGCGGCCCGGCCTGTCCGCAGTCTTCAGCCCGCCGCGTACGACGTTCGGTACGGAGCAGTCGGTGGGTCGTACCGATACCTACGTCGACGGCAAAGTACGCCACGAGCGCATGACGGCAGCCGAAGTGGTTGCCGCACTGCCGGTTCCCCTGGTCGATCCCAACGATCCGAGCGCTCCCCTGCTGGCCGCCGCCGTGCACGTCGAAGCTCAGCAGACTCTGGACTCACTGCAGCACGCCAAGCGGAACGGCATCGAGCGAGTGTCGGCCGGTACGACAGGTGCCACCGGTTCCGCGCCCGCGGGAGCGAGCCTGGAGATCACCCTCGCCGAGGTCAAGGCGCACCTCGATCTGGGGCACGTCGTGGAGGCCACCGACATCCTGTCGAAGGTGCAATCCGAGGATCATGCCGCCGACCCGTGGCGGGTGCAGTGGTACGCCGGATTGATCGCCTTGCTGCACCACGAATACGATTCTGCGTTCACGAGTTTCGACAACGTGCTCGGAGCGATGCCCGGCGAGCTCGCGCCCAAACTCGCGCTCGGTGCCACGTCGGAATTGTTGGGGCACGTCGCGCTCGGCAACGACGAGGACGCCGAGAAATGGCGGGCCAGAGCCGAGGGCCTGTACCGCGCCGTGTGGCGCACCAACAGGGGCATCGTCAGCTCGGCGTTCGGTCTGGCCCGGCAGCTGCAGCGCCGCGGTGATCAGACCGGTGCCATCGCGGCACTGGACCAGGTGCCGATCAGCTCGCGGCACTACTCGATGGCACGCATGACCAGTGTGCTGACCTTGCTGATGGATCGCTCGCGCGCCGAGCTGTCCGAGGCCGACTTCCGCTCTGCCGCACGGCGAGTGGCGCTGCTCCCCAAGGCGGAAAGCCGAGCACTGCAGATGCGCACGTTGGTCCTGGCGATGGCCCTGGACTGGATCGTCTCCGGTCACGCGTCCACCGCAGAACGCGAACCGATACTCAGCGTGCCGTTCACCGAGGACGGTTTGCGGCGCGGCACCGAGAAGGGTCTGCGGGCACTGGCCCGCAGCGCGACCGATCGCGCGCACCGGTTCTCGTTGGTGGACCTGGCGAATGCGATCCGTCCGCGTTCGCTGTTCTAGCGGTACGTCAGGAGCGAACCAGATCGTCCGTCGCCCGGGCGATCGCCAGCTCCTCGTTCGTCGGCACCACCAGCACCGTGACGGCCGAGGATTCGGCGGAGATCACGCGAGCCGACTTGCTGCGCACGGCATTACGTTCAGAGTCGATCCGAATTCCGAAGTGTTCCAGGTTCGCCAGCGCGTCGGCGCGCACGGCAGCAGCGTTCTCGCCGACTCCCGCGGTGAACGTGATGACGTCGAGCCGCCCGAGCCCGATCATGTACGCGCCGATGTACCTACGCAGCCGGTGGATGTACACGTCGTAGGCCAACCGGGCCGACGCGTCGCCGTCGTCGATGCGTTGCTGCAGTTCCCGGAAGTCGTTGACCCCGGACAGTCCGATCAGACCCGACCGGCGGTTGAGGAGAGTGTCGATGTCGTCGACACTCATCCCCGCGCTACGACGCAGATGCATGATCACACCGGGGTCGATATCCCCACTGCGGGTGCCCATCACCAGTCCCTCGAGTGGGGTCAGACCCATCGACGTATCGACCGCCCGGCCCCCGTCGACCGCCGATGCCGACGCACCGTTGCCCAGATGCAGCACGATCTGCTTCAGGTCCTCGAGATCGCGTTCCAAGAACCGGGCAACCTGCTCGGACACGTAGCGGTGCGAGGTGCCGTGAAAGCCGTAGCGCCTGATGTCGTGTTCGGCTGCGACGGCGGCGTCGATCGCGTACGTCGCAGCAGCGTCGGGCAGAGAATGGAAGAACGCCGTGTCGAACACGGCCACATGCGGCACGTTCGGCAGTTGCTTGCGCGCCACCTCGATACCGAGGACGTTGGGCGGATTGTGCAGCGGAGCAAGACTGCTCAGGTCCGAAATCTGCTGCACGACAGTGTCGTCGATGATCGTGGGGCGATAGAAGACCGTGCCGCCGTGCACGACGCGATGCCCGACAGCGGTGACGTCGGACCCCAGTTCGATGCCGGCGTCGGACAGCATCTCGAATGCCAGAGCCAACCCGTCCCCGTGGTCCTCGATGTGCTGGATTCGCTCGACGCTCTCGCCGCGGTAGTCCAGTTCGACGCGCCCGTCGGATTCGCCGATACGCTCGACGAGACCACTGGCCAACGATTCGCCCGAATCGGGATCGACCAGTTGAAATTTGACCGAGGAGGAACCCGAGTTGACGACGAGGATGCTCACGCCTGTGCCTCCTGCTGGGAGATACCCTGCGCCTGAATGGCGGTGATGGCGACAGTGTTGACGATGTCCTCGACCAGCGCCCCACGCGAGAGGTCGTTGACGGGCTTGCGCAGGCCCTGCAGTACCGGCCCGACAGCGACGGCACCGGCGCTGCGCTGAACGGCCTTGTAGGTGTTGTTGCCGGTGTTGAGGTCGGGGAAGATGAACACCGTTGCGCGGCCTGCCACGTCGGAATCCGGCAGCTTCGATTTCGCGACCGACGGTTCGATGGCCGCGTCGTACTGAATGGGGCCCTCCACCAACAGTTCCGGGTTACGTTCGCGCACGATGGCCGTCGCTTGCCGCACCTTGTCGACGTCGGCTCCCGAGCCGGATTCGCCGGTGGAGTACGACAGCATCGCCACTCGCGGTTCGATACCGAACTGGGCCGAGGTCTGCGCCGAGGAGATGGCGATGTCGGCCAATTGCTCGGCCGTCGGGTCCGGCACGACGGCGCAGTCGCCGTAGGCCAGTACGCGATCGGACAGACACATCAGGAAGATCGACGACACCGTCGACACGCCCTCGGTGGTCTTGATGATCTCGAACGACGGCTTGATGGTGTGCGCAGTCGTGTGCGCCGCTCCCGACACCATGCCGTCGGCAATGCCCTTGTGCACCATCATGGTTCCGAAGTAGGAGATGTCGGCCATGGTCTCGCGGGCACGCTCGATCGTCATCCCCTTGTGCTTGCGCAATTCTGTGTACTCCTGCGCGAATTCCTCGGTGTAGTCGCAGTTCTTAGGGTCGAGGATGGTCGCCGAGTCCAGATCCACTCCCAGTTCCGATGCACGACGCCGAATCGGGCCTTCTTCGCCGAGGATCGTGAGGTCCGCGACCTGGCGTTGCAGCAGCCTTCCGGCGGCCCGCAGGATCCGGTCGTCGCCGCCCTCGGGGAGCACGATGTGCTTGCGATCGGCACGCGCTCGATGAATGAGCTGGTATTCGAACATCTGCGGCGTCGTGATGGTCGGGATGGCGATATCGAGCCGTCCCAGAAGGGTTTTGGCGTCCACCCGCTGCTCCATCAGGCCCAGCGCGGTGTCGACCTTGCGCTGAGAACCGACGGCAACACGGCCGCGGGTCTGCGCCGCAGCGGATGCGGTGTCGAAGGTCCCGAGCTCGGTGGTCAGAATCGGCAGTCTCGGTCCGAGACCGGCGACCAGTCGTGCTATCGCCGGGTGCGGTTCGATGCCGCCGTTCATGATGATGCCGGCGAGGGACGGAAAGCCGTCCGCCTCATGGGCATTGACGAGTGCGAGAAGTACGTCGGACCGGTCTGCCGGCGCGATGACGACGACACCTTCGGTGAGCCGCTCCAGAATGTGCTCGGCCGTCATACCGCCGACCATCACCCGCATCGCTTCTCGCTGCAGCAACGACGAGTCGCCGCTGTAGAGCGTTCCGTCCACCGCGTCGAGCAACTCCGCCATGGTCGGAGCGACGAGCAACGGGATCTCGGGAAGGCTCCACGCCGGAACGTCCACCGACGCCAATGCGTCGGTGACAGCGTCCAACTGATCCGGATCGCACCGGTTCGCCACGATCGCGGCGAGATGGGCGTGGTGCTGCCGCAGTTCGGCCTGGCACAGCGCCGCCAACTGGGCGATCTCGTCGGGGGTTCGATCGGAGCCACGCAGCGCGAGGAGCACGGGGGCACCAAGATTGACCGCGATGCGCGCATTGAAGCCGAGTTCACTCGGGCTGCCGACGTCGGTGTAATCGCTACCCACGATCACCACGGCGTCGCACTGCGCAGCCACCTCGTGATACCGACTGACGATCTCGCTCAGCGCCGCATCCTGATCGGAATGCACCTGCTCGTAAGTGACCCCGAGAGACTGCTCGTAACTCAGATCGGCGGTCGTGTGCTCGACGAGAAGTTCGAGAATGTAATCCGGCTCCTCCGTCGAGCGAGCGATAGGCCGAAACACACCGACCCGGGCCGTCGTCGCGGCGAGCATCTGCAGCACACCCAATGCAATCGTGGACTTGCCGGAGTCGCCTTCCGGTGACGCGACATAAATACTCGAGGGATACATGTCAGCCGTCTCGGCACCGGTGGACTCAGCCATGCCCGCCAGCTTAATGGTTGGGGTGTTGACACCGAGCACAGTCGGGTTGTCCCATGAGCCATGGCCGAATCACCGTTTCCGGATGTTCGTTGGGGCAGCGAGACATCGTTCATCCGCAAGCCCGCCGTCAAGTTCGCGTCGACCAAGCCCGGTTCGTGGGTGATCAGGAACCTCGCAGGCGTCGACCGCTGGTTGTTGACCAAGTCGAACGGCCGATTCACCGTCCTCGGACCGATCGCTGCTCCGGTGGTGTTGTTGACCACCACCGGACGCAAATCCGGTAAGCCGAGGACGAGTCCGCTGTTGTACTACCGGGAGGGTGATCGGATCTTCGTCGTCGGATCCAATTTCGGCCAACAACACCATCCGGCATGGACGTCGAATCTTCTGGCCGATCCGAAGGCCGTCGTCACGATCGGGGGCAGGAAGATACCGGTGACGGCCACCCGAATCACCGGCGACGAGAAGGCGCGTATCTACCGACAGTTCGACGCGATGGTGGAGGTCTACGGCGAGTACGAAACAAGGACCGACCGAGACATGCGATTGTTCGCACTCTCGGCCGATCCCCGCACTTCGACGTAACTAGCCGAGCTTGCGCAGGCGCGGTGCCAGATCCTTCTCGAACAGCTCGAGGAAGCGCTTCTGGTCGTGTCCGGGCGCGTGGAACACCAGGTGGTTCAGGCCGGCGTCGGTGTACTGCTTGACCTTCTCGACGGCCTCGTCCGGGTCCGAAGCCACGATCCAACGCTTGGCGACCTGCTCGATCGGCAGCTCGTCGGCGGCCTTCTCCATTTCCATCGGGTCGTCGATGGAGTGCTTCTGCTCCGGCGTCAGAGACAGCGGAGCCCAGAAACGGCAATTCTCCAGTGCCAGTTCGGGATCGGTGTCGTAGCTGATCTTGATCTCGATCATCTTGTCGATCTCGCCGGCGTCACGCTCTGCCTTGCCTGCACCCTCTTCGACGGCCGGGAGGAGCTTGTCGGTGTAGAGCTCCATGCCCTTGCCCGACGTGCAGATGAAGCCGTCGCCCGCGCGTCCCGCATATCGCGCGACGACGGGTCCGCCGGCCGCGATGTAGACGGGGATGCCGCCCTCGGGGACGTCGTAGATCGACGCGCCCTTGGTCGTGTAGTACTCGCCCTCGAAGTCGACGCGATCGCCGAGCCACAGCTCGCGCATCAAGCGAACCGACTCACGCAGTCGTGCGAATCGTTCCTTGAACTCCGGCCATTCGCCGGTGAACCCGGTGGCGATCTCGTTGAGCGCCTCACCGGTTCCCACTCCGAGCATGATGCGCCCGGGATACAGGCAGCCCATCGTGGCGAACGCCTGCGCGATGACCGACGGGTTGTAGCGGAACGTCGGCGTCAGAACGGACGTCCCGAGCTGGATCGTCTTCGTGCGCTCGCCGACGGCCGTCATCCAGGCCAGCGAGAACGGGGCGTGACCGCCCTCGTGACGCCACGGTTGAAAGTGGTCACTGACAGTCGCGGAGTCCATACCGTGTTGCTCGGCGAGAACACCGAGTTCGACGAGCTCCCGCGGCCCGAACTGCTCCGCCGATGCCTTGTACCCGAGCTTGAGACCCTGCGCCACGCCGAACTCCTGTCGTTGGTCGTCTAGTACTTCGATTGTGCACCTGTGGCGATTGGCGGTGTGCTACTGGATCCCCAGAACAGTGACCACCGCAGCCAATACTGCTACTGCGCCGATGCCGACCGCGAAGATCCACAGGTCCCGGGACTCGGGCATGGGCGCTCCGCTCTCGAGGGCGGCACGTACACGCATCCATCGCCGCAGTCCGATGACGGGTGCGGCGGCCGCGAGGCCGATGAGAATCAGGCCGAGTGCAGTCCGAACCCAGCCGGTGCTGAATCCGGGAACCAGGTGAACGATTGCGATCCCGCCGGCGAGCAACCCGAGCGAGGTTCTCAGCCAGGCAAGAAAGGTGCGTTCACTGGCGAGGGTGAACCGCTCGTCGGGACGCGTCACGCTGGAGCGGTGATGCGTTCGCGAATGAGTCGGGAAACGAGTTCAGGATCGTCGGGGGTGAAGACCGGCGAGATGCGGCGGATGGTGAGCACCACTGCAGTGTCCTTCTTCGGACGCATGACGTCCAGCGGGAGCCACTGGTCGGTTGTCGACGCGCCCCACAATCGCCACCGACCGTTCCAGTTACCGAGAACGGCGGTGTCGACGGCGCGAATGTCGCAGTAGGGGACGAACTTCTCGATCGCGAACGGAAAGTAGTAGTGCCGCAACGTGACCCCGCTGTCGTCCACGCGCACGAGACCGTCGTCGTAGTGGACCGTGGATGTTGTTCGCATAGTTAACGGTATGCCTGCTCTGCACGCTCTCGCAACCATCATCTCCAAAACCTGTCGGTGGGTCGAGATACCCTTTCTTCAGTTCGAACGCATGTTCTAAACTGGGGTCACCGGGGGGTGAAAAAAATGGCTGCACCAGTGGTGTCGTTGGATGCGTTGATCACTGCCGCGCGGGAAGAGAATCGGCATGCGGCCCGAAAGATCGCTGCCTGCTACGACTTCCACCTCACCTGCATCGCGGAGGATGCAGGTCCGAGCCCGCAGCTGCGTTCGGATACGGGTTCGGTTGCACTACAACCTCATTCGACCACCACAGACGTCCCACCCGACCCGACTGTCGATCCCGACACCCGGCAACGGCGTCGGAATTCCCTTGCCTCCGCAGCGGCCCGACTACGCGATCGCCACTGCCGCTTCCCCGGCTGCCACCGACCCGCGGCACGCTGCCAGCTCGACCACGCGATCCCGTTCGACCACGCCAATCCCCTCGGCGGCGGCTGGACCACCGTCAACAACCTCCAATGCCTCTGCGAATACCACCACAGCGTCAAAACCGCAGGCTACTGGACCGC
>NZ_AXVF01000005.1:0-129219 GCF_000482405.1 Rhodococcus sp. JG-3
CGCTCGTACTCGTCGACGACCATCAGATCGACGACGGTGTGGTCGATCTGGACCTGATCGAGAATCCCCGCAACTGTCGGTGGACTGTCGCCGGCGGACTGACGTGGGCGGGCGGCATCGGGTCCTCCGCGTGACCTGGCCACCGATGCCGGATGGAGCGCGGCGATTCGTGCGGTGACGGTGTTTCTGGCCGGCACTGGCAGACCCGCGCGGTGACACGCCAACGCGATACGTCGATGCAGCGCAGCGACACTCAGCTTCTGGCGGTGAAGAAAATATCGGGTGAGATGATCGCCGATCACCTCTTCGACCTCAGCCGCTACTCGGCTGCGGCCACGCCCACCCGGCGAGACCTTCGTCAGAAGATCGGTGACCGTACCTGTCCCGTCCCTGAGTTTGCCAAGCAACGCATAGACCCGACGCCGCGACAACCCCAGTCGTTCGGCCGCATCATCGACCGCTGCCAAACGCACCGGATGCATCTCCAGCAAGGGAGCCAAGACAGCGAATCGGGTCTCTGCCTGCGCCCACCGCTCCCCCGACGCCGTCAGCACACCGGTCTCCACGACGTCGAGCTTGCCCGGGTCCACCACAAGCCTCCCCTGTCACCGAGAGCCGAACGCGATCGTGCAGCGCACTTCTGACATCAGAATGTCAGAAGACCACTGCACTCACCCACAAATCGCCAGCAAAAAGTGCCGCCGTCTTCTGAAACTGACACGATTCGGCCGCGGGGTGTCTCGATAGACGATCGTCAAAAAGGACGCCGAGCCTCGGTGGGGGTGCCTGAAATCTCGGTCCCGCCTTAGGTCTGCCATCGCGCACATGTACGTGACTGAATACTTATGGGTCACAAAAAGGGCTGTGCTAGCAACGCTAGCTAGCACAGCAAGCGGGGATCCTCATTCAACGGTCTAGATGCCCCGCTTGTCGAGGTACTCACAGAGCGCTGCGTCGGTCAAGGAAGCAATACTGATTGATCGGTCCCCTGTCTCGTACCGCAGCCTGTCGACGGCTCTGTTCAAACGAAGCTTGGTAGAACTCCGTATCCGCACATTGTGCTGCTCAGTAAATTTTTCTCCGCCTGGTCCTGCCGCCGGCCGCGCATTGTGCTGAGCCAACGGTTCGTTCGTTGCCGGAAGAGTGGGCTCGTTTGTCGGCCTGATACCGCCAGCACTGGTCGGAACGTCGACGCTCGGCGACCCGGTTGATTCTTGCTGTGCTTCGAGCCCAACGCGCCGGGGTGAAGCGGTCGGTCGCGAAGGGAGGTCTGCAGCCGGATGGCGGCGGATGGCGGGTTCGCGTTGTGCGTTCATGCGGCAGGCTCTCCTAGGAGGTCGATAGACAGTTCTTTCAGCAGGGCGTCGTAGGCGACTTGCAGGTCTATCGCCCGGCCTCCCTTGTAAGAATGGATGGGAGTGTGGCTGCTATGAGCGTCTTGGCGCGCCGCCAGCTCCGGGATCCCCGCTCTTGCAACCAATTCGCCGTATGCAGCACGCAACTCGTCCTCGCGATACTGATGCTCCGAGGTCCTTCGTTTCTTAGACAAGACGATCTTCTCGAGCTCGAGACGAGGGTTCGCACGCCGCTTGACGTTGGTGATGGTTTCCTCAACCTTGGTAATCGCTCGCACGCTGTCGATGGTGGGTTCGGTGACCGCGATGACTGAGTCGCAGGCGCAGAGGACCGCGAAAAGTAACTTTCCAAGCGACGGCGGGCAGTCGATGAAAACTGCACTGTAAGGCGACAGATCGACACCCTCAAGCGCGATATCCAACCGAAAGATCAAGTCGTTTGCACCGTCAGCCTCAAGATTGGCGAGGCTCTGAGTCGCCGCGATCAGGTCGACCCGATCCCATTCGGTTGCTACTACCGCATCCGCTGCTGCACCCTCGCCAGTGACCGACATCAGGTCGAAGGTAGTTCGCATGTCGTCATCAACGTCGACTCCCAGACCGGTCGTCGCGTTGGCCTGAGGATCCATATCGATGACGAGGACGTGTTTGCCCTTGTCTGCCAATGCACTCGCCAATCCGAGTGTTGTCGCTGTCTTCCCAACCCCACCCTTCTGGTTGCATATCGCGAACTTCCTGGGTTGCTTCGACGACGTCGACATTGGGATTCGCGTTCCTTTCTCTGTTTGAGGATCAAGGCCAACGAACTTTTCTCCGAGGAAAACTGCGTTGGCTCGCACCCTGGACGTATGCCCTGCAAGCCTTCTGGCTCGCTACGCTATAGCCAATTGCTTCGTGTGCTGCGTTAACACGCGGAGCGAACCTTGCGACGAGTGCTTTGCTCGCTTGCGTAGCTCGCTTCGCCCGTCTCGCACTGCTTGCACGCCGCGCTGCAGCGCCTTGCGTATCTAGCCAAGCGCATTTAGTTACGCAAGATTACCGTGCTAGACAAGCAACTCTCACTTGCCTCGCTAGCACCGCGTGTGTAGCAATCGCATCTAGTGCATCACGCCTATCTAGCGTTGTTTTGCTAGCTATGCCAGCTACGTTAGCCTACGTTCCGACGCTCCGCTCGCTTTGCATTCTTTGCTAGCTACGCTAGCTATCATTGCACCCATACCTCTTCAATTACTGCTCAACAGAACGCGAACGGAGCGAACCCGGTTAACTGCCCGTCTGCGCGCAGGCGAATCTCGCGTGCAACGGCCCTCAGCAGGATAAATAGCAATGCTAGATGGCCTAGCACTCGCGTATGCCGAAGCCCAAGAGTGTCTGTACAGGGCTGGCGTTGCAGAGCCTTGCAACACCTTGCTCCACAATGCGTCAGTTCAATCCGCCGGACCCACGGTTCGGCGGATTGAACTGAGAGGCGATAAAACTGCGACGGACTGCGCCAGGCAGCAACATCGCAAACCGAACAATCGCGAGCTGTGATCACGTACGGACTGGGCGCTTTGTTCAACCCAGGCGAAATCATGCCCGGCGTCAGAACCTCTAGCGTTGCTAGCATAGATAGCTATCATCACTAGCGTTGGCATCCATCACAACAGGTTGGACGGTCGTCTCACAAGATGGTGACCTATGGGGTGTCGCGCGACTCGTCGGCTGCAACCGACTCAGCCTGCGGCGAGTTCAGTGTCGAGGATGGGGACTTGACGGTTGGCTGCGTCCACAAGCGCCGCCGCCACCATTCTCAAGGTGGGCAACGTGCGTCTTACCGACACCCAAAACACAGCGCCGCACCGCGAGGCTGTTCCCTGTCTAAGTCGCAGGAACAAGGAAAATGACCTGCAGGATGTCGCCTTCGACGAAGGGGCCGACGACACTGTCCGGGACGAGGTGAGTGATGAACTCCCACCACTCCTTTTCTTCGCCTGCCTTGATGAAGCTGCTGGCGGAGTCGGTGGTTTCCAGCGATGCTGCGTCGGCGTTGACACCGTCACCGAGCCGGAAGATGTTGATCGCTACCAGGCCGGTCATCATCGCGATGATCGTGCCGACCTGGAAGTAGGTCAGCGCCTTGATGCCGGTGAGGCCGACCTTCTTCAGGTCGGCGACCGAGGCGATGCCGCCGACGATGGTCAGGAACACGATCGGTCCGATAAGCATCTTCATTGCCGTGATGAAGGTGGTGCCGATCGGCTCCATCGCTTCGCCGGTGCTGGGCCAGAGCCATCCGACGCCGATACCGGCGATGATGGCGACGATGACCCAGAAATAGAGCTGTTTATACCAGGGTTTTTTGACCGTGGTCGGTTGGTAACTCGCTGTGCTGCTTGTGGTTCCCATGAGATTCACCTCTGGTGAGAGTTCGCGATAGTCAAGGTTGTGGTCGAGAGTTACCGACCGACTGTGGTGTCGGCCGGCTCGACGGGATCACCTGTCGAGCCGGCCGGGTCTGGCGTGGTGCAGGTCCAATCAGGATCAGGCTGGGGTCAGAGCGTTCTGCAGTGCGTGCACGATGGCTTCGGTGACCTCGTGGGTGTCCGAGGTGCCGCCGATGTCGCGGGTCAATGCTCCGTTGCCGGTGGCGGTTTCGATGGCAGCTTCGACGCGGCGCGCCTCGTCGTGCAGGCCGAAGTGGTCGAGCATGAGTGCTGCGCTGGCGATCGCGCCGATCGGGTTGCTGATGCCCTTGCCTGCGATGTCGGGGGCCGAGCCGTGGACGGGTTCGAACATGCTCGGGAAGCGGCGCTCGGGGTTGAGGTTGGCGCTCGCGGCGATACCGAGGGAGCCTGCGAGGGCGGATCCGAGATCGGAGAGGATGTCGGCGTTGAGGTTCGAGGCCACGACGACCGAGAGGTCCTCGGGGTGCAGGATGAACTTGGCGCTCATGGCGTCGACGAGCACGCTTTCGGTGGTGACGTCCGGGTAGTCGAGGGCGACGCGCTTGAAGACGTCGTCCCACAGCACCATTCCGTACTGCTGTGCGTTGGACTTGGTGACACTGGACACCTTTTTGACGGTGCGGGTACGCGCGAGATCGAACGCGAAGCGCATGATCCGCTCGCAGCCTTTCTCTGTGAACAGGGCGGTTTGTAGTGCAACCTCGTTGCCGGGGCCGCGGCCGCTGAGGTTGCGTCCGCCGAGTCCGGCGTACTCGCCTTCGCTGTTCTCGCGAACGACGACCCAGTCGAGTTCGGTATGGTCGGCTTTGCGGAGCGGGGACTGGACGCCGGGCAGGAACTTCACCGGTCGGACGTTGGCCCACTGGTCGAAGTTCTGGGTGATGTTCAGGCGCAGGCCCCACAGGCTGATGTGGTCGGGGACGTTCTCCCAGCCGACGGCGCCGAAGTAGATCGCGTCGTAGCTCTTGAGGGTTTCGAGTCCGTCGTCGGCCATCATCTTGCCGGTCTCGGCGTGGTACCCGCAGCCCCAGGGGAATTCGTCCCACTGGAAGGCGAACTTGCCGGCGGACTGTTCGGCCAGGACGTCCAGTACGCGCTGGCCCGCCTCGACGACCTCGCGACCGACACCGTCAGCCGGGATCGATGCGATCTTGTAGGTGGTGAGTTCGGTAGCCATGAGTTCCTCCGTAGTAGTGCACATCACATTCTGTCTTGAACCATTAAGCGGTCACAGGCGGGCGTGCGTCCATGACCAAAAGCCGATGCGTCTTATCGGTTTTTCCTAACTGTGAGAGATTCCCGCAGCTAGACTGGCCAGCAGATGAATTTCTGTCAGCCCTACACACCTGCACACCCGGCGCAACCGGAAGGAACGATCCTGTATGGATGCGCGGCACCTGAAGTACTTCCTGGCCGTAGTCGACGAGGGCGGCATCAACCGCGCGGCAGAGGCGTTGCTCATTGCGCAACCATCGCTATCCCAATCGATCGCGACGCTGGAACGGGAGCTGGGTGTTCCGCTTTTTCATCGCATCGGACGCAGGCTGGTACTGAGCGAGGCGGGTGAGACCTTGATCGGCCCAGCGCGAGTGGTGCTGCGTGATCTCGACGACGCCACCGCATCGATCGATGCTCTGAAGGGTCTGCGACGTGGACGCGTGGATCTGATTACGATGCCCTCGCCCGGGATCGAACCGCTGACAACGATTCTGACCCGGTTCAGCGCGTTGTATCCCGCTGTGACGGTGAACGCCGAGGCTGCGTTCACGCCGGAAGAGGTACTGCATGCGGTACGAACCGGGGCATGTGAAGTGGGCATTCTGGGCTCGCCCAGCGAGGTCCGCGCTCCTGAGCTCGAGGTCGTTGCGCTGGAGAGTCAGCCGTTGATTCTCATCTCGAGCGTAGACGCGGTTACACCGGACTCACCGGTCATCGAACGCTCCGAGCTGTCCGGGTTACGGCTGATCGTCTCGCAGCACGGTTCCTTGATGAGAACGCTCGTCGACGATGTTCTTGCGAGCGGCGTCGATGCCACCATCGCCGCCGAGGTAGCGCACCGCACCTCCATCCTTCCTATGGTGCTCAGTGGATTCGGTCAGGCAGTGATGCCATCGTCGTGGGCTCCGACCGCGCGCCAATCAGGAGCCAGAGTGCACCGCATCGTTCCCGGGTCCTATCTGCACGTCGCTGCCGTGTGCCGGACGACCCATCTCACGCCGCCCGCACACAAACTGATGGACGTGGCACGACTGTACGCAGCGGGCCACCCAACATCGTGGGAAATAGATTGACGCACAAGGCTCAAGAGGTTTTGCCGAAAACAATGAGCACTGCTGCGTCGGCCTGGAGGTGACACGCCACGGGAGCTTCACCTCGTCCTCGTAAAGCAGGATGCCCGTGTCCTCCTGCTTCACCAGCTTGCCCCCTCCCAGGTCGGCGGCGACGAGACCGAACAGCTGGTCGCTCACCCATCCCCGGATGCGTGACGGCGATTCCAGGGGAATCACGGGGGCCCGCTTCGACATCGACCGCAGCGTGGAAGTTAAGGGTCTCGATCTGCGTGGGTCGCCGGGGGTTTCTTCACCCGACCGAGGCCATCGACATCAAGGTCGTCTTACCAGGCACAAGAGGCCATAGCCGGCAATTTCGGCGTAGGTGTTGGAGTGGCCGAAGAGTAGTCCAGGCGGCACTACAGACCGGCTATCCGACAACCACCGGCAGTCAGCTGAGCCGTCGATCGTCAACGCCTGTTGACGGTGCGGTAACTGTCTCGAAGCGATCTGCGTTGCGATAATCGAAAGATCCCTCTGCGCAGTATGGTCGGGCAATGTCGTTGACTCAGGAGTGGAACCTCCTCGTGACTGCGCTGCGGGACGTGGCACCGGTGACGGCGCGAACGCTCAGGCCATGTGCGTCGACGAGCGCGGTGAAACGGGCCGAGGCAGCGACGGTTCCGTGGCCGGACGGGCTTCGCGAATTCTTCGGCCTTCATGACGGTCAGAACGAGGTCGGCGGCGCGGGACTCGTCGTTCCGGCTGGACGTCTGCTGCAGGTCGCGGAGATACCTCAGCGGCATTCCGACATGGTCGAAGTCATGGCGGATATCGTTGCAACAGAACCAGATATCTACGACGGGACCTACGCCGAGATCGTCGACAACCTGGTCGAGGCGGGCGTCGAGGCAGAAGATCACCTGTTCCTACCGGGGTACGTCCCTATCGCGGCTTGGGATTCGAATCTGATGTATTGCGACACCCGTTCGGGAGAGATGCGGGGGAGTGTGTCGTACCGATCAGACGACGGCGGGCACCTGGGTGTGCCAACCTGGCCGTCTTTGGAAGCATTTGTTTGCGACGTCAGGTCGGCCGTGACCGATCAGATATCGATCGGCTGGTACACAGCAGCGGTCGACAACGGGGTACTGGACTGGGACATTGTCGAATGACGTTGTGGCAGGGCGAGAGCGCCGAGATGGCGGTACGGGTACCAGCGGCCGGCCTTGGAGCGGCCACCCTCCGAAACACCTGGTGTTGCAGTCCACACCCACCGGTGTCGTGCGGTCAGGCGCGTAGTCGGCAGACGGCGGCGTCCAGATGACCATCACTCCGTGTCGTGACGGCTCACCCGCTCGATGGTTGATCGATCAAAGACGCGACTGGTGGGATCTGGTCACCCGCGGCCCGTCGGGGTACGAGCGTTACGCACGGTTGAGATTCATCCCGGATCCGACTTACGACGGTCAGCGCGAAATGGACACCGACTTCGCCAACGACGGACCGCCCGAGATCGCCCAGCTCGGAATCGCTGTCTCCACCCTCGCCCGGTTCACCACAACTCCGGACGACTGCTATTTCCTGATCTGGGAGGGCTACGAAAACCTCGACCACATGCAGGCCGCGACAGTCTCGATCCCGGAGCGGCCCTGCTACCTCTTTCGAGGTACTGCGGAGGACGTGTCGACGTGGAAGGACGCCCGAGACGGCACTGGTGAGCTGCCGATACCTGCGTTTGTGTGGCCAGCCGATCATGCGTGGTGCATCGCCAACGACGTCGACCCCCACTTCGCCACCATCGGTGCCGGCGAGTCCGCTATCGCAGATCTTCTTCGGACCGCACGAATCGATACGACGCCGGACAATCCCACCACGTACCCACCGTTTTACGGATTTTGAAGGCCACGGTCCAAAGGACGCGTTCGAGGCGGTCGCCGATACGGCGCAGTGCCTGCAGCGCAACGGTTTCTAGTGGGCGTTCCGTACCCTCGGGTGGCGGTGTCGAACAGGCACCGCTACCCGAGACGCAAGGAGGCACCTCCATGGCTGGAATCGCTGACAAGCTCGACAAAGCATACGAAGACAAGCCACTCACCGAGCTCGTCGACGCACCCGTCGAAGCACTGCAGGGCGTTAGCCCTGGCGATGCCGAGCATCTCAAGGCCGCATTCAACATCACGACCATCGGCGATCTCGGACGCAACAAGTACTTCCTCTGGGCGCAGTCGATCGCCAAGCTCGCCGAGTAAGACTCGAGTACGGCACACACGATGAAGCCACAAGACTGGCTACGTCCTGTGGCTTCATCGCAAGCCGACATCGATGCCTGTGGCGTACCTGCACCATCGACCGTCGACAGCGATGCCGTCGACGCGCATGCGTGCCACGTTCGCGGCGGGCGACCCTCGGCGACGTCCCTGATCGGTCGGCCTTCAGCCCGGTACCGTCGCACTGTGACACCGAGACAGGTCAGCACGGTGAGCGGTTACCGCTATCAGTGGTCACTGTTCGTCGATTGGTGCGCTGCGGCCGACGTCGAGGCTCTACCTGCGTCGCCGATCACGCTGGCGCAGTTCCTCGATGAGAACCCTGCCGGCGACGCGGTTCAGTTGCGCCGGGTTTCTGCGATCAACCGCGCTCACCTCGATGCCGGCCAACCCGCCCCCGGCGGAGTCACCTCGATTCGGATCGCACTGGACTCGGCACGTAGTGAGCGAACGATCCGGCGTGCTGAGCAGGACCAGATGATGATCGCGGCCGGACTGCCGACCTCCGGATCGACAGCGGCACTGTTCGGTCGCCGTGACGCCGTTCTTCTCATGCTCGCCGGAGCAGGCCTGTCCCACAAAGCTATTGCGAAAGTAGACCGCACCGAGATCACCACCGACGGCGACGCTGTGTGGATCGGCAGCCGCCACCGCATCCGTATCGCCCCCAACGACTCCACCGGTTTCGAACCGGTCACGATATGGGATCGGTGGCACCCGGTCCTGCAGTTCTCCGAGCGCTACCCGTCGACCACGCTGCTGGCAGAACATTTGCAGCGCAACACTTTTCCCGACATGACGGGGCTGCCGCTTCGCAGTGGTCCGGTCGCGGTGCCGATCGACCGGTGGGGCCACCTACCCTTGCCGGTGACGGCGATGACCGCCGCCGAGGTCGGAGCGGTGATCGCCAGGCACCGCACCGGGGCTTCTCCACTGCACACCCCGCGCCGCCTCCTCGCCAGACCCACCGACGGTGGTACCGATCGGCGTGACCCCATCGTTCCGGAGCCAGTGCCCCTGGAGCTCGACTCCGGGTACTACCGCTCGGGTGTCGAGGCACGTCGACGCGCCCACACGGCGTTGGCCGACGTACCGGACATGGTCGACGACGTCGAGGACCGCATCGAGCAACTCCTGCAACGCACCCTGCAGCTCCTCGACCCATCCACCAACGGCGACAGCACCTGATGCGGCGCACTCACGACCCGGCACACCGACACCTTGGTCGTCGTCCAACTCGTCGAGCACAGAGATCGGACACCGCCACGTTGCCGCAACCTGGGCGCAGCACCTAGGTTCAGTGAGCCGCGACAGATGACGTTTGAAGGCTCAGGCGCGGGTTCGAGACCTTCCGGGCCAATCGTCAACATACCTTGACGGTGTGTAGCCGCTCTTCATGCCATCAGCCGACATCGACACAGTAGAGACGTCGCAGCACTTGCCTTTGCGCCCGGCCCTGCTTGTCGACGTGGCGCGCCCGGATCTGCACCGAGTTACCGATCTATCGGTATGTATCTGACTGTATATGAATAGGACTGATACAACTACATACAATCCGATAGTCTATGTGCATGGAGTACGGACTGAACCCCTTCACACCCGGGTCTGGCACCCGACCCCCCGAGCTCGTCGGACGCACCACCGAGCTCGAACGGTTCGACTTGTTGGTCGCCCGCGCGAAACAGCGGCGCTACGACCGTGGGTTGATGCTGCAGGGCCTCCGGGGGGTAGGGAAGACCACGCTCCTGGCGACCATGGCGGATCAAGCTCGCCGCCACGATTGGGTGGTGGTCGAGGTCGAAGCTCAGACCAGTGTGGAAGGTGCCGAGGCCCTGCGGAGGCGTATCGCCAAAGATATTTCTCGCGCTGTACGCCGTCGTCAGTTCGCCGGCCCGGTGGCGGACAAGATCCGGCAGTTGACCGAAGAGTTCTCGATGTCCGCCACCGCGTTCGGTGTCGGAGTCGAGCTCGCTCGCTCCGCCGGTGCCGAGAAACCAAGCCTGGGGGTCGAATTCGAGGACCTCGTCGAAGATCTTACCGAGGAACTCCGCAAGGACGGCACCGCGCTGGGGCTGTTCATCGACGAGATGCAGGAACTCGAGCCGGCGCTCTTGCAGGTGATCCTGGCTACCCAGCACCGTGCGGCTCAGCGTGAGTGGCCGTTCTTCGTGTGCGGTGCCGGCCTGCCGAACCTTGCGCAAGCCTTGGCCGACGCACGGTCCTACGCCGAGCGCCAGTTCGACTACAGGACCATCGGTCCGCTCGCCGACGATCAGGCCCGCGATGCGATCGTCACACCCATCGCCCGGCTGAACCAGGACATCGACGCCGAGGCAGCAGATTACGTCGTCGCGGCGAGCGATGGATACCCGTACTTCCTTCAGGTGTTCGGTCACGAGCTCTGGCAGGCAGCCCAGCAGTCCCCGTTCACCCTCGCCGATGCCGAGGACGCCGTGGACACCGGCCACGCCTCGCTCGATTCCGGCTTCTACAGCTCACGGTGGCTACGGGCCACCGACGCCGAGAAACGCTATCTGGTGGCGATCGCACGCAGCGGAACCGATACTCCGCGGACGGCAGCCCTCGCCGAGGCCCTCGGGTCGAATCCGCAATCGATGGCACCGCACCGTGACTCCTGTATACGCAAAGGACTCATCTGGTCGCCGGCCCGCGGCCTGGTTGCGTTCACCGTCCCCGGGATGGCGGACTTCATCCGCCGCCAACCCAACGCACCGATTATCTGACCTCGACACCCAAGGACGTCGACTGGGCTGACATCGAGCACGTCGATCGCTCACGCCGCCCTGCATCCACACAGCGCCAGTGCACCAAGAGTCCAGTTCGGTCCGGCGTTGCAGCCTCCAGCCGCGCTGGAGGAGGGCCAGAGCGAGTAAAGCGAACAAGGCCGGTGCTCGGTGTCACCCTGAACTCGTGGCCGATACACGGTGCGTTAGAACGGGTCCGGTGGGCCGGTGTTCATCACGGCCAGGATGTAGTCGTGGTCGGGTGAATCGGCCGGGTGATCGTCGGCGACCGCGAACACCGACCGATCGGGCTCCGGCGGGGTGCGTGCTTCCTCCCGGGCTGCGAGCCATTCTCGCCAGACGATGCGTTCGGCGCGGTGGCGCACGATGCGGGCACGAACGGCCGAGGTGAGGCCGTGACGATGGCCGATGTCGTCGAGTTCGACGGGCCCGATACCGATGTGGGTGTTCTCGATTGTGAGGAGCCCGGCGACGCGTAGATCCAGCAGAGCCTCGTACCCGCTGGTGCGTCCCATCCCGATGGCAGTGAACAACTCATCCGCCGTCAGAGGCTCGGCTGCGGCAACTACTGCGTCGTAGAGGACGCGGTGACGCCACCCGATGACACTCCACGCCGGGTGTACCGACTCCACTTCGGCTGGCCCTGCCACGGTGTCGACTACCGCCGCACGTCCCGCATGTGTGGGCACTAGTGCGTACCGATCGGGGTTCTGGCCGACTCCGCGTTCGATCAGCAACAGCGGTGAGCCTTCCATGTCCCGCAGCCGCTCCAGAACGGACCACACCGTCGATTCGGGGAGCATGCCGGCGGCGATGGACAGTGACCGCCCACCGACACCGACAGTGGGGACGCCTTCCACTAACTGCCCTGACATTGCGGCAGCCCACGCCAGTGCCTGAACGACTGCATGGGTGGTCCAGCGATCCCGGCGATGAAGAAACTCGGAGGCGACCCAGGTTTGGGCGTGGGTAAGCCATAAACGAAGTACCGGATCGTAGGTACCCCCTGTGTGCTTTTGCTTGTGCCCGGTATCCCGGACTGGCTCGGGGAGTGTCGATGCGGCCCAGTCGAGGGCGCGGGCAGTGTCGCGGCGGATGGCGCGTTCGGGCTCGGCGTAGCGGGCGTATGCGGCACGCACACCCGCCCATGCCGGCTCAGAGACGCGGGTGAGGATTTCGGTGGCGCTGGCTCCGGCGAGGACTGCGTGGGTGATGACGGATTGGCGTGCTTCCGAGCGTGAGGGCCAGCGGCGGGTGTCGATGCGGCCGGTGCTGGCGAAGTCGAGGACGCAGCGAGGCGGCGGGGCGGAACGGCAGAAACGTGGGTGCAACCGGGCGTCATCGCTGCTGCCGAGGACGCGTTCAGTGGACGTCTCGGCGCGGATGTGGGTGTCGATCGGGCTGGTGACCGTGCGGCCCGTTCCTCCGAGCAGGGCTTCGAGGCGTTGGAGTGTGCCGGCATCGGACCCGACGGTCAGGATGTCGGCCGCTGTAGCCGGGTCGAGGTCGACGAGGGTGCGGTAGCCACCTTCTTTGCACTGCGAGCCCGGCACGGTGATGCACCCGGATTTGTGGTTGGTCATCGGTGTGATGTCCAACGTCGGAAGTCGCGCTGCAAGAAGACGTAGCAGTGGCCGTACTTCGTCGGCGGTGACTGTTTTTCCCGGTGCCAGCGGTATCAGCACGTGTCGGCCGCCGCTGGCCGATTGGTCGACGACTGCGCGGCCACCGCATTCGGTCAACCAGGCCAGCAGACGCCTCACGTCGGCGACAACGCAGGCGTGACCGTGGTGTTTGGTGTCGAAGTCGAGGGCAACGATGCCGGCGCGCGCGCGTGAGAACAGCGGCACAGCCGCTGGCAGTACCGGCCGTTTGACGGTCAACGGTCCCGCGGACACGTATTTACGGGTCGTCGGGTCGTAGAGACGCATCGATCGACGCGCAGCAATGGCCGGTGCGAAACGACGCCACAGCCGGTCCGCAGTCGCATCCGGATGGACGACACGAGCATTCAATCTTGTACCTACTTCAGGGCACGATGTACCCTGAGACATGTCCTCCAAGACAGTCCCTTCGGGGAAAGCACCACAGAACGAGTTGCGAGCTAGTCACTCGCTTCTCTGACTTCGAGAACCCTCGGCCCGCCCGCCGGGGGTTTTTCGTTATCTGTGCTGCGCTAATTCAGTTGGTCGTATGTGCCGAATGTCAGTTCGGGACAGAACGATCATGCAGTCAGCGGCAACACTCCTTGGTTTCGCGGTCGGTTGAGTTCAAGCGCGAGGTCCTCGCGGTCATTCACGATCGCGATGAGATCGGCCAGGTACTGACCCAGAGATGTCACACCTGCTGAACTCTGTTGTTCTTCGAGCGTTTTTATGAGCTCTAGCGGGATTCGGACAGTCAACGGCTTCCGGTCACCCTTACTGGGCATCGGCATAGCGTGGCCTCCTTCATCTGCATCATCGGTCCCAACCAGTGCCTATCCTGATGCAGAATCATGTTCGACGGGCTCAGACACGCCGAGAGCGTCGAAGGAAATTACATTGATGTGAGTAACCCGTTCGATTGGAACCCTTCTGAGCTTGTTTGGGCAATCGACTGCTGCTGCTCAATGCTGGCCAGTAGATGAGCGCGTATCTCGGCAGTGGCAGTGCAAACCAGCGCGAAATTCGCCTCGCGTGCGGTGCGTTCAGCCAGCCCCCCGCGCCTCACAGCCTTGCTGCCCGCTACAGCTGTGAAGTATGCCGATACGTCGACGGCGAAGCGGCAGACCTGCGCTCGTACCTCGTGAATATCGATCCTCGTGTCGGTTACGGCCTCATTCAACGACTTTCGGAGGTTGATAAACCCGTCTGTGAGTGCTTGGTTGTTCTGACCAAGCTCATCCAAGGCAGTCAGGCATCGACTCGACAACCCGAGTGCCAGCGAGCCGTTGATACGAACGATTGCACGATCAATCGTCGACATTGGCCCTTGCTTGCTCAGGCTCTTTCGTTGCACGTGCATGACATTGCTGTCGGCTACGGCAAGGCCGTCGAATTTAAGCGAGACAGTGCGAGATGCGTTGGCTGCAGCCAAGTGAAGCGGCTCATGGGACAGGCCCCTACCGCCTGCTGCCGAAACGAGGAACGTGACCGTCGAGTCGTTTAACTGGTCGTACGCCGTTACTCCAACGACGTCGATCATGCCCCACCCAGTCACGAATGGCGCACAGCCTTCGATCCGATAGCCATCCGCAGTCCGGTGGGCCCGGACGAGGGGTCGCTGCGGTGAGGCGTAGCCACTGCCTGACACGCCAGCGCGAATCGTGCCCATCCGTAAGCCTGAGAGATGTTCTGCTTTGAGTGACTCGTTCCCCGACGTAGCGAGTCTGAGGAGAGTGCCGTGATGCTGGGCCCATACGAACGCTGTTGCTAAACAACCGCTTACCAGGATCTCCCCTACGGCGGACATGGTCTGGAGCGGATTGTCGCTTCCTAAAGCTACGCCGTAGAGCCCTTGGCTGACCAGTAAGTCGAAGTGCGACTCAGGAATCTCAGCGGTCTCGTCGACCACTGCCGCAGCAGGTTCCAAGACCTCTTTGCGAAGCTCCTGTGCCTTGGCTATCCAATCGATCACGACAGTGTCCTCTCGGTCGCTTGCTGCTGCATGTCATCCCCTCTGTCGCCAGGAGCCGGTCCGTCAGAATTCAGCGAACTCGGCCCTGGGGGCCTCGGACGGCAACACACCCCAACGCCGAGTGCGAATGCAGAGAGACCGGCGAGCCCGAGAAGAACGGGACCGTATGTCTCAGCCCAGTCGATGAGACGCTTGGACTCGACTGCCCGCTGCACCTGCTCGTCGACCGTGGCAGCGTCGAGCTCTGGCGACATTTCCACGATGGTGACCGCCGACGGGTCGTTAGCGGTACGTCCGTAGTACTGGTGAACCGCTTGTTTCCCGAAGACGATTGCACCCGTCGTGGGCTCAACGAGCAGCTCACGGCGTGCCTTGTAGAACCGGTGCATCAGAATCTCTTCGTCCCCGTCGATACCCCAGTACGACGCAGGGAGGCTGAGCTTGCCGCCGGTGTCGAAGGGCGCGATGTCCTGAACGAAACGGTAGACGTCCAGGCCGTTGATGTTGGTCTCGCCGTCGAACTGGACGTCCTGGCTGCGGCGCGTGGTCGTATCGAAGTACGGATAGGACCTCTTTTCGACGTCGAACGGAAACTTGAGCGAGAGCCCGTCGTGCGTGACTTCGTCGGCGGGTTGATCGTCGTACTTCTGGATCGACCCGATCGGATCGTCCATCGGCATCGCAGTTCTGCGGTCGGCGGTGAATCTGTCGACGGTTGCGTTGACCGTTCCTCGTTCACCAGGTCTGTCGTCTCGTTGCAACAAAACAGCGGATTGCATGGTGATCTTGTTGCTGTCGGACGGTTCTTCGACAGTAACCTGCTGTAAGACACGAATGGGAACGTCGCGATCGACTTTCGAGACGCCCTGAACGAGCGCTTCGGTGTCGAGCAAGGTCGCGGTGCCCGTTGCGACCGTTGCGGAGTCGACGTCGAGAGGCGTTTTCACCAGCTGTGGAGCCATGTACAGGGACATTGTTGCGGAGGATGCGGCGAGGAACGCACCGACCCCGACCAGTGCCAGGCCTTTGATCGGTAGTGTCGCCGTCGTCATGCGTTGGTCCTTAAAGTTGGTCGGTACCCTGCTCGTCTCGGAGCGGCTACTGAGTCTGAGAAGCTGTGTCGCATGATCGTCAAGAGGCTGCCCTTGTTCGTGACCAGTCGACCGGCCGCTGTGGTTTTGGCTACCGCTTTCGCGGGATTTGCGTTGTCGGAGTACAGGATGGGCAAGCGGAGGCCGCGAGCGGGCTCTGTGAATCGGGACAACGGGTCCGGTAGAGCAGTTGGCCGTGGCCTTGCACTGGCGTACGGCGGAGGCCTCGTGCTGAGCGTGGCCTCGCCGGCAACCGTCATTAATCGGCACCGGAGAACGATTTTCGTCGTGGGCTTGACCACCGCTGCACTCGGGCAGGCCCTCCGGCTGGCTTCGGCGCGGAAGCTCGGGGAGTCCTTCACGTTCAAGGTCCACACGCATCCAGAGCAACTGGTGGTGCAGACGGGCCCGTACCGGTTGATTCGGCACCCCTCGTACACGGGGGCATTGATCTGCGCGCTGGGATTCTCCATCGCGTACGGGAACTGGCTTGCCCCCGTCATGGTGTCGTTTCTGGCGGGGGGATATGTCCACCGGATCCCGTCGGAAGAGTCCGCGATGCTCGAGGGCATAGGAGAGGGGTACGCCGAATACATGACGCGCTCTAAGCGCTTGATCCCGTTCATCTTCTAGTCGCCCCCGCGGAAGTTGCCTTACCGTCTTCACCGTCGACCATCTCGACCATGAGTCGGGTAGACGCGACGGAGTTTCTGCTGGCACGCCAGGCAGCCCGCTTGGAGCTCGGGATCAGAGTGTCCGCAAGGATGGCGTTGCTTCGAGTCGCCAAGGCCTGCCACTCATCCATGTACGCAACGATGCGTCGGTACCGCTGGACGCGAGGAAGCAGTGTCGTCCAGATGTACACCCACGCAACGTATCCGGCGACGAGCAGGGGCGACATGATGAGGAAGAGCGATATCTGAACGGTGTGGTCGGTGTACCAGTTCTCTGTGCCGCGGGTGAACGCAACTAGGTAGACGATTTTGTGAACTGCGTAGAGCAGGATCATCCCGCACGCCACCGCAGCAGCGGTGAGAACGCGCGCTAGTTCTCCGGTCTTCACGATCAGAGCCATGCGAACCAACAGGTAGAACGGCACTACCACGCACAGCGACAGGCTTCCGAGGAAGATGACCCAGTAGACCAGCATCCAGCCTTCGGCTGGAAAGGTCTGACTTAGGTAATATGTAGGTCTCGACGGCGCGGGGGAAAGGAGAAAAGAGACGACCAGACCGACAACCAACGCCGCGGTGACCGCGTAGCGAGAGCGACGCGAGAAACTACGTTGGGTCGAGTGAGCCACCATCCCGACCCATTGGGTTGCGGCGCAAATCGCCATGGCCTGAGCTATCAGAACAGATATGTTCCACAGGCCCGTTACGTCGTGTATGACAGGGTCAAGCTTGTCGTCTGCCAGCGCATGAATTCTGAACATCTGCGCAACGCTGAGAGTGAGCAGTAGCACCGTCATGGGGCGAGTTTGCGGCCTCCGCCTGTACAACGGTAGGCGTTGAAGACCGAACACCAGCAACACTATTGGCAGTATCGCCTCGAAGAACGTGCTCACATCTGCCACCCAAAAATTGTGGCCACCCGGCGCAGGGTCTCCTTGTCTTTCGAGTCGATGTTCTCCGGGTAGAACGGCTTGCGTAGGGAATCGGCGCGGGCAAGCATGAGTGTGCCGAGCCATTCGGCCTCTGCTTCGATGGGCTGAAGGAAATCCGGGACTCGTGTGAAGCACACCTTCGCCCGTTGTTCCTCGGCAAGTGCGCTGATCATTGTCCTCGGAATGGCAGGAGCCATCCTCATGAACGATTCGACCAGAATGTCCTCGGTGACAACAACATCGGCATCATGACCGAGAAGTATGTGTGCGACTTCGTGGAGGATGCATTGTTCACGGAAGAGCGGATCTACGTCCGCACGGACGTAGATGACATCGACCGGGGCAGTTCGTACCCAAAAGCCCGAGACCTCGCCGCTTTCGCTCAGATCGTCAGGTAGATCGAGGATCACAATGACGCGGCCGATCTTGAACCCAACCTCGGCAACGAATCGGTCGATCGACCAGGGTCTCGTGAACTGCAGTTGCAGTGTGTCGAGGAAGGATCTGGCACGTAGCTCGGGGTCGTCGATAGTTCTCGCTGCAGCGGCAGCGTCTCGGACCGAGCTCATTATGTCGATTCGCCAGCTTCGGCCGGTTCGTGCCGATTCTGCTTCTCGAAACGTCCGTGCGTGTCCCGGACCAGCTCGCTCAGACGCTCAGCGATCGCCGGAGTCAGCTGCGGTACCCGAGTTCGTAGAGCAAATACCGTGGCCTGGGAGTTCCGAACATTGTCGAAGTAATCGAGCTGCGCGTTATAGTCCATCTGCTCGGCAGTGGTGCCGACCAGGTAGGTAACCGGCGACTCGAAGAAGGTCGCTACTGCCTCGAGGACGTCTCGTTCGGCGTCGTCGACCGCCTGGCTGCGGAGCACTTTCACTTCTTCCGCAGTGACGTGGCGACCGACGCTTTTGCTCACATGCGCCGCGACCTGCGGGTCCAGATCATCGAGTGTCCCCAGATGTCGGAAGCCCCCGAATAGCCTGCTGATTCGATCGTGTAGCGGTAGCTGGCTGTCCATTGTGGTCTGTTCCTTCCGAACGTTCTCTCCCCGCGGAGTACTACGAGAGGCTTGGTCCCGAGCAAGCACCCTTGCCCATTTCTTGCGCAACTTCAACTGCTTCACTCGCGCTCCGCCCATCGCTCCTGGAACCTGGCGTCCAGCTCGTCGTCGATGTCGTCGTGCCGCCCAGCCAGCCAGCGACGGTAGAGCTGTTCTTCGCGCTCGACCGGGTCGTAGTCGGCGGCGGGTTTATCGAGGAGGGGGCCGAATGCCATCTCCGCCATCGGAGGGAGGGTTCTCCCAGGGCCCCCACTTCTTTCCAAGACCGCGGTGGCATACCGTCCGGCTACGCGGGAAACAAAGGCGTTGAATCCCCCGACGACCTGGTCGAAGTATTCTAGTGGGGGATCCGCGCCACGACAGCTCTCGTGCGCGGCATTGAGCTGCCGGTGCAGCCCGAACAGATTGTTGATTTCGTCCAGGGGAAGCACAATTGCATCCGGCTCGGCGGCGGCACTGCTCGATCTGGAGTTTCTGTTCGACAGGCTCTCCAGGGGGACAGGATCGCCACCGGCGAGAACAGCAGCTGCGCTCCCTTTGCTCCACCGCAGGCCTTGGTCGAGCTTCCTGATCACGGCCGGACTGGGCGCCCGACCGAGAGTGTCGTTTTCGATGTTGCCAAGTGTGGTGTCCGACGGTCCACCAGCATCACGGACCTCGAACCTAGTCAACGCAAGCCTTGCCCGCCGCGCCGCCACCACCTTGCCAAAACGGGCCAGGTCGTCTGTTTCCTGCATTACTGCATCCTATGTCCGGTAAGCAAAAAAATCGCAATTCCCAAGTAAATGTACCGGATGGACATAGAAGCAGCTCAGGACTACGAGGTTGTCGCTACGAACCCGTCTAATTTGCAAAAATTTTGCTTCTAAGTTGCTCTGTTTTCGATCGCCGGTACATACTGCACTCATGCCGACGCCCGCCGCGCCACCCTTACCGTCGCTGCGGTTCACGACGTCGACTCAACGACGTTGCCGATTCAGGAACTGGCGAGCCTCGTCACGCTTGAACGCCAGCCGGCCGGTCTCGCGCACGCTCGTAACTGCGAACGAGCTCATCGATCCCGATCTCGAGCGCCGCAGCAAGGCGGCGAGCATTCTCATCGGTCAACTTCACCTCGCCGCGCTCGATACGGGCAATCATCGACGTACTGATACCCACCTGCTGGCCCAGCTGCGGCTGCGTAAGCCCGAGAAGGACGCGCCAATCTCCAGGGAAGCGCTGATCCCTGGGTACGTCGACAAGCTCACTGATGGGCAGGCCGAGGGTCTTCGCAACAAGGGCCAGGGTGTCGACCTGAGGACTCCGGGTGCCGGATTCCCATTGCTGGACGGTGGCACCTCCGAGCCCGGACTTTCGTGCGAGATCCGCCCGGCTCATGCCTCTACTTTCACGCAGCGACGTCAGCCGTGCCGGGTCGAACCCCCGCAAGACGCGTCGACTCACTGTCGCATTCCGTTCATTGCTAGACACCATGCCGCACCTCCACTAAGGTCTAATCTGTGCATGACCTTAAACGATGCAAATGTCGTGATAGGTCGAACCGTTTTATTGACCTGGAGGACAGGCAGTTACCCTCCACCGTCGCAAACGTGGAGGTGGCGATGCCCCTGATCGAAAGAGGGGCAGAAGCAAAGTAAGAGAAACCCCGGGTGCGCAAGTGATTGGCGTCCGAACGCCCCGGGGTCCCGTATCTGCGAATGACAACTGCGCCTGAACACACGGCACCCGCAGGCCTACCAGCCTAGGTGCACAGCGCAGTCCACACGACTGGAGCACCTATGACATCGCTGCTGAAACCTCAACCGTTACGATTTCGACCCGCCCCCATGCCCCCTCACGGCTACACAGAGTCGACTCCGTGCGCCTCCCTCACCACGGTCGCCGGCATCGGCCTCGTCGCGTGCTCACTCGACGGTGGGCACGACCGCGATCGGCCTCACCAAGAGATCGACGAATCCACGGGCCAGATCCTGACACAGTGGCCATCTCGATCGAGCCAATTCAAACAGCCGAACTTTTCTGACCTCCAGCACGTCGCCTGACGAGCCTAATGCTTGAAATCGGCACCTGCCCAACAAGTGCCGGTTTCAGGACGTGGTGGCCTGGCCCCACCGCCCGGGGCCAGGCCGCCACGTTTCACCACGAGTGACTGGGAGCTCGATCTGCACATCTACGCCAGCTCAAGCTCCTTGCCACGAAGAAAAATCCTGAGATGGAGCCCGGCATGTTTCCTGTTGAGGCTGCCCCTCACTCTCATCTGGTGACCCGGCACGAGGGTCGTACGGTAACGCTTCACTCATCATGTGCCGAACCGCACGAACCTGCCGGTTGTTGACCCAATCACTCGCTACCAGAAAGGAATACGCAGCTTCCTCGGCTTGTCTCGCAAACTTCGCTTCTAGCTCGGCCTGCTGGGCTGACAGCTCGTGGATGCCAGCGTGCAACGGACGCCCGCTGGCATCCACTCCCAAGGCATCACCCGCCGTCCGCGCTGAGGGATCACCCGAAGGCTGACCCTCGTTTTCGGTCGTTCCCCAGCGCGGACAGTGGTGGTTCCACCATCAACCACTCCTGTCACACATCACCCAATACCGCTGCATCACAGCGGCTTACGAAAGGCACACCACTCATGTCTCCTCAGCAAGGAATCGGTGGGCGTCACCGCCGCCGCAGGGACCGGGCTCTCGTTCTCACTGCCGTTCCCGTGGCCGTCGCCCTCGCGTGGGGCACCGCGACCGCACACGCAGCACCACAGGACTTCGTGACCGCACCCGACACCGCACAGTCCGGAACCACCGACACCACCCCCGTCGCGCCGCCGCCCGCGCCGACCCAGGAACGCCAGTTCCTGCCCGGCTACCAGGCCTCACCCCAGGTGCAGCAGACCGAATGGCGTAGCTACAACGACTACCGGTCCGGCAACCAGCAGTCGTCGTACCAGAACACCTACTATGAGCCTGCGCCCGCCCCCGCGCCGCAGGCCGCACCGACCGACGCACCGCCCGCCCTGCAAGCGGCCCCGCCGACCCCGCCGCCGGTTCCGACCGTGCAGCGCAAGGTCATTGCGCCGATCGACGCACCCGAGGGCTATGTCCTCGTCGGCGGCGAACTCGTGCCGTACGACCCGAACCTGCTCGATCCGAACTTGGTAGAGCAGTTCAACAACACCGGAGCCGCTATTCAGGCCGACGGTGGAAACTGGCTCGTGGACAACGGATTCGCCGACGCGTCCCGCGCGGACCGTATCGCTGCGGGCACCATCACCGGCGTCGTCGCCGGTGGCGCGGCCGGCCTCGCCGCATCCGCCGTCCCGGCCGCAGTCATCACCGGTACCGCCGCTGCGATCGGCGGCGGACTCGGCGTCGCTGCCACCACCGGCACCGGAGCCATCGTCTGGGGCGGACCGGTCGGCTGGGTCTTCATCCCCGGCGCAGCAGCACTCGCCGGAGCAGGCGTCGGCGCAGCCCTGTCGGCACCGATCGTTGTCGGTCTGACCGGTGCAGGCGCTGCGATCGGTGGCGTCCTCGGTGCCACCGTCCTCGGCGGTGAGCAGCAGATCATCGAAGAGCCCGCCCCGCTCCCGGCACGCGAGGCCGTCCCGGCACCCCCGGCCCCGCCGGTCACCGCCGCGCCGCTGGCACTGGATGCCCCCAGCGTTCAGAGCGCCGTCGACGCCCCGGTGTGGACCGAACCGGCCTTCGAGCAGGCCACGCAGTTCACCTCGACAGTGCTCGAGCAGCCCGCTGTGGCTGACACCGTCGCCGCGGTGAGCACTGCCGTCGCACCGGTTCTCGACCAGGCGAACGCTGCCCTGGCAGGCCTGAACCTCGCGATCTGATCTCCGGGTGCAGCCCGACCACCGGTGGGCGGGCTGTATCCGAAGGTTCGATCCCGTTCCTGCACTTCGACACTCGGAAAGGCCCTGTTGTGGCACCTCGAGAGACCCCCGACGACAGCTCCGATGATTGGTTCGCCGACCCTGTCGTCGCCGACACAGAGACTGCCGCTGCAGCGTCCGAGCGCAGACTGACCGTCCTGACCGACCAGCACCACACCGACGTCGATCCCGACGACGACTGGTTCGCTGGCGACTCTGCGGAGGACATGGGCTCCGCCCGGCCAGCGGATGGATACAGCTCCTTCGACGAACGGACCTCTCTACTTCGCGCTGGAGGCCCCTACACCGCGCAAACGCCGCCCCCACGGTCGTGGTGGCGACGCCACCGCGCCGCTGTCGCCGTCACGATTGCCCTCACGGTCCTGGTCGGAGGAGGCTTGGGAGCAGCTCTGGTCCTCACCGGTGTCGGTGACGAACCGCAGGCCCCTGCCGCTCTGCTTCCCGCCGACATCGTCACCACCACAACCCTTCCCACATCGGCGGCCCCCGCTGCCGCCGGTGCCGCCGCCGCCGATGTCACCTGGTGCAAGGGCCAAGCCGACGGTGACCCGGTCACCGAAGACAGTGACGACCCTGGCGCGGTGGCGATCTGGCGGTTCGAGAAGGCCTTTTACTTCGACCGCGACGGTGCCGCAGCCCGCGCAGCAGGTGCACCGGACGCGGTGATGGCGTCCGCGCAGAGACTCCAGCAGGGGATCGACCAGCTCGAACCCGACATCGAGTTCTGTGTCCTGGCCGACCCGATCGACGCCGGGATCTACGACGTCACCGTCGTCGAACGCGGACCCGGCATCGACGGCCGCATGAGCCGCCAACGGATCACCACCACCGAGCAGCAGGACGGCACAACGCTCATCTCCGCCATCGTCCCGCGCTGACCCCTTATGACCAGGCACATCCGCTGGACCCCACCGAAGAAGAGAGAAACCGTGCACACATCCATCGACCAGGTTCGCCGCCTCACTCCGCGCCTGCTCGCCGCCACCGCAGCGATGACGGTCGCGGTCTCCGCCAGCGGCGTCGCGGCCGCGCAGCCCTCCGCCACTCCCACCCCGTCAGGATCGACGACCACCAGCCAATCCAGCACCGACGGCAACTGCCCGGTACTGCATCTCGTCGTCGTCCCCGGCACCACCGAGATCGACGAGAACTCCTCACCCGACACCGATTCGGGCTTCTTCTCCCGCCTGACCGTCCCGGCGATGCGTGATGCGAACTCCGGCGACGGACCCGCTCTCGAACGCAGCTACGTCCCGTACCCGGCGAGTTTCGGCGGCAAGCCCGGCGATCGCTCCGCCGTTCCCTACGCCCAGTCCGTCGACATCGGCGTCGAGAACACCACCAAGATGATCTCCGACATCGCCGCACGCTGCCCCGGCACCAAAGTCTTCCTCTCCGGCTACTCCCAGGGCGGCGAGGTCGCCTCCCAGGTCACCCGTGACATCGGGGCAGGAACCGGCCCCGTCGACGCCGACCACTTCGCCGGCGCAGCATTGTTCTCCGACCCCACCCGCGCCGAAGGTGAAGACGTCATCGCCGGCGGCGGCTCCACCCCCGCCCCGGCACCGGGAACGAGCGGTGCAGCAGTGGACACCGTCCAACTCGCCCCGGCCGTCGCCGCAGCCGCCCCCGCAGGCGGCGGTATCGCACCGACACCGAAAATCGCCGGATTCGGCGCAGTCTCCGACCGGGTCGCCTCGTACTGCACCGCAGGCGATCTCGCGTGCGACACCCCCATCGACGCCCCCGCCGCCAAGCTGGTGGCATCCATCGCCGGACAGTCCTCGATGGACACCCGCGACCCCGTCCGGATCCTCACCGACGTCTCCACCGCCGTCGGACGCACCGCCCTGATGACCGGCGCGTCGGTGATCAACGACAACATCGACTTCGACTCCAAGGCAGGCCGATTCGAGGTCAACTCGTCCTCGGAAACAGTGCTGTCGAAGATGGCGAAGTACTCCGACCCGTCCGCAACCTCGACCGACGAGATGATCGACGAAGCGGTCGGTGCGGTCACCAAGATCGCCGGTATGGCCATCGGGGCGGCGATCACCGTCGCCAAGGACGTCATCACCCCCGAAACGATCGGCCAGCTCGCCACCGTCGGCCTGACCAACCCACCCGCAGCCCTCGGCATACTCGCCACCAAAGTGCTGTCCTCAGCGGTCAAGCTCGTACCCCCGGCGACCATCGACTCGGCCGTCGACGTCGCGTTCAAGGAAGTGTCGAACACCATCGACGAGAACGCCGGTCTCGCGCAGCTCGTCACCGACACCTCGTACTGGAACACCGCCACCAAACACGGCTCCTACGACAGCGTTCCGGTCGGATCCAAAGGTGAGACCCCCGTCGAGCTGACCGTGCGGTGGATCGTCGCACTCGCCGCCGACCTGACCGGCGATCAGAGCCTCGCAGACAAGGTCGGGGCAGTGATCAAACAAGGCGCGGCCTTGTTCGCCACCACCGACACCGTCCGCAGTGCCGGCAGCATCCTCGCCGCCCACGCCACCGTCGGAACCACCGGAACCGCAACGACGACCTCAGCGGCCACCACGACGACCCCCTCTGTTTCTGCCGCTGTGCCGACCACCGTCTCACCAACCACCACTCGGTGACCGAGAACGCCGGAGAAGGAGGTGCGCCCGAGATGGCCGCACAACCAGCTGAGCACCATGACTATTACCGAGACGACGACGTGTCGGTCACCCCGGCCGGGCTGCGGATACCGCCGCCCGAACGCCGAGCACCGATTCACGACGACCCGGTTGCAGTCCACGGTCGCCCGCCCGTGATGTGGCTCCTCGCCGCTCACGGGCGCTCCGGCGCAGGCACACTCGCTCAGATCTGGGCCCCGGCGGGCGATGCTCGCCGGGGCTGGCCCGCAGCCGACCGGCACCGCAACGTCGTGGTCGTGTGCCGTACGGACCGGGCCGGCCTTGACGCTGCCCACGACCTTCTCCTGCAAGCTCAGGCCGGCCTCGTCGGCGACTGCACTCTCCTCGGACTGGTCCTTGTTCCCGACGCCCCCGGCCCACTCCCCAAGACCCTGCGCCGATGGGCGGACGTCGTCGCCTCCGCAGCACCAGCTGTGTGGCGAGTCCCGTACGTCGAGGATCTGCGCACCCACAGACAGAACGAACTCGCGATCTGGACCCCCACCGAACCTGACCCACCCCCACCAGGGCGGATGCGAGCCCCCGCCCCCTCTACGACCAGCCCACACCACGAACTCGCCGCGATCGGGCGGGAGATCTTCACCGCCGCCCGCAATGCGTCAGGCCACTGAACCGCACCCTCTCAACCAACACCCAAGGAGAACACCATGATTGCCAGCCTCACCGCATCGACGACCACATTCCTCGCGCAGAACATCGGCGACGTCAGCCCCCAAGCACCGGACGGCCCCACCGGGGACAAGATCTTGACCCTGCTGTCCTGGCTGATGTGGGGATGCATCATCGCTGCCGTCGCCGGAATCATGATCTGCGGCGCGATGCTCGCGTACGAGAAAATCTCCGGTGGCGGCCAAGGCGGCAACGCGACCGGCAAACTCGTCGGCGGACTGTTCGGGTCCATCGTCATCGGTGGTGCCGCAGGCCTGGTCAACATGCTCGTCCTATGACCATCGTGAACTGGACTCTGTGGGGTCTGATCATCGCCTCGATTGTCGGAGTCATGGTCGGCGGCGGTGAGCTTGCGTACGACCAATTCAGGGGCCGCTGGTGTCAGGCCAACCAGCGGGCCACCGGACTGCTGTATGCGTCGATATTGCTCGGATTCGTTGCTGGAGTGGCGAATACAGTGGTCACGGCGGCGATGACATGAACATCGACGTGCTCGCGCAACCACCGACCTCACCGGTCGAGTGGCCCGACGAGGTGTGGCAGCCGGTCATGACGGGCCTGTCGTGGCTGCTCTGGTTCGCCATCGTCACCTGCATCGCAGCACTGTTCGTGTGCGGGGCGGTGTTCGTCAACCAACGCAAATCCACCGGAACACAGATGGTCGAGGACGCCACCCTGGCCCGAATCCTCATCTGTGCCGCCATCATCGGATCCGCATCCGGGATCGCCCAAGCCGTACTCGCCTGAGAACACCGAAATTCCCTGCGCCCGAACTGCATCGACCTGAAAGGCCCTCCTCTGATGACCGTCTCCCGCACACTCCGGATCGCCGCGACAGCGGCGACCGTCCTCGCACTCGCTGCGTGCGGATCCGGCAACGACGACACACCCGCCGCTGCCCCGGATCCGGCACCGGATCTGCGTTCCGCTCCGGCCGAGCTGACCTGGCGCGAGGTCGCAGGGGTATCGGTGCCCACCTCACGGGTCGACGGGCCCCTCGCTGGAACATCGGTGAACCGCAGCGGATATGCACAGACCCCACAAGGTGCTGTCCTGGCCGCGATCAACGGGCAGACCGCACTCGCCGTCGCCGACGACCGCGCGTGGCCGGAAGTAGTCAACACCGTGACCGCACCCGGGCCCGGTCGCGACGAGTTCGCGGCCGCACGCGCCGCCGTCACCGTCTCCGGATCCGTACCCGCCGACGCTGCACCGAAGTTCGTCGGGTTCGAGGTCACCGACTACTCCAATGATCCGCTCTCGGCGGGGGTGTCGGTGGCACAAACCATCGGGACCGGAACCGAGTTGTTTTCCTATCCTGTCGCGCTGCAATGGATCAGCGGCGATTGGCGGATCGTGCTACCCACTTCCGAGGAAAACATCGACGCCGTCGAGATCGACAACCTCGACGGCTACACCACATTGGAGCGCACCCCATGAACCGTCGGCTACGTACCGTCCTGATAACCGTTGCTGCGATCGTCGTCATCGCCATCGTCGGCGCGATCGTGTTCATCATCCCCAACATGAACGACGACACCCCGCTGACCACCGCTGGCCCACCGCCGACGACAGCAGCACCTGCAACCGGTGACACCGACCTCGACACCGGCGCGGAAGGCTTCGGTGTTCCCGACGCGGACCTGTCCGGACGCACTGTGATGGTCCCGAATAACCCTGCGGGTCAACCACTGCCACAGCGAGAACCGACCGGGCCGCGAGTCGAATGCACCAACGACGGCCGACCGGTGACGTCCCCGGAGTCGATGATGATCCAACGCAACTTCGGTGTCTCGACCCTGTACTCCGAGACGGATGGGCCGTCGTACATCGACGGCCTGGTCCTCGCCGGATACACCCGCACCCCGCAAGGCGCGGCACTGGCCGCCGCAAACTTCCTACCCCGCGGACTCGCGGGCGGACCTGTGGCTGTCGAATCCACGGAGAAGCTCACCCTGATACCCGACGAGAAGATCGGTACCCAGGAGAAGAAAGAAGCAGAACTCGCGAAACCGGTCAACACCGAGACTGTGGCATTGCGGGCACCCATGGCGTTCAAGATTCTCTCCTGCACGGACAGTTTCGCCGTCGTCGAGCTCGCCCAGATCCGCGATGTCGATGACGCCGGTAGACGGATGCAGAACCCGACCTACACAGGACTGCGCCTGAATATGGCGTGGGATGGTGGCACCTGGAAGGTCAGCAAACTCGACGGTGCCACTACTGGCGGCCCGTACAGCTCGCTCGATGGTTTCACCCGGTGGGCACTGTGACCCGCACAGCGGCCTTGGCCGCCCGCGCTGTCGTCATTGCACTGCTCTCACTGATCGCGGTCGTCGGGGCCAGCGGACTCGCACACGCCCAAGATCCGACACCGGCACCCGCACCGAATCTGACCGAGCAGATCAACCCCGACGCCGACGGCAACGACTTCCAGCAACAACGCCGCGAGTGCGTCGCCGAAGGCTCGCCGGTCCTCGGTGACGGTTGGCTCAACGATGCGCTCGAGGGAACCGCGGTCGGTGGCTTCATGGACGAGGCACTGTGCCTGGACAACGCGTTCAGTGATCACCCCGGTGACGCGTTCTCTACCGCTGTCGACTCCGCAGTCTCGACATTCTGGGGTGACCCGGTCGGGGACTTCGCCAAATCGGTGATGGAAGGCAACACCCAAGCATTCCGGTCGGTGATGACGTTCTGGATGTCCTCTGGCATACCCGGATTGGCCGCAGAAAACGCCATGTCGGGTCTGCGGAACCTCATCTCCGGGTTCACCGTCGTCGCCTTGTTCGCCTCCATCATCATTGCGATGATCAAGCTCGCGATCGCCCGCAAACAAGCGGTGATGGAAGGAGCCACCGAGACCGCGACCATGCTGGTCCGCACCGTCGTCACTGTGTCACTGCTGCCGATCCTGGTGTTGATGTTCCACCAAGGCGGAGACATCGCCTCGGCATACGCGCTGGAAAAGTTCGTCGGCGGCGATCTGAACGAGAAGATCACCGCCATCACGGCATTCGACGACAAGACCGGTCTCGGCCCGATCCTGGCGCTCGCGTGCGCTGGGTTCGCGTTCCTCGGGTCGGTCGCCCAATTGATCGCACTGTTGATCCGTGAGGCGGTGCTGTGTGTCGTCGTCGCCGTCATCCCGCTCGCTGCTGCAGCGTCGGCCACCGGAACCGGGCGTAGCTCCTACAAGTCGATGATCGCCTTCACTCTCGGCGCGTTGCTGTTCAAGCCGGTCGCGACGCTGCTGTACCTGTTCGCGTTCTGGGCGTCGTCGGCGTCGAGCTCGGACCAAATCGCGACGGTCATCATCGGGTCCGTCCTCCTGGCGATCATCGGGTTCTCTCTTCCGACCCTGATCAAGATCGTCGCTCCCGCAGCGGACACCATCTCCGCCGGTGGCCGCGAAGTCGGTCAGCTCGGCGCAGCAGGTGGGGCGGTGATGGGTGCCGGCGGCACGGCTGCATCACGTGCCCTCGGCTCGGTCGCGAACTCCGTCGGCGGATCTTCGGGTGGCGGCAAGGGCGGGTCTTCGGGTGCGGCCGGTACCGGCGCACGTTCGTCCCCCGGTTTCCAGGGCCGCTACAACGGTGGATCGAGTCCCTCGCACGCGGGCGCATCGTCTGGGCCGATGGGCGCAGCCCGCAGAGTCGGAACGGCCGCTGCATCGGCCGGCCGCACCGGTACCTCGGCAACCCTGCGCGGAGCGGCAGGGGCACTCAAAGCCGCGGGCACAGTCGGCCGCACCGCGGGCTCGGTCTCGACCACTCTCGGCTCGGCCGCTGAAGGCGCAGTCGGCAACTACCACGGACGGATTCAACGATGAGCGCGCAGCTCGAGGCCCCGTACGAGCCGCCGATCTATTCGGCAGGCAACCGGCCGCAGAGCACGTTCGCGTTCGGGCTGCCGACGAAGGTCATTGCCTACGGTGCAGGGTTTTTCGCGGCCTCGTTCGCGGTTCTGATCTTCGTCCACGTCGTCGTCGGACTGGCTCTGATGGGTGTCGGTGCGCTCGTCCTCACCCCTCTGGTCATCGCCCCGAACGGCCGAACCCTCTACGAGACAGGACAACTGAGAATGCAATGGCTGCGGCGTAAGCACATCGACAAGTCCACGGAGTACCACGCCGGACCGCACTCGAGGATCCCCGGTGGCCGCTACAAACTCCCCGGCCTGCTCGCCCGCACCAAGGTCTACATGGGAATCGATCGACACGGCAACGAGTTCGGGATGATCCACAACCCCGACGATCACCGCTACACCGTCGTCTTCGACGCCCTCCCCGGCGGTGACGAAGCAATCGTTCAGCGCGACAAGGATCTCTACACCGCCGACTGGGGTGTCTACCTCGCCGATCTCGGCCTGCCCGGCGACATCGTCGGCGCGGTGGTGGTGGTGGAGAACATTCCCGCCACCGGGCTGCGGCTGGCGCGGCGAGCAGAACACGAACTCGTCGACGCCGCACCGCCGTTGGCGGCGACGTTCGTCCAGCAGTCCGCCGTCCGGATGCCGTCCGGTCGCCACCGCACCCTCGCGCGGTTGTCGATCACCTTCCGCGCCACCACCAAAGAGCGGCAGAAGGACCCCGAGGAGATGGCCACCGAGCTGGCCCGTCGTCTGCCGGATCTGTACGAGTCACTCTCCGGTGCCGGGATCGATGCCCAGCCGATGACCGCCGCCGAGATCACCGCGGCCGTGCACCGCTCCTACAACCCGTCGACCGAGAACGACTTCGAGGAACTCGAGATCTCCGGCGAAGAGCACGGTGTCGACTGGGACGACGCCGGACCGGGACGTGCGAAGACCGAGTGGGGTCACTACCGCCACGACGGTGGCGTCTCGGTCGTCTGGGAGATGGCCGCGCCTCCGGAATCGGTGTTCACAGACACCGTCCTCAAACCGTTGCTGCAGCCGCACGACGACCTCCCGCGCAAGCGCCTCACTCTCGTCTACCGCCCCTACACCGCCGGGGACGCCGCGAAGAAGGTCGACAAGCAGCACCGAGACGCGCTGCACGCGATCAATTCTCGCGGCAACAAGATCACCTCCGCCGGGTCGGAGAAGCGCCACGAGATCGCCGAGCAGGCACGCCGGGAAATGGTCTCCGGAGCCGGATACGAACGCTATTCGGCGCTGCTGACGATCACCGTCGGCTCGGTCGACGAGATCGCCAACGCCGCCGCCGTCACCGAATCACTCGCTGCCCGCTCCCGGCTGCGGCTGCGCCGCGCGTTCGCCTTCCAGGATGCCGCGTTCGTCGCCGGTCTCGGTGTGGGTGTGCTGCTGCCCGATCAGATCTCGACCTCGATCCTGGTGCGCCGCAGCTAGACGCTGTTCGCCCACACCGGCCCATACCCCTGCGTGAGAAAGAGACTCCCGACGATGACCATGACCGCCGACCGACCCGACTCGGGATACAGCGATGGCGACCTGCACTTCGAGACCGACACTGCGCAGCCGTCGGCGTTCGTCCGCTGGATCATCGGCGACACCGACTACGCCGCGCTCGCCGCAGCCGTCGCGACCGGTGACGCCGAAGAGCCCTACAAGCTCTCGCGACGCGGCATCGGCCTGACTCGGTGGCGCAACGAGAACCCGGTCAGCAACCAAGCCTTCATTCAAGAGGCCGCCTCGGACCAGTTGTGGCGGGAGTCGTTGTCCTCGACCACACGCGGGCTCAAGGGTGCCGGTGGTGGCCGAATGGCCACCGTCCCGGCCCCGATCGAGTACGAAGCGACCTCGGTGCAGATGTGCGGGCTCAACCCGTGGGCGATCGGCGCGGCCGCGCCCTCGTCGGGGACCATCGTCGGTCAGCACGCCATCACCGGCAACGCCGTCTCGTGCGATCCGTTCGCGTACTTCCGCGACAAGCTCATCGGAAACCCCTCGATGTTCGTCCTGTCCCTGCCAGGCCTGGGGAAGTCGACGCTGATCCGCAAGATCCTCCTCGGGGCGTGCGGATGGGGACAGACCCCCATCGTCGCCGGCGACATCAAAGGCGAATACGTCAAGCTCACCCGCCTGCTCGGCGGGCAGGTGATCACCCTCGGGCACGGCGGCGGGCACCTCAACCCGCTCGCCGCCGGGGCCCTCGGGCAGGCCGTCGTCCGCGCGATCGCCGCCCGCGACGAAGCCACCGACCCAGCCCGGATCGCCGAGCTCGACGAGCTGATCGACGTCGCCACCATCACCATCTCCACCCGTCAGATCAACGCCGTCTGCGCCTTGGTCGAGCTGATCCGCTACGACACCCACTCGGTGAAGGCCTTCGAGAATTCCTTGATCGGGATCGCGCTGCGCGAGCTGTACGCCGACGGCGGATTCTCCTACACCCACCCGCCGCTGCTCAAAGACCTCTACGCCCGCATCGACGCCGGATCACCGGCCATGCTCCAAGCGGCGTACAAGACCGATCGTGACGGCTACCGCGAGGCCATCACCGAACTGATGCAGGCCCTCGGCGCACTGACCTCAGGGCCACTCGGGGACATCTTCGCCGACCACACCACCGAACCGATCGACCTCGACGCACCGATGATCTGCATCGACGTCTCCTCCCTCGACCGCGGCGACACCACCCTCAAAGCGGCCGTGATGCTCTCCTGCTGGGCCGACGCCTACGGCACCGTGGAAGCGGCGCACCTGCTCGCCGACGCAGGCCTGGACCGTCAACGCCTGTTCCTGATGGCCCTCGACGAGCTGTGGCAGGTCATCGGTGCCGGACCGGGCATGGTCGCCCGCGTCAACGAGATCACCCGCCTCAACCGCACCGACGCGACCGGGCTGCTGATGATCACCCACACCGGCCGCGACCTCGAAACCCTGCCCACCGAAGCCGATATCAAAACCGCGAAGGGCTTCATCGACCGCGCCGGCATGGTCGTGTGCGGCGGCCTGCCGATCGGTGAGGTCGAGCGCCTCTCGGGGGAGCTGAAGTTCACCGACGCCGAAGCGGGCATGGTCACCTCCTGGTCACGAGGGGCAGCGCTACGCGGATCCGAACGCCGCACCGTCCGCAACCCGATCGGCCGCGGGAAGTTCCTGATCAAGGTCGCCAAGGACAACACCCCCGGCATCCCCATCCAGACCATCCTCACCGACGTCGAATACGACACCGGAGTCCACGACACCAACGCCCGCTTCGCGGAGTACTTCGCCGGCCAGCACCACGAACTCGACGGTGCAGATGCCTACGGCAACGACTCCGAACTGGTCGGTGCGCGGTGATGCGCGCCGACGATCCCCGCGATCATCGGCGAGCCGAGTTCCCCGCCGAGACCCGGCAATGGGTATTGACCGAGTACGAGAAGTCTCGCCAGAACTACGCCTCGCGCGCCGAATGTGTTGCAGTCCTTGCTCGAGCGATCGGAGCGCACGAGAACACCGTGACACGGTGGGTCAAGGACAAGTTCGGATCCTCCCGGTCCCCGGCGTCCGATGACGTCGCCGCGAAGCTACGGGCGGCCGAAGCCGAGATCGGGCGGCTCCGCAGCGAGAACCGCACTCTCACCGAACGACTCGCCGCCTGCTCGCCGCGCTCGATCACCACCCAATCCTACGGCTCGCACTCGTTCGGGGCGGCTGCGCTGTGAAGAAGGGCGGCGCGATCGCGCTGAGCGTGGTGCTCGCACTGTCGCTGTTCGTGGTCCTGTTCGTCACCACCGGCGTCCGAGAAGAAGTACCCACCAACTGCATTCCCGGGAAAGGTATCTCCGCGGCTGCTGGTGGTGTTCCGGCCGGGTCCTTCTCCAAGCCGATGAAGACCTCCGAAGCACAGCTGACGAGCCCGTTCGGGTCACGGTGGGGAACGATGCACAAGGGCATCGACCTCGCCGGTCCCGTCGGCACACCGATCTACGCCTACGCCGACGGCACCGTCACGCAAGCCGGACCCGCCGACGGGTTCGGGATGTGGATCGTCCTCGAACACAACATCAACGGCCAGATCGTCTCCACCGTCTACGGGCACATGTTCCCCGACGGTGTCCTGGTCAAGCCTGGCGAGCACGTCACCGCCGGTCAGCACATCGCCGACGAAGGCAACAACGGCGACACCACCGGCGCGCACCTGCACTTCGAGTACCACACCGGCCCCTGGTCACCCGACAACGCGATCGACCCGCAGCCGTTCTACGAAGCCGCCGCCGAACCCGGCAGCGGACAGACCGGTCAGAGTCCACTGCCGACGCCGTCGACGACCGCACCGACCTCGCCCGCCCCGAACGGCGGCACCGCGGAAATGGCAGCGCTGCCCGCCAATGTCGGCTCCGAAGAGCACTTCCAGGTCGACACCGTCCGCGTCGCCCGCGCCATCCACGCCAAGTTCCCGCAGATCACCACCATCGGCGGGTGGCGAGCCGACGGCGGCGGATTCGACGACCACCCCTCCGGCCGCGCAGCCGACATCATGATCGACAACTGGTCCTCCGAGGAAGGAAAAGCACTCGGCGACCAGGTCAAGGACTACCTGTGGGCGAACCGCGACTACCTCCAGATCGAATACATGATCTGGCGACAGGAATACATCCCCTCCCAAGGTGAACCGAACACCATGGAGGACAGGGGATCTCCCACCCAGAACCACTTCGACCACGTCCACGTCACCACCGTCGGCCACGGCGCACCGGCACCCGGCCAGACCTACGGGCCCGTCCCCGGCGGCGGCGGATCCGCACCGAAAGCCACAGGCAACTGCACCACCGCACCCGGTGCCGGTCTCGGTGATCACGCGAACCTCGCCGCCGGCCAGATCCCTCCCGAGTTCGAGCCGTGGCTCGCCCTCTCGGCCGCTCAGTGCCGCGAGCTCTCACCCGCGATCCTCGCCGCTCAGCTCAAACAGGAATCCGGCTTCACACCGGGCCTGACCAGCCCGGCCGGGGCCGAAGGGTATGCGCAATTCCTCCCCGGAACGTGGGCGTCGTTCGGTTTCCCCGTCGACGATCAGGGCGTCGTCACCGGGGCAGCGGGGGAGGGGGATCCCAACGACATCGGCGACGCCGTCATGGCGCAGGGCCGCTACAACTGCTCGGTCGCAGACACCCTACGACCGGGTATCGAATCCGGTGCCATCACCGGCGATCCCGTCGAACTGATGCTCGCCGGATACAACGCCGGCCCCGGAGCGGTCCAACAGTTCGGCGGCATCCCGCCCTACTCGGAGACCCAGAACTACGTCACCACCATCACCGCCACCGCATCCGATTACGACCTGGCTCGATAGCCCTCACCGACCACGCACGACCGAAGGAGACAACGGCCATGGCCACCAGCACACCCCACCGCACGGCATACGAATTGGGACCCCACGACGTGCACCGAGCGCTCGTCGCGCTCGGCGTGACCGCAGTCGTCATCTGGCTGGCCTGGTCCGTTCCCGTAGCGAATTGGGTCCTACCGTCCGCAGACACCATCGAAGAGAACGCCGGCCGCCTCGAAGCAACAGAGGACGCCCTCGGCCAGGGATGGTGGGCGATCATCGTGGTCACCATCCCTGGCTATCGGGAGTGTGTTGGCGGTCGGAATCGACTACATGCGGGGTAGGAACTGGACGGTCACCGCCCTGAAGAAAGCAATCGCTGTGGCATCGACTCTCCTGGCGATGTGGGCGATCTGGACTGTCAGCGTGTTCGCCGCTGCGGGAGTCAACATCCTCGGATAGAGCAACCGCCGACCCGCGCAGATGTGTCGGTACCCGTTGCGACACTGACCATCATCGAATCGAAGGAGCACAGACATGGCACACATCCTCGACCGCACCGACACCCACGGACCCGTCACCGGCTGGCTCGAAGTCATCGCCAAAGCCGCTGCACTGGGACAAATTTCCGACACCGATCCAGCCGATGCACTCGATTCCCAGGAACGCTCGAGATGAACCGCACAGCGACAATCGTTCTCGCGTGCTTCGGCATCGTCGGCGCGGTGACCATAGCCGCCGCAATCGTGTTCTTCTCACGTGGTTCGGACACACCCCCGCGTGCGGGCACCGACGCCGGAATTGCCATCGACCCCTCGGCCACGGACCCGGCCGGAGTAGCAACGTCCGTCATGTCCGGTGTGTACACATGGCAACCAGCAGTACAGGATTCACCGTGGGAAGCCCTGCACGAGCAGCGAGACAACCTCACAGGGCCGATGGCCACCGCGGCCGCAGCACGCCCGATTCCAGCGCCGCAACCGATGTCGGAGTGGTCCGCGTGGTCCCGCAGCAGCGACATCGTCACCGCAATCACCACACTCGACGGCGAGCCCTCCATAGGCACCGGCAAAGCCACTGTCCCAGTTGTGATCTCGCAGACCGTGCAGCACACCAGCGGCGAGATCACCCCGTACACCGCATACACGGCCACCGTCGACCTCGAACGCACGAACCACGGTTGGAAAGTCGCGAACTACCGCCTGGACAACGCCAGCCGGTAGAGGTGCCGGCAGACACCATCAACCGCGAGCGCAGAAGACGAGGGTACCCATGGGCCACGACAGAAACGCCACACCAGAGAAGATCGAACAAGGAGAGACCACAATGTCGGATACCAGGATCCCCGACGACGCCAAAGACCCTGCCCGTGATGAACAACCAGGTCCAACCAACGAGGCGGACCCGCACTACGGCCACGAAGACTGGGCCCCCGGACCCACCGGCCGCTGGTTCACAGCTACCGAGCTGATCGACTGGGGGTACAAGCCTGAGGCGTTAAGACGCCTTTTCGGCCCCCACGTCGAGGGACCAGACGAAATTCAAGGCTGGCTCATCGACCACGTCCAACACATCGAAGAAACCGTCATCTACCGTGCCGTAGAGCTCCTCGAAAGCACCTTTCAGCCTGACCGCCTGCGAAAGATGATTCCCGCCCCGCCCGACGCAGACCAAGATCTATCGGACGCCGAAGTAGCCGCCATGGTCGATGCGCTTCCACCTACGGTGACAGCGACCGCCTCGAATTAGCGCGATGACACAGAAGGTGCGCACGAACTCGCCACACCAGTCCGCGAGAGCAGCAAGAAAGCAATTGAACAGCTGATCTCAGAAGAACGCGAGCTGTGCCTCGTCGACGCGACGACGAGCTGCACGCACTCTGCGTGATCGGGGCACCGAATCGGCGAGGGGCGGCGAAGCAACCGGGGGAGCGGAGCCGACTGTGCCGAGGCCGGCACCTGCTCGTCGTACCAATTCGGCGCGAATCCGAGAGCGTTCGCGTTCACGGGCGCGGCCGGTCTCCGTATTGCGGATGCTCCACTCCGACTCCCACGCAGCCGACCCTGGTGTCGGCGCGGCCAACGCCCGGTCGGTCAACCGATCGAGTAGTTGATCGAGCCTGTCGATCAGAACCTCGGCGAGCTCGTCGAGCACGTTATTGGGCACCGCAGCCGCGTCGACGGACTCGCACTCGCTCACACGCGACACTGTAGGGCCGACCACCGACAGGGTCGCGGTACTCAGTGGGCTGAGTTGTACGCCTCTTCGATCGCAGCGGGGATCCGACCGCGATCGCTGATCTCGTAACCCTCGTCGGCCGCCCACTGCCGGATCGCGCGTGTCTGCGCCGGATCACGCATGGCCGGTGTCCCGGTCTTCGCGGGCGTCGCCGCGCCGGCGGGGGAGGGCTTACGCTTGCGGCCACCGACCCGCGTCGAATGCTCGATGTAGTAGTCGAGCTTCCTGTGAAACTCGTTGGCGTTCTTCGCTTTCAGGTCGATCACATACTCGACACCGTTGACCGCGAATTCGATCGTTTCGCCGGATTCGTCGTCGATGACCGACCCGTCGATATCGTCCACCAATTGGGTTGTCACTCGTTTGGCCACAGCCGAAAAACCTTTCGATCACACACAATGCCTACGGACTCGGATACCCGGCCAGCGTAACCAACGAATGTGGCGATGAGCTGCACCCTTTCAAGTCACGACATCGCGGGGAGCGATATCGGATCGGATTCCTTTGAATGCGGGATGCCGTAAACGCCCCGTTGCCGATTGTTCGCGATATTCCACGGTCACCACCAATTCCGGTGCCACCCACGACACCCCGACCGTGTCGGCGCGCGGAACCGGACCGTGCAGCGCACTGTCCGAACGAGTGCGATCAGCAAGCGCGCTCCGCAGCTCCCGGCGCATCCGATCAGTGAAACCCGTTCCCACACGACCGATGTAGACCAACTCGCCCGCCTCGTCGTACGCTCCGAGGAGCAGCGCCGCCAGTGTCCCGCCAGCGCGGCCGCCCGTCGGAACCCATCCGCAAATCACGCCTTCGCGTGTGTTCCGGATCGGTACCTTGATCCACGACGGCGACCGGATCCCCGATCGGTACACCGACTCAGCCTTCTTCGCCACGACCCCCTCGATACCGTTGTCGGCGGCAATGCCCATCAACGTCTCGCCGTCGATTCCCGTCATAGTCGGCGGCACCTGCACTCGCCGCCCGTCTGCCACGCCGAGACCCTCGAGCAGCGCACGGCGCTGCGTGTAGGGAAGCGTCCGGACCGATTCGCCGTCGACGTCGAGGACATCGAAGACGAAATACGTCACCGGGGTCGACCGCAGCAACGCCGCCGACGGCCGCGCGACATGCATTCGGCGTTGCAGCAACCCGAAATCGGGCCGACCGCCCGAATCCAGGGCCACCAACTCACCGTCAAGGATCATCGATCGCCCCGCCGTCGTATCCGACAACGCCGACGCCACATCCGGGAACGAGGCGGATATGTCGTTTCCGTTGCGCGAGAACAGCTTCACCCGCGATGCGCCGTCGACAACGCTGACCCCACGTTGGCCACTGGAGTCCGCACGGGTTCGATCGGCTGCCAGGAACCGGTGTAAGCCCAGGTTCCCTGGTCAGAGCAACGATTCTTCTTCATTCCGTGGTCGCTCAAATTTCATCAGTTACTCGTAGATTCTGCGAGTTCCTCGCATAAGTTCACTGTTCGTGTCAGATTTCGCTACTCGTCGGCAGCAGCGCATCGCTGCCGACGGCGCATCGAGTGCCGCGCGGGTCGGCAGCGGGGAACTTGCGGACGTCGAATCGCTGCAGCGGCTGGCGTCGGCGTCAGGGGACGACGAACACGACTTCTTCCGTAACACGCTGGTCGAATACGGATGGGCCAGAGATGTGGCGGGTCTGAGCCCCGCGACGCTGCAGAGAATCATGTATCCCGTGATCGAGATATGCGATTACTTCGATTGCGTGCCATGGCGATTGACCCAGCAGCAGTTCGATCAGTACTTCGCCGGTCCCGGCAAACGCAGTCACGCGACCATCCGGAAAAAGACAGTTCAGATCGACAACTACTACCGATTCCTCGAGCACCGCTACGCTGGCGAGCTGCTCCGAGCGTTCGGCGTCGGTGTCGAGTCACCGGTCGACCCGTTCAACCGGCCGAGACACAGGGGTGATTTCGCGCTGCGGATTCCTCCCACTCGACGAGCGATGACAGCGTTCTTCGCCGACTGGAGAGACGCCCTGCCACGCTCTCGCAAGTACCACGTGAGCGCACGCGACTACACCATGGCGAAGATTGCGTACTTGTCCGGTGTGCGGGCGTCGGAGCTGTGTGCGGTGAAGATCGGCGACATCCATTGGGAAGCGGGACAGTGGGGCCGCTTCGTCGTCGTGGGTAAGGGCGCTCGCGGATCAGGTCCACGCGAACGGCAAGCGTTTCTCTTCGAAGAGGGGAGAGAGCTGCTGTGGTGGTATCTCGAACAGATCCGGGGCGAGTTCAGCGACGACCCGACCGACGCGGGCGCACCGTTGTGGCCATCGGAACGCTTGCCGACCGCCGTCGCGGCGCTCAACCTCGCCGTTGCACCCGCGATTCAGCCCTCGACTTTCCGCCGCAATCTCAAAGCTGCGTCGCACCTTCATCTGAACGGCCCGGTGCGCGAGCTCTACCCCCATCTGCTGCGTCACGCCTGCGCCACCCACAACTACCAACAAGGCATGCCCTTGTGGGATGTGCAGAAGATGCTCGGCCACGAATGGGCAAGCACCACTGTGGGCTATCTGGCGTCGGCCGGAGCCGACCCGGAACGGTCCGTCATCGAGTCGACACAACGCGCCGTGCGGCGCTTGAGTACGGAGAATTAGAAGATGAAATGGAACCTGCGCATGGTCGCGGCGCAACGCGACATCTGGCGTCCGACGCAGCTACTCAAAGCATTCGAGCAGGTCGACTTCCACCCGTCACTGAGCAAGACTGCGGCCCTGTGGTCTTCGGCGCCGATCACGATCCGACTCGATGACCTGGACAAGATCTGTGCGGCGTTGAACTGCACTGTCGGTGATCTGATGCTGGCGGAAGCTGTTCACGACGCGGATCTCGACGCAGCTCCAGCACGCGCAATCGGCGATCGGTCGGGCCCGGCCGCACCCGCTACCGGGACCAGGAAGCGCGGAGCCCGCCGCGTCCCACCTCCCAACTGATGTCGGAACGAAACCCTGCCGATGGGGTGGCGGCACGCAATGCCGCCCGGCACACCGAGCGCACCATACGGATGATCGAGCAAACACCCGCGCAGTTCCGCGACGACGTGCAGGCGTGGGTCACTGCGCTGGGCGGCCGCGGTCGACGTAAATCCAGACCGCTGACGGAAGTGACCATTGCCCTCTATCTCAATTTCGCGCAACCGGTCTTGCACGAATGGGCTGAGACACACCAAAGCCTGCGATCTGTCGAAACTGTCGACATCGAGCGCGCTCTCAGCCGTCACTCAGGGCAGTCGAGACACAACGTGCACACGGCCCTGAGGTCGCTCTTCCGCGGACTCAAACGCGAACGTCGCATCTTCGCCGACCCTGCCCGAGAGGTCGCTGGTCGGTACACCCGCAGGATCCTCAGACCGTTACGATCCGATCGCGTACATGGGCTCTTCGATCAGCTGACCAGGCCCGATGACCGGGTGATTCTGGCGCTCGTCGCGGTCCACGCGCTGACGATCGAAGAGGTCATCGGCTTCCGACTCGACCATCTCGACCGTTCGGCAGGACGAGCAACCGTCACCCGGCCACACACCCGCCACACGTTCTGGTTGGACGAGTTCACCGCCGAGGTGCTCCGCGACTGGCTGATCTACCGTCAGCTGCGGTGGCCGACCAGCACGAATCCGTACTTGCTGATCACCCGGATAACTGCGCCTACCGCACTGCCGGGCAGTCGCCACTACATCACCCGCCCATTCCGTGACCTCGGCATCACCGCCCGCGAACTGCGTGTCGATCGCATCCTCGACGAGGCCGCCCACAGTGGCGACCCAGTTGCCCTGATGACCGTGTTCGGTATCGGCACCACCACAGCGGTCCGCTATGTCAGGACCGCGCACCCAGGCCGATTCGACGTAGACCCCACCGCACCATGACTCGATCCGAAGTTCGGCCAACGGACTGGTCTTCGCCGCAGGTTCGTAAGCCACTCGACGCAGCCAACGGCCTTCCGAAACATACGGGGAGGGGGTATGGTCGACATGTCATCGAGATACCCCCAGGGGGTATCTAAGCAGCCAGAGGAGCGCGACATGATCACCACGGTTTACAAAGTCACGGGCATGACCTGCGGTCACTGCGAAGCGGCAGTCCGGGAGGAAGTAAGCACCGTTGCAGGAGTCGACACGGTCGAGGCATCTGCAGCTGCGGGAACTCTGACGGTGACAAGTGCTGACGTGCCCGACCACGCCGGTGTCATCGCAGCTGTCCGCGAGGCTGGATACACAGTCGAACCGCAACCCAAAGATTCGCGCACCGCGTAACCGCTGAACCTGGTGGAGAGAAGGATTTCCCGCGATGAACAACCACACACATGCCGACGCTGGCGGAGCCGAGACAGCGGGCACGCTGCCGGGCCACGATGCATCCGAACACAGCGCAGCCCACTCCGGCCATGGCGAGAAGGAACACGAAGGCCATACCGGTCACGAAGGCCATACCGGTCACGGTGGCCACGCCGGTCATGGGGACCACGTCGGCATGTTCCGTCGTCTGTTCTGGATCATGCTGGTCCTCGCCCTTCCGGTGATCGTTGCCTCGAACATGTTCGCGATGCTCCTCGGATACTCACTGCCCGACTCATCGTGGATCGCCTGGATCTCCCCGGTGCTCGGAACGGTGATGTATGCCTGGGGCGGTTCCCCGTTCCTCTCCGGAGCAGTCAGCGAAATCCGTTCACGTGCACCGGGAATGATGCTGCTCATCGCCCTCGCGATCACCGTCGCATTCGTCGCGTCGATGGGAGCAAGCCTCGGCCTGCTCGATCATCAGCTCGACTTCTGGTGGGAACTGGCCCTGCTGATCGTGATCATGCTGCTCGGGCACTGGATCGAAATGCGATCCCTCGCTCAGACCACCTCCGCCCTGGACTCGTTGGCAGCACTGCTCCCGGACACCGCCGAACGCGTCGACGGCGACGACGTGGTGCCGGTGCCCCCGGCCGAGCTGCAGCTCGGTGATCTCGTCGTCGTCCGCCCCGGCGGACGCGTACCCGCGGACGGCACCATCGTCTCCGGATCGGCGAGCATGGACGAATCGATGATCACCGGCGAATCACGCACCGTCCGCCGCAGCGACGGCGACCAAGTCGTCGCCGGCACTGTCGCCACCGACTCCGGTCTCCGCATCCAGGTCACCGCAGTAGGGGAGGACACCGCCCTCGCCGGCATCGGCCGCCTGGTCGCCGACGCCCAGAACTCGACCTCGCGCGCTCAGCGCATCGCCGACACCGCCGCTGGCTGGCTGTTCTGGTTCGCTCTCGGTGCCGCGATCATCACCGCTGCGGTGTGGACTCTGGTCGGGATGCCCGACGACGCCGTCATCCGCACCATCACCGTGCTGGTCATCGCCTGCCCGCACGCACTCGGACTGGCGATTCCGCTGGTGGTCTCCATCGCCACCGAACGCGCCGCCCGCGGCGGTGTTCTGGTCAAGGACCGGCTCGCACTCGAAACCATGCGCACGGTGGACACCGTGCTGTTCGACAAGACCGGGACCCTCACCAAGGGTGAACCCACCGTCACCGCAGTCGAGGTGACCGGCGGGCGCACCGCCGACAACGTTCTCGCGCTGGCCGCTGCCGCAGAAGCAGATTCCGAACATCCACTCGCCCGTGCCATCGTCGAGGCCGCACGCGCGCGGAACCTGACGGTCCCGGCTGCAGCCGGCTTTCAGTCGTCCCCCGCCGTCGGGGTCGCAGCCGACGTCGACGGCGTCCGGATCCAGGTCGGCGGGCCGGCACTGCTCGAGCAGGAACACGGATCCGAACTCGCTGTCGCCGACCGGTGGCGCGGGGACGGGGCGATCATCCTGCACGTCCTCGCCGACGGGGCCGTGATCGGTGCCCTCGCGCTCGCCGATGAGATCCGGTCCGAGTCACGCACTGCGGTAGACGCGCTGCACGCGCGAGGAATCGCGGTCGTGATGATCACCGGTGATGCCGACGCCGTCGCGAAGTCCGTCGCCACCGAGCTCGGTGTGGACCGCTACTTCGCCGGGGTGAAACCGGAAGACAAGTCGCACAACGTCGCTGAACTCCAGAGCGAAGGCCGTACGGTGGCGATGGTCGGCGACGGAGTCAACGACGCCCCGGCTCTGGCGCAGGCCGATGTCGGTATCGCGATCGGGGCCGGCACCGACGTCGCAATCGCATCGGCCGGAGTGATCCTCGCCAGCGACGACCCGAGGTCGGTGTTGTCGGTGATCGAACTCTCGCGCGCCTCGTACCGAAAGATGAAGCAAAACCTCTGGTGGGCAGCGGGATACAACCTCATCTCGGTTCCGCTCGCGGCAGGAGTGCTCGCGCCGGTCGGGTTCGTGCTGCCGATGTCGATCGGCGCGATCCTGATGTCGCTGTCGACGATCATCGTCGCTGCGAACGCACAATTACTGCGTCGACTCGACCTCACACCCGACACCATCACCGGAGCGGTGAACGAGGGGAGTTCCAACCCTCCGTCGCAGCGCACACCGTCACTGTGAGAGCTGATCTCGTACCGGGAACGCAGCCCTGACGACTGCGAAACGCTGATGGCCGCACCCTCTCCGCCGGAGAGGATGCGGCCATCGTTGTGTGGCGGGCCGGGTCAGCCGAGCAGCCGCTGCATGGTCTCGATTTCCTGCTGCTGAGTGGCGACGATGGCGCGTGCCATCTCCAGGGCGTCAGGATTGGAACCGTCCGCGATTTCGGTGTTGGCCATCTCGATGGCACCGGTGTGGTGGGCGATCATCATCGTCAACCACTGGCGGTCGAATTCCGGTCCCGACGCTGCCATCAACGCGTCCATGTCCTGAGCGGTCATCATGCCGCTGCCAGAGCTGTGGTCCATCCCGCCCATGTCACTCATGTCCATGTCGGGCATGGGCTGGCCCCACTCGGTCAGCCATGCCGTCATCTGGTCCATCTCGGGCTGCTGTGCGCCGGCGATCGCCGATGCCAGCGACAGCACCTCCGGGTTGTCGGTGCGGCCGTTCGCCATGTCGGCCATCTCGACTGCTTGGGCGTGATGCGGATACATCATCTGCGCGAACATCACGTCGGCATCGTTGAACTCTGCGGACGCGCTTGCTTGGGCCGAGGACATCGGTGCCGAGGACATCGATCCCATCGCATGGCCGTCCATCGACGAATCGGCCGCGTTGTCGCTACAGCCGACGACGAGGAACGCGCTCGCGGCGGCAGCAGCGATCGAGGCAATGACTTTGGTACGCATGAGGAAACTCCTTGCAAGAGTGGGTAGTGCAGAGAATTGGATGTCGTTCGATCCGCCGACAGACACGCGTCTGCCGGGCTCCCTGTCACACTCGCAAGGTCACCGATCTGTCCAACTCCCACAACGTCCACGGCGGCGCACGCTCAAGCGTGGAGTCGGCCCGTCCAATGATCCGGTTCACCGATGTCGGCGCCAGGTCGAGGGCTGCGCTCATCGCCGGGACCGTCAGCGCGGGCCACGACACCGTCGTGCCGACGCAGGGATGCATCATCTGGTGCCCCGACGGGCAGTCATGTTCCCCGGTCATCACCGGAACCGTGGCGTCCGTGTGGGACGGTGCTGCGAACGAGGCATGGCCGCCGCTCATCGATGTGGACATCGAGCCGGTCACGGGCATCGACATCGGTGTCACCGAATGCATCAACAGGACACCGAACACCGTCAGTGCAATCAGTAAAGCTGCCGTCGGAGCTGTGCCCCGTCGACCGTGCCGATTCACTGAGTGCATGCGGCCGATGATACCAACATATACCCCCTGGGGGTACGCCTGTCTCGTCGCGTTCGGTCGTCGAAGCATTTCGTCATGTCTTCGAGGTGTCGAGTCCGAGATCTGTTGCGCGGTTGTAGTCGTCGTCGATGAGCACCACGCTGCGATGTTCCCGGTCGAGTAGTGAGGCCGCGATCGAGGCGCGATAGCCGGAGGCGCAGTGCACCCACACTTTGCCGTCGGGAACTTCTGCGAGTCGGTGTGGCAGTTCGTGGAGGGGAATGTTGATCGCACCGGGGATGTGGCCGTCCGCGTATTCGGACTGTTGACGGGTGTCGAGCACTGCAATGTCCGAGTCCTCTGCGGCGAGTCCGGCGAAGTCGGACACTTCGTAGGACCGTACGCGCCCGTCGGTGGCGAGCGAATGAATCTCTCCGACAGCGGAGCCGGAGGGGTGGTCGATGCCGATACGTGCCAACTCCCTTGTGGCCTCGTCGATTTGATCGGATGTGTCGCCGATCAAGGTCAGCGGCGCACCCCACTGGTAGAGCCAGCCGAGGTAGGTGACGAATGTCGTCGACAGCTCGAAGCCGAGGGAACCGTCGAGATGTCCGGCAGCGAAGGCGGTGCGTGCGCGGAGGTCGACGACCCATTGTCCGTCGTCGATGCGGCGGCGTAGTTCGTCGGGGTCGACGGGTTCTGGGGTGGACAGGTCGATCGGTGCGGGGCCTTCGGTGTTGATGACGCCCATGTGGGCGTAGTACGCGGGGTAGGCCGACAGTCCTGCGATCAACTCGTCGACGTAGGTTTGTTCGTCCTGGGTCAGCGCGGGATTGGACTGTTGCTGTTCACCGATGGTCGACGAGTCGCCGCTGGTGGGGGTCGCGGAGCAGAAGCTACCGAATCCGTGGGTGGGGTAGACCTCGACGTCGGCGGGGAGTTCGGCGGCGATTCGACGGACCGAGTGGAACTGGGCATGGGTGAGCTCGTCGGTGTGTTCGGAGCCGAGTAGGTCGGTGCGGCCGGTGGATCCGTAGAGCATCGAGCCGCCGGTGAAGATCGCGATCGGTTCGTCTCCGAGTTGCAGTACGTAGCTGACGTGATGATGTGTATGGCCCGGGGTGTGCATGACCTGAAACGTCGCCGATCCCGCGTCGACGACATCGCCGTCCCCCACTGCCCGTCGCTCGAATTCGACCGGGTCACCCTCGGGCACAACGTATTCGGCTCCGGTGGCGCGTGCGAGTTCGAGTCCGCCGGTGACGTAGTCGTTGTGGATGTGGGTTTCGAGTACGTGGGTGATCGCGGCGTTCTTCTCCGTAGCCAGTGCCAGGACGCGGTCGATGTCACGTTGGGGATCGATCACGACGGCGATGCCGTCGTGGCTGATCAGGTAGCTGCGGTCGCCGAGGCTCGACGTTTCGATGATGGCGATGTCTGGATCGGTGGTGCTCACGGGGTACTCCTACGGTGTAATCGGGTCGGCCTCGTTTCTGACGTGAAACGTCCTCGTTCAGGCCAGTGCGAGGAAGAGCTTTTCCAGTTCTGCTTCGGTCATGGGCTCTTTGTTGTCTGCGGTGTCGCCGGTCATGCATTCACGAAGGCCGGTGGCCACGATCTTGAATCCGGCTTTGTCGAGGGCGCGGGAGACGGCGGCGAGTTGAGTGACGACGTCTTTGCAGTCGCGTCCGTTCTCGATCATGCCGATCACACCGGCGAGTTGGCCGTGTGCGCGGCGCAGACGGTTGAGTACCAATGCGATGCTGTCTTCGTCGCCGATCATTGCGGTCTCCTGAGGGTGTGTGATGGTGGTAGTCCTTCCAGATTACCCCCGGGGGCATCGGTTCGGTGTGTGCAGTCGGTCATGAAAGAACGAGGGTGTCGACAAGTACATAGCCCGCGACGGCGAACACCAGGTAGGCGAACCACGTGCGCAGCTTGTCGGTGTCGATGCGTGTGCTCAGTTTTCCGGCGACCAGCGAGCCTGCGATCGCCGCACCGGCGAACGCGGCTGTCAGTGGCCAGTTCCCGCCGAGCCCGTCGGCCTGAGCGATCAGTCCGGCGGCGGAGTTGGCGACGATGACCACCAGCGACGTTCCGACAGCGACACTCATCTCGATTCCCAGCAACAGCACCAGAGCGGGGATGATCAGAAATCCTCCGCCGACGCCGAACAGTCCGGTGAGGACACCGACCCCGAACCCGGTCGGTATGGACCGTGGTGCGCATCGCCGCCAATCGATCCCGGAACTTCCTGTCTTGCAAGCGGTTCCGACATCGTCGGTGCTGCGCAGCATCCGCGCCCCGGCGATGATCATGACGATCGCGAAGCCGATCATCACTGCGGCCTCGGGCAGATGCCTGCCCAGGACGCTGCCGACCAGCGTGCCGACGATACCGGTGGCCGCGAAGATCGCCGCCAGTCGCCATTCGACGAGCTTCGCCCGCACCTTGGGGATGGCCCCGGTCGCCGAGGCGACACCGATCACCAGCAACGATGTCGGTATCGCCTCCGACAGGTCCATTCCCAGGGCGTAGACGAGAACCGGGACGGCGAGGATCGACCCGCCGCCTCCGAGGAGACCGAGCAGGATGCCGACGGCGACGCCGAGGACCAGTGCCAGCGTCAGGGTCATCAGCTGTGGGCTGCGTCCTGGCCACCGAGTGCGTCGATGGCGGCCTGGAGCTTGGTGGTGGCCTCGGCCGCGACGTCGGACAGTGCTGGCTCGCCGGTCGCTTGGACCATGATGTCGGGGTTCATCGCTTCGACAATGACCGATCCGGAAGCGGAGGTGTCGGCGCGGACGACGACATTGCACGGCAACAGCAAGCCGATCTGGCGCATGACCCCGACGGCGCGGTGCGCGAGGGACGGATTGCAGGCACCGAGGATCAGATACTGCTCCATGTCCTCGCCGAGCTTGGCCTTCAACGTGGCCTGCATGTCGATTTCGGTGAGAACACCGAAGCCCTGATCTGCGAGGGAGGCTTTGACGGCGTCGACTGCGGTGTCGAAGTCGGTGTCGGTCAGAGTGGTCGAGAGTGCGATGTTCATAAGGGAAGTTCCTTTCGGTCGTCGAACTGCGGTGATCTGGGCCTACCCGATTCGGGGCTGGCGAATACTCGGCACGCCCACCCTGGTGAGAAGCGCGCTGGCCGGGCACCAGCCGACCGCTGCGTAAAGGGCGAGGTTCGCGGCAGCGAACGCGCTGAGCAGTCGCCACTGCGGTGCGTGGAGTTCGCCGAGGGCCAGGCCGGTGGCGGTGACGCCGGCGGCGAGGGCGGGGACGATACGTTCGATCGGCCAGCCCGCGAACGCGGACGAGCGAGTGGTGTTCGGATCGATCATGATTGCTCCGTTCGGGTTGTAAGGGTGGTCAGTGCGAGAAGCTGATCGAGGGCAACACCTTGCGCAGCCAGGCCGGTGACCACCATGCGGCGTGTCCGCTCAAACGCAGCAGGACCGGCAGCAGGATCAGCCTGATCAAGAAGGCGTCGAGCAGTACCGCGACGCCGAGGATGATGCCCATCTCCTTCGGTGGGAGCGGATCGGAGAGTGCGAAGGTGAAGAACACTGCGACCATGACCGCGGCGGCGGCGAAGATGACCCGGCCGGAGTGGGCGAGGCCGTCGACCTGAGCGGCTTTCGGGTCCCCGGTCTTCTCGTAGTGCTCTTTCGCGGTGGCGAGCAGGAACACTGTGTAGTCCATGGCGATGGCGAAGATCATCGCGAAGAAGAACACCGGACCCCAGCCGTCGAGGAAGCCTTGCGGGGTGAATCCGAGCAGTGATGCGCCGTGCCCGTCCTGGAAGATCAGCTTCGCGACCCCGAACGCTGCGGCGGTCGAGAGCAGACTGACTGCGGTGCCGAGGATCGCGATCAGCGGTGCTTGGAGGGCGACGAGCAGCAGGATGAAACCGAGCGCCAGAATGATACCGATCACCAGCGGTAGGTAGTCGTTCAGTGCTTGCTGCAGATCGAGGTTCTCCGCTGGGGCACCGCCGACCAACGCCGACTCCGGGAGTTCGGCGCGCAGGTCACCGAGGATGGTGCCCATTCTCTCGTCCGAGGGGTCAACGGTGGGAAGTGCTTGTAGCAGTGAGTAGTTTGAGCCGTCCGCGGCAGGCTGGGGCGGAGTGACCATCGAGATCCCGTCGACGGTACTGGCTGCCGTGGCGGTCGCGGCGGCATCCGCGGACGGGACGACGATCTGCAGTGCGCCGGGTGCGCCGGCACCGAACTGGGCCTGGACGAGCTCGTAACCCTGGCGAACCGGTGCGTCTTCGGGGACGACGGCGATCGAGGGCATCGCCACTTTCAGTCCGAGGACCGGAAGGGCCAGCGCAATGAGGATGCCGACGGAGACCAGAGCGAACGGCCAGGGGTGCTTGTGGAGCAGTTCACCCCAGGCTGCGAATTTCGGGGAGCGGTGCTGCTGGCGCTTGGCGTAGGGCAGGGAGGCGGCGTTGACCTTGGAACCGAGTGCACCCAGGGTTGCGGGGAGCAGGGTCATGGTGGCGATCAGCACGAAGGTCACGGCGAGCATGATGCCGACGGCCATGGTGCGCACCGCCGGTGCGGGAACGAGCAGGACGGCCGAGAGGCTCACCAAGACCGTCAGACCGGACAGGACCACGGCTTTGCCTGCGGTGTCCATGGTTTCGGCGACCGCGGCACGTGGATCGGCGTTGCGCAGTGCGTCGCGGAACCTGGCGACGATGAACAGGGCGTAGTCGATTCCGAGGGCGAGGGCGAACATCATCGCGAAGTTCATCGCCCACACCGAGATCGGCGTGACGCCGTTGAGCAGAACGAGTCCGCCTGCGGATGCGACCAGGCCGGCAACGGTGAGTAGCAGCGGCAATCCCGCGGCGACGAGGGAGCCGAACGCGAGCACCATGATCGCCAAAGTGACCGGCCAGGAGAACAATTCGGCCTGAATCATGGCGTCGTGGTTGGCCTTGTTGAAGTCCGACCACAGTGCGGAGGATCCGGTCGGGTAGACCTCGATGCCGTCGCCGGAGAGTTCGGTCAGCTCGCCCTTCACCTCGTCGACGGCCTTGACCATGTCGTCGGTACTCGCGTTTGCGCCGGCGATCAAGATGCCGGTGTGACCGTCGGGACTGATCGTCATGCCCGGCTGGGGGGCGATGACCTCACCGAAGCGAGTGTCACCGTCGAATACGGCCGCGACGTCGGTGAGTGTCTGCTGCATCGCTGCGTCTTCGATCGTGGCGGTGTCGGAGTGAACGACCACCTGCACTGCTGCAGAGGAATTGCCGCCGAAATGCTGCTGGGCGAGCTCGCGGACCTGGACGGATTCGGAACCGTTGGCCTGCCAGCCGGCCCCGGCCAAGGATGAGAACACCGATGGTGCAGCCGATCCCAGTGCAACGAGGGCGATCAGCCAGATGCCGAACACCCACCGGCGGCGGGCGACCATCGTGCTTCCCAGGCGGCCTAGTGCGCCGGGTGCCGGTGGCCGATGGCGGTCGTGGCGGCCGGTGGCCGCCGCGGTAGCGGGCTTGGTCACAATTGCTTCTCCTAATACGGGTGGGGGTATTCAGAAGTGTTGAAGACGCCCAGAGATTCCTGCGAAATGCAGTGGAGTGCTGTTGGGGTGGGGGTCAGCGACGAAACAGGGAACGAAAGAAGTTGTCGCGTGTAGCTGGGGCGGGTGTCTCCATGGAGCAGGAGCACTGCTGCGACCGCGGAACGTTCTTCATGACGCTGTCGACATGTCGACCGCAGCCAGCCCAGGTGGTCTTACCGCATGCCGGGCACGGGACGGGGTAGCACATGGCGGTCCTTTCTGGCGGGTACATCACTACTGTGACACATACCTAGGGGGGTATGCAAGTACCCGTGGGGGTATGAGGGAAGGGGTGGGCCGGAGCCGATCGGTAGACGGCAGTGGTTTTGCCGGATCCAACGCGAGGCTGTGCTGGCGGCCGCACGAGGCGTTTGATGGTCGCCAGTCTGCGAATGCGGTTGTCCCTCAGGGGTTGATGCTCCACCCACGCGCGAGTTGCGCCGCTATCGTCCGCGAGTTTCTGTGAACCCGCGCAGTTGCATCCCACTTCCATTCCCACACCCAGGCCGGTCCGGACGGGAGCGGCCCAGGAGTGGCAAGCATCGGAGACAACGGATTCGGGGGCATCGGCGACGAATGCCCGCGCCGCTGGCATCCGAACCATCTCGAGCAACAGCACCGCGGCTTGCAACACGAAACGGAACTGCTTCACAACGGCGGATCCGCGGTACTTCTAGATCATGTCCGGCAGGCGGTCGCGCCAGCAGGTAGGATTGACATACGTTGCATGACAATGGCTTTCGACTGCAACCTGACATAATCTATAATACCGGCAATGATTGTCGTTATTGATATTGTTGTGCAAGCTAGCAGGGAGCCGAGGAGCTGGGATCGCTGAAGGAATGCTGCGGTCGTGTCAGAAACCGGCGGGGTCGGCATCTACTGATTGCGAGCCATCACCTTCGATTTCGGTGGCCAAAAGCCTTTTTGCTTCCTCGGCTGCTTCACGGTCCGCCTTTCGTTGGTCCATGAATTTTTTGCACGCAATCACTCCGGTCGTAAGTACGACACCCATGCCAACGCCCTTGATGAGGAGGCCGGGCGTGGCTTCTGAAACAGCCCCACGCTCGATGTCCTTCATATAATTCCCAACTCCTCCAGCCTCTTTGGCGGCGATGGTGAAGAGCTGATAGGGACCGAGGTTGTTCATGCCGATAGCTTAGACTCGGGCGATCAGGCCGGTAGATGAACACATGGGCGATAGTCCCGCCATGGCGGCGACCGGCGCGCGTGACGGGGGCCGGGATGGGCCCGCACGGGCCACCAATTTCGGCCGGACCCGATGCAGTACAGGCGATCGACCGGATGGGCTGTCGCCTCCATCTCGTTGACCACGAACAGCACCGATCGCTTCAAACACGATCGCGACCCCGCGACGCGGGCAGACCGGCCGGCAGCTGTAAACGTTCAGCGACCGCCGGCGATTGACTCAATACCCGGGCAACGGCCATCGACGGACGTAGCATCTGTGCCATGTCAGACGCTTCCGATTCCCAACTCGACATTGAGTATCGCGCGTTCGTGCGCTCGCTGCACACGGACACGATCAACACCGTCCTGGCCGTTGAAAGTTGGTGGCAGCCCGGTTGCTTCCGTATCGCTGCTCTTGGCGGGTACACCGAAGACGGGAATACCGACTCGAAAGATGTCGCCGAGGCGATCGAGCAAGACTGGCGTCAGATCATCCACCCCAGGCTGCTCACCCTGGTCAACGTCCATCCCGACCCTGACGTTCGGTTTGCTGCCGATGTTCTTGTTAAACGGCTGTGGTCGATGATCCTTATCGTGACTAGCCCACGCCACGGCCGGGGTAGAGACAGAGAAGAAGAGAACTCCGTAGCGGTTCACCTCGTACACGACGGCTTCGAGCGTCTCCGGCGAACTACCTACCACGCGCCATTTCGGATCAATCGTCCGTCACCTACATACACCGGCGTTCCAGTCGGAAACGCAGAGCCATTACCCGGGAAGATGTTGGAAACGATCAATGCGCTCCAAGCCGCCGGTGTACTCGAATCTGACGACGACTCGGCAATCATCCGAACGGCGATTCCAAATGCCGTTCGCCGCTTGTCCGACATCCTGTTCATGCCCGAGGAGGAACGTGCTGCAGCCTTCGCACGAAGTTCGGTGCCAGACCCTGCATCCTCACCTTCGCAGACTGAGAACGACGAAGCCAACAGGGTCAAGTTTGGGTTCTCACATTAGAATTTGACCCGCGCTCCTTCGCGGAGTTTGGGGTTACCGGTTCGGCCGCCGATGGCTGGATGCGAGGCACCAGGCAGCCCTCGACGCGACCATCCTCGATGAGCTCATAGTTCAACTTGGACGCGGTCAAAGCGTTCATGGAGGAAGGGAACGAGGTGCTGATCTCACTGGGCAACCTTGTGCCCCTGTTCGATGTGGTGTTCGCACACACGCCGCGGCTTGCGGCGGCGTACGAAGTCAACCTCCGTCCACTAGACGAGGTCGACTCCGACGGCGGTGTCGTTCTATCCTCCGACGACACCTCGAAGCTCAGAAGGTAATCCTGGCCGAGTCCGCATAGTTGCATGCGCTGGTGGTTCGTGACGGTCTGAGCGCACGCCAATTCCTCGAGTTCTGAGGAATCTTTCTGCGCCAGAGGCAATGTCCCGATCACCATCTGCCTTACCTTTTGGTCCGTAGGCACAGCATGAGGGCATGTTCGGCGCGGGCCAACTCGTCCACCTGTGCTGGTGACGGTCCAGCCTCGGATGCGGGGAGGTATTCGACCAGCAGCAAGAGATCTGTCAGAGCGTCGCGTACTCGATTCAGCCATGGATCACTCCACACCCCCTCAATGGCGTATAGCCCGGCCCGCGTCATCGGGTCGTCGGCTATCGGTTCGAGGGGGATCGTGACCGAGATTACTTCGGCCTCCTGGACCCAGATCGCTCCGCCGACAATGGTGTCGACGATATCTATGACCGGCTCGAACGCCTCCGACCATCGCGCCCCTGGAAGATGAAGGACGACAGACCGACCGGTGGCATCGCTGCTGCTTTCGGTTTCGAGACGAACGCCAGCGGAATCTGCGACTGTATGCGCCTGCCGCTGCACGTAATCTAGGGTGGCTGCTACCCGGTCAGCGCCGCGGAGCATGGTCAATAGGTCTTCGAGCAGCGTCAGTCGACCGGGACCCGACCCGGCTCGCCAAGCAGCGATGTGGTCGGCGAGCTCCGTCGGCAGCACCTCCGCGCCGTGAAAGGGAGTGTTCTGAACACTCCACCGGCGGACCGCCGCCCGGCAGTGCTGGGTCAGAACTGCATTGTAGAACGCGGTCAGTCGGGCAACGGTCGCAATCGCCGAACCGGGGACCAAATGCGCTCGTGCTCGACTCCAGTGCAAATAACCGTCATAGTCCCTGGCAGCAAGCAGATCGACACCCAGCGTGCCGGAGATGACGTCCCTATCGAAATGGATCCACCGGTCTGGGTCGGCCAGGCGCAGCTCGGCAAGGAACGCTTCCCGCAGCAGCGCCAGACGGTCCCCGGTTGGCGACGGACCGGTCTCGTCGCGGCCGAAAACCCAGCCCAGTGCAATCGCTGCCGCCGCCTGTTTCGCCGGGGTCTTTCCAGAGCGCCATGGCCCGCGACAGCGCGGACGGCCGTCGACGGCGAATGTGATGGTTGCGCGCTGCTCCGATTGATGGTCGGGGCCACGACGTTCGTAGTCGAAGTCGTAGTCGACCCTCAGGCGCGCGCAATATTCCTGCAGCTGGGTCGATGAATCAACGGGCGGCTCGAAGGAACGGATCCAGTTCGCTACCGTCTGGGGTTGACGCTCCATGAGGAGGTCTCCGTTGGCGCGCCATGCCACAGCCGCGATGGCCTGCGCGACATCTTCCTTGACCTCCCGACTCAGCACGGGCATGCCCCTGCCCCGAAGCACCCCGGCTCCTACGGGCATCGCGTCGAACAAGGGCAGCACGACCTCGGCCGACACTGCCGGGTGTACAGCCACCGTCGTTGCCAGCCGGGACGAGGAACTCAGGGTCTGCAGCACATAATGATGACGCACCAAGGTGGTAAGAACCTCAGAGCCTTCAGCGGCCAGGGTCCCGTAATCACGCTGGGCGGCTTCGGCCACCATCGCTGCATTCTCGTGAACCCAGGATCGGTGTGTCAGCGCCTGGCTCATCCACGCGGCGTCAGCCACCTCGAAGGCTTGCTGCGCCCACCGAGTCGCACGCATGTGTTGCGGGAAGTCGCCTCTGTAAAGGCGGGGCGCTACTGTTGGTTGCGCACGACCGGGTGAGTCGTCTTGCACTGCGCGAGGCAGATGCTGCAGGACGTACGAGCGTGAAGCGGCCTTACGCGCCGTCTTGAAGCTTTTCGCGGAGGCAGACGCCGAAAGCCCGTTAGCAGTCACCGTCACACTGAAAGTCTTGTCGTGATCCGGGCCGGATGAAGAGCGTACGAACTCCGGTTTGCGTTTCAACGCTGAACCAAGGACCGTTGCCCAGTCCGGTTCCGGGCGTTGAGGAGTGAACGAAATCCGCTCGAGAAGTGCATCTGCCGGTGCCTGAGACGCAGTGACCAGCGACAAGGCCCCGAGGATCTGCATCGCGACGCCCACTGGCGCGGAGCTTTTCCGACCGTTTGCGATCAGGGCAGCTTCGCCCTTGCCATAGAACGCTGCCTGGACGTCGCCGACCCAGGCGCCGAGAAGGGCCCGGGCGTGATGGTCCGAGGCGAGGACGCCGCTGACCTCATTATTTGTAGCGAAATCGTCGCGCTGCGTGCGGACTCGATCGAGCATTGCCAGACGCATCCAGCCCCGTCCGAGGGCATCGAGCAGATCCAGCACCGCCGGGCTGACCGGGCTGTCGGGTACCGATTCGTAAAGGTAGCTTCTGTGTAGGCACGCCCACCGCACCCACAACAATGCATCCTCATCCAGGACCAAGTCCATCTTCCGTAGATCCTGCAACAGCCGCGGCGGCGGCGGTGGTACCCACGGAGACCGCGGTGCCTGCGGATACTGCGCCCACCCGGTGAGCACAGTGCTTTCCGTCCGTGCCGTCGTTGTTGTAGCCGACGCGGCGTTGTCCTTCGGTAGTCGTGAGGGGAGCGGCGTGTGCACTTCGAGTAGTGCCTTGTTTATCCAAGGCCGTAGTACGGGGGTGCGCCCGGCGCGGAACTTGCGTTCCATTTCGAGGCATTCCTGTGACCGCGCATCCTGACCCGATACGGTCAGCTGCATTCGCAGTCGGGCCAGCGACTGCATCAGGGTGTCAACGGGGACCACAACGGTTCTATCGAGAGACACCGTGCGGGAAAGAAGCTTTGCGCGCAGGCGCAGCGCCATCTTGTGCAACGGTTCAGGGGGAGGCGGGGTACCCAGCGCGATGATTCCGACCCAACGATTACCGAAACTGTACGCAGTCATAGTGCGCGTCAGGCTAACCCGTGTCTCCGACAAACGCGACAAAGACACCACTCAGGGGCTCGACGTGCTGGGACGCCGCTTTTGAAGATTGCGACAACCAAATCTGGCTCGTCCCCCATCGAGTCAGTTTCCTCACCGCACGTACCCACTCATCGATCGGAGGGCGACGATGATGATGCCTATGGTGGTCGACAGTGGCTTGACGAGGCCCTGCACAGAGCTCAAAACGAGACAAACATTTTGGCCGTCTCGCCCATTACCCGCGCGAAGACTTGATACCTCGTGACACCGATTCGAGATTGGTCGGCGCTTACCAAAACGTAGTGAAAACCGTTGCGGCACATCACATACGGAGGTCTACCTGACATAATATCTGTTATCGGTAATGATTTTCGGTAACAGATGAGGGGGCAGCGGGAGGTGCCATGACGGTGTACCCGGCGGACCGAGCCAGTTATAGTCGAGTTGCTGAGCAGGCGTTTGACGCGCCTCGAGGCCAGTCCGGTTCCAGAAACACACATTGAGCAGTCGATACGAGCAACGATAGAATCGTCGGCTCCGACGCAGTACAGCTCGTTCGATTCCTGACGTCTCCGAGAATCCGCTGCATATCAGAGGGTAGGCCCTACTCGTCTGATACAGGCCTGTTGAAGTCATCAAACTTCGCCTGCATTCTCTGCAGATTCGAGAATTGGTGAACATTACCGAACGCATAACCAAGATCTGCATCGCGCATGTCAGCCATCTCAAAATTGCAGTCTTTAATCTCAAAAAATTTCATTGCCGTGGATAAGCACCTCGCGCGACTAAAGTTGCACCTCATTATGCCGTCCCCTGCCACAATCTCAGCACATTCAAGGTCGGCACCCTCGAAAGTGCAGTCTTGAATTTCGTACGTAAGCCGCGCATAGCGCAGATTTGCGCGAGAAAAATCAAGATCCGAGAGATAGCCGCTTATAGCCGACCGATACAGCACAGCATTCCTAAAAATACATCTAGACATGGATGTATCTATTACTGCTCCAGTAAGATCTGCATTGGAGAAATCCACGTCGAGCAGAAGCGAATTTGGCTTTATCACGCAAGATTTAAGATTAGCACCACAAAATCTAATGTAGTCCAGTTTACTATTGGAAGGAAAGGTAACACCAGCCAAATCTGCTCCACTCAGGTCAACGCCACGAATATCGATGCCGGACAATGGCTCCTGCGTACCGACACTACTGCGAATGAAGGGCAACAGACCGAGAAGCACATCCGCGCGGAACTTAATTTCCTCACTGCCATATTCGTCCCCGTCCGAAGAATCAAAGTCATACTCATTGTCCATTGGGCTGCGCAGATACTCGAGGAGTACTTCGCCGCCCTCTACAGGGCGGGCTCCATCCGACCAGACGCGCTGGACAGTGACGTCACGAATCAGTACGTCGAGAGCAGACCGCTTATCACCCTCCCTCCCTGAATGCAAATCTTGCACGGTATCAGTTTTTCTTGGCGGCAATACAATCGAGGGTCGCCCTTCACTTGGCGTCCCCCCTTCCTTCACGACGAGACGCATTAAGGTGGTCAGCCTCATTGTTTGCACTTCAGATGCGAGCGAATGTGCCCCAACTGCCGCCAGCAGGCGTTCGATCGAGTCCAAAGCGCGATATGCGTCTTGATCACTGAAGGCATTTTCGGGGTCAGCGTGAGAAGATTTATTTCTGACTTCTCGCAGTTCGCTTGCCAACGCAATCCGATCTCGACCCAGACGTTGGCGAATAGTGTGTGAAACCGATAGTTGTTCCGTGAGCATACGTAGACATGACTGAGTATCCCGTGCATAGACCTTGCCCGTTACACCTCGATGAACATCGCGTTCAGCGAGAATAGATGTCCAGTCGTGCGTGCGGCAGACATCTGTCAAGAATACGTCTAAACCCTCGCGAAGCTTCGACAATGCGTTAAATACGTCAATGTCGTTATCAATCGTCAAAATCGCCCCCCTCATCCAATCCGTTGAAATAAGCATAGACTGCCTCCTCCGCACTCTTTGGCCAGTCAGAACTCGAAGGTTTCTTCTGTTTCCTCATCGGGGCTGTCGTCGACCCACGTATGCCCGCCCCAAGTGCGAGTTGATGTTGTCGAAAATCCGCGTCACGAGTGGTAGTTACTCAGTTCAGTGACAGTCTCGGCCGAACCAAGTCGACCGACGTTGATTACCGCTGCACTGTCGAGCGCAACCTGACTAACCTCTGCTATCGGCAATGATTATCGTTTGAGATAGACGGTGCCGGACGGCGGTCTCACGACCCTGTCGCGACGACGTCGCGCGTGACCTCGCGGACACCTGGCCCGCGCAGAATTTTCGATATCGACAATATGAGAAACGAATCCGGCAGGTTCAGATCCAGCCGAGGCGGTTGTCCCCATGCCGTGCTCCGATCGGTCCCGGTGCCCTAATGAGCACTCACCGAAATCTCGGAACACCCCTGCTTAGGGGCAAAAACCGCACGGTTCTACTTGCAAACCTGTACGAAATCTTCCCCGCGCTCGAACGTCCGGGCTGACGACCGCCACAACCGATCGCGCCTACAGCGTGCGTGACACCTGTGGCACTTGGGTGATACGGTGGTGTCACCTGTAGCACTTGAGTACATCTCAGGCCGAGCTACCGACTCACATGTTAGGACACGAAAATGCGCACGCTTGAAGCGTCTTCTGTTCCCCAGAGGGAGCTCGACGAGTTGAGCACACTCGCGGAACGACTGCCTGAACACAGTCCTCTGCGCGAATGCCTGGTCAACCTTCGGGACTCGGTCGTCGCCGGCCAGGACTTCTCATTTGTTGCAAACGAGCAGCAACTGACACCATCGGCAGCAGCCAAGATCATCGGCGTCAGTCGCGGGCACGTCTACAAGCTGATGGACAGCAATGCGCTGCCGTTCGTCAGGGTCGGAAACGACCGCCGGACCACTTTTGGTGACGTTCAGGCTTTCATTGCCGGCCAGCAGGACGAGCGCCAGAAGATGGCGGTAAGGGCCGCCCATCCCTCTCGTACACGCGAAACCGCCCGAGCCGAACAACAGGGTTAGTCGTACGCAGGTCGGGCACAATGGCACCGTGACCACCTCGACCCGACCTACGTTGCGCTGCCTCCGCGAGGATCTCGACGGCGGCTGGGAGAACAGCGACGACCAACAGCTCGTTGCACGAAACCTGGCCTGGATGATCAAACCTGTCCACACTCTCGCGCATCCCTTGATCGGTAAGGCGGTAGACGACTTTCCGGTCGACGCCGACGCCGACAAGCTCCGAGAGAGCATCTCGGGTATCGCGTCTCCGCCGGTGTACTGGAAAGTCAAGGTAAACCGGTGGCGGGGAGCGGTGTACGAAGATGCCGACGGCCAGGCGTGGCTTGTCGCTGGTGGCACTCGGACGGCAGGATCGCGCAAGGATTTCTACAAGCAGTTCATGGAGCTCGTCGACACCCGCGGACACGACTACTTCTTGCCCACTAGCCAAGACAAGGCTTTGGGAGCACGTGAGCTCGGCGAGGACGATCTGATCGATTGGGAGCTCGGACTCGTTCGTGACACCGTGACCTGGGTGCAGTCGGCGCGCAATTCGGGAAACTTGATCAGTGAGACGATTACCGGCCCGAGCGGCAATGCCCTGTGCACCGTCTCGGTCATGTATGTGTCGGCGGACGACGGCAACCCTCACGAGTTCCTGGTGGAGATCAACACGTTGAACTGGGCCGTGCCGGGCCTTCTCGAATGGGCCGAGCAAATCGTTCTCGCATCCATACACCCCTGCGAGAGCCGTTGGGGTTCAACGTTTCTAGCTACTCGAATCCATTCGATCGAGGTACCTAATACCGGGGAGTTGGACTCCATCTGCCGTGGAGATTTATCCGCCGATCATCCAGGCCACATGGAGCCGGGCACAACCGCCCATGTCGTCCATACGACCCGGCTGACCGAGAGCATCGTTGAGGGCGACCCGGTTCAGGGGGTTTGCGGCCAATGGTTCGTTCCACGTCAAGACCACGTGTCAAAGCCGGTTTGTGACGTGTGCCGAACAATCGGGGACGTATTTGGAATAACCGTAGCGACTCCCAACGCGTAGTAGTGATCCGCAGACGCGCGGGCCTAGGGAGTAGAGATGCTGAAGCAATGTTGGTTCTGTAAGAGCTCGGCGATCTGTTCACCTCGCTGCAAGCGTTTCACGTACGGGCACGGTCAGTCGGCACCCTCTCGGCCGCTCTGACGAAGCAGTCTTCCGCAGCCCGAAAATGGCCCTCGTAATCTAGATCTGTACGATGAATACCTCGTTTCAACTGGGATCATGTCATCTATCTGTTATCGGCAATGACTGCCATCACCTTTGGCGTGTGATGTTTTGTTCGGCGGGGCCGACCGAACCCGCGACGACAGCCTGGTCAGAACGTAAATCCTGACCAGGCCATCCCCGGATATATCAACCGACGCCGGACGTGCTCACTCGGTCGTAGCGGGCGTTTTCCGACCCGCAGTAGTGCGGATGGGTGGTCCAGCTGTAGGCGTAGTCCCGCTTATTGCCGATCTTGTGAGAGATCTGCAGGCACCCATCATTGACGGCTGCCTCCCTCGCGTTGTCCTCGATCTCTTGCGTCGCCTCGATCTCATTACCGAAGAACAGATGCACGATTGGCTCCGGTAAGACCTGGGCCAGGTCGACGAACCCATTCCCCGAGTAGTCGGCGATCGCGGCAGTCGCCTCCTTGCTGAAGTACTTCGTGCATCGATACTGGCCGCAGTCCGTGAACTCTGATCGCGGGCTGTTGTTCGGCGCATGAGGCATCCACGGGATCGCCGGGGCCGCAGTAGCAGAACCCGCACCTGCGCCGATGACTGTACCTACTACCGCCAACCCAGCTACTGCGGTTGCAACCCGACGGCCCAGGGAACGCCTGGTGGGTTCGTGAAGCGAAGCGATTTGTGCGAGTTCCGAGTTGATCTCGACCTCGAAATCAGACCTGATCGCGCGATGGACAGACGGACTGGTAATCATCCTATTCCTCCTGCTCAGAGCGATATTGTCATCACCCGTGCAATAAACTTAAGCCGGGCCTCCTCATCGATCAAGACATGGAGCAACATTCACGTTGGTTGATCGCCAGTATCCACGTGGATACCTGTGGTAGCGTCTTGCGTCATCGACCAGCAGGGGGAACGTCATGGCCATGAACGCAGGATCCTCGCGCGCAAGCACAGGCAACGACGCGGCAAAGAGAGCTGGAGAGAGTCGGATGCGGCACAGCCGTAACTTGATTGTCGCTGCTGGCGACCGCCTCGCCGACGCTGGGGAACTGCAGACGATGACCATGAAGAATCTCGCTCTCGAAGCCGGCGTCTCGGTCAACACAATCAAACGGCAGTTTCCAACGATCCATGACGTCGTCGCCGCAATCGTCGCCGAGCGGGATCGAGGAGGACGGGAGGTTCCTAGTGCACTTCGCGTGCAATCCGATCGTATTCCCAATGGCCAGGACCGCGAGTTCGCCGCCGAGCAACTCCGCATTCTTCGGGCGCTCGATGACCTGCCGATAGACGAAGCAGTCACTCAGACCCGCGACATCTATACCGACACGTTGGCATTGCACCCTCACGAAGAACACCTGCTCGCGGCACAATGCTGCTACTTGTCCTACCGCCTGCTACAGCTCCCCGATGACGCAGACAGAGTGGACGAAGCGTTGAAAGTAGCAGAGCGTGGAATTCGGCATCTACGGAAGGACAGGGGCCGTCATTACGCTCTAGGGGGGCAGCTGGCCCGCAATGCAGCAGCCGCAGCGCAACGCAACGCGCGGATAGTCTGTCAGGAACTGGGCTCAGACCCCAGCACGACGGCGATTCTTGAAGCCAAGCTCAGAGTATTGGCCCAGCTGAGCGCAGTCGCTACCCACAAACAGACGGAAAGAGACTACGAGGGCAAGCTCAACCAACCAGTCAACGCGGCCGCAGCCGAATTTCACCGCGCACGGGCCGAAGCGCTCGTCCACCAAAGCCCTCCAGCTGAGTTCGACGCAGTGCTCACGATGGCCCGCACAATGAGAGAGCACGCCCAATCTGGCCTCAGTCTTCCCCCACGAATACTGGTCCCCTTTTTGACGCGACTGTGCGCTGTTCACGTCGCCTACGCCACAGACAACGAACCGCTCGAATTCATAGATGCCGAAGAACTCCTGGATCTACGAGACCACCTTCTGAATACACTCGCGCTACAACATCGACTGGAAGCTGAGACCCCCCGCCGCGCCCTTGAAACAATGTTCGCGTTGGCGGACCGGGTCCGCGGCGATGTCGACACTGGTCAGGACATCCATCTGCCCGATCTGATACTGCTGTGCGGATACGGCGTCATCGGCCAACTACTGGTAGCTGACTACTTGTTCGACCTTGCAAAGACGAAGGACGACTCACCTGCACAGAACAGCACGCACCCACTAAATACCTCGACAATCCCGCTACTCGAAATCAAACGCAACGAGCTTTTTTCCGCAGCAAAAATGTACTACACAGAAGCACCCAAAAACACATTAATTGTCGGCGCAGCGGCGGTTCTTGCCGCACGTGCACGCAAGTCCTTGGCCGAGTTAGAGGATCCTGCAAATGACGACACTGCGGACATAGACGATGCAAAACCCTGGGCGGTCCTGAAAGACGGCCGATTGAACGCCGCGACTGTAAATCAACTCTCGCTGGGCATAGCAACCGGGCAGCGACCAAGCGCGGCACAAGCCTCCGCAATGCTCAGAGAGCTGCAACCGCTTCTGCTCACCCTTCGCACGATCGCCGGCGAGGAAGTAAAGCCAGACGAAAATGGTGCACTCGAAACTATTTTCACGGCAGGACTACGCTTCCACTAAGATATATCGACCAGCAATTGGGCCGTATGAACTGAGTGGATAGTCCCAACTGTCAGCGATTGTTACTACCGTAGTGTCTCGGTCCATTCGATGCTTAAGTCAGTTTTGCTCAGCTTGAGCAAAGGCAGGCAATCCGGACGTCACACAACGCAAGCGGGGGGCTTACGAAGCGGTGCACTTGAACGTCGAGCTTTGATAGCTGACAGCGGTCATGCCAATCCCTCTCGCACTACGAGATTGCGTGTCTCGTGATCATCCGAGAGGCTCGGCAAGTCGTGCGGGACGCGTCGATACCAGGGATATGAAGTTATCCATCGAATATCGTGGATTCAAGCTCAACATTGCAGTTGCGACTATAGTGCTTCTAGCACTTATCGCGCTCATCTAGTTGCGCTGCCCGCCAATTGATTCTGATTGGCGGGTTTTCCAATTCATCAAGGAACTTGCGTCACCTCTGCCGTTCACGAGCCTGCCGATTCGGCTGCGAAGCAGCTACCCGGTGTCTCAGACTTCCTGTAAAGCTCAGCACCCCCCGAGCGGAACAGGACGCCCGATGACGACACCCATGAACCAACACACGAAGCTACCGACCGATCTGCGCCTAAAACTCGCGAAGGACATGTTGCAGGTGTTTCTACCGATCAACAGCGACAGAGTGAAGGCCGCGCTGGGCAAGCCGACGTCCGGGCTGGGGCACATCACCCCACTGACACTCACCGACTTTCTGCAGTACGCCGAGAAGGCCGGTCTGATCGACAAGCCCTGGGATGTAGCGTTCCAAATCCGTGCTCTTGCAGAACAGCTCACGGTTGCGGGGTTACTCCAACGGATGCCAGGTGCCGGACCTCCGCCGTTCTTGGACGCGTACTACGCCATGAATCAAGGCGCAACGAAAGCGCAGGCCTCTGGTGATCTATGGCTGTCCGAGGTCCTGGGGCCCGAATTCCTGATCCGGTCGTTCATGGCAAGCACGATTGCCGTCACCGGCACGAACACCGACGGTGACCCGCAGATCGGGACCGGTCTACTGATCGACGACAAGCACATCCTGACCAATCGTCATGTCGTGGATGGCATGACGGTCGATTCGGCACTGAAGACATCGACGTCGGCTCCACCCGATTCCGCCGGCACATCGGTTCCTCCCATCGAGCTACAGGTTACGAAGACGACCTCACACACGAGCAGCGCTGGACCTGACAAACACATCGATGTGGCGATACTCGAGGTGTCAGGCTTGGAAGGCAAGTACAGCCTCGGTGCTGGGATTGCCTTCAGAGATCCTCAGTGGTCGGATTCGGCATGGACTCTCGGCTACCCACCAGTGCCGATGACGCGTGAATCGGCGATCGTCGTACACAGAGGGGAGGTAGTCAATCCACACATCGTGGGCCTTACCGGCCTCGACCTGATGCTCTTCTCGGCTATTGCACGGCCAGGAAACAGCGGCGGCCCGATCGTCGCGCAAGACGGTCGCGTCGTGGGGATGGTCGCCGAAGAGCTGAGCAAGAAAGATAGTGCCGAGGCCCCGTTCTATGCGGGGATTCCGGTCCGCGAGATCGTGCGCGCCTTGACCGAGATGGGGTACCCCGATCTCCTCAACGTGGAGACATGGGAAGCGGCCCGCTGAGGCAGAGCGGCTACTCGAGGACTTATTCCGTCGCCGATCCCTCGTACTTGCGCCAGAAGCCTGCGCGGAGGCGGTGGCGGATGTTCGCGTCGAGGTCGTCGACGCCCAACGCATCGGAGGCATCGCGTAGCAGCGCCCGATCGATGTCGGGCGGAATGGACGGGCGTGCGCGTTCGAGTTCGCGCACGTCGTCTGCGGTGTTGCTGTTCAGCACTGAGTCCAGGACGTTGACCGCCACTTTTTCGATGAGGTCGTCCTGCGCTGTCTGCTCCTCGTAGCTGGGTGCAATCCACGAAGGTTGCCCGGTCGAGCCGCTGTACGCGGGAACCGGCACATGAGTCGACGGAACGGGCCGAGGTACCGCGGTGCTGCGGCCTGAACTGGTCACGATGTCGAGCGGAGTCGGACGACCACGCGAGGGTTGAGCATTCGAGGGTGTGAGTGCCGGGATTGCCGGTTCTGGCGGTGATCGTCGTTCGATTTTGGTCACGGCGGCATCGACGGCGGAACCGTCGATGGTGTCGAGTTCGTCTGCCGCTCGCAGGAGATGCCTGCTCACCGCGTGCGGTGCCCCGGCTGCGGTCGGCACGGCCAGCAGGACGACCTGCACACCGTGTGCCTGCGCTTCCTCCACGGCTTCGGTGAGGTCGTCATCCCCCGAGACGAGGAAGAAGACGTCGGATGCGTCGTTGCGGGCGTGGGCGACAAGATCGAGTCCGATGCGCAGATCGACACCCTTCTGCTCTCCGTTCACACCGAACCGTCCGAGCCGGAGTTTGACCTTCGACAACTCACCGATGCGCTCCTGCTGGGCGTCGGGCACACCGTGGCGAGCGGAGTCGTACCAGTGCACGCGCAGGACCGGGAGCCCTGATCGGGATTCGGCAATTCCGATCAGCGACGCGATCAGGGATGCGTAGTCGACGTGTATTCCACTGCGCAGCGAGGTACCGGTCACGCGTTTGGCAGCGGACGCCAGTAGGTAGCCGGTGTCGACGTAGAGAGCGCAGGTCGAGCGCATGGTCAGCTCCAGGCCTGGGCGGCATCGTCGATCGGACTGTTCATATCGTCAACCGTACAACCCGTGCGCCGGGGTGGAGGCTGGTCGTGCGAGGAGTCGCCGGGCAGTGCCCCATGATCGAAATAGGGGCCGAATCCGCCGCCTCGTCGACGCCTGATGGTGATGAGGCGGTGACGACGCCGACGGGCGGTGACCACCCCCACTAAACAAACCAACAGCAATGCTTCCGGGGTATTATTCGGCGATACGTCACAGCGCAGGGCTGGACGGCGGGTATTGCATTACTCGCTCGCGGAGGGGCCAGCCACAGTGACCACTAGCGATGACTCGAACCTGAATCCGCCTGGAGATCCATATTCCGAACTGCACCGTTCGGGTCGGGATACCCCAGGCTCACCGGCTGAGCAGGTTCATCGACCGGATACTGCACCGTCGGATGACTCGTGGGTTCGCCCTGATCCACCCAGGAAGCGTTCGTGGGTCCGGCGGTGGCTCAAGAGGGCCGCGCTAGTGCTGGTGACGATGCTATTGCTGGTCGAGACGCTTGCCGTTGTCCTGACATTCGTTGACCCATCGCGAACGATGTTCATGGCAACCGACGATGCGCCCGGAAACACCGTTCAGCAGAACGTGTCGATCGACCACATCAGTCGGTACATGATCTCGGCTGCCATCGTCCACGAAGACGGTGAGCTGGGGACACGGTTGGCCCCCTTCGACTACGCAGAGTTCGGGGACCGCATAATCGCCAAACTCCGCGGGCAAAAAGACCCAGTCGGATCATCGATCCCGCAGCAGGTCACAAAGAACATCTTCTTCAACCGATCACAGAACGTCATCAAGAAGGGCGTCGAGGCCGTATTCGCAATTCCCTTCGGCTACACCATCTCCGACAAACGAATGATGGAGATCTATCTCAACATCGCACAATTCGGACCCGACCTCTACGGCGTATGTGCAGCCACCTGGTACTACTTCGGTCTGCCGCCCTGGGACATCAGCGCCAACCAAGCCCAGCAGCTGGCGGGCACTTTGCCGCTGGGCGAAGACGTACGACGTGCACCAGAGGGCGGCATCGACCTGAGCGAGAATGCCTTCTGGCTCGTCCCCATCTCAGTCAACCGAGCCGCTGGATGGTTCATACCTCAGATCGAGTCTGAGATGGGTGGATGGGAGGGCGTCGTTGGAACCATCGGAATCAACGAACCGGCCTCTGATTTCTCCGACACACTTGATGAGCCGGACGCATGCTCCTCCATGCCGGACAGTGTGAGGGAACGGTTGGCGAGTGAAGGTGTAGGACCAAAGTAGTTGTTTACGACCGACGGCATGACTGTGCGGTCGTGGGGGCCTCGAAGTCTCGCCACTGCCAGAGGGTTTCAGCACGCTGTCTGCGTGACACCGCCCAGCCTATTGACGGCAATTGGGGTCTTCGGGCGATCGCGAAATCAACGCTACTCAGTCATCGAGCGGTACCGCTCGAACAGCAGATCCTGACTAAAGTGACGCCATGACGTTGGCGTCCGATCTCAGCGAGATCCAACAATGGCTTCAGACCGTGCTGCCCACCCTGCGCGTAATGACGCCGTAGAACTCCTACAGAAGGGTAAGTAAATCGTGGGGATTGAAGACAGCATCCACGGTCTCGATAAAGCCGAGCAGGCCCGCTCGGAGCTGGTTCGCGCACGAGAGGCGAAAGAAGAAGATGAGGGCTGGCTGGCTGTTGCCGAATTCGTGAGATTGGCTCGAGAGTATGGAATTTCGCCGCTCCCGATCCCTGCGTTAGGCCCATACGACGGTTCACAGTTTCTGGATCCAACGCGCTGGAACGGCCACCAGATCTTCGAGTCATCCGTCATGGGTTGGTCGTTCATGGCGATGCGAGATCCGCACGCAGTCGGAGTCGACGGCACTCTCTACCTAGTTCGCAAAGACGTTCGCCCCAGGCGGATGGGGATGTTCGGTAGAGGATCGACTCGAGACGTCGGGATTGCGCCGATTGCTGTCGAGTCGTATCCGATCGGTTCTCTGTCGAGCAGCAATTCATACGACGAGTCGGGCGGTTCGACGTTAATCGAGTACATGACTTGGTTCCTGCGGACCAGCCGCAATCCTCCGACCTAGCCGTCGAAATCCGATGAGCACCCGTCGCAAGCCTCCCCAAATCCTCTTGGGGAGGCTTGCGCACACAAACGATCGATGGCTTTGGTGTGGGAGAACCTACCGTCGAAACCCTCGTCGAGGATCACGCGGAACCTGCCCATCCCGAGGCGTGAACCAGGTGTTGCAGGGGAAGATTCGTAGCCACTGCGCGGCGGTGGAGGGATGGTAGAACGCCTCGGCGTCACGATCATCCATCAAACCGTCCGACACGGCATCCCAATCGCTGTCTCGCGGGTGAGTGGGCAGCGCGGCAACGTCTTCGCCGTACTCGGCATCGGAAAGGGCAGCTGAGGCGTGCACGATCACGATCATGAGCGCCAGTTGCTCCGCCATCGTGCGAGGCCTCGGTAGCTGGCCGGCGTCGAGCTCCTCGGCCAAGTCGTCGAACGATCGGGCCATCTGACGCCGCCACTGGGTGGACTCGTTGAACGTGCATTCGGGCAGTCGGTCGAACAGGCACCACCACTCGGTCGGGTCGACGGAATCGTCTGCGCGTTCATCGATGTCGTCGTACGCGCCGTCGGCGCACACCCACGCGTGTATTCGCATCAGCTCCCGCTGCCGATCGGTCAAAGAGAACCGCGGCACGAACTCGACAACATCACCCATGCCCGCCATGCTGCCGCTTCGCGGCCGTCTCAGCACCGCTTCGAACCTTTCCGAGACGAATCCGCAGGTCAGGCGCGTACGCCCATCATGTCGGTGCCATGCGCTAAATTGGCTGGTGTGTTCGACCGTCGATGAGGGTCACGGTCGAGCGTCCTGTGGTCAGCACCCACCGACCGCTGCTCAGCAGCGTGTGCCCCGGTGGCCGTGTGCTGGCCGACGCGCTCGCACCCACACGAAGGCCCTCATGTCCGCACTCCCTCGATACTCTGCCCGTTCCCCACGTCTGTCGCGCACAAGGACGCGCGTTCTCTCGGTCTGTGTAGCTGCTCCTGCCGTTGCCGCGATGCTGGCGGGCTGCGATCCCCTGACCGCTCCCCCGAACCCCGCACACGCCTCTGAGGTCGTCTCTACGACCAGTGGTGTCGTCGATCGGGTGATCGACGGCGATACCGTCGACGTGCGTCTGTCGACCGGCGGCGACCCGGTACGAGTCCGCATTCTCGGTATCGACACCCCCGAAACGGTCGACCCCGACGCACCGGTGCAGTGCTGGGGGCCGGAAGCAAGCGCCTGGGCTCATCAGCAGCTTGACGGCACCACGATCACCCTCACCGCCGATCCGGTAGCCAACGACACCGACCGCTACGGACGCCTCCTGCGCTACGTCCAGCTCCCCGACGGGAGCAACTACAGCGTCCGCGCCGCCGAAACCGGAATGGCCCGGGCGTACATCTATCAAGACCAACACCTGGCCGAGGCCACGAACATCACTGCCGCACAATCGACTGCGCAGACCAACGGTGCAAGCCTGTGGGGCGCACCGTGCTTCGGCGATACAGCCTCGTGATCACCGAGTCCGCTGTGTTGTTCGCTCAGGTTGTGCTGCACCCGACCGAAGCACGTTGCCCCCACCGACCGGGCCATTGACGATGCTGCCGATAGTTCGGGGGTTGATGCTGGCCATGTGTGTCCTTTGTGGAGCAGCGTTTGCTGTTGCACTGGGCCGCATCGCATGGACTCGAATGAGCAAGAAAGGCCGTGCGGCCAAGACCATGAGAGTGCTGATCGGGACCGCGGTCGGCGGCCTTGTCTCGTTTGCCGCCTACGAGTTCTTGGGGTGGATCGCATGACGGCCGTACTCGAAACACGGCAGGTGCTCGGAGTGCTCACGCTCTCGATCTACCTGGCCTGCGCAATCGGGGTGCTGGTCGCGTTGGGCCGCATGGCACGAACCCGTAAGCACCACGACGGCCGCGAGGTAGAGAACACCAAAGTGCTGGTCGGTTCCGTCCTCGGCTGCCTGATCATGGCCGGGCACCTACAGCCTCTCGCCCTGTATTTCATGACTAGTTCACCGCTACTGCCGCACAACACGTTTCAGACCGCAGTACTGATGCGACCGATGCTCACCGCTCGACCGACGTACCTGATTCATATCGACGCCGCTTACAACTTCGGGGCCACTGCGTCCCTACCTATTCGATTGGAGCTGTTCAGATGAGTCCCCGAGACCTGTTATCCGACACTACAAACACGCGGCCAGTGGCAAGGTTCGCCCGTGACCTTCTGCCATACCTGCGACCCACATGCTTTTTCGCTATCAGTGTCGCGGCGCTGACATTGCTGCTCGGTCTCTCGCGGTGGGTCGATTTCAATTCCGTGCGCGCCGATATCGCCGCAGCAGACACCGTGCGGCCCACGATGCTGGCGGTGTTCGACGCTTTCGATTCCGTATTGAGGGCAGCGGAAGAGATCGGATCCAGCAGCGTGGCTGCCGGATTCGCCCTCGCGCTGGCATGGTTGATTGCCGTCATCGCTGTTGTCCTCTGCTGTGTCTCGATAGTGGTGTCCCCGTCGTCGCTACGCAGGCCGCGACTTCGACGATCCTTGGCTGTGCTGCCGCGCCGGATGGTGCGGGAGATCTTCGCAGTTCTGATCGCGTGCGGGATCGATCCTCGCTCGTGTCGCAGGACGGCCTGAATATCTCTTGAATCCGTACATATGGATGAACGCGGCACTCATTGCGCTCGTGATGGGGATGACGGTCCTCGCCGAACAGCGGTGGATGTGCGCTGCATATCGCTCGCCGCCGATGGGCTGCCTGCGACGGGTGCAGTGGTGGCAGGGCTCGGATCGACCGGCATCGTCTGCGCTTCCGCAGTCCCGACCCAGCAGAGCTACCGGTATTCCGACCCCGGCGAGAAGGAGTTGTCGTGACCTCAGATCTGGTGAGCGATCCTCGACTGCATTCCGATCATTGGAGCGTCGGTGACCGTGCCGTATGGCTCGTGTGCGACCTGGTGCCCATCCTCGGTGCCGCTCCTTTCCGGGAGATAACCGGCACTGTGGCACCCACCGTTCCCCGGCACGGCAACTGGGTCAGCAGGGCCACGCTTCCCGGCGAACCGGATGGTGCCCCCAACGGAGCCTGGTCAGTCGACGTCTTTCATACCGATCCGCACTGTCTGCCCTGCGCACGTGCTCTACAGGACACACGCGCCGAACTGACCGAGTCCTGCGACCGGTACTGGGCGCAATGGAGCCCGCGAGCGCACCGCAGGTTCACCGAACTGCGCTCGCACATCGACTGGACCTCGATCGACGGTGACGAGCGGGGGACGTTCACCGCGGACGCCGACGTGCCGGACTGGCTGCGTGAGGCGACGGCCGGTGCCCTGATCGGACGGGTCGATGCGGCGGTGGCCTCGTCACTGCTTCTGGCATGGGCGAACGCACCGATCCCCTGGCCGAGGCTGCTCGCCGCCCATCCCGGCGAGGCGGCGGTGCCCAGCGGCGACGCGGCAGCGCGGCGGCAAGCTACGTGGCCCGAGATCGCGGAAGCCTTCGAGACGATCGAGGCCGCCGGACGGACTGCCTACCTCGATGTCGGTCTCGAGGTCGACCAGGACGGCGGCTTGCTGCTGGAGACCAATGCCGTCGGCATCTACGGCCTCGATACCACCCACGGCGACGTCACCGATCTGGACGCACGCGTGACCGACATCCTGTCGATCGAGTCCGACTGGTGCGGGATCTGGGAGACCGGATGACCATCCGGAGTCGATTTCGGCCCATCCTCTAACGCCTACATCCGGAAAGGCCTGCCATGAACACACCCCCCCACCAGCACAACCGACGCCGACGATCTATCTCGCCTCAGCGACGATGACCTCGAGCTGCGACTGTTCAACCAAGATCGCGTGGCCGCTTTCGCGCGGCTGATGGACAGTCCAGTCGGTGCCGAGCTCGCCGAGAAAGCGAACCGAGCCCTCACCGCCACCGTCGTCGAGATCGGGTGACGTGGCACCTCGACGCTCCTCGAGAACGAGGACTGGGCCGCGCTGCACGAATCAGCCATACAAGCACGCGCAGAACAAGATCGACCGTTACCGACGGATCACTGAACTCTCGAAAAGAGGCAGATAACATGGGAAAGATTGGAATTCTGACCGAGAAGCCCTCGGCGGCTCGCAATTTCGCGGCAGCGCTGGGTGGGATGAGTGGCACGTTCGAGGGCACGGAGTATGTCATCGTTAATGCTCGCGGTCACCTGCTCGAGCTGAAGGACCCCTCCGCGATGGTCCCGTCGTCCCTCGCCGAGAAGTACCGGAGCTGGGAGCTCGAACATCTACCGTGGAATGCAGCCGACTTCCGATGGGAGCGCGAGGTCCGGCGCCGGGTGTCCGGCGGGAAGCTGGTCACCGATTCGGATGCGAAAAGCTTGCTGCAGGAACTCGAGAAGGTGCTTTCGGGATGCGAGACGGTCTGCAACGCAGCCGATCTCGACCCAACCGGTGAGGGCTCACTCCTGGGCTGGGAGATCGTGGAATACCTGGGCCTGGAGAACAAGAAGCTCGAACGGATGGAGTTCCTGGACGAGACACCGGCGTCGTTGCAGAAGGCCTTCAGGGCACGTCGAGCGGTCAGCGCAATCGCCGCAGAGGGCGACTACCGTAAGGCCGACTTTCGGTCGAAGTGGGACATGCTCTCGATGCAGTTCACCAGGCTTGCGACCAAAACCGTGGGCGCGACCACTGTGCTCCGCAACGGGCGGCTCAAGTCCGCGATGGTCGTGATCGTGGGTGACGGCCTCGACGCCCACAGGAATTACGTCAAGAAGGCGTTCTACGAGAACCGTTTTCGTGACGAGAACGGTGTGACGTACGCCGATCCCGACGTCGATCGATTCGACTCACAGGTCGATGTCCCCGGCGGCTTCGTCTCCTCGCCGGTTGTCCACGACGGGACGAGCCGTAAGAAGACAGGTCCGCCGCGGTTGATGGACCTCGCAGCTCTGTCGTCTCTGCTGGCGAAGAAGGGCTTCGGAGCCAAGAACGTCCTCGATACCTATCAGAAGATGTACGAGGCGCAGGTGGTGTCCTACCCGCGCACCGAGGACAAGTTCATCTCGATCGAGCAGTTCAACGAGCTACTTCCATTGGTCGACACGATCGCCGGCGTCGTCGGAGTCGACCCTGCGGCGCTGAGCCATCGCGGACCGCGCACGAGCCACGTCAAATCCGGTGGCGCGCACGGTGCCAACCGCCCGGGCCCCAACGTCCCAGCAAGCCTCGACGCAGTGGAGAAGACCTACGGCGCATTGGGCAAAGAGATCTACGAGCTCCTCGCCAAGAACTACCTCACCATGCTCGCCCCCGATTACGAGTACGACCAGCATCGCGGCCACGTCGAGCAGTACCCGAGCTTCGTCGGGTCGCTGAACGTGCCCGTTGTCGCCGGGTGGAAAGGCGTGTTCACCAGCGAGGAGGAGGACCAGCAGAGTAGCGACCAGCCGGAGGGTGTCACCGCGCTCGGCACCGTCGCCGACCCGTTCGTCCACGAGGGCTTCCCCACTCGGCCCCCGCACCCGACGATGGGATGGTTGATGAAACAGCTCGAGAAGCGGAACGTGGGTACCGGTGCGACCCGGACGAGCACGTACGCCGAGGTGACGAACAACAGCAATGGCAAGGCGCTGATGGTCGAGCAGCGCGGCAAGATCACCCTCAGCGCGATCGGCGAACTCAACCATCGGATTCTGCCGGGCACGCACATCGGTGACCTGACGATCACCGAGCAGGTCTTCGAGCAGATGGCGCAGATCGAGGCCGGAACCGGTGAGGCAGCCGACTATCTGTCCCTCGTGGCCGATCTGGTGCGTCACGACCTCGAGACGATGAAGGCAAATTCGAGCACGCTCCCCGGCGAACTGAAGGCTCGCATGGGCAAGGCCGGGGTGACTCGGCCGGCGGTAGAGATGATCGACCTGCCGCCGGAGCTGCACTTCACCCACGCTGGCACGGTCGTGACCCGCGCGAAGCGGGTCTTCGGTGGCCACCGATTCACCGACTCCGAAGTAGCGGCACTGCTGGCCGGGCAGGTCATCGAGATCGTCGCGACGAGCGCGAAGTCGGGAAAGACGTTCACGTGCACGGGCAAACTCGAACCAGGCGTGATGGACAAGGACGGCAAGCAGTACCCACACGTGAGCTTCAACCCGAAGTTCGAAGAGCGGCCACCTCGGACCGATCTGGTCAGCGGAGTGTGGAAAGGCAAACCGGTCACGTTCAAAGGCCGCGGATGGGGTGCCAACGAACACTGGCCGGGTAAGGACTTCACCGAGCAGGAACTGGAGAAGCTACTAGCCGGGGAGACCATCGAATTCGACGCCACCAGCAAGACAGGTAGGACGTACCGGGCCAAGGGCGCACTGGCCGCAGGTACCTACCAGGGCAGCAAGACATTCGGATTCAAGCTGAAGTTCGAGGACCGCAAATCCACCGCAGGCACCAAGAAACGCACCGTGCGTCGGTAAACGGGTGCCGCAGGACAGCAGCGGGGTCGTACGCCTGCACCCATCGGGAAACGAGTCCGAGCGGCGGGTTCAGAAGAAGGTCAGCTGTGCCTCGTCGACGCGGACACGTCCGGGCTTCGTCCGGCGGGGTCGGACCGGGGGAGCGTGCCGAGCCGGCACCGCCGGTGCGGAACCTTCGGCGATGCCGAGTCCGGCGAAAGCACGGCGCGCCAATTCATCCCGTACACGGGACCGTTCGGCTATGCGTGCACGTCCGATCGCCGTGTCTCGGGCACTCCACTCCAACTCCCACGCCGCCGATCCCGGAGGCGGCGCGCCCACAGCCCGATCGGTCACCCGATCGAGGAGTTGATCGATCCTGTCGATCAGAACCTCGGCAAGCTCATCGAGCACGTGATCGGGCACCGCAGCCACGCCGACGTTCTCGCTCATACGGGGCAATCTAGCGTTCCTCCGGACAGATTTGGGTCAGAGGGGGCGACGAGCACTAGAAAGCGTCCCTCTTCGCGCTGTTGCTCAGCTGCAGAGACTCCACGGCCTGGTCAGTGAGCGGCGTTGTACGCTTCTTCGATGGCGGCCGGGATGCGGCCACGACTGCTGAGCTCGTAGCCCTCGTCGAATGCCCACTGCCGGATCGCGCGTGTCTGTGCCGGATCACGCGTGGCCGGTGTCCCGGTCTTCGCGGGCGTCGTCGCGCCGGCGGGGGAGGGCTTGCGCTTGCGGCCACCGACACGAGTGGAATGCTCGATGTAGTAGTCGAGCTTCCTGTGAAACTCGGTGGCGTTCTTTGCTTTCAGGTCGATCACGTACTCGACACCGCCCACCGCGAATTCGATCGTTTCGCCGGATTCGTCGTCGATGACCGACCCGTCGATATCGTCCACCAATTGGGTTGTCACTCGTTTGGCCACAGCCGGCAAACCTTTCGATCACACACATTTGTCAGGGACTCGGTTACCGGCCAGCGTAACCAACGAATGCGGCGATGAGTGCAACCTTTCATGTCACGACATCGCTCCCTGGGATGTCGTGAAGTGACACCGGTTGCAGCTGATCGCCACATGTACTGGCGACACAGTCAAGGCAGATGCTTACCGGCCGTCCGGGACAATTTGCTCTCCGGAAGCCTATGGGCATCCGACGACCACCCGACGAGGATGTCGAAACACGGGCAATGCCGGGAGAGGTTACTTTCCGGGGTCCGCGTCTGCGGGGCTCTCGCTGCGAATATCGGATAGATCGCGTACGGATGTAATGGCGAATTCGGAATGCGACACCGGCAGAATACGAGATCCGCTCGAGGAGAGAATTCGAGTGACCGGCCAGTGCAGAGTGTGCAGAATCATGTCCGATATCAGCAGCCTGCGTAACCAACCACTGGCCAGTCCGTGATGAGCCCACGTACGGTACGAACTCTGGACGTAGTGCCGATACTCGAGCGGAGGGGTGAGCAAACGGCGCCCGGACACCTCGACTCGCATCGACGCGATCTGAGCGATTCGCAGACCCAGCTTGTTCAGACACAGCGACAGATCTATGTCTTCGTGCAGATCCGTTCGCAGACTCGTGCGATCTCGAACGGCCTCCCACGCTGACTTACGGATTGCGAAGTTGTTTCCCGAAGCGGCAGAAACCCGCTGCTCAGACGGCTTCTTTCGCACCGAGCGGTTGACGAACGCGCGGTACGGTCGCGCCCACGGGGAATCGTAGAGGTAGATCGGCCCGGTCACGGCGACGTAGTCGAGTCGGCGATCGAAGAAGTCGAGTACCGACTCGACCCAACCCGGCTCGATACGGGTATCGGCATCGATGCGGCCGATGATCGATCCGCTGGCGTGGTCGAATCCGGCGTTGCGTGCATGCACGACGCCACGCTCGGACTCCCGCAGCAGAATCACCTGCGGAAACTGCCGCCCGTACTCGGCGACGATGTCCGCGGTATCGTCGGTCGAATTGTTGTCGACGACAATGATCTCGTGAATTTGCTCGCTCTGGACAAGCAATGCGTCCAGGCATTCGCTGATGTGAGCGGACTCGTCGAATGCAGGCACAACAATGGAAAGAGTGTTCACAACGCCAACCCCTGACACGTATGCCTTGAAGGCGGTGGATTCGAGCCGCTGACGCAACCGATGCTACATCATTGCTTGCCGCAAAAGAACCTGCCGGTTTATTCCGTTCTCGCGGTTCAGGAATCAGAGATCGGCGGAGGGAACAGACGTCGCAATGTGTCCGGATCGCTGAAGTCGGTGTTCTCCCCGATCCAGCGTTGCTCGGGAGGAGGGCTGTTCAACTCCCGACGGCGACGGGCCGGACTGCCGACGTATAGACCGTCGGGTTCGCAATCTCTCGTCACCACGGAGTTCGCCCCGATGATGCATCCGGCACCGATGTGGACGCCGGGCATGACAACCACCCCGGACCCGATCCAGGCTCCCCGACCGATCGTCACCGATTCTCCCCGCAACGCGCCCGCCCGATGCCCCGACGGCCCGATGTCGTGTGTGCTGGTGAGAAGACGAACGTGGTCCGCGATGAACACGTGATCACCGATCACGATGTCGGCCACGGTGTCGAAATAGCAACCGAAGTTGACGAAGACGCCGGTGCCCATCCGTACCGATCCGCGGCCTTGAATCATCGAACCGCCGTACACCAGGCACGGGCCGGATGTGCGCAGCCCTGCCGGACGCAGTACGGACGCACGAAGCACCGCGGGCAAGAGCGGCAGATTCGCCAGCGAGACGACGGTTGCCTGACGTATCTGCACGAGAGCCCAGACGACGTCCGACGAACTGTGTATCCAGTCGCGGATGCGCTTGGCGACTGTCACGCGGCGGCTCGAATCCGTTCTTCGGACTCGGCCTGATCGTCGACCGGCAATGCCCGGCTCGGTACCGTTGCGAACAGACGTGAGATCGGCCAGCGCAGCGTGTGCATCATCCAGTCCATGGCCACATCCGCCCGAGCTTGGGCGAGGCCAGACCGTGCTCCTGGTACGAGCGGTAGCCCGCCAATTGGAGCGTTCCGTCGGTCGACGCGTTGTCCACGACGACGATGCGGTCGATATCGTCGCTTTGGTCGAGTAGCGGCGCTAGACACTCGCCCAGATGATCGACGTCGTCCAGTACCGGAATGACCACACTGAGAGTGTTCATTTCGATCCCCTGACTCGTTCCGATATCGATGACGACGCAGCTACACCTTCGAACTTACGACATGCGCGAGTAGATGCCTATGACTGCGAAGACCGGGACACCTGCGAACGCAGCCGGAGCAGACTCGGGCGGTCCGGCAGTGGGAGGCTGATGGGGGCTACCCGATCAGCGATTCTGAAACCCGGGCGAGGTCGCGACGTAGACGTGCGGTCTGTGCGATGACCACCGCATCGCGGGCGTCGGTCTTGCCTTCACCAGCAAAAGCGCCGGTCATGCTGTGCACGACCCGACCAGGCACATACCGCAATTGCTGGCGGTGCGCGTGCAGCACGCCGCGGAGCAAGGCCGACTCCGGCGCGGTCATGTCGATCGCCATACCACCGAATCGACATCTGCGACTGGGTCGAGCAGCGTCTCGATCTCTGCATGGTCGTTTCGAATACGACGTGACCACAGCACAGCGCCACTGTCGTCGACCGCCGCGGCGTGATGCGCGTGGCGTCCGACATCAATTCCAACCCAGACCTTTTCGACCATCTGCACTCCTTTCGGACGCATGGGGCTCGTCAGGGCCGTTTCGCCGGCACACCTTTACACAGCGACAAAATCGCGAACACATCTCAATCAGCGGCCGAAACGACCCGTCACGGTCCGGGGTGACCTTCCACGCGAAGCCACCGGGGCAGCAGGTGATTGTCGAGCCACGCCCCAGACCGCCGACGAGCGCCTGAAGCGGGTGCCTCAGACCCCTCCAACGTAAAGGTGATTGTGCGGGAGCGACGGGGCGGGACCAGGCTCGGTGTCGCGGTAGCTCTGATTTCGGCGGTGGTGGCTGTCGGTGGCGTTGGCAGGGTCTTGGTTCATGGACAGCGACCCTGTGATCGAGCCGTCGACGAGTCGGTCGAGTTTGGATGATTGCCCGCGGTGCAGTAGCCCAATTCCGTTGCCGTTGGACAATTTCTGTGCGTGGTGCGGTTTTCCGCTGCGAGTTGATTCGTGGGAGCGGGCGGCGAGAATTCACTCTGCGCACGCTCGGTGGCTCCGCCGGCGTCGTGGTTAGGGCGTTCAGCTCGTTGCGGGTACGAGGGGGTCGGGTTTGACGAGGTAGGGGTAGACGCCTGGGCCTGGTGTTTCGTTTTCGACGAGGATGAGGCCTTCGTCTCGGATTTCGCGGATGACGACGATGCCGGGTGTGCCGGGTGCGAGGTGGTAGCGGTCGCCGATGTTCATGGGTGTTCTCCTGCGCTTGCGGTGGTGAGTGTTGATTGTCGGTGATCGCCGGTCCGCCGAGTGGCTACCATTGTGGTGGTGTCGGTCATGTGATGGCGTGATGGCGTCGGCGGGAACCCACTGCCGGTCCAAATCGAGTCGGCCCTTTTTGTTGCCCGTGAATATCGAAACGTAACGGTTGCAAGCCAATCCCCGATGCTGCTCAGTCGGCGATTGGCTTGGGCTGATTTGTCGCACGACAACATCCGGTAACAAGCGGGGAACCATCGACCTACAACAATGGATACCATCCGGGGCCATCAGACCGGCCTCTCCGTAATACGACTAATCCCGCCCCTGCGAATCGGCTGGGGCATCTCTATAACAGTGGATCACGCTGTACAGGCACGAAGACCCTCGTTGACCTTGCCGTCGTAATCGTCAGCGTCCGGGCTACGTTCACCGTAAAGTTTGACAAGTGATGGCGCTGCGCCACGAGCAATTTGCTGATCGATGCTTGCACGGATCTGCGCGAGGATGCCCGCTAGGATTTCATCGATCCGTGGGCCATCTACTCCAGAGACGCCATCGTAAAGTGTAATATTCTGTTGCAGATTGCTAAATTTTTCGGGAACAATATTGTCTTTACCGTCTGTTAGATTTAATAGACCTTCCTGATATATGTCAGCTCGGCCTACGCATTCCGCACCTGATATGACTTCGCTGCTTTCGGATTTGCCACTGTCTCCCATCTGGTTCGGCTACTTTGTTCGATGAACTTCCCGAGCAGGCACCTAGTGCCAGTGTTGCTCCAGCGCATAGAACGAGTGCGCTCACAACACGCGTCCGGAGATGGACAATTCGGCGTGAACCCACTGCCCGTCCATGTGCCCGACCCTTGAGTTGACGACTGTCGACATTCGAGCTTATTCGCAGTGGCATCAGATGGTTATAGCGCATCCAGTACCGAAAATCACACGACAGTGCAGCCGGAACGGGCGTTACCCATGCGACATTCATTGAAACAAAGTACGGGAAAAGCTATTTTGCGAGGCAGACGTTGAGCCCTTCGTTGGGTAGTCCGTCGTAGTTGTCGGAGCTTTCGGGCGGTTCCCCGTACAGTACAACAACCTTCGGAGCGGGTAGGCCCATTCCGCCGGTGGCCACGTTCATGTAGTCCTCGTAGCTATCACGTATCTGCTCGACCATCGTGATCGGGATATCAGAAATCAACCCGCCTCCGTCAGCTGAGTTTTCGGGCCCGTCCCCAATGACGATGTTCGAGCCGTCCAGGTAACCGTTGATCGCGTCGGGATCCTGATCCTCCCAGTTCGTACTTTCGTGGAGGTAGAATGACCCGGTTTGATAGATGTCCGGCCGATTGAGGCAATCGGATCCGGAGATGGCTCGGTCGGTGAAGCTTGTGCCCACACTCCCCGAATCTGCCTCACCCGAAGCGTCCGACACAGTGTTTGCGTCGCCGTCGCTACAGGAACTTAGGACTACGACGAGCGCTGCCGCTGCGGGAAGCCACACCATGTTGAGCTGACTTTTCACGTTCGTTGCTCCAGAGTCGCTGAAATTTAAATGAGTCCCGCTAATTTCCATCAACGGGACTGCCCGCATGCTGCCACAAGGGAGCTCTTCCGGGGAACTCTAACTGTCACACTTGTCGATCCGCGACTCGAACACCGTCGAACAGTAAGCCAAGAAGAGGTGGCACGACCATCGACCGCCAACAACAGGCCACGCGCCTGCATCACAGTCCGATGCGGCAGCGACGTCGACGTCGACGTCGCCATCCTCGCCAACTCCGCACGCTGATCATCCGTAACCGGCAAAGCCGCCGCAGCCATAATCAGGCATGGTACAAACTACCGCAGTATTTCACCGACAGACCACTAGCCATTCTGGGCCGACGCCAGGGACATGGCCAGTCATGACTTCTTGACGGGCCATGTCCATAGGTCCATCACACCGTGAGTTCAAGGTCGCGGTCGTACCCATTGCCTGGTCCGTTGTCATGGCCCGATTCGGGATTTCGTTGCCGGTACCGTGCCACGGCTTCACGGTGCCCGGGTTGTTCTCGGCAGCGCGCAGGAAGATACCCGGGCGCATCGACATATCGCGTATATCTCGGGAAGTCGCTCCACCCTGCCATTTGTGAGATGACGATCTGAGCTCCAACGGATTTGGCGTGCATCATGGTGCATACGTCGTCTGAGCTTTCCATGTCACTCAGCATGGCCCCATCCTCGATGCGAGCATTTTTCGAGCGGACCTTACCTCCAGGCAGAACATGGCGATGTCCTTCATTCGACCGACAAACCTTGACATCGGATTTGGGAGTGTCGTTTATTTGGGGCACATCATCATCGCTCGGAGGAGATCGAACATCGCTACCGTCTCGCCGCGCATCGGAACCAGTCCCGCCACGCTGCTGCTCCGAACATCCGTCGCACTCGTCGTCCTGCTCTGCGCAGCGTGCTCCTCGGGCGCGCCGACCGACACTCCCGATGTAACGGTCACGCAGGAGTCGACGGGACCCACCCAGGACCCGCGTGCGGTCGAAGCAGCAGTGGACGGCAACGGAGTGACACTCACCGGTGAGATCGACGGTGCCAGCGTCAAGGTCGAGTCGACGGCAGGCGTCGCCGCAGCGGGAACTGCAGTCCGTCTCGCACCCGCCGAATCGATTCCCACGACAGCGTCCTCGGCACTGCAACTGGGCGGCGGTGCATCGATAGTGCTCGGCGACGAGGAACAACCGAAGGAACCGATCACGGTCGCGTTCGAGATTCCGACCTCCGACACCCGCTTCGACGACATGGGTGAGAACGTCGACTCGGTCGTCGTAGCGGTCAGCAACACCGAGCCGCCCGTCTCCGAACTACTACCAGCGGAATGGGACGCATCGAAAAGGACCTTGACGGCGACGACCACACACCTGAGCAGCTTCTACAACGGCACAGTGGACTACTCGGCGTTGAGAGAGAAAGTGGCCGACAACGTCGACGGGTTCTTCGAGCAGAAAACCGACGCGCCGAGCTGCTACGGCAAGCCCGCGACGATCGGCGCGGTCACGTACGAGGCAGCGGCCCCCGCAGAAGACGTCGTGTGGCCCTGCTTGGCCGATCGAGGAGGGAACCTCGCGGTGACCCTGTACTCGAATTCACCGCTCGGGTGGATTCTTCGATCGACGCCCGCACCACTGGAGCGGCAGGAGTCGACGGACATTTCGCTCTCGGCAGCAGCGAACTCGGCACTGTACGGCAGCCTGCTGGACTCCGAACTCGGCGACGGCACGCTTCTGCACCCATCGGGCTCCTCGGAAGTTGTCTTCGCGCCGCCGAACGTGCCCAGGAAAATCGACATGCGCGCCCAGGCCGCGATGACACTGGTCGACATCGGAATGCACGGTGCCTCGATGGTGTGGGGTGGCAACACCGCGATGGATATAGCCGATCCATTCGCCGTCGAAGGCGGGACCAAATGCATCGCCGACGGCGTGACCTGGGAGAAGATCGAGGACGCCTCCGACACCGAAGCCGGCGAACTGAGCCGCAACGCGTTCGACTGCGCGTCGACCGCAGGGTCCCTTGCGGTGAAATCAGAGGCGCTCAACGTCGGGGGACAAGCCCTGAAGGCGTTGGGCAACACCATCACCGGTATCGCATCGTTGCCCAAGAGTGCCTCACTGCTGGCCACCACAGTGAAGGGCCTCGCCGGTGAATTCAACGGACAGAACTCCGCAACAGTGGTAATTCGTGCACGCGGCGGGGATTCGGTGGATCTGACCGGCGTGCCGGACGAGGTGTTCTCCATCGATTCCATCTCGATGGCGAACAGGCTGACCGAGCCGGTGAAAGTCGGGCGGGCGATCGGCCCGAACCGGTACGCGATGGGCGGTGAGGAATCGCCGTCCGTCGACATGACCTATTCGTGGACCGCTACGACCGCGGAGGGAGTGGAATACGACGGCGAGCACTGCCAGGTGATCGTCAGCATCGAAGGTCCGCAGGCCGGGTTGGAAGATTTGAAATCTGCCCGATGCAGCAGTGGCGGGTCGGGAAGCTTCAACGGCGACGCCGGCGCTAGGCGCTACTTCATCACTGTTCCCGGTAACTACACGATTCGATTGCGAGACCTGGTTACCGGCTTGACCTCCGAGACATCCTTCGTCGTCGAGAAATGAGTTCGGTTATGAACCTGTCCAAACGAAGCCGGACTGTGTGTGCCGAACTGGTCGCCGTCGGTGTCCTGCTCTCAGCATGCGGTGCCGAAACCGACACACCGGCAGCGACGGGGGCGACGACACCGGCAGGTGACGCCGCGACCGGCGCTTCGACCTCGGTTCCTCGAAGTACCGCGCCCGCAACGAGCTCCGCCAAGCAGAGTGCCGTCCTATTCACCAGTGAGTGGACCGATTCCGATGGCTACTCCTACCGGGCAGTGATAAACGAGCCGACGATCTCAGTAGACAAAGATATCGCCAACTCGAAACCAGGTGAGGCCCAGTTGGAATGGACGATCGAGGCATCCGGGACTCTCGAAAACACAACACCGAACCGTAACGCCCCGTTCCCCGAAGACTTCTCGATTCAGCCCACGTGGTCGGCTAGCAGCGAACTCTGCACAGTTGACACCACAGGACGCGACAAGGGCTTCTCTTCCAACATCCCAGCGAACGAAGGCGATTGGTGCACCCTCACCAACATGCCGCTGTTCTTCCACACCGAAGCCTCAGAACGCAGCGGAGGTATTGGATTCGAGGACCCAGTGCCTGCAGGGACAACACTCGACGTCCAGCTCAAGAACTCGAATATCGCCGCCTTCATCGTGCCCGAAGCCGAGGCCGACACCACGATTTCCTCTGTCGAAGCTCCGACGCTGTACACGTTGGGCAGATCCGACGTCCCGTCGATGCATGGCCAAAACAACGCGCAATGCCTCCTCATGACCCAGATTTGGGTCTTCGCAGAGACGCAAGAAACGGGCTGCGAAACCGAACAATCGCCATAACGCAAGCGGAAGGTCGCCGCTAGCTGACCATGGGAGATAAAAGACCACGATTGATGAGGCCGCGCACGATGTACGGCCCGCGCTAATTCCTGGGAGCACTCAATGACACACATGCCTGGCGATGACAAGTCCGACGATCGAATGAATGACGACGAGTCGGCTACTTACTGGACGCCAGCAAAAACGCTCGCCGCTGCGGCGGTCACCGTGGTCGCGCTCGCTGTTGGTGTCGTTTTCGGGGCAAAAGTCATAACGGATTCTCCCGAGGATTCGATATCTGACGTGGCCTCTTCGGACGACTTCGTTGCATTCGATTCCGAAGGGACTGTGCCGGAGGTAGAGATCACAGAAGACAGCATGAATAAAATGAGCTCTCAAGCGTTCAGTGAATTACCCGATTCGGTTCGTCTTGATCACTACGGTCCACGTATCGACGAGTGGCGCGCTGATGCTTACAGCTATCTTATCCCGGCTGTCGGAAGCAGAGAGAAAGAGTTCTTCAACAACGATCTCCCGGAGGATAAGAGTGAGTACACACCTCAGCAGATTGCGAATCAAGTCGCAATAGATCTCTATGACGCGTCATCGCAAGATGGTAAGACCGATGAAAGTAAAGAGGAAGGACGCAAGATGCTCTCCGTCATTATGTCACCGCAGAATGCGGAGTTCTCCGAATCGATTAGCATAATCAATGGACCTAACGCAATACGAATGGTCAATGAGGTGCACGACACGTACCCCCGATTGAAGAATGTGACGTTCCGTGGCCGCCCAATCGGTCCTGACGGGGCTGAGCTGATGGTACTTGAATCAAACAGCGAAGGCCGTAAGTACTTCGGACTCTACCAACTCCTCACGACGCCAAACGGGAACTCGATCTGGCAGTTCACCGACACGTTTGCGTACAACGATTTGACGATTCACAAGGATATAAAGAGGGCCGTCAGCGAGTCGCATGAGTAGGTAGAACTGTGTGATCCATCAGCTTAACCGGAGTGGTCGTATTGCCCGCGCTCCGCCCAGGCGTGAGCCGCTGCCGTCAGGATCCTCAACGACGCCATGGACGGCCGGTGTTCGGCCCCGGTCAGGGCTCACCGACGCGAAGGCGGGCGCTGAGAAGATTAGGTAGGCTGCGCCGAGCGGACCGACCCAGAGCGCGCATGAAGCTGCGTGGGCCGTCCCCCCACGCGTGATTCTTTCTCATACGGCGTTTGAATGAACTTCACGTATGTATCGCCATTCCGGCTGCGCCAGCGTGTGATTTTCGATACTTGCGCGGCCGCCCGACAACGGATGCGCTATAACCAATCAATGCCGCAGAATAATGGTCCATCAAAGAGCTTCAGCAAACGCTCCGCCGAGATTGCGCGAGCAGTCGGTCTCAGTGCAGCACTCATCGCTGTCGGTTCATTGGCAGCTATCGGCTGCGCTGGCGATCCAGGCCAAGGCCAAACTGGCGCGAGCCCCACAGGCTCCGTTGCTACAACTGGCGGTCAAAGCGGGGGTGTTATTTTCGGTGATGAATGCTACGCACGGGATGACATCTATCAAGAAGGACTTTTGCACATAGCCGATGGCAGGGGTGGAATTGATCAACAAAGATTTAATGACCTTGCACACTACGTTACTATCAAAGACGGCAGAAGTGGTGTAAAAGCACCAAAGATTACGAGTATTCCTGAAGACGTACTAGACCAGATTCGTACAAGTGTCACTTTGAGTATGGATCAAGGTTTATTGGCTCCGGCGGTCGTCAACCTATACGGCGAACGACAATCTGACTGGAATGACTATGACGGTGTGCTTAACAGTGGCCTTAAAGCTTGCGTCTAGAAGCCGTTAATGCATCGGCCGAGTCCGCATCAGCGTGCCACGACGGCATTCTGTTCCAGCCATTCGGCGCGCCGAACAGTTAAGGCTCGCTTGCCGACCCGTATCAGCAATTCACAACAGACGACCACCAATGACGCCTTGACACCCAACTTGCAGCCGATGGCGAATCGAGCCCCAACCGATTGTGATCACCTAACTCAATCCCTGCTGTAGCGTTCTCGAGCAGCGCAAACGTCATAATATCTGGTATCGGTACGGATTAGATTGTGCGACAGACGATTTTAATCACCTGATTACAAAGCAATCTGCGCGGCAAACCCGGCAAGCGTGCCGCCGTGGTGGTGTCCGCACTTGAGCCGCCGCGACCAATCCCGTCATACGCCCCTGTCCGCGATGCGATGGCCCACCCGGTCCAGCAGTAGCGCGGCGGCCATGCGTGGCCGAATCACGGTCGCAGCGTCGTCGTCGGCTGCGGCGGCCCGGCACACGATCTCGCGCACACCCTCGATGGTCGCGTCACCGTCCGTCCCGGACAGAGCCGTGGCACCCATGTCCAGGAGGTTCCGCCAATCGCGTTTCAGATCTCCGGATGCAATGTGGCCAAATTCTCTGCTCGCGGCTTCCACGGCAGCGGTCATGAAGTCCGTCGAGATCACAGGCTTGGTCGCCCGTGGTGCGGGACGGCTACCGCTTTCTCCGTGCTGGTCGACTCGACGCTGCGCCTGCACTCCGATAGCGTCCGGCGCTTGGGCCATGAGGATGACAAGGGTGCGCGCAGCACCGGTAAACGAGGTGCGTAGTCGGCGGTCCAGCTCGTCCCACACCACCTCACTCAGCACCGTGTCGTCTGGCATCAAACTGATTAGAGCGTCACTGAGGTCCCCAATATGGTTGCCGCTTGGGCCGTCTACCAGGCGCAGGGCCGACCGTGCGAAGTCCTGATGCCACCGAGGTGTGTTTGCTGCGAATCCGTCGAGCAGAGCGCTTATTGCTGCAAGCGCGCCAGGCTGGACGAGGCGGTTGACCGCGGTCTGTTGATCGATCGAGTTGAGGCGGTTGAGCACCATGTCACGCTGAAAGGTGCGCTCGTGGAACACGAGGCCAGCTGCTAGCAGCCATGTGTGCCGCCAGTGCGCCGCCGGAATCAGGGCCTCTAGGGTGTCAGACGGGTCGGATGACTGCATGAGGCGCTTAGCGGCGAAGAACTCTGTGAGCGTGCGGACCTCGAAAGCGACGCCCTCCCGCCGAGGAACGATCAGCACGAGCCGCGTGGCAGCCAGCTCGTCGATCTCGACGGCCATACGACGGGCCTCCTCGCCGGTGTACCCGTCCTCGTCGATAACTCGGGCGGTGATGACCGACAGGGACTCCTTTGCGAGGATCGATTCGGCGTCACCGGACTGCTCGGCCTGTAAGTGAATCGTCAGAGCGCATTGTTGGTGAATGCGGTCGAGTTGGGGCCTATAGCGCTCGAAGACGAGATCTGCTGTGGGGTGTTTGTTGCGTTCACGCGCGTAGATCGTCTCGTAATACGCGTTGAACAACGCGAACCGGCTATGCGGTGCGCGAGTTCGTTGTTCCAGGAGGAGCGCGACGATGGTTACCTGCAGTGGGGTGGTCATCAGGCGTGCGGTTTCTGGCTCAGCAACCGCACGGTTGACCCTGGTCATCACCGTGTCTTGGCTGTCCAGGTCGTCGGGAAACCTGGTCCTCAGGAGGCGGGATGCGTAGTCGAGGGCTTGGTCTCGGGTCAGGGGCGACAGTTGGACGAGCTCGAACCCGGAACTGCTGTCGAAGGTGTAGCCGGTGGGCCGTGAGGTGCATACAACCAGCGCGTCAACGCGCTGGGCGGCCAGTTCGGTGTGGAAGTCGTCAATGAGCTCATTCGTAAGATCTCGGTCCTTGGCTGCGGCCACCTCATCGAGGCCATCGAGCACGACCAGAATCGGCCACTGCGTAAATAGCCGCTTGACGTCGGCGATGCTCATTTGGTCCGACTGCCGGTGGTTGAACAGATTGGTGATGTGCTGCAGCACCGTCAGGGTGCGGTTGGCGCTGAGCTCGTCGGCGAACTCACTGAGCACCACGCGCACCGGGAGGCGATGCAGCCTTGGCGCGGGGAGAGCGTGTGCGCTGAACGCCTCTCGCACCCGAGCACTTGTCTCGGCGCTCTGCTGGGTCAGAACGGGGTGGTGACCCTGCAAGAGCGCGGCGCGGTAGATCTGGCATAGCGTCCGCGACAGCGTGGTCTTGCCGGTGCCCGGACCGCCGAGGACGATGAACTGCGCGTTGCTGGTGAGACCGAATTCGGGGTCGCGCACCTCGTCGGCGGCCAAGACGATCCGGCGCAGCACGTAGTCGTCCTCAGAGGCGCTGCCCCTTAGCCCGAAGTGCGCGGGGAGGTCAACCGCCACCTGCTCCAGCCTCAGCCGCTGCGACGACTGCTCGCCGGACTCTCCCAGCCCGATCATCAGGTCTGCCTTCAACGTTCTCACCAAATACGTCACCAGCATCTGAGAAATCCGCGCGTCCTGCTCGGCGACGTGATCAAGCAAACGGGACAGCACATCGCCGGGCATGATGAGGTCGGTGAAACGCTGCCGGACTGCTGGGTGGTTGTTCAGGAGCCCGGTCAATTGATCAGGATGCCAAGCGGCCCAACCTTTCAGGTGAGGGAGTCCGATCTTCTTACCGGTCCCGGGTTCGGTAAGGTCCCGGTATTTCACCATCAGCTGCTCAAAGCGATCGGCTCCACCGCGCTTACTGACTGGAGTCAGTACGACGTTGGTCGCGAACACGAGGTAGTCCGGGGGAGGCAGTCGCGGCGACTTCCGCCCCCGGCCCACCCATGCGTCGAGTTCCTTCGTCGCCTCGGTGAAGAACCAGTTCTGGTCCACTCCAGTGGAGGTGATGCGACTTTTGAATTTCGCCTGAATGACGCCGTAGCCGTTCCAGTCGCCGCCTCCGGGCACGTGGCACTCGCCGTCGAAAGTGGCTTCGCGGCCGCCATCGCCGCCGTCACCGAAGATCCGAACCCGACCCCCGATACTCGCGAGCGTAAGGGCCTGCACCATCTGCTCGAAGCCATCTGGGCCGAGCCTCGAGAAGTCGTAGGTCATGACCGACAAGCGTAGTTCGAACCGAGTGCGTCGGCCGGAAGCTGCGCCACGGGCGAAGCACACCTGGTTGTGCGGCGGCGGCACGCTCGCGTCGACATTGGCGCGCCGGAGATCGATCGCGCGGTCAGCGACTATGTAGGCGCGCACTTCGATTCGCGGACGGTCACATGGCTGGGGCGCGAGCACCACGGACTGCCGCAAACCGAAGCTGGCCGCGAGCCTGGGTTCCATGTTGCAACCGCACGTTTCTCCACCGGCTAGAAGTTCCGAATTAGGCTGTTTACCAGCCACTTCCGGCCGATACCTGACATAAGGTCCGTTATCGGTAATGAATGTCGTTAGTCTTTGTTCGGCCCTTTAGAATTTCTGAGTCATGGACTCAATCTTCTGGCTCGGCCTGCTCCTCGGGGCCATCATGGGGCAAAGCCTTCAATACCTTGCCCGCCCCTTCGAGCGCTTTCTTGATCGCCGCCTCGCCGAGAGGATCACCCGACAGGCGACGCGGCTCAACGCCGCATCCAGGGACGAGCAATCTGCAACACGGGACTGGCTCGTGGTCCAACTACTTGAGATAGCACTCATCGGCGCGATCACAGGAGCTGCGGGGGGCGTGCTTTTTGGAATATCCAACGCCAGCGCAGCATCGGCCGACAACTACCAAGACTGGGGCAGGTGGCTCGCACTGTTGGGGCAGATAGTGATCGTTGCTGGGGCCGCGATAACGATTAAAATTGCAGGGGACGCCATCAGCTCCGCCCGCGCATTGGTGACAATACGGAGCAGTCAAGCCGAATGATGGCCTGGTCAGTCGTGTACAGCCGATCGAACGACTGACAAGATCCGAAGCGGTGTGGTTCGATCCGGCAGTGGGACTGGCAGACGACGTACGGCGGCAACTCGACGACGGTAGTGGGTCTAGAACACCGGCTCGACAATTCCAGTCCCCAACGTGTGCTTCACGATTGGACCAGGGAGAACATGATGCCAGACATCGAGGACGAGTACCTCAGTCTCATCGACGTGGTCTCAGACCGATCGGAGTACGCGGTCGCAAAGCGCGGCGATCGGTACGACTTCGACACAGCAGAGTGGACGGTCTCGGTAATCGCCGTGGCGATCAGCGGACTTGCCGGCGGAATGCTCTCAGCGTGGGGTGGCAATCTCGCCGAAGCATCCTTACGACTTGTACGAAAGATCGCACACCGCGACCGGTCGGAGCCGACGTCGACCCAGCAACTCGAAGACCTAGAAACGTTGCACAGGATCGTCATTGAAGTCAGAGGACGGCCTGATTTACCCGATTCGATCGACCGCGAGGTCGTCCAACTTCTCAAAGAAGCCGGGCTCGACGACGAAGCTGCCCAGACGGCGTGCCAACGGTTGAGGAGCATCGTCGAGGGAAAGCAGGAGAACGGTGACCCTCCATCCCGGACTTGACTGGCTCCACGGTCGGCTCGAGGGAGACGGCCCGTACCTTGCAAAATGGAGCTTCTATCTCAGCACTCGCCTCGACGAGGGAATCGGCATCGACGACGCTGAGTTCATCGAACGACGCCTTATGCAAATCGCCCACCGAGATACCGCGGCTATGAAGATTTCCATCAACGCTGGCGCAGACCTCACGATGATCGCTCGGTCCTGGCGCGGGCTTTGCACGACATTCCGAACCACTTTCCCTAGTGGCGGCGCGATGCGCGTTCGACTCGGAGTCATCAAGGATCCGTTTCAACTCTCCCGGAAATTCCTCATGGTGACGCACACCGGAGAGATTTCGGCGGCGCGCGTCTCCATGTACTGGGACCTACGTCGCGAGGCACTAGCTGCATACAAGCGTTGCCATGATCTAGAGACGATGACCGGCTGGCCCCAGTTGTACAGTGCCTGGTTCAGTGCCCTAATCACGGAACGGATCGTGTACCGGTACGTGCCGGCTTCGCTGCCAGATGGATCCGGTCCAGACCCTCTTGTCCAAGAGCTGTTCACCGAGGACGAGCAAGAGACCTTGGAGAAGATGGATGCGGAACTGGAGGAGGGTTTCGCCGACATCTTCACCGCATTAACGATCTACACGAGCGATGAGGCCCAAGCCGAGAACCGCGCGCAGGTCTTGGCCGCTCACGCGACCGACGGACGCCTGGAGGCCCGCAGGATGCTTCGAGAAATGCGCCGTGACTTTCGGGTGACTCCGTGGAACTTCCAAGCATGGGATGCGGAGCTGAAGCAAATGGACACTTCGTAAACACATCGAACGAGCGAGGCGAAGACGCCATCCGTGCCCGACGCCGATGGATTCTCGCATCGGGACTCGAGCGTCAGATGAATCGCCGTAACCGGGCGGCGTCTTCCAGGTCCTCCCGGAACTTGTCCAGGCTGGCCAACGTATACATGCCGTCGATCTGCTGACTCTCCCATAGAGCGTGAATACGACGAAGATCGGCTTTACGCGACTTCCACCCGATACCGTCGATCACTGCGATGACGAACTGCCGAGGCAGCCGGACGTCGGCCATCTCCTCGATCTCTCTGACTGCATCGGTGAGCTTGCTACCCGTGGAGTCGAACCCTTTCGCGGCCACGACGATTGCGGCGTTTTCAGTGTCAGGGACAACAAGGTCGCAGGGGGCAGTTCGCCCGTTTCGCCCCGTGAATCGTGTGCGGGTTTCATAGGTCAGTCCGAGATCGCTTGCGATGGCTTCGATTTCGTCCTCGACTTTGCGACCTGACTCTCCTGCCCGAGTGGCGGTCACACGTGGCCCTGCCCGGGCTACGAGTACGTCTCCGAATTCGTAGTTCCTATCGAGCTGCGTGGCGACCATACGGATCAGGTCGAAGTCGACGTCAAGCCAGTCGATGACATCGTTGGGTCGTTCGCGGGCGAGCGTGACCCAACCGCTGGTGTCGAACTTGTCTCGCATGACGTTCTTGAGCTTTTCCTGGGACAGACCAACGGCCAATCCAAGCACCGGCACCCACTTCGGATGAGTCCCGATCCACCCCGCAAGGGTCGCTGGTTCGTGATCCTCTAACTGCGCCAACGATCGGGCTGCGTCTCGAATATCGTCCGCTGCCGGGGATGCCGCCGTCGGATCGACGTGGCCGGTCAACCGCCCAAGAGTGGTGACGTACTGATCGAACGGTACTGCCTCGCTCATTCAGTCGCGTCCGATGAACAGGTACTCGCTCACGTCCCGCCGGGTCGCGGCGACGTGCGTTCCGAAACTGTATTTGTGGTCGATAGCAACCACCTCGACGTTCGGCTTGACCTTTCCGAGCAGGTCCACGATCCGTGACGCATCGGGGATGGCATTGGACGAGTACGACAGCACGATCGCACCGGATGCCTCGAAATGCTCGAAGGTACGCAGCAAGGCGTCCTCGATGGTGCGTTTGTACGCGAACGGGGTGAACCGCTTGGCGAGCTTCTTGGTCTTGGTCTCTTCCATGATCGTCGTACCCCGCCAGTACACGCTGAGCCCTTCGAGGAAGTGATAGCGCTTGATGTAGTCGTTGTCGTCCGACGGTGGCGCGTACGGGGGGTCGAGATACACCAGGTCGGGGGTGTTGTTGGCGATGTCGAACACATCACCTGTCACGACATCACTTTTGGCACCGTTGCTGAACACGGTGGCGTTGTACTCGGCGGCGCGTTCGCGAAAGTGTTCGCGCAACGACAACCGGAGATCCCGTCGACCATCTGCATAGCGGGTGGAGTCGGTGAAGGTGAACACGCCACGCGGTTGTTTGCGAGCTGCTGAAAGAACCAATGCCGATATGGCGAGGTCGCGGCGGTATCCGCGAAGGGCGTCTATGTGCGACCAGGCGGAGTCGAGGAACTGTCGATCCTCGGCCGTGAAGTACAGGCCGTCGAACTTCGTACGGATGAAATCGCGGTCATCCGCCGGCGGGCCGCAGATCTGATTGATCAGATCAGCTTCCAGCTTCACGCTGGAGTTCGCGACCGTTGCACGGGCGATCGCTCCTGGGAAGGTGAGGAAATCGTTGCTCGTGACCTGGAATCCCTGGGCCTTGAGCAAGTACGACACAACACCTGAGCCGGAGAAGGCGTCGACTGCGGTCGCGCCTCCGAGCTCGGCGAATGTCCGCTCGAGGTGCGGCAACAAGCGGTACTTGGACCCCATGTAGCGCAGCCGTGGGAAGGTCTGCGCCTTGGTGACGACCTCGGTGGAAGTCAGTTGTTGTCGGACCATTGGCATAGCCTGCCATGCTCGGCCTTGATGGCGAAGTGCCTTCCGCAACGACTCACCACTGTGTTGCTCGGCACCGGACTACGACGGGTCGTCGAAGGCGGTGATGACATGCGCAGTGGGGTTGTTGCCGCCCCGGAATTCCTGAACGGTGACCCCGTCTTTGCCGCCGCGTAGAACGGCTCCTTGGCGTCCGACCTTGACTCTCCCGTCAGCGAACCGGACGAGCTTGAGACCGTCCGGCCACTCGGTGACGTCATTCCCGCTGCGGTTCTTGTACGTTTTCGGCGTTCCGAAGTCGAGCCCGTCCATAGCCTGGAAGTGTGCCAGGACGAGGGGTACCTGACGAGACGCGGTGTTCCTTTCAGCATTGTGTACAGCGCGCAACGAGGAGCCGGACATCGTGCACCTCAATCGAACGCAGGTCGCAGCCGACACGGAGAGAGGGCGCTTATGACGTTTTGGTGGGCCAGCCAAGGCAAGAACCACGCCACGGCCATAGAACAAGGGACGCTCTGGACAGCGCCTCGGATCAACGGTGCGCTCCCGACCGACCGCGCCCTCATCAAACAGATCAAGCCCGGCGACGTGGTGTTTCATTACGACGGCCCGTACCTGCGGGCGGTAAGTGTCGCGACGACCGCGTCTTCGCCCTGCCAGCGCCCCGACGGTTATCCCAAGGACGTCGACGCCCAGCCCGACGCAGGGTGGCTCGTACGGGTCGACCCCGTCATCGAAGGTTTGCGCGTCCACTCCCAGCGAATAGCAGAACTTCTCCCGCATGGGTCCCCGGGTCCTCTCGACAAGAACGGCACACCTCAGCAGAAGTACCTGTCTGAACTCACCCACGAACAGGGGTCGTTGCTTCTCGAGGAGATCGACCTCGACAACCCGAGCCCTTCCGGCGAGGCCCTCCCCGCACCGGCCCACGGAGAAACGGATGCAGCTACCAGCGTGTGGGGACGAATCGAGCAGCGTGGCCTCCGCCGACGGCTGCTCGACGGCCGCACCGAGGCCGAGTGCGGTCTGTGCGGACGACGGTTACCTGTCGCGCTACTCGTAGCCGGTCACATCAAACCCCGCGCTCACTGCACCAACCAGGAACGATGGGACTACCCGAACGTGGCGATGCTGGCATGTCTGCTCGGATGCGATGCCCTGTTCGAGCGCGGCTACATCGCCGTCGACGACAGCGGGACCATCGTCGAAGGACGACCCACCGGCGTCGACGCGGTCGCAAACGCCAGGGCAGGGCTCGTCGGATCGTCGTGCCCCGCATTCACCCCAGGCCGAGCAGCGTCGTTCAATGCCCACCGACAACTACACCGAACCTGACCCCCACACCGAGACGTCACCCAACCGCGACTGTGCAACGCGCACGGGACCGGAGGCCTGCGCGCAACTCGTGGCTATCGCCGAAACCCTCGTCGTGGATCGCGTGGATCTTCACCGACCCTTGCTGTGAACCATGTGTGGCAGGGGAAGACCTGTAGCCCTTGGAGGGCGGTGGCGGGGTGGTAGAAGACTTCGGCATCACGGTCGTCCATCAGGCCGTCGGACACGGCATCCCAGTCGCCGTCTTGCGGGTGAGTAGCCAGGGCGGCGACGTCTTCGCCGTACTCGGCGTCGGAGAGAGCAGCTGCGGCCTGCGCGATGACGATCAACAGCGCCAGTTGCTCTGCCATCGTGCGCGGTCGGGGTAACTCGCCGGCGTCGAGGTCTTCGGCCAGGTCGTCGAACGATCGGGCCATCTGACGCCTCCACGTGACGGATTCGCTGTAGGTGCACTCCGGCAACCGGTCGAACAAATACCACCACTCGGTCGCATCGACAGGATCGCCGCCGCGCTCCTCGATGTCGTCGTACGCACCGTCAGCGCATACCCACGCGTGTATCCGCAGCAGCTCCCGCTGTCGATCGGTGAGAATGAACCGCGGCACGAACTCGATGACATCACCCATGATTGCCATGCTGCCGGTCCGGCGCGGGCTCACGCACAACTTCCCGCCTTTTCGAGTCATAGACAGCACCACAATGGCTTCGGCCCGCCCTGTGTGTCGTGCCAGCTCCGGCACCAACGACGTCGGTCTCGCTTCCCGGACGGGATGCGAGAGCACGCAGCTATGAGCTAGTCTGATGACGTTCGACCGTCGATGAGGGTCACGGTCGAGCGTCCATCCAGCAACAGCGCTGCACCACACCAGTTCTCGGGTGTCGGTGTCTTCGAGCTGTGGGCTGGCCGACGCTCCCAGTGAAGGCCCTCCATGTCGACTTCATTCCTGCTCGTGTCGAGCACTTCCGCGAATCGGTCAGGTTCCGACGGCGGTGTCCGTCGATGAGCATCCAACCGTCTACCGCCGAACTCCAGCGTCGCTCGCAGATCGCTGCTGCCGCCTACGAACGCGGCCGACGCGCCACCCTGGCTGCCGCACGCCGCCGCACCCTGCCCGACCGCGCACACGTCCGCCGCGAGGAAATCCGCTCACGTACTCACTCGTACGAACCGCGTAGTGACAGCCGCGCGTTCGGTCTGCTCGATTCCGACCTCTCGCTGGCGCGGGCTGCGGCATTTCTCGCCGCGACCGGTGTCGCACACGAGCTGATCGCAGCGCAGACCTTCACCGACCCAGTACAGCAGGAGTGGGCGGACGCCACGTTCGACCGCACAGCTGTGCACGAGGATGCATGGCGGGAACGGTTGATCGACAACGGCATCGACGAGGCTGTGCTGCGTCCAGGGCTGTCTCTGGATGCTCTCGAGCTACCGGCCGAGCTCAACGCTCTCGACTTCGACGACATCGCCGAACGCACCCTCGACGTCTCCTCCACCGCTGCGGACGTAGAACCGATCCGTCTGGCCGATCTGATGCTCGAGACACCCCGCCAGAACCGCCCGTCGGAGTCGGTCATCGACATCACCGACCGAGTCGCAAACGTCATCGAAATCGACCGCGGCGTCGACACGGCCACCGGGGCTGGTGTGGACGCATGGTGACCAAGAAGCCGACCTCCAAAGGAGCCGGGACATCGTCGTCGATGTTCCCGCTGATCGCCGTCTCGGTGGTGATCGTGTTGATCGCGCTCGGCTACGGCTCACTATGGCTCGGGCACGTCTTCGTCGACACCGGTGAATCTATCCCCGGCAACCCGTTCGGGGCGCTGTTCTCAGTCGCCGGCGGACAGCTGACCTGGCCGAGCGTGTCGACATGGATCTTCGTGATAGCGGTGATCATCGTCTCCGGTCTCACCGGCGTCGTCACCGCAGCCCGCGCAACGGGCAGCGGCAAGAACGACGTCGACGCCAAGGCCCGCCTGATGGGATCGACATCGAAGCTGACCGGGGTGACCGGCAAGCAGGCACGCGAACGCGCGAAGTCGCTGCGATCCGATCTTGCCGAGTTGGACACCCTCGACGACGCCGACATCGGAGTCGTCGTCGGACGCACCGTCCAGGGCAATCAGAAGGTGTTCATGTCGTGGGAAGACATGCTGTTCGCCCTCGCCGGTCCCCGTATGGGCAAGACTGCGGCGTTGGCGATCGACGCACTGTGCACCGCACCCGGCGCTGCCCTGTTCACCTCGAACAAGCGGGACGGTCATGATTTCACTCGCGGTGTCCGCGAGCAGCTCGGCACGGTGTGGCGCTACGACCTGCAGGGAATCGCCGAAGGGCCGCTCACCACGGGCGACGGGTTCTGGTGGAATCCGCTGCGCGGAATCGACACCATCGTCGCCGCCCGCAAGCTCGCCTCGTACTTCGCTGCCGCCTCGCGCGATGATTCGGCCCGCGTCGATGCCTACTTCGACGGCGGCGCACAGGAATTGCTCGCTCAGATGATGTTCGCGGCCGCGTGCGGTGGCGGAGATCTGCTGCACGTCTACGGCTGGCTGTCCGACGAGGCGAACGAACTGCCCCAGAAGCTGCTGCTGGAGCACGGGCACGCCATCGTCGCGATGCGCCTGAAATCGACCAGCGATCTCAACCCGCGCCAGCGAGATGGCTTGTACGACATGGCTCGCCGGTTCATCGGTCTGCTGGAGGAGAAGTCGTACGCGATGTCGATCCTGCCACCGAACAGAGTCGACCTCTCCACCGACGACACCCCGGACACCACAATCGGTGCCGGAGTGAGGTATCCGCACGCGATGACAGAGTTCGTGGTCGAGAAGTTCGTCACCAGCCGTGACACCCTCTACGCGCTGTCGAAGGAAGGCCCCGATTCGTCGTCGGCGCTGACCACGGCGTTGATCGGGTCGATCATCGACGCTGCGCAACGGATCGCCCGCCGCAGTCCGCGCGGCCGGTTGCCGGTGCCGATGCTGTGCATCCTCGACGAGGCCGCGAACGTGTGCCGCCTCCCCGAGCTGCCCGCGTGGTACTCCCACCTCGGCTCGCAAGGGATCTGCGTGATGACGATCGTGCAGAACCTCTCCCAGGCCCAGAAGGTCTGGGGCCAAGATGGGGTCAAGCAGCTCCTCGATGCCGCGAACTTCCTCTGGTACGGCGGCGGACTGAAAGACAAGAACACCCTCTCCGAACTGTCCGCACTCGTCGGTGACCACGACGTCGAACGCTGGTCCAACTCCCGCAGTGGCGGCGTGTTCGACGGCGGGTCGTCGTCGAAGTCGCAGTCCTGGTCGAAAGAAGCCATCCTGACCGTCGACGACCTCGGAGCGATCCCGAAAACCCGTGCACTGGTATTGATCTCCGGTAACCGGCCGGTGTTGGTGGTGAAGGTGTACTGGTCCGACGGACCGAACGCCGACGGCATCGACTCCTCGTTCGCCCGCTACGGCATCCCCGAAAAGGACCTGATTCAGACCGAGCGAACAGCAGCCCCGACCGCCGAGACGGTCACGGCCATCAGCAACGAGGAGCCGTACCGATGACCGAATACGACGAGACCAGTTTCGACGAGACCGAATTCGACGAGCCGACATTCGACGAGACCGGACACGACGAGACCGGACACGACGAGATCGCCTCGACCGACAAGGAAAAGCCCCGACGATTTGCCACGTTCGATGCCTGGTTCGATGCGTGGTTCTCGGCGATCGTGTCCCGCAAACTCTCGACCTCGCCCGGCAAGAACCAGGTGTTCTGCCCGAGTTGGTGGGAGCACCCCGAAGTCGTGGTGCGGCTGCACTCGTTGTGGACTGCATGGGAGTCCGCGACGGCCGCCGATGACGACGGGGCGGCGATGTCGGGGTGGTGGGTCCATCACGCCGACCCTCAGTTGCGCACGATGCTCGACGCCGAGCACGGCCCGATGTACCGGTGCAGCCGCGATTCCCATCAGAACACCCCGGCGCTGCGCAACGAGTTCGTCGCTGCACCGCCCGGATGGTTCGACGACTTGGGCGTCTGACCGCACAACCTGACACAACCCCTGACCGAAATAGCCAGAGGCCCTGGTGGGTGGCTAGACCCACCAGGGCCGATGTGGCCGGAGAGTGCGTCTCCGACCGACGACGACGGTAGCGACCGCCTCCCACCACAGCAGGTGCGGGTTGCGTATGCCCGTCTCGCCCGACTCCAGGAGCGCACCCACCATGGCCAAAGATTCCGACGATTTCCAGCTCGATTTGTTCGCCGAGACAGAGGACAGTGAGACCCATGATCGACCCGATAACGCAAGAAATAATGAAGCTGTATCTCGAGCATCAGGGGCTGCCGCCGGAGCTGAACCCGGACGATCAGCAGGAGTTCCTCGAGCGAGAGAGCGAGCGGATCGCGGAGCGGATCGACAACATGAAGGTCCACATGCAGAGCCAGGTTCTGGAGAGGTATCTGCGGGAGAACGGGGAGCCGGCCCCGTTCATGGAGCAGGTGGGGTTGATCAACCAGGCGTGGGCGCAGGCGACGGACTTCGTGATCAACGAGGAGATCTACAACCAGCTCCCGGTGGAGATGGAGGCCTACCCACCGGATCAGGAGAGCCCGGAAGCGGAAGCGGAACGGGACCGGGCACGGATCCAGGTGCACCGGAGCGATCCGGAGAGGTGGCGCGATCCGCTGAACTGCGCGGATCCGATCCAGTCGACGTTGTGGCTGACGGACGCACTGTGGAAAGACAGGCCGGTGCAGTTCCGGTACTACGCGATGCATCTGCTGCAGGCGAGGATCGAGGACGACCTGCCCTACCCGACGTCGCAGAGCCACCCGCTGTTTCCGTCGTTCACGAGCCTGCTCGACGAGAGGGTGGCCGAGCACGCGGCAAGCGGAAAGTAAGCCGCCGCAGCGAATCCGACGCCCAACTGGATCTGTTCGCGTTCGACGCCGACGGGGCCGCACCGATCGACCCGAGCGCCGCCGATATCGGCGGGACACCGCTCCCCGACCCGGTCGATCCCGAGATCCTCGGTGCCGATGCCGCTTCTGCTGCCGACATCGAACCGGACGTTGCTGTGCAGATCGCGGCACCGACACCGACGGAACTCGTGCGCGATGCCTACGGACGGCTTGCGCGCGAGGACGAGGCGTCCGTGCGGCTGGTCCGGATCCGCGCCGACCTCGCCGGCGCTCTGACCGACGCGCAGATCACCGACGCACTCATGGAGCTGCGGCGCGACGGCGACATCTCTCTGATTCCCGAAGAGAACCAGAAGACCCTCGGTCCCGACGATCACGCTGCAGCGATCACCTTCGGCAACCAGAACCGGCACCTGATCGCCATCGATGGTCGCCGCGTCGACCAACTCCTGCCCGCGCAGAGCACTCCCCCACCCACCGTCGAGACCGACTCCCCGACAGCACAACCGGTGCCGGAAACGACCGCAGTCCCGGACACCACTGAAGGGATGGTGGTCGACACGCAGACGGTCGCCGAGCGATTGTGGAATGTCGAGCCCGTGGACTTCCGGCCGGGCACAGAGGTTCTGGTTCCGTCCGGAGCAAAGGCGCGGGTGGCGGCGAACATCGAGGCGCTACACACCCTCGCCGCCGTCACCGCGCAGGATCGCTACGCCACCGCCGACGAGCAAGCCGTCCTAGCGCGCTGGTCGAGTTGGGGTGCGACCCCGCAGGTGTTCGACCCACGCCGCGACGACTGGAGTGCCGAACGCGAGCAGGTCCGCGCTCTGCTCGACGACACCGCGTGGGCGCAGGCGCAGCGGACCATCCTCAACGCTCACTACACCGACCCGGCTATCGCCGCGGCGATGTGGCAGGCCACCATCCGGGCCGGGTTCACCGGCGGCCGGGTTCTCGAACCCGGTTGCGGGGCAGGGACGTTCATCGCTCACGCTCCGGCGTCGGCGCAGATGGTCGGGGTGGAGCTCGACGCCACCACTGCCGCGATCGCCGCGGCGTTGAACCCGTCGGCGCAGATCCGCGGCGAAGGATTCGAGAAGACCACCGCACCGGCGTCCTCGTTCACCGCTGCGATCGGCAACGTCCCGTTCGGCGACTACCGGCTCTACGACCCGGTCCACAACCAGGCCAAGCACTCGATCCACAACCACTTCATCGTCAAATCGTTGGCGATGACCGCACCCGGTGGCTATGTCACCGTCCTGACCTCCCGCTACACCCTCGACGCCCAGAACCAGCGGGCCCGACGCGACATCGCCGCCCTCGGCGACCTCGTCGGGGCAGTCCGGTTGCCGTCCACCGCATTCCGTCGTGTCGCCGGGACGGAGGTCGTCACCGACATCCTCGTGCTGCGTCGCCGCCCCGAAGGGGCAAAACCCGCGCCGCTGACAGACCGGTTTCTGCAGCTCGACAACGCGACCGCGCTCGATGATGCCGGCGAGGACAAGGGCGTGCCGATCAACGCCGTCTACACCGATCACCCCGAATGGGTACTCGGTGAGCTGAGGGTCGGGCACGGCATGTACGGGGGCGACACTCTCTCCGTCGCCGCACACGACGGCGTCGACCTCCCTGCCCTGGTCGAAGAGCGGCTCGGTGTCATCGTCGACGCCGCGAAAGCTGACGGTCTCGGACACACCGCATCCTGGCGCGACACCCTCGGCCCGACCCGCGAGGACTTCGAGCGAGGTTTGCTCGCAGCAGGACGCGGCCCCGCCGAGAACGATCTGGCTGTGGCAACACTGCGCCACGACGACCAGGCGAACACGATCGAATGCTGGAACTCTCGGGAGTGGGAGCCGGTGAACACCCGCGGAGCCAAACAGGTCGCTGAATGGGGCGAGCTGCTGGCCCTGCGCGACACCACCCGCGCGTTGATCGAGTCGCAGAAGGACGCTGCTACCAGTCCAGGGCAGCGGCAAGCCTTGCGGGAGATCCTCGGTGAGCAGTACGACGCCTACGTCGCCCGCTACGGCTATATCAACCGGTTCGCGATGACCGTGCCCAAAGACCTCACCGAAGCCCAGCACGACGCCGCTCTGACGAAATTGATAGACACCTGGCGTAAGGACGAAGGGGTCGCCGGAGACCCCTACGCCGGGGAGATCCCCGAAGACGTCTACGACCGCCTGTCCGACGATGCCTGGATCAACCCCCGACAGCCCACCAAGCTCCAAAGCCACCTCGGCAAAGCGCTACGCACCGATCCGACGTTCGCGCCGGTTTTCGCGCTCGAACACTTCGACGAGGAGACGATGACCGCCCGTAAGGCGGCAATCTTCCACACCGATGTCCTGCATTCACGTGAGTTGCGGGACTATGCCGAAACCGTTGACGAGGCGATGGCCATGAGTCTCGACGAGCAGGCGCGTCTGGACGTCGGACGGATCGCCGAACTGCTCGGCACCATCGTCGAGCAGGCCGAGACGCAGATGGAAGGGCGGGCCTTCCGCACGCTGACCGATCCGACCCGGTGGGTGTCATCGTCGACGTATCTGTCGGGCAATGTCCGCACCAAACTCGCCGACGCCGAAGAGGTCGCCGCCCTCGATCCCCGCTACCAGGCGAACGTCGACGCATTGACCGCGGTCATCCCGCCGCGCAAGACCGACGTCGATGTCTCACTCGGTGCCCCGTGGGTGCCGATCGAGACCTACACCCAGTTCGTCCGCGAGACGTTCGAGGTGCCGAGCGATGTCTCGGTGACCATCGAACGGGCGTCGGGCCGCTGGGAGGTCGCTGTCGGCCACTACCCGGGCAGCAACGAGCAGGACCTCAAGTGGGCACTGATGCCCAAACGTCACGCATGGTCGACGAAGTTCAACTTCGAGCACCGTCCCGCCGAAGACCGCGGGATCGCCAACGCCGGGATGCGCGCTGGGGACTACACATGGAAAGAGCTTCTCCAAGACCTGCTCAACAGCGACACCGTCGAGATCACCAGCTCGAAGGAGTTCCGTGATCGTGCTGGCGCGGGCGCAATCCACGATGCTGCGACCCGCGCCGCGCAATCGAAGGCCCGGCGGCTCTCACAAGAGTTCGGGCAGTGGGCGCTGCACGCCGACGAGGTGCGCCGCGAGCAGCTCCTCGACATCTACAACGACAAGTTCAACTCCCTTGTCGCACCGGTGCATTCGGGTGCACATATGTCCTTCCCCGGTCTCGGGGACAAGTACTCGCCGTATCCGTACCAGCGCGACGCAGCGGCTCGGATCGTCTCCGAACCGACAGTGCTGCTCGATCACGTCGTCGGGGCCGGCAAGACCGGCACCATCTTGATGGGCGCGATGGAGCTCAAACGTCTCGGGCTGGCGAACAAGCCGTGGGTGGTGGTGCCAAACCACATCATCGACCAGGTCGTGCGCGAAGCGGGCCAGTGGTATCCCGGCGCGCGAATACTCTCCGGATCCGCCGCCACCGACGCCGAAGGGCGCCGATTGCTCGTCGCGCAGTCCGCCTCGCAGGACTGGGACATCGTCATCGTGCCGCGGTCGGTGTTCTCCTCGATCGGTGTCGACCCCGGTACCAAAGCGGAATACATTCGTGGGCAGGTCGCCGAGCTGGACGACGAACTCGGCAACGTCGACGAAGGTCTGACCAAAAAGCGGCTCGAAGCGATGAAAGCCAAGCTCGAGGAAAGGCTCGAAACCGCCCTCGAACAGGCCGGGAAGGACCGTGGGCTCACGTTCGAGGCGTCCGGTGCGGACTACCTGTTCATCGACGAAGCCCACGAGTTCAAGAACCTGGCGCGCGCCTCCGGTGTGACCGAGCTTGCCAATTCCGGCTCGCACCGGGCGACCGACATGGATCTGAAACTGAACTATCTGCGGTCGATGCGCCGCGAGGAAGCGATCACCAAAGGCATCCCGCCGGAGGAGTACATCGAGCGGGTCGCTACGTTCGCCACCGGCACCCCCGTCGCGAACTCCCTCGCCGAGCTGTGGGTGATGCAGCACTACCTGCGGCCCGATCTCCTCGAGGACGCCGGGGTGGCCACGATCAACGACTGGGGAGCGACGTTCACCGACACCGTCGAGCGGGTCGAGCTGAACTCGTCCGGATCACGGTTGCGGGCCGTCACTCGGGTCGGGGAATTCACCAACGTCGGTGATCTCATCGGCATGACCAGCGTCTACACCGACGCGGTTACCCGCGATCAGGTGTCGGCGAACCTGCCCGTCAAGGACGGTGGCCGCAACACCGACGTCACCTTCACCCCGGCCCTCGAGGTGCAGGACTTCATCGCCGACCTCGGGTATCGCGCCGACCATGCCGACGCCAAACGCCCGGACATCGACAATGCCCTCAAGGTCGCCAACGACGGCCGCAACGCCACCCTCGACCCTAGGGTCGCGCATCTCGATCCGGCACCACCGGAGCATTCCCGCGCCCACATCGTCGCGCAACGAATCCTCGACGTGCACAACGACTCCAGCGAGAACACCTACCTCGACTCGGCCGGTGCACCGCATCCGACACCGGGGGCATTGCAGATCGTGTTCTGCGATCGCTCCACCCCGAAAGCCGACGGGTCGTGGTCGATCTACGACGGGATCCGCGACGAGCTGCTCGCCGGCGGGATGGAGCCCGCCCGGATCGCCTACGTTCACGACTACCCGAAGCCGTCGGAGAAGGCCCGCTTGTTCGAGATGTGCCGCACAGGACGTGTGTCGGTGGTGTTCGGGTCCACCGAGAAGATGGGCACCGGCACCAACATCCAGGACCGCGCAATCGCCCTGCACCATGTCGACGTGCCATGGCGACCGGCCGACCTCGAGCAGCGGGAGGGCCGAATCATCCGGCAGGGCAACCAGAACGCGCACGTGAAGGTGTTCAACTACGTCGCCGAAAAGACCTTCGACACCGTCATGTGGCAGACCGTGCACCGCAAGGCACATTTCATCGAACAGCTCAAGAAAGCGGACCGCTCGATGCGCCGCGTGGTCGACCTCGACAGCGATTCGCTCGCCGAGAACTCGGCCATGACCAAAGCCCTCGCCACCGGCGACGATCGCTACATCCAGCAGATCGAACTCGACTCCCAGCTCCAGGAGCTCCAGTCCGAAGCGGATTCGCATTTCGCCGAGCAACGCTCCATCGAACGCGACCGCGACCGGCTGCGCCGCGAAGTACCTCGCGCTCGCCAGCGTGTCGCCGGATTGAAAGAAGCAGCACCGGTGCTCAAAGGCCGGCGCGAGGTCGAGCAGTGGCCCGGCATGACCATCCGCGGGAAGTTCTACGACACCCGCAGCGACGCCGCGAACGCGATGGCCAACGCTCTACAGGGCACCTACCAGGCCCTCAAGGGCGAAGGATTGACCAAGACGATGGTGGTCGCGGAGATGAGCGGATTCCCGATCGAGGCGTCCCGTTCCATGCAGGCCAGTGCGCTATATCTCTCGTTCTCCGGTCTCGGGTCGTCGACGAAAGTGATCGAAGCCCATGATCTGTATCCGAGGATCGGGGACGGGGAGCGCAGCCAACATTCACTCGGTCTGCTCACGCGGGTGGAGAACATGGCCTACACCGTCGACACCGACCTTGCGAAGGCCGAGCGCTCACTCGATCGAGACGAGCAACGCCTCGACGATCTCGAACTGGTCGAGCTGTCCGATTTTCCGAAAGCAGTGCAGCTCAGGGATCTTTCGGACGAAGTTTCCCGATTGCGGCGAGAAATCAAGGAGGCCGAAACGAGTCCCGAAGCCCTCGCACGGGACGCTGCACGGGCCGAACGCGCTGCAGCGAAGGGCCGCGAGCCGAAGTGGTCGCTGCTGCTCAACCCCACCAAAGCCCTCGTCGAAGATCTCGGAATGGGAAGCGCAGATGATGTGCGGGCAATGATGCACGCCAAATCTGTTGCTGCTCAACATGCGGGCGCGCAGAGCGCAGGTGGAGTCGAACATGTGCAACCGCGCGACACATCGACCCGCCCCGGCAACTTCCTCCGTGCGGTGAACGACGACCCCGGAACTGCCAAGCCGTGGCACGGCAGGAACAAGGAGGGACCGGGGCCAGGTCACACCAACGAACCGGACAACGGGTACGACCTCGACACGTAGAACAAGCTGCCCCGGAACGAGGTCTCGTTCCGGGGCAGCTTGTTCTGTCAATGGTGTTCAGATGGCCGTGAGCGTCAGCACCGTCCACGATCTTCTGGTTGTAGAGGTAGGACGCAGAAAACGAAGGTCGTCGTGCGGTTCTGGTTCAATGAGGCATGTCCGAAGTCGCGCCCGAAGAACCTGCTGAGGCTGATCCCGTACACGCGCGGTTCGTCGTCCTGGACACCAACATGTCCGGACACAAAGGAGAGTTCGACGCCTCGTGGGTGCAGGGACTAGCGGCGCGCCTCGCTGCCCAGGGAGTCCAGTTGTGGGTTCCTCAAGTAGTCACCTGGGAATGGGCTGACCACGCTGCGGCAACACAAGCAGAAGTGCTACCAGGGCTCCGCAAACTTGACCATCTGGATATCCCCGGGATGCCAGGTGCTCCGACCAAGACGCTGACCAGAACTGAAATCGCTAGCGCGATCGAGGAGACCTTACGGCGAATGTCGAACGTCGAGGTCGTCCCAGTGCACGGCGGGTCTGCCATCCAGGCCCTCAAAGATCAGATTCTTCTGACGGGGCCCGGGGTCCGAAAAGACGGAGTCAAGACCGGAGCCGCCGACTCGGCACTGGTGCGCGACTCGACAGAGCACATCGGACGACACAGGGTCGGTGAACTCGCATTTCTGAGCAGCAACAAAGGTGACATCTACAAGACCCTTGGCACCATCGCTGGTGGTCAAGATGTCAAGGTGTTCGGGAACGAAAAGGCGTTGATGGACGGACTCGCGTCCTCTCGTGCCGAACGGAAGCAAGAAGCCGAACAGAGACTGGAGAACGCCGAGGTCCGCAGCGCCATCGTCAAACATTTTCGGGATGCAGAGCAGGATCTGCACGACAGCGACGACGGACACGGCGTGCCGGCGGAGTCGTGGGCGACCAGGTTGGTCGCCGAGATCGATCTGTCAGGATTGCCCTCCAATCCTGGCGCACAGTTCGATCAGGTAACCGATGTTCAAGTCCACCCGAACTCGCATGTCGTGGGCATCTCAGGCGTAAGTGTCGACGAGTCCGAAACAGGAGACATCCGCTACGCCTCGTTCGATCTGAACTTGGACACCGTTATTCAGGTCGAGGGGTACACGGTCGACAATCGCGACGGGTCGATCTTTTCAGGCAACGACGAAGTGGACGCTCTGCTCCAGATCGGATGTGTCGCAGAATTACGGGCCACCGAGGTAGTGAACGTTCGCCAGGTCGATCGAGCAATTGTCGCTGACTTGGACTTGAATTTCGGTGATGAGACGGATGCGCAGGAATGGCTGGCCGAATATCTGAGCGAGTTGACAGGCACCCGCGTCCAGGACGACCCTGCAGTCGGGGGCGGTAGCGTACCCGCTCGCAAGACCTTGGTCACTGCGGCCGGGCAGCTGGTCGCGAGCATTCACTTCGAGCACCCGCACCCCGACTCCGCTGCGGGCGACGGTGCAGTCTGGTCCGCTAGTTTCGCTGTGGGACCCGACGATGAATTGGTGATTGCCGGTGGCGTCGAGTGCCTCTACGACTCGTCTGCCGAATTGCAACTGGGAGACGATGACGTCATCTACGTGTCCCCTCCATACAGGTTGAGCCCGGACGACGCTTCGTTCATCGAACTCTTGGCCAAGGTTGCAGATGCCGCGGTCGCCGCCGAATTGGCCGCTGTACAGGCAGAAACCGATGAGTGATCTCAACGCAGAACTGGCCTCACCGATGTTCCGGTATCCGGAAGATCAGAGTCCGTAGTCGTTATCGTGCTGGCGTTCGGTGACGACAGGGTCGGACTGGTGTTCCGGATGCATTGACTGCGTGCGGGTGTGTGACCGCCCGGGGCTAGGCGCGTCGGCGACCAGGCGCGCGATTCGCTTTTTCGCGTCCGAGTCGACCGGTTCGATGCCGGTGACGCGGTTGTCGGTGTCGGTGAGCCCTTCGATCGAGGAGGTCTCCACTGGGCGCGCTGTACCAGCGACGGCACGCACGCGCTGTTCGGCAGCATGACGTTCTCCGGCCAACGTCACTGCCCGCAGACGCCGCCCTCGTTCGGTGATGGCGGTATCGAACACAGCCGCGGCTGCAAGGTCGGCGGCACGATGGTCCGGGTCGGCAGCGCGTGCCGTGATCGCGGACCATTCGCTGGTCTCGGCCCGCACCCGGCCGGCGGCGTCGCGGGCGGCGCGTTGAGTGTCTTGGACTTGGCGGGCGAGGCGTTCTTCCCGTAGTCGTGCGTCGGCGGCTGCAGGTTCGAGGGTTTTGCGGTCGCGTCGCTTCGCGGTCGACAGCTGCTCGGTGAGCGTCGTGTGTTCGGTGTGTGCGGTGTGTGCGGCCTCGTATTGCGCGGTGACTCGGCGGAGTTCGGCTGCGATTTCGCGGGCGGCAACGATGGCTGCGGCTTGCTCGTCGAGTCGGGCGTACAGCTTCTCCGTGTCCGCGACGACCCTCGGTTCGGTGCGCGATCGTCCGGCGCGGTCGACGAACGCGATCAACTCCGCGTCCGGGACAAGCCGGATCGGGTCCTGTTCCATCTTTGCGAGCAAGGCGGCGTCGGCGGGCGAGAGCACCGGTTGCGGATCGGCGACGGTCTCGGCGGTGTCCTGTGCCGACAGCTCTGTCGGGGCCTGCGGTTCCGGCTCGCGCTGCTCGACCACGGTGTCAACGACTGGTGCGTCGACGGCCTCGGCGGCGGGCAGTACTTGCCTTGACGGGGCCTTGGTGTCGGTCATCGCGGCACGCATCGCGGCCTGTTCCGCTCGCCACAGCATCGCTTCGGTGCGGTCGACGTCGGCTTTGAGTTCGGCGAGGGCGGCGAGGTCGATGCTCTCGGCCGCCAGGCGTGCGGTGGTGACGTCGGCGGCGGTGACTTCTCCTCCGTCGGCGGCGGTGACGCGCTCGTATTCGGCGGCTGCCTCGTGTGCACGGGTGCGGGCGGCGGTCGCTGCGTCGTCGGCGAATCCGGCGCGCCAGATCTCCCAGTCGAGACCGCGAGCGGCAAGTGCACGCGCGTCGTCGTCTTCGGCTGCTGCGACATCGGCGGCGACCGCGGGCCGGATGACGGTGTCGATGCGGTGCCAGAGTGCTTCGGCCTCGAACTCAGTGTCCATCCAGTCCTGGCGGGCATCGAGCATTTCGATCCGGGCGGGGCGTTGCCGGTCGGCCCTCTCCTGCAGCTCGTCGAGCATCGCGGCTGCGTTCAGCAACGTGGGGCTGGTGCCGTCGGCGATCTGCGCGCGCAAGCTGAGGTGTTCGGTCTTCGCTACGGCGAGGTCGGCGGTGAGCAGTCGGACTCGTTCGTCTGCGGTGACCGTCGGGTACGGCAACGCCAGCACTGTCGCGTGCTTGAGCATCGCCGCGTAGGGATCCACCTCGCCGGCCTCGCTGGCCTCGTTGCCGTCGGGCTCCACCACGGCAACGGGTTCGCTGTCGTAGCCGTCGTACTCCGGCGGCGGCGGCGCGTCGTACTCGACCGGTGCGTCGAGTGCGTCGAGTGAGGCCAGGTAGTCGGCATCGGAACCGTCGGGGATCGACGGCGAGGTGGCGTCCGGTGCGGTTCCTGTATCGCCGAGACCTGCACTGGCCGTGGAACGGCGGGTGGGAATGTGTGGCTCGACGAGTGCGGCGAACTCCTCGGGCAGCTCAGCGCCGCTGGTGTCACCGACGGCGGTGTCGACGGGTGCGAGGGCTTCCTCGTCCTCGGCCGAGAGCGGTTCGACATCGGGTGGGATGTAGGTGCGGGCGAGGTGGTTTTCCCGTACCAGCATCTCGGCCCGCCACGTCAGCGCGGTGGCGAGTTCGTGGGCGGGCAGGGTGACCCCGTGATCGACCGGGTCGATGCCGCCGTGCAGGAACTCGTACGCCGTCCCGAGCAACTGCCCCGGTGTCCACATGCCCGGGTCGGCGGCGTCGACGGTCGCCACGAGCGAGGGCCACGCCGGATCCGACATCACCCGCACGGCGGCGGTGTAGCCGAGCAGTTCGGTCAGTACCGGTGCCCACGATGGTTCGAGGGCCGCGCCGTCGGTGTCGGCGTCGAGCGCGGCGGCGGAGAGTTCACCGGACAGTCGCCACCACAGTGCGGCAGCGGGCAGCTCGTCCGGTAGCGGCGAGGTGGCGAGGGAGTCGCGGACGAGGGTGTGGACTTCGATTCCGGCGCGAGCGGCGGCGGAGAGTCGGTCGGCGAGGATCGGGAAGTACGGATCGCGGGCGATGTGGGTGTCGAGTTCGTCGACGAACGGACGCCACCGCTTCACGGCGTCGTTGGTGGTGCCGATGACGGTCTCGGCGCGGCGGTCGAGGCTGCGTTGCGCTCTCACCGATGCGGCGGCAAGCTGCTCCGGTCCGGTCGGGCGTCGGTCTGCCGGGTCGACGCCGTGGGCGGCGCGGAACACCGCGAGATCGGTGAGCAGTTCGAAGTCGGGTTCGTCGGTGAGCAGCGGGCGCGCCCACACCGGTGCAGTGGTCGGTGTCCACGTGGCGACGTCGGCGGCGATGCGGTCCCGGTGCGTGGTGATGGCGTCGGCGCGGGCGTCGAGGTAGCTCGCCCACTCCGGTTCTTTGCGCAGTGCGTCGGGGATGGCGGGCAACCACGGCAACGGTCCCTGCGTAGATGTTCCGCGCGCTGCGGAGTGGCGTCCGGTGGAGTCGAGTCGCCAGTCCAACACCGCGGCTCGGTCGAAGGCGCTACCGAGTTCGCGTTCGGTGATCGCGGTGTTCAGTGCGGCGACCGGGTCGCGTCCTTGTGCGGCGAGGATCGCGAGGTGTCCACGCAGGACCGGCCATGCGGCGTCGTCGGTGAGACCGGCGATCGCGGCGTCGGCGGCGGTGTCGATCGCGGCCATCACTGTGGGTCCGGCGAGGACTTCGCAGGCGGTGGCAACGGAGTAGTCGTAGGCGTTCGCGGCCGGTGCCAGATGCGTGTGCGGGTCGTCGGCGGCGGCGAGGGTCGAGTGCGCGGAGACCTGTGCGCCGTCACGGCGCAGGATCGCCCGGAAGTCGTCGACTGCGGTCGGGGGCAGCATTCCGCGTTCGGTCATCGCGGTGTGCAGGTCGCCGTCGGAGGCGGTCGCGAGATACATGTGGTTGTTCAGTCGCCCGCGTGTGAGGGCGACGTACGCGAGCTGGCGGGTTTCCTCGCCGGTGGCCACGACATGGCAGGTGTCGGCGGTCGAACCCTGTGCGGAGTGCACGGTGCCGGCGTAGCCGAGTTCGGTGGCGGACTGGACGTAGTCGGCGTCGAGGGTGACGGTGCGGCCGAGTTCGAGGTGCCGTACGAGGAGTGATCCGTCGTGGCCGACGTCTTCGACTTCCCAGCGGTCACCGTTGCGGACCCAGTCGGTCTGCGAGAGCGGGTTGCGGCGATCGTTGGAGCGGGTGCGGACGATGTCCCCGACGCTGGCGCGGAGGCCGTCGGCGAGGACTGCTTCACGTCCGACTTTCGTGTCGGTGGCGGCGAGGCGGTCGGTGCGGGCGCGGGTGTTGAGTTCGGCGACGAGTTCACGGGTCGGTGCGAGCAGCAGTGCGTCTTTGCCGTCGGCGCGGTCGGCACTCCATGCGCTGTAGGCGTCGTCGGTGACGGTGGCGATCGAGCCGACGTGCAGCCGGGAGTGGTCGATGTAGAAGCCGATCGCGGCGTCGTCGCCGTCGCGCAGTGCGAGTGATGCTGCGCCTTCGGCCGCGCCGGTGACCGGGTCGCGGAACCGCACCACCTGCGAGAGCGTGAGCGCGCCGACGCGGTCGTGGATGTCGCGCAGGACACCGCCGGATGCGACGGAGGCGAGCTGTTGATCGTCACCGATCAGCCGGACCGTTGCACCGCGTTCGGCGAGGGCGGTGACGGCGTCGTCGAGGTCGAGGGTGCCGGTCATCCCTGCTTCGTCGACGATGACGAGAGTGTCCTCGCCGATCGCGGAATACCACTCGGGAACGGACACCGGATCGCCGTTACGCAAGCGCTTGGTGATGTCGACGAACTTCGCCAACGTATCCGTTGTCGTCAAGATATCTTGACGCAGGACTGCGGCGGCGGCGGCGGTCGGTGCGAACCCGACGACGTGTCCGCCTGCGTTCTGCCAGGATCGTGTCAGTGCGGTCATGGCGGTGGTCTTGCCGGTTCCGGCGGGTGCGAGTGCGAGCTGAAGTTTCGCACCGGAGGTGGCCATCGCGCGCACCAGTGAGCGTTGTCCGGCGTTGAGTTCGCGGCCGTTCGCAGCGGATTCGAGCAGTGCCATTTCCACGTGCTTGTCGGGGAGGGCAACGCCGTCGTTGCGTTGCGCGAGGGCGACGATGCGCGCTTCGGCGTCGAGGACGGCAGTGGTGGTGAACAACGTTGCTTCGTGGCGGGTGTGCACGTCGCGGCCGTCGCGGCGGCGCATCACATTGGGGGCGACGTCTGCGGCGACGTCGTCGCCTGTCTCGTCCCCCAGGGTGACGGCGTGGTCGGTGCTGCACGCGCGGTTGGTGATCGCCTCGACGAGTTCGGTGATGCGATCGGCCGGCGGGTTCGCGGTGCGGACTTGCCGGATCGCTTCGGCGCGGATGTTGTGCCGTTGGTAGCGCGAGCGTGCACGGGAAACGACCTCGACGACGTCGGCGGCGGTGTAGTCGATCCAGCGCGGGTCGTCGATGTCCACGCTCGCCCGGGTGCGCTTCTTGCCGGTCACCTCGGCCACCATTGTCGCCAGTGCCGTCGGTGATCCGAGTACGTCGACCGCCTCTGCGCGCCACCCGCTGCGTTGCTCGGCGTGTGACCGCGGTTCGTGTTTGGCCTGCCGGGTTTCCAGGGTCGCGCGCTGCGCGAGACGTATCGCTTCGATGGCGGTCGGTTCGCGGTGATGCTCGGCCTGGAACGCGCGTGCGAGTTCGGCAGTGCGTACGACGATGGCGGCGTTGCGCGAAGACCAGCGTTCGGCCAGTCGTGTGTCGAGGCCGACGATTTCGCGGACGGGACGCTTGGATCGGCCCTCGCTCGGGCGTTCGGCGAAGTCGACGCCGATGCGTTCGCGCAGTTGCGCTTCGAGGGCGGTGTTGTAGACCTCGGAGGCGGGAACGTTGTTGCGGTACAACGCGGCACCGTCGAGCGCGAGCCACTTTGTCGTCCCGTCCGGCAGCGTCGTGGAAACCTTGTTGGAGATCGCGACGTGGGTGTGCAGGTTCGGATCCCCCGCGCGCGAATCGCGGTGAGTAAACGCTGCGGCGATCAACCCGTTCGCGTCGACTTGCGCGACACCGCCGTTGCCGAGACGGGTGAAGCAGGCGTGCTCTTCGAGGTACTCGAGTGCTGCTGCGATCGCGGCGTCGTGCGCTGCTTCGATCTCCTGCGAGATCTCACGCGGCGCAACAGCCCACAGCGCCGACACACTTTTCACGGGCGTGAAGGTGAGGTCGAACCCGGCGACGGCTTTGGTGTTCTGCCGCCCCGATTTGGCGACCCACCCGGACAGTTCACGCTCGTCGGCCGGGGCGCGTCCGTACTCGCGCTCGAACATCTCCCGTGCGACGCGGGTCCGGATCGTCGCCCGCGATTCGCCTTCGATCGGTGCGTTCCACTTCTCGCCGGCCGCGAGATTGTGCTCGACGAACGCCTTCGCGCACGCCACCCGATAGTCCGACGCGCCGTTGTCGATCTTGAACGCCCGCCCGAGCTTGATCGCCGCCGACGCCGCACGCTCGGCGTCCTTCGTCGACGCACCGGCAGCGAGCTCGGCCGCGAACCTCTCCGCGTACATCGTGTCGGCCTCGGGATGCAGACCGTCACCGAACAGCGCCTTCATGTGCGCCTCGGAGACATGCTCGCCCGCACCGATCGTCTCCAGCTCGGCGAGACCGGACCCGGTCCAGCGGCCCGGTGACTCCCCCTTCTCGGAGTAGTACTCGGCCAGTGACGCGGCCCCTCGTTCGGTGGAATCTGCTGCTGCAACCTGCCTGGTCAGGTACGTATACCCGTCCCCAGCGGTGAGCTTGTGCAGACCCATCATGGACCGGACCCTACCAGCGAAATCCGAACGTGGCCTTAATGCATGAGGTATGTGGGTTGGTTCTGGCTTTGGATCGGTAAACGGTGACGGGCGGGATTGGGCCGGTGAACTGGGGTTTCGGTGGTGATGGATCGGTGATGTGGCAGGAGGTTGTGTCAGGATCTGTGAAATTGACGGGGTCTGGGGCTATGGTTGGCCGCATGGCGTCGACACAGGCTCGGATGACTGCGCGTGCTCGGGCGCGTGCGGCGCAGCAGAAGGTGCTCGCGGATCGTCAGCGCCGGGACGCGGCGAACATGGCGTCGTTGACGGCGTTCTTCACCGCCGCCGAGCAGATCGACGCCGCGAAACTCGCAATGGCCCGGGCGCTCGATGACATCCGCACCCGTGAAGGAACACTCGCCGCCGCCGCGACGCTCACGCAGATCACGACTGGGGAAGCACGCAAACTTCTGGCCCTGCTCACCGACACCGCCGACACCGATCCCTCGGACGACTCGGACGACTCCGACACCGGCACCGGCTCGTCGCCGGACACCGTCGCGGCACCGGCCGACGACACGAACGGAGAACACAGATGAGCGTCTACACCGGCGAACTGGTGGCGGCACTGACCGACGCGGGCTACCCCGCTCCCCACACACCGGACACGGATCCGAACGTGCTCGCCTGGAGCAGCGACGGCACCGTTCCGCATATCCACGTCGACGACACCGGCCGGGTACGCGTGCACACCGCGGCACGCCTCGACGCCGAGTTCACGCTCGGCCCGCAGCGTCAGTCCGCCGCCGACTGGGTCGCACTGCTGCACCCGCACCTCACATCACCTGTCGCCGCCGCTACGGGCATTGCGATCGCCGAACCCGCGTCGGTCGTGCAGCGCCACGCGGCGCTGGTGTGGCTCGAGCCTGATTTCGACAGTCACGGGACGTACGCGGTCTACACCGACAACGCACGCATCCGCGTGTCGGACAAGATCGGCGTCGAGACCGCAACCGACTTGTTCGGCACCGCTCTCGGACACCAACTCGGCGTCACACCGTCGGTGCTGTCTCTGTTGCAATCGGCACACCTGGGCACGGTGATGATCAACACCGACCTCGCCTACGCGTCGGCGGTGCAGGGGTCCGGAATGTGGCTGCCCGCGATCTCGTTCCGCGACACCCGAGGGTTCATGGAGCGAGCCACCATCCGATTCGGTGGACGCGAGAAACCCGCGCCACTGTCCGTTCCCGACGCGAGTTTTCGTGACTACCAGGCCCCGACGATCGAACTCGCGGCCGGAGGATCGAATACGACATCGACCTTTGCCGACGCGTCCACCGTTGCGTTCGTTGTGCTGCGGAACGCGCGGCGTCGACACCTCGCCGACGGTCACCAATTATCGGGACGCTGACCGTGACCGCGACGACGCAACTGGCACTGTTCGGCGGGGACACCGTCGTCGAACCGGAGATGTCGGTTCGTCGGTCGTGGCGTCCGTTGCAGGGACCGTTGACCGCCAAGACCGTGGCACGGTTCTGGACGAAAGTGGTCATCACTCCGACGTGCTGGCTGTGGCGATCGGCCGTCAGCTTTCCGGACGGTTACGGGCGCTTCACCTTCACCGACGGCGACACACCGCGAACGTTGTCTGCGCACCGGTTCGCGCTGTTGCTCGCGCACGGCGACCTCGGGGACGGGATCGTCGGCGAACACGACTGCGACGAAACCCTGTGTGTGCGAGTCGATGACGGTCACCTCAAGCGCGGCACCCAATCGGCGAACCTTGCACACGCCGTTGCAACCGGACGCCACATCGGACCGACGCCCGCAGGCGGAGATCCGCGAGGACGATACGGGCGCGCCGTTGCGATCCGCGACGCACTCCGCGACGGCTACGACGCGGACCGACTCCGCGCCGCACTCGCCGGATACAGCTTCGACGCGCAAGCACCACCGACCTTGTTCTGATCGACTGCGCATCACCGACTGTGTCGGTGCCGTGCAGTAGACAGACCTTCATCAGGCCCAGGGCCGCACACCGATTCGGGTGTCCGCAGTCCTCACACGAAAGGACTTATTGCGATGACGCTCTCCTCGCTCTTCACCGACGACGTCGGCCCGCTCCCTTTGCTCGCTGTCGCCGGTGCCGGCTTCCTGATCTGGTATGTGCCGTACCTCGGCGAGACCGACCCCGGATGGAAGGGCTTCATCGCCAACATCCTGCGCATCGTGTTCGGTATCGCGTTCCTCATCGGTATCGCCGTTGTGTTCTCGGTGTTCATGGCAGCGATGATCGGGCTCATCGCTGTCCTGGTCTTCATGCTTCCCCTGTTCGCGCTCGGCGGTGCCAGCGGTGTCGCCGACCGCCCCCGTCGCGGGTACCACCGCGACCCATACGGCAACGATTACTACTGACCGCACGCCGCGTCGGCCCGAGCCGCTGCAGGTGCCTCAAACTTCCGCGCTACGCGAACTCCCCACGTCCAGGCCGTCACTCAGAGATGGTGACCTCGACCGAGGTCGAATCGGAGGGCGCAAATCCCGAGATGAAGGGCGCTTCCTTCAAGGTGCCGCCAACGGGAATCGCGCTCTGCGTATACGCCCAGGTGCCGCCAACGATCGCGCCACTGTCGTCCCGGAAGACCATGTCAATCCTGGCGGGTGAATCGACAGGTTCCAAGCTATTCGACTGGGCTGTCAAGACGATGCGAGGTGAGTACCCGGAGCCACTGATCGTCGCTTCGCCGGTGACCACGACGGGTTGTTGAGAGCGATTGAGGCTCTGCCCTGGATCGGTCGTGATCTGGAGATCAGCAATGTCGGCTGAATTTATGAGGGTTCCTCCGATGTAGGAATCAGCGCCGGCGGCAACGTAACTTCCGAGCTCGCTCTGCTTGGTCTCGAGGGGAACACCATCCGCGTCGAGCGCCGTCACAGTAACGGACGGGAACGAGGCTGCTGGGCCGGTATTACGGACACGGACGCCGTAGGAAACTTGGGTGCCGCTCTCGTTCAGTGACCACCCGCTCTCGACGACCTCCGCGGCGATGGGCTCGCTGCGATCTGAAGTCCGGGGAACTGAGTAAGGGGTCGTAGTCGTCGTCGCGGATTGCCGGTTGGGCTTCGTGGCAGCAGACTCAGTCGTCACCGAGCTGGACGCACTGGTAGGCGACGCACTGTCCGCTGCGTCACCTGACGAGCATCCCGCCAAAGCCACAAGCGCGGCGCAGAACAACACGGCTGACGTAGCGATTCGAGAATGCGGCGATGACATAGCGTCTCCTAGCGTCTGATGCGCTTCGGGCGAGCGCCATCGACACTTTTTCTTTGTAAAAGCATCGAGCGTTACATGGCTTGGTTTGCTGCTTGTCCCGCGCCAGTAGAAGCGTTCGATCAATCGACGAGTGTGTTCGGCTGGGCGGCCAGCGGACAGCCGAATGATCTACACTTTGCAGTGTTCGAGCGTCGATGAGGGTCACGTTCGAGCGCGCCCCACCCGTACCGATCCACCCCGCACTACGCCTTCACTGCGCTGCGGGCTGGAGCGATCGGTGCCTGTCCGGTGGGGAGTATCCGCGCACCGAATCTGGAAGGCCCTCACATCTGATGTCCATCACCTCTTCTGTCTCTCCTGCTGTCGACAAAGACACCGCACTGGCCCACGCCCGCGCCGCGATCGAGAACCGCACCAAATACATCGAGTCGCTCTTCGACGCCGCCCAAGCCGCCGCCGATGCACGCGAGAAGGTCGCCGAAGCGACCCGCGCGGCCGAACGTGCGAACGCCGAACACGCCGCCGCCTACAAAGAAGCGATCGAGGCCGGCTGGACAGCCGCCGAACTCACCGCCCTGCCGCTGCCCGCACCGGCACCGGTCGGCAAAAAGTCCTCCAAGACTTCCAGGCGCGCGTCCGGTCGCAGTACGCCGCGTCGCCGCATCGGTGCCGAACACTCCCCCGTCGAGCACTCGCAGTCCGTCAGCGCACCAGCCGATACGCAGTCCTCGCCGCCGCCGTCACCGCCTGTGTCCTGACCGACGTTTCACCGCGGCCCGGCCACGCTCGCGCCTTCCCTGCTCTTCCCTCCGGCATCCGCCCGCGCGGCGGTGCACACCCACACCACTCGAAGGACCATCGACATGCCTCAGCCCGAATTCAACGTCGAAGTAGCCAACATCGATCAGTACGGCGACCCCGGTTTCGTGCTCGCTCGCGGATCGTTCTACACCTCCCGCTCCGCTGGACAGTTCGCGCTCACCCAAGCAGCGGCAGTGGCGGACACCTACGAGCTCGACACCGTCTCGGTCGTCATCGATTCGGTCGCCGACGGAACCTCACGCCGTGATGTCGAGTTCATCGGCAGCCCCGGCGAGCTCGCGGCCGACCTGACCGCACTCCCGGCCTACAAGAACGGTGTCCTGCGCACCGTGATCCCTGCACCCCGCAACGTCACCGCAGCAGTAGCCGCCGTCGTCGAATCGTCACCTCCGCTTCCCGATTCGGCGGTCGAGGGTCCCGACGCTGTCGCGGTTCTCGACGTGCAGGTGTACTCCACGCGCCCGGGCCCGATCCCCAACTCACGCACCGACGTCGGCGCATACGTCCCCGACGACGCACACCGTGTGGCCGAGCAGCTCGCCGCCGATCTCGGCGGCACCATCGAACCGATGCGCAACGACACCGTGCTGCGGGTCACCCACGACGCGGACGTCTCGGACACCGACCGCATGGCCGTCGACCGCCTAACACAGCTGCAGAACCTGCGGGCGAACATCTCTGTACTCGACCCGGTCGCCGACGCCGAACACATCACAGCACTCGCCGCCGACCTCGAGGAGCTGCAAGCACGCACGAGGCCGGCCGCACAGGCCGATACCTCTGCGACTGCGCCGATCTCCGCGACAGCCCCGTCCGGCTCGGTCGATGTCGAGCGTGCGTCGACGCGTCCGCGCGGGTTGGTCACTCCCCCGCCTACCCGCTCGACCGGATCGGCGCGAGCTGCCTCGTCCACGCTGCGCACACCACCGCCCGCGGCGCATACCGCAGCGACATCGCGCGTGGTCGATCATGGACTCGGCTGAGCACCGGGCATGGGTCATGGGCGGCACAGGCTGCGAACCGAACCACAGATCGAGAGCAAGCCTGCTCATCGGCTGCACGGCGGGGACATCGGCTGCCAGGTGACGTTCGTTCCACTGCGGTGGAGCGGCAGTGAGATGACCGGCGAGCTGCGACAGATACACATCTCGGCGGACCGGATTCACATCGCGGTGCTGCAAACCGATCAACAGAAGGGGGCGTACCCGGCGTTCGAGAGCAGCGGCATATTCAACCCTCTTCGGGCAGGCGGTGCGGCGTTGTTGCTCGGTGGCGCTCACCGACACGTCAAGATGTGTTGACGATTGGTCTACCGGCAACCTTGCGCCGATACGCTGGGGGTGGTCATCGTGCACCGCGAAATGCGTTGAGCCGGTTCCACAGTGCTCGTTGAGTGCGACCGTGCTCGACCATGTGGTCGAACAAGTATTCCTCGGGTAGCTCGTCGGCTGCCTGGGCGATGGATTCGCCGACGGCACGATAGCTGCGCCGGTATGCCTGGGCGAGCACCATGTCGGCGTAGTGGGCCGCAGCGGCGGCGTGTCCCCCGGCGGTGGCCGCGCCGGTGAGGCGATGGCGGAGCGAGTCCCCTACGTGCCCGCCGGATCCGGCTCGGGCCAGTGCGTGGGTGACGCTGGCCGGGTCGTGCTGTTCGCCGGCCGCGACGAGTGCGGCGATGACCTCGTACAGTCGCGCATAGGCGGCGGTGTCGAAGTCGGCGGCCGTGACAGCGGCGACGATGCGTTGGGTCTCGGCGGTCGGACCACCAGGATGGTTGCTCCACATCAATGCCGACAGCAGCAGGGCCTCGGGGTCGGTCGAGGGTTGGTGGGCTGCGCTCCAGTCGTCGACGGCGGCGTCGTCGTCCACGGACGCCAGTGCCCGTGCGGGGATGCGCGTGGGCTCGTCGGCGGGTGGGGGAACTGCGCTCAGGGGCGTCATCGAATGGGCTCGTTTCGCGGGCCGGGTTCGAGCAGGGACAGAGGTGATTCGAGTCATGCGGAGATCGGAATCGATCGCTTTTCGAGTTAATTATCTCGATAGCTCAATTCTATATCAATACACGCGAGTTCGCGATAGATAAATGTAGCCGATATTCTCTTAATACATTGCGCCACTGGCAGTTTGCGGCGGTTGAGCCGTGCCGTCCCCAGGTGGTCGCCCAGGTCTCGAATTCGGCGATGCGAGCTGCCACCCCTCGGGTGGGGCTGGCGAACAGGATCGGGATGCCGTATCGCTGGACGTGCAGCTCCTGTTCATCGGCTTCGGCGGCGGCGAGCACCTCGAAGATGTCGATCTGGCCTGCGGTCTCGGTCATCACCGCACGCCCAGCTCGGGACGGGTGAGGGACTGCACGGCGAGCGAGAGTCGCACGTCGCTGGCGTCGAGAACGACCGGGTAGGTGCGGCTGTACCAGGCACCGGGTGCGTCGAGGATGGCGGTGACCTCGACGCGGCCTGCGGGCGCGGTGCGGTAGCCGAGAATGTCGACGATCGTTCCGTCGAACTGGTTATCGAGCGAAATCAGTTTCATTCCAACTCCTTTGAGGCGGCGACGCGCGGTCGTGGTGGGCGCGGTGAGGGTGGCGGTCATGGGTGCTCCCCAGGTCGGGCGGAGAAAAGATGAAGGAGAGAGGCGCGGGCTCTGCGCAGCTACTCAGACCGGCAGGGCCTGGCAGTCGGCGCATTCCCAGCGCCCGTCGGTAGCGGTGCAGGTTCGCCGCTCGTCGCAGAGCCAGCAGATCTGGTTGCGCTTGCGGGTCGAAACCTGCTGCGCGGCAGCCACGGTGGCAGCCTGCGCGCGGTACTGGTCGCGGGTGCTCGCGTCACGGGCAGCGAGTTCGGCGCGGACCCGCTCCGGATCGTGGGCCGGTCCGTCGGTTCGCACGTTCAGCATGTCCCCGAACGCCACGAGGCAGGACTGGCACACGTCCCCCGGCACGGCGACCGGGGTAGCGCAACCGGGCAACGCGCAGTCATCGAACAGCGTTGACTGCCAATCGGATTGGCGCAGTTCGATGGGCGTCGAGGTCATACCCAAACCCTACAGCGTTGCGCTGTAAGGTTGCAAGAGGTTCGGCGAAGTTTTTACAGCGGATCGCTGTAAGGTGCAGGCATGTCGAGTACCGCACCACTATGCGCATCCAGGGGACAGTGATGGATGCCGACGAACTGTCACTCGCCGAGGTCCTGACGTTGATCGAACGCCGGACCGGTAAAGCAATCACGTCGTCGACGTGGCGATCCTACGTCGCACGAGGGCAGGCCCCGAAGCCGATACGTCGGATCTCCAATGCCCCGCTGTACTCGCAGAAGGCAATCGAGCAATGGATCGCCGACCGGCCCGGCAGCGGCGCACGAACAGACCTACGCGGGTGACGTCACCGGAGAAGGACGTTGATGCAGCCTCGGCAGCAACGCCGCCGGAACAGTCGATGTCGCTACCCGACCAACTGTGGCACTACACCGACGCCGCCGGAATGCTGGGAATCCTCACCAACGTCGGAGAGAAGCCAGATCCGAACGTCGTGGGGTCCGGCTCGTACAAGCCGGTCCTGCGGGCGACAGCCGCACAGTTCCTCAACGACCGCCGTGAACTGACCCACGGCCTCGATCTCATCCTGGACTACCTCCGCGAATGGGGCGGCCGCGGACTCTTCCAAAGCAATCCAGTAGCAGAGACATTTATCAGCATGGTCTGCGACGCAATCCAGTCGATCATCGATCGCGAGTATCCGGACTACCTCCACTGTTGCACTGTCTCGTTCTCGGAAGATCCCGACATGTTGAGCCAGTGGCGCGGATATGGCCAGGGCACAGGAGGATTCGCGATCGGCTTCGACCCCGCGAAATTTCCCCCATTGGACGGCTCCAATGTCCATCGGGCTGGACTTGGATTGCACCGAGTGGAATATCTCTCCGATGCCCTCGAGCAGCCGCTGATCGACGCCACCTACTCGTTCATCGCCGAATTGATGGATCCGGCTTTGACCAAGGTGCCTACATCGGGCAACGTCCATGCTGCCGTTCAGGCACTGGCGTTCGTTGCGGCGAGCGTCAAACACAAGGGGTTTCGTGAGGAACGAGAATGGCGGTTCGTTCAGCCTGGATTCTTCGACGAGCCCGAGTTTCGTCCCGGCGCGACAGGCCTGGTGCCGTACCGAGAAGTGACAGGATTGACTCAGGACGCCGTCATTGGCCTGTACGTCGGACCAGGTCCGTACCAATACGAGAACTACCTGGCCGCCAAGTCGATGCTAGGCCGCTACGGCTACGACGAAGCAGCGCGAAACGTTCACTGTTCGGAAACGCCGTTCCGCTGACACACCAACTATTCGTCAACATATCTTGACGAACGCGAGGAGCCCCGGCCATCGGGTGATGGTCGGGGCCCATGGGGGTTTCGGTCAAGCGTCGTCGTCAACGGCGGCGTAGGCGTCGTCGACGGTGATGTTGCCGATTGCGGCCTGCTCGACAGGGGTCAAGGTGTGCCCGCTGTCGGCGAGGAAGGTCAGGTAGCTGTCGATGCCGACCATGCCTCGGTAGTGCTTGGCGGAGAACCGCCAGTAGTCCTTGGCGTCCTGGGGCCCGGTGAGTCGGGCCTCGAACGCGGTGAGCACACGGGCGAGGAGCAGCACCTCTGCACGCGCAACGGTGGCACTGTCGGCTTTCTGCGGTACCTCGCGTAGCGGGGAGCCCATGATGTCGGCATAGCGCTCCCCACATTTGGATTCGGTGAACACATCACCGTGGGTGGCCAGCACCCTCACCATCCACTTGGTGGCGTTCTTCGGGACGTCCTTGCGTGAAAGCAGGCCGGTGAGGAACGTACGACGGGCTTCGGTCGCGGTCGCTCCGGCACGGTTGAGTACCTTGACCTTTCGACGCTCGGCCCGCTCTTTCTCGAGGCGTTCGGCTTCGGCGCGCGCTGCCTTGCGTTGGGCCGGGGTCAGCCCGTCCTGAGCATCGTCCTCGGATGAGCCGTTGGCGGCGATTCGCTCGGGTGCGAGTTCGAGGCCAGCCGCAGCGCGGTTGTCGTGATGGAGGAAGAACTCGTAGCTCCAGCCGGGCACTTTCTCGACAGTGTTGGCGTGCCGCCGCTCGCCGTTGGGTTCGGCGTCGTCGTCGTCCTCGGTGTCGAAGTCGATGTCGTCTTCGGTGACCTCGACACGGGTCGCTTTGTCGACCCAGATGGCACCGGTCTCGTGGACGTGGATATGCCACAGGTGCGGTGCCTGCTCGGGTGCGTCGGCCGGGACCGCGCCGCCGTCGGCGGTACGTAGGTCTACGGGGGAGAACCACTCCCCCTCGCTGGTGGACGGTTCGTCGTGGAGCAGGGTGAATCCGCGTGCGATGTGGTCGGCGGCGGCAACTCGCGTGGCTGCTCGTTCGTCGACTCGACGCTTGATGGTAGCGAGACGGTTCTCGATGCCGTAGCCGAACTCGAAGACTCTCTCCACAGCGTCGGTGACCCACGGCTCGATCTCGGTTGCGTCTTCGAGATCTGCCAGAATCGCGGCCCCTTCGAGGGTGAGCTGACGGTCGTCGAGCTGCTGGCGGGCGCGCTCGGATCGTCCTGCGCGACCGGCCTGCTCGACGTACGACTTGGGGACGTGCAGCGCTGTCGCGACCTTCTGCACGTTCAGTCCCAGGTCGAGCAGCTCGGCGACGCCTGCGGCGTGTTGGCCCTTGGTGAGGGCTTCGCGCTGGTCGTTGAGGTTGATCTGCTCGGTGATGCGCTCGATGCCTGCTGCCCGCTCGTCGGCGGTCTGATCACGAACCATCACCGGGATGGAGGTGAGGCCGGCTTCTCGGGCGGCGAGGACGCGGCGTTGCCCGTCGTGAACGGCGAGGGTCCCGTCTGCGCGGCGCACTGCAAGCACGGCCTGGCGGACGCCGAGTTCGGTGATGGAGGCGATGAACTCGGGTGCAGCGGTGATGTCGACGCCGGTGCGGACGTTGGCGGTGATGTCGAGCTCGTTCGGATCGGCGTCGACGAGGGTGTAGCCGGTGGAGGCCGGTGCGGGCATGGTGATGGTCATTGGTTTCTCTTTCCCCTGGTGTGATGTGATGCGGTGGGGCACCGGGCAGATAGCAGCTGCCCGGTGCCTCGTCGATTCGGGCCGGTCGGTCACGCCGGGTTGCACTCCGGGCAGTCGTCGTCGCATTCGATGCCGAACAGCCACTCGACTGCCTGCTCGGGGTTGCACTCGACTGCCGTGAATTCACCGAAGATGTCGGTCGCGACATCGGCTTGCGGTCCGGTCCGAGTCACGGTGGCCTCCCAGATGGGATCGGCGCTGCCGATGTCGGACCAGTCCCCGATCACCTCGTAGCCGTGCACGGTCAACAATTCGACCGACGCGGCACGGGTCCAGGACTCCGAATCGGTTGTTGCCGAGAGGAAGTCGATATCACCGTCGATGCAGCGGATCGTCACCCCCACCCGGCCGTCGGCTCGTTCGTCTCCGAACTCGGAGGTGATCGCGGTCAGATTCTTGCTTGTTTCTTCCATACCTCAACCTTACAGCGTTTCGCTGTAAGGTCAAGTGCTGCAACGCTTTCCGTGGAAATTACTCAGCGCTCGACACCAAGGTCCGTATTGCCGCCGGACCCGTTTCGCATCGCAGGGCGAACCATGCCTGCGCTCAGGATGGACCCGCTTTGCGGGTGGGGTTTTCGATGCGGGGTCGCAGGTTGTAGGTGTCGTACCACTGCTGTGCGGCTTGCTTGCTCATGCCGAGTATCTCGCCGATCTTCGACCACGGCACGGGCCGTTCCCGACCCCGCAGTCGTTTGATGATGGCGTACCGGTCGGAGGTCATCGTCGAGACCAGGAAGGCGTTGATCTCGAGTGCGTCGACGTCGGAAATGGCTGCGGCCATACCTCGCTCGGCGTTCGCCACCCAGGTAGCGGCGTCCTCGCGTCCTTGTTCGCGGACCATCTGCGCGAGGTCGACATCGACGAGAGCGTCGTTGTATCGGACGTAGAGCTCGGTCAGCTCGGTCGGAGTGAGGACCTTCTCGGATTCCATAACGTCAAGATATCTTGACGCTTACGATTCGTCAAGATATCTTGACGTTAGACGCTTCGGTCAGGCGACCGGGGTCGCCGCTTCGGCAGGGCACCACTGCTGTTCCAGGCGAAGGAAGCCCTTGCCGTTTCCGATCGGCATCTGGAAGCTGAGGCAGCAAAGCCACTGTCCGCGTGATGTTTTCGCCCACGCATGGAGCAGACCTGGCGCTTTGACGTCCATCGAGAGGCCTTCGGAGCGGACCTTGAGCGGCGTTCCGTCGCGGAATGATCCGCCTCCGGACGAGCCTGCCACGGTGAGCGCCACGTTGACGAGGACTCGCTGGGGTGGATCGACGATGCGGCGCGTGGGGGGATCGAAGGTCACGGGCCAGTTCTCGTACAGATCACCGTTCATTGCGCGACCGCCAGTCGGTGCGGCCGGTGGACGGGAGTTGCGTCGGTACCCGCTGGGGCCCAGCGCACGCCGTGCTCGCCGAACGTAGGTGCAGTGAGGGTGAAGCGGCCTGTGCGCTGGGTGATTCCGCGTCCGTGGACGGTGGTCTCGAGGGTGATCGAACGGATACGACCCCTCCCCTGCTCGATGCCACCGTAGCCGACGGGACGAGAGGAAATCGTCACGTCCAGGCCGGGCATTCGACCGTCTGTGATCGCGAGTATCCCTGCATGAGTGCGGTTTCGGGCCAACAGGGCACGCGCGCGGGTCGGCGGTACGTCGCGACCGTGAACGGTACTGATGACCAGATCGATCCCATCGATGCAGATATTGGCGGCGTCGAGAGGGTCCGCTTGACCGGGGTCGATCAGGGCGATCTTCGACAGGTCCCCGCCGTGTTCGTGGACGGCGAGGAGCCCGAACTTGGGTTGACCGATCAGGGCGACGTGGTGGCCGGCCGCGGTGGCGGTGGCGACGAGCCCAACGAGAATCGATCCGGCACCGGTGATCGACAGGGCCGTTCCTCGGGCCAGTGCGCCACGTGGCAGCAGTTCCGACAGAGGCATGGGCACCGGCAGGGTTCTGAGGGTTCGTGAGCGCACAGGGCCGCTCAGGGCTCGTTCATCGCCTTCCATCGCGGCGGCCTGCACCTTCGGCTGCGCTGGAGGGAATGCGGGCAAGTCGTCGGAGTCGGCGGGTGCGTGGTCGCGGCGTCCGGGGATCGCGGCCATGCTGCGGCGAAGAGCGGCGAGCTGCGCGGCCTTGTCGAGGTTGGTCAGGTCGGGGATCGTATCGGCGGTACCGGCCATGAGTGCGACCTTTCGCCGGACGGAACAGTCCCCTCAATCTATGCGAACATACGTTCGATGTCGAACTACCTGCATACGCCCGACGCTGGCCCTGGTTCGTGAACTCTGGCGGCGTTCACGAGGTACGCGAGGGAAAGTTCGGGGTCGGCTGTCAGGTGGCGATGTTCGGCGAGCACACGGGTGACGTGATCGAGGTCGGCGAGCACGGCCGGGTCGTCGGGGTCGTACCCCTCGTCGACGATGGCGGCGCGTTCGTCTGGGTCCATGCCTAGTTCGACGCGGCGGCGTCGGGTGCGGTTCCCGCGTCGTAGATCAGGTCGTCCGATCCCACGTAGCGGTAGGCGCGCTGCCCGCTCGGCAGCGTCACCCATCCGTCCTGTCCATGATCGGGATCCGGATCGAAACTGCGGTCACTGGTCATGGGAGCAGTATCCCGGCCTCCGCGTCCGCGGAGTCAGGTGGTCAGCTGTTGACGAGTTGGCTGGCTCGCTGAAACGTCACTCCGAGAAGTGATCCGATATCGCGCACTGGGACGTGCGCGCCTGCGAGCTGCTTGGCGAACGCTTCGGTCGAGGCCTTCACTCGCGCCTCTTCTTCGCTCAGACGGGCACGTTGGGCTTTGATGTCGGCGACGCGGGCGGCGAGGTCTTCTCCCCCGGGCTCGAGCTCGATGTGTTGTTCGATCTCGACGTCGGCGAGGGAGACGCCGGTTTCGAGAGCGATCAACTCCTTCGCCGCGGTGGCGACGTCGTCGATGCGGCGGGCCTGGGTCAGAGCGTCGAGTTCAGGGACAGCGATCATCCACCACTTGCCGTCGCGGGTAATGGACACCGTGTAAGTCTTGCTCACTTCTGAGCCTCCTTCATGGCTGCGAGGATCTTCCGATACACGCCCGGCGAAATAGTCCGGTGCCCATCGGGCACAGTCACTTTCACAACTCCGTCGGCCGAGACCCACGTGCTGTGTGAACCGACCGTACGAACCGACGAGAAGCCGGCCGCCTTGAGGGCCTTGACCACTTTCCGCGTGGGCTGCTCGGTAACCATGACTTTAGTCTAGCCGGTTGGACACTTTCTAGTCAAGTGGGCTAGACAAATGTGGATCGAACGATGTCGGGGTGGGCGTCCCGGAGGCGATCTCAGGGATCACCGCGTGAACTCGATGTCGTATCCGCCGAGACCATCGATCGATAGGATGTACTCCACACCATCGAGTGTCGTCATGTTCCAGCCTTCCTTGACGCTCAGGGTTTCGCCCACGGGCAGGTCGAGAGCCGAGGTGACCGATCGCAAGCCGACATCCCCGTCCCTCACTTCCTGAATACCGACATACTTACCGCTGTATTTGCCCTGTTCGGCATTTGTCGCCTGGGTAGAGACCGAACTCGGCATGGCTGAGTCCGGGGATATGTTCTTGACGGTGACCGGGAAGTAGACGCTCACGGGGTACGGAGGCTGGTCAGAGTCGATAATGGCGTCCTCGCTCAGTGCAAACTCGACCGGTGCGCCCACTGTGATCTCCAGCCTCACCTCGCTCAAATCCCGCCTCGTGTCGCTGTAGATCGCGGTCTGCCCGAACGTGCATGGACCTCCCCGCGACCATGGGTCCGTCGTATCGCAGATCATCGGGTCGGCCGACGGGGAGGGTTCCGCTTCCTGTTCCGGAGCAGGCTCAGGGGAGGGCTGCTCCGCGCTCGAGGCGGCCGCGGCGTCGGTCGTCGACGCGTCGTTGTCGTCTTCGGTGAGCGCCCCGACGGTGATGATGCCCGCCAGGATGACACCGACTCCGCCGAGTGCGGCCCACATTCGCCAGGGGGGCTTCGGCTTTGGTCGACGGAAGGTCATGGTGGTTCGCACGAGACCGTCCTGTCGGTCGACGAGCTCCCAGCCTTCTTGCTGCTTGCTTGCGATCGTTTTCGATTCGGTACCTCGGATCGCTTTGATCTCGGTGACCTCGTACCCCGCCTGTTCGGCGTCCATGTCTCTTCCCGTTCTTCGATAGCGGTGGTGTGAGTCGCTCAGTACAACCGTATCGGGCGAATTCTGTTGCGGCTCTGGCTGATAGGTCTGCGCATGTTCTGACGGCTCACTGTTGTGTCATCGCGCCGCATCCGCGTAGTCACGATCGCTGCTCATCGGGGCGTAGTCGCCGACGCGGTAGTCCGAACTCGTCTGCGCGGCACCGGAGTGGTGGTCGGGGTCGGAGTGGTGGTCGGGGTCGGCGGCGTGTGCCTGGTTAGCCAGGATGGGGGCGGCGGTGCTGCGCTCGGCGGCGATGTTCTGCTGGACTTGAGTCCAGGTCTTGATGTGTCGCGAGACTGTCGAGGTGTGGAGTTCGAGGTGGCGTGCGATGTCGCTCAGTGACCAATCGGGGTGCGCGAGGTAGAGGTCGACGCTGGTCCACACGGCAGGTTTGAGCAGGCCGTTGTCGAGGTCTTCGTCTATACCGGCAATGCCCGATACCGTTCCGGCAGTGTTCTGTTCGACTTCCGCGCGGGTGGTCGGTTCGTTGGTTCGAGCTGGTGCGGCCGCTTCGGCGGTAGCACCTGCAGTGTCATTCTTGGTCGTGGTCCGGCGGCGGCGTGGTGCGCGCAGGACGACCGCGACGACCTCGCTCATCGTGAGGACCATCGCGGGCGCTAATGCTGCTATTGCAGCTGCGACGGCGGCGTTGAGGACGGTGGCGGTCAAGACTGCGTGGTAGGCGTTACCTGCGATGGACAAGATCGCCGAGACGGTCAGCACTGCGACGACGAGTCGCCGGCCTCGCCTGGTGGCAGCGTCGGTGTGCTGAGAGAGGGCGATCCGGATGACGGCGGCCGCGAGGATAGGGCCGTCAAGGGCGACGGGGATGACCCAGGCGTCGGCCGGGTCGATGCCGGCCATGACGGCGAGGTCGAGCAGGGTGGAGAAAGAGAGCTTGAACGAAGCCGCGCCGACGATGATGGCGATGGTCAGGCCGGTGATCAGTGCGCCGGTCAGTACGCGTGGGTGGATGTCGAGTGTGTCCTCGCTGGTTGCGTCGAGGTCGAGGGTATTAGCGTTGTTCATTGATCGCAGTTCCGTTCTGTGATCGACCGGCCCCGGTGGTGTGTGGAGCACTACCGGGGCCTCTGTGTCGGCTGGTGAGTGTGGTGGCGCGGTTGCTGGCGAGCTAGCTTCCGGTCGTTGTGGTGCGGGGTGAGCTGGTGTCGCGTTGGTGGCGAGCACGAGCAAGCGAGGCGTAAACAGCAGAGCGACTGAGGCCGTAAAGGTCCATGAGGGAAGCTGCACCGTATCGACCGGATTCGTAGTCTTCGAGGATGCGTTCGTGTTGCAACGCTGTGAGTTTGGGTTTGCGTCCGGTCATCCGGCCCTGCTCTTTGGCGATGGCCACACCTTCACGCGTGCGTGCGCGGGTCAAGTCGGCCTCGAATTCGGCCATCGCGCCGAGGACGGTGAAGAACATTTTGCTCGCCGGGTCGCCGGGGCTGTAGACCTGGCCACCGTAGATCAGGCGAGCCCCCTTGCTGTCGAGTTCCGTGACGATGGCGTGGAGGTCTGTGACCGAGCGGCCGAGTCGGTCGAGTTTGGTGACGACCAGAGTGTCTCCCTCCCCCACTGCGGAAAGGGCTTCGTTCAGACCGGGTCGTTCTCTGTTGCGTCCGGTATAGCCACGGTCGGTGTAGATGTTGCCGGTGTCGACGCCGAGCTTGCGGAGGGCTGTGCGCTGCGCTCGCAGATCCTGTCCGCGTGTGGAGCATCGCGCGTACCCGATCAGGTTTTCGTCCACCTGAAGCCCTCCATCTCGAAACCTGCGACCAAACTGGACTTTCTTGCAGGACTATCTACCAGGACACCGACAGGCTGGTCGAACACCCACCCGATGTCAGTTTCAGAAGACGACTGCACTAGTTCAGAAGACGACTGCACT
>NZ_AXVF01000006.1:0-29544 GCF_000482405.1 Rhodococcus sp. JG-3
CATCGACAGGAAGCAGCGACGAACCCACCGAGTCGTCCAGCGAGGATTTGGGGCACCTTCGGGAGTCGGTTCGTCCGCTCGCCGCACTCGACGACGCGGACCGGATCCGGTTGATCCTGATGGTGTACAGCAGGCCGGTCACGGCCGCGATCAGCAGAAACGGTCCGACCAGGATGCCGGCATAAAAGTGCAACCGCAGCACGAACGGCCTGATCTGTGGCCACAACGGGATCTTCGTCACCGAAGGCGGGGTGTCACCGGGCGCAGGCGGTCGATCGATTTCACTGGTGGACATCTGCGTGTTTCGGTTCCTTCTCCTCGGGCTGCACTGGGCGCTCAGCCGGTCCTACTCGTGCAGTAGTCGGGCCAGCGGTCCCGGAAGTTCCCGATAATTCCGAGCCGCGTACTCGAGAACTATTCGGGTGTCACGCCCCGACTAGGTCCTCGTAGGGCTGCGACCCCGCCACGAGCTGCCGGTGTAGGTGTCAAAGTGAAGGAGATTCGACGGGTTTCCCGTCCAAAGAGCTACTGCTCAGTGGAACGACCTGATCTCGTGGCCGGACAAGTCCTCGACGGCTACGCTTGCGACCCGTCCCAGGGATACTCAACTGTCGAGCAATTCGAACAGACCGGTGCGGCCGTGTACGGAGCAAACTTCTGCTCCTCAACCGACGCTCAGAGCACCGAGAAGTGGTACTGCAGGCCGTCGTACGCCCATTTTCCCGCACCATCCCCGGCGAAACACCAGGTGAGCGTGTTTTGAAATCAAAAAGCCTGTCGGAGGTGCGCACTACAGTTCTTGCCATGGCAGAACGGCAGCTCGGTGAGGTCCTGGACGCAGATTCAGTTGCCCTGGTGAGTGGTGCGGTGGTGTTTCCGGACCTGTCGGCCGAGGTGGCTGCGCGTATCGAACGGTCGATGGCGTCGGCGCGGTCTGCCGCAACCCGCCGCGCCTACGATTCGGCGTGGCGGCGATTCGAGACCTGGTGCACTGCCGCCGGGCACATCTCGTTGCCGGCGCACCCTGCGACCGTGGCTGCGTATCTCGTTGACGCGGCGGACTCGCTGACCGTCGACGGAGTCCGGGCGTATGCACCGTCGACCTTCGGCAAATGGGTCGCTGCGATCACCGACCGTCACCGCGGGCTCGGCCACGACACCCCGTGTGGCCACGAGATGGTGCGCGCCACCCTCGCCGGTATCCGCCGAGACTACGCCGCCGCGGGGGAGCGCCCCCGCAATCCCCGCGCCCCACTCCTGACGTCCGATATCACTGCCATCGTTGACGTAGCACGTGCCGGTGTCACCGGCTGGGCCAGTGAAGTGCTCGAACGCCGCGACACCGCACTACTGCTGATGGGGTACTCCGGGGCATTTCGGCGCAGCGAACTCGTGGACCTCGAATGTCGTGATGTGCGCCGCGATCGCCTCGACGGTGCGCATGTCCGCCTGCGGCACTCGAAGACCGACCAGGACGGAACCGGAACGGTGAAGGCGCTGCCGTTCACCGACCGGCACGAATCATGCCCGGTCTGCGCGTGGGTTCGCTGGCTGCAGATCGTTGCTGCATTCGATACCGGTGGCAGAACCGCGATCATTCGTTTGCTTTCCCGCGCAGCGAAGTTCGACTCCCATCTCTGCCACAGCACCCTGCCCACCGCTGACACGCGGTCGGCGCTGTTCCGGTCGATCCGCAAGAACGGCAACCTATCCCAGACCGCACTGTCGGGTGCGGCAGTGCACGCCGCGATCCGCCGCCGCGCCGGCCGCGCCGGCTACGACGCAGACCTTCTCGCCCAGCTGGGCGGACATTCACTGCGTGCCGGATTCGTCACTCAAGCGTTCCGTAACGGTGCCGACGCACACGCGATCATGCGACAGACCGGACACAGAAGCCCGGGAATGGTCGAAATCTATGCCCGCGAGAACGCGCCTCTGGTCGGCAACGCCGTGAACGATCTCGGCTTGTGACCCTCATGCACGGCACCGACACCTCGACGAGCGGCGACAACACCGACCTTGTCCGAACAACTCCAGTATCGAACGACACTGTCCCGGAACGGGGTCGACACACGTGGTCGCTGTTCGCGGACTGGTGCACCGCTCATGATCAGTCGGCGTTGCCGGTCTCACCGGAGTTGTTCGTTCGGTTCCTCCGAGCCAACCCTGCCGCGCCGGCAACGCAACGTCGTCGCATCGCCGTCATCGACGCTGTTCATCGAGACCGCGCCCTGCCCCCGCCGGGTCGCGGTCAGAGCGTGCGAGCGGCTCTGGACGCGCTGCGTGCAGCGCGTTTGCGCGACACCGCAACTCGGATCGGCGGCATCGTCACGCGCCTCCCCGGAACAGGGTGGCCGGCGGCGTTGTTCGCTCGCCGAGATGCACTGGTCCTCACTCTTGCCGCGGCCGGGCTGCCATACACCGAGATCGCGGCACTGCGAATAAGAGATGTCGCCGTCGAACCCGAATTCGATGCCCTCACAATCGAAACGGGCACCGGTGTACATGCCGTCACTTCGTTGGAGCTCGTGAGGGCGGGCGCATCACCGAGAAAGGTGTACAGGCGCTGGTACGAGGTCCTGGCCCACGGCGAGCGGCACCCCAGCACACGCATGCTCGCCGACGCCATCGAGCACGTCGACGGAACCGAACTCGCCGACTCCGTTACTCATCTCGACCCAGGCAGCGAACGGCCGTTGTTGACCACGATCGACCGGTGGGGCCATACCCCGCTGGTCGCAACCCCTCTCACCTCCCGGGGAATAGCCGATATCGTTCGAGCACACCTCGGGGGACGCGCTCCCACGCACATACCGCCCCCCGTCCGAGAGACGAACCCAAAGCGTGTCTTTACGCTCGAGCCTGCATCGGCGGTCTCGCTCGACCCTGGTTACTACGAACGCGGCACACTCGCACGAAGGCACTCCCACGCGCTCCTCGACGACGTCGATTCGGTTCTTGCCGATGTCGAAAACCGCGCAGACCGACTGCTCAGGGAACTTCTCGAGTTCTTAGATGCGGAAATGCCGGAGTGCGAGCAATAGTCTTCAGCGCGCGACGATCCCAGGTGTCACCCCGCAGGAGCGACCCCTGTTGTGAGTGAGTCAGCGAACATTGCACCGAACGACGACCGGGTCTGTGTCGAAAGTTCGCACGCGGGCTTCACGGTCTCTTGGTACGGGGTGGTCGTGTCGCTGGACCTCGTCTCGCGGTGCGCTTCCGATCCACTGCATCGATGTCTGCGTTGATGGTTCGGCGACGTTTCCTGAGGGTCAGTGCCGACAGCGGCAAGCGCGGTGAGAAGTACCAACACGAAGGGGATGTCGAGACTGGTCAGTGCGTCGATGGTCACGATCGCTCCTGCAGCGACACACACGAAAAGCAGGCGTGCACCGTCCACGCAAGCGCATCCCGATCGTGTGCGGCGGCTGGTTCCGGCACTGGCGATCCTCGCCGCTGGGGTTGACCCCAGTCGCGCTCTCGTCGTCTCGCAGGTCGTGTTGTCCTTCGGTATTCCGATCGCGCTGATTCCGTTGGTGCGGTTCACCTCTGACCGCATGTTGATGGGCAGCGATGTCAAATTACCGGATCACTCGATATGCAGCCCGGTTCATCGCGGGAATCGTCGTCGCACTCAGCATTGCACTGATCCATCTAACCGTCGTCTGATTGTGCGCGGGTGAACGTCTCCTGCTTGCCTCTGTGTTCCAGGACCGATTACCGCTCGCGATGGTGGTGGTGTGCGTGGGAAATCGGAATCAGTGGGTTCTTCCGCCGCTCAGGGGGAGTCCGTCCTCGAAAGAAAGAAGACTTAGTGCGGGCCACCAGATTTGCAAGCAACGCAATCGATGCCCCCAGTTTGGATGACGACGAAGCCGCCCACCACCTTCAAGACATCAACCCGCGTGCGGATCGTAGACGGCGGTGACAGTCGATGCCGGCCGGCCCGTTCCATGCTTGGGGTCGAGACGTGATTGCCTCCGGGGCGTTGCCTCAGTCTGGATGGTGCAAGTCTGCCCACTAACTACGCACATTGTTCGGCATCGATCGCATGATCGAGCAGGACGCGAGAGGCTGCCTCACACTGAGTAGCTCTCTCACAGGTCGTACACTACGGCGTCGCCGATGACGCGGATGGCGACCCTGTCGCCGGGCGTCAGAGCCGTGGCGCCGAAGCGGCGCACGGTGACCCGCTGGGCCATAGCGGTGTCCGCGGTGTCGAGGCGGATCCCGAGCAGCATCTCCGACCCGAAGTACTCCACGTCGACGACGGCCCCCGATGCACCCGCGCCGTCGGTGGTCACCTCGATTTGCTCCGGCCGCAACATGATTCGGGCTGCACCTTCGATGGCGTTCGGGGAAGGGGCGACGGCGACGTCGCCGAGGGCGCAGCGGGCACGGCCGTTCTCGATGTGGGCCGTCAAGATCACGGCGTCACCGATGAATTCCGCGGTGGTGACGTCCACAGGGCGGGAATAGATTTCACGAGGTGTACCGATCTGTGCGAGCCTGCCCGAGCTCATCACCGCAACCCGGTCGGCGAACGACAGGGCCTCGGGTTGATCGTGGGTGACGAGGATGGTGGTGATCCCAGCCTTGGCGAGGACGTCGGCGACGATCCGTCGAGTGTTCGCCCGCAAGCCGGCATCGAGTGCCGAGAACGGTTCGTCGAGCAGCATCAATTCAGGTTCACGCGCCAGCGCCCGCGCGAGCGCGACCCGTTGCTGCTGGCCGCCGGAGAGCTGGTCGGGTCGACGTGAGGCGTAGGACGAATCCAGCGACACCATCTCGAGCAGTTCGGTGATCTTCGAGACGGTGCGGGCACGGCGTGGCAGGCCGAACCCGATGTTCGCGCCGACCGTGGCGTGTGGGAACAGTGCCCCGTCCTGGGCGACGTACCCCACCGACCTTCGGTGCGCAGGCGTCCAGCCGGATCCCGCGACGACCTTCCCGGTCAGTGCGACAGTGCCTGCGTCGGGTTTGTCGAAACCCGCGATCAGACGCAGCAGCGTCGTCTTACCGCAACCGGACGGTCCGACGATGGCTGTGGTCGACCCGGCATCGACAGCGAACTCAACACGACGTAGCACCGTCACAGGACCGAACGACTTGTCCAGCCCATCCACCTCCACCGCGTATGTCATAGTCCTGCCGCCTTTTTCGACTGGGAGAAGAGAACGTAGGTCATGGGCAGAGACAGCACGATCATGATCAACGCGTACGGAGCAGCCCCCGAGTAGTCGATCTCGCTGCTCAGCGACCAGAACTGCATCGACAGAGTGCGGGTTCCGGTCGGTGCCAGCAGCAATGTCGCGGTCAACTCGTTCACGATCCCCAAGAACACCAACGCACCGCCCGCTGCGGTGGCCGGCGCAGCCAATCTGAGAGTCACCCGAAAGAAACTCGACAGCGGTGACAGACCCAGCGACCGAGCCGCCTCGTCCAACCCGACGGGCGCCTGCGCGAGCCCCGCCCGCAGGTTGACCAATGCGCGTGGCAGGAAGAGCAATGCGTAGGCCGCGATCACGACGACAACTGTTTGATACAGCGGATTTGCGTACCGAATGGCGACGGTGACGAACGCCAACGCAACCACGATGCCGGGCAACGAACTCGAGATGTAGGTACCGCCCTCGAGGACACGGCTGAACCGTCCGCGGTGGCGAATCGAGATCCACGCGACCGGGAACGCGAGTGCACACGTCATGACCGCACCGGCAATTCCGAACCCGAGCGTCTGCAGCAGCGCGGACGAGATTTCGTCCCACTCCCACACCGCGCTGCCGCCGACGACAAGCCACCGCAGAACACTGGCGATCGGGACTCCGAGAGACAGTGCGATCAACATCCCCAGGAAGACGAGCGCGATCGGCGAATACTGCCAACCGAGTTCTGCAGGCACGGCCGGGCGGGCTGCACCCGAGCCGATGCGGGCATACCTGGCACTGCCACGCACAACCGCTTCGATCACCAACAATGTGAGGCACAGCAATACCAGCACCCCGGCGAGCATGGTCGCCGCCGCTCCGTTGAACGTCGATTGATACTGCTCGAAAATCGCTGTAGTGAATGTGTCGAAGCGGATGAAGACGAAGGCACCGTATTCGGCGAGTAGGTGCAACGCGACCAGAAGCGCGCCGCCGGCGATTGCCAGCCGCAGCTGCGGCACCACGACGCGAAAGAACACTGCCCACGGTCCGATTCCGAGTCCTCGCGCCGATTCCTCGACCGCGGGGTCGAGCCTGCGTAGCGTCGCGGCCACGGGAATGTAGACGAGAGGAAAATACGAGAGCGTTGCGATCAGAACGCCGCCGCGCAGCCCGCCGAGGGAAGGGATCGCCGTCACCCACGAGTAGCCGTTCACGAACGCCGGGACAGCCAGCGGCGCGGCAAGCAATACCGCCCACACCTTCGCTCCGAATACTCGTGTGCGCTCGACCAACCAAGCAGCCGCGACGCCGATTGCGACACAGATGGGCACCGTGATCACTACCAACATCACGGTGTTGGCCAACAATTCGCGGACCCGCGATCGGAACAGCAGCGCCGACGCGGTGGCCCAGCCGGTGTCCACGCTCTCCACGATCACGTACCCGAGCGGGATGAGCGAGATCGCCACGACAATCACTGCGGTGACAGCCAGAGGCAAGGGCATACGCGACCGGCCTGCTGGGCACCGCAGCGTGTGGGCCGGCCCCCGTTGTTCTCGACCGTTCGTCGTTGGAATCAGAGCAAACCGGCTTCGGTCATGAGCTCGGTGACCTTCGGGCTGTTGAGCTTCGCCGGGTCCACCTGCGGGGCCTGCAGTTCGGTCAAGGGGACCAGATCCGCGTTGGCCGCCACTTCGCTGCCCACCGAGTACTCGAACGACATCCCGTCCCGCAGAACTTCCTGACCCTTCGGTCCGGTGACGAACGCCAGGAACTGCTGCGCTGCATCCTGTTTCGCGCTGGACTGCAGGACGCCGCCGCCGGAGACGCTGACAAATGCGCCGGGGTCTTCGTTCTTGAAGTAGTGCAGGGCGACGTTACTGCTGTTCTCTCCGGTCTTGGCCTGATCGCCGAACCAGTAGTAGTGGTAGATCACGCCGCCCGGGATTTCTCCGGCGTTGACGGCTTTCATCACCGTGCCGTTACCGTTGTAGGCGCGGACGTTGTTCTTCATCCCCTCCAACCAGGTGCGTGTAGCGTCCTCGCCTTTCAACTCGAGCAGCGCACTGACGATGGCTTGGAAATCGGCTCCCGACGGCGATGCTGCCCAGCGGTCCTTCCAGGCGGGGTCCTGCAGGTCCAGGAGTGAGGCCGGGAGCTGATCGGGGGTCAGCATGTCCGTGTTGTAGGCGAACACGGTCGAGCGGGCGGCGATACCCGTCCACTTGCCGTTCGACGGGCGGTATTGGCTCGGAACCTGGGCCAGCACGGCCTGGTCGACGTCGGTGAACAGACCCGCGTTCTCGACGAGCGTCATCGCCGGAGAGTTCTCCGTGAGGAACACATCCGCTGGCGATCGGTCACCCTCCGCTACGAGTTGGTTGCCGAGTTCGGTATCGCTCCCTTGGCGCAGGTCGACCTCGATGCCGGTCTCCGAGGTGAACGCGTCGGCCCATTCTTTCGTCAGCGACTCGTGTTGGGCGTTGTAGACGGTGATCCGGTTGTCCCCGCCCGGGTCGGACTCAGCGCTCGAACACCCCGACACCGTCAACAGTGCCGCGGTCGCCAGTGCGAGGCCCGCCATCAGTTCGATCCGCTTGCTCATCGTCCGTCCTTCGCATTTACCGGACCACCTCCGGTCGTCCCCGCCGCCATGGTACTTAGAGGATTGGCAAACCTAATGCCCGGCCCTGTCCCGCTCCACGGTAGACGGGCGAGCACGAAGGTCGCGGCCTGCCAGTAGACAACCCCCACGACGATCGACAGGGCGAATGCTGTCCAGGGATGGTCGTCGCGCAGCGGTAGATAGACCTGAAAATGGGTCAGGTAGATGTAGAGTGACGCGCTTGCCAACACCCCCGCAACCCGGCCCACAACTGCGGGACATGGGACGGATGTGAGCCACACCAGCAGGCAAAGTCCGACAATCACGATGACTTCTCGCTGGATGTCGCCGAAGAAGAACCCGGGAATCGATAGCACGATTGCCGCGGTGACCCCCACTCGATGCCACACGGTCTGCGCCCGGGCGGCGGCCCAGCCGAGGGCGAACAACCAGAAGACAACCGCCGCGGTCAGAATGCGATTGCGGCTGTCGTCGATCTCGATCAATCCGTAACGGGTAACCAGGCCCAATGCCACCAACCCCATAGGAAACCAGAACGGGTGACTGCGTTCGAGACGTGCGACCGCCGGAACATAGAGCACAGCGGCGGCTACGAGGACGATGTACACAATCGCCTCGACGAACCAGTATCGCCATTCGACAGACCAACCGTCCGGGCCGAAGATTCCGTTGAGCAGCAATGCACTGGTGATGCGGTAGTCCCCGGTCAGAGCGATGATGGCCCCGATCCACACCATGCTGGGGATGGCGATCCGAGCGACGCTGCGCACAGCATTGCGTGCGCGGGCGGTGCGATCGACCGCGCCGAGGTGGAAGCGGGCGAAGTTGTAGCCGGCGATTCCGAGAAGCACGTGCGCCCCGCCGAGCACCGAAAACAGGTGTATGTGCGAGCCGGTGATCAGCACGATCGCAAGGGCGCGCAGCACAACGTTGGTCTCCACCCGTCGCCAGCCGCGGCGCAGGTGCGGTGCCTGAACGAAGTCCACGACTCGGGTGTTGTGCCAGTCCGCCGGGAGGTGACCGAGCAGCTCCTCCAGCCGAATGGACATCCGCACATACGACAAAGAGTCACCGCCCAAGCTCACGAACGTGCTGTCGTCGTCGACCCTTGCGTGATGCAGGACCTCGGCATACATCGCTTTGACATCGGTGGTCTCGGGCTTTGTCGTCGTCGAGGTGGGCTGAACAGGGCCGGGCTTGCCTGCGAATTCCGCGACCGCTCGCGCATCGGGTTTGCCGGTGGAGGTGCGCGGCAGCTCATCGACGACACACACCCGAACTGCTGTTGCGGGAAGGCCGCTGAACTGTGCTGTCAAGCGTCGCACGTCGGCGACGTCAGCGTTCTCCGCGACGACGACGAGTTCGTCCGTGCCGTCGGTGCAGCACACGGTCAATCCCAGGTGTGCGAGCGCGGACTCGACGCGGTGCAGATCGATACGTAGACCGAACACTTTCGCGAAACGGCTGCGTCGGCCGACCACTTCGTACAGTCCATCGGCCGTTCGCCGGGCCAGGTCGCCTGTTCGCAGCTCGCCGGCGAGCGTGTCACCCAGGCGCAAGTCGCCGGGGTCGTGTGCGTAGCCGAGCATGACGTTCGGCCCCGAATAGACGAGCTCACCCGTCCCGTCCGGGGCATCCGCGACCGGATCGAGCCGAAAGGACCCGTCGGGAATCGGCCGTCCGATGGAATGCGGATGAGCGGCGGCAAGATCCGGTGGCAGATACGCCATTCGGGCGGTCGCCTCCGTTTGCCCGTACATGACGAACAAGTCCCATCCCTGGCGTCGGCCCAGCTCGGCATACGTGCGGACGCGATCGGGCGACAGCTTTCCGCCGGCCTGCGTGACGTACCGCAGGTCGTGAAGATTCAGCTGTTCGAACCCGATACGGTCGAGCAGATCGAAGGTGTACGGCACACCCGCGAAGGTGGAGGCGCGGTGGGTGCGCGCAAGGTCCCACAGTCGAGTATCTGTGACCGAAGAGTTGGTCAGAATCAAGGCGGCACCGCGCAGGAGGTGGCTGTGGACGACCGAAAGCCCATAGCAGTAGTGCATGGGTAGCGTGGTCACGGCACGGTCGGTGGGGCGGATGCCCAGGTATTCGGCAATCGACTCGGCGTTGGCCTGCACGTTGTCGTGCGAGAGACGGACGAGTTTGGGTGATCCGGTCGAACCCGAGGTGCTCAGCAGCAACGCGAGATCAGGGTGCAGCTCATGTCTGGATTGTCGATCGAGTTCTTCGACGACTGTGTTGCCGTCGAGGGTGCGCACCACCACATCGGGCCGATATGTGTCGATGAGCCCGTCGAGATGGTCGGGATTGTCGTCCGAGGCCAGCAGTACGGGGTGTCCTGCACGCAGCGCCGCGAGGTAGGTGACGACGACCTCGACCTTGTTGGTGCCGGCGATCAGTACCAGACGACGGCCACGTCCAAGTCTGGCCGCCTGCCGGTCGATGCGCTCGTCCAGGTCGCGGTAGGTGATCGTCTCGTTCACCGATATCAGACCCGGTGCGTCACCGAATCTGCCCAAATCGTGCGCTAAGCGCACACTGGGGCGTTTCGGGCGGTTGAAGTCTCTGGGCACCGAGCGAGTCTATAAGGGCTGCCGAACCTAACCTTCCGGCGACGAATACGACTCCGCGCCCGCGCGGACGAGCGTGGCTCGTCTGTCCACACACCGCTCGGACACAGATGATCGGGGTCAGCGACGCCTACTCGGCGGTCGATTCGGCAAGTCCGGTCCGATTGTCGCACCGTGGTCGATCTGATGATCGCCGACGGATCGACCGAGTATCGATGCGCCGCCCTTTGCTCACCCTCACGCTTCGATCGATGGCATGGAGGTGACGCCACCGGGCGGTGGCGGGAACCGATCTGAGTCGGGCCGTAGCGGTTCCGCAGGCTGCGCGCGAGCGGGTGTCGGTCATGACGCGGCGGCGATCAGCCGGGCGAGAACTCCGGATTCGAGGAGGATGAAGAGACCCAAGCCGATGAACACCGCTGGGACGAGCCAGTGCTCGACCCGTTCGAGAGTGTCGACGACCTTCCTGCGAGTGCCCAGCAGCCTGCCGGCGTAGCACCAGATCCCGACGCAGATCAGGAACACGGCGATGGTGACTGCGGTCTGTGGTGGACCGAGCGTCCGAAAGACCGGGGTGTAGACGGCGATGTTGTCGGCACCGTTGGCGATGGTGATGGCAGCAACGCCTGCCATTCCGGTGGCAGCGACCGGGGGTTCGTCCTCGTCGTCGCTGCGCAGCCAGCGGATCAGCGTCCAGAGCCCCAGCGACAGGGGCAGCACACCGAGTAGCCCGACCCATTCTTGCGGCACGATCACCAGTCCCAGAGCGGCGACGACGCTGGTCGCGACGAGGGTGATCAGGCCGAGGTACTGGCCGGTGACGATCTGCCACGCCCGCGGCCTACCCTGGCTGGCGGAGGCGACGAACAGCACCGTCAGCACGACGATGTCGTCGATGTTGGTGCCGGCGAACATCGCCACTGCCGCGGCGATGGTGGTGATCACTGCCGCACCGGGCGTCGGTGAGGATGTAACCGGACGCCCCCGGTGCCGCACGCGACCGTCATGGAGGTCGATCGGATTCGAGGTCGGGGAGCAGTCATACGGATCGTTGCTCCGTGCCCGTGGGATCGACGCGGGTTCGGCCCTCCCGGAGCGACGCGAGGACGACCAGGACTACGCCGCATGTGAGGTAGGTGTCGGCGAGGTTGAAGGTGGGCCACCATCCGGTGTGGAAGTAGTCCGTCACGCGGCCGTCGGCAGCGCGGTCGATGACGTTGGCGGCCGCTCCGGCGACGACCGCCGACAGCCCCACCGTCCCGGTCAGTGAGCCGACGGGGACGGTGCGCCACGCGTACACGGCGATGGCGAGAGTGATGATGGCGGTGACCGCGATGATGACCCCTGGCGGCAGCCCGTTCCCGACGCTGAAGGCGACACCGCTGTTGTAGGCAAGCCTGAGTTGCAGCAACCCCAGTTCGATGACGCGGCCGTCGGAGAGTGCGCGGCGGGCGACGGGGTCGGCCGCGAGTGCCGCCGCGACGAGGACGGCGACGACGATCGCCAGGGTCCACCGGGATCGAGTCGCCGAGCGTCCCCCGGTCGAGACACCCGGCATCGGGCCCGAAGTGGGGTCTGGGCTCATGTCCAGGCCTCGGCTGCTGCCGGGGCAGGTGCGGGCACCGCTGCGGCGGACAGGGGGTGGGTGCGGCCGGCGCGGACTCCGTTGGCGATGACCACGATCTCGGCGAGTTCGTGCACCAGCACCACCGCGGCCAGGCCGAGGATTCCGAACAGGGCGAGCGGCATCAGCACGGTGATGATCGCCAGCGACAGCCCGACGTTCTGCAGCATGATGCGTCGGGATCGGCGCGCGTGGGCCAGGGCGTGCGGCAGGTGCCGCAGGTCCTCACCCATCAGGGCGACGTCGGCGGTCTCGATGGCCACGTCGGTGCCCATGGCGCCCATGGCGATACCGAGGTCGGCGGTGGCCAGTGCGGGGGCGTCGTTGACGCCGTCGCCGACCATCGCGGTCGACCGGCGGCCCTTCAGGTCGCCGATGATGCGTGCTTTGTCCTCCGGTCGCAGATCCGCGTGGACCTCCTCGATGCCGACGTCGGCGGCCAGTGCGCGGGCGGTGCGTTCGTTGTCCCCGGTGAGCATCGCGACGTGGTACCCGTCGCGGCGGAGACCGGCGACGACTTCCGCGGCTTCGGGTCGCAGTTCGTCGCGGACCGCTATCGCGCCGAGGGTGCGGCCGTCCTGTTCGACGAGGACGGCGGTGGCTCCGGCGTGCTGCATCCGTTCCACGTCCGCGGCCAGCGGGCCGGGGTCGATCCACCCTGGTCGGCCGAGGCGGACGTCGTCGCCGCAGAGGCGGCCGGTGAGGCCGGCTCCGGTGACTGCGACGACGTCGTCGGCGGGTGTGTGGTCGTCGACGGCGGCGAGGATCGCCGCGGCCAGGGGGTGCTCGCTGCGCACTTCCAGCGCTGCGGCCACGGCGAGGACCTGTTCGCGGGTCGCACCGTCCGCGGTGGCGACGTCGATGACGACCGGCTTGTTGCGGGTCAGGGTGCCGGTCTTGTCGAGCGCGATCACGCGGATGCGGCCCAGCGCCTCAAGAGCTGAGCCTCCCTTGACCAGGACGCCGAGTTTGCTGGCGGCGCCGATCGCCGCGACGACGGTGACCGGGACGGCGATGGCCAGTGCGCACGGTGAGGCGGCGACGAGGACGACCAGTGCGCGTTCGATCCATACCCGTGGTTCGCCGAGCAGGCTGCCCACGGCGGCGATGAGGGCGGCGGCGACCATGATTGCCGGCACCAGGGGCCTGGCGATCGTGTCGGCCAACCGCTGAGCCTCACCCTTGCGGGACTGCTCGGCCTCGACGATCCGGACGATCTTGGCCAGCGAGTTGTCCTCGGCACGTGCGGAGACCTCCACCTCGAGAACGCCGGTTCCGTTGATCGCCCCGGCATACACGTCGTCGCCGGGCCCGGCCTCGACGGGCACCGATTCGCCGGTGATCGCCGAGGTGTCGAGCGCGGTGGTGCCGCGGCGGATGGTGCCGTCGGTGGCGATGCGCTCGCCGGGCTTGACGATCATCATCTCCCCGAGCATCAACTCGGTCGGCGACACCGCCTGCTCGAGGCCGTCTCGTCGGACTGTGGCGGTGTCGGGAACCAGGGACAACAGTGCCCGTAGACCTCGCCGTGTGCGGGCGACCGCGTACTCCTCGAGGCCCTCGCTGATCGCGAACAAGAACGCGAGCATCGCGGCCTCGCCGACCTCACCAAGGATCACGGCACCGACCGCCGCGATGGTCATCAGGGTGCCGACACCGATCTTGCCGCGCGCGAGCCGCCGAAGGGTCGACGGGACGAAGGTGTAGCCGGCGACGATCAACGCGAGTGATTCGAGCACCAGGGTCAGCCGATCAGGGCCGCCGATCCAGTCAATGATCAGCCCTGCCGCCAGCAGTGCACCGGCCACCGCGGCAGCTCGGATCTCGGTGATCTGCCACAGCTTGTCGGGTTCGTGCTCCTCGTCGCCGTCCAGGCGGGGTTCGTCGTGGCCGCAGCCGCATGCGTCGCTCATCCGGTCACCGCCGACCCGGCGGGCGCGGTGCCGTAAACCGGGCAGAGTGCCACCGCGTTCCCCGTGACGGCGAGGAGGGTCTCGGCCGAAGCGAGCAGGTCCAACAGTTCCGGCCGGACGAGGGAGTAGAACACCTGCCGGCCCTGGGGGCGACCGACGACCAATCCGCAGTCCCGCAGGCACGCCATGTGCGCCGATACCGTCGACTGTGCCAGCCCCAGCTCGCTCACCAGGTCCGCTACACGCACCTCCCTGCTGGCGAGACGGCGAACGATAGCCAACCGTGTCGCATCGGAAAGGCTGTGGAACAACGACACTGCCGCATCGAAAGTCGACGTGGAACCGCCGGGCAGGCGGCCATCCTTATTGATCGTCATGCAACGATGATAGCATCTAAGCCCGGTATGATCGCTATGCGTGAATGCTCGGCCCCGGTCTCGTCGGCACGAGTCCGATCCTCGTCGTGCCGTACTGAGACAGGACGACGGCACGACGAAGAACACCTCCGTGGTGTGGGACCCGGTCACCGGACCTGCGGACGCACGCGACAAACCGCAGTTGCTCCGTACGGCGCGGTCGAGATCGCCGACTTCCCGATCGCGGTGGCACCTGCTACGAAGGCGCTTTCGATTCCCTACTCGCCGAATCCGTCCGAGACGGCGAGGAGGCCGAGGTCAACCAGCTGCATTGCGGGTCGAACGGCGCGCCGACGCGTCGGGAGTGTCGTCGAGACGATCGAACGCACCGGTCATTGCGGCATGCAGCTCGGTGAGCTGCGCGATCGACTCCTCCTCCCGGGTGATGTGCTCGCGCAGTGTTGGCCGCAGCCCGGTCTTCACAGCGGCGCAGGAGTCGTTCTCCCATGCGCGCAGCATCGTCTTGATCTGTGGCAGCGTCAGTTTCGAGCTTTTCGCGGCGGTGATGAACGCCAACCGTTGCTGTGCTCGTTTGTCGTAGACGCGGTACCCGTTCGGGGCTCGGTCCGCCGGCAGCAGCCCCTCGCTTTCGTGGAAGCGCAGCGTCGTCGCCGGCACCCCGTCGCCGAGGAGAGTTACGAGATCAGATCAGCAGGGCTTCGGCAAGCCTGGTCTTCGTCCGTACGCAATCGTCAAAGACTGCGCTCGCCCTGTCGATTCGTTCTGTACGACGCCGCGCGAGAGGCTCGCCCGGCAAGCTTCCCCCGACTTTCGGGAAGTCGGGGGAAGTATCCTATCGCAGGTCGTCAGCCGGTCAGCAACACATCATTGCGGCGCACATGTCCCCACACATGCCGGTGGCCATCATGATCTGGCAATCCCACCACGTCTGCAGGTTGGTCATCAGTTCGGTCATCGGAATCTCCCTCAATTCTGGTCCCGAGGAGACGGGACATCACGACCATATACTGAGTACGTACATAGATAGTAGATGTCGTGTTACCGACGACCCTAGGATCAGGAGACGACAGGGCAGGAGGCGATAGGTGCGGGTGAACGGATTCGGTGAACTCGAGGCGGTAGTGATGGATCGCCTGTGGGCCCGCGGTGCGCGAAGCACCGTGCGGGAGTTGTTCGACGAATTGGCCGAGCAGCGGGTGATTGCCTACACCACGGTGATGTCGACGATGGACAACCTGCACCGTAAGGGCTGGTTGGAGCGCACCCGTAGGGGCAAGGCGTTCGACTACTGGCCGACGTTGTCTCGCGAGGAGCACAGTGCCCGGCTGATGCGTCACGCGTTCGCTGCGGGCGGCAAGTCGGACCTGGTGCTCACCCATTTCGTCGAGCAGATGAGCGACGAAGAGTCGGAGCGTGTGCGAAGAGCGTTGCGCAGACTGACCGACCCCGGCCAGTCGCGATGACTCTGACTCTGTGCCTGCTGCTCTACGGGCTCGTGGTCTCGGTAGCCGGTCCGCCTGTGCTCGCGCGACTGACCCGCCGGGGCATCGCTCCGCAGCTCGGGATAGCTGCCTGGAGTGCAGCAATGGCGGTGGTGATCCTGACCTGGACCGGCGCGGCGATCATGCTCGTCACCGAAGCGGTGCATTGGAACAGAGACGCTCACTGGGTGTCAGCGTGCGTCGTCGAGGTGCTCCGGTCGATCGACGGCCGTGCCGCAGCACTGCTTCAGGGAACACTGATAGCAGTCTCCGCGGTCGCTGCGGCGGCGCTTCCGTTGGTGGTGTGGAGGGCTGGGCGGGGCATGCTGCGGATGCGAACGCACACGCTTCGCCACGCCCGGACGGCGAGGGTGATCGGCCAACGCCTGCCCGGTACCGACGCGGTGGTCGTCGACACCGCGGATCGGCTCGCCTACTGCGTTGCTGGCCGTCCGAAGACCATCGTGATCACTACTGGTGCCCTGGATGCACTCGTCCCGGATCAGTTAGGCGCCGTCTTGGCGCACGAACGTGCTCACCTAATCGGTCGCCATCACCTGCTGCTCGCCTCTGTTCGCGGACTCGCCGCGGCAGCTCCATGGATGCGGTTGTTCCGCGACGGGGCGACCGAGATCGCCCTGCTGCTCGAGATGTGCGCGGACGACAGCGCTGCCCGCTCCCATGGTCGGCGGGCGCTACTCGGTGGTCTGCTCGCCCTCACTGGTTCGTCCGTCGCTCCCGCGGGTGCCCTCGGCGCGAGCGGAGGCGACGTGCTCGCTCGTGCTCATCGCCTCACCGTCGCTGTGTCCACCCCCGTGCACGCGCGGGCCCGCACCCAACTGTCCTTGATCGTCCTCTCGATCACCGCGAGTCCGATCGTGTTCGGTGCCCTCGCCGCTGCGGGTGTGATCATGTGTGGTCCGATGGGCTCTTGAGTGGTCCTGCCAAGAGCGGGTCGATCGGTCAGTGGTGACGGCAGTCGCCGCGCCGAGCCAATTTCAATCGTGCGCCCTCGTCCGTCGAGCGACGGGTAGAACTGTCCCTCGGGTGCGGGGGCGTCGTTATGCAAGGCGATCAGGTTGCCGTCGGTGTCGACGGTTGCGAACTGCGTCGATCCCTGGTCCGTCGAGACGGGACGGCCCGCATCTGCGGGATGAAGAACGCCCGCACGGGACATCTCGTCGGATCGACGACCGCCGGATTCAGCGACGTCCGCGACTCCGCACTCAAAAAGGGATGCGGGCCCCCGAGCACGGCTGTATCACCTTCATTGTTCGGTGTCACCGAAGGCATTAACAGCACGCCGAACACCGTCAGTGCTTTCAGCAAACCGGCCGCCGGAGCTGTGCCCCGTCGACCATGCCGATCAGCTGACTGTATGTCACCGACGATACCAATGAGTACCCCCTGGGGTATCCCGATTCGGGTGTCAGCCGAGGATGGCTTCCCGGAGCTGAGCCATGCTCGGCGCACCCGCCGGCCCGTCACCTGTCATGTACACACGGCAGGCCAGACCGACTGCGGCGGATGTGTCGCCCATGACGTCGACGCCGTCGACGAGAACGGTCGGAGAGCCACGAAAACGCACCTGTTCGGCCATGTCCACCGTGTCCACGCGTTGATAGACGAGCACGGCGTCCGAGTGTTCCGCGGCGAGGAGCTGCAACCGTTCAGCAGTGACCGTCCAGTTCGGGCAACCGTCGAAATACTGCAGGGTGATCTCCATCCACCCACGGTATATCCGTGCTGAAGTTGGCAGCGCACAGGTCGTAGAATTCGATTACGCGGAAGGAGACGGAGTGCCGAACTTCTCCCGTCACTCTCGACGGAAAGGGCTTGCTCATGAATCTGTCCAGTGAGAGTGACGGCACCTCGGCCTGTTCCTGCTGTGGTCGCGATTTCCCGACCGTGAAGTTGCACTCCCTGGCAGGGGGAGCTGCCTATATCTGCCGACGTTGCGGACTGTGGGTTGCGATCCGTCGACGCTAGAGAGAACAGCGTGGGTGTACCGCTCTTCAGTAGGCTGCCTGCACCGATACGTCGTCTCGGCCATGGCGTACCGCCGTACGCAACCGGCGCGCGTCGCCCGTGCGGCTCGATCCGGCCCGTACCAAAGCCCGGGTCGGCGGCGTCCACCGCCGCGACCTTTCGCGGCCATGTCGCGCAGATTCTGCGATTGGTTCCCGTCGACCACGTGAAGAGGCTGTTGCTGCGCCTCGTCCAGCGTCACTCGTACACAGATCGGGTTGTCGGACATGTGCAATGCGTTCACCGACTCGTCGATCGACCCACCGAGCGCGATGGCCAACGCGTAGCGATGCGGGCGAACCACCCGCGGTTGTCCACAGCGGGAGACCCAGAATCTGCCGTATCCGTCGTCGGCAATGGCTCCGATCCGGATCGCACACGGGGACCGATGCGGCCGTGCACGACGTAGCTGCGAAACCGAGCTCGCTCGTCGGCGTCGCCGACTATTGACGGTTTCGGCACCGACCTCCCAACCCACCTAGCAACTACCGGCATCGCTGACGCCTTGGCGAAGAGATCAGGGCCAAGCGAGAGATGGTGTGTATCGAACATCCTCTCCACACGCTCAAACCGATTGATTCACGTTGCGACAGTGTTTCTGTTGGTCGAGTCCGCCGGTGGAGCAGAACGATCTCGGGAGCGCGGACCCGTAGGTTTTCGCTGGCCGGGAATAGACCTATCCCCATAGGGATCGTCGCTCGGTGTGAGTGAAGGTGAAGATGCTTGCAAGCAGGCTGATGGCTGCGGTAACCAGGAGTACTTGAGGTCCGGTGATCGCGGCACCGATCAGAGCCCCGGCTGCGCCTCCGGCTGCGAAGGACCCGAGAAGCATTGCATAGCAAAGCCAGTCGAGGTAAGTACCGCCGCCCAGTAGGTGTCTTTCGATCCCTTGGCCCAGTTTGACGACGGTGCCGGTGACGTAGCTCAGGGGGATGTAGGTTTCTTCTCGTTTCGTGAATGCTGTGTTGAGCGCGCCGAGAGCGAACGCAACCAACAGAATGGGATAGAAATTTACGTCGTCGGACGCCCAGCCGGATATCCCGATATCGATGAGCCCTGCCGCGGCGAGGGCGATGGTCGTGACAACTGTTGCTCCGTGTGGGTGATTGGACCAGTATCGGCGGCGGCAGATCGACGCGATCACCACTCCCGCCAGAAAGGCACCCATCAAAGCCAGCGCCGCCCACGGCGATGCGCCGGGTGCAACGGGCTTACCTTCCGGACTGCCGAAATGCCCGATGACGGCGCGTTCGGTGTTGCCGGTCATGAACGTCACGAAATACCCCGCCGAATGCAGAAATGCGACAGCACCCACCATTCCGGCCAGCGCGGACAGTATCCACGACAGTCGCGCCTCCGCGCCGACGGCTGTTTCGCGGCTGAGTGCCACAGAAGATGTCATGCAACCAAGTCTCCCGGCCGTGTACGGAGCCGCAAGTCGATGAGGTGCAGCTCACTCGGCGGTTCTTCGGTGTTCGTATTCCCTTCGGAAGCAATCGAACTCCCACCTGCACCTCGTCTGCCGACCTCGGTGACAAGCCCACCCAGCGGTGTAATTTGCGTGCTCAAGTAGCACGAACTCGCGGCCCATCCGCGCGTGGTCAGTTCCATCCCTGTGGATCGGTGGGCGGCACAGTGTCCGGATATCAGCCGATGAGTCGGAAGGCTTCCGTCCCGCCGAGATGTGGGAACGCTGGCGTACTGTCCTGCGGTTCTATCGCTACCCCTCGACGCTACTACTCACCGAGCACGTACCGGGGGAGACTTTTCCCGGTATGTGCAGGTGGCCGGTGCGTCCAGGCCCCGTCGCCGTTCCGATCGACCGGTGGGGTCGTGCCGTTTCCCGCCGACCCGATGCCCCAGGTAGCGGTCGGGGCGGTCATCGCTGCTCACCGCTCCGGGCGACTGCCCCGGCGCGATCCACGCCCGCCCCTGTCGTGGCGACGCGGTCGTGGCGAGCGGGAAACTGACGTCACCGGCACACCACCGCACCCGGTGTCAGCTGCACCAGGCTCGGACTACTAGCTAATCGGTGTCGATGCCCGCCGCCGTGCCCACGCCGCTCTGGCCGATGTGCCTGACCTCGTCGATGATCTCGAGTATCGGATCGAGACTCTGATGCACCGCACCCTGGAACTACTAGACATCGAGCCGGACGCCGAAGCGTCCGTCGAATGGGTCGGCGAACAGTGACCGACACGGACGATCCGCCAACGCCAACGCCAACGCCAACGCCGAAGTCCGTGCGCCGACGTCACGGTTTGTCGGTGCCGGGTCGTCCCGCCGCGGGGCCTCGCTTCTTGATCGAGCGCGTGCGATCGACTGCTTCGATGTCCGCATTGATGGTTCGGCGGAGCTTCCTCAGGGTCAGTGCCGACAGCGGCAGGCTTGCTGCAAGTGCGCCAAGCAGTACCAACACGAAGGAAATGTCAAGGCTCGTCAGTGCGTCGACGGCCAAAAGCACTCCTGCGGCGACACACACGAAGAGCAGGCGTGCACCGTTGTAGGCCAGCACATGAAGGGCAAGCTGCCCGCGAGCAGTTGAGGGTGCGCGGAACACCGGCATCGGCCGTCCTGTCGTGCGTAGGGGCTTCCTGGGACCTTGATTCAAATACTATGGTGCATAGTATTTGATGGAGGAGCAATATGAACAGCAGCAGAAACCCCGCCCGAGGCCGACGGAGCTCGACTCGGCGATCACGCCCAGCCGGAGTGCCCGGGGGCGTGCGCGCTCCCTGGGCGGTGATAGGCGCGGGTGTCGTCATCGTCGTGCTCGTCGGTGCGATCGGATACAACCTGGCCCCCCGCGTCCTCGAACGCAATCAGGCCGAGCGGTTCGCGCCGACCGCCGACGACCCGGACCCCTCCCGCGGCATCGACGGCGTCGTCGAGGTCGAGTATCCGGCCGCGCGGCACGTCGAACCAGCTCAGAGAGTTGCCTACGATCAGAGTCCGCCGTTCGGCGGCCCTCACGACCAGACCTGGGCGACGTGTACCGGAGTGGTGTACCCCGTCCCGCTACGCAGCGAGAACGCGGTTCATTCGCTCGAACACGGGGCGGTGTGGGTGACGTACGACCCGAACCGGGTCTCCTCCGACGAGGTCGGTTCACTCGCCGGGCGGGTCGAGGGCGAGCCCTACACGATGATGTCGCCCTACCCGGGCCTGACGGCACCGATCACGCTGCAGTCGTGGGGCCATCGACTCGAGCTCGACAATGCCTCCGACCGGCGCATCACTCAGTTCGTCGCTGCTCTGCGACAGAACCCCTCGACCCACCCCGAGAGCGGAGCCAGTTGCTCGACCATTCCCGGCGCGTTCGATCCCGACAACCCGCCGCCGTTCGACGCCAGCGAGCCAGGACCGGACGCGGTGCCCCTCGAGGAAGACCCGGCCCTCGACAGTGCGCCAGCGCCGATGGGGGAGGGGAGTCGATGACCGTGCACGGCCAGGCCGACGATGCCCAGATCGACGATGCACAGAACGACAGTGCACAGAATGACGCCGCGGAAACGGGACCCAGATCCAGGCCCAGGGCACTGCTCATCGGCTTGGCGGTGACAGCTCTCGTCCTGTCCGGCGTCCTCATCGGCGTACTGCTCACACCGGACAGCGCACGAGTGGCCGTACCGGCATCGAATTCGGTGGATGTGGGTTTCGCGCAGGACATGTCGGTCCATCACAACCAGGCGATCGAGATGTCGGCGATGGCGTTGGGACGCTCGACGGATCCGGTCATCCGGACCCTCGCCTTCGACGTGTTGACCTCGCAGCAGAGCCAAGTCGGCACGATGCAAGGCTGGTTGACACTGTGGGACAGGCCATATCTGCCCGACGGCCCGACGATGACGTGGATGACCGGGGCCAGCTCGACAGGGGGTCACCCGATGGACATGAGCGCGTCCGCGAACGACAGCGGACAGGACGCGACGTCGATGCCCGGCATGGCCAGTACCGCCGAGCTGACGGCACTTCGCCGGATGAACGCCGAAGAATTCGACGGCCGGTATCTACAACTGCTCCGCCGCCACCATCGTGGGGGAATCCCGATGGCAGAGCAGGGAGCAGCGAACGCGACAGTTCCCGCTGTCGCCGCGCTCGCGGGCTCGATCGCCTCCGCGCAAACCGCCGAGGTCGGTCAGATCGATGTCCTGCTGAGCGCACACGGGGTCTCACCGTTGCCGGAGAGCTGACGCCGATATCTAAATACTATGTTGCATAGTAATAACGATTGGGATGACCCCCATGACCGGCATCGGCACGCATGAAAAGGCGTCGAATCGTCGAGTTACTGTGCAAAGCACTCACTTTCGACGCCGAATCGATAGGCGAAACAGCGACGAATGCAGTCGAGAGTGTGACAGAAGGGGCTTGTGGTGTCGATGGGATCACGCAACACTGACCCACGGCCGACACGGCATCCACTGCGATCGTGACCGGCATTCAACGAGAAGGGTGGGGTGACCACGTGAACAACGCGGGAAAGACGACGCCGAGCGGCGGGCGACGTCGCGCATGCCGAGGTGCGCGGACATACGTGATCGTCGGTGCCGCACTCGGTGCGGTGTTCCTGCACGCCCCGGTAGCCGAAGCGAATCCGGGTCAACCGGCCGTGGAGTCCGGGGACGAGGTCGAAGGTCAGCAGACCGCCGACGCCGTCAGCCGGTTGATCCGCCTGGCCGATCGGGCCGCGACAATCGGTACCGATCCGATCGCGGTGGCAGACCTCGCAGCCTTCGCATCCTCGACGTGGGCCGCCGCCCAGGCCGGCGGCGTCATCGCGGACACCGCCGGCCCGGTGTCCGCGTCGGCAGGATGCATCGTCGACGCCATCGCCCGTGGAGTCTCGAATGCCCCGGCGCAGTCCCTGTCCTGCCTGGCCCCGTTGGCGACTCTCGACCCACTCCTGGCCCTTCGTATCGCCGCATCGCTCCAGGTCGACGCCCTCGACCCCGCAGTCCCGCATGACGGCGACCGAGGTGGGGAACAGGATCCGGTGACGGGCAACACCGGCCGCGATTCGCCCGTGCCCGGCACCACCGACACCCCTCCCGCATCCGAGACGACCGCGCCCGAAGATTCTGTTCCTGATGCAGCACAGCAGCGCGGTTCCACGTCCGGTGGCTCGGCCACCTCCCGAGGTACTGCGTCTGCTGTCGCACCCAGCAGCGGACTGGTCACCTCGAATTTCGGCACCCGAAGCGGGACACAACACGGCGGTGTCGACATCGCCGACTCACTGGGCTCACCGATCGTCGCCGCGGCCGATGGAACGGTCATCAGCGCCGGGCCCGCACAGGGCTTCGGGCTGTGGGTTCGGATCAGACACGACGATGGATCGATCACCACCTACGGGCACAACAACGGAAATTCGGTCACGGTGGGTCAGCGCGTCCGTAAGGGCGATCGGATTGCAGAGGTCGGGAACCGCGGTAACTCGACGGGTCCGCACCTGCATTTCGAGACCACATCTCCCGCGGGGCAGAAGGTCGATCCGCAAGCCTGGCTCGGTGAGCGGGGAGCCAGAATCGGGGCGGGCACACGTGCGCGATGAATGCGCCCGATCGTGCCCTTGCCAGTAAGCGCGATCAGGCGATGAGCTCGCGGCAGTCCCCGAGCGCGGGACGGCCGCGACAGCTCAGGTCCGTTGACTGGTCTCGCTACCGATCTTTTTCAGAAAGTCGTTGTAGGCGTTGAGTTCGCTGTACCCGTCCTCTTCGGCGTGCCGGTCCGCGGCAGCCGATTCCTCCTTTTCGTCCCGGTTCCACCGAATACAGAAGATGAGCACCACCAGCAATGCCACCGGCTCACCGTAGGACCACGCCAACGCTCCGGCGAGCTTCTGATCGGATACCGGATCGACACCCCAGTCCGGGGGTGGGGAGGCGAACGTGGCGAGCATGGGGGTGCTCGACATCATCAGGATGACACCGAAGAACACATGCAACGGCATCTCGACGAACAGGTCGAACAACCGGCCCAGATTGCTCTGCCGAACGGGGAGGGGGCCGACGGCGAGCACAGGGATGATGAACAGCAGCCCGCTGGCGAAGAAGAAGATCTCCATCGATACGTGCCCGATGACTGTGATGGCGAGAACATCGAAGATCGACGACAGATACAGCCCGTAATAGCTGAAGAGGAACAACGGGATCGTCAGACCTGGATGTAGTGCGATGCGCCCGGCGCGGCTACGCAACCCCGTCAGCGCCGCGATCAGTACCCACCGCCCGGCTCCGTGATGAGCGGTGGCACGCAACAGAAGTCGTCCGGGCGAACCCACCACCAACAACGGTGGGATGGTCATCGACAACGTCAGATGCTGGAACATGAAGACGCTGAACAGGCTGTATCCGTAGCGTTCGACCTGCAGTCCGGTCACCAGGACCAGCGCCGCGCAGCCGAGCAGAAAACTCGCACTCCGCCACCGTGACCATGCGATACCCCGGCCGCGGATCCGGTAGAGCCCCCAGCAGTACAGTCCGGCCATGACGATGCCGGCGATCGGCAGGATCGGGAGCGGCGGAAGATCGAAGCTCAGCAACGCTGCCAGGGTCGGCGGGCCTTCCGGGGGAGTTACGGCGGCGATGTTCATCGGGCCCCTGTCATTGCTTGTCCTTGCCTCGGATCACCAACGTCAGGGCGATGGCAGCGAGACCGAGGACAGTCAGGCCCACGATGGAGAGCAGCATCATGGTGTTCTGTTTCGGTGGCCGGTCCTCGCTGGCGGACGGGTTGTTCGGATCGTAGGCCTGCGTCGGCGTGGTCGAGGGAGCCGGCGAGGTCGCACCGCCCTGCGATTGCTGTGCAGCAGCGTCCGGGCGGGTGGCGGTCTCCGCGACGTCGACCGAAAAGCCGTACGACCCGGTGATCGGGTGCCCGTCCGCGGAGGTGACGCGGTAGCCGACGGTGTACTGCCCGTTGGGTAGGCCGTCCTCGAGCAGGACCGATACGTCGGGGCCCTCGACCGTGGCCGTACCCTGCGTCCACTGAGTATCGCCAGGACCTACCACGCTGATGGTCGCGAACGATTCGTTGATGTCCTGATTGAACTTGAGGCCGACGCCGATCGGTGCGAACTCGAGCGTCACATCGGCCGGGGGGTCGGAGCTGACGAGTTCACTGTGCGCCGATGCCGGGGCCGCGGAGAACAGTGCTGTGCCGCACATGAGCACGGCGACCAGCATCCATCGTTTCACGTTCGGTTCTCCTCTGGTCGTACTGATTCTCCTTACTACTATGCGCACTAGTAGTAAGGGGGTGTGAGCCTACGGGGGTCGGTCGACCGTGTTACTTGTCGACGTCCGGCCGTTTCGATACGTCCGGTCCGGCAATCGCTTCGGTGATCACTTCCGAGGGCGCGATCGAATCCGAGTGCGGGCCACCGACGTGCTGCTCGGCGCGGATGCGTTCGACCATGTGCGGATAGTGCAGCTCGAACGCCGGCCGCTCGGAGCGGATCCGGGGCATCTCGATGAAATTGTGCCGCGGGGGTGGGCAACTGGTCGCCCACTCGAGGGAGTTACCGAAGCCCCAGGGGTCGTCGACGGTGACCACTTCGCCGTAGCGGTAGCTCTTGAACACGTTCCAGATGAACGGCAGCGTCGAGGCCCCGAGGACGAACGATCCCACGGTCGAGATCTGGTTGAGGGTGGTGAATCCGTCGGACGGGAGGTAGTCGGCGTAGCGGCGCGGCATTCCTTGGGCGCCGAGCCAGTGCTGGACGAGGAAGGTGGCGTGGAAGCCGAGGAACGTCAGCCAGAAGTGCCACTTGCCCAGTCGTTCGTCGAGCATGCGGCCGGTCATCTTGGGGAACCAGAAGTAGATGCCGGCGTAGGTCGCGAACACGACCGTTCCGAACACGACGTAGTGGAAGTGCGCGACGACGAAGTAGGTGTCGGTGACGTTGAAGTCGATGGGCGGGCTCGCCAGGAGCACTCCGGACAGTCCACCGAAGACGAACGTGATCAGGAATCCGATGGAGAAGAGCATGGGGGATTCGAGGGTGACCTGGCCGCGCCACATGGTGCCGATCCAGTTGAAGATCTTCACCCCGGTCGGCACGGCGATGAGGAAGGTCATGAACGAGAAGAACGGCAGCAGCACGGCACCGGTGGCGTACATGTGGTGCGCCCACACCGCGATGGACAGGGCGGCGATGCCGACGGTGGCGTAGATCAACCCCTTGTACCCGAAGATGGGTTTGCGGGAGAAGACCGGGAAGATCTCCGAGACGATTCCGAAGAACGGTAGCGCGATGATGTAGACCTCGGGGTGTCCGAAGAACCAGAACAGGTGCTGCCAGAGCAACGCTCCGCCGTTGGCGGGATCGAAGATGTGGGTGCCGAGTTTACGGTCGGCGAGCAGGCCCATCAGTGCTGCGGTCAGCAGTGGGAACGCCAGCAGGATCAAGATCGAGGTCACCAGGATGTTCCAGGTGAAGATCGGTAGCCGGAACATCGTCATTCCCGGTGCGCGCAGGCACACCACGGTGGTGACCATGTTGACCCCGCCCAGGATGGTGCCCAGGCCGGCGACGAGCAGGCCCACGATCCACAGGTCGGATCCGATACCGGGGGAGTAGACGGCGCTGCTCAACGGGGTGTACGCGGTCCAGCCGAAGTCTGCGGCACCGCCGGGGCTGATGAAACCTGCGGTGGTGACCAGTGCGCCGAACAGGTACAGCCAGTAGGAGAAGGCATTGAGCCGGGGGAAGGCGACATCGGGTGCGCCGATCTGCAGCGGCAGGATGTAGTTGCCGAAGCCGAAGACGATCGGGGTGGCGTAGAGCAGCAGCATGATCGTGCCGTGCATGGTGAAGAGCTGGTTGTACTGCTCGTTGGAGAGGAACTGCATTCCCGGGACCGCGAGCTCGGAGCGCATGATCAACGCCATCAGGCCACCGACGAGAAAGAACCCGAACGAGGTCACCAAGTACATCAGTCCGATGACCTTCGGATCGGTGGTGGTGACCATCGTGTGCAGGAACGACCCCTTGCGGGCCCCGCGGGGTGGATAGGGGCGAACCGCCGGCGCAGCCGGAGGAGATGTCAACGCCGTCATGGAACCACCTTCGTGTCGCACGCGAATTACAGGACGCGTCCGCCAGCGTAACCCAAATACTATGCAGCATAGTATTTGGGGTTGTTCAGATCAGCAGGACCGCGCACGCTGCGGCGGAGACCGCGCTGAGCGAGACGACGGCCAACACGGCCGGCACGACGAGGGGCAGCACGGCGGCGGCAGCATAAGCGCCCGCTCGGGTTCGGCTCGGTGTTTGCGCGCTCGTGTCGAGGTGATGCAACCGCTCGGTGGTCGAGTCCCCGATCAGGCCCAGTGCCCACAGTGGCCGCGCAGAATGCGCCTGCGAGACCGTCGACAATGCCGAACGTACAGTGTCGGCGCTGGTGACTGCGGCCGCGGACCGGTCGGCTGCGACCTCGACCAGGACCCGTACCGCCGCGGGTGCCGCGGCGAAGAGGGGAACGCGAGGAAGCGCTTTGGCCAGGATCTCGCAGATGTTGACGATGCGGTGATGGCGCCCGCGCAGGTGGGCACGTTCGTGTGCGATCACTGCTCGCTGTTGTTCGGGATCGAGATGGGCGAGCAGGCCTTCGGTGGCCACGACGTAGCCGGGGCGACCGTCGATGCTGTAGGCCAGCGGGAGTGGGTGGTCGAGCCACATGATCGGTTCGGGTCCGGGGTCCGTGCGCGCCACGACGGCGATGACATCGCGGTGATAGTCGCGGACTTTGGACCGCGCTCGAAGCTGACGGCGAGTCGAGCGCAGGACGCGCGCCGATGCCGACGCCGCGAGGACGACCGATGCCCCGGCGACCGCTTCCCCGATCCACGGCTGGGCCGCGTGTTGCAGCGAGCCCAGGCAGCGGACGGCGAGTTCGACCATGCCCTCGGCCGGCGCATGGCCGGGCCAGAGCAACACCGCCACCGCGGATCCCACGAGAAACAGCACCCCGGCGATGCTGCCGATCCAAGCGGTCAAGGCGAGAGAGGGGCCGACGGTGCGGGTGAGTGAGGTCAGCAGCGGCGGCATGGCAACGGCCACCAGGGTCGCGGCGAGGAGTAATGCCAGTGCGACGATCACCGGTTCGCGTCCGGCAGGTTCCCCCGCAGGGCGTCCAGTTCGTCGTCGGTGACGGTTTTCGCGAAATGCATCAGCACGGCGGCCGAGTCGGTGCTGGTGTCGAGGATTTCGCGCAGCGCTTGCGAGGTGGCCTCGGCCCGAGATTGCACGGGCGAGTAGAGATAGGCGCGTGACTGCTTGGTCCGCTCGACCCACCCCTTCTCGTGGAGATGGGTCACGACGGTCAGGATCGTGGTGTAGGCGGGGTTTCTGTCGGCCATGCGTTCACGCAGGTCGTGGACCGACTGCGGTCGATCACATTGCCAGAGCACGTTCATCACCTCCGCTTCGAGATCACCGAGCCTTTTCATCGCCAGTTCTTCTTTCCTCGTCGTGTCAGGTGATATCGACTCCGCGTGCCGACAGCCACGCCGTCGGGTCGGACTTGGCACCGTCGGGTTGCCACACTTCGTAATGCAGGTGGGGTCCGGTGGATTGGCCTCGGTTGCCTACCGTAGCAATGAGCTCGCCGGCTTTCACGCGTTGACCGGCGGTGACGAGCGCCTGGTCTATGTGGCCGTACACCCCGATCGTGCCGTCGTCCTGACGAATACGCACCCACAGGCCGAACCCTTGCGCCGGCCCTGCTTCGATGACCTCACCGTCGGTCACCGATACGATCGGCGTCCCGATCGTATTGGCGATGTCGAGTCCGTAATGCGTTGTCCCCCAACGCGGCCCAGAACTGGAGGTCAATGTGCCCGACACCGGCACCACCGAGAGCGGGCGCCGCGCCTCGGCATCGCGTGCGGCGCGCTCCGCCGCCCGAACTCCCCCCTCGGCGAGTTGCTCGGTCATGCGCTGCGCGAGCCGGCCGACATCGAGATCGGGCATTTGCAACACCTGCGGGGGTGAGGCGACGACCGGGCTCGGCGGCAGGACGCCGGCGGGAGGGCTATCGATACTCGCAGCGCTGAGCGCCACACTGTCCTGCGACCCGGTGTTCGGAGACGTCGCTGCCGCGGACAGAAAGGCACCGACCGCGACCGACGCAGCGATGGCGCGGCCACCCGGCTTCGGCACCCGGCGGCGATGAAGTCCGCGGCGAGCACGTCGCGACACGGCCTGCACTACATCGCGGCCACCGTCGCCGTGTGTCGTCTCGTCCGGACCGGCCACGTGCACCCACATCGACGCGGCAGTGTCCGCGGCCGCGGTGTCCCAGGCGGCGCTGACCGCGTGAGCGGGTACATCCGGTGCGGGCGTCTGCGCCGAAGGCGTGTGCTCGTCCTGCGACCGATTGTCGGAGTACACGGTCTCGGCGGGCGACTCGGTCACGAAACGCGAGGGTGCGAACCCGGCGTGTCGATGACGGGGGTGATCGATGAGCGCCGTCGGCCTGTTGCCGACGGGCATCGAGACCGCGACGCCGGGTGCCGGCGCTGCGTAGTCGTCGTCGATCGGATCGGGTGTGCGGTGTCGGGCCAAGATCACAATCCTTGGTGGCTACGAGGCCGTGGCCTCGCTCGAGATAACGAAATGGTGACGGTCAGGCCACAGGTTACTACTATCGAGCATAGTTTTTCCATCCCACTCGACCCGGATTCGTCCGTACCGCTGGTCACGGTCCTCGGAGGACATCCCGCCGGGCTACGACATCCCGCCGGGCTACGACATCC
>NZ_AXVF01000007.1:0-19129 GCF_000482405.1 Rhodococcus sp. JG-3
GACATCCCGCCGGGCTACGACATCCCGCCGGGCTACGACATCCGCACCGGAACAGGGCTGGGCGTTTCGGGTATCAGGGGTGATCGCGCCGAGAGGACAGGCCACCGAGCATGGTGTTGTACGCCTCGAGTTCGGTATCACCTTGATCGTCGACTCGGCGGTCTCGTTGCCGTGCCGCGCTCTCGTCGGCCGCCGACCACCGGACCGCGGCGAGAACCGCGGCAGCGAGCAACGGCAACTCCCCGATGCCCCACGCCAGAGTGCCGCCGCGCCGCTGGTCGGCCAGCAGGTCTGCGTTCCAGTCCAGACGCAGTCCGCTGTAGAAGCTCGCTCCGAGCGCGGTCTCGAGATCGATCGTCACGACGAGGAAGAATGCGAACCCGGCCAATGCGGTGATACTCGCGAGCAACTTCGTCAGTCCCGCGATCGGTCTCGGTACCGGGTCTTCGCCGACCGTGCCCCAGAACATCACCATCCCGACGGTCAGGAACCAGCCCTTCATCACCATGTGTGCCACATGCGAGTCGGCGACGGTGTCGAACAGTCCGCCGGGGTAGAGCAGGTAGAAGCTGCTCAGGAACACCGTGGTGCTGACCCACGGGTGTATCGCGATCCGGGCTGCTCGGCTCTGCCATGCAGCCCGGAGCCATTCGCGCGAGCCCGGTGCTTCGGCGGCCGACGCGGTCGGCAGGACCGAGGCGAACAAGGTTGCCGGTCGGCCGAGGACCAACAGCAACGGCACGGCGACGGCGACCGCGGTCAGTCCCGCCATGTGCACGCTGAACATCGCCGGGCTGTAGAACCCGACCCCGGACGAGGTCGCCACGAGCAGCACCGCAGTACCCGCCAACCAGCTCGCTGTCCACCGCCGCCGCCATGACAGGCCTGCCCGCCGACGGCGCCGCACGGCCACCAGATACAGGACGGCCGCGATCACCGCCGCGGAGCCGAACACCAGGTCGAAACGCCACTCGAACGCCAACCGCGCAGCGGTGGGCGGGCCGTCCAACACGTAGCCCAAGGCCTCTTCGTGCGCCTGGGGCAGCGAGGTGTCCTGCGGCGGGGGCGGGGGAGTGCGGCCCAGTGCGACCGCCAGGCCCACGGTGGTGACGAGAACGAGGGTCTCGATCATCGACAACGTGATCAGGGATCTGCGCCTCGCGGGGTCGTGAGCCAGAGCGCGGACCGTTCGTCGTCGCTGTATCCACCCGAGGGTCCCCACGATCGCCAGAGCTGCGATCTTCGCCAGTATCAGAGCGCCGTACGTCGAATCCCACAGCGACGTCACGGGCACTCGCACGGCAGCGTTGACCACTCCGGAGACCGCCATGATCACGAACGCGACCAGAGCGAGCGTCGAGTAGCGGCGGGTCGCGACGGCAAGGTGCCCACCTCCGCGCAGCGCATGAGCGAGAAGTGCGAGGAGTCCGCCCACCCACAGCGCGGCAGCGAGGATGTGCAGGATCAACGAGTTCGTCGCGATGTCGTGATTGCCGCCGGTCGAGGAGTGGCCGGTGACCGCGCGCGGGATCAACGCGAGCATCGACAGGGCGAACAAGGCGGGGGTCCATCGATGCCGCAACACCGCCGCGCATGCTGCGGCGGTGATCGCCGCGACCGCAGAGGTGATGGCCCATGCAGTGGAGGCCTCGACATCGCCGATCGCACCGAGGAACTGCACCGGTTGCGCTGCAACGGATCCGACAGGTTGACCCGAGGCGTCCGAGAGTGTCAGCGGCACCAACGCCGCCGCGCACACCGCCCACACTGCGGAGGCCTTCGCCGCGGTGCGGACGGCTACGTACCCGTCGATGTCGAGCACACCCGACCTCTGAGGCGGAACGAGAAATGCCGCGAGGAGCAGCGACCCCGCCGCCACGACGGCAGCCACCTCGCCGATCGCGGTCAGTGCCGGGATCCCGTACGTGGTGATCGGGCCCGGATCGGGCAGACCCAACAGCACGAGCGCTTGCGACGTCGACATCGCTGCGAGCAGTGCAGCGACCACCGCGGCAATCGCTGCGCACAGCACCATCACCTGCGATCCGGAGCGTCGATCCACTGCGCCGCGGGTCGAATGGGCCGCTTCGGTGGCCATGGTGTGCGCCTCTTCCCGGTGGATCGTGTTTCCGGCATGGGCGCGAGGCAGTCCGACCTGCGCCGACAATGAACTACTACGAATGATAGTTGTACGAGTCCGGGCAGCCACCGCCGGATGATCCTTCAACACTTGCATGTATGCGCATATCGCAATATGTTGTCGTTCTGCGGATCTGACACGACGAAGGAGCAACGATGGGGCACGGACATGGCCACGGGATAGAGCCGGGTTCACCGGCCAGCGCGTCCGGTAAGCACCTCGGGCGACTGTGGATCGCTGTCGGTCTGGGGGCGGTCACCCTGGTGACGCAGGTCGTCGTCGGCCTGTCCACCTCGTCGCTGGCGTTGCTCTCCGATTCCGCACACGTGTTCACCGACGTGTTCGGGGTGCTGATGGCGATCGTGGCGATCACACTCGCACAGCGACGATCGACCAAGGCTGCCCGCACGTTCGGGCTCTACCGAGCCGAGGTGTTCGCCGCATTGTTCAATGCACTTCTGCTGTTCGGTGTGGCCGGTTGGATTCTCTACGAAGCCGCGCAACGCATCACGAATCCGCCCGAGGTCCCCGGCGTCCCGGTGATGGCGGTGGCCACCCTCGGGCTCGTGATGAACCTCATCGCGTTCGTCCTGCTGCGCAGCGGCGCCAAGGACAGCCTCAATGTTCGGGGTGCGTATCTCGAGGTGATGGCGGACATGCTCGGCTCGATCGGCGTACTGGTCAGCGGACTGGTCACCGTCCTGTTCGGGTGGCGGTACGCCGACCCGGTCATCGCGGTCGCCATCGGCGTGTTCGTCCTGCCACGCGCGTTCAACCTGGGCCGTCACGCCGTACGAATTCTGCTGCAACATGCTCCGGCGGGCATCGATGTCGCCGCCGTGGAAAGGGCCCTGACCGATGTCGACGATGTCGAAGAGGTGCACGATCTGCACATATGGACACTGACGTCGGGGATGGAGGTCGCGTCGGCGCATCTGACGGTCGCCCCGGAGGCCGAGACACCGCGGGTGCTCGCTGCAGCGCAGCAGGTTCTCCGCAACGAGTTCGGTCTCGAACACGCCACTGTGCAGGTCGAACCCCGGGAAGGCGAAGGCCGGTGCCGAGAGGTCAATTGGTAGGCAGGTCTCGACCCGGTGCGCGATCGGCACGCTGTGCTGTCGTCGACACGGCAGCGATGTACCGAACCGGCACCCGTCGGGTGGGGGCACAGAGTGGGTCCTCGAGTGCCGCACATCGGCCCGGTCGAGACCGTTCACCCCGAACCCGTCCACCTCGCATGTTCGCGCCCGGTGATGGATCAGTCGACTGTGAGGGTATCTACGGTTCTGGTCACGGCACGGTTCGGCAGTGGCTCGGTGGCGGGGCTGCGCATGACCGCCCCGTCGGTGATCGAGAACGCACTGTTGTGGCAGGGGCACTCGATCGTGCCGTTGCGAACTCGGTTCACTGTGCACCCTTGGTGAGAACAGATAGCCGAGAAGGCCCGGAAGATACCGGGTTCCGGTTGGGTGACGACGACCTGCCGGTCGGCGAGCACGATTCCACCGCCGACAGGAACATCGTTCACCGACAAGGTGACGGGACCGTCGGAAGCGGTGTCCTCACCGGACGGGGCTTCGCCGACGCTGCATCCGGCGGCAGCCAGGCACGCTGTAGCGCAGCTCGTAGCGAGAAAAATACGGCGCGGTAGCGCCGGGATGTCCTCGCTCATACAGCAGGCTCCCCTCGGTACGCCTCGGTGAGCGAGAGGCGACGATCGCGTGTCGGTGGTTGTAGTCGACTATGTTTCGAGCAGTTCCGGTGTCGATCACCCTCACTGTTCGAGCGGATCAGCATGATTGTCCTGTCGCGAATGTATGTGCACTGCAGGGCATTCGATTCGACCGCCGAGGTATCTCATGCACGTTCACGATTCGGCGCTGTCGGGCACTGCGGACCGAGGGGTAATCTTTGTGGCCTCTCGCGTGAACAGTGCCGACCCGATCATCAGCACCACCCCGCAGGTGATGTAGATGTCGGCGAGGTTGAATGTCGGCCACCAACCGGTGTGAAAGTAGTCCGTGACCGCACCGTCGACAAGCCGGTCCAGAACGTTGGACAGCGCGCCGGCGAGGATCAACGCCAGCGCCACCGTGGTCCACTGCTCCCCGTGCCGAGCGCTGTGCCATCCGTAGGCCGCGACCCCGGCGGTGATCGTCGCCGTGACCGACACGATCACCCATAGAGGCAGCGAATTGCCCAGACTGAAGGCCATTCCGCGGTTGAAGGCGAGTCGCAATTCGAGGATCGGTAGAGGGATCGGAGAGCCGGGCAATGCTTGTTGCGCCCAGTAGTCGACGGTCAGCGCGGTAGCGACCAATGTCAGCACGAGAGTCACTGCGTAAGCACGCAGCCGCGTGGGAGACGTGGTGGGGGAGCGGTTCACGGATCCTCGTTCTCGGGTGTGTACCTCGGACAGGTGCTGGGTGTCGACGGAAGGGGATCGGTCACCGCCGCAGAGTTGCCATCACATAAAATACTATGCACCATAGTAGTTGATGAACGGCAGAGATTTCTCCGGTACCGGCTGCACGCTCATGTCGTCATGAGAGCGGCTCCTGACACAGAACCCGGACCTCGACGACCCGGCGACGACTCGAACCGGGCGCGGTGGGTGACCGGCAGCAACGGAGTCCGTGCCTGGATCCGGCTCCTCGCGGCTGCCTCATCCGGGCTGATGTTGTACGCCACATTCCCGCCCATCGATCTGTGGTTTCTCGCCCCGGTAGCACTTGCAATGCTGCTGTTGGCTGTGCGCGGGCGAGGGACGCGTGCGGGGGCCGGCTACGGCTTCGTCGCCGGCTCGGCGTTCTTCGTGCCTCTGCTGCCGTGGGTGGGGGAGTACGTCGGATCGGTGCCGTGGCTGGCGCTGGCCGTCGTTCAAGCCCTCTTCGTGGCGATGTTCGGCGCGGTAGCGGATCGGATGTCCCGACTGCCGTGGGCGCCGGTCTGGGTGGCGAGCGCCTGGGTGGCGATCGAAGCTGCGCGCTCACGTGTCCCGTTCGGCGGCTTCCCTTGGGGCCGCATCGCATTCGGTCAATCCGACGGGCCGCTGCTGCCTCTGGCTGCGGTGATCGGCGCGCCGGGGTTGTCGTTCGTCGTGGTGCTGATCGGGTCCGCTCTGGCCGGCGTCGTTGCCTCCGGTCGCATCACCCGCAGAACTGCAGCAGCGTCGTGCATCGGTGTGGCCACTGCTGTAGGGGCGCTCACGGTGGTGGCTCCACTGTTCGCTCCGCCGCAGCAGGACACGGTCACCGTCGCCTTGGTGCAAGGCAACGTCCCGCGTCTCGGTCTCGACTTCAACGCCCAACGACGCGCGGTTCTCGACAACCATGTTCAGCGCACCATCGAGCTCGCCGCCGACATCGACTCCGGCCGCGTACGCGCACCCGACCTGGTCATCTGGCCGGAGAACTCCTCCGACATCGATCCCCTGCGCAACCCCGACGCCGCCGCACGTATCGCCGCCGCGGCCCGCGCCGTCGGAGTCCCCGTACTCGTCGGCACGGTTCTCCGCCGAGACGACGGCACCACGAGCAACACCTCGATCGTGTGGGATCCCGGCACCGGGCCCGGGCAGAGGCACGACAAGCGGCAACTGGTGCCGTTCGGGGAGTACCTGCCGATGCGCACGATCGTCACCGCACTCTCTCCCTATGCCGCCCAGGCAGGAAACTTCACCCCGGGCCAGGGCAACGGCGTCCTCGACCTCGCCGGAGTGCCCGTCGCGGTGGCCACCTGCTACGAGGTCGCCTTCGACTCGTTGCTCACCGACTCCGTGCGCGCCGGTGCCCAGCTGATCGCAGTGCCCACCAACAACGCCACTTTCGGTCGGACGAACATGACCTATCAACAACTCGCCATGTCGCGGGTACGAGCGGTCGAACACGGGCGCAGCGTCGTCGTGTCGGCCACCAGCGGCGTCAGCGCCGTCATCGATGCACGCGGGGAGGTCGTCGAGCGCACGGAGCTGTTCACCCCCGCAGCTGTCGTCACCGAGGTGTCACTGAGCACCACCCTCACCCCGGCGACGATCACCGGCAGCGTTCCGGAATGGATTGCCGCCACCGGCGCTGTTGCGGCACTGGCGTTCTCGCTGCTGCGCCGACCACGCTCCATCACACCGAACCCATCAACTACTATGTCGCGTAGTATTTAGATGGTGGTCGGTGACGGGCGTGCGGAGATGACGATCGAGGAACACCCCGGTGTGCACTCGCCGGGACTGGTGCGCAGAACGGTGGCGATGCTGCGCAACCGGTGGCGACAACTGACGTCGATGCGTACAGCGCTGGTGCTGCTGTTTTTCCTCGCCGCCGCAGCAATCCCCGGCGCATTGCTGCCGCAGCGCAATCTCAATACCCAGGCCGTCGATGCCTACATCGCCGCGCGCCCGGCTCTCGGGCCGGTGATGGACACACTGGAATTGTTCGACGTGTTCGCAAGTTCCTGGTTCACCGCGATCTACGTCCTGCTGTTCGTGTCTCTGATCGGCTGTCTGACTCCCCGGTTGATCGAGCACGGCAAAGCTCTTCGCGCACAACCTGTTCGAGTACCCCGAAATCTCACTCGACTACCGTTGCATCATTCGGGCACCCTCGCCGGTGACCCCGAGAAGGTGCTTGCCGACATCGCGCCGCACTTGAAAGGGTGGCGTACCGTCGTTCGACCCGAGCCCGATGGGGCACTGACTCTCTCGGCCGAGAAGGGCTATACCCGCGAGGCCGGGAACTTGCTCTTCCACTTCTCGCTGATCGGTCTGCTCGCCGCTATCGCCATCGGCAAACTGTTCGGCTACGAAGGCTCGGTCATCGTCATCGCCGACAACGGACCCGGTTTCTGCAACACTTCTCCCGCCGTCTACGACTCCTTCCGCGCCGGCAACAGCACCGACGGCACCGGACTCGAGCCGTTCTGTATCCGGGTCAAGGACTTCACCGCCGATTATCTCGAGAACGGTCAGGCCGAGATGTTCACCTCGAACATCTCCTACCAGAGCGCCGACGACATCGCCGCCGACACCTGGCGCGATTATCAGCTCAAAGTCAACGAACCCCTCCGGCTCGGCGACGAACGCATCTACCTCACCGGACACGGCTATGCCCCCGAGTTCACCGTCACCTTCCCCGACGGCCAGACCCGCACCGAAGCCCTGCAGTTCCGCCCCGACGACGCCACCACGTTCCTCAGCAGCGGCGCGCTGCGATTCGACCCACCCGGGGGGACCTACCCCACCGCCGACGAACGCCGCCGAGGCCAGATCGCCATCGAAGGACTCTTCGCGCCCACCGCGCAATTCAACGGAAATCTGCTCTCCTCCCGCTTCCCGGAATTGGTCGATCCCGCTGTGGCAGTGGACATCTACAAGGGCGACACCGGTCTCGACACCGGCATCCCGCAGTCGATCTTCTCCCTGGACCAGGAGATGATCAACCAGGGTCGGCTGGTCAAGCAGGACCGGGTCAACCTGCGGCCCGGAGAATCGACAACCCTCTCCGACGGCACTCTCGTCCGGTTCGACGGTGCCAAGGAATTCGCGAATCTCCAGGTCGGATACGACCCCGCGCAGCGGTGGGTCCTGGTGTTCGCCATCACGATGATGACCGGACTACTGATCTCCCTGGTGATCACACGCCGCCGCGTCTGGTTCCGGGCCCACCTTGGCGAACACGGCCTCTCGCGAGTGGACATGGGCGGCCTGGCTCGCACCGATCACGCCGGCTGGGGACCCGAATTCCAGACCCTCCGGTCACAGATCTGGCCGCAGATAGCCCCGAGCGACTCCGAGACCCACGACAGAGAAACGGTGTAGCACCATGCCGATCGACGACACCCTCGCCCGTTGGAGCGACATCAGCTTCGAGACCGCCTTCGTGGTCTATCTCCTCGCCGCAATCGCATTCCTCGGTCAGCTCGCGACGACCCGTAGCGCGGCGCTGCACAATATGGAGCGACTGCGCACGCGGGTGATCGCAGCGACATCGACGACACCAGGTCGCATTCCCGACGCACCCCGTCGGGTTCCGTCCGAACGTCTGGGCCGTACCGGACTCGGGCTGGTGATGGTGGCACTGAGTCTGCACGTGGGCTCGATCGTTCTTCGCGGGATCGCCGCCAGCCGCCCGCCGTGGGGCAACATGTACGAATTCGTCTCGGTCACCTGCGCGGCCGGTGTACTGGCTGCACTGGTGGTGCTGCGCTCGACGCAGCTGCGCACCCTGTGGTTGTTCGTTCTGGTGCCGACGTTGATCCTCCTGTTCGTCGCCGGCACCGTGCTGTACGCCGACGCAGCACCGGTGGTACCGGCACTGCAGTCGTACTGGCTGCCGGTGCACGTCTCGATCGTCTCGCTCGGCAGCGGGGTGTTCTTGATCTCCGGGGTTGCGAGCGCGCTGTTCCTGATCCGGATGAAGCATCCCGAGGCCTCGGGTAGTCGAGCCAGCCGGATCGTCGCCCGTCTGCCCTCCGCTCAGACTCTGGACATCGTGGCGTACAAGACCACGATCTTCGCATTTCCGCTCTTCGGCGTCGGCGTCATCCTCGGTGCCATTTGGGCCGAAGCCGCATGGGGCCGATTCTGGGGCTGGGACCCGAAAGAAACGGTCTCCTTCATCACCTGGATCGTCTACGCCTCCTACCTGCACGCCCGCGCCACCAGCGGATGGCGCAACACCCGCGCAGCATGGATCAACATCGCCGGATTCGTGGCGATGCTGTTCAACCTGTTCATCATCAACATGGTCGTCTCCGGGCTGCACTCCTACGCAGGCCTGAACTGATGACTCCCGCTACGTGCCCCCCAGCGCGTCCGCAAGGTCCTGCGGAATGGGCATCGGCGACATCAGTCCCGCCTCGACCCGGCCGGTGTTACCGGCCGGGTATCGCCCTGACCACGATCCTGGAGCAGCGACCACGATCCGAAGCAACTGGCCCCAGGATTCGCGCCGATCATGTTCTGTCGCAGCAGCTTTCGACATCAAGTCGTGGTTGCGAGCATGCAACCGTCAACAGGGCTGCGAGAGGATGTGTGCTCGTTCGAGGTGGTACCAGCGCACCTCTGTTGTCGATGCACCTGCTGCTGCGGTCATTTCTATCCCGTAGAGCCTGCGTGCAGTTCGATCACCGCTCACCGGTCTCTACCTCTTTCCGCGGAAGAGTTCGCCGTAGCGGGGGTCGATGTGCAGCAGGTACATCCATCCGAGCACCCGGAGCTGCCATCGTCTGCTCCGATCGCCGATGGTGACGTTGCGGTGGTGGAGGCCAGTAGGTTCCCAGATGCGAGAGGTGCGGTGTTCCTCGGCGTCGGAGCCGGAGCGCAGCAGGCATCCTCGAAAGCCGCTGCGGGTGCGATCGTGACGTTGAGGGCACCGGACGCCGCGGGCGGGGGCACGAAACCGTCCAAGGGCGTGGTGCGGGCGGCGCGAATCGCATTGGCAATGACCAGGACTTCGGCGAGTTCGTGGACGAGCACCACGGTGGCCAAGCCCAGGACACCGGTAGCAGCCAGTGGGACGAGCACGCCGATGATGGCAATCGACAAGGCGATGTTCTCGATCATGATGCGCCGGGCGCGTCGAGCGTGGGCCAGCACCTGCGGTAGATGCCGGAGGTCTTCCCCCATGAGGGCAACATCGGCGGTCTCGATGGCAACGTCGGTTCCCATCGCGCCCATGGCGATACCGACATCTGCGGTCGCCAAGGCGGGAGCGTCGTTGATGCCGTCGCCGACCATGGCAATCTTGCGTCCGGCCGCGATGTCGGTCAGCAGGGCCGCTTTGTCCTCGGGCAGTAGTTCGGCGTGGACGGCGGTGATGCCCGCCTGGGTCGCCAGAGCCTGCGCAGTGAGCGCGTTGTCGCCGGTGAGCATCGCAGTGTCGATACCGAGCGCGGTGAGTTGGCGGACAGCCTCGGTGGCCTCGGGCCGCAGTTCGTCGCGGACGGCGATCGCAGCGATCAGAACTCCGGCGCGTTCGACGAGAACGACTGTGGCACCGCTGCTCTGGAGACGAGCGACGTCGGCGCGGAACTCCTCGGAGCTGGGGTGTGTGTCGAACCAGCTCGGTTTCCCGAGCCTGATCGCGGCTCCGTCGAGGGTGCCGGTCAGGCCGTGCCCGGCGATGGCAGTGACATCATCGGCTGCCGCGACGGTCGATACGGAGGCCAGTACGGCGCGGGCGAGTGGATGCTCGCTGCGCGCTTCGAGCGCAGCAGCAACGGCCAGCGCGGCGTCGCGGCTGATTCCCGCAGCGGTGACGACGTCGACGACCTCCGGTCGTCCTGCGGTGAGGGTGCCGGTCTTGTCCAAGGCGACGACGCGAATGCGGCCCAGCTCTTCCACTGCTGCACCGCCTTTGATCAATGCCCCGTTGCGGCTCGCAGCCCCGATCGCCGCCACCACCGACAGCGGCACCGAGATGGCCAACGCGCACGGTGATGCCGCGACCAGGACCACCAGTGCGCGTTCGAGCCACAACATGGGGTCACCGAGCACCGCACCGACGCCGGCGACGAGTACGGCGAGAATCATGATCGAGGGCACGAGCGGACGTGCGATACGGTCCGCGAGCCGTTGGCCGGCCCCTTTTCGGTCCTGGGCCTGTTCGACGATGCGGACGATGCGAGCAAGCGAACTCTCCGATGCCGGCGCGGTGACGGTGACCTCGATGGCCCCGCCGCCGTTGATGGCACCGGCATGCACCTCGTCACCGACACCGGCTTCGATGGGCACGGACTCGCCGGTGATCGCAGACACGTCCAGATTCGTCGAACCGCGAGCGATGGTGCCGTCCGTGGCAGCTCGCTCACCCGGCCGCAGCACCATGATGTCCCCGATCACGACATCGTCGGGGGACAGGGCCTGCTCGGTTCCACCGCGCAGGACAGATACCGTCGGCGGCACCAACGACAGGAGTGCGCGCAGTCCGCGGCGGGTCTTGGTGACCGCGTATTCCTCGAGTCCCTCGGCGACGGAGAACAAGATACCGAGCATCGCGGCCTCGGGGATCTGGCCCAATGCGATGGCACCGAGGAGCGCGATCGTCATCAGCGTGCCGACACCGATGCGTCCGTGTCGCAGATTTCTCACCGTCGCGGGAACGAAGGTGACGGCGGCGATCGCGGCAGCGATCAGAGCGCCGACGGTCGCAACCGCATCGGCACCCGTTCGACCGAGCAACCACGATGCGACCAGGATGATCGTGGCGGCCGAGGCGAGTTGCAGCTCGCGGACCTGCCACAACCTCGGGAGTGCATCGGTTGGAGCTGGACCTCCCGTGTCCGCACCGTCAGCAGTGGATTCGGTGGTCGGCGCTGCCGGGGTAGGTCCGCAGCACGCGTCAGCCATGATCGACCCCGGTGAGATCAGCGGTGGCCGAGGCGGTGGGCAGTGCCTCGGTCAGTGTCGTGAGCAGTCGGGTGCCGCGGTCGGTGAGCGAATACATGACCAACTTTCCGTCTCTGTTCGATGTGACGGCGTCCGCGGCTTTGAGTTTGCGGAGATGGTGGGAGACCAGCTTCTGGCTCTGTCCCACGATCCACGCGATGTCGCAGCCGCACATCTGCCCGCCGGCGTTCAACGCGAGCGCGATGGTCAGTCGGGTGGGGTCGCCGAATGCTCGGGCAGCGTCGGCTACCGGTTCGATATCGCCGACCGCGGGCAGAGTAGCGCGAACCCTCTCGGCGTAAGGGAGGTCCATACACAACAGATCGCACGAGTCCAGAGGTTCCAAGGCCATGGGCACAATCTAACAATCATGCGATCGTTAGGGAAGGACCATTAGTCAACGTTCGTACGATTGTTAGTGTCATAGCGGGTCGAAACGCCCATATCGGACCCATTGATCAATCCGAACGAATCGAGAAGGTAGTTGTATGAGCAGAGCGTTGAAGATTTCCTTGTCCCTGGTGATCGTGTTCGCCGCCGCGTTGGCTGTATTTCTGGTGGTGGATCGATCGGGGTCTCCGGATGCTGCCGCCGCCGAGCAGGCCGCGACCGACCCTGCCTCGATTGCGGTGCGCGAGAACAGTCATCGGTTGAACTCGGTGCCCGACGGCCGGGTCACGTTCGTGGAGTTCCTCGACTTCGAGTGCGAGGCCTGCCGATCGGCCTACCCGGCGATCGAGCAATTGCGTGAAGAGTACGGCGACCGGGTGAGCTTCGTGGCCCGCTACTTTCCGATCGCCTCGCACTTCAATGCCGAACGAGCCGCACGCGCAGTCGAGGCCGCGGCCCAGCAGGGCGGATTCGAGGCGATGTATCAGCGCATGTACGAAACGCAGGCGCAGTGGGGCGAACAGCAGGTTCCGCAGGACGAGTTGTTCCGCAGCTTCGCCGTCGAGCAAGGGCTCGACATGAGCGCCTTCGATGCCGCCTACACCGACCCTGCGACGCTCGCGCGCATCGAGGCCGACGTCGCGGACGGGATCGCGCTCGGCGTGCAGGGCACCCCGACGTTCTTCCTCAACGGCACCAAGATCGAACCCACCACGTACGGAGACCTCGCCGATGCCCTCGACTCTGCACTCGGCTGACCTCCCAGCGAACGAGACCCGACAAGGTGGATCGTTCGGCCGGAGCCTGCCCTGGCTGCTGCTGGTGGGCGGCCTGATCGGCCTGACTGCCGCGTTCGTGCTCACGGTAGAAAAGTTCGCTCTGGCGCTCGATCCCGCCTACGCCCCGACCTGCAGCATCAACCCGGTGCTCAACTGCGGATCGGTGATGGACACCCCGCAGGCGTCTGCGTTCGGATTTCCCAATTCCCTCCTCGGGATCGCAGGCTTCGCCGTCGTGGCAGCAGTGGGTGCTGCCCTTCTCGCCGGTGCGGTGTTCGCGCAGTGGTTCTGGGGAGCGATGCAGGTCGGTGTCACTGCTGCCGCAGTCTTCGTGCACTGGCTGATCGCGCAGAGCCTCTACGACATCGGTGCCTTGTGCCCGTACTGCATGGCGGTGTGGGCGGTCACCGTACCGATCTTCTGGTACGTCACGCTGCGCAACCTCGACCGCGCCAGGTCGAAATCCGCTCTTGGGCAATGGTTTCGGCTATGGCTTGACTCGCTGATTCGCAATCACTCGATTCCGCTGACCGTGTGGTTTCTCGCCCTCATCGCCCTGATCGCGCAGCGTTTCTGGTCGTACTGGTCCACGCTCCTATGATCCGCGACGTACCGTTCGCCCCTCTGCCGCTCTCTCGAGAAAGAAGGTCACGGCGATGACGCGCGGCTGGTCGATCGTCATGCTCGTCGTTGTCGTTGCATCGATCGTCGCACTGTGGCCCCGCTCCGGTGGCGTCGAGGGCGGCCCGTCCGAGGCCATCGCCAACAATGTCGCGCCGGTCGGACCCGAACCCACATTGTCCCGCCCGCCGGATGACGCGGCACGAGCAGCAGAGCTACCGCTGTGTCCGCCGCCGGTACCGCGCGAAGGCGGTCCGCTGGCGGGAGTGATAGCGCGCTGCATCGGCAGCGCCGACGATGTCGATCTCGCCGACGTTCTCGGCAGCGAGGTGACGCTGATCAACCTGTGGGCATCCTGGTGCGGCCCGTGCCGCAACGAGATGCCGGTACTCGATGCCTACGCCGCAGAACCCGACGCGATCCCAGTTATCGGAATCGACGTCGAGGACCGGCCCGCGGACGCGGCCGCGCTGCTCACGCAACTGGGCGTCCGCTATCCGAACTACATCGACGGCGGCAGCGTCCTGGACGCGCTCTCGGCACCGCCGGTCCTTCCCCTGAGCTTTCTCCTCCACCCGGACGGAACGGTCGAGCGCATCACCGACCCGACAGTGTTCGAGACGACAGACCAGATCCGCACTGCAGTAAAGGATTTCACCTCATGAAACGTCTTCCACCAGTGTGGGTCGGTGCGCGCCGTCAGGGCAGCACGCCCACCGCGGCAATGGGATCGATTCTTGCCCTTGTACTACTGATCTCCGGATGCTCCGACGGCGCACAGGCTGCGCCCCCGGGAGGCAGCTTCGACTTCGTCGCCCCCGGCGGTCGAACCGACATCGTCTACGATCCCCCCGAAACACGCGGAACCATAGGCGAACTCGCCGGCCCCGATCTGATGGAGGAAGGCAAGACGACCGCTCTGTCGGACTACGACGGCAAGGTCGTCGTGATCAATCTCTGGGGCCAGTGGTGTGGCCCCTGCCGCGGCGAAGCCGACGACCTCGAGGAGGTCTACGAGACCACCCGCGAGCGTGGCGTGCAGTTCCTCGGTCTCAACGTCAGAGATCCACAGAAGGACAAAGCGCAGGACTTCGTCGTCGACAACGACGTCTCCTACCCCTCGATCTACGATCCCTCGATGCGGACACTGGTCGCCCTCGGCGGGAACTACCCGACCAGCGTGATCCCCTCGACGCTGGTACTCGATCGTCAGCACCGCGTGGCCGCGGTCTTCATGCGCGCCCTGCTCACCGACGACCTCCTTCCCGTCGTCGAACGGATAGCCGCGGAATGACGACTCTTCTCGCCCAGGACATCGGGTCGGCCTTCCAGAACGCGGCATCGAGCGGGCCCCTGCTGCTCGCGATCGCGGCATGCATGCTCGCCGGGTTGGTCTCGTTCGCCTCCCCGTGCGTGGTGCCGCTGGTGCCGGGATACCTGTCCTACCTGGCAGGAATCGCCGGTGCCGACGCCCAATCAGCCGATACCCGATCGCCCGGCACCTCGGCCACCGGCACCTCGACCACCGGCACGTCGTCGCCGGAGCTGGCGAATCGCTGGCGTGTGGCCGGCGCAGCGTCGTTGTTCGTCGCCGGATTCACGATCGTATTCGTCCTCGCCACAGCCTCGATCTTCGGAGTCATCGGCACCTTGCGCATCAACGAGCAAGTACTCCAACGAGTCGGCGGCGTCATCACGATCATCATGGGTGCAGCGTTCATCGGATTGATACCCGCACTGCAACGCGACACCCGATTCGCACCTCAGCAGATCTCGTCCCTCGCTGGAGCGCCGCTGCTCGGCGGTGTGTTCGCGCTCGGCTGGACACCGTGTCTGGGCCCCACCCTCGCCGGTGTTCTGTCTGTCGCGGCAGGAACCGAAGGTGCAACCGCAGCCCGCGGGGTCACTCTCATCGTCGCGTACTGCATGGGACTCGGCCTACCGTTCGTCGTCCTCGCGTTCGGTTCGAGTTCGGCGATGCGCGGGGTGGGGTGGCTTCGGAGGAACTCACAGAAGATCAAGGTCGCCGGCGGTGTCATCATGATCGCCGTCGGCGTGGCGCTGCTGACCGGAGTGTGGGGGTTGTTCATCGCCTGGATCCGCAACGAATTCGTCAGTGCAGTGGTCCTGCCCATCTGATCGAGATGTCGCCGAACCACCACGCCGCATTGCATTGTTCGGGTAGCCGAACTATATTTTCAGGGTCCTGACATACTGTTGGTGCCGGAGGGTGTGGTCATGTCTGTGCTGCAGCGCCGATCGTCTCGGCCGCCCTCGAGGTTTCGGTCGGGCCTGGTTCTGCTCGGCCCGGCTTTCGTCGCAGCGATCGCCTACGTCGACCCCGGCAACGTCGCCTCCAACGTCAGTGCCGGCGCGCAGTTCGGATACCTGCTGGTCTGGGTGATCGTTGCCGCGAACGTGATGGCCGGTCTCGTCCAGTTCCTCTCCGCCAAACTCGGCATCGTCACCGGAATGACACTGCCCGAAGTAGTCCGCGAGAAGTCGAGCAGGACTGTGCGACTGGCATATTGGGGGCAAGCGGAGGTGGTCGCCATGGCGACCGACCTCGCCGAAATCGTCGGCGGTGCAATCGCCCTCTACCTGCTCTTCGACCTGCCGCTCCTGATCGGCGGCCTCATCACCGGGGCCGTATCGATGATCTTGCTGATGGTCCAGGATCGGCGGGGCCAACGGCCCTTCGAGTTCGTGATTCTCGGGCTACTCGGTGTCATCGCCGTCGGATTTCTTGCCAGCGTCGTCGTGGAACCGCCATCGTTCACCGAGGCCGCGGCCGGTTTGATTCCGCGGTTCGACGGCGCGGAAAGCGTGTTGATCGCCGCCGCGATGCTCGGTGCGACGATCATGCCGCACGCGGTGTACCTGCACTCCGGCCTTGCACGTGACCGGCACGGACACCCCGAGGCAGGGCCTGTCCGTCAGCGGTTGTTGCGGATCACCCGGATCGATGTCGGGTTGGCGATGCTGCTGGCCGGTGCGGTGAACATGTCGATGCTGCTGTTGGCGGCATCGACGTTGGGGGGCCGCGAGGGTGTCGACTCCATCGAAGGAGCCCACGCAGCGGTAGGGGACACTCTGGGGCCGGTCGTGGCGCTGCTGTTCGCGGTGGGCCTGCTGGCCTCGGGTCTTGCATCGACATCGGTCGGGGCGTACGCCGGCGCGATGATCATGGACGGCCTACTACGTAAGCGCATTCCGATTCTGGTGCGACGACTGGTGACCCTTGTTCCCGCACTGGCAATTCTGGCAGCAGGAGTCGACCCCAGTCGGGCACTGGTCGTCTCGCAGGTCGTGCTGTCGTTCGGTATCCCGTTCGCGTTGATTCCCTTGGTGCGGTTCACATCGGACCGCATCCTGATGGGCAGCGATGTCAATCACCGGATCACCGCATACGCGGCATGGCTCATCGCGGGAATCGTCGTCGCACTCAACATTGCATTGATCTATCTGACCGTGGCCTGACTGCGCGCGGGTAAACGTGTCCTGCACGCCTGTATTTCAGGACGATCACCGCTCGTGTGGTGATGGTGTTGTGCACGGTGAATCAGCATGAGTGGGTTCTGCCGCCGAAGTCGGGGTCTAGCAGGACGAACCGCCGCACACCGATTGCCCCGCCGTAGAAGCAGTCGACCGGACGTTGCTCGACACACGCCTTGTCCATGACATCGATGCTCGCTCGGCGCGTGTGATGACGTCCCTCACTGCGTCGACTGTCCTGTCGCGGCGGTGGTCTCGCCCGGCACCAGACGCGGCACGTAGCGGACGTAGAGCACCATTCCGATCAACTCCACGAGGGTCTGCGTCACGACCACCACGGCGGCCAGGCTCAACGCCGGTGGTAGCGCCAGGGCGAGTGGCAGCACGACCAGCGAGTTACGGGTGGCGCCGGAGAACACCAGCGCCCGCGTCGCCGGCACGTCCTGACCGAACACCTTCCCGGCACCGACACCGACGAACGCCATCACGATCAGAAACACCACGAAGATGGCTGCAGCAGCGGCGAGTTGGTCGATACGGCTGCGGACTGAGTCGATCTGGGAGGCGACGACGACCGCGAGTGTCACCATCATCACCGGCACCATCGCCGCTGCCATCGCCTCGATGATTTGCTCGCCCAGACGTCGACGTCGCGCCCACAGCTGCGTCGCCGCAGCCAGCGCCAGCGGGATCACGATGAGTAGAACGAACGCCTCGGCAAAGGGGGCGATGTCGATGATCGAGACAGTCTCGGCCCCGACGAACAACCACAGCCACAACGGCAGCAGGGCGATCTGCAGCAACATCAGCAGCGGTGCCCCGGCGAGAAGGCGTTCCGACGCCGCGCCGGCCAGTCCGCTGAAAACGATGACGTAGTCGATGCAGGGGGCGAGCAGCACCAGTACCACACCGACGAGGACAGCTTCGTTCCCGGCGATGATGCGGGTCAGTGCGAACACCACGATGGGGACGGCTGCGAAGTTCAGAACGACCACCGCGGTGGTGAACCGGGCATCACGTAGGGACCGGCCGATCGCGGCGAACGGCACTGCGAGGAACGTCGCGTAGAGCAGAACGATCAGCACCGGATTGATGGCGTGCTCGAACGTCGGTGCTGCGGAGGGGAAGGACAACCCCACCCCTGCGCCGGCGACGAGTGCGAGTAGATACAGGCCGATCTGGTGGGTGTCCCACCATTGCACCGCCGACGTTCGCGCTGTTTCGGTCATGACGCGCTCACGGGTGCGGTCAAAGTCGACGCCAACCAGCTGCATTGCGGGTCGCACGGTGTCGACGCGTCGGGGGTCTCGTCGAGACGAACCAGCGCGGCGGTCAGCGCGTCCCGCAGCACGGTCAGCTGCGCGATCGACTCCTCTGCTCGGGCGATGTGTTCACGCAGTGCCGGTCGCAGCCCGGACTTCACCGCGGCGCACGAATCGTTCTCCCACACACGCAGCATCGACTTGATCTGCGGCAGAGTGAGATTCAGGCTCTTCGCGGCGGTGATGAACGCCAATCGCTGCTGTGCTCGTTCGTCGTAGACACGGTAGCCGTTCGGGGCTCGGTCCGCCGGAAGTAGGCCCTCGCTCTCGTAGAAGCGCAGCGTTGTCGCTGGCACCCCGGTTGCCGAGGACAGTTGCGAGATCAACAGAGCAGACATGACCGCAGACTAAAGGTTCGAGTCGGCTCGAAGGCAAACCGGCCGAGTCCGGCCCGCCATCGAGTCCGCGGCAGCACGAGGGACGTCGGGCTCGTTGCTCCTCGAGGGGGGGTGGGGTCAGGGTGCGCCGTCGCCTGGAGTGTTGGGCTCGTGTTGCCTCTTCTCGGTATGGAACGTGATCAGATTGCCGTCGATGTCGACAGTTGCGAACTCCGTCGTTCCCCAGCCTGTCGAGACGGGACGGCCTACGTCTGCGGGGTGAAGCACCCCCGCGCGGGACATCTCGGCGTAAAGGTCGTTGATCTCGTCCACGGCGATGCGGCAGCTGGCGGTGCCGGCAAGGAACGTCTCGGCTCCGCTGCACACCGGCCATGCCGCGTGGTCTGAACGGGTATCCCAGCTGTCGTCGTCGGCGGCCCACAAGTGGATCTCGACGTCGTCGCGGGTGAGCCTCGCGAAAGTCGGGTCGGTGTACCGGGTCGTGAAGCCGAACGATCGGACGTATATCTCGGCAGCGGTGTCGATGTCTCGTACCGGCAGCGCAGGTACCACTTTCGACATGCCCATAGGTGTCAACTTCAGAAGACGGCTGCACTCTTTGCAGGCGTTTCGAGGGTGAGTGCACGTGTCTTCTGACATTCTGATGTCAGAAGTGCGGTGCA
>NZ_AXVF01000008.1:0-14785 GCF_000482405.1 Rhodococcus sp. JG-3
CATGCAATTTTCTGGGATCAGGTCCGGTTCGGTTCGGACGAACGGGTCTCGCCCGTTCCGGTTCCCTCAGCGGTCACGGACCTCGATCGGCGCAGCACCGAGGCTCTGACGACGGGATGGGTGGAACTCGGCCCAGGCCGGGTACATGCCGCAGTGTGGTTCCGGCTTCTGCGCACCGTCGTCGACGAAGTGTCCACGCCACTGGTTCGCACCGGACGGTGGGCGACGAGGCTCGTTGCGATCTGGAAGGCCGCCGGTCGTTCTCGCCCGTTGCGGACCGCGTGGGTTCCGTTCGAGGACCTGCACTGGGACGAGCAGGCGACAGTCCTCGAGGCCGCAGCGATCGGCATTGCGATGGTCGAGAGCGGTGAGATCGATGCCGGCGGTGCGCACGCATCTCTGCTGAGCCCACGACCGTATGAGCCGGTCGATCCTGGGACAGCTCCGACGCGCTCGTCTTATCCCGCACCCGAGCGCGATTTATGGGCTGACGCGCACGCTGCGGCCGAGGCCGCCATCGCGGCAGCGCGCGTCGATCCCGCATCCGCCGGTTCGTTGTACAACTTCCTGCGCTGGGGGTGCCGCACCGCAGCGGAGCTGGATGAGACGGTGCAACTGTTCCTCGACCACGGGATCCCGCTGCACCATCCGCCGACATAGCTATCGCCCGATGGAGCGACAGCCGAGAAGCCCGTTTTCGCGCCGGGGTCATAGTCACCAACGTTGTTTGTGCGGTGACCGACGAGAATTTTCCTTCCCGCACCGTCTCCGCGGAAACGCCTGCTCAGCGTGCTTTCGGCCTGAGAAGTCTGTCGGGAGGGCCCGCTACAGTCCAGCCATGACAGATCGCCAGCTCGTAGACGGCCCGACCACGATCCCGGCTGTCGTGCCGGGTGCCGCGGCGGTGTTTCCAGACCTACCGCCCGAGGTTGCTGCTCGGATCGAGCGTTCCATGGCCGCGTCCCGCTCGACCGGTACCCGCCGGGCCTACACCTCGGCGTGGCGACGCTTCGAGACCTGGTGCACCGTCGCCGGGCACCACGCGTTGCCGGCGCATCCCGCGACAGTGGCGGCCTACCTCGTCGCCGCGGCCGACACGCTCACCGTCGACGGGACGCGGGCGTACGCGGCCGCGACGTTCGGCAAGTGGATTGCGGCGATCGCCGACCGCCACCGCGCTACCGGACACGACAACCCGTGCGGGCACGAGATGGTGCGCGCCACCCTCGCCGGTATCCGGCGGGACTACGCGTCGGCGGGGGAGCGGCCCCGCAACCCGCGCGCACCGCTGCTGACCTCCGACATCACCACGATCGTCGACCACGCCCGACGCACTACAGCGGGGTGGGCGTCGGAGGTGCTCGAACGCCGCGACACCGCGCTGCTGCTGATGGGATACACCGGCGCATTTCGACGCAGCGAACTCGTAGCGCTGGAATGCCGCGATGTGCGCCGCGACCGTCTCGACGGTGCGCACGTACGGATCCGAAGATCGAAGACCGACCAGGACGGAACCGGCATCGGAACGGTGAAAGCGCTTCCGTTCACCGACTGCCACGAATCCTGCCCGGTCTGCGCGTGGGTGCGATGGCTGCAGATCGTCGCCGCGTTCGACACCGGGGGCAGAGCCGCCGTCATTCGACTGCTTTCTCGCGCAGCACAATTCGACTCCCATCTCTGCCGCGGCACCCTGCCGACCGCCGAGAAACGGTCGCCGCTGTTCCGGTCTGTCCGCAAGAACGGCAACCTCTCCGACACTGTGTTGTCCGGGGCAGCGGTCCATGCGGCGATCCGCCGCCGCGCAGCTCACGCCGGGTACGACCCCGAGACTGTCATGCAGCTCGGCGGCCATTCCCTGCGGGCAGGATTCGTCACCCAAGCCTTCCGTAACGGTGCCGATGCACATGCGATCATGCGCCAGACCGGGCACACCACACCCGCAATGGTCGAGACATATGCCCGCGAGCACGCCCCTCTGGTCGGCAACGCGGTCACCGAACTCGGTCTATGACCGGGCGTGTGACTTCACCCGTGAACGCCGATAGGGCGACCGGGGTAGATGCTGACCACGACGACTGCACCGGTTCGATTCGACCAGCGGATATCACGAACGTGGCGGTGCCGAAGCGGGATCGGCACACGTGGTCACTGTTCGAGGACTGGTGCACCGCCCATGACGAAACACCACTGGCGGCCTCCCCGGATTCACTTGCTCGGTTCCTCTCGGCGCACCCCGCGGCGTCCACGACCCAGCGCCGCCGGATCGCGGTGATCGACGCCGCCCATTCCCGGCACCTGTTACCCCAGCCGGGCCGTGCGGAGGTCGTCCGGGCTGCGCTGGACGTGGCGCGTACGGCGCGCCTGCACGAGCTGGCAGCCGTGATCGGCGGCGTCATCGCGCGCCTCCCCGAATCCGGTTGGCCGTCCGAACTGTTCGCGCGGCGAGACGCCCTCGTCCTGGTCTTTGCCTCGACCGGTCTGCCGTACACCCAGATCGCGGCCCTGCGGCCCTGCGACGTCACCGCCGATCCGAGGATCGATGCCCTTCGTATCGACACAGGCCGCGGCGTTCGCACCGTCACTCCTCTCGCACTGATGGAGACGGGTATCTCGCCGCGGACGGTGTTCCAGCGCTGGTTGGAGGTGCTGGGCCATCACACGCGGTACCCGAACACTCGAATGCTCGCCGACGCTCTCGATGCCGTGGGCGGTACCGGGCTCAGCGGATTCGACCGGTACGTCGATCCGGCCGGTCGACAGCCGCTGTCGACCGCAATCGACCGGTGGGGTCACACCCCGCTGACTGCGACTGCACTTACCGCCCATGCGGTCGCCGACATCGTTCGAGCGCACCTGGACGGACGAGCACCTGTGCACCGACACCATTCGGTGCAGGCACGGCAGCCGAGCACAGATCTCGTACCCAAGCCCGCCTCGGCTTCGCTACTCGACCCCGGCTACTACGAACACGGGACTCGGGCACGCCGAGACGCACACCAGCTACTCGGTGGCGTCGATTCGACGCTCGACGACGTCGAAGAGCGTGCGGATTCACTGTTGAAGCGGCTTCTCGAATTCGTCGAGGCAGAAGTGCCGCCGTGAGGTCGGCCGTTCGTGCCGCGAAGATGGTCCCTGCACCCGTTCAGGCCGCTTCTGTGGCGTGGAGACGCTCGACGAGACCGGGGTGAACCGATCGATCAGATCTCCGCTTGCGTGAACTCGACTGTGTCGCCCTCCGGTGCACCGACATTCCGGGAGCAATCGCCGGAGGGAACTTCGGTTCGGGTGAACCCCTCAGGCTCGGTGTGCGTACACCACAGTGAAGCCCACCGCTGGCGTGGGCACGAGGACAGGACACGTGATGAGCACTTCAAGGTTCCGTATGGCAACGTCGCTGCTCGCGTCGGCGGCGGTGATCGCCCTCGCCGGGTGCGGTTCCACCGAACCCACCGGTTCGGTGGCGGTGTCGAGCACTCCGGTGTCCACGTCGGCGGACGCGAAGGCTGCGACACCCGATGTGGCACCGTCCGAACCCGGACTGGTGGTGTACGCCAGTAACTACTCTGTGAGTGACACGGTCTCTCGGGTACAGCGCGCGCTGGAGACGGCGGGAGCTGTGGCAGCCACTGTGGATTTCGAGAAGTTGGCACAGGGAGCAGGTGAGACGATCCGCCCGACCACCGTGGTGATCGGGGGGAATCCGAAAGCGGCGTCGCCGTTGATCGCCGCGGACCAACGGGCCGCGATCGACCTTCCACAGAAGTACCTGGTCTGGCAGGCCGCCAACGGAACGGTGTTTCTGGCATACAACTCCGCCGAGTACATCGCGACGCTCGCAGGCATCCCGGTCTCGTCCGACGCCCTCGACGGACTCCGGGCCGGCTCGGCATCGACCGCGTCCGATGCGACGGGATCCTCGGCGGCCGCCGCAGAGGGCACCGATGTGTCCGCAGCGCCGGGATACCTGGTCGAGAAGACCAGTGATGCATCGGTTGCAGCGTCCATTGCCCGATACGAGGCAGCGTTCGCGGCCAAGAATCAGCCCACAGTCGCAACCGTCGATCTCGCGTCCGCCGCTGCCGAGACACCTCTGAGGCCCACCATGGTCACCTACGTCGGTAATCCTGCGGTCTCGACTGCGCTGGTCGGAGCGCAGCAGACCATGGGGATCGACCTCCCCGCCCGATACGTGGCGTGGCAGGATGCCGAAGGGATCGTTCACGTGGCTCACCCCGATATCCGTGTACTCGCCGCTCGGCATTCGATCTCGCCGACCAATCCTGTTCTCGACATGGTCGCCGCCGCCACGACCGGTTTCACCGATGCCGCTTCCGGCTCGGGCAGTTAGGTGGACGGTGTCGAATCCGGCTCACAGCACAACCACCAGCTCGTCGATGCGTCCGAAGTCGCCATGTCGGCGCTCTTCCGCGAGCACCAGCACGCAGTGACTCGATTCGTCAGCCGCTACACCCAGACCCGCGAGCAGTGTGAGGACATCGTCCAGGAGACGATGTTGCGCGCGTGGCGCGGGATCGACCGCATCGATGTGACGGCAGCATCGACGCGGTCCTATCTCATGACCATCGCGCGAAACGTACTCACCGATCAGTGGCGGGCGAGCACGAGCAGGCCGACTCTCGTCCACGATCAGATCGCACTCGCCGCCGAGTGCATCGACGACGAATTGGGCGGGGTCCTCGACGGGTGGCTCATAGACGAGTCGCTGCGTCGGTTGTCCGAGGAGCATCGAGCAGTCATCGTGCTCATCTACTACGAGGGTCGAACCGTCTCCGAAGTGGCCGCGCACCTCGATATCGCGGTCGGCACGGTCAAGTCCCGCTCCTATTACGCTGTGCGTGCCCTACGCCGGATCTTCGACGAGTTGGGATTGATTCCATGAGCTCAGCGCACGACGAGATCCGACCACTGCTCGGGGCGTACGTACTCGACGGACTCGAGCGCGACGACCGAGCAGCGGTACGACGACACCTCGACGACTGCCTTGCCTGCCGAACCGAAATCGACGTCCTGGCACCCGTCGCAGGAGTGCTTCGACGTCGCAGGCAGCCAGCAGATCTCTCACCGGTGCACTCGACGGCCGGTGCAGACCAGCGACTCGACCACCTGCTGAGCGCGATGAGGCATCAACGGACCTCCGAGAAGAGGCGGCGGCGAGTGTGGACTGCGGTGTCGGCGACCCTCGTTCTGGGAGTCGCTGCGGCGATCGTCCCGCTCAGTACCCTCGCCCGCTCCGACGATTCGACAACGGTGAACGATGCGGGTGCCCGCCCGCTCGTTCTGTCGAGCACCGTCGGGGCCACAGGTGACCTCGAGCTCACCACGAAAGCCTGGGGCACATCGATCGACGTCGACGTTCAACAACTCCCCGGCGCAGGCATCCTCACTCTGCAAGTGGTCGGCAACGACGGGACTCGACAACAAGCAGCTCAATGGTCGGTCACCGCGAGCCGAGCAGCAGCGGTGACCGGCGCAACGTCCCTTTCTGTCGAGGACATCCACTCGATCGTGATCGACGATCCGGCGGGCAACACGATCGCGCGGGCCTCTCGCTGAGACCGAGTCGTCACGGACACGGGCAGGTTTCGATGCGGTGCCTCGGACAGCGTGTCGGTCGCGTGGCCGCCCGAACGGCTGGACCGCGGTCGAGTGAGATCGGGACGCTGACGACGTACCCCGGATCGACATCCGAGTCCGAACGCGCTGGCTCTGCGTTCGCCGCACCGCATCGGTCCGTCGCTCGTTTTCCGGACTCATTCCAGAAAAGTCGTGCATACTTTCGGTCGGTTCGGTACCCACTGTGGCATATACCAAGGGGGGTATGTAAGTACCCTAGGGGGTATCCGACCTGATCTGGAATCGAAGTCGATGAGAAGACGGGTGCAATAGGCACCACACGGCCTGTCGTGGTTATCTCATAGGTGTGTTCAGGCAGCGGAGTCGTCAAACGCTCAGCAGTGGTCGTCGAGGCGAGCCACCGAGAGCTGGCGTCTACGGCTCACGGTGCGTTTCCCCATGGCCAGCAGTACGTGTGGCGTGGGTCAGCAGTGAGTGCGGCGTATGACAGATGATGACGTGTGGTCCGGAAAGCACGCCCGAGCGCACGATGCCCCGGTCCGCTCACTCAATGCGTCGGTGTTGCGATGGAGGATCGACACTGCACGGTCCATTCCACTGTTCGATCCCGACGACGGCGGCGACGCGGCTCGCTGTCTGGTGCTGTTGGAGTCTCCGGGGCCGAAAACGATACGTCCGGGCGGGACCAACATGTGTTCGTTCGACAATCCAGATCGAACGAACCCCGTGCTGAAATCGGTGTTCGCCGACGCGGGTATCGACCGGGTGCAGTGCGTCAAGTGGAATATTGTGCCGTGGGCAGTGCTCGATGACGCCGGTCATCCGGTATCGCCGACGGCATCCGTTCTCGGTGAGGCGGGCCCATATGTCGGCGAGCTTATGGCCTTGCTGCCGAAACTGGAGGTGGTTTTCGTTCTTGGTGCGAAGGCTCTCGATGGCTACATGCGCGTCATCACTGCATCTGCTCCCACCCGCCTCCTCCCGGTGATAGCGGCACCGCACCCCTCGGCTCGCAACGCACACGCACCGGCGGCTGCTCGCCAGCGGTTGATCAACGCAGCACTGTCGGTCGCAACGCACCTGGAGAAGGCACCTGAACCCCGCACTGTGCTGAGGTAGGGCGGATCGTGCTGCTGCTGCCTCCGACCGGTCAGTCCTGGTGGGGCTGGCGTTCGCCGGTGTCGGTGTCGATGTCGATCACCTCGTCCGGGCTGTCGGGGTGGTACTGGATGATGTGTGGTTCGGCGGCACCCCGGCGTGCACCGTCTCGATATGAGAACCAACATCCCGCGAACAGCACCACTGTCACGATCGCTGCGACGACGGTCCAGCCCTCGAACCCGCCGGCGAGGGCCGTGAGAAAGGCCCCCGCAGCAGCTGTTCCCGCCATCAGCAACAGCCAGGTCAGATAATTTTCGGTGACTCGTGCCCAGACGCGTCCGCGGCTGCCCCGTCTCGGGGTATCGGAAGTCGGTGTGTCTGCATTCGGTGTGTTCATCGTGATCGTGAGTCCTTTCCGGGGTCAGTGGTCGATTGGATCAACGCTGTTCGTTCGGTATCAGCGTTCCGAGTGGGTACTACCCGGCGGTCGGTTCAGCTGGGTTGAAAAAGTTTTCCTTGCACGCTGCCGCGGAGAGTGTGGGCGGCGACTGTGCCCCAGGCTGCGAGCAAGGCCGCATACAGTCCGATTGCAAGGGCCTCGACCGCGGCCGACCCCAGAGCGCCGCCGAGGGCAGTGGCACCGGTGACGCAGGTGCCGATGGGGAAGGTGAACGACCACCAGGTCAGTGAGAATGTCAGTCCCTTCTGGGCGGCATGGATGGTGAGGGCGGTTGCGAGGGTGAACATCAAGACGCCGAAGCCGCCCATCGTCAGTCCGTACAGAATGCCGAACACGTGCAGGCCGGTTGCGACGGAGGCGGTCTCGCCGGTGAACACCAAGGGTGCATCGTTGCCGAGCAGGTTCGCGGCGGTGATCGATTGACCGATCATGCCGAGGGTGATCCACACCGTCGGTGCTGCCTGGACCGGCGGGATTCCGCCGTGGACGAGCCGTCCGTAGATGAGCGTCATGGTCAGCATTCCGATGATCAGTGACAGCCCGAACATCGCGTAGCAACCGGACAGCATGGCCAGGCGCCATTGCCCATCCGCGATATGAGGGAGCAGCAGCGCACCGGTGGAGGCGGACACCATCGGCGGTACGACGGGCATCAACCACGCCGGGAGTGCGACGGCGGTCTGGTGATCGTGGGCGGTGATCATCAGGTAGGGCACGAGAATGCTGGTGATCAGCCCGAGGGCTGTGCCAGCGGTCCACAGGACGGCAAAAATCACGGTTGCGGGCGCCGCTCCGATGACGTCTTTGCCCAGCAGCATCGTCCCGGCACCGACGGTCAGCAGCGCCATGGGGGGTGCGCCGTAGAACTGCACCATCACCGGATGCGCGGCGTGCTCACGCGCATACTGCCGGTGTCGGATCCAGTGCACTGCGAAGGCACCGGAGAGTGTGATCAAGGCGACCGACGCTGCGATCCACACGATCGTTGCGAACACGTGCAGTCCGGGGATGTGGGCGGGCAGGGTGGCGGCGGCGTTGGCGACGATACCGGTGCCCATGACCGAGGCGAACCAGTTGGGGGTGATGTGTTCGAAGATCTGGCTCGGGTGGTCGAGGTCGGAGAGCACCGGCCACTTGCGCGGCCGCTCGGTATCGTCGCCGCGCCGAGACGTGATGGAGGAGCGGTGCAGAGCTGTCGTGGTCATGACTTCCAGCGTCCTCGCACACAGTCGTCACCGGTAGACACCGATTACCTGGCCGGTCCCAACCTCAGGTTATGACTGCGGGGATTTGAGGGCGACGACGAGCAGGTCGCTCGACGGTCCTCGCAGTTCACGGCCCGCGGGCCACACGGCACGCAGGAACCGGCGCAGGTCGAGCCCCTCTGTGTGAACGCGGGCCAGCGTTCCGGCGGCGATCTCGGCGGATACCGCGAGGGAGCTGAGTACGGCCGGTGCGAGGCCGCCGATGACGGCAGCTTTGATGGCAGTGGTGGAGGACACCTCGAGCAGTGGCGCGGCGAGTGGGCCCGCAGTCCGGAGCGCACGTTCGAGCGCGAGACGTGTGCCGGACCCGGGTTCGCGGGTGACCAGCGGTGTCGCGGCCAGTTCGCTCGCCGTGATCGTTCGTCGAGCCCATTGATGATCGGGGGCGACGACGACGACGAGTTCGTCGCGGGCAACGTCCTTCGAGTGGAGTCCGCTGGGCAGATCGGGGCTTTCGACGAATCCGATGTCGGCGCGGCCGTCGAGCACCGATGCGGCTACGTCGACAGAGTTTCCGGAGGTGAGAGTCGGTGTGATGGAAGTGTCGTGGGAGCGCAGTGTGATGAGCCATCGCGGTATGAGGTATTCGGCGATGGTGAGGCTTGCGGCGATACGAATGTGGCTGTGGCGGTCGGTGCGCAGCATTGCGATGCTCGTGGCGAGCTCGGCGGCTTCGGCGATGACGCGCTCGGCCCAGCCGGCGACCAGTTCGCCGGTTGCGGTGAGGGTGGCACCTCGCTGCCCGCGATGCAGGAGTGCTACCCCGATGCGGCTTTCGAGTGCTTTCAGGCGTGCGCTCGCCGCTGGCTGCGACATGTCATGCGCCTCCCCTGCGCGTCCGATGCTTCCCAGCTCGGCGACGGACAGCAATAATTCGTAGCTGATCAGGTCGGTCACATGGGTCGGCAGGGGCACGGTGCCAGCGTAGAGACTGCAGTCGTAGCGGGCGCGGAGCCCACAGGCGCGTTTGCCGGAAAAGTCCCCATTCGATGCTCAATGCTCGCGGGAAGTGGAACGGGGTCGCGGCACTGGATCCCGTGGTTCGTTCACCCTCACTGACGCCACCTGCTTTTATCCAGTTCTCGTCACCCAGGATTGCCTTGGTTCGTGCGAGTTGTTTCGAACTTCACCGGTGCTCTCGCAGCGTGAGCTGGGACAAGGCAGGGGATGAGTCGGACGTAGGCGACCATTCCGATCAGCTCCACCAGTGTCTGCGTCACCACGACCACGGCAGCAAGAGACAGTGCTGGTGGCAGCGCGAGCGCCAGCGGCAGAACGACCAACGAATTTCGGGTGGCACCGGAGAAGATCAAGGCCCGAGCGTCCGGGACGTCCAGGCGGGTCACTCTGGCCGTCGCCCATCCGACAACCGCCATGATGACCAGGAACGCGACGAAGATCGGCACCGCGGCAAACAGCTGGGAGCCTTCGGAGCGGACTGCGTCGATCTGCGACGCCACGACGACGGCAAGAGTGGCCATCATGACCGGCACCATCGCCGCGGCCATCACATCCATGATCTGGGTGCCGATACGCCGACGACGCGCAAGTGCTTGCGTCAGGGCCGCCAACACCAGAGGAACAACGATCAACAGCACGAACGCTTCGACGAACGGTGCAATGTCGATGATCTCCACCAGCTCGGACCCGACGAACAACCACAGGTAGAGCGGCAGGAACGCGATCTGCAACAACATCAACAGCGGCGCGCTCGCGAGGAGCCGTTCCGACGCTGCACCGGCCAACCCACTGAAGACGATGACGTAGTCGATGCAGGGAGCCAACAACACCAACAGCACACCGACGAGTACCGCCTGATCAGCAGCAACGAACCGGGTCAGAGCGAATACGACGATTGGAACGAGCACGAAATTCAGTACTACGACGCTGAGCAAGAATGTGCCGTCGCGCAGCGATGCGCCGATGGCGGAGAACGGAACCGCGAGGAACGTAGCGTAGAGCAACACGATCAGTACCGGATTGATAGCAATCTCGAACGCATGCGCCGACGACGGCGCACCCAAACCGACACCGCCACCGATGAGCAGGGCCAGCAGGTAGAGCGGGATCTGGAACTTCTCCAGCCACGCCACCACCGAGGTGGTGCTCGATATGTTCATGCGGTGCCCACCGCGGTGTTCGCTGAGATCAGCCAGGTGCAGTCCGGATTGCATGGCGTCGGCGCGTCGGGTGTGTCCCCGAGCCGGGCCAGCGCGTCGGTCAAACTCTCACGCAGAGCGGTCAATTGAGCGATCGATTCGTTGGCGTGCGCGATGTGGGACTCGATGGCGGGGCCGAGTTCGGCTTTGACTGCTGCGCAGGAGTCTTTCTCCCAGACACGAAGGAGAAGTTTGATCTCCGGCAGCGACAGGTTCAGGCTCTTGGCGGCGGTGATGAACGCCAAGCGTTGCCGAGCGCGGTCGTCGTAAACGCGGTAACCGTTCGCCGAACGGTCCGCCGGGAGCAGGCCCTCGCTTTCGTAGAACCGTAGCGTGGTCGCCGGGACGCCGGTCGCCGATGACAGCTGTGAAATGCGCAGAGCGGACATGCGCACGAGGATAAACCTTCGAGTCGGGTGGAAGGTCAAATCCTTGACCTTCCACGCAGGTGCTGGGGCTAACGTCGGGCCATGTTCCCAGCGAGACCGCGCCCGGACGTCCGGGCGCTCATCCGTCTAGACCTGACGCCTCTCAGCGAGATGAAGGCCCCGTCGGCGTGCACGCTCTCAACGGCTGACCAACCTGAGGGTATCGAGTTGTGGGCAACGATCCTCACCTGCGCTACCAGCCGCGGACGGTCGACGGCGGACTTGTATTCACCTTCCCGTCACGTAGTGCTCGGAGTCGGAGTGGGTCCGCGATCAGTCGGGTGAGGCTGCCTGAGGGGTCGGTCCGAGCCGGACATTGACCCAGTGTCGGACCGGAGGGATCGACCACATGGTCCACAGTGCGAGGAGCGCAGTGCTGGCGGCAAGAATGCTCGCGGCGACGTCGAGCGGGAAATGTACGCCGAGGTACAGCCGGGAGGCAGCGACGGCGAGCGCGAACAGCACTGATGTCGTGCGGGCCAACCGCCGGACAATTACGTGCGCCCGAGCGGTGAGCAGGACCACAAGCCCGATCATGGCCGCAGCCACCGCTGTATGTCCAGACGGGAACGACCACACGGTGTCGGGAGGAATCAGCCAGAACCGTTGCGGGGGACGGGGTTCGCGGATGCTGTATTTCGCGATTGTCGACACGACGAGGGTAGATGCCATCACTGCCAGGGCCCATGCCGCGTCGACCCGTCGGCCTCTCCACGTGAGCCATGCGGCGATACCGATCGCCACCACGATTCCGACGACCGGTTGTGCGCAGTCCGTGACAAATTCGGCGAGGGCAGTGGCCCAGCCGGCGCGATGAAGGGCGATACGGTCGTGGAACCGCAGACCCGCCTCTGTCACAGCAGTGGTGGAGGCGAGAGTGCCGGCGGCGAGCAGTGCGGCAAATGCGAGCAGAGCGGCGGCAAACGGCCGAATCCACGGACGAGCAGGAAACATAGGTGACTTTCCTTGGTTGGGTTGCGTGGGATGGACGGTGGGGTGCCAGGTGCGGCGACGACCGGTGGCGAGTAGGGCGGCCACTGCGATGACCTGGATTGCGGGAACGACGGTGAGCGACGCGGGAATCGAATGTCGTAGAGCAGATCGGTTTTCGGCTGGGGAACGGATGGCTTTGCCGCTCCGTTCGTCGATCACGAGAACGCAGACGCGCCAGTGCGCCGGCGATCCAGAGGAAGTGCACGGCGATGACGGGGTGGGCGTAACCGGAAACGTCGACGCCCAGAAGCGGCGGCTTGGTGTATGCCACCGGGCCGGAGACCGAGCGCACCATCAGCGCTGCGACCTCGTCGGATGCGGTGACCACACCCCGACGACGAAGGCGGTAGCCCCCCGCGAGGCGAGGGGGCCGGTGATCGAGCGGGCACCTTCGTAGACGAAGTCCGCGAGCATGCTGACCGTCCCGAACGCGACAACGAACCGACACGCCCCCCATCGATGGTCGTGGCGGTTCGGTGGATTTCTTTCTGGAAGCGCGCGGCGGGAACCCGGTGCGGCGGATGGGTCACCGGCGTGTTTGGGCTGCGTCACTATGCTGCCTATCGGTAGCGGGGACGAGGAGGACCGGGCGGTGGGCGTGGCGGGCGAGTGTCGCGGACACCGATTCGCCGACGGCCCTCTCCACCAGTGACATCATCCCGCCGCGGGTGGTACCGATGATGATCATCAGGGCGTCGTTGGCGTCGGCGATCGTGGTCAACAGTCGAGCCGGGTTGCCCCGCCTCGAGTAGAACGCCCAGTTCCCGGGGATGGCGGCCAGCATCGCGCATGCCTCGCGGCGCTCTTGTTCGACAGCGTCGGCGATGCGTTGTTCCCAGTCGTCGCTGTCCGGGTCGATCGGCAGGTCATCGGTGTCGACGATGTGCGCTACATGCAGGAACGCGTTCAGTCGACCGGCAAGGTCCATCGCGTAGGTCAAGGCAGCGTGGCTTGCTGGGTGCCGGTCGAACCCCACGACCAGGTGGCACACCGGTTCTACCGAGGCGGCGGGGCCGTCCACCTGTAGCGGAGCGCGCCAGTCCCCTAGGTCGTCGCAGGAGGCGTGGCTGGGATCGTCCTCGGTCATTGTTTTCTCCTCATATTGTTTTCTCCTCATACGGAAGCCAGGACGAGACCGGCACCGCCGGCGACGACAGTCACCAGCAGGGTGCCGACCGCGTTCAACACGCCAGCGATGTACTTCTGACGTTGGATCAGCCGCACCGTCTCGAAACTGGCGGTGCTGAAGGTGGTGTACCCGCCGCAGAAACCGATGCCCACGATCAGCTGAAGTTCCTGGGGTAGTCCGTGGAAAAGGATCAGTCCGGTGACGAATCCGAGGAGCAGTGATCCGGTCACGTTGATGATCGCTGTCGCCCAGGGAAAATCCGACGCCCGGCGGTGCCTGATGGCCCCGTCGAGCACAAAACGGACGATCGCCCCTGCACTGCCCGCGCAGGCGATCCAGAGTGTCGTCATTGTGTTGCCTCCGCGGGCCGTGTCCGCAGTCGCGCGGCGATCGCGATTCCGGCGGTGGTGGCGACCAGACCCACCAGTACGGTGCCGGCCGCGTAGCTGCCGGCGGCCCACCACTGATGGCTGCGCAGAAACAGATCGGTATCGACGGCCAGTGTGCTGTAGGTAGTGAACGAACCGAGCATCCCGGTGCCCACCAACAGCCGGACCCGCTGCCGCCACCCTGTGTCCGGGCCCAGGCGAGCCAATCCCTCCAGCAGCATTCCGAGCAGGAACGCCCCGACGATGTTGATAGCGAAGGTCGTCACCGGCCAGCCACTCGCGGCAGAGGAACACCACAGTCCGAGTTGGTATCGGAGCGGGGCCCCGACCAATCCACCGACACCGACGGCGGCGATCGCGGACGCTCGCGCATGCAGCGGGCTTGGGGGCGCACTGTCGGGATCGACCGGTAGGGTCGGATTCGGGTCGTGATGGCCGTTCATGGACAGACTCCTTCCACTCAGGGAAAGGAGCCATCAGCCCCAGGGTTGGGGCGGTTCAGACAACCCCCTACGGGGCGGTCTCGGCGGAGATCCATCGCCGGACACCACTATAGCCTGACCAGGGATCGACCCAAGCAGATCCGATGTACGTTCGAGATTCTCGGTCAGCAGGCCGAGGTGTCTATGTGCCAGCGCTGCAGCTCAACAACCGAACCCGGTTGTTGAGCTCGACTAACGGCCACGACGGCACCGGCCACGACGGCACCGGCCGTGCAACGGGTCGGATTGGACACCTGTGTTCGCGTATCAAGCCCGGTATTCCCGATCCGCCGACCACCGCGATCTTCTCAACACGGGTACGTGGCACACGGCGTCACCAAGACGCTGAACATTTCGCCGAACACAGCATTGTCGTCGAACTCAGAGCGGGCACCAGGCTCGGAACCGAGGTTCATTGCCACGCCGCATCGACACGCAGTCGACTAGACCACACTCGAACATGAACTGCGCCACCCAATTTAACCCCACTGCAGTAGGTCGAGAGTGAATCGGGATACTTCGAATCGAACGCATAGAACGTCTGGCGCACAAGCGCACTCAACATACCGGTGACGAGCTACGTCAAAGTCAAAGACTCCAAGGGAACACACACGACGTGTCGAGGGCAATCATGTTCACTGGTAGATCGAGGACTTTTCGATCACAGAAGCTGTTCTATATGGTGGTTGTACGCGTAGCTCGGCGGGATGAATGCTACTGACCGGCGCTCCCGTGTGGTGGGTAAGTGCAGTCGTCTTCTGAACTAGTGCAGTCGTCTTCTGAA
>NZ_AXVF01000009.1:0-1526 GCF_000482405.1 Rhodococcus sp. JG-3
TCGGGTTCGGGGAGGGCTTTGCGGTCGAGTTTGCCGGCCGGAGTCAACGGGATCGACTCCAACATCACGAACGCCGAGGGCACCATGTGCGCAGGCAGCACCGACGCCGCATGATCACGCAGCACACCGGCATCGAACGACGCACCGGCCACCGGCAACACATACGACACCAACACCGTCGACCCCGCCGCGGACTCACGCCCGACAGTGACCACGAAATCGACACCCGACACAGCCGCCAACACCGAATCGATCTCACCCAACTCGATGCGGAAACCACGCACCTTCACCTGAAAATCGCTGCGCCCCACATACTCCAACGCACCCGAGGCATTCCACCGCACCACATCACCGGTGCGATACATCCGCGAACCCGCACCACCGAACGGATTGGCCACGAACCGCTCCGCCGACAACCCCGACCGCGCGTGATACCCACGAGCCAACGCCGGACCCGCCAGATACAACTCACCCACCACACCCACGGGCACCGGATTCAACCGCGCATCCAACACCACCTCCGCGAAACCGATCGTCGGCGAACCGATATCGACCGACTCCCCCACCACCAACGCCGACGAAATCGACGAGAAAATCGTCGCCTCCGTCGGACCGTACGCATTGAACATCCGCCGACCCGGCGCCCACCGCGCCACCAACTCCGGAGCACACACATCACCACCGGTGACCACGACCTCCACCGAATCCAACCCCACCGGATCCACCGACGCCAACGCCGCCGGAGTCACGAACGCATGCGTGACCCGCTCCTCGGCGAGCAACGACGCCAACTCCACCCCACCGAACACCATCGCCGGCGCAATCACCATCGTCGCCCCACCCGAGAACGCCAACACGAACTCGAGAATCGACGCATCGAAACTCGGCGACGCGAACGCCAACACCCGAGACGACGGCCCCACACCGAACCGAACCCGCTCCTCGGCAGCCAAGTTCCCCACACCACGATGAGTGACCACCACACCCTTGGGCACACCAGTGGACCCCGAGGTATAGATCAGATACGCCGCATCATCGAGACGCAACACACCCGAACGCTCGGCATCCAACACCGGAGCAGGCGAAGCGAACGCCAGATCCGCCACCACATCGGCATCGTCGAGCACCACCCACGACACCCCACCCACACCCGCAACCGCATCCAGATGCGCACCCAACGTCACACCCACCACAGCACCGGAATCGACCAACATGTGCTCGATCCGATCCACCGGATAATTCGGATCCACCGGCAAGAACGCACCACCGGCCTTCGCCACCGCCCACACCGCCACCACAGACTCCACCGACCGCGACAACGCCAACGCCACGAACGACCCCGGACCCACACCACACGACATCAACACCCGCGCCACACGCGACGATGCCGCATCCAACTCCCCATACGAGAGCACCCGCGAACCCGACACCACCGCAACACCACCGACACCAGCAACACCGACCGCACCAGCCAACAACTCCGGCAACACCACACCCGCAACAGAACGCGGACCACGAACCGGAGC